>CP030277.1:0-2527500 GCA_003330885.1 Rhodobiaceae bacterium | reverse complement strand
GGGATATGTCCGAGCCGCTGCTCGATGACATGCCAACAGTTATGACCGTCGTCTTCGGACGTTGGTTATACGGCGTGTCAAAAGGTGGATGGTCGAGGCCAAGCCGATCCGATTGGAAACATGCTAAGGCGCATGTGGAAGAAAGGTTCATGGTCAGGGCATATCCTAAGACAATCAATTCTGATCTAACCGCATTTGACTGATGTTACGTCCCAGGATCTGCACGACCCTGGGGTGGGCATTGGTAATGAGAGTAATCAAGCGTAAGAAGGGCATTTAGTGGATGCCTTGGCGATAAGAGGCGATGAAGGACGTGGTACGCTGCGTTAAGCCATGGGGAGCTGCGAACAAGCTTTGATCCATGGATATCCGAATGGGGAAACCCGGCCCGCAAGGGTCATCATTATCTGAATACATAGGGTAATGAGGCGAACCTGGGGAACTGAAACATCTAAGTACCCAGAGGAAAGGACATCAATTGAGACTTCCTTAGTAGTGGCGAGCGAACGGGAACCAGGCCAGTGGCTTTAGTGAGACAACCGGAACTGCTTGGAAAGGCAGGCCATAGTGGGTGATAGCCCCGTACGGGTAATTCGAACTTTAGTCCTCGAGTAGGGCGGGACACGTGAAATCCTGTCTGAACATGGGGGGACCATCCTCCAAGCCTAAGTACTCCTTATCGACCGATAGTGAACAAGTACCGTGAGGGAAAGGTGAAAAGCACCCCGACGAGGGGAGTGAAACAGTTCCTGAAACTGGATGCCTACAAACAGTTGGAGCCCAAGGTTCGTCCTGGGTGACAGCGTACCTTTTGTATAATGGGTCAGCGACTTAATCTAGCAAGCAAGCTTAAACCGTTAGGTGTAGGCGTAGCGAAAGCGAGTCTTAATAGGGCGACTAAGTTTGTTGGATTAGACCCGAAACCGAGTGATCTAGGTATGAGCAGGTTGAAGGTGCAGTAACATGCACTGGAGGACCGAACCCACGCCTGTTGAAAAAGGCGGGGATGACTTGTGCCTAGGGGTGAAAGGCCAATCAAACTCGGAAATAGCTGGTTCTCCGCGAAATCTATTTAGGTAGAGCGTTAGATGAATACCATCGGGGGTAGAGCACTGGATGGGCTAGGGGGTCTCACCGACTTACCAAACCTAACCAAACTCCGAATACCGATGAGTAATATCTGGCAGACACACTACGGGTGCTAAGGTCCGTAGTGGAAAGGGAAACAGCCCTGACCGCCAGCTAAGGTCCCTAAGTTATGGCTAAGTGGGAAAGGATGTGAGAGTGCATAGACAACCAGGATGTTGGCTTAGAAGCAGCCATCATTTAAAGAAAGCGTAACAGCTCACTGGTCAAGCGCTCTTGCGCCGAAAATGTACCGGGGCTAAAGCCATACACCGAAGCTGCGGATGCACATTTATGTGCGTGGTAGCGGAGCGTTCTGTAAGCCTGTGAAGGGTGACCCGCGAGGGCACTTGGAGGTATCAGAAGTGAGAATGCTGACATGAGTAGCGATAAAGAGGGTGAGAGACCCTCTCGCCGAAAGACCAAGGGTTCCTGCGTAAAGCTAATCTGCGCAGGGTTAGTCGGCCCCTAAGGCGAGGGCGAAAGCCGTAGTCGATGGGAAACAGGTTAATATTCCTGTACCTGGAGGTAGTGACGAATCCCGTGTGTTGTCCACCCTTATTGGATTGGGTGGGCCGCGAAGGGGTTCCAGGAAATAGCTCCTCCATTATAGACCGTACCCCAAACCGACACAGGTGGTCTGGTAGAGTATACCAAGGCGCTTGAGAGAACTATGTTGAAGGAACTCGGCAAAATGCTCCCGTAAGTTCGCGAGAAGGGAGACCTCCACTTAGGCAACTAGGTGGGGGTGGCACAGACCAGGGGGTGGCGACTGTTTACTAAAAACACAGGGCTCTGCGAAGTTGCAAAACGACGTATAGGGTCTGACGCCTGCCCGGTGCTGGAAGGTTAAAAGGAGGGGTGCAAGCTCCGAATTGAAGCCCCAGTAAACGGCGGCCGTAACTATAACGGTCCTAAGGTAGCGAAATTCCTTGTCGGGTAAGTTCCGACCTGCACGAATGGCGTAACGACTTCCCCACTGTCTCCAGCATAGACTCAGTGAAATTGAATTCCTCGTGAAGATGCGAGGTACCCGCGGCTAGACGGAAAGACCCCGTGCACCTTTACTACAGCTTCACAGTGGTGTTAGTGACGGCATGTGTAGGATAGGTGGTAGGCTTTGAAACTTGGGCGCCAGCTCAGGTGGAGCCACCCTTGAAATACCACCCTTATCTTCATTGACATCTAACCGCGGCCCGTTATCCGGGTCCGGGACCCTGTGTGGTGGGTAGTTTGACTGGGGCGGTCGCCTCCCAAAGAGTAACGGAGGCGCGCGATGGTTGGCTCAGACCGGTCGGAAATCGGTCGTTGAGTGCAATGGCATAAGCCAGCCTGACTGCGAGAGTGACAACTCGAGCAGAGACGAAAGTCGGTCATAGTGATCCGGTGGTCCCGCGTGGAAGGGCCATCGCTCAACGGATAAAAGGTACTCTGGGGATAACAGGCTGATGACGCCCAAGAGTCCATATCGACGGCGTTGTTTGGCACCTCGATGTCGGCTCATCGCATCCTGGGGCTGGAGAAGGTCCCAAGGGTTTGGCTGTTCGCCAATTAAAGCGGTACGTGAGCTGGGTTTAGAACGTCGTGAGACAGTTCGGTCCCTATCTACCGTGGGAGTAGGAGTTTTGAGAGGATCTGCCCTTAGTACGAGAGGACCGGGGTGGACGTACCTCTGGTGGACCAGTTGTCGTGCCAACGGCACACGCTGGGTAGCTATGTACGGACTGGATAACCGCTGAAAGCATCTAAGCGGGAAACCAACCTCGAAACCAGTTCTCCCTTGAGAACCGTGGAAGACGACCACGTTGATAGGCCAGGTGTGTAAGTGCAGCAATGTATTGAGCTTACTGGTACTAATCGTTCGATTGGCTTGATTACTCTCATTTACCAATGCCCATCCAGATGGATTGGGTGACAGTGAATGTGGTTCAGATCAGAAATAGATTGTCGTTTAACTCAGAATTTCTGAGCGTTTTTGCCTTTTGCCGACCTGGTGGTTATTGCGAGGGGCCTGCACCCGATCCCATCTCGAACTCGGCCGTGAAAACCCTCAGCGCCGATGGTACTGCATCTTAAGGTGTGGGAGAGTAGGTCGCTGCCAGGTCTGCTAAATGCAAAAACAAACGACGATCAACTTGTCTTAGGTCCCTTCTTTACTAGACTTCTGAAACGCCGCTTGAGCCTCACCGCTCAGGCGGCGTTTTTGTGTTTCGACGCTCTGGGAAAGAGGGCGATTACGCCCTCTGATCCCGTTTGTATTTTGTCATCTCGCGGCCATCGCGGATGTTTAAGCCCATCAGCGTGAGGTTGGTTGCACCGGCAATGAGTTCAATCGCCTGGACGGCGTAAAACATGGTGTCGAAGCTCCCACTGGCTGCTTTGGATTGCAGATAGATTGCAGCAGGCACCAGAATGAGGAGGCCGTTTGCCGCAATGAAGGGCATTCGCTTTTTCTTCGCGGCGGTGAGTGGGTCCCGGCGTTTTTGCCCGAGGTTCATGCCCGATGCGCCCGCGATGATCATCGCGGGGATCAGGATGAACATGCCCTGGAGGATCAGGGTTTTGACGACGGCAATCGTTTCGTGAGCGGCGAACAACTCGCTAATAACCGTCGAAGACCAAAAGGTCAGGATGGTCAGGAACCCGATAACACCTGCGGTTGCATGGATTTTGGTTTTCATGACATTCAACTCCCTTTCTGCTTAAGCGACGCAGTGATCGTCGACGGCGAGTTTTTTGAAGAGGTGGGGTTTTGCGATCGCTGTCCTGGGGTATTGGGCAATGCGGTGCTGGAATTCGGGATGAGTGAAAGCGTTTCTGAAGCTCTCAACGTCCTTCCAGACCGCGTAGTTCACAAAGGTTGAGCTGCCTGCGATTCCCTTGTGAAGTTGTGTCGAGATGTAGCCTGGCTGTGTTTTCATGAAGGCAGCGTCATGGCTCCATGCCTTTACAAGCGCATCTTCTTCGTTGGCATCCACGGTGAAAAGATTGACTAGAACGACAGGCCCCTCTTCGGTCTTAAACTGGTCTGCCAAAGTGACTTTTGGGTCGAGTTCTTCAAATCCAGGCATCTTGTTTCCTTTCAACAGTTCAAAGCATAGCAAGCTATATATAATTGCATAGCTTGCTATGCAAGTGTAAAATTCAACTATGGCATTTGATAAAGAAAAATCGGCGGGATTCCTCATAAATCACATAGCCCGGCTGTTCGCAAAGGAACTGCAACACCGCATTCAGCCCTTGGGAATCGTGACCGGGCAGTTCCCCATCCTGCTCGAATTGTGGGAGGGAGACGGTCTTACGCAACGGGAACTGCTGGAAAAACTCGATATAGAGCAGGCAACGCTGGCAAATACCCTGACCCGCATGCAGCGTGATGGCCTTATCAAGAGAACGAAGCATCCGACAGATGCCCGCGCTCAATTGATCTGGCTGACTGACAAAGCTTCGAAGATTAAGAACGAGGCCTACCAATCAGCGGCGCAGATAAATATGGAATCCTTGTCCGTTCTGAGTGAAAAAGACCAGGCCTTGTTTATGGAATTTATGCGCAGGGTGATTGCAGGTATGCGTTCGGACTAAGGACACTTCGTAACGGCGGTTGCTGGACCCCGGCATCGAAGCACGCAGCAGTTCGTGCTGAGCCAGAAATTCCTTGTGGTCGCCACGCTCTGCCTATATATCTCCGCGCCCTGATTAGCATTACATCAAAAGAAAACCGGACGGTGAGCTGTGACCAATTGGTTGGGCGTGGATTTCGGCACCTCAAATTCTGCTGCTGCCTATATGTCAGCGGGAGAAGTTGTGCATGCGGAACTTGAGGAAGGCCGGGAGACGATCCCGACGGCGCTCTTCTTCGATCTCTATGAAAAGCAGGTACTGACAGGTCGTCCGGCAAACCAGGCGCTGTTGGACGGGGCGGAGGGCCGCTATATGCGGTCGCTCAAAAGCGTGCTCGGGACGCCTTTGATGAAGGAGCAGCGTTTGCTGCTTGGGCGGCGCACTGATTTCTTTGAGGTTGTTTCTGCGTTTCTCACACAGCTTAAAGGGCGGGCAGAAGAGTTTGCAGGGGTCACGTTCGACCATGTTGTCGCTGGACGGCCAGTGTTCTTCCACCGGGTGGACGCGGATCGCAATGCCCGCGCCGAGCAGGACTTGAAGGCCTGCTACTACAAGGCTGGCTTCAAACACGTCCGGTTTATGTATGAGCCGGAAGCAGCGGCGCTTGAAAGTGCCCGCGACTATAAGAAGGGCAGTGTCGGGCTCGTGGTCGATATTGGCGGGGGGACGTCTGACTTCACCCTGTTTGAGGCGCAAGACCAGGGTGTCCGGATCATTGCGTCAAACGGTGTGCGGGTTGGCGGAACCGACTTCGACCGCCAGATCTCTTACGATCATTTTATGCCACTGCTTGGGCGTGGGGCTCAACTGACCCGGCGCTTTGCCGATGGCACCATACAGGCGCCGGCGCATATTTTTTCAGAGCTTGCGACCTGGGAGAAGATCCCCTTTCTCTATGACGATAAGACGCTGCAACTGGCCCGGGGCATGGAACGCGATGCCGTCAACCGTCCCGCCTTCGCTCGTCTGGTGAAGGTTCTGGAGAGACGGCTTGGTCACGACCTCGCCTTTGAAGCGGAGCGAACAAAAATTGCGCACAATAAAGGCAGCAATCAGTCATTGGTCGACTTAAGTCTGATTGAAGCCGGGCTGCAGACCGAGCTCACCGTGGAGGGGCTTGAAAACAGTCTCCTGCGTTTTGGTGAAGAGATCGCGGCGGCGATCCAGGAGACCCTGGACGCAGGGGAGATTGAGGCGCAGAACGTTGAAGCGGTTGTCAGTGTCGGAGGATCCAGTTCCATGAAGATCGTCACGGACGCGATCCAGGGATGCCTGCCCAGCGTCACCGTGAAACAGGGTGATGTCTTCACGTCCATTGTTGATGGACTGGCAATAGCGACCCTTGATGACGAACGGTCCGCGCCCTAGCCTATCTGTGAGGTGGTTTTATGGAAGATCTTAAGCTGACATCTGATGAGAAGGCGGTTCTTGTCCCTAAGTTAATGACTTATCTCAGGGATGAGCTGGATGTGGATGCAGGGCAGTTTGATGTTGAGTTTCTGCTCGACTTTCTGGCCAAGGAAGCAGGGGCTGTTCTCTACAATCGCGGTCTGGAAGATGCCCACGCCGCGCTGGCCAAGCACATAGATGCGTTTGCCGATGTGATTTATGCGCTTGAAAAACCCGTCGAGACGAGGCGCTGATTGTCCTATGGGATCGTCTCTCTCGCTTCAGTCTGACTGTTCTAACTGTGCAGCGCTCTGCTGTGTGACGTTTGAGTTTGAAGTGTCGGATGATTTTGCCATCAGTAAGCCGGCTGAAACGGCCTGTCCCAATCTTGATGAATGTGGTCAGTGCAAAGTGCATGACGAACTCACGGAGCGGGGTTTTCGGGGCTGTGCTGTCTATGAATGCCATGGCGCCGGGCAACGGGTGACACAAGAGCTCTTTGGGGGACGGTCCTGGCAGCAAGACTCCACGCTGCTTCAACCTATGTCCCGCAGTTTCCGGCAGGTGCGTCGCCTTCACGAGTTGCTGATGCTCTTGGAAACGGCAGGGACGCTCCCGCTTTCGTTGGGAGATGACGCCGCCCGTGTCGCCCTTGTCAAATTGGTTGATGCGCTCGTCATCAAGATGCCTGCGGAGCAAGAGATCGATGAAGCGGTTGCCCGTGTGCATGCTTTTCTGCAATCGCTGCAGGGCTATGCGTAGGGGCGTGACAGATTCGACCCCTAGGTCTTGAAGCGATGTCCGTCAGCTGGTGTTTGCCCGTTAATGGACGCGCACACCCTGACGGCTCAGTTCTTGCTGCACCGCGCTCACATTCACATCAGCAAGGGACGTGTTCTGTTTGACGGAGAGTGCCGCGGCGACACCTGCGCCCTGGCCGGTTACCGCACAGCAAGACATGTTGCGGGTGGCGGCGTGAGAGATTTTGTCCCCGCCGATTGCCCGGCCAGCGACAAGCAGGTTCTCAACTTTCTTAGGCAGTAGTGAGCGATAGGGGATGTGCATATAACGGCCTGTGGTCGGCAGGATCAGAATGCCATAGCCATCGATGAACTCCGGATAGATCCCGATCGAGTCCTCAAAACGCCCTTCGTACCGTACATCCTCCTCCGTCATGTTGTAGACCGCGTCGATTTTACGCGTGTCTCTGATGCCGATGCTCATGCCGAAATTGCGCAGCCGCGCTTCTTTACAGCCCGGCGTGTATTTTCGGAGCACGTCAATGGCGGCGAGCGTTTGGCGTCGCCCTTCCATCTCAAATTTCGTGAGGCTTTCCGGGTCTGTGCCGTCGCACTCATTCAGATGGATGAGGTTCATATAGGTCAGTTCACCGCTATCGTGGACAGCGCCCCAGGTGCCGCCGATGGTTTTAAGCTCTGCAGGTATCACCCCGTCTTTGATGGCTTGATCGAAGGGCTTGCCGAGGAAGGGGGAGAACATCTCATCTTCCTTGCCATCGGTTTCCATGTGCCAGGTGCTGTTTTCCCAGTCCTTATAGGTTTGTGGGTTGTCTCTCACACCCTGAAGAAATGCCTGCTTGTCGACACCTGCGAGATGAAACATGACCGATGCCGCCTGCATGTCCTCCAGGGGAGTTTTGATTGTGGGAGCGCCTGCGCGGTGTGCGACATCGGCGTCCCCCGTTGCATCAATTATACGTTTGGCGAGGATGGCTTCGCGGCCGGCCTTGGATTCCACGATTACACCTTCGATGCTGCTGCCGTTCATGATGGGAGCGACAAATTGGCGGTGCAGCATGGGATGGATGCCTGCTTCTTCGACTAACCTGTCGGCAACCAGCTTAAAGCCTTCAGAATCCAGTTCGTAGCTGAGTGACTGGCTTTCGGGTACGGCCGCACCCATCTCCTTGGCGCGGTCCTCAAACTCCTGCCCGATGCCGCCAGCTTCGACGGTTTCTTCGTGGCGATACCAGGCAAAGCCTTCCACGCCGACCACCGTGATATTGCCACCGAAACAGCCAAACCGCTCCAGCAGGGCGACGCGCACGCCGGAGCGTGCTGCTGCGATAGCTGCTGCCAGGCCGCCGGGCCCGGACCCTACAACCAAGACATCGGTCTCATGAACGACAGGTGTCTCGCGTGCTGGCTCGGCAATGGTTTTGGTCATGGTTTCCCCCACCTGTGACGTCGGTCTTTGACTGCCAGTCTGCGCTGAACCATGATTGTTGTGAAGGGAGCTTGGTCGACAATTGGGAGATCGGCAATGAAACCAGCCATTGATGCAATGAAGGTTGATGCCGCTAAGGGGGGCAAATCTCTGCCTGCGGAAAGTGATCGTGCCGCTCTAGGCCCCCATGAGCTTGGTGGACCCTATGAAAGCCGGAATCTGGGCGACCTGTTCGCACTGACACAGTTTGGGGTGATGATGGAAACGCTCCCTCCCGGTTCCCGTTCTTCCATCCGTCACTGGCATACAAAATCAGATGAGTTTGTGATGGTGCTGGAGGGTGAATTGACTCTGGTCACCAATGAGGGGGAGACCCTGGTGCGGGCTGACATGGTTGTCGGGTTTAAGGCCGGGGAGGAGAATGCCCACCACCTCATCAACAAGTCGAACACAGATGCCCGTTTTCTTGTTGTCGGATCACGTGTGCCGGGCGACGAAGTGCACTACCCGCATGATGACTTCAAATGGGCTGTCGCCGAGGATGGCACCTGGTATGCGGCTCGCAAGGATGGCACTCCTTATTGAAGGTGGTGACCCACGAGTGCATGTGGGAGCCGTCACGCTGGGGGCATCGCTTTGGCGGTCTTAGTGATTTCCTCAGCGAGAAGAGACGCCGCAGGTGGCAGCGGGCGCCCTGAAAGTGTCGCTAGCGAGATTGGTGTTTCTTTGGGCCAGTTCTTCACTTCAATTGGTAAGAGAAGTTTGTTTTTGATTTCGATCTCAAGGTCCCCTGGCAGCGCCGCCGTAAGCGCATGCCCGTGTTTTACAATCTCTTTCACCAGATGTAGGTCATCGGCTACAAGGAAGAAGGGCGCTCGAATATCCTCAACTGTGCGTCCGGAACCTTCAGATGCTGCCCAATCCAGAAACCAGTCAGGCGGCGATGGGCTGACGATTGGATGCTGAAGGAGCACATCAAGTGGAATGTTCCTTTTCCCCGCAAGCTTGTGTGTCGGACCACACACGGGGATGGGTGGTGGCATGGAAAGGCGCTTTAGGTTTACCCGGGGGTCGTCGGAACTTAACTGGGTGAATCCAACATAGAGGTCGATTTTTCTCTCAAGGAGTGAGGCTTTGAAGGTGTGCCAATCGCCTGTCCGAACCGAAAAGCGTAGGTGGGGATGAACGGTTAGCATCTTGCTCAGTGCTGGCGCCAAGAGCGAACCTGAGACAAACGGGTCGACGCCGACCATTAAGTGCCCTGTCTCCAAATTGCGCATAAGTTCAATTTCGCGATCTGCGGTTGCGATGGATTGAAGTGCCTCTCGCGCTCGTTCAACGATGATCTCGCCAAATGGTGTCGGCGTGATTTGTCGGCGGTCACGGACAAAAAGGCTAACCTCGTAATACTCCTCAAGCTTCTGGATGCTCTGTGTGAGTGCAGATTGTGTAATGCCAAGCCGGTCTGCCGCTCGCCCGAAATGCCCCGTCGCTTCCAGGGCCTCTACACATTGCAGTTGTCTGATGTGATGCATTTGATCATTAGAAATACTTATCAAAATAGATCAAGTATTAATTTTTCTTTCCAATCGACTTTCCCTAGCTTTAGCCCCGCAAACGGCATTGGGAGGAGAGGGCCATGGAAATGGATACGAAAAAGCTTGATCGTGAGGCGGCGCAGGTCGCGATGCGGTTTATGGGAATGTTTGCCTGGAAGACTGTTCTGTTGGCATCGGTTCTATTTTTTGCCTATGGAGCGATTTTAGTCGCTGCAGCTACCGGCCAGATGGGTCTTATAGCTGCCTTCGCTTTGCAATCGGTCGTGGTCTACGCTGTCTATACTGTCTTACATGAGGCCGTACATGGGAATGTCGCTGGGAACGGCAACGGGTTTCAATGGCTGAATTCTCTGGCTGGTCATGTCTCCGGTTGGATCCTTTTGATCCCTTTCAAGGTTCATAAGGCGGAGCATTTCGCTCATCACCGGTCGACCAATGATGTCGATGTGGACCCGGATCATGTTTTTGCTGGGCGTAGTCCAGTCGATGTGTTTTCTAAATCTTTGAAGACTGTGGCGATCCAATATTCCTTCTATTACAGGAATGTGTGGCCTAAAGCATCAACAGGTGAGCGTGTATCTGTTTTGGCAGACGTCGCGATGATGCTTGGTGGTCGGGTTCTATTGGCTGCGTTTGGATTTCCGCTTGAAGTGCTGGTCTTGACTGTTCTTGCAAACATTGTTGGCAATTACATCACAGTGGTCTTTTTTGCCTGGCTGGTTCATCACCCGCACTCCGAGACGGGGCGGTATGTTGATACGGCTGTTTATGTCTTTCCAAAGTGGCTGGACGGTGTGATCACATGGCTATGGCTGTTTCAGAACTATCACGCCATTCATCACCTGTTTCCGCGGGTTCCCTTCTATGAGTACAAGAAAGTGTTCAGTGAGATTCGTCCTATCATGGTTGAACGTGGCGCACCAATTAGGGAAGTCGGGAAATCTCCCCAAACATTTGTTGCTGCCTGATCGGCGGTTCAAGGGGCTGCATTGTTCAGCATCGCGTCGAGAGCTGCGCGGTCAAGAACTGTCCCACGGGTGATGACGGTATCGATGGTGCGCGTGTTGGCGATCTCTTCAAGCGGGTTGGCGGTGAGGAGGACCAGCTCGCTGCTTTTCCCTGCTTCGATGGTGCCCATTGTTTCTTCTAGGCCAAAAAACTCTGCTGGGCGAAGTGTGGCGCTTGCCAGGGCCTCTTGTGGTGACAGGCCTGCCTTGACCAGCATCTCCATCTCCAGATGAAGGCTGAAACCAGGCGTGAGCAGGCCGATGGGCGCGTCTGTTCCGGCCATGATTGGTACACCTGCTTTATGAAGCTGGCCGACCATTCCCAGGGACCAATTGGCAAAGGTCACGTAAGCCGGATCAATTGGCGTGTCTGCGGCGCCGTCCGCAAAAGCATTCCAATTGTCTCGAACGGCAGCGGGGAGATACTGGAACGGATCGCGCTGTCGAGGCTCAAGGAACTGCCTGAAGGCGCCGCGGGTATTCAGGGCGAGGGTCGGTGTCTGAAAGACCTGCGCGCCGGCGAGCGCCTTAATGACAGCGCCGCACCGTTCGGCATCCTGAGACCCAAAGGCAATTGGTCGTTGGGCAGCGTGGATTGAGGATCGGAGTGTGCTGCCTTCCTCCTTTACACCGTCACGCAACATGGCCTGTCTTTCTGCGAGCAGCACTTGGGATTTGTTCGAACACGCAAGGCCAATATTGCGTAGATGTTCCATGCCTTTGACGCCCGCCGCGATCACAGATTCAGCGTCCATGCTGAGCGGAATGTGGGAGGTGACCGGCAATTCGCGTTCGGTAGCACGGGCGACAAGCGCCCGGAACACATCTGGTTGCAGCATTTCGTAAGACTTGATGAGGCTTGCGCCGGCTGCGGCGAGCTCATCGACAATGCGTTCCGCATCCTCAGGCGTTGAGGCGCCATCGGAAATATTCGGGAAGCGGGCGGGGGTGCCGTCATAGACACGCGGCATGCCGTCTATGAGTGGGCCCGCGAAATAGATCTCAGGGGCTTCTGGACCTTTCTCTTTTGCGATGTCCTGCATCAAGAGTATTTCAGAGAGAAGCCCACCTGTGTCGCGCACGCGGGTGATGCCGTTGGCGACAAAGAGGGGAAGGGCGGTGTTTCCGATGCCCTTATCGAAAGTAAGGTGCACATGGGCGTCCCACAGAGCCGGGATGACAAATTTTCCGCTGCCGTCGAGCGTGTCAACGGGTGCGAAAGTCGCGATGCTGCCATGGTCTCCAATGGCTGCGATGGTGCCATTGCCTATCAGAATGTCCTGGTTTGCTGTTTCACCAGCGACAGGGTCGATGATGGTCACATTCTGGATCATCAGATCAGCCCATGCGGGCGAGGTGATGGCGATAAGTCCACAGAATGTCAGTGCCGCTTTTGCAGCGAGACTGCTGATCCATTCACCCATGATACCCTCCCAAAACAGTTGGCATCATAGTGAGTGGGATCGGCTGTCAGCGCAACGGGTGCGACCGGATTTAGATCCAGCAACGGGTGCGGGCCTTGTATGCCAAATAGTCGGCGCCGAATATCTCTTCCATCTTTCGCTCTTCAAAGGGGATGTACCAAAGGTTGGTAATCACAAAGAAGGCCACAACCACAACAAAGGGTGTTGCGGTCCCCAGGCCAATGGCAATACCGACGAGGAGGAGGGCGAAACCCAGATACATCGGGTTTCGGGTGAAGCGAAAAAGGCCGCTGGTCACAAGGTGGTCAGGCTTGTTGAAGGTTTTGATGTTGGTGCCAACGCGGGAAAAAAGCCGCGCGCCGGAGAGAGTGAAGCCCACGCCGATGGTTGCGATGACAAGGGCCAGCAAAGGCTGATCGATGATATTGCCGATCGGGAATAATATATGTAGCGCAACCATCAAGAGGATGCAGATCGCGACGAGGGCAGGGGGCAGAAGTTTTTGCATGGTTTGCTCTCCGGTAGAGTTTGAGTATGCCTCGAACCACTGGTCGGCGTTTTTCTCGCTCATTGCGATTTGTAACAATCTATTGCGCATCAAAGGCGTTTCATTGAGAGGGTCGCGTTGACGCCGCCGAACCCGAAGCCGTTGCACAATGCGTGATTGATATCCCTTTTTGCTGCCTTCAAAGGGGTGAGGTCGAGGTCCTCCATGCCTTTGTCCGGAGTGTGCAGATTGAGAGTGGGCGGCAGCAATCCGGTGAGGAGAGACATGGCAGTAAAAACAGCCTCGACGCCTCCTGCAGCGCCCAACAGGTGGCCGATGGCAGATTTCGTGGACGAGATAGCAACTTCTGGAATGCGAGTACCAAAGATCTGTCTGAGGGCCGCGACCTCGCCGCGGTCGCCAACAGGCGTTGAGGTCGCGTGGGCGTTAACATAGTCGACGTCGGATCCGTCGCTGCCCGCCATCTGGAGGCAGGCCCGCATAGACCTCGCGGCGCCTGAGCCGTCCTCTGGCCCCGCCGTCAGGTGGTAAGCATCTGCACTGGTTCCGTATCCTGTGAGTTCAACGAGTGGCTTTGCGCAGCGGGCTCGCGCATGTTCCAGGGATTCCAGCACGACAAGTCCGGCGCCTTCGCCCATCACAAAGCCATCTCTGTCTCTATCAAACGGACGAGACGCTTCTTCGGGAGCGTCGTTGCGGGTTGAAAGAGCGCGAGCAGCGGCAAATCCACCAAGGCCCAGTGGATCGACGCAAGCCTCGGTCCCACCAGCAAGCGCTATATCAGCTTCGCCGCTTGCGATCAGGCGCATGGCATCTCCAATTGCCTGGAGGCCCGCGGCGCAGGCGGTGACCGGTGTGCCCAACGGTCCCATAAAGCCATACCGGATCGACAGGTTTCCGGCGGCAAGGTTAGCGAGGAAGGCTGGCACAACGAAAGGTGATAATTTGCGGTAGCCTCGAGCATCCATTGTTTCTTTGGCGGCTGTGATGATCGGCAGGCCGCCGATCCCGGTGCCGACTATGGTCGCCGTGCGTGCTCGGGTTGCTTCTTCTTCAGGTTTCCAATTTGCCTGGGTGAGCGCTTCTTCTGCGGCTGCCATTGCGTAGATGGTGAAGAGGTCAACCTTACGTCGCTCCTTTGACGAAACCACCGCGCCCATATCAAGGCCAGCTGGATCTTCTGCAATGTCCGGTACAAGGCCGGCAATGTGTGCCGGTAATGCACTTGCGTCAAAGCGGGTGTTGGTTCGTATGCCGGACTTCCCTGCGACAAGGCGCTTCCATACATTGTCCACGCCGACACCTAGCGGGGTCACCAACCCCATTCCTGTGATCACAATCCGCTTGCTCATGGTTTCTCCAGTTATGTATATGCACTACTTGATGAAATTTTTAGGTCAGATTGCCAACGGCGGTGAGGGCTGCCTGAACACGGGTCCACTCGCGCTCACCCAGCTCGTCTCGGAGGTCGTTCTGAGCTTTCGTCCATAAAGGGACGACCTTTTCGACGATTTTCTTTCCTGCTTTTGTAAGGACGACTTTTTGTGCGCGTCCGCGTCCCTCATTGTCGGAGGTTATTAAACCTGCATCCCGCAGTACCTTGAGGTTTCTGGTCAGCGCACTGCGCTCAATTACAAGATGTTCGGCGAGATCTGAAACGGACTTGAAGTCATTGCCGTAAATAGCGGACAGGAGATAGGCCTGGGTGCTTTTGAGGCCTAAGGGTTTCAACAGAGTATTATATCGACGGGTGATGGCACGGGCGGCCCGACGGGTCTTCAGGACCATGCAGTGATCTGTCATGTCGGGCGGGAATGGGCTTTTCATCCGAGCTCTCTAGCATAAGTTATGTATATACACAATATACGTGAAATGACCTCATGCGAGGTGAGGGGTGCGCGTTTGTCGGTGCTTTCTGAATTGTGCAGTGTCTGCCCATTTCAAGTTTCAGCGTGAGAGCATAATGACCGAGATACCTCAGGGCTTTACGCCACATTTTCGAAAAAGCCCCCTTACAGACCCGTGGGAACCGCTTTATTCCAAGGCAGACGACAAATCCGTGGCGTTGGGGTTTTTCGCCGCTGAACAGCACACAAATTCCCGGGGTTTTGTTCATGGCGGTTTGCTGAGCGCGCTCGCTGACAATGCGATGGGACTGTCCTGCGCGGTTCAGCATGATGCTGTCGGAGGCTTGGTGACCGTCAATCTCAGTGTTGATTTCCTGGGGACGGCCCAGCTCGGACAGTGGATTGAAGTCAATTCACCCTTCACCAAGACCGGCCGCACGCTCGATTTTGCGCAAGCCTTTGTGACCGCGGACGGCACAGTGTGTGCCCGGGCGAATGCGACATTCCGCGTATTGCCATCGAGTGATAGCAGAAAGCGCTAGGTTGTCTTCTTGCGTTTAGCCTTCGCTGGCGCCTTTTTGGTTTTCTTCGTAGGTGGCGCCGGTTTCTTGCGGGTCGTGGTGGCTGTGGTTTTGGTCGCCTTTTTCTTCTTTCGCGCTTTTACCTTCGCGCTGACCCGCGCAACTTCTTCGTTGAGAAGGGCGGTTGATGCCGCATCCAGCTCAGCAAAGGCTTCCTGCATGTAGGTGGAGATTTTGCCGAGATCGTCAATGGACTCATGCGCGGCAATGAGCCCGAAATCGAGACTGTCCTCCCGCGATAGAACCGTGATGTTGAACGCCTGATAATCGATCAAGACCGAGACCGGGAAAATGGCTGATAGTTTTGCATCGCCCAAATAGAGCGGGTGTCGCCAACCGGGCACGTTTGAGATCACCACATTGGTCGGTGGCATGGAGAAGTCGCCGGCGCCAACCAATTGTGGGATCAGGGCAGAGAGACCAAAGATGGTGGCGTAGTTTTGTGCGGCGGTTGAGGTGAGGCCGCTGATCTTTTTCTTTTGCGTTGCTGCCCAGATGGAGACGGCCTTCAAGCGCTGGACAGGATCTTCGATATTAGACCCGGTTGTCGCCGCAAAAATGGAGACATTATTGCCTTCCTGCTCGGCGCCTGCCGGGCGGACCGACACGGGGACACCCGCCAATACAGGCTTGTCAGGCAACTCTCCGATTTCTTCCAGATAGCGGCGTATGCCAGCGCCGCTTATGGCGATCACCACATCATTGACCGTCGCTCCGAAGTCTTTTGCGATTTCTTTGGTGCGAGACAAAGGCAGTGAAAACACATCGAGATGCCGATGTCGGGTGATGGCCACATTGAAGGGTGTTTTGGGTGCCTGGGATCGGCCGAGAGATGGCATGCTTCCGTGGCTGAGTTTGTCCAGTTCACCGCGCAAGAAGTTGCCGGTGATCTGTCGAAGCGAACTCACCTGTTCGAAGGCATCTTCCATGGTGTGACGCAGAGCGGCAACGAAGGATTCCTTGTCGGGGGCAGGGCGTTTCTTTTTGGGGATCTGCCAGATCGGGTGCAGGGGACCTGATGCGCTCTTTTCCTTCGACAGGGCAGTCTGAACAAGTGCCATTCCAGCAACGCCGTCAATCAGGGCGTGATGGGTTTTGAAATAGATGGCGACCCGGTTGTCTTCCAACCCATCTATGAAATAAAGCTCCCAGAGCGGGCGGTTGCGATCAAGAACTGGCTCGTGGAGCCGTTCAACAAGCCGCATGAGCTGATCTTTGTCTCCCGGTGCAGGCAAGGCAACAAAGCGAATGTGGTAGTCGAGATCAATCTTGTCGTCCTCAACCCAGCTCGGCCAGACATCAAGCTTGCTCCAGTCTGAATGCAGTTTCTGATTGAAGGGGGGGGAGGCGCTCATGTCGCCAAACCGTTTCATCAGGTTGGGGACGAAGTCTCGCCTTCTGGCGTATTTTTTCGGAAGGTCAAATATCTGCACACTGGCAATGTGCATGGGACACTCGATGCTCTCTGCCTGCAAAAAGGCCGCATCCTGGACACTCAGTCGTTTCATTCATTCCCTCCCGAAACCGGGCGTGGATTTGCTGCAACCGCGCCCCTGTCCTGAAGTATGGGTGAGGATTGAGAGCCCGTCAGCTTTAAATCTGCGTTTTGCCTAACTGCCGCAGGTCAGGGTCCGGCCTTGTTGACGGCTGTGTCTGATTCGTCCTAGAATTCATTATGCGTATCAATAGTACGCAAAAATTGAGACCGGTTCGTTAGGGGCGGTCATTGACGCTGATGGTTTTGGGAGGGGACATTGGTCCAGGTTACTTATATCGAGCATGATGGGACGACCCATGAAGTGGATGCGGCTGAGGGGCATTCCCTGATGGAGGTCGCGATTGAAAAGATGATCCCTGGAATTGACGGGGATTGCGGTGGGGCCTGCGCCTGCGCGACGTGTCATGTTTTTGTCGACGAAGCCTGGCTCGCCAAGACCGGTGAGAAAGACGATATGGAAACCAGCATGCTCGAGTTTGCAGAGGGTATTGAAGCGAATAGTCGCCTTGCCTGCCAGATTAAAGCGACCGCCGAGCTTGACGGCATTGTCGTCCGCCTGCCTGAATCACAGCACTGAAGTTTGCTCTGGAGGAGACCGTTATGAGCCAAGCTGCCGTAAAACCAGAAGAGAGTGTTATCCCCGATCCCTATTCCCTTTCGCTTGACGAAATCGATATGGGGAAAGCTGCGCTCTATCCAGCGCAAGCGCATTGGGCCTATTTTGAACGTCTTCGGAAGGAAGATCCGGTTCATTTCTGTGAGTCAAAGGAATTCGGGCCCTATTGGTCGATCACGAAGTTCAACGACATTGTCCATGTAGATACACATCACAAGCAGTTCTCTTCGGAGCCGCAGATCGTTATTGGTGATGCGGTTGATTTTCAACCGCCCATGTTCATCGCGATGGACCAGCCAAAGCATGATGTGCAGCGCAAGGTTGTGACGCCGGCAGTGTCACCGGTTCAACTCTCGGAAGTCGAGCCGATGATCCGCAAGCGGGTTGGTGATCTGTTGGACGGCTTGCCTGTTGGCGAGACGTTTGACTGGGTGGACCGTGTCTCCATTGAGCTCACCACACAGATGCTTGCGACCCTGTTTGATTTCCCGTTCGAAGAGCGGCGTAAACTCACCTATTGGTCGGACATTTCTGCATCGGGCCCTCAGGTGGGTGATGATTCCATGACGGAGGAGTTCCGCCTTCAGGAACTCACAAAGTGCCTTGAGGAATTTAATGCGCTTTGGCAGGAGCGGAAAGCGCAGCCTCGCAAGAACGACTTTATCTCTTTGATGGCGCATCACCCTGACATGCAGGATATGGATCCGATGGAATATCTCGGAAACCTGATGTTGCTTATTGTGGGAGGCAATGACACGACCCGGAATTCCATGTCCGGCGGCGTCGTTGCGCTCAACCAGAATCCAGCGGAGTATGACAAGCTTCGGGCGGACCCCTCGCTGATCCCCAACATGGTGTCAGAGATCATCCGCTGGCAGACGCCGCTTGCCCACATGCGTCGCAATGCACTTGAGGATGTTGAGCTTGGTGGGAAGACCATCAAGAAAGGCGACAAGGTTGTCATGTGGTACATTTCGGGCAACCGGGATGATGAGGTGATTGACCGGCCCGATGACTTCATCATCGATCGTCCAAAAGCACGTCACCATGTTTCCTTCGGGTTTGGCATTCACCGTTGCATGGGCAACCGTCTTGCGGAAATGCAGATCAAGATTCTCTGGGAGGAAATCCTGAAACGCTTCAGCAATGTTGAGTTGGTGGGCGAGCCGGTCCGTGTGACGTCAAACTTTGTCATGGGCTATTCGCATCTGCCGGTTAAGTTGCACGCGAAATAGCTCCTCAGAATCCCCAGCCGGACAGCGTATCGGTCCGGTTTCGCGCCTTCCCAGAAGGGCGCTGCCGTCGCTCATCCCCCGTGAGCGGCGGTTTTTCTATGCCCAACCGATTGACCTTGCGGAAAAAGCCCCAATATGGAAAGTTGACGCTAACGTCATTTTGGTCCCACCCCATGTGGGGCCTGGTCTTTGGAGGAACCATGTCGCAATCGGCCGTGCTTGATCGTGAAGCCACAGATTTTGATCCCAATTCCATTCCGCTCGAGAAGCTGGATATGGCGAACGGGGACTATTATCAAAACCAACAACATTGGGCGCTGTTTGACCGCCTGCGCAAAGAGGACCCTGTCCACTTCTGCGACAGCGACATTATCGGCCGATACTGGTCCATCACACGCTACGAAGACATTGTGGCTGTGGATACGAACCACAAGCAGTTCTCCTCTGAGCCATCGATCTTTCTGACCACGTTGGAGAATGAGCTACGGGCTGAGGAAAATAACTTCAACCCTGAAACCTTTATCGCGATGGATCAGCCAAAGCATGATGTGCAACGTAAAGCGGTAACGCCTGCTGTTGCACCACCAGCTCTTGCTGAACTTGAGCCGCTCATCCGTGAGCGTGTTGGCAAGGTTCTCGACAGTCTGCCTGTGGGTGAGACGTTCAACTGGGTGGAAAAAGTTTCTATTGAAATCACCACGCAGATGTTGGCCACACTGTTCGATTTCCCATTCGAGGATCGCCGGAAGCTGACCTATTGGTCTGACATTACAACTGCTGACCCGGTCACCCTTGAGGAATATGGCCTGACGGAAGATGAGCGTCGGGAACACCTTCTAGAGTGCTTGAAAACATTTGGTCAGCTCTATGCAGAGCGGGCAGAGCTGCCACCAACCAATGATTTCATTTCGCTCATGGCGCATAATCCCGCCATGAAAGACATGGACCCGATGAACCTTCTCGGGAATCTCATTCTGCTCATCGTTGGTGGTAATGACACAACTCGGAATTCTATGTCTGGTGGCGTGCTCGCACTCCACAATCATCCGGAAGAGTTTGCGAAGCTGAAAGCAGACCCATCTGTTATTCCAAATATGGTCTCCGAGATCATTCGTTGGCAGACACCGCTGGCATATATGCGCCGTACAGCGCTGGAAGATGTCGAGTTCCGTGGCAAAACCATCAAGAAGGGCGACAAGGTTGCCATGTGGTATGTCTCTGGAAACCGCGATGACAGTGCGATTGATCGTCCGAATGAATTCCTGATCGACCGTCCTAAAGCGCGTCAGCACCTTTCCTTCGGGTTTGGCATTCATCGTTGCATGGGCAACCGTGTTGGTGAGATGCAGGTTCGGATTCTCTGGGAAGAAATTCTGAAGCGTTTCGACCGTGTCGAAGTGGTGGGCGAGCCAACACGGCTTCACTCCAGCTTCGTGATGGGGATCACCGACCTTCCAGTGGTTGTGCACCCGCTCTAAGCGTTGGTCTTGATCGCACTGATTTTTGTTGAAAGGGCCCGGATTTCCGGGCCTTTTTGCATTGTCAGACGCTGTTAAGGCCGGTTTGGTAGCATTTACGTTCTCTTGACCCTCGTGCCAAGAGTCCCCATATGTAAAGTTGACGCATGCGTCATTATTGACCTAATGTGGGTGAAAATAAGCGCTTTCTTTTTGGAGGAACCATGTCCCAGGCTGCCGTAAAAGACGATCAACAGGCATTCGACCCCTATTCGATTCCTATTGAGCAACTCGATATTGCTCAGCCTGAGTTCTTCGCCAACCAGCAGCATTGGGCTCTGTTCGAGCGCCTTCGCAAAGAAGACCCGGTTCATAAGGCGCACTCTGAAGAGCTTGGTGATTACTGGTCAGTGACGCGGTACCAGGACATCATGCATGTCGACACAAACCACCAGATCTTTTCCTCTGAGCCGACCATTGTGTTGCCAGACCTGGAAGAAGATTTTGCACCTGAAATGTTCATCGCGATGGATCAGCCAAAGCATGACGTTCAGCGCAAGGTGGTTTCTCCAGCGGTCGCACCACCAGCTTTGGCTGAACTTGAAGACCTGATCCGTGAGCGTGTCGGCAAGGTTCTCGATAGTCTGCCGGTGGGCGAGACTTTCAACTGGGTGGATAAAGTCTCCATTGAGATCACGACACAGATGCTCGCGACACTCTTCGACTTTCCATTTGAAGAGCGCCGGAAGCTGACCTTCTGGTCTGACGTTACGACTGCTGGTCCTGATGGTGGCGACACTGGTTTGGACGAAGATGAGCGCCGAGCTGAGCTGCTTGTCTGTCTTGAAACTTTTTCCAAGCTGCTTGCTGAGCGCGCACAGCAACCACCGAAATCAGATTTCATTTCGATGATGGCTCATGATCCACAGATGTCGAAGCAACAGCCATTCGAGCTGCTCGGCAATTTGATGCTGCTGATCGTTGGTGGCAATGACACAACGCGGAACTCCATGTCCGGCGGTGTCTTGGCGCTCAATGAAAACCCAGCGGAATATGCGAAGCTCAAAGCTGACCCTTCTTTGATCCCAAATATGGTGTCAGAGATCATCCGGTGGCAGACGCCGCTCGCTTACATGCGCCGCACAGCGTTGGTGGACACAGAGCTTGGTGGCAAACAGATCAAGAAGGGCGATAAGCTTGCCATGTGGTACATCTCGGGCAACCGGGATGAGGACGCCATTGACCGTCCAAATGAATTCCTGATCGATCGCCCGAATGCGCGGAAACACCTGTCCTTTGGGTTTGGTATTCACCGCTGCATGGGTAATCGTCTTGCAGAAATGCAGATCCGTATCTTGTGGGAAGAGATTCTGAAGCGCTTCGATAAGGTCGAAGTGGTTGGCAAGGAAACGCGTGCGAACTCGATTTTCGTGCATGGCATTACAGACCTGCCAGTTCGGGTGCACCCTAAGTAACTTTTTGTTTTCGCGTTTCCGCCGTAGGTTTTGGCGTAAACCCGCTGCACACTTTTCCTGGAAACGCTTTCAGGCACTTGTACCTGAGACGAAGAAGGCCCGGCAGAAATGTCGGGCCTTCTTCTTGTGCGCGTCGCTTGCCGCTAGAGGAATGCCGCCAGCAGGTGGCGACCCAGCGTTTTTGGGCTTCGTGCAATGGGGCCGAAGAGGGGGGAGGGGTCGAAATAGGCTGTCCGTTCTTTTACTAACCCGTCCTCCAGAATAACCTTGTCGATGACGGGCAGTCTTTGTTCGCTGCGTCCGATGGGAACAATCATCGTCCAGTCGATGAAGATGAGATCACCGGTTCCAAGCCCGCCATGCACATCTCCCTGAAGACCTGGGAACTGCTTGAGAATTTTTCGGAAGGCTTTGTGCGCTGCGTCTTTTCCGTACAACGGCGCTGAGAGCGGTTGGATCAGCGTGACGTCTTCGCGTAATGGGGCCATTAGATCATCGAGTGTTGGGTTTGCCCAGACTTGTCGAAATGTCTCGATGAACGGGTGCTGGCTCGGTGCTGAACTGTTCATATGTCGGTCCTCCTATGGAGGAGGGAGAGTGATGGATGGCGGTAGGGAATGGAGGAGCCAGCTTGGCAAGTGGGAAGCAAACCACATTTTTTTCAAATTGGGGGTTTACCGATTCTGGCAAATCAGTTCATGCTCATGGTGTTTTCAACCATTGAAAGGAGGTGACCCGATGTCCAGTGAGATTTTGTCGCTAACTCGGGAGAGTAGGCGTGTCCAGGGGATGATGGAGCAACCTTCGTTTACCTCCTAAAACGCTAGGCCTTCTTAGGAAGGCCACTCGAGCGAGTTAGCGCGCTCACGCTTAGGGGTCGTTCCTTTGGGAACGACCCCTTTCACGTTTTGATTGCTGAATGATCAGCCAGTCAGCTGCCTGATGTGGCGGCGAAGAAGCCCTCGGGCGCGATCCAGATTTTCTTTTGTGGGGTTAACCGCCGCGTGTAGCCCTACGCCATTGATCAGTCCGATAAGAAGATCAGCCTCCTGCCTCGCATCGGCTGCGGGCGCGGCATCCTTGATGAGCTCGGCAAGTTCATCGGCCCATGCTTGATGGCGTGCATCGTTTTCAACGGCGAGTGTTTTGTCGACAGTCGCAGCGCTCCAGAAGGCGATCCAGACCTTCCACTCGCGCAAGCGCTCTTCATCTGCGGGTAGCATCTCTTCTGCAAACTGCAGGAGCATTTCCTGATCGCTGGAGTTGTTTGCAATCGCCTGGCGGGCGCGGTCACCAGTGACGTCATAGGACGTACGGAGGGAGGCCAGGATCAGCGCCTCCCGGTCTGCAAAATAGTGGGTGAGCCTTCCCGTCGTGCACCCGGCTTCAGCCGCGATTTTGCGCATGGTGACGCCCTCAAGGCCCTCGGCGGCAATGACGCGCCAGCTGGCTTCAATCAGCTCCTGTCGGCGTGCATCGTGATCAACTATTTTTGGCATTCGCAGATTTTAGCCGTTTTTCGCCCTTTACACAACATATGTTTTGTAATAAGTTTTTTGCAGAACATATGTTTTGCAAAGGAAACAGGCATGTTGGACTTTCTTCAGGGGCTCTTGGCGATCCGGGATGTGGACCAAATCGGAATTCTTCTGGTGTTGTTGCTGGGGGAGGTGGCACTGACCTGGGTGCTGCGGCGCAAGTTTTACGAGATGTCAGATACGCTCTGCTCCGTGGCGATGGGGCTCTTTTATGCAGCCAGCATCGCGTTGGCCGCCGGGACGGTGTTGCTGACATTTTACTGGGTGCATCAGTTTGCCTTCTTCGACATTGACTGGACGAGCAGCGTGCTGTTGATCGCTGCGGCCTATGTCTTTGTTGACTTCCTGTTCTATTGGTATCACCGCGCGATCCACGAGGTGCGCCTTGGATGGGCAGCGCATGTGAACCATCACTCCAGTCAGCAGTATAATGTAGGGACTGCACTCAGGGCTTCATTCGCGGAAGCGTGGATTGAACCTGTTTTCATGATCCCTGCGCTTCTGATCGGTATCAACCCGATCATGGTGATTGCGCTTCTGTCACTCAATCATCTCTACCAATACTGGCTTCACACGCGCCACATTGGGAAACTTGGGCCGCTCGAGTGGGTCATGAATACGCCGTCTAACCACCGGGTGCATCACGGATCCAACCTGCAATATTGTGATCGCAACTATGGCGGCACCTTCATTGTCTGGGACCGTCTCTTCGGGACCTACGAAGTTGAAGACGAGGAAGTGGTGTACGGCATTCGCCATCAGCTTGAGACCCACAATCCGATTAAGGCAACGTTCCATGAGTGGATTGCTTTGGGCAAAGATATCAAATCATCGGGGTCGTTGAAGAATGCGTTTGGACATTTGTTCCAACCTCCCGGCTGGGCACCTGATGGCAAAGGGGAGCTGACGCGCGACCTGCAGGCTCAGATGCGGGCCTCGGCCAATAAGTAGGCTGGAATTGGTCCCTTTCTCTTCTTCTCAATGGTCATTTTGACAGAGCCAGTTTTGTGCATGATGAACTGGGGACGGATGACCAAAGGAAGAGCCAAATGGGAGAAGGTGTTAGTGCGATTTACAGCGGCGCGCATGAGTTGAATGAGCTAGGGCAGCCTATCGGGCGGGCAGTTCCTGACTGGTCCACTGCTTCTTTCCCACCGCACATCACAATGGAAGGGCGTTTTTGTCGACTTGACCCATTGGATGAGGAGGCACACACGGGCGATTTGTTTGATGCGTTTGTATTGGATCGCGAGGGGCGCAACTGGACTTACCTTCCTCACGGACCTTTTCCGGAACGCCCAGCCTTTGAGAGGTTCATGGCGGCGATCTGTCGACAGGACGACATGCAGTTCTATGCAATTGTTGATCGTCGTACAGATAAAGCTGTGGGTATTGCAAGTTATCTGAGGATCAATCCCAAAGCTGGGTCGATTGAGGTGGGTCATCTGGTTTTTTCACCTCTGCTGCAGAGGCGTCCGGCGGCAACAGAGGCGATGTATCTGATGATGCGCCGGGCTTTTGTCGAATTGGGCTATCGTCGCTATGAATGGAAATGCGATGTGCTCAATGAAGCTTCGCGGAACGCGGCGATGCGTTTGGGGTTTCGCTTTGAGGGTGTATTTCGACAAGCGCTTGTCTATCGGGGACGCGATAGAGATACAGCCTGGTTCTCCATTCTCGATCGGGAGTGGTTTTCTCTCGAACCTGCCTATGAGGAATGGCTGGCAGGTGCTGAAGCCTCGCCGGAGGGGCTGCAGAAAGAACCACTCAACACAATTATCAAACGGCATGTGGCCGCGCTGCCGTCCTGACGCTAGTCTCACCATTTGACATTGTCATTTGTAGACCGGGTTTCAGAGTTTGAAAAAAACAGTCCTCTATAGTGTCCTCACCTTCATCGGGGTCGTCTTTCTCTTTGGCCTCCTGTTTCTGCGGGGGCTTTCTGACTTTGACCTGTCTGAGTACCCTCACACGGAAGTTCAGTTTTCCACCGATCAAGGTTTGATAGCGGGCACGCTTATTCTTCCGGGCGAGGCGGATGACCCGCCTGTTGCGATCTTCGTTCATGGCGATGGCCCACAAGACCGTTTCTCCAGTGACGGCTATCTGGTGCAGATGCGGCTTCTGCTTGAAGCGGGGGTCGGTATCTATTCCTGGGATAAGCCGGGTGTTGGGGAAAGCGAAGGCAACTGGCTTCATCAAACTATGAGTGACCGCGCTCGGGAGGCCGATGCGGCACTCCGCGCGGTCCAGCAGATCGATTATGTGAATCCCTCCAAGGTGGGGTTCCTCGGCTTTTCGCAAGCGGGTTGGGTGGTGCCAGAGGCCGTGGGGCCTGGCACGACCGCTGCCTTTGCCATTCTGGTTGGGGGCGCGGTCAATTGGGAAGAACAGGGCGCTTATTATGGTCGCCAAAGGCTTGCGCGGGAAATCCCACGTGCACCAATGACGGCAGAGCGTTTGGTGTTTGTGGAGCTAAATAGGAATTCCGACGCGCGTGGAGCACTGGCGAAAATCAGTGTTCCGTTTCTCGGCATTTTTGGATCAGAAGATCTGAATGTGGATCCGGTTGCGGACGCCGCCATTTATCGTGAGCTTGCGGAGCCCCTCCGCTCAGAGAATAAGGTGATTGTTGTGGAGGCGGCGACCCACGGACTTTTGCGGGCACCATTTTATAACTACCAGCTCATATCACAGTGGCCCAGTTGGACGGTGCTCGCCTATGTGATCTCCGGGCGCTATGCCTTCGCGCCCGGTGTTTGGCAACAAACGGCTGACTGGATCCAGTCAGTGGTGCCTCCTGATCAATAAGCCGCTCGTTTCCGCTACAGACGAATGGGAAGCTCAGTAGTCGGTTGCCCTGTGAATGCCGCCACGGCGTTTGCGATTGCGGCGCCTGATGCCACGATAGCGGCTTCCCCGGCGCCTACTGGTGCTGCATTTTCCGGCTCAATCAGTTCAATTGAGATGGCGGGCGTATCAGCGATTGTTGGGATCTGATAATCTCCCAAATAGTCGGCGCTTAGGCGCCCTTGCTCGACTGAGAGCTCTTCGCTTTTGACCATGCCGAGACCCCAAATGAGATTACCCTCGATTTGCGCGCGCACCTGGTCCGGATTGATCACGCGACCGCAATCATGGGTGCAGGTCAAGCGGGTTACCTGAAAGGTCCCGGTCTCCCGGTCGATGTCGACATCTGCGATGACTGCGACATAGGTCACGCCTTTGTAAATTCCACAGGCAATGCCTCGTGCAGACCTATCCGTTGTCGAGCGGCCTTGCCAATCCGCGTTTTTCGCGACCTGTTCAAGGCAGGTAGATAGGCGTTTGTGTTCTGGTGACAGGTTGGCAAGACGGAAGCCGAGAGGATCCAGACTTTTATTTGATGCCATCTGATCTATAGCCGTTTCGATGGCGAAGTTGTTGGGCGCGGCTCCAAGCCCACGCCATGGTCCGGTCTTTACCGGCATGCGGACATCGGAGAACGCAACTTCAGCTTTGTTGGCGGCATAGGGCATTTTGGCCCCGCGCGCCGTTCCCGGGTCGCTGGCGAAACTTGTCACCGCCTGCATCCATGGGGGCATGGCGGCTGAGGTGAAAATCACATGACCAGACTTGAAGCCATGACTCCAGTCAGTAAGCGCACCTTCCTCGTTCGCACTCGCCTTTATGCGGTGCCTGGATGGGGGGCGGTGAAAGCCTTCCTGAAACTCGTCTGGTCGGGACCATTGGACTTTGACCGGGCGCCCCGCTTCTTTAGCCAGTAAGGCTGCCTCAAGCTCAACGGTGCACAAGGTACGGCCACCGAAGCCGCCGCCCACTCGCTGGCTGTACACCACGACTTCTTCTTCACTCAGTCCAAAATATTTTGCAATGTGGGACCGGACGTAGAAGGCATCCTGTGTCCCAGTCCATATTTCGAGTGTTGGGCCTGAGCTTTCACTCCATCGCGCAACGGCAGCTCTCGGTTCAATGGCTGCGTGGGCAGCGAAGGGTATTGAGATTGAGAGGTCAATGTCAGCTTGTCCACTCGGTTTGCCCGCAGTTTCGAGCACAATGTGTTCAAGTTCACCGACAGGTTCGACAAGTGCCAGAGAGGTGTTAATGGCGTCCTGGCTTGCAGGTTCTTTTATCTCCCACGTTGCTTCCACTAAGTCCAAGGCTTCAACGAGAGTTGTCTGTGTGAGAGCAACCAGACCCGCGCGCTCACCATCAAAATAACGCGCCAAAATCTGGTCTTGGGGAATTGCATCGAAGCTGGCCTTTGACAGCGTGGCACCGAGTTGCGAGGGCCTGATGAAGGCCCCGTGGACGAGGCCTGGTAGTTGGATATCTCCGGCAAAGAGTGGCGCTCCCGTCACAATGTCGGCAATCCGATCTGTAGGTAGGCTAGAGGGAAGGTGGTTCGTCGGCTTTGGCTGCAACGGTTTCGTCGCGGTTGGTGCCTCGCTTGGGTCCAATAGAATGGGCGCGCCAGCCGCAAGTTCAGACAATGACAGTCTTGACCCGTTACCTGAGACAAACTCCTTGCCAGTGAAGGCCACGTCCGCAGGCTGGGTGCCGAAATGCAGTGCAGCACGGGCACGGAGGGTCCCGGACATGATTTGGCTGATTTCGGTGACGGGCTCTAGGAAGTCTTTGATGGACTCACTCCCCACGGTGGATTTTGCTTGTGCGATGATGGAGGTGTCAGGGGCAATGACCTCTACTTGTTTCAACTCAACACCGAGTTCTCGAGCTATGACAAGTTTGAGGGTGCTGGAAATGCCCTGCCCGATTTCTTGTCTCGGGGAGCAAAAAAGAAACACGCCATCAGGTTTGAGTTGAAGCCAGGTGAAGGCATCTGTCTCGGCCAATTCATTCCTGGAAGGGAGCGCTGGAACAAGACTGCAACCGGAGACCGTCGCGGCAATTGTGAGGCCTGTGGCGGTCCAGCCGCTGCGGGCGAGAAAGGTTCTGCGTGATAGGGAGTGGGTCATGGCTTAGCTCGCGTCCTGATTGGCGCTTGGGGAAATGTTCCGCGCGGCTTGTTTGATGGCGCTTCTAATGCGGGCATAGGTGCCGCATCGGCAGAGGTTGCCGGACATATCTCGATCGATGTCGCGGTCACTAGGCGCCGGGTTTTCAGCCAGGAGAGCGGCGGCAGACATGATTTGTCCGGCCTGACAATATCCGCATTGTGGAACAGAGTGGTCTATCCAGGCTTGCTGTACAGGGTGGAGGTTGGCGTTCGGTGCTGTGCCAGCGAGGCCTTCGATGGTGGTGACGTCCTGTCCAGCAACATCTGTTGGAGTGGTCTGGCAGCTCCGCACTGCTTCTCCATCCACATGAACGGTGCAGGCGCCGCAAGTGCCAACGCCACATCCGAACTTTGTTCCCACAAGACCAAGTTCGTCGCGCAGGACCCAGAGCAGGGGGCTGTCTGCAACGGTGTCGTCTACCTGCCAGGAACGGCCATTAACGGTGATATCCATCTTGTCTTTCCCTTCGTTTGCCTGAAGGAAGATTTGGGGCTTTGCCACAGCACTGCTTGAACAATCGCGCCAGGCTGCCGTTTATTTGAGGGTCCGGGGACCGACACCCCATGCTTTGTGAAAATCCCAGAATTCTGCCGATTCTTTTCTGAGAAAAGACCGCTTTGGAGGTTCACAAATCTGACAAAGCTGATATAAAGCGCGCTCTCCACCAGCGGTGGAGATACCTGACGCGGGGTGGAGCAGTCTGGTAGCTCGTCAGGCTCATAACCTGAAGGTCATAGGTTCAAATCCTATCCCCGCAACCAAAGAAAAGCCTTCTAAGTCTCTGACTTGGAAGGCTTTTTTCTTTCTACCTCCAATGAACATTTGGCGTGAAAAACGGTCGTGTTACCATAACACACCTCTAACACACTTTCGCGCATTTGCTAAAAGAGGAGGAAAGCATGACGACACACAACATTCTGGGCGGAAAGGTTCAGGTCTATCGGCGTTCGAACAGTCGCTATTGGCAATGCGCAGCGAGCGTGAGTGGAAAGCAACATCGGAATAGCACAAAGGAAGAAAGCCTGAGTGCTGCGAAAGATGTCGCTGAGGATTGGTACCTTGGTCTCGTTGGGATGCGCAGATCCGGCGAACTAAAGGTTGGCAAAACGGTTCGCAAAGCTGCCGAGCAATTCACAGCCGAGTATGAAACGATTACAGAGGGGCAAAGGAGTCCGGCTTGGGTTCGTGGTCATAGAGATCGTTTGAAACTCCATATACTTCCATTCTTTGGAGACCTTGTTTTGTCGGAGGTGACTGCCGGGAAGGTGCAGGAGTACCGCCTCCACAGAATTGAGACATCGAGAACGGGCAAACCTCCAGCACGCAATACGATCCGCAATGAGGTCGTTACTTTGAGCCAAGTGCTCAAAACGGCGGTACGCCATGAGTGGTTGGATCATTTACCAGACTTATCACCCCCCTATAAGACTCAAGGCAAGGTTGAGCATCGTCCCTGGTTTAGCCCGAAGGAATACAAGCAGCTCTATGAAGCAACACGAAAACGAGCGCGGACTGAGACGTATCCCAAGTACAAAAGGCATGCGAAAGACCTGCATGATTTTGTCTTGTTCATGGCTAACACGGGGCTGCGTCCAGATGAGGCGTACAGCATTGAGCATCGGGATGTTGAGATCGAACTGGATAAAGCGACCAATGAAACGATCTTGGTGATTGAGGCGAGGGGTAAGAGAGGTGTTGGCTATTGCAAAAGCATGCCCAATGCCGTCCGGCCCTATCAGCGTATTGTCAAGCGAAACAAGCCAAGCCCGATGGACAAGGTGTTTCCGACAAACCATCTTCGTATGTTTAATACCATTCTCAAACAAGAAGGCCTGAAATACACACGCGATGGAAAAAGGCGAACGACATATTCGTTGCGCCATACCTACATCAGTTTACGGTTGATGGAAGGGGCTGATATCTATCAGGTGGCGAAAAACTGCCGCACGAGTGTTGAGATTATTGAGAAGCACTATGCTGCTCATATCAAAAACGTCATCAATGCGGCAGCGGTGAATGTCCGGCAGTCCGCTGATGAGAAATCTGACATCGAAGGAGAATTGCAGCGGGGGCACTTGGGTGCTGCAGCCAAGTAGGTGCAATCCTGAGATCGGAAAATGAGCTTAGGTGCAGAACGAACGTTCAACGCACCGTCAAGCCTAGCCCTGGGCGACTCGAGGCTTGAAGCAATATGAGAAATCCTTTGGCTCTGGTGTGTTTGGCGGAATTCTTGGTGCCTAATAATCAGTATACGGAATAAAATATGGACTTCGTGCTGTCTCTTTGGTAATCTGGCTGGATTGTTTGTCGCGGGGTGGAGCAGTTTGGTAGCTCGCAAGGCTCATAACCTTGAGGTCAGTGGTTCAAATCCGCTCCCCGCAACCAATGCTCCTGTATTTCAGTAAGGAATCTGCGACATATCTCACGTGTTATCGACTGAAGTTTTCCTGGAGCTTTCGCCCGGCGAACCACCTTTGATGCAGATGGGTGTATACGTAGGACGGGCGAACCATCTTGGACGGTCCGCCCGCGAAATTGGTCTGCTTGGTTAGGCCGCGCGTAATACATGGACGGCGCAGACGGCTCCAACGCCGACCATGTGTGCTAAGCCAGTCCGTGCACCTTTGTGTTGTCGGGCCCCGGCTTCACCGCGCAACTGCGTTGTAATTTCACAAATCTGCCCAACTCCAGTGGGACCAATTGGGTGCCCCATGCTCAGGAGTCCGCCCGAAGGACTGACGCTTACGCGGCCACCGATAGTGAACTGGCCCTCTGAGAGTTCGGCTGCCGCCTGTCCTGGTGTCGATATTCCCATAGCTTCGATATAGAGAAGTTCTTCGACAGTGAATGCGTCATGCAACTCGACGATGTCGAGGTCGGACGCTGACAGATTTGCAGCACTGAGCGCTTCAGCTGTCGTGTCGCGTGTTAGTGCTGCATCGAAGTTTTCGTTCTCGTAAGTTGTTTCGGATCGAAGTGCTGAAGAAAGAACCTGAACGGACCTTGATTGGTTCAGTTCGAGCCGTTGGATCGCATCATCAGATGCAATGATGACAGCAGCTGCCCCTTCGCCAATAGGGCAGCATTGTAGTCGCGTAAGGGGACCACTGATTTCCGGTGGAGCTAGAACTTCTTCCAGCGATCGGACTTTTTGTCGTTGCGCATTGGGGTTGAGCGCACCGTTCATGCTGTTTTTGACGGCGACTTGTGCAAATTGCTCCGCAGTCGCGCCGGTTTCATGCATGTAGCGGTTGGCTAGGAGAGCGAAGTGCGTAAATGGAACAACGCGCCCACCCATTAAATCTCTGACGCCCGCCGCGCTCTGCGGCATTGAGAAATTCAAAGGTTTGTCGACGCCGACCGCTATCGACACGTCCACGAGGCCCGACGCGACGTCAAAACACGCTTGGCGGAATGCCGAAGAGCCGGAAGCCGACGCGTTTTCGACTTGTGTCATTGGTATGCCTGTGGCGCCGAGATGGCGATACATAAGTCGAGAGAGCCCCATGGATGTGGTTGCTGTGCCCGTGTAGGCCGATTGAACTTCGGACCATTCAATTCCCGCATCCTGAAGAGCCTGTCTGATCGCTGTGACGCCTAGCTGTGTGTAGGGCGTCTCACTTGGACGTTGATAGGGATGCAGCCCGACACCGATGACGGAGACGGTACGGAAGTCGCTGAGATGGCGGGGCATCAGACGCCTCCTTTTGTGCTGAGTGTGAAATAGGGTTCGACGACTTCGTTGCCGTCTTCATCAGTCTTTGTCGTTTCCCATTGAGCAGAAACCCGTTTGCCAATTGCATTCAGATCAGCAGGTTCCGCCAGCATGGCTCGAATGATCGGGCCGCTATCCAGCGCGACTTCGGCGACCGTGAAAGGGGCCTCGATGTCTTTGCCCATATGCATGTGAACCGTTGCCACCGAATGTAGAGTGCCGGACGCTTCCATCTTCAGGGGTGTAAGACCAGTGCTCCCGCATTTCTCACAACCTGTTTGTAAGGGGGGGAAGAAGGTTGCGCCGCAGTCAGAGCAGCGAGTGCCGTTGAGCTGGGGCACCAACGAGGCCGGGTCGTAGAGCCCGGGTTTTGCGGCAATTCGATCCATTTCGAAGTCTTTCAAAAAGTTGGTTGACGATGAGCAACTAAGTTTGTAGCGTTCAGGAATGGTTGTCCAGAACAAAATTCAGGGTCGTCGTACCCAGGCGGAGCGTCGGCAGAGTGCCAAGGAGGCACTATTGCAGGCTGCCGCTGAGCTGGTGGCCGAACAAGGCGTGCAACGGAGTTCACTTGCTGACATTGGCGAAAGGGCTGGATACAGCCGGGGATTAGTCAACCGACACTTCGGAACGAAGGACGCGCTGATCTCCGAACTTGCGGCGCTTTGCCAACAGAGTTTTATCGGAAGCGTGAAACTGCCCTCCGAGGAGACCGGGGTTGAGCATGTGCTTCGTCTCGCTGACGCCTATCTCGGTGTCTATATGTCGCCCGAGATATACTCTCGCGCTTTTCTTGTGATGTGGGGCGAAGCGTTTCCGGGCATGGCTGTCGAGGGGGAATTTGCTGAGGCAGATGCTCGAGCAAAATCCGGTATCGCGGATTGCGTGAAGCGTGGCATCGCCGACGGATCAGTTCAACCCGGTGTTGATATTGATGCTTTCGCGGCGGCGTTGCTCGGGATGTTGCGCGGCATCGCTGGGACTTCGCTGGTTTCGCCTTCGGAATTCGATGTGAAGCGAATGCGCGAGCAATGTCACTACTTCATTGAAGCCGCGCTTTCTTCACAATCTTGATTTCTTGCTGAAAGGACGTCGTTGTGAGAACTGAGCCTGAAATGGGTAGCCCAGAATTCTGGGCAGATAGAACACCCGACGCGGTCGCGGTTATCAAAGGTGATCGCCAGCTGACATATGCCCAGTGGGATGAGATGTCGAACAAGGTTGCAGAGCGCCTGTTTGATCTCGGGCTTCGGCCGGGAGACCGGTTGGGGATGCGATTCCGGATCGATTTTCCTTGGTTTGTAGTTCAGCGTGCGCTCCAGAAGCTGGATGTTGCTCAAGTGGCTGTGAACTGGAAACTCACGCCTGATGAAGTTCTCCATATCCTCAAAGACAGCGGTGCTAAGGGGCTCGCATGTGACGACGCTGATGCTGCGTTGTTGGGTGATCTTGATTGCGGACTTCTGATAACCGTCGGACAAAAGAAGGGAACGGATGGACATCGGCTGGAAGAGCTTCTCGAAACAGAGAAGTTCACACCGAGGTTCGGGCCGCTTCGTCCGAGCATGGTGCTCTACACATCCGGTACAACAGGCGCTCCTAAGGGCGTTCCTCCAGTTGACCTGGCCTCCGTTGATTTCGATAGACTCTTGAAATATGGCGCGGCTGTTGGCGAAGTTCCGCCAGTGCCGAGCGAGGGTGTGGTGTTGATGACTTTGCCTGTACACCACGGTGCTGGTCCGGCCTCCGCTACGGCAGCGTGCGCGCGCGGAGGAACGGCAATCCTGCTAGACCCATATGATCCTGAGGAAGCTCTTCAGCTGATCGAGAAACATAACGTACAGGTCTGGACCAGTGTTCCAACTATGTTGTTGCGGATCCAATCCCTGCCGGAAGAAGTCGTGGCGCGGCACGATCTCTCATCCATCCACGCACTCAACGTTGGTGCGGCGGCGGTGCCATTTTCACTAAAGACATGGATCATCGATAAGATCGGCCCGGTTCTCTGGGAAGCATATGGCTGCAGCGAAGCGGGAATGATCTCGTTTATGGCGCCTGAAGACCAACTGCGAAAACCGGGCAGCAGTGGCAGGGCCTATGAGGGTGTCGAGATAGAAATTGCGAATGACGACTGGTCTCGGCTCGGGACGAACGAGACTGGTGAGATCATTGTAAACACACCGGTTGTTTTGAAGAACTACCTGGGGAGAGAGGCGCTGGGTGAGGAAACCGTCAAGGACGGTTTCTATCGGACCGGTGATGTCGGCCATTTGGACGAGGATGGATATCTATTCATCACCGATCGCATCAAAGACATGATTGTCGCTGGTGGTGTGAATATTTACCCCGCTGAAATCGAGAAAGCGATGGTCGAACACCCTGACATTGAAGATTGCGCTGTCATTGGTATTCCGCATGAGGAATTCGGCGAAAAACCACTTGCTTTCCTCGTTGCTCGAAAAGGCGCGGCGATCGACGTGGAGGATATCTCGGCATTCCTCGACGGACGTCTCGCTTCTTTCAAGAAGCCGCGCGAATACGAAATTGTTTCCTCCTTGCCGATGAGTCCGATGGGGAAAGTTCTGAAGAACGAACTACGAAAACCGTATTGGGAAGGAAGAGAGCGCAATGTCTGAGGCACAGAAGAACATTCTAGATTTGACGGGCCGTGTTGCGCTGGTAACCGGCGCAGGACAAGGCGTCGGGGCGGAGACGGCGCGATACCTCGCGGCGCAAGGTGCAAAGGTTGTTGTCAATGATTTCGTTGGCGAGCGTGCAGAGGCCATTGCGGATGAAATCAATGGAAATGGTGGGGTGGCGTTGGGACTGCAGGCCGATGTCACCGATTTCGCATCCGTCCAGACGATGATCGACACGGCCTCAAGTGAATTTGGGGCTGTCGATGTCCTGGTGAACAATGCCGGGAATGCAGGTGCTGATCCGCGTGCACTCTCCGGCCGCCCATTCTGGGAAAGTGATCCCAAGGAATGGGATGCATTCTTGAAGGTGAACCTCTATGGCGTGATGAACTGTTGTCGTGCGGCTATTCCCGGAATGATTGAAGCGGGAAAAGGCGGGCGCCTAATCTCGATTATCAGTGACGCCGGACGTGTTGGCGAAGGTGGCCTGGAAACCTACTCCGGCGCGAAAGCAGGTGCTGCTGGCTTTATGCGTGGTCTTGCCCGCAGTCTTGGCCGTTTCGACATCACATCAAATTGTGTGGCAATCGCGACCACGAATACGCCCGCAGTAAGGGCCATGACGCAGAACGAAGACTTGATGAAAAAGGTGCTTCGCAACTACATCATTCGTCGGGTGGGTGAGCCTAGTGATGTTGCTGCCATGGTTACATTTCTCGCATCGAACTCGGCCAGTTGGACGACGGGTCAAACATATCCGGTCAATGGAGGCTTCAGTGTCAACCAGTAATCACTCAGATGTTCCGGGCGCGGCGCCGACGGGGACAGACGCAATTAAGACCGAAAGACATGGGGACCATCTTCTCATTATTCGGATAGACCGACCTCACCGCCGGAATGCCTTTGATGGTGCGACTGCACGGGCAATGGAAGATGCGATCGATGTTTATGAAGCGAATGATGAGTTGAGGTGCGCAATCATTGCGGGCTCCGATGAAGCATTCAGTTCTGGTCAGGACTTGATTGCGGCGGCGCATGGCGACATGGGCGTTTCGAAGAAAAGAGGGGGCTTCGGTATAATGGCCAAGCCGCCTGAGAAGCCCATTATTGCAGCAGTTGAGGGGCATGCGCTTGCGGGTGGATTGGAGCTTTGTCTCTCATGCGATCTCATCGTGTCATCCAAGACTGCGACGATGGGGATTCCCGAAGCGGCTCGTTCTCTGGTGGCCGTGGGCGGTGGCTTGTTTCGCCTGCCGAAACGAATTCCCTATCACTTGGCGATGGAGCTTGCTCTCACCGGTAAGGCTTGGCCAGCAACCAAAATGGCAGAGCTTGGCTTGGTGAATGTGCTTTCAGAGCCAGGAGAAGCACTGAAGGATGCCATCTCACTTGCTGAGCAAGTGCTGTCAGCCGGACCGCTTGCCGTGAAGGCGAGCAAGCAAATCGTTCGCAAAGCATATGAATGGGACGATGAGGACGCATGGGCTGAACAGATGACATTTGCACGGCCTGTTATGAAATCTGAAGACATGCGTGAAGGCCTGAAGGCGTTTGCCGAGAAACGACCACCTGTCTGGAAAGGGAAATAACGTGCTTACCAAACCTACATTGAAGAGCGAGCTTCTCGCTGGACAGGTTGCGATTGTTACGGGCGGTAGCCGCGGGATCGGTGGTGCTACGTCTGAGATGCTTGCGTCGAACGGAGCTCACGTGGTTATCGCGGACGTAGATCAGAAGGCTGCACATGAAGCTTGCACTTCGATCAATGAATCGTTTGGTGAGGAGCGCGCCAGTGCTTTCGTTGGAGACCTGGTTTCTGAAGGGGTATGTGATCAGCTCGTCTCAACAACGATTGAGCAGCGGGGACGGTTGGACATTGTCGTGAACAATGCCGGGTATGCCTGGGATGGGGGCATTCACAGCATGTCTGACGAGCAGTTTCAGGCCATGCTGGATATTCACCTCATTGTTCCTTTTCGATTGGCCCGTGCTTGCGCACCTGTCTTCCGTGCCGCAGCAAAAGCAGAAGATGAAAGCGGCAGCCAGTCTTATAGAAAGTTCATAATGGTGTCTTCGCTGGCGGGCCAGTGGGGGTTGGCGGGAGCCGGCAACTACGCGTCGGCAAAAGCAGGCATGTTGGGGCTGATGCGAACACTTGCTCAGGAATGGGGGCGCTCGCGGGTGAACTGCAATGCGGTCACGTTTGGCGTGATCCAGACCCGGTTTGGGTTGCCTCAGTCGGAAAGTGAAGTCATTGAGACCGGCGGACGGAAAATTCACGTTGGCATGCCCCACAAACAGGCAGAACGTCTTGGCGTGAAAGTCGACCCGGATCATGTGCCGACAAATGAAGAAATCTATGCGCCAAAACCAATTCCAGGAACGGTTCTGGGCCGCAGCGGTTCGATCAATGAGGCTGCAGATGGGATCTTCTTTCTCGCTTCCCCATTGTCCAACTACGTCACTGGTCAGGTTCTGAGTGTCAATGGCGGCGCGCGCGGCGGCATGTCCTAGCTCTCACGCAGTTCTAAACCTGTCTATCCCTTCGATCACTCAGCTAGCTGTCCCTGCCAAAAACCTCGTCCGGGTTTGGTGATATGAGAATTGTGGCCTGATCTGCCACGATGATCCGTTTGGTTTTCAAAATTTGTGGAACGGTCACGACTGCTTCTTAGGTCTCGAGGGTCAATTCGGGCTGAGAATGTGGCCCTGCGTTTTAAGTTTGAGTTTGTGACAAAGCCAGACAACAATCACGGGGGGTATTTACACGGGGGGTCGAGCGAGTGATAAAAAAGAGAAAACACGGAGAAGAACAGCCTTATTGGCCTTTGGGTCCGTTCAAGGTGCGGTTACCGCTTGTCCATTATCGTTTGGAACTGGTCGAGGCGATCCAGGCTTTAATCATTTTTGTGGTGGCGCTCGGAATGATACCGCTTCTCGAACGCTATCTCGGGCTGCCTTATGATGTTGCTTTGGCTTACGTATTCGTGAGCGCGCTTGGTTTCTTGCTGCCAAGTCTTCTGGGCGTTCCCATGGTGCCAGGGTGGATCACGCCCGCTATCCCGGTCGTGCTTCTGTTTCTAAGCAATTTTGAACCGGGCCCTGACGCAATAAAAGCAATGATTGCCTTGCAACTGATCGTGACTCTCATCTTTTTCATCTTAGGCGTTACGCGCCTGGGATCAAAGCTGGTGGAAATCATCCCACAGTCGATGAAAGCCGGTATTTTGATGGGCGCTGGCATCGCCGCGTTCACCGGCGAAATCGCCGAAGGCGGCCGGCTTGCTGCCACGCCAATATCGCTCGTGATCGGCTTTGTCATCACGGCCTATATGTTGTTTTCACAGTCCTTCCTTCGCATGACCGAAACAAACCGATGGGCCAGAGCCTTGTCCAGCTATGGCATGGTGCCGGGTGCGATCGCAGCAATGGCGATCGGTTGGTCGCTCGGCGAGTATCCATTGCCTGAGATCGAGTATGGTTTCACACAACCCGCCTTTGCTGAGATGTGGCATTATCTGCCATTCAGCATAGGTATGCCAAACGCCAATATGTTCTTGCTCGCTGTGCCGACGGCCGTGATCGCTTACATCATTGCGTTTGGAGATATCATTGTTGGAAAGAGTGTTCTGGCGCGCGTCGACCATTTACGCCCTGATGAAGACATTGATGTAAATGTTGACCGTATTCACTTGGTGACCGGTATTCGCAACTTGATCCATAGCTTCTTCGCGCCTTTCCCTGGGCTCGCAGGGCCGTTGTTCACGGGTGTTATGGTCACGATGGCCGAGCGTTATCGGTACGGACGCCGAGCAATGGACTCCATTTATAGTGGCGCGGGAACATTCTATTTTGTCCTGTTATTGGCCCTGTTCGCTTTGCCTCTCGTGACCTTATTCAAGCCAGTCTTACCAATCGCATTGTCGGTTACCCTGCTGGTGACCGGTTACCTTTGCATCAGCGTTGCCGCCGATGAAATGAAAAACAATACGCAAATGGGTGTCGCAGGTACAATGGGCGTCGTCCTTGCGACATACGGAGCCGCATGGGGACTGGTCGCCGGATTGGTTTTGTATTTCCTTCTAGAGTGGAGGGCGGGTTCCAACGAAGAGCCAGCTGAAGCTGAACCGCAAACACAAGGAGCTGCAGATCTCGCGTCCCATCAAGATCGAGTTGATTGAAATTCGTTGGTCACCTAATTGATCGGGCAATCGCTCTTCGACACAAGGATGATAGAAGACCGTTTTGTCCCCAGGGTTTCTGAGCGTATCATTGGGGCCGTTATCAATCGGCGTCTAATTGATGATCAAATTGGTGAGCTGAAACCGGATGTTGCACCACCAGTTGCATTCACCTTCGTAAAAAGAGTCGACTCGCATTGTGAGGGGTGGGTTCGGCGGAATGACATTGTTTTCCGCAGCGAAGTCATCATACGCAGTCTCTAAGCGGTTCAAAATCTCTGGATGGTCGGCGGCGAGGTCCGTTGTGGCGCTTGGGTCGGCAACGATGTCATACAGCTGCCATGTCTCATCTCCCAAAGGCGGACCAAAGTAGACCGCTTTCCATTTGCTCTGGCGAACCATTCGGCTGCCGAAGAGCTCTGTGACCAAAATGCGCTCGCTGCCTGTCGTCCCATCCCGCAACAACGGAACCAGGGTCTCGCCGCGCGGAAGCAATTTTCCTTCGTAAAGAGGGTGCCGATCGGTCTCGATGTCGGCCAAGTCGAAAATTGTCGGTACGATGTCGATGACGTGGCCTGGGGCAGGGTTAATCAGGTTACTCTCAAGAGTAGGACCTGAAACGATGAGCGGTGACCGGACACCCCCTTCGGCAACGCTTCCTTTGAACATTCTGAATGGGGTATTGCTGACGTTTGCCCAATCGCGTCCCATGGTTGTGAAGCTTGCTTGGTGTCCCATCTGATCGACGCTGAGGTCAAAGTTCTCGTGTACCCATTCTCGCGTATTGTGTAGGTAGACCAGTGGTGTTGTCGTTGAAGCGCCATTGTCGGAAAGAAACATCACGTAGGTGTTCTCGAGTTTGCCGTTTGCTTCAAGGTGAGCCAGCAATCTGCCGATTTCCTGATCCATCAACTCGACCATTGATGCGTAGATTTCCATGCGGCGCGTATCGGCCTGTTGCTCATCAGCTGGTCGTTCTGCCCAGGGACGTTTGTAAGACGGAAGCCATGATGGAAAATTCAACGTCTCGGCCATCTCCGCTTTGGCTGGAACTATCCCGAGTTCTACCAACCGTTGCCGACGCCTTTCCTTGAAGTCCGCGGGGCCAGCATCAAAAACACCTGCATATTCGTCTAACCACGCGTCGGGCACTTGGAGTGGGTCGTGTGGCGCTGTGTAGGCGACATAGGCAAAGAACGGAGAGGAACCCGACTTGTCTATAAATTCGATCATTTTGTCGGTGTACGCAGTCGTCGAGTAGAAATCGTCGGGCAGATCGATGGCTTCTCCGTTTTCATGATACGTCACATCCTCAGCGACATGGAGTTGCATCTGGTCCGCAAAATGACTGGCGCCACCCTGGATCAAACCAAACGAATGATCAAAACCTCTCCGGTTCGGATACTGATCTGAGTCGAGCGCCAGATGCCACTTGCCTGTCATGGATGTTACATAGTCGTGCGCCTGCAACATTTCCGCGACGGTCAAAACTTGATCATGCAATTGGGCGGCATACTCTTGCTGGCCTACCTGATTGGGTGATTGCATCCCATGCATCGTTCCCAGACCGGCGGCCTGGTTGCTTACGCCTGTCATGAGCATTGACCGTGTCGGAGAGCATGTCGGCGCGACGTAAAAATGAGACATGAAAACACCCTGCTGCGCCAGTGCATCCAGGTTCGGTGTCCGGATTGAGCTGCCGAGAAATCCCAGGTCTGACCACCCAAGATCGTCTGCGACGATGACCAAAAAGTTTGGTTTCTGACTGGTTTCGGCGTGAGCGGGCGCCAGCCAAACCGCCAGAAGACCGACAACGCCAAGTACTTTCAGGATTTTGTTCATAACGACTTCCTCACTTGCATCACTATTGCTCACGCAGGCGCGTTTTCTAGAAGATTTTTGCTGCGTCGCGGGCTGCTGCCTTGCTTGTGGCTAAAGCTTCATCCAGATCGGGACCGGGCAATCCCATCGGCTGTACCTTGATGAGCCGGATATCGGTGAACCCCACAAACCGGAAAATGTGATCCAGATAGACGCGCTGGAAGTCGGTTTTCAGACCGTCCGTCTCGAGCGGGAAGCGCATCTCATAGGGGCTGCCGCTGGCCAGAACCATCTGCAGCGGACGGTCCGTGATCTGTCCGATATACTCAAACTTGTCATTCACCAGAACCGTCGCACCCACATGTACGACAAGGTCAATCCAGTGCTTAAGCCGGTAAGGGATGGAGTAGTTCCACATCGGGGCAGACAGCAAAACTTTGTCAGCGGATTTGAGGCGCTCAATCTCGCTCAATACGCCAGCCCATTCGCCGACATTGCCGATGCCCGACCCACCGGCGATGACGTCCATAAGGTTGTCCATCTTCTGGGTTGCCCCTTCTGCGGCAAAGTCGGGCAGGTCAACTTCGAAGAGCGGCAGGTGTTCGATCTCGTGATCCGGGTTCTCCGCTGTGTAAACGTCGAGAAACTCGTTTGCGACCTGCGACGAGTATGACTGGTCTTTTCGCGGACTGGCTTCGATATAGAGGAGTTTGGTCATGTTGCTTTTCTCAATGGGGGGTAGCGATCAGCGTGTCATACAAGAAAATTCTTGATGGGCTGGTCGAAGAGAAGCTGTCCGAAATCGCAGTAACGTGCCTCCCGGTTAAAAACGACATGGCAGGAGGCCGCGTTGATGTCGCGCACTGATCTCTGGATCGGGTTGTCGAGAAAGTTGCCGCTCGCCCCGGCAGAGGTGCCGATCTTTGCAACGGCGTCCCGGCACAGGAAAACACCATGCGAGATGCGCGCCGCCCACTTGCTCCGCGTTTCGATGGTTGCAGTGTTGCGCTGTTCCATAACGTCGCGCAGCACATCCCGCATCATCAATTCTGCGGCCTCCAGCGTCAGCGCGGCGTCGGCGATCAGGGCAAGTTTCGCGTGGTCGAGCTCGGGCCCGGCCGTTTCCATCTTCGCTTTGATCTGGTCCTGATAGGCGGTCAGCGCCGCCTGGGCCGCGCCAAGGCACGGCGCCGCGGCTGCGAAGGTGAGAAGCACCATCATGGGTGTTTTGTAGATTGGGGCGTCGTATCGATCCATGATGCCCGTGCTCAGGGAGACAAGGTCCAGGAAGGGCCGGGCGCGGCCTTCGGGAACGAACTTGTCATCGATCTTGAAATCCCAGGAGCCGGTTCCGCACATTCCAGCTATGTGCCACGTGTCTACGGCTTCCACATCTTCGCGCGGCAGAATGAAGAACATGGGGTTGATAGACCCGTCTTCCTTCGTCATGAGACAGCCCGCCATCACCCATGTCGCATGTATGATGCCTGTGCCCCAGGCCCATTGGCCAGAGAGCTGGTAGCCGCCCTCAACTTCGCGGGCCATGCCACCTGCCGGGTTCAGCGCAGCGGGCGCAAGGATATGGTCGGCATCACCGAAAATTTCATCCTGAACGGATTGCGGGAAGTGGCAGAACCAGAAGGCGTGCTCGATATAGAAACCGATCAGCCATCCCATCGACGCGTCGGCGCGCGAAAGGATCAATGAGACCTCAAAAAAGGTGTCCATATCGGCTTCGTGCCCGCCATAGCGTTTCGGCACCATCATGGAGAACAGATCGGTTGCGCGAACAGCATCAATGACCTCGTCAAGAGGGCGGCGGGCTGCTTCGGCTTCGCGTGCTTTTTCCCGCAGCAGTGGCACCAGGCTGTGAGCTTGCTCGATGAAGTCCTCGGGGGTGAGACCCTCGGCGGTCTGTGATGCTGTTTGTTGCATGTTCTGATTTCCTCCGGATCGCTGGAAATGGTCGGCTTTCTCTTGTGTCTTGGGGAGAGTGGGTGGGACCTCTCCGGTTCGGTTCTTGGGTGTTTGGATCAGTCGGACGTCCAGGCGACGTCCAGAATGGCCATGGCGTCATCAACAGACCGAATGGGGCGAAGGTTGTTTTCGACGAAATAGGTTCCGAGGCTTGCCGCGGCGATTTTTTCGAGATCTTCGCGCTTCACGCCAACCGACTGAAGATCATCAGGAAGATCGAGGTGCCGAATAAGTGTTCTGACAGCTTCTGAAGCCGTGAGATCGGGCGTGCCAAGCGCAGCACTGATAAGCGCGTCCTTTTCAGGCGCCATACCTTCATTGTATTTGAGGACAGCTGGGAGCAGCACGCATGAACATAAGCCATGCGGCACGCCGGATATCGCCCCAAGCTGATGGCCCATGCCGTGGCTACCACCATAGGGGATGCGACCGAGACCTATGGTTGAAGACCAGACGGCCAGCTGACAGGACTGGAGCGCACCCAGATCCATGGATTTTTGATCGCCAGCTTTCAGGTTGGCACCGAAGAGCCGCAGAGCATTGAGCGCGGGGCCATCGGTAAAGGCAAAGGCGCCGCGGGACTGAATGGTTTCAACCGCGTGGTCAACGGCGCGCATGCCTGTCGATATCCAGAGGTCATTCGGTGTGAGGCGTGCCAGCTCCGGATCGTAGATGATGGTTTCTGCGCAGAGCTTTGGATGCTTGTAAATATCTTTGACGTTTCGCTCGGTATCGACGCCGCCGCCGATAATGCCGAACTCGGCGCCGGAGAGAGTGGTCGGTACGTCGATTTGACGGATAAGGCTATCCGGTTGGAAGGGGGAAACCTGTTCTCCCGCCTCGTTTACCACAGCCCGTAGGGTAATGAGTTCTTCCGGTGTCGTGGCATTTGCTTCCTTGGCAAGGCTTGCAACTTTCACCGTGTCGATGACGCTACCACCTCCCAGGGTCACGACAATATCAGGGCGCTCTTCCCGCATCACGCCTGCAAGCTTCAACACACTGGGCAGCGGCGCATGGGGCTCAATGTCATCATAGATGTCGATGAGCGTACCTTTCATGGCCGCACCGATCTTCTTTGCCGCTTCTTCCTTCCTGCTCAGCGTTCTCGATGAGACGAGGAGGGCGCGTTTGATGTTTGACCGGGTGAGTTCTTCGCCGATAGCAACGTCTGCGGGTTTGCCAAAGACAACGCGGGACTGATTCAGGAAGTCATAGGTTCCAACCTGCATAGGGCTCATTCGTTTCCAAACTCCCGGGCCTTCAGAATGCGTCTTTGAATCTTCCCGGTCACCGTTTTGGGAAGGGATGTCACAAACTCGATCTTGCGCGGATATTTGTAAGGCGCGGTCTGGCTCTTGGTGAAGTCTTGCAACTCCTTCGCCAACTTCTCGTCGCCGGTGACACCTTCCTTCAGCACGATGAAGGCCTTGACGGTTTCACCACGGGTGGGGTCGGGGCTTGCGACTGCGGCGCATTCAAGAACCGCATCGTGTTCCATGACAACGCTTTCAACTTCAACCGGTCCGATGCGATAACCGGAAGAGTTGATGACGTCGTCATCGCGACCTTCGTAAAAAATGTATCCGTCCGCATCCATGCGCGCGGTGTCGCCGGTGACGTACCAACGCTTGCCATCTGCCATCAGATAGTTAGCGGCGGTCTTTTCAGGATCACCGCTATATTCCAGCATGATTTGCGGATTGTCTGCGTCAATGACCAGGCGGCCCACTTCCTCCGGCCCCAGGAGGTTGCCGTCTTCATCCAGAATGGCGGCCTCGGTGCCGGGAAGGGGCTTCCCCATGGACCCCGGTTTTACCGGCATGCAGGGATAATTGACGATAGTCATCAGGGTCTCGGTCTGCCCATAGCCATCGAGCAGGTCGGAACCGGTTTTTTCCTTCCAGGACCGGACGATCTCAGGGTTGACGGCTTCGCCTGCGGAGACGGTCAGGCGGAGAGATGAAAGGTCCAGTTCTTCAAAGTCGAGTTCTGCAAGTTGCCGGAGCTCGGTGGCTGCACCGCAAAAGACACTGACGCGATACTTCTCCAGAAGGTTGATCCGCATCCGAGGGTCAAAGGCGCCATCGTAGAAAAGAACCGCGCTGCCGCAACTCCAGGGCCCATAGAGAATGCTCGTACCTGCTTTGCTCCAGCCGGTGTCGGCGGTACACCACATCAGGTCATTTTGGGTAAGCGTCAGCCAGTACCAGGCGGAGACCCGCCAGACGAAGAGGCCACGGGCCGCGTGCAGCACGCCCTTCGGCATTCCTGTAGACCCGGACGTGTAGTAGAGCACGGCGGGGTCGCAGGCTGCCATTTTCACCGGGACGAATTCTTCGCTAAAGCTGTCACACCCCTGCGCAAAGTCGATCCAACCAGGTGCTTCTCCGACACTAATCTGAGCGGCAAATGTGTCGCCGAACTTATGGGTATTATCCGCTGTCGTGATGACCGCTCGTGCGCCAGAGTGGTCCGCTCTATAGGACAAATCCTTCTCGGTCAGCATGGTCACACAAGGGATGGGAACGGCGCCAACCTTGTGGCAAGCAACAGTCGCGATTTGCCACTCTGGGAGCCGCGGAAGCATGACAATGACGCGGTCTCCTTTGCCGATGCCCCGCTCTGTTAGAAGGTTGGCGAGCTGATTGCTTCGCTTCTTGATGTCGTCAAAGGTGAAGCGTTTTTCTTCTCCCTTGTCGTTCAGCCAGATCAGGGCGAGGCGGTCCTTGTCCTCGGCCCAGTAATCCACAACCTCGCCCCCGAAATTGAACGTGTCGGGAAGGCGCCATTCAAACGCCTCTTTTGTTGTCACGTAATCTTCCATGAGAAGACGTTTCATCGTGCCATCCTCCGTTGGAAGGTTTGTCGCGGAAAGGTTCAGCGGGACTTGAAACTGTCTGCCGGTGGATCTGTGAACTCCGCAGACTGCGCGATGATGGCCTCATCGGGTGTCGCAAGTATCAAGTCATAGACCTCTCTTGGGTAGTCCATATGAGGCTTTGTCTCGTCATAGGCCGGCTGGGCAACCCCGCCGTCTTCGCCTTCGTATGGCGCAGGGTTCATATATTGCTTGAGTTCGTCAGAAGAGATGCCCGCAAGCTCGACGACTTCCATGTCAATCCATGTACCATTTGTATCAAGCGGAGCTGTTGCACCTTCGGATGTGCTTACTTCCAGGACCAGCCCCTCGGGGCCGGCGAAATAGATGGACTGGCAAAGGCCGTGAAGCACAGGGCCGAGAACGTTGACGCCGCGGGAGCGTATCCGGTCGCGCATGTGGAGGAGGTCGTCTCGTGTCGCCACATTGAACGCGATGTGCTGCATCGTGCCGGGGGCAGAACCTCCTGCGCCATTGCCTGCATGGGTGACGCCAGTGGTCGATTCTATCTCTTCGTTTTTTGGAACATAAACGAAGGCAAAGGACTCCTCGCCCAACTTCATAAATCCGTGCCATGCATTCTCGGCACCATGCATCCAGTAGAGGGCCATGAGTTCCATGCCCAAGACATCGCTGAAGAAAGCGATTTGCTTTTTCATATCGCCTGTGGAAATCGCAATGTGATGAACCGAATTGAGTTTGGACATTTCAGGACTCCGCGGATTGGATGTTGGCACGACAAAATTGGTCGGTGCATGTTGAGAATTTATCGGTTTCAAACAGCATTAGCTGATGATGCGCGCCGTCGAATATTTCAACGCTCACCGGGCCGCCGACTTCGCTTGCAATCGCTTCGACGGTGCCGGGCGGGAAATTGGGATCATCAGTACCTGCCGTGAACAGGACCGGCTTGGTGTTGTCGCTGAGGGGTTGAGGGGGGTCGTATTGAAGAAAAGACGCCCAGGAGGCGAGGTCATATGACCAGGTGTTGAGCGGGTCTGACTTCTTTTGTTCAGAGGCGCCTTTATATCCATAGTCCTCGTCAAAATTGAACATGATGTCGATGTCCAGCCTGACCGCGCGTCCGAGGCTTTCGATGATTTTGTTGACCGCAGGGTTACGCCAATCTTCTGTTGCCGCTCTAACCAGTGCGCTGCCAGGGACGGCGGCGGAGCCCATGATGATGACACCGTCTACGGCGTCCTCGTCGATCGCCGAAATTGCTGCCGCGGCCCCCAGGCTCGATCCAAGAAGAAAGACGGGGAGACCTGTTTTCTGTTTCACATGAGCTGCCCAGTCCCGGCTGGCTTGTGCCCATTCTTCCATCGTCCAGGTGCCTCTGGCGCGGTTCATGGTGGAACGGCCATGGCCCGGCGCGTCGTAAGACCATATGTCGACGCCTTTGGCAGCGTGGTGTTCACAGAAGACATCGTAGATACCGCCATAGCCGCCGAGGCCGTGGGAAATGACGAGGGCGTATTCCGCGCTATCCGGCACATACCGGATCGCGTGTAGTTCATTCAGTATGTGTGTTTCTGTCCTCATCACACTCCCCATGCCTCAGTTAACGAGTACAAAAAATACCTTCGGGTATCTTTTAAACATGCTCTCAAGTATGGTTTGGAATGGCAAGCAAAATGTTCTACATCAGTTTGACGTAGCGCAGACGAGGGTTTGATGAGCAGATTGGGTACGGGACTATTACAGGAAGACTGGCTTCATGCCGGTCAGGACATCCTGCGGGTCGAAGGGGTCGATGGTGTCAGCGTAAAGTCACTGACCGACCGGCTGGGCGTTACCAAGGGGAGCTTTTATCACCATTTCAGGGGCCTTGATGACTTCCTGACCGATCTGGCGAATTACTTTTCCGGCGACCATCTTAGTCTGATCTTTGATCACGCCCGGGAAGAAGCCAAAGGTGACCCGATTGTTGAGCTTGAAGCCATAAGAAGAATCATTGAAGCTGACGATGGGTATCGGCTGATGTCCGCGATGCGGGCCTGGGCGAAAAGCAATGAAGTTGCTGCACAATCAATCCAGAAGCTGGATGACGTCTCGCGCAAAAACCTTGTGCGAATTTTCAAGGATATGGGGTTCGCACCGCAAGATGCCAAAGTGAGGGCGTTCATGGTTCATGCGTTGGGCGTTACCGATGTAGATAGAACCTTCCCGGGGCTCTCATATGAAAAGCTTCAGAAAAGTGTGTTGGACATTCTAATTTCTTGAACGCTGGTAGCGTGAGTTCTGGGAAACAGAGATCCGACCTGGATTCTCAAAGATCGATGCTTTGGCAGATGGTACACAATCGTGGTACACATTCACTGTCCACTGTGACCGTAAGATATTGAATTTATTTGAATAACTTGTTTGGGTGGGGCGTCCGCCTTCCTCCAGAAATTGGGGTGCCAGATAGTGAATTACACTGTCTTTGTGTCGGAGGAATGGTCCTGAGTGTGTTTGTGGTGTTGCCTGGCAGTCTCTCTCGCCATCGTAGCTACTTGAAGCCACCGAGCTGCGTCTTCAGCGGTAGTTTCGTACAGCTGACCTGACTCAATGCAATGGGTTACCGCGTCATCAAGCAAGATTCTCACTTTTGCGGCCGTTCTCATATCTGCTTTTTCGGCGGCTTCGGAAATGACCTTGTTCAGTTTGCGCCGAAAATGATCTAAGGGCTGTTCACGGTAGTGCAGCTGGAAATACAACCGAACTTGATTGAGGGCTGCGTAGGTCGTGTTTAGCTTCTCCAGGTTTTGGTTCTTGAGTTGCAGCTCGTAGACGAGGCTGTCGATTTGGCTGGCGAGATAGTCTAGAGCTGCTCGGCCATCGACTCTGACGTGCCGAAGTGTTGCTAGTTCAGCGTATGTCTCGTTCATGACATGTCGGTTCTGCTCAAAAGACAAATCTGTTTTGTGAAGCACCCTTTTTGTATCTGGTTTGTTGCGTCGTCTGATTTTTCCTGTCCCGTTTGAAATAATGACAACAGACGAGAAGCCGCATCGTCTACCGGAAAGAAATCCTCTCCAATGGGATGACCTAAAACTAACCGCAGTTTCCTTACGTTTGAGAAGCAGGACGTGGACCGGGCGTCTGCGGTTGATCTGACATATGTCATCCTTTGTCTGACCAAGCGCACGAAATTCATCGATATGGACTGCTTCGGTCAGATTTGGTTGTTCATCCAAACAGGCTGGGATTTGCTTAAAGAATGATCACACTTAATCCATGGCCGGTCCCCAGGACACGGGAAGATGTTGTTCGGCGCATATATGTGAACCGGAGCTCCGGATATGGCGGCAATCACAGCGTCCACTATTGGATTGAACCGGCTCAGCCCGATGACAATGGTCGTGATTGGCAGTTCATTTGTGATCTACAGGATGTTGAAACGGGTCGGCGTGCCTATGAAATTGTGACCGAGGCGTGGAAGTTTGAGGAGACAGAACTCCCAGCCTTCGTCGCCCAGACGAACAAATTTCTAGCTTTCTCCACGATCACTTGGGTCGATTGGTGTCGGTTGGCGCAATGTGGTCGCAAACTTCGACCCACCCAGCTTCACCCTTATCGACGGCAGCGTGGCTACCCTCGGCGGCGCAATCCTTAGACGTATTGGTGAGGGATATTGTTTCGGCGAGCAATGGGTTGAGGGCCAATTGGGACTTCGAAGCTTTCCGCTTTCCGCCCTCAGAAAAAGTACCTTCTAGAACTTCTCTGCGATCACCTGGGCTGACTGGTTTCAACTGGCTGTCCAATGTCAGGCTCAACCGCTGTCTCCGGTATCTCGTCGACGGCAGAAGGGGAAGGGATCGCTTCCTCGACGACAGCACTACCACTACCTGAGTTGAAATCAAGTCCGACAAGCCCGCTAAGCTCAGGATCATCAAACACCATGCGCTTAGTGAGCTTGGCGGGCTTTTGACCCCGGCCAACGACAATTATCTTGTCATCATATTCTGGCCCCCGCAGCTCGTGTGATTGGACAAGGGGTTTTGTCTTGCCATCCAGAAGGCCTCGTGAGGTGCCAAGGTTTCTTTCAAGCTTAGCTGCTGAATCTTCATCGCAATTCATCCAGCATTGCACGACGGCGTTGCCAAGTATTGTGTCGGCGCTTTTGTATGCTTTCTCTATCTGGTCGCGGTTTTGTGCGAACAGCCAGAGTTGTAGTCCATACTGCCGTCCAAGAGACGCAGCTTTGGGAAGTGGTTCGAAGTTACCAAGCTGTGGCACTTCATCGAGGAAGAAGACAATGGGTCGTTCTGCTTTTTCAGGTATCTCCTTCATGAAGTACTCAAGGTGCTGACCAATGATTACCCGCAGCACAGATGCAAAGCGGTCAATGTCTTCAGGTAGAACACAGAGGTAAAGTGTTGTTGGGCTGCTTGAGCTTCTAAAGTCCTCCGGCTTCCAATCACAATGGGTTGTTACACTGTCCAGGTCGCCCAAATCCCACGCACTAAGCTGTTCTCTTGCGACGTCCATCGCAGATTCCCGCTGTTTCTCCGGCATGGTCGTAATCTGGTTTGCGATCCGACCAAGATATTTGATCCCGGTTTTTCGTAGCTCATCGACAGCGTTTGTGAGCATGTCCTCAGTTGGTGACATCATATCCATGACCGACTGCATCGTACGCTCTGGATCACTTTCGGGAAGGAGTGCGATAAAGGCAATATAGGCTGTTAGAAAATCTCGGCCTTTATTTTGCCAGTAAGGGTCTTTTGTTCTTCCATCTGAGACGATCAGCATGTCTGCCATTTTGCGGGCATCCGATGCGATGTGCTCCGGGTCACTTCTTACGAACTCAAGCGGGTTATACCGGGCCGACGTTTCTTTATCGTGAGGGGCAAAGCGAATGACTTTGCCATATCGTTGCGAGCGATGTCCGGCTGTATCTTCGTAGCACTCGCCCTTGATATCGAGCACGATCGCGGGACCATCGTAGACCAGTAAGTTTGGGATGACCTGACAACGGCTTTTGCCTGCACCGGGAGGAGCAATGGTGAAGAGGGACCCTTCACCATCGTAGTTCAGCCGGGTTCCGTCTTCCAGTTCACCCAAGAAGAGGCCATTTCCCAAGATCGGATTGTAGATGCTGTTTGGAATGTCGGCACCGTTGAGCCAGGCGGCGCCCCCATCCGCCAGCTTCGCCAATTCCTGCCCAACTTTGGAGTGTGGCTGCTCTCTTTGAATTTGAGCAGTGATGCTAACCATCTCTTGCTGGAGATGGTCCTCATTCACTAGGCAGTTTCCCAGTGTTTCTAACAACACCTTGAACGCAATTGTCCAACGTTCCGCATTGTTTTTGATTTCATGTACCGACTGGTTCCCGCTCGTGAAGATCACGCTAGCAAGGGCGCTTTCTAACCATTCCTGTTCAAGAATCTCGTGTTTCATCAAGATGCTTCCAATCCTCAGAAATTGGCGGTTGGACTCAGAGATGCTGCCAACTGCGGAGCTAAAGGACACATCGTTTGGATAGCGTCCGGTTGAGAGGTTCCGGGCGAAATTACCGATCTCCCTTCCGATAATGTGACCAGCGGCGTTGCCCAGCGCCTGGGCATCTATTCCCTGAAACTTGTGCGGTTCGCTGGTCTCTCGATCGACGGTCTTTTTGAAGTTCTTATGCTCTTCATCCGTCATGACGGCCCCCGCATTAAACACGGCAATCGCTGCCTCATCATCCATCAGAGAGAGGATCTCTGAACAGCGTTTGGCCCTATCGTCATTTTCTGGCGTGACTGAGTGTTGCTGTGCGGCCTTTATCTTTTCGCCTTCGGCACGAGCGGCTTCGAGAAGGGTTGGATTTGTAACTTTCGGCTCATCGGTCCTGGCTGCCATGGAAGCGGTGTATTTATCTTTGCTGACCCTGTAAAGGCCGTACCCGAGACAGCTGACAAAAGACAATTGGATCAGCGGTTTTGTGAAACTCGGGATGATATTGGAGAACAGAAAGGCAAAGATGAATATGCCGAGAGCCGCTAGTAGAGATTTTGCACCTTTTGACATTTGGGCTTCCTGTGTGCTGACGTGTCGATGAGTAAAACATATAGTTTATGTTAAAGCTTGAAGTGTTCCTAGTCGGCCTGTAGCGTTTTATGTAAAGGGTAGTGTTGGTTTTAGGAGCAAGCAGGAGGTTTGGGCCCAAAAATGGTCTCCAAACCTGGGCAATCTCATCGCCACCTGGAGGTGTTGGCTCGACGCCCTGCTTGCCCTCAAGCGCCGGGAGCTTATGACAAATGCCAACCAGGGATTACCGCAAGCCAGAGAGCGAACGACGGACCCGCTGCGTGAAGGCCTACTTCACAGCGGGAGAGTTCGCGCAGCTGCAAGAAGCAGCTGAGGCCAGCGGGTTAACCCATGCAGCATTTGTGCGCGCGTCAGCTTTGGGCGAGAAGCCTAAGGCAAAACCGACACGCGTTGCAGCCGAAACTATCCGTCAGTTAACGGCTCTCGGGAATAACCTCAACCAACTGACGAAGCTTGCCCATGCAGGCCAGTTTCCAGTCGCTCAGGCACTGGAAACGGCCTTAGGGGAAGTTCTTTCGGCTGTGCGCCGGATCGGGTAGGGAGGCCTCCAAACATGATTGGAGACGCCCGTACAGGATCCGGCTTTAGCGGGCTGGCCAAATATCTCCATTTCGGTCGAAAGGGCGATAGTCCAGAAAGGGTAGAATGGACGGCGGCCCGCAATTTGCCGACAGCGGACCCTGACCTGGTTCCCTCCATGATGAGAGCGACAGCGTCCTTGTCGAAACGGGTGGAAGACCCCGTTTTTCATTATTCCATTAGTTGGCCTGAATATGAGCAGCTCTGCCAAGAAGATATGCTCAAGGTCGCAGACCGGACCCTTGCCGATCTTAGCTTGGAAGAGCATCAGGCCATTATCGTTGCCCATAACGATACGGATCACCCCCACCTCCATGTGATGGTCAATCGGGTGCATCCGGAGACAGGCGTTGCCTGGGAGAAGTGGAAATACAAGACGCGCCTGGAAAAGTCGCTCAAGGCCCAGGAGAAGGAGCTGGGCCTGACTGAAGTGCCAGGGAGGCTGTCTAGTGAGGAGCGGTTCGAGAAGGAGCCTCGTCGCCCACACAAAGGCGAACAGAGGATGGCCGAGCGATTGGATGTGACAACCCTCGACCATTGGAGCAAGGAAGATGTGACGGAGCTGAAGGATAGGCTCACTCCTGCCTTCGAAGCAGCTGATAGCTGGGAAATTCTGGAGCAGAAGCTTCAGGAGGAAGGGGTAACGCTCTACGCCAAAGGCCCTGGTCTCATACTTACCAATGGAGAGAAATACGCGAAACTCTCGGAGATGGGCAAAAAGGTTCGGAAGACTGAGTTGGAAGAACGTTTCGGAAAGTCGTTTAGTGACTATGCCGAGGAACGACATGACGAGCGCCAGCAGCCTGCCAACTATTGGGATTTAGCACGGGGGCTGAAAGACCGTGTCGTCCGTGCAGGGGTCACCTTGAGGGATTGGGTGTTTGGCCGTCAACTCAGCATGATGGAACGCTTAAAGCGTCCCAGAAAAGACAAGATCGCCAGCAGGGTGCGTGACGATCTGGATGAACATGATCTCTAATACTCTAAGTCTTTACCATCATCAGGTGGGAGTGGTGTGCCCTTTGTCCACTCCAGGAGTGATGGCCAACCTTTCGGGATGCGTATTTGTCCCGGCCCGATGTATAGAGCCGTTTCCGCGCTCTTTGAAGCTTGCTCTGCCCGATGTGCGCGGCCTTCATCAATGAGATCTTCGTGCTCTTCAAAGCGTCGTAGAAAGGCGTCTGATGCCCCCTGAAAAGCATCTTTCTTTATCTGCTCTACCGTACGCCACGTGTTTGGAGCAGCCTGCTTTGTTGCTTTGTGCCAACGAGCGCGCTCGTCAGCTGAATGTCCACCTATCTTCTTCTCTTTTTTGAATCCCAAATACTCCGTCTTTCATAGTTCGTATACGGATAGTATTGGACTTGTTGGAAAAAATTGCAAGTGCCTTGATTGTTCGCTTTGGGTTGTATCTCTAACGATCGCAGATTGGAATTTCTTCCCCTGGTGCACAGGATACTAGGATCTGCATAGTTTCAGGGTGAAGTACGTCAATCCTCGTTATATCCACGTACACGGTTACATATCGCCGTTTGGCGGGTGTGAAGGATACGATCACGACCACTTTCCGGTCGGTGTCATGTGTTGCGCGTACAATCGATTCTGCGTCCTCAGGCCCCAATGGCAAGAATCGAAAGTGATTGCTGGGTTGTGGTGATGCCTCAAAATCGTAGTCGCTGCGAATATCAAGGTGTTCAGCATTCTCAATTTCAATACCCCAGCCATATTCGCTGTGAAAGTCGCTTTCTAGCGGAAGTAATTGTTCATCAAAGCGGTAGTCTTTGAACTTCCCAGTGAACTGAGTAGTGAACGTATCTATTGCGCTGATACGAGCTGAGGTTTCTTCAACTGCGGGCTTTAGTTCGTTCAGCATGCGACGGCGCTCAAACTCATCTTTGGCTTGGCGGTAGCTTTCATATCGCCAATTGACGAGATTTTGAGCGGGCAGACCTTTGTCCAGAGCGTGTAAAAAATATGCCCATTCAATTGAACTCAACGTGAGTTCATGAGGACTTGTGCCTTCGTCTGCGTAAGCTGATGAAACAACAAGGACTACGGAGAGCATTGCTTTGATTATGAAATGAAAAGGTTTCATTGGGCTTGATCTGCCACATTGTCGACCGCTCGTGCGGCAGTGCGGGCCGCCCGGATGTTGCTGGTCACCACCATTATTAGTCCGCCGAAGATCAAAAGTAGGCAGATGAAAATGGGAAAGGCTGATACCCAAGATTTGTCGTTCATTCCTTGTGGCGGAAACAGAGCTATTCCTCCTACACAGCTGACCGGACCCAGAACTATCATTGCCATGCCGATGAGATGGGTTCTGAGGGCTTTAGTTGCCGTGTCTTTGATTGGCTTGGGCATTCGTTGGTCGTCCATCTGTGCGCAGTTGGCGGCTTTTTTGAACCAAAATAAATCAATGAATTTATCTAGAATTTGGCATTCAGCCGCTAACGCCCTGTGGCAAGGGTTTTTCTTGATGTCGAGTTGAAGGCTCACAGAAAGAAGTTGCTCTGAAGAGCAGTCGGCATATACTTATCCCAACTTTTAGATAATAGTTGGGATTCAGATTTGAAAGATCAGAGAGATGGATGGGCATGCCAAAAAGACAGAAAAACCCCAATCATCCAAAGAAGGGTTCGACCATAAAAGTTGAACCAATCCGCGACCTTCGAGATATCAAACGCATCAAAAAGCGGCTTGTAGATATGCCGCGTGACCTCTGTCTTTTTACCATCGGTATCAACACAGCCTATCGGGCAAGTGAACTGCTCAGCATAAGAGTAGGTGATGTTGCTCACCTGGGAGTCGGAGATCGATTTGAGCTCAAACAACAAAAAACAAAGAAATATCGGGCGACCACGTTTAATCAATTGGTCGTGAATGCAATTCAGTCCTGGATTGCAGTGCACCCTGACCCCCGGCCACAATCGCCGCTATTTGTTTCGCGTAAACGTGGTTCAGCGCTCACCGTCTCCACCATCACCAATATGGTCAAAGACTGGTGTGACACCGCTGGTATGAAGGGGAACTTTGGTTCTCACTCACTACGCAAGACCTGGGGCTACCATCAGCGGGTTCAAAACCGCGCAGCAGTTCCTCTCCTTATGGAAGCGTTCGGTCATGCTACACAGCAGCAGACGCTGGAGTACCTCTGTATCCAGTCGGAGGAAATTCAGGAGCTCTATGCGTTGGAACTGTAACGTTCCGCATTAAGTAAGGGTCAGTCGGCATTTGGTGCTACTTTTGGGGCTTTACTAAAGGCTAACCTACATCGAGCCACTTTGAGTAGGCGTCAACGTCTATCATAGGAACCGTTCCGCAAAATTGAAGTTTGGAAATTAGTCGAAACAAAAAGCCGGTTGCAGGCTTTCCATTTTCTGTGACCGAGTATTTGCCGAGCCCTCCGTCGTACATGGCGAATCCATGTGAGGAAACACATACCATATCAAGACGCCCATCTTCTTGGTCGCCTGACAATGACTTTTGTAGTGACTCTCCAAGAGGAGGCTTCCAATCGCTCTCCAGCGTAAGCAAACCACCTAGGATATTGATTGGAGTTTTTGGTCGATATATGCCTCCAGCGTATGGTATCGGGAGGCTTGTGCGTTTTAGGCGCCGGACGCTAGCAACCTTCTTCTGTGCATATTCAACTAGACCGGCGTTCATCGTCTGCTTTGCCTCAAAAACTGCGTATACGCTTTCTGCGGGCACTACATAGGTACCCTCGTGTTGAAAAATGAAGGGAGAATACTGTCGATCAAAAATCAGAACATCTATCTGTTCACTGAAGTTTCCTTCGCTGTCGACCACGTGAGCAGCTTCCGCTTGATATCTCTGAGGTAGATATTGTCTGAATAGGTCCAGCCAAACTTTCTCGCTTGCATCTCCCTTGCTACCGGGGTGCCCGATTGTCTGGCGAGTTACCTCCAGTTTTCTTTGTATTGTATCGCTGAGGCCCTTAAACAAAACGGGTAGAGACCAGTCAGTCATTGTTCTCTTTCGCCTTTCTCAATCATAATTTCGCACTGCAATGTATGTCCCGAGGCCAAAAAGGTGTGTGCTGATACTTCAACAGTGTTGTGCCGAGAGAGTCGAACAATTATGAGTATTAGGAAATTTACATTGGTTGTTGGATCCGTCAAAAGGTTGTGCATGGTGGCAATATCTTTTGGACTAGGTAGTGCTTCCGCGTTTGGATGGGAGTGCCATTCACCAAGGTAATTGAAGCGACTGTGCTCGTTTCCGAACACGTTTGCCATTTCGCTAAGTTCTCTTTTTGCGATGAGTGCATCACGGCGAAAACTCGTTTGATCGCCTCCGACGGTTTGCGTGCTGAAGGCCACAACCCGAAAATCTGCTTCTCCGACGTGCTCTCCATAAAGGACGCCTCCTATTTCCCGCGTCATCGCGTTGAGTAGAGAGCGGCGCCAATCTCTAACTGTTTTTTCTTCTATTCTCAATTTCATTGCGCTTCAGGTCCAGTAACTCGCCCAAAAACTCTGCCTGGACAGGATCCCACTTTCCTGTTTTCTGCTTTCCGTGATTTGATGCTGTGACGCTGATCGGTTGGACATGGAATGGCCCTTCAAATGCCCATTCTCTTTTTAGACCAATGAAATAAACAGCATCTTGGTAATAGGATGGCTCCCTTGCTAACAAAGCGTCGAGCGCGAAGTTGGTCATATGGTTTGCGATAACTGACACTTCCGAGTCTGTAGCGATGAACACTTCGTCTCCGCGCCGCCCATCATAACCTTCTCTGTCGGTAGTAGGGGGAGACTCGTCAATAGTTTCGTAAAACTCGTTTAGCGCTTGCCTAATCAAAAATGGGCCGGCATCTTTGTCTGGTCTGGAGCGTGCGATATACCCACCGATTCCTCCGGCGTAAATAGCCCCCCACACCAGTGTTTTTCTTGATGCAGTAGTAATGCCAGCTAAATGGTTAAAAACATTTGGGTTGGCCGTTGCATCAATTATCAGGTCGCAATTATCGAGGGCGCCGTTGACATTGCTAGCTTCGGTTGCAGATACTTGTGCGCCGATGGAAACGCGGCGAGCAGATATCTCAATATTTGGCGATACAAGTGTCATTCGTTGTTTGGCTGCATCGACTTTATGTGCGCCGATGTCGCGCCAATCTGCGTCGTGGCGTTCTAAGTTTCCGGGATGTAGAATATCTCCGTCTATTAGATCGAAACGACCAATGCCAACGCGGGCTAAAGACACTGCGATTTTTGATCCAAGTGAGCCTAGTCCCACAATTCCTATTCGGACTTTATCAACCTCCGCATATTCCTCCCCTGATCGTCGCTGGTTTTCGTTTGGAGCAATAATTGTGCGGTAGCGTATTAAGCCCTTAACCTCTTCGATTTGGTGAAAGAGAAGGACCTCATTGTCTGCGGTGATGACTATGCAATGGTAACTTGTCTTGGTTAGCTCCTGATGGTTGCCCAAGATATTACCGAGATCTTCAGTTTTTGATACTTTGCCAAAGGCAGACTTCTTTTTCTCGGTCTTGATCACAACCGCTTTTCGGGGGAGCGTATTTTCCTTTAGTGCCGTAGGAACTGATGTGTTGACCCAAGACCAATCATTTGCTTCGAGCGATTTGATGTGGGTAACTATGAAGCTCTCGTTTGTCCATAATGCCCAAAGTGTTGCTGTAAGCCCTCGGTGTGCTTCAGTGGTGATGACTGCTAAATGTTCAGGGCTGATGTAGAAGCGGCTTATCTCGTGACGAATGCTGATAGCTTCTGGCACATCGTGAGCTGATGGTGCTGTGGTACTGGTTCCATCAACGCCTGGCCTTTCCGTGTCTAGTAGGTTAAATGCGCTTTGAATCATGTCAGCGCCGGTGAACTCGGTCCGCCAATTGTCTGGTCGTATTTCCAGGCACAGGTCGCCATTCCCATATTGGTGTTCCGAGAGTCGAATTTTGCAAGTAGGAGTGATATTTGGAACGGAACTGGGAAATGTATTCGGGTAGGTGAGTTGAAGGTTGAAAGTATCGTGGTCGAGTCTTATGTCGAATATGATGCGTATGCAGCTGTTGTCATCCAGCGACCATTCCACGTTCTCCAGCCAATCAGCTTTTGACCGCAGGTCGTCTATTGAGGTGCGTTCCTCACTGAGCCGTAAGTGGTTTTCCATCCACCATATAGTCACGCGAAATCAGCAGGCTTGTTGGGGGGGGTTGATGCTTTTGCTGGAAATGATAGTGGAGATACGCCTATGGAAGATTTTAGAGCTGACGAGTTTGTTGTTCCGGTTGATTTTGGTGCGGGAAAGCGTTGTCCCAATATGCGCCGCCAATGCTTGGTCGCTGTTTCCTGCGTCGCGCTATCCAAACCTTTGCGGGCCTCATCGCGGAAATATTCGAGTTTGTCGTAGTAGGCGGAAAAAGCTTCTCCTGATACACCACCGAGCAGATCGCCGCCGGGAACACAAGGATCTTCAATGGTTGGGCAGGTGCCGAGAAATCTGCTCATGGAATACGCAGAAACAATGTCATCGAATGTGTCGTGGAGCAATTTTCCATAGTGGGTCTCGGTTCGGCTCATGTGTTTTGCTACCAGAGCCTCCAATGCGATGCTTTTCGGATGTTTGTTTTTCGTTGGAAACTCGCGTCGATTCCATTTCAGCATTTTGACCATTGGATTGAATCGATTTCCCGCGCCTTTGTTTACGCTGGCTGACCATGTCGTGTGGCCTTCGGGGTCTGTGTTGTACCATTCACCCGTGTTGCGGTTTCCAATACGGTAGAAACCGGACCAACTTCTTTCCAGCAACGGAGATACATCCATATCTGCTTTGTCAGTTGATACTGCGATGGAACATCTATTGCGTTTTAGGCGAGTGATGTTTAGCTCGGTGCGGCTTCGATTGAGTGCGGAATATAGGTCGTTGATGATGTCTTCTGGGCTTTTCGACCATTCTGATCCGTTCACAACAACATAGATGTCAACGTCGGGCCGTTCGGTCTCCCCGTCTTTCATAACGGGTCGTATAGCTGTTTTGCGTTTGTATGATCCCCCAAGAAATGTACGGATAACTTCATTCTTGTAATCAGCGTCGTTCGTTAGTGCATTTCTCACCGATGTATGAGCCGCCGCCGAGCGGTTATTTGTTGTTGTGCTAGGCGTGATGTCGGTAATAAATTCTGTAAACCGGGCGTTGGGGGTCATTGGTTTGGTTGTCCAGCTGAGTCTTAAGATGTCCAAATGTCCATAAATCTATATGGGGTATACTTTGGTGGATTCCAACCCAATATACCTGACTACAATGTAAGTTTCGATCAATGGGTGGGTGTCCTCTACGGTCTTGTTCGTTGACATTGTAAATATACTCTTTGGGGTATATTTTATTTTTATCCTATTTGGGGTATATTGACAATATATGTCGTTTAGGGTATATTCCGGATATGTCATATGAAAAGGCCATGTCTGAAGCAATTGCCCGGAGTCCAGAGCAGCTCGGACAGGTGCTTCGAAACCGACGTCGGAATTTGGAGCTAACTCAGACCGATCTAGCGAAAAAGATCGGTTCGTATCAAAAAACGATATCAAAGATTGAAGCTGGCCAACCTGGGGTGAAACTCCAAACAATTTTTGATGTCATCGCCGCCCTCGACATCGAAATAGTCATCCAGACGCGTAGTCAGAGTAGTGCGCGGATCGAGGATATCTTCTAGTGGCTCCCCCGCGCCTAAGTGGAAAACTGCATGTCGTCCTCAATGGGCGCAATGTGGGCATCCTCGAACGTGCGAGTAGCGGTGCGATTTCCTTTGTGTACTCAGAAGACTGGCTGGATTGGCGGAATGCTTTTCCAATTTCTTTGTCACTCAAGCTACGGCGTCAGAAATATATCGGTGCGCCAGTAGCTGCTGTATTTGAGAATTTGCTTCCAGATAATGATGTTATTCGTAAACGATTGGCGGAACGAACTGGTGCGATCAATACAGACGCATTCAGTCTCCTTTCAAAAATTGGGCGAGACTGTGTTGGTGCTCTTCAGTTTGTGCCAATCGACGAACCGATCGAAGAGGTTGGGTACATACGCGGCAACGAGTTAAACAATGCCGAAATTGCCCAATTGCTCCGCGAGCTTCGCACCAATCCTCTTGGTATAACAATGGGTGATGATCGCGATTTCCGAATATCAATTGCTGGTGCACAGGAAAAAACCGCATTACTATTTTCCGATGGTCTGTGGCAGGAGCCTATCGGCGCAACAGCAACCACCCATATTCTAAAGCCACGAATTGGAAAGCTCCCTAACGGTCTAGACATGACTGAAAGCGTTGAGAATGAACACTTTTGCATGCGCCTCTGTTCGGCTCTCGGCTTACCTGTTGCGCAAACCGAAATTCTCGACTTTGAAGACATCCGAGTTCTATCTGTGGAGAGATTTGACCGTTCATGGACAAAAGATGGACGGCTTCTTCGGCTGCCTCAAGAAGATTTTTGTCAGGCACTCTCCGTTCCACCCGCTCAAAAGTATAACTCTGAGGGAGGCCCTGGTATTGTCGAATGCCTGAGACTCCTCAAAACAAGTGACCGGCCAGACGAAGACCAGCGTCTTTTTCTAAAGTCACAAATAGTTTTCTGGATGATGGCGGCCACCGACGGGCATGCCAAAAATTTCAGCGTCTTTCTGCGGCCAGGAGGGCGTTTTCGTATGACACCTCTCTATGACGTACTGTCGGCACAACCAAACTATGTGGCAGGCGAGCTGAGGAGGCGTGACCTAAAGCTCGCGATGGCTGCAGGAGACAGCCGTTACTATGCCCTTTCCCGTATTCACCCTCGACACTTCGCGCAGTCTGCCAAGGCTGCTGCGTTGTCTACTAACTTGGCCATCGAAATATACGAGGAAATTCAACTTTCGTTAGATGGTGCATTGCAAGAGACAATTAGGTCAATGCCTGATGGGTTCCCAGTCAGGCTTGCGGAAGCTATTGGCTTAGGCATGAGAGAACGTGCTGCTGCTATCGTTGGAAACATGAATTGATGAAGAGCAAGTGATAGGCAAAGAAATGATCTCTGCCACTTCCCAACCGAGTTGAAATGGGAAGCAGCATACTCCTGCGCACTTCAACTGCAATTTGCATGCGCTGAAGTCTAAGTTGCAATGTGATTACTATATGGATCCGACAAACATTTTTGAGCACATCAGCTCTGCATGGCTAGCTTTAGGTCAAAGAAATGCTGCAGATAAATTCGGGTAAACTTTTCACTCGCGAAGTTGGGCGTCAGAATGAACTGCGCGGGATCATATACACAAACCTGAGATTGGGTCGTGACGGACCGATTGAAACAGCGATGGGGCGGCTGCAGCCAACTAGTACATTGCGGGAGGCAAAGGCGGTAGTTTATGAGCTCACTGAGCGGATTGAAGCGGAGGAGAAAGGACCTGGTGTCTTAGTTTCGCACGGGATGGAGCCGTACATCCAAGACTTTTCTGCAGTGTTGTCCTTCGCTCTCAATGTAGTAAGTACGCCGGACTATGACTTGGCATCTCGCATGACAAGTGGAAAAGGAACCCTCTCTGTAGCTACGCCCCCAGATAAACTCGTGAGACGAGTCTTTGACAATGAGGTGTGGTGTAAGCCGCAGGACGAAGAGCTTTTGATTGCGCTTGCGCAAGACCTTATTGCCCTAGAGCGAAAGAGCTACCTCGCAGCCATGAGGGCGATCCGGACATATGTGACAGGCCTTCATAGGCTGTCAGATGATCTCGAACTTGCATACACGATGCTTGTGGCCTCGATCGAGTCGCTGGTGCAGGAATTTGACGGCCATGAAACTGTCTGGAGCGACTATGATGAAACGAAGAGGCGTAAAATAGATCGTGTCCTGAATAAATATGAACCGGCAATAGGTGCGCGAGTGAGAGAAGTTTTGTTGGAGCAAGAACATGTTTCGCTCGCTAGAAGGTTCAGAGAATATGTGCTCTCCACCGTAAGTTCTTCCTATTTCAGAGAAGAAGCATTGGGCCAGCCCGGGCCTATCAGCAGAGCAGAGCTTCCCGGTGCCTTGAGGCAGGCCTACAATCTCCGCTCCCAATACGTGCACAAATTGAAGGAGCTACCTAAAGAACTTACTCTGGATCGGCAGTACGGCGAAGTGGTGCAGATCAGCGGCAACAGTGTGCTTTCGTTTCAAGGTTTAACTCGTCTCGTCCGACATGTGATCCGCAGGTTTGTTGAAACTCAACCAAAGACTGATTGTGAGCCGTATGACTATCTCATGGAAAAATCGGGCATAATGTCTATGCAGATGGCTGCGCAATATTGGATTTGGCGTTCAGAAGGGCTGACGATCCAACATGGGATGAGGAGACTAGAGGGATTCTTGGAGCAATTGCTGCCCGTCATACAAGGGCAGGAGGGAGCGGCTCTAACAGATTTGCGAGAGATGCTTGCAAAAGCTGAGAGTCTGTTCGATGTGTCAACATCTGTCGAACGTCGCCCATTTTTGGCTCTATATTTTCTCTTCAACCACTTCCTTTCATCCAATGAGAAAATGGACTCTTTTGAGAAAATTAGAGGGAAATACTTGGCGGAATTAGAAGACCCCTCCGTTGTATCAATGTTTGTGCACCTATTGTTTGGTTTGGTTCCAACATGGAGCTTGTCTTCGCATCAAGATGTATTGGACACCTACTTTCGGGAAAGAAACAAAAAGAACAAGCTTCGAGTTCCTCAGCTTCTTGAAACAGCTGCAATTCTGTTCTTGGCGGAACGAATTAGAATAGCTGACCAACCTACCGCGCTTGAGAAGCAGGTAGCAGCAGCAGTTGAAAATTCGCCGGGCAATCGAGCACTTTTAGAACTCGAGGCCCATCTTGATCCTGTTGAGCCGATTGACTGGCGCCAGCTACTGTTTCCGCAGCAAAAAGCTGTAGACGAATAGTTTTTGTGGTTCGAAATATTCTGTGCGTTGGTCCAATTCTCTAACGTTTGCTCAACGATATGGGCGGGTGGTTGACTATCTGATATGTTTAACGGTATTTTTATGTAAATTTAATGCAGGATTGGAAGTAGGAAGGCAGTGGCAAAAGGGTTCGAGCGACATTCGTTCATAGTGAAGAATGAGGAGGCGCTCAAAAGACCTGGAATTGGCCGAAATTAGCACATTTTCTAGCACACTCATATTTCTCATCTGAAATATATGAGTTAAATCAGATGCTTAGGGGTTGCACTATTCGGCTCATAACCTGAAGGTCATAGGTTCAAATCCTATCCCCGCAACCAAAGAAAAGCCCTTGGTGCTTCACGCATCAGGGGCTTTTTGCTTTTGACGCGACCTACGGTGTTCGAGTGAAAAACCTGATGGATGTGTGTCTGTAGTTCGTTGCTACCTGTCTATGTAGTTGAATAAGAAGGCTTATCGGGATCAGAAGGCATGAATCTCTTGTCCTGACTACCTACACACTTCCTACAAATCATTGATCTGAAGAAGCATGAGTGCGTCCTGCAACCTTTTTTGGCTCTAAGTCTTACTTGGGCGGATGCAACCGTACGGGCAACTGACTGTATCCTCGTACGATGTTCGACCGCACTCGTTGAGCCTCACCAACCACCTCAATGAATTCAAAGCGCTGCATGATTTCTTCCCACAAGATGCGTAGTTGCATTTCAGCGAAGCGACTTCCCATGCAGTGATGAACGCCAAAGCCAAATGAAATTTGATCTCGAGCGTTGGGTCGGTCGACGATCAGTTTTTCGGGCTCTGGGAATACTGTCTCGTCACGATTTCCCGAGGCGTACCACGCCGCGACCTTGTCGCCTTTTTTGATCAGTTTTCCCCCGAGCTCAACGTCCTCTAAGGCCGTCCTGCGGGTATATGCAAAAGGGGTTTGCCATCTGATGATTTCCGAGACCATGTTCGGAATGACATCCAGATTTTCACGCAGCTTCTGATATTCTTTTGGAAACTCATTCAGGGCTAGCACGCCGCCGCTAATGGAGTTGCGCGTGGTGTCGTTGCCTCCAACGATCAGCAATAGAATGTTTCCGAGAAGCTCCATTGGATTGTTGACCATGTCTTTGGTCACATCGCTGTGAGCGAGCATGGAGATCATGTCAAAAGATGGTTCTTCTTCGCTGCGTTGCTTCCACAACTCTGCGAAGCATGTGTAGCACTCTGTGAATTCCTGGAGTCGCTGTTCATCAGGCATCTCCTGAGACATTGCCGCATCAGACCAACGTGTGAGCTTGGCGCGATCTTCGAACGGAAAGTTGAACAGCGTTGCGAGCATCTGAGTGGTGAACTCAACCGACACCCGTTCCACCCAGTTAAAAGTCTCTCCGACCGGCAAGCTGTCGAGAATTGTGATGGCACGCGCGCGGATAATGTCCTCAAATCCACCTAGTGACTTGGGGCTGACCGCTGGAAAAACCGCTCTGCGTAACTCGCCATGTCTCGGTTCGTCCATGGCAAGGAACATCTCTATCTTGTAGTCCTCAGGCCTATCCTCAAGGTGGATGCTACCCTCGGATGAAAACCTCCTATTGTCAGCGTGAACGGCTTTGATATCGTCGTACTTGGTGATGGACCAAAAAGGTCCATACGGGCTATCAGCTAGATAGTGCACCGGGTCTTGATGGCGCAGACGCTCAAAGTAGGGCGCTGTTGCATTGTGCTCGTGCAAATCAAAATCGCTCACGTCCATCTCATTGAGTGGCACTGAGGCTGCGTGCTGTAACAATGTGTCTCTTGTGGACAAATTGGTCATATTCGTCGGCTCCATTTGTCAATAAGGGTGTGATAACGCATGTCCGCGCCGATGATCGTTTGCGGTCTTCGCCCTGCTTCAGTTCCCCTCAGAACTCAGAGCAGAAAATTGCATGCTTCAATTTCTTTGAGTGTGGCTTGGCCTATTGCCTCGTTCAGCACTGCGTGAGTGGTCGAGGTATCAACTATCGGCTTCTGCACGTGCGGATTCGAAAACATGAACGCCGTCTGCATCGTCTAGGTCCGTCTCTGTTGTTTCCGTTAAACGCACCATCGTCATGTAAAAGCCGATTGTTAGGATCATCTCGACGACCTCCTGGTCGGAGAAGTTCTCCTTCAGCGTTCCGAATGTTTCGCTATCGGTGCGGACATTTTCGATCACCTGGTGTCCGAATGCGAGCAGCGCCTGTTGTGGTGGCGAGAAATGATCAGCGCTGAACTCAAGACGTTCTAACGCGTCGATTTGGGATTGAGTGATGCCTACAGCAAGGGCAATCGGACAATGTTGATGCCACTCATACTCACCACCTTCTACCTTGGACACCAGAAGGATCAGAAGTTCGCGGTCAATGTGACTCAGTTTCTGACGTGTCAGGATCGCGGACCCAAGTTGCAACTGTGGGGCAAAGGTCGTTTCAGCGTGAGCCATTATCCTGAATATGTTCAGTGTTGCAGGAAGTATTTCCAAAACTCCCCGTGCCTCTTCCCCAGCGTTCTCGGCTGTTAGTAACGGCAATCTAGCCATGGTTATCCACTCCTAATAGGTGTCTCGCGGCTTGCCGCGTCAGATCGTTATCGCTTGACAAGGACTCCTATCAAACCTAAATAGAACCAGCAATCTAATTCTAATAAAGAGACCCGTCTCATGATGAGCCTGGATGAAGCTGCCGTTTCGCCGCCTTTACAAAAGCGCAGCCGCGCAACATTGGAAGCTCTCTTAAGTGCAACCGAGCAGTTGCTTGCGGAGAAGTCCTTTGCCGATGTCACGGTTGGCAACATCGTTCGTGAGGCCAAATCCTCATCAGGTTCGTTTTACGCACGCTTCCCGGACAAGAATGCTCTGCTCCATGCGCTGCATGAGAGGTTCGCTCAGCGATCAATTCAGGCAACCCGTGACCAGGTCGCTGCGCGTGGTGGTGTGAAGATGCCGCTTGATCAGCTTTGTCGACAAATGATTGAGGGTCTTGTTGAGGGGCATCTGAAGAACAGAGGCGTGCTTCGGGCTGCCTTAATGGAATCTCTCGTTGATCCGCGGTTCGCGCAACGAGCGCTCGGCTTGGTAAGGGCGATTTCCGCACAGGCTGCCACGCTGATCGATGTACCACCCGCACGAGGCGAGCATATGGCCAACGAGGTTGAGCTGGCGGTGTTGACGATTATCTCCATTTTGGATCAAGACCTTTTCTTCGGTCTTGGCCCGGGCTTCGACAAAAATTCACATCACAAAAAGTCGAAGCAGGAACTAGATCGGCTGTGTCGAATATTTCTAGCCTCCATAAGCCGCGAGGAACGCTCCGATGTCTCATGACCCCACTGGCATACTAGTGCGCATGCGATCATTCCTAGCCTCCATAAGCCGCGAGGAACGCTCCGATGTCTCATGACCCCACTGGCATACTAGTGCGCATGCGATCATTCCTTGGGCGGGGGAAGGTGATCATCGTCACGGGCGCCATCTATTTGGCTTCGCAAGTCACAATACTTACGGTCCCTGACCCACTTGGCCCAGAGGTTCTCAATCTGCAGACAACTTTCTCACCGGAAGTATTTGCCTAGATCAAGCAAGGATGGCTGGATACCGGCGTAATTGATGTCTATTGGCGGCACTTTCTTTTCGATTTCCCTCATCCGATTTGGTACGGGCTTTTTCTGTCTGCGTGTATTTCTGGTGGCTTGAATTTCTCGAACAGATCAGCGTCCTACAATTTCTTGATCCTGGTTCCATTTGTTGCGGGCATCTGTGACCTCATTGAAAACAGCATGCACGTATTGTTTCTGATCGAGCCCAGCCTCATCGCTAACCCTTGGGTCCCTATCAGCGGATTTTTCACCAATGTGAAATGGGTTTTGTTTCTATCAAGCGCTCCGATCGCAATCGCCTTCACACTCCTGGGTTTGATGTCACGAAAGTCCATGACGAAAAACTGAAACTGTGTCTGAACCCAACAGACTTGCCGATGAGGAAAAGAAAATGACTCGAAGAGATATCTCTTTCCTATCCGATGACTGCTTGTGCAGCGGTTGGTTCTATAAGCCCAAGGCTGATGGCCTTCGCCCGTGCATTGTCATGGCTCATGGATTTGGAGCGGTAAAGGAGATGCGTTTGGATGCCTATGCATCGCGGTTCTGCGACGCGGGCTACAACGTTCTAGTTTTTGACTATCGGGGCTTTGGGGCAAGCGAAGGATACCCTCGGCGTGTTGTCGATATTGAGATGCAGCATGAAGATTGGCGGGCTGCAATTGTATCTGCACGCGAACAAGATCAAGTTGATCCCGAGAGGATTGTATTGTGGGGTAGTTCCTTGTCCGGCGGGCATGTTCTGGCGCTGGCCGCAGAGACTTCCGGCCTATCAGGTGTGATCGCGCAGGTTCCTCATATATATGCGTCAGCCGCAGCCAAAACCGGCACGGCAAGCGGCAAGCTTAGTTTGCTGCTTCACGCTACTTGGGACGAAGGCGGTAGGATACTTGGTAGAACACCACACTACCTTCCAGCATCGGGGAGGCCTGGATCCGTTTCTTTCATGAATGCACCTGAAGCAGCGGGCTATCTGAAACTTGTTCCTGACGGGTTCGTGTTCGACCAATCCGTCGCAGCGCGAGCGGTGTTCGAGATGATGAATTATTCGCCGGGCAGAAACGCAACGAAGATTTCGGCGCCGACACTGGTGCAAGCGGCGATCAATGATCAGACCACGCCCGCGAGTGCCGCGATAGAGTTTGTGAAGAAATTGCCAAATGGCACCCTAAAGACTTACGAAACAGACCATTTTTCTCCCTATCTTGGCGAAACATTCGAAGCGTTCGTCGCCGATCAAATCGCTTTTCTCAAAAAACACGTCCCCGCGACAACGCCGTAGGAGCGACAGAATATGACGCGTTTGAAAATTGCAAAGCTCTGCTTTTATATTGTTGCAATTGGCCTCTTCGGTACGGGGCTGATCTATATGTTTCTCGGTACTCCGATGCCCTATCATCTTGATGCGATGCAGGTTGCATGGAGCGATCTCCCTCAGCAATACCAGGTCATAATTACAGCGTTCCAACGCGGCGCTGCCTCCGGCTTTTTGGGCGGCGGCATCGCAATAGCGATGATGACATTTTTCGCCCTTGAACGAGGCGGGTCGTGGGTGCGGTGGGGCATATTGCTCATGGGTTTGATCGAAACCATTCCGGCCATCCACTCCGTAAGCCAAGTGATGAAGCACACCCCCGGCGAACCGCCCCTGGGAGCTCTGGTGATTTTTACGATCCTAACCCTTGCAGGATTTTTCTTGAGCAAGTCAAAAAACGAACCAGCTTAAAGTCAGAATGAAAGAAGAAATCACATGAAAGAGCATGAACTGAATCTACTTTGCGATGGTTTCGTATTTCCGGAAACACCGCGCTGGCATCGCGGCTCGTTCTATTGCTGCAGCATTGATGAGGGTCTGATCTACCGGATCGGCGCGGACGGGTCCAAAGTCCTTCTGGTAGATATCGACGACTGGGTATCGGGGTTCTGTTTTCTCGATAGAGATAGCGAAAAAATGGTGATCTCCTCTATCACCAAAAGGAAACTGCTAAACTGGGACGGAGACAAAATCACTGAATTCGCCGACCTGAGTGACACCGGTTGTTCAACTGTAAATGACATGATCCGCACGGAGAGAGGCGATTGCTACGTAGGCGGTCTAACGTTTGCGGAAGGCGCAACAGATCTTTTTGATCAGGTGCCGGGGCCCATTATTCGGGTCGAACAAGATGGAACTGTGTCGGTTGCCGATGATGATATGCTTTTTCCAAACGGCTTCGTTGTTACCCCTGACGGCGGCACACTAATTGTCGCAAGTACAGGTTGGCATTGCTTGTTTGCCTATGACCTGGGCGCAGATGGGGTGTTGTCGAATAGAAGAGTTTTCGCAACGATCCCGGACTCAGCGCCTGATGGCATCTGCTTGGATGCTGAAGGCGGCATTTGGGTGACGACGCACGAACACGTGTACCGCGTTCTCGAAGGTGGAGAGATCACTGATCATGTTGATATGGGCTCCTATAAGGCATCGGCATGTATGCTCGGCGGCGATGATCTAAAGACCTTGCTGATCACTGCGCCAGTGAGTCACGACCGTACTGTGATTGATGGCAAGCGTTCGGGGCGTCTCTACACAATACGTGTTGATGTCCCAGGAGCAGGGCTTCCTTCTCTCTACTGAGGTGATGAAAGCGCTAGATCCAGAAATGGCTTCGCATTCAGACCTTGAATGGACAAGTCGCCCAACCTGTAAAAGGGACCAAAACCTACACACTTTGCTACGCAGTCATGTTTCTCATTTGAAATGTATCTTGTAGATCAACGAGACATTTCACGTGCTTCTCGGTGTTCGGCACATAAAGCCAAATTTCCATGGTTGGGTTTCATGCGGCATGGCCGTGCTTGGGTGCTGGCGTTGATAATAATCTCGGTTTTACTTTCTTCTTGCGAAAACGTCGCTCCGACCGCTTATTTTCTTCGCTGACAGCTTTGTGGGTGATAGACATAAAGTTCAGCCTGGGGGGAACCACTGCTTTCCGGTGGACGCGCGGCGCGCGGGGCTGGCGAAGGACATACGAGTAATATGGTCAGCCTTTCTCGGCGCTTGGGAGGTCTCCCGCAGGAGACCACAAGCGGTAACTCGACGCGTGCGCACTTACTGACCTTCCAGAAGAAGTTGATGTTGAGTACGGCTCTGTCTGTGCCTGCCATCTTTGGATATGGCGGCAATCGGGCCTATGCGGCCTGTGCCAATACTGGTGGAAGTACTTATTTGTGCTCCGGTGTTGAGACGGTGACTCAGACGATTACCGCCGACAATGCTGCTGTCACCATGGCGCCCGGTGCATCGGTGGATACCAGTGCAGGCATGGGCAGTGCGATTATCATTACTGGCGACGGTGCTTTGTCGTTCACCAATACCGATGGCGGCCCGGTTCGCGGTGATCTGCGAGGGCTTGATATTCAAGCTGGCAATGGATTGCCCGCCGCCTCCATCTATGTGCAATCCACGCAGGACCTGATCGGCCGGATCGGTGGTATTTATGCCCTCAATGCCGGTGTTGGGACGACCACGATCAATGTGGCGGGCGCATCCAGCACAGCAGCCAGCGGTATTGCGACACGGGTAACCAACGGTGCGAACACCGGTGATTTGCGGATCACATCGACGGGAACAATCAGCGGCGGCAATACAGGTCTCTTTGCTGCGCATTACGGCACGGGCGCTGTGACCATTAATGCAGCGACCGTTGATGCCAGTGCGGGCGGTAATGGTGTGTTCGCGCGCAGCTATGGCACAGGCTTGAGCGTGACTGCGTCTGGCACAGTTGCGGGCGCAACCAACGGTGTCTACACGGTGCATCACGGGTCCAGCGATACCAATATTAATGTCGGGAATGTTACCGGGGGCACCCAAAGTGCGATTAATGCGCGCCAACAGGCAGCGGTCGTTGGTGGAGGCCTCAATATCACCTCAACGGGGACGCTGACGGGCAATCTCAACGGGATCTATGCTCTGCATAGCGGAACAGGTGCGATCAATATTAATGCGGTGGCGTCTACGGGCACGCTTGCGACCGGGATCGTTGCCCGCAGCACCAATGTTGCAAATACCGGCGACCTCAGTGTGACCACGACGGGAACCGTCACTGGGAACGGTGGCCTTTTCGCAGCGCATTACGGCACGGGTGCGGTGGCGATTAATACAGCGGCCGTTGATGCCAGTGCGGGTGGCACCGGCATTTTTGCGCGGAGTTATGGCACGGGTCTGACTGTCACCGCCTCTGGCGCCGTTGCCGGGGTGACCAATGGTGTTTACACGGTGCATCACGGATCCAGCGACACGACGATAAATGTCGCTGACGTTAGCAGCAGTACTGGAAGTGCGATTAATGCGCGCCAGCAGGCAACAGTTGTTGGTGGGGACCTCAATATCACCTCAACCGGGACTCTGGCGGGCACTCAAAACGGGATCTATGCTCTTCATAGCGGAACGGGCGCGATCACCATCAATGCAGTGGTGGCTACAGGTACTCTTGCGACGGGGATCGTCGCGCGCAGCGCCAATGCCGCCAATATGAGCGATATCAGTGTGACCACAACAGGTGCCGTCAGTGGCGACACCGGTGGTATCTCTGTGAACCACGATGGCGGTGGCGCCGTGACCATCAATACGGCCGCCGTTTCAACGGCAACTGGCAGGGGGGTTTTCGGACGGACATATGGAACAGACCTCTCCATAACAACATCCGGTGCTGTTATGGCTGAGGACGTTGGCGTCTATGCGACCAATCAAGGCACGGGGGCGTCCACCATCAATGTGGCAGATGTGACCAGCGCGATGTCTACTGGTGTCCTTGGGGTGGCTACTGGTGGTGACCTGACCATCAATGCGACTGGAACGGTCAGTGGGTATTCCGGCATTGATGCGTTGAGCACAGGCGCAGGAGCTGTGACGATTAACGCGATGAATGTGACAGGCACCACGGGCAATGGTCTTCATGCCAATATTGTCGGGACTTTGAGCGACGCGAGCATCACTGTCTCAGGGGAGGTGACGAGTGCCGCCCTTAACGGCATCCATGTTCGTCACGTTGCACAAGGTGGTGCCCTGAACGTCAATGCGGGGAAAGTGACGGGTGCAGTCTCCGGCATTCGGGTGAATAGTCTCTTTAATCTCGGCACCGATGTGAACATTACATCAACAGGCGCGGTGCAGGGAGGGTCCTATGGCATCACAGCAAGCACTCTTGGTACTGGGTCCCTTGTGATTAACGCCACGTCTGTCGCCGGGACAAGCCGCAACGGGATCCGCGCAATCAGTCAAAATGCGGCCAGCCAGGATCTGCGCATCACGACGACTGGCGCGGTTAGCGGTGGCTGGGATGGGATACTTGCTCGCCACAGCGGTACTGGCATGCTTGCTCTTGATGTTGCCGATGTCACGAGTACAACTGGAATTGGCGTCTATGGGAGCAGTTATGGCGCGGGGTTTGCGATCACAGCGTCTGGAAGCGTGACTGGGGCGACCAACGGTGTTGTTGCTGTTCACACGGGGACGGGTGCGCTCACCATTGATGTGGCGTCTGCGACGGGCATGACGGGGAACGGCCTGATTATTCAGAATTACAACGCTGCGAGTATGGGTGATGTTGTGATTTCTTCCTCTGGTCATGTCAGTGGTGCTGATTTCGGTATTCTTGCGACAAGTCTCGGCAGTGGATCAATGACGATCAATGCGGCGTCTGTTGAGGGGAAGTCGCAATCTGGTATTGCTGCCCAGACTGTCTTTGCCACAAGCACAGGGCTTTCGGTCAGCGCCTCGGGCCTTGTGTCGGCAGAGAAGTTTGGCATCAATGCCCGACATGGTGGTACCGGCTCAATCAGCGTCAATGCAACCGATGTCACCAGTGCGCAGGAGAGCGGTGTCTATGCGTATGGCGCCAGCTATGTAACCTCTGGTGCAAACGTCACGACAACGGGAAGCGTTACAGGGTATGTCAATGGTATTGAGGCTCGCCTTACCGGTGCTGGCGATCTGACGGTCAACGCAGTCAATGTTTCAGCAAACCTCTATGCCGGGGTGCGGACTTTGCAAGGCTCCAGCACTGCGGGTCGCACGCGTGTCACCACTTCCGGTGATGTAAGTGGCGGACAATGGGGGATTTTCTCCCGGAATGATGGAACAGGTGGGGCGGAGATTGCCGTAAGCGGTGCCGTGACCTCAATGGATACCGGCATCAGAGTTTATGCTCACGGCAGCAACCAGATCAGTATTGTGGATGGTGGGTCTGTGACGGGCGGTGGTTATGCCATCTTCACAAGCGGTACTACTGATCGAAACAGTGATGACATTGTGACGAATGCCGGGCGTGTGAGCGGTCTTGTTGACCTTGGTGGTGGGCTGAACGCGTTCAACAATTCCGTTGGCGGTGTCTTTGAGACGTTGGGGACGGTCATGATTGGCGCGGGCAATGCGCTTACCAATGCCGGTACTGTGTCCCCGGGTGGTATGGGCACGATGCTGACAACAGCGCTGACGGGCAATTTTGTGCAGACGGCGGTTGGAGTTTTCGCAGTCGATGTTGATGCAGGCGCGGCAAGCGCGGACCGTCTTAACATCACAGGTACGGCAAATCTTGCAGGTTCTGTTGCCCTCGACTTTAGCAACCTTGGCCCGACACAAGGCATCGTCACGATCCTGTCTGCAACAGGCGGCGTAACCAATAACGGCATCACAGCGGCTGGGAGCCCTGTGGCGGTCAATGTAACGCTTACCTATCCCAATGCTAATGAAGTTGCGGTGACCTATGGTGTGGATTTCACACCAGCGACCCTGACGGCAGGGCTTACACCAAACCAGACCTTGGTGGGCGAGGGGCTGAACGCGCTGTTTACAGCTGGTGGAGGTGGTGCCGTTGCGACGGGCCTTCTCGGCATTACCGATCCGGCCGCCTATCAGGCGGCGCTTGATCAGCTGCAGGGCGAAGCCTTCTTAGACCAGGTCGGCAAGCTTTTCGGCAGCAATCACTTGTTTGTCCAAAACCTGCTCTCTTGTCCGTCACGTCTTGATGGCGCGGAGGTTCAGGTCGCAGGCGAAGAGTGTATATGGGGCCGTGTGGAAGGGCGTTCTGTTGATACAGAACGCAGCACAACAAATGTCGGCGGACGAGAGACGGTGTGGGGGTTCTCAGGCGGCTTTGAGGCACCGATCGACGAGGATGTTCGTGCGGGTATTTCCTTTGCACTAGAAACAAGTGATGCAGAGACAAATAGCGGCGCTTTCTCAGACGGAACGCGGGTGACGGTCGGTGCCAAGATTGAAAAATCATTTGGGGCTTGGGAAACAAGCCTGGGCGTTTTTGGCGGATTGGCCTTCTACGACACGACGCGACTGATCGGGCTTGCGGGCGTTGGTCCTGCTCAGAGCGATCATGATGTTGGTTCTGTCTCTTCTGTTGCGCGGCTTTCCTATTCGCATGAGATGGGCGGTGTACGGCTTGTGCCAATGCTTGATCTTGCGGCGACCTATGTTTCCTTTGGGGGTATCAGCGAGACAGGTGCGGGGGCTGCAAACCTGATCGTGGCAGATTCAGATGAATGGATCTATTCGGTGACACCTGCCATCGGCGCGCTCGGTACGCTGCTGGCGACGGAAGATTATAAAGTGAATGTAAGTGCTAAGGCGGGCGTCAGCGTATTTTCCGAGAGCGGATTTACATCCGCAGCGCGGTTTGCGGGCGCCCCGGCGGGAACTGCCGGCTTCACCACAACAAGCAGTTTTGATGATGTTGTGGGAAATCTTTCGGGTGCGCTTGAGTGGCAGGCCACAGATAACGCGTCGATCAAGATTGGATATGACGGGCGTCTGGGAGAGGTGAGCCAGAGTCACGGTGGGTTTGTGCGAGCCGTGTTGCCCTTCTGAGGTCAGTATGGCTTCTTCGCTTCAACTGATACATTTCAAACCTACTGCCTGTCCTATTTGAACTACTTCCCCAATAGCGCACTTGTTATCGGTGCCCGTGCCGCGTGGATTGCAGGCAGGAAGCCGCCGATGAGCCCTAACACCAGAGCGTTGACGAGTCCCAAGGCGAGCAGTTCTGGCGAGACAGCGAAGCTGAACGCAACCTGGGTGTTTGACGCGCCATTGAGTGTTGAGGTCGTGTACCCGTTCATGCCGAAATAGACGAGGGCAGCGCCAGCTGTTCCACCGATGGCGGACAGAAAAAGAGCTTCCACCATCACCGATGAAATGATGGGGCCTTGCCCAAACCCCAGCGCGCGCAATGTTGCGATCTCCACTTTGCGAGAATGAACGGCGACATACATGGAGTTGAGCGCGGCGATAACTGCGCCAACGGCCATGATGCTTGCAATGAAATAGGTGAAGGTTTCAATCAGGCTGGTACGTGCTTCGGCCTGGGAGGCGTAAAATTCTTCCTCGCTCACCAGCGAAATGTTGAGGCGTGGGTCGCCTGCAATTTGCTCCTGGACCGAGGCCATAAGGTTTGCGTTCGAGAGGCGCACGCGCATGGTGCTCACACCATTTCGACGGAAGACAGATTTGGCAAGGGAGAGGTCCATCCAGACCTCAGACTCGTTTGCTGTTCCGCCCGTATCGAAATGACCGACAACTTGCCACACGCTATCGCGTAGCTTCACTTCATCGCCAATAGCAAGTCCCAGATATTCCCGCGCCGCCGTTGCGCCCACCAATAGTTCAGAACGGCCCGCTTGCGGAAAACGCCCCGAAACGAGCGTGAGTTCCGGCCGTACGGCGTAGGCAGCAGGGGTAATGCCACGCCCTACAACATAAGCTTGTTCGCCGCTGTCACGTTGCGTGAGATCGACGACGGCATACAGCTCACCGCTTGCGACCTCAAGGCCCTCCAGCTGGGACATGATGTTAAGTTCTTCATTTGTGAGCCAGGAGTTCATCTCATTGCGGCTGCCATGTCCCAGGACAATAGCGCGGTCAGGCGCTGCCGTGGTGGTGAGTGCTGCGTTGAATCCCGCTGCCATTGCGAGAAGACCAACGAGGACGGCGACAACGCCGGCGATGCCAATTATGACGACGAAGCTCGTACCCGGTCGCTGAATTAAATTGCGAAGATTCATGGTTGTGATGGCTCTTGATTGATCAAACATGTTGTTCTCCATCTATTCCCGTAAAGCATCGGTGATGCTAAGACGCTTTGCAGACCATGCAGGCTGGACACCGATCAGAACACCGATGCCCGCGGCTAGAGCCAGGCCGATGAGGGCACTCGCCATGTTCATTTCAAGACCACCCAGCACCGCGCCGATACTGTCGTTCAAGGCTGGTTCCATAACAAAAGCGATGGTAATGCCGCAGGCGCCGCCCGCCACGCACAGGAACACAGCTTCACCAAGCACCAGTGCGGCGACGGAGGCATCTGTAAAACCCAAGGTCTTCATCGCGGCAAGCTCTGGCACGCGCTCCCGAAAAGTCTGGGATGCGGTGTTGCCAGTGAGGAGCAGGATGGTGAAGAAGACCGCACTCAGAATTGCTGTACTCATCAGACCTATGTCCCCAAGCTGGCTGACAAACTGCCGGGCATATTGGTCCTCGCTGGCCGTTCTGGTTGGATCAGATGAGTTTTCGTAAAGCGCATCTATGGTGCTGGCGACGTCTTCTGGCTTGTGACCTTTCGCGACACTCAAAAGGATGAAACCCACCTGGTTTTTGGCCCAGCTTGCTACAGCATCGTCGAAATAGTCATGGCGCAAAAGAAAAAGTGTATCTGAGAGCTGGGAGGCATTACCCGTGAACGTACCAACAATTTCAAACTCCCAGTCCCAGCTGCCATCTGCGAGTGGCCAGATGTTCCCCCGCAATGTCACGCGGTCACCCACGCGCCATCCATATTTCTCTGCAAGGGCTGTGGATACAACCGCGCCTGTCCGTGTGGCTTCAAATCGTGCGAGCGCCTCTGGTGCAATGTCATAGTCGGTGAGGATCTCGAAATATTCCCTCGGATTGACAGAGAAAGTCGTGAAGGTTTCTTTCGGATCGCGGTAATAGCCGCCAAACCAGCTGACGCTTGCAGCGCTGGCGACACCGTCCAATGCGCGTATTTGCTGGAGGTAGGTTATCGGCAAATTGTCTGTCATGGAATATTTTGCATCGACAACGAGACGGTTGACGGCTCCCTCAGATGGGCCGCTGGAAAAGGCGGTGGTGATCGCGTTCAACAACATGAAAAGTAGAAAAGCGATGGCCAGCGACGTGAAGGAGAGAAGCGTGCGTGTTGGGTGGCGAAAAAGATTTGCGGCGGTCAGCCTCCCGAGGCTTAGGGGGATCATGATACCAACTCCCCAACCAATTGGCCTTTGTCTAGATGAAGAAGTCGGCCCGCCCGTTCCGCGGCCTTTGGGTCGTGAGTGACCATGATGATGGTCTTGCCAAAATCGCGGTTGAGGGCTTGCAGGAGATCAAGAATCTCATCAGCGGTTGCCCTGTCTAGGTCCCCGGTTGGCTCGTCGCAAACAATAAGCTTGGGATCACTGACAATGGCGCGGGCAATGGCGACACGCTGTTGTTGTCCGCCAGAGAGCTCACGGGGTTTATGTTTTGCGCGAGCTTCAAGACCCACAATTTTGAGCGCTGTCATCGCCTTCTTCTTCCGCTGAGAGGCGGAGAGATTGGTGAGCAGAAGAGGCAGGGCGACATTGTTTCGTGCGCTCAGAACAGGCAGTAGATTGTAGAACTGGAAGATGAATCCGACATTTTCAGACCGCCAGCGGGCGAGCTCGTTGGAGGATAGGTCCTGCAAGGCCCGACCATTCATCAAAATCTCTCCAGATGTTGGATGGTCGAGGCCGCCCATAAGGTTGAGTAGGGTTGTTTTCCCCGAGCCTGACGGCCCCATGAGCGCGAGGAATTCTCCCTCTGCGACATCCAGGTTGATACCGCTCAGGACATTGACCTTCTCTCGTCCCTTTACATATGTCTTCTCTATGTTGCGGCAGCTCATCAAAGCAGTGGTGCTATCAGACATGAGGACCTCCTTATTTGTCGATCTAGTTGAGCGCTGGTTCTGTTCTGAACGACACCCGCACGCCCATGCCAGGGAGGACACGTGCGTCTCTTTCGAGGAAACCAATCCTGATGCGAATGGTTGCTTTGTTCCGGTCAGCTGCGGGAATGATGGCGATGACTTCTGCCGGAAATGGATGATCCGGGTAGGCGTTCAATAGAACCTGTACGGGCTGCGCGCTGTAAACCCGGTCGATAAAGGCCTCGTTCACATCGACCTCCACCTCAAGCGAACTCATATCCACGATGGTGCAGATGCCGGTGCGGGTGAAGCCGCCGCCAGCCGAGACAGGCGAGATCATCTCACCGGGCTGGGCAGACTTGGTTGTCACAATGCCGGTGAAGGGTGAGCGTACCTCTGTATCTGCTAGAACCTGGGCCCGGACCGCAGCTCTGCGGTCGGCCATTGTGACACTTTGTTGTGCGCTTGAGATTTGAGCGCGCAGCTCAGCGACTTTGGTCTCTGCACGTTCCAGCATAGCCCGGCTTGCAAACTCGTTCTCGGCGAGGGTTTCTACGCGTTGGAGATCGCGCCTGGCTTGCGCAAGGGAAATTCTAAGTTCGTTGACGGCAAGCTTCGTGCCCTCAAGTTCGGAAATCGCAAGATTGTATTCAGCGCGGGGAATGAGATCATCCAACCGCGCAAGCAACTGACCTTCCTCGACGAGCATGCCTTCTTCAATCAAAACCTCAGCAACCTTGCCTGTGATCTTGGAACTCACGGCAGCCTGGCGCCGGGCGACTACATAACCTGTGGCGTCCAGAACAGTAGTAACGACCGGTGAGGGGAGAGCCGCAGGGGCGCTCACCGTGACGGTTTGCGCAGCGGGTTCGGGGGCCGGCTCGACCTCTGCCTCAGCAGCTTCTTCTGTGGAGGCAAGCTGTTCTCCTGGCACAATTTGCCATGCGATGAGCCCTACAATCGCGCCAAGAACGACAAGAGCGAGCGCATATCGCCCGGCGCCACTGGACGCTTTGGGAGACGAAAAGTCTTGATGCGATCCCACACTCGCCAGTTCGTCCAGAAGGGCACGTTTTTCGATGTGTATATCAACCATGACGGGCTCTCAGCTGCCTGGTCCACGGGTGTGTGGGCCAGAGGCTAAAACTGTCATGGGGAGGCGGCCGCCTGCGCGTCAATGATTGCAAGCGTTGGTCAATTTCAAGAAATGGGGAGGCTTTGGCATGAATGACGCGGCTTTTCGCGTCTTTTCCGCGTGGTCAGTCGGGATTGTTCAAACTGTGTTGTGTTCGATATTCCGATGGGCTCATATCTTTGAGCTCGCGGAAGGCCCGGTTGAACGGGTTGATGGACTGATAACCGACAGAGAGTGCGATGGTGAGGATGGGGAGATGGCGCTCGTCTGAAGAGACCAGGCGCTTCGCTGCTTCCTGGATCCGATAATTGTGAACGAGGGCGTTGAAGTTTCGGTATCCCAGCTTTTTATGAATGATCTTGCGGAGACGATATTCCGGGATCGCCAATTTGGCTGCCAAAGAGCCAATAGAGAGGCCACCTTCGCGGTGAATATGGTTCTTCTCGAACGCATCACGGATGGTCGCAACATCCCGCTCAGACAGAACATCTTCCGGGGTGGGGACGTTTGGTACTGGTAGCGGTTTTCCTGGCTCGGTGAAGAAGTGTGTCCCCCTGCGAAGGGCGGCGAATATTCCCATGACCCCCATGAGTGCGCACAGAATGGCAGACGATAGGTGGGTCGCTAGCGGTGTGACAAATCCGAGCGGGATTAAAACTCGCGCGAGCACGGAAAAAATGATGGTGATCCCGACGATCAAAAGAAAAGCTACGCGCAATATTCTGCGCTCTTCAACCATATCTGCTCGCCAGTTTTCGATTGTCCAGGCCATTGCGAGACAGGTGAACACAAGCTGTAGAAGCGCGGGTGTCGTCTCGAAAAGAAAATCGCCGAGTGCAACATCAATCGACAAAGCCAGCGGGATTGGTTCTTCAAGTAAGATTTGCAGGGCAAACGCAGCAAGAAGCCAGCGTGGGAATTTTTGGCCATCTTGGAACAGAGAATGGGCGAGGATCATGAAAAGCCCTGGCGTGAGATTCATCACGAGACGCATGGGGATGAGAAGACCGCCGGGGTCGACCTGGTAAGGGCTGGGGATCAGATTCGAATAAATATATCGGGTAAATATGATGTAGCACGCTGTGTTGAAGCAGATGAGCGTCAACAATCTCGCGTTGAAATTTTTTGGCTGTGAGACGAGGAAGTTTATTCCCACCAGGGAGATAGTGATGAAGGCGACAACGTCGATCGCAAATAGGAAGAGATGTAATTCCATCATCTGAAAATGCTCACCTTAGTCACGGCCTTCATGCCATAGAACAGAAGTACGAGAAAAATTCTCTTTCCACAATCGATATGAAATCAACTGATACTTACGCACCCGCTCTCACGGGCGCATTGTACACCTGCAACTGCCCACCCAGTTGAACAGCAGGCTCTCTTTTTCTGCAAGCAGAGCGGCGGCCCTCTTTTTGATTTTCACCGCATCTTGCATCTTGTGGTGTGAGTCGAAGAGTTAGGCGAGTTGAATTTCCGGAAGTTTCTGAGTGGCGAGCTGGTGTGCCCTTTTTTCGTTTACGCCAAGAGCACGTAATACGAGTTCAATTGCCTGATCGATGGCATGTTCGCGTTCTTGAGAATCCAAGTTCGCAACTAGCACATTGACGAAACCACCGAAGGTGAAGCTCGCGGTGATCGATGAGTCCAACTTAATGAAATCGCCAGAGACGTGACCTTTTTGGTAGTCGCGATCTCGAAATTGTCCGAAGGCACGCTGCATTTCCTCAACGGGCACGCTCGAGTTTCTCAAGACCCATCTCCAACGCTCATCCGACGTCACGTAGCGACCCATGATGCGTCCTGATGTTGCGAGGATGCCGACGGGGTCTTCCGTTTTCTTCAGAACCGCCTGCATAGCGCTGTCTAGGTGGGCGGCATCTGCCTGCATAATGGGTATCAGCACTTCGTTCTTCGATTTGAAGTGGATGTAGAACGTGCCCTGACCAACATCAGCAGCTTCAGTGATGTCTTTGATCGAGACGTCGTCAACGGACCGGTTTTTCGTCAGCTCATCTGCGGCTTCGATGATGCTGTTTCGTGCTCGGGCTTGTTTTTGCGCGACGCGAGGCGAGGGGGTGCGGGCCATTGCTGAGGTGTTCATGTGTTGACTCTGCTTTGAACGAATGCAATTGTGAATACATTCAAAAAAGAACTGAGTCAAGATAACTATGGAAAATCAAGGGTTTGACGTCGTGATTGTGGGGCTTGGTCCTGTAGGAAGTGCTGCTGCTATCCAGTTTGCTTCGGCGGGGCTTCAGGTGGCGGTTGTTGAGCGCGATCCGGAGATTTACCAGCTTCCGAGAGCCGTCATGATGGATGGTGAAATCGTTCGTGGATTCCAGCGCATCGGCTTGGGCGATGATCTCGCTTCACTGCTTCAGCCCACGCGGGAGGGAGAGCGTGCTGGTTTCAGCAATTCCAACCGCGAATGGTTGTTTGGTCAGGATTTTGTCTCCTTTGCTTCCAATGGCTGGGCACCCATCAATATGTTCCATCAGCCAGAAGTAGACGGCTATCTGCGCGAGAACGCGATCGCACATGCAAATGTGACCGCATTCCTCGGTGAGGAAGCGACGGCGATTGAAAATGGTGCGGACCAAGTGATGGTCGCCCTGCGCAATGCTGAAACAGGCGACACGTCAGAAGTAACAGCGTCCTATCTCCTTGGCTGTGATGGTGCCAACAGCTTCATTCGCAAAACGATGGGCGTTGGGTGGGATGACCTTGGCTACGATCATGATTGGCTGGTGGTCGACATAGAAGCAAAACCCGGTCACACACTGACCCACTCAACTGTCCAGGTCTGCGATCCAGACCGGCTCGCGACCTATGTCTGCACAAAGGACCCGTATCGTCGTTGGGAATTTAAACTCAATGACGGTGAAACCCGTGAGGAAATGCTGAATCCAGAACGAATTCAGGAACTCCTGGATCCTTGGACGCCACGTGACACCTATTCCATCTTGCGCACAGCGGTATATCAGTTCCATGCGGCGGTAGCAGACACGTGGCGGGTTGGCCGTGTGTTGATTGCCGGGGATGCGGCGCATCAAACGCCTCCCTTCCTGGGTCAGGGTATGAATGCCGGGATGCGGGATGTCTTCAATCTTGCGTGGAAACTGCCGCTTGTTGTGTCTGGCGCGGCTCCGCAGTCCTTGTTGGATACGTATCAGAATGAGCGCGGGGCCCATGCAACAGACCTGGTGCAGTGGGCTGTGTCGATTGGGCATTTGATGGAGCACCTGGCGGCGACGGAAAAGGCTGAGCGTGAGGGTTCGGCCCCGCCGGAGATGCCAGAGGCGCTTGAGCAATCTGGATATGGACAGGGACGGGACGCGCCACCCCTGCGCGCAGGTGTCGTCCATATGCCACAGGTGAGTGATACCGGGTCGACGGGATACCTTTTCAGGCAACCGCTCGTACGCAATGGTTCGGGTAAAGAGTTCCTGCTCGACGAAGCATTGGGCGGCGGGTTCGCGCTGGTGACAAAAGGGGAGGGCCCAATCTCACCGGCGTCGCAAAACCTTCTCGGCCAGCTTGGTGTTCAGTTGGCTTCTCTTGATGGCCTGGAGGTTGTTAAGGGGAGTTTTGACCCGCTTTTTGAGAATGCGACCGCTGCTATTGTTCGGCCTGACCGGCATGTTTTTGGTCACACAGATGAAAGCACATCACTTGATGATCTGATTGGTGAACTCGGTGCCAAACTGGGCCTGCGATAGCGACCCTCAATTTCAAATTCGTTTTAAGAACAAGAGCAGCACTTTGGCTGCTGAATGGGAGAAAAACACATGCGCCTCATCACATTCACGCACAATGGTAGCACCCGCATCGGTCGGCTGACCGGTGAGAATATTACGGATCTGAGCCAGTCAAACCCGGACCTGCCGACAGATATGGTGGCCTTTCTGGAGGCCGGTGATGTGGCGATGGATGCAGCAAGAGCGGCTCAAGGCGATCACCTCAAATTGTCAGACGTCAAACTTGAGAGCCCAGTGCTGCGGCCGTCCAAAATGCTCGCAGTTGCGCTTAACTACCGTGACCACCTGGAAGAAGTGCAGGAAGCGCGGCCTGAATTCCCAACACCTACGGTGCCGATCCTCTTCACCAAGCAGAACACTTCAGTGAATGGGCCCTATGACCCGATCTATCTGCCGAAAGAGTCCGAGCAGTTGGACTATGAGGCCGAGCTTGCGATTGTGATCGGCAAGCGCGCGCGCCGCGTCCCAAAAGAGCGAGCGATGGAAGTTGTCGCGGGAAGCACAATTAACAATGACGTCACTATTCGCGATTGGCAATTGGCGTCGCCAACCATGACCATTGGCAAGTCCTGGGACAGTCATTGTCCTCTCGGTCCTTCGATTGTCACCTTGGATGAGGTTGACCCGACTAATCTCGATTTCACCTGTACAGTCAATGGAGAGGTTCGCCAAAAGTCAAATACGTCGAACTTGATCTTCGATATTCCCACTCTCATCGAGCATGTTTCGACGGCATTCACGCTGATGCCCGGAGATGTGATCCTGACGGGCACGACCTCCGGTGTTGCGCTTTGGATGCCGGGGCAGCCTTGGCTCAAAGAAGGCGACAAGGTTCGCGTCGAGATCGATCAGCTTGGCGCCATTGAGAACGAAGTGGTCGCAGATCCCGTCGGCACAGTTATTGGGTAGGTGATTTATGAGCATTGAGCATACCGACGAATTTGAGCTCTATCATTATGGGGAATCCCTCTGCTCTCAGATGGTGCGCCTTGCGTTGGAGGAAAAACAAATCCCCTATAAGTCGCATCACATGCATCTGGAGCTGAATGCGGGGAACCTCACCAAGGACTTTCGAAAGATTAATCCGAGCGCTGTTGTACCCGTGCTCGTTCACAAGGGAATGCCGGTTTATGACAGCTGGGAGATTCTCAAATATCTTGATCGGTATGCCCCGGAGCAAGGCACGCCTCTTTGGCCCAAAGATGAGGCGAGCCAAAATGTGATCGAGGCCGTCATGATGGAGAATGCGCTGGATCGGGACGTGGAGCTTGGCGGGAACTTTGGAACCTCTGTCGCCGGTGCAAGCACCTATCTTCTCGCAAATATCCTGCAGCGGCGTCCGGCTTTGGCTGTGATCTGGGACTACTTTCTCAAGCACCCCATGAAGGAGAGAGCGGTCGCCTTCACAATACTTCGGTTGCGTGGTGGGTTGCCCGACAAGCTCTACAAGAAATTTGTCAGCAGTTTGGCGACCGGCCTGCTTTCGACGGAGACTGCACTCGATCACGGCAAAGACTATCTGTTTGGCGATTACACGATGATCGACACGATGATGACGGCGCACTTCCACCGGCTGGAAGACGTCGCGCTGGGAGACATACTCCTGTCTGACGACTTCCCTAATATCAAAGCTTATTGGGAAAGGCTTCAAGCGCGCCCGAGCTATGAGCCCGCCATGTTGGCACAACATAGCTGGGAATGGCGCGAAGCTATGGAAGACGTGTATGGCGGTAGGCCCTCTCCCTATCTTCCCTATCTGAAAGAGATGATCGCTGAACATAGATCTACCGCATAGCGTGGATCGGAAATTTGGAGGAACAGTTGATGGCCTACGAAACCAATGAGGCGACACTCAAAGCGGGGATGGAGATTGTTGAGAAGCTTGGCCTGTTAGCCAAAGCCAATCCTTCCCTTAGTGACGACCTGCGGGCACATACTATTTCTGCTCTTTTTGGAAAGATTTGGACTCGTGAAGGCCTTGAGCTTGAAGAGCGCAGCCTCATCACACTGGCCTCGCTCATCAGCCTTAATCGGGAGCACGAGCTGCGATTGCATTTCCGCGGCGCACGCAATCTCGGAATTTCAAAAGTGAAGATCGAAGAGGTCATCCTTCACCTCGCACACTATAGCGGCTGGCCGACAGCGATTACCGCGAACACAGTGCTAACCGACGTGTGGGACGAAATGGATCAGGAAGCGGAGGGCTGAGCTATGGCTGACCCAATTTGTAAAGTAGTGGACATCGTATTTGTTCGTTTTGAACTTGCTGACCTAGAGGCGCAGAAAGAATATCTGCTGCATTTTGGTATGCGGCCTGCCCTAGAGACGGGCGATGCGATCTATTTTAAGGGGACAGGGGCTGACCCCTTCATATATGCCGCGACCAAGGGCGCCGAAAATCAATTTGTATCTTCGGGCTATCGGGTGGGCGCGCGTGCGGATCTTGAGCGTCTTGCGGATCATTTTGATGTCGACATTGTGCAAAGCACGGAGCCAGGCGGTGGCGAAAAGGTCGTCTTGAGCGACCCTGATGGTTTGGGTGTTGAGGTGTTCTATGGGATGGAGCGGACTGCTTCTCCCGCGCGACATGCCCCGGCTCTCAATAGTGGCTTTGACAAGCCGCGGCAAAACCATCTTCAGCGGTTTGGAAAGGCGGCTGACGAATGGCAGGCACATGATGGAAAGCTTGTTTACGAACTGACGTCCAACGTCATGCGGTTGGGGCATACGGCGATCAATGTGGCTGATGCCAAACGGTCCATGGACTGGTACGCGCAAACACTGGGATTCTTGGTCTCAGACAATATTGTCGCGCCTGGCGACATTTTGATGGGTGCCTTTATGCGTTGTGATTTGGGCGACACACCAGCAGATCATCACACAATCAATATTACGGCTCTGCCACCCCATCAGGCTGAGTTCCATGGGACCTTCGGGCATGCCGGGTATGAGTTGACAGAGTCTGTGGACGACCTGATGGCTGGCCATTTCCATATGAAAACAATTGAAAAATATACTCATGAATGGGGTGTCGGACGACACCTTCTTGGCAGTCAGATGTATGACTACTGGAGGGACCCGGCCGGCTTCATCCTTGAGCACTGGACGGACGGAGACTTGTTGGATGCGTCCGCACCACCGGTTGATGCACCTGCGCGTGACGCAATTCTTGCGCAATATGGTCCTGTCGTTCCGTCGACTTTTAATCTCTCCATGCCCAATGAAGCGGTTGAAGAGGTGCGCGAGACGGTCCCGAGCCTGTCCGCGCTCTTTTTTTAGTAGAGACATTTAGTCGGTTTTTCGTCTCGCCTTTTTCAGAATGAGTTCGCGTTGTTCTGCGATGAAGGCGCGCAGCTCTGGAGAGAGAGGTTCATCTTCCTCCATAGCATCCATTAGAAGGAGGGGGTCGGCGATTGCTACCAGACGTCCGCGACGATGTATGATCCCTTCCTGCTCCATCTCTTTCATCAGGCGATTCACCTTCTGACGCGAGCAGCCAAGCATGGCAGCGAACTCGTCCTGGGTGACATCCATCGGCACTGTTTCGGCACTCATCTCATCGGTCGTGATGGTGTGGAAGGAGGTCTGGGCGTGGTAGAAGATGTAGAGGGCGAGCTGGCATCGTAAAGAAAACACCGTCTTCATCTGGACAGCAATCATCTCCTGACGGAGTTGATTGCAGATCAAGGTCATCACTTGCGTTAGAAGATTTACATCGTTGTTCACTACGCCCAGGAAGGTTGACCGTGGAATAAAGACGGCGACACATTCTTCTCGAGCGGTGAGTCCATAGGGCGCTTCCAGGCCGTCCCATACGGCGTGAACTTTAAGCGGCCAGTGCGTTCGTAAGACCGCGGTCATCATGTGTTTGCCGTTGGGCCAGGTGCGGTCGTTGGTAACAGACCCCTTAGCCAGCACAATGACAGCATCCACATTTTGACCAGCGGGAATGAGCGCCTCGCCTTTGTCAAAACGCCAAAGCTCTGCTGTGTTTTTAAGGACACTCATTGCTTCAGCAGGCCATGATGAGAAGAATGAAACCTGCTCCAGCGTCGATGCGATGATGTCTGATTGGCCTGAAAGGCGCGTTCCCAAACTGCTTCTCCCCCAATGCGGTCGCTAGTCCGTTTCCGAATCCCATTCCTAGCGATTTTTCTGTCGTGGATGGATGCAAATCTTACAGAGATTTCTCCAGTTTCTGCGCGTTTTTACCGGTCAGCATTAACACATGTCAAAAATCTGCGCGGCATCGCCCGTATTTGTCACCTTGGTGACATCGCCCTGCATGGCCGTTTGCTAGATTGATTCCTCAGCTTGGCGGCAAGCTTCCCTCCCTCGGCGTTATGGCTGTTGGATGGGCTGCGGACCGAGGGGGTAACCATGAGTGATAGGTTGAACGACAGGCACTTCGGATCTCCTAAGGGGGGACGAAGCAAAGGGTTGTCTATGAGGTAGGTTTTCGGGTTGCGCTTTTCTGTGTGCTGGGACTGCTGTCGTTCCTGATTGTCTTCGCGTCGGGCGCCTTGGGCGGTTCACTCGAGCCAAATTTGGCGGTTCTTTCTCTAGGCGGTTAGCGACCTTTTCATCTGCCCTATATGTGATCTCGGTTCATTTGGTGCCCTCAACCCCTCGTCTTGAGCTATGCGGGGGCTGTTGGTTTTTGATGTCCATGGTTTACGCATTCTTAGGTTGCTGTTCCTTGTTTCTTATTAGAAGCTTGCGCTCAAGTAGAAGACGAGCGGGAACTCACCAATCGGAGCGTGACGGATGATTAAGTTGGAACGGGATGCAGACGTTTTCACCCTGACAATGGATGCAGGGGAAAACCGGTGGAATACAACATTCGTGCGTGAAGTGGCACAGGCGCTTGACGAGGTTGAGGCGTCTGAAGGGGCTGCGGCTCTCGTAACTCGCTCTGCCAATGAGAAGTTTTTCTCCAATGGTCTGGATTTAGATTGGGTGCAGGCGCCGGACGAACATCCCGACGGCGGCGATCGACAGGTTTTTGGCGGAGAGTTTATGGCACTGATGGGGCGCATTATCACGCTTCCTGTTCCTACGGTCTGCGCGATTAACGGCCATGCCTTTGGCGCCGGCTTTATGATGTCGCTCTGCCATGATGTTCGTGTGATGCGGGTGGATCGCGGGTTTGTATGTGCCAATGAGGTGCAGCTCGGCATGAAAATTCCCGAACCAGAGTTGGCGCTCTTCCGTCACAAAGTTCCAGCCAACGCCTTTTTCGAAACTGTGCAGCTCGCGCGGCGTTGGGCAGGGCCCCAAGCCCTGGAGGCTGGCATCGTGCAATATGTGTCAGAGCTTGATGAGCTATTGCCACTGGCAACCCAAAAAGCGCAAGAGCTTGCACCTTTAGGCGCGAACCGTGAGATTTATGGCGGACAGAAAGAGCGTCTGTTTGGGGAGCATGCTGCGCTCAATCTGCCGCACGGGGCAGCTTACATGCTCAAGAACTCAGATAAATTTTCCCACTAGAGTTTTTGGAAATTCTCTAGAGGCGATAGACGCGCTTTGCGGTGCCAGAGAACATCTGGTCTTTCTCTGCATCGCTGAAGCTGCTTGCGATCTTCTTCAGGCCGTTCCAGAGAATGGGATAGCTGATTGAAAGCCGATCTACCGGGAAATTGCTTTCGAACATGCACCTCTCCGGGCCGAAACAGGCGATCATATGCAGGTAGTAGCGTGACTGAGCTTCTGCAAATTCGTCTGATGAAGGCGGCGTAGATCGCGTGTTCCAACCAAAGCCATTATCCGGCATGGCGAGGCCGCCGATTTTCGCCACGACATTTGGGCACTCGGCGATGGCCGCCACATCGTCTTTCCACGCGGCAAATATCTCTTCGCGTTTTTCTTCATAGGGTCCCACGCCAAGCGGGGTACCAAAGTGATCCAGTATCATGGCAGTGCCGGGGACAGCTCTTGCGAGATCGCGAAACGCTTTGTTCTGATAGTGGTAATGCCAGGTGTCATAGGTGAGGCCGCGTTCGCCCAGACGGGCAACGCCCTGTCTAAATGCAGGACGTTCATAGAGATCGGCCGGTGCGCCGCCGGGGATGGAGAGTACTTCGGGGTGATGGGCATGCGCACCTGCATGGCGAATGCCTTTGAAGAGATCACCACCTGCCTCTGCATGGGCGTCGAGAATTTCATCCAGGTTGTTGTGTTCGAGGTCGGCCCTGGCGACGATGCCGGAAATGGTTGCCTTCCTGTCCGTGCTCGCTGAGCGTCTGGCGCGCTCTGCGACATACTCTGTTTCGCCAACAGGCTTGAGGTGGTCAGGCCCTGTGCCCCTATAGCTTGAACCACATTCCACAAACACTGTCTGGGTGATGTTATGTCCGCTGCCCGTGTCGTCCCACAAGTCTTCAAGATCGTAGAGCGTTGCTTCCTGATGCCAAAGGTGGTGGTGGGGGTCGACGATTTCACGACCGGGATCGAGGATGTCTTCGGTGCGTTGGTTCAGCCATTCATCGTTTTTCCACATAGACATGCTTTCTCTCCCCGTTTTCTCTCAACCGAGTTTGATGAGAGACTTTATGAGAAGACTAGCCGTCCGGAGGCCTGGCCGCCAATAGATCCTTGCTACGATCCTGTCATTGCGGTTCTGAAGGTCTGGTCGCTCTGTTTCAGATCGACAATGTCCTGCGTACCCTGCGTCACCATTGGGTGCATGTGGTCGGCTACTCCGGCTTGATAGCTTGGCCGGTCTTGGAGAGCCTTCCAGTAGGCCCTCACATGCGGACGAGCTTCAATGAGGAACTCGTCCAGCCAGTCGCCTTCGCGCAGACGGTCGAAGATCACCATGATACCGACATCGGCCAGGGTGAATTGATCGCCCACAATCCAGGGACCGCCGGAGTTTGCAAGCGCGGCTTCCAGCTCATCGAAATGTATCTGCATTGCTTTCTTGGAGCTGTGAAGCAATGCGATAACGGGTTTCATTTTGGCTAGGTTTTTCAGTCCGAACAGTTTGAGGGCGAGGAAAAAGACAGCCCGCACTTTCAATCTGTGAAACAGGAGCCCCGTCACAATGCGCCTTGTGGGTATGTGCTTGACCATTGCCGCAAAAATGGGAGTTGTGAGACCCGGAACTGCATTTCCCGCTGTCTCGTTGATAGCGTCCAGTGGATTGTCGCCGATCAGAGACGATTTGTGGACCCAATGGTCCATCAGCTCCCGCTTTGCAACATCCTGTGGCACAAGAAGATGGGGGTCAGATGAGTGTGCGGCAGCATATTCAAGCTGATCGTGGGACTCGTAAACCGGGTGCCCATTGTGAACGAGGACGGGAACAATCGCGCCAGGATTCACTTTGAGGTAGTGCCGGGAGAGTGTTTCGTAGGACCCAGTTTCGATGAGGTCGATGTGGTGAGGTTTGTAAGGAATACCAAGCTCGGCGAGACACACGCGGCTCTTCTTGGAGCAAAGCGAGAAGTCATTGTGGTAGAGCTCCCATTCCTGCTCATGCGGGAGCGTGATGTCAGAGTGGAGCCCGCCTGACATTGCGCGGGTTTTGCGGTGCTGCAGCTCCCAAATATACCAAACGACGAGTAAGCCCAATCCCACAAGAATGATCGCCGACATCAGCTTCTCCCCAGACTGCGCCGCTTGGCGAGCGCGACCAAACAGCGAGAGCAAATTTGTCCGTGGGGGACGTTTGCTGCGCTCACGGTCAATCGAATATGTAAGAGTTCAGCTCATAATCAAGACAAGATTCACGACCGACCGTTAATCATTTTTGACTGGCGGTTGATTGCTGTTCTTGTGAACAAGCATCTAGGACGCGACGTTCAATTCTGGTGGGCGCCGCAGGTTTTGCGGGAGACCCGCACCCATCAGGTCCACAAAGTTGTCTGAGTAGAAGCGTTCTCGGATGTCTGACGTGATGTTTTCGAGACTCTGGTCAAAGCGTTTCAGTGGATTACGTCCGCCTTCTACATGTGGGAAGTCAGAGGAGAAGAGGCACATCTCCTCGCTGGAGTTTTCAATAATCCAACCTGCATCTTCATGTGGGTAGGGCGCGACGCGTAGTTGGCGACGGGCGATGTTTGACGGCTTGTCGGAGAGTTTTTGCAGGCGTTCTTCATTGCGAACGAAAGCATGAGCCGCGGAGTCGATAGCCCGCATCCAGCCAGGTAGCCAGGAGGCGCCGAGTTCAATAGCGCCCCATTTAAGTTTTGGAAAACGATCAAAGACGCCATCGAAAATCAGGGTCGCAAGCGTCTGCATCACCGCGTTGGGGATAGGCAGGTAACTCACCGAGGTAAAGTTGTCGTCACCGCCGTGAAAATCCGGAACCGGCGGCAGACCGTTTTCTTTGTAAGTTAGATTGAGCTTCTCCTCACCGCCAACATGGAAGAGAACGGGGATACCTGCTTCTTCGGCCATGGCCCATACGGGATCGAGCGCAATGTGGCTGGGCGCATGGTTTTGTGGGCAGAGGGAGGGCACCATCAGAGCTTTGGTTCCCATTTTGAGCGCCGCTTCTGTGCAAGCCTTCGCCCGATCAAAGTCCTCTAGGGGAATGTAGGTTGTTGCGAGAAGCCTCGGATCAACAGAACAGAAATCGGTCATCATGCGGTTGTGAGCATCAGCGGCCGCATAGCAGAGCTCCATGTCGCTCCCCTGATCCAGCCCGAAATTGCCAAGGCAGAAGGTGGTGAAGACAAGCTGACTTGCAAAGCCCATAGCATCAAGAGCAGCGGGACGATCGGCTGCAAGGAAAGAGCCTTGGGCATCAAAGTCTTTGCGCAACATGATCTGTTCGCCCATGTCGGCACGAAACTCGGGGTCTTTGTGTTTTGCGCGTGCCGTCTCGGCCCATGTCTCTCGGCGGCGTTTTTCCTGATAGGCGGGAAGTGCGCGATAGCGCTCGAGCAGCTTTTTCTCCAGGTAGGGATCGAGGCAATCACTCAATTCCATCAAGTGGCTGTCTGCGTCGTGAATGAAGCGGCCTTGTGCATATGTCATGTGTCTTCCCCCGTTTGAAGAAAGGTTAGCGCTGAAGGGGGCTCATGAAAAGTCCAGAGACGTGGATGCGCTGATACGCCAAAAACAGCCAAATTTAGCGCTGCATAGCCTCATCCTTCACAATGCGGCCGTCCTCCATGGTGATGATCCGGTCGGCCATCTCCAGCACCTTGTTGTCGTGGGTCACCATCAAGGTGGTGGTGTTACGCTCTGTGCCGAGGCGCTTTAGGAGGCTTACCACCTGATGACCACTCTCCTTGTCGAGAGCGGCGGTGGGTTCATCTGCAAACACAATGTCCGGATTGCCAACCAGTGCGCGGGCGACGGCGACGCGTTGTTTTTGCCCGCCGGACAGATTTCCCGGCAAATAGTCGAGCCTGTCACCGAGGCCTACTAGATTGAGGAGATGGGTCGCTGGTGCCTTCCAGTCCTTGCGAGCCTGGGGGTCGTGCACATCAAGCCCCATACGGACATTTTGCATTGCCGTCAGACTTTCATGAAGATTGTGCGCTTGGAAGATGAAGCCCAGGCGCCGCCGGCAGGCTACGAGTACGTTTTCGTCCGCGCCGTTTAACTCCTGACCGAGAAGTTGCACGCTGCCATCCTGTACGTCCCGCAAGCAACCCGCGAGGGTGAGCAGTGTCGTTTTGCCGGAGCCTGATGCGCCCATGAGGATGACGAGTGACCCGCGCTCTATGGTGAGGTCGATGTTGAATAAAGCCTGCTTACGAGCTTCGCCAGACCCAAACCAGTGATTGAGCCCTTTAATGTGAATGGGACTCTGCTGGCCGGGTGGTATCGCGGCCTTTGATGTCTGGGCAATGTCTTTGTTGAACAGTTTCATGCGGCCCTCAAAACAGGTCGGCGGGGTTGGCGCCGGCCAGCCTTCTTGTGGCGATGGCGCCGGAGATAAGGCACATGGCGCTGGTTCCAAACAGGACCGCTATGGCCCGCGTGCCCGTCATCTCGACCGGTAGACCCGTTGCGCTGGTCAGGACATCATAGAGCCCGAAGGCAAACAGGACTCCTGGTATGAAGCCAAAGATGGCCAGGATGATCGCTTCTTCAAAGACGATGCTGAGGAAGAAGCTCTGCTTATATCCAACGGCTTTGAGGGTCGCATATTCACGCAGGTGATCAGCCACATCAGTTGAGAGAACCTGGTAGACGATGATGAGCCCAACGAGGACGCCAATGATGACGCCGAAGCCGAAGATCACGCCGACAGGGCGCTCTGTGGTCTGATAGGCCTCGTCAGCGGCTGCAGCTTCGTCAACCGTTCGAATGATGACGTCCTGTTCCGGGATTGCGCTCCGCAGATCTTGCGCAACTGTTTGTGGTGATACACCCGGCTTTACTGTGACCAGGATGTGGGTTGGCGCGCCAGCGGTGCGCTGTGGATACATTTGCAGGAAGGTTTGGTCTGACACGATGAGATAGCCGTCTGCTTCGAAGCCCGCGCCGATTGAGAAGGTTCTCACGGCACTTAAGGTTCGCCCGTTGGCCTCAAACCGGTGTGGCATCCCCCCATCAATACTGGCGGCGAGTTCGGGCTCAATGTTGCGGGCTGACCTGTCGAGAAGGGCGGTATCGAGAAGTTGCAGCTGTGCCCGAGCCTTGTCGATCTCTGGATCGTTGAAGATCTGCTTCGTGGGATCAATGCCAAAGACCTGGAAGTTGACAGTCGTTCCATTGTCGCGCTGCCAGTCGAATTTCCCGAGATAGAAGGGGCTCGCGTCGGCGACACCAGGAACAGCAAGCGCCTGATAAAGCCGTTGGCGTGCAACATTGCTGCCATCCGAAAGCGTGTTTGCATCGGATGCGGAAATCAGAATGTCCGCCACCATGGGCCGATAAGGGAGTTTGGTGGTCTCAACCAGCGCGCCGAGGAAGCCCAGTTGCATAAAGATCAAAATGTTGGCGAATGCCACTCCGGCGATCGCTGCTGCAAGCCGTGACTTGTTATGTTTCAGCTGTAGCCAGCCAATGGGCAGCCTGCCGAGGAGTGTTGTGAGCAGAGCTGTCATGAGCCATTCGCTGTTTGGATTGTCGCGACCACCTGAAGATTTGTATATCGCGCGGCAATGTCAGACGAAGTGTCGTTGAGCAGTACAGTTATTTCTACGATGCGTGCATCTGTGTTTGCTGCTGGATCATCGTCAATCAAGGTTTGTCGTTCCACCTCCAGGCCTATGTGCGAGACGCTACCCTGCAAAGGCGTGGGGAGGGCATTCGCCGTAATGCTTACAGTGTCACCCAATGTCACGTCCCCAATCTGGGTTTGATAAATCTCGACCTTCGCCGTCATGCGCTCGATATTGCCAATGTTCATGACGCCCTCGGCGCCCGGCTTTTCTCCCGGACGAACATGAATTTTGAGGACCGTGCCAGTGATGGGCGCGCGGACATAGGCTTTTTCCAGGTCCCGCTCAGCCTGTGTGAGCTCTGCCTTTGCAGCATCGTAGCTCCGTGCAGCAACCACAACATCAACCTGGCTGTCTATTTCGCCCACGTAGCGGGAGAGTGTGGCGCGGGCCTGTTCTACAGCCCTGGCAGCCTGGTCGCTGGTTGCTCGCCGCTGGTCCAGTACGGCTTCTGAGATGCTTCCACGCTGGATGAGGGATTGCGCGCGTTCATAGTCTTTACGGGCGTTCAATGCTGCTGCCTCAGCACTACCGAGACTTGCGCGCGCTTCTTTTAGACTGGCCTCAATGGATGTGCGTGTCTGTTCCAGATTTGCTTGTTTGAGTGCGACATTGGCCTCTGCCGCTTCTAGTGCTGCTTTGTACTGTGCTTCATTGTCCAGAACGGCGAGGGTGTCACCGACGGTTACCTGGTCGCCTTCATCGACAACCAATGTCGTTACGCGCGCATCGCCTGCGCCAAAGGGCGGGGCGATTGTTGCGACATCTCCATCGGGTAGTAGAGCACCTAGACCAATGACCGTATCGGGCCCAGGGGTGGCCGAGGGATCAATCTCCGCGATGATGGTGTGATTGAGAGGGACCGCTATGGGGCTTGAGGTGCCCGCTCCTGGTTCCAGGTCAAGCGTCCGCATTGCTAGCTGGAGTCCAGGAGGCTGAAAATAGAGACCCATAATGCCGCCAAACGCGACACAGATCATGAGGATGGGAATGATCCGGAAGCTTTTTGCTTTAGCCCAGAGCGCATTGGTTTTGTTCATCTGTGTATCCATGGAGCGATCAACGGCTTCCAAGGGGAGGTCGGCACTCTCTGTCGACTCTTTGGGCGTTTGCGCCATTTTCTTCATCCCTATGGTTGGTTTCGATTGCTATCTTGACTATTAATGACCCTTGGGTCATTAATATATAGGTGAAGTGATGATGAGAATCCAGACCTGATTATGACAAAACCAAAAACAGTGTCCCGAGAGGCAGCGCCGAAGAAAAGGCAAAGGCGAAAAGATGCTCGCCCGGCAGAGATTATTGAAGCTGGGCTCGCAGAATTTGCGGAGAAAGGGTTTGCCGGGGCTCGTCTTGCTGACGTGGCGGCACGTGCTGGCGTCGTTAAAGGAACGATCTATCGCTATTTCGACAATAAAGAAGCGCTTTTTCAGGCAGCGGTGACATCCCGCATCATTTCAACTCTCGATAATGTCGAAGAATTGGTTGATGGGTACGGCGGCCCAACGGACGAGTTGTTGAAGCTCGTGCTAAAGGTCATTTATGAGAAAATCGTTGCCTCTGATGCTCGCGTGCTGCTGCGGATCATCATCGCGGAGGGTGCGCGCTTCCCGGATATCCCGGCTAACTATTATCGTGATTCAATTTCAAAAGGTATGGCTCTAATTGAGCGGATTGTTCAACGGGGGATTGAGCAAGGCGAGTTTCGAGACAGCCCCATGAGCAAGATGCCCAATATCATAATGGGCCCGGCGATTTTCGCAGCAGTCTGGAAAATGACGTTTGAGCCTGTTGCGCCGCTCGACCTGGATGCGTTCATGGAAGCACATGTGGACATGGCGTTGAACGGGTTGTTGCGATAGCGTCGGCAGATAATGGACTATACGCGCCTCTATAAACTCATTGCTGAAATACCTGCTGGCCAGGTTGCGACCTATGGGCAACTTGCCAAGATTGTCGGGTGTGGTCCGCGGCAGGTGGGGCAGGCGCTGGGTGCCCTTGATGGCAGGAGCGCCAAAAAGGTGCCGTGGCACCGGGTGGTGAATTCGCAAGGAAAGATCAGCGTCCGCGCCGAAGGGGGTGATGAGACCTTGCAAGGAGACCTGCTGCGCAAAGAAGGCATTATCTGGCGTGCCAGTGGGCGGATCGACCTGAAGACCTATGGGTGGGCAGGACCGTTTGATCCGGATGCCTGGAGATAGAAGGCGCCAATCTCAGTGTCGGATTGGGCGGGCGGTGTGCGTCCTAGGCAAGATCGCTCACATGTAAAGGACACCTCATGCCTTATGACCCTCATCTTGCGGACCTGATGCGCGATGCATTAAAGCGCCGAAAGGGAATTTCAGAGAAGAAGATGTTTGGCGGTTTTTGCTGGATGTTGAACGGCAACATGCTCTGTGGCGTGGAGGTGGGACGGTTTATGTTTCGTGTCGGTAAGGACCTGGAAGCAGAGGCGCTGACACGACCCGGTGCGGTGGTCATTGATTTTAACGGGCGACGCATGGGCGGCATGGTCTGGGTGGAAGCGGATGCCTGCATTGAGACCGGGCTTAAAGACTGGATTTCTTTTGCCGCACAATTTGCAGGGAGCCTGCCGCCGAAATAGGCGCTGCGGAGTTGCCGTTCGCGGAAATGTGATCCTGCAAGTCGGTTGCAACCGCCCGACGGAGAAGCAACATTGCTCTCATGGATATTCTTGATGACATCCTCGATACGCTCAATCTGAAAGGTGTGCTCTATTTCCGCACGGACTTTTCGGATCGATGGGCGGTCACTGTGCCCGATCTCGAGCAGGCGGCGCGGTTTCACCTTGTGGTCCAGGGAAGCACTCATGTGCAGTTTTCCGATGGAACCTCCGTTGTGCTTGGTCCCGGTGACTTGGTTCTTATTCCTCGTGGGCGCTCTCATATTCTTGCTGATCAGGCCTGTGCGTCCGCGCCGGATCTGGAGACGGTACTAAGCGATGTTGGATATGACGGGGAGGGCGTGCTCGCTGTTGGAGCAGGAGACAAGGACGCTTCCACGCAGATGGTCTGCGGACATTTCGTGTTTCGACCAGGGGCTGACCACCCCGTGCTCAGAGCCCTTCCTGATTATCTTGTGACGACAACTTCGATGCGGGCGCGCGAACCCTGGCTCGATGAAATGCTGCGCGTGCTTGTTCGGCGGGCTTTCTCTGCTGAAATGGGATCGGCAGCATCGGTCACCCGGCTGTCTGAGATTGTCTTTATTGAACTGCTGCGGGTGGGGGTTAGTCAGAGTCCTCAGCTCGCGTCGGTCCTTGAGGCTTTTCAGGACAAGCAGATTGGCAGAGCCCTTCAAGTCATTCATGGCGCACCTGCAGAAACCTGGACTGTTGAACGGCTTGCATCAGAAGTCGGCATGTCCCGAAGCCGTTTTGCGGAACGTTTCAGGCAGCTGATGGGGACAGGTCCCATGGCCTATCTTTCTGACTGGCGATTGCAAAAAGCCCTTTCGCTGCTCGAGGGGTCGCAATGCAGTATGCAGGAAGTCGCGAGCCGATCCGGCTATCAATCCTCGGCTGCTTTCAGTCGTGCCTTTTCCGGCAAGTTCGGGGTCGCACCCAGTGCCTATCGGCGTGCGCAGGCATAGATCGCCGGACATTTCCTTCCCAAATTTCCTTCTTTTTTGCAATTCGTCCCAAGTGGTTTGCGGTTAGTCCCAAACAACTGTTGTTCGATTGATAATTCGTCCTGACGGGCGCACCTAGATCCTCGTTGATGTCGAACCCCATTCAAGGAGATTCTGGGATGTCTAAACCACTCACACTTGCCGCTATTGCTCTGGCCGCCATGGCAACGACGGCTCCTGCACTTGCCGCCGACGAAAACAATGTCGCTGCTGGTCTCACCGCCGCTGGTGCGCCGCTTGGCCTTCATGGCGTAGACCCTGTTGCCTTCATCGAGCTCGGCAACCGGTTGGACGGTGCAGCGCCTTACACAGCAGTCCATGAGGGTGTTGCTTACTACTTCTCATCCGAAGCCAACATGAACGCGTTTACAGCCAACCCTGAGAAATATGTTCCTCAGAATGGTGGTTTTTGCACGTTTGGTGTTTCTGTCGGCAAGAAGTTCGATGGTGACCCGCAGTTTGCGGCTGTTGTTGACGGTAAGCTCTACGTCTTCCTGAACGAAGAAATTTTCCAAGCGTTCAACCAAGACCGCGCAGGCACGATCTCGAAGGCTGCGACCAACTGGACCAAGATCGAGCACACAGCTGCAACCGATCTCTAAAACTGATGAGGAGAGGCTCGTCCTCTCCTCGTCTCCGCTTTTCTATTTTAGGAATAATTCGATGAACATTATCGACCACCTGAGCGTTGGCGTGCCCAGCATTGACCAAGGTAAAAAATTCTACGATGCCGTGATGGAGACCATTGATTGCGCGTGCCTCGCCGCCACAGACGGCTTTGCTGCCTATGGCAATGGCGCTGTCCAGTTTCTCATCATGCTTCCAAACGATGGTGCGGCTGCGACCGCGGGCAACGGCGTTCATATCTGCTTTAAAGCCTCTTCTAAGGAAGCTGTCGACGCCTTCCACGCGACCGCGTTGAAGGTCGGCGGTGTGTGTGCCGGGGAACCCGGTCCACGGCCCGATTATCCAATGCCGGATGTTTACACAGGCTTTGTTCGCGATCCTTTCGGCAACAAGCTTGAAGTCATCTACGGCGGCTTCGCCTCCTAACTTCACGCGCATTTCTGGGAAAAGATCATGCAAGACGTATTTATTTATCTCGCCCTAAGCGGTGTCCTCACTGTTCTACTTTGGACGCCTTATATTGTTGCTCGACTTTTTGTTTGGGGACCGTTGGATTTTCTGAACAATTATCCAGAAGGGTTTCCTGCCAGTCAGCCTGAGCCTCCTCTCTGGGCACAACGTGCGCAGCGAGCCCATCTCAATATGGTGGAAACCATGCCGGCTTTTATCGCTGTTGTCGTTGCAGCAGCAATGCTTGAGACAGGCACCGCTGCGGCAGTTGCACAATGGGCGGCCGTGTTCTTCTACGCCCGGGTTCTGCATGCGATTGTCTATATCGCAGGTGTGCCCTATCTCCGGACACCGGTTTACCTTGTGTCCTGGGCGGCGATCTTGATGATCGGTGCAGAGGTTCTTCTCTAGACCAATCTGGTAACAAGAAGCCCGGTGGAGATATCTCGACCGGGCTTTTTTGCGTTTTGCTCATAAATTGTCTTGTCTGTCGGATTTCAGATGACGGAGCCGTCTTTAAGTGAAAGATGGTTCTGAAATGATTGGGAGGCGCACATGGGCGGCGGGTTTGAAGGTTTTCCAAAGGCGGGGATCAAATTTCTAAAAGACCTAGAGAAAAACAATTCACGTGAGTGGTTTGGCGACAATAAGAAAACCTATGAGCAGAATGTGAAAGCTCCCGCTGAGCACTTCCTGAGCGAGGTTCAGGCGGCGCTAGAGAAAAAGCTCGGTGGAGAGGTCGTCCCAAAGCTTTTCCGCATTCATCGTGATGTTCGCTTTTCCAAAGATAAGACCCCCTACAATACCCATGTCCGCATGGCATTTTTCGGAAAGCCAGGGAAGACAGGCCGGGGCACCCATTCCGGTTTCTATTTCTCCCTTGATACGAAGGGCGTCTTCTACGGTGCGGGTGCGATGGGTTTGGACAAGCAGGCGCTTGAGCATTACCGCGCCGCTGTGTGCGACCCCAAACGTGCCGCGATCCTAGAGAAGGTCATGACGTCTCTTGTCAAAAAGGGTTGCCGGTTGAGTGAGCCTGAGCTGAAGCGGGTTCCCTCTGGCTATGATGTCGACCCGGCCTATGCCCATTTGTTGCAATATAAGGGACTTGGTGCCTGGATCGACAATAAGGGACATGGCAAAGCGACAGGTCAGGATGCTGTTAAACAGGCTGTTACAGCGTTTGCGACCGTGCGCTCGATCCACGATTTCCTGATGGGTCTTTGATCTTTAGGCGGGGCGTTCAGCAGCGATCCAGGTTAATTTTGATTTTGCGTCTTCTCTCCGTTCTGTTTCCGTGATGGTGAACCCTGCCATTTCCAGTAAGTGCCTTACCGCCGCGATGGTGCGGAACGTGTAGACATTGTCTGGGAAGGTTGCTGTGGCGCCCGGATCATCTCCTGGTCGAAAGCCGACGACGAAACGTCCGCCGGGTATAAGCACCCGAAAGATCTCTTTGAAATGGGCGGTAGCATCCCCCCAGAAGTAGATCGTATGCATGGTCAGGATTTTGTCGAAGCTCTTGTCGGCATAAGGCATGACGTCACTCGCACCTTGGTGCAGATGAAGCCTTCCTGATTTCAAGAGCAGTCTGTTTTTCCTTCGGGCGATCTTTAAGGCAGTGGGTGAAAAATCGATACCATCCAAAGAACCTGGATCGTTAAGTGTTGCGAGAGTGGCGAGCGCGGCGCCGTGGCCTGTGCCGACATCCAGCACCCGATCACCCGGAGACACGTTTAGCAGCGCGATGGCAATGTCGTTCGCGGCGGCGGTTTCCTTCGACATGATACGCCCAACTAAAGAGCCAAGTAGGCCGGATGGCTGGCGGCCTTGGCGGGCGATGAATTGAGGTTTTTTCATCCGATACTCCTAATCCTTGTGGGCTTGGGTGATGGTTGCGGGGCAGATGGATTGCGGTCGCCGCCAGATCTGGGTCTGACAGAAGATACCCAGCACGCAGCCGGTCACGTTCAGAGTTCCATCCGCACGGGCCGTCAGCGACGCTGCGTAGGTATTGCCATCTTCCGGGTTGTAAATTCCCTCGCCCTGCCAGCGACCATCGCGAAGGCGTGCGAAGTTCCGAAATATGGGTGTGCCGATAAGTGGTCGATCACGCAGATGAGCGGTTGGGTTTTGTTTGTCCGTTAGCAATCGCCCTTCGGCGTCTCGGTCCGTCCAAAGCCAGATGATCTGCCCACACAGCTTCTCTCCTGCGTTGCCACATGGCGTAATGAGAACCTGTGCGCCATACCCTTGTGTTGCCCAGGGACCGACGAGTTTTTCTTGGTCGGGTGATGTCGCCTGGGCTGGGCTTAGAAAAAACAAGCTCATCCCCAGGAGCGGGCCGAGCCATTGCAAGCGTTGATACATCGGGAAACCTCCTCTGGTGTTGTGACCAAAAGTGGCGCTGCCTTCCCTTAAGATCTTGCCGATTTCTGGGATGAGGCTGAAAACTGCGAAAACGCTCAGCTTTTTCAAAAATAGGCCATATGTTTGACCAGCTTGTCGGTGCGATCTGCTGTGATGTCGGATTTCGTCGTGTCCGCACGTCCTAGGAACTGGCCAATTTTGGAGGGACCATGCTGTATTCAATTTTGATATTCGGGGAAGACGGAACGTTCGATCAGCTTTCTGAGGACGAGCAGGCAGCGGTCATGAGTAAGCACTATGCCCTTCAGGACCGTCTCGCTGAGGAGAAGCAAAACGGTCCGGCGGCCAAGCTCCATGCGACAGCAACAGCGGTGACTTTGCGGGAACAAGGGGGCGTGCCGGTTGTGACTGATGGCCCTTTTGTTGAAACGAAAGAACATTTGCTCGGGTTCTACACAATTGAGTGCGACACGATTGAGGAAGCGATAGAGGCTGCAAAACTGTTGCCATTGGATATCGCATCTGTCGAAGTGAGGCCGATCAGCTGGTTTGGCCCAGGGCAGGTGATCGCTGCTGAAGATGGCTAAGTCATCACCTCTCTCTCGTCACTTTACCGCTGCGCGGCCCCGTGCGATGGCGGCGCTCACGCGCTATTTCAGAACTGTCGATCTGGCTGAGGATGCCTATCAGGATGCCTGCATGCGGGCGATTAAGTCATGGGCGAACAACGGAGTGCCGAGAGACCCCACCGCCTGGCTCATCCTGGTCGGCCGAAATGCCGGCATAGACGCGCTTCGTCGGCGCGAGACAGAACGGAACGTGGTTGAAGAGAGCGGGATTGAGGCCGAACTGGTCGACGTTGAAGCTGATTATGCAGAAGCGATTGATATGTCTGACTATCGGGACGATGTGCTCCGGCTTCTTTTCATGTGCTGCCATGATGAGCTATCGGTTCAGGATCAGTTGGCCCTTGCGCTGAAAGTGGTTGTCGGCTTTTCAGTTGAGGAAATCGCGCGGGCCTTTCTCGTGAAACCGAAGTCCATGGAACAGCGCATTACGCGGGCCAAGAAAAAGGCCGCGGTTGTGGCTGCGACACTTGAAACGCCATCTCCGCAGGAGCGGGCGAAACGGTTAAACGCCGTTCTGGTGATGCTCTACCTCTTGTTTAATGAGGGATATTCTTCCCATGGTGGCCCAGACCACATTCGACATGCGCTTTGCCAAGAAGCGATCCGCCTTACGCGACTCCTTCTGCAGCTCTTCCCAGCGCAACCAGAAGTGATGGGGTTGCTCGCGCTCTGTCTTTTGCACCATGCGCGCAGTTCCGCCCGGCAGGATGTGTCTGAGACGCTTGTACCTCTGGATGAACAGGACCGCAGTCTTTGGGATCGATCCGCAATTGCCGAGGGTCAGGTTTTGGTGGAAAAGGCACTGCGTCGTGGCCGTCCCGGCGCTTTTCAGATTCAGGCGGCAATTGCCGCGGTTCATTGTGCCGCGCCAAATGCAGAAGAGACGGACTGGTCGGAGATTGAACGCCTCTACCGAGCCTTGGAACAGGTGCAGCCCTCGCCGGTGGTGACCCTCAACAGATTGGTCGCTGCGTCTAAAGTGAAAGGTGCAGCAGAGGCGCTTAAAGGCATGGAGCCTATCGAGGCGGATCTACAGAACTACCTCTATTTTCACTCAACCCGTGGCGCGCTTTGCGCCGAATTGGGTGAGGAGGCAGCCGCCCGAGAGGCGTATGAAAAGGCGCTTATGCTTGGGCCGTCAGATGCGGAACGGGACTATATTCAAGGCCGTCTTTCCTCTCTCAAAAAGTAAGTCGTGCTTGTCGGGTTGGGCTTTCTCCACGCGTCCTTGGGGTGATCGGGCACTTGCTCGAAACGAACAAGGGAGAGAGACATGACAACGAACCCCACAACAACCCACGGCATGCCAAGTTGGATTGCCCATAACAGCACTGACCCTGCGGCAGCGCGGAAGTTCTATGAAGGCGTGCTTGGATGGAATGTGGTCGACATGCCGATGCAGGACGGCTCAAGCTATCCGGGCATCATGGTCGGTGAAGGTCCGATCGGCGGCATTCCTAACACACCGTCCAATGATCCGGTCTGGGTTGTCTACATTACGGTTGATGATGTGGATCAGCGTTTCAACGCGGCGGTGAAAGCTGGGGCGGAGGAGGTGAGTGCACCTGCGGACGCACCAGGTGTCGGGCGTATGGCGACAATCCGCGATCCGTTTGGCGCGAGCATTGCGTTCATCTCCTATGAAGCCCCTCAGGCCTGAGGGGCTCATGGTTTTCCACCAAGGGCGGGCACGTTTGTGTGCCTGCGTCTATCTGCAGCTCAGGAGATTGCTATGACCCTTCACCTCACAGCTCTGTTCGCAGGCGTGTTGATCTTCATTCAGATTGCCCTGACCACCCTGGTGGGCGTCTATCGTGGCAAGGTTGGCATCAATTTTATGCATGGTGATGACGATGTATTGCTGCGGCGCATGCGTGCCCACGGCAATTTCACGGAAACCGTGCCAATCGTCTTGATCGCCATGGCACTCGCGGAACTGGCTGGGGCGCCTTCCTGGCTCATGCTTGCTGGTGGTGCGAGCCTGGTTCTTGGACGTTTGATCCACGCCGCCAACTTTGTGGGATCGGGCGGTGGTGTGGGCGCTGGACGCGCGGCAGGCATGGCATTCACCACCATCTCAATGGCGGCTTTTGCAGTCTATGGTCTGATGATCTTTGCAAACGCTGTTTGATTGCGCCACGCAAGCTTATGCAGGCGGCAGCGAATTTTTTGCTGCCGCTTCCTCGGGCTTGAAGAACATGCCGAGCCTCAGGCTTTCAGCGACGCGTTCTGCCTTGTCAATGAAGATTGCGGCAGCCGGGGGAGGGCAGACCTCGCCTGCTGTTTCGCGAAACAGGGAAAGCCATCTGTCGAAATGTTGAGGCTCAACCATTTTGAGTTTCATGTGGGCGACCATGGGCTGGCCTTTGTAGCGACCGGTCAGCATGGTCAGGGATGACCAGAAGGAGAACATCTTTTGAAGATGAGGCTCCCAGTCTCCCGTGATCACATTCCCAAAAATCGGCCCGAGTTCCTTGTCGGCACGGATTTTCGCGTAAAACGTGCGTACGAGCTCCTCAATCAGCGCCTCGTTGATTGAGGGGTGGAGAGGCTCTCGAAACGGTTTTCGGTGCTCGGACATGGGCTTGTTTTCCTGAAGACGGAACGACCATTAGCATATAGAGATTAATCAGTTTCATTGCATGTGGCGGGTCGTCTCAGGGGAATTTCATGAAATTTGCGAGTGATAATGGCAGCGGCGTTGCGCTGGAGATTATGTCTGCGCTGGGTGTTGCAAATGAGGGGGCGGCTCCGGGATATGGGGCGGATGAGTTCACGCAGGAGGCGTGTGAACGCCTCTCCGAGATTTTTGAGAGAGACGTATCTGCCTTTTTGGTGGCGACTGGGACTGCCGCCAATGCGCTCAACCTTGCCGCGATCACGCAGCCACATGGCGCAGTCTTTGTGCATGAGCGCGCTCATGTTCATACAGACGAGTGTGGAGCTCCGGAGTTCTATATGCATGGGGCCAAATTGCTGCCGCTCGGCGGAGAGCATGGGAAGCTCACTCCTGCGGCAATAGAGCAGGGCTTGGAAGGGTTTACTCAAGGGATCGTTCATCATCCGCAAGCTCAGGCGATCAGCCTGTCACAGGTTACGGAGTCAGGGACGGTTTATTCAGTCGCGGAGATTGAGGCGCTGTCTGCGCTGGCAAAGAAGCACTCACTGCGTGTGCATATGGATGGTGCGCGGTTTGCCAACGCGTTGGTGTCACTGGGCTGCAGCCCCGCTGAGATGACCTGGAAGGCGGGCGTGGATGTGCTTTCTTTTGGTGCGACGAAGAATGGTGCGATGGGCGTGGAGGCTGTGATCGTTTTCGATGAAGCTCTCTCCACAAACCTCCCCTTCATGCGCAAGCGCGCTGGTCAGCTCCTGTCCAAGGGCAGGTTTCTCGGTGCCCAGATGAGCGCTTACCTCAAAGACGATCTATGGCTGGGCATGGCGGCGCATGCAAACGAGATGGCTGGGCATCTGGCTGCGGGCATCGACAAGCTGCCGGGAGCGCGGCTGCGGCATCCAGTGCAAGCAAACCAGGTGTTCGCCGTTCTTCCCAAGCCAGCACACAAAGCACTCCTTGCTGCAGGTGCCGCCTACTACCCATGGGAGCGGGAACCAGACGGGATTGCTGTGCGCCTGGTCACATCGTTTTCCACTTCAGCGGAGGAAGTGGAGCAGTTTCTCTCTATTGCTGGTGGTGCCCGGTGAGCGGGTGGCTCACCACTCCTCTTTGAACGGCCTCAGATCGATTTCATGGGTCCAGGCGCTTGGGTGCTGAACATGGAGTTGCCAGAAGGCTTCGGCGATCGCATCTGGTTCAAGTGCGCCATTATTGCCTTTGGCGTCCAGATAGTCAGCGAAGCGGTTTCGGACCATGTCTCCGTTCACAACGCCGTCGATCACGACATGCCCGACATGAACGCCTTTCGGACCGTAGTCCCGTGCGAGGGACTGGGTGAGGTTTCTGAGAGCCCCTTTGGCGGAGGAGAAATGCGCAAAATTGGGTTTGCCACGCATGGATGCTGATGCACCGGTGACGAGGAAGGACCCTGATCCCTGTTCAGCCATAACCTTCAAGGCCTGTTGAGCCACCAGAAACGCACCATAGGCGCCTGTCCGCCAAAACTGCTCGAACTGCTCTGGCGTCACATCTTCAAAGGGGATGATGGCATTATTGCCTGCATTGTAGAGTACGGAGCCTAGGGGCCCGTGCTCTTTGGCAACTTCAAAAAGGGTAGCGACCTGATCGGGGCTTGTGACATCGCAGACTTGCGTATAGGCCGTGCCGCCATTCGCCGTCACTTCCTTCGCAACGGCTTCGATCTTCTCTGCTGTGCGTCCAACGATCAGAACCGGCGCGCCGCCTTTGGCAAAACGATGCACAAGGGCTCCGCCGACACCATTTGATGCGCCGACGCCGATGATGACACTGAGGCTTTGAACTGCGTTTTCTGCGGTCATGTGATCTCTCCCTTTTAGTTCAGCCCAATGTAGGGTGGCCACAGTGACTTACAAGACTGTTGCTTGCGGAACCTCTTGCAAGACGTAGATGGCTGTGCCAGCGTCCCGAAAACAGGAGACGAAATCCCATGTCACGACCCATTTTTCTGATCATCGCTGTGTTTGCCGTTCTGGTCGGTCTGGGCTGGTTGGCCTTTGAATTGGTGGAGGAAGCAGGGGAGACTAGAGGGTTTTCAAGGGTGCATGGCCCTGTCCTTACGCTGGACACGCATGTTGATATTCCGCCGACCTATACAACCATGCCGGAAGTTGACCCTGGTCTGGAAACACAGCTTCAGGTGGACCTGCCCAAAATGGAGCGCGGTGGTCTTGATGCAGCTTTCTTCATCGTCTATGTGGGGCAGACGGCGCGGACAGAAGAAAATTATGCGGCTGCCAGAGAGGCTGCTCTTGTTAAATTCAACGCTATTCACGCAATGACGGATGCGCTTTATCCGAGCCGTATCGGTCTCGCCTCGACGCCAGCAGATGTGGTCGATATTCACGGGTCGGGTCGGAAGGTCGCCATGATCGGGATTGAGAATGGCTATGTGATCGGGAAAGACCTGTCGCTGGTTGAAGAATATTATGATCGCGGCGCGCGCTATATGTCGCTCGGTCATGTCGGTCATAATGATATTGCGGACAGCTCCATGCCGCGCATCGATTTAGGCGATGCGCCTGCAGAGCATGGGGGCTTGAGCGACTTCGGTCGTGAGGTGGTGAAAGAAATGAACCGCCTTGGCATGATGGTCGATATCTCTCATGCTTCTCACGACGCCATGATGCAGGCAGTTGAATTGTCCGAGGCTCCCGTTATTGCCTCTCATTCATCGACTATGACATTGGCAAATCACCCACGAAACCTGACTGATGATCAGATGCGCGCCCTTGCTGCCAAAGGCGGCATTGCACAGATCGTTGCCTTCTCAACCTATGTGAAGGCAGACCCAGGCCGGACCGCTGCCGGCATGGCCCTGCGCAATCGCATTGCTCAAGAGCAGGGGGCGCCGCGCTTCAGCTATCTCGCTCATGGCAAGCTGCCGGAATTCCGCGAAGGGATGGCGGAGATCAATCGGCTTTATCCGCGGGCGACGCTTGCGCAATTTGTTGATCACATTGACCATGCCATCAAAGTGATGGGCATCGACCATGTGGGCATCTCATCGGACTTTGATGGCGGCGGTGGTGTGGTTGGTTGGGACGATGCGTCCGAGACGGGGAATGTCACCGCAGAGCTCCTCAAGCGCGGCTACACCTATGAGGAGATTGAGAAACTCTGGAGTGGCAATTTCCTGCGGGTCTGGACGGAAGTCGACGGGGTTGCGGCGCGTCTTCAGGGCGGTGCTGCAAACTAGTCTTGGTGTCTCTTAGGTACGGTTTCTTGGTTCGTCTATCAGCAGGGCAACCATCAGCAATGCGATGCACATGAAGGCCATGGCGCACCAGAAAACAGCCGTGTAGGAAAACCAAAGGGCCACGAAACCACCCATGAGGGGCCCGAGCCCCATCATGAAGGAATTGCCCATGTTGGAGATGGCAATCCGCATGGGCAGGTCCTGTCGGTCACCAAACTCCAACACCATGTTTTGCGAAGAAATCTGGAAGCCGCCCAGCCCTGCTCCAAGCCCTGCGAACACCAACCCAAGCAGGATTATGTCTGTCGCAAAGAAGAGCAACACAGTCGACAGGATCCAGGTGACAAGAGTCGCCATGAAGACGAAACGGTTGCCGGTCTTGTCTGCAAGCGCCCCCCATCCGAGATTTGTGGCCGTTTGGCTCAGCAAAAAGGCAAGAGAAAGAATGCCGAGATTGGTCCCGCTCAGGCCCACAACTTCACCGGCATACAGGACATAGAAAGGCACAGCGATGGTGCCGAGTGCGCCCAGAGATCGCGCAATGAAAAACCTTGTGAAGCCGGGGTCGGCGCGGAGGAGCGCTGGAAGTTCTTTCATGCGGCCAAAGAAACTTGCCTGTGCGCGGATCACTGGCGGTATGGGCTCTTTGATAAAAGCCAAGAGACCGAGCCCAACACTGGTCAGAATGAACGCCGTCAGGAAAGTCGCAGAATAGCCATTTCCAAGCGCGTTTGTTTCGATGAAATATTGACCGCCCAGATAGGCAACGCCAGAGGCTGTGAGGCCCGCCATGAAATTGCGCAAGCCGGTTAGACGCCCGCGCAGGTTCACCGGGATGACTTTTGACATCATGTAGTTGAAAACAACCGCCTGCATGCCGTTGAAAAACCCGAAAAGACATAGGAAGAGACAAGCCGCGATCAAGGCGACTTCACCATCCAAAAAGAGGCCTGCGAGTGCCAAACCCAGCACCTGGATGCGCATAAGGCCGCCGATGACAAAGCCGATGGGGATGACCTTCTTGCGATGCTCGATAAGGGTAGCACCCAAAAGGGATGAACTGGCCGCGCCAAAATGTTGAGCGGCGAGGGCGAGACCTACCGCCAGTTCAGATCCGGAGAGGATGTAAATAAAGGCGGGTACAAAGGTCGGCGCCTGAACCAGCCGGAAACCGGTCTGTCCTAAAAGGCCGTGGACCATGTTGACGGCGTAGTTTCGAGGTAGATCGCGCCGAACTTGCTCGTCGAACTCTTTTTCAGCTTCTGCGAGGGATTTTTGGGGGGCGGCTGAGGTCAAAAAAACTCCGTTGGCCGTCTTCGGGGACGGTCAAAAGTGAATGAGGTTGAATGTTTGAAATTCCACTATAGGCGCTGTTTTTGAAACTCTGAAATTTCGGGCAAAACTTTATCCCCCTGTAGATTGAGTGCTTGTACCCTGGTTAGTCACGAGTCACAGTCCTTTCAGTCTAAGCCTTGCGAATCTGCGGGCGCAAACGAGGGTATGCGATGCGAAGCTGGTCACTTCTCCTTCCGATTATGGTGTCACTGGGTGTTGCGGGGTGTGACGGAGACGTCGATGAGGCTCCTGTCGCGCCACCGCCGGTTGTGAAACTGGAGACCGTGAGCGAACGGGCAACCGGGCAGGTGCGCAGCATTTCAGGCGTCGTCGAGGCGTCGGATCGCTCAGCCCTCAGTTTCCAGGTTGGCGGGCGGGTGACAGAAGTGAATGTCTCGGTGGGTGAGACGGTGGTTGCGGGGCAGGTGCTTGCACTTCTGGATCGCACCAACTATCAGATTGCGCTTGATAGCGCGCGCTCCCAGCTTACCAGCGCGCGGGCGAAGCGCTCTGAAGCGAAAGAGGATCTGGACCGCAAGCTTGCTCTCATCGACAAAGGCTTCGTGACGCAGGCCGCTGTCGACAGTGCCCAGGCCGCCTACGATGCAGCTGCCGCCAGTGTGAGTGTTTCAACGAGTGATGTGGAACGTGCTCAAAAAGACCTGGATCGCACCATCCTGTCCGCACCGTTTGCGGGCACGATCTCCAGTCGGGAAATTGACCCCTTTGTGGAAGTATCCGTCGGGACAACGCTCTTTGAAATTCAGTCAGCGGGAGACCTGGAAGTTCGAGTCCTGGTGCCTGAGACCATCATCCGCGAAGTGGATTATGGACAGCCTGTTTCGGTCTCTTTTCCGACCTTGAAGGGTGAGCTTTTTGGGGGCGCTGTTTCAGAGATTGCCTCTCGTGCGGAAGCCGGAAACGCTTTCGCTGTGAAGGTGGCTCTTGTGGAGCTTCGCGAGGCGGATATTCGAACCGGCATGACGGCGAAAGTGACGTTCAACTTCCAGTCCTACCTGAACGGGCGGGAAGCATTTCTTATTCCGTTGACCGCGATCTCTATCAAGGATGCCGACCTTGGTGCTCAAGGGGTGCAATCTAGGGAGCAGAATAAGGCGCCTGTCTTTGTTTATGACCCCGAGAAGGAGGCTGTCTTCAAACGGCTTGTTGGCCTTGGGGATATTCGTGGCAACGATATTGAAGTGTTCTCAGGCCTTGCCGAGGGAGAGCAGATTGTAACTGCGGGTGTTGCCTTTCTGCATGACGGCATGGCGGCGCGTCCCTGGCAACAGAACCAGTAGGCTAGCACCATGGGAAACATTGCCGCTTACGCCATCAAGAATGGCCGCTTTACACTATTTGCTTTGATCGCCCTCGTGGCGACCGGCATCACGATCTATTTCAGTCATCCGAGCCAGGAAGACCCCGAGGTTACGATCCGTACCGCGGTGGTCACGGCGTATTTTCCAGGCATGTCGGCGGAACGCATTGAACAGTTGATCGTGAAGCCGATCGAAGAAACGGCCAAACAAATCTCAGAGGTCACCGATATGACCTCAACCGCCTCTACCGGCGCGGCGATGGTAAAAGTCGAGGTTGGCGACAAATATTTCGACTTGGACCCCATCTGGACAGATCTTCGCAACAAGATGAACGACCTAGCGCCGAGTCTGCCATCTGGGACGTCTGGTCCTTATGTGAATGATGATTTTGGACGCGTAGCAGTTGCGACCCTTGCTCTTACAGGACCTGACTATTCCATGGCAGAGCTGCGCGAGGTTGCGCGCGATCTGCGAGACGCCATTGGTGCACTGCCGCTTGTCAGTCAGGTAGATCTTTACGGCATTCAGGATGAGCAAATCTGGCTGACAGCAGATCAGACCTATATGGACCAACTGGGTCTCTCCCAACAGGCCGTCATCGCCGCGTTGACCGGCCAGAATGTTATTCTGCCGGGCGGCTCCATCGCGGCGAACGGGCAGAGGATTACGATTGAACCGTCAGGCAGTTTTACCTCCGTTGATGAGATCAGCGATGTACCGCTGGAGCTTCCTGAAGGCGGGATTGTTTACCTCAGAGATATTTTCGAAGTGGAGCGGGGGTACGTGGACCCACCCAGCCGTCCCACTCAATTCAATGGCGTTTCTTCGTTGATGCTGGGCGTCGCAATGGTGAACGGATCCAACATCGCTGAGTTTGGCATCGCACTGGAAGCGTTGTTGGCTGAGCTGGAGGAAGACCTGCCCTTGGGCATGGCGCTTGAGTTTGCCACTTACCAACCACCGCTTGTCGCCGCTGCGGTGAGTGATGCGACGAACAATCTTCTCCAGACCATTGCGACCGTGCTGGTCGTGGTGATTTTGTTTCTTGGGGTTCGGACAGGTTTGATCGTGGGTTCCATTGTGCCGCTCGCCATTCTGGCGGCACTTGTCGGGATGAGCCTTTGGGAAATACCTCTTCACCGAATTTCAATCGCCGCCATCATCATTGCGCTTGGTCTTTTGGTTGATAATGGCATTGTCATTGCAGAAGACATTAAACGCAGAATGGAAGAAGGTGTTGATAGGCTGGAGGCCTGTGTTGGTGCGCCGCGAGAGTTGGGGATGCCGCTCTTGTCTTCTTCTCTGACGACCATTTTGGCCTTTATGCCGCTCTACCTGGCAGAAGATGTCACCGGTGAATATGTGGGTGCATTGGCGCAGGTGCTCTTTCTCGCTCTTATCGCCTCCTGGTTTCTTTCTATAGCCATCACCCCGACGCTCTGCTTCTGGTTGCTCGACGGTGATCTGAAACGAAACGAGGGGACTGACGTTTATGACAGTGCTCCCTACCGTTTCTACAGAGAGGTGCTGTCTTTCATTATGGCGCAGCGCCTTCTTTTCATAGCGGCGATGGTCGGCCTGCTGGGAGTGGCAATTTATGGGATGGGGTTTGTCACCTCCCGGTTGATGCCGCCATCTGACCGTGCGCAGTTCGTTGTGCATATTGAGTTGCCAACTGGGGCGGACGTCAACGAGACCATTCGCGTGACCGATGGATTTCTTGCGTGGCTTTCAGACAAAGAGATCAATCCAGATGTGGTGCAACATGCTGCCTACATTGCCGATGGTGGCCCACGCTTCTTTCTTGCCATGTCGCCGGTCGATCCAGTGCCTCACAAGGCATTTGTCCTGATTGACGTGATGGACCTGGATGTTGTTGGACCTATGATGGAGAAATCATCGGCCTATTTCAGGGACGAGGTGCCTGAAGCGCAAGGCCGACCCGAGACATTGTTCTTCGGTGCGACGCCGCCTGGGACTGTCGATATTCAGATCACCGGCCCCGAAGTCGCGCAGCTCTACCTGCTTGGCAATGAGGTTGAAAAAGCCTTCCGCAGCGTACCTGGCGCTGCGAATATCCGAACGAATTGGGGCTCCCCCGTCGTGAAGGTGCTGGTTCAAATTGATCAAGAGCGGGCTCGGCGCGCGGGCGTGTCGAGTGAAGATGTCGCGAATTCCCTGGCCAGCTATTTTGATGGATTGCCGGTGACCGATTTCAGAGATGGCGATACGGTGATCCCGATTAAGATGCGGGCAGCGGAAGATCAGCGAGACGAGCTGGATAAACTCCGTTCGATCACAGTTTACTCGTCTGCCAGCAACGTGGCTGTGCCGCTCATACAGATTGCGGACATTGACGGTGTGCTGGAGCCCTTTGAAATCCACAGGTTCAATCAGGAGCGTGGTCTTAAGGCTTCTGCCATTTTGCCAGGACGTCAGGCTTCTGAGTTCTATGCCGCCTTGCAGCCTGCGCTTGATGCGATTGAGTTGCCGCGGGGGTATGCGGTTGAAGTTCAAGGGGAATTGAAGGATTCTGGAGAAGCAACGGGCGCTCTTTTTGCCTATCTGCCCCATTGTGCGGCGGGTATTCTGGTGCTGCTCGTCTGGCAGTTTAATTCCTTCCGCAGGCCGGCGGTGATCCTGCTCACCATTCCGCTGATCATGATTGGTGCGGCCTCGGGCTTGTTGCTCACCGGTGCGTTCCTCGACTTTAACGCCATGTTGGGGCTCCTTAGCCTTGGCGGGATCATCATCAATAATGGGATCGTGATGATTGAACGGGTCGACCTTGAAAGGGCTGAGGGTAAATCGGTGGAAGAGGCTGTCGTTGCCTCAGCTCTGGTGCGGGCACGGCCCATTATCATGACCACACTGACGACCATTCTGGGGCTTATGCCGCTTATGTTGTTTGGCGGCGAGCTTTGGTTTGCGATGACCATTGTCATCATGTTCGGCCTGGCGGCGGGGACGGTTCTCACACTCGGTGTGGTTCCTGTCCTTTATTCACTGTTTTTCGATTTTACACGATCTGATAAGGGAACTTCCCCAGCGCCTGTGTCGGCGTAGGGGCGTTTTTTTGGCTGTAAAGGGCGGTTCGCTGGCCTAAAACGTGTGTTCGGTGGGTCTATAGGCACGGGCGCTGCGTTGGTCCTGGCGCCCTAACCGGTCAGCACCCGAAAACGTGTGCGATTTTGCCAAATATTCGCTCGATCCCCTGTTCACAAAGTGGCTCAGGCCCTTATGATGTCGGCCAAATGCGGAGAGCTACTCCGCTCAAATAATGTGAAATGGGCCCTGGTTCTCTGGGGCCTGCCTTATCTCAGGAAGGCCTCAACGGAGGAAGCCATGAAAGACACAACAAAATTCTACATTAACGGTGAGTGGGTTGCCCCAACCACGCCCAAAACAATGGACGTGATCAACCCGGCGACAGAAGAAGCATTTGCTACGATCTCTATGGGCAGTGCAGCTGACGTGGATAAAGCTGTAGCAGCGGCAAAAGCTGCATTTCCTGCTTTCTCCCGTACATCGCGCGAAGAGCGGATCGCTCTTATGGAGAAAATCATTGAGGTCTATAAAAGCCGCTACGCAGAAGTAGCTGATACCATTTCTAAGGAAATGGGTGCACCGGCATGGCTTGCACAAATCGCTCAGGCTGCAATGGGGCCAGCTCACTTTGCAACGGCTCTTGAGATCCTCAAGAAGTATGACTTCGAAGAAGATCGCGGGGCGACTCGTATTGTGAAAGAGCCTATTGGTGTGTGTGGTTTCATCACGCCGTGGAACTGGCCGGTCAATCAGATCGCTTGTAAAGTTGCTCCAGCGCTTGCAGTGGGCTGTACGATGATCCTCAAGCCTTCTGAAGTTGCGCCACTCAATGCACATCTTCTCGCTGAGATTTTCGACGAAGCTGGGGTTCCAGCTGGTGTGTTTAACCTGGTGGATGGTGATGGCCTTGAAGTGGGTGCTCCGCTTTCGTCACACCCAGACGTGGACATGATGTCCTTCACAGGTTCTACGCGTGCAGGCGTTGAAGTGGCTAAAGCTGCTGCTCCTACAGTTAAGCGCGTTGCACAGGAACTGGGTGGCAAGTCAGCCAACATCATTCTGGAAGATGCAGATCTTGCTGCTGCCGTCTCCGGTGGCGTGCAGAGCGTGATGAACAATTCAGGTCAGTCCTGTAACGCGCCAACACGTATGCTGGTTCCGGCCGGCAAACACGGCGAAGCGTTGAAGATTGCTGCTGCTGCTGCTGCGGAAGTCAAAGTGGGTGATCCAGCTGCTGAAGATACGAAGATTGGCCCCGTTGTCAGCGAAGTTCAGTTCAACAAGATCCAGGATCTGATCCAAAAGGGTATTGATGAAGGTGCTGAGCTGGTTGCTGGCGGTACAGGTCGTCCAGAAGGGCTCAACAAAGGCTATTATGTGCGCCCAACGGTCTTTGGTGGCGTTACCAACGACATGACGGTTGCTCGGGAAGAGATTTTTGGTCCTGTGCTTGCGATCATGCCTTATGAGAGCGAAGAAGAAGCGATTGCCATCGCCAATGACACGGTCTACGGCCTTTCCGGTTATGTGTCTTCCGGCTCCATTGATCATGCGCGTGACGTTGCTTCACAGCTGCGTACAGGTAATGTCCATCTCAATGGCGCTGGCCCAGACGTCAATGCACCATTTGGCGGCTACAAGCAGTCAGGCAATGGCCGTGAATGGGGTGAGTTTGGTTTTGAGGACTTTCTCGAAGTCAAAGCTGTCATGGGTTACACGGCGGCCTAAACTCCGTTTAGAAGAGAATTGGAAAGGGCGTCCCTTGGGGCGCCCTTTTTTTGTCTCAGAATGCGTCAATGCAGCCGGAGTATTAGGGAGCCCTTAACCGTTTCGACAAGTGTCTCTCCCCATCTTGCATGGTGTAACGAAGTTTTAGACCGGGTCCTTCAAAACTGATGAAAATCAGATCCAAATGTCCAGAAGTTGGCATGGAGAGGGACAAGGAATGTCCGGAACACGCAGGTATTACATAGTTTTTGTTGGGCTGCTCGCCGCGTTCGCTTTGGCTGCGTGCTCAGAAGCGCCAAGTCAGCCGCTGCGCGTGGGGATAAATCCTTGGCCGGGCTATGCTCCGCTGTTTCTTGCTGCTGACAAGGGTTTTTTCGCGGAAGAAGGCGTTGAGGTTGAGTTGGTAGAGCTCTCATCCCTGGCCGATGTTCGCCGCGCCTTCGAGCGGGGGCAAACAGATGGCATGGCCTCGAGCCTTGTTGAGGTCTTGGACGCTGACCGCAATAGCGACCGTGCACCGGTGATTGCGCTTATGGCAGACTATTCAAATGGTGCCGACGTTATTCTTGCGAAGCGAGATATCACCGGCATTGCTGCGCTCAAAGGCCAACGGATTGGCTTGGAACCCGGGTCCCTCAACAGATTCATCCTTGCCCGTGCGCTTGCGCAGGGTGGCCTTACGATGGATGAGGTTGAAATTGTCAGCCTACCGCAACTGGCGCTGCAAGAGGCTGTTGAAGCGGACGCTGTTGACGCGGTGGTGACTTATCCGCCTATTTCTACAGGCATTGAGCAGACGGGGCTTTTTGCTCAGATGTTCTCCTCAGCCGAGATGCCGGGCGAGGTTGTCGATGTTGTCTCATTCGACCGGGTAACAGCGCTCCGACGCACTTCGGACATTGATGCATTTGTTCGAGCGTGGGGACGGGCCGTTGATGAAATGCGGCAAAACCCGAAAGAGAGCTATCAAATAATTGGTCGCCATATCGGGATGAGTGCGAAAGACCTTGAGGACACTTATCGGGGCATTGAAGTGATTTCTGCGGACCGGCAGGCTGAGTTCTTGCGCTCTGATGGGCCTTTGGCTGACGGCATTCAGACGCTCAGCGCCATCTTATGGCCGGACGAAGCAGATGTAGATGCCCGCTCGGTTGGCCGTTTTTTCGGCGAGTCGGCATATGTCTCTTGGGCGGGCATGGAATAGCCTCATGTCATTCGATAGAAATTCCTGGCTCGATAACTTGTCTGTAAAGTGGAAAATACTTGCGCCATTCTGCTTTCTCGCGGGCGTGATTGGCCTCTCGCTGATTGCACTCTTCTTCGTGGCGTTTAGTCGATACCAGGATTCAGTTGTCGAAGACCGTGCAAAGCATTTGTCGAACAGTATCGTTTATGCGCTTGAGACCATGCGCTATCACACAGAGTTGGACCGATATGTTGCAATTCTTGGTGCTGAGGCAGATGTCGACCTGCTGCTTATAGTCGATCCAGCAACTGAATATGTGTTTGTGAGCAACCGTGTCGCTTTCCGGGAAAGTATGGCACGCGACCTATCAGATGGCGCTCTGGTTTCAGAAGTTGTTCAAAGCATTGAGGAACCGTCGTCGCGCGGAATGCTGATGTGGGGAGCCAATACAGCCAGCTATGCCGTGGTTGCCCCCAGCCTCCGGCTCGATGGTGCACGTTCGAGAGAACTGGTCATCTTTGTTCGTTTGAAAACGAAAAGTGTCACAGCGCAGTCAAGCGGGATGGCGCAACAATTGGTGATTGGCTTGCTTGCCGCGCTAGCGCTGGCGATGCTTGTCGCATCCAAACTTCTCTATGATCTGGTCATCTCTCCATTGTCCAAATTATCTGCCATCGCACATGCACGTACAGTCGATCCGGAGACAATGGCTCCCTTCACGCGTCGGCTTGATGAGTTCGGTGAGCTTGCTCGCAGTGTCCTGCAGTCCTTTACGGAAGCCAGGGAGAATGCCAATCGATTTGAGGTCCAAGCGCAGAGCGATAGCCTGACCGGGCTGGGCAACCGAGTATTGTTTAAAGAGCGCCTGCATAGGGCGCTCGCGCATGCGGAAAGGTCTGGCAAGATCGTTGCCCTGATGATCCTCGACCTGGACAATTTTAAAGATGTGAATGACACGCTTGGCCATGATGTTGGAGACCAACTTCTTCAACGTGTTGCGACAATCCTTAAGGAGAGCTCGCGGCAGGTGGATACGGTTGTTCGGTTGGGCGGGGATGAGTTCGCCATCATTGCCGATGATCTTGATCGCATAGATGGTGTCGTTGTTCATGCAAACCGAATTTTGGCTGCACTGTCTGAACCGCAAAGAATTAGTGGGCATGAGGTTCATCCAGGTGTCAGCATTGGTATTACGAGCTACCCGCAGGATGCGCGAGATCCGGACGTCCTCTTAAAGAATGCCGACCTTGCGCTGTATCGTGCCAAGGGAGAAGGCCGGGGCAATATTCAGCTCTATCGTCATGAGCTGCATTTAAAGGTGATTGAGCGCAATGCCATTGAAAGGGATCTGCGGACCGCGATCACTGAAGAACAATTCGTTCTCTACTACCAGCTAAAAGTTGATACAGAAACGGGTGGTATTGTGGGCGCCGAGGCGCTTATCCGTTGGCGTCATCCAGAACGTGGCATGATTCCACCAGATGTGTTCATTCCTGTTGCAGAAAAAAATGGTAACATTTGCAAGCTCACGGATTGGGTGCTCGCGGAAGCCTGTGCAGAGATCCGTCGCATGATGGACATGGGTCTGCCGCCGGTGAGTGTTGCTGTAAATGTGTCCGCGCTTGATCTGCGTCGTCCCGATTTTACAGACCAGGTCGCCGCGACACTGGTGCGGGCGGGTGTGTCACCAAAATATCTTGAGATCGAAGTGACCGAGAGTACGGTGATGCATGATGTTGATCAGGTGATCGGCACGCTGCGGAGACTGAGGGCACTGGGCGTCAGCATCAGCATTGATGATTTTGGAACCGGCTATTCTTCGCTGGCCTATCTCAAGCAGTTCCCGGTTCAGACCTTGAAAATCGACCGCAGCTTTGTGTCTGACATGACGGATGATTTGAACAGTCATGCCATTCCGCAGTTGATTGTCGATCTTGCCCGAAACCTTGGTGTGAGTGTGATTGCCGAAGGCGTGGAGACCGAAGAGCAGCGAGAACTTCTCCTGTCCATGGGTTGCGGTCAGGCTCAGGGATATCTGTTCTCTCCGCCGGTGCCATCTGCTGCGTTTGTCGAGATGCTTGAGGAAAAAGTTTGTTTTCCACGGGAAAACAAATTGGACGAAACCTCCGAATCTCCCCTGCCTGTTTCCGTCGCGTAACCTGCCGCTCCCTCGGTGCCAGATGACGGCGCGTTCATTGACTGCTAGTAAAACCTCCAAAATGTCTCAACATTAGCGACCCCTTTCGGGTGTTGTTTTGCTTGGAGGATGGCTCATGGATCTCGCATATGGTGCGGAATATGAAGTGTTTCGCGAGGAAGTGAAGCGCTTCGTTTCTGAGAACAAGGATAAATCGCCACGCCAATCAGGCACCGGCCGACCCACGGACGATCAGCGCAAGTGGCAGGACCTTCTGATCAAGAATGGTTTTGCCGCCCGCACAATCCCTTCAGAATATGGTGGGTATGGTGCGGAGCCGGATATTCTGAAAAGCCGTATCATCGCCGAAGAGTTCACGAAAGCCGCTCTGCCTCTTGGTCTCGCCAGCCAGGGTGTGTCCATGCTGGTTCCAACATTGTTGGAGTTGGGAACTGAAGAGCAAAAGAAAAAGTGGATCGAACCGACCATTCGCGGGGAAGTTGTGTGGTGCCAGGGGTATTCGGAACCGGGCTCCGGGTCTGATCTTGCCAGCCTGCAAACCAAGGCGACCGAGGACGGCGACGACTTCATCATCAATGGTCAGAAGATCTGGACCAGCACCGCTCAAGTGTCAGACATGATTTTCTGTTTGGTGCGTACGGAACCGGATGCCCGCAAACACGAAGGGATCAGCTATCTGATCTTCCCCATGGATACGCCTGGCATCGAAGTCCGGCCTTTGATGACCATGACGGGGTATGCAGAATTCAATGAAGTCTTCTTCACTGATGTTCGCGTGCCGAAAAACCAGATTGTTGCTGAGCGCGGGCAGGGCTGGTTTGTTGCCAATGCGACGCTCAAACATGAGCGTGGCATGTTGGGTGATCCCAATCAGGCCGGAACAAGGCTCGCTGCGATCATTGACTTAATGCATGAGGAGACGGTGTCGGGAGAGCGGTTGATCGACAATCCGCTTTTCAGGGATCGTCTGGTCCAGTTGCAGGCGCGGGTTTCTGCAATGCAATTCCACGGCATGCGCCTGCTCACCGCGAGCGCCAAGAAGGAAGACCCAGGCATTGCACGCCTGGTTGTGAAGCTGATGGGGTGCGAGCTCAATCATCAGTTGGCGGCATTGGCGATTGATGCGCTTGGCGAGCTCGGCGTGCTTTATGAGCGAAGTCCGCATCTGCGCGCTGGGGGGCGCTGGCAGCGCTCTTACATGTTTGACCTTGGCCTCATCATTGGCGGTGGAACGGCGCAGATCCAAAAGAACATTATCTCTGAACGCGGACTCGGTATGCCCCGCGAACCAAAACCTGCCCGCAAAGAAGGAGCTGCATAATGGAATTCGCACTCTCCGAAGAACAAAGAATGTTGCAGGACACCGTGGGTCGGTTCCTCGCAGACGCGTCTGAACTGGACATTGTCCGCAAATCCGCAGAAGCCCATGAAGCCTTCTCGAAGACAATCTGGACTGGTTTTGCTGAGCTTGGCGTGGCCGGCATCCTTATCCCGGAAGAGCATGGCGGACTGGGCCTCGGCATGCTCGAAGCCGCTCTTATGTCAGAAATGACCGGACGGCATGTGGCACCTATCCCCTTTATTGGGACGGCTGTGATGGCGCCGTTGGCGCTGACCTTAGCCGGCAGCGATGAGCAGAAGGCCACCTGGCTGCCACGGCTTGCCAGTGGGGAAGTTGTTGCGGGTGTTGCCGTCACGGAAACCATCGGCGCACGCGATGGGGCTGGTGTCAGCTCGCAAGGCGATGTGCTGTCGGGCTCTGCGCTTTTTGTCATTGATGGACCGGGCGCTGATCTTTTCATCGTTGCGGACAAGGACGGCGCACTCTTTTTGGTCGAGGCATCGGCCAAGGGTCTCGAACGGATCGACCTCACGACAATTGATCTGACGCGGCCGGTTTCTGAGCTGCGCTTTGAGAGTGTCACAGCGGACCGGTTGCCGAATGGTAGTCCTGCGGTGGTTCAGCAGATGATTGATGCCGGGCGGACCATGATTGCCGCGGACACGCTTGGGGCCGGTCAAATGATGATCGAAAAAGCAGTGGACTATGCCAAAGAGCGGAAGCAGTTTGGTCGTGTGATTGGTTCTTTCCAGGCTGTGAAGCACTTGTGTGCGGAAATGGCCGCGGAGCTTGAGCCCTGCCGGTCGCTTGTCTGGTATGCGGCTTATGCTCAGGACGCCATTCCAGATGAAGGGGCACTCATGTCCTGTCATGCCAAAGCACATCTCTCTGAAGTCGGGCGGTTTGTTGCGCGCACGTCAACGGAAGTTCATGGCGGCATGGGCTTTACAGATCTTGTAGGGCTTCATTACTGGTTCAAACGGATTGGTCTTGATCGCCAATTGCTCGGTGGACCGGAACGGGTGCGCGAAGAAGCTGCGCGCATGCAAGGCTGGGCGGCCTAGCAGCGCCCAGCACTCGCACTTGGTTCTTTTCTCCCAGGGCACTTGAGGCTAAGGTCTAAGAAAAATAGACCGAAGTCTAGTTTTGGGAGGAAGAGATATGCGCGCTGCAATTTTCAGAGATGGCGACATGGTCGTCGACACATTGCCGGAGCCGACGCCGGGCGAAGGCCAGGTCGTGGTCAAGACGCTGGCGTGTGGCATCTGCGGGTCGGACCTGCACGCCTTTCACCATGCCCCGAAGATGGTGGAGATTGCGGAGCGGTCCGGTGGCGGGTTCGGTATGGACCTGAAGCGCGATATTGTGTTTGGGCACGAATTCTGCGCTGAGGTTCTGGACTATGGTCCGGGCGCCCAAAAGACATTGAAGCCAGGCACGCGGGTTTGTTCCATGCCGATTGCGATCGGGGCTGATGGGATCAGCACGGTGGGATATTCAAACGACACGCCAGGCGGTTTCGCTGAACAGATGGTTCTCAATGAAATGATGCTGTTGGAGGTCCCCAATGGCCTTCCAACTGAGCAGGCGGCACTCACAGAGCCCATGGCTGTGGGATGGCACGCGGTCAAAAAGGCGAATATTACCGACGAAGATGTTGCATTGGTGATCGGATGCGGCCCGGTTGGTCTAGCCGTTATTGCCGGTCTTAAAATCGCGGGGGTCAGTCCCATCATTGCGTCGGACTTTTCTCCGGCGCGGCGCAAGCTGGCGGAAAAAATGGGCGCCGACATTGTGCTCGACCCGGCGGAGACGTCGCCCTATGAGCGTTGGAAGGATGAAGCGGCTCCTGAAGGATATGATCCAAAAAACTGGATGACGATGATGGGGATCGGACCGCAATTGCGGCCGGGCGTGATCTTCGAATGTGTCGGTGTTCCCGGGATCATCCAGCAGATCCTCGAGGGTGCACCTAAAGCCGCCCGCATTGTGGTTGTCGGTGTTTGTATGGAACTTGATCAGTTCGAACCCTTCTTTGGGATCAACAAGGAGCTGAATGTGCAATTCGTCCTTGGGTACAGTCCTGAGGAGTTTGCTGAAACACTCGGGTTCCTCGCTGAAGGAAAAATCCAAGCTGAGCCATTGGTCACCGATAAAGTTGGGGTTGATGGCGTCAAAAACGCCTTTGACGAACTGGCCAACCCAGAGAAACATGCAAAAATCCTGGTTGAACCATGGCGGTGACTTTTTGCAAGCAAATTCAATAGGTTAAGCTATCCAGGCGTGGCCCATTTGCGGACCACGCCGCTTTTTTGCCATGTTCTCGGCACGTGTGTGCCTTTCACATCGCCTATATTCAATAAGAGCAAGTCATGTCTCGTCTGAACTAAAAAAACGCGCCAAATTCACGCGCTTTTTGGCACTCTTACGAATCCCAAAAAACATGACATGCTCTAGAAGAAACAATAATCAAAAGGAGCTTCTGTCTCATGTCCGGTGGAACTATTTTCGTTCTTGTGCTGCTTGCTCTCGCGCTTGTCATCCTGATCAAAGCGGTGGTTATGGTGCCGCAGGGATTTGTCTACACGGTGGAACGTTTCGGCCGGTATACGCAGAGCCTTCAACCCGGTCTTTCCATCATCACGCCTTTCATCAATCGCATTGGCAACAAGGTGAATGTGATGGAGCGTGTTCTTGATGTGCCCAGTCAGGAAGTCATCACCCGCGACAATGCGATGGTCACCGCTGACGGAGTGGTGTTCTTCCAGGTTATGGATGCCGCGCAGGCGTCTTATGAGGTGAACGATCTTGAATATGCGATCCTCAACCTCACCATGACCAACACGCGGACCGTGATGGGGAGCATGGACCTTGATGAGCTGCTGAGCCAGCGCGACAAGATCAATGCGCAGCTTCTTGCAGTTGTTGATGAGGCGACCAATCCCTGGGGCGTCAAAGTCACCCGTATCGAGATCAAGGACATTAATCCGCCTCGCGACCTGGTCGACGCTATGGCGCGCCAGATGAAAGCGGAACGCGATAAGCGTGCGACGATCCTTGAGGCAGAGGGTGATCGGCAGTCTGAGATTTTGAAGGCCGAAGGTCAGAAGCGCGGAGCCATTCTGGAAGCCGAAGGGCGCAAAGAAGCAGCGTTCCGGGATGCAGAAGCGCGCGAACGGGAAGCACAGGCAGAAGCGCAGGCGACGGCTGATGTGAGTAAGGCCATTGCTGATGGTGATGTTCAGGCGATCAACTATTTCGTGGCGACCAAATATGTGGAAGCCCTGCAGGCTGTTGCGGCAGCCCCTAATCAGAAACTGGTGATGATGCCACTTGAGGCGTCGAGCCTGATTGGCGCCATTGGTGGCATCTCAGAAATCGCCAGAGAAGCGTTTGGCAAGGATGGTGATGGCCCAAAGGGCGGCGGAAGTGGTTCGAGCTCCGTTCCTCGCGTAACGCCGGGGGCATAAGCTATGCAGGAATTCTTCACAAGCTGGGGCAGCTGGACCTGGTTGATCCTTGCGGTCGGTCTGGCCGCACTGGAGATGGTGGTTCCGGGGATCTTGCTGATTTGGCTCGCCGGCGCCGCACTTGTGGTTGCCCTGGTCGATCTTCTCTTGCCGCTTAGCTGGCAGGCCGAAGTGGCCTTGTTCGCTGTCCTGTCGGTTCTCTTTGCCTATGCGGGGTATCGCTGGTCGAACCAACCAGGCCAGCAGGTGACTGACAAACCCAATCTCAATATGCGGGGCCAAACCTATGTGGGTCGCACATTTGTTGTCGCTGAGCCTATTCAAAATGGGCGCGGCAAGGTGAAGGTTGGGGACACGCTTTGGGCTGTCTCTGGATCAGACGCAGATATTGGCACATCGGTTCGTGTGACTGACGTGGATGGGACTATGCTGGTTGTTGAACCAGCCTGATCTGTTCTCAACTCCCGAACTCAAAAAGCCCGGCGCATGCGCCGGGCTTTCTCATGAGTGCTGTCTAAGATGGTGCTAAGCAGCGCGGATGCTCTCTAGGAAACTTCGTACCTCGCCGTCGAGGTTTTCCGTGTAGCTGCTCAATGACTGGAAGTTTTGCACCAGATTATCCGCAGCTTCACTTGTTTCTGTGATGCCGGTCTGGATACCACCTGCATGACGCGTCATCTCTTCAGCGCCCTCGGCAGCAAGCTGTGTTGCCCGGGTGATTTCGGCGGTTGCCGCTGACTGCTCTTCGATTGCCGCAGCGATAGCACCGCTCACAGTGCGCATCTCATCGATGCGTTCGCGGATCGCGGAAATGGAACTTACGGTGCCATTTGTAGCTGCCTGAATTGAGTTGATCTGCGATGTGATCTCCTCAGTTGCTTTCGCGGTTTGGCTGGCCAGGCTCTTCACCTCCGATGCCACAACGGCAAAGCCCTTGCCCGCATCGCCAGCACGGGCTGCTTCGATGGTCGCATTCAGCGCCAGGAGATTTGTCTGCTCAGCAATATCGGTGATGAGGCTGATGATTTCACCGATCTTGTTTGCCGTTGTTGCTAACTCTTGAACCCGGCTGTCTGCTTCTTCTGCATCGCCAACGGCTGATTCTGCTACATCTGTGGAATGACCAACCTGTGTCGCAATCTCGCGAATGGAGGCAGACATTTCTTCTGCAGCTGACGCGACCACTGTGACATTCTCTGATGCCGCCGTGGAAGACTGTGCTGCGGCGCCGCTCTTCTCAGCTGCACCTGTTGCTGTATCGCTCATGATGCCCGCAACATTCGCCATGGCAGATGTTTCTTTGGTGACGGACGCCACAAGGTCGCCCACTGTTTCTTCAAAGCGGGTCGCAACCTGGCTCATCGCCTCGGCACGTTCAACTTCGCTTTTCTGCTGAAGCTTTTCGGCCTCTGAAGACAGAAGCTCTGTTTGAGCGAGCGCCTCTTCTGCTCGCTCAAGTGAGGCGTCGGCGCTTTCAAAAGCATCGCGCATCTGTTTCACAGCCATGACGAGCACCGTTGTCTCAATGATAACAACGGCAGCGTGAACAGCCACGCGGCTGAAGTCTGCGCCGCCTGCCCACAAGAACTCTGGGACCAAAAAGTTGAAACCCACGTGATGAATGGCCACCACACCGGCGGCTGCCAGTAGCGCTCTGAAGTCGACAAAAACAATGAGCGTTGCCAAAGACGCCATAAAGTAGAGATGAGCATCAATCTGCAAAGATGTGCCCTGAAGCTGATAGACGCATAGCATTGCCATAATCATCAAGGAGACGGCGAAGGCGTTTCTCACCATGGGTGAGTTGCCAGCTGTTTTCCAGAAAGCCGTGGTGGCGCCAGCAAATAGGATTGCTATCGCCGGTGCGGTGAACCAACCAGTACCGCTCCAGATTCCTAGCGCTGCAATTGCCGGCACATGTGCCCACAGATAGGGCAGCATGTAAGGGTAGGATTTCTCCCGAATTTTGTCTGTCGTTTTCATTTTCTCATCCCGCTTTAAGAATTTGCCGTCTTTGTTCCCTGGCCTCTGGTCCACCCACCAGCCGTGCAGAGCTCTGAGGGTGGGGCTGAAAGGATGAGCCACGCACCGACATCTCTGAGTGATTGTGTTTTGGCGTTTTCGCCGAGACGCGCAGTGATCACGTTACCGGCAAAACCAACGTTCAGAACCGAAGCGCCGGCGTGGTTTACGCGGGCTGCGGCTTGATCGAAGGAAACATGAGGGGCAAAGACCGCAGTTACATCGCGATCTGTTGGAGCTGGGAGTAGTTGCAGGAGGCCGACTACAGCTAGGCCACACAATGCCATAGCGCTTGGAACCAGAATGCTTCCGCGCGCATGCTCTTGTGCTGTCCTATGTCCCATCTGTCCCGCCACCCAGATATCCCCTCTTTCTGGTTGGCGTTATTTGTAGGGGTGAAGTGCTAATAAAATGTTCGTTCGAGAGGAGAATCAACGCTTTAGATTGAAGGGTTTGGCGAATTCAGTCCTTAAGGATTATGAGTTGAAATCCTTGGAGGCGGCTTGAGCCGTTTGGAAATTGCTGGAGAGCTGGCTTTGGTCAGCGTCTGCATAGCTGACGGCCCTGTGGAGCGCGTTTGCTGTCGCATTGACGGCTTCCTTGACCATGCGGACCGCTGGAGCCGGCATGCTCGCCGCCGTACGTGCCAATTCGAGTGCGGCTTCTACGACCTTGCCATCATCAGCAATCTCTTCGATGAGACCCCAGTCAAGGGCATGTTCTGCGCTCATGCGTTCGCAGAGTATGCAGATGCGTTTTGCTCGTGCGGGGCCCACCAGAGTGATGAGGCGGGGTAAAGCACCCCATTGCAAATTGATGCCGATCTTTACTTCGGGAACATAGAGAAAGGCCTCACGTCCCATGACACGCCAGTCGAGGGAAATCGGCAGCGCGACGCCTGCACCGACGGCCATGCGCTCAATGGCAGCGATGGTGATCTGAGGCATGTCTTCCCAGGCCTGACAAAGGCGCACCCCTGCGTAGTAAGTCCGACGGAGCTCAAGGTCGGATTGCGTGCCAGTGAAACGTTGCTGGCGTTCCTTCAGGTCGATCCCTGCGGAGAAGGCCTTGTCGGTTCCTGTGAGGACGACGGCTTGGGTTTCCAGATCGTCCTGAAACTTCCGGGCAATATCTGTCAGGTCTGCGATGGCTTGATCGTTGAAGGCGTTGAGATTTCCCCCGCGGTCAAAATGGACTAGTGCAACGGGGCCTTGTTTTTCAACGGTGGCGGTTTTCCAGCTCATTTCGTTCTCCTTGTTTTCTTTTAAGCAGCTTAGCCACGCGTAGGCGACGACATCAATCTGGATCTATGATCCTGTTGGCTCACAGATAGGGTGAGAGGAGCCGCGCGGCGTTATCTCTCAGCTTCACGGAGAGCGGGCGCCCACGCAGTGTCGTAACGGTCTCTTGTCTGGCGGTTGCAATTTTCTCGTCGATTGTTGCCTCAAGGGTGCCCACCAGATCGGGGCTGAAGCACTCGAGATTGAATTCGAAATTAAGGCGCAGACTTCTGGGGTCCCAATTCGCCGATCCGATCGAACACCAGACACCATCAACCGTCATCATTTTGGCATGGTCAAAGGGCCCATCGGTCATCCAGATTTGACAGCCGCTTGATGCCAATTCATCCAGCAGGGCTCTGCTCGCCCAGGCCATATAGAAGAGATTGTTTTTCTGGGGCAGCACAATGTCCACCCGTACCCCGCGCATGGCAGCCAGTGAAAGCGCGGTGATGAGATCGCTGTCTGGAAGAAAGTACGGGGTCACGATACGGATATGCTCCCGCGCCTCCGACAGACCGCCAAGAAAGGTCCACCTGATGGTGTTGCGGCTCATATCTGGGCCGGCCGGAAGGCCTCGTGCGATGACATCGCCCTTGCTTTGGAGTTCCGGTCGCCAGAACTCACCAACCAGAAGCTCGCCGGTGCTGAAGCGCCATTCATGGGCAAAGGCCGCCATGAGGTGGGCAACAACCGGACCTTCAACGGCGTAGTGGATGTCTCGAATGGGGTGTTTTGCGCCCGGACGCAACAAATTGCCTGCTGCGATATTCATCGATCCGGTAAACCCAACCTTGCCGTCTACCACCAGGATTTTTTGGTGATTGCGGAGGTTGAGATAAGGCATCTGCCAGGGCAGGAAGGAATGAAGAAAGCGGGCGTGCGGAATGTCTGCTTCGCGCAGCTTTTTGACCATAGAGGGGAAGGAGTACCAGGAGCCAACCCCGTCGATCAGGACGCGAATTTTGACGCCCCGTGCGTGCGCTTTTTTAAGAGCTTTCAAGAACTGACGTCCGGCCTCGTCATTGTTGAAGATGTAGGTGGACAGAGCCACGCTGCTCTGCGCCCGCTCAATGGCTGCGACCATGGCGGGGTAGGCGTTTTCGCCATTTCGGAGGACCTCGATGCGGTTGCCATCGGTGTAGGGAACTTTGGCGATGCGCCGCCCAAGCCGTGCCATCTCCACGACCCGTTCCGTGATTTTTCCATCCCCCTCATGTCCGTCCAAACCGCGATGGTCTGCGATTTCGACATCGCCGGTTATGTGGCCGCTGCCGCGAAGTTCCTCCGCCCGGCGGGCAATGCGGTTGATGCCAAAAATGAGGTAAATGGCCCAGCCGAAGACGGGAAGCAGGATGATGACGCCAATCCATGCAACGGCTGCCCGGACATCCTGTTTTGTAACAAGGGCGTGGCCCGCTGCGGCTATTGCCGCGGCCAGGTTGATGAGCCCGAGAAAGACGGGCCAAAGTTCAAGGCTTGCTTGTGGCTCCATGCCCCTAACTTAAGCGGCGGATGCGGGCGATGTCATGCTTTGAGTCAAAAACGCACCGATGCGCCAATTTGCACCGCCCGGTCTTCGCCCGGAAAGAAGCGCTCAACGGCATTTCCGCCACGCACGATGATATCGGCGCGATCTGCGAACCGGGTGTCTGCGAGATTGGTGATGCTTGCATAGAGACCAAAAGCGTCGCTGACGTCATATTGACCACGCAGGTTCAGAAGATCATGCCCGTCATAGGTTGAGGTATGGCCTGAATCCATGGCGTAGTCGCCGACATGAACCCATTCGAGTTCAGCGCGGGCTCTGCCATCCAGGAACGTGTAGCCCAGGCGCACATTTGCCAGTGTTCTAGGCGCTGTATCAACATCGTCGCCAGCAGCGATGGCATTGGACGGGTTGGCGGCTGACCGGTCAAAAGCATATTTATGGACGGCATAGGTGGCAGAACCCGAAATATCAAAGCCCGCGCCTAGAGGTGCAAAAGCTTCAAGTTCAACCCCGTAATGTTTCGTTTCGCCGTTTGGCACGTTTAGACGGGCTGAGTCTCTGAAGAAGAAGTTGCTCTTCTCCATATAGTAGCTGGCAAGTTCGTAGCTGACCCCATGAAGGTTGCCGCGTGCGCCCAGTTCGATGCTGTCGGTGCGTTCGCTTTCCACCTGGCCTGGGATCTGATTGTCCTGAAGACGATAGAGGTCGGTTGTTTGAGGTGCCCGTGCGCCGCGTGCGAGGTTTGCGAACCCAGTGACGCTGTCATTAAACGCGTGCGTAATTCCGAGCTTGGGTGTTACGTCAAAAAACTCATCTATCCGATCAGGGGTGCGCTGAAACCGACCAACTGTGTTGTCTGGCGCGTTGTTGGTATAGTCGTAGCGTGTGTATTCAATACGTGCACCTGCGGTCAGCTTTGTTGCGTCAGACAAAGACCATACAGAATGAATGTAGGGGGCAGTGACGAGGGCTTCGACGTCATAGTCATAGTGAAGCCCCTGAACGAAAGCACCAAAGACTGTGGGGCCGGTTTGAAACTCTCTCAGTGACCCTTGCGTATATTCCAGGTCAGTTCCGAAGATGACCTGATGTCCGCCGTCCAGGTTCATGAAATAGGCGGACTGGACCCCTGTGCTCCAATGCTTGTTTTCTTCTAGCGCATCCCCTGGCAGGAAGTGCAGGAGAAAGTCCATATCGTTGACGCGTGCATAGGGTGTGATGGCGAGCGAGTCACCATTGTCTAGCCCCCGTTCCCAACGCACCGCCATACGGGTCGACCAGGTATCGCGGAACGCTTCCGGGTTCGGATTGGTTTTGCGCAGGGCATCTACCTTGTACGCGTCATTGCCTTCGACAAACCCTGCTGTTTCCTGGTTGAGATTCTGCCCGGACAGCGTCGCTCGGACATAGTCCTGTGCGCCACTAAAGTCGTATCTCATCTGGAACTTCTGTTGGCCGTAACTTGAGTTGGCGCGAAACCCGTCACTGTCTTCGGCGAGCTCAAAGCTTGCACGCGCAGAATGGTTGCCTTCACCCCCACTTGCTGTTCCAAAAACATTGAGGATCCCATGTGGCCCAACGCGCGTGCGCAGCTCTCCCTCAGGTTCGATTGTTGGTGCAGCTGATAATACGTTGATCAATCCGTGTACGGCGTTTGACCCAAAGCGAGCGCTTGCGGGGCCGCGGACAACCTCCACGCTGTCGGATGCAGCGATGAAACTGTCAAAGAGTCCATTGACGTTTGCAAAGCCTGGTGCGCGATAGGGAATGCCGTCTTCGAGATAGAGAAAAGAACCGGCACCTGCGCCACCTGTCAGGACGGGAGAGCGGATCGCCGTCAAATGTTCCTGTCCCGATCCATGTTGCACGAATACCCCCGGTGCCCGGTTGACGACATCACTCGGGTGATCGGGGGCAATGAGCTCAATGTCACCGCTGCTTATCTTGCTGATATTGCTGGGGTGGGTTGCGCGCCTGGTGCCTTCGCCCGTGGACGTGACGACCAACTCATCCATCAGAACCGGTTCGTCGGCTGCAGCGACGGTGACAGGCGCAAGTGCTGAGATCAGAAAACTCACAGCGGTGGCAGGTCCACCGAAACGCAACTTAGATGACATTTACTCTCCCCCAAGCTGCCAAAAAGCACGGTTTTTCCGGGTGATGCAGCTTTATCCTTGCCTTTTGTTAGAGGATCAGCGGACTCTTTTCAAATTGGACACCTACTGGACCCTCTTCATGTTTCCGATTGCTGACGATAATCCCACCCACTCCTCGCCGATTGTGACGTGGTTTCTTATCGCGGCCTGCGTCGCTATTTTCGCGTGGCAATCTTCGCTACCAGATAGTGCGGTTGAGGTTGTTTTCATCACATATGGAGCGATCCCAGCGAACATTTTTGGAACTCCGAGTGGAGTCGTTCCCCCGTTTCCACCAGAAATGACACTTGTGAGCAGTCAGTTCCTGCATGGCGGGCTGATGCATCTGGGCGGCAATATGCTCTATCTCTATATTTTCGGGGATAATGTGGAAGCTGCTATGGGGCATTTGCGGTTTTTGGCTTTTTACATTGTCGCCGGTATTGCCGCAGCCCTTACCCATGGGGCGCTGGCGCAGGCGTCGGGGATTCCGATGATTGGAGCCAGTGGCGCAATTTCAGGTGTTTTGGGGGCTTATCTGCTGCTCTATCCGCATGCGCGGGTCAGGATCCTGTTCTTGCCGCTGCCGATCCCGTTTTTCAAGATTTTTGCTGTTCCGGCAATTGTTGTGTTGGGAATCTGGTTCACCATTCAATTCGTTAGTGCTGCTTATAGTTCGCCTGAGGGGGGAGGGGTGGCCTTTTGGGCGCATGTGGGCGGTTTTGTTGCCGGCATGGTTCTGCTGCCCTTCTTTAAGCAGAAGCATGTGGCCTACTGGCAATCGCCGTCAGCTGAGGTGATTGACACGCGACGGTCGCCAGCCCACTGGAAACGGATAGGAGCGGGTGAAGATCGCTCAGGTGAGGCGTCTCACGACGCGCCAGACCGTCGAAAACGGGGTCCGTGGGGTAGAGCAGGCGATGACTAAATAGTGCTATTCGCCAGTTTCCATCTGTGATTGCTGGTAGTTCTCGAGCCCTACGCGATTGATCAAGTCGAGCTGCGTTTCCAGGAAATCGATATGCTCTTCTTCGTCTTCCAAGATGCGTTCAAATATCTCGCGGGACACATAATCGGAAACGCTCTCGCAATAGGTGATCGCTTCTTTGTAGAATTTGTGTCCGTCATGCTCGGCAGCCAGATCTGACTCCAAGCATTCCTTCACGTCTTCACCAATGCGCAGACGATGCAGATCCTGCAGATTTGGAAGCCCTTCCAGAAAGAGGATGCGCTCGATCAGTGTGTCTGCATGCTTCATTTCGTCGATGGATTCTTCATACTCGACTTTGCCCAGCCGTTTCAGGCCCCAATTGTCGAACATGCGTGCATGAAGGAAATACTGGTTGATCGCTGTCAGTTCCAGCTTGAGGGCGCCGTTCAGAAATTCGAGAACTTTTTTGTCGCCTTGCATGATGGTCTCCTTCGGGTCGTAAACGCGTCGTGGCCGCTGTTCAGAACAACGGGCCTTTCGGGCACAATCTCGAAATTTCTTCAGGAAAACAAGGCTTTAGTGACTTGCTAGTCAGCCGCGATTGCAAGATCCGGTGATGGTGTCGCAATGGCCTGCAATTGCGATGCGGTGCGAACTTTGGCCCGCATGTGATTGACGCATGAACCGCAGCGCGGAGAGCATCCATGATGCTTGAACACGTCAGAAACAGTTGTGGCGCCCTGGCTTAGAGCGTCATCCACCTTCTCATCATTCAAAGCGTTACAAATACATGCGTACATGCGAATGCCTGTCATTTTCGTCTGACGGGAGTTTTACGGACTTTAAGAATGATTGTCAATTACATTGGGAGTCTTGAGACAGGATGGGCGACTATGCCGCAGATTTCCTCGAATCACATATTTCCCTATTGATTACAGGGGTTTAGTCAGGGGTTGGAAGTCTCAGATGACGCCCGCGCGAAGGAAGTCATGGATGTGAACCAGGCCAACTGGCTTTCCTTCATCGACGATGAAGATGCTGGTGATCTGGCTTTCGTTCAGAAAGCTCAATGCCTCTGACGCCAAGGTGGAGGGTGCGAGAACCTTCGGGTGAGAGGTCATAATCTCAGAGACCTGTTTGGAGAGCAGATCTGCGCCCATATGACGGCGCAGGTCGCCATCTGTGATGAGGCCTATCAGGTTACCCTCTGCAGCGGTAACGCCAATGCATCCGAGGCCCTTTCGGGTCATGATGACCAGCGCGTCGCTCATCGGCGTATCGGGCGCGGTTACTGGAAGTTCATCGCCGCTATGCATGATGTCACTGACATGAGCCAGCATCGCGCCCAGCTTTCCACCAGGATGGAAGTCTTTGTAGTTGTTGGTGTCGAACCCATTCCGCTCCAACAAGGTGGTGGCAAGCGCGTCGCCCAGTGCGAGCTGCATTGTTGTCGATGTCGTTGGTGCCTGCAGGCCATTGGGACAGGCTTCTGCGACTTTCGGCAGGAGAAGAGCAATGTCGGCGGCTTCTGCCAGGGCGCTCTCGCTGCCGGACGTCATTGAGATCAACGGGATCGCAAAGCGTTTCGTATAGCTGATGAGATCGCGGAGCTCGGCTGTTTCGCCCGACCAGGATAGAGCGAGAACGACGTCATCTTTGGTGATCATGCCGAGATCACCGTGGCTTGCTTCGCTTGCGTGCACAAAATTGGCGGGCGTCCCTGTCGAGGCGAGGGTTGCTGCGATCTTCTTGCCGATATGGCCACTTTTGCCAATGCCCGAGACGATGACACGACCCGTGGCCGTGCCCATGATCTCAACCGCGTTAATAAATGGCTCGCCCAAAGAGGCGATTAATGCCTCAATTCCCTCAACTTCTAGCTCGAGTGTCCGGCGCGCCGTCTTGAGATAGGGGTGTGGGTCATTGCTCGCCATATTCTGATGTCCGGTGCCGAAATCGGCTTGTTCTGCGGTTTCTGTTCGTCGGTGGGCGCTCACGCGTCCGTGCCTCTGGCGCTTATAGCAGAGACGCAGGCAGCCTGCACAAGTGCATCATTTGCTTTCCGGTAACCATTTGGCCCCATGATTAATGAATGCGCCACGCAGCAGAAAATTGCCGGTTTTCCGCGAAGTCGAGCAGGCCCTTGTGGATGGCTGCTTTCGGCTCTTTTGCGGCTGCAATGATTTTGCAAAGTAGTGTGCGTGCGGAAGACATTCGGGGCCAAGGTGTCGCCGAACGTCAATATGACGCCTATACAGCGCAAGGTGTGCGGGTAGGGAGTTTCGTGCTTCGCCCCTCTCTTACAGTTTCGGAAACCTATGACAGCAATGTCTTTGCTTCCAATACCGGCGAGGTCAGTGACTTTGTCACAGAGGTTAATCCCAACGTCGTCTTTGAGTCAGATTGGGCCAATCACTCCCTGCGGTTAGAGGCTGATCTTGAACAGAGTCTGCACGCGTCTGAAGACAGCGAAGATTCCACTGATTGGAGCGTTGGTGTATCGGGACGTGTTGATGTTCTCAATAATACGCAGTTGAGGGCTGGGGTGCTTTACGGATCGCTCACGGAAGACCGGGGTGAACCGGAGGATATTGGCGCTGCTGCTGAGCCGACGGATTACAGTCTCTTTGAGGTGTCTGCTGGTGTGACGCAACGGTTTAACCGTCTGTTGTTCGATCTTGAGGCTGAATATTCTGAATTGGATTTTGATGACACGCCGCTCATAGGCGGCGGGTTTGACGAGAATGATGACCGAGACCGGAGCGTGCTCGAGATTGCTGTCGAGGTGGGATATGAACTGGTCGCCGATACGATTGTCTTTCTTCGCGGCACCTACAATGAACGGGACTATGATCTGGACACGCCTACCGTAGCGGTCAACCGCGACAGCGACGGGTATGAAATTGTTGCAGGCGCCTCGTTCGAGCTCGGGAGCCTTGCGACCGGTGAGGTGTTTGCCGGGTATCAAGAGCAATCCTTCGATGACCCGAGTTTTTCTCCAGTTTCGGGCATTGCCTATGGCGCGTCGGTTGATTGGTATGTCACGCCACTAACGACCCTTCGCTTTAGCGCAGACACGGCGATTGAAGACACAACGTCCGGCGGCGCATCTGCCTTTGAAAGCCAAACGGTTGGCGTCGGGGTCGATCACGAATTCCTGCGCAATCTGGTTGCTAGTCTTGACGTTGAATATACGGAAGAGGATTTTTCTAGCTCTGCTCGCAAAGATGAAATTTACGAGGTAGAGGTCGGTATTGATTACCTGATCGACCAGGTCTTCTCTGTCGGCATATTTGCTGGATATGAAGAACGGGACTCCAGTATCGCCGGAGACAGTTTCTCGCGTGAAATTGTCGGTGTCCGCTTTAGATCAGCTCTTTAAGCCATTGTTGAGTTGCGGCATCAACTCAACGAGCCGTGGACCAATATCTTCTCTTGCCAGGCCATAAGCCAAATTTGCCGCTAAGTACCCAGCCTTGTCGCCGCAGTCGAAGCGTTCTCCTTCGAACCGAACAGCGTGGAAGGGCACATTGCCAATGGTTTCCGCCATGGCATCGGTCAGCTGAATCTCGCCGCCCGCACCCAGATTGCCTTCTTTGAGTTTTTCAAAGACTTCGGGTGAGAGAATATAGCGCCCTGTCATCGCAAGATTTGACGGTGCTGTGCCTGCTGCCGGTTTCTCCACCAGCCCTTTTACTTCCGCCACCCGGCCATCATCGGCCCCTGGCGCGACGATTCCGTACTGAAAAGTTTGATCATCGGGAACTTCGGCGACAGCGACAATGTTGCCGCCTTTTTCGTTCCATGCATCCACCATCTGCGCAAGACAGCCGCGCTCGTGGCGGACCATCTCGTCCGGCAGGACAACCGCGAAGGGATCGTCGCCAATAATGTCGCGCGCGCACCAGATGGCATGCCCGAGGCCGAGCGGTTGCTGCTGGCGTACGAAACTTGCTGCCCCGTGGCGGAGTTGCGTAGTCGAGAGGACCTCCAATGCATCCTTCTTGCTTCTTTCGTTCAACGTCGTCTCAAGCTCAAAAGCGTGGTCGAAATAGTCTTCGATTGCCCCCTTGCCGCGACCAGTGATGAAGATGAAATGCTCAATGCCAGCCTGTCGAGCTTCTTCAACCGCGTAGTCGATTAGCGGGCGGTCGACGATCGGGAGCATTTCCTTGGGAATGGACTTTGTGGCTGGCAGGAACCGGCTGCCCAACCCGGCTACAGGGAAGACAACTTTTCTGATTTTGGACGTCAATTCTCTGGCCTCGCATCACTTCGTCGCTCGAGGGCGACGTTTCGCATATCCGCCGTACGCGGTTGCTGGAACTTTACAATCAACGACCTACCAAATTGTGACGTAAATCTGCGGTCAGACCGTTTTTCACGGGCAATATGCACAAAATTTGGAGCTGGACGCCCGCGAGTTAACGACATTTGCTAACTGTCCGCTCAATCCGGTCCGGATCGCCAGCTTGGGCTTCCCGTTTGCGGGAGGGATGGGGTAGTGTGCGCGGCAGGCTGTAGGGGCCGGTTTTCTGTCCGATTTGGAGAGTTCTGACGATGAAGGTATTCCCCGTCATTTTGTCTGGGGGCGTGGGGTCGCGTTTGTGGCCGACGTCGCGCGCGCTCTACCCAAAGCAATTGCTGCCCTTGGTCTCTGAACGAGCCATGTTGCAGGAAACCGCTGACCGGGTGACTGACGGCTCAGTTTTTGCGCCGCCAATGATCATTTCCAATGAAGAACACAGGTTCATCATCGCGGCCCAAATGCAGGAATTGGGGATGGCATCTCTGGTTCATGTGCTGGAGCCTATGGGGCGGAATACGGCGCCGGCGGCTGCGGTGGCTGCTGAAATTGCGCTCACGCATGACAAGGATGCTGTGCTGCTGATCCTGCCAGCTGACCATCATATTGGCGACCAGGCAGCTTTCCGGTCGGCGATCGACGAAGGAACCAAGCTTGCGGCTGACGGTCGTCTTGTCACGTTTGGTGTGATCCCAACGGGGCCTGAGACAGGGTATGGGTACATCAAAGAGGGCGATGAGCTTGCCGGAAGCCGTGGACGTGATGTTGCTCGATTTGTCGAGAAGCCATCAGCAGAAACGGCTCAGGACTATCTGAACGAAGGTGGGTATTACTGGAATGCTGGCATTTTCATGTTCCGGGCCGATCAAATCCTTGCGGAAATGGCTGAACATTGCGCTGACATTCGCACTCATGCGGCAGAAGCCGTTAAATGTGGGGCGACGGACTATGACTTCTTCCGGCTGGACGAAGCAGCGTTTGGCAAGTGCCCATCAGATTCCATCGACTATGCAGTGATGGAGCATACCAAGTCAGCCGCTGTGATCCCCGTGGATATGGATTGGAGTGACATTGGCAGCTGGTCAGCGCTTTGGGAGATAGGGCAGAAGGACAAAGCCGGAAATGTGCTGGCGGGCGATGTTCTACAGTTGGACGCTGAAAACAGTTACATCCGGGCAGAAAACAATCTGATCGCGGCCGTGGGTGTTAAAGACCTTGTGGTTGTTGAGACCGGCGATGTGGTGATGATTTCACCGCGCGACCGGGTCCAGGATGTGAAGCTTCTTGTGAAAGACATCGCGTCGGCCGGGCGCAGCGAGCATCACGCGCATACAAAAGTTTATCGACCCTGGGGTTTCTATGAAGGGCTTGATCAGGGAGAGACACACCAGGTCAAACATCTGATGGTCAAACCTGGGGCCTCTCTTTCCCTTCAGATGCATCACAAGCGCTCAGAGCATTGGGTTGTGGTCAGCGGCGAAGCAGAAGTGACGGTCGGTGACAAGGTGCAGACTTTGCGCGCCAATGAGTCTGTTTACATTCCTGTTGAGACAAAGCACCGCCTGAGAAATCTGACCAGTGAGCCGCTCAGTATTATTGAGGTTCAGACCGGGGCCTATTTCGGGGAAGACGATATCGTGCGCTTCGATGATGTGTATGGGCGTGTCGCCGAAGAAAATTAGGCGCTAAACTCTCTCAAGACTTGCTTGAGCAGAGGGCGCGCGACAAAGCCCGCGCCAGTGCCAGCAATAGCGCCTGCCAGATTAGCTGCAGTATCAAGCAGCGATGGGACGCGTCCTGGGAGGAGCATTTGCGCTGCTTCCAAACCTAGGCCGATAAGGCAAATTCCTGATGCAATGATGAGGACCTGGCGGAGCGACGATGCAAAAAGAGCTGGCAGAAAGGCCAGTGCCGCGTAGGCGGTGAAATGCCCCACCTTGTCGAGATGGTGACGGTCGGACACAACACCTTCCGGCCATACTGAAAGAGCGGCGATCAAACCCATCATGAGAGCCCAACCCACAAGTGCGAGACGTTTTTGGGAGGTTGAGGAAGGCAGGATTATGCCGCGCGCAGCAGCGACGCCTGCTTGTGGGTGATTATCTCTGTCGTTTTCCACGGTCATAGGCTTTATTGTCGGAGGAAAGCGTTAGCGGTTCGTATCATTGCCATGAGGATATGTGCATGTTTCGGGGTTTGTACCTTCTTTTTGCGGGTTTTTGTGTCTCAATTGTGTCTCCGGCGATCGCTTCTGCGCCGCTCCCCAATCCGCCGCCGGGATTTGTCGATGAAGCCTTTGCGAGCTGGTTGACCGACTTCCGCCAGGAGGCGCTGACCGCTGGCATTTCGGGTCCGGTTTTTGACCGGGCGATGCGGGGTGTGCGGCCTGACCCGAAAGTGGTGGATGCGAACAATAACCAGCCGGAATTTGTGCGCCCCGTTTGGGACTATCTGGCGTCAGCTATCTCCGATACGCGCGTCGCGAACGGCCAGGAGAAGCTTCGAACCTATCCGACATTGCTTGGGCGGCTTGAAGAGCGGTATGGCGTCGACAAGGAAGTGCTGGTCGCGATCTGGGGCCTGGAAACCGGCTATGGCGCTTTCATGGGCAATCACAGAGTGACCCAGGCGCTCTCGACATTGGCGTATGATGGGCGGCGTACCAAGTTCGGACGTGAGCAGTTGCTCGCAGCGCTGAAGATTTTGCAACGGGGCGACATCACGCCGGAAGCGATGACAGGCTCCTGGGCGGGTGCCATGGGCCACACGCAGTTTATTCCGACAACCTATAACGCGCATGCTGTCGACTTTAATGGCGATGGTAAGCGGGACATCTGGAATACGATTGGCGACGCGTTGGGATCGGCGGGAAACTATCTCGCCCAATCCGGCTTTCAGACCGGCGATACCTGGGGGGGCGAAGTGAAACTGCCCCGCAATTTCGATTATGCGCTCGCGGATGCCCGCGTTGAGAAGACGATGGGTGAGTGGGCGGCGTTGGGCATTACAGGCGCGCAGGGCGGGGCGCTTCGGCGTGATGATCTGAAAGCCCGCCTCATCCTGCCGGCAGGGCACAAGGGCCCCGCCTTTTTGGTACGGAACAATTTCCGCACGATCCTGCGTTACAATAATTCCACGTCCTATGCGCTGGCGGTGAACCTGCTGGCGGACCGCTTTCGCGGGAAGGGGCAAATTGTCGGCAGCTGGCCAACGGATGATCGCCCGCTGGGGCGTACGGAGCGTCAGGAACTTCAGCGTCTGCTCACCTCCAAAGGGTATGACACGGGCGGCGTCGACGGCATTATCGGCGGGAACAGCCGTAAGGCGCTGCGGAATTGGCAACTGGCGCAGGGTCTGCCTGCGGATGGCTATCCAACGGCGGCCCTTCTGGCGCAACTGCGTCGGTAATCAAGGACGACCCCGTCCAAATTTGATCAGATTCCTTGTCATTTCCGATCAGGGAATGACTCGCCTTGCCTGGTGAGTTTGGTCATACTCCGCATCAAATTGAAGACAAGTTTTGGCAGGGAGAGCCACATGAAAACGAAAATCACTGAAATGTTCGGTATCGAGCATCCCGTCATTCAGGGCGGCATGCACTATGTCGGCTTTGCTGAAATGGCAGCGGCTGTATCCAATGCAGGCGGCCTTGGCATCATCACCGGCCTCACCCAGCGCACGCCGGAAGATCTCGCCAAAGAGATTGAGAAATGTAAGGGCATGACCGACAAGCCGTTCGGTGTGAACCTCACTTTCCTGCCGGGCTTCGCAGCACCTGATTACCCGGGCTACATCAAAGCGATCATTGATGGTGGTGTGAAGATCGTGGAAACCGCTGGCCGGTCGCCAGAAGCCTATCTGCCAGCGCTGAAAGAAGCGGGCATCAAGGTCATTCACAAATGTACGTCTGTGCGCCACTCGCTGAAAGCAGAGCGCATTGGTTGTGATGCGGTAAGCGTTGACGGTTTTGAATGTGGTGGTCACCCGGGTGAAGATGACATCCCGAACATGATCCTGCTGCCACGCGCGGCTGAAGAGTTGAAGATCCCGTTCGTTGCTTCTGGTGGCATGGGCAATGCCCAGCAGCTGGTTGCGGCTCTCGCTCTTGGTGCCGATGGCATCAATATGGGCACGCGCTTCATCGCGACGAAAGAAGCTCCTGTGCACCAGAACGTGAAACAGGCGCTGATTGATGCGACCGAGCTCGACACGCGCCTTGTCATGCGCCCGCTGCGGAACACGGAACGCGTGCTCACCAACCCAGCTGTAGAGAAAATGCTCGCGGTTGAAAAGGAAAAGGGCGACGCAACAACCATTGAAGATGTTGCTGAGTTTGTTGGTGGTGTCTACCCGCAGATCATGCAGGAAGGCACAATGGAAGCGGGCGCTTGGTCCTGCGGCATGGTTGCTGGCCTCATTCACGACATTCCAACCTGCGAAGAGCTTGTTGGTGGCATCGTGCGCGAAGCCGAAGAGATCATCAAAGGCCGGATGCAGCAGTTCGCGTCTTAATAGTCTCAGGACTTCGGAACGCATCCAGGAAAAGTGCCTCTGGTTAGTAAGGGTGGCGGTTTTCCGTCCGGATGCGTGACAAGAACAAGAGCCCGGGTGTGAAAGCATCCGGGTTTTTTTGTTGTCACCTTCGGGGCTAATCCGCGCCGATCTAGTTTGAATAGAAAGGTGTTTTTCAACACAAAAACTGTCACCCTCGTGCTCGACACGAGGGTCCATAGAGCTTCTCAGCTCACCATGGATTCTCGGGTCAAGCCCGAGAATGACAAGTGTAGGGAATGAAGGTGCAATGACCGACCAATGGCTGGAGCTCAATAAGGCAAGCTGGAATGAGCGGGCACCGATCCATGTGCGCTCCTCCATGTATGACATGGACGCGTTCCGGGCAGGTCGCTCGTCGCTCGTAAATGGCGAATTGGACGCCATTGGGGACGTGACCGGCAAAGAGTTGGTCCATCTGCAATGTCACTTCGGGCTCGATACGCTCTCCTGGGCGCGGGCGGGAGCCAAAGTCACGGGGCTCGACTTTTCAGAGACGGCGATTGAAGGGGCGCGGGAGATTGCGACAGAGATTGGTGTGGAAGCGGAGTTTGTCGTCTCAAACGTTTATGACGCGGCAAAGGTTCTCGGCCGTCAATATGACATTGTCTATACAGGCATCGGCGCCATCTGCTGGCTGCCAGACATTGACGCCTGGGCACAGGTCATGGCGGACCTCATGAAGCCGGGTGGGGAGTTTTACTTTGTGGAGTTTCACCCGACCGAGTGGATCTGGGATGAGGACTTCAAACCGGGTTATGATTATTTCACACCTAAGCACGGCCTGGCACTGCATGAGGCGGGGTCCTATGCGGACCCGGATGCTGTGACAGAACATAATGACACGGTGCAGTGGAACCATCCGCTTGGCGAAGTCGTGACCGCGCTTATCAAGGCGGGGCTCCGCATTACAGAGCTCAAAGAGCACGACACGCATATGGTGAAGGTTTGGGATGTTCTGGAAGACGCGGGCAATGGCCTCTACAAGATGCCTGCGGACTGCACCAACCTGCCGTTCATGTACACGCTCCGGGCGGTGAAGGGTTAGGGGCAGTTCCATCGCAAAGATGGCCATTCTCGAAGAACGGTATAAGGACTGCTGATCCGCAATCGTCTATATCTAATGTTGTAAAACTTTCTTATTATTAAAACTGGTCGGCCAATAATAATAAGAAAGTTGAGTCATGGCAGAATTTGAACTGCTCCTGATCGGGATCAGCATGATCCTGGCAACGGCGTTCGTTCATAGTGTTAAAGGGCTCTATCACGCGACGGTCAGTCCAGGGCGCTATTGGATACCGCAGGTGTTTTTGTGGTCCACCTTAGTCTACTGCGCGCACTTTCTCTGGGCCTTCAAAGATAACATTGGGGAAGACCCTACCTATCTTGCCTACATGTCTTCGCTAGCGGGTGCAGCATCACTCGTTTTGCGTGCCTATATTCTGTCTACGAATGAACCGGCACAGATCGAGAATTGGAGAGATCATTTCGATAAGACGGCTCGATCGTATTTTGTAGTCTCAGGTATGACGACCTTTTTTACGCTCATGGCGTTGGTGCACAACAATGAGAGCACGGGATTCGACGCTCAAAGTCTTCCCTTTTATGTCGGTGGCGCCCTTTATGCCATAGGGGCGATCTCCAACAAGGTCTGGGTCAGAGGCACCGTCGCTGTGATTGGCCTGCTCCTCATTTTGTTCGCAGGCTACTTTCTGTTCTCGAACGAGCTGGTTTAGGCGGTCTGCGCGACCGTGCCAGCAAAAAGGGCGCTTGGTTTCCCAAGCGCCCTGATTTCGTCAGTAGTTGGAGACGGGTTTAAAAACCCATCTCGCCGTAGCTTTTGCCTTCGGAGACCATGCGTTCCAGAAGCGCAGATGGTTTGAATTCTGGCCCGTGGGCTTTTTCAAACTCCTGCATTTTGGCGAGCACTTTGTCGAGGCCGATCTGTTGGCCATAGAACATGGGGCCGCCACGATAGACAGGCCATCCATAGCCATTGATCCAGACAATATCGATGTCGCTGGCGCGGATCGCTTTGCCTTCTTCGAGGATTTTGAAGCCCTCATTGATCATTGGATAGACGCAGCGCTCCAGGATCTCATCGTCTGAGATATCCCGGCGGGTGTGCTGGGTCTTCTCAGAGAACTCGATGATGATGTCTTCGACTTCCTTGGACGGGGTCGCTGTGCGGTTCTCGTCATAATCGTAGAAGCCCTTGCCGGTCTTCTGGCCGCGGCGTTCCAGTTCTACCAGACGGTCACGAAGCACGCCATCGGGGTTCGAGGTTTCTTTCCGCCAGCCAAGGTCAAGACCTGCAAGGTCAGACATGGCAAACGGGCCCATAGGCAGACCGAAGTCGAAGAGGACGCGGTCCACATCCCATGGCATCGCGCCTTCCATGATGAGCTTGTTGGCTTCGCGCTGGCGCTGGGCCAGGATGCGGTTGCCGACAAAGCCCGGGCAAACGCCGACGAGAGCGGCGATCTTGCCGATCTTCTTGGCAATCGCCATGGAGGTGGCGATCACGGCATCAGAGGTTTTGTCTGCACGCACAACTTCGAGCAGGCGCATAACGTTTGCTGGTGAGAAGAAGTGCAGGCCGATCACAGCTTCTGGGCGGCTCGTCACGCTGGCAATCTCGTCAATGTTGAGCGCTGACGTGTTGGTCGCCAGGATCGCGCCGGGCTTACAGATTTCATCAAGCTGTTTGAAGATGTCCTGCTTCACGTCCATGTTTTCAAACACGGCTTCGATGATGAGGTCGCAATCAGCAAGCGCCTTCATGTCCGTATCACCGGAGAGAAGGCCCATACGGGTTTCTACATCGTCCGCCGTGATGCGGCCTTTGCTCGCTGTGCGCTCATAGTTTTTGCGGATAACGCCGAGGCCCTTATCAAGTGGGGCCTGATCACGTTCGACGATCACCACAGGAATGCCTGCATTGACGAAGTTCATGGAAATGCCGCCACCCATGGTGCCAGCGCCGATGATGCCGACTTTCTTGACAGGGATCTGCTCAATGTCTTTGGCAATGCCCGGGATCTTCCACACCTGACGCTCTGCAAAGAAGACATGGCGCTGAGCGGCTGACTGTGGGCCGGTGATGAGTTCGCCGAAGAGCTTCTGCTCAACCTTGATGCCTTCATCGAAGGGCAGGTTCACGGCTGCTTCAATACACTGGATGTTATATTCCGGTGCGAGGAAACCACGGGTCTTCCGTGCAATGGCCTTACGGATGTTGTCGAAGATTTCCGGCTTGCCGCGGGCTGCTTCCACTTTTTCGTTTGAATCGCGCACTTTCTTGAGCGGACGACCTTCAGCAACGATCTTGCTTGCGAAGGCGATGGCGTCCGCACGCAGGCTGTCTTCGCCCGCAAGCTCATCGACAAGGCCCACTTCTGCACACTGTTTGGCCGGCATTGGAATGCCAGATGTCACCATCTGAACAGCTTTTTCAGGGCCCACGATGCGTGGCAGGCGCTGGGTGCCACCAGCACCAGGCAGGAGGCCGAGGTTCACTTCAGGCAGGCCGCATTTGGCTGAGGGAACAGCGACGCGATAGTGGCAGGTGAGTGCCACTTCGAGACCGCCGCCGAGCGCTGTGCCGTGAATGGCTGCGACGACTGGCTTAGGTGCGTCTTCGATCATTTTCTGAGCGTCAAAGAGGCTGGGGCCTGTGGGGGCTTTGCCGAATTCGGTGATGTCTGCGCCTGCAATGAAAGTGCGGCCTTCGCAGATCAGGACAATGGCTTTGACGCTATCGTCGGCAATCGCTTTTTCGATGCCTGTGTGGATGCCTTCGCGGACCCCTGCGGAAAGCGCATTCACCGGTGGTGAATTAAGGGTGAGAACGGCAATGTCGCCTTCATTTGAAAGATCAGCGACGTCATTTATCGCGGCCATGGAAGTCTCCCGGTTGTTATCGCGTTTATTATCTCGATTTGTTGGGGGCGATTTTAACCAGATTGGGCCCGAGCGCCAGCGTGTTGTCCGATCAATCAGAACCACAAAACACCCCAGTTTTGCGCGTTTTGTGGCTTGTCTTGGCTGTGCCAAATCGGAAACGCTCTTGTTCAGGTTTGAACAGATCGCTGTTGGATTGTGGAAGAGTGTTTCCGTCGCGGTGACGTGCCATTTTTGGGCGGCATTGAGCGGGTCTTGAGATCAATTGCGCTTGAGCAGGCCAATTTGGGGCTGGCCAGGCAATGGGAGTTGCTCTAGGAGGGCGGTTTCCTCCTCTTGTTGGATGCATTCCCATGGACCGCACACATTCTTCGCTTCTCATCACGCCCGGCCGCCTGCTTTTGGGTCTCTACTTTTTCGGGCCAGGGCTGGCGAAGTTCCTGGCTCCAGGCCAGCAGCTTGAGCTGATGGCGCGCCATGGCGTGCCCTCACCGGAAGTGCTGCTGATTGTCGCGGGGATCGCGAATGTGGGGGCGGGTATCCTGCTGTTCACAAACCGTTATGTGCGGCTCACGGCGATTGGGTGCGCGCTCTACATTCTCGTGATCAACCTGATGCTGCACGACTTCTGGAATTTCACCGGCATTGAAGGACAGCATGAGACCCAGAACTTCTTCAAAAATCTGGGCATTCTCGCAGGGCTTCTGGTGCTGGCGGGTGCCAGCCCCTGGAGACGGATCGGCCTCCAGGGATTGAGAAAGTCCGACGCTTCAATTTAGCGGGATAGAAAATGTGCCACCGGCGGACCACCCATCAAGGTCGGCGCCGATCCCGAAATAGGAGCCGAAGATGTCAAGGCTCGCGCCATTGTCAAACTCCATAGAGAGCTGGGGCGATATAGACAGTGAGAGATAATCGTCTTCGCTCGTCGCTACAGTGCCGGCTTGCGTATCCTGATCAGAGAAGGTGTAGGTCGCTTGCAGGCCAATGGCGGGCTCCAACCGTTTGAAGCCAGATGGGGCTGTGAGGCTCGTACCGATGGTCGGTCCCGCGGTCACATTGCCGGACCAAGTGGTGTTGCCACCAATGTTGGTTCCCGCAGAGTTTTGATAGTCCTCCCGGTTCGTCCATGTGCCTGTCACAGAAACCGCAGGACGCATCCAGACATCATCTGAAAGCTGTTCCTGACCTGAGATGCCAAGCGTCGCAGAGGCGAGGCGTGTGTCGTAGGAGCCTGTTGAGCCGCTGACCGAGATGTCATTATCGGTCAGGCCGATACGGGTCGAGGCATTTACGTCAATCTCGCCCCACTTGTAGCGACCATAGGCGCCCAGCGAATAGCCGGTGGTGTCAATGTCGAGATTGTTGACCGGCGAACTCACGTCGCCCCACGTGCTTGTCGCAAAGAGCCCGATGCGCAGATCATCGTTGATGTCTTTGTGAGCTCCGAGGGCCAGAAGGATGTTGTCGCCGTCTTGTTGTGAGGCATCATCCTGCTCATAGTCCGTGTAAACAGCGCGCACCCAGCCCACGACAGTGGATGAGAGCGTGCGGGAGAAGGAGAGGGGTTTCACTCTGTCGTCAAAGCCTTCGCCTGTGTCTGCCACATCAAGACGGAACCCGCGATAGCGCATCAAGGCGCGGGCAAATGGATCACGACCGACAAAGAGAATGCTTTCGCCCTCATCGAGTATGCCGTCATCTGGGTCGTAGTCGCTAGGTGTTGGGGCCGCTCTAAGTTCATCCTCCAGTGACTTCATGTCAGCGCGAAGCGCATCAAGCTTGGCTTGTATTTTTGGCATGCGCTCCATCGCTACGTATTGTCCGCTTTTTCCGTAAAGCTCCTCATCACGTGTATCGAGCCATTTCATCTCACGAAGCTCTTCTTCTGCGGCATCAATTTTCGCCTGCAATTCGATCTTGCGTTTTCTTATGTCCTCCAATTGTTGGTAGATCTCCGCGTCAGTCATCTTGTTTGGGGCGTCTGACGGGTTCTGCGTCGGATTGGTCGTGATGACATCATCGAGGATGCCGCCGACAACACGGTCTTCAACAATCACGGCTGTCGTGGTGGCGTTGGTAGCTGTGTCAGCTTCTTCCTGATCGCTCGTATTTGGGGGTGTGGTGGGCGTTGTCGGTGTCGGTGTCGTTGGGGTGACTGGTACGCCTACCATCGGGCCTGGCGCACAGGTGAATGTCAGCGTGCCGCCATTCGCAGGGTTGGCGGACAGCGTTCTGGTGAGCGTGAATGTGCCCGCAGAGGGAATTGTTGCCGATCCCGTTACGTCAGCGAAGGATGCATTCACGATCGACAATGGACCTGGCGTGAGGAAGGCCTGCGTGCCCGTGGGTGCGCCGGTTGTCGTTGCGGTGATCACGTCGCCTGCGGCAAAGGTCTGGGAGACGGATCCGCCAAACTGGAGCAAATTACCCACAGGGATGCTCAAGTCGAACGTTCCAGCATTTGCTGCCGCGCAGCCAGCCGAGGTTGCCGCAACGGCAGGTTGGGTTCCAATGGCCCCAAAACCACTTATGCCGATTGCCAGCCCCAATGCGGCCCTTAGGCCTGTTTTCCCCATACCCATCACTCAACCCCTCTTGATGACTCGCCACGACTCGATGGGGCGGAGTATTTCTGGGGATGAGGCATCGCACCTCATCAAAAGTGATGAGGTGCGATAATACTTGTTCCCGTTGCTAGCACTGCGTTTTTGAAGAACGCCTCAATTTAGCGGGATCGAAAGCGTTCCCCCGGCGGACCAACCGTCGAGGTCCGCCCCGATCCCGAAATATGAGCCGAAGATGTCAAGGCTCGCGCCATTGTCAAACTCCATAGAGAGCTGGGGCGAGATGGAGAGTGAGAGATAATCGTCTTCGCTCGTCGCTACAGTTCCGGCTTGCGTATCCTGATCGGAGAAGGTGTAGGTCGCCTGCAGGCCAATGGCGGGCTCTAGACGCTTGAAGCCAGACGGTGGTGTCAGGCTTGTGCCAATGGTTGGACCAGCTGTCACATTGCCGGACCAGGTGGTGTTGCCCCCGATATTGGTTCCCGCAGAATTTTGATAGTCCTCGCGGTTCGTCCATGTACCTGTCACAGAAATCGCAGGACGCATCCAGACATCATCTGAAAGCTGTTCCTGACCGGAGATGCCAAGCGTGGCAGAGGCGAGGCGTGTGTCGTAGGAGCCTGTTGAGCCGCTGACGGTGATGTCATTGTCGGTGAGGCCGATACGGGTGGAGGCATTCACATCGATCTCGCCCCATTTGTAGCGACCATAGGCGCCCAGCGAATAGCCGGTCGTATCAATATCGAGATTGTTCACCGGCGAACTCACGTCGCCCCACGTGCTTGTCGCAAAGAGCCCGATGCGGAGATCGTCATTGATGTCTTTATGGGCGCCCAGCGCCAGGAGGATGTTGTCGCCTTCTTGGCGTGAGGCATCGTCCTGCTCATAGTCGGTGTAAACCGCCCGCACCCAGCCCACGATGGTGGAGGAGAGGGTGCGTGTGAAGGAGAGGGGCTTCACCCTGTCGTTAAAACCTTCCCCTGTGTCTGCCACGTCCAGACGGAATCCCCGATAGCGCATCAAGGCACGGGCAAACGGATCTCGGCCCACAAAGAGGATCTCGTCACCATCGGCGCCGTTGGTTAGATTGTCATACGGATTTTCATAGCCCTCTGGTGTGTCTTCAAGCTTTGAATTGATATCGCCGATATTGTCGTGTGTTTCTGAGGATGCTCTGTACTTGTCGTTGAGTTCCTGGGTGATCTTGTCCGCCTCGGCTTTGAGCCCATTGAGCTTGTTTATCTCCAAGCTGCCATATTTGCGGTCTTCCAAGTGTTGTCTATATCTGGTGAAAGCTGCGCGCGCCGTTTCTTCTCTTTTTAGAAGCTCATCAATCTCCTTTTGTTGTTGAGGCAATGTTTCCAGGAGCTTTGCTCTTTGTTCTGACAGTTCCTGCCGTTCGGCTGCGGACAATGGAGCAGGCGGTACATATGGATCTGGCCCTCGTGGGTCCGGATTTGTCGTGATGATGTCATCCAGAATTCCCCCGACGACGCGGTCTTCAACGATGACGGCAGTGGTGGTGGCGTTGGTAGCGGTGTCAGCCTCTTCCTGATTACTTGTGTCAGGTGGAGTGGTCGGCGTTGTTGGTGTCGTCGGGGTAGCTGGTGCGACGACCATGGGGCCGGGCGCGCAGGTGAAAGTCAGTGTGCCACCATTGGCGACGTTGGCAGACAGCGTTCTGGTGAGCGTGAAAGTTCCAGCTGAGGGAATCGTCGCTGATCCCATCGTGTCTGCGAAGGATGCGTTGACGATCGACAATGGACCTGGCGTGAGGAAGGCCTGCGTGCCCGTCGGGGTGCCAGTCGTTGTTGCGGTGATCACGTCACCTGCGGCAAAGGTCTGAGAAACAGATCCGCCAAATTGCAGGGGATTGCCTATAGGAATGCTCAGATTGAACGCTCCAGCATTGGCGGCTGTGCAACCAGCTGAGGTTGCCGCTGCGGCAGGCTGGATTCCAATGGTCCCAAAACCACTTATGCCGATTGCCAGCCCCAATGCTGCCCTTAGGCCTGTTTGTCCCTTACCCACCACTCAACCCCCTGGATGACTCGTTTGGGCGGAGTATTTCTGGGGAGAATGTATCGCACCTCATCAAAAGTGATGAGTTGCCAAAAGTTCGTTTTCCCTAGATATTTTGACTAGTGGTGGGGGCCGAGTGATGAGTAAAGCGGATATTGATGAGCTTGGGACCGTGAAGGTCCAAGCGGACGGATTGCCGGTTTCCGGTCTTTGGGTGATGCAGCCTGATGCGAAGCCAGATTCCCGAATTATCCTCTATGTTTATGGCGGAACATTTGCACTCAATCGCGGCCCGATGCATGAGGTGATCGCATCAAGGCTCGCAACCCATGCACGAGCCCGTGTTCTTCTGCTTGACTACCGGTTAGCTCCAGAGCACCCGTTTCCGCTGGCAATTGAAGATATCGTCGCAACATATGACGCGCTTTTGGAGCAGGGTCAGGATCCTTCGAAAATTGTTGTCATGGGGGACACGGCAGGGGCTGGCATCGCCTTTGCGGCGATGCTGTCACTTCGAGATCAGGGCAAGCCTCTTCCTGCAGGGATTGTTGCGCTATGTCCGCTCGTAGATCTCACGTTCTCTGGCGGGTCCTATGTTGCCAACATCCGCCCGCGGGAGACAACGTCAGATGTAGAACTCATCATGACGCTGGCATTTGAGTATCTGCAGGGTGCAGATCCGCGCCACCCCTTAGCGTCGCCTGCATTGGCTGATTTGAGCGGGCTGCCGCCTGTGGAGATACATGGGGACGTAAACGACGTTCTCTATGACGATGCTATTTTGCTGTCTGAGAAGCTGCGTGGCGTTGGCGGCAAAGTGAATTTCCATCAATGGGACGGATTGCCAGAGACCTGGCAAGAGCTTGCGCCTTTGTCCAACCAGAGCACTGCCTGTCTTGCGAAAATCGGTCAGTTTGTCCGGCGTCGGACGAGCAGTCCGCTCGCCATGACCAGAGAAGAGTCCGATCAACTCGTTGATGCTTATCAGGAACACATCAAGAGCTATATCCAGCCCCATACAGCAGACCGGATTGATCAGGTGTTTGAATGGGCGCGGGTGCAAGGGCCGGACTGGGTGTGGCCGTTTATTCAGCGCCGCCTCAAGCACGGGGCCCTGGTTACTCAGGATCAGGTGGAACGGGATTGGCTCTCTCTTTTGTTTACACAGGCAGCGGACGCCATGGTTTTGCTCAGTGCCAGCAGGCACATCCTGTTGTCTAATGAACAAGCGCGGCGGGTGCTCGATCAGAAATCCCCTTTGGAGCTGAAGAGCGGACGACTTGTGGGCACGAGCGATGGACCTGAAGAGGTTTTGCAACAGGCATTGGATACGCTCTTCTCACCGTCAGACACAGAGGACGGGCGGGCATTGCGTCTTGCCACCAAAGAAGGTGACACGATGCTCGTGCGGTGTAAGCGCCTTGCGGCGCTGCCGGAGGACCGAGGAGCACCACCGGTTGTGCTGCTTCGGATTATCGCGGACCCAGACAAGATGCCGATTGATATTGAATCGTTGCAAGCCTGGTACGATCTCTCACCGCGGGAGGCGGCCGTGGCGGCTGCATTTGCCGAAGGCATGTCGCTCACCGATTATGCGGAGGCAACGGATGTGGCCATCACAACAGTGCGCACGCATTTCGCGAATGTGAAGGCGAAGCTCGGTGCATCTGACCAGGCAGCTGTTGTGCGCAAAGTGCTTGTTGCGGCTGCCTCAAACCGTTTGTTCTGAGACAGCCAGTTAGGTGTTGTCCGATCTGGTCGGATCACAAAACGCGCTTAGTTTACGCGTTTTGTGATGCAGATAGATTTCCTTGATCGGAAACACCTTAGTTCAAGGGGATAGAGAGTGTGCCCCCGACCGACCAGCCATCAAGGTCGGCCCCGATCCCGAAATAGGATCCAAACACATCGAGGCTTGCTCCACTCTCAAACTCCATGGAGAGCTGGGGTGAGAGGGAGAGCGAGAGATAATCGTCTTCACTTGTGGCCACTGTACCCGTTTGCGTGTCCTGATCGGAGAAGGTGTAAGTCGCCTGCAAGCCGATTGCCGGTTCGAGACGTTTGAAGCCAGAGGGTGGCGTGAGGCTCATGCCGATGGTGGGGCCTGCGGATACATTGCCTGACCAGGTGGTGTTGCCGCCAATGTTGGTGCCTGCTGAGTTCACATAATCCTCCCGGTTTACCCAGGTGCCGGTGACCGACACGGCAGGGCGCATCCAAACATTGTCTGCGAGCTGTTCCTGGCCAGAGATGCCGAGTGTGGCTGAGGCGAGGCGTGTGTCGTAGGAGCCGGTGGTGCCACTCACTGCAATGTCATTGTCGGTGAGGCCAATACGGGTTGAGGCGTTCACATCAATCTCGCCCCACTTGTAGCGGCCATAGGCGCCCAACGAATAGCCGGTCGTATCAATATCGAGATTGTTCACCGGTGATGTGACGTCACCCCACGTGCTTGTCGCAAAGAGGCCGACGCGCAGCTCATCGTTGATGTCCTTGTGGATGCCGAGTGCTACGAGGATGTTGTCGCCATCTTGTTGAGACGCATCATTCTGTTCATAGTCGGTGTAGACGGCGCGGACCCAGCCGACGATGGTGGAGGAGAGTGTCCGTGTGAAGGAGAGGGGTTTCACGCTGTCTGAAAAGCCTTCGCCTGTGTCTGCGACATCCAGACGGAAGCCCCGATAGCGAGCTAATGCGCGGCTGAACGGATCGCGACCCACGAAGAGGATCTGCTCGCCGTCGCCCTGTTCTGTGTCGTCTGTTGGCGGTGTGCCAATATTTGGCTGAGGCAATCCCTTCAGTTCAACTTCCAGCTCTTCCATCCGGGCATCTAAGTCGTCTCGTTCCTGCTGTGCTGCGGCCAACCACGCTTGCTGTCGTCGTTCCATCTCCATTCTTTCGGTTGGATCGGAGAGGGCTGACTCAATTGCCCAGGCAGTGCTTTGACCTTCCCGGTAAGTACTGTTTTCCGGCAGCGCATCAGCATTATCGTTAAAATGTTGAATGTCGGCTTCGAGTTCCGCGTCGCGTTTCCGGAGTGCTTGCAGTTCGAGCCAAACTTCATTTGCCTGCTTCTGCATAAGAACATCGAGGCCTGTCTTGATGTTGGGATCTTCTTGTGCTGCGCCATCAATGATTCCGTTCACCGTCTGATTTTCAACAATCACCGATGTCGTGGTGGCGTTTGTCGCGGTGTCGGCCTGTTCTTGCGCGTCAGTTGGTGTGGTTCCTGGTGTCGTTGGTGTGGTTGGCGTAGGGGGTGTTGGTGTCGCCGGCGCAGCGACGGGCGTGCAGGTGAATACAAGGTTCGCCGCACCACCAGCACCCGCGGCGATGGCGATGGCGATGATGCCATTGCCGCTGGTTGGAATCGTCAGGTTGCCAGTTCCATTCGCGTTATTGAGAAACAGGATGGGATTTCCACCGCCAAGGATGAAGTCAACGATGACTGAAAGGGGAAGCCCTGTCATGGCGGCGAACAGCTGGTCCCCCGCATCAAACTGCGCATTGAACTGCTGAATTCGGTTGTTTCCTGTCGGTACGGTTTGATTAAAGGCACCGGCATTTGCTGCATCGCAGCCAGGTGACGCGATGGCAGGTGTTGCCATTGTTGCCCCTCCACACAGCATTGCACTTGAAAATACCAAGCTTTTCCAATGGTTTAACTGATTTTGGCCCACGACCCACCCCACAAGATTGAAATTGAAGGGACATCGTCGGTTGGTGTGGGGAATAGAGCATCACCAAATTTGGTGATGTTTTGCTGATTGTGATGGAATATTCCCAAACCATGAAAAATGCCGAAGAGGGTTTGTCTGTGGCCTCCAACCAAAGTCAGCCTGGTCAGGGATATGATAGCCGTTCAGCCAAGGACCTGCCTGTGCCGGGCATGTGGGTAGAACGACATGCTGATGTGCCCGATGAGGCGGTGGTGCTCTATGTCTATGGGGGCACGTTTGTTTTGAACCGTGGGCCCATGCATGAGGTGATTGCCGGAAAGATCGCGGTGCATGGGCGCGCCCGTGTGCTCTGTTGTGACTATCGGCTTGCGCCCGAGAACCCTTTTCCGGCGGCGATCGAAGATGTTGCTGCTGTGTACGAGGCACTGCTTGAACAGGGGCATGGCTCTGACAAGATTGTGCTGATGGGTGACACTGCAGGCTGTGCCATTGCGCTTTCTGCGCTGTTGTTGCTCAGAGAAAGAGACATTTCTCTGCCAGCTGGTTTCGTTGCACTTTGTCCAATCGCGGATCTGACATTTTCCGGCGGCTCCTACGTGCGTAATTTCAGAGGGGGCGAAAAGGTTTCCGAGCTGGAAATCCTTGCCATGCTTTCTGGTGATTACCTGCAAGGGGAGGACCCGCGCGCGCCTCTGGCCTCACCTGTATTCGCGGAGCTGGGCGGCATGCCTCCCACCCAAATCCATGTCGATGTAAACGAAGTTCATTGCGATGATGGTGTGATGCTTGCGGAGCGCATGCGTGGGTGCGGCTGCCGGGTTGAATTCCACCAATGGGATGGCCTGCCCTCAACCTGGCAGAAACTGGCACCTCTTTCTTCAGCGGCTTCTGCCGCCCTTATTCGTATTGGTCAGTTTGTTCGGTCACAGTGTCGTTCACCAGAGGTTGTTCCCAAAGATGACGCGATTGCGGAGGAGTTCGTGAACATCTTCGATGGTCATGTTCAGCCTCATATGACTGAGCGTGTGAAACAGATCATGGACTGGTCTGTCGATCACGGACCCGCCTGGGTGTGGCCTTTTATGGAAAGACGGCTGGGACAGGGATCGCTTGTTACGCAGGAACAGTGCGAACGCGAGTGGCTGTACAAGCTTTTTGCGCGGAACTCAGATGCTGTTTTTCTACTCAGCAGCAGTCGTCATGTATTGCTGATGAACGAAACTGCGGACGCTATGTGCGAAGGGGACAAATTGTTTATCCAACGCCATGGCAGATTGCAGGGCATTGGACATGAGGTGGAAATGTCGTTGCAAGACGCTTTCAGGGATCTGGCAAGCGGCGTGGCTCATATCTCATTCCCACTCGTCGGGGCGGGCGACGTGCGTTGCTTCGCCCGACTGGAGCAGCTGAATTCGGATGAGGCTGATGTGATCGCGCCGCCGGTGACGCTTCTCACGATTGCTGCGCATGACAAGAAAACAACTGTCGATGAACGAGCGCTGCGAGCCTGGTTTGGTCTATCAGAGCGTGAGGCGTGTCTTGCGGCCACCTTCGCGGAGGGAACCAGCCTTGCTGACTATGCAGCCGCTGAAGGGCTATCCATGAACACTGTCAGGACCCAGTTCGCTCACATTCGCGCTAAGCTGGGCGCTGTCGATCAGGCAGATGTGGTTCGCCAGATTTTGCAGGTCTCGTACGCCGGGCGTCTCTAGGTGCGTTTTCCTCTCGGATCGGAAGCGGACTAATTCAAGGGAATGGACAGTGTTCCTCCAACTGACCAGCCATCAAGGTCCGCCCCGATCCCGAAGTAAGACCCGAAGACATCAAGGCTCGCTCCACTGTTGAACTCCATGGAGAGCTGTGGCGAGACGGAGAGAGACAGATAGTCAGTCTCGCTCGCTGTCACGGTCCCAGCCTGCGTGTCCTGATCTGAGTAATTGTAAGTAGCCAGAAGGCCTATCGCCGGTTCCAGGCGTTTGAAACCCGATGGCGGGGTGAGGCTCGTGCCAATTGTAGGCCCAGCGGAAACATTGCCCGTCCAGGTCGTGTTTCCGCCGATGGCGGTGCCAGCAGAGTTCACATAGTCCTCTCGGTTCACCCAGGTGTTGGTGATTGAGATAGCAGGGCGCATCCAGACAGAATCTGTGAGTTGTTCTTGTCCGCTTATTCCAAAGGTGAAGGATGCAAGGCGCGTGTCATAGGAGCCAGTAGTGCCGCTGACCGAGATATCATTGCCTGTGAGGCCGATGCGGGTTGAGGCATTTACATCTATCTCGCCCCATTTGTAGCGACCATACGCACCTAATGAATATCCAGTCGTGTCAATATCGAGATTGTTCACTGGCGATGTAACGTCGCCCCATGTCGTTGTGACATAGAGGCCGACGCGGAGGTCATCGTTGAAGTCTTTGTGGATGCCAAGGGCTACGAGAATATTATCGCCATCCTGCTGGGAGGCATCATCCTGCTCATAGTCCGTGTAGACGGCTCGTACCCAGCCGACGATGGTGGAGGAGAGAGTGCGGGTGAATGAGAGGGGTTTCACAGTGTCAGTGAAACCTTCACCCGTGTCGGCAACATCCAGCCGGAAACCGCGATAGCGCATCAAGGCACGGGCAAATGGATCGCGACCCACGAAGAGGATGGCGTCAGTGTCACCTAGGTCTTCTAGGTCATCCGGTGTGAAGTCGTTTGGATCGTCAGGAATTTCTTTGAGGCGTTCTTCGATTTCAGCTTGGCGATTTTGATTTGTGGTTCGTTGCTCTTTCAGCCTGTCTATTTCGTTCTGCTTTCGTTTGGCCTCCGCACTGATCCGGCTGATGAGTTCTTTGTCTCCAACATCTTCCATTTGTTGCAGATCATCGAACACCTCCACTGGGAGAAAGAGTTTTACATATTCGGAACCAAAGCCGTCTGACGATACAGTGTCGTCTGTACTTGGGTTGAGTTGGTATTCTCTAACCGTCGATTCAGCCCACCTGATTTCTCCTTCCAATGTTTTAATTCTGTCGTTGATTTCCTTTTCGGTGTCCCGGAGTACAAATAGCTCGCGGGTAATGTCAATGCTCTCATCGATCTCAGCTTGGGTGGGACCCGCAGGCGTCGGATCTTCCTGAGGTGCGCCGGAGCCGGGTGATGTTTCAGGATCTTCCAAGGCTGCGACAGCTATTATCACGCCGAGGCCGAAATTTTCGGCGATGATCGATGTCGTGGTGGCGTTGGTTGCTGTATCGGATTGATCTGTTGCGTCGGGTGTTGTGGGCGTAGTCGGCGTGGTGGGTGTGGTCGGCGGGGTTACGGGCGGTGTAGGTGGTCCTGACGTCGCCGTGCAGCTGAAATTCAGGAAAGCGGCTCCACCAGGGCCGCCTGCGAGCGTTATGTCGAGCGTGTGTGGTCCAGCATTATTTACGACAGTTGAACCCATCCCGTTCGCACCGTTCACAACCAGGACTGTCTGAGGTCCGGGGAAGAGGTCGACGCCTACGCCAAGCGGCGTACCGGTTGCGGTCACGAAGAGTGTGTCGCCACTATCAAAAGTTGTGTTGAACTGTCGAAATGAATTGGTATTGGCAGGAGCGGATGTTGTGAATGTTCCGTTATTGGCAGCGTCACACCCTGGCGAAGCCTGAGCAGTGGTGCTGGCGACAAGTGCCACTACCCCAGCGCCGAAAAAAATATGAGGCTTTCAGCCAATTTCTTCTTCATGATCCACCCCCGCGAAAACCAGATTTCGCATAGGGTTTCACTTTCAACGTTTTCTGGCATCATCATTAGTGATGATGGTTCATCAAATTTGGGGATGCATAAAAGGGGGGAGGGGACAGAAGATTGAATGTAGCGGGTGTGACGCAAACTTCAGACGAGGGGCTCTCTCAGCCAGCCAGGTGGTTCAGGTCGAGTGAGGCATCTGAGGTGTGTCCAGTCATGCTCTATGTCTATGGTGGTACCTTCGTGATGAATCCGGGGCCATCGCACATACGCATTGCTGAAAGGTTGGCTGCCGAGGTGAAGGGGAAGGTGGTTATGCCGGACTATGCTCTGGCTCCTGAACACCCTTTCCCTCTGGCGATTGAAGACATTGTCGCGGTCTACCGATCACTACTGGCTGACGAGATTGCTGCCAACAATATTGTGTTTGCCTGCGACACAGCAGGTGCTGCCATTGCGCTTTCTGCTCTTGTCTCGCTGCGTGACCAAGGCGACCCGTTGCCTGCGGGTGTTGCGCTGATATTTCCCTGGGTGGATCTCACCATGATGGGAGGTACATATGTCAGCAACATCAAGGATGATGGCAGGGTTTCGGATCTGGAGCTGCTGGCAACCCTGCTGACTGACTATTTGCAAGGCGCGGATCCAAGTGATCCATTGGCGTCACCGGTCTTCGCAGATTTAAGCCGCCTGCCGCCTATGAGCATCCATGCGAATGTGACGGATATTCTTGCTGATGATGCACGACTGCTGGCAGAGCGCGCAAAGGGCGCGCAGGTGGCTGTCCAGCTTAGCTATTGGGACGATGTGCCGGAGACGTTGCAGAAGGACCAGCCCTTTTCACCGCAAATGGAAGCTATTTTTTCGAGCGTCGGACATTTTGTTCGTGCGCATTCCGGGCGACGGTCTCAGGCGCATCGGGTGAGTTCGGAAGGGTTGCAGGAAGACTATCTGGAAATTGTTGAAGACAATATCCAGCCCCACATGCGCGCGCGCGTGGAAGAGATGTTTGCCTGGTCAAAAGAGCATGGCCCGGATTGGGTCTGGTCGTTTATCGAAAAACGGTTGGCGCATGGCGCCGTGGTGACCCAGCACCAGCTTGACCAGGATTGGTTCTCGCGAATTTTTTTCGATTATGACGAAGCAATGATCTTGCTCACCGCGAGCCGGTACATTCTGCATGCAAATCGGCGGGCCGAAGACTGTCTGGAGAAAGGCACTCATCTGTGCCGACGAAATGGCCGGCTGGCAGGTGCGTCTGCAGAGTCAGATGCTGCATTGGAAGATGTTCTTCAGAAACAGTTCCTTAGACGTCGGGCAAACCACGTTTCAGGTGAGACGTCATTCGGCCGAATAGGGGCAGAGCCACAGACACCTCTCTTTCTGCGTTGTTACAGACTGGAGGCGGTGAGCGAAGACGAAATTGCCCCACCCGTCGCGATGCTGCGCTTGCTGACAGATGATGAGCCACCTGTGGACGTTGATCAGGTAGCCCTTTGTACCTGGTATGGATTGTCACCTCGGGAAGCCGAGCTGGCTGCTCGCTTCGTCAGTGGTACACCGCTTGCTGAATATGCCATTGAGATGGGTGTCTCCATGGCCACTGTTCGCACCCAGTTTTCGCACATCAAAACCAAGTTGGGCGCGGCGGACCAGGCTGCTGTCGTGCGAAAAATCCTCCGTGTCGCTGCGTTAAATCGCTGATCTGACTTTATGTCATTCAAAACGTGCGTGCCGGGTCACCTGTGATATTGTCCGGCCCAACCGATATTGACTGAAGACAGAGAGACAGACGTGACAGCGCCAAGAGTAGAAATTACTGATATTCAGGATGGGTTCGCGAAAGAGGGCTATATTTGTAATGCCCATATCGCGACCGCCATCTTCCTTGCCCGAAACCTGGACAAACCGATCCTGGTTGAAGGCCCTCCTGGTGTTGGGAAGACAGAACTTGCCAAGGCAACGTCTGAGTATCTCAATCTCGAGCTGATCCGACTGCAGTGCTATGAAGGCCTCGATGAAGCCAAAGCATTGTATGAATGGAAATATGGCAAGCAGCTTCTCTATACGCAGGTTCTGAAAGAGAAGCTGGGTGATCTGATGGAAGGTGCGCAGGGTTTGGCGGCGTCCATGGATCGTCTGCACGAATTTGATGACACGTTCTTTTCGGAAGAATTCCTTGAGCCACGGGCGCTCTTGAAGTCTCTATGGTCGGAAAACGGGTCGGTTCTTCTCATTGATGAGATCGATAAATCTGACGATGAGTTTGAAGCGTTCTTGCTGGAGCTCCTGTCTGAATATCAGATCACAGTGCCGGAGCTTGGGACGATCAAAGCGAAGAGCTCACCGATCGTGTTTCTCACCTCGAACAATACGCGTGAGATCGGGGATGCGCTGAAGCGTCGCTGTATCCACCTCTACATTCCGTTTCCGGATGCAGATCTGGAAACGCGGATCATCACTTCCCGTGTTCCAGAAGTTGAAGAGGGATTGCGCAAGCAGCTCATCTCTTTTGTTCAAAATCTGCGCGAGCTGGAGCTGAAAAAAGTACCTGCGGTCAGTGAGACGATTGATTGGGCCCGCACGCTGGTTTTGCTCCACGCCAAAGAGCTGGATTCAGAGATGGTGCGTAATACGCTCAATGTGCTGCTAAAATTCCAGGATGATATCGACAATATCGATAGCGACATTAATGCGTTGACCACTAAGGCCCGCTCCGCTGCGGAGTGATGGGGGCGGAGTAGCGCCATGAGTCAGGTTCTTTCCAACTTCGTCCGGGCACTGCGTGCTCAAGACGTGCGTGTCTCGATTGCCGAGAGCGTTGATGCTGGTCGCGTTGCGGAGCTTGTTGGTTTTTCCGACCGGCAGGTGTTGAAAGATGCGCTCTCGCAAGTTCTTGCCAAAACGGATGACGAGAAGTTCGCGTTCAATGAGTGCTTTGACCAATTTTTTGCCTTTGACCAGTTCAAGCCGCCTAAGCCTGCAAGCAACGAAAATGATGCTGACGCTGAGAGTGAACAGTCCGCCGATGGCGAAGGCCCAGCGGGCGAAGAAGGTGAAGACCAGGACGGCGAAGGCGGAGAGAGTGAGGGCTCTGGGCAACCAAGCGACAGTGGGTCCGCGCCAGGCTCTGGCGGCTCTGGGTCAGATGATCGCGAGAGTGCTGCCGAAGGAGGCGAGGCGTCGCCTGACCGTGATCTGACGGCTCTGCTTGAAAGTGGTGATGATGTTGAGCTGCAGGGGCAGCTTGCCGCCGCTGGACGTGAGGTGGGGGCGGATCGGATCCGGCTCTTCACGCAGCGTGGGCTCTTTACCCGTCGCATCATGGAAGCGATGGGCCTCGATGGGTTGAACGAGACAATTTCTCAAGAGCAACGGTCTGGCACCTCCGCCGGGGAGGCGCGCGCGGACAATCTGCGTGAATTGCGTGAGGCGTTTCGTCTGGAAGTACGTGATTATGTTGAGCGGCAGCTGGAGCTTTATACTGCTAATGCAGGCCGACAACTTAGAGAGGAAGTTCTCTCGAAGATCAACATCTCCAACGTAGACCGGCGTGATTTCAAACTGATGCAGGCGCTTGTGCGCAAAATGGCGAAGCGCCTTCTTGCGCTTAACTCACGACGTAAAAAGAAATCGCGTCGGGGCCAGTTGGATGTACGTCGGACGATCCGTCAGAACATTGAGTATGACGGGCTCATGTTCGATATCGCCTGGAAACAGACGAAAGTGGATCGACCCAAGGTGGTCGCGATCTGTGATGTGTCGGGTTCTGTTGCGCAATATGCGACCTTCCTCCTGATGTTCCTATATTCACTCACAGAGGTCTTGCCGAAGGTCCGAGCTTTCGCTTTCTCCAATCAGCTGGGTGAGGTGACGGACCTCTTCGCTGAAAAGAAGATCGAAGAAGCCATAGCTGAAGCTCTCTCCGTCCATGGTGGCGGCTCGACGGATTATGGTCAGGCGTTTGAGGATTTTGAGGCGATTGCGCTCGACGATATCGACCACCGGACGACCGTTCTCATTTTGGGCGACGCCCGATCAAACTTTGGCGATCCACGCGCAGATATCCTCGACAAGATCCATGACCGGGCCCGGCGTGTTCTCTGGCTCAATCCAGAGGGCAAGACTTTGTGGAATACCGGGGATTCTGAGATGAAACGGTTGAGCCCCCATTGTGACAGGGCTGTGGTCTGTTCCTCGCTGAATGACCTGGAACGGATTGTCAGCGATATTCTCCGTACCGCTGTTTGACCAGGACCCCACGAAATCGGATTGGCAGCAGGGCGGAACCCTCCTACTATTGATCTAGTGGTTGTCTGGCTTCCGGCATGGCTGCTGCACCAGTCCCTCATAGAAGGGCGAAATGCTGTCTTATAATGGGACAGGCTGGCCGAGTGTTTTTGTGAGGGATGGGGCGTTGCGCGCGCAAGGTATTGAATTTAAGTGGTTTTTCCGGTTTGCACTGGCGCTTTTTGTGGTTTTGGCGGCAGCACTCTGGGCGTGGCCTTCACGGGCTGAGCCGGGTGGATTTGGGACAGTTTCTGCGCCTATCCCGATGCCGCGCCCTGCGACGGCTCGCAGTGCGGCGCTGACTCCGGTTGTTCCGGCGCCCAATGCACCGGTGTCCATCATGCCACCCATCACCTCGCCGGGCGACCGGGGGGCACCGCCGCTTCTTGATCGGATCATGAATGTCGTGATTTTGGGGGATTCGCTCGGCGATGGACTCTGGGCCGGTCTTTACCGTGAGCTGAAATCGGATCCCCGGTTCAACATTATCAAGCGTTCCAAAGTGTCGACGGGTTTTGTCCGAAAAGATTATTTCGACTGGAATGCCGAAGTCGAAAAAGTACTGGCCGAAGAGCAGGTCGATATTGCTGTTGTGATGATCGGAACTAACGATCGACAGGTTTTGGTTGATGATCAGGGACGCCGCCACCGGCTGCGCGCGCCAGGCTGGGAAGCGGCCTATAAAGAGCGCGTTGATCGGTTCACTGAGTCACTGACAGAACGCGGCGTGCTGGTCTATTGGGTAGGCCTGCCGGTGATGCGCAGTCCGCGTTTTGGCGGCGATATGCGCTATTTCAATACCATTTACGAAGAACGTGCTGCAGCCAACGGTATTCCCTTTATCCCGACGTGGAACGATCTTGCCAATGCGTCAGGTGCCTATCAGGCTTATGGACCTGATACGAATGGTCGGCGCAGGTTGCTGCGGGCCGATGATGGCATTCATTTTACGCTCGCCGGATACAGGGTTTTGGCGTCGGTGGTTGCCGATGATCTCGTGCGGGATAGAAATGCGGGCATTCTCCCCGGAGAGGCAGCGCCTGTGCAGCGCTCAGCGGTGCAGGCTGAGGATCCATCTGCACTCGCTGAGGTGGCGCCGACGTCCACGCCGGCAAGCGCCACGCCTCCTGCTGAGGCTTCCCCATTGGTTGCTTCTTCAGTCGAGAAGCAGCCAAGCGATATGCCCGAGCTTCGTCCCGGGCGAGCGGATGACTGGCGTTGGCCCAGACTCTGAAATTTGGGGCTCAAAAATCAAATTTCATTGCGGGTCTTCTCGCGATAGCCCTTTCCGGCTGCTCTGCCGAGCCGTGTGATCCCTCGATCCTGGCCGACCCTGCGCTCAGTGCGTTCTATGACCGGCTCTACGGGCTTGAGAGTGGGATCGGAGCCGACAAGTTGCGGATCCTGCATCTAGGTGACAGCCATATTGCCGGTGACCGGTTTTCTGGATCTTTGCAAAGTCGATTTGCAGAGCGCTTTGGCGATGCGGGGCGTGGCCAGCTGCCGCCTGGATCACCCTTTCCCTACTACCGGCGTCAGGGCATTAATGTCGAGATGAGTGAGGGGTGGACGATCTTCTCCAGCCTTTCCGGATCGGCGGTTGGGCCGTTTGGCCTTAGCGGATACAGGGCAGAGGCAGCCTCTGACAAAGAGTGGATGAGCTTTTCTGTCGACCAAGGCGTTCCGCTGCAAGACATCACTCTCAACCTGCTGCAGCAGCCAGGAGGTGGATCACTCTCACTTCTGGTGGATGGCGAAGAGAGGGCGAGTTTCCAAACCAATGGCGCGTTCTCGCGTCTGATGCAGGTTTCAGCTGACGTAAGCCATGCTCGGCATGTTCTTCTTCGCCCCTTTGGTGATGGGCCGGTGGCGGTTCTCGGCTGGGGGGGTGAGGGGAGTGGTCCCGGTGTCGTATATGAAGCCCACGGCATTCCTGGCGCAACGGCCAGGGTGATGGACGCCTGGGATGAGCGTATCGTGGGCCCAGAACTAGAGGAGATGCAGCCAGACCTCATTCTGCTTGGCTACGGCACCAATGAGGGCTTTGATGATGCTTTAAACGCTGACCTTTACAGGGTCCATCTGGAAAACCAGGTTCGGCAGCTCAAAACACGGGTGCCGGGCGCCACAATCTTGTTGCTGGGGGCTTTTGACGGTGCGCGATTGCCTGCCTGGGCGGAATTGCGGCCCTCGCAGCAGGCAGCTACGCGGGCGGCTTTGCCTTGCGAGCCGCTGGCGCTTAACGAACGTGCGACCTATGCCAGCTTGAATGAAAACCGGGACGCCGTGTTGGGACGCTGGCACGCCCCACCAAACCTCCGCGCGGTCAGAGCGGTGCACCGTGATGTCGCCCGGTCGGCGGGCTTGGCCTACTGGGACGGTGCGGCGGCTATGGGCGGGGCGTGTGCTATTCACGACTATGTCTTCCAGGAGCCACCGCTGGCTTATGGGGACCATGTCCACCTCACCCCAGCCGGTGCGGACCATCTGGCGGCCAATTTGTGGGACAGATTGATCAAGCCTTACGAAGCGCTTGTCTGCCGTCGTCGCCTGGCAGGATAGCTTGGTTTTCGGTCTGTCCTGTTAAGGTAAATATCACCCTAACGTTGTGAATCTGCGGCGTTCGCGGGACACTCCACTGTCATGCTGAAGCGATAATTAACCTTCAGCGGCGTGGGGCAATAAGTTTAGGGGCCGAGGCGGCGGAATGCTTTTTCCGACTTTCGAATTCGGTATTTTCTTTCTGATCGTGTTCGTTGTCAGCTGGGAGCTGCGACGGACCGCGGACCTGCGCAAACTTTTTCTCCTCGCCGCCTCCTACACTTTCTATGGCTGGTGGGATTGGCGCTTTGTTGGTCTTTTGGTTGTTTCGTCGCTCGCGAATTATCTCTTTGGACGCGCCTTGGGTGCTTTGGAGCGGGATGGGCTACGCCGCACCATTGTTGGCCTGGCGGTAATTGCCAATTTGGGCGTTCTCGGCTTCTTTAAGTATTACGGCTTCTTTCTGGAGAGTCTCGACGACATTCTCATCACGTTGGGGTTGCAACGCGACCTTCCGTTCCTGCAGGTCATCCTGCCGGTGGGCGTGTCTTTCTTCACCTTCCAAGGCATCTCCTACATTGTTGATGTGTATCGGCGTGATGTCGCTGCCCAGCGATCGGTGGTGGATGTATGCCTCTACATCTCCTTCTTCCCGCAATTAGTGGCCGGTCCGATTGTTCGGGCTGCGCATTTCCTGCCGCAGCTTGAAGAAAAACCGACCCTCACGCCTGCCATGGTGGGGCTTGGCATCACTCTTATTCTTTCTGGCTTGATCAAGAAGATGGTGATTGCCAATTACCTCGCGACCGAACTCGTCGACCCGGTCTTCTTTGATCCCAGTGTATTGGGCGCCGTGGATCTGCTGATAGGCGTCTACGGGTATGCGATCCAGATCTATTGCGATTTCTCCGGGTATAGCGATATCGCCATCGGTGTGGCGGCGCTGCTTGGCTACAAGTTCAACGCGAACTTCAACCAGCCCTATCGCTCCGCCTCACTGCAGGAATTCTGGCGACGCTGGCACATTTCCCTTTCAAGCTGGCTTCGCGACTATCTCTACATTCCTTTGGGTGGCAGTCGGAAGGGAGAGTGGGGCACATATCGGAACCTTTTCCTCACCATGTTCCTTGGTGGGCTGTGGCACGGCGCGGCCTGGACCTTTGTGTTTTGGGGAACCTTTCATGGTGCGATGTTGGGAATTGAGCGCTATGTCCGTAGACGTTTCGCCTCGTTGGCGCCGCCAGTAGACGGGGAGCCTCAGGCGGTCTCGCGGATATCTGATGCAGCGAGCTGGGTTGTGGGCGTCATCTTCACCTTCCACATGGTCTGCTTTGCCTGGATTTTCTTCCGCGCGGAAAGCTTTGGGCTCGCCTTTGACTATCTTGTGGGTTTTGGTGATTGGAGCACGCCTGTTCAGCACGCAACGCCGTTCCTCGCCTTGTTGATCGCGGGCGCGCTCGCCTTCCACTTCACGCCACCATCGTTAGGGCGCTGGATTGGAGAGGGCATGAAATGGCTTCCCTCGCCGGCTCTTGGCCCGGCTTTTGGTGCGGCTATCTTCTTCATCTGGGCAGTGGCGCCCGAGGGCGTTGCGCCCTTCATCTATTTCCAGTTTTAGGAGGTGAGACATGAATGCAATCACTCCTATTGAGATGGAAGGTGTCGTAGAGCGGTTCGAAGATATGGGCGCTCTGGAAGAAGGTTGGGCAACGGTCTCTAGGGCAGATGTTCGCGATGAGGACATAACCCGTAAGAGTGTTACGCGTGTTCGGCGGGCCTTTGTAGTGACTGTTCTTGTGCTCCTCCTTCTCAATAGTGCGGGACTGGTGCAGCTGGTTCAGGGGCTCTCTATCGGTCCTGTGCAGGACACGGTCATTGTCATGTCTGAGACGTGGCACGGAGAGATGGAGCGGCACGGGGTGGCTGATGTGCTCTCTGGTATCCGTCGCCATGTGACTGAGTTTATTCAGCGGCCTTGGGACGATGTCCTCATTGCCGACCCTGACCTGCGCTTGGGTGAGGTAGAAGAGGCAGCAGAGACCCATGAAAAAGACCGCACCGGCTTGTTGCGCGGCGCGGTCCCAGAGCAAATTCTGTTTTGATATAGTCAAAACAGAATTTGCTCTTAGCTTATCATTTGTCGCGTTTCCTTGCGAATAACTGTTTCCACTTATTCTGAAAACGCTCAGGAAACATCAGGTTCTTGAGAGGGTTGTTATCTCGGCAGGTCGCTTGAGCCTGTGAGGAAAACGTCTACTTCGCGGGCCGCCTGGCGGCCTTCGCGGATTGCCCAGACAACCAGCGATTGTCCGCGACGCATATCGCCACACGCGAAGACTTTTTCGTTGCTGGACTGATAGGTGCTGGTGTCGGCTGCAACATTGCCTCGCCCATCCAGTTCAAGGGCAAGCTCTGTGAGCAAGCCCTCATGTATTGGATGGACAAAGCCCATGGCGAGCAGCACCAGATCTGCTTTCAATTCAAACTCAGTGCCAGCAATAGGCTGCATCTTCTCGTCTACGCGGACGCAGTGGAGCTTCTCCACATTGCCGTCCGGGCCGGTGAACTTCTGGGTCATCACAGCAAATTCACGCTCAGCGCCTTCCTCGTGACTTGTTGAGGTGCGCATCTTCAGTGGCCAATCAGGCCAGGTCATGAGCTTGTCTTCTTTTTCCGGCGGCATGGGCATGATTTCCAGCTGTGTCACTGAAAGTGCGCCATGACGAACGGATGTGCCGATGCAGTCAGAGCCTGTATCGCCGCCACCGATCACAATCACATGTTTGCCGCTTGCCATGATCGGTTCGACTGTCCCGAGTGCTTCACCGCCTACACGACGGTTCTGCTGTGGCAGGAAGTCCATGGCATAGTGAACACCGGCCAGGTCGCGGCCTTCAATAGGAAGGTCACGGGGGTGCTCTGCGCCGCCGGAGACAACAACGGCGTCGTACTCGTCCATGAGGTCTTTGGAGGAAACATTGACGCCCACATTCGAGTCGTAGTGGAAGGTCACGCCTTCGCCTTCCATCTGCTCCACACGCTTGTCGATATGGTGCTTTTCCATTTTGAAATCTGGAATGCCATAGCGAAGCAGGCCACCGGCCTTTGCGTGCTTCTCATAAAGGTGAACGTCGTACCCTGTGCGTGCCAATTGCTGAGCACAGGCCATGCCTGCAGGGCCTGCGCCGATGACAGCAACCTTCTTGCCGAGCTTGCGTTCTGCCAGCTGAGGTGTGATCCAGCCTTCTTCCCAGCCTCTGTCCACGATGGCACATTCGATCGTCTTGATCGTGACCGGTTCGTCGATCAGGTTCAGGGTGCAGGATGCCTCGCAGGGCGCAGGGCAGATCCGACCAGTGAACTCAGGGAAATTATTGGTTGAGTGCAGGTTCTTCAGTGCCGTCTGCCATTCGTCGCGGTAAACCAGGTCATTCCAATCAGGGATCTGATTGTTGACCGGGCAGCCATTGTGACAAAACGGGATGCCGCAATCCATGCAGCGGGCCGCCTGTTCCTTTGTGCCTTCCTGGCCCAACGGAATGACAAACTCTTTGAATTCACGAACGCGGTCAGCGGCTGGACGTGTGGTCCGGTCGCGACGGTCAATTTCAAGGAAGCCAGTTACTTTACCCATGTTTATTCTCCTGCCACTGCGAGCTGAGGCTGTTCTGCCCGCTGTGCTGCCAGTTCCTGAAGGGCGCGGCGATACTCAACCGGCATGACCTTTCTGAATTTCGGCAGATAGTCTTCCCAATTTTCCAGGATCGTCTGCGCACGTGACGAGTTTGTGTAGTGCGCATGATTTTCGATCAGCTGGCGTAGACGTTCCCCATCGAAACGGGTCATGTCTGACATGACATCGACGCGGCCATGGGTTTCCAGATCGCCCCCTTGGTGGTGACGGTCCTGATTGACCTCTTCTTCCGCGAGAACGGGCTCAAGATCGACCATGGCCATGTTGCAGCGACGCTCAAACTGGCCATCTTCGTCCAGGACGTAGGCGATCCCGCCAGACATGCCAGCTGCGAAGTTCCGACCTGTTTCGCCAAGTACGACAACAACACCGCCTGTCATATATTCACAACAGTGATCGCCTGCACCTTCGACAACGGCAATGGCGCCAGAGTTTCTGACTGCGAAGCGTTCGCCGGCCACACCGCGGAAATAGCATTCGCCTTCGACCGCACCGTAAAGAACGGTGTTACCGACAATGATGCTTTCTTCCGGCACGATTTTTTGTGCTTCTTTTGGTGGGTAGACGATCAACCGGCCGCCGGATAGGCCCTTACCGACATAGTCGTTGCCGTCACCTTCCAGCTCCATGGTCACACCACGGGTGACCCAGGCGCCGAAGCTTTGACCAGCTGTGCCTTTGAGTTTGATGTGGACCAAATCATCGACCAAACCTTTGTGCCCATGAATCTTGGCGATTTCGCCGCCGAGCATGGCACCGGCTGTGCGGTCTGTATTTTTGATTGGCAGATCAATCGAAACTGCCTTGCCGTCGTTGATGGCAGGCTGGGCAAGCTCGATCAGCTTCCGGTCCAGGATTTCGTCAATATTGTGATCCTGTGTCTTCGTCTGATAGATGCCCACACCTTCTGCAGCGGTTGGCTTCTCAAAGAGACGAGAGAAATCGAGGCCCTTCGCCTTCCAGTGGTCCACGATGCGGCGCTTATCCAGCATCTGCATCTGACCGACCATCTCGTTGAAGGTGCGGTAGCCGAGTTCCGCCATCATTTCGCGGACTTCCTCTGCGACGAAGAAGAAGTAGTTGATGACATGTTCTGGTGCGCCCACAAACCGCTTCCGCAGAACCGGATCCTGGGTTGCAATGCCGACAGGGCAGGTGTTGAGGTGACACTTGCGCATCATCAAGCAGCCCGCTGCGATCAATGGGGCAGTAGAGAAGCCGAACTCATCGGCACCCAATAGCGCGCCGACAACTACATCACGTCCTGTCCGCAACCCACCATCTGCCTGAACCGTGATCCGGTCCCGCAAGTGGTTCATTACGAGAGTCTGATGGGTTTCAGCGAGGCCAATTTCCCATGGGCTCCCAGCGTGTTTGATGGAGGTAAGCGGGCTTGCACCCGTTCCGCCTTCATAGCCGGAGATTGTGACATGGTCGGCGCGTGCTTTGGAAACACCGGCAGCAACCGTGCCCACGCCTACTTCTGACACAAGCTTGACGCTAATGTCGGCAGCAGGGTTCACGTTCTTCAGATCGAAGATCAGCTGTGCCAGATCTTCAATGGAATAGATGTCGTGGTGCGGTGGGGGCGAAATCAACCCAACGCCTTGTGTTGAGTGGCGCACCTTGGCGATCACAGCGTCGACCTTATGGCCTGGAAGCTGGCCACCTTCACCAGGCTTGGCGCCCTGAGCCATTTTAATCTGGATCATGTCGGAGTTGGCGAGATATTCCGCCGTTACACCGAAACGTCCCGAGGCCACCTGCTTGATCGCAGAGCGCATACTGTCGCCGTTGGCCATTGGTGTGAAGCGATCTGTTTCTTCGCCGCCCTCACCAGTGTTGGACTTACCGCCAATGCGGTTCATCGCAACGGCGAGTGTGGTGTGTGCTTCCCGGCTGATGGAACCGAAGGACATGGCGCCAGTTGCGAAGCGTTTCACGATTTCCTTAGCGTCTTCTACTTCATCAAGTGGAACCGGCTTGCGTCCATCATCTTCAGCCTTTTTGATGTCAAAGAGGCCACGAATGGTGAAGAGATGTTCGTTCTGAACATTCACGGCTTTGGCGAAAGACCGGTAATCTTCCTTGGAGTCGCCGCGGACAGCGTGCTGGAGGTCGCGAATTGAGTCTGGCGTCCAGACATGCTCTTCGCCGCGGACGCGGTAGGCATAGTCGCCGCCAACTGCCAGAGCGTCTTCGAGAACAGGTACGTTCCCGAAGGCGTCACGGTGACGACGTACGGTTTCTTCTGCGACTTCTGCCAGACCAACCCCTTCAATAGTGGTTGATGTGCCGGTGAAATACTTCTTCACAAACTCAGTTCTGAGCCCCACCGCGTCGAATATCTGCGCGCCGCAATAAGACTGGTATGTGGAGATGCCCATTTTGGACATGACCTTAAGGAGGCCCTTGTTCACCGCCTTGATGTATCGGCTCGTGATTTCTGTTGCATCAAGGTCCGCTGATAGGCGGTCTTTGGCATCAATAAGCGTTTCAAAAGCAAGATAGGGGTTCACAGCCTCGGCACCAAAGCCTGCGAGGCAGGCAAAGTGATGGACTTCGCGCGCTTCCCCTGTTTCCACCACAAGACCGACTGCCGTGCGCAGTTCTTTGCGGATCAGGTGGTGATGCACAGCCGCTGTTGCGAGAAGTGCTGGAATTGCAATTCGGTCTGCGGAGATCTTGCGATCAGACAGGATGATGATGTTGTCGCCTGCGCGAACTTCCTTTTCTGCTTCTGCGCAGAGTTCTTTCAGAGCAGCTTCCATTCCTTCCGCGCCTTCAGAGGCGGGATAGGTCATGTCGAGCGTGAACGCACGGAAATTATTGTCCGGGATATCTCCGATGGTACGGATTTTCTCCAGATCGCCATTCGTGAGGATCGGCTGGCGCACTTCGAGGCGCTTCTGATCGCCAGCAGAATGCAATTCAAGCAGGTTCGGCCGCGGACCAATAAGGGAGACGAGGGACATGACCGTTTCTTCCCGAATAGGGTCGATTGGCGGGTTGGTCACCTGAGCAAAAAGCTGCTGGAAGTAGTTGTAGAGGGGTTTTGAATGCCCTGAGAGCGCAGCGATGGGCGTATCGGTCCCCATGGAGCCGATGGCTTCCTGACCGGTTTCCGCCATTGGCGCCATCAGGAGACTCAGGTCTTCCTGTGTGTAGCCGAACGCCTGCTGGCAATCGAGCAGTTCTGCGTGCACCCGCGGCGTTACAGCGTTCTTTGGGTCAGGCAGGTCTTCGAGAACCAGCTGACCGCGATCCAACCACTCCTGATAGGGGTGGGATGCCGCAAGTGTTGTCTTCAGCTCATCATCGCCAATGATCCGACCTTCTTCGAGGTCGATCAGCAACATCTTGCCAGGCTGCAGACGCCACTTTTGGGTGACACTGCTTTCTTCAGGCGGAAGCACGCCCATTTCGGATGCCATCATGACGTCACCTTCGTCGGTGACATAATAGCGTGCCGGGCGGAGGCCATTCCGGTCGAGTGTGGCGCCAATCTGGCGGCCATCCGTAAAGGCGACAGCAGCCGGACCGTCCCACGGCTCCATCAGTGCAGCGTGGTATTCGTAAAATGCGCGGCGGTCTTTGCCCATGAGGGGATTGCCTGCCCAGGCTTCCGGGATCAACATCATCATTGCATGGGAGAGGGAGTATCCGCCTGCCACGAGAAGCTCGAGGGCATTGTCAAAAGCTGCCGTGTCAGACTGACCTTCTGGGATCACCGGATAGAGCTTTTTCAGATCATCGCCCAGGATGTCAGAAGCCATTGAGCCCTGGCGCGCAAACATCCAATTTTCATTCCCACGCTTGGTGTTGATCTCGCCATTGTGACAGATCAGGCGGAATGGATGCGCGAGGCTCCATGTAGGGAAGGTGTTTGTTGAGAAGCGCTGATGGACGAGGGCGAGGGCCGAGACCATCTCTTTATCTTGCAGGTCTTTGTAATATTCCCCGACCTGCGCGGCGAGCAGCATGCCTTTATAGTTCACCGTCCGCGACGAAAACGACGGTACGTAGAAGAAGCTTGCGGCTTCGTCATCGCCCATTGCGCCCACGCCCAGTTCGACGCGTTTGCGAATAACATAGAGTTTCCGTTCGAATGCATCCTGGTCGGCTGTCTCAGTGCCCCGGGCAACAAAAACCTGACGATGGAAAGGCTCAGTTGGCAGCACGGAATAACCAAGATCTGAATTGTCCACCGGCACGTCGCGCCAGCCGAGAAGTGTCTGACCTTCCGCGGCGATCATATCTTCGATGAGGGCTTCGATCTTTGCGCGACCCGCAGCATCCTTGGGCAGAAAGAAGAAGCCGACGCCATAAGCACCTTCTTCGGGAAGATCGATCTGTTCAGCTTTCGCAGCTTTGCGCATGAACGCATCGGGCATCTGAATGAGAATGCCCGCGCCGTCGCCTGCCTTTGGGTCTGCACCCACAGCGCCGCGATGCTCCAGGTTCTCAAGAATTTTGAGCCCATTGGCAATCATGTCGTGGCTTTTGCGATTGTGGATGTTCGCCACAAAGCCGATGCCGCATGCATCATGCTCGTTCGCGGGGTCATAAAGACCTTGCGCAGCCGGAAGGCCTGCAGGGCGCACGGTTTTGATCCGTTCGTCGTCCGTCAGTGCTTCTGAACCTGTGCTTGTCTGGTTCTTTTTCATACGCTTTGCCATCCCAACCTAAATTCGTCTTCTGATCCTGCTTGCTAGGTCACGAGCGTGACCCGGCGGGCATTTTCACGATCTACTGTCGAGCTTCTTCGCGCTGACTGCGCTTAGAGGCTTAACCTAATTGCCGTTCTACGGCGTACATCCCGCGAGAAACGCGCGGCAGGGGGTTGGATCACAACGCTCTGCCACGTGTCCGGTGCAGTGCCGCCAAATGGCGGGCCTTTCTGCTGGACGCCCTATACTTAATTGCGCCTGGGCCAGGCGCTTTCCCTTTGCGCGCCGCCGCTAGACTGAGCGCTTGGAAGCTCTGTCCGCAGGTCCAGAGCGGAGGGGATATTGCCAGATAAGGGGGGGGTGGATCAAGAGAGTAAGTCAGTCTTGTTGACCTATAAAAATTACAATTATTTCAATGACTTAGCCGAATCTCGCGGTCTAAACCGCAAATAGTTGAAGATACCGCCGAGTTGCGGGTGCTCAAATGCAGGTGAGATCAGCCTTTTTGGCGCTCCGAAGCGAATCCTCGAACGTGCGCGCAGCGTTTGCATGTCCTGGCGCCCCCTATGTGACACGCAGGCAATGACACCTCACTGACCGGCGTGATGGCAGCTCAACTGAGAGCACGGTCTGTTCTGGAGCGGGGTCTATCGGATGAGGCTTTCCGCCAGTTTTAGGTTCACAAGACAGTGAACGAGAATGTGACTGGAGACGCGCATTCGTGATTTCCAGTTGAGAGGTTCCATACCCATTCTCTTAGCCACAAGGCCGAGTGGCATTTGTCGCTCGGGCCGGGGAAATGTTTTGAACTGATATTGCAAACCCATCTGGAGAATACTCATGAAAAAGTCTGCTACCTCAGCCCTCGTCCTCGCTGGTGCTATGAGCGCTGCTTTGACGCTTGCCACTGCACCTGTTTCCGCAGCAACGCCATCGGGCATGGAAAAATGCTACGGCATCTCACTTGCTGGCGCGAATGATTGCGCAGCTGGTCCGGGCACGTCGTGCGCTGGAACCTCCACTATCGATTATCAAGGAAATGCATGGAAGCTGGTTCCTGCAGGTACCTGCACTACCATCGATACACCTCACGGTAAGGGCAGCCTTGCCGAAGTAGAACGTCCTTAAGTGCTGGCTGGATGAAAGGTGCCGGGTGCCCCTCCCGGTAACGTCCCCAATGACCAATCATCCGGCATATCAGCCCGACCCGATCCTGGCCCGCGCCGGGGTCGGGTTGAAGGCTGACCACTACAAGACGATCCTCGACGCAAAGCCCGATATTGGCTGGTTCGAGGTCCACCCTGAAAATTACATGGGTGATGGGGGCAGTCCCCACGCTTACCTCAGCGCAATCAGACAAGACTACCCATTGTCTCTGCACGGAGTCGGTATGTCTCTCGGCGGTGTTGACCCCCTTGATGACGATCATCTCTCACGGTTTTCGGCACTCATTGAGCGCTACCAGCCGGCATTGGTGTCAGAGCATCTTGCCTGGGCGACACATCAGGGCGACTTTCTGAATGACCTTCTGCCGCTGCCGCTCACGCAAGAAGCGCTGGACGTTATGGCCGAACATGTTGATCAAATGCAATCCGCGCTGAAACGGCAGGTTCTTGTCGAAAATCCCTCAACCTATCTGAGTTTTGAGGCAGAGGTGATGGAGGAGCCGGAGTTCCTGGTTTCTCTTGCTGACCGAACGGGATGCGGGCTGCTTCTTGATGTGAACAATGTTTTTGTTTCCGCCTGCAATCATGGGTTTGATCCTGTGTCCTATGTTGACGCGATTCCTGCTGAATTGATCGGCGAAGTTCATATAGCGGGTCATGCAGTAGAAGAAATTAATGGCGCAGAGCTTCGCATTGATGATCATGGATCCGCTGTCGTCGATGATGTCTGGAAATTGTTTGGGCGTTTGATTGATCGTGTCGGGCCAAAGCCCACGCTCGTTGAATGGGACACCAATGTGCCCGCGTGGGGCGTGCTAAAAGCTGAAGCGGACAAGGCTGACGCTCTGTTGAGGCAAACCAACATGGTGCTTGGCAGGAGGCATGATGATGTCATCCCTGCGTGATTTTCAGAATAGTTTTGGATCTGCAGTGCGTGGCGCGCCAGCTGTTCCCACTGGCGCCTATGGGGCCGATCCGATTCCGCTTGAACGCCGACTGGACGTTTACCGAAACAATGTTCATTCCAGTCTGATTGACGGCCTGGAACAGGCATTCCCCGTCATCTTGCAATTGGTGGGGAAAGAATTTTTCCGTGCGATGGCGCGGGAGTACCTGCGGGATCATATGCCCATCCGTGGAACGCTGGTCGGGTTTGGCGATGGCCTGCCAGATTTCCTAGATGCCTTTCCACCGGTGTCATCGTTGCCATATCTGAGCGATGTGGCGCGGCTCGAGCTTTTGTGGCTTCGCAGTTATCATGCGGCTGATGATATTGTTCTTTCTCCTGACGAAATTTCGAGTGTTCCGCAGGAAGACCTACCAGATGTGAAATTTATTCTTCACCCGACCCTGCAGGCGTTCCAATCAGCCTATCCGATTTCATCGATTTGGCAGGCGCATCAGCCAGGCGAAAAGCCGGAGTCGACTCATATTGGCGAGGGTGGAGAAGCCGTGCTTCTTCTCAGATCCCACCTCTCAGTGGTTGTGCACAAGGTGGATGCGGGGGCCGTTTCGTTTGTTGATGCCCTCAGGTCTGGTGAGCCCTTTGGCGTTGCTGCTGCAGCTGCTCTGAATGTGCAGAGCGATTTTGACCTTAGCCAAATTCTACATCTTCTTCTCAGCGGTGGCGGTTTTACCCGTCTCATCCGCTCTTAACGCATGGAATGAAAAAATGAGTGAAACACAGATCAATGCCGGTCCCGTAGGACAAATCACATCGCTGGTTGGGTGGGCCGTCGGTCTCTTTGACCGTATTCCTTCTTTCGTTTTTGAACTCGCAATGCGGGTGAGCATTGCGATGGTGTTTTGGACATCGGCACGGACAAAGGTTGAGGGATTTCTCACTTTGAAACCGAGCACGTTCTTCCTCTTCGAGTATGAATATGCTCTGCCGCTTATCCCACATAATATCGCGGCCTATATGGCGACCTATGCGGAGCATTTCTTCCCGATTTTGATCGTGCTGGGATTTGCTACCCGTTTCGGGGCTGCGGCTCTGTTGGCAATGACCCTGGTCATCCAGATTTTTGTCTATCCGGGTGCTTGGTCACTCCACCTGCTTTGGGCGAGCATTCTTATTTACCTCATGGCTCGGGGCGCTGGTGTGGTCTCGATTGACCATCTGATTAAGCAGAAGTTGTCCTAGATGTTTCTGGGCATTGGATTAGTCTCTCCAATGCCCATTTTTCCTTCTTTTCGGCCATATCTGGTGTTCAGAGCTTTTTAAGGGCACCCGCTTAAACTGGCGTTTCAATTAAATTCGGCTTGAAGCGGTGGATATATGGCGGACGCCAATACAACAGATTCACGAGCAGACCGATTGGCTCAGGCCGAGGCGGCGATCAACGCACTCAAAGGTGAGTATTCCCAACAGTTGCGCACTGATGTGGATCAGCTCGCCAAGATCTTTGCGTTGGTGACTCCCAAAGATCCAGATGCCACGGTTCTGGAAGATCTTTTCGGTATTGCGCACAACCTTAAAGGCCAGGCGGGGTCATTTGGGTATGACCTTGTTACATCCATTGCGGCCTCACTCTGTGATTTGCTTCGACAGCAGGCAGAGCATTTCAGTTCGCATGATGTAAAAATTGTCGGGCAGCACGTGCAGGTGTTGGAACGTGTCGTCTCCAAGGGCATTGTTGGCGACGGTGGTGAGACAGGTCAGAAGATCGTTCAATCCCTGCGTGACCTGCACTCGAAATCCTAGACTTCCATCAGATTTTTGATAGAGGCTAAGCGGCAGACTGGTCGTCATCTTCGACCAGATCGCTTAGCATGTCCTCAAGGAATGCTTCTTCGTCTTCGCTCGGTGGCTCGCCTGGTGCTCCCGGCTGGTGCTCTGCTGCTTGTTCTTCTTGTTTCAGGTCTTGAGTGTCCAGCGTACTGGAGCCAGAGGGGTTCATCACGATATTGATCTCGTGAACCAGTGCATCAATGCTGATCGGCTTTGAGACAAATCCGTTCATCCCTGCCTGAAGATAGGTGTCGCGTGTTCCAGCCATTGCATGGGCCGTGAGCGCAATGATGGGAATGTCATGCCATGGTTCGTCTGAGCTTCGAATAACCTTCGTTGCCAGAATGCCGTCCATTTCCGGCATTTGTATATCCATAAGGATCAGGTCGAATTCGCCGGCGCGCAGCTCTTTGATGACTTCAACGCCGTTTGGCGCGATCGTTAAAGTATGGTTCAGGCGCCCCATGATGGCAGTCATCAGTTTGGCATTTATGGGCTGGTCTTCGGCTACCAGAATGCGCCAGCTATCCGCTGCTTCTCCCGTGGACGGGAGTTCACGAGGCAGTCTATTGACTGTAAGACAAGTTGCGTCTTCGTTTGGTCGGGCAAGTGGGACTGAGATTGAAAATTTGCTGCCTTTCCCGGGTGTGCTTTCGACCGAAATTTCTCCGTCCATGAGCCGTGCAAGCTCACGGCAGATCGCGAGGCCAAGGCCTGTGCCTCCATGTGTTCGGGAGATTGAACTGTCTGCTTGTGAAAAGCGTTCGAACAGGCGGGCCTGTGCTTCTTGCGATATACCAATCCCCGTGTCTGTCACATCAATCCGGATGAAATTTCCACCCTTGATCGGGTCAGGGCTTACAAAAACTTCTACGCTTCCGTGATCTGTAAATTTTATTGCATTGCTCGTGAGATTAAAGAGGACCTGCCGCAGCCGGGTCGGGTCGCCCATAACGATCTCGGGGGCGTCTGGAGATATTTCTGTTTTTAACTCCAGTCCTCGATCACTTGCATTTGCGCGCATAACATCTGTCACTGCCGCGACGATGTCTGCGAGGCGTATCGGTACGGTTTCCAGCTCAAGGCCCTGAGCTTCCAGGCGCGAGAGATCAAGAATGTCGTTCAATAGAACGAGCAGACTTTCACCTGAGTCTTTGATGGCTGACGCATGGTCGCGCTGTTCTGGATCAAGGTCACTATCGATTAGAAGCTCGGCCATCCCCAGAACACCATTCATAGGCGTGCGAAGCTCATGGCTTACCGTCGCCAGGAACTCTGACTTTGCTCTATTTGCTTGTTCTGCTGCATCTTTGGCCGAGGAAAGCTCGTCGGCGGAGGACGCCAATTTTGCTCGCTCAGCCTCGAGTTCGCCTTTGGCATTCTGTAGGTCGATGATGCGTTGTTGTAGCTCGACACGGTTCGCTTCAAGAGCGGCTTCAGTCCGCTTGTCCTCGGTGATATCACGTTCGATCCCGATGAAGTTCGTTGGAGCACCGTCCGCACCGAAAACGGGCCTGATTTCCAGGTGAGCCCAAAAACGGCGACCGTCTTTGGTCATGTTCAGGACTTCAGTGTCCAAGGCTTTGTAATCGCGAATGTGTCGCTCGATCGCAGCCGTCGTTGAGGGTTCGCTCTCTGGCGCACGCAAGAAATGACCTGGCTTCCGGCCGATGACGTCTTCAAGTGTATACCCAGTCATTCGGGTAAAGCTCGGATTCGCCCAGACTAGATATCCCTCTGCGTCGGCCATGAGGACAGAGTAGTCGATAGCTTCTGCAACCAATCGGAATCGGTCGGCCTCGTTTTGCGCGCATTTTGCCTGGGCAAATGCGTCTGCCAAGGTGCGGGCTGTCGTTGTGAGATTGCCCTTGGCAAGGGAGGCGATCTCTGCCTCTCCAAGGTTCCCGTTTTTGATCAGGAGCCGGTTTATCTCGCGAATAGGGGCGAGAAGACTCTTCTTCCAATAGTGGATTAGAAAGCTCACGACTGTGAGCGCCAGCGTGAAGCTAGCTACAGCAATAAGGGCATTCAAGTAGTATGCTGCAGACGCATCATCATGATTGCCTGGCACAACGTGATTTTCAAGCATATGGATGGCTGCGAGAGGCGTGAGAGTTAGCAGCAGGACAGCGGAGAAAGCGATGCCTGCGAACGCCAGCAACAGAGTGCGTGGCGCAAATTGCGCTTTTCTTGTTTCACCCATAGAAAACTGCCACCACCGCATTTATCTCAAACTTTCCTGAGACTAGGTAGCGCCTGTGAAATATGTCTTAAAACAGGACTTGTAGCCTACAATTTTTTGACGGCGTGCCTGCTGGTTCGTCAAGTGTTAGGATGTTGTTAACGTTGGAAGGTCGGTTTCATTAGGCTGGGGTGTGAAGACACAAAAAGGCGCCCTGATGAGGGCGCCTAGATGTTTAGCGGAGCATTGTTTTAAGCGGGGCCTATGCTGCTTCAGGCTCAACCTTGCCTTCGATTGAACGCTGACCTGATGACGGTTGCTTAATCGCTATTGTCCGCGGCTTCATGGCCTCTGGAATTTCTCGTGCGAGATCTACGTGCAGGAGTCCGTTTTCGAGCGCGGCACCCTTCACTTCGACATAGTCGGCAAGTTCAAACTGACGCTGGAAGCTGCGCGTTGCGATTCCGCGATGAAGGTATTTCACCTGGTCGTCGTCGACAGCTTCCTTTTTTCCTGTGATGGTGAGTTTGTTTTGCTGGGCTTCGATGGATATTTCATCCTCACCAAAGCCAGCGATGGCCATACTGATGCGATAGGACGCATCGCCCGTGCGCTCAATGTTGTATGGCGGATAGCCATTACTATTGTCACTCGCAGCGGCATCAAGAAGAGAGGCCATCCGGTCAAAACCTACTGTTGAGCGATAAAGAGGGGAGAAATCAAACGTACGCATGTCTGCACATCCTTTCATAAGCGATGTTGTGGTTGGGCATCTCGTGCCCTAGCGGCTCCATTTTCAGTGGCAGCCCGCCAGTTAACATTGGTCCGGAACCCAAACCGTGGCATCCCGGTCTCATTGACATAGGAGCTGATTTTCCGCCTTTCAACCCTCTGGCGGCTTGAAAAAAGGCACGATTGATGCTCTGAGGGGGGGAGCTAATATGTCACCTGGCGCATGTGTTTTTGGAGATCCACACAATGATTTTGGAGAATGTGTTGAGGAAACTGGGTGTGGTTCTGATGGCAGCCGCTGTCGCCACGGTGACGGCCGTCGGTGCGTCCGCGAAAGTCGAGGGTGACACAGTGTATTTGGGCGCTGCTATCTCGCTGACGGGCAAATATTCGACCAATGGTGCGCACACACGCAAGGGATATGACCTGGCTGTAGAGCAGATCAACGCAGCCGGTGGGGTCACAGTCGACGGGGTGGCCTACAAACTGGGCATTGTCTATTACGACGATGAGTCCACTCCGGCCCGTGGCGCCCAACTGGCAGAACGCCTAATCCAGCAAGATGGCGTACAGTTCATCCTGGGCCCTTATTCGTCCGGCCTCACCAGAGCTATGGCCCCCATCACAGAAAAGTACGGCATTCCCATGGTTGAGGCGAACGGCGCTTCGATCTCGCTTTTTCAGGAGGGATACAAGTATCTCTTCGCCGTTTTGTCGACGACTGAACAATATCTACAAGGGGCAGTTGCCCTTGCCGCAGAGACCGCTGGTGAAGGCCAGACTCTGCGCGTTGGGTTGGCTATGGAGAATGACCCCTTTTCCCAGGACGTACGGGCCGGCGTTATTGCTGATGCGGAAAGGCTGGGGATGCGGATTGTCATAGATGACAAGCTGCCACCTGAGCTGAATGACATGTCAGCGACGCTTGCAAAGGTGCGCGCACTTAGACCAGACCTACTGGTGGTCTCCGGTCACGCGAAGGGTGCGGCGCTGGCGATCAGGCAAATCGCGGACAGCCGGATTGATATTCCGATGCTTGCCTTGACCCATTGCGATGCGGCACAGGTGATAGAAAAGTTTGCTGAGAAGGCGGAGTTTGCGCTCTGTGCCTCTCAATGGGCGCCGGGCCTTTCCTATTCTGATGAGTTGTTTGGTTCTGCACGTGACTTTGCTGATCTGTTTGAGGCGACGTTCGACTATGCGCCACCCTATCAATCTGCGGAGTCAGCGGCGGCGGTGATGGTGTTTGCAGATGCTTTTGAACGGGCGGGGTCTTTTGATCCGGCAGCTGTTCGAGACGCGCTCGCGGCAACAGATATGATGACGTTTTATGGCGGCATCAATTTTGATGATGCGGGGCGTAACATCGCTAAGCCCATGGTTCTCTTTCAGATACAGGACGGCGAATACCGGGTTGTCTATCCCTCAGAAGCATCTGAAGCTGAGTTGCGCCACCCGACGCCTCGCTGGTCGGAGCGCTGATTAACCCCCATGTTTGAAAATCTCCAGCTTCTTATTGATTACCCGTCACTTGGGGTGGACCTCATTGCTAACGGTCTCATGATCGGAGCCATCTTTGCGCTCGCCGCTTTTGGCATGGCCTTGGTTTGGGGTGTTCTTGGCATCATCAATATTGCTCAGGGCGAGTTTGTGATGCTTGGCGGTTTTGTTGCGCTGACTGCGGCAGGGCTGGGTGTGCCGCCGCTCCTGACTATTCCACTTGCGGCTATTGCGCTGTTTATTCTTGGGTGGAGCCTCTATCGCCTGGTCATCTTTCGGGTGGTTGACCGAGACTTGTTTGTGTCGCTTTTGGCGACGTTTGGTCTCTCGATCATTCTGCAACAGCTTTCCAATGAGATATTTGGGGCAGATGTTCGCACTCTCGAAACAGGTCTTGGAACGATGGTCCTGTTTGACGGTCAGATCGTCCTTGCAGAAATCAAACTCGTGTCCTTCGTGACGGCGCTGACGGTCGGTCTCGTTCTCTGGGCATTTTTGAAGAGAGCTCGTTTGGGACAGGCAATTCGCGCGACGGCACAAAATGCGCGGGCGGCACGGATCCTGGGGATTGATACCGATAGGGTTTATGCGGCGACCTATGCACTCAATGCTGCCTTGTGTGGGGCGGCTGGTAGTTTGGTCGTCATGGCCTGGACCATTCATCCCTATATTGGGCTCCCTTACACAGTGCGCTCGTTCTTGGTGGTGATTGTGGCGGGGCTTGGCAATATTGTCGCTGTAATCACGGCGGGGCTTGGCCTAGGCGCGCTTGAAAACCTGGCGGGCTTTATTCTCGGCGCTGAATATCAGATAGCCTTTGTCTTCGTCCTCATGGTGATCCTCCTGGTGGGGCGTAATTTCTGGCTCCGGCGCAAGCGGGAGTATCTGGAATGACGAACGTACAAAAAGCTTCCCTCATCGGTGGGGGGTTTTTCCTCTGCCTTGTTGCTCCTTTCCTGATGCCTCAATTTGCGACGCAGCTCACCATGCTCTGGCTGATGGTTGTCTTCGCATTGACCTGGGACACGCTCGGCGGACAGATGGGCTACAACTCATTTGGCAATATTCTGTTTTTCGGCATTGGCGCTTATGCCTGTGCGGTGCTTCAGCGCGATCTAGGCTTGGACTATTTTGCAGGTCTTGCGGTGGGGCTCCTCTTTGCTGCTGTCTTGTCGTCTCTTATCGCCATAGTCCTCGGGTTCGGCATGCTGGGGTTGCGGGGGCATTATTTTGCGATTGGCACTCTGGGTCTTGGTATCGCAGCTGGGGAAATTGCAGGTGGTTGGGATTATGTCGGTGCTGGCTCGGGAATGGTGCCTCCGCTCTATCCGACCGATCTGGCGGGCCGCGAACTCTTCTTCTATTTCCTGATGTTTGCGTTGGCGCTGGCGACATTTTTTGTGCTGCGCGCGCTTTACGCCACAAAGTTTGGTCTCGCTCTCAATGCCATTCGCGATGATGAAGACAAAGCAGAGGCGATGGGTTTGCAAACGACCCAGATCAAATCTTTCGCCTGGGCAGTGTCGGCGCTGTTTCTGGGGATTGGTGGCGGGTTGGCAGGAAATCTGTTGGGGTTCATTGACCCTCGCGATGTTGCGTTTGCAGGGGCCACCTTCGGCGTCTGGATGGTGCTGATGGCCATTCTGGGCGGTAAGGGCACCCTTTGGGGTCCGGTCATCGGTGCGGTTGTCTTTCACATCACCCAGGAACTGTTCTGGACCTACCTGCTGGGTTGGCAGCGTGTGGCGCTTGGTCTCCTGATTGTTGGGATTGTTGTCTTCTTTCCCAACGGCATTTTGGGCACGCTGCGCGAACGGCGGCCGGAATGGTTTGGCGAGAAAGTGGAGGAGCGGGCATGAGCGTGCTTCTCAAGGTTGAGAATGCCACCAAGACCTTCGGTGGTGTGGTCGCAAACCGCAATGTTTCGCTGGAGGTGAATGAGGGCGATATTGCCGGGCTTATCGGGCCGAATGGATCGGGTAAGACGACGCTCTTTAACTCTATTGTAGGCGCGCATCCAATCGACTCTGGGTCTGTTCAGTTCGAGGGACAGGAGATCTCTAAACTCACTGTGCCCGTCATTGCCCGGCGCGGACTTGTCCGGACGTTTCAGCAGACCCGCATATATGCAGAGATGAATTGCGTAGAGAATATGCGGATCAGTGCACCAGACGCCCGCAGTTCTGTTCTGTCATTGCTGTCTGGTTTCTCAAGTCAGGTCGATGTTCGTGCTGAAGAGCTGCTTGATTTCGTGGGGCTTGCATCGAAACGTTTCCTGCGTGCGGGGTCATTGAGTTTTGGTCAGCAGAAGCTTTTAGAGTTTGCTATGGCGCTGATGAGCGAGCCAAAGCTTCTCCTGCTGGATGAGCCAACGGCGGGCGTAAATCCCACCCTCATCAATGGGTTGATTGACCGTCTGGTCCGAGCAAACAAGGAACTTGGTGTGACGCTGCTTGTGATTGAGCACAACATGCGTGTGATCATGAACCTCGCAGAACATATTACCTGTTTGGCGCATGGCGAGGTCCTGGCTCAAGGAAGTCCTCAGGAGGTACGGGACAATCCGATTGTTGTCGAAGCCTATTTGGGGGCAAGCGCGTGAGCGACAACGAAACACCATCTGTCAGCGGGTATGGCGATGGCACAACCGACACAGTTCTTTCGGTTGATGCAGTGGCTGAGGAAGCGCAGGCGCTCGGGCTCGAGGTTTCTGGAGATAAGATCCTGCAGCTTGCTGGTGAGAGGCCGTTTGTGCAGATCCAAGGGCTGACGGCGGGTTATGGGAGAATGGAAATCCTCCATGAGGTGGATCTCGCCGTGGGTGCCGGTCAAAGCCTTTGTCTTGTGGGCCCAAATGGTGCTGGCAAATCGACGATCCTGCATTCAATCTTCGGATTTACGGACATTTTTGGCGGCAGCATCACGGTTGATGGGTTTGAGGTGACCAAGAGCAGTCCAAGCGAGCGTCTGCGGGATGCAGGGATTGCTTACATTTTGCAGGACAACTCGGTCTTTCCGGACATGAGCGTCGAGGAAAACCTCCTGATGGGTGGCTATTTACTTCCCAATCCGAGTTTGGCCAAGGAGGCTGCAGAGCGTGTGTTTGAGCGCTATGACCGGCTTGCACAACGGCGCACCGACAAAGCCGGTGTGCTATCAGGTGGTGAGCGTCGACTTCTCGAAATTAGCCGTGCGCTCATCATGGATCCCAAAGTGCTGCTTGTAGACGAGCCTTCTATCGGCCTTGAGCCACGTTACATTGATATGGTCTTTGAAATTCTGGGTGATCTTAAAGACCGGGATGGGAAGACCATCATCATGGTCGAACAGAACGCTAAGAAGGGGCTGGCCTTCGCAGATGTTGGATATGTGCTCGTCTCTGGTCGGGTTGCGATGGCAGATCAAGGGCCCGCGCTCTTGGAAAACCCTGATGTCGGGCGCCTTTTCCTTGGTGGGTAGGTGATCGGCGCTATCCATATGAACGGTGGATGAATGAATGGGTCAGCTTAAGTTTAGCCGAATGAACCTATATTCAGCATTATAGGGGTGATTGAAATCTAAGGATTGAGATCATGAAAAAGTTTATGGCCCTGGGGGCTGTCGCACTTCCACTGCTGACCATCGTGCCTGCTGAAGCTAGGCTTGCGTCACCTTTACATGGTGCTGCGGTTGCTCAGGCACCAATTGTCTATGTTCATCGTCGCGGCCATGCACGGCATTATCATTCACCTGTGCGCGAATTCGCTCATTGGCGCCGAGCACTGGTGCGATCAAGTTACTCCCAATTCGGAAACCCGGTTTTGCGCAACGGGTTTTATGTAGTCCGAGCACGACATGTATCGGGTTCATTTCACTGGCTTCGGGTAAACGCAAACACCGGAAAATTCGTACGGTTCCATCAACGCCCGTACTGAGGCTTCAGAAATTTCGGCAAAAAATGGGATAGGCCCCGATTTTCGGGGCCTTTCTTTATGAGCGCCAGGTGAACAATACATAAACCTCAGATGAATCTTTCTCCCAGACTTGGTTCAGCGCTGATCTGCAGAATGGGCTTCACCGTTTGGTTCTGTTCTTTCTGTTCTGGAGAAGTCTCATGAAAAAGTTCCTTGTTATTGCCGGCCTTACAGCCCCCCTCCTTCTTGCCGCTCCTGCCCAGGCCGGGCACGAGTCAGCTCGTGGGCTGTCCTTTGAAGACGTGCTGCGTCAGCTCGTAATCACACATACGGATGTGTCATATCGATCAGGCGCCCGTCACCACCGTCAGGATAATGGATGGCAGAATGAGCGCCGGGTTATTCCGATTGCCCGCCTTGTTCGCCAGATCCAGCGTGACACCGGAGGTCGAGTAACCTCGGTCAGGTTGAAGCGGAATGGCCGTGTATATGCAATTGAAGGTGTTGGCCGCGGCGGGCGCTATGTCACTGCGAAAGCCAATGCTCGAACCGGCGAAGTGTTCGATGTTCAACGGCTCCGTGGCGGTGGACATGTGGCCACAAACGGAAAACCCATTCCTCGTCTGCTGAAAGGTCTTCGCGACCGTGGCTTCCATGCTTTTGATAGGGTCATTCGTGATGGTCGAACCTATATCGTTCGGGGTTTGAACCGCCGTGGCAATCCCGTTCGGATCGTCGCCAATGCGCGAAATGGCCGGGTTCTGTCCGTCAATCAGGCGCGTAACTACAATGGACCTAACCACCTGCGTCACCAGGTTCGTGGTTTTGATCATTGGCGGTCAGGTCTGCAACAGCAGCGTTACAGCCACTTTGGTAACGCCACCCGTCACGACGACTACTACCAAGTGGGTGCCCGTGACCGTCGCGGAAGAGACGTAACGCTCAATGTCTGTGCACGCACAGGCCGGGTTCTCCACACCGCGTATCGGTGAGGCAATGCGCCCAACAAAAACCCCGCTCGAAAGAGCGGGGTTTTTTATTGTCTGCTCACAATAACATGGTGCTGCTCGGTGAGTGTCACTTTGAAACCGGGTGCGAGGGTCAGGTCCTTGCCGTTTGTTGCTTTTCCGGTCCTGATATCAAACCGATATCCATGCCAGGGGCAGGTAATGCATCCCTCGTGATCAACGGGTACGTCCGACAAGGGCGCGAGCATATGCGGGCATTCAGCGCTGTAGGCATGAAACCTGTCGTCGATTTTGACGATATTGACCGGTTTTCCTTCCAGCTCGATGGTAAGAGGCAGTTTGTCGGCGAGAGCATCGGCCATGCCCAGGTCGATTTTCTGCGGTTGATCGGAGTTGCTGGAATTTGATCTGGCATCGAGTGCTTCCTGCCGCTCCCTCATCATGCGCTCATCTTCATCCCACAATGTTTCATAGAGGCCGAGCATGATCTCGCCCAACTTTGCTGCGCCATTTTCGTCAACATTTGGAATATGAAACTCGACCTTGATGTCGGTTTTGCGTTCGTCGGATTTTGCGAAATGCGTCCAGATCTCCATGCCGGGTAGGCCGCCTGCTAGGGTCCGGGATACGTACCGGCTGTTGGGCCGATCGACGACAAGTTCGATAAGCGTTTCCGGGCTTGTCTCTTCTGGTACGCCTTTTGTGCGTGCGCGCCAGCCCCATTGGCCTGCGTCTTCCAATTCAAGCGATGAGAAGCTTGAATCATGAAGGTGGGGGAGATGCTCCCAATCAAGAACATTTTCCCAGGCGCGGGCGAGGCTTGCATCGATTACGCGCTCATAAACGGCAGCGACGCGCATGGGCAGGTTGTTTGGATTGTGGTCTTGCGCGTTTTCCTGAACAGGTCCGGTCGGGGTCATCTCATGGCCTCATCGTGGTGAGGTAGGGTCCAAGGGTAAGTTCACGGCCATTTTGGGCCCATTCCAGCCAGTCGATAAGCCGCGGCCGTGTTTCCCTTGGGTCGATGAGCTCATGGACGGAGAAGCCTTCGGCTCGAGGGAAAGGGGATTGAGAGGCAGCAAGCTTTTCTTCTAGCTCTGCCCGTAGAGCATCTGGATCTTCTGCTTCGGCAATCTGGCGGGCAAAGGCCACGGCGACGCCCCCTTCCACTGGCAGGGCCCCTGTCGCGGCCGATGGCCAGGAGAGGACAAAGCCGTCTGGTGCAAAATGAGCGGCGCCTGCGACACCAAAGACTTTGTGAACGATGACGGACGCCCATGGGACACGGCTTTGCATCACGGCGGCGATTGCTTCCGTGCCGTACCTTATTGTGCCGGCTTTTTCTGAGGCTGACCCGATCATGAAGCCTGGCTCATCGACGAATGAGAGCACAGGCAAGTTGAATGTGTTGCACATGTCGACAAAGCGCCTGAGCTTTTGTGCCGCTTCTGCGGTCATAGCACCGGCGTAATACATGCAGTCATTGCCGATAATGCCAACGGCATGTCCGTTAAGCCGAGCGAGCCCCGTGATGAGGGATGGGCCATATTTCTTTGTCATTTCAAAGAAACTGCCATCGTCGACGACGGCTTTGAGGATCTTGCGCATCTGGAATGGTTTGCGCCGGTCACGTGGCACAATGTCTATCAGGCTCTCTTCCATACGTTCCGCATCATCTTGCGGCTCGACGTAAGGCGGCAGCTGCCAGACATTGTCGGGCATGTAGGACAAGAATCTGGCGATTTCGTTGAGGGCTGCCTCCTCGTCTTTTGCCACATTGTCCACGACGCCGCTTTTTGTGTGCACGTCCGGGCCGCCAAGTTCTTCCTTGGTCAGGTCTTCATTGAGAGCACGTTTCACCACCTGCGGCCCAGCAATCAGGACCTGGGCGTTGCGCGTCATCACCGTGAAGTGTGCGCCAACAAGCCTGGCGGCCGGCATGCCAGCGACCGGCCCGAGCGCTGCCGTGGCGACGGGAACGGTGCCGATGACTTGTGCAATAGACTGAAATCTGGACCTGGAAAAAACCGGATCGCCGACAGGACGGGAGGGCTTGTTCCCACCGGAGCCTGCAACGGAGCCGCCGCCACCTTCGTGCAGGCGTATCAGGGGCACCTTATAGTCAATCGCGACGTCTTCTGCGTAGACGCTTTTGCGCAGACCCGCCGGATTTGGCGATCCGCCTTTGAGTGTAAAGTCTTCACCGCCAATGATGACGCGGCGTCCGTTTACTTTGGCGAAGCCCAGGACATAGTTGGCAGGCTGAAGGTCTTTCAGGCTGCCATCGTCGTTGAATTCAGGAACACCGGCGCCTTCACCCAGCTCTTTAAAGCTGCCGTCATCAGCCAGCTGGGAGATGCGCTCACGGACGGTGAGGCGACCCTTGTCATGCTGACGCTTGACGCCCTCTGGGCCTCCCTGCTGCTTCGCAAAGTTGCGGCGGGCCTTGATTTCTTCGGCTTCTTTTTCCCAACTCATGGGCGGGTTCTTCCTTCCTGAGATTTCTTCAATCTTCTAGAGTGGCAAACCCTAACCGAAATCGGCCAAAAATCTACGGGGCAGGTGCCTCCGGGCTGGTCTTTCGGTCATCAATAAGAAATGATCGGCGTATGACTTTTGAAGATTTATCCCCACAACAGCTCCTGTCTGCTCTGGTGACCTACCTTGAAAAAGAGGTTTCCGGTGCGCCGCCAATTGGCGCTGTCCTGAAGTTTGAGTATCCAGACGGTGGATGCCTGGTCATTGATGGGACCGGGAGTGCCAACCGGATTTCCCAGAAAAACGAAGATGCAGACTGTGTCGTGTCTCTTCCACTTGAGACCCACGCTCAGATGCTTCGTTTTGAGCTTGATCAGACGACAGCTTTTCGAGAGGGGCGCATGCGCATTAAGGGGAATATTGCTGTGGCGCTCAAGTTGGGACCGTTGGTCTCGACCGCATTTCGTATTCCGGGGGAGGACGCCTAATGGGAGTTTTTGTTGAGACGGCTGATCTTCCCTGTCCGCCGGGCGGGGTTCCTGGCTGGTTCGTCTGTCCAGATGGGTCTCGGATGCGGACAATGGTGTGGTCACCTGATCATGCCTCTGCGCCCTGCCGTGGGACGATTGTGCTTGCCAGTGGGCGGACGGAATTCATCGAAAAATATTTCGAAGTCATCGCCTCGTTCCTTGAGCGGGGTTTTGCCGTGGCGACCTTTGATTGGAGGGGACAGGGATTGTCAGAGCGCATGTTGGATGATCGCCGCAAAGGACATGTGGATGAGTTCTCGACCTTTGATGAGGATTTTATCGCATTCATGAAAGAGGTCGTCGAACCTCTTATGCCTGAGCCCTATATCGGTGTTGGGCATTCTATGGGCGGCAATCTGATGCTCAGGGCAGGACATAACCTCCCCAACAGGTTTGCGGGAATTGTTCTCAGTGCGCCAATGCTGGGGCTCAATGTTGGCAGTGCGTTCCAAGAAAAAGTCACGCGGTGGCTTTTGTCTTTTCTGAACCTGCTCGGCAAACATGCCAGCTTTGCACCAGGAAATGGGCCTAGCGCGGTGGATGAAGAGGCGTTTGAGGATAATGTAGTTACCTCAGACCCGGTCCGGCATGCCCGGCAAAAGGCTGTCGTTGCACAAGCGCCTAGTCTTGGGCTGGGTGGTCCGACGGTAGGGTGGGTCCATCAGGCGTTCAAGTCCGTCGATGAAATTGCCGATCCTGCCTATCTCACGGAGATCACCACGCCTGTGCTTCTATTTGAGGCGGGCGCCGACAAATTGGTCCGTGGCGGTTCCATTCGACAAGTCGCTGATGGATTGCCAAATGGACAATATGTGCTTGTCGACGGTGCTGAGCACGAAATCCTTATGGAGCGGGACGAATATCAACAGGTTTTCTGGACAGCGTTTGACGCATTTGCAACGCAGGTGACATCATCTTCCGAAGCAAAAATGTCAGCCCACGCGTGAGAGGATGTCGAGTGCTTCAGCGTGCACGCGCTTGTCACCCGCAGCGATGATACGTCCGCCATTCTGAGCATCCTCTCCATGCCAGTTTGTGACAATGCCTCCGGCGCCTTCGACAATGGGGATGAGAGCCTGAATGTCATAGGGCTGCATAGAGGCTTCGATGACCAGGTCGGCATGCCCGGCAGCAATCAGGCAGTAGAAATAACAATCTGTTCCGTAGCGTGTGAGGCGCGTTTTTGAACTCACATCAGAGAAGGCTTCCAGCTCTCCAGCGTCTGTGAACATAGCAGGATCGGTGCAGCCAAGAATCGCTTCGGAGAGACCCGGGCAGGCTCGTGTAGACAGTTTCTTGGCTTGGCCGTCACGAAGAAACTCTGCATGTCCTGGTCGCCCAACGAACCGCTCACCGGTATAGGGCTGATCCATAACGCCAACTGCTGGATATTTGCCATCGTTGAAGGCAATCAGGGTTCCCCATAAAGGCACGCCAGAAATGAAACTCCGGGTACCGTCGATAGGATCCAATACCCACTTAAACGTTGAGGTGCCTGGCTTTGTCCCGTGCTCTTCGCCGAGAATTCCATGGTCTGGGTAGTGTTCTTCGATAAGTGTGCGGATTGCCGTTTCCGCATCGCGGTCGGCGATGGTCACCGGATCAAATGCGTTTCCGGCTAGCTTGTTGTCCACACCCAGCTCTGAACGGAAATGCTTGAGTGTCACGTCTGCTGCGGCATCAGCCAAGGTGCAGGCGAAATTAGCGAACGTGATCGCTTCTTCTTCGGCCAAAGAACTAGGTGCGTTGGTCATGGGCGATCCTCTGCAAACAGGTGATCATGACTTACGCCAGGCTTGAGGGTAGGGCAAGAGCGCAGCTTAACCTGCGGCGCGCTCTGCCTTTTTCCGCTCATTGGGGTCGAGATGGCGTTTGCGAATGCGGATCGATTCCGGTGTGACCTCGACAAGCTCGTCTGTATCGATATAGGCGATCGCCTGTTCGAGTGTGAGACGTCGGGGCGTTGTGAGTTTGACTGACTCGTCTTTGCCGGAGGCCCGCATATTGGTGAGCTGTTTCGCCTTCAGTGGGTTGACGATCAGATCGTCTGGGCGGGCATTTTCGCCGATTACCATGCCTTCATAGACTTTTTCGCCGGAGGTAATGAAGAGAAAACCTCGGTCCTCAAGGTTCCAGAGTGCGAAGGGAACGGCGTCGCCAGCTCCGTTAGAGACAAGCACACCATTTCGGCGGCCTTCGACCGGCCCCCGATAGGCACCATATTCTTTGAAGACGCGGTACATGATGCCTGTGCCGCGGGTATCGGTGAGAAACTCGCCGTGATACCCGATAAGGCCGCGGGAAGGCGCATCAAACAGAATGCGTGTCTTGCCACCGCCGGTTGGGCGCATGTCGGTCATTTCGCCCTTGCGTTCCGCGAGCTTTTCGATCACGACGCCGGCATAATCGTCGTCTACGTCGACGGTGACCTCTTCGATGGGTTCCTGGCGTTCGCCGTTGGGCCCGTCACGAAAAATCACCTGTGGTCGGCTGATGGAGAGCTCGTAGCCCTCGCGGCGCATGGTCTCTATCAAGACGCCGAGCTGAAGCTCGCCACGTCCCGCCACATCAAAGGAATCTTTGGATTCTGTGTCCCTGACCTCAATGGCGACATTGCCTTCTGCTTCTGACATCAGGCGCTCGCGAATAACCCGCGATTGGACTTTTGATCCTTCGCGGCCTGCAAGCGGGCTGTCATTGATGCCAAAGAGTACAGACAAAGTGGGTGGGTCGATTGGCAGTGCGTTGAGCGGCACAGTCATGGCGGGATCAGCAATCGTGTCGGCCACAGTTGCTTCTTCCATGCCCGAGATCGCGACAATGTCGCCTGCTCTTGCTTCTTCTACAGGCTCGCGGTTGAGGCCGCGCACAGCGAGGACCCGTGTGATGCGGCCCTTCTCCACAATGCCTGAGCCATTGCGCAGCGCATAAACGGGCATGTTTGGACGGGCAACGCCCTTTTCAATCCGGCCAGTCAGAATACGGCCAAGATAGGGGTCCTTCTGAATGGTGGTGACCAGCATCGCGAACGGTTCGTCGCTCGAGCCGTCGGAGAGAGCCGTTGGCTGCTGCACATGGGTCAGAATCTTCCGGAACAGGGGTAGTAGACCCTGATCCTTCGCATCTGCGGCATCAAGATCTTCTGTCGCCCAGCCCTGTTTGGCGGAGGCGTAGATGATCGGGAAATCGAGCTGCTCGTCTGAGGCATCCAGAGCTGCAAAGAGATCAAAAATTTCGTCGTGAACCCAATCGGGGCGCGCATCAGGCTTGTCAGCCTTGTTGATCACCACCAATGGCTTCAACCCAAGAGCGAGAGCCTTGGAGAGTACAAACTTGGTCTGGGGCATTGGGCCTTCAGCCGCATCCACCAGCAGAACAACGCCGTCCACCATGGAAAGAATACGTTCGACCTCGCCGCCAAAATCGGCGTGACCGGGGGTGTCGACGATATTGATGCGGGTTTCGTCTCCACCTTCTGGTGGGGTCCAAGCAACGCTGGTTGTTTTCGCGAGGATCGTGATGCCACGCTCCCGCTCCAGATCGTTGGAGTCCATAACTCGTTCGGCAACGTCCTGGTTGGCCCGAAAAGCCCCGGATTGCTTGAGAAGTTCGTCAACAAGGGTGGTTTTCCCGTGGTCAACGTGGGCGATGATGGCGATATTACGAAGCGGCATGTCGGTCCTGTCAGAGCACTCATGGCTCAAAAGAAGCAGCCCGCGGGCCTTAGAGAGGCCTACGGGCTGTCGATCACATTTGCCGCCTTATACGCTGCTGTCCGCCTGACCTCAAGAGAAAGGAGGAGGGCTCAAGCGAAAGCTGTTTGTTAGGTTATCAGTCTTTGCGGGCCTCAACTTCGATCATAAGTTCGACGGTTTCGCCAATCGCAGGCGCGGCATAGGCCATGCCAAAATCGGTACGGTTAATCTCGCCAGAAGCGGAGAATCCGGCCACGATTTTGCTCGGATCGAACGGATGAGGTCCTTCTTGGTTAAAGGTGACGTCCAGGGTTACCGGCTTGGTGACGCCCAAAAGTGTCAGGTCTCCAGTCAGTTTTCCTGTTTTTTCACCAGTCACTTCGACCGCCGTTGATGTGAAAGTCATGGTTGGGAACGCTTCCACATTGAAGAAATCTGCTTTGCGCAGGTGCTCGTCGCGCGCTTCGTTGGCGGAATCCACGCTTGCGGTGTTGATGGTGACCGAAACGCTGCTCGCGGCTGGATCAGCTTCATCAAACTCAAGGGTGCCGGTAATTTCCTTGAATTGGCCCAGTGTGTGAGAAAATCCAAGATGGGAAACCCTGAAGGCCGCATGGGCGTGGGTTTCGTCGATTGTATAGCTTGCTGCCAAAGCGGCCATTGGGGCCGCTGTGAGGGCCGCGCTCAACGCGGCGGCGACGAGTGTTGATTTCATTGTCCTGCTCTCCCTATGTGAACTCACAATGACTGTAACATTGTGGCTTAATATTGCGATCACAAGGCTGCGAGAAACCTCTTAGGGAGCAATGACGGCTGGCGTGGGCTCTTTTGACGTTTTTGCGTCAATCTCCCCACTTCTTATGGAGAGATTTGACAGAAATTGTCGGCTACAGGCTTCCCAGGAGAAGTTCATCGCATAGGCGCGGCAGGTCTCAGGATCCGCCTCCAATGCGGCCAGGCAGGCTGTTTTCAGGTCGTTGTCTAGGCGGCCAACAGGTGCGTCGGCAATGACGTCTAGAGGTCCCTGGACCGGGTAAGCGGCTACTGGGGTGCCGCTAGCGAGCGCTTCGATAAGAACAAGCCCGAATGTGTCCGTTTTGCTTGGAAATACAAAGCAATCCGCCTCGGCGTAGGCCTCAGCCAGTTCCTCGCCAAACAGAGAGCCAGCAAACTCCGCGGTTGGATATTTTCTCTGCAGAAAGTCGAGGCGAGGACCGTCGCCGACCACCTTCTTTGTCCCTGGCAGATCGAGATCGAGGAAGGCATCAATGTTCTTTTCAATCGCCACGCGGCCGACATAGAGCCAGAGCGGCTCCCTTCCGGTGGTTTTCGTTGCCGCCGCCGGTCTTGGTTTGAACAGGTTGGTGTCAACACCTCTTGACCAGAGGCGAAGGTTTTTGAAACCGCGTCCTTCGAGTTCGCTGATCAATAGCGGCGTTGCGGCCATAACCGCTCTTGCAGGAGCGTGAAAGCGTCTGACAAGAGCATAGGTCCATCTTTCCGGCACCCGGAAACGTGCATGCAAATATTCCGGGAAGCGGGTGTGAAAAGAAGTTGTGAAAGATAGTCCGCTGTTCAGGCAATACCGTCTTGCGGCAAGGCCAAGCGGTCCTTCTGTCGCTATGTGAATGGCGTCTGGTCTGAATTCTTCCAGAAGCTGCGCAACGCGGCGTTTTGCGCCCAGCGCAATGCGGATTTCCTTGTAGGTGGGGAGGGGTACGGTTCGGAACAGGTCTGGCGTGATGTAGGTGACTTTGTGACCGAGCTGTTCCAGCTCTTTCCCCAGTTGTTTGAGCGTGCGAACAACGCCATTCACCTGCGGTGGGGCGGCGTCAGTGACAAGCGCAATGCGGAGCTTTTCAGGAGCGCTCTGTGTCTCCTGAGCGGATGTTTGTGTCATAGGCGTTCCATTTGGTGGGCTGCGACGCAATGGTCTGTAGTGGCTCTTACGCAGCTCTTTCAGACGGATTTTCTGGAACCGTCGATGATTGAGAGAGAGCCGTTGGCGCCGTTCCATCGTTCTCCCAGGAGAAATTGTGCCAACTCACGATGGTGAGCTGCCCTGCCATGTCTTCTGCGAGAGCTGTGCAGCTTTCGACCCAATCGCCATCGTTGCAGTAGAGGATGTTGTCTATTTCGCGCATCTCAGCGTGGTGGATGTGACCACAGACCACACCGTCAACGCCCCGCTCCCGCGCTGCCCGTGCGACAGCGGTTTCGAAGCTTGAGATGTATTCGACAGCATTCTTCACTTTCAGCTTCAGGTAAGACGATAGGGACCAATAGGGCATCCCGAGAAAACGTCGCGCCTTGTGCAGGCCGTTGTTGAGTGCAAGGGCTATCCCGTAGGCGCGGTCTCCCAGATGAGCAAGCCAGCTTGCATAGCGGACTACGCTGTCAAACTGGTCACCGTGGAGTACCAGAAGGTCGCGCCCGTCGGCTGTGCGATGAACAACTTCATCGGTAATGTCGATGCCAGCAAAGTCGAGGCCTGTATAGTCTCTCAAGGCTTCATCGTGATTGCCGGGTACATAGATAACATTCGTGCCATGTCGCACTTTATGGAGGATCTCCTGAACCACTGCATTGTGGCTCTCGTGCCAGAACCAGGATCGTTTGATGCGCCAGCCATCGATAATGTCGCCCACCAGGTAGATAGTCTGAGCCTCATTGTTTCGAAGAAAGTCCAGCAGCAGATCTGCTTTGCAGCCGGGGGTGCCCAGGTGAATGTCAGACAGGAAAAGAGTGCGGTGACGAATGGGAGAGGTGGGGCGAGGCGTCTTCATGATCCTGTCGAAGGGTGTCTGTCGACGGCGGGAGGGTGCCTGTTTTTTGGTTGGGTGATTTTCTTCTGACGTTGTCTTTCGATCCCTTAGGAATGCAAGCAGTTTGGGTTTTGACCAAGGTTGCTTTTGTCCTGCGTCTTTTTGAAGGCCGGTTTCGAGATATGTCATGCCGCCGTCACACTTTCCAAACTATTAGAAACATGGGCCCACTGCATTTGGTTTGTATCGAATCGCGTTGGGCTCTGTTCGACAGACGGAGAATCCGTCTGTCCTATGACCGTTTGATGTCTAAACGGTTAGACATTTGTGTAGGGTTAATTCCGAGGACGGATCATGAGTGGTAGAAAAATCATTGATGTCATCGTGAACCCTGCTGCCGGGTCCAGAAATGGCGGACTCTTTGATGCCGTTGTGCAACAGCTTCATGACGAAGGGGCTGTGGTCAGGTGTTTTGAGACGGAGGGGGCAGGTCACGCGACCGAGCTCGCGGCTAGGTGCGCGCAGGAGGCTTATGCAGATGTCATTGTTGCTGCGGGTGGTGACGGTACGATCAATGAGGTGGCCCGTGGGCTTCTTGGGTCTCCGACGCCCCTCGGCGTGCTGCCGCTCGGTACGGCAAATGTGCTTGCAGTTGAGTTAGGGCAGAAGCTCCGGGCGCGATCAGTAGCCGACACGCTTCTTCACGGTGACGCCAAGCTTATCGGTACTGGCCTCGTGAACGGAGAGATGTTCCTGCTCATGGTGGGCGCAGGTTTTGATGGCGCCGTCGTCAGTGCGATTCAACCATCAATGAAACGGCGCTTGGGAAAGCTAGCTTTTGTTTTTGAAGGGCTAAAGACATGGCTCAAAGGCCCGAGATACCCTATCTCAGTCGAAATTGACGGAATGGTCGATGAGGCGGCATGGGTTGTTGTGACGAATGCACGACACTATGCAGGTCCCTTTGTACTCGCGCCTACAGCGGATATTGCCGACCCTCACCTGCAGGCCTTCATTTTTCAGAAGCATTCCCGTCTGGCATTTGCGGGCTACTTCCTGGGGCTAGCGTTGGGGCATGTCGCCCGCATGCCTGGTGTGCACGTCTCTCGTTTCCAGGAGCTCGATTTGTCGAGTGCTGGGCCTGTGCCGGTGGAAGTGGATGGAGATGCCTTTCAGAATCTTCCACTGACCATCAGCCAGGGTACGCAATTTCTGCGCTTGGTTGTTCCGCAAGCCTAGTTTTTGTCTGGAAGCAGTTCGGGAATGCCGTGAATGATCCAGTCAGGTTGGATATCAGAATTTTCTGGTAGGCCGTGCCTGTATGCATCATGCCAAATGGCATAAATCCCCAAACGCTGTGGTGCCGCAATTTCCCATTCCAGGTTATCGCCGACCATCCAGGTTTCTTCAGGCGATACCTTCAATACGCTCAGCGCATGCTTGTAGGCTTCTTCTTCTGGTTTTCCGAAACCATGCTCTCCCTCAATCTGGATATGATCAAAGCGGTGCTCCAGGGCGAACCGGGTAACCTTGGGGCGCTGTGTTTCGGTTCCTCCGTTGGTGATAAGTGCGAGTTTGACCCCAAGGTCTTTCAACTGATCAATTGTCTCAAGGGCGCCGGGGAAAGGCTCTAATTCTTCCTCGCGCAAGTCAGAGAACCTATCTGCGAGTTTATGAACAAAGTCGACATCTGGACCGTCGGCGCCGAATTTTCCTGTCCGCAATAATGCTTCGCGGACGATTTCCCGGCGGGCATCTTTCAGGCGCAAGCGCCATTTTTTGTGGTGTGCCTGGGTGCCTGTCCAGAACTCCAATGCGAAGGCGCTGATGGCGTCTACTGCCTCGGTTTGGCCAAGAGGGCTCAACGCATCGGTAAATTCAGTGACCACTGTTTCCCAGGCTGCACGGGGTTGGCCATAGGCGGAGATGAGTGTGTCATCCAGGTCAAAGAGGATGGCGGTTGGCAGCGGTGGAAGTGATTTGGACAAGTGGCGTTCCCTGATTTAAGACGCCCGATTGTCTTTTTCCTAGCCGACGGCGGCAACGCTTGGGCGGGCATCAATTGCTTGCAGTTCGCCATTCATGACACGCCGGTAGTATTCGTCAAGGTCTACGGAGAAGCCTGTGGGGGTGTTGATCCGTGCGTGCTTGCGCTGAAGCAGGCGCGGTTCGCTCACACCACATGATCTGGCGATCATGCAGACTTCGCCTGTGATGCGTTCCTGATAGCGTCGGACGCGCTCTGCCTTGTCTTTTGGATCGAGTCCGCGTTGAAGCTTTTTCTGGTGTGTTGCGATGCCCGTTGGACAGGAATTTTGATTGCACTGCAGGGCTTGAATGCATCCAAGCGAAAACATGAAGCCTCGTGCGCTGGTGACGAAGTCGGCACCTACAGATAAGGCCCATGCGACGTCGCCTGGATTGATGAGTTTTCCCCCAGCGTTCACTCTGATGCGTGGGCGCAGGCCATATTGATCAAGCTTATCGATCAGGATTGGGAGGCTCTCCCAGATCGGCATCCCAACGAAGTCGATCAGGGGCTGCGGAGAGGCGCCTGTTCCGCCGTCTGCGCTGTCCAGCGTGATGAAGTCAGGTGCCAGTTCCGGATTGTGCTCCAGCATTGAGAAGAGATCATCTAGGAAACCGTGCGCCCCCAGAACAAACTTAATGCCGACAGGCTTACCTGTGACAGAGCGCACCCGCTCGATGTACTGGAGGAGTTGTTCAGGGCTGTTGATTTCCGGATGGCGATTGGGACTGATTGAGTCTTTGCCCCGTTCGATGCCTCTGATCTGAGCGATTTCTTTGCTCACCTTGGCGGCTGGCAAGATGCCGCCTTTGCCCGGCTTGGCTCCCTGGCTCAACTTGATCTCAAACATTTTGACTTGGTCGTGCGCCGCTATTTCACGGAGCCTCTTATCTGAGAGGCTACCCGCTCTGTCCCGGACGCCATATTTCGCTGTACCAATCTGAAAGACAATGTCAGCGCCGCCTTCCAAGTGGTAGGGGGACAGGGCGCCTTCTCCGGTATTCAGCCAGCATCCTGCCTTTGCCGCGCCTTTGGACAAGGCACGCACAGCAGGTTTGGAAATAGCTCCATAGCTCATGCCTGAGATGTTGAAGATGGAGGACGTTTTGTAAGGCTTGTCGCAAAAGGGGCCGATTTCAATCTGGCTCGGAGAAACAGAATCTTCGTCCAGGGTCGGAAAGGGGCAATTGACGAAGAAGATGGTCCCGTTTGGTTTTAAATCGCGGGTTGAACCGAAAGCAACGGTCGTATCAGCGCCTTTGGCGGCTCTGTATACCCAGGCGCGTTGAGCCCGGTTGAACGGCATTTCCTCGCGATCCATGGCAAAGAAATACTGACGAAAATATTCGCCGAGACTTTCAAAGAAATAGCGAAAGCGTCCGATGATTGGATAGTTGCGGCGGATAGCGTGGGTTGTTTGTGTGCGATCGACGATGTAGGCGACAACAAGGCCAAGGACAATCAGGCCAATGCCAAATAGGAAAAGAGCGGACATCGCATCAATGAAGGTGAGAACCATCGAAGGTGTGGCTCCTTGCGCAGCAGTCGTTTCCATGTTGGTCTTTCACGGTCAAAGGGTTGAACGCATACGAACAAGTTTTATCGATTATGCACACAAACAGTTAAGCCTTGATGCAACTTTAGGCTTATCAATTTGAGTCACAGAAATGTGGGGATTTTTGGTTGGCCAGGGATGGCCAGGAGTTTACGGCGCTAGCGTGAAAGGCTGGCTGTTTCGGTCAATGTGATTGGACCTGGGATCACGCTCGCTTCTGAAAAATCGTCTGAATAGCGTTGCAAATCATCGCTATAGGATGAGAGGCGCAATCCTGCATGTTCAGCTGCGGTCGCCTCGTCTGTCGAAGGATGCTGGTCCGGATTTGCGCGTGCTGTTTCCCGCTCTTTTCCCCATACAGCTTGAACACGGGCAGAATAGCGTGCGTTTAACGCTGGCGAGAATGAGTGGTAACGCCCGATTGCCTGGTCCCAGCTGTCGCTGCGTGTTTCCAAGTCTCTCAGAAAATAGGCTGCATAGGCGACATTCGACATAGGATCAAATGCTTCTTCAACGCTTGTGAATGCTCTTGGGTGGAAGCGCAGGTTTATCTGCATGCACCCGATGTCGATTGTGCGCATGCCCTCAGACATTAGCCGACGGACAGCGTCTACGGCATCGTTGCGAGTGGCAAAATAGTAGGCGCGGCCCTCCGCATTGATTGTCCAAGGCCAGGATTTGACATCCCCTTTGGGGGAACGGCGTCCAGATTCAACCAGGGCGATGGATGTCATCATGCCTGTGGGCATGTTGTGTTGCTGCTCCATACGGGCAGCTGCATTTCGACAGACGTCCCAATCGTCAGCACTAGCTGGCGCACCAGTCAAGGCGATGCCGAACAGGGCAGTAGCCCAAATCAGTATCTGTGATGGTGTCCAAGCCTTCATGTGCCTTTTCCCGCGCGCCAGACATTTGGTAGCGCGCTTGGTCCCTTTGCGTCTTTCAACAGCCTTATGGTGCGCTGAAAGAGTTAATGAACGCTTACGTGTGGGTTCTGTGGCCAAGGCATGGGCCATGTTGAATTGTTGCAACGCAATCTGCGAAATTTCAGGGAAAAATCCAAAAATGCCCAAATATTAAGCGATTTTTCCAGTATTTTCCAAAGTGTCGCAGGTGTTTGTCCTTGATTTTTGTGCACTGCACGCGCATATCTCAAAGGCGATCAGGCGTGAGTTTAAGCTCCCTGATAGCAGCCCTTCTTGGGCGTTTCCTCCCTAGACTTGGGCCATGCTGGCAACAGTATGGCCCCTTTTTTTGGTGCAGGGCTCAGCGGCTGTCGGTGAGGATTGGGCTCAGGACGCTTTTCTTTGGGATGCAGTCCAGGATCCCCGGCGCATTTCACGACCCAGTTTGCGGACCAAACGGGTCATGTCTTTAGACAAGCGTGTAATGCCAGCGCGACGTTGAACCTTTTGCTCGTCCATGTAGAGCGTTCGGTTGATTTCAACCTGTATCGCATGAAGACCCTGAGAGGGCGCACCATAGTGCTCAGTGTTGAAGCCACCTGCATAGGGATTGTTGCGGGTCACTCTGTACCCCATAGACTTTAGGATACGCTCCGCGGACTCTACTAGTTCTTGTGCGCAAGACGTTCCGTATCGATCGCCGAGGACAATGTCGGGGCGATTAGCCTCTATTTCATCGTCGAAGGGGCCGCCTGTTGAGGGCATGGAGTGGCAATCGATTAGCACGGCCTGGCCAAACTGCCGGTGTGTTGTCTCCAGCAAGCCCCTGAGTGTTTCGTGAAAGGGCATGTAGATGTCGCGAATGCGTGTCTCAGCCTCTGAATAGGGGAGTGGTGTTTTGTATATCTCTGTTGCCTCGGCCACGATCCTCGCAATGGTGCCCAGACCACCTGCTACTCTGATTGAACGTGTGTTCACGTGCGGTGGGAGAGGGTCCGCAAACATTGCCGGGTCGAGTTCATAGGGCTCGCGGTTTACATCCAGATAGGCGCGCGGAAAATGGGCACGCAGCAAAGGGGCGCCGAGTTCAACCGCACCTGCGAAAATCTCATCGACAAAACTGTCTTCTGAACGCCGCAGCGTTAGGGGATCGAGATTTGATGATGCCAAAAATCTGGGTGGATATATGCGGCCTGAGTGTGGTGAATTCAGGACAAATGGTAGCGTCTGTTTCCGGGGTTCCAGGACTTCGAAGGGCTCCTGAAAGTCCGCTTTCGCAGGCGAGCGATCGTCAACAGCCTCATTATTGCTGAAGCCCTCAATCTCCTGATCAGATAACGAATGGGTTTGGTTGAGATCCATGAAAAAGGCCGAACAGCTGAAACAGGGGCGTTTCCGACTTCTATGGCCGGTTTTGAAGGCGCGTCGTCAGCTTAGGCGATTCTGGCGGCTGTTGCCGCCTTTCCGGTGTAGATCACGCTTTTTTAACCATGAGGTGTGGCATTTTCTTTGAAATTTGGCGCTGGGTCTGGCTTCCAACGGCAGCCGCACCAATCCCACCTTTACATCTCGTTTACTCTTTGCCGCTTATAAATAGGGGACGGACAGAGACCCAGACAGACGGGAATTGGCACATGGCACGGATAATCCTCGCAGAAGACGACGAATCAATGCGGCGTTTCCTTGCTAAAGCGCTGGATTCGGCCGGTCATGAGGTCTTGTCCTTCGGACAGGGCGATCTGGCCTATGCAACGCTTCAGCACGATGTGTTTGACATTCTGCTGACAGATATTGTGATGCCAGAGATGGATGGCATTGAGCTGGCCCGTCGTGCGGCTGAACTCGATCCAACGCTCAAGATTATGTTCATTACCGGCTTTGCTGCGGTTGCGCTCAATCCAGAGTCAGAAACACCCAAGGACGCGAAAGTGCTTTCCAAGCCCTTCCATCTGCGGGATCTGGTCGATGAAGTTGATCGCTTGATGGCGGCCTAGTGCTATTGCAGATTTCTTCACGGAAATCGTCTGGACGGCTTGCGTCCACATCCTATTCCCGATATTACGTGCCGTCCGGTCAGCTTCGCTGAAGGTAGTTATTCCGCCAATTTTTGGCGCTGCGGACATGGAAGGGCGATTAGCTCAGCGGGAGAGCGCCTCGTTGACATCGAGGAGGTCACTGGTTCAATCCCAGTATCGCCCACCATTTTCTCTCAAACCGAAGAGCCAGTTTCATCTCAATGGATGGGCTAGCGTTTTCTTGGCAACCAGTGGCGATCCCATGGCGCGGACCAACGCGCTGTAATTGAGTCCGAACGTCATCTCGTCACCGACCGCGGGCCGTGTTTTGCTGCATTCAACGACGAGGTGGTCGCTGCTTGACCCCAAAATGGTGATGTCTGAGGGCGCGGTGAGGCCTTTTGGATCTGTATCCATATGGCCCAGTGCGAGGATGGCCTGAAAAATAGGTCCGCGGTCTGCGGGGAGTGGTGCTGCGCCAAACGCAGTTTCTGCTATCTCACCCCAAGGCTGGGATGGTTTCACCTTCGCTTCGATCACTTCGGCGACGAGAGTGATCGCATCTGTAAACAGTCCTTCGATGGGCTGCCGGTGGAGTGGTTCGCACCCGAGCAAAATTGCCTCCCCTAGCCGTAGATTGTTGATCCGTCCGGGATCAGCAGCGCTAAGCGCCCACCCGAGATTGCTTGAATTGCCGCCAGATACGATTGAGGTGATGGGACCAAAAGTTGCGTCTATTGCGTCGGCGAGCGATGACAATTCCCGCATATTTCTTTCATCTGGTGCAACGCCACTGCGACAGGCCAGATTGGTGCCTATGCCTTTGAATTTTATGTTGGTTAGGCAAAGCGTTTTGCGCACTGTTTCTTCAAGGTCGGCTGGCAGGATGCCTTCCCGCAGATCACCTAGCTCCACCATCAATAAGACACCGTGCTCGCGCCCAGCTGCATAGGCTGCTTTTGAGAGTTCCGAGATAACCTCGAGCTCAGTGTTGAGGCTTATGTCGGCGTTCGTGATTACAAGTTCCGCCTGACTGAGCATTGGGGAGCGAATGAGCACCATGGGTGCTGCTATCGCTGTGCGGCGCATGGTTTGGATGTTTTCTATCCGCGAGTCAGCCAGACCTCCCACTCCCGCAGCTCTTAATGTCCTGGCAATCGCAGGCATGCCTAGCGCCGCTTTGGTCACTCCCCAAACAGTGATGCCACGCTTGTTGAGCCTTTCAACAAGCGTGCGAGCATTGTGTTGGATTTTTTCGAGATCTATCTCTAGCCGAGGGGCGGTCAATGAACACTGACTGGCAGCTTCTGCTTGAGCTGAGGGAAAGACGCGAGAACCATTTCTACCAGAAAGTCCGGCGACCGTGTCAGCGCATCGGTGGCAGGAATGCCTAGGTCGTGCTCATAGAGTTTGATCGCGTCACTGACATCGGCATCGGTCATGTTCTCATGGTTGATGGTAACACCAATCACTTTGGTTTTTGCAAAGGTCTCGATGAGTTTGATCTCGCTCTCTGGGGTTGGCATCAATGTATCTGGAAAGTCACCGAGATGGGTGCGAGCTGGTGCGTGCTGCAATACGACACCATCAGGCTGGCTTCCGCGCAGAATAAAGGTCGAGGTAAGGTAGGCTGGATGGCTCAAGGCGCCCTGGCCTTCAACGATGATCACGTCGGGCTTCTCTCCCTCAAATGCCTCCACCATTGTTGCTTCCATCTCCCCTGAGCAAAACTGCGAGGGAATAGCGTCGAGAGCGATACCGTAGCGGGCACCTTGGATCAACCCGGTTTGGCCTGTGCCAACCATCACGGCGTTGATACCTCGGTCTTTCAGAGCCTGGGTTAGAATGGTTGCTGTTGTTCGCTTGCCGATGGCGCTATCGGTTCCAAGGATTGCAATCCGCGGGCATTTTACCTTCGCAATGCTCCCACTGAACATGCGCAGATCTTTCTTGGCGCGAGGTCTGCGAATATCAATGATCTTGACATTGTTGGCCGCGGACGCTGCTGCGAAAGCTGGATCCTCGTTCAGAAATTCATGCAAGCCGTTCACGAGGTTCATGCCCCGGTTCATGGCATCGATCATCACCTTCCGCTCGTGTGTCGACAACATGCCGCTCAAAGGTGCCATTCCGAAGATGAAATAGTCAGGTGTTTCTCTCAACTGTGTCAGCGCATCCGTTAGATCGCGATTGATGGGAATGTCATTGGGTTGGTCGTCAAGGACAACACCGCTATCCATGCCCGCTTTCTCGCTGTCGATAACAGACAGGATTTTGTATTTCTCTGAATGCCGAACCAGGCCGTTGGCAGTCTTTCCATCTAAGGCGCCGAAATTTCCTTCACAATATACGATTGCAGTGGGAATTTTCTCTGCTTTGACGGGTGTCGGAAACTCGACAATTTTTTTGTCGTCGCCTGCGCTAGTGGGCCTGTTCCCGTTGCCAGTTGAATGGACTAGTTTGGGGCCGTTGGTCAAAGACATTTGGTTTCCTTAAATAGGATCGTGCGCCAACAGCAGGAGCGCGTTGGCGGTTTTATGACGGTTTCTGAATGTGGTGCTGAAAAATGCGATGAGCGGCTACACATTGTGGTCGTCGCCACAGGCCTTGCATTCGACAGAATTGCAGGAGGAGCACGTGACGACTCTTCCCGAGAGAATGCGGTTGTTGCATCTCCGGTATTGATCAACGCCGCTATTCGCGCTTCTTGGCAGCAATTGTTGCGGTGAGCTCAAGGTCCTGTGGGTCTGAAATCGAGTTCAAACCCCAAACGCAGGCTTCATCCGTTCGAAAAATGACGTCATTGGCCCCATCAGCGCAAGGGCAGACGCGCATGTTCAATCGCTAGATTTGCTCTTGTAGCACATATACTGGGATAGTGCGCGCGTTTAGAGGGATCTTCATGGTGGAGCGGGACAAAACAGGATATTTTCGGCTCTTCTGTTTTTGAGCCAAAAGGTGGGGTGGGGCCCCGGACGTAGCGAATAAGCTGAGCTTTTAACCGGTACACAGAGATTGCGTACGGTAGTGGAAAATCGCTTAGATCATGGGATTTGAGCGGTGGGGCGGCCGCCCGATTTTGCGCATCATTTCCCCTAAAAACTATTCCGGGATCGTCAGCCAACAACTTTGTTGCACAGCGTACCTATGCCCTCTGCTGTCATTTCAATAGTGTCACCGGGCTTCAGGAATTTGCCCTGAAAGAAGCCGACGCCGGATGGAGAGCCGGTTAAAATGACGTCGCCCGGATTGAGGGTGAAGTAGCGCGAAATTTCCGCAATTGAGGCTTCGACCGAGTGGACCATGTCGGTGGTGCGGGCAGCTTGCCTTATTTCTCCGTTGATCTTTGTTTCGATAGCAATGTCAAAGGGCTGCGAAAACACATCGCGTGTCACAAGGCACGGACCCAGAGGCTTGAACGTGTCGAGTCCTTTCGCATGACCCAACTCAAAAAAAGGTGCGCTCATTGCTTGTTGTTGCAGATCACGGGCTGAGACATCGTTGGATAGTGTAAATCCCGCGATATGGTCCCATGCGTCCGCGGGCTTTATATCGCGCCCTCCCTTTCCGATGACAGCGGCCACCTCGACTTCATAATCCACCTGGTCGGGTGCTATGACGGGGAGCTTGATTGAGTCATTCGGTCCGGTCACGGCACTGGACGGGACGCCAAAGAAGGTGGGTGTGGATTTTAGAGCCTTGATCTGGTCGTCACCACCCTCTGGATTTAGCATCTTTAAGACGCCGGCAACTTCATCGTCTAAATGACTGTGATAGTTTGCGCTCATGCAAAAAACTTTTGAGGGGCGTGGGATAGGTGCCCGCAATGTTGCCTCAGAGATTGGCACCGTCTCTCGTACGGGTGCGTCCGCAATCGTTGAGAGGTAGGGGTCTATGGTGAGGAGAGAGCCGAGGTCTGCGTGTGGGAGATCGAGGACAGCAAGAGTGTCTTCATCCACCTGTTTGGCAATACCGCGATCGGTTGTGTAAAGGCGCATGAAATATTCCTATGTGAGGGTGGGTGACGAGCGCGTGGCCACGTGCCCGTCGGGCCGCACCAGGACCCAGGATCCTGGCTCCAGGTCAAAGGCAGCAGCAGCTGTTGTGTGGTTATTGAAGTCTTCGAGATTTACCGTCTGGCAGGGGAGCCCTTGCGTCCAAGATGTGTTCGGCGGATTGCTCGCTGTCCCATTTGTGAAGAGGCGAAACCCGTCATAAGAAACCAGGTCCAGACTTGATTTGATCGTGCCGTTCTCTTCCAGGGAGATGTGGGGCAGGCGTGCGCCAGCGCCGGAAGTCGGCGTATAATCCCGAGTGGTGCTTGTTGGTGTTGCGCTTGAGCTCGGATCAACCGCGCACCCCTCCGAATAAATATATCCAAGCTCTGCACCCAGCATGTCGAAATGCTCTGCCTGGTTGTCGATGGATTTCTGTAGTCGCTGGCGCTGCATTTCGCCATCGCTGGTGTTTGACATGGCGGTTTGGAGTTTTCGCAGCGCGGGGCGGCTTAGCAGCTTGAGCAACCAGTCGATTAAGGAAGATGGCAGCCATCTAGCAAAGGGTGATGCTCTAAGCATGGCTGGCAGATGGGCTTTGTCTGCATCTAGCCCCAGCGTATCGGTCACTTCTTTCATTTTGAGGAAATTGTTGACGCTGGTGGCACAGTTGCGTTCGGCAACTGGTTTCCGTTCGGCTTCATAGCTGGAGAGGAGGTAGGATGGGGCATTGTGTTTGAGAACTGCAGCCAGCTTCCAAACCAGATTGTGAATGTCGCCTGCTCCGGAGTTTAAGCCCAGACCGCCTGTTGGCGGGAAACGATGCGCGGCATCTCCAACTAAGAAGACGTTATCGACGGCGAAACGCTCGGCGACCTGAGCTGACATGTTCCAAACACCTTTGTAGGTGATGCGGACGGGGACATCAGATCCAAATATCTCTTTGATCAAGGTCTCGCAGCGTTCGTCTGAATAATCTTCCGCTGTTTCATAGGGCTCAAACACCGGCCGCATGTATACCGTCAGCGACTTCGGGTCATGAACAATAAGGATTCCTGGTGTCTCGGGGCTGAGGCACCAGTAAAGAAGGGACTGTTGTTCCGCGACGATTTGGGTGAGGTCGACTTCGCAGCTCAGATTGAGAAAGGTTGCAAGCGATGTGGGTCCCGATTTATCAACACCCAAAGCCCGTGCGATCCCACTTGAGGCGCCGTCAGCAGCGAGAACATAGTCGGCGGTAACTTCGTAGGGGGTGCCATCGGGGTCGGTCACTTGGACGCGATGGGTGTCGCCATTGACGAACCCTTGCCAGCTATGCCCAAGACGAATGTCTTGATGATCCATGTTTACTGCATGGCTCAACAGAGCTTCTTCGAACAGGTTTTGCGAAATATTGGTGATGTGCTCAGGGGAAGCAGCTGCCCGCTCAGAAAGCCTTCGTAGATCGTCTGCACTCTCTGTATCGCCCTGCAGTGACAGTTGGCCCATCGCCTTGTCTCTGGGGCTGCTAACCCAGCTGATAAACCGGGCATCTCTATGTCGGTCGAGCGCGTAAAACTCTCCTGTGTTGAGACCTACTGCCCGAAGAATTTCCATCGTCCGGGTGTTCACAACATGGGCTGCCGGCGCAGGTTGGGGCGCCTGCCGTCGTTCGACCAGAATATGGTCAACCTGGAGCCGTGACAGGAGAAGCGATGCGAGGAGGCCGGTTGGGCCACCGCCCACGATTAGCACAGGCGTTTTTTCGGTACCTTGTGTGGCTACAGTCACTTGCGTCTTCCTTCCACAAGATGGATCAGCATTTTGGTCAGGCGTTCTTCAGATATTTCGTCTGTCCCGTTTTCAACGCTTAGTACCCATCCCTGAAAAGAGACACGCAGTACTGTTTCGAGCGCATCGACGTCATCACAGTCCAGGACGCCACTCGTTACTGCATTTCGCAATCCCTGAAGTGCCAAAGCCTTGATGCGGTTCCGCGCAAGGTCGGCACGTTGATGCAGGCGGTGATCCACAACCTGGCTATCAAATATCAGGATCTTGCGGAGGAACGGGTCGTCCTTCAGCGAGTTGTGGATGACAGACAATATTGTTTTGAGTTGTTGAAGTGGATCAGGATCATGTTCCGCGATCCTCGTGACCTTCTGTTCGACCACTGACAGGCGCCGATCAATAGATTGGAGAAGGAGATCATCTTTGTCTGCAAAATGGGCGTAGATGGTTGAAGTGGATACCCGCGCTTCTGAAGCCAAACCACGGATCGACGTCTTATCGAAACCGCGACGTGAAAACAGGTCAGCTGCAGAGTCCAATATCTGAATGCGCTTTTTCTCGTCCCGCTCTGGCTGCGGCATGGTGTCCGGTCCGGTCATAGGTCGAGATGCTCCAGAAAGGACTCGCCTTCTTTTAATCGACGGCGGTCGGTGAGTTCTTTAAGTGGCTCACCGACTTTGTATCGCCCGAAGAGTTCTTCGGGGTCGAATTTGATACCGATTGGGTTCTCCGCGAATCCCTCAGACGTCAGGAAGGCATTTGTTTCCTCGGGTGTTGAAAACAGATCTATCTGCAGTTCAGCCCGATTGCCGTCTGGATCCTTGTAATAAAGAGACAGGGTTGGTCCGTGATTGATGCACCAGGATGGCGTAATCCCCTCACTCTTCAGCCGGTCGTAGGTCGCGATGAGATCGTCGGCGGAAGCGTAGGTATAGGCTAAGTGATCCAGTCCTGCGGCTTGATCCTCGATATCTTGGAGGCCGGGCAGGCCTGCAATGGCGAGGCGATGATGTTCTTCATCGAAGGTCATGAAGCAGAGCATGGGATTCTGGAATGCGACGGTGGCATTCAACAGTGTTTTCCAATGGGCGACCATTTCTTCGAAGCGTCCGGTCTTGAGAACTGCATGGGCGAAGAAGGCGGGGGTCACTGGTTTGGTGTCGGCGGTCATCTGTTTGTCCTGCTTTTTGGCTCTGTGACCTCAGGATAGTCAATTCGAAACAAAAGTGTCAAATCGTATCGTTTGTTATTTCTCTGCGACAAACAATCCCATCGGTTCTGGGATACAACTGCGTTAAGGTGATGTAATTATCAAATATGATTCTGGCCCCAATTTCGTGCGCTGGGCCGTTGTTACACCATGAACGGGCTTCTAATGGCTGCCGAAACTGCTTCCAAAACACCCAACCGAAGCTCGCGGCGGCGTGAGAAGAGCCGGGCATCTTTGATCCTCGCGGCCCGCGAGATGATGAGTGTGAAGGGTGTCGATGCGACCACAATTGCGGACATCACAGAAGCTGCTGATCTGGGCTTTGGCACCTTCTACAATCATTTCAAATCCAAAGACGAGATCGTTGACGCTGCCATGGAAGATATGGTGGAGCGCTTGGGCGATGAGATCGATGAGCTGATTGCGCCGATTGACGACCCCTTCTTTGCGCAGATCGTGGCCTGGCATCAGGTCGTGAGCCTGGCGGTTTCTGAACCAATTTGGGGATGGTTTGTTCTTCGGTCGTCGAAGACGCTGAACATGCTGAACGAGGGGTTGATGGTTCGTTTTCGTCGTGATGTCGAAAAAGCCATCGAGGCTGGCGATTTTGTCGTCAGCGATATTGATGTCGTTGCGAACCTGGTAGGCGGCGGTGTTCTATCGCTTGTGAATGCCCGTTTGTCCGGTGTGATCGATGATGCACAGGTATCTGAAGGGCTTGCGCTTCTGGTGACCCATCTTGGCATTACGCCTGAGAAGGCCAGAAAGCTCATCGCCAAGCCGATCCCATCCCTCTGATCTTCAAGATTGATAGTGCGCCATAAAGTTCTTGAGCGATGCGACTGCGTCGTCTGAGTTAAACATTGCGGCCGTAAATCTGTCCGGGCGCAGAAGAATAAATGGTGGGCGGGTTCCCCTCCATTCTGTCAACGCGCCCGTTACGTCTTTCAGAGCTGATCCCGGTGATCCTATCTTTGAAGTGATGGACACGAACTCGGCTCCGAGCTCTGCACATAGTGATTTTGCCTCGCTGTTGAGGTCTACGTTTGGGTCGGCGCCAATGCCCATCAGGACGAACCCTTCGGGCAGGAATTCATCCAGGTAAGCTTTTTCGCCGTTTGCATCTTCAACCTTCGGCTGGACGATCATTTCGCCGCTGCGGGAGGATGCACCTGGTCCATCCCAAACGAACAAGCCTTCGTCCAGTTTTGGGATCACAAAGAATGAACGCCTCAGCGCTTCCCGGGTGAATTCGAAGGAGTTGGCGACCGTGAGCACCACGTCCCTGAGCCAGGCCTTCACGTTTGAGGTAGGCATAATGATAGCGCCCAGGCGGTTTGCGACCTTGGTGAGTTTGACAACATGATCGCGGCGTTCTGTCTTGTAGGTATCAAGAATGGCTGTGTTGGCATCACCTTTTACGACAGAAGCCAACTTCCAGCTCAGGTTCACAGCGTCCCGAATGCCGGAATTCATCCCCTGACCCGCGAAGGGCGGCATCATGTGTGCTGCATCCCCGGCGATAAACAGACGCCCGTCACGATACTCTTCTGCAACGATTGAGTTGAAGTTGTAGACGCATTTTCGCAGCATGGTGACCTGCGACGGGTCGGTGTGTGGCGCCAGCAGTTCGTTGATACGGCCCGGGTCGAGAAACTCCTCTTCGGTTTCTCCCTCATGTAGCATCCATTCCCACCGACGGTGCTTCTGCTTCTTTTTCATCGTCATGGCTGGGCGCTCAGGGTCGCAGAAAAAACGGCAGTCGACCCAGTCATCAAGGAGTGGGTCGATTGTATCTATCACTAGCCAGGCTTCAGGGTTTGAAAATCCTTCCATCTGGATGTTTGAGCTCCGGCGGACCAGTGATCGGCCACCACCACATCCCACAAGATACTGCGCGCGCGCCTCAAAAGCCTCGCCATCTTTCGTGATGCCCCGCGCCGTTGCATGGCTTTCGGTTTGCGAAACCTCTTCAACCTGGTGGTTAAAAAGCACCGTTACCTGATCGAAGCGCTCTGTGCCGTTAAGCAGTTGCTGCTCAAGGACCGGTTGAATGAAGCTGGACATTTGCGCTTTGCCATACGGCGACTCGCCTACCTCAACATCCATGATGGTGTGGCCCTTGGCGTTCAGATAATCGAGGTGAAACCCCTGCATCATTTCTGCCGATGCTATCTCTTCCAGGCCCATGGATTGCAGTGCACGCCCGCTTTCAACATCAAGGCCAATAGCGCGGGGCTCTTCAACGGTTGTCGGGTTTTGCTCAAGCACGAGGGTGCGAATGCCATAGACGCCGAGAAGGTTAGCCATGGACAGCCCAACGGGGCCAGCCCCTTTTATGATGATGTCAGCTTCAAGTCGACGCACCATGACAGCCCCCTGCTTTATCCTTGGACGATTTTGTTGGTTTGTGTGCCGAGGTCCAAAGAGCAATCCGCTGTTGCGATGCGAGATTGAATGACATCGTCAGGCTTTAGGAAGTCGGGGTTGCTTACGTTTTTGTTGATGAATATTTCCCACTTTTTTGCTTCAGGTATCAGCTTGGAAATGAACATCAGCAATTTGCTTTTCGGGGCTTGCATGGCAACGCCGCCGGGTGTGCCGGTTGCTAGCAGATCGCCTTCCGCAAAATCCTGAACGCCAGATAGTTCCGTCAGCGTTTCAGGAGGCTGAAAGAACAGATCATCAGCGAGAGCATCCTGTCGGCTTTTGCCGTTTACGAAGAGCTGTAAACGCAGTTCCGGGATGTGTTCGACGTCGCCCTGATCAATGAGGGTGAGCCATGGCCCGGTTGGGCCAAATGTGCGATAGGATTTTCCTTTGTAGAACTGCCATTGCGGGAGTTGCACATCGCGGGCAGAAATATCGTTGTTGACGACGAGGGCAGCCACATAGTCTGCGAGATTGTCCCAGGTTACCTCGACTGGACCATCAATTTTTCTGCCAAATATGAGACCAAGTTCAAGCTCATAGTCGAGCAGTTTTACGTGGGCAGGCCGAATGACATCCGTGTTGGGTGGCGCAATGCAGGAGGATGCTTTGCGGAAGATCATGTTGAATGTCTGCTGCTCAGGATCAATGCCGCTCTCCACCAGGTGAGAGACGTAGTTCGTGCCCTGGCAGACATATTGCTGGTTCTGGGTGACGGGTGAGAGAAGCGTGACATGATCAAGCGGGATGTTGTTCTCTGTCCCTGAAGCAGCAATGCTGCGTGCTTCTTCTCGGCCGTCGCGAATGAAATCACCTGTTGTCTCATAGGTGCCAACGAGTGGTGTGAGTCCGCCGTCGGCGACCACACCCCATCCGATGTTTCCATTCAATTCATAGCGCGCAACATTGATTGCCATGGTGCATTTCTCTTTTCTTTGGATTTGACGATCGTTAGAGCCACGGACGGGCTTTGCGGCCCATCATTGCCATCATCAGCTTCACTTTCTTGAACGTGAAGTTTGGGATCGTTCGGAGATTGTGGAGTGTTTCCAAGATGAAGCCGAGGCTGAGATGCGGCTTTGTAAACGTTGTGGGGAAGTCCTGGCCCCACTGGTACAGACCTTGGGTGCTGAGCGGGTGATATCCAGTTTCATAGTCAGACGTGTAAACGTCCCCGTCTGCATAATGCTCGAATTTGAAGCCGTCTTGATCTGACCAATAGTCGAAGACCTGACTGCCCAAGATGTGGCGTCCGATGCCCCATTCGTGTTTATGGCCCTTTTGTCTCAACACTTGTTGGCCGAGGCCAACCGCATCCAGATCGTGGACCTCGAAAGCCGAATGTTCATAGCCTTTGACGGGATAGGTTCCCAGGACAATGGAATGGTGATCTGCAGGATGTTCTCCGCGATCAAACCTGTTGAAGGCGAGGGCTGGTGTCCCGTCATCCAGACAGAGAACGTCAGTAGAGATAAGCCCGAGCCGGGATTTGTACCATTCCATTGACGTCTCGAAGTCGGGCGTCATAACTGCCACATGGCCAAGGCGTGCGATGTCGGGTGGCGTCAATGGCGCGCGCTGTCCCTGATTGATGCGGACTTTTTCCTCCGGCGTATTGAGTGCCTGCGCCTTTCTCATAGCTTGTTCTGCCTGAAGAGTGCGATTGAAGACGGCGTCAACCGTGAAGCCATTGGGGTCGGTCAGCCGTACCCGCTCTCCGCCACCAGGTCCGTCAGCAGTGTCTATGGTCAGCTTATCGTTTGCGGCAAGCGCCTCCAGGTCTTCGTGGTTTTTCATCTCGACACCCAACCCAAGATAGGCTGCCTTAGGCGCTTTCTCGACGACGATGAAGTACGGACTTGGCCCGGCGCCGCGCACATAAAGTCGGTCATCAGTCTGTTCTGCAATGACAAAACCGAAATCCCTGAAGAAAGCAGCCTGCTCGTTCAGATCGGGCTTCCCAAAACGTAGATAGGCCAGATCCCATGCTTTGGTGACGGGGGAGGCGACTCTGTCTACCTTGCGGGGATCAACGGGAAGTGTTTCTTCCAGAGAGAAATCCATGTCGTTGGCTCCTGAGCATGTGGGGACCACCTGTGTAGGAACGTAGTCATTATGAGGAGTAAGTCAATAGTGATGATATTATCAGAAAATGAGATATTGTAATATTGATAATTATTCTCATAAATGTGAGCGCTGCTGACGCAATGCTGTCAGGAGTGTGTCAGTAATGTGCTGACATTGGGAAACGCAGAGGAGAACGAAGATGAGCAATGTCCTGACATCTGAGGCGGATCTAAGAGAGCATTACGCAACGCCGATGGCGGGTGTGATCGATAAACAGCTCGATCATGTGGAGAAGCATTGCGCTTCCTTCATTGGGCTCTCACCGTTCGTCTGTATTGGTACCTCGCGCGATGGCGCGCTGCCAGACGTCTCTCCAAAGGGTGGAGAGCCAGGGTTTGTGAAAATTCAAGACCCGAAGACGCTTTTGTTGCCTGACTGGCCAGGCAATAACCGGCTGGATACGCTTACAAATATCGTGTCCTCGGGAAGCGTGGGGCTTTTGTTCTTCATCCCGGGAATAAACGACATGTTGCGGATTAACGGGCGTGCGGAAGTGTCGGTTGACCCTTCGCATACGGGTCAGTTTGAAATGCGCGGCCGCAACCCACGCAGCGTGATGGTCATCCATGTTGAGGAGGTTTACCTCCACTGCACCAAAGCGCTCGTTCGCTCGGAACTCTGGAATGCGGAGAAACAGGTCGAACGCTCGGCGCTTCCGTCGACGGGCACGATGTACCGCGATCAATTATCGCTCGACAAAGTCCCGCCAGAGGTGATCGACCAGGCGTTGGATGAGAGTGAGAAGAACGACATTTACTAACAAAAAAGGCGGCTTCTATAGCCGCCTTTTTTTTGATTGCCTGAGAACAATCAGATCAGAAGTAACGAGCTACTCTTAGTTGAACGAAATCATCGTCCGCAAACGAGAAGAGTGGATCTGTGCGCTGTACGTTTTCAAAGACCCGGGCTTCCAGGGAGACGAAATAGTCGTCACCGAAACGGCGTTCTGCTTCGAGTGAGATGCTTACAGCCTGGGTGTCCAAGTCGACCACCGATGCCAGAAGAACAGCAGTAGACGCCTCATCGTTTGGCGTCCAGCGCAAGCCTGCGACAGCATCGTTGGCGAAAGCGTTTGCGTTGGTGGCGCCTCTGTCATCCCAGATATATTCCGCAACAATGCCCAGGTCGCTGGCGCTGCTGAAAATCTGATAGAATGTGTACTCAATGCCGCCGGTGGCCTGGATGTATTCTTCGCCCAATTCGCGCCTCCAGAACCCTTCAAACTTGTAGAGCCACGCATCCTTTGTGGCCTGCACATCGATCGAGGCCTGTTTGATTTGTGCGTAGAGGGGAATGAGAACCAGATTGCCGCCAGTGTCGAAGCCGGGCGTCAGGACAGGATCACGACCAGTGCCCTGAAAATATGCAACACCTACATCCCAGTCTTCAAAGGTGTTTGAGTAACGGGTTGCGAAATCCAGATGCTGCCGCTTGTCATTGCTGCCATACATGGTCTGGGTTTCATCGACTGGGATATCGAAGGCGGGCCGACCACCCATGCTGGGGAATGTGCGTTCCCGGAAATAGGGCAGCAGGTAGAAGTCAAAGACGCCAAAGTCCTGCACCGTGGAAACGGCGACCATAGGCTGCCCCAACTTCTCCTCACCATCCAGGCTTTCGACCTGGTCTGTCTGGTTGATGATGTCGACCAAGTGCGCAACTTCGGTGACACCCCAGAAGACTTTGTCGATGCCGACCCGGAACTCCCAATCGCCCGTCACGTAGGCGTATTTCAGTTCACGTATGTCCGCGTGGGTGCGGTTTCCGTCATTCTGGTCCAGGCGTGCAAAGGGCGTGAACACAACAAACTGATCGCCATTGTCCCAGAAGGCTTCTGCTGTCACCTCTATGGCGACGGAGCTGTTGAACCGTTTTTGTCCGGCTACATTGCCGCGATTTGGAAACACCTGAAGCTCAGGCTCTACAAACCCGGTAAACTCAAACTCTGTGGCCAGAGATGGCGTCGTCATTGCCATGCCGCATAAAAATGCGCTGGCGACGCATGTTGTTTGTAACTTTCTCATTTACCCCTCCCAGCAGGGCGACCCAAAAAAGAGGCGGGCGTTTTCGCGCCCGCCTTCAAATGCCTTTGGAATCTTTACCGAGCGCGCTTTAGCGCATTGGTGGTGAAGTCGGATTCCGTGAGACCAGCCTGAAAAACGAAGTCGCTCCAGACAAGGCGCGTGTTTTTGCCAGTCTGATGGTTTTCCATGAACAAATCGTGGGCGCGCCAGTGTTTGTCCTCATATAGCCGATAGTCGGTCATGGTGAGGGTTTTTAGCAGCTGGTCCTTGCGGTCGTAATACTCGACTTTTCGTGGCTGATAGTCGGTCGTATCCGTCCAGGCGATCTGGCGTGTGTAGCCGGAGTGCTCGTAAAGCGGCGTTCGCTCTGTCACGTGGCATATGCGCTCGCCGCAGGGCTCATCGCGCAGCCAGTTGTAGGAGTATTTGCCGACTTCCTGAGCTGAGAAATCTTCAAAGGCAAACTCGGAACCCATGAACGGGCCAGACTTGTTGACCGATGAAATGCGCTTAACGCGTTTTACTGCTGGCAGGTACATCCACTGATCATCGGGATCGAGAATGTGGGCATAGGAGAGCAGTGCTGTGCCGTCAACATCGCGGGGTTTGTCGAAGACGATCAAGCTCCAGTCACCTTCATTCTCCTCGGTGATTTCCAGAACCAGGTTACGTAGTTCCCGCTCACTGGTCTCGCCATAAGCATTGGTGAGGATCATCTGCATGTTGGCAGACGTGTTGTTGAATCCAACGTCTCGCCGCTCCGTTTCCTGGGCGATGGCAAGACCTCTTGCCGCAGGGTCATCAGCACCAGGCAGGGTATCAAGCCCCGCCAGCTCTTCTGCGATCGCGGTGGAGATGCCAACGGGGACAATGACCAGCATGGCGGCAATTATCCAAGCCAGTGTCAGGTTGTGTAGGTTCAGCGCGTTCATACGCATGGGCTGATTTTCCTCTCTCAGGTTTACCGTGAGACGCACGATAGGGTTAGCGTCGGGAATTGAAAAGCGAGTCATGGTTTGATCTCCCTCTATGCAGGTGCCGAGGCAGCAGGCGGAGCGTCAACAGGTCCGCTATCAGCCTCCACCTGGTTTGTTTTGTCCGATTTCCGCTTGCCGTCGAGTGCGATAAGCAGGGCCGGCAACAGCAGGAAGTCGATGACCAAAGCGCAGGCCACGGTGATGGCCACCATGATGCCCAGCATCGCATTTACGCGGAACGGCGAGTAGGCGAGAAGCGCGAACCCAATTATCAGCACAAAGGTAGATACCCAGAGTGCGGTGCCAACAGTTGAGAAGGCGTAGCGCACGGCATCCTCCGCTGATTTGCCTTGCTCTGAGCGCGCCCGCTGGTATTTGGACAGGAAGTGGACAGTGGCATCCACGATCAGCCCCAAGGCGGTCGCTATCACGAAGGTGGACCAGAATCCTACTTCAGTGCTGAACAGAGCCAAGATGCCAAAAGCTGCGATAGGTGGTGTCAGGTTTGGCACGAGGGAAATGATCCCCAGTTTCAAATCCCGAAGTGCCAGCATCAGGCAGCCGGAGATGAGGAGGAGCGCGATGCCCGTTCCCACGGTCATGGCTTCGAAGTTGCTGATGCCGATGAAAGAGAACATGACGGCCTGACCGGCTGGGTAGGCGTACATGCTGTCCGGCGCATTGGTCCGCAGCCAGTTTTCGGCCCGGTCAATAACGCTTTTCATTTGTTCGGTCGAAACATCCGTCAAGGTGATGGTTAGTTTCGTCGCCGACTTGTCGACATTGATCTGGTCGTTCAGATCCAAACCATAGGGAAGTGACATTTCATAGAGCAACAGGAACTGTGCCGCGCTTTGTCGGTCATCAGGCACGCGGTAATACGCGTCATCATCGCCATGCATGCTTTTGTTCACACGCTTGATGACATCAGAGAATGTCCCAACATGGACAACTTCCGGCTGCTCGCGGAACCAGTTGGCGAAGGCTTCCAGTCGTTCCAGGTATTCCGGATCTGAGATGCCACCCGTGTCCCCAGAATAGAGCGAATAGCTGATCTGGTAGATGCCCGTCAGATTGTCGGATGCCCAGTCGCTGGCAACACGGAACTCCATCCGCTCATCGAAATATTCAACAAACCGGTCATTGAATGTGAATTGCGGAAGGAGCGATGCAAAGCCGATGAGGACCGCTGTCATACCGACCAGGATCTTGCGACGGTTGCCGATGACCATCTCGCCGAATCTCTCCATGTACTCAGACTGTTTGCTGAGCGACCCTTTGGCCGTAATGGGCAAAATGGCCATCAGAGCAGGCAGGAAGGACACGGAGAGTACCCATGCTACTAACGCACCAACAGCTGAGGTGTTGCCGAGGTCGCGGAAGGGAGGAGCATCTGAGAAGTTCAGGCTTGCAAAACCGATTGCCGTCGTCACCGACGTCAGGAACACAGGCTGGAAATTGACCCGAAGGCTTTCGACGATTGCCTCGCGTTTGGTCATGCCTTTCTGCATGGAGACAAGGGCGGTGACCAATATGTGGATTGAGTCCGCGACGGCGACGGTCAGAATGATGGTGGGGGCGCCGGAGGAGGGTGGCGTCAGCTTGACGCCCATCCAACCCATCACAAAGCCCATGGCCGCCGCCGCGGAGAGGCCAACCACGATGAGGGTCGCGATTGTGCCGCTGATTGAGCGAATGAGAAACCAGACGGTGAGAGCAAGGACGACATACATGCCAGGCGTGAGTGTCGAAAGATCTCGGGTCGCGGCTTCAGAGAAAGACGTGGACAGCATGACCGAACCGGTTAGCTCGATCCGCAGATCCGGGAACCGTTCGCGAATGTCCGCAACAATTGCGCGCGCATGGGCAACCGGCGCGGCAGTCGCGGTGATGTCGTCGCGGGGAATCTTGAGGGTCGCGAAAATTGCGGTGGTGGTTCCATCATCAGAGATGATGCGTTTGGCGATTGCTGGTTCCGTTGTACCAATCCGAAGGACTTCCGCAGGATCAGCCTCTGCAGGGTCAATAACCAGGTCGCGGACATACAGATCATCATCCAACGCGGTCGTATGCTGATAGTTGGTGAGGCTGTCGACCCTAATGGAGTAGGGGGTTTGCCAGGCACGTTCTGTGATTTCCTTCACAATTGCCAGGATCTCAGGATCGGTCGCTTTACCTTCATCAGGGCGCAGTACCCAGAGAAGTGTGTCTGGACTTGTATAGGTGCGCTCTAACTGTTCGAAGGCTTTGAGGTTTGGATTTTCATCCGTAAAGAAATAGCGGTAATCGTTTGAAAACTTGATGTACTGACCGCCAGATGCCATAGCAAGGGCGCCAGCGGCTGTGACCAGCACAACGAGCCAGCGGAGTTTGATGATCCAATTGGCGTAGGTCGTGACCCATCCGTTATTCATGATGTAAGTCCTTCTTTGGGGCCAGGCGTACAATTGCCGGTGGTCCGCAGACTGTTGAGATATTGGTAAAATGCTTCAAAGCTCGATGCGCCGATGTCGGTGCTCTGAGCTGTTTTGATAAGTCCGACCGTTCCCTGGTGGGTTGCAATGATCATCGTGGCTGCAGCTTCAGCTGAGATGTCTTTGCGAACCTGGCCGGTGTCCTGACCTTTTCTAAGCGCATCGGCAATGGCTGAGCGCCACTGTTCGTGGATTCCGTTCAGATAGGTGCGGAAGTCTTCGTCCAGCCCGGACATTTCCTGGCTGAGGTTCTGGAGGGGGCAGCCCAGGCGGACATCGGTGAAAATTTCGCCGTCGACGTGTCGCTGGAGAATGTCGAGAAGGGTGGAGACCGGATCATTTGTCTCCGTGAGGGGAGTAAGCCAGGTTGTGCTCATGAAACGGTCAACATTGTCGACGATGGCCGCGAGACCAAGGGCATGTTTGTCCGGGAAATGATGATAGAGGGAGCCTTTGGTGCAACCAGCCGCCTTCAAAATGTCGTTAAGGCTGGCTGAGCGGTACCCATGCTGGTGAATTTCATCAAAAGCGGCTTCGAGCAGCGCCTGGCGGGTCCGCTCTCCACGAATTTGGCGCGCATCCTCGCTTTTTTCTGCCTGGATTGGCTTCAAAGTCTCTGGCATTGCCCCTCATTCCCACAAACCGACCGGTTGGTCTAGTATCTAGGTGTCCCTCACGAACCCGTCAAGAGTGCGTGTTCAAAAATGACTGGGTAAAATATCGGGGATTATTGTGTCGCGGGGATTTCGGGACAGTTTCGTATTGTTACGAAGGGGCGCTAGAGATCGTTCTGCGACCAGACACGCAGACTGGGTGTGTTTTGCCAGGCACCTCAGGCATTTTTTGAAGAAAATGGGCTTAGCTTGCGAGCAGCTTCCTGCCTGCGCGCCGTTTTTCAGTCAGATCACGGATGACGGGCTCCATGACTTCCTCATGGAACTTATCGCAGCCGATGCAGAGATTGGCGAAAAGCGTGCCGTTTGGGAGTTCTGTGTGGGAGGCCCGGTGGAACTTCTCCTCAGACCACCCCTGGGTGAGGCCCATTTTGTCAGGGGCGCCCTCATTCAGCGCCTCAAAGACAGGATGCCCTTTGAGGCTCTCGAGAATGTCGATCAGGGGTTCATCAGCCACATTGCCGATGGGGACCTTTGTTTTGAGGCAGCATGGAAACACCGATCCGTCGGGCTCGATGGCAACTTCGGAACCCGCCATTCCATGGTTGAGGAAGTTGCGACCTCCTGAATGACGGGCACAGAAATTCGTGTCCATGTCGGCTTTGGTGAGGGAGTTTTCCCAGGCTCGCCCTCGTGGCCAAAGTTCGCCGATCCATTGATCAGGCTGAGCTCCGAAGAAAAAGTAGAAAGGCCCTTTTTCGGTCAGATAGTCCCGGCCTGTTGAAGCGTCAGGGACCGGTTGCATGCCGGCTTCCTCAAACATGTCCGTCAGTTTCTCCATCAGTGGCAGGCGCTTGTCGCCCTCCATTCCGACATGGAAGTCATCCATGCCTGCGATAGCGATCATCCAGACATTGCGTTCCAGCATCTCATCCAGAATTTTAGGCGTAACAAGATCGCCCGTTGTTTGGATGGAAATGTTGACGCCCCCTTTCCCGTACTTGGCGTTCAGCGCGTCAAGGGCAGGGTAGAAGATGCGTTCGCGGACCGGATCAATCAGGACTTCGCCACCAGCCAGAATGATGCGGCCGATGCGTTCCTCTGGTTTTCCTTCTGGCGTGAGGTTTTTTGGGTCCTGGTAAATCATCGTGCTGGGCAGATTGGCAATCACCCGCTCGAAATGGGTGTCGCTCTCCACCAGCACGTCCTCAAGGGCATCTCGCACATAGGGGCGGAAACGCGTGTCATAGCAATGCTTGCACCGGCGGTGGCAGGCCCATGTCAGGACGTAGTAGATCGATTCCATTGGCGCAGGCTCCTCAGATATCTCCAGGGGAGAGCCTAACCTTGCGTGGCGCCTTGTCTCTTCACAAATGCGAGAGAGGCACGATCAATGCGGGCGGTCACCGTTGACGGTCACACGACGCATATGGCGTCTTTGGCCGTGATAGTCGTTGAGCGCAAAGTGCTGAACAGCACGGTTATCCCAAAAAGCGACAGCGCCTGGTGTCCAACGGAAGCGGCAGGTGAATTGTTCCTGCGTGCAATGATCAAACAGGAAGTTCAGAAGCGGACGGCTTTCCCTTCGGGTCATGTTTTTGAAATACATGGTGAAGGCCATGTTCACGTAAAGCGCTTTGCGCCCGGTTTCCGGGTGGGTCCGAACAACGGGATGCTCGAATTTCGGCACGTCGTCATTGGCATTGTCTATGTCCATTGATGACCGCTTCATTGCAGAATTGCCCCCTTGCCCATATTCACGCTCGGCGGTGTGTATAGCGACCATACCGTCCAGCATCTCTTTCATGCCATCAGACAGGGCGTCATAGGCCTTGTACTGGCTTGCAAAAAGGGTGTCGCCTCCAAAGGCGGGCACTTCTATGGAATGGAGGATAGAGCCCAGCGCTGGTTCTTCCAGGAAGGACATATCGGAATGCCAGCCGCCGCCAAAGTTCACCTTGTCTTCCGGCTCTTTGATGATCTCCATGACTTCTGGATGGTTCTGCATACCCTTCACATATGGATGGACATTCAAAGAGCCAAACCTGCGGCCAAAGGCTGTGTGTTTTTCAGGCGAGAGGTTTTGGTCGCGGAAGAAAATGACCTGATGGTCCAGGAATGCCTGATGGATGTCGTCGAAGGTTTCATTGTCGAGATCTGCATCCAGGTCAGCGCCTGAAATTTCTGCGCCAAGTGCACCAGAGACGGGCTGAACGTCGATGTTTTTGTAACTCATTACTTGTCTCCCTGCGGTGTTGTTGCGCGCTCTCTCAGTTGGTCGCTGAAATCATGCTCCCACATTTCTGGGGATGTTGGATCAAGACCCGCCGCATCGGCTAGGGCGGCAATAAAGACGCTGGCTTCGGTAAAAAAGACTACCACTAGGCCCAACAGGGCAATGTTAAACAAGACCGCCCTGATCTGGTTGATCCGGTATCCTGGCAGTGAGGTGAAAGAACGAAGAAGCATGCCAATATAGCCGGCGATGGGCGTCAGTAGCATGGAGTAGATAAAGGCTAGACCGACAGCGCCGATGGCCGGGAATATATGCTGATAGGGCACATTTGGCTGGCCCCAGCTTTCGCCCAGAAAATGGAATGCGGTCACGAGCGAGAACCCCAAAATAATCTGTATGCCGCGCTCCATCTGGGTCCAGAGTGGATGGCTTGGGCTGATATCAAATGCCCGGAGACCGTCCTCCTCTGACTTGCTTTCATCGATCATCAGAATTCCTCTATCACACCTGGGCACCAAATGTGGCCAGCATACCCTATTCTTGCAAGTGTGCGACTCTGGTGCGGGGTACGAAACGATCCAAGGTTACCGCAAAGGCAGGAAGGGCAAAGATCGCTGAGATCATGTTGGCCATAAACATGAAGGCGAGCAATATTCCCATATCAGCTTGAAGCTTCAGGCTGGATGAAGCCCAAGTCGCCACACCTCCTGCCAGCGTGAGCGCCGTGAACACCACCGCCACCCCGATCTGCTCTAGTGCAAGCGTATAGGCTTCCTGCAGAGTTTTCCCTTGTTCCAGGAAAATGTTCATGCGGCTGTAGATATAGAACGCATAGTCAACGCCAATGCCTGTCGCCAGCACCAGAACCGGTAGTGTTGAGACCTTCAGGCCAATGCCGAGCCAGGTCATGAACCAATAACCAAGGAATGTGGCGAGTAGTAGCGGCATGCAGCAACAAATCACCGCGCGCCAATCTCGGTAAGCGATGAGGACGAGGAAGATGATGGCGATGTACACCCAAAGAAGCATGGGGAGTTCAGATGTCTCGATCACCTCATTCGTCGCAGCCATGACACCGACACCACCCATCCCTAGTCGGATATTGATCCCATCGCGTGCAGCAAGTTCTTGATCGGTTGCGACGAAGTTTTCCACCGCGGCGATAACTTCGTCAATTGTCGTCGCGATATGATCATCCATGTAAACGATGACCGGTAGAATGGTGCAGGTCTCGTTGAGCAAACCTGAGCTTGGTTCGATGTGTGAGGTTGTGCGAATGAGGTCCGATTGTGTTCGGGGGAGGTCCTGCCATTTTAAGTTCCCTTCGCGCCAAATTGCAGAAACCGAACGGGCTGAGACAGGCAGGGATTGGACGGATGTAACGCCTGTCACATTTTCCATGTGCGAGGAGAAATGATCAACCAGACGCATGGTGTGGTAGTCGACACAGCCGTCGACTGGGGTTTCCACAACGATGATGAGTGCGTCGACGGAAATGGAAAAATCGGTGACCACAGAAGCTGTGTCTATGTTGTATCGCGAGTTTGGCCAAAGCTCTGAAAAACCAGGGACAAGGTCGCCGATGTGGCGTTCGCGCGTCTGGTAGATTGCTGTTCCCAGGAGCATTGCAAATGCGATCAGAACCAGCGTGGCATTCCGGGGTTTTGCGACACGGGCTAAAAACCGCATGGCTGCTTCGCGGCGGACACGAATGCGTCGATAGGTGAAAGCGTAAGTAGGGTTGGCAGGAAGGTAGCTGGCCAAAAGGGGCAGCATGATGAGATTGGTTATGATTTTTAGGGCGACGCCCAGTGACGCCATGATCGCGAGTTCTCTGATCACATCAATCGGGATGAGGTAGAGCGTAAAAAAGCCCACAAGATCGGTTACCAGCGCCATGCTGCCCGGCACCAGCAACCTCGTGAATGTGAGCTTTGCGGCGTCCATTGAAGACGCGCCATCACTGACATCCGAGGCAATCAGATTGATCTGTTGAACACCATGGCTCACGCCGATGGCGTAGACCAGAAATGGCACGAGAACCGCAAGCGGGTCGAGCCCGAACCCCATAATGTTGAGAAGTCCAAACTGCCAGACGACAGAGATGAGTGAGCAGAAGATGGCCAAGAAGGCGAGCCATGCTGAGCGAACATAGGCATAGACAGCGAGGCCAGTCAGAACGAAGGCGTACCCGAAATAGAGGAACACATCTCCAGCTCCGTCCGCCAGATCCCCAACAAATTTCGCAAAGCCGATAATTTCGATACGGACATTATCCGACTGGAAAGGGGCACGGACCTGTGCTTCAAGACGCGCCGCTAGATCAAGATAGTCAAGACGTTCTCGGGTAAGCGGATCTATCTCCTGGAGCTCAGCTATGACCAGTGCGCCAGAATTGTCGTTGGCGAAAAGCGTGCCCTGGTGTCCGCCATTCATGGCGCGGTCTCTTATGCCTTCAATATCCTCTGGCGTCAGACCATCCGGCGTGATGCGGCTTGGAATAACCTGCTGTGACTCAATTCCATATTCGGTGTTTTCTGTAACCCGCGTCGTCGGCGCCCAGAGCGAGCGTACTTTTGTGCGTCGCACGCCAGGCAAAAAAGTGATCTCCTCCGTCACGGCGTGCAGTGTTTTTAAGAAATCTGGTTGCCAAATATCCCCACTCTTTGTGCGAACAGCCACGAGCACCAGGTTAGCGCCCGGCACTTCGTCCTGATATTCAAAGAATGTCTGGATATAGGGATGTTCCGTAGGGACTTGCTTGAAAAAGCCGGCATCCATGCGTAGCTGTGTCGCGTAGACGCCCATCGCGATGGTGAACGCCGCAAGAGCCAACAAGATTACTAATCGCAGCTTGAAGACTGCAAACTCAACAAATTTCACTCGGTCCCCTCCCCAGCACCCCCGCGGTAGTCAGGAGGGTGCAGCACCGTCAATACGTCCCTTGGCAAATCGGCCATTTGTGACTGGTCAAGTTCAGCTCATTGAGGCAGTCTTAGTAAAGCACATTTATTTGTTCGGGGGAGAGCGTTGTGAAGATTTTGAGTGTTTCTTTAGCCGCGGGGCTTTGTTGGTCAGGTGCTGCTGTAGCTGGTGTATCTGAATCTGAAGCTGCGCGGCTGGGTCAGGACCTAACGCCGATAGGCGCTGAAATGTCGGGAAATGCTGATGGATCTATTCCGGCATGGGCTGGCGGATTAACGTCAGTGCCGGACGGGGTCGCCTTTGTCAGGGGGCATTATCCTGATCCTTTCACCAGTGATGCTCCGATTGCGACGATAACGAGCGCAAACGCCGAAGAACATGCCTCGCTGCTGACCGACGGGCAGCGTGCCATGCTGGACAGATATCCGTCCTACAAAATGGATGTGTATGAAACGCGCCGAACTTGCGCGTTTCCAGAAGCTGTCTATGACGCGACCCGAGCCAATGCAATCAATGGCAGTATTTCAGATGATGGGCGCCGTCTGTCAGGTGTCGCACTAGGTGTGCCGTTCCCCATTCCGCAAAGTGGTGTAGAGCTTGTCTGGAATCACAATCTTCGTTTCCGAGGACATAAAGTCCGCCGTACATTTGCGTCTGCAGCGCCGTCGCGGACGGGCGCATTTACGCCTATCCGCGTTCAGGACGAACTGGTGTTTTCTTACGCTGACCCAACATTGGGTTCCATTGACGAACTGGACAATGTGTCACTTAAGTATATTCAAGAGACACTAAGCCCCGCGCGTCGCGCAGGGCAGTTGTTGTTGGTGCATGAGACGATCGACCCAAGCGTGGCGGAGCGAATCTCGTGGCAGTACACGGTCGGTCGTTCGGAATCGAATCCGAATGTTCAGCGCACGACAGCTGTGTCTTATGACAATCCGCAGATCTACTCTGATGCTATGTCAACGGCGGATAATTTTGACATGTTCTCTGGCCCGCCGGACCGTTATGATTGGACGCTTTTGGGCAAGGAAGAGAAATACATTGCCTACAATTCCTATCGTCTAAGCTCGCCAACGTTGACTTACGGGGATATCGTCCAGGCAGGACATCTCAATCAAGACCATGTCCGCTATGAGCGTCACAGGGTTTGGGCAGTTGAGGCAACGCTGAAGCCCACAACGCGGCACGTTTATTCAAGGCGCACAAATTACTTTGATGAAGACAGCTGGAATCTTGCGTCGAGCAACCTCTACGATGCGCGTGGTGGTCTTTGGCGTGTACAGGAGGCACACCTGATGCAGTATTATGATGTGCCAACCTGCTTTAACGCTTCAGACGTCGTCTACGATTTGATTGAAGGTCGCTATGTTGTTCAAAATTTGAAGAATGAAGAAAACGGTATCGATTTCGCGGCGACTGACCTGCTTGAGTCTCAGTTCGTACCGCAAGAATTGCGCCGGCGTGTTACCCGCAGATAACACTGCCGCCCTGAAAGCAAATAGAGGCCGCGTCAGACATGCTGAGCGGCCTCTTTTTTGTACTTAAAGGAATCAGGGGGCGTCGTTTGAGAAGATGATCGTCCCGGACGCGCCGAACATGCCGCCAACACCGTGGGACACAGAAATTTTTGCACCGTCTACCTGTGCGGGGGCGCCGCCCCGCATCTGTCGCACACTCTCCTGCAGTGCATACATGCCATACATGCCCGAATGCATATAGGAGAGGCCACCGCCATTGGTGTTGAGTGGCAGCTTGCCGCCCGGTGCAGTGTTGCGCTCCCAGATGAAGTCCGCTGCTTCGCCAGGTTTGCAGAAACCCAAATCTTCAAGCCCGTATAGGGGAAGGTGCGCGAAGGCATCATAGATCATAAGATGATCCACATCATCGTGGGTAATGCCTGCTTCCGAAAAGGCCTGTGAGCCGGACACACGGAATGCCTTGGAAGAGGTGAAATCTTCCATTTGGCTGATCATGGGAGTTTCGACGCTTTCACCTGTGCCCAAGATGTAAACCGGCTTTTGCGGCATGTCCTTGGCGCGTTCCGCGCTCGTAAGGATGAGGGCGCCGCCACCATCGGTCACGAGACAACACATGAGGAGCCGGAACGGGTACGCGATCATGCGGCTGTTCAGAACGTCGTCGACAGTGATGGGGTCTTTAAAGCTCGCGCGCGGGTTCATTGCCGCCCATTCGCGCTGAACAACTGCAACATTGGCGAGCTGCTCTTCTGTAACGCCCCGTTCCTTCATGTAGCGCAACACCGGAATGGTGAACATGGTGGGCGGGGTCGTCACGCCATAGGGAAGTTCAAATTGTCCTTGCAGGCTTTGAGGGGAGCGTGCAAAGCGTCTGGCGCCAACACGGCTCCTGCCCGACTCTGCATGGGTGATGAGCACTGTTGAGCAGAGACCTTCATTGATGGCTGCTGCGGCGTGGCGCACATGGAGCATAAAGGAACAGCCGCCGACACTCGTCCCATCTACCCATTTTGGCGTGATGCCCAGGTAGTGGGCGGTTTCGGTGGGGCTTTCACCTGCTGTGGCAACACCATCAATATCGGATGGTTTCAGGCCGGCGTCCGCCATGGCATTGAGCGCAGCATCCGCATGCAGCGCGATCTGCGACATGTCTGGAATTTTGCCGAGTTGAGTGGTTTCTGCCGCCCCGACGATGGCAACTGATTTCTGTTTCATATCTTACGCTCCCGTTGGGGCAGAACTGGCGGGCTTGAACTTCGGCAAGCTGATCGTGTCGCTTGCTTTCTCGAAGGTGACTTCCAACGGCATGTCCAACACAAGGGCTTCTGGTGTCTGTGGGCAGTCGACAATATTGGTCATCATGCGTGGACCTTCGGCGAGCTCAACTACAGCGATGGAATGTGGTTCGTCGCCAAAATCTGGTCTCGGTCGGTGGTTGATGACGTAGGAGTAAAGTGTGGCTTTGCCGCTGGCAGATTTCACCGTCACTTTGCGCGAGCCGCAGGCGGGGCAAAAGGGGCGCGGCGGAAAATAGGCCTTTGAGCAATCATCACAGGATTGCAGCCGAAGTTCGCCTGAACGGCATCCTTCCCAAAAGTGTTCTGTCTCCGGGGTTGGTTCTGGCAACGGGCGTTTAAATTCAGCCATGTCACTGCTCCCTATGTTCTGGTTTTTGTTGGCGGGAGCATAGCGGGCAGGGGGTGTTTGGCAAACAGGCAAGCGACACGATGTGTTGTGCCGCGTCTTGGACGCAGGGGGTCGCAGCGTTACCTGAAGAAAGCGAAGGAGGACAGCGGCTCGCGCTCTGCGACTAGTGTGTTCACAGGTGAAGTTTCATCTGCATATCCAAGCGACATGCCGCAGACGACATATTCTTCATCTGGTATCTCCATCACGTCTTTCGTGACCTTCCAGAATTGGTTCCAGGCGCCTTGTGCGCATGTGTCGAGGCCTCTTGCGGTCGCGGAGAGCATGAGGGATTGCATGAACATTCCAATGTCCAGCCAGCTTGTTCGATCGAGATCTTTGTCGATGGTGAAGATGAGGCCGACGGGAGCGTCGAAGAATTTGTAATTGCGGCCCCACTGGTTCCAATTGGCTTGCTTGTCGCCCTTTGGGATCTCGAGCAGCGTGTACATGTCTTTGCCCAATTTACGCATGCGCGAGGTATAGGGCTCCATACGCTTGCCTTCCGCTGGCCATTCCTTGCCGCCGTCTTCCGGGTGTGTCTCGCGGTAGGCCAGCAACTCCTCAGATAGGCGGTCGCGGGTCTTGCCCATGGCGACGTAGACCTTCCAGGGCTGAACGTTGGTGCCAGAGGGCGACCTGGAGGCCCGGAGCAACAGTTCTTCGATCAGTTCTTTTGGCACAGGTGTATCTTTGAACGCGCGCGCAGAGCGCCGCGTGTCGAGCGCAATATCAAGATCCATGGAACCACCCCCAAAATTTCGTTGGAGTGGAAATAGCATGCTCGCTGGCCGGCGTGAACAGTGGAGATATCGCCTCCACGAAATTCAAGACAGATTGGCTGGGGGCCAGTACCATGTGATGCAACGCTTTTTGGGGGGTGTATGGCTTCATCATCAATTTCAGATTTGCCGGAGAAGTTTCTGTTCTATTGGGACCAGAAGCTGGTGCGCCTGCTTGGTGGACGGCCCTGGCGCGCGGGTGTGATTGTCGCCGTGGTTTCGTTTCTGTCTTTTCTCGGGCTTGCTCAAGGGTTTGGCATTTACTCCCTCATTTACAGCGGTGCCGTTCCAGATCTGGATCGAACTTTGGGGATGGACCCCTATACCTGGGCGGCTTTTGTTACTTCGCTTTTGACTGGTTTTGGCATTAGTGCCTCATCGATGGCGCTTGCACATGATGTGAGAGACTTAAGGGAAATTGCCACGGTGATTGGCCGGGACCCGGATGATCTGATGGATGATTGGGTGACCACCTTGCGGGCGAAAATACTCCGAGGACGTGTGTTTGCTATCGTCTTTTTCACAATCGGTCTCGCGATTGTTGTGAACAATATTCCTGGTGCCACTGATCTGTTTGGACTTCATGAGCCTGAACAATATCCCTGGTTCCAGCAAGTTCCTGCAGGTTGGTTCCTGGTGTTCGTGCCGCTTAACTTTGCGCTGATGGGCAAGGGGGTTTACTACACGATTGTGGAGGATCGGTTTAGCCGTGAAACACGCAATGCCTCTCTCCAAATTGACCTTCTTCACCCTGAACGAATGGCGCCCTTCACCCGTATGGCGTTGCGCCGATCTCTTTTGTGGATTGTGGGCACGTCCCTCTGTCTACTCCTGTTTTTGAATGACGCGGTCAGTCCAGCTGGCATTCTCCCATTTGTCGTCGCCATCATGGTTGTTGCGTGCCTCGCTTTGATCGCCCCTCTTACGGGCATTCACCGGAAAATCTCCGCTGCCAAGAAGGATGAACTCCGTGCTGTCCGAACATCCATCGCCAAGTTTCGCGATGAGGTGTTGCATGGGACGAACCCGACGACGTCCAACAACGCGGCACATCGCCTGACGGGCCTGGTTGCCTATGAAGCGCGTTTGGAGAAAACATCCGAATGGCCGATTGACCTGCCGACGCTCGGTACGTTTTCGTTCTATCTTGCGATCCCAGTGATCTCCTGGGTCGGTGGCGCATTGATGGAACGGGTGATCGACGTTCTGATTTGACCGCCGATCTCCATGCTCATAACCCCAGAACCGCCTTTGCCATGATGTTGCGCTGAATCTCATTTGATCCGGCGTAGATCGGCCCGGCGCGGTCATTCAAATATTTTGGCATGACCGTCGTTCCATAATCCGGCCCAATCGCCGTTTCGTTGGCACTCGCCGCTGGCGCTTCCAGCACAGGTCCGCCGGGGCTTGTCATGTGGGGTTGGAAGGGCGCGATATAGTGGTGCATGGCTTCAACAGCGAGCTCGGTGATCCTGTTGCTCATTTCCGTGCCGCGGGTTTTGAGCATGGAGCTTGCCGCACCCGGTGCGCCTCCTTGCGAGAGTTCAGACAGGATGCGGTGTTCGGTGAACTCAATAGCTGTGATGTCGATCTCTGCCTGATCCAGTTTCGCCCGGAACTCTGTGTTTGAGATGAGCGTGGTCCCGTCGCGCCCGCTTTCGGTTTCGGCCATGGTTCTTACTTTGTTGAGGTGGCCGTGCAGCTTTGGCGCATAAGCATTGCCGCGTTCGAATTGCAGGAGATATTTTGCAACCGTCCAGCCGTCACCCACCTTGCCAACAGCATTCTTCTTTGGAACGCGGACGTCCTCAAAGAAGATCTGGTTTTGAATATGTTCGCCTGTGAGCATCACGATGGGGTCGACCGTGATGCCCGGTGTATTCATATCGATCAGCAGGAAGGTTATGCCGCGCTGGGGAATGTCTGAATTGTCTGTTCGCACCAGACAGAAGATCCAGTTTGCATGTTGGGCATGGGTGGTCCAGATTTTCGTGCCGTTGCAGATGAAATCGTCGCCATCTTCGACAGCTGTCATTTGAAGGCTGGCAAGGTCCGACCCTGAGCCCGGTTCCGAGTAGCCCTGGCACCACCAATCATCACCGGACAGAATACGTGGCAGGAAATAGTCTTTCTGTTCTTGGTTGCCGTGTCCGATGAGAACCGGTCCGCACATGCCGACCCCCATGGGAGAGAGGCTTGGTGTCTCCGCAGCGGCGCATTCGCTTTGCCAGATATAGCGTTCGACGATGTCCCAGCCTGTGCCGCCATGCTCGACAGGCCAGCCAGGAGCGACCCAGCCTTGGGCGTGGAGCTTCTTGTGCCATTTGAGGGTGGTTTCATAATCTGAATAGACGCTGGTCATGCCAGCGCCGGCCTGTTTCAGATCATCCGTCATAGCGTCCGCGAGGAAGCTTCTGACTTCCTGTCTGAAGGCCTCATGTTTCGCTCCTAATCCCAGTTCCATGGGTCTCTCCCCGAAATTTCTGATTGAGAAGGAGAGTAGGGGTGGGGGCACCCAAGTCAATCTTGGGAACAGACACTTTTGTTATGTTTACTTGAGCAGCTCCAGAGTCTTGTCGCGCGCTGCGTCAAGCAACGCTGTCGAAAGGTCCTCGTCATTCATGGCGCGGGCGATGGAGAAGCCACCGATGCTCAGGACCACGGCAGCCAATGCTTCCTGGCTCGGATGGGCACCTGGTTCTGGTGTGGTGCCGGTTCGGGTCCGGTCATATTCATGGGCGAGTTCCAGGATTTTTTCTGTGTAAGCATCTTTGGCCGGTTTCACGTTTGAGCGGGTCACATCGCTTGGCAAAGAGGCGAGGGTGCATTCCTTCGCAATAACGTTCGCGTTCTTGGGGTCGAGATAGCCGGTTAATGTCTCTGTGGCTTCACTGTGCAGCGCGGCAGGTGTCGTTCCCTCACGGCGTCGCATCATCCGACCGAGACCGGCTTCATCGCGGACAATCTCCGTAAGGAGCTCCGCCTTCGACTTGAAGTACCCATAAAACCCGCCGCGGGTGAGCTTCGCGGCGCCCATAATTTCATCAATGCCGACACTGTTGAAACCTTTGCGGCGGAAGAGCAGGCCTGCCTGTTCCAGGATTCGGGAGCGGGTCTTGGTCTTATGGTCTGAGCTGTATCGCATGCCTCTTTATGTATTGCATGTTGATCATCATGCAAGTAGCATGTTGATCGACATGCAATAGATGGATGCCAGGATGAGCAAAGCAACACGCTGTCTTCATCAGTTTCGATTTTCAAACTTCAACGAAAAGGCCAGATGGGCGCTTGCCTTCAAAGGGCTCTATCTGCCGCGGAAGGACTATCTGCCCGGGCCGCATGGCGGTCAGATCAAAAAACTCTGCCCGGAAAGCTTCACGCCGGTTCTAGAGTGGGACGGGGACCACATTCAAGGGTCTGCGGAGGTCATCGATCACCTGGAAAAGGTGCAGCCGGAACCCCCGCTCTATCCCGCTGACCCGGTGGAGAAAGAAGAAGCCTTACGCGTCCAGGCCCATTTTGACGAAAAAGTGGGGCCGGAAGTTCGCCGGGCTCTGTTCCTCGATACAATGAGCGACGCTGCGTACATGGCCAACCTTTTTGCCGGTGGGAAGCCGTGGCTTGTTCGAAAGAGCTATGGGGCGATGTTGCCATTGGTTCGGCCGCTTATGCGCTCTGCCATGGGTCTCTCCATGGACAAGCAATCTGCAGCTTTGAAAGCCACAGAGGAGGGGCTGGATCTAATCGGTGAGCAATCCAGGACTACCGGCTATCTTGTGGGAGACCGGTTTTCAGTCGCGGACCTGTCGGCAGCAGCGCTTCTCTCAATCACCGCCAATCCAGATCATCCGGATATGAAGCGGCCTGAGCCTATGTCAAAAACGACCAGAGCCTGGATGGATCGGTGGAAAGATCATCCCGGAACCCAGTGGATTAAAGAGATGTACGCAAGGCACCGCCCAGCATAAGCAAAAGAGTTTTTTTGTCTTCCCCATTGGCGTTTGCGCCAAACTCCCTTACATGAAGGGCGCGCCCCGGCATTTCTGCTCGGTGGGCGCGTTTTCTTTTGGGCTGGGGTATGGCCGGAAATTCAGAGAGCGATATGCAAGAAGATGACGATCTTCCTGCGCTAAAAGCAACGACGCCAGAAGAACGCAAGCGTGCCTTTGGGGTGCTGTTTGTGTGCCTTTTGTCGCTCGGCATGGGTCAGTCACTCTTTTTCGCTGTGCTGCCACCGATCGCCCGTGAACTTGGCATGAGCGAGTTCGAGACGACCATGATCTTCTCGCTCTCTGCACTCCTTTGGACATTGACCAGCGCTTTCTGGGGAACACGATCTGACCTTGTTGGCCGTAAGCCCATCATCCTGATGGGACTTATCGGTTTTGGGGTTTCGACACTCGGCTTTGCCATTGTGGTAATGGTTGGCCTTTGGGGCTGGGTCTCCTTGGCGCTCATGTTTCCGCTTCTTATTTCTGTTCGCGCGATATTCGGGACCTTCGGGTCCGGGACGATGCCAGCCTCACAAGCCTATGTGGCAGACCGGACCAGCCGTGCTGAACGGGCATCTGGTGTTGCCTCCATCGGGGCGGCCTTTGGCATGGGAACGGTTGTCGGGCCAGGCTTTGCGGCCGCACTTGCGACTTTCCATATCCTGGCGCCCTTCTTCGCTGTCTCTGCGCTCGCATTTGGGGGTGCCTTTTTCATCTGGCTCTTACTTCCAGAACGCACGACACCGCGCAAAAAGCTGGCGGAAAAGCAGAAGCAACGCCGCAGGCTGAAGCTTACTGACCCACGCGTGCTCCCCTGGCTGGTGCTGGGTGTGGTTCTGTCCCTTGGGCAGTCCATCACCATGCAGCTGGTGGCGTTCTATTATATGGACACGTTTAACGTGGAGGGGGATGAGGCAACCCAGCTTGTCAGTGTCGGCCTGATGGCGATGGCTATGGCAACCATTTTTGCGCAGATGGTTCTCATCCAGCGGTTCGATCTGTCCGTTCAGTTCCTGTTGCGGGTCGGCGCGGCTGTCATGATCGGCTCGTTCGGTCTTCTCATCATTGCCAATTCTTATGGGATGTTTGTTTCCGCGCTGGCTCTGGCCGGTGTTGGCTTTGGTCTGTTGCGTCCAGGCTTGATGGCGGGTGCGTCTCTCTCTGTGTCACCGCGCGATCAGGGGGCAATAGCCGGCCTCATCGGCTCAACGGCGGCGACGGGCCACATTCTCAACCCGTTCATCGGGGTGCCACTCCTAGAAGTGATGCCACAGGCGCCGTTCATGCTCGCCATGGGCCTCATGGTCATCATTCTGCTGATGGCGATGTTCCATCCCGTCGTGCGGCGCATTCAGGCGAATGTGGAAGAGGATGAAGACGCAGAGCTTCATCCTCATTGATTGTTGGGTGAGTTAGGCCGCGGCGGTAGCGCTGCTCTTACTGGCGGACAAAGCGCCCTTGGCTTCCCAATCCGCCATCAACGAACCTACTGCGGACGCAAAGGCCACTGGTTGGTCCAGCATGATGTGATGCTGGGCGAAGGGAACAGTGAAGATTGGTGCTTCAGGGCGCAATCCCCTCATAAAGGCCATGGTCTCAAGGTCATGGTCTTTTGAGATGTCGCCATACATGACGCCCACATTGCAGGCGAGGTTCTTGAACATGTCTTCATGCTCATCCCCACCCATGCGCAAGCCGTTGAAGGCGAAGGGGTCGAATTTCCAACTCCAGCCGGCTTCCTCAGCCGGGCGGCGTCCTTCGTTTTCGCCGACGGTAACCTCTCTCAGTGAATGCTTCCCGATATAGTCTGTAATGAACTTGTTGGCGCATTCCTGGAGTGGCGCGAGACGAAAACGACCGAGTGCTGTTTCCAGGTCCGGATAAATGCGCGTCGGGCGCCGGGGCGCATCGCCTAAGAACCATTCAACGGCGTCGTGTTTCGGGCGGACTTTAAAGTCGGCAAGAATCACACCGCCGAGGTCAGCGCCATAAAGGGCTCCTGTAATGAGTGTCACGAATCCGCCGAAGCTATGGCCAACAATGACCGGGCGAGGGCCGAGGCCCGCATCAAAGGCAACCGTCTTGATGGCATGGGCATAGGTCTCGCGGGTGTATTCGTCTCGCCAATGGCTGTCGCCCATGCCGGGCAGGTCAATGGACGCAACTTCATAGCGGTCGGTTAGGAGCGGTGCTATGAAGTCAAACCAACGGGCGTGAGCCCCATTGCCATGGACGAACAATAAGCCTGGGCGATTCTCCGCCTTGGAGGCCCATTTCCGGTAGTGAATCTTCGTATCTTCTGAGTCTACCCAGCGCGTTTCGGGTGTTTCTGCCAACACATCCTGAAACCAGCGCGGCTCGTGGGTGATGAAGTCTTCTGCCGGTAGCGGCAGGATATCTGGACCCTGATTCTCGTATTCTTCTTCGCTCATGGGTGATCTCTTGCGTTGTGCTGGGTATATGGGCTCGACTTTTAGGGGGTAAAAGTGGCGCCAGCGTCATTTTCGGTTGGGCTCAGTCCTATGTCCTGGACGGGTCCTTGTAAAGTGATCCAAAGGTTCATGGTTGATTGCATATGGGGCTTTGAACGGGCTGTTGACAGGGGCGCTTCAGGGGCTTAGTTTCCGGCCAAATTTCAGACATTTACCGGCGATATGTCCGGGGCTGCAAGGCACCCGCGTATCCCGTCCGAGCCCAAGGTAGAGCACTATGAAAGTCCGTAACTCGTTGAAATCGCTCCGGGATCGCCATCGGGATAACCGTTTGGTCCGTCGCAAAGGTCGTCTTTACGTGATTAACAAGACAAACCGCCGGTTCAAGGCGCGCCAGGGTTGAGCAAAAACCTGGGCTAAACTTGAGTCTAGGGTGGGTATCTGCCTGAACTCGGTTCTTTACGCCTTAATTTGATCTAAGACCGAAACTAATCTTGAGAGGCCGCTCCTTTTGGAGGCGGCCTTTTATTTTGTCTTTTTCAAGTCCTAGAACTTGGTGAGTAGTGGGGGGTCCAGCTTCATGGCAATGATTGATGCCATTCTGTTCGATGTGGGCAATGTGTTGGTTCAATGGGACCCAAGGCATCTCTATCGCAAGCTGTTGCCAGACGAGGCGGCTGTTGAGACCTTTCTGAAGGATGTTTGCACCCTGGAGTGGCATTTCGCTCATGATCAGGGAACCTCGTTTGAGGAGAACGCCGCGTCCCTTAAGGAGGCGCATCCTGATCACGCAGAGCTCATTGATGTCTGGGGCGCGCGCTATCTTGAAATGTCGCCTGGAGAGATTGAAGGCGTGAGCGCGCTCATGGACCGCGCGGAGAGTGCAGGCCTTGAGTTTCACGGGCTCACCAATATGCCATCCTCCATCTATCCGCTTCTTACGGAAGCTTTCCCACCAGTCGCGCGACTTAAGACCGTCGTGGTTTCTGGGGATGAGAAAATTTGCAAGCCAGATCTGGAAATCTATCGGCGCGCGTTGACGCGCATGGGGACAGATCCGACGCGAACGCTTTATGTGGATGACACGTTGGTCAATGCAAATGCCGCGGCTGAGCTTGGTATGGTTTCGCATCACTTTAAGCATGCCGTTGGATTGGAAGCCCATCTCGAAGAGCTTGGTGTGTTGGGGGCGGGATGATGCGAGATGCTGTAATTTTTGACATGGGCAATGTTCTGATCGATTGGAACCCGCAAGCGGTCTATCAGCCTCATTTTGCAAACAAACAGGAACAGCTGATGTTCTTTGCGGGGCTGTTTCCTCGTATGCATCATACCGCTCATGATGCTCGGGGATCTTTCACGGATGCACTCGCGCCGTTGAAGTGCCAAGAGCCTGAGATGGTTCATTTGATCGAAGTGTTTGAGCACCGCTGGCATGAGTTTGTACGCGGCCCTCTGACCGAGACGGTAGAGGTGCTGCATGAGCTGGTCGACGCGGGCGTCCCGCTCTACGGCTTGACCAATTGGCCCCATCAAACCTGGCCACCGCGCCCTCCAGCAGATGCGCCGCAGGCCTATGATTTTCTGGGCCATTTTGCAGATATTGTCGTGTCCGGGCAGGTGCAGATGCATAAACCCAATGATGACATTTACGACCATGCGCTTAAGCAGTTTGGATTGCTGCCGGAGCAGGCGGTGTTTGTCGATGATTTGAGCGAAAACATTGCGACCGCTGATCGTCTGGGGCTGCATGGAATTCGGTTTACCAATGCGAAAGCACTTAGGGACGAACTGGAAGGCCTTGGCTTGCTTCAGAGCCGTTGATGGTCAAGAGTATGCGTCCAGACCATGATAGCAAAGAGAACAGGTGAGATGACTGACCGGTTCATGATCTACGGGGCGACAGGGTATACCGGGAGACTGTTGGCGCGCTTGGCCCGTGACAAAGGCCTGTCTCCGATTATCGCAGGGCGAAGTGAGGCAAAGCTCAAAAGTCTCGCAAACCAATATGGGGCGGAGTTTCGCGCATTTGACCTTTCAGACCGCAAAGCTCTTGATGAGGCACTGGATGATGTCGATGTGGTTCTGCATGCGGCGGGGCCTTTTTCAGCCACATCAAAACCCATGGTCGATGCCTGTCTCAGGACGGGAACTCACTATCTAGACATTACAGGTGAGATCAGCGTCTTCGAAGCCTGCGCGCGTAGGGACGAGGCGGCCAAAGAAGCTGGCATTATGATCTTGCCGGGCGTTGGCTTTGACGTTGTGCCGAGCGACTGCCTGGCTGCGCATATGAAACGGCGTATGCCAGATGCTACAGATCTCGTTCTGGGGATTTCTGGAATCGGGACGGCTTCGCGGGGTACATCCAAGACAATGATTGAGAGCATTGGCGCGGGCACTCGCGTGCGCCGAGACGGCCGGATCGTATCGCTTGGCGCAGCGCCCCAACGGGAAATGAATTTCGGGGATGGCGACAAACCATCGGTCGGCGTTGGTTGGGGCGATGTCTCCACAGCCTACCACTCAACCGGTATTCCCAATATCACCGTCTATTTTGAAGCAAGCCCTCAGCTGCAGCAGATGGCAAGCATAGGCGGCTTTATGCGTTTCATCTTGAGCCGAGGGTTTATGCAGCGACGGCTTAAGGCGAAAGTTGATGCAGAGCCTGATGGACCCACGGAGCAGGAGCGTGCGGCAGGCTCCAGTGTTTTGATCGGGGAGGCCACCAATGAAGCTGGAGAGAAGGTGGTTTCCCGCCTTCGGACCCCGGAGGGCTATTCGCTCACCATTCAGACGGGTCTCGATATTGTTGAGCGGGTTCTGGCAGGTGAGGCGAAACCTGGTTTTCAAACACCTTCTACGCTTCTTGGGCCTGACTTCATCACCACATTCGATGGGTGCGTGCGTGAGGATTTGAACGCATAGGCCTCGCGAAAGTGTGATTTTGAACGCTTGCGGAATTTGTCTTGCACTCTATCTTCAAGGGCATGGAACTACGACGCGCCCCTTTTTTCTTGTTCATTGGACTGACCAGTTCGGTCCTTGTCCCTCTGGCGCATGCTGATGAAGCTCCACCTATCGCTGATACCGAATTGACGCCAGCCAGTGCTGCGTCTGTGACGTTGGATCGCCTTTTCAGTGAGTTAGCGCACTCGAAGACCCCTGAAGATGCCAAGGTCGTAGAAAACCTCATCTGGAATGTCTGGAACCAATCCGGGAGTGTCAGTGTCGATCTCTTGATGGACCGGGCGCTCGAGGCATTGGCGGCTGGGAATTATGAGAATTCTCTGACCTTCCTGGATGAAATCGTCGATCTTGCGCCTGGATATTCCGAAGGTTGGAATAAAAGGGCGACCGTTCATTTTTTGCGAGACGACTATGCGAGCGCACTGAATGATTTGGAAGCGACACTGGCTCTTGAACCTCGCCACTTCGGCGCTATTGCCGGCCTAGCTTTGGTTCTGGAGGATTTAGGCGATAAAAAAGGTGCGCTTGATGCCTATCGCAGGGTGCTGGCGGTCTATCCTTACCTCGAAGGTGCGGGAGAAGCTGAGAGCCGCCTCACTGTGGAAATTGAAGGCCGGGGAATCTAAAAATTGTCTTGGGTGTTGATTGCGGTTCTTGCCGTCGTTGCTTTTGCGTATATCAATGTTTGGCGTGCGGAGCACCGCTATGGCCGACACGGACATCTTGTGACGGTCGATGGTGTGGATTTGCACTATGTCGATGTGGGTCCCGACGATCCGACGGGCACAGTTAACGCGCCGATTGTTCTCATTCACGGGGCCAGCGGAAACCTGCGTGATTTCGAAGCGAGTATTCTTCCGGAGCTTGCCAAAACACATCGCGTGCTGGCGTTTGACAGACCGGGACATGGATGGAGCGCACGTCCAGATGTCGCCGATGCACATGACCCTGCGCGCCAGGCGGCGTTGATCCATGCAGCGCTGAAAAAATTGGGCGTTAAGCGCCCGGTGCTGCTTGGGCATTCCTGGGGTGGCGCTGTGGCAACAGCTTTTGCCACACGGTTTGGTGCCGATCTGTCGGGGCTCCTGGTTTTGGCTGGTGCAACTCATCCCTGGAAAGGACCTGTAGCCTGGTATCATCGGGTACTTGCGAAACCGATCCTTGGGTCGATTTTTCTGTGGCTGGTTGTGTTGCCCTTCGGGCGATTGATGGCATCTGCTGGTGTGCAATCAACCTTCACGCCGGACAGTGCCCCCGTAGGCTATGAGGAGGCGCTTGGTCTTTCGTTGCTCTTCCGGCCAAACCATTTCCGAAACAATAGCGTGGACACGTCCAACCTTCGTACGCATCTTGCGCGCCAATCGACGCGGTACAACGAAATCAAAGTTCCGACGATTATTGTAACCGGCAATCGTGATCAGACAGTGATGGCCAAGCTCCATTCCTACGCTTTGCATGAGCAGATTTCAGGCTCTGAACTCATCAAACTTCAGGGCGTTGGGCATATGCCCCATCATGTGCGGCCTGACATTGTCATTGATGCGCTGGAGCGTCTTGCGAGCGGCCAGATACCTGCTGCAGGCGCCCATGTGCACCCGCCGCAAAGCGCTGCACAGAAAGCTTCTGTCGCCTGACCCCAGGCTTATTCAGAAGGTGCGGCTGACGTCGATCCTACATAGGCAACGCGGAGCATGTTGGTGGCGCCCGGTGTTCCAAGTGGCACACCTGCCATGACAACAATGCGTTGGCCAGGCTGAGCAAACCCTTCCTTGAAGGCGATGTTGCAGGCCCGGTCGACCATATCGTCCAGATCCTTGGCGTCTTCGGTTAGAACGCAATGGACGCCCCACACGAGCGCCAGCTGCCGAGCTGTCTCCACAATCGGTGTCAACACCACGATGGGGAGCTGAGGGCGTTCCCGTGCTGCGCGAAGCCCTGTGGAGCCGGAATTTGTCCAGCAGACAATAGCGGCAGCATTCAGCGTGTCAGCAACAGAGTGCGCTGCCGCACTGATGGCATCGGCACCCGTTGCTTCTGGCTGTGTCTCGCGGGCGTACATAATGCTTGGGTAGGTAGGATCGGATTCCACCTGAGCGCCGATCCTGTTCATCATCTCGACGGCCTCAGAAGGAAATTCGCCTGCCGCGGATTCAGCAGATAGCATCACAGCGTCCGCGCCTTCAAACACGGCGGTGGCCACATCGGACACTTCAGCCCGTGTTGGCAAGGGCGATGTGATCATGGACTCCAGCATTTGGGTGGCGACCACAACCGGCTTGCCGTTTCTGCGGCACAGGCGGGTGATCTGTTTCTGCCATCCCGGTACCTGCTCAATGGGAAGTTCAACACCCAGGTCGCCCCGTGCGACCATCATGCCGTCTGCAATATCTGCAATCTCTTGCAGATGTGTGAGGGCGAGTGGCTTTTCGATCTTGGCCATAATAGCGGCACGCCCACGGGCAATCTTTCGAGCCTCTGCGACGTCTTCTGGCCGCTGGATGAAGGACAGTGCCAACCAGTCCACGCCCAACTCAAGAGCGAGCTCAGCGTCTCTCCGGTCTTTTTCGGTGAGAGCTGTGAGCGGCAGCAATGTGTCTGGCAAGTTGACACCCTTGCGATTGGACAGCTTCCCGCCAATGGTGACTTCGGTGATGGCGTGATCCTTTTGGACCTCTTTCACCCGCAACCGGATACGCCCATCGTCGAGCAGGAGTTGACTGCCTTCTTCGATGGCCGCGAAAATTTCTGGGTGGGGCACGCAAACACGGGTCACATCGCCTGGTGTTTCATCCAGGTCGATCCGAAAGTCGTTGCCTGATTTGAGGTCCACGCTGTCATTTGCGAAGGCGCCGACGCGAAGCTTGGGACCCTGAAGGTCTGCAAGAATGCCTATTGGGCGGCCCAGCTCTTCTTCTACGCTCCGTACTGTGCTGTGGACCTTGCGGAGGCCGTCGGCGTCCAGGTGGCTCATGTTGAGCCGGAACACATCCGCGCCCGTGGCGAAAAGTGTGCGGATCATTTCCGCTGAGCTTGAGGCGGGTCCAAGTGTTGCGATGATTTTGACGTTGCGGCGCCGCATGTTTGCTTTCGCTCCTTCTTCAACCGCCGGGATTGGCCTCACCGGTGGCCTCTTGGGAATAGTCCCGTCTTCTTGCGCCTCTTGACCCTGAAGGTCAAATGTCACGGGATCAAGACAGGTTACTTTACCCTAAGCCTAGCTGTGACCTGTCAATGTCTTGTTAAATTGGCGTGTAGATTTACCTGAGTGCTCAAGCAGAGACGAGGATGGCCCGGAAATCATTCACATTTGTGAGTGTAGGACCGGTGGTTATCAGATCTCCCAATGTCTGGAAGAAGGTTCCCGCGTCGTGGCCTGCAAGGGCCATTTCTGCATCAAGTCCCAGCCTTTTTGCCCGTGACAACGTTCTAGATGAAATGACGGCGCCTGCCGGGTCGCTGGCGGCGCCTGATCCTCCATCAATGCCGTCTGTATCACAGGCAAGCGCATGGACGTTGCGTTCACCCTGAAGCTCCAAAGCCAGCGCGAGGGCAAACTCCTGGTTCGGTCCACCAGCGCCATGCGTTTTGCCAAGCGCCACGGTTGCTTCACCGCCGGAGAGGATGATCCGGGGCACGCCTGGGTTGGTATGGGATCTGGCCATGCGCGCATGGGATGTTGCGAGTTCCAGGGCGCTCGCCTCTAGTTCGTCGCCAACGATAGACACTTCGCAACCGGCTTCTCGGGCGAGGGCGGCAGCTGCGCTCAACGCGTGGGACCCCGTCGCGATGATCCTGAAAGTGGCACGGTCAAAACAGGGGGCATCCGGAGCTGGCAAGGCCAAGTTCTGTTTGAAGCACTCAATGATGGGTTCTGCGATGGGCACACGGAAACGCTCAATGATGCTTAAGGCATCAAGTGCCGTGGTGTGGGCGGGTACTGTTGGACCGGAGGCGATGACACTTGGGTCGTTGCCCGCGACATCCGAAATGGCGAGGGTGATGGAGCGCGCCGGGTAGATCGCATCGGCCAGCCGTCCGCCCTTGATGCAGGAGAGGTGGCGCCGCACGCAGTTTATGTCTGCGATGGGTGCGCCGGTTGAGAGAAGGGCGCGGGTGAGTTTCTGCTTCTCTTCAATTTTGACTCCCGCTGGTGGCAAGGAGAGCAAGGCAGAGGCGCCGCCTGATAGAAGCACGACCGCAAGATCTTCCTCTCTCAGAGAATTTGCGAGGGAGAGCATGCCCCTGCTGGCGTTCTCTCCTGCGCCGTCTGGAAAGGGATGGCCTGCTTCGTGAACCGCCACGTGATTTGTTGGAACCGTGTGGCCGTACCGTGTGATGGCAATGCCTTCGATTTCCGTGCCCGGCCAGCGTTCTTCATAGAAGGCCTCGGCCTCAGCTGCCATCGCAGCTGCGGCCTTACCCGCTGCGAGAATAACCAGGCGTCCTTCAGGCGGAGCGGGCAAGTGTTTGCGCAGGCATGCAGCCGGTTGCACGGCCCGAACGGCCGCCTCGAACAGGTTCAGCAGAAATCTTCTTGGGTCTTCATGAAGCGTCATTCTGAACGGTGCTCTTTCTTGGCAAACGATGTTTGGGCCGTTGAGGTTGAAGCCTGGTGTCGCATTCCCAGTCTGGTCCGATTATAGTCCGGCAATGCCCGATATGAGTTCGTCCAAGTCTACCAGCAAAGCGCCTCTTGATTCAGCCGCAGATGGATCACCTTTTGAACTGGTTAACGCACAAGGTAATCCAGATATTTTGATCCTCTGTGATCATGCGTCTGCGGCTCTGCCGTCGAAGTATGACACGTTGGGCCTACCCGCGACGGAATTTCATCGTCATATCGCCTACGACATTGGGTGTGCCGAAGTGGTTCGTGCTTTGGCTTCTCACCTGAATTGCCCTGCAATCCTTGGTCGGTATTCACGTCTTTTGGTGGATTTGAACCGCGGGCCGGATGATCCGACCATTGTGATGAAGCTTTCAGACGGGTCAGTCATTCCTGCCAATGCAGATGTGGATCGCTTTCGCGATGGAGAAGAGTTCCAAACCCGGATCGCGCATTATCATGAGCCATATCACGGTGCCGTTGATGCTCAGATCAAGTCCGCGCTCGCGCAAGACCATGTGCCGGTAGTCATCTCGATCCATAGTTTCACGCCCTTTTGGCGGGGCAAGGCCCGGCAATGGCATGCGGGCGTGCTGTGGGACAAAGACCCTCGTCTGGCAATGCCTTTATTGCGTGCTTTGGCAGACCAGGAGGAACTCTCCGTTGGGGACAATGAACCTTATGGGGGGTTTCTCAAAGGCGACACGCTCTACAGACATTGCACGAAGATAGGCTTGCCGCATGCGCTTCTGGAGATCAGGCAGGATCTGATCGATACGGAAAAAGGTCAGGCCGAGTGGGCGGACCGCCTTGCGCGGATATTGCCAGACCTGATTGCTGCAGACGGTGTACGCGAAATCACTCATTATGGTTCCAGAACCGACCCGACCTAACGGACCAGCTCAGGAACGAGATGCGATGGATGCACCCACACTTACCCTTGGAATAGAAGAAGAATATCTTCTTGTGGATCGTCAAACGCGTGACCTGGTGCGGAACCCACCGGACGCGCTGATGGATCAGCTCCACAAAGCAATTGGCGAGCAGGTCACGTCAGAGTTTCTACGCTGTCAGGTGGAGGTGGGCACCAAGGTCTGCACGGAGATTGATGAAGCTCGCGCTGAACTTGCGCGCCTGCGGCGGTTGGTCGTAGAGGTAGCCGATGGTTTTGGATATGCGCCTATCGCGGCCAGCACCCATCCCTTCAGTCACTGGGACGAGCAGGAGCACACGAAGAAAGAGCGCTATGACACGCTTGCCCGTGATCTCGCAGGTGCGGCACGGCGTATGGTGATTTCCGGCATGCATGTACATGTTGGTATTGAGGATGATGATCTGCGGATCGATCTCATGAACCAGGTGCGCTATTTCCTGCCACATCTCCTTGCTCTCTCCACATCCTCTCCTTTCTGGCAGGGGGAAGATATGGGGCTCCAGTCCTACCGTCGGACCATCTGGGACGCGCTCCCGCGGACTGGATTGCCGGATACGTTTGACGGCTATTCTGAATATCAGCGGCTTGTTCAACAGCTCGTTGAGACAGGCATTATTCCCGATGCGACAATGCTCTGGTGGGATATTCGCCCGTCTGGACGCTTTCCGACACTGGAAAGCCGGATTACCGATATTTGCACCAGTCTGGATGATGGCATTGCGATTGCCGCGACCTACCAAGCGCTTCTCTCCATGCTCTATCGCTTACGCCAGCAAAACCAGCGCTGGCGGCTCTATCCGGCGACACTCATGGGTGAAAATCGATGGCGGGCCCAGCGCTATGGGGTGAGCGGTGAGCTGATCGATTTCGGCAAGGGCACGCTTACGTCATTTGATGCTTTGTGTGATGAGATTATTGAGATGACGGCAGAAGATGCTGCCAGGCTTGGATCGCGTGATGAGATATCCCATATCAAGCGGATCGCCCGGCGTGGCACGAGCGCCGATCAGCAGCGACGGATATATGAGAGAGCGATAAAGGATGGTGCGGAAAGCACAGAAGCCCTGACAGCGATTGTTGACCACCTAATTGAGGAAACAGCAGCGGGGCTTTGACCCCCCCTGCGATGGAAGGATGAACTGACATGGATAAATCAACACAAACTGAGCTCGAAGCTGCTGCCTTTCGTCGATTGGTGTCTCATCTCATGGAGCGCACTGACGTTCAGAATATTGACCTGATGATCCAGTCAGGCTTCTGCCGAAACTGTCTGGCGGACTGGTACAAAGACGCTGCAGAAGCTCAAGGGCTGGAGATGAGCAAGGACGCAGCGCGAGAGCATATTTATGGCGAGCCGTTTTCAGACTGGAAGAAAAAGCACCAGAGCGAAGCGACGCCTGAACAGATGGCTGCCTTCAAAGCCGCTCAGGAAAACCATTCCTGATCTGGCTTTCTTGATCGCTTAGTCGCCTAGGTAGGCTTCGCACTCCACTTCCAGCGCGCCGCCAAGGGCCAAACCATTGGCGCCAAAAGCCGAACGTGCCGGAAACTGACCCGGTTCGAAATAGGTGACATAGACTTTGTTGAAGTCCGCCCACTGGCTCATGTCGGCGAGCATGACCAGGCATTTTGTGACGTTCGCGAACGAGGCGCCGTTCGCTTCGAGGACAGCTTCGATATTGTCCATGGTCTGGCGGGCCTGGCCTTCCATGCCGCCAGGTGCCAGATCGAGGGTTCCAGGAATGTTACCGATCTGACCGGACAGGTAGAGCATGTCCCCTACGCGGACGGCTTGAGAAAAGGGCAGATTGGCGTCCTTCATGGTGGGGTCTGTGTAGCGCTCCACGGTCGCTGCATGGCTGGATATTGTGAAAAACCCCAATAGTAAACTGACCAAAATCGCGCGCATTTCCTGTCCTCCTGGAGACCCTATTTAAGTGCCTCCAGCTTAGCACGACCGGTACTCCAAATAATCCACAGCTTTATAGCCTCAGTCTCTTGCTGGCGTGGTGTCTCGTCGATATGGTGCGCGGCTCGGAGCAGATGGTTGCTCCTCCTTTTTTCGATACCAGTTCAAGGAAGTCAGATACATGGCGGATGGCACCACGCCCGAAGGGTCAACAACGATCGCGCAGGGTCAGCTGCGTTCATTTGTTGAGCGGATCGAACGGTTGGAAGAAGAGAAGGCTGCGCTTGCCGCCGATATCAAGGAAGTCTATGCGGAAGCCAAGGGGAACGGTTTTGATACCAAGGTTCTTCGCAAGGTGATTTCTCTTCGGAAGAAAGATTCGGCTGAGCGCCAGGAAGAAGAAGCGATGCTCGAGCTTTATCTACATGCGCTCGGCATGCTGGGCTAAAGCTACCTATCTTGAATCTCAAAGAAGCCCGGCAGAGGAATTACCCCGCCGGGCTTTTTGTTGTCTGAGGATTGTTCTTAGAAGCGGAAGGTGGCGCGAATGGTTCCAAGCACACCATCTGCGCTTTCAAAGCCCAGGGATGAGGGGTTTGTTCCATCCCGTGTGATAACGGGGATGTTGTCGACATAAACATACGACGCATCAAGCGACAGCTTGAAGGGCGACTGCGGCGTGCCGAAGGTGATGCCTGCCCAGGCTCGTCCGCCGAGACTTGTGTCGTCCCCACTAAGGGATGCCTGGCTGTTGGCGACACCGGTGAAGGACAAGCGGTCCCATCCATCGGCATCATTGAAATCTGCCGAGAGTAGGCCACCCCCGTGGACACTGATGCCGTTGAAATGGCGAACAGCATCGAAGCCAATGAAGGGGCTGATGGTTTCAACATCGACCTGGGTATTGTAGGCGAAGTTCCGTCCGAAGCCTGGAATGTTGCCGGAGAAGCTCGAGGTTTGTGCCTGATCGGTATAAGCCGCCCCGAAGAAAGGCATGAAGAGCCATTCTTCACAAACAAATGGCAGACCTGCCTTTGCGTAAAAGCTGTCCCATTCGTAGTTGGCTTCATAGTCAGCCTGGGTCACGACGTTAAGGCCACCGGCGCTAACGAGTGAAAAACCCGACGCCCCGCCGAGCGGACCTGGTATCAGGAGACGATCCCCTGCTGGATCGATGTTGGTTACACTGGTGGAGGCATTGGCTGTCGTGCGGGAATATCCTAGGGCTGTCCATATTCCGTTTGAGCCGAAGACATCAGCATCCGCAAAATGAGCGCTGCCATCGAAAGAGCCAGATGTTACGCGGGCGTCTTCTTCGATGCTTGCCACGCCGAGCGTTTGTATCAGGGTTCCCAATGCTTCGAACCCGAGAAAAGCTTGCTGCGGCAGGCTCAATTGACCGACGGACAGACTGCCGCCCGCTGTGAAACTTGTGGCAGTACTCTCGGCTACTCGTTTGGCACATTTGTCTTCCCATTCCGCCCGGATGTATCTTGAATATCCATCAATAGCCTTTTCATCTTCTCGGTCTGTGTCCACTGAAGTATAGGCCATGATACCTCCGCGCTGACTACGTGCATCGACACTTACATTGTCGATGCGACCGGCCGCTTGCTTGAATTTCGCTTCATCGCAGCTTGCGATTGCTGCCTCTGCCGCCTTCACCAAGGCTGCCATTCTTTCCGCGCGGACGCTGCTGTGAAGCATGATTACAGCGCCTGCGACCTCGAATTGTGGAAGTGCCGGATTGTGACTGTTGTCGCGTGCGGTGGCAGGCACTGCGAAGTGAGCGAGGGCAATGCAAGTGACTGCGGCGATTGCCGCTATTCTGCGTGTTTGCGTTAGAAGGACCATGTGAAACCCCTGTTATGACGCCATCGAGGCGCTGACCTGAGACAGGGTTAAAACCTACGAGTCGGAAATCATGCCTTCGTCATACATTTGTATGAGGCGGGAGCATGTTTTAGCCTCTAAGCCATTAGGTGTGTTTGAGGAGAGGTGTTCTGGACCAGACTGTGTACGAGAAAGCGCCCAGCTGGCGACCGCAGGTGAATGCAGCCAGCTTTCGCGCGCGTTTCTGGATTGGTCTTGTTCAGACGGTCAATAAGCTGCTTAGAAAGTCTGTTGGTGCTGAAGGTGCAGAACAGAAACCCTTCGATGTGGTCACCGCTCGTAAGCGGGTGAAATTTCTTGAGAACATTATTGCCATGGTTCCTTCGAATGCGAATTTTGAAGAAGTGACAGGCGCTCCGGTTGCAGGACCTTGGGTGTGTATTGAGGGTGCACCCCAGACTCGCACGCTTCTCTACGTCCATGGGGGCTCGTTTATGCTGGAGCGTTCAGGTGTTCATGACGCATTGATTGCCAATATCTGCAAAGAGGCCGACGCAACAGCGTTCGTGCTGGATTATCGCCTGGCACCAGAAAACCCCTTTCCGGCAGGAATTGAGGATGTGAAGACTGCCTATCGCTGGTTGCTTGAAGAGGGCACTCTCCCTGAGACTCTGGGTGTGGTTGCGGACTCGGCCGGCGGTGGCCTGGCACTTGCCGCTCTTATCGCACTCCGCGATGAAGGAGTGGCGATGCCGGGGGCCATGGTGTTGCTCGGTCCCTGGGTAGACATGACGCTTTCGGGAAATTCGATTTTGAGCAATCTGGAGAACGACCCCATGGTGAGTTCGCTGGAAGGGCTGAACATGTGCTCCAGGCTCTATTTGCAAGGGCACTCCCCGACCGATCCGTTGGCGTCACCTCTGTTTGCTGATCTTGCTGGTCTACCACCGACGCTTATTCATGTCGGTGCTCCGGAAATTCTACGGGATGACTCCACGCGGCTCGCGACACGCCTTCGCGAGGCCGGGGTGGACGCGTGGTGCGATATTTATCCGCGTATGCCCCATGTCTGGCATCGATTGGGGCTTTTGCTGCCAGAGACAAAACGATCAATCAAAGAGATTGGTGACTTTCTCAGCGAGATGCTTCCGGGACAGCGCGAAGACAAACGGCGGGTCGGCTAGCACGATGGCGGATAAAGATACCAAAGACCGACGCTCCAAGGACCGGCTGAGTGCCCGTGTATGGCCGGGTATTCATGAGGGGTTGGTGCCTGAAACGGACCGACGTCTAACGGAGATTATGGACTGGGCCGCGACCCACGGAGAAGACTGGATCTTCGAGTTTCTGAATGCCCGGTCCAAGGCTATCCAGGAAAATGATCCGGATGCGCTTAACGGAAAGATCCCGCCGGAAGATTTTCTTGCGGTGCGGTTCGACCTTACGTCCGCTCAGGCAAAAGTTCTTTGTGCCTTCCTTGCGGGGCAGACACTGCAGGAGATTGCAGATGCACAGGGCGTGACCATCAATACGGTCAGAACCCATTTTGTTCAGGTGCGTGGAAAGCTCGGTGCCCGCGACCAAGCGGACGTGGTGCGGATTGCCTTGTTGGGGAACGACGAAGGCCGCGTTTAAGGAAACGCGGCCTCCAAACCATTGCAGAGTGACGATTGAAGTCTGGGCATGCGAGACAGGGTGTCTCTGTGAACTCAGAGCTTAGCGCGGATGAAGAAGAGTGCGCTTGCGCCTGGCTCAAGAACATCGTCTTTCTTGAACGATACATGGTTGCGAATGTCGTCATCCAGCAGGTTTGTGCCGACCACACCAAGCTCGATTTCACGGTCTGAGTCAGGCAGGAAGAACGTATAAGTCGCTTCGGCCCGCAGGTCTGTGTAACCGCTGGTGCTGGTTTCGTTGGTTGCGACATCGTCCTGTTCATTTGCTCTCAAGAAACTGATGCGACTGAACAGATTGTCGTTTTCGAAGAAGACGCCCGCGCCATAGCGAAGTGGCGTGATGCGAGGCACATTTCCACCTGCGTCCAATTTGCCGCGGACATAGTCGAAGCGGCCGTCAAAGCCCAGACGTCCGTCTGCTACATCGAACGCTGACCAGCGCGCGCCAAATTCGGCACCGTGGAAGTCTGCATCGGATTGGCGATAGGCAATTTGGGTGAGTTCGTCTTCGACACCTGGTGCGCCGTCGACCCCACATGTGTCGAATTCTTCACCACAGACAAAGCCCGTGTTTTGTTTGAAGATGAAGTCGCTGAAAGATGTGTAGAAGAGGTTGGCTTCCAGTGACAGATTGCCGGTGTTCTGCGTTAAGCTCAGGTCGAATGAGGTTGCACTTTCTTTGCCCAAAGTCGGGTCCCCAACTTCAAAAGTTTCGGTGGCCTCATGTGGTCCTTTGGCAAACAGTTCCAATAGATCTGGCGCGCGCTCAACATATTGCGTGTTGAGACCGAGCGTGATGTCGTCGGTCAGATCGAAGACCAGGGCTGCCGCGCCGCTTACCGGAGTGAAGTCGAGGGAGCGGCGGCTTCCGAAATCAGCCAGTTCCTGGCCCGGCAAGGTGACGCCTTGCAGGGTGGGTGGTGCTACACCCAACCCTTCCAGTTCAACCTGCTCAATGCGCCCGGAAACCTGGAGCCGAAGAGCTGGATTGATTTTCCATTCTTCAAAAATGAAGGCGGCGAGGGCGTCGCGCGTAGAGGGCGCAATGAGTTCACCGCCTTCACCTGTGGCACTCAAGTCACGTGTTGCTGCCTGGATGCCCCAGGCACCTTCCACGTTACCGATGGCACGGTGAAGGAGTTCCAGCCGACCTTCCCATTCCTCATTGTCGAATCGGGAGCCAATGGTGCCCGCGACTTTTGAGACTTCGTCATGGGTGTAGTCAGAATAACCAACATCTGCATTCAGACCGGTGAAAAAACCACCGAGATCTTCAAGACGGGCAGCAGCGGCATACCGCGTTTGCTCCAGATCGATGGCGAGACGGTTTGCGGCGGCTTCAGCACCCGGCACGCGATAGTCACTCTCGTATTGAGTGATGGAGACGCCAACATGGCCGTTGGGTAAGAGGTAGCTCACACCTGCCGATAGTCCTGAGGCTTCTGCAGCACTGTTTGCCTGCGTGCCTTGCGGTGTTGAATAGTCGTCTGCGGAGCGAGCAAACGCGTCAATATGAACTGCGATCGGCCCGTCGCCCACATCAACCGACCCACGGCCCATGACACCGCTGTCGACGGTAGTTGTGTTTGCCTCAATCTCTGCTTCAAAGCCGTCGGTTGGCGCGTGATCAGGGATGCGATTGTTCAGAACGCTCACGAGGCCTCCGATGGCTTCACTGCCATAGCGCAGCGCTGCAGGGCCACGAATGATTTCAATGCGTTCGGCTGCGGAAGGGTCGATGGGCACACCATGGTCCTCGCTCAAGGCTGATGCATCATGGGCGCCGAGGCCATTTTCCTGAATGCGGATCCGCGAATTGTCCAGCCCGCGTATGATGGGGCGGCTTGCGCCTCTTGCGAAAGAGGATTGGGCGACGCCCGGTTTAGCACCGAGCAGGCTTCCAAGTGTTGAGGCACCACTCCGGGAGATTTCGTCTTTTTCAATAATGGTTACTGGCTGTGCAAGCTCACTGGTTGTACGCGCGAGCGGTGACGCGGTGATCACGATTGATGGAGCGCTGGCTGGTTCTGCGGTTGCGCTTGTTGGAAATGCAAGAGAGAGAGACGCTAGAAGTGCTGCTCCTGCTCCGCGCGTCAGATTGCGGTATTTCAAATCGTAGGCGTGTTTCATCCTTACCCCCTGTTGTTACATGCGAGTTCGTGTCCCCGGTAAAGGGGATGGTTCAAATTCAGAGTTGCGGCCCTAACTGCTCGGGGCCGCTCAGGTCAGACCGTCATGCTGGTCTGCACTCGGCACATTGGCCGAGAATTTCAAATGTCTTTTGTGACGGCATGAAGCCGGTCTTCTTTTTCCATTCGCCAAGCAAATCACAAAGTTGGTGGTCTTCTATTTCCTGCACTTGGTTGCAGTCGCTACAGACCGCGAAAACAGTCTCGTGGTGGTGGTGATGTCCGTCGCAGGGAACAAACGCCTTGAGGCTTTCAATGCGATGCACCCGACCTTCTGCGCTTAATCTGTCGAGCGCCCGGTAGATAGCCGGTGGCTTCGGCTTTGGGCCTTCGGGCAAGAGATCGAGAAGGTCGTATGCAGAAAGAGGCTGGTTGGCTCTTTTCATTGCTTTGATGAGTACATCGTCATCAATGGTTCGCGCGCGCGCCATTCTTCCCTCCAATAGAAACGTATAACATACGTTTAAGTGAAGCAGGATGTCCTGTCAAGAATGAGTAGTTGGGTTGTTTTTGGCTGTTAGCGCGTTACATCGAGGCCGAGGTCACGGACTTTGCGATAGAGCGTAGAGCGTCCGATGCCCAGGCGCCGGGCAACTTCAGACATATGGCCTTTGTACTTGTCGATGGCCATGCGGATGAGATCCGCTTCAATGTCTTCCAGTTTGCGCAGTTCGCCACCATCATCTGTCACAGTGATGCCTTCACCAAAGGTGGACCGGGCAAACGCAGCAATTCCATTTGACGATGTCGCAGGATCGCCGGTGATCATGGCAGGTTGAGGTTCTGCTTGGACCATCGGTGATGCTGGGGCTGTTGCCACGATCGGGTCATATCCCTCGACCTGGGCGGCAATCTGCGGGAAGTCCGCGATGGTCAGCATGTCACCATCACATAATACGATCGCGCGGAAGACAGTGTTTTCGAGCTGGCGCACATTGCCTGGCCAGTCATAGGCGGCCAACATGCCCATGGCATCGGATGCGACACCGGCAATTTTTTTGCCTTCTTCAACGGCAATGCGCTGAACGAAATGGGTGACGAGGTCTGGTACATCTTCTTTGCGGTCGCGAACCGGTGGCAGGAAGATTGGGAAGACGTTTAGTCGGTAATAGAGGTCTTCGCGGAAGCGCCCGTCGGTCACCATCTGGATGAGGTCACGGTTGGTCGCTGAAATGAGGCGAATGTCAACTTTCACTGGTCGCTTGGCACCAACAGGGTCAACTTCCCCTTCTTGGATGGCGCGGAGAAGCTTCACCTGCATTTCCAATGGCAGTTCGCCGATCTCGTCAAGGAAAAGAGTGCCGCCGCTCGCTTCCACAAATTTACCGGCATGTTTTTCAGAGGCACCTGTGAAGGCCCCTTTTTCATGGCCGAAGAGAATGCTCTCAATCAGATTTTCAGGGATGGCCCCACAATTGACCGTAATGAGTGGCCCGCCGGCCCGGTCGCTTTCGCCTTGGATTGCGCTGGCGATCAATTCCTTACCGACACCACTTTCCCCCTCAATGAGGACTGGAATGTTGGATTGTGCTGCTCGCCGTCCAAGTTTGAGCACGGAGCTCATGGAGGGGGCGCCTGCAATAATGTCTTCAAAGGTCAGCTGACCTTTGGCTTTCTTCTTGAGCCTGTTCACTTCGCCTGCAAGTGCGGTCACCTTCAGTGCGTTGCGAATAGAGACATAGAGCCGCTCTGGGCTCACCGGTTTCATCACAAAATCATCTGCGCCGGCCCGCATGGCCTTTACAACCGTCTCTACACCTGCTTGCGCCGTCAAAACGATGACGGGTAGCTCGCCGTGGGTTGGGGCGATGGCTTCGAGCACTTCCATGCCGTCCATGCCTGGCATCACCAGGTCGAGGATCATGCAGGAAATGTCCTTGCCGTTGGGGCCATTGAGGATATCGAGAGCTGGATCGCCCCCGTCAGCGCTCACAACGCGGTAGCCATCACGGCTGACGACTTCTTCCAGAATGCGCCGCTGTGCTGGGTCATCATCGACGACCAATACCGTTTGAGCCATGCCTACCTCTAGTTCCCCTGCCGGTCCGCTTATTGCCGCGGGCGACGAATCACAAAACGAGGCCACTGAGATAGGAAACGAGTGTTCGCACCCCTCAGCGGCTGTGACCCAATATGGGGCAGACAGGTAAAGGCGGGTTTAAAGAGGGGGAGATTCGATTGTTTCGTGCCCGTTTTTTTCGCTGATCCCAGCCAATAATGGTTAATGTATGTGCGGGGTGCGTAAAACTGTCACATTTTGGTCCATAGGTGTTGCGGAGGGGTGACTCTGCGCTCGCAATTAAGGCTAAAACCTGAAACCACCTTGATGGAACGTGCCGATACGTGCGACCAATTGGTTTCATGAATGGCAGTCCGGTGGGGTCCGGGTCCTCCGTATGTACGGGGGGTGTGCTTAAAACGACGACGGAGAGTGGGATGAAAATTCTATCCCGGATGATTGCGGTAGGGGCGATGTTGGGTTTGGCCGCTTGCGGTACCTGGCATGCTGAGTCCTACCTCAGCGAGGAAATTTCAGGTAGTGACTTCAACGCCTGTCTCGCGCGGGAATATCAAGACCGTGCTACTTCAGAAGCATATGTTGATTGCGACTGGATCGATACAGCACGCATCGTAGAAAAAGGCCGCGCTGCAGCTGCCGGTCAGACGGTAATGCCGTATGACCCAGCGAATTTCGCAGTTTTGCCTGAAGCTCTTGGCGAATTGCAGGAAGGCCGTTCACGTCTTCTTGCCGCGCTCGACAATGGTGGTCGCGAAGGCGACAACGCTTGTCAGTGTGCAAAAGCTCAGCGCTACTATGATGGTTGGGTTGAACAAGCTAGCGACAACGACATGGGCATTGACGGCTCATACTTCGGTGGCGTTGGCGGTCCAGTACAGCCAAACCGTGTTGAAGCAGAAAAAGCAGCTTTCTACGAAGCTCTTGCTGAATGCGAACAAGCTCCAGCTGGTCCTTGGACCATCTATTTCGGCTACGATAAGTCGAACCTGACAGCTGCAGCTCAGTCTGTTGTTGACGAAATTGCCAACACTGTTGGAAGCCGCTCCGTGAGCGTTGTCGGTCACACCGATACCTCAGGTAGCTCTGCTTACAACACGGCACTTGGTCAGCGTCGCGCCAATGCAGTGTCTAGCGCTCTGCAGGCTCGTAACGCAGGCGTGTCAAGCTCAACAACATCTGGTGAGAGCAATCTTGCTGTCTCAACAGGTGATGGTGTGCGTGAGCCTCTCAACCGCCGTGCGGTTGTGACGGTCGACTAAACCGACACACATAGACTTTGGGAAGGCCCTGGTTGAAAAACCGGGGCCTTTTCTTTTTGGGGATACCGTTTCCCGCACTTTGCCTCTTTGAGACTCATGCTCTCGGGGCCATATTCCATGTTCCTGTCACTAACAAGCAGCGAGTTGTTTTATGGATATGAGTGCGTCACCCACAGAAAAGTTGGGTAATCTGCCAGAGTGGGACCTCCGTGTGTTCTATCAGGGGGTCGACGACCCACAAATCGCTGCTGATATTGCCTCGCTTAAGGAAAAAGTGGCTGATTTTGCCAAAACCTATCGTGGAAAGCTCGCAGAGCATGCTGCGTTTTCAGGTGGGGGTGATGCGCTTGCGTCCGCAATCACCACATATGAGGCGCTGGAAGATCGGATGGGTCGCATCGCCTCCTATGCAGGGCTTTTGTTTGCGACGTCGTCAACAGTGCCAGAACATGCGCGTTTTTACGGCGATATGCAGACCGCTCTTACGGAACTGAATTCTGACCTCCTGTTCTTTGGTTTGGAACTCAATGGTCTCGACGACAAGGAGATTGAACAGCTCGCTGAGTCCTCGTCGGCATTTACCCACTACCTGCCTTGGGTGAATGATTTGCGGCTTCACCGCGAGCATGACTTGTCGACGGAATCTGAGCAGCTCCTGCAAGATAAGTCCCTTACAGGGCGGTCTGCTTGGACGCGCCTGTTCGATGAGACGATGGCGCGGATGCAGTTTGAGTTCGAAGGAAGCACGGTCTCCCTTGAGCAGGTGCTTGATAAACTCTCTGATCCGGATCGCGCATTGCGTCAGAAAGCTGTTGAGGCGCTGACTGCCCGCTTTCAGGCCGATCAACCGCTCTTCACGCACATTACGAATACGCTGTCGAAAGACCTTGAGCTTGAGGGCAAGTGGCGGGGTTACGCCGATGTGGCAGAGGCCCGCCATATCGCCAACCGGGTTGAGGCGCCTGTCGTTGATGCTCTCATGCAATCGGTGCAAGACGCCTATCCCAGGCTGTCGCACCGATATTATGCGCTGAAGGCCAAATGGCTCGGTCTCGACAAGCTGGAGACCTGGGACCGGAATGCGCCGCTTCCAGAAGAGAAGACAGATCTCATCCCTTGGGACAGGGCCAAGGACATTGTGCTCTCGGCCTATGGCGATTTTGCACCGGATTTGGCGGCGCATGCAGCGCCTTTCTTTGATCGCAGGTGGATCAACGCGGCACCGCGCGAAGGGAAAGCCGGTGGGGCATTTTCTCACCCGACAGTGCCTTCGGCGAACCCGTTTATTCTGATCAACTATATGGGCCGGACGCGCGATGTGATGACGCTCGCCCATGAGCTGGGGCATGGCGTGCATCAGGTGCTGGCGGCTGACCAGGGCGCTTTGATGGCAGAAACACCGCTGACACTGGCGGAGACAGCCTCCGTCTTTGGAGAGATGCTCACCTTCAAACGTTTGCTGTCGGAGACGGTGGACGCGGCTTCACGCAAAGCCATGCTTGCCTCGAAAGTCGAGGATATGATCAACACCTGTGTGCGCCAGATTGCGTTTTACACATTTGAACGCCGGTTGCATGTCGCGCGGCGTGAGGGTGAGCTCACATCAGAGGATATCGGGAAGATCTGGATGGAGGTGCAGACCGAAAGTCTTGGTCCCTCCGTGCGTTTGTCTGAAGGGTATGAGACCTTCTGGTGCTACATTCCCCACTTCATTCATTCGCCCTTCTATGTCTATGCCTATGCGTTTGGGGATTGTCTGGTGAACTCGCTCTATGCGGTTTATGAATCTTCAGAAGACGGGTTCCAGGAACGCTATTTCGATATGTTGAGGGCCGGTGGATCGCGGCGTCATAAGGAATTGTTGGCGCCCTTCGGGCTTGATGCGTCGGACCCTGCTTTTTGGAACAAGGGGCTTGGCGTGATCGAGGGCTTTATTGATGAGTTGGAGACGCTCTCTTGAGCAAACGGGATGCTGAAGAAAACAGGCTAAGCGCCAGGGTCGCCCGCTATGCAAAAGTCGGCGTCAATGTTGGCGGCGTCGCGGCCAAGGTTGCCGGTCAACGCTTGATGGGCGGTGATGGATCGTCTGATAAAAACGCGCAAGATCTGAAGGCAGCACTTGGGGGACTAAAAGGCCCCATCATGAAGGTTGCCCAGATGATGGCGACCATTCCTGAAGCCTTGCCGAAAGAATATGCCGCCGAGCTCTCTCAACTTCAGTCTATGGCGCCTGCCATGGGATGGCCGTTTGTAAAGCGGCGCATGGCGGCAGAACTCGGGCCGGGTTGGAAAAAGAAGTTCACCACCTTCGAGCGTGAAGCAGCCGCTGCGGCGTCGCTGGGGCAGGTCCACAAAGCTGAGACACTTGAAGGCGAAGCTGTTGCCTGCAAGCTGCAATATCCGGATATGCAATCAGCTGTGGAAGCTGATCTCAGTCAGCTGTCCCTCATCTTCTCCATTCACCGGCGCATGGATGCCTCCATCGATACCAGTGAGATGGCTGATGAGATTGGCCTCAGACTTCGTGAAGAGTTGGACTATGAGCGCGAAGCGGCACATATGCGTCTCTACTCAAATGTTTTTGCAGATGAATCCCGGATTGCCGTTCCAGGTGTGCATGACAGCCTGTCGACAGAACGTTTGCTGACGATGGATTGGCTGGATGGCAAGCCACTTCTCGACTTCACCGAACACTCCCTTGAAGACCGCAATGCGATCGCTGAAGCCATGTTCACCGCCTGGTGGTATCCGTTCAGTCATTACGGTGTGATCCATGGGGACCCGCATCTTGGCAATTATAGTGTGCGACCAGATCTCGGGATCAATCTTCTCGACTATGGCTGTATTCGTATTTTCCCACCGACTTTCGTGCAGGGGGTGATTGAGCTTTACCGATCCCTGGAAGCGGATGATAGAGATATGTCTGTTGCGGCATATGAAACCTGGGGCTTTCGCAACCTATCGAATGAACTGATCGATATTCTCAACCTTTGGGCGGGCTTTATTTATGGGCCGCTCCTGGATGACCGGGTTCGCTCCATTGCGGATGGCATTTCGCCAGGAGATTATGGGCGCAAGCAAGCGAGTTCTGTGCATGCAGCGCTTAAGGAACATGGGCCGGTAACACCGCCCCGCGAATTTGTATTTATGGACCGTGCGGCGATTGGTTTGGGTGGGGTGTTTCTGCATCTCGGTGCTGAGCTTAATTTCTATCGGCTCTTTAATGAGACGATCGCAGATTTTGAGTTCGCACAGCTTCAGCAGCGTCAGGCCGCGGCCCTTGCAAAAGCAGGTGTGCCGACCCCCGATTTTTCAGCACCCTAACTTAAACGGCGCCCTATGACTGATGATCTTTTAGAAGAAACACTGCTGCCTGTACCAGACGGTTATGAGCAAATGAACTGGTCGCGAGGATTTGGCCGCCAGATTGGTCCTCTCTATGAACGCCAGGGCGAAGGGCAGGCTTATTCTCGGGCATTTCGCGTTGAAGAACATCACACCAATGGTATGGGCAATTGCCATGGGGGAATGTTGATGGCTTTTGCTGACACGGCCTTTGGCCATGCCGTCACTGTCGCGCATCACCGTTATTGGGTGACTGTCCGCCTGTTGACGGACTTTGTCTCCGCCGCCCATTTGGGTGACTGGGTGGAAGGCTCGGCTGAGATTACCGGGGAAGAAGACGGCTTCATCACTGTGTCGGGCAAGATCTGGGTCGGAGAGCGCACCGTTATGACAGGGAGCGGTGTCTTCAAAGCGCTCGGAGAACGTCCATGAGCGACGATGTGACGAATAAGCCCAAGGACGGGCTGGTTGTCGATCAGCCGGTCGACAAAAAAGCGTTTGATCTGGCACCCGGCGATAGCGTCGGTCCCGATGTCATCCAGCCCCCTTCCTGGTTCACCCGTGCGCTCGATACGGAGCCAACAAGCCACAAGGTCGATGTTGAAGGATGCCCCATACATTACCTGCAATGGGGCGAGCGCACGAAACCCGGTCTCTTGTTGGTGCATGGCAACGGGGCGCATGCGCGCTGGTGGTCCTTCATTGCGCCTTTCCTGGCGCGGGAGTATTCCGTCGTCGCCATGGATATGTCGGGCATGGGCGATAGCGGGTTCCGGGATACGTATTCCGTCGAAATGTTTGCAGAGGAGCAAATGGCGGTTTGTGAGGCGGCTGGTTTTTTCGAAAACTCTGAGCCGCCGATCATTGTGGCCCACTCCTTTGGTGGCTTTATCGCCATTCTGACGGGGGCTCTCTATGGAGACCGGCTCGCTGGGACGGTGATTGTAGATAGCCCTGTAAACCCACCAGATCGCCCCGGCGGTCCACCTGACAGACAAGTGCGCCCTCACAGGGTCTACAAAACGCTGGATGAGGCGGTTTCGCGGTTCCGACTGGCACCGCCGCAGCCGTGTGAAAACCTCTATGCCACCGATTACATCGCTCGGACCTCGCTCAAGCGGGTTGAGGGGGGCTGGACCTGGAAATTTGACCCGAAAATCTGGCAAAGGTTCGAGATCGGGGACACAGCGGGCCGATTGAAAGCCACAAAATGTCGAATCGCGCTGATGAGGGGCGAATATTCGGTCCTGATGCCTGTGGAAATCGGGGAATATATGTTCGATTTGCTGGGCCGGGCGGCTCCAGTGATCGAGATTCCCCAGGCGAGGCATCACGTTATGCTGGACCAACCGCTCGCCTTTGTGGCGGCGATCCGGGCGCTTTTGGCGGATTGGGAGCATTCTGACCCCACCCACAGAGTTGGTTGATCACCAGTGCTCTCCTGTCTGATCATTTTCGACTAGAATTAGTGCATCAGCGAAGGTTGCCGGAGGGGCCGCTTTTGCTATAGTCCGCGCAAATACGCGGTTTTTTGAAAGGCATAGGGCAATGAGCGAAGGAAAATCCGACAGCGTTTGGAGCGACACCATGGACGAGGCAGAACACGAACGCACGTTTGACGGTTTTGTCGCTTTGACAAAGTACGGCACCATCGGGTGTACGGTTCTTTTGATCCTGATGGCTGTGTTTCTCGTCTAATCAGGTCTCTTTTTCGTGAGGTCGGTTGCGGATTTCCGTACGGCGCCTCATGTGGTTCAAGCATTAGCATTGTGCAATCGACGTGGGACGTGTGCGTTTGTCACTGTTCCACTATCAGGCAACGGCGTCTTCAAGAACGACCGTGTTGAAAGGGTGGCGATTAATCCATGAAGCTCGCAATTCCCAAGGAAAGAACTGCAGGAGAACCGCGTGTAGCGGCTTCTGCTGAAACGGTGAAGAAACTCACTGGGCTTGGTTTTGACGTTGTCGTTGAAACAGGTGCAGGTGCGGGATCTCACATTTCGGACGATGTGTTCAAGGAAGCTGGCGCCAGTATTGCGGGCTCTTCTGCAGATGCCATCAAGGACGCGGATGCGGTCTTTGCCGTGCGCGGTCTGGATGACGAACAGTTGGGCGCCATGAAAAAAGGCGCTCTTCTTGCCGCGATCCTGAACCCTTATGGGGACAAGGAACGTGTCCAGAAATATGCTGATGCCGGCATTGTCGCCATAGCCATGGAATTCATGCCACGTATCACACGTGCGCAGTCGATGGACGTTCTGTCTTCGCAGTCCAACCTTGCGGGCTACAAAGCCGTGCTGGAAGGCGCAAACGCCTTCTCCCGCGCCATGCCCATGATGATGACGGCGGCCGGGACGGTGGCCCCGGCCCGTGTCTTTGTCTTTGGTGCAGGTGTTGCGGGTCTTCAAGCCATCGCAACGGCCAAACGTCTTGGCGCTATTGTGAGTGCGACAGACGTTCGCCGCGCTGCGGGTGAGCAGATTGAAAGCTTGGGCGGCACCTTCATTATGGTCGAGAGCGACGATGAAGATGGCGAGACCGCTGCGGGTTATGCGAAAGAGATGAGCGAAGACTATAAGCGCCGTCAGGCAGAGCTTGTGGCTGAGCACATCAAGAAGCAGGACATTGTTATCACGACCGCGCTAATCCCAGGTCGTGCGGCGCCTGTGCTGGTCACCGAAGATATGGTGAAAAGCATGAAGCCTGGCTCGATCATCATTGACCTGGCGGTGGAGCAGGGTGGCAACTGCCCACTCTCCAAACCAGGTGAGACGGTGGTGGCGCACGGTGTGTCTATCGTTGGCATGACTAATATGGCGGGCCGCATCCCGGTTGATGCGTCTTCGCTCTATGCCAAGAACCTGCTCAATTTCATTACGCCCCAGATCGATCAGGAAGCAAAAAGCCTGAACCTTGATTGGGAAGACGAAACTGTTACCGGCACGGCATTGACGCGCGATGGCGCGATCATCCATCCGGCCCTAACTGGGGAGACTGCATAATGGGTGAGATTGCTCCATTTATCTTTCTGTTCTCAATTTTTGTGATGGCCATCTTTGTTGGCTATTACGTGGTCTGGTCGGTGACGCCAGCGCTCCACACACCGCTGATGGCTGTGACGAACGCGGTTTCTTCCGTGATCATCGTGGGTGCAGTGACTGCTGTGGGTGTCGAAGCGCTTAGCGACGGTGCAACAGTTTCCAAGTGGCTCGGGTTTGGTGCGGTGGTGTTGGCCTCGGTCAATATCTTTGGCGGGTTCCTCGTCACGCAACGCATGCTTGCCATGTACAAGAAAAAAGAAAAGTAAGGAGGCGACATCATGTCTGCGAACGTAATCGCGCTGCTCTATCTCGCCTCTGGCGTACTCTTCATTATGGCTCTTCGGGGTCTGTCCTCTCCTGAAACATCTCGGCAGGGGAACGTTTATGGCATGGTCGGTATGGCCATTGCTGTTGGCACGACGCTCACGCTGCTGCAGTCAACGACCAGTCTTACCTGGGGCATGATTGCCGGTGGTATTGTGCTGGGTGGCGGTATTGGCGCCATCATTGCCAACCGGATCGCGATGACCGATATGCCACAGCTTGTGGCGGCGTTTCACTCGCTTGTTGGTATGGCGGCAGTTCTAGTTGCCTGGGCAGCCTTTATGGCACCTGATGCTTTCGGCATCGGCACATTTGGCAATATCAAAGTTGCTAGCCTTGTTGAAATGTCGATCGGTGTTGCAATTGGTGCCATCACATTTTCTGGTTCGGTCATCGCGTTTGCGAAGCTCAATGGGAATATGTCCGGTGCGCCGATCATGCTGCCAGGTCGTCATCTGATCAACGGTTTGCTGGCTGCGGCGATTGTCGGCGGTATCGCCTACATCTGCATTGACCCTGCCAACCAAACGGTTGAGATGTTCCTGATCGTGACGCTTCTGTCATTCGTCATCGGCTTCCTGATCATCATCCCTATCGGCGGTGCTGACATGCCAGTGGTTGTATCGATGCTCAACTCCTATTCCGGGTGGGCAGCGGCAGGTATCGGCTTCACGCTTGGCAATATGGCGCTCATCATCACGGGCGCGCTTGTCGGTTCGTCCGGGGCGATCCTCTCTTACATTATGTGTAAGGGTATGAACCGCTCCTTCTTCAGCGTGATCCTCGGCGGCTTCGGCGGCGAAGAAGCTGCAGCTGGTGGTGGTCATGTGGAAACGCGCCCTGTGAAGCAGGGTTCTGCGGATGATGCAGCCTTCATCATGAAGAATGCGTCTTCTGTAATCATCGTGCCTGGTTACGGCATGGCGGTGGCGCAGGCGCAGCACGCACTTCGTGAAATGGCTGATGAGCTGAAGAAGGAAGGCGTTAAAGTCTCCTACGCGATCCACCCTGTTGCGGGTCGTATGCCAGGCCACATGAATGTGCTCCTGGCTGAAGCCAACGTTCCTTATGACGAAGTGTTTGAACTGGAAGACATTAACAGTCAGTTCTCACAGGCAGACGTTGCCTTCGTTATTGGTGCCAATGATGTGACCAACCCTTCTGCGAAGACGGACACGGCAAGCCCGATTTACGGCATGCCGGTTCTCGATGTTGAGAATGCGGCAACGGTTCTCTTCATTAAGCGCGGCATGGCGGCAGGTTATGCCGGTGTCGAGAACGAACTCTTCTTCCGCGATAACACGATGATGCTGTTCTCTGATGCGAAGAAGATGGTTGAGGAGATCGTCAAGGCTCTTTAAGGAGCGCTTTGACGTTGAGAGCTATCTCATGCGAGTTTTGAAAGGGCGGTGGAAACACCGCCCTTTTTTATTGCGGGGCGGACATGGAAAGCTCACTTGAACATCTGATGCCTATGCCGGTGGTTGTGAAGCCCAGTGGCGACACACTTGTTCTCAGGGGTCTGGCTGTTGATGCCCCGACGCCACGTCTTCACGCTGCACTCCTTCGTCTTCTGGGGCGTCTGGAGAACTCGGGGGGCTCTACCCTTCCCATCGTGGAGGAAGGGCAAGGCACGCCCTTTCTGATGGAGGTGCAGGCTGTCGTTTCCGCTCATCCCATGCCCGATATGGATGAGAGCTATCGCCTGAGCATTGCCGCTGACGGGGTTCGCTTGACCGCTGAGAGCGACGTAGGGGCACTCCGTGGACTGCAAACCCTGCTTCAATTGTTCGATTATGTGGAGGGGTCCTGGCGGCTTCCTTGTTGTGAAATAGAAGATCGTCCCCGCTTTTCCTGGCGTGGCATGTTGCTCGATACATCCCGACATTTTATGCAGAAGGAACATGTGCTCCGCCTTCTCGATTGTATGGAAGTGGCAAAACTCAACGTGCTCCACTTTCACCTGGCTAATGATCAGGGATTTCGGATGGAGTGTGAGACGTTTCCCAAGCTGCATGAAGAGGGCAGTGAAGGGGCGTACTACACCAAGGAGGACATGGCGGAGATCATCGCTTTTGCAGCGGACCGGGGCATTCGTGTCGTGCCGGAATTCTGCCTGCCGGGTCACGCGGTTTCCTGGCAGGTCGCCTATCCAGAGCTTTCAGCGTCGGATGATCCGCCGACACGCATCGGCGAAACGCGGGGGGCTTTTTCTATCCCCATCGATCCATCCCTCGAAGAAACATATGGGTTTATCGACAAGTTCGTCGCTGAGATGGCCCAGGTTTTCCCGGACCCCCATTTTCATACCGGTGGCGATGAAGTGAATCCGACGGCCTGGAAAGAAAACCCGCGTATCAAGGCGTTCATGGATGCACGGGGCTTTAAACGCGGGCGGGACCTGCAAGCTTATTTTACCGGACGCTATGCGGCGCTCGTGGCGAAACACGGGAAAATCCCCATCGGCTGGGAAGAGGTTTTGCATAGTGACGTGCCGGAAGATGTGATTGTGCACCTTTGGAAAGATGGGGCTTATGCCAAAGACCTTGCGCGCCATCCAGTTCTCACCTCGTGGAACACCTATCTTGATCTTCAACAACCATCTGACTGGCTTTACCGCAAGGATCCCCTTGATTTCACCATCGATGGCGATGCGCCGCCTGAGGGCCTTGATATGGTTGGTGCGGAGATGACCAATTGGGCGGAGACGATCCACGGTGGCAATCTGGATATGCGAACCTGGCCTAGAGGGGCTGCGATCGCTGAAAGGTTCTGGAGCCCGCGGACTTATTGTGATGAGCGAGGGGCGGACACGCTTTACGCCCGACTTGACGTTTTTGAGCGTTACCTAACCGCAGCGGGGTCACGGCATCAAGGACATGCGGCGCGTGCCTGCGTGGAGCTTTACGAGGGCGCTGATGAGGAGGCGCTTGGATGTTTCGCTGATCTTATTGAACCTGCGGCTTATCCCTTTTTGCGTCGTCGACGATTGCTTCTTGAGCGCATGCTGCCACGGCTATTCCCGGCACCGGATGTGGAGCGGTATTCCGATATGCGACGGTTTGTTGATCACTTGCCTGCCGAAAGTATGACGGGCCGAGAGTTTCGGATAGACGTAGAGGAGTTTGCAAAGAAGGGCGATCCGGACCTGGCGCGCAGCATTGCAAAACGTCTTTTGGCCTGGGAAGCGCTCGCAAAAGAGGTTCAGACACTTGCGCGTCAAAATTCCGCAATGCGGTCAGACGGTCTAGAAAGACTCGCCATTGGATTGGGGCGCATTGCGCGGATTGGTTCCAGTTGTTTACGTGCGCTGCAGAAAGGACGTTCTTTATCGCCGCTTCGTGTCTGGTGGTGCCAACAGCGTTTAAAGGCTTATACCTACGAGATTTTCTATCTCGACAAAGACGTGTTGCGACGCATTGTTCGCGACTTGAGCAAGCCAGACGTTCTTAACCGTCACAATATTGCAATTCTGCCCGGCGTCGCCCATCTATTGGAAATGGCTTCCGGGGAAAGGCATTAGACATGGACATTTATCACGGGTGGTGCGACCTCAAAGACGGTGTGAGCGATATCGATTTCGCTGAAGCTTTCACGACTTATATGGAGAAACTCAGGTCAGACGGCTTTATCGAAGGCTATCGCCTGACACGGCGAAAGCTTGGGTTAGGCGGAGAGGGACTTGGTGAGTTTCATTTCATGATCGAAGTGGAAGGCCTGGCTCAATTGGATGAAGCTTTTGGTTTGGTGGCATCGCGGGCGGCTCCCATTGAGGGACCGCACTTTGCGGTCAACTCCCTCATCGCAAATGTTCGGTTTGCGCTCTATCGTGACTTTCCTGATGCCGGGCGTGTCCAAGGGGAAGAACTCTTTTGATGAGTGAAATTGCTGTGAGGGTTGCTCTGCCGGAGGACCATGCTTTTCTGGCTGCCTGCATGGGTGGTTTGCAGGAAGCTGAGATAGAGGTCGAAGCGAATAGAAACTCCGTTGAGGCGGCCGCTGAACCCCACCTCAACTGGGTGCTGGAGCAGGTTGCCGCGAAAGATGGTGCGGTGTTTGTTGCTGAGTTTCAGGAGCAGCGGGTCGGCTGTCTCATGTGCACGATGGACGAAGATAATGGGGAATATGTGAAGCCCCAACATCGCCGATATGGCTATGTGAATGATCTCTATGTCGGTCAAAAAGCACGTGGAACAGGTGTTGCTGACGCGCTGATGCAGGCGGCGGAAGACTATTTCCGTGAAAAAGGCCTCACCAATATTCGGCTTGGTGTGCTGAGCGAGAATAAGCGAGCGCGGTCTTTTTATGAGCGTCTTGGCTGGCATTCCTATGAGCAGGTCTATCGGAAGAATCTCTAGAGCCCATCAACGCTCGCAATTGTTTTTCTAAAGAAAACTGTTTATCTATTTTGGATGACTAAAGCTTCCTCACAAAGCGGGTCACGGGGTGCCGGTCGCAGCCGCGCGGCAATCCGGACAATCCTGAAGAATTCAGGCCCTGCAGATGCCTCGACAATGGCCGAGGAATTGGGGGTCGCCCCCATGGCCGTGCGCCAGCATCTCTATGCGATGCAGGATGAGGGGCTCGTTTCCTTTGAGGAAAAAGCCGAGGGACGAGGGCGCCCTACAAAATATTGGGCTCTCACAGACGCAGCAAACAGCTATTTCCCCGACGCCCATGGAGACCTGGCGGTGAGCCTTCTGACTGAGATGCGGGAGGTGTTTGGCGAGGCCGGCTTGGAGCGCCTGCTTGCCGCGCGGACAGAGGATCAGAAGAAGAGCTATAAGAAGCGGCTGAAGGGTGCTGAGACGCTGGAAGCAAAGCTAGGTGCCCTGGCTGAAATTCGCTCTGAGGAAGGCTATATGGCCACCTCTATGCCTGCGCCAGATGAAGAGGGTGCCTACCTCCTGGTCGAAAACCATTGTCCCGTCTGCAGCGCAGCCGCCACCTGCCAGGGTCTTTGTAAGTATGAACTGGAGCTTTTTCAAAGCGTCGTCGGCCGGGGCGTGGATGTCACCCGGGAAGAGCACATTTTGAGTGGCGCCAGGCGCTGTGCCTATCGGGTCTGCCCTAAACGCAAAAAAGCCGCCCGTTAAGGCGGCTCATTTGGAATTTCGCTATCAGAAGCTGGATTAGCGCTTCTTGCCTGGCAAAAGGCCTTCACGCTGCATTTTCTTGCGGGCCAGCTTACGGGTCCGGCGAACAGCTTCAGCTTTTTCGCGTGCGCGTTTCTCAGATGGCTTCTCGTAGAAATTCCGCAGCTTCATTTCGCGGAAAATCCCTTCACGCTGCATTTTCTTTTTGAGCGCTTTGAGAGCCTGATCGACGTTATTGTCGCGAACGAGTACCTGCACGAGCTATCCCTGCCTTTTCCCAATTGGGTCAGAAATGGCCAAAATTGGCCAAAAATAGCGGATTTTCACCGCCAAACGCTGCAGCGGGGCCTTTCCTGCGCAGCGAGGCCGGATAGGTAGCAAAAGAATCGGGGGCTGTCCACCTTCGCAATTGAGAATTTTGGCTGATTGCGGGGCTTTCTCTCTCTGATACCGGGCTCTTTTAGGGCGAGCTTTCTAAATCCTGGTTCTGCGGCGGATTGGTAACTTTACCCCTGAAGGGTCCAAGCCCATATTCCCTCCATGACGATCCGCAAAATTGCCCGCATGGGCCACCCCGTTCTCCAGGGTGTCGCTGAAGCCGTTTCTGAGCCGACTGCGCCGGAAATCCTCGATCTCGTGGCCGATATGATCGAGACGATGGAAGATGCGAACGGCGCCGGCCTTGCGGCACCGCAGGTTTATGTTCCCCAACGTGTCGTGATTTTCCAGGCACCTGGCGCTCGGGCAACTGCTGAAATTGACGCGGAAGAGGAATTCGACCCGACAGCGCCGCTCACTGTGTTGATCAACCCGGAGATCGAACCGGTTGGTGAAGAGTTGGAGCTCGGTTGGGAGGGGTGCCTCTCTGTCCCGGGTCTGCGTGGTCTCGTGCCGCGCCACCGCCGCATCATTTACCGTGGTGTGGATTTGGATGGTCAACCGATCGAACGCCGGGCACAGGGCTTTCATGCGCGCGTCGTGCAGCATGAATGCGACCACCTGGACGGCATTTTATATCCCCAGCGCATGCCAGACATGCGAGCGCTGATCTTCGAGAGCGAAGTTAAACACTGGCTCGAAGAAACAAGTGAAAAGGTACCAGACGATGACTGAGCGAAAGAAACCTGAGGCGAAGAAAGATCGGCTGGAAAGCGTGCGTGACAAGGTCCTTGAAGCGGCTCTTCCGGATGTTCCCTTTGATGGATGGACGGGCGCTGTGTTGATGCGTGCTGCGAAAACAGCAGGGGTCGATCACGGTCTTGCTCGGCTGGCCTTCCCGAACGGCGCACGTGATCTCGCTGAGTATTTTCTCGCTGACGGTGATCGCCGCATGATCGAGCGGTTGGCGAAGAGCGACCTTGCCTCGATGAAGATTAGAGAGAAAATCACATTTGCTGTTCGTACCCGGCTTGAAGTGGATACGGCCAACAGAGAGGCGTTGCGCCGTGCGAGTACGTCGCTGCTCATCCCGCCTGCCTCAGGCAGCGCCGCGAAATCTCTCTACAATACGGTTGATGCGATTTGGGTCGCGATTGGCGACACATCAACCGACTATAATTTCTATACCAAGCGGGCGACGCTCGCGGGCGTCTTTACGACCACACTGGCGTGCTGGTTTGCCGATGAGAGTGATGGGCATGCCGATACATGGGCGTTCCTTGATCGTCGTATTTCCGATGTGATGCAGATCGAAAAAATCAAAGCCCAGGCAACGAAGGTGATGGATGCGTTGCCAGATCCGCTGGGATTGATTGCGCGGCTTCGCTATCCGTCAGCGTGACAGGGGAGTTGATGGAGAGCCTGAGCCTACATCAACCCAGTTGGCAGCTACCGTCTGTTTGACGACCGATGAGGTTGGAGATCCCGTTTTGTAATGGATGGTTGTACCCATTGCCTGCATGCTCAAAAGATGATGGTCCCCCCCGGAAGCTGAAATTAGCGGTAGGTAGAGAGATTGATTTTCGGTGTGTTTGCCTGAGCTATAGGTAATGCGATAAATCGTGTGAAGGCCGACTGGCATAGAGAGGCCCATCCGCACTGCTGCCATCGCGTCGAAGGGTAGATGCTTTAAGCTTTCTGCGAAATCTTCCCCGGTTGGGTCTGTTTGCAGCCTTTCGCAGATAGCCGGCCCAACAAATTTGTATATTGCTCGGTTGTTGCCGTTGATTTGGATGCACATTGCATTTTCAAGATGCTGACCGATCTCAAGAAGATCGAATGTGTCTGCATCCGGCGCAGAGGCATCTCCTCGCTGATGTAGCCACGCTTTGGCAAGAGCATCGAAACCAGGTTGGTTCAGCGTCGCTATCGTATCGATGTTAAATAGTCGCTCTCCAGGGGACTGTGACGCATTATCAAAACTGGCTGAGTAAACCATTGATTTCAAATACCATGTTGCAGGATCCTCAGTTTGACCCGCAATGTCTTCACTTTGGGTAAAGCTTCAAGACATGGTTTTGGGAGCAGGTAAGTTAAGCGTCAGATTGTCTCGTCCGGTATGCCTGCGCCCAAATCAATCCATTTGAGTTCACGGATTTTCGCGGCGACCGTGGAGTGAGACTGTTCGTCTTGATAGGTAACCGTTTTCTCTCGAGAGTGAACGCTGACGATGCGGTCTGATTGGTCTTTTGTCCTTTGGAGCGGCAAGTAGAGGCTTTCGACCACAGCTCTTTTCCCGGTGTTGTACACATTCTCATACGAGGCGATCGCTCCCACCGGATGGGATACGATCAGGTGAAGAATTTTTGAGACCATGGCGCGTGTGTCTGGCGCCGTCATTTCTATGAGGTTGTTCCCTGTTGGGTCCTCGCCCATCCGCTCAGCAATACCTGTGCCCGCAAGGCGGTACAGAATGTTCGTGGGATCAATGACATCCAGAATGGCAATGTCTTTCAAGATGTATGCGATCTGAGAGGGATCAATGTCGCTGGTGTTGGGCAGTAGTCTGTCACCGCGGACTTCATCCCAAAATTCACACAATGGCTTGAGAGCCGGATTGTGGACTTGATCCGTTATCTTACCGCTTGTCGATTTGGGGTTGTCTGCTTTGTCGTCTTTTTCTGTCATGGTCCCCCGACTCGTACGCAACTCAACTCTAAGCTCTGGCCAATACGCGGCCGAACCGACTCAACTTGGGTGACAGTTTCTCAGTTTCTATTGCAATTGGAAATGGCACTAATTTGCAAAAAACTAGGTCGGGCGATCTACCTGGTCTAACTATTCAGGTTTGGTAAAACCGGGATTAAGTTTTGTCACGTGCCCCATTTTTCGGCCGGGCCGCGCTTCCCGTTTGCCATAGAGATGAACGGCGCACTGTGGCACTGATGCATGAGTGATCCACTCACTGGCTTCCGTGCCGATCAGGTTGGTCATTACAGCATCACTGTGACGGGAAGGGTTGCCCAAAGGCCAGCCCGCAATGGCTCTTACGTGTTGTTCAAACTGGCTCACTGTGCAGGCGTCTGAAGTCCAGTGGCCAGAATTGTGAACGCGCGGGGCGAATTCATTGACGCAGAGTTGGCGCTTGTCGCCATCTGCGAGCACGAAAAACTCGACACCGATCACGCCGACATAGTCGAGGCCATGGGCGATGCGCTCAGCAATCGTCCGCGCGTCGTCTGCGGTGGCTCCATCAAGGTCCGCTGGAACGGTCGTCGTGTGCAATATGTGATCGCGGTGAACATTTTCACCCACATCATAGGCCGCTGAGGCGCCATCCAAGGCGCGGGCTGCAATAACTGAGACTTCTTTTTCAAAGGGCATGAAGCCTTCAAGGATCGCCGGTGCGCTGGCGATGGCATCGAAGGCAGCAGCTGCTTCTGACGGGTCATCTATTTTGACCTGGCCTTTGCCGTCATACCCAAAGCGGCGGGTTTTCAGAACAGCTGGTGTGCCCAGTTTCGCCAATGCGCTGACAAGGTCATCGAGTGTGTCTATCTGCGCGAAGGGCGCCGTTGCGATCCCAAGACCGTTCAGAAAATTCTTCTCGTCGAGCCTATCCTGGGAAATGGCCAATGCTTTGGGCCCTGGACGGACCGGTGCATGTTCGCTGAGGATGCGTGCTGTTTCGCCTGGAACGTTTTCAAACTCATACGTCACCACATCGACAGCGTCTGCAAACGCGATCAAGGCTGCTTCGTTTTCATAAGCCGCCCGGGTTGCACTGCCGGCTACTTCAGCTGCTGGACTTGTCTCTTCTGGTGCGTAGATGTGAACGCGCAGGCCAAGCTCCGCAGCAGCCAGCGCCAGCATGCGGCCTAGTTGACCACCGCCCAAAATGCCGATGGTGCTGCCGGGGGGAAGCGGTTCTACTGAGCTCAAATCAGCCATTGCGGTCTGGTGTTTCTGCAACCGCATCCGTTTGTGCCTGGCGCCAGCCATCCAATCGGGCGGCGAGTGCGTCATCGTGCAGGGCCAATATGCTGGTTGCCAGCAGGGCTGCGTTTTTTGCACCTGCATCCCCAATGGCCAAAGTCCCGACGGGGATGCCGCCAGGCATTTGCGCAATCGAAAGAAGGCTGTCCTGCCCGCTCAGCGCTCTTGATTGAATGGGCACGCCCAGTACCGGCAATGGTGTCATGGATGCTGTCATGCCGGGCAGGTGGGCCGCGCCGCCTGCGCCTGCAATGATCACATTGATCCCGCGCTGCTTTGCCGTCTTGGCATAGTCGGCCATGCGATCGGGCGTGCGATGGGCGGAGATGATTTTGACTTCGTGGGGAACCTGCAGCGCTTCCAAAATGTCAGCCGCATGCTTCATGGTTGGCCAATCTGATTGACTGCCCATAATGATACCGACCTGTGGTGTTTGGGGGGCTGTTGGCTCGGCCATCGTCCGGTTCCGTTCGCGAAACGCGCGATGCGCCGAAAATGGCGGCGGTGCGCGGAAAGCGGCGGATTATAGGCATGGGGTCCGGCTTGGCAAGCAGTGATGGGAGCTCCGCAAAGCCTGTGTGATCAAGGGGTGGCGGCGCATCATCCTTCGCCCTATTCTGGGCGGGAAGTCACGCCGAATCACTCAGTTTTCTGCGGGTTTTGCAGGGGTCAGGTGGAGCTCAACAAAGGGGGCAGGCGATGAAGATTGGTGAGAAAAGGCCTGTTGGGAAGGCAACCATCCGTGGTGCAGCTGCGCCAGCAGCCAATACGACACCCTCTGATGTTGTCGGTGTAGATGGCCGTGTGATCAAAGACAGCACATCAATCATGGGTATTCCCGAGCCCGAGCTCACCCCAAGCGTGCGCACTGCCATCATGACCCTCATGGGTGAGGTGGATAAGATGCGCAAGGAAATGCGCTCTGTGCGCGAACGTCTGCGCAGCGCGGAGGCTCTGGCTGATCATGACGCTCTCCTGCCGCTGCTCAACCGCCGCGCGTTTGTCCGGGAACTCTCGACTGCCATTTCCTATGCCAAGCGGTACCAGACACCGCTCAGTCTTCTTTACATCGATATTGACGGCTTTAAGGCGATCAATGACACCTATGGCCATGCGGCAGGGGATGCTGTCCTGAACGATGTCGCGCGCAAGATCATCGCGCATATTCGAGAGTCGGATATTGCCGGTCGTCTGGGTGGCGATGAGTTCGGGATTATCCTTCCCCACGCGGCAGAGAAATCCGCGCGGGCCAAAGCCAGCTCCATCTCAGATGTTGTGGCTCGTGATCCGGTGCTGATGGAAGGCCAGAGCCTTGCGGTGACAATTTCCATTGGGGCAGTGATGATTGGCCCTGACGATGAGCCGGAAGGGGCGCTGGCCCGGGCTGATAAGGCGATGTACACCGCCAAACGGTTCTCACGGTCGTCGCACTAGATCTTTGTGATTTTGCTGATTGCGTGAAAATGCCTTAGGCAATTATGTCGGGCGTCAGTCGGTCTTCAATTTCCAGAACACGATCGCGGAGCGCCAGCTTCTTGATCTTCAAGCGGCGCAGCTGCAAATGGTTCGGATAGGGCATGGCTTCAAGCGCTTGCACCGCACCATCGAGGTCCCGGTGTTCCTGCTTCAGCTGGATGAGTTCTTTTCTGAGCTCTGCTTCGTCGTCCATGGGTATGCCCGGCTCGCTTTGTTTTCCTGGGCGGATTTGCTGTGGCCCCTCGAAGCGTTCTAGCGGCCTCAGGGCCTGCAAACAAGCCTGTTAGTGCAAGGGCACCTCCGATTTTTCCGAATCGTGTCAAGGAAGAATTCGACTAAAATCCGGCGCAGATTTCCGCCAAACTCGACAGGCGGATAAGAAAGAGTCACACTTCTCAGGTCAACCGAAGAAGACAGAAGGAGATATGTATGGCTGTTGAGTCGCGCATCGCCGAGTTGGAAAAGCGGCACGAACTCCTGGAACGAGCGATTGAGGACGAGTTACTCAGTCCTGGAAGTGACGATTTGCAGGTCACGCAATTGAAGCGACAAAAACTCCGAATAAAGGAAGAGATTGAGCGATTATCGGCAGAGGCCAAAGCCGCCTGATAATCGCGTCCCCACAGTTTCTGAGTGCGTTTTAACGCTGGGCCAGGATGGCCCGGCGTTTTGTGTTTTTGGGGAACACAGAGCTCTCACAACTTTTGTTGAGAATACTCTCATCCCATATCTCGTCGCGTTTTCGGACCATAAAAGTCTGCAACTTTTATTGAAAACGCTTAGTCCGGCATGAAAGATTTACCGCCCGCCAGGTCTTCAGCCATGCCGCGCAGCTTGAATTTCTGCACTTTGCCTGTAGAGGTTTTCGGCAGGTCGCAGAAGACGACCTTGGTCGGGCATTTGAAGTGGGCCAAATTCTCGCGGCAGTAAGCGATGAGATCTGCCTCGGTCATCTCTGGTGCGGTGCTTTTCAATGTAATGAAGGCACAGGGCGTTTCACCCCAGCGTTCGTGGGCCATAGCGACAACGGCTGCTTCCAGAATGTCGGGATGCTTGTAGAGCGTGTCTTCCACTTCAATCGACGAGATGTTTTCGCCGCCCGAGATGATAATGTCCTTGGAACGGTCTTTGAGCTGCACGTAAGAGTCTGCGTGCCAGACGCCGAGATCGCCTGAGTGGAACCAGCCCCCAGCGAAAGCGTCTTGAGTGGCTGTTGGATTTTTGAGGTACCCCTTCATCACCACATTGCCGCGGAACATGACCTCACCCATGGTTTCGCCGTCCTGAGGCACGGGCTGCATGGTTTCAGGATCAATGACGGCAAGGTCTTCTAGGACGGGGTAGTTCACACCCTGGCGGGCTTTCACCTGGGCGCGTTCGCCATCGGGCAGGGCGTCCCATTCCTCATGCCACGCATTCACAACGGCTGGGCCATAGGTTTCGGTGAGGCCATAGACGTGGATGACGTTGAAGCCTTCCTCTTCCAACGCGCGGATGGTGGCTGCTGGTGGTGGCGCGGCAGCAGCAAAAAAGTTCACGACATTGGGCAGTTTCTGTTTTTCGCTTGCGTCCGCATTGATCAGGAAACTCATGACGGTGGGCGCGCCGCCCATATGGGTGACTTTGTGCTCTGCGATTGCCGCATAAATATTGGGGGCAGCGACTTTGCGCAGGCAGACATGGGTGCCTGCGACCACGCTCATGGACCAGGTGAAGATCCAGCCATTGCAGTGGAACATGGGCACCGTCCAGAGATAGACGCTGTCGCGGGTCATCTCGGCCGTCACGATATTGCCAGCGGCGAGCAGATAAGCGCCGCGATGGTGATAGACAACACCTTTGGGATTGCCGGTGGTGCCGGATGTGTAGTTGAGCGCAATTGCGTCCCACTCATCATCGGGCAGGGACCAATCAAACTCTGGATCGCCACCGGCGATGAAGGTTTCGTATTCTGCTTCGCCAATCATTTCGCCGGGGCCGTCATATTCCGGGTCGTTAATGTCGATGATGAGCGGGTCGCACTTGGCGAGTGAGACTGCTTCATGGGCGAGCGCGGAAAACTCCCGATCCACAAAGAGGGCTTTGGCTTCCCCGTGATCCAGGATGAAGGCGAGCGCGGCGGCATCCAGGCGGATGTTCAATGTGTTGATCACGGCTTTGAGCATGGGCACGCCGTAGTGAAGCTCAAGCATAGCCGGCACGTTTGGCGCGAGGACTGCGACCGTGTCGCCTTTACCAATGCCTTTGGCGGCAAGCGCACTCGCAAGCTTGCGGCAGCGGGCGTAATAATCCGCATAGGTGCGGCGCAGATCCCCGTGAATGACGGCTGTCTTGTCAGGATAAATGCGTGCGGCACGGCGCAAAAAGGAGATGGGAGAAAGCGATTGATGGTTGGCGGCGTTCTTGTCCAGATCCTGATCATAGATGCCGGTCATGGCTTTTCTCCCCTGTTTGACCTTTTTGTTTAGGGGCTTTTTACCATGAAGTTCGCAGGATCGGGGCGAATTTCGGCCCGTACCCTGTTTGACGGTAACCGTGTTTTTTCAGGCCATTTTAAGCCGGACATCGGAGAATAAAGGCCTCTCAGACCTCAGAAAGGAGGCCGATCATGACCCGTTTCCTCGTCTCCGATGACAATGAAAACGGCTATCGCCTGGAAGACATTCTCACCGCGGTGCGCGCCGATGTCGTTAAGCGGTGTGGGAAGATTGTGGATGATCATCGCGAAGAAGCGCATCACGTGCTGGAAAACAACATCCGCGTGCTATCGCTGTTGAGCGAGGCCATCAAGCTCGCGGAAGATTCTACCCATGTGCTTGATAAGTCTTTTGGCCCAAGCTCTGCCGCTGATGGCGGGGAGCCGCGTATAGGGCGTGCTTGAGCGGCGATCAAAACGACCGATGCCGACACCGTGCCTGTATAAGAGCGCATGTTGCGCAGCCGGTTTGTAATCCGGGAGAAAGAACCAATATTACGGCCTTAGCGTTTGAGGTGAGTGATGTTGTCTGTTCTTCTGCCCATGTTCGCGTTCGCTATTGCCAGTACAGGAACGCCGGGTCCCAACAATATTATGGTGATGGCGTCCGGTGCCAATTTCGGCTACTGGCGGACTATTCCCCATATGCTCGGCATTGCATTGGGGTTTTCCGGGATGGTCGTTGCACTCGGCTTGGGTTTCTCACAGCTGTTCGCGGTCTATCCTCAGGTGCACGAAATCCTCAAATGGCTGGGCACGGCCTATCTGTTGTTTCTTGCCTGGAAGATAGGGACTGCGGCGAAGCCAGAAGACGCACAGGCGAAAAGTGCGCCCCTTACCTTTGTGCAAGCCGCCTTGTTTCAGTGGGTCAATCCAAAGGCTTGGATGGTCGGGATTGCGGGCCTTACGGCGTTCACGTCCGATGAAGGAAATTACGAATTCCAGACACTCATCATTGCGGGTGTCTTTCTCGCGGTGTCTTTTCCCCTGTCGAGCTTCTGGTGTTCATTCGGCACGGTCATTGGGCGGTTCCTGACGTCACCGCGTTCGTTGCGCCTCTTTAATGGAGCAATGGCGAGCTTGATCGTCGGTTCCATTGTCCTGCTCTATATCTGAGTAGCAGTGGCCGCGTCGGTTAGAGGAAGGCGCCGGTGCCGCCGTCCCAGACGAGTTTGCAGCCCACCAGAAACAGGGCCATGTAGGCAAAGCGGTAGAATGGTTTCTCCGGGATCAGGTCGAGCGCCTTGATGCCCATCCACATGCCAATGGGGGCCAAAGGCATCAGCATGAGCGATGTGGAGAGGTTGGTAATCTCAAACTGTCCTAGCAGCGCATAGGGTGGCACCTTGATCAGGTTTACCGCCCAGAAGAACATGACGCTGGTGCCGACATAGAGTCTTTTGTCTAGCTTCTGCGGGAGCATGTAAATCTGGAAAGGTGGGCCGCCCGCATGGGCGACAAAGCTGGTGAAGCCTCCGACAGCGCCCCAGGCAGTCCCCTTTGTCTGATTAACTTGCTTCGGGGCTGCCTCCGCGCGTCGCCCGATCCAATGGTCGAGAGCAAAAGCGACAGCAATGCCCCCAACGAGAAGACGCACGAAATTGTCGGTGACGTAGCTTGCGGTCAGCGCGGCAATCAGAATGCCGATGGCTGCGCCCGGTACCATGATCATCAGGTTCTTCAGATGAAAGCTCTTGCGATAGGCCCAGACGCCAATCAGGTCCATGACAATGAGAATAGGCAGCAGGATGCCGGCGGCCTGTAGCGGAGAAATAACCAGCGCCATCATGGGCACGCCCAGAATGCCCAGCCCCCCTGCAAAGCCGCCTTTCGAGAGCCCGACAAGCAGGACGGCGGGAATGGCTGCTGCGTAGAACCAGGGGTCAACAATCATATCCATCGAGCGTTTTCTCCGTCAGGCCTGACTTCCGCCACGTGAGGCTTGCAAAGCTCCAGCAGGCTTGAAACAGTCATTTGATCGGTCCACTTTCTGCATGAATCGGATGAACCGATCTAGACTTTAAGTCGCCGCATTTCCGGACGGTGAACCGGCACCCACTTCACCTGGAAATGCTATATCAAAAGAAAAAACACAGCTTCACGTGATGCTGTGCGAAGAAGATCAAGGCCGGGAGGGAAAGTACCATGAGTCGTTACGCTGAAACCTATGAGGCTTGGAAAAGTGATCCAGAAGGTTTCTGGGCAGATGCCGCGCAGGAAATTGACTGGTCACGTCCCTGGGACAGCGTATTGGAAACAGATGGCGGCGGTGCCAACTGGTTTTCTGGAGCCACCTGCAACACTTGCTACAATTGTCTCGACCGTCATGTGGAGGCCGGCCGCGGTGAACAAGCAGCTCTCATCTATGATTCCCCCATTACGGGCAAACAGAAAACATTCACCTATGCGGAGTTGCTGGACAAAGTTGCAACCTTTGCCGGCGTGCTGCAGGCCAATGGCGTGGGTGTTGGTGACCGGGTAATCCTTTATATGCCGATGGTGCCTCAGGCGGCGGTGGCGATGCTTGCCTGTGCGCGTCTTGGTGCTGTGCATTCAGTCGTGTTTGGTGGCTTCGCGGCTAATGAGCTTGCGACACGGATTGATGACGCGAAACCAAAGCTGATTGTCACGGCCTCCTGCGGGATCGAGCCTGGTCGCGTCATTGCCTACAAGCCTCTTCTTGATGGCGCGATTGAGCTGGCCTCCCACAAACCTGAAACGTGCATCATCCTGCAGCGCGAACAAGAACCTGCTGAATTGACGCCTGGTCGCGATCTCGACTGGAAACAGGAGATGGAGAAGGCGGCGGCAAGCGACAACAAACCGGCATGCGTTGATGTTGCGGCGACCGACCCGCTTTACGTGCTCTACACCTCCGGCACGACAGGCCAACCCAAGGGTGTTGTGCGGGACAATGGCGGCCACATGGTGGCACTTAAATGGTCCATGAAGAACGTCTATGGAATGGACCCGGGCGATGTCTGGTGGGCCGCGTCTGATGTGGGTTGGGTCGTGGGACACTCCTACATCGTCTATGGACCGCTGTTGCACGGCTGCACGACCATCCTGTTTGAAGGTAAACCCGTGGGGACGCCGGATGCGGGCACCTTCTGGCGGGTGATTTCCGAACATAAAGTCCGGGCCTTCTTCACCGCACCAACGGCATTCCGGGCGATCAAAAAGGAGGATCCGAAAGCCTCCCTCATTGCGAACTATGACTTGAGTGGTTTTGAAACATTGTTCCTTGCAGGCGAACGGGCAGACCCGGACACGATCCAGTGGGCTGAAAACGCGCTTAAGGTGCCTGTTATTGATCACTGGTGGCAGACGGAGACTGGCTGGTCGATTGCGGCAAACCCTGTTGGCCTCGGTGCGCTGCCGGTCAAACATGGCTCGCCGACGGTAGCTATGCCCGGCTATGACGTTCAGGTGGTGGACGAAGCGGCAAAGCCAGTTGCGACCGGTGAGACCGGCGCGATTGTTGTAAAACTTCCCTTGCCGCCGGGATGTCTTCCAACGCTCTGGGAAAATGATGAGGGTTTTCGGTCTTCCTACCTTGAAGACTATCCAGGTTTTTACAAAACCGCCGACGCGGGCTTCATGGATGAAGACGGCTATCTCTACATCATGAGCCGCACCGACGACATCATCAACGTGGCGGGGCACAGGCTCTCCACGGGCGGTATGGAAGAAGTGTTGGCGGGGCACCCGGATGTTGCCGAGTGTGCCGTCATGGGCATCGCTGACAAACTCAAAGGCCAGGTGCCCGTCGGACTGCTGGTGCTCAATGCAGGCGTTGATCGTAGCGACGGCGATATTGCGCGTGAAGCGGTGCAGCTTGTTCGCGATAAGATCGGACCTGTGGCGGCTTTCAAGACGGCGCTGGTGGTTCAACGTCTGCCGAAAACACGGTCAGGCAAAATCCTGCGCGGCACGATGCGCAAGATCGCCGATGGAGAGACATGGAAGATGCCCGCGACCATTGATGATCCTGCGATCCTCGATGAGATCACGGCGGTAATGGCCGAGGCGGGATTGGTGTCCGGCGGATAGCCAAGAGGGGGATGATGCCCCAAATTTGCCTTTTCGTTGCCCTTTCATTGGCGCGTTTCAAGTCTATCTCTCACAGCTGATCACGGTTGGTGTCAGTGGTCGAAAGCTTGAAGGGTCACAATGCATGCCGCACATTGTTCGGAGCTTCATTCTCGTTCCGCTGATTGTCGGAGCGCTTCTGACTTTGTTGTTGGCCGCATATTGGCTTTCAACCGGCGCGCCAATCTACGATTGGGTTGAGCCACAGGTGCGACTTACGTTTCCCTGGGCAATTGCCGCCTATCTCTCTGGGATAACATTTCACGCCTATCATATTACGCTGACAATCGGAGTGCCGTCGCATCTGGTGCTTCGCCGTTTGGGTCTAACCCATTGGTCTAACTATGTAGGTGTTGGGATTGCTGGATCGATGCTCTGGACGATCATTATGTTCGTCACATTTGGACGACCTTATGTGCCCTGTGGCTGCGATCCGTCAGCATTGCCAGATGTCGGACTGGGGATCATACCTTTGTTCCTTTTTCTTACTGGTGGGACCAGTTTTCTCCTTTGGGTCTTTGCGCGGGACTCTGGAAAAAGCAGCTGATATCTGATGATCTATCAGCTCGGGCAGGGGCGGACTGACGTTTGAGTGTCTGGTCGTTACCTCAACTAAAAAGGGGCCGCCGTGATGGCAGCCCCTGATCATTATCGCTCCGCTTGGTGAGCGTTATTCTTTGTTTTCGTCGTCGCCTTCAACCTTCAGGTCTTTGAGCTTTGCGAAGACAGAGTCGACGTCTGGTGCGGCTTCAACTTCCTTGGGCTTCGGTGCCGCTGTAAAGGCATCCGATACATCGCTCACCGCAAATGGTTTTGGCTCTGATGGATCGGCGTCATCGATGGATGGCACGTTCAACTGATCGGCCGGAACTTCGTGGGCTGCAGGACGCGCAAGACCCAACGGATCGGCTGTTGCTTCGCCTGTTGTTTCTTCTGCAGGAAGAAGCGTGCCAGCTTTGCGGGCGGCTTTTTCTGCTTTCTTGCGAGCGCGTTCCAGCTTGTCAGCGGCTTTCTGTACCGCAGCATCCAGCTCCATCTGGCTGCAGAGGCCGAGCGTGACCGGATCGACCGGCTTGATGTTCTGGGAGTTCCAATGGGTCCGGTCGCGGATTGACTGGATGGTTGGTTTGGTTGTGCCCACAAGGCGTCCCACTTGCGCGTCTGGGAGCTCAGGGTGGTTCCGCAGCAGCCAGGCGATGGCGTCCGGGCGATCCTGACGGCGCGACACAGGTGTGTAGCGGGGGCCCTTCTGGGGCTTTGGCGCAGGCACTTCATGCTTGCGCTCCGCAGACTGGAGCCGCTCGTTTGGATTTTCCTGGCAGCGCTCAATTTCGGCACGCGTCAGCTCACCAGAGGCGACAGGGTCCATGCCCTTGATGCCCTGGGCGACGTCGCCATCGGCAATGCCCTTCACTTCAAGTGGATGCAGACCGCAATAGTCGGCGACCTGATCGAAGGTCAGTGAGGTGTTATCTACGAGCCAGACGGCAGCAGCCTTTGGCATGAGCGGCTTAGACATATCTTCTCCTTTGCCTCAGGGGCCATCCCCTGAGATTGGCGCCTGAGATCGGCGTATGCCACTGAAAATGAACGGAATACGGGTCTTATAAGCCTTTCCGGGCGTTCTGGGAAGACCTCTGGCGGCCAATTAAACAGTCAGGATGATTTTTCCAATATGCCCGCCCTTTTCCATGCGCTCATGGGCTGCTTTTGCGTCTCTGAGCGGGAACGTGCTGTCCACGATGGGCTTCAGGCGGCCTGCGGCGATCCAGGGCCATACTTCTCGGAGGACTGTCTCTGTGAGGACGGTTTTCTCCTCCAGCGGTCGTGCGCGCAAGGTAGAGCCGGTGAGGGTCACTTGTTTCAACATCAAGGGCAGAAAGTTCACCTCTGCCACCGAGCCCTGCTGATAGGCGATGTTGACGATCCGACCACCGCGCGCTGCGCAGGTAATGTTGCGCTGGATGTAATCGCCGCCGACCATGTCAAAGATCACGTCGGCCCCCTGGCCGCTGGTTGCTTCATCCATCACCATGACAAAATCTTCTGCGCGATAATTGATGCCGCGCCGGGCGCCCAGCTCTTCACATTTGCGGGCTTTTTCGTCTGACCCGGCTGTGGCAAAGACCTTCGCGCCCCAGGCAACAGCCATCTGAATGGCGGTGGTGCCAATGCCACTGGTGCCGCCATGGATCAGAAGTGTTTCGCCGGGCTGCAATCGGCCGCGATCAAAGACATTGGTCCAGACCGTCATGATGGTTTCTGGCAACGCAGCAGCTTCCACCATTGAGTAGCCATCTGGGATAGGCAGGGCATGGGTTTCGTGAACGATGGCATACTCGGCATAACCGCCACCGGCAACCAGGGCACAGACATTGTCGCCGAGGGACCAGCGGGATGTGCCGGTGCCCAGCGCGACAACCTCTCCCGCAAACTCCAGGCCCGGCGTATCTGTGACGCCTTTCGGGGCAGGGTAGAGGCCGATGCGCTGCACAAGGTCCCCGCGGTTCACACCTGCGGCTGCAATCCTCACCAGAATTTCGCCGTGTCCTGGTGTTGGCAGCGGCACTTCGGTTGGGGTGAGGACTTCCGGTCCGCCGGGCTCTGGAATTTTGATGGCGGTCATATTGGTCGGCAGATTTGAGGACATTCAGAACACTCTTTGTCTTTGAGGTGAGGATATGAAATGGCAAAGTGGCTCACCATTCAATGATTGGGCGGTTCGCGCAACAGGGCAGCGGATCACGATCCAACGATGAGGAGAGGGCGCATGGACAAAGAAGACTTGGAGCCCAAACGCGTGCCTGACAGCCTTCAGGTGCTGGCGAAAGAGGATATTTCTCTTCTGGGTGTCGATGAGCTCAAAGAACGAATCACTTTGCTTACGGACGAAATTGCGCGTTCCGAAGCCATGATCGCCTCAAAGCAGGGCAGTTTGAGTGAAGCTGAGGCAGTTTTTCGAAAATGATGATTCTGCCAAGGGATTTGTTAAGTCCTTGTAACAAATGAGTTCTTTTGATTCTGATCAAGTATAGAGCGGCTATTTTAGGTCTTGTGACTGCGCTCTCGCTCAATTTTAACTATTTGTTAGCCAGTCCTTATGTATTGTTTAGAGGCGTAATCCAGTCATCTGGATTTGAGTGGCTCCTATCCACTCTGTTTGACGCCTCCCTGTTAGAACTTGAGCCGCAGGCAACTGTGGCTCATTTTTTGTGTGGTGCTCCAACTACACGTTCCGCCTTTCAGCGACTCCCCCACTACATCTAGTTCAAATCCAATTTGATCAACCCTGGCAGGGTTTTGACGCCCGACTTTTTGTCTCAATTTGAGACAAAACCGGATGGCATGCTTGTTGATAGTTGAAGCGCAACGCGTCCTTGGTTGGTACGGTCGCTGGCTACGTGCTGGTGTCTGCTTGCTCATGGGCGTCGGCAACATGATTAACAGTGAGTGGTCTTATGAGTTTCGGCAACAAAACAAGCGGTGGTGGTGAAAACGGAGATGGTCGGTCGCCTTTTGGCGGGTCGCAGCTCTTTCAGCGGACCTATCGTGAAGGCATGGCGCTTGTGGAAGAGGCAGCGACCTATCTTGATGGTCCTGGTCGGGACCAAGCGAAGGACCTTCCCAGGGCCACAGCTCTGGCCTATGCCACTGAAAGCATGCGCCTGACGACACGATTGATGCAGGTTGCCGCGTGGCTTTTGGTTCAGAAGGCGGTCAACGAAGGCGACATGACTGAAAACGATGCGCTGTCAGATAAATATGCGCTGGGCGGACGTGAGCTCGGGCGGGCAAAGAAGCTTAATGGGACGGATCTTCTACCCGATGCGCTGAAAGAATTGATTGTGCGCTCTGAGAATATCTATCGTCGGATCGACCGGTTGGATGCCCAGATGCGTACAGGTGAAGAGGTTGACCACTCGAGCCTTGCTGAACAGCGGGAGAGGGCAGAAGCCTTTTTCCAGGAAGCGCTCGGCAGCCGGCCAACTCGGCACTGACATTGTTTGGCGTTCCAAACAGCAAAAAGCCCCGGCATGCCGGGGCTTTTTTGTTGGTGTGTCGGAGGTAGAACCTCCGGAAGCCGTCTGGGCTTAGACGCCGAGACCGTCGTATTTTTTCTTAAACCGGCTCACGCGACCACCGCGGTCGAGCAATGCGCCTGTGCCACCTGTCCAGGCTGGGTGTGTCGTTGGATCGATATCCAGCGTCAGCGTGTCCCCTTCGGCGCCATATGTGGACCGAGTCTGATAGGTGGTGCCGTCCGTCATTGCCACGGTGATCATGTGGTAGTCAGGATGGGTGTCCTTTTTCATAACGCTTGCTCGCTCAAAAGAAGTGTCAGGCGGCCAAATCCGCCCGTTCAGGCGCGCAAAGCGCCCGGGAAAGCGGGTGTATAGCGGAGCTTTCAGCCTATTGCAAGGCCCTGGTGGACCCTCTCGCTGAGCTCTGATCGGGGTCCTGAAGAAGGAATGGGGCTGGTTGGTCTTCTGTGGCCTTTCGCGCAGGTAGTCAGGGTGGGATTCAGCGGGATTCAAGCAGCCTGGCCCTAGTTTCTACCAGGCGCTGTTGCTATATCTCCTCCTTACCCTTTTGGGTCGACCACAAGCCAGCCAAAGCCGGACATATATGAGCGAGAGTGCCAACACGGTCGCGGAAGCGATCGAAGAAGAAGCCCTGCGACGGACGAAGAGCCGTGCTGTGCGACCTATTATGGGCCTGATCCCGTTTGTCCTGTCCTACAAGGGCATGTTGTCTGGCGCCTTCGTGATGCTTGTTATCGCCACCCTGTCGACCCTGGCTTTTCCTGTTGCGGCTCGGCGGGTGATGGATGCGATCAGTGAGGGCGATGTCCAATTCATTGATCAATATTTCCTTGTGCTCATTTTGGTCGCGGCTCTGCTCGGCATATCGAGTGCCGCGCGCTTCTATTTTGTTAGTTGGATTGGCGAGAGGGTGGTCGCTGACCTGCGTTCGGCGGTTTACGATCATGTGACGCGGCTTTCGCCGGCCTTTTTTGAAACCATGCGAACAGGGGAAGTGCTCTCCCGTCTGACCGCGGACACGACGCTGATCAAGACAGTGGTTGGCTCAAGCGCATCGATTGCACTGCGCAATATGTTTCTGTTTTTCGGTGCCGCGACGATGATGACCTATACGAGCCCTGGTCTCTCCGGCCTCGTGTTGCTTGCGATACCGGTCATCATGCTGCCGCTGATTGTTTTCGGTCGTTGGGTGCGCCGCCTTTCGCGCCTCAGTCAGGACCGTATTGCCGATACCAGCGCCTTTGGTGGTGAAACGCTGAACGCCATGCAGACCGTGCAGGCGTTTAATCATGAAGCGATTGACCGATCTTCCTTTGCGCAGACGGTTGAGGCTTCCTTCATTGCAGCCCGCAGCCGTATCCAGGCGCGGTCTGTGCTCACAGCGCTGGTCATGTTTTTGGGACTCTCAAGCGTTTTTGGTGTTTTGTGGGTGGGTGCGCAGGAAGTCATCACAGGTACGATGACCGGTGGTGAGCTTCTGCAATTCACCCTATATGCATTGATGGCAGCCATGTCGATGGCCGCCCTATCTGAGGTCTGGGGTGATGTACAGATGGCGGCGGGCGCGACAGAACGCTTGATGGAGCTCTTGCATATTGAGCCGGAAATCAAAGTGCCGGCCAATCCCGTTGCCTTGCCAGAACCCTCGCTGGGTGATCTTCGGTTTGAGAATGTCGGCTTCTCCTATCCGACCCGCCCTGATGTTTCCGCGTTGGATGGCTTAACCCTCTCTGTGCGCCCGGGCGAGACGGTTGCGATTGTCGGACCCTCCGGTGCTGGCAAAAGTACGCTCTTTCAACTCCTTCTGCGGTTCTTTGATCCTCAATCAGGCCGTATCCAGCTTGATGGTGTTGCCCTTCCAGATGGAGACCCAAGCGAGGTGCGTCGCCGCTTTGCGCTGGTGCCGCAGGAGACGGTTGTGTTTGGGATGAGTGCCCGGGAGAACATTCGCTATGGGCGTCCGGATGCGAGCGACGAAGAAGTGCGCGCCGCTGCAAAAGCTGCGCACATTGATGAGTTTCTAGGCGATCTGCCGCAGGGATATGACACGGTTTTTGGAGAGCGTGGGGTGACGCTTTCGGGCGGTCAGCGTCAGCGCATTGCCATTGCGCGGGCCATTTTGCGGAACGCGCCGGTACTTCTTTTGGATGAAGCGACGAGTGCGCTTGACGCTGAGAGTGAAAAGTTCGTGCAGCAAGCCCTTGAAGGGCTCATGGCCGGGCGTACGACGATCGTCATCGCTCACCGTCTCGCCACGGTGCGTAAAGCTGACCGTATTATTGTGATGGATCACGGACGGATTGTTGCGGAAGGCACTCATGATGCACTTGTTGCGGAAGGAGGGCTTTATGCCCGCCTTGCGTCTTTGCAGTTCAGTGCCGATGCACTGGCACTTGCGGCCGGAGAGACAGCGCCGCCTGCCTTTGCCGCCAATGACTAGCCTCCAAGGGACATTCCAGGTTTAGGGGAATTTATGACATCGCTTACTCGTAACATCGTTGTAACCGTCATTATCATTATCGCCACGTTGAGCTTTATCGGCGTGCGGTTTTTTACAAATGCGGGTCAGCTCACGACGCTGACAGCGGCCATGGAGGTCTCTCCTCAATGCACGGTGCTGACATCACCGCCGGGGCCTGAAGATCTCGTGATTGATCATGAACGGGGCATGGCTTTTGTGTCCGCGACGGACCGTCGGGCCATCACGGCAGGCGCAGAGAATGTGCGTGGCGGCATTTACGTGATCGACCTTAAGGGCGATCCCTCGACCTGGGCGCTGCGACCGGTTACGGCCCATGTGCCGGCGGCATTCCAACCCCATGGTCTCGGTCTTTATGTGGATGAGGCAGGTGTGCGCACTCTCGCCGTTGTCAATCATACAGGCAATGTCGATAGCGTTGAGCTGTTTGATGTTGCGGAAGACGGCATCCTGTCTCATCGGGCAACGGTGAAAGACCAAGGAATGTTCGCATTGAATGATGTGCAGCCTGTTGGTCACAGCGCTTTTTACGCGACAAATGATCATGGCAGCGCTTCAGAGTTTTGGAACGCGTTGAGTGATGTTCTGATCCTGAGCCAGGCGAACCTTGTCTATTTTGATGGTACGTCTGTACGCGAAGTGGCCGGTGATCTGGGCTATGCCAATGGCGTCAATGTCTCTCCAGATGGCAAGACGGTGTATGTAGCTGAGACAAGCGGCATGGCACTTAATATCTATGATCGAAACATTGAGACAGGCGACCTAACCGCTTTTGATTTTGTCTCTCTCGGATCCGGCCTCGATAATGTGGACGTGGCACCTGATGGCACGCTGTTGATTGGGGCACATCCAAAGCTTGTTGATTTCATCAATCACGCGGCCGACGCAAAGCAGATTTCGCCAAGCCAGGTTGTTCGGCTCAGTCCAAGAGAAGGGGGCGGCGGTACTGCTGACACGGTATACCTCAATCTGGGTGACCAGCTGTCGGGTTCGAGCACCGCTGCTTCCTATGGCGACAAGATGCTGATCAGCGGCGTCTTTGACCCGAAGATCCTGGTCTGTGAGATGTTGCCGCCACGCGCCGAGTAATCAGCTTACTTGTCTGGATGCTCCAGCTGAAAGACCAGCCAGTTCGCGATCCAATCCGCTGCAAGTTGCAGGTTGCCCACCTGGCAATGGCTGCTTGCCTGTTCTTTGTCAGTAAACAAACGTGTTGTGAGTGAGCGGGCGTTGGGCAGGTTGCCAGCCTGACTGAAAAATTGCGGCAGGGGGACCAGGTGGTCTTCCGTTCCGCCCAGGAGCAGGAAGTCCTGGTCGATGAGATGGGCGAATGGCTTGGTCGTAAAGCTCTCGACCCATTTCAGGTAGTCATAGGGTTTGTTTGTTCCGCTCACATGCATGCCATGGCCAAATGCCCACCTGGCGAATTCGTCCTTTTTGATCACACCGGACATTAGCGTGTTGATCGTCTTCCTCGCGCGAATACGCATGAGGAAGCCGAGCAGCTTTTGAGCGCCGGGGTCGAGCTTTGCAGACAGGCAGCCCAGGAAATCTTCGAGCACGTCATAGGCAACAACTCTTTGGATGCGTTTGTCAAAGGCCGCGGCGCGTGGTGCAAGGTACCCGCCCAATGAGATGCCGATGAGGCTGCAGGACGAGATTTGCAGGTGGTCCAGGATTGCGCTGACGGGTCGTTCCCAATCGTTTGGCATGGAGATGTGGCTCAGCATCAGAGGCTCGCCCTGCCCGGGGCCTTCAAACAGGATGAACTCAATGCCCTGGCGGGTGAATGTCGCCGCCATCTCAATGAACTCTTCTTTGAACGAGTCAAAGCCGCCATGAACCAACACTGTCTCACGCTTGGGACCGTCGGCAGGGAATATGAGAGCGGGCAGGGTGGCGCCTTCGTAGGGAATATCGACGCGGGTCATCGGCAGGTCGTCTATTTCGCTGTAGAACAATTCTCTAAAGCGGTTGTAGGCAATGAGTTTATCTGGGTCATTGGGCGCAATGAAGAACTCGGCGGCACGGTAGTAAAAAGCCGCATTGAGTGCCCTGTTGTCGGCTTCACAGGTTTTTGCCGTCTGTAGCAACTCAGACTTCCATGTTGCCAGATCGGATATGTTGGCGGCGACACGCCGGACTTCATCCTCGTCCCAATAAGTCAGCCACCGGTTCAGTTGAAAATTGTAGTTGGCATCGTCGTGGAGCTGCAGGTAGCCGACGGGAAATTCAAACCGATTGGACATGGTGGGTCACTCACTGAAAGCCGGCGCTTCGAGACCTGCAATGAGGAAGGCTCGAAGGCTTGCATGTGTTCGCTTCGGGTCCGGAGTCGCCCCTAGCGCAGCGAGGCGTGTCTGATCGCTCAATGCGTGAGCGATAGCGCCGATGGCGAAGTCCAGCCGCAGGACGAGTTCCAGGCGACTGAGGTGGGGGAGGGCTTTTTCAAAGGCATTGAGGAACGTCTCAGAATAGGCCGTGAGCTCACCGCCGAAAATCTCTTTGATGGCGTCGGTTGGTTCGACAACGGTGCGGGCGAACAGCTTGGCGAATGCCTGGGTGTTCGGATCGGCTTTTGACATGAGTTCCAAGAGAGGGGTCATGAAAGCGTCCAGCAGCTCGCCTGCGTTTGCGGTGCGTTCATCGCTCTGCAGGGCTTTAAGAAGTTCTAGGCGTCGCTCAGCCAGCGGCACGAGGCGCCGGGCGAACATCTCTCGAATGAGCCCCGACTTGCCATCAAAGTGAAAGTTTACCGCTGCAACATTGGCGCCTGCTGCGTCCGTGATGGCGCGAATAGAGGTGCCGTCGATGCCATTGGCTGCGCAGAGCCGTTCGGCGGCATCGAGCAATCGTTCTTTTGTTGGCTTGGTCATGATCTATGAGTAAATCAAACGATCGTTTAAGTCAAACGTTTGTTTGAAATTGAGCCTTTCTCGTTTGAGCAGGTAGGAATGCTGCCTTTCGGAGCGGCGAGAGGGTCAGGTCCCTAAGCGGTGCCGAGTGCGCCCAGCAGGTCAAGTTCGTTTTCAGTGATTTGCGCCAATGTGTAGTCGTCGAGCACATTCAGGAAGGCGCTCTGGGCTTCAAAGAGTACCGATTTGAACTGGCACGCGCTGCTGATCCTGCAGTTGTCGTCTTTCCGGTTGAAGCATTCAACGAGATGAAAGTCTGGTTCCAGTCCCCGAATTGCTTCGCCCAAGTTTAGGTCTTCTGGCGGACGCGACAGTTTCATGCCGCCATTCTTCCCTTTTTGAGTTTCGACATACCCCAACTTGGAAAGTTGGTAGGCCACTTTGACCATATGGTTTTGGGATATCTGAAACGTCTCTGCGATTTCTTTGGTCGTGCAGAGGCGGTCTGGATGTACGGCAAGGAACATCAGGGCGCGCAGCGAATAATCTGTGAATGCAGTCAGTTTCATTTTCCACCTGTCTTCACTTGACAATAATCTCTACCACCTTAAATAGGTATTTGAAATACATATTTAAGGTGGTCAAACATGCTCAGTGAAAAAGAAATATCTATCGTCAAGTCTACAGTACCCGCTCTTCAGGAAAATGGAGAGACGCTGACGCGCCATTTCTATGTACGGATGTTTGAAAAGAACCCGGAAGTCCGTGCCTTCTTCAACCCTGCGAACCAGGCATCTGGTGGACAGCAGCAGGCGCTTGCGGCGGCGATCTGTGCGTATGCTGCAAACATCGACAATCTCGGGGCGTTGACGGGAGCCGTCGAGGTTATTGCGCAGAAGCATGCTTCGCTGCAGATCAAGCCGGAGCATTATCCGATTGTTGGTGAGAACTTGTTGGCTTCCATCAAAGAGGTTCTTGGAGAGGCTGCGACCGATGAGGTGATTGACGCCTGGGCGGCGGCGTATGGCGTGCTTACAGGTATTCTAACAGGGCGTGAGCGCGAAATTTACGACGAACAGGCGGCCGCGCCCGGCGGGTGGCGAGATTTCAAAGAGTTCAAGGTTGTGAAGAAGGAGAAGGAAAGCGAGGTCATCACTTCGCTTTATCTCGCACCCGATGATGGCACAGCAGTGCCGCCGTTCAAGCCAGGTCAGTATATTTCGCTTAGAGTTCCATCCGAAGATGGCTCAACGACAATGCGGAACTACAGCCTGTCGGGCAGACCAGGCGAGGCGCATTTTCGCATCAGCGTGAAGCGGGAAGCAGGTCAGGGCGTGCCGGACGGATATGTTTCCAATCTGCTGCATAAATCGGTGGATGTTGGCCAGACGGTTGAGCTTGCAGCACCGAGCGGTGAGTTTGTCCTCGACCAGTCAATGGGGGCAGACCGCCCGCTCGTATTGCTCGCTGGTGGTGTTGGGATTACGCCAGTCTTCAGCATGCTCCTCGTTGCTCTGGAAACGATGCCCGCACGCGATATCAGCTTCATCTATGGGTGCATTGATGAAAAGCATCAGGCATTCAAGGCGGATATTGACCGGTTGCAGAAGGACCATCCCAATCTGAAGGTTCACTTCCGGTATAGTGACCGTCCCTCCGACGAGATCGCAAAAGGGGTGTCGGCAAATGTGAGTGATGGGTTTGTCGATGCTGAGCTTATTGAAAGCGTCGTGGGTCAGCGGGATGCGGACTATTATTTCTGTGGGCCAAAACTGTTTATGGCAGCTGTAAACCGAACTCTGGTTGGCTGGAATGTCCCACGCTCTCAAATACACTTTGAGTTCTTTGGACCCAAAGAAGACCTGGAGGCACCGGCGTCTAACGCGACAGCCGCCTAATAAACACGCTGAGCGCTGAGTTTTGACACATTACTTGTCCGCGATTCCCGACGGATAACCGGCTCTACTTATCCTGGAAACGCTTCAGCGCTCGGTAAGTTTGAATTCGATACGGCGATTGCGGCGGTTGGTGGCTTCACCTGTGCCGTCAGCCAGCGGATGGAATTCTGCAAAGCCGGCAGATGAGAGCCTGCGTTCGCTGACGCCGCCCTCGATCAGGTATTGAACCACTGACAGGGCGCGGGCATTGGCCAGATGCCAATTTGATGGAAACTCCGAGGTGCGGATAGGGGTGGAATCTGTGTGCCCGTCCACCCGCAGGATCCAGTTGATGTCACCGGGGATCTCCGCGGTGATTTCCCGAATGGCCACAGCGATTTTGCGAAGCTCCCGCTGACCGGCCGGGCTGATGTCTGCTGACCCTGACGCGAAGAGAATTTCCGATTGGAGCACAAAGCGGTCGCCGACAACTTCAATGTCGTCGCGATTGCCGAGGGCTTCTTTCAGGCGGGCAAAGAAATCAGAGCGATAGCGGGCGAGCTCCTGAACCTTTTGGGCAAGTGCGGAGTTGAGACGGCGGCCGAGATCAGCGATCTGCGCGTCGGACTCTCTGTCTTTTGCTTCGGCGGCTTCGAGTGCCTGTTCGAGTGCCGCCAGCTGACGGCGGAGCGCTGCCAGCTGCTGGTTCACCAGCTCCACCTGTGCGAGAGCTTGCGCACTGATTTGCCGTTCCTCGTCAAGTTCGGAGAGAAGCCCCGCCTCGCGATCGCCTGACCCGGCACCTTCTGCAAGCAGGCCCGCGAGCCGGGACTGTTCATCCTCCGCGCTTGCAAGGGCGCTGGAGAGGGACGCCACGGTGGATTGCAGGTCAGCGTTCTCAAGCTGGGCTAAGGCCAACAGATCAGCCAATTCAGAAACCTGGGACCGCAAGCGATCGAGCGCGCTGTCCTTGCCGGTGATGGACTGCGCAAGAAAGAACTGAGTCAGCATGAAGATGGAGAGCAGAAAGACCAGCACCAGCAAAAGCGTCGCCATAGCGTCCACAAAGCCCGGCCAATAGTCGGCGCTTGGTGCTCTGCTTCTGATGCGGTGGGAAATGGCCATGGGATCTACCGGGGCTTAACGGCCCTCTTGCTCCAGCGCGCGGGTGAGGCGCTCCAGCACGGGCTGCAGGGCTTCCTGGTTGCGTGCAAGACCGTTGACCAGATGTTGTTCTGCGCGCATTTGCTCGGTAAGCGCGGCGATCTGATTGGCGAGCGCCATGAGTGTCTGACTTGGGTCAGCTGAGGGCGCTGTGTCCCCATTGGTGCCGACAATGTCGGTGACTGTGGAGAGCCATTCTTCCAGCTCATTGTAGAAGCGGTTTTGCGCCTGACCTGCCTGGAGGTCGAGGAAACCCAGAATGAGCGATCCTGCAAGACCAAAGAGTGAGGAGGAGAAGGCTGTGCCCATGCCCCGGAGTGGCTCCTGCAAGCCTTCGCGAAGCGTGCTGAAAACCGTGAGGCTGTCTGCGGCGTCGACATCCAGGGAGTCGAGCGTGCCGGCGATGGAGGAGACAGTGGCGAGCAGGCCCCAGAAGGTGCCCAGAAGCCCTAAGAAAATCAGAAGCCCAATCATATAGCGCGAGATTTCACGCTGTTCTTCCAGGCGCGAGGCCAGGCTGTCGAGCAGGGAGCGCATGGACAAGGCGCTGAGCACCACGTGGGTGGTGCGGTTCCCAAACATGGTCGCCATGGGGGCCAAAAGCTTAGGCGGCTTTGGAAGCGCGAGGCCTGGATCAGACCGTCTGAAGGAATTCACCCAGCGGATTTCTGGTCCGAGAACCAGGATCTGACGAAAGGCATAAAGCGTGCCGATGATCAAGACGCCGACAATCAGACCATTGAGGCCCGGATTGGCCATAAAGGCTTCGGAGAATTGCGGCAGCAGAATAAGTCCGAGAAAGCCCACCAACGTTAAGAAGAGCAGCATGCGGGTGAGATAGGGGCGAGGTCGCGATAAAGTCACGCCATCCTGACTGTCCATATTCTCTCCCCTCGGCTTGCTTGGTGTTATCGACTGCTCAATAGAATATCGACCCGATTAGCAGGGCCGCTGTCGCGGGTGCCGCCGAGTGCGCGGACATCAATGCGGCTTTGCAACACGCCTCGTTCAACGAGGAACTTGCGCACATTGAGTGCCCGCTTAAGGGACAGGCGGCGGGCATCGGAACTCACGTCTCCGGCTGTTCCCGCAAAGGCCTGGATCTCGATCCGATCATCATGACGCATCAGCTCTATGGCGATCATTTCCAATTCGTCACGGGCTCCGCCCAGAATATCAGCTGTGCTTCCTTCAAAGTTTAGGCGATGGCTTGCTGATTGCGGGGCAGGCAGGCTTGCTACCTGAACAGGTGGCTCCTGGACGGTTTCCACTGGAGTTTGTGTCAATGTCGGTGCGGTTACCGGGGATACGGGTGCCGCACTCAGCGCAGGGGGAGCAGGGGGGACCAAAGGTGCTCGTGCAGCCGCAGCGGCGGCAGGTGCTTGTTGTGCCACGGAAGGCGTAGGCTGGACGTTTTGTGTTGCCTGCTCAACTGAGGGTACCGGAAGGGCCTCGACACGCTGCGGTGTCGGGGCGGCCGCGCTTATGGTCGGCGTTGTAACAGGGGTTGGTGCGGTTGCTCTTGCTGGCGGTGTTGGAACGGGTGCCGGAACCGGTGAAGCTGTCGCTGGTTGTACCTCAATTGCCGTGGCGTCAGCGGGTCCCAAAATTTTTGGTGTTTCTTGTGATTGGCGCACCGACGCAGGTGGGGTGAGCAATATCCGTGTTGGCGGGGTTTCGCCGGGATAGCGCAGCTGCACGGGTGCCTTTCCCGGTGCGATGCGAGCATCCGCCGCAGTCTGCCCACCGATAGCGGTCAGGTCCACTTGCACATCGGCCAGTGCCGGCACTGTGGTCAATGCAAGCAATAGTGCTGGCATAACAAAGGTGGTGTGGCCTGCTGGGCGCATTCTTAACGTTCCTTAGATTCCGAGCTTGGCCGTGTCGCGTCACCGGCTACCAAATCCCGACTCACTTGACATTATTGCCGCCTCTTGCAGGCGCTGCCAGTCTCAGACGGATATTTTCCCCTGCCAAGGTTAAGGAAGCCAGGGTCAAGGGCGTCAAGGTTGAGCATGAAGGGGGCAGAATTGGGGCGGGTGGCTGCCCGTCAGACGCTTCCAGCCTTTTTCAGGATATTCATGAGAGGCCGGTGCAGCGTTTCATTGGTCGCCAGCACACTTCCAGTGCCCAGAACATCCGATTTGTTATTGAGGTCTGTGATGGTGCCGCCGGCTTCGCGAACCAGAATAATACCTGCGGCCAGGTCCCAGGGATTCAGGCCTCGTTCCCAATAAGCGTCGAAACGTCCTGCAGCGACGAAGGCCATATCTATGGCGCAGGAGCCTGTGCGACGGACACCTGCAACCTGCGGCATGAGGGTCGCAAGTTCATTTGAGAAAACGGCGTGGCTCTTGCCACCGATATGGGGGATCCCTGTGCACACGACGGCTTGTGATAAATCACGACGGGCGGCGACACGCAGGCGTCGGTCATTCACAAATGCGCCTTTGCCTTTTTCTGCCCAGAAGAGTTCATCGGAAATCGGGTTGTAGGTGAGACCAGCAATGATCTCGCCTTCTCGTTCCAGCGCGATGTTGATCGCAAAGAGTGGGATGCCGTGAAGGAAATTAGTGGTGCCATCCAGCGGGTCGATAATCCAGCGGTGGCTTTTGTCTGTTCCCTCAACAGTGCCACCTTCTTCCAGCAAAAAGCCGTATCCAGGCCGGGCGCGAGTCAATTCTTCGCGCAGGGTTTCCTCCGCGCGCAGGTCAGCTGCGGAGACAAAGTCGCCGGGGCCCTTAACGGATACCTGAAGGTTTTCCACTTCCCCAAAGTCGCGGATCAGTGTGCGGGCGGCCTTGCGGGCAGCCTGCACCATCACGGTGAGGGTAGGAGAGTGGCGGCTCATATGGGATGCCTTCGGGTCAGAGGATAGTCGGTCGGGTCGTCTCGTGCGGTCGTGCTATTCAGCGCGCTTCACATAAGTGACTTCGTTTGTGTCGACAACAATTTTGTCGCCCGTGTTGACGAAGGGCGGCACCATGACGCGGACCCCGTTCTCCATCATTGCGGGTTTGTAGGATGACGTGGCTGTCTGGCCTTTGACGACGGGTTCTGTGTCGGTGATTTCCAGAGTCACGTGGTCGGGCAGGCTGATGCCCAGTGGGCGACCTTCGTGGCTTTCAACTGTTACTTCCATGCCGTCCTGCAGGAAGGCCGCACGCTCACCTACAAAATCTGTTTGCAGTTCGATTTGCTCGTAGGTGGTGGTGTCCATGAAGGTCAGCATGCCGTCTACCTCATAGAGGTACTGGTAGTCTTTCTGTTCCAACCGGATCTTTTCGACCGTTTCGGCGGACCGGAAGCGCTCGTTCAGCTTTGAATTGTCGATCAGGTTTTTCAGCTCAACCTGCGCGAACGCCCCACCCTTGCCAGGCTTCACGTGCTGCGTTTTGACCGCAACCCAAAGTCCGCCTTTGTGCTCAATGACGTTGCCAATGCGAATTTCGTTGCCGTTGATCTTCATGCGCTTACATCCGGAAGGGCCAGGTTTGAGCGACTAGGCCAAAGCTGGCAGAAAACAAAGGACTTGGGCGTCTTGGAACGCCCTGTCCGGCGCTTGGATAGCACTTGAGCGGGGTTGGTTCCAACCGGAATCGCTGGTTGAACCGAAAACCTGACCAAATCGCGGGAAAAAAGCTCCGGGGGTGCTTGTCAGGACCTATTGCGGGCGGGTTGCTGCTTCCCAGTCTTTCAGAGCTTCCTCTGCCTGGGCCAGAAGCTCTGGCGTCATTTCGGGTTCGAGCAAAGCTGCCAGTTCTGGATCATCCTGGCCCCCCGCACGCGCTATGCTGAGCCAGGTATAGGAAGCCATGAGATCCTTTTCGACGCCTTTGCCGAGAAAATACATTCGGGCAAGCCGCGTCTGGGCCAGTGTATCGCCGCGCAGTGCGGCTTCGTTGAACCAAGTGGCCGCTTTTTCATCACTTTTCTCAACGCCTGTCCCATTCGCATAGAGAAATGCGAGGGCGGTTTGTGCTTCTGCCAAGCCCTCAGCGGCGGCGAACTGGAAGAATTCGAGCGCGCCAGCGGGGTGTTTTTCAACACCAGTGCCTTCAACCATCATCAGACCCAGATTATAGGCGGCATCGGCCTGGCCCTTTTCAGCAGCCTTGCGGAAGTAGGTGGCGGCGCGGCTCATATCCCGGGGTTTGAGTTCTCCGGCTGCATAGATGGCACCCATTGAGTAAAGCGCGCCTGGATGATCGGCATCAGCTGCTTCCTGAAAAAGCTCGACGGCGCGGTCTGAGTTGGCGCTTCCGCCCTGTCCTGCAGCCAACATGTTTGCGAGTTCGAATTTGGCGGCGATAAGGCCGCCGGAGCTTGCCTGTTCGAAATAGCGCCGGGCTTCCGCATCGTTGCGTGCTGTGCCAGCGCCGGTGCGATAGGCAGAGGCAAGCGCGAAGGCTGCGGTTGGGTTGCCAGCATCTGCTGCAGACTTGAACCAGCGAAGCCCCTCAATATAGTCCGCCTCAACACCTTCACCGTTAAAGAGCATTGTCCCGAGCAGCAGCTGTGCGTCTGCGTTGCCGCCAAGGGCGATCTCTCTCAGACCCGCCAGGGCTGTTGTGTAGTCGCCTGCCTGATAGGCCTCAGCTGCTTCTTCAAAAGTTTGCGCGCTCGCCGCGCCTGTGGGCAAGAAGGCCAGGCTTAAGCTCAGAACAAGGCAGGAGAGGGTGAAGCGGGGCATGGGCGAACTTTCTCTAAACATAAGGCCGGCGTTAGTCTGATCGAGACTGCCATTTTAGGACCTGGCGGTCTCACTGATGATGCGGTTGAAATCAGCCACGGCTGCCGCAGGTCCGTGCGCATGGCCCCAAACTCCAGCAGAAACCGCCAGAAAGTCAGCACCCGCTGTCACCAATGGTGCAGCGTTCTCAACCGTGATCCCGCCAATGGCGACGCAGGGAACTTCAAACAGTGACGACCACCAGGTCAGGATCTCTGGTTCGGCCTTACTTATAGCCGCCTTTGTGTCGGTTTTATGAAAGGCACCAAAGGCGACGTAATCTGCGCCTGCTTCGCCTGCGACCATGGCGAGATGGCGGGTCGCATGACAGGTGACGCCGACAATATGGTCGGGACCCAGTAGTCTTCTGGCTTCGTCATAGGGGGTGTCGTTTTGGCCGATATGGACTCCATCTGCGCCGAGTTCAGCTGCGAGGTCCGCCCTATCGTTGATCAGAAAGGCAGCGCCTGCCGCCTGAGTGACAGGCATCAGGATCTCGGTCGCACGCGCGATGGTATCAGCGTCAGCGGTGGTTTCGCCGTCTTCCTGCTTGAGGCGCAGCTGAACACAAGCGACATCGCCCGCGCCCAAGGTCGCTTTCAGCGTTTCAGCAAAGCCGTCAGGCTCAAGGCGCGGTGGCGTGATGAGGTAGAGGCGACAGTCAGGGTGTGTTGGCTCAGTCATGCAGCCGGTTTATCGCGACCAGAGGCCCTCTGTCATCCGTTTTGTGTCACCCGTTTTCGAGGGCTGCGACGCCTGGAAGGGTTTTTCCTTCGAGCCATTCGAGGAACGCGCCACCTGCTGTGGAAACATAGGAGAAGTCGTCAGCGGCACCTGCACCATTAAGCGCAGCGACGGTGTCGCCACCGCCGGCAACGGAGACCATGGCTCCCATTTTGGTGAGCATGGCCACGTGGCGCGCGGCGGTATCTGTCCCGATATTGAAGGGCTCGACTTCAAAAGCACCGAGCGGCCCGTTCCAGACGACAGTTTTGGCGGTTTCAAAATGTCCGGCGAGGGTCGCCAAGGTATCGGTGCCTACGTCGAGGATCATCTGATCCTCAGGCACCGCATCAATTGGAACTGTCTTTGAGGCTGCATGTGCCTTGAACTCTGCCGCAACAACTGCGTCTGTCGGCAGGATGATGGTGCATCCCGCGGCGTCAGCTTTGCCCATGATTTCCCGGGCGGTGTCCGCCAGGTCATGTTCGCAGAGCGACTTGCCCACATTCACGCCTTTGGCAGCGAGGAAGGTGTTTGCCATGCCGCCGCCGATCACGAGAGCGTCGACTCTGGAGACCAGATTGCCAAGGAGGTCCAGCTTGGTGGAGATCTTAGCGCCACCCACAATGGCAACCACTGGGCGTTCGGGCTGTCCGAGCGCCTTCCCAAGGGCATCGAGTTCCTGCTCCATGGCGCGGCCTGCGAACGCTGGCAACAGGTGCGCAACGCCTTCCGTTGAGCCATGAGCGCGGTGGGCGGCAGAGAAGGCGTCATTCACGTAGATCTCTGCATTTGCGGCGAGGGCTTCCGCAAATTCTCGGTCGTTTTTCTCTTCGCCTGCATGGAAGCGGGTGTTTTCCAGGACCACAACACCGCCGTCGCTGAGTGCAGACAGGGCATCACCTGCGGCAAGGCCGATGCAGTCTTCGGCAAAGGCCACGGGGCTCCCGAGAAGGTCGCTTAATGCCGCTGCGATGGGTTTCAGGCTCATCTCCGGCTTGCGTTCGCCTTTGGGGCGACCGAAATGCGAGAGAATGCCGATCTTGGCTCCTTTGGCGCTCAGATCTTTCAGTGTCGGCAGAAGACGCTCCAGACGGGTGGCGTCGCTTACTTCACCGGCCTCATTGACGGGAACATTCAAGTCCGCGCGGACAAGCACGTGCTTACCTGTGAGGGGGCCTTGTCCGAATAGATCGTCAAGCGTCTTGTGGTTTGCCATCTGTCTTCTTTCCGAAAATGTATCTGCTGATATCGCTGCGCTTAAACGACAACGCCCCCGAACTCACATCCGGGGGCGTTGCATCAGGTGCGGTTGATTAAAGGAGTTTGCCCATAGCAACGGCTGTATCACCCATGCGGTTCGCAAAGCCCCATTCATTGTCGTACCAGGACAGGACGCGCACGAAGCGGCTGCCCATAACCTGTGTCTGTGTCAGGTCGAATGTGGAAGAGTTTTTGTTGTGGTTGAAGTCGATGGAGACCAAAGGTTCATCAACATAGCCGAGGACACCTTTCAGTGGGCCGTCAGCTGCTTTCACAATCGCCTTGTTCACTTCTTCCGCAGTCACAGCACGCCCGGCGTCGAAGCAAAGGTCGATCATGGAGACGTTTGGTGTTGGAACGCGGATCGCTGTTCCATCAAGCTTGCCAGCAAGCTGTGGCAGAACCAGGCCAACCGCTTTGGCAGCTCCGGTTGATGTCGGGATCATAGACATGGACGCTGCACGTGCCCGGCGGAGATCGGAGTGGAGCGTGTCCACTGTCCGCTGGTCGCCTGTGAAAGCGTGGATCGTCGTCATGTAGCCCTGTTTGATGCCGCAAAGCTTGTCGAGAACCTGTGCAACAGGCGCCAGGCAGTTGGTTGTGCAGGATGCGTTGGACACCACTTTGTGGCTCTTGCGCAGCTTTTTCTCGTTCACGCCGTATACGACTGTGAGGTCTGCATTGCTTGCAGGCGCAGAAACGAGAACCTTCTTGGCACCAGCTTCGAGATGCGCTGAGGCTTTTTCTTTAGAAGCAAAAAGGCCTGTGCATTCCAGCGCGATGTCCACGTCGAGTTTTTCCCAAGGGAGTTTCGATGGGTCGCGCTCGGCTGTGATTTTGATGGAGCCCTGGCCCACATTCATGGACGATTTGGTTGTGCGGACTTTGCCAGGGAAGGGGCCGTGCACACTGTCATATTTCAGAAGGTGCGCATTGTCGTCCACGCTGCCCAAATCGTTGATTGCAACGACCTGAAGGTCCTTGCGGCCAGATTCTGCAATGGCCCGAAGGACCAAACGGCCGATGCGACCAAACCCATTAATTGCTACGCGTGTTGCCATGTTCTAATTCTCCTTAGCCTCTCCGCCCTATACCGTCTTTCACGGTTAGAGCCGTTCTTTTGCGGCCGCCACTGCCGCTTCTGCTGTAATTTCAAAGTGATTGTATAGATCGCTGATGGGGGCGCTGGCGCCGAAACCTGTCATGCCGACAAAGGCACCATCCATCCCGATATATCGGTCCCAGCCCTGCTGGATTGCGGCCTCAATGGCGATGCGAACCGTGCCTTCGCCGAGGGTTTGCTTTTTATATTCTGTTGATTGCTGTTCAAAGAGCTCCAGGCAAGGCGCTGATACGACGCGCGCGCCGATGCCTTCGGTCTGAAGCTGCTTCTGGGCATCCATTGCAATGGCAACTTCGGACCCGGTTGCAATCAAGGTGACCTTTGCGTCTCCCTTGGCAGGGCTCAGCTCATAAGCACCGCGGGCACAGAGATTTTCATCTGTGTGTTCGGTACGAACGAGGGGCAGACCCTGACGGGTGAGTGCCAGAATGCTCGGCGTATCTTTTGTCTCTAGCGAGAGCTGCCAGCATTCTGCTGTTTCCACGGCATCTGCCGGGCGGAACACATTCAGGTTTGGCATGGCGCGGAGTGCTGCCAGATGTTCAACCGGCTGATGGGTCGGTCCATCTTCGCCAAGGCCAATGCTGTCATGGGTCATCACATAGACAACCCGCTGGTTCATCAGCGCGGAAAGGCGGATCGACGGGCGGCAATAGTCTGTGAAGACCAGGAAGGTGCCTGAGTAAGGGATAAGTCCCCCATGCAGCGCCATGCCGTTCATGGCCGCGGCCATGCCGTGTTCCCGAATGCCGTAATGGATGAAGCTGCCGCTGAAGTCATCAGCGGTGACAGCCACTTGCTCTTTCGAGCGGGTGTTGTTTGATCCGGTCAGGTCAGCGGAGCCGCCGATGGTTTCCGGCACCACGGCATTGATGACGTTCAGTGTTTCCTCTGACGCCTTGCGGGTCGCCCAGCCTGGCTTGTCAGCACTAAGCTGTTTTTTGAAGTCATTGATGGCCTGGTCGAAGCCTGAAGGCAGGTCGCCTGCAAGGCGGCGGTCAAATTCTGCTCTTGTCTCTGCGTCCAATGCCTGATGACGTTCTTCCCAGGACTTGCGTGGTTTACAGCTCTTCAAGCCAGCAACACGCCATGCATCGAGGACGTCTGAAGGAATGTCGAAGGGCTCATGGGGCCAGCCGAGTTCTTTTCTGGTGAGCTCAATTTCTTCAGCTCCCAGAGCAGCGCCGTGAGACGAGGATTTTCCGCCTTTATTGGGCGACCCAAAGCCAATAGTCGTTTTACAGGCGATCAGGCTTGGTTTGTCTGATTTCTGTGCTTCGGCAATGGCTTTCTCGATGGCGTCTGCATCGTGCCCGTCAATGCGGACAGCATCCCAGCCAGCGGCTTCAAAGCGTTTCAGCGCATCGCCAGACTCAGAGAGGCTCAGAGGGCCATCGATGGAAATGTCATTGTCATCGTAGAGAACGATCAGGCGCGAAAGGCCCAGGTGTCCGGCAATGGAGATGGCTTCGTGGCTGATGCCTTCCATCAGGTCGCCGTCTGAGGCGATGACATAGGTGTAGTGATCCACCAGATCAGAGCCGAAGCGGGCTTGCTGCAATCGTTCAGCGAGCGCCATGCCAACGGCTGTTGAGATGCCCTGGCCCAGTGGCCCTGTTGTGGTTTCCACACCGGCTGTGTGGCCGAATTCCGGGTGGCCCGGGGTCTTGGACCCCATCTGACGGAAGTTTTTGATCTCATCCAGGGTCATGTCCTCGAAGCCCAGAAGGTAGAGCAGAGAATAGACCAGCATGGAGCCGTGTCCGGCCGAGAGAACGAAGCGATCGCGATCCGGCCAGTTCGGCTGACGGGGATCGAATTTCATGAATTTGGTGAAGAGGACGGTGGCCATGTCGGCGGCGCCCATGGGCATGCCAGGGTGGCCGGATTTGGCCTTCTCGACCGCGTCCATTGTGAGGGCGCGGATTGCGTTCGCCATCATGTGATGGGTTGCTGGTACAGCCGCGGATTCGTTCTCTGAGGAAACAGAGGCCGCTGCCGATTGCTCTGATGGCGTCATTTTAAAACTCTTGTTGCCGTGGGCTGCCCAAATCGAGATTGATCTGGCAGCGCAGTATAGTCGGCGGGACTATTGAGAGGAGCGATCTGTGCGGCCAGCCCCCTGAGCCACGCGAAAAGGACAATCAATTGACGACCTTTGATCACTTCCTGCTCCGTCTGAGTCTTGCTCAAGGCACCTCACGCAAAATGCTAAAGTCAGCCTTGAAAAACCCTGTCCAGAGCGGCGCCACAATGACTATCTGCCTATAGAGAGTCAATGGGATTCGGGGGTATTTGGCCTGATTTGGGGAGCGCCTCGCTCTGATTGGAATGGGCATTCGAATATGCCCCGCGATGAGCGGCCTTGGCTTGCCTCGTTGCCGCGATTTTCTACAGGGGATGCCGTGAAATTGGTTCCAAACCCTTCTGTTGACCGAGTTTATGACGGCCCCCTATCTTAGGCGCTGTGATTTGCGGCGTTTTTACGCTTCGAGACCAGTCAAAAGGCATAGTGATATGAGCGAGCTTGATACAGCCATGGAAGCGTTTTCGGCTGCCCTGGATAAACTAGAAGGTGCTCTGGGCGGTCATGAAGTGCGGGCGGAAGCGCGTTCTGAATTGGAAAATCAGATCGCGAGCCTGAAAGAAGACCGGGCGCGGCTTGCTGAAGAATTAGACATTGCTCACGCAGATGTCCGGCGGCTGGATGGTCTCAACGCCCAGGCTTCTGCCGAGATTGACGCGACACTCAAAGATATCGACCGACTGCTTGCTTAGCTCTGATTGAAAGGACGTGGCTCATGGGCCAAGTCAATGTCTCCATTAATGATCGTTCCTATTCCGTTGCCTGTGGTGATGGGGAAGAAGAACATCTGCGAGAACTGGCGCGCTATCTTGATGGGCATGTTGCTGATCTTGCCAAATCTGTTGGCCAGGTTGGTGATACACGCCTTCTTTTGCTGGCGGGGTTGTTGCTCGCAGATGAATATTCCGATGCGTTGAAACGTGTTGAAACTCTGACGGCTGAAGTGAAAAGCCTGAAGGAAGCCCAAGAGAGCGAAATGGGGCGGGAAGAAGCCGTGGAGCAGAAGCTCACGACCTTTATCAGCGATGCGGCGGTCCGAATTGAGAAGATGGCGGATACGCTCGAAGCTTCCTGAGGGCTCCTGTCCTTGCGGCCCAATGGGAAATGTCTGCGCCGTACTTGTTCTTTGTGTGTCGCGTTTTCGAACCACAACAGTCTGCAACTTTTATTGAAAACGCTCTCTCCATTTGGGCCGCGTTTTCGAACCACAAAAGTCTGCAACTTTTATTGAAAATGCTCTTTCCATTTGGGCCGCGTTTTCGAACCACAACAGTCTGCAACTTTTATTGAAAACGCTCAGGGCAGAAGCATGTTATAATCAACGCGGGTGCTGCCGGATGCGTCAGGAACGCTATTGCTCGGGGCCTTACGTTTCTCTAGGGAACTGTCCCTGGGGCGGGCCGTGGCCTGCTTCACACGGTGCCCACCTACTCTTGTAGGTCTCCGAGAATCATTGTTCCAACGATCCGGTGGGCCCACTTCGTCTCGGCCAGCCGCTCATGGCTTGGTCCTGCTGCTTAGTTGAGCTCCAATGCCTGATCCTACGCACCCCGCCATGTCGACCCTTTCCAAGTCAGTGCTTCGACAACAGGCATTGCAAAATCGCGCGGATGCCCGGAAGTCCCTCGGTGAGGCCGTGGGCCAAGCCATTCTCGACAATTTCCTGGCTGATGTGCCGCGGACGTCTGGCGCCTCTATCGCTGGGTATTTTCCGATCCGCTCAGAGGCTGATCCGGTTCCACTGATGCAAGAGCTTGGTCAGCTTGGGCATACATGCGCGCTGCCGCGGGTTGTTGGCGCTGAAAAGCCGCTTCGCTTCTTCAGATGGGCGCCGGGTGATCAAACAGATGAGGGCGCCTTTGGCACGCGGGTGCCGGTGAAAAAGGCGGAAGAGATCATCCCTGATATTCTGCTTGTACCGCTCGTTGCCTTTGATTTAGGCGGCTATCGCCTGGGCTATGGCGGTGGATTTTACGACAGAACTTTGGAGGCGCTTCGAGCGAAACGCACCTGTCTTGCAGTCGGTCTCGCCTATTCGGTTCAGGAATATGACACGGTGCCTCATGATGTGTATGACCAGCCTCTGGATTGGGTGGTGAGTGAAAAAGGCAGCCGCTGTTTTTAGAGCGTTTCTTGGGTGGATTGTATTCAGCAAGCGCCGCTCTAGCTCTTTGTTTTGCCGCATTTCCGGACGTTGAAGTCCTGCAACTTCAACTGGAAAGGCTCAGAAAGGACGAGTTTGTGAGATTATTGTTTTTGGGCGATTTGGTCGGTCGAGCGGGTCGAGACGCTGCTATTGCCGCATTGCCGCGCCTGCGTGCAGATCTCAATGCTGATTTTGTTGTGGTGAATGGTGAAAATGCTGCCGGTGGGTTTGGCATCACAGGCTCAATCTGTGACCAGGTCTTCGATGCGGGCGCAGACGTCATCACACTTGGCAACCATGCCTGGGATCAGAAGGAAGCGCTTGTTCATATTGAACGGGAGTCGCGATTGATCCGACCCCGCAACTACCCGCAAGGCACGCCAGGCAAAGGAAGTGACCTGTTTGAGACCGAGGATGGCAGGCGGGTGATGGTGGTGAATGTGCTCGGCAGCGTCTTCATGAATGCGTTGGATGATCCTTTTGCAAGTGTCGATGAAGCGCTTGAGGAATGCCCGTTGGGCATGGTGGCTGATGCGGTGATCGTTGATATGCACGCAGAAGCGACCTCAGAAAAGATGGCTATGGGACATTTCTGTGATGGGCGCGCGAGCCTTGTGGTGGGAACGCACAGTCATATTCCCACGGCAGATGCGCAAATTTTTGATGGGGGCACAGCCTATCAAACCGACGCCGGCATGTGCGGGGATTACAATTCCGTCATTGGTATGGAAAAGGATGAACCGATCAATCGGTTTACGCGCAAAATTCCGAGTGGGCGCTTTACGCCAGCGTCCGGGCCCGCGACGGTCTGCGGCGTTTTCATTGAAACTGATGACAAGACAGGTCTTGCGCAGCGCGTGGACCCTGTCCGCGTTGGTGGTCGATTGAAAACACTCCTGCCTCAATAGTAGAGCGTTCTGATGAACCAGCACTCTGCTGAGCGTAGCTCGACTTAAAAAAGTCCCCGCCTCAACGCAGGGTGGTGCGGTGAGGCGGGGCGTCGTGCACCGTCGGGGATCAGACGGTACTCAAGCTCTGACCCCATACGGGTGGCGGGTCAGGATCAGAGCTATCTCGGGGTGCTGTCGAAAGGGTGGTCAGAGTTTTTTCACTTCGGTCAGGAATTTCTCGACTTCTTCTCCAAGCACATCAGCCTGGCTGTTTAGTTCTGCGGAGCTTTGCAGGACCTGCCCGGCAGCCTCGCCGGTATCGGCGGCCGCTTGCGTCACAGTTCCGATATTGGCAGACACGTCCTGCGTGCCTGTGGCGGCTTCCTGGACATTGCGGCTGATCTCCGTTGTTGCGGCGCTTTGTTCTTCCACAGAGGCAGCAATTGATGAGGCAATCTCGTTGATTTTCTGGATCGTCGTGCCGATTGACTCGATCGCATCAACAGCGCCCTCGGTTTCCTGCTGAATGGTGCCTATCTGCGTGGCGATTTCTTCGGTCGCCTTGGCTGTCTGGCTGGAAAGCTCCTTCACCTCTGCGGCGACAACGGCAAATCCTTTGCCGGCTTCTCCGGCGCGGGCGGCTTCAATCGTGGCATTGAGCGCCAAGAGATTGGTCTGGCTCGCAATGTCCTGGATGAGGTTCACGACCTCACCAATTTTTTCGGAGGCTGCAACCAGGCCCTGGACGGTACTGTTTGTTCGTTCAGCTTCAGCGACAGCTTCCTGTGCAATGTTGGAACTGTCTGCGACCTGTCGGGTGATCTCGCTGATCGAATTGGACATTTCTTCAGCTGCGCTTGCGACCGTTTGCACATTCGCGGTGGTTTCTTCAGCAGCCGCTGCAACAGTGCTTGCCTGTTTGGTGCTTTGTTCTGCCGTTTCTGCGAGAGATTCAGCCATGCCTTTCATCTCTGTCGACTTGTTGCCGACATCGGACACGATGGCCTTAACATTGGTTTCAAAGTCCGTAATCGCGTTTTGGAGTTGTGTGACAACACTCCAGGTGACCATGGCTCCTACATAGTTGCCGGCATTGTCGTGTACCGCAGAGACATTGAGATCGAGCGTTTCAGGGCCGAGCTTAATTTTGGCGCTGTGAGGTAGATTTCTTGGATCTGCCAACACCCCGCGCTGATGAGATGGTTGTTTGTGGAAGACATCGATGCAGACGCCCAGCATGTTTTCAGGGTCAACTTCGTGAGGAAGGAGGTCGCGTACAGTTTTGAGTGTTTCGACGCTCGTCTTGTTGATGTAGTTGATTTTCAGATTGATCGGATCTGCCATCATGACATTGATGGGCATGTTATCCAGCATGGTCAGGAGGGTTTCGCCGTCGACACGCCCCGCATCCTGCTCTGAGGCAATGCTGATTACGTCAGCGGTTTCAGCAGCTGCACTTCTTTTCTTGAACATTGGCTGTTCCCCTCTTGATCTCTAGGGTCCCTAATGTCGTTGCTTTGACGGCAAGGCACCCCAGTGGTGGTCTCGATTTCTCCAGATGCCTTGAGGGTAGTTGCCTCCAGGCTTTGAATTGATCGACACACCAAGAAGTTGTATCGATTTATTTATACAACTATAGATAGGTTAATGGATAATGAACATTTTACCTAAGAACGCATGTTTTCTGGTTTGCGGTCTGGAGACCGGCCATCCTGGGACTGGGGTGGCGGGAAAGATGTTTTTTAACCGCTAGGGCCCGCCTATGGATTTTGAGGCTCACGCTGCCTATAAAGGGCGCAAAATGGCGTTGGAGTTGATGACGCCCCCAACACCCTAAAGTTGAAAGAGCGAACGCCATGGCGGGACATTCCAAATTCAAGAACATCATGCATCGCAAAGGCGCGCAGGATAAGAAGCGCGCCAAGCTCTTCTCCAAGCTCGCGAAAGAAGTCACGGTCGCTGCGAAGATGGGAATGCCTGATCCTGAGCATAATCCGCGGCTCCGCGCAGCGATCAATGCAGCCCGTGCCCAGTCCATGCCGAAAGACAATATCGAGCGCGCGATCAAGAAGAGTACCGAGCAGGGCGGCGAGAACTATGAAGAGGTCCGTTATGAAGGCTTTGGGCCCGCTGGCGTTGGCGTGATCGTCGAGGCGCTGACGGATAATCGCAATCGCACCGCCAGTGAAGTGCGCACGATTTTTGCCAAGAATGGCGGAAACCTGGGCGAGACCGGCTCGGTGTCGTTCAGCTTTGAACGGGTTGGTTCCATTGAGTATGCAGCTGATGCTGCGGATGCAGATGCCATGTTTGAAGCGGCCATTGAAGCTGGGGCTGACGATTGCTCGTCTGATGATGAAGGCCACACGCTCATCTGCAATGCAGAAAGCCTGCATGAAGTAGCAGGCGCATTGGAGGCCTCATTTGGGGCGGCAAACAGTGCGACGATCATCTGGAAGCCGACCAACACGATCCCTGTTGAGGCTGATCAAGGTGAGACACTGCTGCGTCTGTTGGATTTGCTGGACGATAGCGATGATGTGCAGCAGGTTTATGCGAACTTTGAAATGTCCGATTCGGTGATGGAACAGCTCTCCGCCTGATCGGATTTTTGAGCGCTGGATTGGCGCTCTAACCAGGCGAGACAATGAGCGAAACCGTCAGACTGCTGGGATTGGATCCCGGATTGCGTGCCATGGGATGGGGCGTGATTGATGTGACCGGCAATCGCTTGTCTCATGTAGCGAACGGAACGGTCACATCCAGCAGCAAACTCTCGCTGGCAGAACGTCTGGTTCAGCTGGAAGAAGGTTTGGTGTCTGTCATTGCAGACCATTCACCTGCTTCAGCCGCCGTTGAAACGGCTTTTGTGTCAAAAGACGCGGCAGCTGCATTGAAGCTCGGGCAGGCCCGTGCGGTGGCGCTTCTTGTCCCCTCACGCTCTGGCTTGGATGTTGCAGAATATGCGCCGAACAAAATCAAGAAAACGGTGACCGGCTCCGGACACGCAGACAAGCAGCAGATCAAGATGATGGTGGAGACCTTGTTGGCACGGTGCAAGACCGAGAGTGAGCATGCAGCGGACGCTTTGGCTGTCGCCATTTGCCATGCGCATTACCGGTCTGCGATTTCGTATGTCGAGACGACAGAAGCGCGGGTGACGCGCGCATGATCGGCAAACTCACAGGTATTGTGGATGAGGTTGGCGAGGATTGGCTGATCCTGGATGTGGGCGGGGTTGGTTATCTTGTTTCCTGTTCCGGCTTCACACTCCGACAGGTGCCCGCGAAAGGCGAACCGCTTTCCCTTTTGATCGATACCTATGTGCGCGAAGATCAGCTGCGGCTTTTTGGGTTTGCGACTGGCGATGAGCGGGACTGGTTTCGACTGTTGCAGTCCGTCCAAGGCGTAGGCGCACGGCACGCCATGGCGATGCTTGGCACCATTGGTCCAAGTGGTCTGGCGGATGCTATTGCGCTAGAGGACAAGAAAGCTGTGACCCAGGCGCCAGGTGTTGGCCCCAAGCTTGCTGGTCGTATTGTCAGTGAATTAAAAGACAAAGCCCCCGTCCCTGACAAGCTTGCGCCAGTTCTGGCCGGTTCGGATGGAGAAGCTGCGCCGGGCTCGGCAAGTGCGGTGCGGGATGCGGTGTCTGCGCTCGTTAATCTGGGGTATGCGCATGCCCAGGCAGCATCAGCGGTCGCAGCGGCCACAAAACAACTTGATGAGACGGCAAGTGCTGAAGCGCTCATCCGTGTTGGCTTGAAGGAGTTAGCGCGATGAGTGAGGGGTCAGTTGGGAGTGAACGGTTGGTAGGCGGCGCGCCCCATGAAGAGGATATGAGTGAAGCGCAGCTTCGACCGCAACGCCTGTCGGAGTTTACGGGGCAGCGCCAGGCGCGGGAAAATCTCTCTGTCTTTATTGAAGCCGCGGCAAAGCGCAAAGAAGCGTTGGATCACGTGCTCTTTGCGGGTCCTCCGGGGCTTGGCAAAACGACGCTCGCGCAGATTGTTGCGCGGGAGCTTGGGGTCAACTTCCGGTCCACTTCGGGGCCGGTTATTGCGAAGGCAGGCGATCTTGCCGCGCTGCTCACCAATCTGGATGAGCGCGATGTGCTCTTCATTGACGAGATCCACAGGCTCAATCCGGCGGTTGAAGAAATCCTCTATCCGGCGATGGAAGATTTCGAGCTTGATCTCATTATCGGAGAAGGTCCTGCCGCGCGCTCGGTGAAGATTGAGCTCGCTCCCTTTACGCTTGTCGGCGCCACAACCCGGACGGGACTTCTCACCACACCGCTCAGAGACCGGTTTGGTATCCCTGTCCGCCTCAAATTCTATGAGGTGGATGAGCTGGAACTGATCGTACGCCGCGGCGCAGGTGTGATGGGCATGAAGATCACCGATGATGGGGCGCTTGAAATTGCGCGGCGTGCGCGGGGCACACCGCGAATTGCTGGGCGTTTGCTCAGGCGCGTACGAGACTTTGCGGCGGTAGCAGACGCAGAGCAGATTGATGCGGACCTGGCGGACAAAGCGCTCACGCGCCTTGAAGTAGACCGTTTAGGTCTCGATGGTCTCGACCATCGGTATCTCACAACCATTGCACACAAGTTTTCGGGTGGTCCGGTGGGCATTGAGACCATCGCAGCGGCTTTGTCTGAACCCCGCGATGCTATTGAAGAGATTGTTGAGCCCTACCTTATTCAGAACGGGCTCGTTCAGCGCACGCCTAGGGGCCGTGTGCTGACATCTGCTGCGTTCCAGCATCTGGGGTTGCCGACACCATCGGGCGTGCCGGGGCAAGGTAGTCTGGGCGCTTTGTTTGATGGAGACGGTAAGTGAGTGACACGAATTGGCCCGATATTTCGGGGAAGATTGTTGATGGAGTCCATCGGCTTCCGATCCGTGTCTATTACGAAGACACAGATTTCAGCGGCATCGTCTATCACGCGAACTACTTGAAATTTGCCGAGCGTGGCCGGAGTGATTTTTTGCGTCGGGTAGGGGTCCATCACTCCGAAATTCTGGAGCTTGACCCTCCCTTAGCCTTTGCCATCCAGAAAATGGAGATCGAGTTTCTCGCTCCCGCACGGATTGATGATCTGCTGGAGGTGGAAAGCCATTGTGTTACGGCGCGCGGCGCACGCTTGGAATTTGAGCAGGTGATTGCGCGCGACGGGGAGCCCATATGGCGGGCCATCATAAAGGCAGCCTGTATTGATACGAGTGGACGCCCGCGGCGGCTGACGGCTGAGATGCTTGCGGCCTTTGGACCACATGTGGCGGCAGCATCACAATCGGGTTAAGCCTTTGACCTTTAGGGCAAAAAGCCCTCTGTGCCCCAGTTTTGACACATTCTCTCGTCTAATTTTGCCCCATTCTGGGGGTATTCGTTTCTCTTCGTGGAGCTAGCGCCCCTTCATGCTTTGCGAGCCTCGATTTTGGTGAGGCCCAAACGCTTTGTTTCGTCGCATTTTCGGGCGGATAAGTGCTTCAACTTATCCAGAAAATGCTCAGGCATCTGACGGAGAGCTGTTTTCATGGATCCCATACAAGTCGTCGACTTCGTCGCGCAGGTCGGTCAAACCCTCACGACGATAAGTCAGCTGGACATTACGTCGGCGCTTCGGGCTGAGAACGCCATAACGCCTGCGCCGGTTGGCGAGATTATTCAGGACGCCACGCTGGTGACGGATGCGACCGACTTCACATTGTGGTCGCTGTTCGCACGGGCGGACTGGGTTGTAAAATCTGTGATGATCGGTCTGATCGGTGCGTCGATCTGGAGCTGGGCCATCATGTTCGACAAATGGTGGCGGCTGAGCAGCGTGCGGCGGAAGGCCGACAGTTTTGAAACGACTTTCTGGTCTGGCCGGTCGCTGGATGATCTCTATCAGGATCTTGGCAGTCGTCCGAACCACCCGATGTCGTCCTTGTTTGCGGCGGCCATGCGGGAATGGAAGCGCTCGTCAGAAGCCGGCCCCAATCATTTTGCGGGTGTGAAGGAACGGGTGGACCGGGTTATGTCCGTGACGCTCAATAAAGAAATGGTTTCGCTCGAAACCAATCTTCTCTTCCTTGCCACCGTTGGTTCCATCGCTCCATTTGTCGGCCTGTTCGGCACGGTCTGGGGGATCATGAACTCCTTCCAGTCCATCGCGATCAGCCGGGATACGAACTTGGCTGTTGTGGCGCCGGGTATCGCTGAGGCGCTCTTTGCGACAGCACTTGGATTGCTCGCGGCTATTCCTGCTGTGATTGCCTACAATAAGTTCTCCAGTGAGATTGGCCGCTTTGGATCGCGGCTTGAAGGTTTTGCGGATGAATTCTCCGCCATCGTCTCCCGCCAAGTAGACGATCGGAGATAGAGATGGGTGCTTCTCTTGGATCAAGCGGAGGGTCAGGTCGTCGAGGACGACGTGGGTCCCGCATGCAGCCCATGAGCGAAATCAACGTGACGCCGCTCGTGGACGTCATGCTGGTTCTGCTCATTGTCTTTATGGTGGCAGCGCCTTTGCTCACGGTTGGTGTGCCGGTTGATCTTCCTCAGACGCGGTCCGAACCGCTTCAAGGCGACGATGAACCGCTCACGATTACTGTGCAGGGGGACGGCACGGTCTATTTGCAAGAAACCATTGTTGAGCCGGAAGAGCTTGTCGCCCGCCTCCTTGCCATTGGCGAAAACGGGTATGAAGAACGCATCTATGTGCGTGCGGACACGGAAGTTGAATATGGCGAGGTGATGAAAGTCATGGGCCGGATTTCGGCTGCTGGGTTTTCCCGTGTCGGCCTCGTCACAGAAGCTCCTCCCCAATCTCCGTCTGAACGGTAGGCTTTATGCGCGCAGGGATCCTTTTTTCGACAGCGCTCCATGGGGGGCTTCTGGCCGCCATGTTTGTTGCGTTGCCGGATGCGGCCCCACTACAGGTGGCACCCAGTCGGGCGCTGCCGGTTGAGCTTGTGACGATTGATGAGTTCACGAACCTGCGCGACATACCCCGTCCTGAGCCGACGCCGGAACCGCCAGCAGAAGAAATTGCGGAGCCCGAGCCTGAACCAGAACCGATCGCCGAAATTCCTCCAGAGCCTCTGCCCGAGCCAGCGCCTGTTCCTGAGCCCGAACCGGCGCCCGCGCCAGAGCCTGAACCTGCTCCAGAGCCGGAGCCTGAACCTGAACCCGAACCTGAGCCTGAGCCGGAACCCAAGCCGCAGGCGAAGCCAACGCCGCCTCGCGAGGAACCTAAGCCGGCTTTCGATCCCACCCAGATTGCGGCCCTTTTGGATAAGCTCCCAGAGGAAGAGCCTCAGCCTGTTCGCCGCAGTGAGCCTCAACCAGCGCGGCAGGCGGGGCCTGCTGCCCAGCTCACCATGTCTGAGATTGATGCCTTTAAGGTTCAGATGCGCCGTTGCTGGAGCGTGCCAGCGGGCGCGGCCAATGCAGCGAGCCTAGTGGTGCGCATTAAAGTGTTCTTGCGTCCCGACGGTTCGCTCTCCCAGCCGCCGCAATTGATCAATAATTCCAGGCTTTTGTCCGGCGACAGCTATTTCCGGGCCGCTGCGGATAGTGCCATGCGGGCCATTCGGCGGTGTGCGCCTTTCCGAATGCCTGCGGACAAATATGCGTCCTGGCGGGAAATCGACCTCAATTTCGACCCAAGAGAAATGTTGGGTGGTTAACGTTCTTGCCACATTGCGGTCACCTGAAGGGTGATAGTGAGGAAATACGAGATATGGTTCGGGGAATGACAGGGTTTCGAGGGAGTTTCCAGCTTATGGGTTTGTGCTTTGGGGGAATAAACAAGGGGCTTGCACTTTGTGTCGCCGTGATGTCTTTGGCCGTCAGCGTACCTCAGGCGCATGCAGCCCTTCAGATTGACATCACCCAGGGTAATATTGATCCGCTGCCCATCGCTGTCGTCGATTTTCTGGGGCCAGGTTCCCAGGAACGCCAGATCGGCGTGGATGTGGCAAAAGTCATCGGCGCTGATCTCGAACGCTCCGGCCTTTTCCGGCCTCTCCCATCTGCTTCCTACATTGAGCGCATTCAGGACGTGAATGTGCAGCCACGCTTTGGCGATTGGCGGGTCATCAGCGCGCAGGCCCTGGTCACAGGCCAGACCGTGGTTGAGCCGGATGGTCGGCTGAAAGTTGAGTTCCGGCTTTGGGATATTTATGCCGAACAGCAGATCACAGGACTTCAGTTTTATACGACGCCGGAAAACTGGCGCCGGGTCGCGCATATCATTGCAGATGCGATTTACGAACGGCTGACAGGCGAGAAGGGTTATTTCGATACGCGGATCGTCCATGTGTCGGAAAGCGGATCTAAAGGCCAACGGGTGAAACGCCTGGCGATCATGGATCAGGACGGACATAACCCGCGCATGCTGACCAATGGCGCTGATCTGGTACTCACCCCACGGTTCAGCCCCTCGAACCAGGAAATCACCTATCTCTCCTATTACGGCAACCGCCCACGGGTTTATCTGCTCGATATTGAGACGGGGCAGCAGGAAGTTGTCGGCGATTTTCCAGGCATGACCTTTGCGCCTCGTTTCTCGCCTGATGGTCAGAAGATCATCATGAGCCTCCAGCGTGGCGGCAATGCAGACATTTATGAAATGGATTTGCGGTCCCGGCAGACCCGGCGCGTGACGAATACGGCAGCTATTGATACTGCACCGTCTTATTCCCCAGATGGGCGCTACATCACCTTTGAAAGTGACAGGGGCGGTTCGCAGCAGATTTACGTCATGAATGCGGACGGATCAGGTGCACAGCGGATCAGCTTTGGGACAGGACGATACGCGACGCCGGTCTGGAGCCCTCGGGGTGACCTCATCGCGTTTACCAAGATGATCAAGGGTCGCTTTGTGATCGGCATAATGAAGCCGGACGGCACTGGCGAGCGGGTTCTGACTGAGGGTTATCATAATGAAGGCCCGACTTGGTCACCCAATGGGCGGGTTCTCATGTTCTTCCGGGAAACACGGGGAGAGAATGGAGGCCCCAGCCTCTGGTCGGTGGATCTCACCGGCTATAATGAGCGGCCTGTTTATACGCCTGCCTTTGCCTCTGACCCAGCCTGGTCGCCCCGTCTCAACTAAAGGGGTTCAACTAAAGGGGCTCAACTAAGATTGGTGGTTAATTCCAGTCGGGGTCCTTCGTCTGACCAAAAGATGATTGGAACTTGATTGGTTTACTGCAGGAAATCCGCCTAATGAGTGAGGGATGGCTTGCGGGAAGATCAACGGGCAGATAGGTTTCTTGCTTCGTAAGGCTTCTGGGGGGCTTTGTGCGATGGGACCGGGGATTTTGGAAACAAACAATTTCACCGGGCGCTGTCATGTAATGTTAAAGAACGCAGTGTTAAGTCGGCCCGGTAGAATAATTTAAGCTGTATCAGCTGAAAACGGGCGGCAAAGCTTCAAAGAAGCGCTGGCTTCGGTCGTACTGCGGTAAAGATGTAAGGAGACATCATCCATGAAGATCCTGAATGCCGGCCTACGGGTCGTGACAATGGCTGGCCTGATGGTGGTTGTAGCAGCGTGTAGTTCGACACCGGACGAAAATGCGTCGGCAACCTCAACACCGTCTGCCCCTGTAACGCAGACTCAGCCAAGCGGACCTACACCGGGGTCCCAGCAGGATCTTGTGGTCAATGTCGGCGACCGCGTTTTCTTTGAAACAGACCGTTCTGATCTCACATCTGCTGCGCGGGCAACTTTGCAGCGCCAGGCAGCATGGCTGAAACTTTACCCAGCCCTTTCGGTTGCCATGGAAGGCCATGCGGATGAGCGCGGCACACGGGACTACAACCTGGCTCTGGGCGCACGTCGCGCGAATGCAGCGAAAAGCTACCTTGTGAGCCTTGGTGTTGATCCATCCCGCATCCGAACAATCTCCTACGGCAAAGAGCGCCCTGTGGCGCTTTGCTCGAACGAAAGCTGCTGGAGCCAGAACCGTCGTGCGGTTTCTGTTGTAAGCGGCGCTGGTTCTTAAAAAGACCAAATCCTAATCAGTTTTAACGCCTCCGAGGGTGCTCCTTCGGGGGCGTTTTTATGTGGGGTAGGGCCAGAAGTATCTTGGCCTCAATTTGGCCGAACTCTCTGCTATTGTGGAATATCTGAATTTCGGGGTCTGGAATGAGAAGGTTAGCGGCAATGAACGTGGCACATTTTGAGAACCACGCTAGGAAAACCGGCGGCATACGTGCTGGTCTATTGGGCGTTTGTGTTGCGGCGTTGGTCGGCATCAGCGTATCGGGTGTTCAGGCTGAACCCGATAGCGTCGAGACCCGTGCCCTCTACAACCGACTTGAGAAAATTGAACGAGACCTGATCGACGTTCAGCGCCAGACCTATCAAGCTGCTGGGCAGGTTTCGGGCCAGGCGGGTCAGATTTCCGGTGCGACGGGATTTGGTCCTGATCCGCAGAGTGCTGCCGACCTGTCGCTAAGACTGCAATCGGTTGAAACCTCGCTCCGCGATCTCACGGGCCGGATCGAGAAGCTCACCTATGATCTCACTCAAACTCAATCCCAGTTCCGGCAGTTTGCTGAAGATGTGGAGTTCCGGTTTCAGGAGCTGGGTGCGGCTGGTGGTGCTTCGAGCGGGCTCGCCGCCTCGTCTGGTGCGCCGGTATTAACGCCACCGGCGGGTGGGGCGATCAGTGACGCAGCGGCTTCAACCGTGGGGACGCTTGGGCAGGTGCCTTTGGCTGCTTTGCCTCAAGGCCGTCCGGACGAAAATGCCCGTGTCTCTGTGAATGATGCAGCTCGATTGCCGGCGGAGACCTATTCAGCACCATTAGCTACGCCCACGGCCAGCGCGCCGGAAGATGCCTATGAAGCGGCGATCAACCAGCTGAAGCGCGGACAGTTTGATGTGGCTGAAGCGGAATTCGCTAATTTCCTGCAGCGGTACCCAAACCACAATCTCGCAGGCAATGCGCAATATTGGCTGGGAGAAACATTCTATGTTCGCGGGGCATACCGACAGGCTGCCGAAGCGTTTCTGACGGGCTATTCAACCTACTCCAGCTCAACGAAAGCGCCGGACAGCCTCCTGAAGCTTGGTATGACGCTGGCTGCACTCGGCCAGCAAGAACAGGCCTGTGCGACTTTGGGAGAGCTTAACCGGCGGTTCCCGTCTGCGGCGCAAGCGGTGAAGCAGCGGGCGCAGCTAGAGCGCACGCGCGCTGGCTGCTGACGACTGGCCATGGCTCCAGCCCGGTCCCCCCGTGCACTAAGCGCCCCCGAACTTGGCCGTTTGATGCGGCCCCTCGACCCCGCCGCCCGGCTTGGTGTTGCGGTTTCTGGCGGGCCGGATTCTGTTGCCTTGATGGTTTTGATCGCCGGTTGGTGCGATTGGCTGGAGGCGCGAGGCAAAGAAGCTCCCAAGGTTACGGTCCTGACGGTCGATCATGGATTACGGCCAGAAGCAGCTGAGGAAGCCGCTCAAGTAGCGCTTTGGGCAAAAGCACTTCAGCTCCCGCATAAGACCCTTCTTTGGCAAGGGGACAAACCTTCGTCCAATCTGCAGGCGGAGGCACGGACCGCACGGTACCGTCTCATGACCGACTGGTGCCGGTCTGGGCGCGGTCGAGCGGACCTTCTAACAGCTCACCATCTGGATGATCAGGCGGAGACGTTTCTCATTCGCCTTCAGCGGGGCAGTGGCGTGGATGGACTTTCCGCGATGGCGCCCGTGCGGGTGCATCAAGGCGTCCGAATTCTGCGTCCGCTTCTGGATGTGCCCCGGGAGCGATTGCGATCCACGCTTCTTAAGGCAGGACAGAGCTGGGTTGATGACCCAAGCAATGAGGATGAGCGTTTTTTGAGGGTTCAGGTGCGCAACGCGTTACCAGTGCTGGAAGGTTTGGGCCTGAACCGTGATCGTCTGGTTTCAACGGCGAAGGCCATGGGCCGGGCGCGTGCAGGGCTTGAGTTCGCCACAGATGTGCTGGAGCGCAAGGCCGTGCGCTGGCAACCTTTCGGTTATGCGGACGTGGAAACAGCCTGTTTAGCTGATGTTCCAGATGAGATTGCGCTTCGGTTGCTCGCTCGGCTCATTCAGCGTGTGGGTGGATCCGACTATCCGCCGCGCCTCAATTCTCTTGAAACGCTTCTCGACGCGGTGCGCGGCGAGGCGTTGGATCGGGGACGCACCCTTGGTGGGGTAAAGTTCACCAGTCGGCTGGCGCATTTTCGGGTGCTCCGGGAAGCAGCTGCCGTGGGACAAGGGCTTGATCTTGTCTCCGGGGCACCACTCGTTTGGGATGGGCGCTTTGACGTGCGCCTGACCGGTCGTAAAGCAAGCGGCACCGTGAGAGCACTCGGCCGCGTGGGCTTGCGTCAGGTGAAGGAGGAGGGCCTGCCGCTCCCCACTGATGTGCCTAAGCTTGCGCTGGAGACCCTTCCGGCACTCTGGCGGGATGATGAGCTTCTGGTGCAACCGCAACTTGCTTACTTTGCGACTGGTGCGCCCACATTTCGAAGCCGCTTTTTGGGTGAAATCTAAGCCACTTCTGTCTGCTGTTTCGAACTGAGATCCCGTCAAAAAGACCGAATGGGCTAACGGGGTTTTTACCCAAGCGGGTTAGGGTCCTTTTCCAACAGAAGGGTAAGTGCGCCAAAGTGGGACGGATCATCACATTTCAGCGAAAAAGCATGAAAAAGAGGGCTGGGGAAGCTTATCCCCGTCTAGTAAAACTTTGTCGCGACCCTATCTTTCTAATAGACTTAGAACAAATCCAAATTAGCCGGTAGAAACTTGGTCCCGCTGGTGGGATCGGACTTCCAGACAGGAAAAGCACCTTGTCCAATTTTAAGAATTTTGCTCTGTGGGCTGTTGTCGCGCTCTTGCTTGTGGCGCTGTTCAATCTGTTCCAGAGCCCGGTCGAGCGGGCCACCACCAATGAGATCAGCTTCTCGCAGCTTCTGAATGAAGTTGATAAGGGCAATGTGGTTGATGTGACCATGTCCGGCAGCACGATATCAGGACACTATTCTGACGGTCAGAGTTTCTACACTTACAATCCTGGCGATCCGAACCTGGTTGAGCGCTTAAACCAGCGCAATGTGGAAATCACGGCAAAGCCTGCCGATGATGGTTCACCGTCCTTGCTCGGTATTCTCGTCTCCTGGTTCCCGATGCTGCTTCTGATCGGGGTGTGGATTTTCTTCATGCGCCAGATGCAGGGCGGTGGCGGCAAGGCCATGGGCTTTGGCAAATCAAAAGCGAAACTGCTCACAGAACGTCATGGCCGCGTGACCTTTGACGATGTGGCAGGCATTGACGAAGCCAAAGACGATCTGGAAGAGATCGTCGACTTCCTGCGCGATCCTTCAAAGTTCCAGCGCCTTGGCGGTCATATTCCTAAGGGTGTGCTTCTGGTGGGTCCTCCCGGTACTGGTAAGACGCTGCTGGCGCGTGCCATTGCGGGTGAAGCGAATGTGCCGTTCTTCACCATTTCCGGTTCTGATTTTGTTGAAATGTTCGTCGGTGTCGGTGCGAGCCGTGTCCGCGACATGTTCGAGCAGGCCAAGAAGAACGCTCCCTGCATCATCTTTATTGATGAGATTGATGCGGTCGGTCGCCACCGTGGCGCCGGTCTTGGCGGTGGCAATGATGAGCGCGAACAGACACTCAACCAGCTCTTGGTGGAGATGGATGGTTTTGAGCCCAATGAAAGCATCATCCTGATCGCCGCGACGAACCGTCCTGACGTTCTGGACCCGGCTCTCTTACGTCCTGGTCGTTTCGACCGTCAGGTTGTGGTGCCGAACCCGGACATTATTGGCCGAGAGAAAATCCTCAAAGTGCACATGAAGAAAGTGCCTGTCGGTCCTAACGTGGAAGTGAAAACCCTTGCACGCGGAACCCCAGGTTTCTCCGGTGCTGATCTGGCAAACCTTGTGAATGAAGCGGCACTGCTGGCAGCACGTCGTGGACGTCGGCTGGTGACCATGTCTGAATTTGAGGATGCGAAAGACAAAGTGATGATGGGTGCGGAACGCCGCTCCATGGTCCAGTCTGAAGAAGAGCGCAGCCTTACGGCCTATCACGAAGGTGGCCATGCGTTGGTCGCGCTCCACATGGAAGCTTCTGACCCGATCCATAAGGCGACGATTATTCCTCGTGGCCGGGCGCTTGGCATGGTTATGCGCTTGCCGGAGGCCGATCAGTTCTCGGTGACTCGTGAGAAAATGTATGCCGACCTTGCGGTTGCCATGGGTGGCCGTGTCGCCGAGGAATTGATCCTAGGGCACGACAAAGTCACGTCGGGCGCGTCATCTGATATTTCTCAAGCGACGAAAATGGCAAAGGCGATGGTCACGCAATGGGGCATGAGTGATAAGCTCGGTCCGCTGGCCTATGAGGACAATGAAGAAGAGGTCTTCCTTGGTCACTCGGTGGCGCGCTCGCAGAACATGTCGCAAGAAACACAGCGCATGATCGACGAGGAAGTCCGGCGCATCGTGGATGATGGCTATAAAAAAGCCAATGAAGTGCTGACGAATAATATTGACGATCTGCACAAGATCGCCAAAGGCCTGCTTGAGTTTGAAACACTCTCAGGTGATGAAATCAAAGGCCTTCTGGTTGGAGAAACACCGCATCGCGAGAGTGGTGAGCCGCCGGAGCCCACAGGTGGGCCGACATCTTCTGTGCCGACAAGTGGTGGTGTGGGCCGGATCGATCCGGAGCCGCAAGGTACTTAGTCAGATGACCTGGTTGGTTTTCTGACCGACAGACAAGAACATGAAGCCCTGCCTTTCGAGGCCGGGCTTTTTTGTTCGGGGCAGATGCTGGTTTTCAATTGTGAAAAGGCTGTTTTTTCCTTAGGCTTCGGGAATGGTGCGCAACAATTTCTATTGTCTAAGAATCTCGTTGGTCAGTGCCTTTGCCTTTGCCTTTGCCTTTGCCTTAGCGGTCAGCGGATGCGTTTTTTCCGGACATATCGAGTCATTTGGGTATTCCAAGATGTACGGGACCGCAAATGCTGAGTTGGATCGGTTGGACTATCTGGGGAGTCACTTCGACATAGAAATGGAGCAGCTTCAACTAAGGTTGGGTGGTTTAACTAGGGAAGAAGCGATAAAGCAGCTTCGTGCGGATGGCTATGTCTGCCATGAGCATGTTTGTTTTTATCCAGAAGCTGGTGTGGTAACGACTAGTACGCCAGATTGGCGAGAGGAATATGACCTAAAGATTGCTCAAGTAGAGTTTTTGGGGCCGGTCGTTGGTGGTCCACTATCCCTGGTGGTTCATGAATTTCAATCTCGGCACACCTTTCGTCGGAGGACATGGCTTATTGACAGTAGAAAGATGGTTGGGGAAGTGCGTGAATGACCCGGTTCATTTTCTGACCGGATCGATATGGGCCGTCTGGCTGTTGGCGATAGGGCTCGTTGGTGGGTGTACACTTGCCCCTTCTCCTCCCTATTTTGAAGCCGGAACGAGGATGGATGTTTCGGCTGAGGCATTGATTTCTGAGGTGACGGCAGGAGATGCAGGCCCAGTTTTCTTTGAAATTGTTGGCAGTCGGGATTTGCCTTCTGTCTTGATCACGATGAAAGAATTGGGCTTTGAATGTAGTCAAAACCAGTGCTTCTATTCGAGACTCTCGTCACCTGAAGGGTTTGGAGCTGACTACGTAGACGTAGTGTTTTTGAGTGTGCGATTTCAGAGCGATCCAGTTAGGAGTGCACGAGATATTCGCGCTCACTATTTTGCCAACAGATTGAACCGTCTCAAGCCAACACTAGAAAATGAAGGGAAACCCTATGTCCGACGAATGGAAGATTGAGTTTCACCAGCTTAGTATCGCAGGTGGTACTCACACCTATTGGGCGTTGAGAGATTCAACGGGGAATGTGAGGTAGGAGCTTCATGGGTTTGCGACAGATAGGACAACTGGACTTACGGTGCCAGTCGGAAGCTCGTCTGACTCTATTCAAATGCACCGGATCGGCAGCGTTGGTGGACTGGAGCATACCGCGCGTAGAGAGTATCAATCAGGAGATACAACATGGATAGCTAACGAGGGTTTTTACACGAGTCAAAGAAATCCTTTTGTTGTGGCATTTTCTGGATCTGAAATTGATGTGATGTCACGATGGGCGGCCGCAGCCGGGTCCGTTGTTGACGCAATCAATAGTCAAGATTTCGACTACGAACTAATCGGATTGTTTGAACCCGGCCAAAACAGCAATTCAGTAGCATATTCAGTAGGCCTTTTGATGGGGATAACCCCGGATCTATCACAAGTGGTTGACGGTCGGAATTTCGAGAATTCGTTGAACGCCCCTGGGTGGGAACGTAACCTTATCCAGCAGACTCGCGACGCGATTGACGCGCAAATCGCTGCTCTCGACACAGCTGCGGACGACTACAATGATCGACTTCAAGGCTTGACCGCAGCAAAGAGCAAACTAAATTCGCCGCATTTTGACCTTGATGTGAACGAAGTGGGCACCATCAGCTTCATTACAAATGAAGGTGTGCTCGTCACAGCCCCTCCTGACCGGCTGCTTGAAGCCATTCAGAGTAAGGTTGAATGTTTCACTTCTGGCACACTCATTGATATGGCGGACGGGTCTCAGAAACCCATTGAAGCTATTGAGGCCGGTGACGAGGTTCTCGCCTATCATGATGACGGAGAGGGGCGCGGTGCGCTTCAATCTGCGCGGGTGGCGCGGACGTTCGTCAATGAAGCGCCGGTGGTGCTGAATTTTCACGGGCTCGAAGTTACGCCGGGTCACCATATGCTTTGTGGAGATGGGCCTTTTGAAGGGCGACATCGGCCGCTGATCGATATTCTCCGGGAAGATGGCGCGCTGGTTGATGCTGAGGGTGCGCTTATTCGTGCTGCGACCAATTGCGCTGTTGGGAGCCTCGATGATGAATTTATCGATGTGGCCTATGTCACCAAAGAAGATGGATCCGACCGCCGTCTGAGCCGGTTGCGTTTGGGGACACGTCTGGTGTTGGCGGACGGGTCTTCGGCAAGTATTCATGAATGCCTTGTCGCCCAAGGTTTTCGGCTCGTTGGCGATGGGCTTATTGCGTCAGAGGGTGAAGATCCTCATCCGCTTGATTGGTTTGGCGCTCTGCCGCGACCAGAGGACTATGTATTGAAAGTCAGCGGTGTGACTTTGGCAGATATCTATTCCGCGCCAGACCTGCATGAATTTGCCAAACCAGTTCCTGCGGTAGAGAGGGAAGCGAATGAGATTGCAAGGCAGGCGCTGGATCAGCAGAGAGCCAAGCTGATTCATTGAGCCATCGCCTGTTGGTGATGATGCGCTAAAGCCCTGCCTTTCGAGGCGGGGCTTTTTGCTGTTTAGGAGGCCCTTTTGTGGTGTTTCCGACAGGGAGTTGACATTTACGAGCAGGTATCCATTTATAAGTGAGTAATAACTTATAAATGGATATGAGATGGGACGTCCCAAACGAGTGAGTGATGATGAGTTGTTGGCAGCAGCGCGTGGTGTGTTTCTGTCGGCGGGGGTTGGGGCCTCGACCAAGGTAATCGCCCGTGCGGCTGGTCTGTCAGAAGCAGCAATCTTCCAGCGGTTCAAAACCAAGGATGAGCTTTTCTTCGCCGCGATGATCCCGGCTTTGCAGGACGGGCCTGATGCCGCGCTCTTTGATCGTGTGGAAAAAGAACCAGACGCACTCAAAGCTCTGGAGGTGATCTCGTTCGGCCTCATGGATTATTACCGAGACCTGATGCCACTGCTCGTTCTGCTCATCACCCACCCTTCTTTTGACCACGACCAGTTTTTGGAACGCCACCCCCATATGCCGATCAATGTGCTGCAGGAGAGGCTTGTGCAGTTCTTCAGTGCGCGGGAGGCACGCGGTGACCTCAGAGTGGCAGATCCCGACGCAACAGCTGAGACCTTGATTGCGGCCCTGCACAGCTTTGCGCTGATGGAGAAATTGGGTGCGCATGGCGGGCAGATGAGCGAGCTAAAAATTAGGGCCTGTGTCCGATCTTTGTGGGACGGCCTCTCCAACAGAAAGGAAACGTGATGAAAGAATTTTTCCATCAGGCCGTTCGATATGGTGCCTATCCGATGACGCTGCTGGTCGCTCTCTTTGTCATCGTTGAGACGATCGGACATGGGTGGGGCTACGGGGTAGCCACGGGTTTTTTTCTCGGCGGCCTTGTGGTCCTGCTGATTGCGCTCGAAATGCTTTTTCCAATGAAGCGCAAATGGAAGATGACGTGGGCCTCGTTCCTGAGAGACCTGAAATACATAACCGTGGGCGCATGCACGACCATGGTGGTGCGTTATGGTGGTCTATTGCTGGCCTTCTTTGCGAGCGTCGGTGCCTCAGGGCCTCTTTCCGGTCGACCGTTCTTTGAGAGCTTTATCGTGGCTCTTCTGGTTTTTGAGTTCTTCCAATATTGGCATCACCGGCTGTCCCATGAGATGAGCGGCGCCGTTGGTGGCTTTCTTTGGCGCATTCACGCCGCTCACCATCTGCCAGACAAAGTCTATGTATTGATGCACGCCGTCGGCCATCCACTGAATGACCTGATCTCTCGGCATTTGTTGCTTGCTGGCGTGGTGTTGATGCTCGGAGCGAGCCCGGAGGTGGTCTTCGCGTTCGGCATTCTGACAGCGATCAACGGCACATTCTCCCATCTCAATGTGGATATCCGTGCAGGGGGGCTCAACTATTTCCTCGTCAGCACAGAGCTGCATCGCCATCATCACAGTGCAGATAGGGCTCAGAGCAAAAATTATGGCGCAACCATTCCCTTTTGGGATCAGGTGTTCGGGACATTTGTTTATGACCCAGGTGTCGCGCCGGATAGGCTTGGTGTCGACGAGCCCGACCTTTATCCTCAATCCAACTCTTTCTGGCAGGTGATGAAGCTGCCCTTCGTGGGGCTGGCGGATACTCATCATCGACGCGCAGTAGACTCTGATGATGCACCGGGCATGGCGGAGACATGACGGTCATGCTACCTAGTCGATCATGACTTCAGCTGTGCAGATTTTCGGTATTCTCAACATCACCTCAGACTCGTTTTCTGACGGGGGAAAATATCTCGATCCGACCGCGGCACTCGCTCATGGCCGCCAGCTGATGGCGGACGGGGCGCATGTACTCGATATCGGGCCAGCCTCTTCGCACCCGGACAGTGCGCCGGTGAGCGCTGCTGAAGAAATCAGCCGGTTGCAAGCAGTTGTGCCTGTCCTTCAAGGAGAAGGGGCTCTGGTCTCAGTCGACACGTTTCAGACAGAAACACAGCGTTGGGCGCTCACACAAAATGTTGCTTTTCTAAATGACATTCAGGGTTTTGCCGATGAGGGCTTCTATCCCGAGCTAGCCTCATCAGACGCCAAGCTCATTGTCATGCATTCCATACAAGGGCGAGGGCCCGCCACTCGGGCAGCGCCGCCGGCTGGGTACATGGTGGACCATGTCACCCGGTTTTTTGAGGAGCGGTTCGGGGCGCTGGAGCGCGCTGGGGTCGCCAGAGATCGGCTGATCCTGGATCCCGGTATGGGTTTCTTCCTTGGCAATCAGCCGGAGCCCTCGCTTGAAGTGATCCGCGGTTTGGGCGCGCTGAAGGAGCGGTTTGGCCTGCCCGTTCTCGTTTCTGTCTCGCGGAAAAGCTTCCTCCGTAAGCTTGCCGGGGCCGATGTTGGGGGTGCAGCAGCGGCAACCCTCGCAGCTGAGCTTTTTGCGGCATCCGCCGGTGCAGACATGATCCGGACCCATGAACCGCGGCAATTGGCGGATTCGCTGGCAATTTGGGACCATCTTTCGCCATCCGGCGGGCGTTAACCCCGTAAAATAAAGAAATAAATCGTTAACCGACTATCCAGCGGTTCGGCTATATAGTGCCGCCCCTGGGGACGCATTGGAGCCGTTTCGGTTTGGCCATAGGGCAAACCGGGCTCCAAATGTTTTTGTTGTCGCATTTCCGGACGGTGAGACCTAAGCCCACTTCACCTGGAAATGCTTAAATTACTGGGATAAAGACCTTCAATGTCACGCAAGTATTTTGGCACCGATGGTATTCGCGGCACGGCCAACCAATCGAAAATGACCGCAGAAATGGCGCTGCGCGTGGGCATGGCTGCTGGCCGTGTTTTTACGCGCGGTGATCACCGTCATCGGGTGGTTATTGGGAAAGACACGCGCCTCTCTGGCTACATGATTGAGAACGCTCTTGTGGCTGGGTTTACGTCGGTGGGCATGGATGTGTTCCAGTTTGGTCCGTTGCCGACACCTGCGGTTGCGATGCTGACCCGCTCCATGCGTGCAGACCTGGGGGTTATGATTTCTGCGTCCCACAATTCTTTCGAAGATAATGGGATCAAACTCTTTGGGCCGGATGGCTACAAGCTTTCAGATCTTGTGGAACATGAGATTGAGCGGCGTATGGACAATGGCATCATGGACCATCTTGCGCCACCGGAAGCCATTGGCCGGGCGAAGCGTATTGAAGATGCTCAGGCGCGCTATATTGAGTTTGCAAAGCGCACTTTCCCAAAACATCTGAGTCTGGACGGCCTGCGCATTGTTATCGATTGCGCTCATGGCGCAGCCTACAAAGTTGCGCCAACGGCGTTGTGGGAGCTGGGCGCGGAAGTCGTCGAGGTTGGTGTGGACCCGGATGGCACGAACATTAATTCAGGCTGTGGGTCAACAGCGCCAGAGCGCATGTGTGCGTTGGTGCGGGAACGCCGTGCTGATATTGGCATCGCTCTGGATGGGGACGCGGATCGTCTGATTGTCTGTGATGAAAAGGGTGAGATCGTTGATGGTGACCAGATTATGGGTCTCGTTGCGCAATCCTGGAAAGAGTCTGAAATGCTCGCCGGGCCTGGCATTGTCTCGACGGTGATGTCGAACCTAGGGCTTGAGCGCTACCTTCAGGGTATCGGTCTCGAGCTGGCACGGACACAGGTCGGAGACCGCTACGTGGTTGAGCATATGCGCGCAAACGGCTTCAATGTCGGTGGAGAGCAATCCGGCCATATTGTTCTGTCTGATTTTGCAACCACAGGTGACGGCCTGATTGCCGGTTTGCAGGTGCTGGCTGTATTGCAGTCAACGAACAAACCGGTGAGTGAGGCCTGCAATCTGTTTGAGCCGGTGCCGCAACTTCTGAAGAATGTTCGCTTCAAGTCGGGTGCCCCGCTTGAGTGTGCCAATGTGCAGGACGCCATCAAAGAGGGCGAAGGTCGCCTCGGTGAGGGCGGACGGATCGTCGTGCGGAAATCTGGCACGGAACCACTCATCCGTGTGATGGCGGAAGGTGACGATGAGGGACTCGTTGCCAATGTTGTGGGTGATATCACAGCAGCCATCGCAGATGCGGCTGCCTGATCTCCATGAATGACAATGACACTGCACCTGTTCCGCCCTTGGGACGGGTGTTGATCGTTGCTGGATCTGATAGCGGCGGCGGCGCGGGCATTCAAGCCGACATCAAAACAGTGACCATGTTTGGTGCGTATGCAGCAACAGCTGTGAGCGCTATCACGGTTCAGAACACGCAGGGCGTTTCTGATGTGCTTCCGCTCGAACCAGACATCATCGTTCGGCAGATGCAGGTCGTTCTTGATGACATCGGCGCAGATGTCGTGAAGACGGGCATGCTGCACTCTACTGAGGTGATTGAGGCTGTGGCGGAGGAGCTTGATGCGCGCTCGGGCCTTAAACTGGTTGTGGACCCGGTGATGGTGGCAACCAGTGGTGATCCGCTGTTGCGGGATGATGCCATGATCGCGCTTCGCAACCTGTTGGTGCCCGCGGCGACGATCCTTACACCCAACATGCCCGAGGCAGCTCGTCTAACAGGGCAGAGCGTTGAAACGCTGGACGATCAAAAACGGGCTGCTGATGCGCTTATGGGGCTTGGCCCGAGTGCCGTCTTGGTCAAAGGCGGGCACGGTGAGGGCACCGATGTGCATGATGTACTTGTGACCGAGGACAGCATCGAAGTGATGTCGAGCCCGCGCATTGACACCCTCCACACTCACGGCACGGGATGCACGCTGGCCTCTGCGATTGCGGCACTGCTCTCGCAAGGAGCGCCGATGCGAGAGGCTGTCTCCATTGCGCGGGACTATGTGCATGAGGCGATTGCGACTGCGCCTGGTCTTGGCAAGGGCCACGGGCCGCTCAATCACATGCATCCGTTTCAGCAATCAGAGTGATGCATCTCAGTTAGACCGACCGGCTTGTCCGCGGGGGTCCTCTATCGAGCAAGTTTGCAAGACTGGTAAGGCATTTTTCGAGCGCCGCGCGGCTTGGTGCAGCACCGAGAGCAAGCCGGACGTGAGGTGTGGCGATGTCGACGGCGAAATGGGCTGACGGAGAGACCAAGATTTTTTGGGCTTCTGCAGCGGCCACGAATGAATCTGGAGACCAGCCTTGGGGCAGTGGGAGCCAGTAATGGGGCGCGGCTACGTCTCTGTTTGCCATTTGTTGCACAGTGCTTTTTGCCGGAATGTCGCCTAAGACCTGGTTGGCGAGGGTATTCCGCCATGCCATCTCGGTGCGCTGCGCCAGCACCAGGCGTTCCATCGCGCCGTTATCCGCAAGCTCTGTTGCGATGTTGGCCATCACCAGTGCGGGGCCCATGCCCAGAAGGTGTTGTAGTTCGTTTGCAGATTCTCGCATGCGTGGAGGGCAGGCTAGATAGCCAACGCGCAACCCCGGTACCAGCGTTTTGGAGAGAGAGCTGATGTAGTAAGTGTGCTCTGGAGCCAATGATACGAGTGGGGTGAGGGGCGATGGATTAAAAGGATCGTAGACGCCATCTTCAATGAGCGTCACATTGTGTTTGACGGCAGTGCTGGCAATTGTGTGTCGGCGATCAAGGGGCAATGTTGTCCCAGTTGGATTCTGCGCAGTAGGCATCAAGAAGGCGGCTGTGGGTTTTAGGCGCTCACACATGTCTTCAAATGCTGAAGCGTCAATGCCCTTGTCGTCTGCGGGTATCGCTGTGATCCGTCGGTCAGTGGTCCGCGCAAGGTCCAGAAACCCTCCAAAGGTAAGCGGTTCGCATAAGACGAGATCGCCAGGTTTGGTGCAGGTGAGGAATGCGGTGGTGAGTGCGTGTTGTCCGCCAGCTGTAACGATTAGATCTCCTGCTATGTCATCAACACCACTTAGCTTTAAATAGGCCAATCCCGCAGCCTTATGGTCCTCTGATCCGCCGAAGGGTATGTAGGAGAGAAACTCCGCCGCTGCTCGGCGGGTCAGCATGTTCGCGAGATCCATGCCTTGACCAATATCCGCTGGAAGGTTGATGCGCAGATTTATTGGGTCATCCTCTGCACCGGCCTCGATCCCTCTCACATAAGTGCCTTTGCCAATGGTTGCGTCGATGTCGCCGCGCCTGGCTGCCAGTTCATAAGCCCTGGTAATGGTGCCAATGCTGACCCCAAGTTCGTGGCTTAGGGTCCGATGAGGCGGCAAGCGGGTGCCGGCCGTTAGGGTGCCGTCCAATATGGCGGTGTGGATGGCATCGGCGAGCCGCTGATAGGTTGCGCCTGATCCGGTTTCGAGAGCAGATTTCCAAAATGTCATGGTGTCAATTTATCAATTGTATATCCTAATTGTCCAGACTATATTTCCCTTGCGCCCATTTTTGGGCTGAATAAGTATCAATGTTACAGGGTTTTGCCTTACACCTCATAATTGTCATGGTACAATTTAGGTATGTCGGGCAATGGCAAGCGATGAACTGGGACACACTATTGGCGCTGACGGGTTTTGTGGCGGTGATGATTGGCACGCCAGGCCCAGCCAATGCCAGCGCGATGGCGAGCGGCGCGGCGGTCGGTTTCATCCGGTCATTGCCGTTCCTCGTGGGCATTTGGGTTGGTTTCGTTGTCGTGATTTTCGCCGTAGCCGGCGGGCTGGGAGGGCTGTTGATTGCAAGCTCCGCTGTCCATGGCGCGCTGAAGATTATCGGCTTTGGGTACATCTGTTACCTCGCGTGGAAGATTTGGCAGATGCCCGACCAAAATGCCGAACGTGTTACAACGCGACAGTTTGGATTTAGGGATGGCCTGTTTCTGCATCCGCTGAATCCGAAGGCGTACGTCATGCTGATGGTTGTGCTCTCAAGCTTTGTGTCGCCTGAGCAGAACTATCTCTGGCAAACGTCGATCATCGTATTGGTGACACTATTCACCGGCGTTCCTCTCAACTCACTTTGGTGTGTCAGTGGCGGCGTGTTGCATCGGTTCATGCAAGACCCTGGTTTGCGGCCCATTATTTCCAGCGCACTGTCTTTCTCCATGATTGCGAGTGTCGCGTGGGCGATGTTTGTCTGAAAATAGAACGGGATTATGACAATGAGCTACACGATGTTTCAGGTTGATGCCTTTGCCGATGGCGTGTTTGAGGGCAACCCTGCCGCCGTGGTTCCGCTTGAGCGCTGGCTGTCGGATGAACTGATGTTGTCCATTGCCGCGGAAAACAATCTGGCCGAGACGGCTTTCTTTGTTGGCGCAGGTGAGGGATACGAACTTCGCTGGTTTACGCCTGCCGCTGAGGTGCCCCTCTGTGGTCACGCAACTTTGGCATCCGCCCATGTGCTGTTTGCGCACCTGGGGTTCGCGGGCGCCGAGATTGTTTTTCAGACAAAGAGCGGTCCTCTGACCGTTGGCCGGGACGAGGATCTCTATGTGATGGATTTTCCGGCGAACCCGCCAAAGCCCACCATGGTCGATGAAAAGATTGGGGACGCTCTGGGTGCACGACCCTCCATGGTGTTGAGTGGCCATCACGTGCTGGCTGTGTTTGACGACATGCGCGAAGTGGCGGCCTTGCAACCTGATCTGGCGAAACTCACACGCCTTTGCAATGAGACGGGCAAAGGGCTTATCGCGACAGCGCCCGGCGATGAAGCTTCGGGCTGGGATTGCGCATCGCGTTTTTTTGCACCACATGTGGGCATTGCCGAAGACCCGGTGACGGGATCTGCGCATACCACCATCGTACCCTTTTGGGCATCGCGTCTGAAGAAGGATGAGATCGTTGCGCGCCAAATCTCCAAGCGCGGGGGCACGCTCTATTGCACTCTCAAGGGTGATCGTGTGGTGATGCGCGGTCGTGCGGTTGACTACCTTAAAGGCACGATCACCGTCTAAGCTCTGCGAGGCCGATACCCCCCAGGATGACGGCCAGACCGATCATTGCGTGCAGCGTGATGGTTTCGCCCAGGAAGAGTGCGCCAATGCCGAGGGCGAGCACCGGCACCAGATAGTTGGTCATCGCCATGAAGGATGGGCCTGCGCTTTCAATCACCCGGAAGTATACGATGGTGGCGTAGCCGACAGGCAGAGCGCCCAAGACGACAACGGCAACCCACGACTGAAGGGTGATGGCGTCTATGTCGAGCGGGGCTTCTGCCCATGCAAGCGGCAGCATGATGATGCCGGCGAGACCTGTTGTCAGGCAACCTTTTGAATAGAGCGGGGCAGGCGGTGCGCGGCGTGCGATGATTGCGTTCATGGCGAAGAAAAAGGCCGCTGCGAGCACCAGCATTTCGCCAAGAAGCGGTGTGCCCTCGGTAGACGCGCCATCCAGGGCGTCCGGCCCGACGACAATGACGAGCCCAATAAGACCGACCACAAACCCCGCTATCCGCGTCGCTGTAAGCGTTTCGCCGGGCACAAAAATACGGGCAAGCACCAGGGTGATGAGGGGCATGATGCCAACGAGAATGGCTGACAAGCCTGACGCAATCAGGGTGATGCCCCAGGATAGCAGGAAGAAGGGAATGAGGTCCCCGCAGAGCGCGAGCGCGGTCAGCCAGCTCCACATTTTCCGCGTGCGTGGGATGGGTTCGCGGTTGATCACCATAAAGGGCGCGAGGACTGCGGCGGACACAAGCATTCGGATGGAGACGGACCAGGCCGGCGTCATGGTTTCGACTGCAAGGTCGGTCAACGCAAAGGCGCCACTCCAAAGAACAGCGAGCAGTGCGAGGTCGCGATAGTCGGCTTTCGTATGTTGGCGTGCGCTCACAGAACGGCCTGCAAGGCAGCAAACAGGCGGTCGACGTCTTCGTCGCTATTGTAAAGGTGCGGCGTGACACGCATGGACGTACCGCGCAGACTTACATAGACATGCTGTTTGGCAAGCTGTTCGAGAAGACCATCCGGCACGCCACCTGGAAACCGGACGCCAAGGAAGTGCGGCGCTCTTAGCTCAGGCGTAGAAACCGTCAGGCCCAGTTTGCTTGCCCGTTCTGCAATGGTGTTGGTCTTTGTCTGCAGAGTGGCCGCGATGTTTTCGACACCCCAGTCTGCAATTTGTTGCAATGCTGCTTGGGTCATCGACATGAGCTGAAAGTTGGCACGCTCTCCCATGTCGAAGCGGCGTGCACCTGGCTGGTAGTCTTCTTCATAGTCCACCAATCCTGCAAAATCCTCTGAGCCTTTTCGGTTCAGCCAGTTTTCTTCAAGAGGCCGTCCGTCCCGCCACTTGGGCGCGACATAAAGAAAGCCCATGGAATAGGGCCCGAGCAGCCATTTGTAGGTGGGAGCCACCATAAAGTCTGGTTTGATCTGGTTGAGGTCGAGAGGCATGGCGCCTAGGGACTGAGATACATCCAGAACGAGGGCAGCACCGACCTTTCTCGCCTTTTTTGAAACGATAGAAAGGTCGATGAGTGCTCCGTCTGTCCAGTGACAGTGGGGCAGGGCAACAATGTCTGTTCGCTCGGTGATGGCGTCCAGGATTGCCGGTGTCCAGTCGGGACCGGTCGGCGTTTCAGCAGGGGACGCGACTGTTCTGATATGTGCGCCTTGTTCGTCGGCGGCTCTCTGCCAGGCGTAGATGTTTGATGGAAACTGCTCGGCGAGCACGAGGATTTCCTGGCCTTCGCCAACGGGAATATTGTTGGCGGCGATGGCAATGCCGTAGGAGGCGGCAGGTACGAACGAGATGGCATCCGCATCAGCGCCGAACACATTGGCAAAGAGGCTGCGGGTTTTTTCGGACCGGGTGAAAAAGTCTTCGGACGTTGTGCCCCATGGCTGCTTTTTTGACGCCACGGCCTCACTGCCCGCAGCTGCTGCGCTTTTGAGCAGTGGCGACATGTAGGCGCAGTTCAGATAGGCGATGTTATCTGGAATGTCGAAGAGGGAACGCTGATTGGAGATCAGCGCAGGAGGATTGGTGTGCATGTTTGGGTCCGACTCAATCCCTGCTGATATGTGCAGGGCGGTCGCAGCGTCGCCCGAACCGTATTTTGGTTCAATGTTTTTCGAGCAACGGTTCCATGATTACGCAAGCGCCGCGAGATCGATATTGGCACGCTCGAGCTCCGGGCCAACAAGTGCGATAGAAAGCGTGATGCCTTTGTCGGAACTGCTCCAGCTTTTGTCTCCGGCGCGAGGGACGGGGACGTTGTTCTCCATGCAGAACCGCACGAGAATGTCGATGACGTCATGAGGCTCAATGGTGAAGGTCATCTTATTGATGGTTGACCCCCCTTTGATGTTCACGGTGACATCCAATGTTCCATTGTCGCCGGCTCCCCATTTGACAATCTCGCCTGTGGGAAGGAAATCGACATGGGTGCGCCTGAAGGAGTTCAAGCTCGACGTAAACTCTTCATCAGACAAAACGATCTGTCGCAACTCGCTGGCCATCGCATACTCCCTTGACCTAAAGGTCATAGAACTTTGTATCTCGCAATAGTGAGTTCAATATCTTTTCAACTTGTTAAGCCCTTGTTTTTCTTAAAATTTTAAGGGAGTTACCGTGAATTTCTCAGCTGCGGCGCAAAGGCATTTGACAGGGGGAACGCACACGCCTATATCGGCGGTGGGCCACCTCTCCCCACCGAGAGGCGACTATCTGTGAGGATAGATACAGATAATGACAAAGACTGCTGCGCCGGCAATGCGTCCGGCTAATCCCAATTTTTCATCCGGGCCATGCGCTAAGCGGCCAGGTTGGACCCTCCAAAATCTTGAAAATGCCTGTCTTGGCCGGAGCCATCGCTCTAAGCCGGGTAAGGCGAAGTTGGCGCAAGCGATTGATCTCACTCGCTCCGTGCTCGGCGTGCCTGACGACTACAAGATCGGCATTGTGGCCGCATCTGACACGGGCGCTATGGAAATGGCCATGTGGTCGCTTCTGGGCGAACGGGGCGTCGATATGATGGCCTGGGAGAGCTTTGGCTCTGGCTGGGTCACCGATGTTGCCAAGCAGCTGAAGCTGGAAGACGTGCGCAAGCTTGAAGCGGGCTACGGCGAATTGCCGGATCTCGGTGCCGTCGATTTCACCCGCGATGTGGTGTTCACCTGGAACGGCACAACGTCCGGTGTTCGGGTTCCGAACGGCGACTGGATTGATGCGGATCGCACGGGCCTTACAATTTGTGATGCAACCTCTGCGGCGTTCGCGATGGACCTTCCCTGGACCAAGCTCGATGTCACCACCTTCTCCTGGCAGAAGGTGATGGGCGGTGAAGCAGCCCATGGGATCATCATTCTCAGCCCGCGGGCTGTTGCGCGGCTTGAGAGCTACACGCCAGCATGGCCGCTGCCAAAGATTTTCCGTCTCACCAAAGGCGGGAAGCTGATTGAAGGCATCTTCAAAGGCGAAACCATCAACACGCCGTCCATGCTCTGCGTCGAGGACTATCTCGACACGCTGAAATGGGCCGAATCGATTGGTGGCTTGAACAGCCTCATTGGCCGGGCGGAAGCAAACCTTGCTGTCCTTGCGGACTGGGCCTCCCAGACCGAATGGGTCGACTTTTTGAACACAGATGTTGCGACACGCTCTTGCACGTCAGTCTGTCTCAAGGTCGTGGACCCTAAAGTCACCGCCTTGCCGGACGACGTGCAGGCAGCGATTGCCAAGAAGATTGGCTCGATCCTGGACGGCGAAGGTGTCGCGTATGACATTGGCGCTTACCGTGATGCACCAGCTGGTCTTCGCATCTGGGCAGGGGCGACGATCGACGTCTCCGACATGCAGGCGCTGACGCCCTGGCTCGATTGGGCCTTTGCCGAAGCCTGCGCGGAACTTGTTCCTGCTTGAACCTGGCTGGGCTGAACCTGATTTTCGGGGAGCGGCGGCGCTGCTCCCCCCATTCACCTTTCCCAATTTATTTTCTATTTCGCATTCAGGAGACAATCTGATGCCGAAGGTCCTTATTTCAGACAAGATGAGCCCCGCTGCTGCGCAGATCTTTAAAGATCGTGGCGTTGAGGTGGATGTGATTACCGGTCTCGACCGTGATGAACTGATCAAGATTATTGGCGACTATGATGGTGTGGCTATTCGCTCCGCAACCAAGCTGACACCACCTGTACTCGAAGCGGCAAAGAACCTGAAAGTGGTGGGTCGCGCTGGTATTGGTGTCGACAATGTTGATCTGCCCGCGGCAACAGCTGCAGGTGTGATCGTCATGAACACGCCTTTCGGCAATTCCATCACCACCGCAGAGCATGCCATTTCCATGATGGCAGCGCTTGCCCGCCAAATTCCAGAAGCCAATGCGTCAACGCATGAAGGCAAGTGGGAAAAGTCAAAGTTTATGGGTGTGGAACTCACAGCAAAAACGCTTGGCGTGATTGGCTGCGGCAACATTGGATCGATTGCTGCGGACCGGGCGCTGGGTTTGCGCATGAAGGTCATTGCGTTCGACCCGTTCCTCACGCCTGAACGGGCTGCGGATATTGGTGTTGAGAAGGTTGAGCTTGATGATTTGCTGAAGCGGGCAGACTTCATCACGCTGCACACGCCACTCACTGACAAAACACGCAATATTCTCGACGCTAGTGCATTTGCGAAAATGAAAGATGGCGTGCGCATCATCAATTGCGCGCGTGGCGGTCTCATCGTTGAAGCGGACCTGAAAGCAGCTCTTGAAAGCGGCAAGGTAGCAGGCGCTGCGTTGGACGTGTTTGAAGAAGAGCCAGCAAAAGAGAATGCGCTCTTTGGCATGGCAAACGTCATCTGCACACCGCATCTCGGTGCCTCTACGTCTGAAGCACAGGAAAATGTGGCCCTTCAGGTTGCTGACCAGATGGCGGATTATTTGCTGACGGGTGCCGTGACGAACTCCATCAACGTACCGTCCATCACAGCAGAAGAAGCGCCAAAGCTTGCGCCTTATGTGACGCTTGCCGACCAGCTTGGCTCCTTTGCCGGACAGCTCACCGAAACAGGCATTGAAGAAGTCATCATCGAATATGAAGGCGAAGTTTCTGAGCTCAATACAAAGGCGCTCACGAACGCCGCCCTTTGCGGACTTCTGAAGCCGCTTCTGTCTGACGTGAATATGGTCTCTGCTCCGGTCATCGCGAAGCAGCGCGACATTGAGCTCACGGAAGTGAAACGGGAAGAGCCCCGCGGTGCTTTTGAGACCTATATCCGTCTCACTGTGAAGACGGAACGTCAGGAACGCTCAGTTGCGGGCACCATCTTCTCAGATGGCAAGCCACGTCTTATCCAGGTGAAGGGCATCAATATGGAAGCTGAGCTTTCCCCACACATGCTCTATGTCACCAATGAAGACAAGCCTGGCTTTATCGGGGCGCTCGGCACGGTGCTTGGGAATTCCGGCGCCAATATCGCCAATTTCCGTCTCGGTCGCGATGAGCAGGGTGGCGACGCCATTGCTCTTATCGATCTCGACCAGGATCTGTCAGAAGACTGCCTGAAGGCTGTGGAAGCGATTCCCCATGTGAAGCAGGCAAAAGCACTGACGTTCTAAGCCTTTTCACTTCCCTCTGGCCTTTCTGGGCCAGAGTCGGTAAAAGCTATGAAAGTCCCCAGCCGGAAATGGCGCGGGGGCTTTCTTTGTGTCTAGGTCCATGAAACTTCGCAGTTTTGGGCCAAAAATCGGTGATTCTCATGGCGAATGTAGCGGTCGTCGGCTCCCAATGGGGCGACGAAGGCAAGGGCAAGATTGTGGATTGGCTCTCAGAGCGCGCGGATGTGGTCGTGCGTTTTCAGGGAGGCCACAATGCGGGTCATACACTCGTCATTGACGGGGTGACCTACAAACTCTCGCTGCTGCCTTCCGGCATCGTGCGTGGCGGCAAAATGTCCGTGCTGGGCAATGGGGTGGTGATTGACCCCTGGGCGCTGGTGGCGGAAATCGCCAAGCTCGGCGAGCAGGGCGTGGTGGTGACCCCGGAGAATTTGAAGATTGCAGAAAATGCCTGCCTCATTCTCTCTGTCCATGCTGAGCTTGATGTCATTCGCGAGACGTCCAACAAAGGCACGAAGATCGGCACCACCAAGCGGGGCATCGGCCCGGCCTATGAAGACAAAGTGGGACGCCGCGCGATCCGCGTGATGGACCTGGCGGACCCCTCGACCCTGCCGGACAAGGTGGAGAAGCTGCTGCATCACCACAATGCGCTGCGCCGTGGTCTTGGTAAGGATGAGCTGGAGGCGCAACCTATTCTGGATGCGCTTACGGACGTTGCGCCCAAAATTCTTCCGCACATGGATACCGTCTGGCGCTACCTGGCGCAGGCACGGAAAGATGGAAAACGCATTCTCTTTGAGGGGGCGCAAGGCACGCTTCTCGACATTGACCACGGCACCTATCCGTTTGTGACCTCGTCCAATGTGGTTTCCGGTCAGGCTGCGACCGGTTCTGGCATGGGACCGTCCGCGGTGGAATATGTGCTTGGCATTACCAAGGCTTACACAACCCGTGTCGGCGAAGGGCCATTCCCAACTGAGCTTGAAGACGAAGACGGCCAGCGCCTTGGCGAGCGCGGTCACGAGTTTGGTGTGGTGACAGGTCGTAAGCGTCGCTGTGGGTGGTTTGACGCGGTGCTGGTCAACCAGTCGCTCAAGACAAATGGCATGCAAGGCATTGCACTCACGAAGCTTGATGTGCTCGACGGGTTTGAAAAGATCAAAATCTGCGTGGCTTATGAGCTCGATGGCAAGCGCATCGACTATCTGCCTGCCACACCTGCGCTGCAGGCGCGGATCAAACCCATTTATGAAGAGATGGATGGCTGGACCGAAACCACTTTTGGTGCGCGCAGCTGGGCGGATCTGCCAGCGGCCGCGGTCAAATATGTGCGCTATGTAGAAGAGCTGATCGAGTGCCCTGTGGCGCTACTCTCTACTTCGCCAGAGCGTGACGATACGATCCTGATGCACGATCCGTTCGCGGATTAGAGGTTGATTATTATCACTGCTTGAACGCAGACGCCTTTATGTGGTCTGGTCCCTTGGGGTACTTAAAAGATGTCAGTACGGACATCTTGAACTAGGGGATGTGTCTTATGTCTAATCTACCCATGAAGCTCGCGCTTTCGCTGACATTCGCGGGGGCTTTGTTTGTCTCTGCCTGTGATGATCAGTCTGCGCAGGATGAGGTGAGTGCTCCAGACCCAGCTGCTGCTGAAGATGCAGCCGCCGAAGCGCAATCTGAAAGCCCAGCTTCTTCCATACTCGAAGATGCAAGCGAAGCCGCTGGCAGTGCTGCTGATGCAGTGGGCGAGGCAGCTCGCGGCGCGGCTGATGCCGTAGAGGGTGTCGCTGACGATGCGATGGATGCGGCGGGTGATGCTGTTGATGCAACGGTTGAGGCTGCTGGAGATGCAGCTGAGGCTGCCGGCGATGCGGTCGATGCAACCGTGGATGCTGCAGGTGATGCGGCGAACGCTGCCGGCGAGGTGCTCGATGAGGCTACTGGCGCAACGGAGGGTGCTGCTGAAGATGGCGCTGCCGTGGCAGCGGACGCAGTCGAAGAGGCTGCCGAGCAGCAGTAAGGATTACTTCTTACCGATATCTACCAGCCCGGTCACCCTCTCGGTGGCTGGGCTTTTTTCTGTGTGATCTAAAGCCCGAACCGTGCTGCAGCTTCTTTGAGGTTTGGCCAGCGTCTGTCGCCTGCGCGAATATTGGCGCGCTTCCTTGTTTCCCACTGACCCTTTATGCCTTGCGAGTAGTTTAGGAAAAGGCGTCCATTCTCGACCGTCCACGCAGTTGGAATGGCAGATTGCAGATAGCCTTTGCTCACCGCCCACGCACATAACCCGTCATAGGCAGGCGCGTAGCCTTCAGGGTTGGCGACGAAAAGTTCCCGGTGTCGCTCGCTGGTGAAGTGCCAGCGTTTTCCATTCCAGACGTGGCTGATGTTCTCATCTCCTTGTTCTGCGCGTCCGACCTCAAAATAGGAAACGGTGTCATAACCTTTAAGCGCGAGTGGCTCTCCGCTCGCATAAGCAAGTTGATTGATCGCCAGGAGTATGAATCCTGCAAAGATCGACGATAGCCCCAGTGTGATCATCTTAGTCATGTATCAAAGCTGGGGCATTGTCGTCCGAGCTTCAACTCACCTGAATTAACGAGATCGTGAGGATGGACATGTGTCTCATGCTGATTGTGTTTCCCGCAAACTGTGTATGATCAGCCCTGTTGGTGGGGAGGGGGCTAATGCCGGAGCAGGTTTATGACTGGATGCTTGCACTTATGTTTGTGAGTGCGATTGGCGTTGCGATCCAGGGGCTCGTGTTCCCTAACCCGCTGGGGCGGCATTACACGCCTGGTTGGTGGGCGATTAAAGCCAGGACCGGTTGGCTCGCCATGGAAATTCCAGCTGCGCTAGCCTGTTGTGGGTTTTACGTCTGGTTTGCGCCTGTCTATTCATGGCCAGCGATTGTCTGTGTCCTCATGTGGCAAGTGCACTACGTCCATCGAGGGTTCATCTTTCCCTTTCGGTTGAACAGCGGCGACAAGCCTTTCCCTGTCATCGCGGTGCCGCTAGCGATCCTGTTCAACACTATGAACGGCTTTGTAAATGGGTGGGCGCTGGGGCATGCCGACCACCTGCAAACAGCTTCCTGGTTTGATGATGCGCGTTTCTGGATCGGTCTTGGTGTGATGATCACCGGGCTCTATGTGAACCTACGCGCGGACACGATGCTTATTCATCTCAGAGATGATGGTGGTGTGGGTTATAAAATTCCCCGAGGGTTTTTGTTTGAGAAAGTGACGGCACCCAACTATCTGGGCGAGATGATGATCTGGGCTGGATTTGCATGCATGAGCTGGACGCTAGCGGGACTTGCCTTCGCGCTCTTTACCGCCGGGTACATGATCCCCAGGGCGCTCACCCATCACCGCTGGTACAAAGAGAAATTTCCGGACTATCCGCAAACACGGAAAGCAATCATTCCTGGTCTGCTTTGAGAATGCCTCGCTTGTTGCTAGCTCTCTTCGATCAACTCGATAAGCTTCTTCCAGTTAATTTTTCGTCCGTTGGTTGGTTTGGTTCTGCCTTTGCACCAGTTTAGACCAGTTTTTGAGACTATTAGGTCACCAACATGGGTGTCGTCGATTTTGATTTCGAACTCGACCCCTTTGTTCTTCACTTCCATTCCAACATCGAAAGATTTGATTTTGACTGTGTTTGCCATTTGCTCTCGCGCCCCCAATTTTGAATTTTCTGGTTTATAATATACTTATTGTTTTTCTTTGGTCGACTCTTTTGGGGACAACTTGTACGTGAGGCTTACAAGAACAAGTCTGCCCCAACCCCTAAAAGCCCCACCATGGAAATCTGCCAGATGAGTGTGCGCACCCAAGGTAGCCCCATGGCATAGGCGGGCAGGTAGCCAACCCGCGCCCAGAAATAGACCTGAGCGCCCCAGGCACTCCACCAGCCGTTTTCATTCAGCACATGCACCATGAGGATGAGAGCTGCAAATATTGCGAAGGTTTCGTTGAAGTTCTGCTGCGCGCGCACAAAGCGTCCAGCGAGGCCGGTGGCTGGGCGGAACTCGTCACGCGGCCCAACGGTGTATTTGTTTCCCTCCTGGCCTTTATAGGCGAAGCTCGACGCGCTCAGGTGCGCAATGCCAAGCACGCAGGACCAAAAGAGCATCCAGAGTTCAAGGGTCATGCGTGGTGCCTCGAGATGCGGTAAGGCGGCGTCAGAAGCCAGGAAAAGCCGCCGCCCTCCGAGTTTAGATTGCCTGGATCAGGATCATGACAGTCCCGATGACGCCTGCAAAGTAGGCCAGTGTGCGAAGCCCCAGCAGTGTTATGCCTGCCACATAGATGATGGCGTGCGCTACACGACCTGCGAGGAATATCTGTGCGCCCAACACCGTCATGTCATTGCTGATCCCGGATAGGCTCACGGGTAGGAGAATGGCAGCAAAGATGACCGTGTTTTCAAGGTGGTTCATATAGCAGCGTTTGGCCCGCGCGCCCCAGCCGTCGAGCGCTGCGGTTTCGTCGCGATTGCTAAAGCCCCATGGCAGCCCCATGGCCATGATGCCCGCATTGGCGGACATCACGATAAGCACCAGTAAAAGCACACCACTCCACATCAACATGGATAGTTCTACAGACATTGGTTTCCCTCTCTCATTTGGTTTGGCCGGGTTAGCGTCTGGTCATATTTTCGTTGACCCCATTTTGGCCGACCTTGCGGGGAATCATGCCCGCCTTCGGACGGTTTGGCGAGTGGCGGGGGCAAACGGCCCGGACACCAAAGCAAAATTGGCCTGTGAGGTGCGAATCAGATGTCGAACCCCAGATGAAAAGATTGAAAAAACCATGATTTTATCTAAAGTTTTGGAGACTTGGGGAGGATCAGATGGCGAAGGCACTTAATTTTGTTGATACATGGCACAAAGCTCTGCTGACGGAAGTTGTTTACAATCGCTGTTTGCAAAAGGGACCATTCGTTAAAGGCCGGTCTCGGGTTGCTGTCGATTGGATCAAAGAAGAACTGGTGACATGCGTTCCTGCAGCGCTTAAGCGGACGAATGCCTATGGAAACGCGGCGGCCCGTGCTCTGGCCGCACGCTATGGCGATGTTCTGGATGCGAGCCGGAGCATGTCCAAAAAGTCTGCGTCCAGTACAGATCATGGAAATGCAACAGGCGCGGACATGTGTATCGTGCGCGACAAACGTAGCAAGCGATATGTGCTTTGTGTTGATGGCACTGCTATTTCCGGCGGCAATGAGGGAGAAGCGGGCCGGGATATTGAAGCCAATATTGATAATTTCTTTTCCCCTTCAATGACCCCACGGGGTCAACTTAAGTCTCAAATTGATAAGCTGGAGATCTTCTGGGAAAAATTTTGTGACGAAGAAGCTGCGCGCTTGTCCAAACCAGGGGCACGGATCTCTCCGGAGAAGATCGCGGGTCAAACCGATGTCACCGGACATTCTCTCGGCGGGCTGGTTGCTATCTACCTTAAACGGCGACGGGACGGCACAGGTGAGCCAATTGGCGAAGTGTTGGCCTGGTCACCGCCAGCGGAGGGTGGTGGAATTACCCTTATCCCCGGTATTGGCGGTCTCTTTTCCGCCCTGCTAAATGGAGAGGGCATTTCGGTTCTGACCACCCGTTTTGATATCGCAAAGCTTGCGGGCGCTCGTCCCAAAGGGACCGTGTTTGATTTAGGCGTCGGCCCGCGGCAAGCGGTTGACGCTCATATGATCTATTGGCACACCCATCTTCTGGAGAAAGGTCTGGATACTCTAGATGCGTTCCTAAAGAAGCTGGACTATTCGTCCTCTAAGACGGCGAAAACGAGGGAGGCGGCGTATCTCTTTCGATCGTCGCGGCCGGCTGAAGCTGTTTTGCGTTTGCCGTTTGGGAAAACCCCATCAGGTGGCGCCCGTTTTGTCTACGTCTCTGAACATGGAGGCTCGCTCATTACGGGAGGGCCCGTAATGATTTCTCACAAGCACTATCTTGGGTTTCTTGAAACAGGCAAGACCGGCCATGTTCACCCCGTGTTGTTGAAAGCGGCCTTGGCATGCGGACGGCATTCCAATCCTGAAAAAATTCCCGATGACCAGCCCAATATCGGCAGGAGAGCAGGGGGAAAATATGCCCTGATCTACCAACAACAAAATGATTTTCGGGTCGCCTTCTTTAAGGCTTTTGGTCGTTTTCCCGATAGGCACGAGCTTCTTCGTCGGCAGATAACGCTAGATGCAAGGGTCGGACTTAATGTTCTCTGAGAATTGGGTTGGGTTTTGACGGGCCCAGCTGAAAAGTGCACACTCCGCTCATCCGAGGGGTGTCCGTTCTTACGTGTTTTGAGGCGGGCTGAGATGGCCAGATGGCTAGACCCTTAGAACCTGATCCGGGTCATGCCGGCGAAGGGACGGAGTAGCTGTTTAGTTTCAAGCTGCGGTCTTTCGCTCGACTGACCTCTTTGTTTAGAGAGGACATCGAAATGAACATGCACGCCAAACCCAATGTCACGACGGGCCCTTTGCCTGCGTCGACGAAGGTTTTCACCACACCGGAGAGTGCGCCTGATGTGAAAGTGGCGCACCGGGAAATTGAGCTTCACCCATCGGCGATGGAGCCACCGGTCCGTGTCTATGACACGTCGGGCCCCTATTCAGACCCCAAAGCGACCATCGACCTTGAAAAGGGTCTGCCGCGGCATCGTACCGCCTGGGTTGAAGAGCGCGGCCATGTGGCTTCCTACGAAGGTCGCGATGTGCGCCCGGAGGACAATGGGTTTTCTGGGGACAATGTGGGTGAGAAACATCTCGCCCGCTCCTTCCCAATTACTAACCGCCCTTTCAAGGGAGATGGCACGGGGCCGGTGACGCAGTTTGAGTTTGCGCGCGCGGGCATCATCACCAAAGAGATGATCTATATTGCAGAACGGGAAAACCTGGGCCGCAAGCGCGCTGTTGATAACGCGGGACACAAGCTTGCCGAGGGCGAAAGCTTTGGTGCTGATGTTCCGGAATTTGTGACGCCGGAATTTGTGCGCCAACAGGTGGCGGATGGTCTGGCGATTATCCCCGCCAACATTAATCATCCGGAACTGGAGCCGATGATTATCGGCCGCAATTTCCTGGTGAAGATCAATGCGAATATCGGCAACTCTGCTGTCTCGTCTTCTGTTGCAGAAGAAGTCGACAAGATGGTCTGGGCGACCCGCTGGGGCGCAGACAATGTGATGGACCTGTCGACGGGTCGCAACATTCACAACACGCGGGAATGGATCATTCGCAACTCCCCTGTGCCTATTGGCACGGTGCCGATCTATCAGGCGCTGGAGAAAGTGGACGGCGTTGCCGAGGACCTCACCTGGGAAATCTATCGCGATACGCTGATTGAGCAGGCGGAGCAGGGCGTGGATTATTTCACGATCCATGCAGGTGTGCGGCTGGCCTACGTGCCCATGTCGGCAAAACGGGTCACGGGCATCGTCTCGCGTGGTGGGTCGATCATGGCGAAGTGGTGCCTCAGCCACCACAAGGAGAGCTTCCTCTACGAACATTTCGAGGAGATCTGCGACATCATGCGGGCCTATGATGTGTCCTTCTCGCTTGGCGATGGCTTGCGTCCGGGCTCGATTGCCGATGCCAATGATGAAGCGCAGTTCGCAGAGCTTGAGACGCTTGGTGAGCTTACCAAGATCGCCTGGGATAAAGGCTGTCAGGTGATGGTCGAAGGGCCGGGCCATGTGCCCATGCACAAGATCAAAGTGAATATGGACAAGCAGCTGAAAGAATGCGGCGGCGCACCGTTCTACACGCTTGGGCCGCTCACGACGGACATTGCGCCGGGCTATGATCACATTACGTCAGGCATTGGCGCGGCGATGATCGGCTGGTTTGGCTGTGCCATGCTTTGTTATGTGACTCCGAAAGAGCATCTGGGTCTGCCAGACCGGAATGATGTGAAAGAGGGTGTGATCACTTACAAGATCGCAGCCCACGCGGCGGACCTTGCCAAGGGACACCCTGCGGCACAGATGCGCGATGACGCGCTCTCGCGGGCGCGCTTTGAGTTCCGCTGGGAAGATCAGTTCAATCTGGCACTTGATCCCGAGCGGGCGAAAGACTTTCACGACCAGACACTGCCGAAGGACGCGCATAAGACCGCGCATTTCTGTTCCATGTGCGGGCCGAAATTCTGCTCGATGAAAATCACGCAGGAAGTGCGCGACTATGCCGAAAGCGGCATGGCGGAAATGTCCGACCAGTTCAACAATTCCGGCGGCAAGCTCTATATGGAAGAGGGCGACGTGGAGGCGCTCAAGCGCTCAAACAAAGCGCTGGGGAGTGCGGCTGAGTAGGCACTCTCATCTTCGACCAAGAACAAGAAGGCGGGGCAGGACCCCGCCTTCTTTAGTTCGCCACCGCCTGCGCCAGTGTCGCCAGTGCGATGATGGTGAGGAGGCCGAGCGCAATCGGGCGGTAGTGATGATCACCGGTGGCGTGGAACGCCCAGCTTCCAATCACATTGGAGAGGAAGAGGGCTGGGCTGAGCATGAGTGTGAGCATCATTGTGTTCAGCTCGACAATGCCGGAGGCAAACCCGAACCCCAGGGTGATTGCCCCTGTCAGCGAGAAATACATGAACATGGAGGCGCGCGCCGCCTCTGGTGTGCCTGCGCGCCCGATGAAATAGAGCAGCACCGGCGGACCCGCCATAGCTGTGCTGCCTGCGAGCAGCCCCGACGCGCCGCCAATGCCGAGCGAGACGGGGAGCGGCACTTTTGCCGGGATGCTGATGCCGCTTGCCATGAGCGCTACGGCGCCTAAGAGTGCAAGAGCGATGAGGAGGCGCAGACTGTCGGCTTCCAGCACGTCCAGCAGGTAGATCCCGAAGGGGGCGGCGACGAGGGCCGCAGGCAGGATGAGCCAGATGGAGTGCCAGTCCGCCTGTTTGCGTACCTTGGGCAGCATTTGCAGGCCGCTCATGATTTCCAGAGCGAGGATCATGGGCACAGCCGCGGCAGGCCCCACGGTCATGGCAAGCAGGGGCACGCCTGCCAGCGCAAAGCCAAAGCCCACAAAAGCCCTCAAAGCCCCTGCGAAAAAGACGGCTGCAGCGGTGAGCGCCATGTCTGTGGGGCTCAAGGCTGCGTTGGCAAAAAGGGCTAAAAACTCAGACATTCCAAGATCAATCAACAGGGTGTGAGGCGGGCTGGTCTATCTGATAAGCTGTCCTACATATTAAAGCGACCCCGTTTATCAGGAGAGCCCCCATGTTTGGTCTGTCGAAGAAATCCCAGATGCCTGATCCTGCAGATGCGCTGCCGGGCCGCGAGTTCGCGATCCCAACAGCGGAAACGCATTTCGTGAATGGCAAGCCACTCAAAGGCCCTTTAGCTGAGGGGCTCGAACAAGCCATGTTTGGGCTTGGCTGCTTTTGGGGCGCTGAGCGGAAGTTCTGGGAGCTGCCCGGTGTTGAGCTGACCGTGGTGGGCTACGCAGCCGGCTATACGCCGAACCCGACCTATGAAGAGGTTTGTTCCGGCGGCACGGGCCACAATGAAGTGGTGCTGGTGACGTTCGACCCGAAACAGGTCAGTTACGACACATTGCTCAAGACCTTCTGGGAAGCGCATAACCCGACGCAAGGTATGCAGCAGGGCAATGACAAAGGCACACAATATCGCTCTGGCGTGTACACCTTCTCTGCTGAGCAGAAGGCAGCAGCGGAAGCCTCCAAAGCGGCCTATGGCAAACAGCTGTTGGCGCAGGGCTATGGTGCCATCACGACAGAAGTTCTCGACGTGCCAGAGTTTTTCTATGCCGAGGATTATCACCAGCAATATCTCGCGAAGAACCCCAATGGTTATTGCGGGCTTGGCGGTACCGGCGTGAGCTGCCCCATAGGCGTGGGGGTTGACGCGGCAGAGTGACCGCCTCGCCTCTCATTAGAGAAGGGCGCCGAGATTCATGACAATGCGCTCTGAGACCAGCTTGTCGTTCTCGTCGAACCGGTAGAATCCCACAAACGGCATTTCAATGTCCCTGCCGGTTGCGGGCATTCCCTGAAACTCGCCCACATGCTTCCCGCACATGCGGCCTTCAATGACGATTTCATCGTCGGTGAAATGCTCCGCGTCGATCTGGTTGACCACCTTGTCGATCGCGCCGCCCTCCATGCCAAAACCGATGAGCCCATGAGCCAGTCGGATGGTTTCAAGGTCGGTGAAAGACTGGCGGTTGTAGTCCATCTGACCGTCGGGGGCGAAGGTCGCCATCACGCCATCCATGTCGTGATTGTTCTCAACCAGATAGTGCTGCTTGATAAGGGCGCGTCGCCGCTTTTGTTCAGCTTGGTCAATCGGCATTGTGGTCTCCTTGTTGTCTGTCTTTGTTTCAGGGGGTTTTCTTAAAGGTCTGGTTCAAGGCGTCGGTTGCGCCGTCTGCAACGTCCTGCAGAAGTTTTCTTTCCTGCTGTGCTCTCCCCAGCACACGGATTGAGACAGAGGCTGCAAACACCAGTGCCGTCAGCCGATCCAGATCAGGCGCGACGTTTGTTTCGTTCGTCTCTTCCTCGAGCTTGAAACGCACAAAGGCTTTCATCTCGTCCAGGCCTTTGTTGATTGCTGCCCGGTTTGCTTCGTCGAGGTCGGGCGTCTCCGGGATGGCGTTGATCAGCAAACACCCTCTGCGTTCTGGGTCGGCCACTGTGATTTCAACGACCGCCTGCAGCATCTCCCTGATGCCCGCAATGCCGGGGGCATCGGAAACAATGTCCGTCCGCAGCTGGTCGAGATAGCGTTCGAGCGCCAACTCGAACATGGCATCCTTGTCTCTAAATGTTGCGTATAGGCTGCCCCGCAGCAGCCCGGTGGCTTTCACGAGGTCAGGGATGGAGGTGCGCGCGAACCCGCTCGCCCAAAAGGCGTTCATCAGCCGTTCGGCCATGTTTTCTGCATCTATTTTGCGAGGTCGTGCCATGGGATGCAGACTAAATAGTTTTTGACCGAAGAGTCAAAAACTATTTAGTGCACACGAGATAAGGGTCTGATCTGGCTTTAGCCAACAACACCCACACCGCCGGTGGCGGCGATCACCTGTCCCTGAATGAATTCAGCTTCCGGGCTCATCAGAAATTCCACGAGTGAGGCATAGTCGCTGTCTTTTGACATGCGTCCCGACGGATTAGCTTTCGTGGCCTTCTCGAACAGGCGGTCGGCAGCATCCTGACTGCCCACCATGTCAGCGACAGAGGTTGTGGCGACAAGACCTGGTGCTACGCCATTGATGCGAATGCCTTTGGGGGCGAGTTCCATCACCAAATAACGCACGATGCTTTCAGCGAGCGCCTTGCCGACGCCCAGCGCCCCGTAGCGGGGCTGAGGAATACGCGCACCGCCGCTTGTAATGAAGACAATGCTGGTGCCACGATCCATCACAGGCAGCAGTTTCTGTACAAGGTAGAGCAGGGAGAGCCCGTTCGTTTCCACCGCACGCGTGAACTTCTCCAGATCTGCATCGAGCAAGGTGGTGGGATAGATAGATGCGGCGCTGTGCACGACGCCTGAAAGGGTTGCGCCCGTCTTTGCAACGGCCTGATGAATGGTCGCCGCGCCCTCTATGGTGCCGATGTCAGCTTTGATGAGATGGACCTGTGCGCCGACTGACTCTAATGCCATCTGTGCGTCTTCGGCGGCGGCATCGTCACTGTGATAGGCGAGGAAGGTTTCTTCGCCGCTTTTGGACAGACGTTTGGCAATGGCTAAGCCTATGCCCTTTGTTCCCCCAGTAACCAACACAGCCATAGTGGTCTCTCCCCAATTGGTCATACGCATCGCGTGGTGTCAGGCACAAATAAGCCCACGACCTAGTGTAAGGTCGCGGGCTTGATTTTGTTAGGGCAGGAAGCGCTGTGTCTGCTTTCTATTTTGTCGCATTTCCGGACGCTGAAGTGCTTCAACTTCAGCTGGAAATGCTTTCAATTCAGCATGTCGTCGCGGGCTGCCCGGCGCTCGGCCGCCTGTTCGCTCACCGCATCACGCATGGCTTTCTGCAGTTTCTCAAAAGCGCGCACTTCAATCTGGCGGACGCGTTCGCGGCTGATGCCATATTCTTGGCTCAGGTCCTCAAGCGTTGAGGGGTTATCCTTCAAGCGACGTTCGGTGAGGATGTGCATTTCACGTTCGTTGAGCGACTGCATCGCTGCGTGCAGCATGTCGCGGCGGACATTGAGCTCTTCTTTTTCACCGAGCTCGACTTCCTGGTCGGTGCTTTCATCGACCAGCCAATCCTGCCATTCACCGCCGTCAGCTTCTGCATTGCGGATCGGTGCATTGAGAGAATTGTCCGGGCCGGACATGCGACGGTTCATATCCGTCACTTCTTTCTCGGTCACGCCTAAGCGTGTTGCGATCGTGGTGAGATTTTCCGGCTTCAGATCACCTTCTTCAAAGGCCTGCAGCTGGCCCTTCACCTTGCGGAGATTGAAGAAGAGTTTTTTCTGTGCAGCGGTCGTGCCCATTTTTACGAGCGACCAGGAGCGCAGGATGTATTCCTGAATAGCTGCCCGGATCCACCACATGGCATAGGTTGCGAGGCGGAAGCCTTTCTCAGGCTCAAAGCGTTTCACGGCTTGCATCAGGCCCACATTGCCTTCGGAGATCACTTCGCCGGTGGGCAGGCCATAGCCGCGATAGCCCATGGCGATTTTTGCCACAAGACGCAGATGGCTGGTCACCATCTTTTCAGCAGCGTCGGGGTCTTCGTGTTCCTTGAAGCGCTTGGCCAGCATGTATTCTTCCTGCGGTTCCAGCATTGGAAATTTGCGGATTTCCTGCAGGTAGCGCGACAGTGATTGCTCCGGCGTAACCGCCGGCATGCGTGACGTGGTGCTTGTTGGTGTAGTCGCCATGATGACCCCCTTCAATGATGCGTACTCAGCATCTTAAGTCGTCTTCATATAGGGGGGGATTAGGGCTAAAAAAAGGGCATTCACATATTGTTTATAGGGATTCTAAAGCGGTCAGAAGGTCTGCCAATTCTTGCGGTAAAGGGCTCTCAAACCGCAGTTTTTCGCCGGTTTCTGGGTGTTCAAAGCCCAACAGGTGGGCGTGAAGCGCCTGGCGACCCAATACATCCAGAGCGCTCTTCCCAGCCTCAGAGAGCTTCACAGAGCGGTTCTTGTGTGCCGCGCCATAGACCGGGTCTCCGAGGATCGGGTGGCCCAGATGGGTCATATGGACCCTGATCTGGTGGGTGCGGCCGGTTTCCAGGTGGCAGGTCACCTGGCTCACCAGCGGTTCTGGCTCACCGAAGCTTTTTGCCACTTTGTAGTGGGTGATGGCTTCCCGGGCTCCTTGAGCCTCCACAGAGCGTGTGACGGTGATTTTCAGCCGATTGTGGCGGCTGCGGGCAAGGGGGGCATTCACCGTGCCTTTGCTCGGGTGTGGTTTGCCCCAGACAAAGGCGGTGTAGGCGCGCTCTAATCGCCCGTCGCGACCGTGAATGGTGAATTGTTCCTGCAGGTTTTTCAGCGCGGCTTCAGTTTTGGCGACAACCATCAAGCCGCTCGTTTCCTTGTCCAGCCGGTGAACGATGCCCGGGCGGAGTTCAGTGCCGATGCCGGTGAAGTCCGGACCGCAATGGGCAAGGAGGGCGTTCACCAGAGTGCCATCTGGCGACCCTGGCGCTGGATGGACAACAAGTCCCGCAGGCTTGTCGATGACAATAAGCTGTGCATCCTCGTGCACGATGGTAAGGGGGATGTCTTCAGGCTGCGGCGTGGCGGGACCTGGCGTGGGCAGGGTGACACTATAGGTCTCGTCCTGTTTGACCCGGTACGCGACCTCACCTATCGTCCGCTCCTCACTGGATGTGCCTCGCGTCACATGTCCTTCTTCGATCAGCGTGCGTATGCGCGATCGGCTTGGGGCGGGTTCAAGGGTTTCCAGTGCGGTTGCGAGATACCGGTCAAGCCGGGCTCCTGCATCCTCTTCACTGACACACACGGTGTGGCGCGTGCCGCCCGTGACTTTCAAGGTTGATAAACTCATGCCGGACAATAGCGAACCTAACGGTGCCATGGAAACACCATCCGACAGTGAAACGGGCGCCGTCACTCAAATGGAGGCTGTGAAAGAGCGGCCTGTATTGTTCGCTTCTGTCATTGTGATGGGCGTGTTGATCGTGATCGGGCTGATTGTTGTGTTTGGCACGATTATCTATCGATTGAGTTCGAGCCCAGATCCCGCATCGGTCCCTGTACGGGGGCAGTTTGGGTCTGTGGATGTGCCTGTCGCGGAAGGCACCGCTGTTGTGCGCACAACCTTTATTGAGGACCGGCTTTCGATCGTGACCACCAATGAAGGTGTGCTTGAGGTGATCATTGTTGATACCAAGCGCGGCGTAGAGCTTGGCCGGGTTCGGCTTGTCGCTGATGGTGCGGCGTCTGGCTCTGTAGAGCCACCTGCAGCGGAATAGGCCAGCCGCCTCCTAAAACCAATATTGGCTTGCGTGTGAACGTTCTTGATTTGCGTCTGGAATGAAAAAGGCCGCTCGCACGGGGGGAGGAGGAGTGTGCAAGCGGCCTATCAAGCCTATGGCCTTGGGAGGAGGTAAGGCCGGGCTCTTGAGAACCTTTATCTGCCCAATATGACAAGTTGTCAACATGGAAATGGTGCGATGCAAAATAAACTGCATACAACTTAGTAAGTATTATGTTCTTCTAAGTATCTGAAAGTATTGTATATTTTTTAAAACTCGTAAGAGAGACTCACGACTTTTTCTTGCAAATGCGTTGGTTTGACGCAGCGCGCTCGGGCCAAAAAGGCCATTTTTCGAGCTCGATATTCGTCCGCTTTTGGCGGATTTGGCGGAATCATAGGGGTCTCGCCTGTTGCCGGGGCGAGCGGCGGGTCTTACGGTCCCCTTGGTGGTCGATTTGGAGGAGTGATATGGCGGTAGTAACCGGGAATCCGGCCACAGAAAATGAACCTCAGGCGTCTGGGAATCTGACATTGGATGACCCGTGGCGGTGGATGTCCGCAGGTTGGCGCGACATGTGGGCCATGCCTGGCATCAGCCTTTTTTACGGTGTGCTTTTTGCCGGCATTTCCCTGTTATTGGTGCTCTCGCTCTTCCTGGTGGAACTCAGTGCCATTGTACTGCCGCTCGCAGCCGGCTTCATGCTGGTTGGGCCTCTTTTCGCTGTTGGGCTTTATGAAGCAAGCCGCCGCCTGGAAAATGGTGAGGCGTTGACCTTGAAGGATGTCCTACTGGTCAAAACGGCCTCCCCGACTCAACTCGCTTTTCTGGGAGCGCTCCTGATGTTGGCGCTTCTGGCATGGATGCGGATCGCTAGTCTGTTGTTTGCGCTGTTCTTTGGTCTGGAAGGGTTTCCGCCTTTGCCAGACTTTTTGCCGACTCTCATTCTGACGCCTTATGGCCTCGGTCTGCTGGTTGTGGGCACAGCTGTTGGGGCCTTTATCGCCTTTGCCGTCTTTGCTGTCTCCGCCCTGTCCGTGCCGATGCTGATGCACCGTGATGTGGACGCTATCAGTGCGGTGCTTGCCAGTGTCCGTGTGGTGCGTGAAAACCCTGGTCCCATGCTCCTGTGGGCCTGGATCATTGCAGTGGTGATGGCGGTGGGCATGGCGACATTCTTTGTCGGTATGGTTTTCGCTTTCCCGCTCGTGGGACATGCGACATGGCATGCTTACCGGGCAAGTATTTCCGACGCAGATTAAGCGCCGCTATTGGTTCGGAGGCGTGTCGTCGTCGAAGAGAATGCGCTCTGCGGCACCGTCCATATCGTCATACTGACCTGATTTCAAAGACCAGAGAAAAGCACCGAGGCCCAACAGGCCAAGGCCCAGCGCGATCGGGATCAGAAAGATCAGCGCGTCCATGGTGTGTTTCCAGACTCTAGGTTCGTTGTTTTCTCGCGTTTTCGGACGGATAACCGTTGCCACTTATCCTGAAAACGCTCGAGGCCCAAACGAAGAGCGTTGAGGGTCACAATCAATGATGATGATGACATGGCCACAGCTGCCACCAGCGGTGTGACAAAGCCCATCACGGCGAGCGGCACCGCAACGAAATTATATCCGATTGCCAATCCGAAATTCTGGAAGACAAGGCGGCGGGAGCGGGTGGCTGTGGAAAGTGTGTCCGCAACAGCGCCGAGGTGTGTGCCCTGGAAAACAAAGTCAGCGGCGGTCTGGGAAATGTCAGCAGCGCTTGCAGGTGACATGGAGACGTGGGCTGCTTTCAATGCCGGCGCGTCGTTCAAGCCGTCACCCACCATGAGGACAGTCTTACCTGCTTTGGTCATGGTGTCGATTTTGGCGATTTTGTCTGCCGGGGTTTGTTCTGCCGCCCAATTGGCAATGCCAAGGTCTTCGGCGACAGATTTTGCCACAGGCTTCTGATCGCCGGACAGCAGAACCACGTCGTAGGTCTTGCTTAGATGATTGACGACCGCTTTTGCATCTTCTCTGAGAAGGTCGGCAAAGGTGAATTGGACAGGCGCCGCTGTTCCCCGACGGAGCCAGAGTTCCGGTCCGCAAGCTGCTGGACCTTCCGCATCCGTCCAGACGCGGCTTCCCAAGCGCAGGGTTTCGCCGTCCTGTTCCCCTTCAACGCCAAAGCCCGGTGTTTCGGAAATGTTTGTGAGGACAGGAAGGGAGATGCCATCTGCTGCGATTGAGACTGCGCGGGCGAGTGGATGGTTGCTTCGTGCGGCCAATGCCGCGGCGAGTGCGAGGTCGTGGGCCGCGATAGTATCCACGTTTGTGAGTTTAGGTTCGCCGAGTGTCAGCGTTCCTGTCTTGTCAAAGACAATGGTGTCGATTTGTGCGAGGCGTTCTAAGGCATCGGGCGCTTTGACTAGGATACCGAGCTTCAGCAGGCGACCACTGGCAACAACCTGGACGACAGGAACCGCAAGTCCGAGCGCACAGGGGCAGGTGATGATCAGGACAGCGATGGCGTTCATGAGGCCGACCTGCCAGCCCGCGCCAAGGGCGATCCAGAGAATGAGGGTGGCTGCGGCCAGGGCATGGACGGTCGGTGCATATTTGCTGGCGATCCGGTCAGCCAAACGAACATATCCCGCGCGGCCTTGTTCGGCTGATTCCATCAGGCGCACAATTTCAGACAGGAGCGATGCGTCGTCCTTGGCCGTCACCTTCACCAGCAGCGGCGCAGCCAGGTTCAGCGTGCCCGCATAAACAGGCGTGCCGATATCGACCGTCGTGGGTAGGCTTTCGCCCGTCACGAGGCTTGTGTCGATGTCACTGAGGCCTTCTGTTATGACGCCGTCGGCGGGCAAGCGCTGACCAGCCGCGATAGAGACGATCATGCCTGGTTCTAGCGTATCAACAGGCACAGACCGTGTTTTACCGTCTGTGTCCACCAGCGTTGCAGCGACTGCGCGGAGCGCTAATAGGTTCTGTGCGACGGAGCAGGCCTTGGCGCGTGTCTGCACATCCAGGTAGCGGCCGATCAGTAGGAAAAACAGGAGGGTAATGCTCGCATCAAAATAGACATGTTCTGCATTTTGAAGCGTTTGAACGAGGCTCATGGAGCAGGCGAGTAAGACTGCCAGAGAGATGGGCACATCCATGTTGGTTGTGCGTGCCTTGAGCGCGGCCCAGGCGGAGCCAAAAAAGGGCCGTCCTGCGTAGGCGACCGCGGGTAGGGCGATGAGAGCAGAGAGCCAGTGAAACAGCGCACGTGTTTCAAGCTCCATGTCGCTCACAAGGCCGGACCAGACAGAGACGGACAGCAACATCACATTGGCAGCGGCAAAACCTGCAATGCCCATGGCGCGGAGAAGCTGGCGCGCTTCTGTTTCGTCAATCGCGCCGACAAGCTTTGGATCAAAGGGGACAGCACTGAAGCCTAGTGATCCAAGTTCGGCGATTACGTCGTCACCGGTTGTGGTGCCACGCTGCCAGGAGACGGCCACCCGCTTCGTCGAAAGATTGCAACGAGCGTTGGTCACGCCCTCAACGCGGCCTAAGCCTTTTTCGATTTTCTGCATGCACCCCGCGCAGTGCATGCCTTCCACCACAAGATCGATTTGAGCGGTCTCGTCATCGCCACGCACGAACAGGTTTGCATCAAGGGTGGTGTCACTCATGAGCTCATCCGGCGCCGGGTTGTATGAACTGGCGTTCCTCATAGACATAGGGTCTGCCGTCGGCGGTCTCCGCATTCAGTCGGACGATCCAGTTTCCCGGACGCTGGAGCTGGGCTGTACCCTGGTAGGTGCCATCCCCGGCTGCAGTAATCTCTGCCTCTGCATCCATACCTTGCACGGTTGGGCGCCAGAAGGTGAGGGTTGGATTTACCATCGGAGCTGCCTGTCCATCAGCGGTGGTGACTGTCACCTTTGTATAGACCGAGACTCCTTCTGGAGAACGGGACGACATGATTTCGATCGTCGTGGTCCAGCCCAGAGCATTCTGAGCGGCATTGGCTTCCAGTACATGATTGTAGGCGCGACCTTTTCGGTAGGCGTCATCTGTTTCAACGCCATCAAATGTTGTCAGGGCGTAGAAGACCATGATGCCATTGGCGGCAAACACCGACAGAAAGAACGCACTCAACCCAATTAGTATTCGGCGGCCCGTCCAGATTTTGTCAGTGCTTGTGTCGATGCTCATCTTGGACCTCTGAAACTTGTCTCGTTGTAGACCGTTTCGCCTGTGCTCATGTTTTCGACGATAAACCGAAGGGTTGCTTCGCCCTCGTCCAGTGAGCCTAAGGCGTCGCGCGGCAGAATGACAAATGTCTTGATGTCTTTCAGGCTGTCCGGGTCGATAGCTGTTTTGACGCTGTCGCCAGCGCTCACACCCTGTTGGATCAATTGGGCCGAGGGCAGACCGTCAATGCGGATGGAGAATGCCTGTTCCGCGTGCACCTTATTGATGATCTTCACGGTGTATCCGTTCCGGATGCTGCCATCAGAAAGCTGGACAAAGAGCGGATTGCGGTCGCGCAGGACATTGAGGTCGATGGCACCGCGTGTTGCTAGTGAGAAGAACATGATGGCGCTCACCAGGACAAGTATGCCCATATAGATGACTGTTCGCGGCCGGAAGATATGGAAGCGCTCTTTTTCGCTCGCAAGGCGTCGGTCCATATTGGCTGGCGTGTCATATTCGATCAAACCTCGTGGACGGCCGACCTTCGCCATGATGTCGTCGCATGCATCAATGCAGAGAGCGCATTGGATGCATTCGAGCTGCATGCCATCACGAATGTCGATGCCCATGGGGCAGGCGGCTACGCATTGCCCGCAGTCGATGCAATCGCCGCGCCCATCCCAACTTGTGTTCTTTTTGTGAGGGCCGCGTGGATCTCCGCGGTCATATTTGTAAGTAACGAGGAAAGACTCGTCGTCAAACATCGCACCCTGAATACGCGGCCAGGGGCACATGTAAGTGCAGACCTGCTCTCGGGCGAGGCCACCAAAGACATAGGTGAAGGCAGCGAAAATCGCGATGAAGAGATAGGCGACTGGGTCCGCACTGAAGGTGAGCAGGTTTGCCGCAAGCGTCGGGGCATCGTCAAAGTAGAAGACCCACGCCCCACCTGTGGCAACGGCGACAATCAGCCAAACTGCATGTTTGGATACTTTGCGAACAAGCTTGTTGAGAGAAAATGATGATTTATCCAATCGGATGCGGGCGGAGCGATCTCCTTCGATCAAACGTTCGATATAGATGAAGAGGTCCGTCCACACGGTCTGGGGGCAGGTATAGCCGCACCAGACACGACCGGCGAGGGACGTCACCAGAAAGAGAAGAACAGAAGCCAGGATAAGGAGGCCCGTCAGATAATAAACCTCCTGCGGCCAGATCTCGATCCAGAAAAAATAAAAACGCCGATGAGGGAAATCGAGAAGGACTGCCTGGTCCGGCGCAAAAGGGCCTCGGTCCCAACGGATCCATGGCGTCACATAATAGACGCCCAGCGTGATGGCCATGACGATCCATTTGACCAGTCGATAGCGGCCATGGACGAGCTTGGGGTAAATCTTGATGCGGCTTGCATAGAGGGAGCGGTTTTTCTCGGAGTTCACCGCTGTTGCGGTTTCTCCTTCGTGCCCATGTGGATTTGCGAGCTTTTCGGCCTCACCAATGAGGGAGGTGAGTCCTGCTCCTGCAGTTTCGGGTCCGGCTGTTGACGCGTCGCTGGTCATGTCCGCCTCTTCTGTACCGCTGGATCGCAGCGGAGTGTGTGGTCTATGCGTTGCCTTCCCCGCAGGGACCTCCCGTCCAGGCAGCGACTTTTATGTACTGGGTGATTGACGAAAATTCGCCGTGGCGAAGGGCCGCTGCGGCAATCTGCCTGCGTTCCTGTTTCTGTCGACCACCTTTCAGAATGCTTCGTCTTAACGCTTGATCAACGAACCATTCTGAAAGGTGGTCTAAGGCTCGTAAAGAGCCTTAGACCGTCCGTTATTCGCCGCCGCCCAGTGCGTGGACGTAGAGGGCGAGCTGCTTCACTGTAACTGGGTCCAACCGGTCGCCCCAAGCAGGCATCTGACCAGCGCGCGCATTGGCAACGCTTTCATAGACCGATGCACGATCACCGCCGTAGAGCCAGATGGCGTCGGCGAGGTTTGGCGCGCCGAGTTCCCGGTTTCCGATACCACCATCCATGTGGCAGGCTGTGCACTCTCTTGCGAAGACCTCTGAGCCTCGTGTTGAGGCTTCTGTGATCTCTGCGGTGCCCGACAGGGTGAGGACATAATCTGTGACGTCGCTCACCTGATCGGCGGTCAGGATTTCATCGGTCAGATAGCGCGGCATTTCATTGAAGCGCGTATCGTCATCTGCTTCCCAACGGATGCCGTGTTTCAGGGTGACGTGGATGTCTTCCAGCGACCCGCCCCAAATCCAGTCATCATCATTGAGGTTTGGGAAGCCGGTTGAGCCTTGAGCACCTGAGCCATGGCAGGGTGCACAATTGTCACCAAAGGCCGCACGACCACCAGCAAGGGCGACTTCCATGAGTTCCGCATTTTGCTGGATGGTTGGGAGGTCCTGAGCGCTAATCTGGTCCAGAAAGACCTGGCGTCCCGCTGTGACCTCGGCAATGTCATTTTCGACAACGACCCGTTGGTCGTAGCCGATGACACCACCGGTATAGGTCCATGCGCCGTTCATGAAGATCGGCCAGGCTGGCATGACGATCCAGTAGGCAACCGACCATACGATGCAGGCATAGAAGCTGTAGACCCACCATTTTGGCAGCGGGTTGTTCAACTCGCGAATGTCATCCCATTGATGACCGGTTGTGTCGACGCCGGTCACGTCATCTGTGTGTTTCGTATCGGTCATGACCGGGGCTCTCTCTTATCAGAAGGATTGTCTGTATCAAGCGGCAATTGGGCTGCGTGCTCAAACATCTCTTTGTTGGAGGGCCAAAGCGCGTAGGCCATTGCAGCTGTGAACATGATCACCAGAAGGACAAGTCCCCAGGTGCCGGCGAAGATCGAAAATGTTTCGTAATCCATCAATCTTCTCCTATTGCACGAGTGTTGAGCGTTCGACAGTGGAGAAATCCACCAGCGTGCCCAGCATCTGCATGTAAGCGATCATGGCATCGAGCTCCGTCACCACTTCTGGGTTGCCGTCGAAGTTGGAAACGACAGCACCTGGATAGCGCTCAACCATCGGATCATAGTCTTCGTCCGGGTTTTGCTGGACGTAGAGATCGTTGAGGGTTTCGGTCACCATCTCCTCAGAGTAAGGCGTGCCCAACAGAGCCAGCACTTTCAGGCTGTTCTGCATATCGTGGGTGGCCAGTGGTGTCTCTGCCAGGAAAGGATATCCAGGCATGACCGACTCCGGCACGACAGCGCGAGGATCTGCCATGTGAACCCGGTGCCATTCGTCTGAATATTTTCCGCCGACACGGGCGAGGTCCGGCCCGGTTCTTTTCGATCCCCATTGGAACGGGTGGTCGTACTTGCTTTCTGCGGCAAGTGAGTAGTGCCCATAGCGTTCCACCTCAGAGCGAAGAGACCGGATCATCTGACTGTGGCAGGCGTAGCAGCCTTCGCGGACATAGATGTCCCGTCCCGCTAGTTCCAGCGGAGTGTAGGGGCGCACCCCTTCCACATCTTCGACCGTGGTCTTGATGAGGAAGGTGGGCACGATCTCGACCAGACCACCGATCGCAACAGCGATCAGAGTCAGGACAAGAAGGAGGATCGAGTTTTTCTCGATGGTGGCATGTGAAAATCTAGACATAGGACCTGTCCTCCTTATTTCGCGCCGACGGCGGCTAGTTGTCCGTCACCGGCTGGTGCAGGTTCCATGGCTTCGCCTTCACGCACACGACCCTGAATGGTCATGTAGATGTTGTAGGCCATGATGAGCGCCCCGATCAGGAAGAGACCACCGCCCATCGCACGAATTACGTAGAAGGGGTGCATGGCTTCAACTGTTTCCACGAAGGAATATTCGAGGAACCCAAGGCTGTCATACGCCCGCCACATCAGACCCTGGAGGATCCCAGAGACCCACATGGCTGTGATGTAGAGAACGATGCCAAGTGTGGCGATCCAGAAGTGCCAGTTAACAAGGGCAAGAGAGTAGAGCTGCTTGCGGTTCCACAACCATGGGACCAGGCAGTAGATCGCGCCGAAGGTCACGAAACCAACCCAACCCAGGGCACCAGAGTGCACGTGACCGATGGTCCAGTCTGTGTAGTGGCTGAGGGAGTTCACGGCCTTAATGGACATGACGGGGCCCTCGAAGGTGGACATGCCGTAGAAGGCGATGGAAACCACCAGCATACGAATAACCGGGTCGGTTCTGAGCTTGTCCCAGGCACCTGACAAGGTCATCAGACCGTTGATCATGCCACCCCAGGAAGGCATCCACAGCATGATTGAGAAGGTCATGCCCAGTGTCTGCGCCCAATCAGGCAGAGCTGTGTAGTGCAGATGGTGGGGACCCGCCCAGATGTAGAGGAAGATCAGTGCCCAGAAGTGAACGATAGAAAGTCTGTAGGAATAGACCGGCCGTTCTGCCCGCTTTGGCACGAAGTAATACATCATGCCGAGGAAGCCAGCGGTGAGGAAGAAGCCAACCGCGTTATGGCCATACCACCACTGGATCAGCGCGTCTTGGACGCCAGACCAGATGATGTAGGACTTAGGCGATGTCAGCGAGACGGGCACTGCCGCATTGTTCACCAGGTGCAGCATGGCAATGGTGACGATGAAGGCGAGATAGAACCAGTTCGCCACATAGATGTGGGGTTCTTTTCTCTTGGCCAGAGTGAACAGGAAGACCAGGAGATAAGTGACCCAGACGATGGTGAGCCAGAGGTCTACATACCATTCAGGTTCTGCATATTCCTTGCCCTGTGTGACACCCAGCAGATAGCCGGTGGCCGCCAGTACGATGAAGAGCTGATAGCCCCATACAATGAACCATGGTGCCAGATCGCCAGCGATCCGGGTTTTGCATGTCCGTTGGACCACATAGAGCGATGTCGCGATAAGGGCGTTGCCCCCAAAGGCAAAAATCACCGCTGAAGTATGGAGGGGACGAAGGCGCCCAAAGTTCAGCCAGGCTAGATCGAAGTTGAGAACCGGGAAAGCCAGTTGCAGTGCGATCACCAGTCCTGCCAGGAACCCTGCGATGCCCCAAAAGAGGGAGGCGACGGTCGCCACGCGGATTGGACCGTCATGGTAGGCGATGCCGTCGCGGGCAGGGGGTTCCGGCGGGTTTTCCTGTGCATCAAAGTGGCGTTTGCCGATGGCAAATATGCCGAGCACGAAAAAGAGGATGAAAAGGGTCGCGTGAAACGCCATGACGCTGTCATGTGTCCCTGCCGCAATGAACATTGAAATGAGCGCACCGACCACAAAGAGACCGCCAACGCCAAAAGACGCAGCTGTCAATGTGCCTGGGGCCGCTTCTTTGGAAGCCGCCATAATAGATCTCCTAAAGCTTGTTGCCTTGCTCTTCTTTAGATTGACTCGTTCGCCCCGTACTTGCCGTAGATCAATTGAACGACCGATTTTCCAAAGAAAACCGCCAAATATCCCCAACGAGACTGTGGCTTAATAAGCATGCGACGGCTGTCGAGTCGCCGCAAGCAACTTTCACTAGGTTTTATTGTGGAATAATGACGCGCGACAGATTGTCAGTCCGGGCCATGGCAGAACGCGTTTGCCTAAGCGGAAGCGTTTTCGCCCTGTTTCAGAGCTTCAATCCGCTCTTCTAAAGACCGGCTGATCGCCAATGACGGTTCTGCTGTGTCTTTGTCGTCGGCACCAGATGCTGTTGGTGCGGTCGGCTTTGTTTCTTCAGCCTTGGGCGCCTCAGTCGACGTGGTGATCTCCGCGACAGGGGAATTCGCGTCGTCCTCTTTGCTGCCGTCGGCATTTGGTGTGGTAGCGGCGGCAATCACCGCCTTGGCCTCGGGGGCATTTGCTTCCAAGGGTGTTTCTCTAGGTGCGCTGGCCTCGAAAAGGGAGGTTTCTTTGACAAGCACACGAATGGCATTTTCCAATTCAGATACACGCTTCTGAGCCGCTTCTACGCGTCCTTCGGCCGCTTTGATCTCTTCATCTTTCGCAGTGAGAGCAGCTTTGGCGACATCTCTTTCGCTCTGTGCTGCCTCAAGTGCGGTTCCTGCGTTTTGGAGTTCCTGCTTGAGGTTTTCTGCGGTTCCTTCGCCGGATGCTTTAGCTTCGGCAATTGCTGCCTCTAGTTCAGCTGCTTTTGTTTCAGCCGCACCAATTTCGCGGTCTTTGGAGCCAATTGTGTTCTGTGCAGTGCGCAGGTCAGCTTTGAGGTCCGCGACCTCATCCAGACCGGCAAAATTCTCATCTTCCATAATTCTGCGCGTTGTCACGGTGACAGCCCGCCGCCATAGGAAGCTCGCAAACACGGTTCCAAGGAGACAGGCTACGAGGAAGCCCAATATGGCGAAAAGTAAACTCTCGGACATCAGATTGCTCGCTACCTATTATCGTCTCACACACAGGTCAGGGTGTGCTGTAACGGGACAGCCCACGCCTGATGATCACATGATACGCAAAAGTGCTGCCACTTTTAAATATTCTGCCCAATGCGTGTAAGGGGAGTATGACGGCGTTTATTGCCTTAGAAAGGCAACCAGTCTCGCTCCCGCGTATAGTTCAGATAGCCAATATTTGCTCCGAGGCGAAGGCCAACACCTGCCCTCATGGGAACCAAGATAATTTCGCCACGCTGCTGATAATTTGCGCCTACACCGCCTATAAAAAAGGCGCTTCCTGAAACACCGGGAAATCGTTGATAGATGGCATCGGTATTGGGAAGGTTATAGACGAGCGTGAAGGTTTTGGCGGCGTCCCCGCCAAAATCCCACCCAGCGGATGGTCCTTGCCAAAAGACTCGGGCCGTGGGCCCTGCCTTAGTGACAAGTGTGCCGTCACCGTATCTCGCGCCAACCACAATTGCGCCGCTGCCCTCTTCGCCCTGGATATAGGCGTTGGGCTCTCCGTTTTCAGAGAAGACCCGATGCACGACTTCTGCCAGCCCTTCAGCTGTGCCGCCGAAAAATTCTGATGCGGCTGCGTAGATCTCTTCTTCTGAATATCTGGGATCTGTTTCTTGGGTGGGAGTTTGCTCGCTTTCGGCATGGGCGGCCGACAGTCCCAGAGAGAGGACCCCTGCGAAGGCAATAGCCGCCGCTTTGGTCTTGTTTCGGCGTTGAAGAAGAGCTGCCAACATTGTTGTCCCCATATCTGCCTTGGGCGCGCCGGACATTCCGGTATCCTGCAACCCCACTATGCGGTTCAATCAGGAGCGCTTAACCTGCCAATTCGCGAAATCTCTGGCAGTCCCATAAAAATGCATGCCACCACACTAGTGTGGCAAAAAATCGGCAAATCAGTGGCACTTGCCTATTAGTTGACAAGTGCTGGTCCAAGGAAGTCTCCGACGTGAGCAAGAAACCTGACGAAAGTGGCAAAAAGGGACGTCTGCGCTGGCTGAGGCGGCCGATTGTGCTGCTGCTGCTTGTTGGTGGGTTTGCAGCTGGCACCTATTGGTGGTCGGAGCGCGTTGCTTTGGTCGATGAGCAGATTCGCGTGGCGTTGAGAGAAACGGGACTTGTTGAATTTGACTTTGCCTTAGTGGATGTGGGGCTTCGTGGCGCTCACGTTGAATTCTTCATCGTAGGCGATCCCGTGCGTCCCACACTCCTGGTCGAGGATGTTCGCATCGACTACACCCTCGCAGGTCTTCTGGACCAGCGTCTTGGGTCAATTGAGATAGGGTCTGTTGCCATCTCTTTGTCTGCGGATGAGGGCGGGCTCGATCTGGGACCGCTCCTGCCGCTCATGGGTGGTGGTGGCGGAGGCGGAGGTGGTTTTCAGACCGGGCCTATTTCCGTGGCGTCCTTCATTGCTGCTCTCGATTTGCCGCAGGGTGCCGTCAATGTCGATGGGGCTGGAGTCATCCAGCAGGCAGGAACGGGCTACAGGATCGCACCGACGGACGGGTGCGTGGGCGTCGGTTTGGGCAAGCTTCGCCTTGGTGGCATTGTGTTAGATCCTTTTTCAACCCAAATCTGCACGACCAGTGTGGATGGCGATGTTTATTGGCCACCGACGTCGGGCATCGCCTTTCGAACTGACGCTGTACCGCTTGTTGTGCGGAGCGACCTTGGCGATACGCTGCTTGACGCCCAATTCGAGACACTTCAAGCCGATATGGCGCTTGATCAGCAAATAAAACTTCAGCTGCGAACAAAAGGGGCTGAGTTTTCACTCGCGGCGCAAAACCTCTCGATTGGAAAGGTAGGTTTTGAGATCGCTTTTGATGACCTCTTTTCGTTGAAAGGCCAGTGGCGTTTGACTGCTGGAAGACTACGCGACTTGTCAGAAGCCACTCGATTTGCGCCGTTGGACATTGTCGGTGACGGTGGCGTAACAGCGGATTCTACGAGCTTTGACCTGCTGGTTTCGGATGCCGCTACGTTCTCGCTCCTCGCCTCGGTTGAAGGGACTCATAGCATTGTCAATGGCCGTGGCTCGGCTCAAGTTATCGCAGGGCCGCTTATCTATTCGCCAGCCGGCCTTCAACCTCAGGTATTGCTTCCGATGTTGAAAGGACTTCTGACCAACGTAGCGGGCAGTATGAGTGGGAGAGCCAATATTAGTTGGCGCCCAGGTGTGGTCCGAGGTACTGCCGATGCGCGGCTTGACGACCTTGGATTTAGCACCGAAGCCGCCCGCATTGAGGGCGTGCGTGGTGACCTTGCATTTAATGAACTGTTCCCCCCTCGAACCTCTGAAGGTCAACTCTTGGATGTCGGTTCTGTTGAAGCGGGTATGGTTCTCACCGATGGTACTGTGACCTTCAGTCTCGATGGATCAGGCGGTGTCATTGTTGAAAGCGCGGCGTGGCCTTTCGCGGGAGGCACGATCACCCTTTCATCCGGCGTCATAGAGCCAGGCGCGTCTGAACAGGCGTTTGAACTTGCGGTGGATGAAGTTGATCTATCTGCCTTTATCAGCCTGCTGGCACTGGATGGGGCGAGCGGGACGGGTGTTATCAGCGGACGCATTCCGATTACCATTCGAGATGGAGATCCCATTATTGCAGGTGGTGTTCTGACCGCCAGCGAGCCAGGGCAGCTGTCTTATAAAGGAGGTGGCACTGATGCTGTTGGTGGAGGTCAAGGTGCTCTGGTTTTCCAGGCGCTGGAGGACTTTCAATATACTGGTCTGACCCTTTCCCTAGAGGGGAACGCACAGGATCGTCTCACGTTGAAACTCAATCTCGAAGGTGCAAACCCGGGGCTTTATGACGGGTATCCATTTGCGATCAATATCAATACGGAAGCATCATTTGCGGAGTTGTTGCGGTCTGCTACGCTAGGGGCGAACGCGATTGATCTCATTCGGGGCAAAGGAGTCACCGGTCAATGACAATAAAATTTGCCCCGAGGGTGCGGGTGGCTATTCAGCCTGGGTTCATCCGCTGCATGACAGGATTGGCTCTATGATGAAAAAACGCATTGTGTTGCCATCTCTGGCAATTGTCTTAGTGGGTGGTTTGGCTGCATGTCAGCCAACGGTTAAAATTGAAGCGCCGGATAAGCCCATCGAGATCAATCTGAACGTAAAAATCGAGCAGGAAATTCGGGTCAAGGTGGACCGGGAATTGGATGATCTGCTTGCTGAAAATCCAGACCTTTTCTAGGGAGGGCGCTATGAGAAAATCTGTTTCTAAATTTCGCATGCTGGTGGCCCTCATTGGGGTGGCCTTTGCTGTGACACTGTTTTCACCGGCGGCATTCGCGGACGCACTGGACGATGCTAAGGCTGCCGGAATTGTCGGCGAAAAGCGTGATGGCTATCTGGGCCTTGTTTCCTCAGGCGCGGATGCAGCTACTCAGCGGCTGGTCCAAGACATCAACCTGAAGCGTCGTGACAGGTACCGTGAAATTGCTCAGGCGACGCCAGGGTCAACGCTGGCGGATGTTGAGGCTCTCGCAGGTGCGAAAATTATCGGCCAGACCCCAGCAGGACAATATGTGCAAAGTGCCTCGGGTGCCTGGGTGCGGAAATAGCGTAACTACCTCATTTCGTTCGCTGATTGCGGTTTGACGTGGCGGGCATCCCTTTGCCTGCGTCATTTCGGCTTGTCTAAGCTTCTTGCAGTACAGTGCTAAACTGCCTAATTTTACAGATGCTGAATGTATGAAACAGGCCCGGTTGCGGGCGTGTGAAAATCGGCGGGGTGGTCTGGCATGAAAATGATCTCTGATATGGGGATGGAAGTGCGCTCAGGCGGAAGCGCTGTGGGCGACGCGAACCCTTGCGCTGATTGTGATGTGCGTTCACGGGCGATTTGTGCCGCGCTGGATAATTCTGAGCTGGCTGAGCTTGCGAGCGTCAATAGGGATAAATCTCTTGAATCAGGCGAATGTCTGTTTTTTGAGGGCGACCCCAATGAGGCTTATTACGTTGTCCTGGATGGTTCGCTGAAGCTCTACAAATTGCTTGCTGATGGGCGTCGGCAGGTTACGGGCTTTCTGTTCAAGGGAGACTTTCTTGGACTCACATTTGCCGACGAGCATTCAGTGACTGCGGAGGCTCTGGAGGGTGTCAAACTCTGCCAGATGCCGCGAAGCACTTTCGAGATGCTGGTTGGCGACTCGCAACCACTGGGGCGCAAGCTTCTTCAGGTTGCCAATCGGGGTATCGCATCAGCGCAAGAGCAAATGCTTCTATTGGGCAGAAAGACAGCGCAAGAACGGCTTGCCTCATTTCTGCTTTGGCTGAGTGCGCGCGCTGAAGACCGCGGGGATAGTGCCATCAAGCTTTATGTGCCGATGAGCCGCACGGATATGGGCGATTATCTCGGGCTCACCGTTGAGACCGTCAGCCGGACGGTCACAAAGCTGAAGACTGCTGGTGTTATTCACCTTGCGGACAAGGGCATCATAGAGATCAGAGATATCGACCGACTTGAAGATATTGCCGCTGGATAGTGGTGACCGTGATTGTCGCTAGGCTAAAAACCCTTTTAGCCTATGCCTCCCTTGGCGACGAAATAGGGATTATCCAATCCCCGTTCTAGCTTCCCATATTTGAGCGGTGACCCATCCATCTCATCTACACGCCCGCCCGCGCCGGAAAGAACAGCATGGCCCGCGGCGGTATCCCATTCCATCGTGCGGCCGTGGCGCGGGTAAATGTCGGCCTCACCGGCTGCAATCAAACAGAATTTCAGAGATGAGCCAGCGGTTAGAAAATCCTTGATGTTGTACATCTCGAGATATTCGTCTGTTTTGTGATCGCGGTGTGACCGGCTGGCGACTGCAATCATGCCTTTCGGGTCCGCCGTCCTAACTGCCAGGCGGGCAGGCTTTGTGGCTTTGTCGAGAGACCCTGTTGCGTTAGGTTCTATGTCCTGCTCATAGGCTTTCCCGGAACCTGCGGAATAGAATATACGGTTTTTCGCGGGCGCGTAGACAACACCCATTGTGGGGTGTCCGTCTTCAATGAGGGCGATGTTGACTGTGAATTCGCCGTTCTTGTTGATGAATTCCCGGGTGCCATCAAGCGGGTCGACGAGAAAGAAGGCGGGTCCAACTTCCGGCTTGGTGCCTGCCGCAGTTGCTTCCTCGGAAACGATGGGGATGCCCGGTGCGGCAATCGCAAGCGCTGGCAGGATTATGTCTTCGGCATCCTGATCAGCTGCGGTTACTGGTGTTTTGTCATCCTTTTCGTTGACGACAATATCGGTCGCGTAATGGTCCATGATTGCGGCGCCGGCTTGCACAGCGATTCGGCAGAGAGCCTCCATGAGCTCATTTCGGTCGCCTTGAAACTTTGTCACGCGCGCTTTCCTTACAAAATGGCCACTCTGAAAGGCCGGAGAACAGCATTTTCCGGGTCAGCAGGTCAATTGATCTTTTCTGGGTGCCTCAATATCGCAACAGGGTTGGCCCGGAGCCTCCAGAAATGGTATCAGCGGCCATTGCGGATGGTTAACCGGGGGGATCGATGGGACAGGCGAACGAGATTGAGGCTTTGGATTTAGCGGCGCTTTTGTGCAGCCGTGTTTGCCACGATGTGATCAGCCCCGTCGGCGCGATTACCAATGGTCTTGAGGTTCTGGAAGACGAAGACGATGCAGAGATGCAGCGCTATGCGATGGAACTCATCCAGAAAAGTGCAACCCAGGCATCCTCGAAATTGCAGTTTGCCCGTTTGGCTTTTGGAGCGGCTGGCTCAGCTGGTGCATCGCTAGATCTGAACGATGCCAAGGATGTTGCCATGGGCTTTGTCTCTCACGAGAAGGCTGAGATGACCTGGGAAGGGCCTTCGGCTGTCATGCCGAAGGATCTCGTCAAACTCCTTCTCAATATGATCCTTATTGCACTTGCTGCGATCCCGCGCGGAGGGAACGTCTCACTTAATGTCTCAGGTGATCCAGAGAGGCCAACGTTCTCTTTGGTGTCACAAGGGATCAACGCGCGCGTGCCGACGGAGACCGAACGTTTCTTGAATGGACGTTCTGCGGACGATGTGCTCGATGCGCGAGCCATTCAGCCCTATTTCACTGGGCTTGTTGCTCGGGAATGTAAGATGGATATTGCCGCAGAGATGGACGGCGAAGACTTCCGGCTGATTGCCAAGCCCAGCGACTAAAGTCTCTTCTTTACCCAGTTGGGTTTGAGGGCTGCTCTGACCAAGAACCTGGTTTGAGCGCGCCTCGACGGCTGAAAAACGGGGTAAATTTCTCCTTATGGTTGTGATGTAAACCAAAAGCACGGGTTTTTCAGAGGTTTTTAACAGTTCACAGGCACGATCTCCCCAATGTCGTCGGTCCGCTTAACAAGGACCAAGACAAAGTCGCTGCTCACAAGAGCAGGCTGATATGAGGGGCTGAGATGGACGATCTGCTAAGTGAATTTCTGACTGAGACCAATGAAAGTCTTGATGTCGTTGATGTTGAACTCGTCAAATTTGAACAAGAACCAAATAATGATGAGATCCTCGGCAACATTTTTCGGCTGGTTCACACAGTCAAAGGAACCTGCGGCTTTCTAGGACTGCCACGTCTGGAGGCCATTGCGCATGCCGCTGAGACCCTGATGGGCAAGTATAGAGATGGCATGGCGGTGACGGATGACGGTGTGACCATCATCCTCCACTCGATCGACCGAATTAAAGAAATTCTGGCAGAGCTGGAAGCCACTGAAGCAGAACCGGAAGGCGTCGATGGCGATCTAATCGACAAATTGGTTGTGCTCTCAGAAGGCGGGACGACGGTAGAGGCATCAGGTGAGGCGGCCGCCGCTCCTGAGGCGCCTGTCGAGCCAGCGCAGCCTGAGCGTGAAATACGCCCTGGGGAAGTCTCAGAAGAAGAACTTGAGCGTGCTTTCCAGGAGGCAGAAGGTCCAGAAGATATGGTGCCATCTCCGGCAGAAGCCCAGGCTGCAACCCCTGCAGAACCAGAGCCTGCGCCGGTTGCCGAAGCGCCTAAAGTGGAATCTCCGAAAGCGGATGCTAAGCCCAATGATGGAGCGCCAAAGAAAGAGGGCTCCGTTGCTGCCCAGTCAATTCGGGTAAATGTTGATACGCTCGAAAATCTCATGACGATGGTGTCGGAGCTTGTTCTTACGCGTAATCAGCTTATGGAGATGGTTCGCCGTCTCGATGACAGCGAGTTTAAAGTTCCTTTGCAGCGCCTGTCCAACGTGACTGGCGAGCTTCAGGGCGCTGTTATGGAAACACGGATGCAGCCGATTGGTAATGCCTGGCAGAAACTGCCACGTATCATTCGTGATCTATCTAGAGAACTGAACAAGAAAATCGATCTGGAAATGGTCGGTGCCGACACAGAGCTTGACCGGCAGGTCCTTGATCTCATCAAAGACCCCCTCACTCATATGGTTCGCAACTCAGCTGACCACGGGTTGGAAGGTCCAGAAGAGCGGATCGCTGCGGGCAAATCTGACAAAGGGCGTGTCACGCTTCGTGCATATCATGAGGGCGGGCACATCATCATCGAGATCGAAGATGATGGGCGCGGCCTGAATGTTGAGCGGATTAAGCAGAAAGTAGCTTCCAATGGGTTGGCGACTGAAGCTGAACTTGAGAAGCTGACAGAGCAGCAAATCTGCCGCTTCATCTTCCATCCTGGTCTCTCAACCGCGGCGGAAGTCACAAGTGTGTCCGGCCGTGGCGTTGGCATGGATGTGGTGCGGACCAATATTGAGCTGATTGGTGGTTCGATTGACCTGCGCACCGCTGCCGGAAAAGGTTCGACCTTTACAATCAAGATACCGCTCACACTGGCCATTGTGTCAGCTCTTATTGTTGAGTCGGCCAATGAACGGTTTGCTATTCCACAGCTTGCTGTTGTCGAGCTTGTGCGGGCGAAAGCAGACAGCGAACACCGGATTGAGCATATCAACAAGACGCCTGTCTTGCGGTTGCGCAATCATCTGTTGCCGCTCGTCTTTATGGATGACCTGCTTCAACTTGACCGGGTCGCTCCTGAGATTATCGAACATGATGATATCGAAGTTGTTGAAGAAGGTGATGCAGATGTCGTTGAGGCGGCAAACTCAAACCCTGAACCCGTGCGTCGGACTGCGGAGAATGAAGAGGCGTTCATCGTTGTTACCCATGTAGGGGACCAGCAGTTTGGTATCGTTGTCGACAGCGTTTTTGACACCGAAGAAATTGTGGTCAAACCAGCGGCATCGATCCTTCGTGACATTACAATGTTCTCCGGAAACACCATTCTTGGTGATGGCAGTGTCATCATGATTGTCGATCCGAATGGTATTGCGCAGTCGATCACCAGCGAACTTTCTGAGGCCAGCGACAAAGCAAGTGCAGCAGAAGAAGGCTCTGGCGGCGTTGATGGCGAAATGTCACTCCTCGTCTTCCGTGCAGGATCTGACGAGCCTAAGGCTGTGCCACTGTCTCTCGTGACACGCCTTGAGGAGTTCGACGTTTCTGATCTGGAGCATTCGAACGATCAGAGCCTAATTCAGTATCGCGGTAAGCTGATGCCGATTATCAATGTTGTTGATAATGCGCCGCTCAAAACAGAGGGCCGTCAGCCTGTTCTGGTGTTCACTGAAGACGAACGGTCAATCGGTCTCGCTGTTGATGAAATCGTGGACATTGTGACCGACCAGCTGAATGTCGAGCTGACATCAGAAATGCCTGGCATGATGGGCTCAGCGATCGTCCGCGGCAAAGCTACGGAAGTGCTCGACGTTGGTCATTATTTGACGCAAGTCTTTGAAGACTGGTTCCGGAAAGAAGGACCGGCTGGTGTTCCTGAGGCCTATGGCAAGAAAGTGCTGTTGGTTGATGATAGCTCGTTCTTCCGTGCAATCGTGCGGCCAATGCTGAGCATGGCTGGATATGAGGTAACTGAAGTCACCTGTGGCGCTGATGCTCTTGCTCTTCGAGAAAAGGGCGAAGAGTTTGATGTCATCATCTCAGACATTGAGATGCCTGGTATGAGCGGCTTTGAGTTTGCCGGAGCGGTTAAGTCAGACGGTGCTTGGATGAGTATTCCTCTTGTAGCGCTTTCTGCACACGGGACGGCTGAAGACCTCAACCGCGGCCGCGACGCCGGGTTTGATGACTATGTTGCAAAATTTGATCGCGATGGTCTTGTTCAGGTCGTGAATGAAATTGTTACGTGCAAGGGAGAAGCGGCATGAGTGCGCCTAGCGAAACAACAGGTTTGGATGAAGCTGTGATGAGTATAGATGACAATTTCGTTCTTGATGGTGCGACGTCGGAATATATCACCGTGATGATCGGGGATCAGCTCTTCGGGATTTCGGTCCCGATGGTACAGGACGTCTTCATGCCGGAATCTGTTACGCCGGTGCCCATGGCGATGCCGGAAGTTGCCGGTGTTCTCAATATGCGTGGTCGGATCGTGACAGCGATTGATATGCGTCGTCGGCTAGATCTGCCCCCACGAACTGATGGGAAAAACGGTCTGGCAGTGGGTGTTGAATATCGCGGTGAGTCATACGGTCTTGTGATTGACAGCGTGGGTGAAGTGTTGCGGGTGGGCGACTCTTCGCTGGAACGCAACCCTTCTAACCTCGACCCACGGTGGCGTTCCATTTCAATGGGCGTTCAGCAGCTTAAAGACCGGTTGATGGTTCTTATCGATGTTGAAAAGGTTCTCGACTTTCAAGGGCGTTCAATCGCGGCCTAAAGCTGGGTGATGAAGCTAGGGACAAAATGATGAAAACATGTTTGGTAGTAGATGATAGCTCGGTGATCCGGAAGGTTGCCCGGCGGATTCTGGAGGAGATGGATTTTTCCATCGCTGAAGCTGCAGACGGGAAGCAGGCGTTGGATCAATGCGTTGGATCAATGCCGGACGCCATTTTGCTTGACTGGAATATGCCGGTGATGGACGGAATGGAGTTCCTTACAGCGCTTCGTAAGTCAGATGGTGGGGCAGAGCCGATTGTCGTCTTTTGTACAACCGAAAACGATATGTCTCATATCACTGAAGCGATTTCAGCTGGGGCAAATGAGTACATCATGAAGCCCTTTGACAAAGAGATTATCGAATCCAAGTTCGCCCAAGCCGGGCTAATTTGATTCCGAATTCAATTGAGTGGGTTGCATAAAGTGTCAGCGTTAGAGAAGCCATCTTCGCCCGCGAGTAGTAGCGGCGCAAAAATCAAGGTCATGATTGTCGATGACTCAGTCGTCATTCGTGGTTTGATTGGTCGGTGGCTTGATGCCCTGCCAGATATGGATGTTGTGGCCCGCTGCCGCAATGGACAGGATGCTGTGGAGCAGGTTGCTCGGATCAAGCCGGACGTTGTGGTGCTCGACATCGAAATGCCGGTGATGGATGGGCTGACGGCACTTCCAAAAATCCTGGAGGCGTCACCATCCTCTCGTGTTTTAATGGCGTCGACCCTGACACGTAGAAATGCCGCGATTTCGATTAAGGCTTTGACGCTGGGAGCGACAGATTATGTGCCCAAGCCTGAGTCCACCCGTGACGGGCATGCATCTGAGGGCTTTCAAACTGAGCTTGTGGACAAGATCAGAGCTGTAGGGCAAGCAAGAAAACCGAAGGCACCGCGTCGGGTTTTTGCCGCAGAAAAGACAGCGATCGCAAAAGGTACGATGGCGCCGGTTGAGGCAGCTCTAAGCCTCCAGTTTAAGCCAGCGTCTAAAACACGGCCTAGAATTCTGGCGGTTGGAAGCTCGACTGGTGGGCCAAAGGCACTCTTCGATTTCTTTGAAGCGTTGTCTCCCTCGCTCTCAAAAATTCCTGTCGTTATCACACAACATATGCCCCCGACCTTCACTGCGATTTTGGCGGAGCACCTTAGCAGCAGCGCAAACCGCGTTTGCGTGGAGGGTGAAGACGGCATGCTTGTGGAGCCTGGAAAAATCTACGTCGCGCCAGGTGGAAAGCACATGCTCATGAAACAAGAGGGCACAAGTGTTCGCATTCAACTGGATGACGGTCCGCCTGTGAATTTTTGCAAGCCAGCTGTGGATCCGATGCTAGAGAGCCTTATTCCAATTTACGGTGCGTCCTTGCTGGTCTGTATTCTAACAGGCATGGGTCATGATGGACGGGACGCCTCGAAACGCGTTCAGTCTGAAGGGGGCACGATCATCGCGCAGGACGAGGCATCGAGTGTTGTCTGGGGCATGCCAGGGGCAGTTGCTCAAGCAGGCGTATGCCACAAGGTCGTACCGCTAAAAGAATTGTCCGAAGTGGCATCGAAGCTTATTGAAGGGAGACGGCTATGACGCCAGAGGAATTTTCGTACCTGGCTGATTTCCTGAAGAAGGAATCTGGGCTGGTCGTCAGCGAAAACAAGGGCTATCTGATTGAGAGCCGCCTGCTGCCTATCGCTCGTGAGCAGGGTCTGGATGATGTTTCCGGTCTTGTGAAAAAGATGCGGTCTGGTGCTCAAAAAGCGCTGCTTGATGAAGTCACAGAAGCGATGACGACAAATGAGTCATTCTTCTTTCGCGATAAAACACCTTTCACAATCTTTGAAGAGACAGTGCTTCCTAAGTTTCAGGAGACTCGTGGCGCCTCTCGCAAGCTTCGGATCTGGTGTGCTGCAGCTTCAACAGGGCAGGAGCCCTATTCGATCGCCATGATCTTGAAGGAATGGGCGGAGAAAAACCCTGCTTGGAACAGTGAAATTGTCGGGACAGATCTTTCGGCGGACGTGCTGAGACGGGCAAAGCTCGGGCAGTACACGCAGTTTGAAGTTCAACGTGGCCTGCCGGTTCAGATGCTCATGAAGTATTTCAAGCAAGAAGGCAATGATTGGGAAGTCGCCTCTGAAATTCGATCAATGGTCCAGTATCGCAAGCTGAATCTTCTGGATAATTTTAGCAGCCTGGGCAAGTTCGATGTCATTTTCTGCCGGAACGTTCTGATCTATTTCGATCAGCCGACAAAAGCAGAGATTCTTGAGCGTATGTCTCAGATGCTTGCCCCTGACGGGTACTTGTTCCTTGGGGCTGCTGAAACAGTGATCGGGATTACAGACTCATTCAAACCTCAAGCTGGCCAACGTGGGCTCTATATTCCCGCTGCCCAGCTGAAGGGTGCTGCGGTCGCCTAACTGCATCGATACTTAGTCACGAAAAAGCCGTCTGCATTGCAGGCGGCTTTTTTGTTCGCAATATTTGTCTGGAAGCCAGGAGAGCAGGCAAAAAGAAAGGACGCGCTCCCCCCGAAGCGGCGTCCTTTCATCTCCCCCAGATAGCGCAGAGAGAGAAGCTCGTTGGGTCTTTAGGCTGTTGCCTTTTCGACCTCTGCAACTGGATCACGCAGAACATAGCCGCGGCCCCAGACAGTTTCGATATAGTGTTCACCATTCGTGGCTGCTGCAAGTTTCTTACGGAGCTTACAGATGAACACGTCAATGATCTTGAGTTCAGGCTCGTCCATTCCTCCGTAGAGATGGTTTAGGAACATCTCTTTGGTGAGCGTCGTGCCTTTACGGAGCGAAAGAAGCTCCAGCATCTGGTATTCCTTGCCGGTGAGGTGAACGCGTTGTGCGTCGACTTCTACCGTTTTCGTGTCCAGATTGACCGTCAGTTTGCCGGTCGTGATGACGGACTGAGAATGACCTTTGGAACGGCGCACCACAGCGTGGATACGCGCGACCAGCTCATCCTTATGGAACGGTTTGGTCATATAGTCATCGGCGCCAAAGCCCAGACCGCGAACCTTGTTCTCAATGCCGGCCAGGCCGGACAGAATGAGAATTGGGGTTCCGACCTTGCCTGTGCGCAATGTCTTAAGGACCTCATATCCGCTCATATCCGGCAGGTTAAGATCCAGCAGGATGATGTCGTAATCATACAATTTGCCGAGGTCGACGCCTTCTTCACCTAAATCGGTGGTGTAAACGTTGAAACCCTCAGATTTGAGCATCAAATCAATGCTCTGCGCTGTCGCGCTATCGTCTTCTATCAGCAGAACTCGCATCGCAAGTCTGACCGGGCTCTACGTCACCGCAACCCGGCTCCCCTTGGTTAATCCATATTCAGAAACATAAGCTGATTTGGTTAACAAAGGTTAATCAGATCGAAAAAAATACACAAAATTTTCGGATACCGGATTCATACTCCGGTTAGCCTAATAAATATCGCCCTAAGATGGAGATTGTCTTATCCCCAATAGTTGTGCCCAAGGTTTACCGCGTCTTAAAGCCTTCCGGCACATTATGCCTACCTGAGTTGTTTCAGCCGGTCTTTCGGCTTGATTGGGGATAGGTTCTTTGCGCGCTCTGCTGGCAGAAATCCAGGAAATTCAAGAGGTTACCTATTATGGTCGCGTCGTGAGCGTACAAGGGCTCATGGTGGAGATCGCAGGTCCCTTGCATGCGATGAGCGTGGGAAGCCGTGTGGAAATCACAGCGCGTGGGGGTCGCCAGATCCTTGCAGAGGTTGTCGGGTTTCGGTCAGACCGCGCTTTATGTCTTCCATTTGGCTCTCTTGAGGGCATCGGCGTCGGCGCACATGCTGCCATTCATGAAAATGTTCCAGCTGTTCACCCTTCACCGGCCTGGCTTGGACGCGTCATTAACGCCATGGGCGAGCCGATCGACGGCAAAGGACCGCTCCCGCAGGGGCCTCATCCCTATCACCTGAGGAATTCGCCCCCGCCTGCTCACTTGCGGAGCCGCGTGGGTGGGCCGATTGATCTGGGTGTTCGTGCTCTTAACACGTTCGCGACCTGTTGTGCCGGGCAGCGCATGGGCATCTTCGCCGGTTCCGGCGTTGGTAAGTCGGTCCTTATGTCCATGATGGCCCGTAATACCGCTTGCGATGTAGCCGTTGTCGGGCTGATCGGTGAGCGTGGCCGTGAGGTCCAAGAATTTATTGAAGATGATCTGGGAGACGAAGGGCTTGCCCGATCTGTCGTGGTGGTTGCCACCTCGGACGAAACAGCGCTGATGCGCCGCCAGGCGGCCCTTTTGACGATGGCGCTTGCGGAGTATTTTCGAGACCAGGAGTCTCAAGTCCTTTGCATGATGGATAGTGTCACGCGATTTGCCATGGCGCAGCGAGAGATTGGTCTTTCCTGTGGTGAGCCGCCGGCAAGTAAAGGATATACGCCGACTGTCTTCTCTGAGCTGCCGAAGCTTCTGGAACGTGCTGGACCTGGTACAGGTTCAGGTTCGATTACGGGGTTGTTCACCGTTCTGGTGGATGGCGACGACCATGATGAGCCTGTTGCCGACAGTGTGCGCGGCATTCTTGACGGGCACATTGTTATGGAACGCTCTATTGCAGAGCGCGGTCGGTATCCGGCGATAAACATTTTGAAATCTGTTTCACGGACAATGCCGTCGTGCAACGAACCTGAGCAGCAGGAGCTGATCAGGGAAGCGCGGCAATTGCTCGCGACATATGACGACATGGAAGAGTTAATCCGTCTGGGTGCGTACCGGCCTGGCTCTGACGGAAAAGTAGATGAGGCCATTTTTTATCAGCCTGCCTTGGAAGGATTCCTATCGCAGGCGAAGTCTGAGCAGACCGACAGAGCTGCTGGATTTGCTTTGCTGGAAGAGATTTTGCGCGCTCAACCGGTGGACACTAGTGAGGCCCAGGAGGGTGAGTGATGAGAAACAAAGAGTCGCTAATTCGGTTACATCGATTTCAGGTCGATGAACGCCGGCGCCAGGTGGCAGACCTGGAATCCATGTTGGATGAGTTTCATCGCCGTGAAGGTGATCTGAACAAGCAGGTTCAGGCTGAGCAGGATAAGGCGGGTATCTCGGATGTTGGGCATTTTGCCTATCCGATGTTTGCCAAATCTATGCTGGTTCGCCGTGAAAACCTTCTTCAGTCCATTGATGAGATCAGCAAACAGCTGGACGATGCCAAAGAACAATTGGCTGACAGCTATCGCGATCTCAAAAAATATGAGCTGATGGAAGAAAATCGCAAGCGACGTGCGAAGAAAGAGGCAGTCCGGCTCGATCAAAAAGAGATGGACGAGATTTCTCTCAATATTCACCGTCAGAACAATATCGAGGCGAGCAACCAATAGAAGATGCCTCTTTGCGTCGGTTTGCTCCTTTTCCTCAAGCCATAGTTGGTTAGAATGCGCTTCTCGTCATCCTGGGCAGAGGGAGTGCATAGTCATGCCGTCTTTTGATGTTGTTTCGAAAACTGATTTGGCTGAGGTCGACAATGCCCTCCAAAATGTCATGCGCGAGATTGGCCAGCGCTACGACTTTAAGGGATCAAAGAGCTCGGTTGAGCTGGATGAGGCTGAAATCACCATCAAAGCTGATGATGACCTCAAGCTGAAACAAGTTCAGGAACTTCTGCAAGGGCATCTCTCGCGACGCGGTATAGAGCCCGGCATGCTCGACTATAAGACGGTCGAACCTGCAGCAGGTCAGAGTGTGCGTCAGAAGGTTGAGATCAAGCAGGGCATTGCAAAAGACCTTGCCAAGAAGCTCGTGAAGGAAATCAAAGGGACCAAAATGAAGGTCCAGGTTGCCATTCAGGGTGATGAGCTGCGCATCACTGGAAAAAAACGCGACGACCTACAAGAGGTCATCGCGTTTCTGAAAGAAAAAGGCGGCGAACAGCCGCTTCAGTTCGAAAACTTCCGCGACTGAGCTTACCGTCTCTGGTTATCGGTTCATCACAATGCGGCGCACGATGTAGAGAACTGCGATCGCAACCAGATATCCTAGGAATCGAATTCCGATAAGTTTCAGATCTCCATCCACGTCGGTCAGATTTGGTAGTGGGCTTGTGTCACCTGCAAGATATCGGCGACCGCCGGAAACAACCTCATGGATGATTGTGGCGGCAAAGGTCCAAGCGATGATCTGCCCAAATCTGCGCATCAAAAACGCAGCGATCAACGCAATAATCAATCCTTGAATTGAGTTTACAGTGTCAAAACCCTGTTGGAATAGGGCAATGGCCTGGTTGAGAATGTCGTTCACTATGCTTCCCCCGAATTGTCGTTCCGTCGCGCCCGGGTGCCACTCCCCGGACCCCTGTTGAAAGGGTACATGAGGAGAGGGGCGTTATCCCAGTTCTAATTTGGACGAGGTTAACTGCTCAAGGATTCCGCCAAATTTTGGGCGTTAGTTCGCTGAAATGGGACTGGTATGTTCCGTAAGCGGCGCTTTTATCGCTTGCCCCAAAAGCATCTGCGCCAAGCGCAGTGGTGTCGCAGCGGACACACCGCGGGCGAGATAGGGTGTGTCAGAGAATTGAGCAAAAGAAAGCTCAGCGATTTCAGCTGCCGCAAGAATGCCACCAAAGCGACGTGACGCATCCAGCTGTGTGACGATGATGCGACGGACGCCGAGGTTTGCAAAGTCCTGTGCGATTTCAGCCATACTGCGGGCATCCCCGCTCGCGGCTAAAACCAGGATAGGTTCTGCGCCTGCGATTTGTTGTCCTGATGCAATTTGATGTTGGAGTGACTGACGTCCTTCCGGTGTGAGGAGATTGGCTGCAGCAGTGTCGATGAAACAGGCTTCGCGCCGGTCAGCTGCCTCAATACCCATCCGGTCGGTCCGCTGATCGAGAACCAGCCCCATGGCGTCGACTGTTTCTGCGTGGTCCACAGGTATTTGCAATAAGTCGCCGTAAGCTGCTGCTTGGGCTTTTGCACCGGTACGCTCTGCATCCGTTGAGATGATTTGAGCGCGTACATTTTCGACAGCAGCGCGTGCGGCTAGTTTGGCAACGGTCACCGTCTTGCCGTGGCCGGGCAGTCCGACAGCCATAATAGGGTGAGGTGGCGCGATCGGCAGGGGTTCAAAGGAAAAGCGGTCAGCCAACGCTGTCGCGAGAGCATTTACCGGATCATCGATCCCAGCGCTCATCGCTTTTGCTGTCAGGGCGCTTGCCAGAATGGTTGGAACGCCTTGATCTTCAAGCGCCTTTAGCAAAGTGGTCTCGGAAAGCACCAGACCGGTCTCAGTCTGTGCTACCTGCTCGTCGGCGCGCTCGGCCGGATGGGCGAGGCGTGTTTCTGCTGATTTGGTTGATGCGCTCAGGTGCTCTTTTAGGATTTCCTCAAGGACTGTGTCTTCAGAGGGGGCAGAGGCCGGAAGGTCTTGGGCACGCTGATCAAGTGTGGCGGTTACTTCGAACCCGCCATTCTCACCTTCGATGCTCGACACAATGATGGCATCCACTCCCATAGCATCGCGGACTTGATCTACAGCCTCGGCCATGGAATCGGCGATGAATGTTCGCATGCGCATCTACTCTGGGTTCCCGGTCTTATACAGTTGCGACTGTCTTGAGGCGTGCTTTTGGATGCACCTCGTTCTGAGACATGACAATTGTCTGCGGTCGGAACCGTTCAATGATCGAACGGACGTAAGGGCGGACACCGGGGCTTGTGAGAAGGACAGGCATTTCGCCATCTTCTGCGGCGCGTTCGAATTTGTCGCGAACAGTGGCGATGAACTGTTGTAGTTCACTTGGGGCCATTGCGAGTTGTTTTTCATCACCCTGACCGACCAGAGATTCAGCAAAAGCCTGCTCCCATTGTGGAGAGAGGGTGATGAGACCCAGTGTTCCGTCAGGGGCGGCATAGGACGCACAAAGCTGGCGGGCGAGGCGCATGCGCACATGTTCCCCGATATGGGTGAGCTGCTTGGTATGGACGACGGCTTCTGCGATGCCTTCCATGATGGTACCCAGATCGCGGATGGAAATGCGTTCGGCCAGAAGTGTCTGAAGAACACGCTGGATGCCGGAAATGGTGATCTGGCTCGGCGCAATGTCTTCAAGCAGCTTCTTATGTTCATCACCCATTTCGTCGAGCAGTTTCTGAACTTCTGCGTAGGAGAGAAGTTCCTGCATATTGTCGCGAATGACCTCGGTGAGGTGGGTGGTGATAACGGTTGGAGGATCGACAACAGTGTAGCCGCGGAAGGCAGCTTCCTCACGAATGCCCGCATCAATCCATGTGGCTGGAAGGCCAAATGTAGGTTCTTTGGTGTGAAGACCGGGGAGGTCAATTTGACCGCCATGAGGGTCCATCACCAGTAGTTGGCCCACATAAACTTCACCTGCGCCGGCTTCGACCTCTTTCACGCGCACCATATAGTGGCTTGCTTCAAGTTGCATATTGTCCAGGATCCGCACGGGAGGCATGACAAAACCCATATCAGCAGCGAACTGGCGTCGCAGCGCTTTGATCTGGTCGGTGAGTTTCTGACCCTCTGAATCGTTGATCAAAGGCAGGAGCCCGTAACCGATCTCCAGGCGCAGCTCGTCAATTTTCAATGTTTGCGAGATGGGCTCTTCTTTGGGCTCTGCTTCTATCGCTTCTGTTGAGGCAATAGCTTCTGCAGCTTCGGTCGCCGCCACGTTCTTTCTCTTTGAAACGATCCGGTAGGCGAGATATCCGGTCCCAGCGGAAAGTGCGACGAAAGGCAACATCGGAATGCCTGGCAGAAGCGCCATGACACCGAGGACAAAGGAAGACATGCCGAGTGCTTGTGGGTAACCCGACAGCTGTTCGAACATAGCTTTGTCGGCAGCGCCTTCGACCCCTGCTTTAGATACGAGCAGGCCTGCAGCGGTTGATACGATGAGCGCAGGGATCTGACTGACAAGTCCGTCGCCGATGGTCAGCAGGGTGTAACCTGCGCTTGCATCTGCGAAAGACATTTCCATCTGGCCGACGCCGACGATGATGCCGCCAATAATGTTGATGAAGGTGATCAGCAATCCCGCAATGGCATCGCCGCGAACGAATTTGGACGCGCCATCCATGGAACCAAAGAAGGCTGCTTCGTTTTCAAGGTTTTTCCGGCGCTCACGTGCCTGGTCTTCATCAATCAGGCCAGAGGACAGATCGGCATCGATCGCCATCTGTTTGCCGGGCATGGCGTCCAGGGTAAAGCGGGCTGCGACTTCTGCGATACGTCCAGAACCTTTGGTGATGACAACAAAGTTTACGATCACCAGGATGGCGAAGACGATGATGCCAATGACAAAATTGCCCTGCATCACAAAATTACCGAAGGCCTCGATTACCTTGCCCGCCGCGCCGGTTCCTTCGTGACCATGGGAGAGAATGAGGCGTGTTGAGGCAAGGTTGAGCGCCAGCCGGATCATGGTGGCGATCAAGAGAACGGTCGGGAAAGCACTAAATTCAAGCGGCTTCTGAATGAAGAGGGCCGTCATGAGGACGAGAACGGAGAAAGTGATCGAAATCGCCAGAGCGAAATCCAGCATAAACGCCGGCATAGGCAGAATAAGGACAACGATAATTGTCAGAACGCCAAGCGCGAGCCCGAGATCGCTGCGCTTACCGATCTCTGTAAAGATCCGCTGTGGCGTCAGGCTAGCTAAGCCGCCACCTCCGGTCTTACTCGTCCCCACTTCACTCATACTGTTGTTCCCCAAATACTCTCAATGACCCAAAGACGTCGCTGGTTAGCCAGCCAAGCGTGCTTCGCCAGGTTGTGGTACCTGGACGCCTTCGTCCGAGTATTGCTTCAGCTTGTTGCGGAGCGTGCGGATTGAGATGCCAAGAATATTTGCGGCGTGTGTCCGGTTGCCAATGCAATGGTCAAGTGTGTTCAGGATGAGCTCTTGCTCCACTGCAGCAACTGTCTGCCCAACATAGGTGCGCGAAACCGCATCTGCAGTCGCAGCAACCTTAGCCGCCAAACCGTCGACGGGTGCTGGACTTGCATCCAGGCGTGATCCGTCTGGCAGGCGAATGGCGGCTACATCGATTTCGGGGCCCATCGCAAGCAGGACGGCGCGGTGGATCGTGTTTTCGAGCTCTCGTACGTTGCCAGCCCAGCGATGTTTTGCTAGGTGGCGGCGGGCTTCGAGCGAAATTGCTTTGCCTTCCAAGCCATTCACGGCTGCATATTTTTTTGCAAAATGTTCAGCCAGAGCCACAATGTCAGCTGGGCGCTCGCGGAGAGCGGGCAGGGCAAGGTTGACCACATTCAGGCGGTAGAAAAGATCTTCACGGAAACTACCTTCCCGAATGGACTCCTGCAGATCGCGGTTCGACGTGGCGATGATGCGAATATCCACCTTGATCGGGCCTTTGCCGCCGACACGATCAATCTCTTTTTCTTGGATGGCGCGGAGCAACTTGGACTGCAGGCGGATGTCCATCTCGCTAATTTCATCGAGAAGAAGGGTCCCGCCATTTGCCTCTTCAAACTTACCGATCCGTCGTGCGACGGCGCCTGTAAAGGAGCCTTTCTCGTGTCCAAACAGTTCGGACTCCAGAAGATTTTCGGGGATGGCAGCGCAGTTCACAGAGATGAACGGCTTGTCGGCGCGGTTCGATTTACGATGTACATAGCGAGCCATGACTTCCTTGCCGGTCCCTGACTCACCGGTGATGAAGATGCTGGCTTCTGATTTTGCCACCTGATCGGCGAAGGTGATCGCTTCTGCCATCTTTTCATCCTGGAAGATGAGCTGATGGGTGTCATCAGCAACTGCGGAGAGGACTGCGGCGATCAGTTCTGCGTCTGGTGGCAGTGGGATGTATTCTTTCGCGCCTGCCTGTATGGCAGCCACGGCTGCTTTGGCATCGGTGCCGGTGCCGCAGGCAACGACGGGTAAGCAGATATGTTCGCTTTCAAGTTGAGCGATCAAGCGCGCAATATCGATGCCGACATCTACCATCAGCAAATCTGCGCCGCGACCGGCGCGAAGAATTTCAACTGCTTGGTCGCCCCGTTCGGCGTGGGTCACTTTCGCCCCTTTTTCCATCGCCATCTTTGTGGCTGTGGAGAGCTGGCCGTTCAGTGTTCCTACGATCAGAAGTCTCATGGGAGCAGTTCCTTCTCTTCAACTAAATACGTTTACCTGCTCCGACGGAGGGAGCATGGCATTTACAAGGGATTGGAGGTGGCGCGGGTTTTCTTTACGGCTGATCGCAGCAGCGCTTGCTGAATACACAGCAAGGTGCACATTGCGCTCTTGAGTCAGGCGATCAAGCTTGGCTGCCAAGGGGGCGAGGACCATGTTGCCGAGAATGGCGCCATAGAATGTCGTGATAAGGGCAACAGCCATTGCTGGCCCAATCTGAGCTGGATCGTCCAGGACGGAGAGCATCTGAACCAGGCCGACCAGCGTACCGATCAAACCCATTGCGGGCGCGATTTCTGCAGCCCGTCTCAGAACGGCGGATGATTTGGTGGCGCGGTCCTGGGCAGCAGCTCTTTCAGTGTTCAGCAGGCGTTCAATGTCTTCCGGCGCAGCTCCGTCAACCACCAGGGAGAGGGCGCGCATTAGGAATGGATTTGAGCGGAAATCCTTCATACGCCGTTCAAGCGTATGTACGCCGTCTTTGCGGGAGCTTTCGGCCAGATGAATGAGCTTCTCGATGGATCCGCGGGTGTTTGTCGGTGTGCCTGTAAGGGTTCTTCCGGCGGCGCGCAGGGCGTCGAGCACTTCGCTGGCGCGGAAGGAGATAAGAGTAACTGCTACAGTGCCGCCGAAAACGATCAGGAATGCACGCGCATTGAGAAATGCACTGGCGTCTCCACCCAAGCCAATGGCAAGGGCGACGAGGCCCAATCCTGCAAAGAGTCCGATGATTGTAGCGTTGTTCATGGGTTTACTCCGGCCGGCCTAGTTGGCGCCGCCCTTAATGATCTCTGTCATGGTGACACCGAGCTGTTCTTCAACGATGACAACCTCGCCGCGGGCGACCAGACGATCGTTGACGTAAATGTCGATTGCTTCGCCGACCTTGCGATCGAGTTCAACGGTCGTACCAGAGTCCAGTTTCAGCAGGTCACTGATTTCGATGTCTGTTTTTCCGAGCACAGCAGAGACATTGACCGGAACATCAAAAACGGCTTCAAGGTCAGCGGCTGTTTTCTCTTCTCCGTCGTCCACAGGCGCTCCTGCGTCTTCAGCATCCCCTTCGATTGGCAGATTTGCTTCATCTGCCAGGTCTGGCAATTCCATGCCTTCTTCTTGATCAGACATTGTGGCTCTCCATGTTTGCGGGCATCTCTGAGCCGCGCGTCAAGGTCTCGATATATCTGTTGATGATCTCAGCAGCGCTGTCTTCCAGCTCAGCGCGGCTGCGTGTCACGCCGCCGTCGGACCATTCTATTTCGCAGTCGCCAAGGGCGATTGTCGGGTCACCGACCACCATCATCTTCTCTGCCATGCCGCGCTCTGCGGCGGCTTGCTGCATTGATGTTTGGATATCATCAACCAGGGCGTCATTGATCCTGACAACAAGGCGGGGTTCGCGGTTCAGGTGTTTCAGGCATTCATGGATGACCGCTTCGATTTCCTTTTCAGGTTGAACCTCGAGAAGGGCATCGGCCAGTTTCCGTGCGATAGAAAATGCGAGTTCTGCGGCATCCACCTGGACTTCACTTTTCACATGGGTCAAATCGCTGAGTGCGGCAGAAGCGGCGGTGGCGATTTGTCCAAAAGCGGCGGTATTTGCCTCGAGCGTTTTGGCTTCGATAGAAGCCAAGGCTTCGGCTGAGCCCTCTGCTCGTGCTTCTGCCTTTAATGCTTCGATTTCTTCATCAGTCCAACGTGATTTACGCACACCCTTTTGTGCGGTGCTGGCGTCATTCGCGCCGACATCGTCGTCGAACATTTCGTTGAATGTGAATTTGATGGCTTCAGTCATAGGGTTCCGGGAGCTGTCTAGTAGACGAGCTCGTCCTCTCCCTTACTGTCTGCCAGCATGATTTCGCCTCGTGCTGCGAGATCCTTGGCAATGTTGACCATCAGCATTTGCGCCTCATCGACGTCGCGGAGACGGACAGGGCCCATAACTTCCATGTCTTCTTTGAGGATTTTCCCTGCGCGTTCCGACATGTTTGAGAAGAACAGATCACGCAAGCTGTCTGATGCACCTTTAAGCGCCAAGCCCAGCTTGTCCTTGTCAAAGGCCCGCAACAGGGTCTGAATACTGCCTGGGTCGAGCTGGCTGAGGTCTTCAAATGTGAACATCAGCGCCTTGATTTTTTCAGCGGCTTCGCGATTGCGTTCTTCCAGCGACGCCATGAAACGCCCTTCCGTCTGGCGGTCGAAATTGTTGAAAATGTCGGCCATCATCTCGTGGCTATCGCGGCGATTGGTGCGCGACAGGTTGGACATGAACTCGGCGCGGAGCGTTTGTTCTACCTTTTCCAGGATTTCTTTCTGAACGGCTTCCATGCGCAGCATGCGGTTGATGACTTCCAAGGCGAAGTCTTCCGGCAAGCAGCCGAGCACCCGAGCGGCGTGGTCAGACTTAATCTTGGAAAGGACGACAGCAACTGTTTGTGGGTACTCGTTCTTGAGGTAATTGGCGAGAACCTGTTCGTTCACATTGCCAAGTTTCTCCCACATGGTGCGACCGGCAGGGCCACGGATCTCGTCCATCACCTGGTTGACGCGGTCGTCGGGTAGGAAGCGATTTAGCAAGCGCTGGGTTGCTTCATAGGAACCGACGATTGCACCAGATCCGGAAAGCTTTCCGGCGAATTCTACAAGCAGTTTTTCAACCAGGGATGAGCTCACCTGGCCTAAGTTGGACATGGTGACCGAAATTTCTCTGATTTCGTCCTCATCAAACAGATCCCAGATGGCCGCCGCATGATCATCGGTCAGCGACAACATGAAGATTGCCGCCTTCTCGGCACCCGAGACGGACTTGATGTCGTCTTTAATCTTTTCGTCAGCCGCAGCCATTGTCGATGACCTCTCTTACCCTTCGTGCAACCATGACCGAAGAATGGACATGGTTTCATCAGGGTGGTTTGCGACGAGTTCACCGACTTTGTTCACGGAGGACTCTTTTACTTTGCCTTCGACCTGAGCGATGTCGATCATCTGTTCGACAGCTGATTTCGGCTCACCGGTTTCTTCATTGACGGATCCGTCAGGCGCGGGAAGTTGTGCTTGGCCTTCGGCGCCGGGCAGCGCAGCGGCGCCGACTTCACCGCCGCCAGCGACGGCACCAGCAAGGGCCAGCTGTTCACCCACAGGTGTTGGATTAATAATGCCGCGAATGAGAGGGCGGACAACGAACATCAGGACCAGTAAGGAGATGAGCGCGAGTACACCTGTTTCTCCCATGCGGAAATAGTCAGCTTTGGTGAGACCGAGAAATGGCTCTTCAATAGCCTCAAGGGGCTCTAGCGCTGCCTTGGCGGCGAACTGAATATTGACGACTTCCACAAGGTCACCGCGTCCCTGGTCGAACCCGATTGCTGAGCGGACAAGAGCGGAAATCTTGTTCACCTCATCCTCAGAACGGGGCGAATAGGTCGTCGTGCCATTATCGGCAACACTGTAAATTCCATCAACAGCAACTGCGACTGACAGGCGCTTCACAGAACCTGCTTCGATAATTTCTGTCTGCGTTGTTCGGGAGATTTCGTAGTTGACTGTCTCCTCCAGTCGATTTGACTGATCGAGTGAGCCATTCGCACCGCCGTCTGCGTCACCGGCACCTGGAACGGCATTTCCGACCGTCACCGCGTCATTTGGAAGTCCATCTGAGCTGGAGTTGGATTCTTCTACAGTCTGTGTCGAGCGAACGACCTGACCTTCCGGGTCAAATGTATCGGAAGTCCGGGTAATGCGATTGAAATCTAGTTCGGCGCTGACCTGAATGCGTGCGTTATCAGGCCCGACAATGCTTTCAACAATCGTCCGGATCTGCGACTGAAGGCGACGCTCGTAGGCAATGTTGCGTTCATCAATGGATGAAGAGAGAAGCCCATCTTCTTCACCATCAGCGCCGCTTGCGAGCAAGGTGCCTTTTTCGTCCACAATTGAGACATTGCCAGGCGTTAGGCCTTCAATGGCGGAAGCGGCAAGGTGCTGGATAGAGCGAATTTGTGCGCGCGAGAGCGGCTCGCCAGTGATACGGACCACGATGGATGCGCTTGGGTCCCGGCGTTCGCGGGAAAAAACTTCGCGCTCGGGAAGGACTAGATGTACGCGGGCTGCTTTTACACGATCGATTGCCTTGATGGTGCGTGCAAGTTCGCCTTCGAGCGCCCGCAAATAGTTCAGGTTTTGAACAAAACTCGTGGTTCCCAATGCATCAGCATTGTCAAAAATCTCGTAGCCAACGGACCCGCCAGACGGAAGACCCTGTTCGGCCATTGCCATCCGCAAGCGCAGGGCACGGTCATTGGGGACAAAAATCTTTGTGCCGTCGCCTTTTAGTTCATAAGGAATTTCTTGGGCGTCAAGCTCAGAGATAATTTGTGCGGCGTCTTCCTGAGTGAGATCGGAATAGAGCAAAGACATGGGGGATTCGCTGACGCGCAGGCCGACATAGGCAAAGAATGCAAACAAGCCAGCCGCAACGAGACCGAGAGAAATGATCCTTGCCGGTCCCAGCGTCTTCAAAAATTCAGTGAAGCTATCCACGCGCTCACCATCCATTGTCGCCCTTGCGTGCCGGATCCTGTTCTTGGGCCGGACTTGCGTTTGGTCGACGGGGAGTGGCTACATCCTGTGGCTATCTCATTGGCAATTTGGTCCCGATATGGACCTTGCCCCCGTGTCAGTAGGCAAAATTTACCCCGTTAGCCTAAACAGAGGTTTAACGCGCATGGATTCGGTGGAAAAAATTGCCTGGCTTGTGGATAAGTCGCTCTAGATAGCAGAAAGGCGCCGGTGTCTTTTGGACACCAGCGCCTTGCGGCAGATAAGTACGCAGCTACTTTTCTATCTCACTGCCGGTATTGCTGAACCCGCGTCGCGCGAAGACCGGCAAGACCGTGTTTTTCGATGGAGCGCTGCCAACTCAGGAATTCCTCTACAGTCAGCGTATAGCGACTGCAGGCTTCCTCCAGGCTTAGAAGTCCACCGCGCACAGCGGCGACGACTTCGGCTTTGCGCCGAATGACCCACCGTTTTGTGTTTGGTGGTGGCAGGTCCGCTATGGTTAGGGGACTTCCGTCCGGTCCTATCACATAGTTGACCCGAGATGACTGGTGCTCGCTCATTGCCGTCCCGATCCTTGTACTCACGACTGGGGCTAGACTATCGGAGCGACTTTAAAAAAGGGCTAAATGCCAGGGTAAATTTTCAATGAAATCAATGAGTTAAGTGTTTCAGAGTGGCACACTTTTTTGCATTAAGTGCCCTCATCTTTAGGTTCGGAGACTGATGTGACGCTTGGGAGGCTCACGGGCAGTCCGTCAACGAGCAAGATTGGCGGATTGGACGTGAAATCGACCGTGTCGACAGTGCCGAATGTACGGACATCTGTGTTGACGGGTTCACCATCAGCGTCGAGTGCTGTGACGGATAGGAAGTAGGTGCCCTCAGCAGCTGTTCCACCCTCATCCAGCGAGCCGTCCCAACTGAAGTCATGGGTGCCTGCGTCTTCAGAAAGCGTTTCTGAATAGACGGCGGCACCAGATGAATCGACGATTGAGATTTTAACCTCGGGCGAGTCTTCGGCAATCGAGAAACGCCAATCGGAAGTTTCACCGTCTTTGAACTCCCTAGCCGTGGAGAGTGCTTCCACTTCTTTGCCGATATACTGAACGGCATTGTCGGATGACTGAGAGTTGGTGAGCGAGATCAATTCTTCGAGGTTTGAGTTTGTTGCAATGCTCTGCTCCACCGACGAGAACTGAACAAGCTGGTTTGTCATTTCGCCTGTATCCATGGGGTCAAGCGGGTCCTGGTTCTGCAATTGAGTCGTGAGCAATGACAGAAACAGGTTGAAGTTTTCATCCGCAGCCTCTTGGGCAGACTGAGAAGCAGATGTCTCTGTTGTCTGAGCCTGTGTTGCGGGCTGGGTGTTTGAAACTGCTTCCAACATGGGTCGCTCCTAACTCTATATACTTACGTCGATACCGCCGCGTGCGGCGGCTTCGATCTGTCGGGCAGCGACAGCGTTCAACAAAATGTCTTCGCCATCTTCGTCGCCACTAAGTTGGTCTTCGCCAGACGCAAGAGTGTCTGAGCCGTTGCCGTCCGCATTTTCGTTGCCGCTCTTCAGGCTGAAGTTCAGTGTATCGCTGTCTGCATCAAGGCCTGCGTCTTTGAGGGCTTGTTCCAGGGCCTTGGCATCCTTCTGCAACAGGTCGAGCGTTTCTGCTTTTTCAACTGCCAGATGTGCGGTCACGCGGCCGTCTTGCGCAAGCTCAAGCTTAACGTCAATGCGACCCATTTCAGCGGGATCCAGACGGATCTCAAAAGTTGATACGCCCCTGGCGACGTGTTTGGAAATTTGGAGCGCAATGGCGGTGTTAGGCACTTGGGTCGCTTGTGCCTGTCCTGGAAGCGCGCCAAATCGGACGAGAACCGGATTGCTGTTCTGCGGTGTGCCCGTCGGCGAGACTTGGTTGGGTGCGTTGAGATTGAGGAGATCAAGATTCAGATCTGCGGGTAGTGAGCTGAGGTTCAAACCGGCGGCTGCCATTGCCTGCAGAGGCGTAACCGCAGCAGTAGGAGCGGCGGCTGGTGCTGCCTGTACCGGCTGTGACGCGGACGCAGTTTGTGCGTTTGTTGCAGCAGACTTGGCTTTGCCAGCCATGGCTTCTGCCGCCTGATGACCTAGACCTCTTTCGCCGTCTGCATCAGCATCGACATCAGTCTGGAGACCAGCGTCCAGTGGATTGGGCAAACCGGATGATTGATCATCCGCACCAGCTGCAGCCTGCGTTGCCTGTTGGGCAGTTTGTGTTGTTGTGTTTTGGACAGGGCGGGCGGCTTGCTGTGCTGAGCTGCCGGCGGTTGCATCGGCATTGGCGGTTGCACTGTTATTCGATGCTTGAGCTGATTGGAGCGCAAGTTCGTCGGCCGTCAGTGTGTCCGTGTCATCGAGGTTCGTTGCCGCGTCTGTTGTCTCATCTATATCGGTGGCAGCTGTTTGAGCGACTCCGGATTGTGTGTTGTCTGTGGTGTTTTCCGGCACACTGATCCCGCTGGTCTCCTCAGAGGAACCTGCTGTCAGTTCGCTGTCATTTGCATCGCCTATCGTTCCATTCTCGGCATCAATTGCGATCTCAACATCTTCGGAAATTGCGCTGTCATCGTCCAAGGGGGCGACCACTTCTGCGGCAGTCAGATTCACATCAGAGGCGGAGTCCTCACCAGTCGCATCTTGGTCATCAGTGGTTTCAGCATCGTCATCACTGCGTGCGTCGGCATCTCGTTCACGTTCGTCAGCTCTGCGTTCTTCCTCGGCAGCTGCGTCGGCTTTTTCTGCGTCGGCCTGGCGTTCTTCCGCACGGTGGTCATCAGCTTTGGCGTTGCGGTCATCCAGGCGGGCGTCAGTGTCGTCGGACGCATAGGTGTCTGTTTCTGCCAAATGCGTGGAAAACGCGTCGGACGAGAATGTGTCCGAGGCAGTCTGACCGATTTTTGGTGCAAACTGATTGGTATTGGTGTTCGTGACTTCCATGCCTATTACCCTGATCTTCGTACAATGGTGCATCCTCCATAAGCAATCGGCGCGCCAGGGTGGGGCGTGTTAATTAGTTCAATAAATTCAATTGCTTACTAGGTTTTTCCTTTTCGAATTCCGATGGACGACCGTAATTTCCCGGCAAGAACTGCCGGGTTCGGCGTGATTTGCCGAGCAAGTGTCAGCCTTTGGATTGCGCTTGTGGCTTCAGCCCCTATATTGCGCTTCATGTCAGCAGCATTTGATCCAGATACCGGCTTAAACAGCCTGGACCTACCCGGTCGCCCTGAAGATACCCGTGTGGTTGTCGCCATGTCGGGCGGCGTTGACTCATCCGTGACGGCAGCGCTTCTGAAGGAGCAGGGGTATGATGTCGTCGGGATTACTCTGCAACTCTATGATCATGGGGAAGCGGTTCGGCGTGTCGGGGCGTGCTGCGCAGGACAGGATATTCATGACGCGCGGCAGGTGGCCGATAAGCTTGGTATTCCGCACTATGTTCTCGACTATGAACACACGTTCCGTGAAAGCGTGATGGATGACTTCGCCGATAGCTATCTGGCGGGTGAAACACCGATCCCGTGTGTCCGCTGCAATGAACGGGTGAAGTTTCGCGATATGCTGGCCACAGCAAAGGATCTGGGCGCTGCTGCTCTGGCGACAGGGCATTATGTCATCTCAAAGCCTGGCATTGCCGGCCGTGATCTCTATGGCGGGGCTGACCCGGATAAGGACCAATCCTATTTCCTCTTTACGACCCGGCGGGACCAGCTGGATTATCTGCGCTTTCCACTCGGTGCGCTGTCGAAGGCAGAGACGCGGGCGATTGCAGAGCGGCTAGAGCTTGGCGTGGCGAGCAAGCCTGACAGCCAGGACATTTGTTTTGTGCCAGATGGCAAATATACAGACGTTATCGAGCGGCTTCGTCCGGGTGCTGCGGCGCCGGGTGACATTGTCGATCTCGAAGGCAATGTTCTGGGCCGTCATGAAGGCATTATCCGCTACACGATCGGCCAACGTCGCGGCCTTGGTATCGCCACCGGTGATCCACTCTTTGTCGTGAAGCTGGATGCAGAAAAGAAACAGGTTGTCGTTGGTCCACGGCCAGCGCTTCTGACCGAGCGCATTGAGCTGTCCGAAGTTAACTGGCTTGGAGATACACCTTTCGATCAGGTTCCAAGTGAAGGGTTACCAATTCTGGCAAAAGTGCGCTCAACGCGGCCTCCTTTGCCGGCACGTCTGGTGGCTAAGCCAAACGCTTGCGCAGAGATCATCCTCGAAGAGGGTGAAGATGGGGTGGCGCCTGGTCAGGCCTGCGTTTTTTACGCCCATGATGCATCTGGCGCGCGGGTGTTGGGAGGTGGCTGGATCCGGGCCGCCTACAATCTTTTGGGCAATGCGGTAAAAAGCAGCTCTACTGCCGATGCGGCGCAATATGCGGGCTAGATAGGGCTCAGGCGCCGCAATCCTGCCCTTTTTTGACTGTTTTGTGGCTAGCCTGTTTTCTGGCAGGGCTTTCTCGTCTAGAAAAGATGGGTTTTCGTCTTGCGCATGATCAATGCTTATTCGGCGTTGATCCTATGTGATGTGCGTGTGTTGGGTGAGGCGGCTCCTGGCACGTATCTGTTTCTCTTGTCCGTCCGACTGGGAGTTTTCCATTGGCTGCATCCGCCCGTCTCGACAGAAGTTCGGTACTCAAGGCCTATGCCCGATGGGCGCCGGTTTATGACTTCACCTTTGGCGCCATTGCAGCGTTTGGTCGGAAAGCGGCTGTGAACGCGATCAATTCGCGCAAAGGAGCTCTGCTGGAAGTGGGTGTGGGCACGGGCATTACTTTGCCAACCTATGGTCCGCAACTCCGTATCACGGGCATCGACCTCTCACCTGAAATGCTCGACAAGGCGCGGGACAAGGTTCGCAAACATCATCTCAATAATGTCGACGGCATCTATGAGATGGATGCGAGCGCTATGGAGTTTGATGACGGGAAGTTCGACACGGTTGTGGCGATGTATGTGATGACCGTGGTGCCTGACCCTCAGAAAGTGATGCGCGAACTAGAGCGTGTGTGCGCACCGGGCGGTGAGGTGATGATCGTCAACCACTTCGCCCAGGACCATGGGGTTCGCGGGTCGGTTGAAAAGTGGATGACCCCCTTTTCTCGACTTCTTGGCTGGCACCCTGATTTCGTTATTGAGACAATTACGGGCATAACCGACCTTGAATTGATCGAGGCACGGCCGATGCACCCTATGGGTCTTTTCACCATGCTGCGGTTCAAGAAACCGGCCGAAAAAGCGGCCTGATTTCGCCTGAAATAGCGGTCGGTACAGGCTGCTATCGTCATCCTTGACAGGTGGGGCTTTGGCCCCTTATATCCCCTGACTTTCCGGGCGGTTTCGACCGTCTGCCTGCCTTCGGGACGGGCCGTTAGAAGTTCTGGCGCGGGAGCCCTTTTGGGGCGGAGTAGCTCAGCTGGTTAGAGCAGCGGAATCATAATCCGCGTGTCGGGAGTTCAAGTCTCTCCTCCGCTACCAAATTCTCTGGTATTTGTTCGCTGAAAGAAAAAGGCCATCCCGTGGAACGAGGGATGGCCTGGAGCGTGGCGAAGCTTAATCCAAAAGTCAGTCCAACACGGCCTTGATCAGTGGGCCATAGGGCGAGTTTCCGAGCATGGCGAGTTGCTGCTCGGCAGAGACGGCGTTAATTGCTTCTTGAGGGCGGGAAACAGGATGGAGTGCCCGTCTCAATGGTCTTGTCCCCGCTGGCATGGCGATGATCTCTGCGATGGCATGGGGAATGTCCATTGGGTCCGTGTCGCTGGTGCCGCCGCCAGGCGCACCCATGTTTGCCGTCATTTGTGGGTAGGCGGCCAACAGCTCCTGCGAAGAACGCGCTTTTAGCGCCGCTGACAACAGACTCTGGTTCTCCCATATCTCTGTTGGATAACCTCCTGGTTGAATGGCGGTTACTTCAATGCCTTGTGGGGCTGTCTCATAGGCGAGTTGTTCACTCAGTGCTTCTAGAGCGAATTTGGTTGGCGAATATTGCCCGATTCCAGGAATAATCACGCGGCCAAGCTGAGATGTAATGTTGATAATGTGGCCACTGCTCGCTTTCCGCATTGAAGGAAGAACAGCACGGATCATTCTCTGAGGACCAAAAACATTGGTGTCAAATATCAGCTGCGTAGCTTCTAGGTCCTGAACTTCAATAGGCCCGGAAAATGCTATGCCTGCGTTGTTGATAAGAACATCCAATTTTCCGTTTGTCGCTGAAAGCGCTTTTGCGACGCCTGCTTCAACCTGATCATCCTTGGTGACATCAATTTGGATCACGGTGATGTCCAGATTTTCCTGATCTGCAAGTGCGGTAAGCTCATCAGCTTCTGTGCGCGGCAGGTTACGCATTGTCGCGAAGACTTTTGCTCCCAACCGGGCATAGTGTTCTGCGCCAAGACGCCCAAAGCCTGATGATGTGCCGGTGATTAAGATCGATTTGCCGCTGAGGTCAGGCTGGTTTGTCTCACCATGAGCGTTTGCTGCGACTGCGGCCGTCGCGACAACCCCCGCGCCCGCAAGTAGGTGACGACGATTGATGTTCAATTTGTCGGTCATGGCATTTTCCTTTGGTCAATAGACGGTGATGATGGAGATGGTGCGGTGGTCGTTTTCTAAATACCTGGTGGAATGAGCATAATCGCTACTTAGCGCCAGGACTATCGAACAAGACATATTGGTGAAAATTCCGGGTTTATGTCTTGGTTCTGGAAGTTGATGGTGATGCTATGACAATTGACGACCAGTCTGACGCTTGATCGTTCGTCGGGTTCTGCCATGGATCAGAACCTGGTCAGTGTCATGGCTGCCTTCTTACCTCCTGCGTCCGGTCAGATGGATCTCGATCCTTCAGTTCGTAGAGACACTAACGTTAGCGCTGCCCTTGCTGTCTGGGCGTAGGTCTCGAACGCCGGCATGCGGGTGAGCGCTGCCTGTCTCCGCACCCAAATTTCATCCAGAACAAAACTCTGAAGACAGTGAACCTCTGGTCTCTGGTCTTTGGCATCTTTGATCTCCGTGGCTGTCTGCGACCGGACGAGCCTGTGCCGTGCGGTCTGGTTTCTTCACGGTTGGATGCCGCCTGAGCGTCTTCTGACAAAATCTTTTTGCAAATAATATTGACTCTTAATAACAACAGTGACAAAACGCCCATGTAACCTGGGGGATCGGACATCTTGTGCGTACTTGATGTTGCAAATAGGTCTAAATAGCTACAGGGGTTTTGGGGTAATGGGTAAAAATTTTGAGTGCAATGTGAGTTTAGCGGGTGTCCTGACGGGCAATATGCGGCGGTCAGCTCTTCTGGGTGGTGTATCGGCCCTCGCAATCAGTGGTGCAGCGGTACTTGTCTCAACAGGGGCAATGGCAGAGGAAGCACGCGACAGAGTTGCGCCCATCAGCGTGACAGCAACTCGTACGCCGATGGAGGCTTTTGCTGTCCCTGGCATGGTGACTGTCAAAGGCGCAGAGGACATCGCGGAAGAAATTCCCTCTAACCTTGGTGATCTGTTCGACGACATTCCGGGCGTCACGGCAGTAGGTGGTCCGCGACGTACAGGCGAAGTGCCGACGATTAGAGGGTTCTCTGGTGCGGACATTATCGTAACGCTTGATGGTGCACGTCAGAGCTTCGTTTCGGGCCATGATGGCCGCGCATTTATTGACCCAGCCTTTTTGGGTGAACTTGAAGTGGTCCGGGGATCGAGCTCCGCACTTTATGGGTCCGGTGGGACCGGTGGCGTCATAGCGCTGCGCACACTCACGGCGGGCGATTTACTTCGAGGCGGGCAGACCCATGGTCTGCGGACCGGATTGAGTTTTCGAAGTGGCAATGATGAGTTCGCCCAGCGCTTGTTGGCATATACGAAGCCCATGGAAGAGGCGGACATTTTTGCTGGCCTCGTGCTGCGTCAGTCTGGCGATGTGCGCTTGGGAAATGGGACTGAGCTAGATGCTGAAGATGACATCATCTCAGGTCTGGTGAAAGGCACGTTCGATATTGGAGATAACACGGCACTTCGTCTTTCCTGGCAGCGCTTCTCCAATGATGCCCGCGAACCTGGAAATGGGCAGGCTGCCGGTGGTGCTCTCAACGATAAAGACATCGACAGTGAGACTTTCACTCTTGGGTTTACCTCCAAACCCGCAGGGCAAGATCTTGTCGACTTTTCTGGTGTTGTCTATAGCTCAACAAACACAGTTGACGAGACGCCGCTGACGGGCACGGGTGCTGGCGTATTGAATCAACGCGACCTGGACACCGTTGGTCTCGAGATGACAAACACCAGCCGGTTCATGCTGTCAGATGATGTCGCTCTTGCTGTGACAGGTGGCTTCGAGGTCGCCAGGGATAGCGCGGTAGGCGCCAGCGGTGCGGGCGTCCGGGGTGGTGTGGTTACCGGTGATCAGGACTTCTTTGGTGCCTTTGTCCAGACTAGTTTTACCTGGTTCTCCCCGTTCGGATTGGAAGATGGTGAGCTTTCCCTCACGCCGGGCGTGCGATTTGACACATTTGATAGTGCAAACACGGCTGGGACTGAAACGAGCGATAGCCAGGTCTCCCCGAAAATAACGGCTCGTTTTGCACCTGTGCCTTGGACCTTTGTCTATGGATCTTATGGTGACGCATTCCGCGCGCCACGGCTGGATGAACTCTTCCCGCTGGGAACCCATTTCCCAGTATTTGGACCTGGTGGACTTGCGGGTTTTAACACTTTTGTCCCCAACACGAGCTTGGAAGCACAAAGCACGACGACTTGGGAAACGGGGCTTGGCTTTGAATTCGAAGACGTTTTGAGCGCTGGCGACATTTTCCAGGCCAAAGGTGGGTACTATTCAACAGAGGGTGAAAATTTCCTATCGTTAGAAGTTATTCAACGTGCCGACGTAACAAACCCACAATTCTTCCCGGCGCCCTTCCTGGTGCCAGGCTTCACGTGTCGGGCTTTTGTCTCGATTGCTGTTGACCCAACAGGATGTGGTGGAACTACACAAACAGTGAATATTGCAGATGCTGAGCTGTCTGGTTTCGAGCTGGAGACGAGTTATGACTCAGATCGGTTCCGGGTCTCTCTTTCTGGTCAGACAATGGAAACGGAAAACACGGCCACAGGTCAGCCCATTGGCATCGAACAAGCCGATCAGGTTACCGCGGATATCCGGGTGAAGCTTCCTGAGATCGCCTCTTTCGTTGGTTGGCAGTCAACTTTTGCTGATGACTTCAGCGAAGGCACAGATACCAGCGAACATCGCGACAGTTATCAGATCCATGAAGTCTATGCCCGGTGGCGTCCGGTGGAGGGGCCTCTCGACGGGTTCAGCTTTGGCGTGACGGCGGAAAATCTCTTCGACGCAGAATATCAGCGGGTGTCGTCTGACACGCTTGAAGAAGGCCGCTCGGTTCTGGTCGATGTCACCTACACCCTTAACTGGTAATCGGAGAGGAAGATTCAAATGACCGCAACTTCCATTGATCAATTGCGATCCAAAATTGAGGCCGAGCGCGCCAACACCCCGAATATCAGAGCACGGGATCTCGCGGAGCGATTGGAGATTAGCGAAGCGCAGCTTGTCTGTGCGGGTCTTGGCACGACTGCTACCAGGTTAACAGGCCCTTGGTCAGAGGTGATCACTGCCTTTGGTGATTTGGGTGAAGTGATGGCGCTGACGCGCAATCATGGCGTGGTGCATGAGAAGGTCGGTGAATACGCCAACATGTCATTTGGGGCGCATGGCGGCATTGTGCTCAATCACGACATTGACCTTCGTCTGTTTTTGAAGAATTGGGAGTTTGGTTTCGCCGTTAATGAGGATACACGGTCTGGTCCTCGTCGCAGCTTGCAATTTTTTGGGCCGGACGGCACAGCGCTTCACAAGGTCTATCTGCGGGCAGAAAGCAACGACACTGCTTATGACGCGCTCGTCGCACGCTTTATTCACGAGGATCAGGCGACGCTTGTTGACGTAACACCGCTGCCTGCTGAAACGCCGGATCGTCCGGACGGCGAGATTGATGCAGAGGGGCTTCTGGCAAAGTGGAGCACACTGAAGGATACGCATGATTTTTTCCCGCTTATCCGGAAGTTTAAAGTGGGGCGCCAGCAGGCACTTCGGCTTGCCGAAGGCCGCTTTGCCGAACGCGCGCCCGTTGATGCGGCGGAGCGTCTGCTTCACGCAGCGTCAGGCAATGGAGCGCCGATCATGGCTTTCGTTGGCAATAAGGGCATTATTCAAATCCATACCGGCCAGGTGACTCGCATTGAGCCGATGGGGCCGTGGATCAATGTGCTTGATGATGGCTTCAACCTCCATTTGCGGTCCGACCTTGTGACTGACGCCTGGGTCGTGCGGAAGCCGACTGAAGATGGAGATGTCACTTCAGTCGAGCTTTATGACAAAGACGGTGTGATGCTTATTCAGTTTTTCGGTGAACGGAAACCTGGACAAGTGGAACGCGATGATTGGCGTGCCATTGTGTCGGAGAATGTTTTGGACAAAGGGGTGGCCGCATGATCTCCCGGCGGTCAGCCCTTGCAGGGCTCGGCGCGGGCAGCGCAGTGTTCCTATCCAGGCGCGGTGCGCTCGCGCAATCCAGTTCATATGCCCGGATCATATCCGTTGGCGGTGCGGTCACGGAGACAGTGTTCGCGCTCGGACTGGGAGACAAGCTTCGTGCGGTAGATACGACGAGTACTTATCCGGTTTCCGCTCTGCAGCTCCCAAAGGTTGGGTACCTTCGTCAGCTTTCTGCTGAGGGTGTCTTGTCTATGGAGCCGGATCTCATCCTGCTCTCTAGTGAGGCCGGTCCTGCGGCGGCCATTGATCAGCTGAAGGGGTCAGGCATTCCTTTGGCACAAATTCCGGTCGGGCGGACCGCTGACGGACTGAGCGCGATGATCAATGCTGTTGGTGAAGCAACAGGTCTTACGGAGGATGCTCGGCGTCTTGCACAGAGCGTTGCAAAGCAACTCGATAGTTTGGCAGCTGGACTGTCTGCAGGCCCTAAGAAGAGTGTGCTGCTTATCCTTTCGGCGGGCAATGGGCCCCTGTTGGGAGCTGGCGCAAACACCGCTGCCTCGGCAATTATTGATTTTGCTGGCGGTGCTTTGGCCTTCCCGGAGATGGAAGGGTACAAGGCGATCTCCATGGAGCCTGTCCTGGCTGCCAACCCAGACTGGATTGTTTTGCCCAGCCATGTGTGCGAGGCGCTGGGTGGTCCAGAGGGCGTTGCCAAACTGGACATTGTTTCTCGCACCGCAGCTGGCGCCGAGGGGCGGGTGGCCATAATCGATAGCCACTATCTGCTTGGATTTGGTCCTCGGGCTCCAGAGGCTGCAGCTGACCTTGCAACTCTTCTCTACCCAGAGGCCGACATTCCCACATTGGGGCGCGAAGCTGTCCCATCGTCACATGTGATGGTTTTGGGGGCGCCGTGAGCACCCTCGGGATCCAGGAGCGGGGCCGCATCGATCTTTCGGTGGTCTTGCGGTCTTTGGCATTGCCAGTGCTAGGCGTGTTGCTCTTTGCAGCGGTGTTAACCGGCCTTACCAGTGGCGCTGCCGATCTGGGGGCCGGGGACGTTGTTACTGTCTTGTGGAGTTTTGCGACGGGGCAGGGTGCCGTAGACCCTCTCGCACACGCCATTGTCCTGGAAATCAGGATGCCGCGGGTTTTGCTCGGCGGCATGGTTGGTGCGACGCTGGCGGTTTCGGGTGCTGTTCTGCAGGCACTGTTCCGCAACCCTCTTGCAGAGCCCAGCATTATCGGTGTGTCGGCGGGCGCCGGGGCCGCAGCGGTGACGACGATCGTGCTCGGCACAGCGTTTGGTGCCATGGGTGCAATCATTCTCTATGCGCTTCCAGTGGCTGCATTCGCTGGTGGGTTTGTTGCGACGATGATTGTTGTTGCGGTTGCTCGGGTGAATGGGCAGACGCCGATAACAACGATTTTGTTGAGTGGCATTGCGGTGGCAGCGCTTGGCAGTGCCATCATGGGTCTCATGATGTTTATCAGCAATGATGAACAGTTGAGATCCATCACGTTTTGGATGCTTGGAAGCTTAGGCGGTGCGACCTGGACAACGATACTTCCGGCTATCGCGATCATGAGTGTCATTCTCCTCGCGATGCCCATGCTGATGCACAAGCTCAATCTTATGTTGTTAGGAGAACGGGAGGCTGCCTCGCTCGGTTTGAATGTGGACCGGTTCAAATATCTCTGCGTTGCGCTGGTGGCCGCAGGTGTGGGCGCTGCGGTTGCTGTGTCCGGCACGATTGGTTTTGTGGGGATCGTTATTCCCCATCTGTTGCGCATGGTGGTTGGTCCTGATCACCGCATTCTCCTGCCTGCATCGGCGCTTGGGGGAGCGGCACTTCTCTTATGGGCCGACGTAGTTGCAAGAACGCTGGCACTACCCGCGGAGCTGCCTATCGGTGTTCTGACAGCGCTGCTGGGCGCTCCCTTTTTCCTTTGGTTGTTGCGCAGAGCAGCGCGGGAGGGAACATCATGGTGACCCTTGCAGCGCGGAATGTGGATGTGGTGCTGGGGTCGCGTCAGGTTTTGACCGGCGCGTCCATGGAAGTCCACCCGGGTGAACTGGTTGCGGTTCTCGGTCCAAATGGGGCGGGTAAATCTACCTTCCTCAACGTATTGAGCGGTGAACAAAGAGTGCTGAGCGGAGATGTGCGAATAGGCGAAGATGAACTTCAACATCTCTCTCCTGCGTCTCTTGCCTGCAAAAGAGCTCTGATGCCTCAAAAGGCGTCCCTTAGTTTTCCCTTCAAGGTGCGTGATGTGGTGGCCATGGGACGCGACCCTTTTCGAGCCTCGGTTGATGCATCGTCGAACAGGATTGCTGTCGACTGCGCCCTTGAAGAAACTGACATAGGTCACCTCGCTGGACGGGTGTACACGCAACTGTCAGGCGGGGAGCAGCAACGTGTTCAGCTCGCTCGCGTGCTCGCACAGATATGGCGGGAGAACGACGACGAACCTCGCTTTCTTCTCCTGGATGAACCGACGTCAAGTCTCGACCTCGCGCATCAACATTCCGTTTTGCATTTGGCCGTGAGGCTCGCGGAAAAAGGCGTTGGCGTGGTGGCTGTTGTTCATGATCTCAATCTTGCGGCGCTCTACGCAACGCGAGTTGTCATTCTTGCCAATGGGTGTGTGGTGGCGACCGGGGCTCCGGATGATGTTCTGCAACCGTCTCTGATTGCAGACGTGTTTGATCTCTCTGTTCGCCAGGTCGAAGACCCGGATACAGGGCGCAGGCTAATCGTGCCGACAGGGAATCATCGGCGGAACGCCTCCGTCATTGATTTTCGACAGGCTCTTTGAGTAGGAAATTTAACGATGGAAGAAACTGTTCTGAGTTCTAGCGGATCAGAAGCGTCGGTTGTTGACCCTCAGGCGGTTGATGCTCTTACGGCGGCACTCGAGTTGGCCAGTGCGGGTGGCCCGGTTCTCTATCTGCTCGCCGCTCTTTCTTTCGTCACCCTTGTGTTGATTTTTGCCAAGGTGATGCAGTTCTCCTCAGCACGGCTGGGAGAGCGTGCAAAGAGAGGGGCTCTAGCGCGGGTCCGGACGGCAACCCAAGCCGCGGTCAACGCGCTGAAGGAAGAGAAACAGATTGAGAGGGCAGGGTTTCGCGCTGCCCGCCGTGAGCTGAGACCTCTGGAAGGTGGCCTCGGAATGCTTGGCTTGATTGCCATGTTAAGCCCTCTTATCGGTCTTCTTGGGACCGTGGTCGGCATGATCGATGCCTTTCGAGCTCTTTCCGAAGCGGGCGGTGCGGTTGACCCGGGTCTCTTGTCGGCAGGTATCTGGGTAGCGCTTCTCACAACAGCCGCTGGGCTCATTGTCGCAATTCCAGCAACGCTTGCTCATGGATGGTTTGAAGGACGCTTGATGCGGTTTGCGGACCTTGCGGAACAAGCGATAGGGGAAGTGGCAGAGGTTCGCAGAGACCTGCCAAAGACTCTTGGAATGGCTGCGGACTGAGGAGCAGCATTCATGGTTTTGCGGCAACCTAGATCAAAGCTGGTTTTGAGTCTGACACCGCTCATTGATGTTGTCTTCATTTTGCTCATTTTCTTCATGCTTGCGTCTCAATTTGTGGATTGGCGTCAAATCAAATTGACGCCCCAGGCGCAGTTCTCAGAAGCGGCAGGCGAGGAACAAACGTTATCCCTGATATTGCAGAACGATGGATCGTTCATGCTGGACGGTCAAGCTGTTGAAGGATTGCAGCTAGCGATAGCTGCACTGATCTCTCACGGGAAAAACAGAACCGTTTTTATTGAGCCGCAAGAGGCCGTTGAAATTCAGAGCGTCATTGACGTGATCGAAGCTTTGAACGCGTCCGGTTTTACCAAGGTGCAACTTTCCGGCGCAGTGGGGTACGCCGCTCCATGAAAACTTTGCGCACCAGAACGACAGGTTACAAGCCAGATGGCACCTTGCCATTGATCAATATAGTTCTGTTGTTGGTGCTGGCTTTTATGATGGCGGGTACTTTTGTAGAGCCTTTGCCCCCTGAATTTGATCCTCTTCGATCAGAAGCAGAAGTGCCCAGGGAAGAGGTGGTGCAAACAGTCGTTCTGACGATGGATGCTGAAGGTGCCCTCTCGCGAGAGGGTATCAATCTCACCAGTGATGACTTGGACGCTCTGCTCGGCGTTTTAGGGGGGGGCGACGATGTTTTGGAGGTGAGAGCGGATGCACGAAGCCCGGCGGTTCGGGTCATCACACTTCTGCGGTCCGTGGAAGGGGCCGGTATCCAGCATGTGCAGATTGTAACACTGGCGCGGAAGTGACGATGATTGCACTCAACCCATCCCCTAGGCTCGGTCGTTATGTTCCGGCTGCCATCTTTTTTGCGCTTGCAGTACATGGTCTGGTGTTGGGTGTTTTCTTCTTTTCTCCACCGTCCGGCGGCGGTGGCGGGCAGGTGCTCGGTCAGTTGAGTGTTCGTCTAGGTGGTACTGGAGCAACTGGGTCGGTTGAGCAAGCAGCTCGCGAGCCTGTTATTGAGGTGCCTAGTCTCCAGCCTGAGCCTCGGCTAGAAACACCAACTCAACGGGTCGTGGAGACAATCGCGCCGAAACCACGGGTCGTTCAGGCTATGCCCATCGACCGTCGGCCGGTGGAAGTTCCGCGGGTGACAGAGCCTGTTGAGCAAGAGATGCTCGAGAGCCAGGCGCTTGCTGAACAAGGTGATGGTCACCCTGTTGGGACCTCAAATGCCGGAACCCCTAATATTGGGGAGGGTGCCGTGTCACAGACTGCGGGTATTGGTGCCTCTGATGCAAATGCCGGGGGCGAACGGGACGCTTATCTCGCTCTGATCCGGGCTCGCATTGAACAGAACCGAACCTATCCGTCTGCCGCCCGCCGACGCCGGGAAGAAGGTATGGCGACGCTGAAGATCACGATTGACGGGCAAGGGCATCTGACTGATGTCCGCGTCATCACCGGTTCAGGCTCGTTTCATCTGGACCGTGCGGCGAGACGGATGGTCGAAAAGTCGGCGCCTTTTCCCCCGCCGCCTGTCGCGCCCTTTTCAACACAAATCCCCATCATCTTTGCTCTGAGGTGATTAAGGCCTCCAGACCTGCTCAGGTTAGCGGAAGCGGCTGAGCTACGTGGGTAACTCAAAAGCTCAACGGTCGCTGATATTGATGACGGGCGCGAGGACGTTCTCGTCTTGGTTCGTGGCACACTTTTCAATAAGAGTGTTGGTGCGAACGGAAAGCGTTTCTTGATGGTGCTGTCCCACCAGCCTGGGTGCAGCAGGTGGCGGTAGGTTTGACCTTACTATCCAGAGTCGTCATGTTGCGGCAGGACGATGTTTGTCGCAGGTCACAGAAGGGGACGTTTTGGCGCAGCATACTGATACGGACTTGACGTTGCTAGATAGTGCGACGCTGGAGCGTCAACAGGCTCAACTGCTCTATGAGCGTGCGCGTTCATCTGCCATAGCAGTTTTCATGGTTGTGTCGGTTTACTGCGCGATGCTGACATTCACGGTTCCTTTGTCCGGCGTCGCGATGTGGTTTTGTGCATCGCTGTTTATGATTGCCGTAACGCTGGTACAGCCTGTCTGCTTTCGCACTACCGGTATCACGCTTGAGAATGCGCGCGATTACCTTTGGTGGCATACGCTTATCTCGAGTGTTACGGGTATCACGTGGGGTTTGGGCAGTATTTTTCTGACCAATGTTGATGATGTGCTCAGTGTCTTCACTACGAGTATGATGGTGCTCGGTATCACGCTGGGGGGCGTTTCTCCTCAATCTGCGTACCGTCGTTCTTATGTCGGCCTCGCAACCTTTGTGATGCTGCCCTACGGCTTTTTCATTTTGCTCACTGCGCCATGGCCTGTGTCGGCGACTGGGGCTGGTGTGCTGCTGGGCTATGCCTTTTTTATGTCTTCCAGCGCGCGAGTTGAACTTGCGACGCGTGATGCCATTGCTGTTCGACAGAACAAGGCTCTTTTGGAGCAGCTGCGTGTTCAACGTGATGAGCTGCAAAAGGTCAGCGACGACAAAACGCGGTTTTTGGCGGCCACCAGTCATGATCTGGCGCAACCTTTACACGCTCAAGGCTTCTTTCTGGCGGCGTTGAAGGACAAGCTAACAGAGCCAGCTCAATTTGAATTATTGGCAAAAATCGAAAATAGCTGGCGTGGTCTTGGTAATCTTCTTGATGGACTGGTTGACGTTTCGCGGTTGGATGCCGGCGCAATCGTTGCCGATCAGAGGACTCTTGACCTGGGGTCTTTCGCGGGGCGGATTGCCGGTGAGTTTACTGCCGTCGCTGATGAAAAAGGCGTCGACCTTAAAATTGATTGCGGATCAGTCGCCGCGCAGACCGACCCCATATTGTTTGCGCGAGTTGTCCGGAATCTTTTGTCGAATGCTATCAAGTTCACAGACCCTGGCGGGCGTGTTGAGGTATCCGTTAACGCGCAACCTGAGATGATTGAGGTGCTGATCTCCGATACAGGTTGTGGCATTCCGTTGGACAAACAGACGCTGGTTTTTGATGAATATGTGCAGCTTGGTAATAGAGAGCGGAACCGGGAGAAGGGGCTGGGTCTGGGGTTGTCAATTGTTCGCAGACTCGCAAGTCTTCTGAAGATTGACCTGTCTCTTGTTTCAAATTTGGGAGAGGGGACAGTTTTTCGCTTGGGAGTCCCGGTGGCAAACCTGGGGCAGGATGGTGAGCTTGGTCGCGAAGAACAAGGGCAGGGCCGGGGTCCTGTTGCGAGTGATCTTTGTATTCTGATTGTTGATGATGAGGATGCCATTCGATCGGGCATGACGACGCTTCTCTCAAGCTGGGGATGTCAGGTGCTCTCAGCCGGTAGTGGCGATGATGCAGTTGCTCTCTTGAGTCATGATCAGGCAACGCCGGACGTTCTTCTTATTGACCGTCGGCTCGGGGGCGCAGAAACCGGGATGGATGTGGTTGAACGCGTTCGTGACGAGCTTAACGAAGACATTCCTGTTGTTCTTATGACCGGAGACATTGCCGCTGCGCCGGAAGATTTTTCGATACCGGGGCTCAAACTGCTCCATAAGCCAGTTGAACCGTCGATGGTTCAGAGCCTTCTGGCTGAGATTGCTGAACGCAAAACAAACGCGGCCCGCGACGCTTTCTAACTACGAAGGCTTCTATTCGAGGAGCCCAAGTGTTTGCGCCTTGCTGACACAAGCTGTGCGGCGCGTCACATTTAGCTGTCGGAATATCTGCTTAACGTGCGTCTTGACGGTATTCTCACTGATGGCGAGTACATCTGAGATGCGTTTGTTCGAATACCCTTCAGCGACGAGCTTGAGTACCTCCATCTGACGGGGCCCTATCAGGGGCTCATCTTCCGTAGGCGGCTGCGCGTTCATCGCTTGTGGTGATCTTGAGCTTGCCTCCATCACGGTCCACAATTCCGGCGGCAAAAATACCTCACCCTTGAGCGCTGCAGAAATGCCCTGGCCAAGAACTTTGGTCGGTGCGGATTTTGGAACAAATCCCATTGCTCCGTTTTGAAGAACTTTTTCCACTGGGGGCAGCGTGTCTATTCCGGACACGATCAGCACGGGAACCTGACACTGGCGTGCCTTCAGTGCGAGGATGAGTGCGATCCCGTTCATTTCCTCCATGACAAAATCTGAAACGATAAGGTCGAAGGTGCGACCATCCTCGATTTCGGCGATTGTCTCGCGCGGCGACGCATAACTCTCACAAACATAGGCAGGACTAAGAGAGTTGATGACTTCTCTCAGGCCGTCCAAGAACATCTGATGGTCGTCAATGAGCGCAATGTTGATCTTTTTCGACATTAAGTGGTGCCGGGCGTTTCTGGAGATGTCTTTTCAACGAACATGTTGAAGCTTATCGAGATTCTATCTGAGCTGCTATTGTTTGCGGCGACAGCGTGTTGAAGCCAGGCGGGAAAGATGACCAAGCTTCCTTCTTCGCATTCATATTCAACGCTCTGGCTGTTCAGAAGGCTTCTGCTTTTCAACGGAAGTGCCTGCATTGCGCGCTCGCGTACCGGATCATAGAACTCAATGTCTCCTGCGTCTGGCGGCAGAGTGACGTAATATGCGCCCGATAGAAATGCATTTGGATGGATATGCGCGCGGTTGTAGGCGCCAGGACCATTTCGGTTTGCCCACATTTCAGCAAATTTCAGATGGTACCCATTAAAATCAAACCCCAATGACTCGGCGCACTGAGCACACGCTGTGCCAATGATGCGTCTGATCTCTGCGAAGTCTTCGTTGAAGTGCAAATCGGCGGCGCTATGCCACCCCCCTACATTTGACCGTTTGATCGAAGACCCGCTTGCCTCAAGGGCGCCGATTTTTGTCCGAAGATCTTTGTTTATCCGCTCATGGTCGACGACTGTGCGCAACCAGATGGGCACGGAGAACAGCATTTCCGGCGCAAATGTATTTTGGGTTTCGTTTGAACCAGTCACTGTTCGTATGCCTTGCAGGTTGGGGTGATGTCAGCAGGATTAGGGGTAATGCCGGTCCAGCCAGACCAGTGGTCCGCCGATGCCGTTATGATCATGGAACACTGATCGTTTGCCAGCGCATGTTGGTAGGTCAGAACGAGCTGGAGCGGGACGATTTCATCATTATCACCTGCAAAATGAATTTGCGGAATGCGGGAGAGAAGGTGGGCTTGATCCATTGGATTCAGAGAGCCTGTCATGGGGGAGACATTGTGGAACTCAGAGAACGCGGCGGTATCCAAAGGTGCGGCGAGCGTCACAAACCCTGACACATCTGACCGTCTTGCGGCGAGCAGGGCGGCAAGAGTGCCGCCGCCTGAATACCCAATAAGAATAAGATGCTTGGCTTTGTACTCAGTCATCAGATGGTCAATAGCCTGGTTAAGCGACGACACAACGGCTTCGCTATATCGCTCATTTGTCCAGAGGCTTTCCTGGCAGTTGCGGCTTCTTGCGCCGACAAATTGGCAAGGACGAGCCAAATAGATCAGGTTGGGTTGGTTGCTGGCGGCGACAAGCGATAAAACCGTTTGTGTGATGGGAGTTGGATCGGGCGATGGTCTGTCTCGTCTCTCCCACGCAAAACCATCCCCTTCGATGAACACGCGTAGCTCTTGCCTCGGCGATCTGTCTCTGGGGGCATAGCTGCGCAAGTCAAAAGACTGTGTTGCCAGTGTCAGTTCTTCGTAGGTTGCAGGGACGATTGATGTGGCCCCCAGCTGGCGCGCTTTCAGGTCAGGCGCACTGCAGCCATTGAGGCTCAGCATGCCAAGCGCGGCCAAAGGCCAGAAAAACGTTGCTAACTTCAGTTTCATTTTGTTTAGTCGATACCCGTTGAGACGATGATGATGACCGTCTTTCAGGAATTTTCCAACTGCTGATAAATGCCGCAAGGCTGCATCCCAATGATGTATAGAGTTTTTCGGTCAAGGTAAGTAGCGATAGGGACGGCGACTATACAGATGGAAGAACAGCAGCAAACAGCATCAGCTGAGGCGTCAGACGAGCAGCCGGGTACACAGATTTCGTGTTCTGGAGGTTTTGCTGACTGGCTGAGGGATCAGAATGTAAGTTTTGGCCTGACCTCCTATCAGTCTGGACGCCTTTACCTGGTTGGACATCAGCCGGGCGGTGTTCTGAGCTTTCATGAAAGACATTTTTCACGGGCGATGGGCGTAGCGGCAACGCGAGACCGGTTGCTGCTCGCCAATCAGTTTCAGATTTGGCGTCTGGAGAACATTCTGGCGCCTGGTCAAGAGCTGGATGGATTTGACGCGAATTATGTGCCGCGAAATGCCCAGACTACTGGTGATCTCGACGCCCACGATGTGGGGGTTGAAACGTCCGGCCGCGTTATTTTCGTCAACACCAAGTATTCCTGCCTCGCGACGCCGAGTGTCACGCACAGCTTCAAACCGATTTGGAAGCCGCACTTTATCTCCCGCCTTGCGCCTGAAGACCGCTGTCATCTCAACGGTCTGGCGATGCATGAGGGAGAAGCCCGCTACGTTACAGCCGTGTGTAAAAGCGACGTGGTGAGCGGATGGCGTGACAGACGCGCGGAAGGCGGGTGCATCATCGACGTGAAGTCGAATGAATTCGTCACTCAGAAACTTTCCATGCCGCATTCGCCGCGCATGCATGATGGTCGCTTATGGGTTCTCGATTCCGGTCGTGGGCGTCTGTGTGTGGTGAACGAGGAAGATGGATCGACGGAAACGGTTGCGTTCCTGCCTGGCTTCCTGCGCGGCCTTGCATTCCACGGGCCTTTTGCCTTTGTTGGCATGTCGCTCCCTCGTGATGGGAGTTTTTCCGGACTTGAGCTTGATGGTGAGCTGGAAAAGCGAGACGCGGACCCCTGGTGTGGCGTGCAGGTTATCGACACAAGGAATGGTGATGTTGTGCATTGGGTACGGCTCGTGGGTGAAATCCGCGAGCTGTTTGATGTGTTTTCCCTACCAGGCGTGAAAAACCCTATGGCATTAGGGCTTATGGACCCGAATCTTCAAACGATGATCACAATTGAGGATTGGGACGAGGCAGATCGCCCGTCTTAACCATGTTCATGATGATTTTTTGATTTTGTAACGTTTGCAAACCGCAGAAATCAGCCGTTTTTTTCATCTTTCACCCTTTTGGGTGAGTGACCGGTTTGCCGGGATTCCTTACTCATTTCTTAATGCGATGCGCAGGAACTGATCCTGCTGTTCGCGCTGAGTTTTGTATCGCCAGTTGGCAAATAGGGTGGGGCGACGAAGATGGCTTTGATCAAAGGCACGACCGGTTCAACTGAGAAGCAGACCGTTTCTGAAAGGCTTAATCAGAGCGCGTACAGCTATTACAGCTCGACTGTGATTGCTCCCTCGGGTGATCGGTCGACTGCAACGGGTTTGAAGCGTTTCTTTGCGGCGGCGCTCCTCTCGTCTAGCTCGATTATGGTGCTGGGCGGACCGGCCTCCGCAGCGACAATTTGCACACCTGGAACTACAAATGGCGCGACGATCACATGCGTGGGCCCTGCCACTAACTCGATTGCGCCGTTTGTGGGCGACGATCTAACGATCATTGCAACAGATGCCTTCAATCTCGATTCGACAGGCGTCACTATCAATCAGCAACGAATAAATTCCGGGATTTTCATTACCGGTAGTGGCGGGACGATCCAGCATAGCGGGACCATCCGGACTGGTGAAATCCCGGAAGGGATGGGGACCTATGGCCGTCACAATGGTCTCTACATTATTGGTGGGGCTGGTGACGTGTCGGCGGAGAACACCGCAACAGGCTCCATCACGACAACGGCAGTAGAGAGCGCTGGCATTCAGGTTTCGGCGACGACTGGTACCTCGACTGCCATCAACCGCGGCACAATCCTGACCCAGGCACGCGAAAGCTACGGTGTGGCGGCATCAAACGCGAATGCTGCGGTAAGTCGAAACTATGGGACTGTGACGACGCAGGGCGACCAGTCTCATGGGGTGTACGCCGAAACAAGCACAACAGGCGGATCAGCGACGGCAACAAACGCTAGTGGTGCAACCATCAATGTAGGTGGAGACCTGACTGCTGGTGTGATCTCTATAGGAAGCACTGGTGCGGGAACCAGTAATGCCTCAAATGCCGGTACGATCAACGTGACCGGTGATGATGGCGCGGCAGCTGTTGCCGCCTTGAGTTTCCTTGGTGCCGCCACCGCGAGCAATACGGGACAGGTTACGCTTCAGTCAAATGTCCCCGACGCAATGTACTATAGGGGTTACAGTCAAGATATCGGCGTTTTTGCCAGCACGTATGGGACAGCAACGGCGACAAATGGCATGGGCGCATCCATCATAGATAGCGGTCAAGGAAGTTCCATTGGTGTTTTCGCCACAGCGAGCGTTGTTAATCCGTTTGATAAAGGTGCAATGCTGGGCGGTAAGTATGCGGGCGGCACGGCGAATGCCACCAATGATGGAACCATCACTCTGACAGGTGATCGCAGTCAGGGCCTGGTCGCTTTTGGGACTGGCGGGACATCGACGGCGACCAACAACGGATCGATCACGGTTACCGGTGACAATAGCGCTGGTATCGTCACGTATGGCAATACGACGAATGTGAACAATACGGGCACCGTTTCTGTCACCGGAGATGCTGCTTATGGGGTTCGCGCAACTTCGGTCACGCTGGCCACCACGAATGTCACCAATTCCGGCACCATCACTCAGGCAAATGGCGATGGCACGATGGTTCTATTGCGGTATGGCGCGAGCGCCATCTTTGCCTATGGTCCGACGGTGAATATTACCAACACCTCTACGGGTACGATCACCGGTACAGATACCGCAATTCGTATAGGTTACGCTACCGCAGTCACTATCGTGAATGATGGAACGGTAAATGGTAATGTTGATGAAAGCGGGCGGAAGCGCCCTGGCGGATTTGGAATGGTCGTCCCGACTTTCGCCCTTACCAACTCTGGGACCATTAACGGGCAGGTTGTTACTGGGTTCAGTTTAGCATCTAAGATCACAAATAATGGCGGGACGATTGGCGATGGAACCTATGCTGTTCGTGTAAACGGCCCCAGCAATTCTGTGACAATTACGGGCACTGGCAATGTCATCAATGGGGCTCTGTCGTCGATTGTGGGGAATGCCGCCGCAGACAATGTGGTAAATTTTGGCCAGAGCGACACGTTGGAGATCACCAAGGGAACGCCTATGGGCAACTTCGCGATTGCGCGGTTCGGAACGGTGAATTTCAACAGCGGAACAACTCGGTTTGGAAATGAGACGGCGATCAATCTCTACTCTTACTCCACTCCAACGCAAGTCAATGTGAATGCGGGTGCGACGCTGTCGACGAGTTCTACGACTTTTGCTGTGAATACGCGTCAATTGAATGTCTCTGGCATGGGGACATCTCGTGGGACATTGCAGGCTCCTGCGGGGTCAACGATCCGTGTGACAGGCGACACGACGTTTAATGCGGGTGGTCGTTTCCGTGTTGGGGTGGCGTCGGACACAAGTGCGGGGTACCTGAATGGTGGCGATGGCTCGGTGACGTTTAATGCGGGCTCTGAGATCTATGCGGATGTGACGCGGGGTGTGGAGCTCACTGATGGGGGTGCCATCAAGATTGCCGGTATTGATGGCAGTGAAGGGGGCATGATTGTCGACAATAATGTCGGCGGTGCCAAGGTCTATGACAACACGGTGCTCTTCAGCTTTACCTCTGAAGTGCGCACCAATAGTGAGCTCTTTCTCATCACGAAGAGAGAACTTCGGGCGCGCACAGCCACGGAGAACCAGGGTGGCCGCACCAATGCAGAAGTCATTGCGGACGCCATTGACGAGTTCATCGATAATGCCCCAACGGATAATCCCATTGTTCAGTTCCTGGCGCAGTTCCCTGTAGAGCAGCAGGAAGCTCAGTTGGCTAAGCTGGTTCAGGACAGTCTTCCCTCGGAAAGTGGGTCGACTGGATCAAGCACAGTGGTCTCCACGGACATGGTGCTTGATCTCATCATGGATCGGCTGAGTGGTGGTGGGTTTACGGTCGTGGATAGCGGCGAGCGCCAGACGGGCGTGGCTGCTGGTGAACAGTTCCTTGGTGGTGCCGGGAACTGGGCACTCTGGGGCCGGGCTGGGGCCAGCTTTGCAGAGTTTGACCCGTCGGGTGTGAACGGTTTTGAGTCTGACACCTATGCGGTCTCTCTGGGGATGGATGGAGACGTTGCAGAGCATCTGCGCATGGGGCTTGCACTCTTCTATTCAGACACCAAGGTGGATGAGATTGGGACCGGCGCTAACAGCAATCAGGACATTGAAGGCTATGGGGTGCTGCTTTACGGCACCTACCGTCCGCAAGACTTCTATGTGAATGCCACTGTTGGTTATGGCATGAATGAGTATGACAGCAGGCGTTTGGCAGCTGGTGGTGTGAACACGGCTAATTATGATGGCACACAGTTCATGAGCCGGGTGGAAGTGGGCAAAGTGTTCTCAGAAGGTGCCTTGGATCTCTCTCCTCATGTGGGTCTGCGTTACAACAAGGTCTCGATTGATGGCTACACAGAGACGGGTATTCTGCCGACAACGGTGGGCAGTCAGAGCCTGACCTCTCTGCGGGGTGTGTTGGGTCTCAGCGGTCGTTACACGCATGTTCTTGAAGATGGGGCGAAGCTCATTCCTGAAGCCTATGTGCGCGGTCTGCAGGAGCTTGCTGATCCGAATGAGGCGATCACCGGGAATGTTGTCGGAGGTGGCAGCTTCATCAGTCAGACGACAGAGCGGGATAAGTTCTCCTACGCCACCGGGGCAGGCATCACTTATGAGATGGACGATCAGTTCTCGATCCGCTTCCTCTATGACGGGGAGTTCCAGACCGATTATCAGGAACATTCCATCACAGCTGCCATCCGGTACCAGTTCTAAAGGCGCTGTCCCCGCTACAGTCGGCTTGGCTTAATCGGTAAGGCCTAAGTGGTCGACCATGATCTCAAACAGCCCAGGCTGTGTGACCATGGTTGGGAAAGGGGCTTTGCTGTTGGTAAGGACAGGCACGCTCACGCCGGTGTGCTCTTCTGACAGGAAACTGTTGGTTGCATAGTTCACTGCCATGAGAGCACCTTCGGGTGTTTTTATTCGCATGACGTGGCCAGGGGTATAGACCGGAAGCCCGAAGGCGTCGAACAGACTCTCATTGGGAATGAGTTGGGCGGCCTGGCCGTGGTCGGCGGTTACAATGATCAATGTCCCAGGGTTTTTGTCTGCAAACGCCAACGCGCTCTGCAGTGCTTCTTCCAATTGTTCGACCTCACCAATGCTGCCACATGCATTGCGCAGGTGTGATTGCTTGTCGATTGAGGCGGACTCGATCATCAAGAAGAACCCATTGTCATTGGTTAGGTGATCCAGCGCTCGGTCTGTCATTAGTTTCAGACTTGGGATGCCTTCGAACTCAGGATTTTCCTCACAGCCTATGGGGTCTGGAAGCGTGACCTGTCCCTGACTCCAGTGAACGCGGTTCATAAATGAAGGCGCTGGCTTTTCCGCTGATCGTCCGCCCTCACCTTGAAGTCTGGTGGGCAAGGTACTGGGGCCAAAAAGGCCAAGCCATCTTGTATCTGGAGAGGCGGAGTTGAGTTCGTCGATGCTGCTGATGATTTGGAAGCCGGCTGCTTCGGCTGCTGTGGTTACGCTGTCGGTTCCGCCCTCCATGTTCGGCGCAAAATGTTTTGCGCCACCGCCAAGAGCAAGGTCGAGGTTTGAACTCACCAATTGTTCAGAGATAGAGCCAAGGCCGCCATTCTCTTTCATGTCTGGGGAGCAATCGATCGGGATGCGGTCAAAAAGCAGGGCGTCGTGCATCATGCCTGGGTTTTCGCAGACGCGTAGGCTGATATGGGCGTAGAAGGCGGCGACGGTTGCATCCGTGACGCTTGCAGTGCTCACTACGCCTGTTCTCAATCCAGCTTTGGTTGCCAGCTCGACGACGGTTGTGAGGTCTTCGTCCGAGCCTGCTGTCGTAGAAATACGCCCGCGGCTTGTCACTGTTCCCGTCGCGATGGAGGTGGCGCTGTTGGCGGAGTCTGCAACATAGACTGGCAGGTCAGGCTGCATATTGGAGACTGTTAAGACTTGAGCAATGCTTCTGCGTGCCATTGTATCGAGGGTCAGCTGTCCGTTGACCCCCGCCAGATAATTGCGGGCAATGGTAATCTGATGATCGTCCATGCCATCGCCAATAATCAGAATGACATTTTTTGCAGACGTCGCTTCGGACACCATCGCTGTTGTTTCTTGGGTTGCTGTCGATGCGGGTTCGGCGGAAGCCATGGAGCTGAAGACGCTCCCCCAAATAATGCATATTGAGCTGGCTAGAATGTGACGTTTGGTGAATAGGTTTTGCATGATGGATAGACAGCCTGTTTGCTCAGACACAAGAAGGGAACAGCTTTTGTCTGTTGGAGATAGGAAACCACGCACTAAGGGTAGTTTGGAAACCCCCTTTTTTCCAGGCATTTCGGGCCGCTATGCGGTGCCTCCGTAAGAAGGGGTGTCCTAGTCAGCGCGCTCGGGAAACTGGATCAGGACTCCATCAGGCGTTTTTCTAACAGAGATTATTTGCCAATAGCCGTCATCCAGGACATAGGCGTCTCCTTGCTCGTCCTCTTCGATTTTGGGGAGGCGGTTCATGTGTTCAGACTCCACGCCATCCTGATTGACGATGGACCGGGCGAGGAGAAAGCCTTGAGCAACTGTGATGTCTGAAACCAGTAGGCTCTGGTCTTCAAAGTCGCCATAGGGTGTATGAAATATGCGGGTGCTGAGTGTGACGCCATGGTCGTAATGTTGCGTCAATTTGGTGACATCTTCTTGCCGCTCGAATTTGGCAGGCCCCACTTCGTGTAGATGGCTGGTCAACGACTGAAAACCACTTAGTGACAGGTCGGGTGCGGGAAGCGGGAGGAGTGCGCCGGCCTGGAGGTATCCCACAATACATGTAGCCTCAGCTTCAATCTTGCCCTTGATCCATCCACCAGGCGTTGATGTGACGGTGTCATCTGAAACCGTTATCTGGTCGCCATAGGCAAGCGAGTGAAGGGTGGGTTGGTCTGCGTCCGGGGTTTCATGAACGGGTGTTGTCGGGCTGTAGGCATACAGGCTGCCCGCCTGGGCAGACACGTTGAGAGACAGCAGAGCCCACAGTAAAACCAGAACACCTAGTATGCCGCTCTTTTCCATTGCCTTCTCCCGATAACGTCCAAACTGTTATCAGGATAGAGCGGAATGCCTGATGGCGTAAGGCGCGGGGGTGCTGAAATGCCGCCGGTTTATGTCGCCCTGAGTGCCGAAAACGGAACCAAACGCTGCTGTTGTTCATCCCATAGGCGAAGCTTAAGGCAGGCGAAGCTCTGTCGGAATGTAAGACGTCTCACATTCGCTAACTCCGGATAGTCGCGTAGCACTGCTGGCAGGCGATAGTATGGAATGCGGCTGCTGAAATGATGCACATGATGCATACCAATATTGGCGGTGATCCACCGGAATCCTGGCGGAAGGTCGAAATGTGAACTGCCTGTCAACGCCGCATCATTGAGCGACCAATCATCAGACTCAGCCCAAAACGTATCTTCGAACTGGTGTTGAACATAGAACAGCCAAATGCCTACCGAGGCCGCCAATAGAGTGGTCGGCAGGTAAACAAGGAGGAATGGACCAAGACCTACTGCGTAGATTGCAAGGGCAACGAACAATGCAGTGACCACGTTGGTTCCCATGGCGCTTATCCAATACCGAGGTCCCGAACGCATAAACCCAAGCGGCAACCGATTGCGGACATAGTAGATGTAGGCTGGACCCACGCCGAACATGACCAGAGGGTGTCTGTATAGGCGATACAAAACCTGTCGCCACTTTGGGAGCGCCAGGAATTCGCGAACTGTCAGTGTATCGATATCACCTGTACCGCGTTTGGAAAGGTTGCCGGATGTTCCGTGATGGATGGTGTGGCTGCGTGCCCAAACGTCGTAAGGCGTGAGAGTGAGGACGCCAAGCGCTCTTCCGACCCAGTCATTGGCCCACTTCGTTCGGAAGAAGGCCCCATGACCGCAATCATGCTGGATCAAGAAAAGTCGGAGGAGAAAAAGGCCCGCACCAATGCTGAGCCCAAACGCCAGCCAATAGCTTACAGATAAGGCCCACCATGCAGCCCCCCAGAGGGCGACGAAGGGAAGAGCCGTGACGCCCAGCTCAAAAAGGCTACGTCTGTGACTGGGCACACGGTACTTGGCGAGAGTTTTGAGCCAATCTTTCTTGATGAGCTCGCTCGCTTCAGGAACTGATTTCTGCAACAGGGTCCCTAACTTTTCTGAGGGGGTTTCACATAGGCAGCCACGACAAGCCTACTCATGGTTTGTAACAAATATGTCTGAACAAATCTGACAAACTGCATATCGAGATTGATCTCTCCGAAAATCACTTAGTTTCCGCCAATTGCTGTGTTTTCGGCGACTATAGGTACAGCGTTAGGGCGGAGAGAACAAACCCGATCAGACTGCCAATCAGGAGGATGGCGGTGGAGATAAGGCCAATCATAAAACCACGGCTTCGCTTGTCAGCCGCCTGATAATAGCCTTGAGCATAGATCATGCGACCGAGCGGGTAGAAAAGGCCGATCAGGCCGGCCCACAGGTCGCCAAAGGTCAGTGCAAACATCCAGAGGGCTGGTAGGAACAGGAGGAGCCCTTCTACTGTGTTCTCGTGAACGCGGAGCGCGCGGAGAAACTCGTCAGGTCCGGTGTTCTGAGGGGCAGGAACATCATGTTTTCCGCGGGATTTTCCGACTTGCACCGCCATCCACATGTAAATGAACAGGGTAATAACAGTTACAATACCTGCGAGCGGGTAGGTGAAGTCCATGCTGAAACAGCCTTTGATTATGTGAGTCGATACTCATCATATTTCGGCTTATTGGAATGGAAAACAACTGATCTTGAGGTATCGGCTTTTTGAGGCAGTTTGTTGTATTGCCGAATTCATCTTGACTTTAGACAGCTTGGTGCGCCATCTGCACCCAGCGACTCTTGCTATTTGATCGAATTTGTCGGTCTCCAGCCCAGCGCTTTGCGTGTTGGCCACGTTTCTTTCATCACATGTGGGCGTTTCGTTAGATAGGTGAAGTCAATACGGCAATCGCCTTGATCGTTGTGCCTTTAATAAAGTTCGCCCCCTGGTGTGATGTAAAAAAGGGGGAGTGCGCATACGTGTGAGACCACTTCTATGACCGATTTTAAAGATCTAAAACTCGCTGAACCATTGCTACGCGCGCTTGGTGAGGAAGGGTATGCAACGCCAACTCCGATACAGGGAAAATCCATTCCTGCGCTGCTTGAACAGCGTGACCTGTTAGGAGTTGCACAAACTGGAACGGGAAAAACGGCGTCCTTTGCTCTGCCTCTTCTCCATCGTTTGTCTCTGTCAAACAGAAAAGCTGTCAGCAACAAACCCCAGGCTCTTATCCTTGCGCCAACACGTGAACTTGCAACTCAGATTTCAGAAAATCTGTTTGCCTATGGCCGCCATCTGCATCTTCGTACAGCTGTGGTATTTGGTGGGACTTCGATCCGTGCTCAAATTCAGGCCATGGCGCGCGGGGTGCACATTCTTGTCGCGACACCCGGCCGATTTATGGACCTCATGGCTCAAGGCCATATTCTCCTTGATAATGTTGAAGTGTTTGTTCTTGATGAAGCAGATCGCATGCTTGATATGGGATTTGTGCGGGATGTCAAAAAAATTGCCGCTGCGCTGCCCCGTGAACGCCAGACAGTTCTTTTCTCAGCGACAATGCCCAAGGTCGTGCAAGGGTTGGCGAACGGTTTGCTAACAGACCCTGTTCGCGTTGAGGTGGCTCCAGCTGCGACCACGGCAGAAAAAATTGCACAAAAAATTCTCTTTGTTCCAAAGGAAAAAAAGAGGGAGTTGATGTGTGAGCTGTTGAAGGACGAGGCCATCAAGCGGGTTTTGGTGTTTACGCGGACCAAACGCGGTGCAGACCGGGTCGCCAAATTTCTTCAAAATAGTGGTGTCCGTGCCGACGCGATCCACGGCAATAAGGCGCAGAACGCTCGGCAACGCGCATTGGCTGGTTTTAAGTCAGGACGCATTCGGGCATTGGTTGCCACTGACATTGCGGCACGTGGCATTGATGTTGATGGGGTTACTCACGTTATTAATTTTGAGCTGCCAGATGATCCTGAGAATTATGTCCACAGAATTGGCCGGACAGCGAGGGCCGGATCCTCCGGTATTGCACTCTCATTCTGTGATCTTGAGGAGCGGGCGGTATTGCGGGATATCGAGAAAACCATTCGTCAAACAATACCGGTGATGGAAGACCAGCCTTACCATTCCCCGGAGATCGCGAGCGCTACCGGCACAGCGAAGCGCAAATCACAGGGCCAAAAAAGACCTCAAGGACAGAAAAAATCACCGGGTCAGAAAAAGCCGCAAGGTCAGAGCAAGAATGGAAAGCGCAAACCTGCATCGCGGCGTTCGCGTCGACCAGCTGCGAAGGCCGCATAACTTCTATGATGGGACTGTTTCGTCGATCACCGTTTTAAGGTCAGGCCATTGGAGGTCTGGTGAGGGAGCGTCGACGCCCATAATCTTTTCAGCTAGCGCAGGCGGGGTGCCAAAGCCTAAGTCCAAATACTCAAACGATTTGAACGGCCTGCTGAGGAAGGATGACGCGGTTGCGGTTTCATCTGCCTCCGCCAATGTGTTTGGAGGAACCACCGTCACGAGATAGGCACCGTGGGTCTCGTCTGCAGCATAGGGCACGACAGTCAGATAAGCAGTGCCGAGTTCTCCGTTTGCCATTTCTTCTTCTATTTCAATCTTGGCACCGCACTTGTGCTGCAACATCGCCTGGACCCGCATCATTGTCGCGTATCTGCGTTCTGCGGGGATTGTGTCGAGGTAGGAATGCCCCATGGGATTGATTTCTAATCGCCCATCGTGCCCAGGGCCAATAAGGCCCAGTTTCACATCTCCATCCACGATTTCAAGAATGAGGAGGTGCGGTAGGACGGGTTTTAGGCTCGCATCGGGCCTAAATTTCCTGGCAGCCGGGAGGCACTCGCATGTGAGTAGCGATCGCCAATGCGCGACCAGAATGTCGCCCAACTCAATCTGCTGTTCCTTCTTCATCGATGAAACCCTCTTCGATGCCAAGGCGATTTGTTAGGTGAATTATAAAGTTCACAAATTGCGGAACTCTTAAGATAAAGACTTAAGTCTTTAGGGGTGTCTATCGAGGCGCTTGGGTGCGCATTTTTTCCTGTATCCTGTATCCTGTAGACTTTGGCGAATGTCCCCAGGTGCTGTGATGGGTGTGCGGGACGAAAGTAACAGAGGTTCTTCGGAATGATTGAGGCCAAAGGAACGTGTTTCTGTGGCGATGTCCGCTTCACAGTAGAGGTGGACCCGTCGAAGGTGGCCCTATGCCATTGTCTTGACTGTCAGCAGGTAAGTGGTTCAGCCTTTCGACACACAGTGTTTGCGGACAAGACGACGCTCAAGTTTCAATCCGGAGACGTGACGAAATTTGACAAGGTAGGCGATAGTGGAAACACAAGGCGCCAACTGTTCTGCGCGACTTGCGGGACGAATATTGGATCGGTGCCTCCAGAAGAAGACCCGGCGCCGTTCGCTTCCATTCGGGTTCCTATTTTGGATGTGAGAGATAAGCTTCCGCCACGCATTAACGTATGGCACCAGTCTCATCCAAGATGGCTTGATGACTTAGATAGCTTGCCTTCGCTCGATCAACAAAGCTGATTTGCCTCATATAACTATGCCTATGTCCAAAAGCCTCACGATGGGGACAGGTTTCCTTGCCTTTTCGCTCATCGGTATTGCCCAGGCCCTTTTCGGGCCATCGCTGCCGGCGTTCGAGCGGGGTTTCGATCTCGGGCCTGGTGCCGCCGGGTTGATATTGAGCGCACATTGGGTTGGAGCATTTATTGGTGTGTCTGCAACGGCGCTCCGTCTGCCTGCTTATGTGCTGCGCTGGCGCCCGGCAGCCGGCATTGTGAGTCTCCTTATTGGGACGTCTGCAATTTCATCAACTACTTCCTGGGAGGTTGCGCTCATAGGTGCAGCCTTCAACGGGTGTGGGTACGGTTTTCTAACGGTTGGGTTTAACGGCTTCGCTGCGGCATCCTTTGGTGATCGCTCCCCAGTCGTTCTCAATGTGCTGAACGCTGTGTTTGGAGTTGGGGCTATCGGCGCGCCCCTGCTTTTGGTGTGGTTCACCGGTCGCCCCGATGCGGCGTTTTTCGCGATCTTTCTGTTTGCTCTGGCAATCTTACCCTTAGCACTTCTCAGCGATGACAGGGGGCCAGACGTCACAGACCGGGGCGAGGATCTTTCTGTGCTGTTTCGGCGCTATCGTTGGATCCTGTTTCTGATGGCGCTCGGTGTGGGGATTGAGATATCTGCTGTCGGCTGGGGCGCGACTGTTCTTGTTGCTCAAGGGATGAGCGAGGCTGATGCCGCTGTTTATACCTCCCTTTTCTATGTTGCCTTTACTTGCATGCGTCTGGCCGCTGTGGGGATTAGTCTTTTTGTGCGTCCTGGCTGGCTGGTCTCTGCCGGACTGCTGACCGGTGGCGTTTGCCTGTTTCTGACCTTCAGCGAACCGATCGCGCCCTATGCCTTTGTGCTTGCTGGTGCTGCCATCTCGTTGATTTTTCCGAACATGTTTGCCTGGCTGGCCCGACCAATGATGGCGTCGCCCAGGCTATCAAGCCTGCTCGTCGGTATGGGCATGTGCGGGGGCATCGCCATTCCAGCAATTGCGGGGATCGCTGTTTCCTTTGGTGGTGAACAGAGCGCATTCCTTTTCCTTGGAGCGCTGGCTCTCTCGGGCGCGGGTTTAGCTGCTCTGATGATCAGAGCGCATGGCCCCGAAATATCTGAATGAACCGGGTCGGTTCTCGCTTTAGAACGGGCAGGGATCAGAAAAGGTTATGCGTTGCCCACCGTCCGGGTGATGCAGGGTAAGAGATGTGCTGTGGAGCTGCAGTCTATCTGCCGCGTTAAACGCGTCGTCATGTGCGTAGATGTTATCGCCCAGGATTGGATGTCCAAGGCTCAACATGTGGACGCGCAATTGGTGCGAGCGTCCGGTGTGGGGATAAAGTGCAACGCGGGAGGCGCCTGCTTCCCGATCAAGCACCTGCCAACGGGTTTCAGCTGATCGACCCTTCTCAAAATCAATCATCTGCCTTGGTCTGTTGGGCCAGTCGGTGATTATGGGTGCCACGACTGTCCCCTCATCCTCTGTCATTTTACCCCAGACACGGGCGGTATAGGTTTTTTTCGTCTTCCGCTTTTCGAACTGCAGGCCCAGGTGCCGATGCGCATTTGGCGTCATCGCCATGACCAGAATGCCAGACGTATCCATATCTAGACGATGGACGATCGTTGCTGTCGGGAACTCAATGCGGGCCCTGGTTTCAAGGCAGTCGGCGTGGGCGGCGGGCTTGCCCGGTACCGTCAATAGCCCGGATGGTTTTGACAGGATGAGAATGTGTGCGTCGTGATGCACCACCTTCAACGGATCTTGTGGTGGGGCGTAGGTGATAGGGCGAGGTGCATCTTGGCTCATTCTTCACCTATAGGCTTTCTCCGTGGCGACAGCAAAAAGAACTGCTGGCTCAATAGTGAGGTGGAGGCGGCTCTTCGCCTGGCGTTCCCTTTTTGCTGGTTGCTTCGATGTTTAGCAACCGGTCGGCGAGCAGGGTGATCGACCTTGTGAGCTTGTCGATCTCCGTCCATTGCGCACGAACAGTTTCATTGAGTTCGTCCAGAAGTTTCGTTTGATGGGCTACCTGAACCTCCAGATCGCCTATTTTTTCGTTTTCATCCGGTGAGGTCATAGAGGGTGGTTTCCGATTCAGGTGTTGGTTTGCACGAAGTGTCGTTTTTCTTTGGCAGACAGTTTCTTGATGTCGGCTTCTGCTCGGCTCGCCGCCGCCCTGTCTGGAAATTCCGCCTTGAACAGGATTTGCTGAGGCGGGAAGCTTTTGGTGAATTTGGCGCCTTTCCCGCTGGCATGGGCAGCGAACCGGGCGTCAACGTCCACGGTGATGCCGGTATATAGGCGGTTCCCCGAACACTCCAGAATGTAGAGAAACCAGGGCTTTTCTTTCATTCTGCTCTGTATGCCTATTGTTGATGATGGGTGCGCACAAGTTTCTGGTCACAAATTACCATATCTTTTGTCATTCAAAAATGACTGGTACTGCACCTGATATCATCCTTCCCCATTTAGTGGGACGAATTGATAAGGGAGGGTGGCCATGACCGGGATATCGAGAAATTTGGTTCTATTGATGATGCTGACCATGGTTGGCTTCGTGCCGTCATTGGCCTTAGCAGATGGTTCTGGGCCGGAGGGGCCTCTCGCACCGACTGAGGCCGGCAATGAAATGACGGCGAAGCTGATTGCCAATGCAGCCGATAATGATCATCGCATGGCTTACCAGGCAGACAGTATCGCTGGTGTCGTGATGCTTGTCGTTGTGGTGCTTGCTGCGGCCTGGTTAAACCACGCGTCTCCCAGCCGGCGGGTTGTCGGGACGTTCCTGACGGCGGCAATGACATTGGGCATAGGTCTGATGATCGGCTGGCTCCAGCTGTTGGGCTCGCTGGACACTGTCCGCCCACCACTTCTTCCGACCGACGATCTGAAACCCAATCTTATGAGGCTTTTGGGGATTGCCTTTACCATTGGCGGGCTGTTTTTGCTGCTGGTGACTTATTGGCAGACCAAACGAAGCGATGTGTTGGCATTGCAAAACGGAAATGAATCAGAGCGATATGGTCGTGCGACACGGATCATTCACTGGACGACGGCCCTTCTTTTTGTTGCGCTGATCCCCATGGGGATTTTTACCTCAATGATCCCGGAGGATGTTTGGTATCGGCAGGGATACTATGTTGTGCATAAATCCCTTGGCCTTACAGTGTTGTTGCTGGTCATCCTTCGCCTTTTCTGGCACCGGGTAAGCCCGACCCCAGGATTAGATTCTGGTCTAAAGCCTTGGGAGCGGAGGTCTGCTCATACGGCTCATGTGTTGCTCTACATCTTGATGATCGGATTTCCGATCACCGGGTTTGTCATGTCGACTTTTGGTGGCAAATACTCACACTTCTTCTTTTGGGATACGCCTCTTTTCTGGGCGCCAGATGCGGATCTCATTGTGCCCTGGGCGGTTCTTCACAAGCTCGCGCTGCCGATCATATTTTATGTGGTGTTTGCAGCTCATATTGCCGGTGCCTTGAAGCACCGGTTTGTCGATAAGCACGATGATGCCTTCAAACGTATGGTGACCTAACAGAGCGCTACCCTCGTTTGGCGCAATATGGTATTTCCTTCCGGAACAGTGTTTCGGGCAGTAAATGGCTAAGAAGAGAAGCGATGCGATCCGCGGGTTGGCGGGCCTTGGGGCCCGAAATGGCCCAGAGGGCAGCACATTGGGAGATGTCCTGGACGGGCTAGGCGACCGGAGCTTCGGCTGGGCGCTGCTGCTTGTGGGGTTGCTCAACATGCTGCCTCTGCCATACGGGTCCAATCTGATTTTTGGCGTCCCCGCGTTGTTTATCTCGGTTCAGATGGTGATGGGGCGCCCCGACCTTTGGTTGCCAAAGTTTCTGCTTAACCGTCATCTCAAGAGAGAAAAATGGCGTAATGCGGCGTTGAAAGCCCTGCCAGTTGCGCGGCCTGTGGCGCGCCTGACTAAAGCCCGCCTGTCTTTTCTGTTTGAAGGACGTGCTGAGCGTCTGCTGGGCGGCTTGCTGCTCGCCTCTGCAATCAATCTGTGTCTGCCAATCCCGCTTAGTGCCTGGTTGCCGGCAATCTCATTTGCCGTTTTGGGGATCGGGCTGATTGAACATGACGGTGCCATCGTCGCCTTGGGCGCGACGCTCGCCACGATTTCAATCCTTATTTCGATTGCGATCATCGTCGCATTCTATTTCGGCATTGGGTACTTCGCCACATGATCTCAAGTGAGGTCGCAGTTTGACTGCTTAAATGTCGAAGGTTTCGCCCAACATTTTCTCGGATGCCGTCCACAGTTTTTTGGCAGCGTCGGCGTCCTGTGCATGTGCCTGCACGCCAGCAAAAGGTACATCGTCTCTGGCAGGTTCTGCGATATGACAATCTTCGCAATATTCGCCGCCGCGACCATTTAGGCTCGTGCTGGTTGCAGCCCAGACAGCTGTTGCTGCGCCGCCTGCGGGTGTTTTGAATCCTTCCCGAACATTGCCGTCATCATCGACCCAACCCATGCCTTTGATCTCAGCATCTGACATGTCCCGTTGCAGGTTTGTCATAATACCGCCGGGGTGGACGGAGAAGGCGTTTACCCCTTTGCCTGACAAGCGGCGGTTTAGCTCAACGGCAAAAAGGGCGTTGGCTGTTTTTGCCTGCCCGTAGGCGACCCACTTATCATAGTCCGTGGTTTCAAAATTAATGTCGTCAAAACGGATGGGTGACAGGCGATGTCCGATGGAGCTCAGGCAAACAACGCGGGCAGGGGCTGCTTTGATCAAGGCAGGGACCAGTTTGCATGTGAGTAACATATGGCCCAAATGATTGGTGGCGAACTGACTTTCATACCCTTCAGGTGAGCGCGCCAGTGGGCAGGCCATGATGCCGGCATTGTTGATGAGAATGTCCAACCGGTCATGGTTGGCGAGAAACTCTTCCGCAAAAGACCGCACGCTTGCATAATTGATGAGATCCATCTGGGCGAGGGAGATGTTTGGATTTCCTGTGTCCTCAGAAAGGCTTTTGGCGACCTCATTTCCCCTGTCGAGGGATCGCACGGGCAGGGTGACGGCAGCACCAGCTTGTAGAAGCGCGCGGGCCGTTTCTACTCCAAGGCCGGAGGCTCCACCTGTCACGATGGCTGTTTTTCCGGCAAGGCTTACACCTTTGACAACTTCGCCTGCTTCAGTGCCGTGTCCAAAATTTTCCTGGGCGCTCATTGCGACCTCCCCAACATCATTTGTTTCTCTCATGATGCATGGTGTGCCCAGCAGAGCCAGAAAAAAGCCGATGGTTTCACAGGGGCATCTGGCAGGCCTGGCAGAATTCTAGGGTTTTTTGGTGTTAAGACCTTTGTTGACGGCGTCCAGCGCACGGTCAACTGCGTCTTTGGCGTTCTGGGTCAATCCACCTTTTTCATATTGGCGGCGGGCGACTGTCTCCAGGCGGTCTACCAGAGCATCAACGCTTTCACTGTCTTCTTTGTCGAAGCGAGGCGGCGATACGTGGGAGGCAGCACCGAAAAGATTGATCCACTTTTCGGAGCGCTTGCCGAGGTAGAGAAGATCGTAGAACTGGCGACCAGGCTTGTCGCCGCCGCCAATGATGCCTATCAGTGCAGCGGCGATGGAAATAGGGCTCAGGAGCAGGTCACGAAGACCGTCCAGGATCAGCTTGCCCTGAAACACGGTGACGTCGCGCATAAGTGTCCAGCGATCAACACCATCGGGCATGACAAAATCAGCCATACCCGTTTCGCTCTCTACCTCACGAGTTTCATGAGGAGGTTGTTGGACTTCTGGATTGTTTTGCTCGGCCATACGACCTCGTGCAGGCTATCTATTCCTGATCGGATTTTCGGACAAAAGTCACGGCATAGAAACGTTCGCCCTCAAAGAGGTCAGCCGGCTCGCCCATGCCTTCAATCATCTGGAATTTACGCGGCACGATCTGGCCTTCCATGCGATACCCCTTCGCGCTCATGTTGCGGCGATGAAATTCCATCGCTGCGGGCGTGAAGTCCTTTGCCAAAACAGTGATGCGCTCCGGCTGGGTGTCGTCGTTTTCATCGGCCATAGCTTTGCTGAAATCCTGTCGTTTAGGGTCATGGGGCTAGGACGGTGAGCCCGGCCCGCTTCATTTACTGGCGCTAGTATGATGTGCGCCGCTGCCTCTGTCGATAGAAGGTTCGCTGTCTAAATGCAAGAAAGGCTTCGCATAGAAAAAGGGCCTCGAGGTGGCCTCGAAGCCCTTTAAATACAGTGCGAATCAGTTGTTTTCAGAAGCCGTCCAGGCCGGCATAGCGATCCCGATGAAAACCGGCATTGCCAAAGGTTGCGGCAGCAACGCGGGCGCGCTTCATGAAAAGGCCGACATCATATTCGTCGGTCATGCCGACCCCACCATGCATCTGAAGGCATTCATTCGTGATGTGCTTGGATGACTCAGACAGGCGTGCCTTTGCCAGACTTGCAAGGCTCGGGACGTCATTCCGGCGCTCTTCTAAAGCACTGAGCGCGTCCAGTACGACAGACCGGCAGACTTCTAGTTCCGCAAACATTTCTGCTGCACGGTGCTGGAGCGCCTGGAACGAACCAATCGGCTCTCCAAACTGTGTGCGTTCTTTGAGATAGACCAGTGTCTGATCAAACGCTTCCTGAATGAGGCCCATCAATTCTGCAGAGACCCCGATGCGGCCGGCATCAAGGACAGGTTCCAGAACGTCCCAGCCACCATCGACTCCACCGAGAACCGCTGATGCGGGCACAGTCACATCATTCAGTGTGACGTTCGCCGCATTGCGGCTGTCTGCCATGATGGTCCGCGTAATCTCCAGGCCGTCTGTTCCGCTGGTATTGACCAGGAACAGGGTCAAACCATTCGAATCATTCACCTCGCCTGATGTGCGGGCGACTACAATCAGCGTGTCGGCCACATGACCATCAATCACGAAGGTTTTTGACCCGGACAGTTTGAAATTGCCACCGTCAGCTGTCGCCGTTGTCGCAATCTGTGTTGGGTTATGGTGCGGACCTTCTTCTACTGCCAATGCCAGGATGGTATCGCCAGCTGCAATAGCGGGCAGAATTTCCTGGCGTTGTGTTTGGGAACCACCCAGCTGAACAGCTGTTGTGCCCAGGAGGACCGTTGAAAGAAGTGGTGTTGACGCAATGGTGCGTCCCGCTTGCTCCAGAATGACGCCGAGGCCAACCGGGCCAAATTCCGTGCCGCCATAGCTTTCCGGTACGAGCACACCGGCAAAGCCCAGGTCTGCCATTTCTTTCCATGTGCTGCGGTCAAAACCGTCAGCGTTTTTCTCATCCCGCAATTTTCGCAGGTTCGCAACGGGCAGCTTTTCTTGAAAAAACTGCGATGCTGTTTCTTTGAGGAGTGTTTGTTCCTCGGTCAGTACCAACCCCATGGGTATCCCTGTCTTTTTATACGTTTCTATGTCTTCAAATCGTGATCGCGTGTGCTAGCTCGGCAGGCCGAGGACACGCTTGGAGATCACATTGAGTTGAACTTCGGTGGTGCCACCTTCGATGGAGTTCCCTTTCGAGCGCAACCAACTGCGTGGTGCCGACAGTTCTTCATCGGAGAAGCTGTCGCCTTCCCATCCAAGGCCCTGCGTGCCCATCAGCTCAATGATGAGCTCATTGCGGCGCTTGTTCAGTTCCGTGCCGTAATATTTGAAGATCGAGGATGCAGCGCCCGTTCCCTGGCCTGCTTTCGCTTCTTCCGTTGTGCGCTGAAGTGTCAGGCCGAACGCGTGGGAGTCCATTTTTTGACGTGCAACGGAATCGCGAACGGTGGCATCGGAGATCTTGCCGTCTGCCTGGCCGACATAGTCTTTCGCCAGGTCTGCGAGGCCAGTACCGCCGCCGCCACTGCCCATGCCCATGCCGGAGATCATTTCGCGCTCATGCTGGAGCAAGCGCTTGGCGATGGTCCACCCTTTGTTGAGCTCGCCAACAAGGTTGCCTTTTGGTGCGGTTGCATCGGTGAAGAAGGTTTCACAGAAGGGTGAGGCTCCTGAAATCATGGTGATCGGGCGCGCTTCAACACCGTCCTGTTCCATGTCGATCAGTAGAAAACTGATGCCATCATGTTTGACGCTTGTGTCTGTGCGCACGAGGGCAAAGATCCAGTCGGCTTTGTCAGCGTAAGACGTCCAGATTTTCTGGCCATTGACGAGGTAGTGGTCGCCCTTGTCTTCACACTTGGTCTGAAGGTCCGCAAGGTCAGAGCCGGCGCCTGGTTCAGAATAACCCTGACACCAGCGGATTTCGCCGCGCACGATCTTCGGCAAGTGCTCTTTCTTCTGTTCTTCGTTGGCAAACTCAAGAAGTGCAGGGCCAAGCATCCAGATGCCAAAGCTCATGAGAGCAGGGCGGGCTTTGATGCGCCGAAGTTCCTGCTGCAGGATTTTGTTTTCATCTTTTGAGAGGCCGCCGCCGCCATATGCGGCAGGCCACTGTGGCGCGGTCCAGCCACGGCTCGCCATAGCGTCGAGCCATTGTTTTGACTCCGGGTTCTTCCACACAGCGCGTTTGCCACCCCAAGGACTTTCGTCCTCTGGCATAGGGGTGCGCATTGAAGGGGGGCAGTTTTCTTCCAGCCAGGCGCGGGTATCGGCCCGGAATTGCTCTAGAGCGTCCATAAGCGTCTCTTCCTGATTTTTCGTCAGTTACGTTGCAAGAAGAATAGCGCTGATGGGCCGCCAGGCAAGCGGACATTGGGTGTAAGCGGTTGTATTTCGTGCGATTTCCGCAGGGGCGGTGGTTGTCAAGCGCAGGAAATTTGATGCAGCCTGGGAGGCCGAACCTACCAACTCCCCGTCTTTGAGAGGAAGGGTGAATAATCACCAAACTCAAATCGCAAGGGCAGCGTGTTTTGGGTGGCGATGATCTTGGATGGCGTGATTTTCGTCAGGCGTTTGGCTCCCCTAAATCGTTCAAGATCGGGGCCGTCCCAGATGGTTTTTGCTTTCCCGGTCATGTAGATGAGCCCGTTATTTTCAAAATCGATGAAGAGGAGCCCTGCCTGGGGGTTCAATTCAATATTGCCAAGCGTGTTGAAGTGATTGTTTCCGACAAAGTCCGGGAAGAGGATGGAGTTTTCGTCCGCAATTCTGACAAAACCCGGCTTGCCGCCGCGATGGGACACATCTGCGCCCATGGCTGCTGATCTGCTGCCGTCTAAGTACGCTGTGGCGATGAAGAATGTATCAGCGGTTATGATTGTACGAAGTACATCGCTGTCGGACAGCGAGGCATCCCGGACCGCTGGCTTGGACGCGCTGCCAGATGGGGCGACATATGCGACGTCGCGCGTTTGGATGAATTTGGGGCAATTGCCGAAAGATTGATCCACGCGGATATCAAAACCTTCCTCCTGCACATTTGCGGCTTTGCCATTGAAGCGGTTGCGGCGACGCGTTGCCGGTTCAATTCCCAAGACACCGAGATGCGTGTCCTCCCGCAATGTCTCGTTCAGAGGATCGCCCGCCAGAGCCCTTGTGTTTAATTGGATGTGGTCCGCATCAGGGCTTTCAATGAAACCTGTGGGCCCTGCAACCAGGGACGCCCAGGGTCTCCCTTCCTTATCGACAGAACCCAGCAGGAGGAAGGGAAGGTTTTCGTAGAACTCGCGATGTTGATCGGGCAGGTGATCGCGAATGACACGCAGACCCTGTATCTCCGTTCTTTCCCGCACACCGGCCCGTTCCTGAATGCGCAGTTCGCCTTCGTGGAATGGCGGTGTATCTGATGTCCAACCTTGGCTCATCTCAATTCCTCCTGCCGAATTGTTCAAACTGTTGGTGCAATGAATTCGACGCGAACACCGCCTGGGATGGTGCACATGAGGTGATGGATGTCGCCGCCGCCCAAAGATTCTGGTGAGAACTCAATCTCGCATCCGGGGGCCGCTTTTATCCTGTCATGAAGCGTTGCAAGGGCAGCTCTATCAGCCACCTTCAATGCCAGGTGATGGAGACCGATGACGTTCTTCCGGTCAAACGCTGTGGCTGTGGCCGGATCGTTTGCCTGCCAAAGAGTGATCATTGTCGTGCCGTCAGACAGGAAGGCCGCCGGATAATCTGGCACCTCGCCGACTTGGTTGTAGCCGAGCGTATCGAGAAAGAAGGCTTTTGTGTCTGCAAGGCTTGGGACCGTGAGGCCGATATGATGGGCACCTTGAGTCAGGGGCTGGGTGTCAGTTGCTTGGGTCATGAAGTCCTCCATTGAGTGCTTGAGCATTTGGGGTCGATGGCGGAAATCTGGGCCTTTTCTCCCAATGAATGAATATGTTAGTTTCGAACTTTATTGTTTTGAAAAATGGAATAATAAATGGACCGATTTCGGGCGATATCCGCTTTCATGGCCGTGGCAGATGAGGGTGGATTTGCGGCTGCTGGGCGTGCGCTGAGGCTCTCTGCGCCGTCTGTAACGCGTCTCATTTCGGAGCTGGAAGATGCCCTTGGAGCTAGGTTGTTCCATCGAACGACGCGGTCAGTGAGCCTCACTGATACAGGTACCCGGTATCTGGAAGATTGCCGCCGTATCCTGGGTGATCTTGAAAACGCCGACGCCCATGCCGGTGGTCGACACGGGCAGCCGGAAGGGTGGGTGTCTGTGACGGGATCAGCGCTTTTTGGACGTCTGGCGCTTACCCCTATCCTTTTCAGCCTGATGGATCGCTACCCGGGGCTGTCGGTTTCCACGCTCTTCGTCGATAGGGTGGTGCATATGATGGATGAGGGCATTGATGTGGCGGTCCGGATTGCAGATCTGCCCGATTCAACGCTGGTCGCTTCCCGGGTTGGCTCCGTGCGCAGGGTTCTCTGTGCGGCACCGTCCTATCTGGAAGAACATGGGGTCCTTGAGAAGGTTGCTGATCTCGATCAGCACCAGCTTATCGATTTTTCGCAGAGCCGATCTGGCAGTCAGTGGGGGCTGGTGTCCGACGGCAAAATGGTTACGCATCGGCCGGACACGCGCTTGCGCGTGAACACAGCTGACGCTGCGATCGCCGCTGCAGTCGCAGGGCGTGGTATGACCCGCGTTCTGTCCTATCAGGTCGCTGCAGAAGTGGCCGACGGCAAATTGCAGATTGTGCTGCCTGAGGCGGAAGGGGCACCGCTGCCCGTGCATGTTGTGCACAAGGAAGCTGGCCAAACATCTGCCCGCGTGCGCGCTGTAGTTGACCATCTGGTGGATGAATTGCGGGTGTCTTCCTGGCTTGAGCACTGAAACAAAAAGCGGCCCGAGATGTTCATCGCGGACCGCCGTATCTTCATTCTTTGCGCAGACCTGTTAAGCGGGAATGCCCAGCTCGTTAAGGGCGAAAGTGGTGACGCCCTTATAGTCTGCTTTGCCGTTTGACGCGCGGAAGGGGATCGCGTCACCAACAAGAATGCGTTTTGGCGTTTTGTATCCGGCGAGGGCGCCGCGCACATGTTGGCGAAGATCTTCCTCGTTGAAATCGCCTTCGCCGCTCAGTTTTACAATGCCGGTGACAGACTGGCCCCACTTCTCGTCAGGCACGCCAACAACCAGCGCGTCATCAACAGCAGGGTGGGTCTTCAGCACTTCTTCGATCTCTTCCGGATAGACCTTTTCGCCTGCTGTGTTGATGCAGACTGAGCCGCGGCCCAGCAATGTGAGTGTGCCGTCTTCTTCCACCGTGCACCAGTCGCCAGGGATTGAATAGCGAACACCGTCGATGGTTTTGAAGGTCTTTGCCGTCTTCTCTTCGTCTTTGTAATAACCGACTGGAATTGGGCCCGTCAGAGCGATAAAGCCAGGTTTGTCGGACCCTGGTTCGATGAGATTGTCTTCTTCGTCAAAAACCTTGCACCGGTCACCAATCTGGAATTTTGCGGTGCTGATGACGCCATCCGCTGTTGTAAGGGATGAGCCAAAGCCCAGACCTTCCGACGATCCAAAGCTGTCGGTCATGATGGCCGTCGGCATATGTTTCAGAAGGCCTTGCTTCACTTCCATGGACCACATCACACCTGAAGAGATCAGCGTTTCCATACTGGAGAGATCGTACTTGCCTGGGTTTTCATCAAGCGTCTTCAGGAGCGGTTTTGCGAAGGCATCACCAACAATGGCGGCGCTTGCTACCTTGTGCTTGTCGATGGCGGCAAGCATTTCCTCTGGATTGAAGGAGGGATGGCTCAACGTCACAACGCAGCCACCGTTCATCTGGTTCCCAAGGGCGGTGAGTAATCCGGTGCCGTGCATAAGCGGGCAGGCAGGTATCATCTTGCCTGCAGGGCCGACCTCTTTGATTGCCGCTTGCAATTCTTCGAGCGACTCTGGTACCGGCCCCAACCGACGAAGCGCATTCAGCTGTGCTTCGCGCATATCGTCGTGACGCCACATGACGCCTTTGGGCATGCCGGTTGTCCCGCCGGTATAGATAAAGAGCTGGTCATCAGGTGAGCGTTTAATGTCGAGCGGTGATCCGTCGCCATTGGTGGCGAGAGTTTCAAAATCTTCTGCAAAGGAAGCGGTTGTTCCGTCTTCTGTCACCTCGATGAAGGTTGCGACCTTTGTCAGCCGATCTTTCAGCTCTTCCATGATGTGACGAAACTCAGAACCGTAGATAACAGTCTGCGCATCGGAATTGTCAAAGATGTAGAACACTTCGTCAGCTGTGTAGCGATAGTTCACGTTCACATGGGTCATGCGCGCCTTAAAGCTCGTCGCAAGAGTCTCCATGTATTCAGGGCGGTTCCGCATATAGAAGGCGAGTTTGTCGCCGGGCTTTGCGCCGCGCTCAATAAGGCCACGTGCGACATTGTTGGTGCGCTTGGTTGTTTCGCCCCAGGTGATCATTCGTGGCCCATGAATCATTGCTGGCGCATCTGCCGGCAGCATGGGCGCAATTGTGTCGAGTATATCGCCGTAGTTCCAGGCCATATGGTCCTCCCCGTTTTCTTATGTGTGCGGGCGTTGTTCGCCCTTTGAGGCAAATATACCGCGCTATACGGGGAGGTCACGCGAAACCGTCAGTTATGCAGCTGCAGCACGGCGACGCCGCTTCAAAATGCCTATGAGGCGGATGAGAAGGGCTCCGAAGACCAAGGCGGACCCGACGATACCTACGACAACTAAATCTTCAGTGGTGTCGCCCCCTTCGCCACCGGATAGGCGCCCCATATAGGTGATCAGGAAGATGAACCAGAGATAGTGCAGCCCGACTGAGTGCAATCGCCGCCAGTTGGCACCGAGCTTCTTGACGCTCCAGTCGTTCGACGTTGCGGCCATGGCAAACATGAGGGCGTAGGCCAGTCCGCCGCCGATCAACGTCGCTGCATCGGGCGATACACCTATGAAGACGAAATAGCCGGTCAGGGCACCCAGATGGATGGTGTGTGCGATGGCGAAGCTTAGGCCGATGTAGCGCCTGTGCTTCTGCAACCAGCGGGTAAGGTTTGTTCGCCAGAGAGCGACAAACGGCCCGGTGAGGTAAGCCAGCAGGAAGAGAGGGAAGCTCACCCGGACTGTATAGCGCGCTGCCAGCTGCAAGCCTCGTTCGCTGACACCGAAAAGTATCAAAGGTCCTATGACTGTCGCCAGGGAGGCGACCACCGTTGTGGCAAAAAGCCATGAGGGGATTTTCCACTTTGCGACCATTCTGCATTCTCCCAGATCAAATTCATACAACCTGTATGATTTGGATCGTGTATAGTCGCTTTGAAATTTTCATACAAGCTGTATTTTTATGAACGCCCCTGCAAAGAAACCCTCACGAAATCACACAAAACTGCTTAAGGCCGCCCGTGCTTTATTTGTGTCTCAAGGGTATGCGGAGACAGGCACTGAGGAGATCGTCGCCCGCGCGGGGGTGACACGGGGTGCGCTCTATCATCAATTTTCAGACAAAAAGGATCTCTTTCGAGCGCTCTTTCTCGACATGTTGAATGACGTCGCGATGGAGCTGTTTGAGAAGACCATGGATGAGATCACGCATGACCGGGAGGATCTGGTTGTAGGCACCCGCATCCTTCTTGATCTCTACAGCCGGAAAGACATCAAACAGGTGATCCTGCTTGATGGTCCCGCTGTGTTGGGCTGGGAAGAATGGCGCACACTCCAGGAACCGCTCAACAAGGCGCTGGTGACCCATTCTCTGGAACATCTCGTAGATGAAGGGATCTTACCGAAGCAGCCCTTGGAGCCGTTGGCCGATCTCATTGGTGGCTCACTGATGCAAGCGGGGCTTGCGATTGCAAATGCGAAAGACCCTGATGCCGCGCGGAAGATGTATGCAAAAAGCCTAGAAGCTCTGCTCGCGCCGATTGCGACCGCTAAACAAGTCGATTAGCAGTCGGGCTGGCCACCAGCGTTGCAAATCGATGTGGTGTCCGCCAGTTGGATGGGGGCTCCATCAACGGTTAGTCGCTCGATTGTTGTTAGAAACTCATTGTCCACGCGGATCGCGGTGTTCGGATTGAACCGGTCGTCAAACGGAAAGCCGGTCTGGTGGACAACAGGATTAAACCGCGTTGAGTTCACAGCAATTGTGAAAATATCGGTGGGGGTTCGAAGTAGGAGGGGACCTCCTGACCAACCAGAAATCATGTCGCAGTCGTGGTTGAAGACACGGGCGTCTCCAAAGTTATGACTGCCGCTTCTTTTGTGCCTGGGGCCACAGTTCTCAGACATGAGCATGGGGAGGCGCTCGCCATTGTGGCCGGCGAGTTGTATGAAAGCGCCCGCCGTGCGGTGGTCTTCGATTGCAGCCAGGTCAACAGACAGCGGCATGGGCATGTCAATTGAGACGCGGCCCTCTACTACAGCAACAGCCCAGTCATCATTCCATCCTTTGCCAGGGGTCGAGGTTCCGGTCATGACATAGGTGATCGGCAGCGCACGCGTGGGATCACCTTCCGGCAAAAAAGAACAGTCTTGCCAGCGGTCTCCGTCTTTTGTGTAGAAGGCGTGGGCGACGGAGGTGATCACCTCATGACGTCGTGCTGGATTCGCATCTGGTGTTGTGATGAGACTGGCCGTTGGAATGCGCTTTGTATCGGCGCAGGCAATGATGCCTACAAACCCCATTTGATCTTCCGGCGTGATCAGGCGTCGATCATCAATTTCAAAGACATTTGCGAATGAGGGGATTGCTGCAAGAAGCAGCGCTGTGGCCGCAGCTAACAGACCAATGGCAAGGCGTTTGTGCCATTGAAAAGCCCGTTCAATAAAAGCCTGTTCCACACTCATGGAATGACCTAGCCCCACGGTGACGTTGGGGAAAGTCTAGCACGGGAATGGTAAATAAAAAGGGCGATACCCGTAGGTACCGCCCCAATTTACGAAATTGTGATCGGCTATTCAGCCGCTGTCATATTGTCGAGCGACATGTATTTGTTGGTGTTTCCGTTCAGTTCACGGAGATACTTGATGCCTTCTTCGGCAATATCATCGCCCACCATCCGATCGCCCTCTTGGTGAAGCTCTTTCATATCAATGAAGGCTGCGTAGTTCGCTGAGGTGCGGTCAGTGATCACACCTGCTTTAAGAAGTGTCTTGATGAGAACACGGAAAATATTCGTTGCTTCCATCATGTCCTCGCGGACGGCCGTGTCGGTCATTGCTTCCAGGAAGGCGCCCTGGACCCATTCCCAATCGAGCCCTACTGCTGCATAAATGTGCTTCTTCTGCTCCGGACTGCCCAGATTGTAGAGGAGCACCTGGAAGACCTCCCAGGCCCAATCCTCGATCTGATTGCGTTCATCCTCAGAGAGTTTAGGGATGGTACGATCTGCCCAGATTTTTCCGAACTTATGGTGGAACGCCTCGTCGGTCATGGTGAGTTGCATCAGCTTGGTCATGACGGGGTCGTTGGACTGTTTGTAGAAAGTCGCGAAGGCGCCCATGGCGAGCCCTTCGACAAGCATCTGCATGCCGACAATCTTTTTCCAGACAAGAGGCGATAGAACGAGTTCTGTCAGAAGGTCCCCAAGAGCAGGACCCACGGCAACAGGCTTGCCCCATCTGGCTTTGATGTAATTGGAAAAACCTGCCACGTGTCGCGCTTCTTCACGCGTCTGGTTTGCTGCATATTCCTGTGCGCCTGGGTCTTTTAGAATATGGCAGAGGCTAGCTGACAAGGCCAAGGCACCTTGCTCGCCATGCAGAATTGATGAGAGCGACCATTGCACATCCAGGTTCACCAGTTTGATGCGCTGTTTTTCATCGATCTTGTCATTGATGGCGGTTTGCAAATCAGCAAGACCAATCGGATCAACCAGATACTCATTTTCCATATCGAAGGGTTGGCTGAAGTCCACAAACTTTGGGTCCTGTGGGTCCCAGAAATGGTCATGGGTCGCTGAGATGATTTTGTCGAAAGCTGTCGAGCGATTGCCGTATCGCTCGACTTCCATCATGGCCGGAAAGTCGTCCGGCGCGACGGCTTCGTAAGCACTATCAACTGTGATGTTCGTCTGTTCGGTAGACATGGCTCTCCTCCAAGGCGATCTACAAGACTGGCTTGGTTGATAGCCTAGCCGGAAATCGCAACTGAAGGCAAAAAAATGACGGGTCAGTCACCTTCTTTTTGCCGTGGCGGTCTACTTGGTTCGGATCAGACTTGGCTTGCGAATAGCGTCCAGGGGCAGGATTTCTGCGGTGCTTCTTGGTTGTGTCGTATTGTTCTGTTCAATCGGACCTCTAAATAGCTCGTCCGTTTCCCGGCGCCGGTCCGGCCCCAGATAGGTTGGTGTGCGGACAAAAAAGCTCGGATTGCTGACGATTGCGACCAGTCGTTCATAGAGGGTCTGCCAGGAAACAGGCTTTGCGAGATATTCTGTCACGCCGCTTGCTCGCGCCTTCTCCACATGCTTTTTCTCAAGGTGACCCGACAACATAATGATGGGCACATACGGATTGGGATTCTCGGGAGCTGTGCGAATGCGATTTGTCAGTTCGTACCCATCCATGGGTGTCATGGCGCCATCGGTAATCACAATGTCGGGCGCTGTCTCCATATAGAGCGCTAGTCCTTTTTCACCGTCTTCGGCGATAAGAATGTCTGTGATGCTCATGGCTTCCAGAAGGGCGAGAAGCAGAATGCGCATCTGTTCGCTGTCTTCCACGATGAGAATTTTGAGAGGGGCAAGGCTTGTTTCTGTCATGGCGCTACCCGTCTGCCTTCTCGTCGGCCTTAGAGGCGTCCGAGGGCGATTGCTGTGTGCCGGAAAGTTCGTCTAGTCTCTTCAGTACCAACTCCGCAAATGAGCCCTCTGGTTCGGGCGCAAGATTGACAACATGGTTGAGAGCTTCAATGTGATCTTCTATTGCGGGAATGGCGTCCGGTGTCTGATCAAAGTGCGCGCAAATTCTTGCCGCTATTTGTCCTGACAACGAACGGCCAAATGTACCGGCAACTCCGCGGATATCATGAGCGATATCATAGATTTTAGCCCGTGTATCTTCGGTCCCAGATTTCCAGTCAATATAGGCGCGTTCCATATCTGAGATATGTGACTGAAGGACTTTTGTGTAGTCCTGTTCCAGAACTGAAACGACATCGCTTATGCGTGTCAGGATCCGGGGATCCATACGCATGTGAGCGCCGTCGGTGACGAGACCTTTGGTCTCGGCAATGGACGGGACGGGAACCACTTCTGGGGGCCCACCCAGCAGCGATCGTATCGCTACATCTGGCTTGTGTTGCATACTAGCACCCTTGCCCAGAGCCGAAAGCATCCCCTGATCTTCCGTTGGACGTCTGAAAAGGCTAGCCGTTCAAGGTTAAGAATATGTCGGTAAACGTGGTTGACCAGTTCTTAAGACGGGATGGTCAGTGACCCGCGCCAGTGGGTTTTGTGGCCTGAGCAGCGTCCGGGCCAAAATCCTGGTCCAGGCGGGCGAGTCGTTCTGCAAGTACAGCGGAGCTGTCGGCAAAAAGATCAGCGATACGAGAGGCTGTGCGTCGTGCGGCATCGATTTCTGCGATGGTGCGTTCAATCTCTATCTGGCTCGCAAATTCCTCACGTGGCGATGTGAGGTCCAGGCCCTCGGCGTCAGTTGTCAGGTTTGCGACATGGAGCGCAATGGAGGCGCGTTCTTCCGAATCGAGCTTGATTTCGTAGGTGCTTCTGGCGCCATCGAGCAGGTTCATACCATTGTGCTCGGCCCGCTCAATAGTGTCTGAAATGGTTTGAAGTAGTGTGATGTAACGGTTTGCGATCAACGCTCTGCGTCCGACACTTTCCGTCTCGCGTGCGGTCGCGGTGAGCAGTTCAGCTTCCACAAGCAGGTCTGCAACGATGTCGATCGCCAGGATGGCGGTTTCAACGGTGTTGAGTGCGGTGGCAATCTCAGCTCCGGCCTTGGCAACTTTTGCCGGCGCACCCGTTGCCAGACTTTTCATCACTCTCGTGACTGCTTCACCAGTGGGGACAGCAGGTATGGCTGCCTCGGCAGGATTTCCCCGCTTGCCGACAAGTTTGCTGATAAGCCCCATATCCGTCGTTCCTTTGCCGCCTGCGTCGGTTTCCGACATTCGGCGATTTGCACTGGATAGACGGTAATTGCAGTAGAGTTTACAGTTTATGAATAGATCATCCCAATAAGGCCCAGCCCGTATGCGACTCTTGCTCCGCCTCTATCCGTTTGCACGGTTCTTTTTGCGGCTTTACTGGCGTTTTTCCCGGCCGCTAACGGCAGGGGCCCGTGTGTTGGTGATAGATGAAAAGGATAGGGTTTTGCTTGTTCGCCACACCTATTTGCCAGGTTGGTATCTGCCTGGAGGTGGTGTGGACGGGGGCGAGACCATGCGCAGAGCAGCGGAGCGGGAGCTCTGGGAAGAGGTTGGGGTGACTCCAAAAGAGGAGCTGGAGTTCTTCGGCCTCTATGCCAACTTCGCGGAATTCAAGTCAGATCATGTCTCTTTGTTTGTGCTGCGCGCCTTCGACATCGAGGCACGACCCAATAGAGAGATCGCTGAGTTTGGCTTTTTTTGCCAGGACGCTCTGCCTGTGGAGACAAGTAAGGCGACGCGCGTCCGGATTCGTGAAGTTATGGACGATTTGACGCCACCGGACCATTGGGCTGTCGACTGATCCGGTGACGCTCTAACATGTGCGCTTACGCTTGTGGTCTTCTGTCCCGCCATGGCTTTGCTTCTTCCAGCTGCGAGGCAAGTCTGATCAAGGTTGCGTCCTCGCCGAAGCGCCCAGTGAACATGACGCCAACGGGCAGGCCGTCTGCAGTCCAATGAAGCGGGACGGACATGGAAGGTTGGCCGGTCATGTTGAAGAGCCCAGCGTATGGCATGATCTTTCCCAGGTTCGCGAGATAGGTGCCCACATCGTCCGTCATCATGTCGAGAACACCGAGCTTTGGCGGCGGTGTCCCGAGAACGGGGCAGAGATAGATGTCGTGGCTCTGCATGAACATGCCCATCATGCGCCCCATCTGATGGATGAAGAGGGTGGCGGCGGCATAGTCGGTGCTTGTGCGATCTTTAGCGGCGCTGGCCATCAGCCAGGTAACGTGCTCCACGTCATTTTCCGTGAGGTTTCGCCCCAGCGCTTCTCCCCGTTGCTCCAGGGTCAGTGCGACATTGGCGCCGATAATGGTCGCTTGTGCATTGCCCATGGCAACGGGATCTATTGTTGGTGCTTCCTCTACGACTTCATGGCCGAGGGACTCGCAGAGCTTTGCCGTGTCCAGAATGGATTTTTCAACTTCAGGATCTGGCTTAGTGCCGTCGCTTCGTTTGGTGTTAAACGCGATGCGTAGTTTGCCTGTTGGTGCGCCGACTTCCGCCAAGAAAGGCCGGTCGGGTTCGGGTGGTAGATAAGGGTCGCCTGCAGCCATGCCTGTCGTGGCGTCAAGCAGAGCGGCGCTGTCGCGCACGGTTTTGGATACGCAATGGCTGATGGACATGCCTGCCCAACCCTCGCCCCTGTCGGGACCAGCTGGTGTGCGTCCTCTCGTTGGCTTTAGCCCGAACAGGCCGCAGGCGGATGCTGGAATGCGAATGGAGCCGCCGCCATCTGATGCATTCGCTAACGGGAGTATACCGGCTGCAACCGCCGCTGCGGCTCCGCCTGAGGAACCGCCCGGTGAATGCTCCAAGTTCCACGGATTGTGTGTGGGGCCATAGAGACGTGGTTCGGTTGTGCCTGTCAGGCCCAGTTCCGGAGAGTTGGTTTTGCCGAACAGGACCAGACCGGCGTCGAGGTAGCGGTCGGTCAGGGTTGTATTGTGATCGGCCACATAGCCTTCGAAGGCGCCTGATCCGTAGGTAGTGACAGTTCCCTCCCAAAGCAGGTGGAGGTCTTTCAGGAGGAACGGCACGCCTTTGAAGGTGCCGTCCGGCAGGCCGTCTGATATGAGCTTGCGGGCTTCGTCATAGTGCTTCAGGACCACAGCGTTGATTTTCGGGTTGATTGCTTCGGTGCGCTCAATAGCTTCATCCAGCAATTCTGTTGCGGTCACGTCACCCTTGGCGACACGCTCTGCCAGTCCCAGCGCATCATGATCTTCATATTCTTTGAAACTGCCCACGGCTCTCTCCTCATATTTCGTCTTTTAGTTTTGCGGAAGCTTAGGGTGTGGATCGCAATAAGTCACATTTGCGCGATGTTACGATGACTTAATGATCGTGCGTCCGCAGGGGGAGTAGAGTTTCTATTGTTTCTTGAAGGAGAAAGATGATGAAACACACTCTCGCCGGATTTGTTGCCTTTGCGTCCCTCGTGCTGCCGTTCAGTAGCGTGCAGGCAGCGTCCGACTTCTCTACTGATCAGTTAAGGTCTCTCAATAATGAGCACACACGGATTGTGCGTCAGGCTCAGCGTGTCTGTTCTGTTGGGCCGTTTACGGGTGTCGTGCGTCGCAATCAGAGCAATGGGTGCATTGTCGGTGATGTTGAGCGTCATGTCCGGTCAGTAGACGACGCGAATATGCTCACCTTCCATCAGTCTCTGCCGCTGCGCGTCCGCTACAGCTCAGAGCGCAGCTTTGGGCAGGTAGAGCGCTACTTCCAATAGGTGGAGCGTCTTAGAAGGTGTTGAGGGCTTTGAATTTTGTGTGGCCTCAATCACGAGGCGTGACATCTCTGTGTGTGATCAGGATGTGATGAGTAATCTGACTACGGATGACTATCTCCTGCTCAGACAAAAGGAGATAGTTATGAAAAAGACTTTGATTGCTCTAGTAGGTGTAGCTGCAGTGGCCCTTCCCCTTGGTGCTGCGCAGGCGGCGTCAACGGCATCTGAAGCAGCGCTTCAGTCCCTCAACAATACTCATGCGCAGATTGTGCGCGAAGCAGAACGGGTCTGTGCTGGCATTAACTCAGGTTCAACTGTGAGTAACGTTGGCGGTGGTTGTACGCTTGGTGATGTTGAGCGGCAGATTCGTTCAACAGACAATCCGGAGCTTCTGGCTTTCCACCAGCAGCTTCCTCCACGCTTCCGCTATAGTTCAGATCGAAGCTACAGCGAAGTGCAGCGATACTTCCGCTAAAACGTAATAAGCCGCCGACACTTCAGTGTCGGCGGCTTTCTCAATCCTCATAGGCGTTGCTTAGATCGGTTCCCAGGTGAACACTGAGGCAGTGTTACCGAGATCGGTCATGTCGCCCTTCATTGCCGGGAAACCGTGCGACAGAAGTGTCTCCGGTGTCCAACCTTCGAGACGCGTAACGGCACGGACAGGGCGGGGTTGGCTGAAGAGGAAGACTTCATTGCCGCGGACGGAGAAGATCTGGCCACTCACATCACACTCAGGTGCGGAGAGGCCCACGGCGAAGTTTGCCACCTGGTCGGCCCGCATGGCGTTTTTCATGCGGTCTACGCGTTGTGCGGATGCTTCGTCCTTCACAGGGATGGTTGCAATCATCCGAGTCCAGGCAAAAGGAGCAATGACGTTCGAGCGAACGTTCTTCATAGCGCCTTCCATGGCGATGATGCGGGAGAGGCCGACAATGCCCATCTTCGCGGCGGCATAGTTTGCCTGCCCGATATTGCCAATAAGGCCCGACGTGGAAGTAAAGAGCACATAGTTGCCTTCTTCCTGTTTGCGGAAATGCTCCACAGAAGCGCGGGTCATGTTGTAGGAGCCCTTCAAGTGGACCTCCAGAACAGAGTCCCAATCTTCATCTGGCATTTTATGGAACATGCCATCGCGCAAAATGCCTGCGGGGCTGATGATCGTATGGAGAGCGCCAAACTCATCCATGGCCTGTGCGATCATGTTCTCAGCACCACTTTTGATAGCGACGCTGTCTGAGTTGACGACGGCTTCACCACCGGCTGCCTTGATCTCATCTGCTACCTGTTGCGCAGGACCGGCGCTGCCTTCGTCCCCGCCAGCGACGCTACCGCCCAGATCGTTCACGACGACCTTGGCTCCCTGGCGTGCGGCGATCAGCGCACATTCTTTCCCGATGCCGTTTGCCGCACCGGTCACGAGTACGACTTTTCCTTCAAGCAATCCCATGTGCCATCTCCCTGTTTTGTCTTTCATCTGGTCGCCGCCCAAGCGGTGTTGAACGGCTTATTTGTTGGCGCTGAAGCTACCCGAAGGCACCCTTATGGGGCCAGTCTTTTCCCCAATTTTGCTTTTGGCGACCAGGCTGCCGTAGCGAAACTGGTGCCGAGGAAGTCGGTTTTTCTGGACGGCTTGGTTTTTCCCTGCTACCTCAGCTTCTTCGCGGTCGTTTGAGGCCAGCGAATTTGAGGACGGCAAGATGATTATGGCGAAAGCCCATTTGCGACGACGACGTACCGAGCGGGGGACCAAATCCCTCGATCTTCGTGCGCGCGTGCCTGCCTTCCTCTAAACGGCTGGAGACAAGTCCAGACAAGCGCCGCTCAAAAGCTTGCTGTTCTTTGGCCGTTTCGAAAGATTACTCCCATGCTGTTCGACATTCTCCCGGAAACCCCGGCGCATGAAGCAGATATTGAAGCTTTGCACGACCTGAGTTTTGGCCCTGGACGTTTTGCCAAAACCGCTTACCGGATGCGCGAAGGCGTGCCGCCCGTGTCGTCTTTGAGTTTTGTTGCCTTTACCGACGTGGGGGGTGCATCCCGGATGGTTGGCAGTATACGGTTTTCCCCTTTGGTGATTGGTGGCAACCAAGGATTGCTGCTTGGTCCTCTGGCTATGGACCCGTCTGTGCGCGGGCAGGGTGGCGGTCTTGATCTTATGCGAACCGCGCTCGATGCAGCGCGCGCCGAAGGGCATCAGTTTGTTATTCTGGTCGGCGATGCACCCTACTACGCAAAAGTCGGCTTTAAGCAGGTGCCACCCGGCAAGATTGCCTTGCCCGGACCTGTTGATAAGAGCCGTTTGCTTTACTGTGAGCTTGTGCCTGGTGGATTTGACGCTGTTTCAGGCACTGTAGAGAAGGGCGCTTGAGCGGTTTGGCTATTTGCTTTCACGCCGCCAACCAAGAAGTAAAAGGCCGATCATCAGAGGCAGGGCAATCAAGGGGGAGAGCAACGGCACTTGTGTCACCGCTTTCAGCACATAGCCACCATTGCGCCGTAAGCCTGCCCAGGCATCGCCTGCGGCATCACGCCCGGCGCGCACGCTGCGCAATGTCGGTGCTTCGCCCAATTCGTTGATCCAGAAGGTCCCGCCGTTACTCTCAGCAATCAGAGGAGCAAGCGGTTCTTGCGTTGATCGAACGTCTTTGAATTCACGGGGATTTGCCGGACCAACGGCGGCAACGGCCTGCAATGCTGAATCAGCCGCCTGATGAAGGCCGATCTCTTCAGTTGCGATGCTGCCGGTAAATCGGCCAGGGGCAGTCTCTGACAAGATAAGTGTCTCTGTCGTTCCAGATGGCAGCGTTACGGTGACTGGTTCTGCTTCAGACGCCATGGTTCGCCGCTCTATGGTCAGACTCCCATCATTGCCGGTGGCGAGGAGCCGTTCTTCTTCCAGGTCAGGTTCTTTCATTAGCCAGTGCGCCAGACGCCGGAGCATTTCTGCCTGAGGGCCGCCCCCTTCAAAGCCGCGTGCCCAGAGCCAGGCATGGTCTGACAGAAGTTGTGCCACCCGTCCTTCGCCCACTGTGTCGAGAACCATAAGCGGGCGCCCCTCAGGGCCTTCCATCACGGCGCGCCCTGACGTTTGTGCAGCTTCAATCAGACGAAACCAGCGGCCCCAGCTCGGCGGGCTTGTCTCACTGCCCGGAAGGGCCGCGGTGACAGGGTGTCGGCTTCCGTCCTCTGTCAAGGTGGCTCTGAAGCCTTCCTCGACGACCTGTCCGGTTGGTTGGGCTGGGAGAATTCCCGCTAAGGGTGTGCGATAGATGGAGAAAGGGGAGGCAAAAGCTGGCCCGGCGGCTGCGAGCACAGCACCCCCATTTTCCACATAGCGGGCAACATTTCCAAGATAGACGATGGGCAGCACACCGCGACGGCGGTAGCGATCGAAAATGATGAGATCGAATTCATCCAGCTTTGCGGAAAAAAGCTCGCGGGTCGGAAAGGCGATGAGCGACAGCTCTGAGATTGGCGTGCCGTCCTGCTTTTCAGGTGGCCGTAGAATGGTGAAGTGAACCAGGTCGACCGATGGATCAGCTTTAAGGAGATTGCGCCAGGTTCTTTCTCCAGCATGGGGTTCGCCGGAGACCAGGAGGACCCGCAGCCTGTCGCGAATGCCTGTAAGGACCAATGTCGCTTTATTGTTCTGAGTTGTTAGCTCATCGGGCAGTGTTTCCGCGATGATCTCCACCACATTCTCACCGCCATGGGGCAGAGCCAGCGCGGTCGTCGTTTCGTCCCCGGGTTTGACGTTCAGCTGATTAACGCGTTCCCCGTTTAGCCGTACTTCTACGCTCACGGGTCGGACTTGCTCGTTGCCTTCCTCGTCCACGCGAAAACGAATGGTAATGGGTTCGCCAACGATACCGAAGCGTGTTGCCTCTTCAACAATGAGTTTGCGGTCTGCGGCTTTGGGGTCACCAACCAGAATGCCGTGTAAAGGGGCGTCAATGCCGAGTGCCGCAAGACTTGGGGGTGTATCGTGCACTTGCCCATCGCTCACAATGAGAACACCTGCAAGGCGCTCACGGGGAACATCTGCGATAGCGCCATCCAGAGTGCCGAAGAGGGCCGTGCCGCCGTCTTTGGCAGCTTTGTCGCTTTCGACAATGCGCACGTCGAGGTCCGGCATTAGATCAAGTTGGCTTTTTAAGCGGGTCACCGCGGCGTCGCGTGTTTCTGATCTCTGACCCAGTTTCATGCTGGCGCTATTGTCGATCAGGAGCACGGCCACATCGTCAATCGGTTCACGGTCTTCCTCTCGCAGTGTCGGATTGGCGAGGAGGCCCAGTAAGACAACGAAGGCGGCGGCGCGATAAATTGTGCCTGGCGCCCGGAGCCAGGCTGCGCCGAAGGTAGCGGCAAGCGCTAGAACCCCGAGGGCTGCAAGCCATATGGGTGCGATCAACGGATCTGCGACGAGACTCCAGCTCATGTCATTGCCCCAACCGTTCTAGAAGGGCAGGCAGATGAACCTGATCTGCTTTGTAGTTGCCGGTGAGCGCGTACATGACAATGTTCACGCCGGTCCGTGTTGCAATTTCCCGTTGGCGTTCGCCGCCGGGAACGGCTGCATAAAGTGCACGTCCCGATGCATCGCGCGCCCAGGCGCCTGCATAATCGTTTGATCCAATCAGGATGGCGGAGACACCATCATTGCTTGTCGAGGTTGCGCCATCGCCGGCGCGGGCGCGTTCAATCCAGAGATGCCCGCCGTCCCAGCGGCCAGGGAAATCGGCCAGCAGATAAAAAGCTTTTGTCAGCACATGGGTATCTGGCACGGGCTCCAGCGGCGGGATGTCGAGCTGTTCCAGAAGATCGCGCAAGGCCTGGCTCGATTTGGTGGTGAGGCCCTGAATGGCGCGGTCTTGATCGCGTGTGTCGAAGAGGATGGTTCCACCCTGGCGCATATAGGTCTCAATCCGCGCCAGCCCAGCTGGTGATATGTCTGATTGAAACTCACTAATAGGCCAATATAAGAGAGGGAAAAACGCTAGCTCGTCACGCTCAATGTTGACGCCGATCGGTGCGCCGGGCTCCAGTGCGGTGCGGCGGCGCAGTGCGTCGCTTAGGCCTGTGAGACCGGCTCGGCTTAACTCATCCAGGTCTCCATCCCCGGTCAAGACATAGGCAAGATGGGTTTCAAGGACCGCGGCAAGAGCTGCGTCATCGCTCTCTGCAGCTTCCGCCGTGCCTGGTGTTACGACGAGCAGGATGGCTGCTATGCCCAATGCAGCAGGCTGGGCTTTGGAAAATTTCCGTCGTGAAAGCTTCCCACTCAAAACCAGCGCAGCAATCCCGTCTGCCAGAAGCATGAGAAGCGCGATGACGAAGATGGGGGCTTTAAGCTCCAGTTCGTTGCCACGCGCAAAGGTTCGGCGCGTGGTCACGCCTTCCAATTCGGGAAGGGGGGTGAGCACCGTGTCGGCGTTGGTGAGGTTGAGCGCGCGTGCGGATCCCGCATCTCCATAAAGACCGGGAGGATGAATGGCAGTCGGCTCTATCGTTGCGATGTCCGCACGAGAGACTGGTGTTGTCCAGGGCGGTGGTGGGGTGAAGTTGCCATAGGCATCAAGCATGGTGCGGGGTGTCAGTGTTGCGCCGGTGTTGGCGTCTTGTGCGACCGCGGTTCCCTGGGCGAGATCAACTAAGCGCCGTAGCATGTCCACGTAGAGCCCTGAAAGCGCCAGATTGGACCATTCAGCATTTGCAGTGACATGAAAGAGCACGATCCATCCGTCTCCGTCGGCGCGTGCTGTCACTAGTGGGGTGCCATCTTTCAACTGAGCCCAAACGCGACCTGTCAGATTGCCGCGGGGATCGGCAAGGACTTGTCTTTTTACTGCGACGTCTTCGGGGACAGTGATGCCGGAAAATGGACTATCGGCGGCGAATGGCGCCAGTGTTTGTGGTTCTGTCCAGGAAAGCGCCCCGCCGAGCTCGCGCCCGCCAGATCGCAGCGGCACGGGAATGAGTGGATCGGCTTGGGCCGCAAGGCGGGGGCCTGCAAAACGGACCAGCACGCCGCCATCCTTGACCCATTCGGATGCGATTTCCACGTCGGGTGGTGATAGGCGTCCAAGATCTGCCAGAAGCAATACGGAAAGCGGTTCCGCCAGCAATTGAGCGATCGGACTTGTTTCTTCCTCTTCGCCGGCAGGGGTGCGGACGTCGACAAAGGGTTCGAGCGCCCGTTCCAGATAATAAAGGTCGGAGAGCAGCGGCTGGTCTTTTGCTGTGCCGGACACCATACCGAGTGTGCGCCGCCGCCAGCGCTCATCCAGCACCAGAGTGCTTCCAGCTGTTGCATTGCTGCTCAATGAGATGCGGGAGATTTCATTTCGAAGCTCCAATGGAAGGTTGAAAACGGCTTCGGTTTGGAGCTCATTGTCTGAAAACGAGAAAGAGACACGCCCGAGAGGGCGTCCATCGACTGCAAAAGCCGTGATATCTCCCTGATGAAGGGCTGCTTGGGTCGCGCGAATGACCGGCACGGTGACGGTTCCCGTTCCGGTAGCAGGCGGAAGGAGGGCGAGAGCCTGGTCACTCGCCAACGGCTCGATGAGTTCGATGTCCGTATTAAGTGAGGTCAGATAAGCTGCAAGAGCGTCCGCCGCACCATCCTCTAGGCCATCGGAAATCCAGATCGTCTGACTGGGTTTTTCAGTAAGCGTTTCAAGCTTCTCTATCAGTGTGGAGCGATCCACATCAAGGGGGTGAGGCTGAAGGGCGCCCAAGCGGCTTTCAGCCTTTGATGACCCTTCGAAAGAGAGCGCTTCTGGAATGGCCTCAGGCGCAGAGCCGGTAATGGCAACGCGGCGATTGTCGCGGGCGGCTTGCGTGATGAGGCTCGCTGCGAGCGCCTCGCGCTGTGACCAATCCGCGGCTGACGCCCAGCCATTGTCGATGATGATCAGAAGTGGGCCTGATCCGGCGATGCGTTCGGCTGGTCGCCAAAGCGGTGAGCTAAGCGCGATAATGATTAGTGCCGCCAATGTCAGCCGTAGAAGAAGCAGCCAGAGGGGCGTATGCGCGGGGCTTTCCGTTTCCGGCACAAGCCCCAGAAGAAGTCGGATGGCCGGAAACCGCACCCGTTGTGGCGCGGGCGGTGTGGCACGTAACAGCCACCAGATGACCGGCAGGCTCAGCAGGCCGATCAAGACCCAGGGGGCCGCAAAGGCGAGGGGGCCAAGGGAGAGCATCAGGACCTCGCCATCTGAATTGCATCAGGCGCGCCTGAAATGATCCCGTAGAGCGATAGAAGGGCGCTGGTCGCTGAATGGTCCGTCCGGTGTGTGGCAAAAGACCAGCTGATTGATCTCGCCATGTCGCGCAAGACTGCCTGGTGGCTGGCAAGCCGGTCCTGATAGGCAGTGCGAATGGTCTCAGCCCGGCTCACTAGAAGCTTGAGGTCTTCTTCAACTCCTTCAAATTCTGTGCGTCCATCAAAGGGGAGGTCGGTCTCCGCCGGATCCAGAACCTGCACAAGATGACCGGCTACACCGGAGGCGGCAAGCTGCCGGACACGCTTTGTAAGGGCCGCTGTTGGATCAAGAAAGTCTCCGATTAGCACCATGGTGGCATATCGCGGAAGGCCCTGAAGGGGCGGCAGGCCGGAATGCTCGCTTGCCTGCGCTTTGTCGCTCAGCCAATGATTGGTCAGCCGATTAAGCCCCGTGCGACCGCTACTAGGTATGCCGTCCTGGCCGAGAGCTGCCACCCGCTCTCCTGCTCGGGTCAAGAGGTTGGCGAGGGCTAACCCCAAGACAAGGGCGCGGTCTCTCTTGAGGCAGGGGGCGAGGTCCGACCTGTAAGACATGGATGCTGATTGATCGCACCAAAGCCATACGCTTTGGGAGGCATCCCATTCATTTTCTCGCACGAAGAGATGTTGGGATCGGGCGGACTGGCGCCAGTCAACAGCGTTGGCCGTGTCTCCTGCATCATAGCGCCTGTATTGCCAGAAGCTTTCGCCAGGTCCAGTGCGCCTGCGTCCATGTATGCCTTGCTCGACCGTGGTCGCGACACGCTCTGCCTCTGCCATCAATGGCGGCAGACCTGCCGCAAGAGACTGGGCTTCAGCAAAAGTGGTCGTGTCACTGGGGCTGGTCGACATTTTGGCCATAAGGCGTATTACCCCAGCCGTTTCGTCAAGCGGTCAATCACTCCGGCAATAGTGACGCCTTCTGCGCGGGCTGCAAATGTCAGCGCCATGCGATGGCGGAGAATGGGTTCTGCCAGGGCGACCACGTCATCGATGGAAGGCGCAAAGCGGCCATCCATCAGGGCGCGAACGCGAACGGCGAGCATAAGGGCCTGGCTCGCCCGAGGGCCGGGGCCCCAGGCAACATGTTCTGCAACCTCAGCCACATCCCCTTCGTTTGGTCGGGCGCTTCGCACGAGCTCCAGGATGGCATCGACGACCTGATCGCCGACGGGAATGCGGCGAACAAGGCGCTGGATCTGCTGCAGTTCCTCTGAGGTGAGAACCTGCTTTGCTGTTGCTTCATCTGACCCGGTGGTTGCGAGCAACATGCGGCGTTCGGCTTCCAGGTCAGGATAATGGACGTCGATTTCCATCAAAAACCGGTCGAGCTGGGCTTCAGGCAACGGATAAGTGCCTTCCTGCTCCAGTGGGTTCTGCGTCGCCAACACATGGAAGGGCCGGGGCAGTTCGTGACGTTGTCCGGCAACGGTCACGTGGTGTTCCTGCATGGCCTGCAGCAAAGCGGACTGGGTGCGGGGGCTGGCGCGGTTGATTTCGTCGGCCATGAGAAGTTGGCAAAACACAGGACCGGGAATGAAGCGGAAGCTGCGTTTTCCGCTCTCGCTTTCTTCCAGGACTTCTGAGCCCACAATATCTGCGGGCATGAGATCGGGCGTGAATTGAACGCGCTTATCATCCAACCCCAGAACCGTGCCCATGGTGTGGACGAGCAAGGTCTTGGCAAGGCCTGGGACACCGACAAGAAGAGCGTGGCCGCCGGCCAGGACGGTTATCAGTGTCTGGTCGACGACGGATTCCTGCCCATAGATGATCTCGCCAATGGCGGATTTCGCTCGGGCGATCTTCTCACCGGCGGCTTCAATTTCTTTGACGACGTCGCCGCCTTCTTCACTGACTGTCTGCATTGCCCTACATATATGGTTGCGTGAGACGGGAATAAGGCCCGGCACGGGGGAATCGGTGGCTTTTTGTCTTCGTTTGGCCAGTGTAGCGGGACTCGTGTCCCCTTTGTGACCGCCAATTCGGCCATTATGGCCCGGCTTTCGGTCCTGAGGATACTTTCGGGGACATGACAAGGTTGTGAGAAGGCAGATTTTTGATGTCTGAAAGCGAAAAAACGGGAAATGGGGGGTCTGCTGAGGTGTCAGTACGAGCACCTACTGAAGTTCTCAAAGGCTTGGGAGCCGCGCAGGCTGCAGGAGACAAGGCACGGGGTTTGCCGCCTGTCCACATATGGAACCCGCCTTTCTGTGGTGATCTCGATATGCGGATCAAGCGGGACGGCACCTGGCATTATCTGGGCTCACCCATCGGGCGTGAACGGTTGGTGCGGCTCTTTTCGACGGTTTTGCGAAAAGATGAGGATGACTATTTCCTTGTTACTCCGGTCGAGAAGATCGGGATCACCGTCGATGACGTACCGTTTTTAGCTGTAGCGATGTCTGTAGAGGGAGAGGGTCAGTCTCAAGTGCTCTCCTTTGAAACAAGCGTGGGCGATCGTGTGATGGTCGATGCCGAGCACCCCTTGCGATTCGAAGTAGACAATGCGACAGGGGAACCTGCTCCGTACGTTCTGGTTCGTGCTCGACTTGAAGCGCTTATCAACAGGGCTGTCTTCTACGATCTCGTGGAGCTTGGTGTGGAAGAAGAGATAGAGGGCGCGCGCTGGTTCGGCGTTTGGAGTTCCGGTGATTTCTACAAGTTCATGCCTGCGGGCGAGTTGGTGGCCTGAGGTTCATGGAAGATTACAAAGCGCGCATTCTGGCCAGCATTGACCTGGAAACCCCTTCGCTGGAGCGCATTCTGGAACCCACGGGTGCCGGTGTGCGCGGCGATAAAGACTTGAACCCGGACGACTGGGTTGACCCAAAGGACCGGCCAGACCTTCGTCTTGCGGCTGTGCTTGTGCCGATCATTGAACATGATGGGGGGCCGACGGTTCTGCTTACCCGGCGGGCTGACCACCTTAATTCCCATTCCGGCCAGGTGGCTTTCCCGGGTGGCAAAGTTGAGCCGGGAGAAACCCCGGTCGACGGTGCGCTGCGGGAAGCCGAAGAAGAGGTGGGGCTTGATCGTTCCTTTGTGGATGTGGCGGGTTTTCTCAACCCTTACGAAACTGGCACCGGCTTTCGCATCCTGCCCGTCATCTCTTTTGTACGCCCAGGCTTTTCCTTGACGGCGGAGCCGGGTGAGGTGGCTGAAATATTTGAAGTGCCGCTCAGCTTTCTCATGAATGTCGATAACCATGAACGCCATAGTGTTTTCTGGCGCGGAAAACGCCGGGCATATTATGCAATGCCCTATCAGGGTCACTATATATGGGGCGCAACAGCCGGTATGATCCGGAACTTGCACGACAGATTGCATCAAGGGACTCAGGCTTAATGGCGCGCTTCCTCATCAACTTTCTTTTCTTCCTTCTGCCTTTTGCGACCTATTGGGTGTTTATCCTCATTTCCCGCAAGGCCGAGGACCGTCCAGACCTTAAATGGAGTGAAGCTCCTTTCGGTTGGTTGATCGTCGCGGGATTGACACTGGGTGTTGGGAGTATGGTCGTTGCGGGTATTTACACCGCCAACACCGCAGGTACTGACTATGAGCCTGCCCGATTGATCGATGGCGAAATTCAATCAGGTACGGTCGAGTAAGGCCCGGTGCCTGGATTTGGGAGCAGGTGATGAGTGAACAAAAGCGAGGCGAACTCGCTGTCCATGACTGGTTGAAGAATGCAACCACGCAAACGGTGATGAAGGCGCTCGGCGGCGCTGACGGGCAAGCGCGGTTTGTTGGCGGGTGTGTTCGCAATGCGCTTCTGATGGAACCTGTGAGCGATGTGGATATTGCGACGGTTCATGCTCCCGCTGCGGCGACAAAGCTTCTGGAAGCCGCAGGTGTTAAAGTTGTGCCGACCGGTTTTGACCATGGCACCGTCACAGCAGTGCTCGAAGGCAAACATTTTGAAGTCACGACCCTTAGGGTGGACGTGGCAACAGATGGTCGGCGCGCGGATGTCGCGTTCACAGAGGACTGGGTGGAGGATGCGAAGCGCCGCGACTTCACCATGAACGCGCTTTATGCGGATATGGATGGGACTGTGCACGACCCGCTGGGTGGACGCTCTGATCTCGACGCGCGGTTAGTGCGCTTTATTGGCGACCCGCATGACCGGATCCGCGAAGACTATCTGCGCATCTTACGGTTCTTTCGTTTTCATGCTCACTATGGATCGGGCGAGCCAGATGCGGCGGGGCTGAAGGCCTGTGCCGAAGAAGCTGCAGGATTGAAGCAGCTGTCTGCGGAACGGGTGCAGGCGGAGCTTCTGAAGCTGCTTGGTGCGGATGAGGCGGGCAATGCGCTTCGGCAAATGGCGGCGACGGGCATTTTGCCACTCATTCTGCCTGAAGCCACGCGCCTCGACCGGCTGGAAGCGGTGGTGGACATTGAAGCGAACCAACTCTTTACGTCTGACCCGGTGTTGCGACTTTCAAGCGCGCTGGAGCTTGATACCGATGGTGTCGACGCACTCGCGACCCGGTTGAAGCTTTCGAACAAAGACAGGGACCGCATTAGAGACATGCAGACAGATGACACGAAAATCGTCTGCTATCTCTCGGTGCGTGAAGTTCATAAGGCGCTCTACGTCATGGGCGTGCAGTGTTTCAAAGATCGGGTCATGTTTGGCTGGGCCACAGACAAGAAGGGTGCCAACGCGATGCAATGGCGGGCACTTCTGGCGATGGCAGACAGTTGGGAACGGCCCAAATTGATGCTCAATGGATCGATGATGAAGGCCGCTGGCGTTCCCGAAGGCCCGGAGATGAGCCGCGTCTACAAAGAGGTCGAAGAGTGGTGGGTCGATGCCGGGTTTATCGACGATGAATTCTCGATCATTGAACGCCTGAAGGCTGTCGTGCAGGCAACGGTGTATTGAGCCGTGGCTGACGGATCGGTTTTCTCCTTAAGAGGCAAGAGGGCGCTTGTCACCGGCGCCACGCAGGGGCTTGGGTTGGAGATTGCTAGAGCTCTTGGCCGGGCTGGTGCGCAAGTGCTCCTCAACGGTCGCGATGCGGCACGAGCAGAAGCCGCTGCAGAAAAGCTCTGCGCAGAAGGTGATGTGCATCCGCTGGTTTTTGATGTCGCGGACGAGGTGGCTGTTGCCTCTGCATTTGACGAGCTTCGTGAGGATGGGCTCGACATTCTTGTAAACAATGTGGGGCTACGCGACCGCCGTGCGCTGGATGATCACTCACTCAACGATGTGCGCACTATGCTCAATGTGAATCTTGTGGCGCCGTTTGATCTGTCGCGCCGCGCCGCAGCACTTATGGGCGCGGGCGGACGCATCATCAACATCACCTCGATCGCCGGGCCGTTGTCGAACAAGGGTGACACGCCATACACGATTGCCAAAGGTGGCCTTGAATCGCTCACACGTGCGTTGGCGGCAGAGCTTGGCGAACGACAGATCACTGTGAACGCCATTGCGCCAGGCTTCTTTGCAACAGAACGCAATGAGGAGCTGGCCTCTGACCCGTCGATTGATGCATGGCTTAAACAACGCACGAGCCTTGAACGTTGGGCGCGCCCGGAAGAGATTGGCGGCGCGGCGGTGTTCCTCGCGTCAGAAGCGGCGTCTTACGTCACCGGTCATGTGCTCTTTGTGGATGGTGGTTACGCCGCGCATTTTTAGTGTTTGCTTGAGCGTTGATGACCCGTCGGGCCTATCGAGATGAAGAACCGATTGTTTATCGTATGTCCTCGTGGCACGATTTCACCATGAAACGACACTTACTAAATGTTCTGTTCGCCGTTGTGGTTTGTCTAACTCCTGCCGCCGCTTTTGAAGATCGCGAGGAACTTGCCCCGAGCGAGAGTGTGTTTGATCTATCCGAAACACGGATCGATCTAGTTCGACTTGAGCAAGTTGTTTACGGTCATTGCCAGTCTCAGGTTGCCTACATTGTTTCCGGACATCTTGAACATTGCGTGAGCAATGGAGGCCAAATGCTTTTCAAGGTGCAGGACCGGGTATCTTTTGAGCGCTGGTTAGACCGTACGGAGTTTGTTGGCAGAACCAACGCTTATGTGGGGTCGCGGTCTTTTCGTAAATATAGTTTCAGCCAGGGTCCTGGTCTCTATAACTATGTTGAGACCAGGGATGAGACCTGCATTGCATTTTATATCAACACGGGCCGTCGGGCGCGGGCTCATTTAACTCGGCCCGCGACCTACGAACTCTTTGTGGGCATTCACTGTCTGCCGCACGTTGTGGGTGTCGAAGAGATTCTAGTTGATGACGTCAACGCCGTACGGATCCTACGTTAGATAGGCAACCTTACGGCCATTTCACTTCGGGTGGCATAGAGGACAGGATTGAGTCCACATTACCGCCGGTCTTGAGGCCAAAGGTTGTGCCTCTGTCATAGAGCAGATTGAATTCCACATAACGCCCGCGCCGGATGAGTTGTTCTTCCCGGTCGGCCTCTGTCCAGGGCTCATCAATGTGACGGCGCACAAGCTCTGGATAGATGTCGCGGAAGGCACGGCCTACGTCTTGCGTAAAGGCGAAGTCCTCGTCCCAGTCGCCGGTATTGTGGCGGTCATAAAAGATGCCGCCAATGCCGCGGGGCTCGTCGCGGTGAGGCAGGTAGAAATATTCATCGCACCATTTTTTAAAGCGCTCGTAGAAATCGCGCCCGTGTGCGTCGCAGGGCATCTGCATGGCGGCATGAAAATCAATCGTGTCTTGGTGTTTCTGGGTGCGGTTGCGATCAAGCACCGGCGTTAGGTCCGCCCCACCGCCAAACCACCATTTCGTCGTGACGATCATGCGGGTGTTCATATGTACCGCCGGCACGTTTGGGTTTTGCGGGTGGGCAATGAGTGAGATGCCGCTTGCCCAGAAGCGGGGGTCTTCGTCGGCGCCAGGAATTTGCGCGCGAAACTCTTCAGAGAATTCGCCAAACACTGAGGAGGTGTGGACACCGACTTTTTCAAAGACGCGGCCCTTCATAACTGACATGACGCCGCCGCCTTTTTCCTCGTTTGCATCGCCTCTGTTCCAGGGTGTGCGTTCAAAGCGTCCCGCTGGACGATCAGCCAATGTGCCTGTCAGTTCGTCCTCTAACTGTTCGTAAGAAGCGCAGATCTCGTCGCGAAGCGATTGGAACCAGGTTTCGGCTTTGGTCTTTGCTGCGTCGATATCCATGTTCACTCTGTGGTTTTGGCGCGCCTTGCCCATGAGATGGCCCCATGATTTGGGTCAAGGCGCGGACGGGCGTGTGTGTCTTAAGTTGGCGCACAATATGCTGGTGTGGCCCAAAACTGAAGTAGCTCATGACCCGTTCTTCGCTTTCTCTTGCTCTTAAGTATGACCGGCCGGTGCCGCGCTACACGAGCTATCCCACCGCCCCCCATTTTTCAGACAGCGTGGGAGAGGAGGCCTATCGTGTCTGGCTGGCGGAGCTTGATCCCTCCAAACCCCTGTCCCTCTATATCCATGTTCCTTTTTGTGCGGCCATGTGCTGGTTCTGCGGGTGCAATACCAAGATCGTGGCGCGCTATGACCCGGTCGCCTCTTATGTCGATCATGTCCTGAATGAAATAGCGCTCCTCGCTGAGGCGCTTCCGAACCGCTATCCCGTTGCTCATGTTCATTGGGGGGGAGGCAGTCCCACCATGCTGACGCCGGATGATTGGGTGCGCATGGTAGATGTGCTGAACACTCATTTTGATCTCTGCGATGATGTGGAGCTCGCGGTGGAACTCGATCCACGCACGGCCACAAAAGACTATGTGCAGGCTTTGGCTGCAGCGGGCGTGAGCCGGGTCAGTATCGGGGTGCAGGATTTTGATGATCGGGTTCAAAAGGCGATCAATCGTATCCAACCCTATGACATGACAGCCCAGGTTGTGGGCTGGCTGCAGGACGCCGGGATCACGGCCATCAATATGGATCTCATGTATGGGCTCCCGTACCAAACTGTTGAGACCGTGATTGATCAGGTGGATCTGGCGGTATCACTGGAGCCACAGCGGGTGGCGCTCTTTGGCTATGCCCATGTGCCATGGATGAAGAGCCACCAGAAAATGATTGATGAGGCGGCTCTGCCGGACGCCGAGGCCCGCTTCGCGCAATTTGAGGCGGCCCGCGCGCGGTTGATTGAGCTCGGTTATGTAGCGGTTGGGTTTGACCATTTTGCGCTCCCAGGGGACTCGTTAGCGGGCGAGGGGGTGCAGCGGAACTTCCAGGGCTATACCAGTGACGACGCGGAAACGCTGATCGGGCTTGGGGCTTCCTCTATCGGGTCCTTGCCGCAAGGCTATGTGCAGAACCAGCCGTCGCTGGCTTCCTACAAAGAGGCAGTGCAGGCGGGACACCTGCCCATCGTTAAGGGGCGCTCTTTAAGTGAGGATGACCGGGAGCGGCGGGACATTATCAATGACCTTATGTGCGCGCTGCGGGCGGACCTTGCAGGCGGGCGCGACCATTACAAACAAGAACTGAAGCGCCTGGAACCGCTCATGGATGATGGGCTGGTTGAACTGCAGGGGGATCGTCTGGTGGTCACAGAGGAAGGGCGGCCGCTGGTGCGTGTCGCAGCGGCGGCCTTCGACACCTATCTATCAAACGGTGCAGGCAGGCATTCCAAGGCTGTTTAGAGCGGCTCTTTAGGTCACGGCCGGAAAGGCGCTGAGCTGACGGAGCGCCTCGCCGGTCACTATTGCGCAGGCAGAGGAGACATTGAGGGATCTCGCACCAGGTGCCATGGGAATAAAGAGGCGGGCATCTGCACGGTCGTGGACATGGGGCGGTACGCCGGCACTCTCTCGACCCATGAGCAGGACATCCCCTTCTTTATAGTCAAAGTCCTGGTAGGGCTCAGCAGACGCCGTGGTCATGAGGATCAGGCGGGCTTCGGGCTCCAGATTCTCCAGATAGGCCTCCCACGAATCGAAACGATGCATGGTCGCGATGGTCAGATAATCCAATCCGGCGCGTTTCAGACCCCGGTCTGAGAGCGGGAAGCCGCAGGGCTCGATAATATCCACAGGCACCCCCAGGCAGGCCCCCAAACGCAGAATATTCCCAGTATTCTGCGGTATATCGGGCTCAAATAGGGCAATTCGCATTGTTTACGGTTTCCTCAAACAGCTATGGCATTCCTTAGGTGATCTCGCACAGATCGCCGCATGCGTCATCCTGCCACTTCAAAGTCCCAAGGACTGGACAATTTATGTATGGAATGCCACAAACGCGGCAATGCGGGGACGAGGGGACAAAGCCCCGCAAATTCCGGTTTTGGGCGTCCGTCCTGGCCACCTGACGATGGTCAACTGGGCTGGCGCTGCACTTTAAATAAAGGAGACCTCAACCGTGGCAACCACCGACACGGATGAGCCGACACGGCGCGATTTCCTCTATGTAGCCACAGGCGCTTTTGCTGCTGTAGGCGTTGCGGGCATTGCCTGGCCACTCATCGATCAAATGAATCCGGATGCGTCCGCCTTGGCGCTCGCTTCCATCGAAGTGGACATTTCCAATGTGGAAGTGGGCCAGTCCATCACGGTTAAATGGCGCGGGAAGCCTGTCTTCATCCGCCGCCGCACCGAAAAAGAGATCGCGGAGGCCGATGCGGTCAACCTTGCTGATCTCAGAGATCCTCAGACAGATGCAGAACGTGTCATCAAGCCAGAATGGCTGGTGATGGTCGGTATCTGTACGCACCTTGGCTGTGTGCCGAAGGGGCAGAAGGTTGCTGATGAGAAGGGCGATTATGATGGCTGGTTCTGCCCATGCCACGGTTCGCACTATGATACGGCTGGCCGTATCCGTCGCGGCCCAGCGCCACTCAACTTGGAAGTACCTGAATATGACTTCCTGTCCGACGACAAAATCAAGATTGGTTGAGGGAACAGATCATGAGCGGTGAAAGCACCTACGAGCCCTCAAATGGCTTTACCAAGTGGATGGATGATCGTCTTCCGATCATGCGTCTGGGGTATGACTCCTTTATCGTCTATCCGACGCCTCGCAATCTGAACTACTGGTGGACGTTCGGGGCAATCCTGACCTTCTGTCTTGTGATCCAGATTGTGACAGGCATCGTGCTCGCAATGCATTACACGCCGCATGTGAGCATGGCGTTTAACAGCGTTGAGCACATTATGCGCGACGTGAACTATGGCTGGCTCATTCGTTATGTTCATGCGAACGGCGCCTCCATGTTCTTCCTCGCCGTCTACATCCACATGTTCCGGAGCCTCTATTACGGCTCCTATAAGGCGCCGCGTGAGGTGCTTTGGATTCTGGGCGTTTTGATCTACCTCCTGATGATGGCTGCTGGCTTTATGGGCTATGTGCTTCCTTGGGGACAGATGAGCTTCTGGGGTGCGACGGTTATCACCAACCTGTTTGGTGCGATCCCGCTAATCGGCGATCCACTGCGGGAATGGCTCTGGGGCGGGTTCTCCGTTGATAACCCAACGCTCAATCGCTTCTTCTCCCTTCACTATCTTATCCCCTTCCTGATTGCAGGGGTTGTGGCGCTCCACATTTGGGCGCTGCACGTGACGGGTCAGAATAACCCAGCTGGGATTGACGTGAAGGACGAACAGGACACTGTCCGGTTCACACCTTACGCAACGATCAAAGACGTATTCGGTCTGTCGATCTTCCTGCTGCTCTTTGGCTACTTCGTGTTCTTCAATCCGAACGCGCTCGGCCACGCGGACAATTATATCGAAGCGAACCCGCTGGTGACGCCGCCGCACATTGTGCCTGAATGGTATCTGTTGCCCTTCTACGCGATCCTGCGTGCGATCACGTTCGACATTGGTCCAATCGACTCCAAGCTTGGTGGCGTGATTGCCATGTTTGCATCGATCGGGATCCTGTTCGTGCTGCCTTGGCTGGATACGTCGAAAGTACGCTCAGCGCGCTTCCGTCCTCTGTTCCGCCAGTTCTTCTGGATCTTCGTGGCCTGCTGTCTTGGTCTTGGGTATCTGGGTGGTCAGCCGGCTGAAGGCGGGTATGTGATTGCTGCTCAAATCCTGACGGCATATTACTTCGCTCATTTCCTCATCATTCTGCCGGTACTGGGACTTGTTGAGAAGACGAAACCTTTGCCGGAGAGCATTGCGCAGTCGGTGCTGAGTGGCGGGGGCGGTTCGTCTGAAGCGGCCGCGTCTCCAGAGACACGCGGATAAGGGGCGGAAAAATGACCACACATTTGAACGAAACTGAGAGCCGTCCTTGCATCTTCACCCGCGCATGTAGCGTTGTTCCCTTCCTGGGCGCAGTTGCGATCGTCGTGCTTGGGGCGATGTTCCTTACGATGGGCGGTGCTAAGGCTGCCGGCCCTGCTGTTGAGCTGAAGGAACGTGACTGGTCCTTCGATGCGCCGTTCGGCACATTTGACCGGTCTGCTCTGCGGCGTGGCTATAAGGTCTATTCAGAAGTCTGTGCGGCTTGCCATGCAATGGACCTCATGAAGTTCCGTAACCTGGCACAGCCTGGCGGTCCGGAATTCACCGAAGATGAAGTGAAGGTGATCGCAGCGGACTACACGATTGAAGATGGACCGGATGATTACGGTGACATGTTTGAGCGTGCTCGTATGCCGAAGGACCCTTTCCCGGCGCCTTTTGCAAATGAAAACGCTGCGCGTGCCTCCAATGGCGGTGCTTACCCGGTTGATCTGTCGCTTGTTGTGAAAGCTCGCGGCGGTGCAGAGGATTATGTTTATTCGCTGCTGACAGGCTACGAAGATGCGCCTGAAGGGTTCGATGTTCCTGCGGGCATGAACTACAATGCCTACTTCCCTGGCCATCTGCTGGCTATGGCGAACCCACTGTCAGACGAGATCGTTGACTATGAAGACGGTGCGCCAATGACGGTGGATCAGTATGCCAAGGACGTGACAACGTTCCTGACATGGGCATCTGAGCCAACCCGTGAGGCACGTCATCGTCTGGGCTTCCAGGTCATGATCTTCCTGACCATCTTTGCAGGTCTCATGTATTTCACAATGCGCAAGGTCTGGGCTGACGCTCACTAAACATTGCATAAGCATGACATGATTAGGGCTCCCGTTTCGGGGGCCCTTTTTCGTTTCTATGCCGCATTTCCGGACGGAAAACCCCAAGTCTGTATCGGCACTTTTCCTGAAAATGCTCTTTTGTCGACGCATTTCCGGACGGAAAACCGGGCCCACTTTTCCTGAAAATGCTCTTTTGTCGACGCATTTTCGAACCGCAAAAGTCTGACAAGTTTTGCTGAAAATGCTCTAGTTGTTGGGCGCATGTACGAGTGGTCGGAGGCAAGATGACAAAGACAGTTTTGGGTGTGTTGGGCGGCAGCGGGGTCTATGACTTTCCGGGCCTTGAAAACGAACGGTGGGAGCGGGTCGAGAGCCCCTGGGGTGAGGCCTCAGATGAGCTTCACTTTGGCGAGCTTGATGGTGTTCAGCTTGTCTTCCTGCCTCGTCATGGACGTGGCCATGTACACAGCCCCAGTTCCATCAATTACCGCGCAAACATTGATGTTCTGAAACGGGTCGGGGTGACCGACATTGTCTCTGTGTCAGCTGTGGGCTCTCTCGAAGAGGAGTTGCCCCCGGGTCATTTTGTGATTGTGGATCAGTTTGTCGACCGGACATTCGCCCGAGAGAAGAGCTTCTTTGGCAAAGGATGCGTGGCTCATGTCTCGATGGCAGATCCTGTAAATACGCGCCTGGGTGACCTGCTGGAGGCCGCGTGTGCGGCTGAGAACATCCCTCACACGCGCGGCGGGACTTATCTTGCTATGGAAGGCCCTCAATTTTCCTCACGTGCTGAATCAGAGCTCTACCGCTCCTGGGGCTGTTCTGTGATCGGCATGACCAACATGCCAGAGGCGAAGCTCGCTCGGGAAGCGGAGATTTGTTACGCCACCGTTGCCATGGTGACAGATTATGACTGCTGGCATCCGCACGAAGACGATGTAGATGTGGCGCAGGTGATCCAGATTTTGACGGACAATGCGGAACGGTCGCGGGCGATGTTGCGCCGGTTGATTGGTTCTATTGCCGGCAAAGATAGGGCACCCTGTCCGCAGGGGCATGATCAGGCGCTGGAGATGGCAATCATCACTGGGCCTGATGCGCGAGACCCCGGACTTCTTGCTAAACTTGATGCGGTCGCTGGCCGCGTATTGTAACGGTCCGCGCTTCCTGACGGAAAATCGCTAAGGACATATTGGCGCGTTTCCTGGAAGCGCTCGGAGAAAGACACATGAAAAAGATCGAAGACTATATTCGCACCATTCCTGACTACCCCAAGCCTGGGATTCAGTTTCGCGACGTCACCACGCTTCTCTCTGACGCGCAGGGGTTCCGGCAGTCTGTCGATGCGCTGGTTCAGCTTCATGTTGGTGCCAACATTGACATGGTTGCGGGCATTGAGGCGCGGGGCTTCATTCTCGGTGGCGCCGTTGCGCACCAGTTGGGCAAGGGGTTCATCCCCGTTCGCAAAAAAGGCAAGCTGCCTGCAGAGACGATGGGCCAGGAATATGAGCTTGAATATGGCACCGACATTGTGGAGATCCACACGGATGCGGTTGCCAAAGGAGCCAATGTTCTGCTGGTGGATGATCTGATCGCCACAGGCGGGACTGCCGAGGCAGCGGTTAAGCTGATTGGCCGTGCAGGTGCCAATGTGCTCGGTGCGAGTTTTGTGGTCGAGCTGCCTGCGCTTGGTGGCCGTGACCGCCTTGAAGGCTATGACATTGAAGTACTGTCCCTCTGTACCTTTGAAGGAGACTAGGCATCATGCGCATAGACGGTAAACATATGCGCACCATCTGGCTGAATGAGGATGGATGGACCGTCTCCATCATCGACCAGCAAAAATTACCGCATGTTTTTGAAGTGGCCGTCTTGCGAGACTTGAACGATGTCGCGCGGGCAATCAAAGACATGTCCGTGCGCGGTGCACCTCTCATCGGGGCGACAGCCGCGTTTGGATTGGCGTTGGCATTGCGTGACGATCCGTCAGACGCTGGCCTGAAAGAGGCTTACGCCCGATTGCATGCCACACGACCAACGGCGATCAATCTCAGATGGGCGTTGGACGAAGTGTCAGATGCTGTGCTTCACCATGTGCCGCATACCCGCGCTGAGGCGGCTTATGCAAGGGCAATGGAAATCGTTGAGGCTGATGTTGAGGTGAGCCGCCGGATCGGTGAGCATGGTGCGTCATTGATCAAGGGCATTGCGGAGGTAAATGGTGGTAAGCCTGTCAACGTGCTGACCCACTGCAATGCCGGATGGCTTGCAACCATTGATTGGGGAACTGCAGCGGCGCCGATTTATGTGGCGCGGGAGGAAGGCGTACCTGTCCATGTCTGGGTCGACGAAACCCGGCCCCGCAACCAGGGCGCGGCTCTCACGGCCTATGAATTGGGGCAGGAGGGCGTACCCCATACAGTGATCGTCGACAATGCTGGCGGTCATCTGATGCAGAACGGCCAAGTTGATATGTGTATCGTTGGAACAGATCGAACGGCGGCGAGTGGGGATGTGTGCAACAAGATCGGGACCTACCTAAAGGCCCTTGCGGCGTTTGACAACGATGTACCGTTCTATGTGGCGCTTCCCCATACGACTATTGATTGGGAGTTAGAGCGGGGCGCGGATATTCCCATTGAAGAGCGCAATGCTCGTGAGGTGACCCATGTTTCTGGGCTAACGGCAGAGGGACAGGTTCAGGAAGTACAGGTGAGTGCGGCAGGCAGCAATGTGGCTAACCCTGCCTTTGATGTGACGCCGGCCCGTCTTGTGACCTCTTTTGTGACCGACAAGGGAATTTGCGCTGCCTCGCGAGAGGGACTGCTCTCGCTCTTTCCGGAGAAGAGATCATGAGCGCATTGGCACAATCGGTTATTGATACGGCCTTGACCATGTCCACATCCGGCCTGTCGGCAGGTCGGTCGGGCAATGTGTCTGTTCGCGACGGTGAGCGTGTTTTGATCACCCCTACAGGCATGGCGTATGAAGACCTTGTGCCATCGGACATTGTGTCCATGGGGCTGGATGGGTCCGTGCCGCCCGGCTCCCGAAAGCCGTCATCGGAATGGCATTTTCATGCAGCTATCTATGCTGCTAGAGAAGACGTGAACGCCATTGTTCATACCCATTCTAATGCAGCTACTGCGCTTGCGTGCCTGGAAGAGGGGATACCTGCTTTCCACTATATGGTTGCGGCAGCGGGTGGAGCGGATATCAGGTGTGCCCCTTATGCGACCTTCGGTACGGAAGAATTGGCAACCTTTGCTGTGCGGGCCCTGGAGGATCGCACCGCTTGTCTGCTCTCACATCATGGGGTGATTGCGTGCGGATCGAGCCTTGGGAAAGCCTACGAGCTGGCTGTGGAGGTAGAAACGCTTGCAGACCAATATGGCCGGGCGCGTCAGCTTGGTTCGGTGCCCCTGTTGAGTGATGACGAGATGCAGCGCGTGCTTGATAAGTTCAAGGGTTATGGTCAGCGGGACTGACAGCCATATTTTTAAGACTTTGTTTGCCGTAAATTCCGACGATTGCCAGCCTCTGTTTTCCCGAGCTTCCCAGAGATGTTTTTGGGTCTAACTAGAATTAGCCTTTTTTTTAGACCCTTTGATTTAGGCTTCTCGACATTGTGGTCAGTAGTGGAACGCAAGGGCTTTTATTGTTTCCGCATGAATGGGGTTTGGCAGATCTGGATAGCCGGATCAGCCTTCGAGATTGAAGATGGTTCAGACGCTACTGTCTGGTGACCATCAAAAAAGGGTGGATCAATGTCTGTTATATCTTTTTTGCGCGGGAAAGCTGGTTCAGTTGCTTTTGGAGGTGCAAGGCAGAATGCGTTGTTGGATGCACTCGATAAATCGCAAGCTGTCATCCAGTTTGAGCCTGATGGCACCATCATCACCGCCAACGAGAATTTTCTGGGTGCCATCGGTTATTCGCTAGCTGAAATCCAGGGCAAACATCACCGCATGTTTGTGGACCCGAGCTACGGAAAAAGTGCGGCTTATAGAGAATTTTGGGAGAATCTGGCTGCTGGCGAATATCAGGCAGCGGAATTCAAACGGGTTGCGAAAGGGGGCAGGGAGATTTGGATCCAAGCATCCTACAATCCTGTTTTGAATGCAGCAGGCAAGGTCGTCAAAGTCGTAAAATATGCCACTGACATCACCGCGCAGACTTTGAAGAATGCAGACTATTCCGGTCAGCTTGAAGCGATTTCGAAATCGCAGGCGGTGATTGAATTTGAGATGGATGGCACCATCATTACTGCTAACGCCAATTTTCTGGGTGCTGTTGGGTATACGCTTGAAGAAGTTCAAGGCAAGCATCACCGCATGTTTGTCTATCCGGAATATGTGACGAGTCCAGAATACAAAAATTTCTGGGATCAGCTGGGGAAGGGGCAATACCAAGCTGCAGAATATAAGCGGCTTGCCAAAGGTGGCAGAGAGATCTGGATTCAGGCGTCCTACAACCCAATTCTGGACCCTAACGGCAAGCCTTTCAAGGTTGTGAAATATGCAACGGATATTACCGCGCAGATTCACGCCCAACAGGAGGCCAAACGCGTGGGCGCTCTGGTTGATGAAAACCTTGAGAAAATTTTGAGTGCTGTTGGTCGCGCCAACGATCAGTCGTCGACGGCGGCTGCGGCGTCAGGCGAAACATCTCAAATGGTTCAAACCGTTGCGTCTGCTGCAGAGGAGTTTGAAGCGTCAGCGCGGGAAATTGCCCAAAGCATGATGACGTCTAAGACAGAGGTTGAGCGAGTCACAGATGAAGCCCTTAAGGCGGATGAGTCGACGAAAAAGCTTACCGATGCAGCAGAAGCGATGGGTAATATTGTTCAGATGATTCAGGACATCGCCGGACAAATTAACCTGCTGGCGCTGAATGCGACAATCGAGTCTGCCCGCGCGGGTGAGGCAGGCAAAGGGTTTGCGGTTGTTGCGTCAGAGGTGAAATCCCTCGCTAACCAGGTCGCGAAAGCAACAGATGACATTAGCGGTGAGATCAGTGGGATGCAGACCATTGCGGAAGAGGTTGTCGGGCGTTTGTCGGGTATCAAGACAGCGGTGGATGCTGTGGAAGCAAGTGTGACGACAGCTGCTGGTGCGGTCGAAGAGCAAACAGCGTCAACCCGTGAAATGAGTTCCAATATGCAGACTGTTTCTACCGCCGTTAGCAACGTAAACGAGAGTTTGAGTGCCATCGCAGAAGCGGTTGAGGAGTCCAACCAGTTCGCGTCAGAAGGCACAGAACTCTACCGTAGCCTTCAGGCGGTGTAATCGACTTCCAGTCGAACATGGTTGGAGAGGGGCCTGAATGACGCTCTCTCTCTCTCTCTCCTGTTTGAGCGAGCGGCGTAAGAAAATCAGTCGCCACGTCCAACATGTCTCGTTTAGGATTGGCCTGGGAGGCCGGCCATGACCGATGACTATGTAGAGCGACTAAACGCGTTCACAGCCAACAAACATCCGGGTCATGTGGGCGTTTCGCTCACCTATTGCGATGCGGACCGCGTGGAAGGACAGCTCACCGTTACGGAACCGGTGATCGCGGGAACGGGTTTCCTGTGGGCGCCGGTGGTGATCACCTTGGCGGACTGGCTGTGTGCGGCGGGCATGTCGCCAAACTTGCCTGACGGCGCCAGCTTCACCACGGTTGAACTGAAGACCAATTTCCTGGGGAGTGCTCGTGAAGGCGAGATCGTCTCAGGCATTGCGCGGCCAGCCCATAAAGGTCGCACGACCCATGTCTGGGATGTTGAAGTAACGAACGAGACTTCCGGCAAGGTCATCGCGCTTTTTCGATGCACGCAGATGATCCTTTACCCGAAATCATGAGACCTTCTGGCTCACGAAGCGTTAGCGAACCAATCGAGTGTTCTGGTAAGCGCAAGCTCGGCTGCTTCTTTTGAGTAGTGCTCGCGGCGGTCTGAGTTGAAACCGTGGTCGGCGTCATAGATATGGATTGTGATGTCTGGCCGCTTTTCTTTGAACCCGCGCACCCAATCGATGGGGATTGAGGCGTCCTTGTCACCGAAGTGGAGCATTGTGGGGACTTTGAGGGGGGCGTCTTCCATTTGCATGATGAGGCGTCCGTAATAGCCGACCGCCGACGTGAGGCCTTCGCACCGCCACGCGGCCATGTAGGCAATGGATCCGCCATAACAATAACCGGTTATGTGGACCGCTGCCGCACCTGCTTCTTTCAAATAGTCGATTGCGGCCTGAACATCGCCTTGGGCGTTGAGGCCACCGAATTCTTCTGCAAGTTTGACAGAGCGCTTGTAGCCTTCGCCCGTGTAGTCAGATTGCCAGCCTTTTTCACCGCGGTCATACATTGACGGCGCGATGACGGTGAAGCCTCGTTCCGCATGTCCGTCACAAAGCTCTTTGATGTGATCTGTGACGCCAAAGATTTCTTGAATGAGAACGAGGCCTTGCCCATTTGGCTCTATATCGACATCGGCTGGCGTCACGAGATAGGCACCAAGACCGAAATTTTGATCTCCGGCCAGTTCGATCATTTTCCCTTTGCGTGCCATGTTGGGTCTCCTTTTTTCTTATGGTGCATGTCAGCTTATGCGGCGGCAATCGTTTTTCTGCTGATTGGCGGTGTTCACGTTTGGTGGTTGTTGGTTGACCAGCAAGGGTGCGGGTGTGACGATTTGCGCGTACTATGCGGGTTGGTATTTGCATTGCCAGGGGGCAGAAAAATGAATTTGAAACGACGGCATTTTCTGGGATTTGCGGGATTGGCGTCGCTTGCGGGCATCGGGGGCTATTTTGCGTTCGGTGGTGAGCGTTTTTCAGCGCGGTACACAGAGGAAGAAGCCGATGCGCTGATTGCGCAGAAAGCGCGTGAGGCAACGCAGTCCGGGTCTGGTCCGTATGGTGTGCAGGTTTATGAAGGATACCGCGGGCTCGCAGCGCTTCCCTGGTATGAATTGAATACCAAAGGACGTTTGGTTCTGGTTGACGAGAGCGTGCCGGCAGCCATTGATGTGCATGCGCATCTGGGCATGAACATGCTGTTTGCTCCTGACCTTGATCTCTCTGCGCAGAGCGAGCGGGTGGAATACATGCTTGATTGTGATGCGACAGATCCCGGCTGTCCGCTGGACTTGGATGTGTACATCAACGCGAATTTTTCCGAGGCCGCTCTGCGGCGGTTGCAACTCATGTCGCTTGCGCAAATTCTGCACGGCAGTGGTGCAGCGGCGACGCATACGATACCCAACCTTCTGGCAGAAATGGATGAGTGTCGGGTTGAGAAAGCGCAAATCCTGCCCATCGCCTGGGGACTGCCATTTGGTGATGCGCTGACTGAGAACTGGATGAAGGCCATCCAAAGTGCGGAGGCAGAGCCTCGATTGCTAAGAGGTGGATCTGTTGTACCAGGAGATCCAGACGCGCCAGAAAAACTACGGGCCCTTGTTGCTCAAGGCATTCGCATGATCAAGCTGCATCCGACCATGCAGCGTTTCTATCCCGACGATCCAGCTATGTCGCCGATCTACGAAACATGCGGAGAGCTTGGTTTGCCCATCCTCTTTCACGGCGGGCGCGCGGGGATTGAACCCGAGTTCTCACATAAATATGCCTTGATGCGTCACTATGAAGGGGCCATCAGGGACTTTCCAAAAGTGCAGTTTGTGATGGGCCATGCGGGTGCGCGGGATGTGGACCAGGCCATTCCATTGGCGCAGAAATACGCGAACCTATGGCTTGGTGTTCATGGGCAGGGAGTGACCAAGTTGGATCAGCTCGTCCGTGAAGTTGGGCCAGACAAGCTTCTCTACGGGACGGATTGGCCTTTCTATCATTTGGCAGCGACGCAAGCGAAAGTGCTGATGGTCACTGAAGGTAAGCCTGACGCGCGACGCGCTATTCTGCGCGGCAACGCAGAGCGTCTGTTTGGGTTCGCCTGAGCTGGCTTGTTAGCCTTCTGAGGGTGCGGCGTAGGGCTCGCACCGTTCGATCAGACCTTGTCCTATAAAGGAGAATACCAACTCGCCGTCCTGATTGAAGCCTTCGTTCAGACTTCGAATGATGCCCTGATAGGGACGGCTCTTCAGATCGACTTTCTCAATCGTCGTGGTGCGATAGGAGATGGTGTCTTCTGCGCGCACTGGCTTGATCCACTTCAGATCGAAGAAACCGGGGGAAGGGCCGCCTTGCGGTGCTTGTCGCCCGTCGGGCGCTGGTTTGCTTTCATCTTTAGGGGCGGTTTCTCGAGCCCCGATCATCAATTTCATCCAGACGGCTGCGATGTGCCAACCTGCGGCCACGAGCCCGCCAAAGTGCGAGTCTTTTGCGGCCTCTGGATCTGTGTGGAACGGTTGCGGATCATATTTTTCCGCAAAGCGAATGATGTCGTCGCTGGTGAAGGTGTGGCTCCCGAGCTCTATCACACGGCCAATTTCGATGTCCTCAAACCACGCCATCAGTTCGCCTCCGGTGTGGCTGCGTTAGCCGGGCGGCGGCCCATCATCAACCAGCTTTCAGTGGTCATGATTGTCTCGCCTGCCTGGTTGGTCATTTCCCAAGTCCAATTTGTGAGACCCATGGTGGGGCGGCTTTGGGATGGGCGCGCATTGACGCAGTTCACGGTGACTTTGACCGTCTCGCCTGCATAGAGGGGGCGGCGCCAACGACATTCCTTGATGCCTGGGGAGCCTTGCGTTGCGGCTTTCACATGGAAACTGTCATAGACAAGGCGCATGGCGATGGCACAACTGTGCCAGCCGCTCGCACACAGGCCACCAAGGATGGAATCTTTGGCGGCTTCTTCATCAAGGTGAAAAGGTTGAGGATCGTATTCGCTGGCGAACTCGATGACTTCTTCTTTTGAGATGGTGCGCTCAGCGGTTGTGAACGAGTGTCCGACCGGCACGTCCTCCCAATAGATCATCCTCAATCTCCCTAATTGTTGAACCGGAAGTGCATGACGTCGCCGTCTGCAACCAGATATTCTTTTCCTTCAAGGCGCATCTTGCCTGCGTCTTTGGCAGGTGTTTCACCGCCCAGACTTACATAATCGTCATAGGCGATGGTTTCTGCTCGAATGAAGCCTGCTTCAAAATCGGTATGGATCACACCAGCCGCTGCTGGGGCCAGTGTACCTTCTGTAATTGTCCAGGCGCGGGTTTCTTTTGGGCCGCACGTGAAATAGGTGATGAGGTGGAGAAGGTCATAGCCCGCCCGGATCAGGCGGTCGAGGCCAGCTTCTGCAAGCCCCAGCTCTTCGAGATAGTCCGTGCGTTCGTCGGCATCCAATTGTGCCAGCTCTTCTTCAATCTTCGCAGAGATGACGACAGCCACAGCGCCTTCTTCGGCAGCCCGGGTTTCGACGCTTTTGGAAAATTCATTCCCGGTGCCAGCGGACTCTTCTTCTACATTGCAGACATAGAGCACAGGTTTTGACGTCAGGAGGTTGAGGCCGCGGAAGGCTTTCTCTTCATCCTCAGTGCGCTCTGTAAAACGTGCAGGTTTTCCCTCGCGCAGTTGCAAAAGGGCCCGCTCAATGAGATCAATGGCTTCCTTGGCGTCTTTGTCCTGGCTCTTCGCTTTCTTTTCCAGCGCGGGCAGGCGTTTCTCCAGGCTTTCCAGATCGGCAAGCATCAGCTCCGTTTCAACGATCTCTGCATCGGCGAGGGGATCAATGCGGCCCTCCACATGCGTGACGTCCCCGTCTTCGAAACAACGCAAGACATAGGCGATGGCATCCACTTCCCGAATGTTTGCGAGAAACTGATTGCCCAGGCCTTCGCCTTTGGACGCTCCTTTTACAAGGCCTGCTATGTCCACAAAGGTAAGGCGGGTCGGGATGATCTCTTTTGATTCAGCGATGCTCGCCAGGCTGTCGAGCCGGGTGTCCGGGACGGCGACTTCGCCGACATTGGGTTCAATCGTACAGAAGGGATAGTTCGCCGCCTGTGCTGACGCTGTCTGTGTGAGCGCGTTGAACAGGGTCGATTTGCCGACGTTTGGCAGGCCTACAATGCCGCATTTAAACCCCATCGGGTGTGTCCTTTTGTTTTGCTTGGCCCGCCAGGTTGTCAGACTTTGTCTGCCCCTCAGGTTTGGGCTTTTTGGGTTGGGGCGGGTTCAAAATCAGATGAACCCTATTGGCAAAGCTTGAATCTTTGTCCTGTGCCAGAAGGGGGGCCGCTTCGGCTATCGCATCGAGAAGGGGCTCCAGCCAGGCTTTGTCGGCCTTGGCAAAATCACCTAGTACATGACCGCTGACGCGGGCGCGGTCACCTGGATGACCAATGCCAATGCGAAGGCGCCTGAAGTCAGGTCCGATATGAGAAGCAATGGAGCGGATGCCGTTGTTTCCCGCCGCGCCGCCGCCTGTTTTAATGCGCACCTTGGCCGCTGGCAGGTCAAGTTCGTCGTGCATCACCACAACATCTGACGGATTGAGCTTATAGAAACGCATCGCTTCGCCAACGGCGCGACCGCTTTCGTTCATATAGGTCTGTGGCTTGAGAATAAGCGCTTTGACGCCATCCAGGGTGCCTTCGCAGATAAGCCCCTGAAAGCGTTTTCGTTCCGGCGAAAAGTTATGGCGGCGGATGATCTCATCCACCGCCATAAATCCGATATTGTGGCGTTGACGGGCGTATTTTTCACCCGGATTGCCAAGGCCTACCAATAGGATCATGTGACATGCTCCTTAAAGGCCAGAAGAGGACAGTCAGCCTTCGCTGTCGCCGCTTCCTTCGCCTTCACCTTCAGCTGCTGCTTCACCTTCTTCACCGTCGCCCTCTTCAGCGGCCTGCTCGTCGGAGACAAGAGCAGCTGGTGCGGCGATGGTAGCAATCGTGAAGTCACGATCAGTGATGGCGGGCGTTACACCGTCTGGCAATTTGACCGCAGAAATGTGGATCGAGTCGCCAATGTCTGTGCCGGTCAGATCAACCTCGATTGATTCTGGAATCGACTCTGCCGGGCAGTTCAGTTCCACATCGTGACGAACGATATTCAGAATACCGCCACGCTTGATGCCTGGGGATTCTTCATCGTTGACGAAGTTCACATGCACTTCAACAGCAATCTTCGCACCCTTACCAAGGCGCAGAAAATCGACATGTGTCACGAAGTCTTTGACTGGGTCGAGCTGTACATCACGGGGAATAACCCGTTGCGTTTTGCCATCGACTTCCAGATCGAGCAGGGAGCTCATGAAAGTGCCCCGGTTCCAGAGCTTCGTTACTTCATTGTGTGAGAGCGAAATGAGGTCAGGCGACTTCTTGTCACCATAAACCACCGCTGGAACACGTCCCTCGCGACGAAGTGCCCGGGCGACCCCCTTGCCGGCCCGGTCTCGTGCTTGGGCCGTAAGTTGAGTATTATCGGCCATTGCAAATTCTCCAATAAAAACAGGGCCCTAGGGCCCTAATTAGGCGTCGCAAGTCTCCTCCAGGGGTGTGGAAGTGCGATCGGTTGGCGTGATAGCGCAGAAACCCCCATAAAACAACACCTTAGTGAAAGGCGCCGGGAGGGGCTGTCTCAGTCGAAGAGGCTGGAAACCGAGCGACTTTCGGCGGTCCGGCGCATCGCCTCACCTACGAGCGGGGCAATCGAGGTGGTGCGGATATTGTGGCTCACGCGGACGGCCTCAGTGGCCTGGATGGTGTCAGTGATGACCAGCTCTTTCAGCTGAGAAGCCGTCACACGGGCGACAGCGCCGCCAGAAAGCACCCCATGGGTGACATAGGCAGAAACCTCGGTCGCGCCCTGAGCGAGCAGCGCCTCGGCGGCATTGCAGAGCGTACCAGCGGAATCGACGATATCGTCGACCAGGATGCAGGGGCGGCCGCTCACGTCCCCGATAATGTTCATGACTTCCGATTCCCCAGCCCGCTCGCGCCGTTTGTCGACAATCGCGAGATCGGCATTCAGGCGTTTGGCTAAGGCTCTGGCGCGGACAACGCCGCCTACGTCAGGAGAGATAATCATCAGATTATCCGCGCCCTCATAATTCTCCTGTATATCCCGGGTCATGACCGGGGCAGCGAACAGATTGTCGGTTGGAATATCGAAGAAGCCCTGGATCTGCCCAGCATGGAGATCAACAGTCAGCACGCGGTCAGCACCTGCTGTGGCAACCATGTTGGCGACCAGTTTGGCGGAGATCGGCGTTCTGGGGCCTGGTTTGCGATCCTGCCGGGCATAGCCGAAATAGGGCATTACGGCGGTGATCCGATTGGCAGACGCCCGTTTTAGCGCATCAATGATGATGAGGGTTTCCATCAGATGGTCGTTGGCCGGGAAAGAAGTGGATTGGATGACAAACACATCCTCACCGCGCACGTTTTCCTGTATTTCGACGAAGACTTCCATGTCGGCGAACCGGCGAACGACCGATTTCGTCAAGGGAAGGTTGAGATAGGCGGCAATGGATTCGGCAAGTGCCCTGTTTGAATTGCCTGCGACCAGTTTCATCTGTTTTCCCCTGTTGTGAGCCCTTTATTGGACCCACGCTCGAAATGATGTTTGCGGAACCCGCGCTGCATCTGGCGGGGTTGTATCAAGGCTCGTTGTCGCCTGTAAACCGCACACCCGTGTCCTTGTGGCAACAATCTCAATCTGGCTCATTTTGGTTCACGCTGGCGGTGTCGGTTCATTGATGAGCTGCAATATTCCGTCAGCGGCGGCGGCGCCAGCGGCGGTCGCAATACTGCCCCAGGCACCTGCCAATGCGGCTTCGTCGACCTGGTTGGACTGGGTGATGAGCCCCAAGGGTGTTCCCTCTTTGGTGGTCACGGTCCATTCAATATTGACGCTGATGATGCCAGGGGTTGTGCCCCCTCGGACGGGTTCCAGAGCAACATTGCCAATAACTCTGAATGCCTGTTGTCGTTCGGCTTTGTGGTCCGCTTTCACCAGCGCTTCTTGAACGGCAGCGGCAAGCGACAGTCGGCCGTCACCAGGAGAGGTGCCGACTGCGACGTCAAACAATGCGCGGGTTCCATTGCTGTTGCTTCGAGGCTCTTGGCTTGGTTGCGGGGGTAATGTAGCCCGCTCCAGAGCTGCTGCGGGCGATACCACTTCTTCGCTTTCGTAGCGCGGCGGGCTCTGTGTTTGGGCTGCTTGTGGCGGTGGTGCTGTGACAGGAGAGGCAATGCCCAGAGTCGCATTGCGCGCTGCGATGCCGGAGAGATCAGGCGGCGAGTTGTTTGGCTGTCTTGCTTGCAAGAGTGAGGGAGTTGAAAGATCGACGCTTGGCGTCGTACCCGCGACTTGAGTATTTTGAGCCTCTGTAGGTTCGGTATCTTCAATGCTGGCGGTTGTTAGCGATACATCACTATCGGGGCTCGCGCCCAAGGTTTGGTCGGACACCCATCCGGCAAGCTCCAATGCCGCCGTGTCTGCTATCTCCTCAAGCGTTGCTTCATCTACCACGGCCCAGGGATCATAAAAGGCAGGGTCTGCGGAGTTGCGTCGCTGAATCACAACATCGTCGGTCATGCGCTTAACGCGTTTCCCGTCTGGTCCAATCACCTCCCAAACCACAACCACAGCGGTGCCGTTCCGCGAGGCACCGGCCCTTACCACGCCTTTGACTGTGTATTCGGGTACCGTTCCTGTCCGTGCGAGCGTCAGTTGATTGGCGATGCTGGCTTCCTGGAACCGTGCCAATAGCTGGCTTGCCAATTCATCTGGAAGGCCGGCAGGTAGCTGAATAAAGACACCGCGCCGCTGAAGGCCCTGAACTGATCCAGTGATCAGGGACGTGTCCGATGGCGCGTTTAAACCCAGAGTATTTGTTTCGGGCCGGTCCTCGCCGCAGGACGAGAGAATAAGCAAGCTCGTGAGACAAACGCCCAGCGCCCATGTCGTGCGCATGCTGCAGCTTTTTTGCTGCATGACAGTCGCGGTCTCATTGTCGCTCACGGCGCTGGCTTCCCCTCATATCGCTGATCTCATATCAGCGATTCGTTTCAGCTCAAGGGTAGCAAGGCCACGCCCTCACACCAAAGTCTGTCATGCGTCGAGTAGAGCAATTGAGGAGATTTGTCGCCCATAGTCCGGTTCTCCGGCGTGGGTTGTCCGCCTGAAGGAGAAGAATCGCCCGGCGTCGGCATAGGTGCACAGATTTGTGTTGTCGATGCTTTTGATGCCAAGCCTGCCGAGCCGGTCAGCCACAAATCTGGGCAGATCAAACTGGTAGTGATTCTCCCGGGCACTGGGAAGAAAATAGATGCTGTTGTCAGGGGCCTCGGCCACAAACTGCTTCTGGAACTCCGGACCGACCTCATAATTTGCCTGAGAGATTGTGGGTCCTATGGAACAGCTGATCTCGGAACGTTTGGCCCCCAGCGTTGTCATGGCGTCGACGGTTGCCTCCAGGACGCCGCCAATGGCGCCTTTCCATCCTGCATGGGCAGCACCGATAACACCTGCCTTTGGATCAGCGAAGAGAACGGGTGTGCAATCTGCTGTCAGGATGCCGAGGCCCAAACCTTTGGTTGCTGTTACAAGCGCATCTCCCTCCGGTGCTACATCGGTTGCCCAGGGTTTGTCTGCTACGATGACGTTTGGGGAGTGCACCTGATAGACGGTGAGCAGATGGTCACGGGGAACGCCCAGGTCGTCTGCTGTACGTCCGCGGTTTTCGATCACGTTTGCTCGGAGGTCGTCAGACCCTAAGCCACAATTGCGGCCCTCATAAATGCCCGATGAAGTGCCACCCTCGCGTGTGAAAAAGCCATGGGCGATGTTGGGGAACGCTGACAGGATATCGGATTGTATCAACGTAGGCCTCGAATCATTGTGTGTGGCCGCACTTAGGAGCTTGCAGGGACGGGGAAACCTGCTGGGGCAGGGACGCTTTGTGACGTCACGGCCATAACCTTGAAGAGGCTGCCCATCGCGTCTCTCTCCGTCAAGCGTTTCAGAGCTGAGGTGATGTCGCGTCGTTGTTGTTCGTTGGCAGTTGCAGCAAGGGTGTTGGCACGGGTGTTGATGCCGAGCGCTTCAAGAAAGGCCCTTTGTTCTGTGGGGCCGCACACTGTTGCCTTGCTGTAAGGTTTTGCGAGCGCTTCGAAATCAACATGAGCTGTGAGGTCTGCTTCGCCGGGTTCAGCGAGTGGATCCACAAATTTGTGCCCCTTCAGTGCCTGAAAACTGTCCCCAGACGCGCTCTGCGGGTATCCGTAGTCGATGATCAGGGCGGCACCGGGGTTTGCATCAAAGTGAGTGCGCATTTGCTCCATGATCGCCAGCCCTACCGGGCAAAGCTCAGCGAGCGATCCTTCAGGAGCGTCGCGGACACTCGCGGCAAATGTGGAGGGCTCGGTGAGCGTGTCAGCAAGGGAATATTCGAAAATCGGTCTGTCACTGTCAGCTGATGACTGCAACGCCACGCATCGCTCCTGCCATCCATTGCCCGTCTTTTGAAACTGTTTGATGGGGAGCGCATCAAAAAACTCATTTGCAAGGATGAGGCAGGGACCGTCGGGCAATGCCTCAACGACATCGATCCAGGAGGCGTTGGGCACGCGTTTTTTCTGTTCTGCGCGAAGGGGAGGGCTTGTTTCCAGAAAGACCACCTTTGCGGCGTCGGCAAATGCAGGGACAAGTTGAGCGGCGCGGAGTGCATCGGCCATGAGTGTTCCGCGGCCTGGTCCGAACTCAATCAGATTGAGGGCGTTGGGTGAGCCGAGCTTTTGCCACATGTCGACAGACCAGAGACCGAGAAGTTCCCCAAACATTTGTGAAATTTCTGGCGCGGTTGTGAAGTCGCCCTCGCGGCCGAGGGGGTCACGGGTCCGGTAATAGCCATGCTCTGGATGCGCGAGAGCCAGGTCCATGTACCTGTCGAGAGAAATAGGACCGTTCTGCCGGATGAGGTTCGCAATATGGTGTGAAAGCGCTGTCACGGTCGGTCTGGGTTACTTCTTTTTCCGCGCAGGTTTAGACGGCTGTGTCTGCGACTTTGCCGTCTGCGATTTACTCTGGGCCCACCAGATGATACCTGCGCCAACAAGGATCATTGGGACTGTCAGGATCATGCCTTGGGTTACTGGACCAAACAGGTAGCCAATATGGGCGTCAGGTTCGCGGAAGAACTCTACGAAGATGCGCGATAGTCCATAGCCTATGAAGAAGGTACCCGCCACCACGCCGGGGCGCGACAGGGCGTTTGTATGGTGGGTGAGGTATCTCAGGACGATAAAGAGCAGGACACCTTCAAGCAGACCTTCGTAGAGCTGACTTGGGTGCCGCGGGAGTGGCCCACCGGTTGGGAAGACAACACCCCAGGCAACGTCTGTGGTTCTGCCCCAGAGCTCACTGTTGATGAAGTTTGCAAGGCGTCCAAACAGGATGCCGATGGGTGCGACGGCTGCTGCGCCATCTGCAAGAGACCAAAGGGGAATAGTGTGCTTGCGGGCAAACAGATAGATCGCCAGCACGACGCCCAGAAACCCGCCGTGGAAGGACATGCCACCGTTCCAGACAGCAATAATGTCGCCTGGATTGTAGAGGTAGAAAGCCGGGTTGTAGAAAAGTACGTAGCCTAAGCGGCCGCCCAAGATCACGCCGAGAGCAACCCAGAGAAGAAGGTCGTCCGCCTGGTCACGGGTGAAGGGCGATTTGCCTCCCCAGATGGTTGGCGTGTCGGCGAGATGCATCAGATAGCGCCAACCCAGGAGCAGACCGGCAATGTAGGCGAGCGCGTACCAGCGGATCGCAAAGGGACCTATTTGGATCAGAACAGGGTCTATTTCGGGGAAGGGCACAGGCACTCTTTCTGGGGTCAGGATGTAGCTGGTAAGTGTCTCTCTAGGACCTTGCATGTCAAGCCACGGGAATGTGTGTTCCGGGTCGGCGAGACATGTGGTCGCAAGTGCTGATAGGGCCCTATCCGGGCTGACAAAATTACGGGAAGGACGTATGATGGCCGTCCAATTGGAGAACGACAATGACCCAGTATGACAACCGGCTGCTTGATGATGTTGCAAAGCTTTTTACGTCTGCGGCGGGGGCAGCCCAAGGCTTGCGTCAGGAAATTGAAGCGATTGTGAAGGGCCAAGCTGAGCGTCTCATCGCCGATCTGGATCTTGTGTCTCGGGATGAGTTTGATGCAGTTCAGGCCATGGCAGCCAAGGCGCGTGAAGAAAACGAAGCGCTGAAAGCGCGGATTGAAGCGCTGGAAACAGCGGCATCCTCACAAGGCTGAAAATTGATAGTGTTGATCTCCCCGATTGCTGGGGCGCCTGGTTAGCGCTTTTCCACATGTTTTTTGTCTCTGCGCGGTTCCCGGCGCTTGCACCGACTCATTTGATCGGGCACGCTCTGTAGTGTTTGGGGCAAAGTTATCCACAATATATGGATGTGTGAGCCCCTAAACAGTGTGAAGCGGCGGACGAGGACTCGTGATGAAGGCAACCATGGTGCCTGCAGACTATGTCGACGCAAATCCACTCGATCTTCTGGAGCAAGTCGCTGATGTTCGGAACTGGGCGTTTGACCGGTCTCACGAGCAGGAGCTTAATCTGGCGCTTGTGGGCGAGTGGCGGGACTATCAGATTTCTCTGAACTGGCGGGATGATTTTTGCGGACTGCATATGGCCAGCGCGCTGGATATGCGTGTGCCGCCGGAGAAACGCCTGGCGGTTCGGGATCTGCTTGGCTTGATCAATGAACAGCTCTGGTCCGGACATTTCGACATGTGGTCAGATGACGGGACGATCTTGTTTCGCGATACTTTGCTCTTATGTGGTGGAGCGGCAGCGACGCCGGAACAATGTGAAGCTTTGCTGCATTTAGCGATGGAAGCCTGTGATCGGTATTACCCGGCCTTCAATTTCGTGATCTGGGCCGGGCGAAGCCCCGAAGAGGCGATTGCCGCGGCGATGTTTGAGACAGTCGGATCGGCCTGATCTGTCTGCGGCCATCGCGTAGGTGTAACCCGATTTATGCAAGTGAGTATTGAGATGCTGCGTTTCGATGATCCGCTGGTGCTTGTTGGTGCCGGAAAAATGGGTGGAGCCCTTTTGACTGGGTGGCTGGATCAGGGTCTTGAGCCAGCTGGTGTGTTTCTACGTGATCCAACGCCGCCCGCCGAAATTGCCCAATTGGTGGCCGAGAAGGGGCTGCGCCTCAACCTGCCTTTGGAGGAGATGGAGGCAGCGCCGCGTATTGTGGTGCTCGCCGTTAAGCCGCAGATCATGGATGCTGTTCTGCCTGATCTGCGTCCTCTTGTGCGACCTGGAACCCTATTCCTGTCGATTGCCGCTGGTGTCGATCTAGAACGCTTGGATGAGCTGCTGGGCGGGGGCGCTGCCATCATCCGCGCAATGCCCAATACGCCATCCTCCGTCGGCAAGGGGATCACTGCGGTCATTGGGAACGGTCTGGTGACGGATGCTGATAGGGCGATCTGTGACAGCCTGCTGGGCACAGTCGGTGATGTTGTCTGGCTTGGTGCTGAAAGCCAGATGGACGCGGTTACGGCACTATCTGGCAGCGGTCCGGCATATGTTTTTGCGCTCGCTGAGACGATGACGGCGGCGGGGGAAGCTCTGGGGCTTGAACCCGAGCTTGCGGCACAATTGGCGCGGATGACCGTCGCTGGCGCTGGGGCCATGCTTGAGACCTTGCCGGAAGATGCATCTACGCTCCGCCAGAATGTGACATCACCGGGCGGTACCACCGCTGCGGCGCTCGACGTGTTGCTGGGTCCTGAGGGGCTTGCGCAGCTTATGCGGTCGGGAATGACTGCGGCGCGGGACAGATCAAGAGACCTCTCAAAGCAGTAAGCTCTTTTCAGCCATTTTGTATTATGCTGCCTGTCGATCCCGTGACAGCAGGTATGCAACACCGTGGCACCGCGAAAAACGACAGAAGATAAGATTATTGATGCCGCCCTTCAGCTCGCCTCCGAAGAGGGCTGGAGCCGGTTTTCTCTGGCTGACGTCGCGCAGCGGGCAAAAGTGCCTCTGGCGGACCTTCATGGATCATTTTCAGGCAAACGCGCGATCCTTGCCGCATTTTCCCGTCGGATTGATGTGCGGGTACTCCGCGCGGTAGATCCGGAAGACCAGGAAGGCGAGCGTCCCAAGGACCGCCTTTTCGACGTGCTGATGCTCCGGTTTGACGAGCTCGGCGCCTATAAGGATGGAGTGGGGGCCATCTCTCGAGATCTCGCGCGGGACCCTTTTGGTCTCCTTGCAGGCGCGCGTCCTGCGTTGCGCTCGATGCATTGGATGCTTGAGGCAGCTTCCATTGACTCTGGTGGGATGTATGGCGCGGTCCGGGCAAGGGCGCTGGCTATAGTCTGGCTCGCGGCTTTCCGGGTCTGGCTGGATGATGAGCCCGGGCTTGGCAAAACCATGTCGGAGCTGGACAAGCGTCTTCAGCAATCAGTGGCGCTCTGGGGGGACACAGCAGCACCCGAAGTGCAGCCGCCACACGCTAATGCGGCAGAGTAATTTCTGCGCGCAGGCCACCCAATACACTTTTTGAGAGAGTGATTTCGCCCCCATGAGAGCGCGCGACGTCACGTGCAATGGCAAGGCCCAGGCCTGTTCCGGCATTGTCCAGATTGCGGGCGGTGTCTAGACGATGAAAAGGGCGGAATACTTCTTCCAATTGGTCTTCAGGAATGCCCTCGCCGTTGTCATCGACGGCAATTGTGACTGTTTTCTCATTCGATGAGAGCGTCAGGCGCACTGTGTCTGCATAGCGGGTTGCATTGTCAGTCAGGTTGGTCAGGCAACGTTTGAACGTCGCACGCCGGAGTGGCAGCGTAATGCCCGGTTCTGATTCAAGAGCAATCTTGTGTCCGTTCCGCTGACCATCCAACCGCACTTCGTTCAGGAGATCTGCGAGATCAACAACCTGTGCTTCTTCTCCCTCTTCACCACGGGCGAATGCCAGATAGTCTTCGAGCATATGCTCCATGTCGCGCACGTCGCTCTTTAGTTCATCCACATCGGGGTTATTTTCCATCATGGCAATCTGCAGTTTGAACCGGGTGAGCGGTGTCCGCAGATCATGACTGACGCCCGCAAGCATGGTCGTGCGTTGATCCATCTGTCTCTGAATGCGCTCGCGCATGTCGAGGAATGCGGCTGCCGCTCTACGAACTTCCAGGGCACCTGATGGTTTAAAGGAACCGGAATTTCTGCCTTTACCGAAGCTTTCTGCTGCAATTGCGAGCCGCTCGATAGGGCGTATCTGGTTGCGCAAAAAGAGGATGGCGATGGCGATGAGCAGAAGTGATGCCCCTGCCATCCATACAAGGAAGATGTGCGAGTTTGTTGCGTATACCCGACTACGAAGCGGCAAGATCCGCATCACGCCATCGGTCATTTGTATTCGAATATCTACATAGTCCGGATATGAAACGGTATCTATCCAAAAGGGTCTGCCAATCCGCTCTTCCAACTCACTGCGCAGTGATTGGTCCAGAAGAGAAAACCCGGGATCAGGTATTTCAGTGGGCAGGGTTTCGCCTGGCCGGAAAGAGACGCTCATTTCCAACTGCTCCCAGGCGATTGCTGTTAGCTGTGGTGCGCTGGCCTCTCCTTCAGGGAAAGTGGCGTTGGCTTCAAGCAGCAAAGCGATGTCGCTGACGACGGCGCCGGAGAGTTTTTCGGTCACCATTTGCCAATGCCGCTCAAGAAAAACATAAGTCACGACCACCTGCAGCAAAACCATCGGGGCCACGATGATAATGAGAGAGCGTCCATAAAGGCCACGGGGCAGTAGCTTTTTCAGAATGCGAAAGGGGTGGATGCCACCGCCTGCATTGAGTTTTGGCGCGGCGTTGGCTGCATCCGTGCGGCCGCTCCGTGCGGTAGGTTGTTCATCCTGAATGTCGACGCCACTCATCCGGCTTTTTGTCCCTGGACTTTATGTGCTGCCCGCGAAGATCGTGCGCGGGCTCAATCGGGTTTCAAAACGTATCCCAGACCGCGGATGGTTTGGAGATAAATCGGATTTTTCGGATCTTTCTCGATTTTCCGTCGAAGCCGATTAATCTGTACATCAATTGCCCGCTCTGTCCCGGCCTCATCGTTTCTTAAAAGCGTGCGGGACAGCGTTTCATTTGGGCGGCTGGAAAAGAGGTGCATCATTTGGATCTCTCTGTCCGTCAGGCGCACAAGATTGCCATCGCGCCAGAGCTCGCCGCGCTCCCGATCAAACCGACAGGCACCGAGGCGGATCTGACTTGTGTCCGTTTTTTCTGGTACGGTGCGTTTGAGGATGGTGCCGATGCGCAGTAGCAGTTCCCGGGGTTCAAAAGGCTTAGGAAGGTAGTCATCTGCACCACCTTCTAATCCTTCAATTCGATGTTCTGTTTCAGCGCGTGCTGTCAGAAGTAATATCGGCACTGACGAATCCAGTCGAAGGGATTTGGTGAGTTCCAGACCGGTCTCACCGGGCATCATCACATCAAGGACGAGGAGATCAAATGCAATGCCTGCCATGCGGGCACGTGCTTCTGCCGCGCTCTCAGCCGTTGAGACGCGATAGCCATTTTCACTCAGATATTTTTTCAGCAGTTCGCGGATGCGGCGGTCATCATCGACGACCAGAATATGCGGTGTCTCTTCGTTAAATGACGTGTTGTGGACCTCTGAGATCGCGACGGACATTAAGGGACCTCGCCATTTGTGATGAGGGTCTCGACTGCGGCGCGTTCGTCTTCGTTGACGAGATTAAGAAGGATTTTTTTCCACGCTTCTGCTGCTTCGGGCCCTGCGTCCGAAATTGCCTTTGCAACGCGCGCGTGCTGGGGCACGGCGAGGCGGCGTTCCAGATTGGTTCCAGCCTCGGTAAGGTGAAGGTGGCGCTGTCTGCGGTCGCGCTTCCCAGTTTTCTGTTCGATCAATTCTTGCTCGATGAGTTCTCTTAAGACGCGGGCCAGACTTTGTTTGGTGATCCGCAATATGCCAAGAAGCTCTGCAACGGTAATGCCGGGGTTGCGGCCCACAAAATGGACGACGCGGTGATGGGCTCGGCCCAGGCCATCGGCTTCTAGAATCGCATCTGGGTCGCTCACAAAGTCCCGATAGGCAAAAAACAGAAGTTCGATTGCCTGGATAAGGGCTTCTTTTTCAGCCAGATTCTCTCCGGAATCCGCCATTGTGCGGTCAGACCCTGATGCGAGAGTAGATGTTTTTATGTCAGCCATGTTGACGTATCTCGATCACATAGTTACTTTGACAATCGAATTTACGACAGAAATGAACCCATCTGGCGTTTTCGCGACGTGAGTGCCAGTATTTTGACCCAAAGACCGGGCGTGCTGCAATTTTTGTAGGCACCCGATACAGCTGGGCAAAAGCTGCTGGTGAAGAAGATCGCGCTTCGGACAGATCGGTCGGGAAACAATCAGGATCCAGGCTCATGGCGGATATTCCATTTGATAAGCGAGACGGCTTTATCTGGTTCAACGGCGACCTCGTGCCGTGGACCGATGCGAAGGTGCATGTCCTGACCCACGGGCTTCATTATGCCAGCTGCGTGTTTGAAGGCGAGCGGGTCTACGGCGGCGAAATTTTCAAACTGCGTGAACATACCGAACGGCTTTTTAAGTCGGCTGAAATACTTGGGTTTGAGATTCCCTACAGCATAGAGGAAATCGACGACGCGTGTCGGAAAGCTGTCGCCGCGCAGGGCATTGTCGATGGATATGTCCGCCCCGTGGCCTGGCGAGGCAGCGAAATGATGGCTGTCTCCGCACAGAAAAACAAAATTCATGTTGCGGTGGCATCCTGGGAATGGCCGTCATATTTCGATCCGGCTCTTCGGTTTAAAGGTATTCGTGCGGATATTGCTCAGTATCGCCGGCCTTCGCCAGAGACAGCACCGTGCGATTCTAAAGCAGCCGGTCTTTACATGATTTGCACCGTCTCAAAGCATGCGGCGGAAGCCAAAGGCTATGCGGATGCGCTGATGATGGATTATCGCGGCTATGTTGCCGAAATGACGGGTGCAAATGTCTTTTTCGTCAAAGATGGCGTCCTGCACACACCAACCCCGGACTGTTTCCTGGATGGGATTACCCGTCGCACAGTGATCGATCTTGCGCGCAAGCGTGGCTATGAGATCGTGGAGCGTCACATAAAAGAGGAAGAGCTGGGTGATTTCAGTGAGTGTTTCATCACAGGCACGGCTGTTGAAGTGACAGCAGTTGCGGAAATTGGGCCCTACACCTACACGCCATCTGAGATCACAAAAACACTGATGGATGACTATTCAGCGGAAGTGCAACCAAAGGTCAGCGCTGCGTAAGAATTTCTCTAAAGCGTTTTTTTGTGTTGGATTCTGAGAAACGTTCTGGCTCTTAATTCTGTCGCGTTTTCGATCCATAAAAGTCTGCAACTTTTATTGAAAATGCTCTAATCGGTTTTACCTGGCGCCGTCCATCGTTGGGCGGCGTCTTCGTCTGTGCTCCGCGAAGAAACCCAACTATCACCCTCTGGTCCGGACTCTTTTTTCCAGAACGGCGCTTTGGTCTTTAACCAGTCCATCAGGAACTCTGCTGCCTCAAACGCGGCCTGACGGTGTGCAGACGCGGTGATGACCAAAACAATTCTGTCGCCTGGTTTGAGCGGCCCGACCCTGTGAACGATGGTGGTCGCCTGCAGCGGCCAGCGCTTGTGTGCTTCCTTCTCAATCTCGCTCAAGGCTTTCTCTGCCATAACCGGATAGTGCTCCAGCGTCATGGTTTCAACATCGCGGTCTTCGTTGCGTGCTCGCATGTGACCTACGAAACTGACCGACGCACCGATGTCGGTGCGTCCGGCAACAAGCTTGTCCAACTCGGCGCCTGGATCGAAATCCTCTGTTTGCACACGGACCATGACTCAGCCCCCAGTGAAGGGCGGGTAGAAGGCGATTTCAGTCGCGCCGCCGATGACTGTGTCGTGATCCACTTCCTGCATGTCGAGGGCGACATGAACCACGTCCATGTCCTCAAACGCGGTGGCGTAACCATCACCGCGAGCAGCGAGATCGCGTATGAAGTCACGCACAGTGAGCGCGTCGGTGCCGGCCAATTCGATTTCCTCTTCGGCCATGCCGATGCGATCTCGAAACCAGGCGAAATATAGGACTTTCATGGTGTTTTGGCCTTAATCAACGGACTGGGCGTCATCTTCAATGACGTGGCGTAGCCCGCCTCTGAAATAGTCATAGCCTGTATATAGGGTAAGGCCTGCTGCAATCCACAGCAGCCAGATGCCAACCTGCTGCGTGCCCGGCAAAATTGCTTCACCTGCATCACCGGCCAGCAAGAAGGCGATGGCAATCATCTGGATTGCTGTTTTCCATTTAGCTAGCTGGCTGACGGGAACGCTTACACGTACCTGAGCTAGAAACTCCCGCAGCCCAGAGACCAATATCTCTCGGCTCAGGATAATTATGGCGGCCAGCACTGAGCCCCAGCTGATGGTGTCGTTGGCGATCAGCATGAAGAGAGCTGCTGAGACCAAAAGCTTATCTGCGATTGGGTCCAGCATACGCCCAAGGTTTGACGTCTGCTCCCAGGCTCTGGCGAAGTAGCCATCAAAATAGTCAGTAATTGCCGCAAGGGTGAAGATGCCAAGGGTGGTCCAATTGGCAGCTGGACCTTCCAGGTAAAACCCCGCCACCAGTGCGGGCACCATAAGGATGCGGGCATAGGTCAGCAAATTGGGCAAGCTCGTCAGAACCGCCGTTCGTCGGTCCAGTTTGCTGCTTTGTGTCTCCGTCATACTCGCACCTTACCACTGGAATACGTCAATCGGGTGTCCCGTGAAAATGATCATAGACTGCTTTGGCAACTTTTTCAGAGATACCCTCAACGGAATTCAGATCTGTGAGACCAGCCCGTGAGACGGCCTTGGCGGACCCGAAATGATGGAGCAGGGCACGTTTTCTTGAGGCGCCGACGCCCGGCACATTGTCGAGCGGGTTTGACTTGGCCTGTTTTGCGCGTCTGGCGCGGTGAGAGCCGATGGCAAATCGGTGGGCTTCGTCGCGCAGCCTCTGCAGGAAATAGAGTGCGGGGCTTTTCTCCTGCAATGAAAATGGATCGCGATTGGCCATAAAAAAGCGTTCGCGGCCCGCGTTCCTGTCTGGCCCTTTGGCGATGGAGACCACCGTAACATCGTCGATGCCGAGCTCCGTCATAACTTCCATTGTGACAGAGAGCTGGCCCATGCCACCGTCAATCAGGATGATGTCTGGCCAACCATTGGCGCGTTTTTCGTCGATAGTTTGTTCTGATGTCTCGGTGGACCCGTCTGCTTCCGCAGCAGCGGCACTTTCTTTGAGCAGCCGGGTAAAGCGGCGTGTGAGCACCTGACGCATCATGCCGTAATCATCACCCGGTTCTATGTCGTCGCCCTTGATATTGAACTTGCGGTACTGGTTTTTCAGGAAACCTTCCGGTCCCGCGACGATCATCCCGCCGACCTGGTTGGTGCCCTGAATGTGGCTGTTATCGTAGACTTCGATGCGCTCTGGCGGGGTGTCGAGACCGAATATCTCTGCCAGCTCATTCAGGAGTTTGCGTTGGGTTGCGGATTCCGCAAGGCGGCGGCCCAGGGCATCTATGGCATTGCGGAGCGCATGCTCCACGAGTTCCCGCTTCTCACCACGTTGGGGGACAGAAACCGTAATGCGCCGCTCAGCTCTGATGGAGAGCGCTTCGCCCAGAAGCGTGCGTCCGGGAACATCGTCGCTTAGGAAGATTTTAGGTGGCGCGGGCCGCTCGTCATAGAACTGCGCAAGGAATGCATCAAGCACTTCGGCGGGAGTGAAGCCTTTTTCGTGTCGCGGGAAATAGGCGCGGTTGCCCCAGTTCTGGCCGCCACGGAAAAAGAAGACTTGTACGCAGGTCTGACCGCTGTCTTCTGCGATGGCGAAGACGTCGGCATCTGTCACAGATTGCGGGTTGATGCCCTGGTGGGACTGGATGTTCGTCAGCGCGCGAATACGGTCGCGGTAGATTGCGGCACCTTCAAAATCGAGTTTGGCGCTGGCAGCTTCCATCATTTCGGCCAGGTGTTCCTGCGTGCGCCGGCTTTTGCCCTGCAGGAAGTCTCGGGATTCTGAAACCAGCTCGGCATAGTCCTCTTTGCTGATTTCGCCGGTGCAGGGCGCTGAACAGCGTTTGATTTGGTAGAGCAGGCAGGGGCGGGTTCGTGCGTCAAAAACAGAGTCCGTACATGAGCGGAGCAGAAAGGCCCTCTGGAGGGTGTTGAGTGTCCGGGTGACAGAACCTGCGGAGGCGAAGGGGCCGAAATAGTCGCCGTCTCGTGAGCGGCTGCCACGATGCTTCACTACCTGCGGATAATCATGATCAGAGGTGAGCAAGATATAGGGGAAGGACTTGTCGTCGCGCAGCAGGACATTGTAGCGGGGCTTTAGCTGCTTGATGAGATTGGCTTCGAGCAGGAGCGCGTCGGTCTCTGTCGCCGTCGTGATGAACTCCATGGCCTCAGTGGATGAGATCATGCGTGCGATGCGATTGGAGTGGCCAGCAAGCTTCGTGTAGCTCGTCACGCGCTTTTTCAGGCTGCGAGCTTTTCCCACATAGAGGACGTCGCCATTGCTTTTCAGCATCCGGTAGACGCCGGGGCTGTCAGGCAGGGTTTTGACCTTTTCAGCGATCAAAGCCGCGCCATGAAGCTCTTCTGCTTCACTGTCCATGGCGTCTTTGTTCATCGCTTTCCCTAGTCCGGTTTGTGTAGAGTTTTGTGATGGCTGGATCGATGTAGTAGTGGCGTAAGACTGTTGAATAGAAGGGCGTGTCAGGTGCCGCTTTTATTCCCCAAACTTTGCGTCTTTACTGTACCGATCTGTTTCACCTGTGGCCTGTGGATAAAGTTGTTGAGAATCTCAAGGGATTCGACGCAACTGATTGTCGCACAACGATTATTCGAATATTGGGTCCAAATTACCGATTTCTAACTCATTGAAAAGAAACAGGTTTTCTGAGCAGTCTTATTGTTTCCGGCGATTAGCCCCAATTTAGGATGCTAGATCTTATGGTTAATTGGGCGGTGGCGGCTGTGTGCACAAATGTCCGCATGCGGTCTATTCATAGATGACAAAAATGTGAAAAAATTCAACGGCCTAAAGGTAGTCTTGTTGTTTTACTTAAGCGCGTTTCTGGCTTAACTCAGAGCCCGCCCACGCTCGATTTCCACACCTACACTTGCCACTTCTGCAATCGCAGCAAGCTTTTCTACACGAACCCTCGCGCACTCCACCCGAGCGTCTTCCAAACATCTGGATGCGATGCGCTCAGCTAGGGTTTCGACCAGATTGACGTGCCCCTCGGTCAGCAGGTTTTTGACCTTATTGACGATTTGCTCGTAGCAAACGACATTCTCCAGTGCATCGCCATGGGCCACTTCGCGCACCGTGAGGTCGATATTGAAGCGCATAGGTTGCTGGAAACCGTCTTTTTCGTGCGCGTACACGCCGATTTCCCCTTCAAGCACCAGGTCACGAACAAAGACATGGCGGATAGACTGGGATCCATCGGCGATCCTCAGGCGTGTCACATTGTCCAAACTGGCGTTCGGATCTTCGTCATTGTTTGAGGAGCGATGGCTCATGGAATTAGGGTCCTTGTTTGCGCTCTTAGACGTTATTCGGGTCCGATAGCGTCAGGGGTTTCCCAGGCGAGATGCTGACCGCTGTCTAGAGCGATCATTTGGCCTGTCATAGCAGGACTGGCAAGGATAAATCTGACCGCTGCGCAAATTTCTTCCATCGAAATCTGGCGCTGCAGCAGAGTGGATGTTGCCTGTGCCTCGAAATCGGCGCTGGATTGGCGGTCGTTGGAAAGGGTCGGGCCAGGGCCTATACCATTGACCCTGATCTTTGGAGCCAGCGCTTGTGCGAGGGTTTGTGTCAGGGTCCATAGACCTGCCTTGGAGGCGGTATAGGACAGAAAACGCGGAGTCAGGCGCCAGACGCGTTGATCGATGATGTTGATGATGTTCCCTGCATTACTCTCGGGTAACTGTTTTGCAAATGCCTGGGCGAGGAACAAGGGCGCGCGGAGGTTCGTATCCATATGGGCTGACCAGCTGTCCGGTGTCAGGCTCTCCAGGTTGTCATCGGTAAATAGGGAGGCATTGTTGATGAGGGCCGTCAGCGGGCCAATTTCACCATGTGCCTGTTCGACAAGCGGCGAGAGCGTGTTCACATCCGCCAAATCAGCCTGAAAGGCGGATGCGCGGCCGCCTGCTTCTACAATGTCTCGAACGGTCTCGGATGCAGCTCCATCTGAGCCGCCATAATGAACCGCGACGCCCCAACCGTCAGCTGCCAGCTCAAGTGCGATAGCGCGGCCAATGCGTTTCGCACTACCGGTAATGAGCACATTTTTCACAGAGGGGTTTGTCATCTTCGGAACTTATGCGCCGTGCATTGTAGCGGCACGGTCCGCAACAAAGAGGAAATAGAGATAGGCGACATAGCCGATCAAGAAAAAGGCGCCTGCCGAGCGTGTGATGGTGCCTTTCGACATCGCAAATGGCACCACCAGCAGTGCAGCGATCAACATCACCCAAAGATCGAACCAGATGAATGCAGGGGGAACGTCGATCGGGGCCACCATGGCCGTAATGCCCATCACTCCCAGAATATTGAATAGATTGGAGCCCAGGACATTGCCAACCGCGATGTCAGCCTGACGGCGTAGCGCCGCGATAACGGTCGTGGCGAGTTCTGGCAGGGAGGTGCCGAAGGCAATAAGAGACAGGCCGATGGCGCTGTCTGAGACGCCGAAGGTTCGGGCGATCTCCGTCCCGCCATCAACAATGAAGTGGGCACCCAAAGGAAGGCCCAGCACTCCGGCTCCAAGAAAGAGGGCAATCACGATGGGGTTTTTGGGAAGTCCCGAGCTCTCGTCGGGGAGTTCGAATTCTTCTTCAACAGGGGAGACGCCAGACCCGTTGGCTGAGCTAACAGCGTGGGTTGCGACATATCCAAGAAACAGAAGAACGAGGGTGAAAAGGATCAGGCCCTGCCAGAAAACAAGCTGACCAAACAGACAGAGGAATATGAATATGAGGGTCGCTGCCACCATGAAGAGGGTATTTCGGCGGACGGAGACCTGATCGCAAAGTGTGGGATAAATCAGAGCGGGAATGCCCAGCACGAGGAGCACATTTGCGATATTGGACCCGACAACGTTCCCGATGGCGATTCCGCTCACGCCGGTTAGGGCTGCTCGAATAGACACAACAAGCTCAGGCGCGGAGGTCCCAAAGGCGACCACCGTCAGGCCGATGAGCATAGATGGAATGCCTAGCTTCAGAGCAAGGGAGACTGCGCCACGTACCAACAGGTCGCCACAAAACAGCAGAATGACAAAACCGCTGATTAGCGACAGGTACATCATGCGAAGCCGCTCCGGTAGAAGAGGTCGCGATGGATCATGGAATCGATCCAAGAGTGTGCTATCGCGGTGAAGCTCCCGTCGGCGGTCATTTATTTTCTTTCTTAACGTCGATCCCCTATCCTCCATATATAGGGGCCTTCCGGCTGAAGTAAAACCGCTCAAATTGGGCTGACGTGTGCGTGGCATGCCCGCAACACGCGATAGTGATGGAGATATGGCTGGTGGAAGCGGGTGCAGGGCATACAGAGGTCATTCCCTATCTGAGGGAGATTGTCGTCTTTCTGGTTGCCTCTGTGCTGATTGTGCCGCTGTTCCAATGGATGAAAGCCAGTCCAGTATTGGGGTATCTGGCAGCAGGGGCCCTGATCGGCCCCTTTGGTCTCGCGGTGATTGCGGACACTGAAGGCGTGGCCCGGTTGGCTGAGCTGGGCGTTGTTTTTCTTCTGTTTACTATTGGGCTCGAATTGCCATTTGAACGTCTGCTGGCTTTGCGGCGCCTGATTTTTGGCTTGGGCGGGTTGCAGGTGCTCATCTGTGGGGTCGTCCTCGCGCTCTTTGCAAACATGTGGGGCAATTCCATTGAAGCCTCTGTGGTTATTGGTTTCGCGCTAGCTCTTTCCTCTACCGCCATTGTTACCCAGGTGTTGATTGAACGCAGCGAGTTTGCAACGCCGATGGGCCGCCGGACATTCTCGATTCTGCTCTTTCAGGACCTGGCCGTTGTGCCGCTCATTATGCTGGTTGCGATCTTGTCTAACGGAGGTGCAGACGGTCCGCTTGATTTGGTCAAACTGATCGGGCTCGCGGTTTTGCAGGCGGTGGCAGCAATTGCCTTCATCCTCATCGTTGGTCGCTACGCACTGAGGTATTTGTTTCGACTTGTGACCTGGGCCAGGTCGCCGGAGCTCTTTATGGCTTTGACGCTGTTGGCGGTTCTCAGCACAGCCTGGGCGACTGGTCAGTCCGGTCTCTCCATGGCATTGGGTGCCTTCCTCGCTGGCCTTGTGCTGTCAGAGACGGAATTCCGTCCGCAGATCGAAATTGACATTCAGCCATTCAAGGGTCTTTTGCTTGGCCTCTTTTTCATCAGTGTTGGGATGGGCCTCGATTTCGCGATCATGCAGGCCATTCCCTATGAAATCTTCCTGGGTGTTGTCGGCCTGATCGGCATCAAGGCGATCATGATCTCGTCCCTCACGGTCGGTTTTGGTGTGACGGCCAGTCAGGCAGTGCGGACCGGTTTGCTGTTAAGCGCCGGTGGCGAATTTGCTTTTGTGATCATTGGAGGCGCAATGGCTGGTGGCGTGCTCGACCGTGATGTTGCGCAATACATGCTGATTGTCGCTGGCGTGTCTATGGCCCTGACCCCGCTTCTCATGATTGTTGGTAATGGTGTCTCGGCCCTTATCGCCAGACGCTATCGTGTAGAAAAAGAAGTCGAAGTGTCGTCGATTGACGATGATCTGAGTGGGCATGTCATTATTGCTGGATATGGTCGGGTGGGCCGTACGGTCGCTCGGCTCTTGTCAGAGCAGATGGTTCCCTTTGTGGCGCTGGATATGAGTGTTGCGCGTGCGCAGGAAGCCCGAAAAAGTGGTGAGCCTGTATTTTATGGTGATGCCGCGCGTCATGATGTGTTGGAGCGGGTTGGGGCCGATCGCGCAGCGGCCATTGTGATTACGTTGAATGACTATGCCGCAAGTACAAAAGGGGTGGCGTCTGTTCGCGCCAAATGGCCGAAGCTTCCGGTGTTTGTGCGTGCTCATGATCTGACGCATTCTCAGGAGCTCATGAAGCTTGGAGCAACAGGCATTGTTCCAGAGACGCTGGAAGCATCCTTGCAACTCGCGTCTGATGTCTTGCATTCGCTTGGTACGCCGCATGAGGCGATTGTGCCTCATTTGGACCGTATCCGCGAAGAAGGGTATGCGCGCGTAAACCCAGATGTGGAATAGGCTTAGCGTTCCTGCAAATACCTAAAACATGTCGTCGGGCGGTGTCCGTTTTTTCGTTTTGCGCGGGCGTTCATATAATACAGTCGGATAATCTTTGAGCGGATTGACCTGCTCGCCGGTATAGGCCCAGTCAGGCATTTCACCCATTCGAATATGGTAGCGCGGTTCGCGACCAACACCTTCAGCAAAAAGCCCTCTTGGTGTGTTGATCATGTGAGGTGATGCGTCGCGCTCATAGGCGACAGGCGTTCCGCATTCGATGCAGAAGCGTCGTGTAATGCCTTTGTTGTCATCTCGATGGTCTGTGAGCGCCTCTTCACCACCGGTGAACCTGAACCTTTTGCGCCAGGATCCGACATAGGTTACTGACGCGGTTCCCATGATTTGTCGGGTGGCGATTGAGTGGTCGTGATAGGCCCACCTTGCGGGATATTTGATTTCGAATTGCACAATTCCGCAGCCACAGGCGCCTTTTACCCACTCGGGATGCGTCAGATAGGCTTTGTCGGCGTTTCCCTGGTTTCTTTTTGGCGGCATGGCGTTCTTTCTTCTTGTCTCACGAGATTGTCAGATGCAGGCTTTATGCAGAGGTTCGACAATAGTCATCAATAACAAGAACCAATCAAGGTGAGGGAGGGGGACCCCATGTTTGCAGAGTTTATGGATGCCTGGGCTATCGCGCAGGCGGAACAGGAAGTTTACATCGCTGCATTGCCGCAATGGGTACAGCTGTGGATGAACTGGATGATGCTTGTGCTGGGCCTGGGCGCTCTGGTGTTTGCTGTTTTCAAGGTTGAAGCCCGCTGGCTGCTGCTCGCCGTGGTGCTGACGATCCCGGCCACCATGATCCTAGGCGTTTATGTGGGGTGGAACGGATTGTGGGGCATCACTCATCTTATTCTCTGGTTACCGGTCGCAATTTATATGGCACGGCGCTTCTCCCAGATTGAGGTGAAGAGCATTTACGGTGTTTGGTATGTGCTGGCACTGGCGACCTTGTGGATTTCGCTCATCTTCGATGTAAAAGATGTCGGCCAATATCTTCTGAGCTGAGCTGTTACGTCGGCTGGCCCTGTTTCAGCAATTGGTCGATGAGTTCGCGTTGCTGAATGGTGCCGCTGTCGCCCCCGCCAAAGAGCAAAAGGCCTGACGAGTAGCTTGAGCCATAGGTGCGGGCTAGGTTCACGGTTTGCCCTATGGCTTCAATGAGCTGCCGGGCGTGGAGCGTGCTGAGTGGATGGATGAAGGTGCTCCAGAGGATGTCCTTTGCAATTGCGTAGCGGGCGTCCAGCGCGCTATCGAAATTTGCCTGCATGATACGGGTGAGATCTTCTTCTGTCAGCGTATCTGCTTTGCGGATGGCGACGAGGATACGCATCCTGTTGTTCGCTGCATCGGTGACGATAACAACCGGCACATCGGCAATGGTGAGCTGCCAATTGCCATTTTGATTTTGCAGGTCGTCGTCCAACCGCTCGAGGATTGTGTGCATGGTCTCAAGGGACATGGTGCCCTCGCGCGGGATTGTTTCCTCTTCAGCGAAACTCGGCGTTGCAAGAATTGTCAAAACGACTGTGATGAGCGTGAGTGCACGCATGGGCTCCCCCTATAAGAACAATGTCTTCAGGATAGATGCTTGGCCCGGCTCGTCCATGCACAGCTTCGTGAGTTCAGTTTCCGGCGTTTTCCTGCATCCAAAGGAGGGAGGCCACAAGCCCTGAGAGGGAGAATGGCACAGTGAGGTTTTGTCCGTGCTCGCTTCGATAGGTGATTGTGATGTTGGTGCCTGCCCGCATGGCCTCGACCAGTTGATCTGTTTTCTCTTGTGGACCAACAAAATAGTCGTTGATGGCTTCAGGCGTTTCAATTTCATCTGGTTGAAGTGCGGCGACCCGCTCGCCGTCAATGCTGATGGTCATCGGTTTGTTTCGATCCATCATCTCAAAAACGGCAATGAATGAAATACGCAACGGGGCATCGCGCCGTTCGCGGCTGATGCGTAGTTGATATTTATATCCAGCGGGGGCGTCCGTATCATGAACATAGGTGTTCGCAGAACAAAACCGGGAGCCGTCGTCCCGAGGCTGGCGGCAGGAAACAAGAAAGTCTTTGAAATATCGGCGGTCTTCGCAGAAGGGAGCCACTGAACAATCGGCGGTCTCGGTTTCTGGGGAGTCGATGACTGGATCCGGTCTCATTGCTGATTCCGGCTTAGAGGCACGTTGGTAGACGATGGGCCAGGCGTCGGGCATCAGACTTTGATCGCAGGCCTCGTGGACTCTGTATTCGATCATGGCAAAGAGAAAGCCCGTCCACTCCCATGAGCCACTGGCACCACAATCGCCAATGCCGCGCCCTTTGTGAAAGTGCGCAAGGTGCCCTGTTTCTGGGTTTATGAAGGTGTTGGTGAGCGTGTCGGAGGCCGTCCACCCATAGAGTGTTGAGTAGTCTGCAAAACTTTGCAGGTCGAACGTAGATTCAGTTCCCTCATCGTCGCGGCGTTCAACGATGACCTTTGAGATCATGTTATAGGCGGCAAGCTGGCAGGGCACGATGTGTATGCGTGTGTTGGAATCTAGTGTCGTGCCGTCCCACATTTCCAGGACATCAAACGCTTCCGGCAGAAAACAGTCTGGGTCATCCAAGGCGCGGTCAATCACATCCTGTGGTGGCGGAGCCATGGGTGTTTCGTTGAAATCGGCAAGAGCAGGCGTGGCGAAGACTGCGACCAGAGCCGCCATCAGATGTTTCATGGTCGCTTCTCCCAGGGTTCCAGAGTTCCGGCAATGGTGCGGGTGTCGAAACCCCGATAGGCGCGCAGGGTGGCGTCGCAAATCTCGTCATGGGTGAGCCAGCGGGAGCTGTCGTCTTCCACGACAAATCCCAGAATAACCTGGCGATAGGTTTTACCGCCCTGAGCCTGCATGGCTTCCAGGCGCTGATCTGCAAAGCCGTCTGGCTTGCCGGAGGCGGAGCCCATAATTTCGATGATCTTACCGCCGGGGATCACACAGTCGGCAATGCCGTCCCGCAAAGAGTGAGCTTCCGGATGAAGCCAGGTGACCGCGAGATCGACCGGACCGCGCACACGGAGCGTGTCGAGGAAATGGGTCTCGTCCGTATAGTCGAGGGGAAGCTTCATGACTTTGTCGTCGAGGAAGCTTTCGCCGAAAGAGAACTTGCTTGCGCTGCGGGCGCAGAGCGTTGCGTGCTGGCTTTCGCCAACAATCTGACGGGCGACCGGGGCAAGCATGCCTGTGGTGCCGATAAGGAGTGCGTGATCTGCCATAGTCTATTTGTAAGGGGTTCGGCAGGGAGGAGCCAGTTTTTAGGGGCGCAGGCTTTAGGCGACCCCAGCTTTAGGCAACATTGGCCTCGACAATCAGTGCGGCGGACGCTGGGTCCTGCTGTAGCCAGTCGGGGCGATCTGTTTCTGCGTTGAACATTCGTGTTGCTGTATCAGGAAAGCGTTCCACCATGCCTTCGCCGAAATCCAGGGTGGTGAGGGCGATGGCGTAGGCGATGTAGCGGATGCTGTCGTCATTCTCTTCGCGATAGGGAAGGGCCAGGTTTTCAAATTCAATCAACCGTCCGCTGGAAGTGCGCGCCTTGGACAAGGTCCAGCGGCCAAAGAGAGCGTCGCGGCCATGCTCCTCATAGAAGGCCCCGATGACTGCTTCGAGCTTCGCGCGAGCCTCCTCATTCATGGGCGTTTCGGCATATTGGCCGGTGAGGTCCTGGCCAAAAGCGGCGGCAAGGCCGGTGCCGAACAGAGTATAGCGGGCGCGGCCGTCGGGCTCGTGCTTCAGCATGGCGAGGTTGGCCATGAAGGGGGCCAGTTCCATCAAGGGCATGTCGGTCTTTAATGGAATGGTGGTTTTTACGACTGTCCGAGCGCGATACCAGAGATCGGCAAAGCCGACGGTTTTTGGCGATTGCAGTGCCGGGTTTTGATCTTGATGCGCACCCATCCCCTAAGACTAGACCGATGGAATTAACAGAATGCAAAACGGGCAGCGTTGACCTGTCTCTACCAGCTGACCGTGTAATTGGCGGTGAGGGCGAGGTCTTCCAGCTTGCCGGTCTGCTCGGCGCGGTCGGTATAGAGATCCAGATGTACGCGCGCGCCCTTTTCGCGGATCGGGGTGTATTTCTGCACAAGCGCGTCGCCGGCGGCCTCGATCTCGGCTTTGGTGGCAGCGGGAATCGTAGCCCTCAGACCCTCATCTGGCGTCAGAAACTGCGAGGCGGGCAGGCGCGGCTCAATCCCGATCTGGGTCAGTTTCGAATCCGACCCGCGCAGCTCGACCTGGGGCAGGGCGTGACCTGGCCCAATCAGGCACAGGAAGGCGGCAATCGGTGCCAATATGGAACAGATGCGAGGGCTCATAGTCTCTCCTTGCAGGATTTAAGCCGCTTCCTTCTTTGGTTAATTGCGGTCACACTGGCGGCCTGTTGTTTGTCGGTTTTTTTTGAGCGGTGTGTTGGGAGTTGGTGGTCATGGGTCGCGGTCGGGTTTTGAGTTTGGTGAGTGGGGCTGCCCCACTTGCTGTTGGATTGCTCCTTGCGGGAACAACGGTCTCCTTTGCCGCCATTGACGGGATTGACCTCTCGCCGGACGTGGGCGGATCTCCCGAGATTGAGAAGGGCACAGCCCTGCCGCCGCCGAGCGACTTTCTCACCCCCGCAACCCCGCGCCCGCGGGGCAGCCAGTTTGAGGCCGCGCCCATTCCCCCGCAAAAGCCTGTGCGCCCTTTCACAGAAGTGGGCTACGGCCCTTACGTGATTGGTGAGGCGGTCAATCTCGCTGATCCGGAGATTGCGGCTTCGGGACCGATCAATCCGGAGTGCCACTATGTGCGTTTCGATCATCCGGCGGGGCCTCTCTATCTCATGATTGTGGAGGGTATGGCCGCGCGGCTTGATGTGAGCAGCATGGGGCCAGAAGGGGTGACCACCGGACCCTCGCTCCCCAACGGCGTTGGCCTTGGTAGCCCGGTTGGCGACATCACTGCCGCCTGGGGCGACAAGGTGGAATCCGAACCCAACAAATTTGGCGTGGGCACCGATTACATCGTGACGCTCACGGACAGTAAAGGCATCGTCTTTGAAACCGATGAGGGCAAGGTGACGGCCTACCGCGTCGGTCGCCCGCCGGAAGTGCACTGGGTTGAGGGCTGTTCGTGAGGGCATGTGTTTTCGTGCGCTTGAGTTTCTCCAAATAACGACTGTCACCACCCGATTTATTCGGGTGGTCCAGAGCGTCGTGTACAGGCTTCTATTCTGTAACCCTGGATTACCCGACGAGTTTGTCCTCGGGCTGGCGAAGCCAGACCCGTGGGCCGGTTAATGACACTGAGTGTTTAGGCACGCTTGCGCGGCCCACATAAACGGTATGTCTGTAGGTCTGGTTTAGGTCGTGAGGGACGCGGAATGCCGCAAAGCCTCATCTGTGTTTCTTTTTTAGAGGCCTTCCGGCACTCCGCGCGCGGCTGCTGCAATCGCTGCCATCCATCATATCCCGAGCTAAGCGCCTGTTTTTCCCGGGCCGTACCGTTGGACTTTCATCCGCCGGTCGTGACCGGGCCTTAAGTGCCCGCCCCGGAGGGTCTCTCCGGTCCTCTTGCAGGTTGCTCCGGTACGGAAGCCGTCAACTCTCCCGCCCGAAAGCCGCACTCCCACCCGCCTGACTGAACGGTCGACACGCCCCTCACATGGGCGGGAGATGCCCTATTAAATGGGGTCTCAGACAGGGGGGAGGATAAGTTTTTTTCTCGACCGTTCTCCTGCCTCTGCTGTCACCACCCGATTTATTCGGGTGGTCCAGGAGCGACAAACGCGGGCTTCTATTCTGTAACCCTGGATTACCCGACGAGTTTATCCTCGGGCTGGCGAAGCCAGACCCTTGGGCCGGGTAATGACACTTTTGGTTGGATGGTCTGCAGCAAAACCCACTAAACACTATTGTCACCACCCGATTTATTCGGGTGGTCCAGGAGCGTCGTGTACAGGCTTCTATTCTGTCACCCTGGATTACCCGGACAAGCCGGGTAATGACACTTTTGGTTGGATGGTCTGCAGCAGAACCCACTAAACACTATTGTCACCACCCGATTTATTCGGGTGGTCCAGAGCGTCGTGTACAGGCTTCTATTCTGTAACCCTGGATTACCCGAACAAGTCAGGTAGTGACATTGTTGGGGGGGGGAAACAATGGGTGCGGCCCGCCCTGGTTCGAGATGGCGCAAGCGCGCCTCCTCACCGTGAGGCTCTTATTTCAAACTCACCTCACCCTGAGGAGAATTGCGCAGCTATGCGTCTCGAAGGGTGCTCGCCGTGGGAGCAGCTTAGCAGAATCATTTGTTCGGTGCATGTCGTGTGGGGCTGCGCATGCATTATGCCGTCTTCAATGGTAAGGCTGCATGGCACAAGCGGCAATTTACCGCTATAAATTGCGTCAGTACTTTGACGTGATTCGTTGATTGTCGACGTGGGCGGGACGATTGGAATTGGCTTTTGAGACCAAGGGTCTACGTAGACTTTGCGAACATGAGAACGTCGCGATCAGGAAGTTCGGCGGTGTTCGTGCCTCGAAGCTAAAAGACCGCATTTCTGACCTCGAAGCGGCAGTGTCATTGCAGGACCTGGTTTTCCTTGGACTGAATAAGAAGGACAGCGGCAGTGAAATCAGCTATGAGCTGTCGGTCGATGATCAAATTTCGATTTGTTTTATGGCAAACCACGCTGGGGCTGATTTGCAACTACACGAGATAGGTCGGATTAAACTTACAGCGATTGAGATTCAAAATGGCTGAGACAGTGTCTTTCAATCCCACTTGGTTTTCGATTCCTGGATCTTCTATTTCTGCAGCTTTGTCGAAAGGTGAGATAGGTCTGCAAGAGTTCTCCATCCATGTCGGGTTGAGCCTCGATGACGCGATCAAATTGTTGGACGGTGTATTGCCAATTACAGAAGATCTCGCGGAGAAGCTAGAGGTAAGCGTGGGAGGGACTTCGCAGTATTGGCTCAATCGGCAGTCTCGATATGAGGCCCTTCTTGATGAATGTGCAAAGAAGATATCGGATGATGATGGCAGGGCTTGGTTGTCGCAACTTCCTATCAATGAAATGCGAAAGATGGGCTGGGTCGCGAGTGGAGGTGATAAACTTTCGGAGTGTCTTAAGTTCTTCGAGACTGGAAGTATCGAAGCATGGCAAGAGAAATATGAAACGCAGCTGAAGGCTGTTTCTTTTAGGGCATCTTCAACACATGAAGTCGACCAATACTCAACTATTGCCTGGTTGCGTCGCGGTCACCAGCTTGCGGAGAAAATCCAATGCAAGCCATGGGATGTTGGAAAGTTTTCTTCGACACTGAGTGAAATAAAGAAACTCACTAGAATCAAACAACCTTCAATATTTCTTTCCCAGTTGGTTTCTCTGTGCGCAGAGTGTGGTGTAGCTGTAGTGATTCAGCGTGCCCCAAAAGGAACTCGAGCAAGTGGAGCTACGATGTTCACTAATCCTTCTAAGGCGCTTATCCTATTGAGTATGCGGTACCTTTCCGATGATCAATTTTGGTTTACCTTTTTTCATGAAGCGGGCCATCTAGTCCTTCATGACAAAAACGCACTATTTATTGAGGACGACTCAGATGTCACACAAGCCGAAGAAGCTGAGGCTGATGAGTTTTCATTCGATACCTTGATACCTCACGGGTATCAGGAGAAGCTACATGAGATCGAGCTTAGCAAATATGAGATAGTGAGATTTGCGAACGCCTGTTCTGTCTCCCCGGGAATTATCGTTGGCCAGTTGCAACATATGGGGCGAATTAGGCACAACCAGTTAAATTGGTTGAAGCGTCGATACCGATGGAACGAAATGTGATCCTAGTCTGCTAGCGAAATGGCACGAACTTCTGCGGACTTTTTTGCCAGTTGCAGAGTGCGTCTTCCAAAACCTGCATTCCAAGATCGAGGCTTGTTCCCAATTCGTGCAGCTTACTTTCTAGGTCGACCGGTGGTGTTTTGGAGTTCACACTTCCTTCGAAAATTAATCGAGCACCGCGTAGTGGTCCTGTCGCTTCTTTTAGGTAAGCGGATGGTGCCTCTACGGGTGCAAGCCTCAGTTTTCCCAGCATGCATAGGAAGTCGAATTTTGCCAGACGGCCAAATCGAGTGACCTGTTTCAGGGAATTGTAAAGCTCATCGAAGACCAATTTGGGATCTTGGCCGACCGACGCTATCGCATTCGAAAATTTTGATGCATGAGTTTGTGGAGGTGAGATCCATTCGATATAGGAATCGATTACCGCAAGGGTACCTTTTGGTGAGTCTGCTTTAAGGCTTTCATACCGTCTGTGGTTTCCGAAACGACGAGATACGCCGTCTGTTTGCAGGGTCGCTTCATTTTCAACCATCCATTTTCTGAATTCTGAACGGTGTGAAACCACCCGATCCCACGTCCATACGGGGGAGTTGTGCAATGCTCCATACACATCGCGCGCGAGCCGCCAGCCATCTTTGTGGTGCTTACCAAAGTGAATCGCGAGAAACACCAGCCAGCAGGCTTCGTCTAGGTTGCCATCGCGTGCATATAGTAATGCAGCTCTGAGGGGATCGAATCCCGGATTCGCAGGATCCTTCCTAGTATTCGAAATGGGGCGAGCCTGTATAGTTTCGAGGAATTTTACCCGCCGCACGCTTTCTATTAGCTGCTCAAGCAACACCAGTCGGGCGTTCTGTTGTGAGATACCAGGCAAAACGCCATGGTTTGTTTCATAGCTGCTCAGTTTGTTGTCTAGGCTGGTGAAATCAGCGGTATCTATTGGTCTCATTTGTTCGTTCGATCGAATAGTAACGGCAGAGTTGGTTCGGATAGGTTCGGGGGGCCGATAGTGCGTGTACGGCCATTGAGATACATCTCGTAAACTGAGCCTGCCAGTTCCGATTTGAGGCGTTCCATTTCGATTTCATCCATTTGAGGGCCCCTCGAGGCAGCAAAAAACTGGAGGATTCTGGCCAAGTCCAGCCAGTATGAATCTAGAGAGAATTGACTTAGCAGAACTGGCTCGTCAGCTCTCAGCTTGGACTCAATTTTGAGAATTTTTTCTATAGACTGCCAAGGTGTGTCAGGCGGCATCGGGGGCATCTTCTTGGTGGTTGGTTGGTAGGCTTCCCCGATGTAGCTGTGAGCGTGAAACTCGTAGTCGCTGTAAAGGTGTAGACTGCCCACAAAGTGTTTATAAGTACCGAGTCCTGCGCCAAGGCTTCGCGCAATTATCTCCTGCAGAAATGTGAAAGCGAACACATCGTGAGGCAATCCAAAGTAGGCATCGTTGGACCGCATATGCACAATAGCGTTTAGTTTTTCCTCTCGAAGTAGAAATTGTATTGTGCATGTGCAAGGAATTTCTTTGCGCGTTCGTGAGATGTCGGCGGCATCGAATACCTGTATTACTGCTCGTCTTGAGTTTGAATTGCCCTTCAACAACTTCAGAACATTTTCGATTTGATTATGACCGTGATGGTCGATCAGCCTAGGTCCATATCCACCAAAAATTGTCGCTCCATCTTCGGTCTCATCCTCATACTTCGGCAAGTAGTATTTGATGAACTCCAAAGAGTTTGTGCCAGACAGATACCAAAGCAGTTCGCCTAGCGAACTAAAGACCTTCCCCTTTGACTCTGTGCGGCTTAATCTCGCGCGTGGGTCAGACAATTCAAGCAAAACACCTTGAAGTTCATAGGTTTCTCCTCGAGTTGCTGTGATCCTCTTTCCGCGTTTTAGCAATCTTTCAAAGGTTGCGATCAGCAGATCGTCAAGCGTCTCTGCCTTCAAGTGCATAAGAACGGTCCGGATTGTTGTTATGGATGCCGAAACTATCTTAGAGGATGAGAGCGCAAAAAAATGATGATTTCAAGAAAATAAGGGGCGGACGGTTTTCTTTCGTTGCCGGATTGAGAGGGACCGCCTAAGGCCCCTTGCGCCGCCGTGGCTTGGTCTGGCCGGATTTCTTAAATGTGCGCGTGCCGGCCTTGCCTTGTGCTGAGCGGGCGAGAGGTCTGTCTTTCTCCCCCGCGGCGGCGACGGCGCTTTGGCGCGCAAACGGGTCGTCGGCGATGGCGAGTTCCGTCTGTTCCAAGCGGTGGATTTCGTCGCGGAGGCGGGCGGCTTCCTCGAACTCCAGGTCGGCGGCGGCGTCCTTCATCCGCTTTTCCATGTCCTGAATGTGGGCGCGCAGATTGTGGCCGACAAGTTCCACGGTCTCATCGCCCGTGTCGACCATCACATGGTCTTTCTCGTACATGCTCTCCATGATGTCGCCGATATTCTTGCGAATGCTTTCCGGCGTGATGCCATGTTCCTTATTATACGCTTCCTGCTTCTCCCGCCGCCGTGCGGTTTCCGCCAGCGCGCGCTCCATGGAGCCCGTCACCTTGTCCGCATAGAGGATGACGCGGCCATCCACGTTTCGCGCCGCGCGGCCAATGGTCTGCACCAGCGAGGTTTCTGAGCGCAGAAAGCCTTCCTTGTCTGCATCGAGGATCGCCACCAGCTCGCACTCAGGAATGTCGAGGCCTTCGCGCAGCAGGTTGATGCCGATCAGCACGTCAAAGGCGCCGAGGCGCAGGTCGCGAATGATCTCGATGCGCTCCAGCGTCTCAATGTCGGAATGCATGTAGCGCACGCGGATGCCCTGTTCGTGCATATATTCGGTGAGGTCTTCGGCCATGCGCTTGGTGAGCGTGGTGACGAGAATGCGCCCGCCGCGGGCGGCCACCTGTTTGCACTCGTCAATCAGATCATCCACTTGCGTGTCCACGGGGCGGATTTCCGTCGGCGGATCGATGAGGCCTGTGGGGCGGATCACCTGTTCCACGAAGACGCCGCCGGTGCGCTCCATCTCCCAGGGGCCCGGCGTCGCCGAGACATAGACCGTCTGCGGCCGCATGGCGTTCCATTCCTCGAACTTCAGTGGACGGTTGTCCACGCAGCTGGGCAGGCGGAAGCCGAATTCCGCCAGGGTCGATTTCCGCCGATAGTCGCCGCGATACATGCCGCCGATCTGGGGCACGCTCACATGGCTTTCATCGGCAAAGATGAGGGCATTGTCCGGGATATATTCAAACAGCGTGGGCGGCGGCTCGCCGGGCTTGCGGCCGGTGAGGTAGCGGGAATAGTTCTCGATGCCCGCGCAGCTGCCGGTGGCGAGCATCATCTCAATGTCGAAGTTGCAGCGCTGTTCCAGCCGCTGGGCTTCCAGCAGTTTGTTCTGGGCGTTCAGCTCATCCAGGCGCTCGCCGAGCTCTTTTTTGATCTGGGTTGCCGCCTGCTGCAGCGTCGGGCCGGGCGTCACGTGGTGAGAGTTGGCGTAGAGCTTGATGAACGGGCGGCGGTCTGTCTTGTGGCCGGTCAGCGGATCGAACTCGACAATCTCCTCCACCTCATCGCCAAACATGTTGACGCGCCATGCCCTGTCTTCCAGGTGAGCGGGGAAGACTTCCACCGTGTCGCCACGCACGCGGAAGGTGCCGCGCTGGAAGGCATTGTCGTTGCGCTTATATTGCAGCGCCACCAGGTCCGCGATCAGCTGGTTGCGGTCGAGCTTGTCGCCCACCGTCACGGTGAAGGTCATCTCGGAATAGGTTTCGACCGAGCCGATGCCGTAAATGCAGGAGACCGAGGCCACGATGATGACATCGTCGCGCTCCAGCAGCGCGCGGGTGGCGGCGTGGCGCATGCGGTCGATCTGCTCGTTGATGGAGCTTTCTTTTTCGATATAGGTGTCCGTGCGGGCGACATAGGCTTCCGGCTGGTAATAGTCGTAATAGGACACGAAATATTCGACCGCATTGTCGGGGAAGAAGTTTTTAAACTCTCCATAGAGCTGGGCGGCCAGCGTCTTGTTCGGCGCGAGGATGATCGCCGGGCGCTGGGTCTGTTCAATCACCTTCGCCATGGTGAAGGTTTTGCCGGAGCCGGTGACGCCAAGCAACACCTGGTCGCGCTCGCCGTCTTTCACCTGGGCCACGAGTTCCTTGATGGCGGCGGGCTGGTCTCCCTTGGGTTCAAACTGCGAGACGAGCTTGAAGGCGATGCCGCCTTCGGACTTTTCCGGGCGTGCGGGACGGTGGGGCGTGAAGTCTTCCAGCGGGTCGCCATTTGGCGCGCGCTCAACGACTGCGTTTTCAGGCGCAGGGCTTTGAGGCACGAAACTCGCGCCCGCTGCTTCGGAGAATCCCGGCTGATCTGATTTGGATGAGCTCATGACCCCAATATGGCCCGGAATCATCCGGTTTCAAAGAGGGCAGGGCGTCTCACCTGTCAGGATGTGTCAGGAGTATACAAATTCTATCCTGGATCACTCCTGATCAGTGCGTCCCGTTATATTGGTCAAGAAACAGAGGAGGCAGCTATTATCGCGCGGGCGGGGTTGCTTTAGCGCCCGCCTCCAAATTTTCTTTGATATTTGCGGCTTCGGCGTTCAGTACCTCGGTCGCAACTTCTGAGATTTTCGCGACGATTTTTGTCATGTCCACTCCCGCTTTCGCTGAGTTACTAAGGCGTTCTTGTAACTGCGCTAGCGTTTCGCGAGCTTCCAGATTAGTCGCTGTGCCTTTGTCCTCCTTTGAGATCCTCACAAGAACCCAGCTTCGTTCGCGGTATATTTTTCCTTCGTTGCAGTTTCCAACCATGATTTCGCCTTGCCGAGGACAGATGGTCCAGCCTCTCTCATCTGCATCAAAACGTAAATCTGCGCTTCTGTCCTCGCTGCGCATAAAGGCAATATAACCCTCGGCTAGTGGATTTCTGTAGACACTGGTCCCGTTGTCACTGCTTGTGGTCCGTGGTGGGTCGAAAGTTATGCGACGCCAGAACTCAGTGTCGTCTTGATTGCCAGACAACAAGCTGTCGCCCAATTTGGATAACGCACCTAGGGCGGCGCTTGACGGTGGATATGCGGCGGTTCCTACGCTGGCGAGAGTCTGCATCATGCTCTTGGCTGCTTCGTTCTCTTGGTTGTCCAGCTCGAGCATAGCTAGAGACATGTTTAGGCCGGTCCCGTCGTAAAACTGAGTGCCTTGAATCGAAATAGGCTTGTCGTTCACTGTCTGGCCTGACTCACGAACATCCGAGCTATAGAAAACAACCCGGCCTGCTGACGGATCGTCCTCACCGATAGGGCCTTCGACAACGTTTGCAATCAATACGATTTCGCCTCGAGTGTTTGGAGAGCCTCCGGCGTCGCCGCTGCCATTGTCACAGCTTGCCGAGGAATTCGCAGACAGTGTTAGATCAAGCCACCCAATTTCATGAAAGTTACAGACGAAGATGGAGATGATGCTGATTGAATAAGCATCTCCCTTATTGACTAAATGAAGGGCGTCAATCTCGGAAGGGCGAAAATACCGTTTGTCATAGTCTTGGGTCGCCTGCGCTTTTGTATTCGCAGTCAGGTGGGCTGTGCTCACGACACCTTCGTTCTGATGCTCACAGGCGGCGAGAAATAATGCTGCGATCATCGAAGCCAGGACGGGGGTGGCTGCACAATTTGTCCGTCTGAGGAAACTCTCTAGATAGCTGACCATGATGTTCTCCCGATTGTCTTTTTTTCCCACTTAGTCTGTGGAAGGACTATTGAAGACCCAAACACAAAACGAAACAACTAGTTTATTATAATGCTTACATAGAGCGTTGTTTTGCGTATTGGTAAGGGGGACAATCGAGGTTGTGCCTAAGCACTTCTGAGCGGTGGGGATTGGGGTTTGACAAATCAGGATGGGCGGATCTTGGAGGAACACTTGGTCTCAGAGGAACACTTGGTCTCAAATATGGTCTGTGACCGGGTCAGCGCTTAGCTGATGAGTAGCATTTGCTATTCACCCGCGATGTGGACACCGCTGTCGGCATAGCCCACATGATTGAAGAAGCGAGCGCCGGAGCTTTCCACGGTCAGCACTTCGAAGGACTCGACATTGTTCACATAGAGCGTGTCGAGATCGGGCTGGCTTTTCTCCACCACCATGCAGCGACCGCCGAAGCCCGAATATTCGCAGATATGGACGACGGCGCTCCCGGTGAGTTCAACGGACCGGAAACGTTTGCCGAAGGGATGATCGATCATGCCTTTGCGGGTGCCTGCGGAGGTGCAATAGGCAGCCCCCTCGAAACTGGGCCCGTTAAAAAAACAAACGGAGTTCTCATCCGCATGGGCGGGGACAGTGGTTAGGGCCAGTGTGCATATGAACGCGCCGGCCAGCGCTCCTTGTCCTTTGGTGTTTCCCAACATGGTGTGCCCCACTTCTCCTGGCTCCGCTAAGAATTCTGTCATGGTTAATTCTGCGCACCAACTTAGTTAACGGAGGTTTCAGGATGCTCCTGTCGCGTAATTGACAGATTGGCCCCGATTTTCAGGTCGTCGGGGGGTGTTATTCAGGGTGTGTGGCCAAAAAGCCGCGCTCTGGCCGAGCGCCTGATCTCTTCCCTTAGCCTGTGCGCTAGGGCAGGCGTGTCTTTGGCATTGGAGACAAAGACCATCATTGTTTTCTCCGGTGTTAGCGTTTTGGTATCTCTTGATAAGGAATATAGCGGCGGGTGGCTTTTTACTTCGGAGAAAGCCAATGAATGGGGCCCTTTCCGCCGGACATAAGTTTCTCGGCCAGTTTTCAGTTTCCACCAAATTTTATGGTGTCATCGTTTTTCTGATTTCCTGCTTTGTCGCCACAGCGTCTGTGACGCTCTGGCAGATGAACAGCATTACTGCAGAGATTGAAGAAATCTCTGAGGAACATATGCCGCTGACCGAAATGGTGACAAAGGTGGCGCTCGCGCAACTTGAGCAAGCCGTTTATTTTGAGCGGACCCTGCGGGCAGGGTTGGCGGACTACGGATCTCCTGAGCGTCGGTCACTTGAAGCCAATATTGAGAAATTTGAAAAATACAGCCATCAGGTCGATGTTGACGTGATCAAGGCGGAGAAAATCGCAGAGGAAGCGATTTCTCTAACCCGCGATGCCCATACACGTGAGCGCTACCAGGCGATCTTAAAATCCCTCAAGCATTTCGACGCGGCCCATCTGACATATGAAGAGCATGCAAATGAGGTCAACCGCCTGTTGCAGACAGGACGAATATCGGCAGCCCGGGAAAAGGCACCTGCGGTAATTGCCGAGGAAGATGCGCTCGATCATGAAATCGAAGAGATCCTGTTCGATATTGAAGAATTGACAGCCCAGTCTTTAGCGACGGTGCTGGCCCATGAAAAAAGCGCCGTTATGACGATCATGGTTATGGCTGTGTCTGCAATTGGGCTCGGCGGCGTGGTTTCTTTTGTTGTCGTAAGAGCGGTTGTCAAACCCTTGATTGGTGTGATTGATGCCCTGACAGTCCTTGCTGACGGAGACACAAGCCGAGAGTTGGACGTGGATACGCAGGATGAGGTTGGTAGAACAGCACATGCTTACAGTGTCTTGAGGGAACGTACTGAAGAAGCCCAGGCCCTGGCAGCGAGGGAAAAAGCCAATCTAGAGGAAAAGGAAAAACGCCGGCTTGAGGTCGAGGCCATCACACACAGGTTCCATACCTCTCTTGAGTCGGTAATGACTGTCATCGGTGAGGCGATGTCGACTCTCGACATGGCTGCGTCGGATATGTCGAGCGTGGCAACGGAGGGTCAAACTCAGACCGCATCTGTCGCGGCTGCTTCAGAAGAAGCCAGTACAAATGTGCAAGTTGTGGCGTCTGCAGCGGAAGAAATGTCGAATTCGATCGCTGAAGTTGCACAAAACATCACCACCACGACACAGATTACTCAAAAGGCCGTTGAGGATGCGGATAGGACAACCCAATCTGTGAATGGGTTGGAAGACGCTGCAACACGTATTGGGGACGTTGTGAGCCTCATAAATGATATCGCAGAGCAGACCAACCTGCTTGCACTTAACGCGACCATTGAAGCCGCACGTGCAGGGGAGGCAGGCAAAGGATTTGCGGTCGTTGCATCAGAAGTGAAGGAACTGGCAATGCAGACGGCTAAAGCGACCGGTGAGATCGGCGAGCAGATATCTGCCATTCAGGCTGTCACGAAAGACTCGGTGTCGGCTATCGGCGATATTTCTCAGACAATTAGGGATATCGACGAATACACAGCGACGGTTGCAGCTGCAATTGCCGAGCAACGGAACGCGACACAGGAAATCAGCGGGAGTGTGCAGCAGGCTGCTCTGGGTACACAGGAAATTGCTCAGGCAATGACGGGTGTGCAGCAGTCTGCTGATCTTTCTGGAACAACGGCAAGGCGCGTTACTGAATCCGTGACACAGATGAGCCATCAGTCAGAGGCCCTGCGCACTCATGTCGATACTTTCCTCGCTGACGTGCAGGCCGTGGGATAAAGCTTGATCTAGAGCTCGATCATGTCGAAGTCGGACTTGGGTGTGCCGCAGAGCGGGCAGACCCAGTCGTCGGGAATGTCGGCCCAGCGGGTGCCAGGCGCCAGGCCTTCGCCCTCGTCTCCCTCGGCTTCGTCATAAATGTAGCCGCAGGTGCGACATTGCCAGGTTTTGAAGTCTGTCTCAGACATTTTGCTTTTGACCTCACTTCATCTTGAAGGTCACTGGCACCGATTTTGGACCACAGACAAAGGACGACTTCATCCGTTCAGGTGCGCCAGACAGCTCAATGGTATCGAGGCGTGGCAGGAGTTCTTCCCAAAGGATGCGCATCTCCATTCGGGCGAGATGTTGGCCCAGGCAAACATGGGCGCCATAGCCGAAGGCAACATGTTTGTTCGGGTCGCGATCGACACGGTAGGCGAAGGGGTCGTCGAAATGATCTTCGTCCCGGTTGCCGGATTGATAGCAAAGCATCAACCAGTCTCCCTTGGCGATTTTCTGACCCGCAACTTCCGTATCCTCGGTAGCGGTGCGCATGAAGTGTTTCACCGCGGTGGTCCAGCGGATCGATTCCTCAATATGCCCGTTGATCAAGGTGGGATCAGCTTGCAGCTTGGCGAGCTCCCCCTGATTGTCACAGAGCGCCCACAGACCCTCTGCTGTTGTGTGGGAGGTTGTGTCATGACCCGCAGTCGCGGCGATGATGTAGTAGGACATGGCGGCAAAGTGATCGAGGGGCTCGCCATTGATCTGGCCGTTTGCAATGACGCTGGACACATCGTCTCGAGGATTTGCCCGCCGGTCTTCCGTTAGCGCGTTGAAATATTCAATAAATTCGCCGACCGTTTCCGCGATGGCGCTGACGCCCGCTTCGGTTCCCTGGTCTGTTGTGCCGGTGCGGTTCATTTCCGGGTCGGCTGCGCCAAAGAGTTCCTGAGTGAGCTTCAGCATTTTGGGCTCGTCGCTTTCCGGCACGCCGAGGATCTCCATGATCACATGGAGCGGGTAGAGGAAGGCCACGTCGCGGGCGAAGTCACACTCCGTGCCAAAGGCCGCCATACGGTCAACGGAAGTGCGCGCAATCTCGCGAATGCGTGGTTCAAGCTTTTTGATGTTTTGCGGCAGGAACCAGGCCTGCGTCAGCCGCCGGTAGGCCATGTGGTCAGGATTGTCCATCTGCACAAGCGAGCGTACCAGGTGGGGCGAGCCGCCCATCATGTCGCGGACCATCTTGTCAGCTTCAATGGTGGTGAGCACGGCGGAACGGTCGCCATTGTGGAATAGATCGTTTTGACGTTCGATCAGTTGGATGTCGTCGAACTTGGTGACCACCCAGAACGGGTCGATGCCCTTTGGTTCGGCAATGGCGAAGGGGGCTTCTTTGCGCAGTATTTTGAAGGCGTCGTCGATGGGCGTGCCCGCGGCGTAGGCTTTGGGGTCAACAATCGTCTCGGCTATGTCTTGGGCAATGCGCATGGGGTCCTCCGCAAAAGTGCTCTTTGTTTTGAGAGCTTGGCACAGAATTTCATCACGCTCTTGTTTCAAATCAAGGAGATTTCGCGGCTTTTCGGCGTGGTTTTGGGACTCAGCTGTTGGACCTAGGCCGACCCTGCGTCATTGAAAACCCCCGGTGAAATGGGGGAAAAAATTTATCCGCCAAAACTTGCGCGATAGGCTTCCGGCGTTGTCGCCATATGCCGTTTCATGGTGCGGCGCAGGGTTTCGGCGCTGCCAAATCCGGTTGCGGCGGCGACGGCCTCTACCTTGTCATCATCTTCTTCCAAACGTCTGCGGGCGGCATCAAGGCGCGCGCGTTCAACATATTTGGCGGGTGTTTCGCCGACCTGCTGTCTGAACAGGCGGGCAAAGTTGCGCGGGCTCATGGCTGCCTGTTCTGCGAGTGCAGGAACGGTCAGGTCGTCTTCCGGATGTTCCGCAATGTAAGTGAGCAGGGCGTCGAACTTTTCCGTCTTGGTGCTCTGGGCTGCAAGTTGTGCTGAGAATTGCGATTGCCCGCCGGGTCGCCGAAGGAAAAGCACGAGATGTCGCGCGACCTGCATGGCGACTTCGCGTCCGAGGTCTTCTTCTACCATGGCCAGTGCCAGGTCGATGCCAGCAGATACGCCTGCGGATGTGTAGGTGTCGCCGCTTTTTACGTAGATTGCATCGTCTACCACATCGACTTTCGGGTGATCTCTGGCAAGTCTTTCGCAGGCAACCCAATGAGTTGTTGCGCGATGTCCATCCAACAGCCCTGTCCGTGACAGAAAGAAGGCTCCTGAGCATACGCTGGCCAATCGGTTCACGGTGTCTGCTTTACGTTTGATCCAAGGGTGCAGGGCAGGGTCTTGCTCTGCCTCCGCAATTCCGTCTTCGGAGCCCCCGGCAAAAATCAAAGTGTCGATGGACCCTTTCACGTCCCGGAAGCTTTTCGCCGCAACGATTTGAACGCCGTTTGACATGGTGACCGGGCCTGCCTCGTTGGCGACGACCTCAATCGTGTAAGGCGCTGGCGCGTTTTCCGAGTAAGCGACAAATTGCGCGGCGGTTGAAAAGACGTCTGCCGGCCCGACAACGTCCAACATCATGCCTCCCTCATAGGTGTAGATGACGATCTTGCGGACGGGGGCTGTCGTGGCGGGGCGCATGGGGGAACTCCAAACTAAGATTGGCAGAATATGCTTTTATCGTGTCATTGCTGCCAGGCGAATGCAAGGCCATTTTGATCCTGTATTTGACCCTTGAAAGGAAAAGCCATGTTCAGGTTTCATCTGCCGTCCGGCCATATAGGGACGGCTCTGTTTCTCACCGTTTTTCTTATGGTGCTTGTGACGCTGTCGGCAGTTGGGGAGGCCCGCGCGGAGGATCGGACCATTGTGGTGGTTGCGCAAAATGGCGGCACTGAGGTCACGGATTTCCTTGTGCCCTATGGTGTTCTTTCAAGGGCGGGGGTTGGTGATGTTCGTGCTGTGTCGACAGAGCCTGGACCGGTTTATCTCTGGCCGGGTCTGAGTATTGAGGCAGACGAAACACTGGATCAATTCGATGCCCGGTTGCCGGGGGGCGCTGACCTTGTGATCATTCCCGCCGTCCTTGATCATGATGATCAGGTGCTCATTGACTGGTTGCGTGCGCAATCGGCAAAGGGCGCAATGCTTGTCTCTATCTGTGATGGGGCGCTTGTTCTTGCCCGTACGGGGTTGCTTGATGGTCGGCGGGCGACGGGCCACTGGTATACGCGGGACGTTCGGCAGGATGATTTCCCAAAAGTCCTTTGGCAGGAGAACACCCGCTATGTGCGTGATGGCAATGTTGCGACCTCTGCAGGCGTAAGCGCGTCTCTGCCCATCTCGCTTCACCTAGTTGAGATGTTGGCAGGGAAGGCCCGCGCTGATGCCCTTGCGGCGGAGCTTGCTCTTGAAGGGTTTGATGCCGATCACAATTCGGAAGAGTTTGTCCTCGGAGCGGGCCCTATCTGGGTTGCTGCGCGCAATTTCCTCTTTGGCTGGCCCCGGGATGACTATGCTCTTGTTCTTTCTGACGGCATGGATGAGATAGCGCTGGCGTTTGCTGTGGATATGTTTGCCAGGACCTATCGTTCCCAGGCCGTGCCCGTGGCGCGCGATGCCGTGCGCACGTTGAGCGGACTGACCGTGTTGCCAGATGAGCCGGAGCTTGTTGGTGCCACAGCGTCGGTGGGTTTTGGTCCAGGGGGAGACCTTCAACTGGAACCAGGCGCGACTGCGCCGGAGCAGATACTTGCCTTTCTGACAGCGCAATATGGACGGGACAGCGCTGAGTTCGTCGCGCTTCAGTTGGAGTATCCCTATTAGGACACCGTGTCAGGTGAGGGTGCGTTGTCTCCAGAGCGGCGCGAGTTGCACCCCGATGACAGCGGCCAGAATGCAGCTGCATCCGATCCATCCGAGCAGCGGTAGCCGTTCACCGAGTAGCAGCGCGCCGAAGAGGGCGGCAAAAAGAGCTTCTGATGACATGATGATCGCGGCGTCGGACGCTGGCGTGTAGCGCTGTCCGACGGCCTGCAGTGTGAAGCCCAATCCGCCTGAGATGATGCCGGTGAAAAGGAGTTCTTTCCACGCGGCAGCCATGTTTGTGAACGATAGGGGTTCAAACACGGCGCCTAAAATCAGGCAGAGTATTGCGGTCACGCCAAACTGCAATGCAGCCAGGGTGATGGGGCGTCCGGACCGGCTTGCAAGTGACCCTACCAGCAAGACCTGCAGCGCCCAGAAGACGGCGCTGAAGATCATGATGCCGTCTCCCCAGTTCAAGCCAGAGAGCCCGCCTCCGAGCAACCAGGTGCCCGTAAGGGAGAGAGCGGCTGCTGGCCAGACGACCCAGGGCAGCTTGTGCCTTAAGGCCATGAAGGCGATGACAGGGACAAGCACGACATAAAGTGCGGTCAAGAATCCGGCATTTGTGACTGTTGTGGCGAGTAACCCTGCCTGTTGAGTCATGCTTGCGATGAAAAAAACGACCCCAGCCACACCCATGAGTGATATGTGGTCGCGGCGGAGGGGCGGGCCTTGCTTGCTTTCTGCCAACACGAAGGGCAGGACGACGAGGGTCGCTAGCAAGAAACGTGTGCCCGTGAATAGAAATGGACCGAGATGGTCCATCGCGGTCGATTGTCCAACGAAGGCTGCGCCCCAGATGAGCGCCGTTAAAAGCAGAAGCAGATCAGCGCGCAAACGGGTCATTGGTCCGGTTTATCTGATTGTTCACCGGGCAGCAATCGGCCAAATCCGCGGAGAAGGCTTAACAATGGCGCGCGCATCTGGGACAATCCCATTGATGATGACAAGGATCAGTGTTGAAAGGTGAAGCTTCGTAATGCGGTCTGAAAGACATTGGTCAATCTATCTGCCTGCGCTCAGCATTTCTATTCTGTGGGCGGGCGTTTTGTTCTGGGCAGATGGGCGTGAGCCGCCCCTGGAAACGCTGAAACTCCTTGCACTTGCAGTAGAGATAATCGCCGTGCCCGCGCTCTATTTCTGGGCGTTCTTTCGAACACGCGGAGCCGAGGTCGCGGTTGCCTCAGGTGATATGATGATCTCAACGGGCGGGCTTCGGTCGGAGAAAGTGCGTGTCGACCTCGCGTCTGTCAGCAATGTTCATACCGCGCAGTCCTATCTGCAAAAGCTGGTTGGCGCAGGGCAGGTCAGAATTGATCTCACCGATGGACGCCAGTTTGTTCTGGATGATATGAGCGCGCCCGACCGCCTTGTTGAGGCGATCAGACCTGAACAAGAAGGCGTAGACAAAGTGAGTGTGGGATGAGTGGGAAGATTGATTTTGATGCGAACGCCGCCAAGGCCGTTGAGGCTATGTATCAAACGCCGGATGTTGTGGGGCAGCGGATCGCGGTTCTGAACGCGCTCGGCCTTGCTCCTTATGAGCATGTATTAGACATCGGGTCTGGTCCTGGTCTGCTGGCTGAAGATGCTGCCAAAATGGTGGGCGCCGAGGGGCGTGTGCTGGGTGTGGATGTCAGCGATGCGATGGTCACCATGGCACGGACCCGCTGTGCGGCGCTGCCTCAAGCTGAGTTCATTGCTAGTGATGCCACAAAACTTGAGGTGCCGGATGGGGGCTTTGATGCGGCAGTTTCCACCCAGGTCTACGAATATGTGGATGATGTGGACAAGGCGCTGAAAGAATTGCATCGCGTTCTAAAACCGCGTGGTCGGGCCGTTATCCTGGATACAGATTGGGACTCGATTGTCTGGCATGCAGGGGACGCTGATCTGATGAAGCGGGTGCTTGCCTGTTGGGACGATCATTTGGCAGACCCTCATTTGCCCGCGACGTTGGCGCGGAGGCTTAAGCGGGCTGGTTTTCAGGTGTCGCGCGTTGAGATTGTCCCGATGTTGAGTGTCGGCTTTCAGCCGCACTCATATGCTGCGGGTATCATGCGTGGCATACGATCATTTGTGCGCGGGAATGCGGACAAGCACGGGCTCAGTCAAGAAGATGTTCAGCGCTGGTATGACGACCAGCTCCGTCTGGCGGAGCTGGGCGCCTTCTTTTTCAGCGTCAATCGCTACATGTTTGTGGCGATGAAATAGCGCGAGTTAAGCGCCGTAGCGAGCAAGGAAAGTATCAACGGCGTTTTCAATAATGGCATCCTTGTTGGATGGCATTTTGAAGTTTGGATCAAACATAGCGGGCCAAACAAAGCTTTCTTTGACCATGCCACCGAACTGCATCGCTGATATCTTTGTATCGTGCGGCTTCAATAGTTTTCTCTCGACCAATTGGTCCAGGTAGGTAACCAGATCCTTCGTGCGTTGATGCACGCCGCGTTTCAAAAAGTCTTTACCAACCTCTGGAACACCTGATGTTTCCGAAATCACCGCACGCATAAGTGCGTTGATACCCGCTCCAAATTGCTGGTTCAGATAGTCATTGGCAGCAATCGTCAGCGCTTCTTTTGCATCTTTCGCCTCACTGGCGGAGCTTTGCGGAATCCCGATGCCAGCATAGGAAGCTTCGATAATGGAGCTGAACAGCTCTTCTTTCGATCCAAAATGCTTATAGAGCGTCGCAGTTGAAACGTCGGCTTTACGAGCTATTTCGGCCATAGCCGCATGGGTAAAACCGTTGTCTTGAAATTCCGCACCTGCCGCAGCCATGATCGATTTTCTTTTCGATTCACTGACCCGGCGTCGATAACCTTCCAGTCCCATATTAAGAACTCCTCACAAAAACTCGTGTCCCCCTTGGGCAAAACCGACCTTCAGAAATGCCCCATTTTTACACCATCTTTTTGTCATGGAATTCGCGTTCAATGCAAGCATGAACTGTTTGCGATGTGAATAATACTGACGAGGTCTTCCATAAGTCTTTGAGATGATTGGTAATTTCAGCCTAAAATACCCTACCTGCGAAGTCGGAATTTGCGTACCAACGCTACGTCAAGAGACGCGTTGACCTGCTTTTTTATTTAAATCCATTCTTAAATTAGTTTGATCGTCGCCTTTGGCAGAAGAGATTGACGCAGGGGAATCCAAGTAGAAGAATCTAGTTCTAAAGATCTATTTGTTAAAATCGGAAAGTTGGGCTGATTCGCGTCCGCGCTTCAAATCAGATCCTCCTCCGCCGTGGCAAAGACCACATATCTGAGCGGCCCTTGTTCGGTCGTGTTGAAGGGAAAGCAGGTGACAAGGGCGAGACGTTTTCCGGGTTCACGCGGGTCAATGCCCGATGCATCCGCACGCACGATTTTCATCTCATCGACAATATAGGTGTGGCTTTCCCCATCTTGCGCTTCCAGCTCAACGGCATCGCCGATCTCCACGTGTTTTAGAAACTCAAAATGTGTGTCGCGATGGGCGGCGATTACACTCGTGCCTTGTGCGCCTGGTTCTGCACTGTTTGAGAGATGACCGGGGCCGAAGGCCAATGCTTCGCCGCTGGCACCTGCCAGCACGATGGCAGTTCCTTTGACGCGGGGTGCAGTCACCCGCGCGACCGGCCATGTGTCTGCCCACTCCCAGGCCTTAACTGGCTTGCCGGTTTGTTTGGTTTCGTCCCAGGCATTTTCGAGTAGGGTCTGGGCGAGCTCAGCCTTGGCGTCCATGTAGAGACCCTGGCCCAGCTGCCAACCGCCAAGGGCGGTGAGGCCCAAGGCGGCGGCAAGCAGGAGGGCCGGTGTGATACGCATCACCGTCTCCACTTGAAAGAGGAGCTCCGCTCAAACAGTGAGCCACTACTGGTCTGCTTCATCCAGAGGAACCAACCCGCGAGGAGGGAGAGTGCCAGAAGGAGCATCATGATCCCTTGCGCAATGAGAGCCGGTGCTTCACTCGCCGTTTGAGGAAGCGCAATGCCTTGTGTCTGGCTTGCGTCGGCCATCATCATTGGTGCCGGGGCTGCTGCGAGCATAGAGCGCATGGCCCCTGCACGGGCACGTTGCATGACCGGTGCTGACGCATCGGGCTCGCCAAAGACTTTCTCAAATTCCCAGCCAGCTGGCAGGTTCAAAGGAACCTCTGTTTGGGTCAATTCTTCACCTGCAGGGCGTGCCGGTGTCTTGTCGACAGCGACCAGGCTTGTGAGGCGGCTCACCAAATGATGGGCGAGGGCCACCTTAGTGATTTCCTTGTCAAAAGCATCCCAATCGCCGCCCATGGTGCGGGCCGCTTCCAGGGAAGCGATTTTACGTCTTGCCCAAAGCTGGGAAACGCCTGTGCGATTTGGTGCTTCGTCAGAGATTTCCATGTCGATGGCCCAAACCTCGTCGCCGGTCTTGCCGGTAAGGCGCAGGGTGCCTTCGGTTCCGTCAGCAATTTTTGCTGAGAGAACAATGGGCTCTCCACGATAGAGATCAGGCAGTGGCGTAGGCCAGGCTTCAGCTTCAACACCATCCGGCCAGACCAGACGCAGATCTGTCATGGCGGGATTTTCGAGTTTCAGGAACAATTCCTTCATGCGCTCGGAAATTTGTGCTTCTGATCCGATATGCGTGAATGCACCGCGGCCCATTTCGGCTGCGCGGGTCATGAAGTAGCTGTTAGGGGCGGAGCCGATGCCCACCGGGAAGAGCCGGGACCGACCCGCCTGGTCGACAATGGCCTCGAACAATTGTTGTTCGTTACCGATGGCGCCGTCTGTCAGGAAAATGACCTGACGCAGGCGGGATGTGTCGTTTAATGGGTCACGAAGGGCGGCCTGAAGTGCGGGCAGCATTTCCGTTCCGCCGTCAGCTTCCAGAGAGCGGACAAACCGGCGTGCGACGTTGAGGTTTTCCCTGTCGGCACGGATCGATGTTTCAAACAGAACTTCATGTGTGTCGTCAAACCGCACCACGTTGAATGTATCTGTTGGTTTCAGACGGTCGAGGGCTTTCAAGAGGCTCTCTTTAGCCTGGGGCATGCTTTCGCCCGCCATAGAGCCTGAATTGTCGATGACAAAGATGACTTCACGGGCAGGGGCTGTGTCGACTTCTTCACCGTAGGGAGGCGTCACCATCAGGAGCAGGTAATCCTCGCCCTTCCAGCTTTCTCGAAAAAGTGCCGCCGTCGGTTCTGAGCCTTCTTCTGGTGTCCAGGTGAGCTCGAAATCGCGATCGGCGGGCACTTCACCTTCTTTATGGGTCAGGGTGGCGTTGCGCTCGCCGCGCTCAATGCGGACTTCATGATGGTGGCTGACAATCCGATCGATGGGGAAACCGGCGTCGAGGGACAGTGTCAGTGTGACCGGGTTGATCGGTCCTTCGTCGGGATGTTGAACCGGTGGCTCGATGCGATCGCGATCTGGCACTGGATCAACCACACCCCAGCCATTGCGATTGTCGATATCGACGGTGTGCACAATTGTGGGCTGCGGGTTGTAGCGGGGTGCGACCACCATGGGAAAACGCAGAGAGAAGGTGTTATTCGACTGACGGATGGTTTCCTGATACTCGATCTGGATGATGACCGTTTCGCCAGGGCCAATATTTGCGACTGAATTGGTGAAGAGGTTGGGACGCTCCTGTTCTACCAGGCTGGCACGTTGGCCTGCATCTCTCGCTTCTTCGTAGATACGGCGCGCTTCGACCTTCTCTTTGATTTCGCCTTCAATGACTTTGTCGCCGATCACCATTCTCAGCGTGTCGACGGCGGCATCTTCAGGGAGTGGAAAGACATAGATGCCTTCCACCCATCCCTCTCCTGGGTTTTCAAACCTTTGGGTGACACGGGTACGTCCTGTCGGTCCGGTGACCTGAATGTCGACATCTGTCGCAAGGACCGGCGCCTCAATAAACTTTCCGGGCTCTTTGCCTTTCAGCAGAAGCGCGCCGCGCTGCATGTCATTCGGGCTCACATATGCAATGTCGGCCAAACTATTGGCTTGGGCGCCGACAATACTCAATACCAGACAGACAAGGATGAGAGGGAGGAGTGAGAAGAGCCGGACGAGTTGCCGGTCGGTGCTGAGTGTGTGAATGGCCATGTTGATCCCCTAATGGCAGCATTTGGTCGGTAGACTGACGTTTTAGGGGTGCAATGGGGCGACATGTCAGTCGCTTTGTGCCGGGGCAAGGGTTATTTTGAGGCGAGAATGTGATCGCCCACCAAGTGTCCCGACTTAGTTGCTGACTGCGGTGACGATGGCCGCGCCGATCTCTGCGATGGCTTCATTTCTCTCTGCAAAGCTCGCGTCACTCTCCGCCATGTAGATGCTGATCAAAATCGGGCTCTCTGCTGGGGGCCAGATCACCGCAATGATAGAGCGTGCGCCATGACCGCCAGCACCTGTCTTGTCGGCAATGCGCCAGCCCACTGGCAAGACTGAGCGCAAAAGCGCGTCAGCAACCTTGTCGTTTTCCATCCAAGTGGTGAGCTGTTCGCGGGAGCTCTCGGAGAGGGTGGGCCCCAAGAGCAGGCGGCCGAGCGATGTCGTGGCGGCGCGTGGCGTGGTGGTGTCGCGTCTGTCGCCGGGTTTGCCTTCATTGAGGTCTGTCTCCCAGCGATCGAGGCGCGTGGTTTCATCCCCTATGGAGCGCATATAGTCGGTGAACGCCTTGGGTCCACCAATGCTCTTAAGGATCAGATTGCCGGCTGTGTTGTCGCTTAGGGTGATGGTGGCTTCGCAAAGTTCGGCGATGGTCATGCCGACAGTGTTCACCCGTGTTTCGGTCACAGGTGAGTAGGTGACGAGGTCTTCCTCTTCAATCTCGATGACACGATGCAGCCGCTCTGCACCACCTTCGATGCGGGAAAGGACGGCTGCGCAGGCAAAGGCCTTGAAGGTACTGGACATGGGGAAGCGCTCATCACTGCGATGTTCCCAGCGCTGGCCTGAGCCTGTGTCGTGAATTGAGATGCCGACGCGCCCACCCAATCTGCTTTCAACGGTGCGAACGGTTTCGAGAATGCTGTCGTCAGTCGCGAGTGCAGGCATCGTGATCCCTGTCACGTTGATTGCGAGTGCGCCAAGAAATTTTGAGATCGGATGCAATCTGATGTCCCCTTTGCGTCAGAAGGGGCTGTTACATCATTGGAATATGGCCTGATTGCGATGAAACTTTGTCAATCCAGGTGCGCACATGAGGATATGCATCAAGTGAAAAGCCACCTTCGTGAGCGACATGGGTATAGGCATACAGCGCGATGTCAGCGATGGAGTAGGCATTGCCTGCAAAGAATTCATTTTCTGACAAATGACGCTCCATGACACTGAGTGCCTGATAGCCCCGATCATGCCATTCCGGGAACATGTGTTTCTTTTCTTCTTCGCCGCCGGGCTGGATCGACTTCCAGAAGCGGGCAACCGCGATATAGGGCTCGTGGCTATATTGTTCGAAGAACATCCATTGCAGGGTCTGCGCGCGGATCAGTCTGTCGTCTGACAAGAGCGGTGTGCCTTCTGCCAGGTAGAACATGGCTGCATTGGACTCAGGCAGACATTTGCCGTCGTCTAGTTCCAGCGTGGGGACGCGACCGTTCGGGTTCTTTTTCAGAAACTCTTCTGTCCGGCTTTCGCCTTTCAGAATATCGACGGGCATGAGCTCCAGTTCCTGACCAACCTGTGCGGCGCAGAGTCTGATTTTGTAACAATTGCCGCTGTCGGCCATGTTGTAGAGACGCATATACTTTCTTCTCTTTGTTGCGTATTCGCAGACGGAAAACCGGGGCCACTTTTCCTGCAAATGCTTGGTTCTTTAAAAACCAGCATCGATCATGGCGCGGCCGAGCTTTTTGGCGGCGCGGTCAATATCGCTTTCCAGCACACCTGCATAGCCCAGATAGAGGCCGCGTTTCGGCGCGTCTTTGAGATAGTAGCCAGACAGCGGCGTGGTGAAGACACGGGCAGCGTTCACCGCTTCTGCCGCTTTGACGTCATCTGCATCGTCGCTCAGATAAGCCGCGAGCTGCATGCCGCCTTCAAGCTTCGGCACGGTGAACATATCACCGGTCTCGCGCTTCAGCGCGTCGATCAGATGTTGTTGGCGTCCGGCATATAGGGTGCGCATGCGGCGAATGTGGGCCGTGAAGTGACCATCATCCATAAAGTCTGCGAGCGCTGCCTGAATGGCGGGTGCCGGGCTCTGGCCGGTCATGCGGATGGCGTTGGTGAATGCATCGATCAGGCTGTCAGGTACCACGAGGTAGCCGACGCGAAGCGCAGGGAACAGGGTCTTCGCGAATGTGCCCATGTAGATGACGCCACCGGTGCCATCGAGACCTTGCAGCGCCGCAAGCGGACGACCTGTGTAGCGATACTCGCTGTCATAATCGTCTTCAAGAATCCAGGCGCCGGTTTCCTTTGCCCTTTCGAGTAAGGCCAGGCGGCGGTTGAGGCTCATGGTGACGCCCAACGGGAATTGATAGGACGGCGACACGTAAATGAGTTTCGGGTCTTTTGTTCCCTCTGGCAGGGCGTCCGGGTTCATGCCTTCTTTGTCGACAGGCACAGGAATGAGATTGGCGCCAGCGCTTTGCAGCGCGCCGCGGGCACCGAGATATCCAGGGTCTTCAATCCAGACGGGATCGCCGGGGTCCAATGTCATGCGGGCGGCGAGATCGAGGGCGGCTTGGGCACCCGCCGTGACGATCACATTGTCCGGTCCGCACACGACACCCCGCGCAGCGCCGAGATAAGCAGCTATCGCTTCACGCAACGCCGGGAAGCCCGGCCCGAACTGATAATCATAGAGGCGGGACTGGGGCTGGCGGGCGCGCCTCGCCAGAAGCCGCGCCCAGGTATCGCGTGGAAAAGAATCCATCGCAGGGAGACCATGCTGGAAGGGGAGGGCGGCGAGTTTTTCGTAGCGGGGACTGGCGCGCTTGATGGCGATGGTCGCCTCGCCCCGATTGGAGAGATGACGCCGTGGGTCTTGCTGCCGGTTTTGTGTTTCGCTTCGGCCTACTTCCAACACTGTCTCGGGGGGCAAGGCCGCCACTTCGGTTCCGGCCCCGGTCCGCGAGAGCACATAGCCTTCCGCGGCCAATTGTTCATAGGCGGCGACAACAGTGTTTCTGCCGAGTGCCAGATCGTTTGCAAGAGCGCGGCTCGATGGCAGGCGTTGGCCTGCGGTCAGGCGCCCATCCAGGATCGCAAGGCGTAGGCTTTCATAGAGCTGCCACTGCAGCGGTCGGTCGCCATTGCGGTCGAGATTGATCGGTTCAACCAGTGCGATGGATTGCCCCATATGTCCTCTCCTCAGGTCCTGATTTATTGGCCCTCAATATAATCACAAATTGGGTCTGATTTAGGAGCCAATGTTTCGGCATGGTGGGGCCAATTCGCCAGACAGGAGGAAGGACCATTCATGTTGGATATGAAGGAAAACTGCGAAAAATGCGAGGTGCCAACGCCAAAGTCGGGTGAGGCCTGCATTTGCAGCTTCGAATGCACCTTCTGTGTGCCCTGTTCGGACGACATGGACCGGGTCTGTCCCAATTGCGGCGGGGAACTCACGCTCCGGCCAAAAAGGACGCTCGATGTCTGAGGTTTATCCAACAGAGAAGCCCTTTCGGGCACGGCGGACACCGGACCGGGCGCATTATGACAAAGAGACGGTGCACGGAATTCTCGATGAGGGTCTTGTCGCCCATGTTGGCTATGTCGGTGACAAAGGCGAGCCGCATGTGATCCCGATCTTCTATGCGCGCCGCGGCGGCGAGCTCTTGTTCCATGCCTCCTCCAAAAGCGGGTTGGGGCTTGCCGCAAAGAAGGGGGTGGAAATGTGTGCCACGGTGACGCTTATTGACTCCATCGTTTATGCACGCTCAGGCTTTCATCACTCCATGAAATTTCGGTCGGTCGCGGCGCATGGTGCCACAGAGCTTCTGACCGGCGATGACAAGCTTGCTGCGCTCGACTTTATGGTCGACCGGTTGGAGCCGGGACGGGCGGCGCATTTGCGTCCTATGAATGAGCAAGAGATCAAGGCAACCCATGTGGTGCGGCTGATCTTGGACCAGGTGACGGCCAAGGTGAGTGTCGGCGATGCACCCAATGAAGAACCGGAAGATCTCGATTGGCCGGTCTGGGCCGGCATTGTTCCAGTGAACACAGTCTTCGGCGTGCCGCGACAGCATGATCCATCGGTAAGCGATGCGGGGCGCCCGGAACTTGCGGGCCCCCTGTTCAGGAAATAGGAGAGAGATATGCAGATCCTCATCATGGGCGGCTTTCTTGTGGCCGCAATTATCAACCTCTTGCCGGTTATGGGGGTGGTGGGCGTGCCGCAGCTGGAGCGCATGTATGGCATTGCCCTTGAGGGGCCTGACATCGCCGTCTTGATGCGTCACCGCGCCATTCTGTTCGGTGTTGTGGGAGCGTTGCTGGCGGCGGCGGCATTTATGCCCTCCTTCCGCTGGGCGGCATTTTTTGCGGGCATGTTGAGCATGGTGAGCTTCCTGGTGTTTCAGGCATTGGAAGGGCAGACCAATACGGAACTCGGCAGGGTGGCATTGGTGGACTATGTTGGCATTGCCGCGCTTGCCATCGCCGGCGTGGCAGTCTGGATGCAAACCGATTAGGAGTGGCTCTCATGTATGTGCCGGAATTTTTCAGTCCATCAGATGATCAGGCACTTGTGGAGCTTGTTCGCTCCCATCCGTTTGGAACGATTGTCACGGACGACCTACAGGCCAGCCATATTCCCTTTCTGCTGCAGGACGGGGAGGATGGTTTGGTGCTTCACGGTCATGTGGCCAAAGCCAACCCCCATTGGCAGGCTTTTGACGGGGAAAGTGCCGCGCTTGTGATGTTCCAGGGCCCCAACGGATATATCTCGCCAAGTTGGGGGGATTGTTCAAAATTGGTGCCGACCTGGAACTATATGGTGGTCCATGCGCGCGGCGCGCCCACTCTGGTAGAGGCCCGCGCGGACAAAATCCGGTTGCTGCATCAGATGACTGAGGTTCATGAAGCGGGGCAGCCTGCGCCCTGGGTGATCGGTGATCTGGACGCGCAAAAACTTGAGCAGCTGCTCGCCGCGCTTGTGGTGTTTCAGATGCCCGTGACCTCCCTTGAGGGGAAATGGAAGCTCAGCCAGAACCGGGAGGCTGCGGACAAGGCGGCCTTTATCAAGGCGGTTGAGGTCCGGGGTGATGTCGATCTCGCGAAAGCCATGAAACAGGCGTGAATCAGCCTATCGCTGGTTGCGTGCGCGGCCTCAGAGGCTTAGAACGACCATGCATTTTTTCCTTTGTTAGTGGAGATTTCCATGGCCTTTATTTCAGACACGCTTTCCCGCATTCAGCCGTCGGCAACCATTGCCGCGACCCAGAAAGCGCGCGACCTGAAAGCACAGGGCCGTGACGTGATTGGTCTGGGGGCAGGCGAACCCGATTTCGACACGCCGGACAACATTAAAGAAGCCGCGATTGAGGCGATCCGCCGGGGTGAGACGAAATATACTGCCGTTGATGGCATCCCGGAGCTGAAGCAGGCGATCTGCGACAAGTTCAAGCGCGAGAATGGCCTGACTTACGAACCTGCGCAGGCTTTTGTGGCGCCGGGCGGCAAGCCGATCATTTTTAACGCGATGATTGCGACCCTGAACCCGGGCGATGAAGTGGTGATCCCGGCTCCCTATTGGGTGAGCTATCCCGACATTGTGGCGCTCGCAGGCGGCACGCCGGTGCCGGTGGCGACAACCATTGAAAACAATTTCAAGCTGACGCCAGCGGACCTTGAGGCGGCGATCACGCCGAAGACCAAGTGGCTCATCTTCAACTCCCCGTCCAACCCGTCGGGCGCGGCCTATAGCCATGACGAGCTGAAGGCGCTGACTGATGTGCTGGTGAAACATGAGCAGGTCTGGATCCTCACCGACGATATGTATGAGCATCTCGTCTATGATGATTTCAAGTTTGCAACGCCTGCACAGGTGGAGCCGAAGCTTTACGACCGCACGCTCACCATGAACGGCGTGTCCAAGGCCTATTCCATGACGGGCTGGCGGATTGGCTATTGCGCGGGCCCTGTCGAGCTCATCAAGGCGATGACCAAGGTGCAGAGCCAGTCCACATCCAATCCCACGAGCATCAGCCAGTGGGCGGCGGTGGAAGCCTTGAATGGCACGCAGGATTTCATTCCAGAGCGGGCGGCGGTCTTTAAGGAGCGCCGCGATCTCGTGGTCTCCATGCTCAATCAGGCGACCGGCCTTAAATGCCCAACCCCGGAAGGCGCTTTCTATGTCTATCCGTCCTGTGAGGGGCTCATCGGCAAGAAGACACCAGAAGGCAAGGTCATAGAGAGTGATGAAGACTTCGCGATTGCGCTCATCGAAGCAGAAGGCGTGTCCGTGGTGCATGGCGCAGCGTTTGGCCTCTCACCTTTCTTCCGGATTTCCTATGCGACCTCAACGGAAGCCCTGACAGAAGCCTGCGAACGTATTCAACGGTTCTGCGCTAGCCTTACTTAGGGCTCACGCGCAGCCGCCAGCGGCGACGCGCTCCGCCGGGGCGGTGCAGTAGCACCGGCTCGCAGTCGCGAGCTTGGGTGATTTGTCTTTGAGTTTGAGTTTTGGGCGTCCTGACCGGCCGGGGCACGGTCGCGAGCTTAGGGCGCCCAGTATTCTCCCTATCGTTAGCCTCGGGCTTGACCTGAGGGTCCAGGAGCGCTGACACTCATTCCGGGTACGGCGCTTGCGGTTGACGCGAGCTTGATTGGGATGGTCGACATGAAACTTTCACTTGGTCTCGGCGTGCTTGCTCTTGCAGCGCCGCTAATGTTCTCGCCTGCTTCTGCTTCCTTTGATGATCAATTTGTCTGCGATGCGATTGGGGACGGGGCGTACACAATCACGATCTCTTCACGAGATCCGAGTCAGGCAAGCGTCGTCTATCAGTTGGGGGCCGAATATCCTCAGGAGGGTGAGCCCGCCGTCACCAAGCTCAAAGCAGCACCGTCCGGCTCCGGCTTTCGATATACAGGCGGGGAGTTTGAGTTTCATGGCAAAGGCGACGTTGGACGCCTGTCCGACGGGCATGAGGTCGTTGAATGTCGCTTCCAGGGCGAGCCTGTGATGGAAGAAGAGGAGGCGCGCATTCTGCCGGACCTCTCTGATGACATGGCGTGGCCGCCGCTCAATGCGATGGGCTTTTCGCTCGGCGGTAAAGTGCGCTCTGGTCCTGCGATGGATGCACCGCAGGTGGACTCGCTTCAGTACAAAGAACCTGTTGTGCTTATTCAGAACACGGGCGTGGAGATGAACGGCTATTACTGGTTCAAGATTTCCTACGGCGAAGGGGTAGAAGGCTATCAGTGGGGCGGGATCATGTGCTCCGATGCGCTTCATGTCATCGGCATTTACGAGACGTGTGAGTAGGCTGGTTTTGTCGCTCACGCGTGGTCACTAAAGGTGACCCGCTCCCCAATCTAATTTTGCGGGCGGCCTGACCGGCCAGGCCACGATCATGGCCTTGGGTGCCTCTCAAAAACTCAGTGTCATTGCCCGATTTATTCGGGCAATCCAGGGATACAAACTCAGGTGTCGATAATCTCGCCCCTGGACCACCCGAACAAGTCGGGTGGTGACATCATCTATTTGTGTCTATTGCATCCGGAAACGACGGCGCACCGCGAGGATGAGCAAGGCGATCAAAACCAAACTGATCAGACTGTCTGCTGTTGCGAATAGTTTCACGCTCAAGACGTTCACATTCTCGCCCAGCACAGATCTGATGCCGGAGCCGTTATAGTCGCCCCATATGAAAAAGGGCCTCAAAGACTGGGCGATAGAAAAACCGAGCAGGTCGCTATAGGTGGTCGACCCGAAGAGTTTGTCTACGTTGCTGCGGAGGCAGAAATAGAAGATTGGGGTCGCACCGAAGAGCCAGACGGTGAGAGCGACAAGGGGGCGGTTTATGCTCAAGCCATAGTTGGAGAGCAGTGCATATACTGCTGATAGCGACCAAGGTATCCAGTTGAACAAGTTTTTCCAATTGTTGAGAGGATTGCACTCCAGATCATTGCGTTTCGATATTTGCTCCAGAGCCCAGAACATTGCTTCTTCCTCATGAGCCTCCTGCTGCTTCATCGCTAGCCTAAGCGTGCGGTAGGCGGTGGCGGCACCCTTATATGATGTATCTCGGAAGCTACCTATTGAAGGAAATGCAGTGTTCTGATGAAGCTCGCATCCGTGGAATTCTGGCGCGCGAGCGAACCCAGTGTTTTTGAAGCTCGTTGCGGCGAGGAATACACGGTTGGAAAACGAGACTCTGGATGCGAAATTTGCGTTGTTGAAATTCAACTCGCCGAATGCGAGCTCTCTGATGTCTGCTTTTTTTCTCGGTGACGCAGCAAATGACACGGTTGTACAGAAAGCAGAATTGGAGAAGTCTACCTTATGACCAAAGAATTTCGCGTTTTCGAAGGTCGGGTACCCGTCTAGAAACTCCGCTCTATCGAAATATGTTTCATCGCTGCCAAACTCCGCTAGCGAAAAATCTCCGCCGGTAAATTGGCTGTTTGAAAAAGATGTGCTGGTACCGGAAAATTTGGTCCGTTGGAAATTGTCCCCACCGGTGAAGCTTGCCCCAAGAAAATCGACGTGATTGCAGTCAAAGTTTGAACCACTGAAGGCTGCATAACAGTCTGAAAAATCGGCGCCTGCAAACCATACGTCGAGGCACCTGAAAACAGTTTCGTAAAACTCGGCCCGCTTGGATGTGAAAAGCGTGTCTTTGAAGGAAACGTCAACGCAGCTGAAAACAGCACTTGAGAAGCTGGCAGTATTTCCACTGAACTCCGCGCCGGAGAAGTCCACGTTGCCCCTCTCAAAACGGCAATGGCTGAAATCGATTTCTGGGAGTGCGCGATCGGCGCAAGAAAAGCTACCGGGAAAAACTACACCGGATAGGTCGCAATGCGTCCCGTTTTTTAGTGCAGTTTCTATGCGCTCGAGTATGTCATTATTGAATACTTCGATGTCTGCGGAGCTCCAGTTTTCCTTTCGATTAGGGATTAGGGTTGGTGTGCTTCGACCATAAGTTTCGCCCTGAGTTTTTGCGCTGTGAGGTAGGTGATAAGGACAAAAGTGCCGATCTGCGACTTCAACGAGCCTATCTAGTGCATTGGACTCCGACATAAACTGACAAGTCTTTCGTTCACCCAAGACATCTGGTGGACTTTGGTATTCACATGTTCTTTCGCTCATCCCTCATTGAACGCAAGAATTCACTAAAAAGTCCAGCCCCCAGTCACCCATAGCTCTGAGTGATGCTGGCCATGGGGGACTTGTCGATCCCGTGGTTGGGGATGGGGTAGCGCAGGCCGTTCTTTGAGAGGGCGGCGAGGCCGTCGACGATCTGGGGCAAGAATTTAGGCGGCAGGGCGATCAGCATTTCATCATCCTGCACACCGCCAAACTTGCGCTCTGCATAACAAGGGATGGACATGGAGGGCTCGCCGGTTTTGAGCGCATTGCCCCAGCTGTCCGAGCATGAGCTCTCGCCCACGCAGGTGAAGGTGTACTTCTTGTAGTTCTTATATTGCAGGCCGTTCATCAGCGTAATCATCTGACCGGGCGTGCCGTAGATGAGGCAAATGTCCGGATTGTCGATGCGGCCTGAAATGAGCGGCGAGGTGACGAGCGCCTCATAGTCGCCATGAGGCGCGCAGGACATTTCCCGCTGATGTTCGGCGCTTCCTTCCAGGTCCCCATACCAGACACCATGGAAGCGTTTGCCGTCGAGAAATTCTTCATCCCGTGCGGTGAGGCCCACAACGGCGCCGCATTGCTGGCCCATGAGGTTTTTCATGGTGACGCCGATGGTGTAGCCGATCCAGCGCGACTGACCGACAATTTGGTCAGTAGCCATGAGCTCGCCCTCGCGGGGACGGCGGAGTTTCGGGATCGCGTCGAGATCTGCTTCCGTTGCAAAGCGTTTCATGGCGACCGGATTGGTTCTTAGTCGTAAGTATTGGTTGAGCTTTGCAGTGAGGTCGTTGAAATCATATTCCGTTTCATCACCCCAACAGTTTGCATTCGTTGCCATGTTTGTTTCCTCCGGTGGTCTTTTGTTTCTTTGAGAAGAGGTTCGCGTGTTGTGCGGTGTGATGCAACAGGACTCTGGTTGATCGCTCACGTTGCTTTGCACTCACGGCGAGTTCGCGTTGCTTGCCGCCTCCGTTAGGGCGGCGCAGGGGCGCCGGGTCACGGTCGTGACCTTGGGTATGTTGCTTTGTCACCTTCACTTCGCATTTACATTCTGTGACTCTTGCATCACACATTGCGCTCAAGTTTGTCTTGGAGCGGATGAAACAAAAAAACATCGGCAAGTGTTGTTGACGTCGCGTGATGGCGGGTGTACTCAAGCGCCCATGACAGTGACCACAAAATATCGGCGCCCATCTATGGGCTGGCAATCGGAGCCCTGGGGCGGGCTCCTTTGCGACTAAGCGCAACCGCGCTTATCCGAAGTCACTTTCAAAGCCCCACCAGATCCTGTTGGGGCTTTTTGTATGTATGGCCCCAAAAGGTGACCCGATAACAATCGAAGGATAGTCAGATGGTTTGTTTTCATTCCCAAACGCTGAAAAACCCTGCGATTCACGTGTCCGTCGGTTCGTACGCTTAACGTCCTGCCTCACGTTTTCCGCTTCGGCTTTTCAGTGATGTAACGCGCGAGTTTCGCGCATCGGCTCTGCGACTTTCACGTCGCGGTGAGGGGTTTCGTTCGCCTACGTGGCGCCTGCCCTCCTTGCGATTGATCTGGGGTCGGCTCGATCAATAAATCTGTACAAGGAGTTTCCGTGTGTCGGGAGCGATCGGTTTCGCTCGGCCCGCGTACGGAGGTTAAAGAAAATGAATATCGAACTAGAGAGAGAAACTTTGTTCAATCTGACGCACGCGCGGACACTTGCCGTGGGTGCGGCATTGTTCCTGTTCCTCGTCCACCGGTTGGGGCTCGACCCTGCCGAGGATTTGTTTGAATGGTTGCTGGTGGTGGTTCCGGCTCTCGAAATCTCCGGTGTCGCCTGGTTGTTCGCGGCACTCGGCGATCATGACAATCCGGCTGATCCTGTGAACGGCAATTGGACAGGTCTTGCCTCAGCGCTTCGGTGGTTTGGTTGTGTCGTGGCGATCAACTGGGCAGCGGCGCTCTTCATTGCGTCCACCATTGATGCCTATGTCACCCTTGGTGGCCCGGTTGTCTATATGCCGGTGATGTAAGGGGTTGGTCTCTCGTTGCTCACGGCGATGCGGGCTCGCGCCCGCCGCCTCCGCCAGGGCGGGCTGACCGCCCGGCTCGCAGTCGCGAGCTTGGGCGTACCCAAATGACTGATACGATCTTCGGTGATCGTCGAAACTACCCCACCGGTGCGTGTGTCCCCCCGCATCCCCCCATGCACCGGACCTTCCTTCTCCTCCATTTGGGGGAGAGGGAAGGGTGGGGCTCCTCCTGCTCACGCGCAAACGCCTTTTTATCGCTCACGGCCGGACGCATTCGCGTGGGCCTTCGCGGGAGCGGCGCAGGAGCGCCGGGCCACGGTCGTGGCCTTGGGTGTGAACTTATCCGTCGTTTTCGTGAAGTCCTATGCCAGCCCCAGGCGCTGCAGTTCCTGACGGATTGCGTTTTTCCGGGTGGCGTCGGACGGGTGGGTCGACATGAACTCAGGCGGTGATGAGCCTGTCCGCTGAGATGACATGTTGTCCCAGAAGGCAACGGCCTGACGGGCGTCGTAGCCCGCGCGGTGCATATAGTTGACGCCCAGCCGATCGGCTTCCAGCTCATGGCGGCGGGAATAGGGCAGCAGAATGCCGAACTGAACACCGAGACCCAGAATGCCAGCGATCTGTGCGCCACCGCGCACATCTCCTGCCTCCAGTGCGACAGCAGCGGCAGTTGTTGCGACACCTGCAGCTACCTGCTGGCTGTAGCGCTCGGCCGCATGTCTGCCGGTCACATGGCCGACTTCGTGTCCCATAACGGTTGCTAGATGGTGGTCATTTTTCATGCGTTTGAAGATACCGGTATAGAAACCCACCTTGCCGCCCGGCAAAACAAAGGCGTTTGCCTGATCGTCATCAAAGACCGTGAATTCCCATGGTTGTCTCTGCAGACCCGCTGTCTGGACAATTTTGTTGCCGACAGTATTCAGCCGACGGTTGAGGTTGCGGTCTTGGGAGATTTTTGTCTGCCGCTTCAACTGGGTCCAGGAGGCAGCGGCCATCTGGGCAATCTGTCCTTCTGACACAAGCAACAGTTGGTCGCGGCCAATCGCTTGATTCCGTGCACAGCCCGCAACGGCCACGATGGAGCCAGCAGCCAGGCCCTGAACCAGCTTACGTCTGCTGATGATGATCGGGTCCTGATCAAGAAACTTAATGGTCATTCTACTTCCCCTATGTGACGCACCCCTAGAAGCTCTTGTTTACTCTACCCAAAGCCCCTCACAAGCCCAAGTGGGCTGTCACATTTTCTTCTTTAAAATAGTTCTAAACTACCTTGTATGAGAATGAAGGATGGCCTATATTTGGGCCATTCAAGGAGATGACTCATGCAGATTGATATTGGAATTCCGGAAGCTGAACGCGCAAAGATCGCGGAAGGGCTGACACATGTTCTGGCGGACACCTATACGCTCTATCTCAAGACCCACAATTACCACTGGAATGTGACGGGTCCGATGTTCAATACGCTGCACACCATGTTTGAGGTTCAGTATAACGAGCTCTGGATGGCGGTTGATGAGATTGCGGAACGCATCCGGTCACTCGGTGAATATGCGCCGGGCAGCTATGCGGCCTATGCCACCCTCACCAGTATTGAGGAAGATGCTGGGGTACCAAAGGCAGAGGCGATGCTGGCCAACCTTGTAAAGGCTCATGAAGCGGTTGCGCGCACGGCACGTGCGGTGTTCCCGTTGGCGGAAGAGGCAAGTGATGAACCAACTGCGGACCTTTTGACCCAGCGCATGCAGGCATCAGAAAAGACTGCTTGGATGTTGCGCTCAATGCTGGAGACTTAATCGGGTTGGTGGGCCCAAGGCATTCACGAAAACGCGAGCAGAATTGGGGGCAGGTCGCTTTAAGGTGACTTGCCCCTGTTGCGTTTTGAGCCAATTCTATCGTTGCACCTACAGGAGAAAGAGATGCTCATCAAAAAGACCCGCCCTTGGGAAATTTCTGAGAACGAAGCGACGTCTGAGCACATCTTCTTCAATCGTCGAAAATTCTTGAAAACCAGCGGGCTTCTTGCTGCTGGTGTCGGGTCCGGGCTCCTTGCAGCTTGTGAGGATGGGGCAGAAGCAGATACCGGAAGTGCTATTTCCCTCGACCCCAATGCGTCCAAATATCCAGCCGCCCGCAATCCCAACTTCACATTAACGCGGGATATCACGCGGGAAGAAGTCTCCTCGCGTTACAATAATTTCTACGAGTTTGGCAGTCATAAACGCATTTCGAGTGCGGCCCAGGACCTTGAAATCCGTCCCTGGCAGGTGGTGATTGATGGGGATGTGGCGGAGCCACTCACTCTTGATTGCGATGAGCTGATCAAAGCGATGCCGCTGGAAGAGCGGCTCTATCGGCACCGGTGTGTGGAAGCCTGGGCGATGGCAGTCCCGTGGACAGGCTTTCCTTTCTCAGAGCTTGTGAAGCTCGCAGACATTAAATCCGGCGTGCGCTACGTGCGCATGGAAACCTTCATGAATCCGGAAGTGGCGACCGGACAGAACCAGTTCTGGTATCCCTGGCCTTATGTGGAGGGACTCACTCTTGAGGAAGCCACAAACGATCTCGCCTTCCTTGTGACCGGTGTTTACGGCAAGCCGCTGCCGAAGCAGTTCGGCGCGCCGCTGCGTCTGGCAGTGCCATGGAAATATGGCTTTAAGTCCATTAAGTCGATCGTCCGCTTTACGTTCACGGCTGAGCGCCCTGTCAGTTTCTGGGAAGAAATCAACGCGGCGGAATATGGCTTCTGGGCGAACGTAAATCCGGACGTTGCGCACCCCCGCTGGAGCCAGGCGACGGAAGAGTTACTCGGGACTGGCACGCGGGTGCCGACGCAGCTTTTCAATGGCTATGCAGAGCAGGTCGCCCACCTGTATGCTGGCAATAACCAGCCACTCTATCGCTAGCTGCTGCCGTCCCTTTACCAGGCTTTCACGACCAGCACGTCACATGGCGGATTGTTGAGGAAGCTCTCGGCAATGCTGCCCAGCAGTGCATGGGTGAGCCCCACTCGGCCATGGGTTCCCAGCACGAGGAGGTCCGGCTGCAGCCTCTCTACTTCTGAGCGAATGACGGATTGGGTCTCTCCCTGCTTGACGATCTTGTTGAAGGGAATGTCCTGTCGCGCGACGGTTGTCGCTGAACCAATGAGTGTTTCCATCTCTTCTTCAATAAGCTGATTGAGGGTGCGTTCGTGTTCGTCTCGGTAGGCATTCCGGGTTTCGCGGCCTCGTTGAAATCCACCGAAAGGTACATGGTATGAGTGGATGGCGTTGAACTCAGCGTCAGGTGCCAACGATAGTGCCTGACGAATGGCTATCCGGGAGAAGGCTGAAAAGTCGACCGCAATGGCAACTTTCTCATAGGGACCTTCTGTCCGACTGGGAACCACCAGGACAGGCTGCTGTCCCTTGCGAATGACCCGCTCCATTGTGGTGCCCGCAACAGGTTTATTGCCTGCTTCATTTCTGTGGATGCCCATGACAATCAGATCAGCGGCAATCTTGTCTGCATGATCCAGAATGTCGCGATAGTCTTTGCCGGCGATGGCGTCGATGGTTGGCTCCAGCGTCTTTGATCCATCGACCCTGTCGAGGCTGCTCTGGATTTCCTTTAGCGTGGCGTCCTGCACGCGATCCTGGACCGATGCCGGCAGGTCCTCATCGATAATATTGAGAATGACCAGGCGGGCATTGTGCTGGCCTGCGAGACTCACCGCGCGTTCAAGGGCTCTGTCGGACCGCGCCGATAGATCAGTCGCCATCAAGATGATCTTAGGGGCTTTGTATGTCGCCGCGGCAGTGTCGGAGGGGCTGTCGTCGGTTCGGGCGATTGGGGGCATTTGCTACCTGTCTGTTCAATGCGGAGGAGGCTGGTTCAGGCTTCTTCTAAAGATAGGGCCAAAATATGTGTTTTCAACGATCCTGAGAGTGGTTGACGTATTCTCAAAGCTGTTTACATACTTAGGCGTGTATTTCCGGATGGGGAGAGGGGTTAATGTTGAGCAGGCCATTCATGACCACGCAGGACGTCGCTGAACTGCTGAAGGTTCGCGAGCCAACGGTGCGCTCCTGGATCCGGCAAGAGGAGTTGCGGGCGGTGAAGATCGGTCGGGAATTTCGGGTGGCGGTGAAGGACCTGGAAGCGTTCGTCAATGAACACGCGACCCGGGCGCCAAGCTGGCAGGCCTGATTTGTCGGTAAAAGTTCGTCATAGAAAGTGACTGGCCGTAGGTGCACGTATGCCTATGCTGCGGCCCATGAAAAAACCCACTCTTGTCATATTCGACTGCGATGGTGTTCTGGTTGATACGGAGACCATTGCTGGTGCGATGTTTGCCGACTATGTGCGTGCGGCAGGCTTTTCGGGCTCGCAGGAAGAGTGCCTTAGACTTTTCCGCGGTCGCTCCATGAAAACCGCTATCAAGATTATTGAAGCTGATCTGGGTCGGGCACTTCCGTCGGACTGGGGTCAGGACATAATAGAAGAAGTAGAGGGCATTTTTCGTCGATCCGTCGATCCTATCCCTCATGTGCATCATGTAGTGGGCGTGATTGAAAATGAGGGGCTTGCCCGCTGTGTGGCATCGTCTGCGCGCATGAGTCATATCGAAAACTCCGTGGAGAAGATCGGTCTTGCTGACCATTTCTCGGGGAATCTTTTTAGCGCGACAATGGTTGAGAAGGGTAAGCCTGCGCCCGACTTGTTTTTGCATGCCGCGCGGGAGATGGGGCATTCACCTCAGATAAGCGTCGTTATTGAAGATAGCCTTCCCGGCGTGCAGGCGGGTGTTGCTGCCGGTATGCGCGTGTTTGGGTATGTCGGAGACGCGGTCACTGATGGGCGGGCGCTGGCTGAAGCGGGCGCGATGGTATTTGATGACATGCGGAAACTTCCAACATTAATGGGGTTGTGATTTGAGTACGGCTAATGCGCGGCCTTCTTTAGTGATTTTTGATTGTGATGGTGTGCTGGTGGATACCGAGCATGTGGCCAATCAGCTGCTTTCCCGGCTGGTGACAGAAGCGGGTGCACCTCTTTCCTATGAGCAATGCCGAAAGCGTTTTTTGGGTAAGTCCATGAAGACGGTTCAGGCAGAAGTGGAAGAGCTTGCCGGACGGTCTCTACCTGAAGATTGGCATCAAATGGTGCGCGATGAATCGATCAAGCTTTTTGCCGCGGGCATCGAAGCTGTTCCTCATGTCAAAGGTCAGATCGAGCGGTTGCGGGACGATGGCATGCCCTACTGTGTCGCCTCGTCGGGGCAGATGGAAAAGATGCACGCGACACTTGGAAGTTCTGGGCTTTTACACCTTGTCGAAGATGTTCTGTTCAATGCGGATATGGTGGCGCGGGGCAAGCCTGCGCCAGACCTTTTCCTTCATGCCGCTGACGAAATGGGCCACGCCCCGGAAACTTGTGTTGTGATTGAAGACAGCCGTCCAGGCATTGAAGCTGGTGTTGCTGCGGGCATGCAAGTGCTTGGCTATGCAGGAGATCCGCTGACAGATGCCGTGGCACTTGAGGCGGCTGGTGCAACCGTTTTTGAGGATATGCGACAGCTCCCCAAGATCCTCGATTTATAAGAGGGCGCGCGCTAGGCTTTCCGATAGATGCCGTTGACGGGAAGGGCTGACATGAATGAGCAAGAAGCTAACAAGGCGGTTGTCCGGCAGTTGACAGAGACTATCTGGAACCAGTCCGACCTTGCGAAAATCCCTGACTATTACGCCAATGATTATGAAGTCGATTACCGGCCCTACGCGCCGGTTCGTCGTGGCCATGAAGCGATACGGGGCATGGTGGAGAGGGCGCATGCTGCCTTCTCCAATTATCATGAAGAATTAAGGGACGTGCTTGCAGACGGAGACAAGGTGGTTGCGCGGTTTACGGTGAGCGGCGAACAAACCGGAAAATGGGGTGCGATTCCACCGACGGGTCAGTCCGTCGCCTTTGACGAAATCGTGGTGCTAACCCTCAAAGACGGGAAAGTTACACACCAATCAGGTGTAGCTGACAATGTGGCAGCACTTCATCAACTTGGTTTGATCCGCATGCCGGATGACGTGTCAGAAAGCTAGTTCACCCAGTCTTGATACCAGGGAATATCAGCATCCAGATCGATACGCTCGTTCACTGGATAGCGTGTCGGGAAGAACCCGCTGCCAGCCATATCCCCGTCTCGCACCGCTTCCAACGTATCGCGCAGCGCCACAATGTCTCTCATTTCGAGAACTGGTGTGCCGGTAATGTTCATCCGATGGGCGGTGTAAAGCCTGGTCTCGCGCGGCAGGGTGAGGAGAAGGTTTTCTGCAACCTTCAGATAGTCGCTCAGAGATGAATTGGGGAGAAACGCGTATAGCGGGCCCTCGTAGATATAGTCGCCTGTGAAGAATTGGTCGTTCGCTTCATCCCAAACCGAAATGGACTCGTCTGTATGACCGGGCGTGAAGACGACCCTTATGGTTCTGTCGCCAAGGTCAATTGTCTCGCCGTCCGACAACCATTTTGTGATTTTCCAACTTGGAATGTCATGCCCTTCGGCAGACCCTAAATATTGCGTGTGCGTAGGCGAGAATAGATCGCCGTTCATTTGTGCTCGACGTTGTGGCGTGTCTAAAAGCGCGATCTGCTCAAATCGTTCCAGATTACCAACGTGGTCATAGTGAAGATGGGAAGGGACAGCGAGCACAGGCTTATCGGTGAGGCTCTCGACGACGGGCAGGATGTTCGCAGAAGGATATCCAATGTCGAACAGGATGGCGCGGTCGCGTCCTTCTATGAGATAGGAGAAAACTGGTCCGCTGGCTCGAGGTTCCCCAATCACATGGGTGCGCTCATCAATACTGTCGATCGTGTAATAGTCGTCAAACCATCGCTCAGAGGCTGATAGTTCTCTTTTGTCGAGAAGGGGCGGCGGACTGTCCGTTGATAGAGCGGCAACAGCGAGGTCAAATCGAAAGTGGAGGAGCGCTGCGCCGATTGCGACCAGTATAACGGCTGAAATGAGCAATATACGTAGCATGGATGTGTCCCCCGACCTTTGACCCATGGCACCCTATCACTTTGGGCGTTTGCCTTCCACGCGCTGAAATGATTTGGGTCCTGGCTGTCACAAAGCCCTGCTCTCTCTCGTCTTAGTAGCAACAACCTGTTGTGTAAGATGGAGAAAACACATGTCTGGAGCAGATAGAGTTACGCTTGTGAAAACAGTTCCTGAGGCACTCGGCGCCTTTGGCAGTGTTGAAACGATGTTTGAGAATTGCCCGGTTGATCCCCTGTTGCGACATCTAGTGAAGCTTCGTATCTCGCAAATCAATGGATGTGCCTATTGTGTGAATATGCACACAGGCGAAGCGCGCGATGACAATGAAACCGAGGCTCGTCTCGACCATCTCGTGGTCTGGCGCAACACCGATCTGTTTACGGTGGCAGAAAAAGCAGCGCTTGCATGGGGCGAGGCCCTGACTGTTCAGGGTAGCGGTGCGGACCTTACGCAGTTGCACAGCGGTCTGCTTGAGCATTTTTCGCAAGAGCAGATTGACTATCTGACGCTGATCATTGTGATGATCAACACCTGGAACCGACTGCAGGTGTCTAACCATAATGCGACGTTTTAATTGAGAGGAGCAGGGGCGATGCGACGCACATTACGGGCTGCAATAGTGATTGGTGGTGTTCTCGTCGTGCTGGTGGGTGCGTTCTATGTGTTTCGAGCACCCCTGCTCCTTAAAGCCATTGAGCTTGCAGGAGCTCCGCCGCTCACCGAGCTAGAGGCGGTGGCGCTTGGCGAAAAAGAGGTCTGGGCTGATGACTTCTATACTGTCGAACGTCTGGATGCCGATACGTTTGCGATCAGTGAACCGCGCTATTTTCGCGACGTCTATTCCTACCTGATCGTCGGTGAGCGGGAAGCTCTGCTTATTGATAGTGGTTCACCGCTCCGCGACATCAGTTCCATTGTCGCTCAGCTCACAGATAGACCGGTCAGTGTGATCGCCACCCATCTTCATTTCGACCATGTCGGTAACCACACACGTTTTGAGAAGGTTCTGATGCCTGACGTCGCTGGTCTGCGCGGGCGGACGCGTGACGGCAAATTTGTGCCCGAGGACCTGGAACATCTGGGTAGGGTGGAAGGCTATGCCATTCCTGGTTGGGATGTGGGTGGCTGGTGGACCGTGGGTGCAGAGCTTGATCTGGGTGGACGTTCGTTGACACTGCTTGCCACCCCCGGCCATACGCCAGACTCGATTTCCATTTGGGATAGATCCAGAAATCGCCTCTTCATGGGGGACTATGCGGGCGACGGGGAGATCTATGCGTTCCTGCCGAACTCCAGTCTGGGCGCTTATCTCGAAACAACAGAACGTCTGCTGTCGGATCTACCACCCGAGACGCTTCTGTTTGCTGCCCATGGCGGCGCCGACACCAAAGCGGCGCCGAGTGTGGGTATGCAGAATCTGGCAGATCTCCGCGATGGGCTTCGCGCCATGCGCGACGGGCGTCTTACTGGAACGGGATTCTGGCCGCGTGCCTATCCCATTAACCGCAACACAGATGTGCTGGCCGACTGGACTGGGCCGGGTGGGTCAAGCTGGGATTTTGAGTAGGCTCAAAATGACCAAACGCTTGGCTTGCTAAGCAACTTGACCATTGTCGTCATCGTCCTTTCGCCCTACCTTCGGGGGAAAGGTAGTGCGTATGGATATTTTCCTTCTTGGTCTCGGTTTAGTGCTGTTGTTTTTGGGTGGTGAGGCAATCCTTCGCGGGAGCATTGCTGTTGCCCACAGATTCCATCTTTCGACCTTGTTTGTCAGCATGGTGATAGTTGGGTTTGGGACGTCACTTCCTGAACTTATGGTGTCTTTGACGGCTGCCATGGGTGGAGTGCCGGATATTGCACTTGGTAATGTCGTCGGGTCCAACATTGCCAATATTCTTCTCATTCTGGGCATAGCGGCAGTTCTCGCCCCGGTCGCGTGCAGCGGACGGGAAGTCAAGCGAGACGCTTTGGCGGTGTTGATCGCGAGCATCGTGCTGGTCGGCCTGTCGTTTGGCGGTGTTGTCGATCGCCCTACAGGCGTCGTGATGTTGGCTGCCTTGGTCGCTTACCTCACATTTGCTTTCCTCGTTGAACGTCGCAAAAGCAAAAACGGGAAAGAGATCCTGCAACGGGTTGAGCGGGATATCAGCGCGTCACGGATTGCTCTCTCGACGGCCATTCTGTTTTGCCTGGCAGGCCTCCTGTTCCTCGCAGGCGGTGCCTATGCCCTTGTGGAGGGAGCGACCTCGCTCGCCAGACAGCTTGGCGTATCGGACGCCATCATCGGGCTGACGCTTGTAGCGATTGGGACGTCCTTACCAGAGCTTGCCACTGTCATTGTCGCGGCCTATCGGCGTCATGCCGATGTGGTGATGGGCAATGTGCTGGGCAGCAATCTGTTTAATGTGCTCGGTATTCTGGGAACGACAGCAATCGTAACGCCGATGCCCATTGCTGGTCGCATTGCCGACATTGACGTTTGGATTGTTCTCGGCGTTGCGCTTTTGCTGGCACCGCTTATCTGGCGCCGCCCATCGATTGGGCGTGTAGAGGGCTTTGTGTTTCTATCGCTCTATGTGCTCTACACCGCTTGGGTCTATTCCGTCGATATCATCTGAGGCAGGTGCGCTGAATTTGGTGGCCTATTCAGCTGCTTCAGCGACGGACTCTTTTGCCGCAAGATATTTTTCTGCTTCAAGAGCGGCCATGCAGCCCATGCCTGCGGCTGTCACTGCCTGGCGATAAATGTCGTCTGTCACGTCACCAGCGGCATAGACACCCGGAATGGATGTCGCCGTGCTGTCTGGCGCTGTGATCAGATAGCCGCCTTGTTTCGTTTCCAGCTGATCAACGAACAATTCAGTTGATGGCGCATGACCAATGGCAATGAAGACACCGTCTGCATTGATGGTGTTCTCTTCGCCGGTTTTGATGTTGCGCACTTTCGCGCCGGTGACGCCGAGTGGGTCGGTATCCCCGACGATTTCGTCAACAACTGTGTCCCAGACGACTTCAATCTTGTCGTTCTTTGACAGGCGATCAGCGAGGATTTTTTCGCAGCGGAATTCGTTCCGGCGATGCACGACGGTCACTTTGCTTGCGAAATTGGTGAGGAAGAGAGCCTCTTCCACAGCCGTGTTACCGCCGCCGACGACGATCACTTCTTTGCCACGATAGAAAAAGCCGTCACAGGTGGCGCACGCCGAGACACCAAAGCCCTGGAATTTTTCTTCTGAGGGTAGCCCCAGCCATTTGGCCTGGGCGCCGGTTGAAATGATGAGGGCGTCGGTTGTGTAAATGTCACCGCTGTCGCCAACCATACGGATGGGTGTCGTCTTCAGATCGACCTCAGTGATGGTGTCAGACACGATGTTGGTACCCACATTGCGGGCCTGGCCTTCCATCTGTTCCATCAACCAGGGGCCCTGAATTTCTTCAGCGAAGCCTGGATAGTTTTCCACTTCCGTGGTGATGGTGAGCTGACCACCGGGCTGGATGCCCTGAATGATTGTCGGTTCCAGCATCGCGCGGGCGGCATAGATGGCGGCTGTGTAGCCTGCAGGGCCTGAGCCAATAATGGTGACTTTGGAATGATGCTGGTTTGACATAGTGCGTACTCGGTTGATTTTTGATGCCGGGGGGGAATCGGTCAATTGTTCCTCAAGCAGGGCCTCAATATAGGGACTCCTGCAGCGGGTCAAAAGGGGGGCAAACGGGGTCAAGAGGGCCCGTCGCGAAGCTGTGATCGCGGCGGGCCGAGAGGTCGTGGTTTAGAGCGCTTCTGCGTGCTCTCCCAGATACTTAGCGACACCGTCAGCGTCCGCCTTCATGCCTTCATCGCCCTTGTTCCAGCCTGCCGGGCAGACATCGCCATGCTCTTCATGGAACTGGAGGGCGTCCAGCGTGCGGATTGCTTCGTCCACGTTCCGGCCGATGGGCAGGTCATTGACGAGCTGATGGCGGACAATGCCATCTTTGTCGATGAGGAAGGTCCCGCGCAGCGCTACGCCGTCTTCCGGGATCAAGACGTCATAATCCCGCGCTATCTGCTTGGTGATGTCGGCCACCATGGGGAACTGGACTGGGCCAAGGCCGCCTTCATTTGGCGAGGTGTTCCGCCAGGCAAAATGGCTGTATTGGCTGTCGACGGAAACGGCGATCACCTTGGTGTTGCGCTCTTCAAATGCTGGGACCCGGTTTGAGAAAGCCAGGATTTCAGACGGGCAGACAAAGGTGAAGTCGAGCGGATAGAAGAAGATCACACCATAATGACCCTTCAGGTGCTCGGTGAGGTTGAAGTCATCAACGATGTCGCCATCGGCGAGAACAGCAGCTGCGGTGAAATCGGGGGCGGCTTTGCCGACCAATACGCTCATGAGGGGAACTCCCAGTTTGGAATTAATCTAACTTCTGAGTGCTAGTTAGATTTATTCCAAACTATTTTCAAGGCGAGTTTGGCGGAAATTGCCGCTTTTCCTGGGATCGCGTCACAATGCCTCAGTGGTTCGGCTAGGGCTGATGACTGGAGGAACTCTGGGTGCACCCAATGAGATCTTCGCGGGTGTTGATGTTCAGAAAGTTTCCGTCGAGCGCATCCGAAGTGATCTCAATTGCTTCGACGTTGAGGGACCTAAGGGCGCGGTGCAGCGATAGGTCTTCTCCCTTTATAAGGGTGTCCTGAATGAACGGACCCACACTCGTGGGCCATAGGGCGCAGCCCGCCTGCCAGCGACCGGCAACGTTCAAGACTGTGGGCTTGTCCGTGAGGTTATTGCTGAGAGAAGAGACCAGATTCTTGGGTAAGAGTGGAACGTCGCAAGGAGTGGTTACAAGCCATTTAACGCCAGGGAGGTCTGATGCCCATTTGAGGCCCGCCAACAATCCGGCCAATGGGCCTTTGCCAACATGCACGCCATCTCCCAGGGGGGTGGCGTTTGTGACATGAACGGGACCTGCAACGGCAAGCGTCGTCACCTGAGGTCCAAGGCGTTCTGCAACATGGTCGATTAGGCGGTGTCCGCGGAGTGATGCTTCCGCCTTTTTGCCGCCGAAGCGTGTACTTTCGCCGCCTGCATAGATAAGCCCCGCAATGGCAGTCATTGGGTGTCGATCTCGCGCGCATATATTCGCAGCTGATCCAGCACGATCCCTTCGTGATCAAGGGCTGCTCCATTTGGATTGGTTGCCCGCCCAAGAGCCAAGCCAAACATTGTTTCTGCTGCCAATCGGTAGAACGCGCTTGCCTTTTTGTCTGACCCAAAGCGTTTGAAGAGTGCGTTGTTTTCTGACGGCGTGAAGATGGCTTTGTAGCGTTCAATGGCTGGTTGAATGTCTGCGGTAGATTCCGGGTCATTGCGGGAGGCGAGCCAGATTTCGATGACGGCTTTGAACTCCCGTTGGCTGACACGGGACCAGGCCCAAGCGAGCCATTGTTCAAGGGTCGTGTCTGCTTCGATTGTGCGTGATCCAAGAAGCAGGCGGTCATAGGTATCAGTCAATGCGACCGCGATCAGGGCTGGCAGGCTTTCGAAGTGATGAAAGAGGGCGCCACGGGTGACGCCTGCTCTCGCGCATACCTCCACAGCTGTCGTTCCAGCATATCCCTTGTCTATCAGCGCTTGAATGGTTGCTGTGATCAGCTTTTGCCGCATTTCGCTGGAGCGATCTGACTGCGTGCGGGCTTTTGTGGATGTTGCTGTCATTTGAGTGTTGAACTCTCAGCGGTGGTTGTTTAACTTATCTTACATACATTCACGTATGTATGTAAATGGCGTTTCCGAACCAGGGAGGAAAAAATGCCAGCACCAGTTCCCTTCGACCCCCAAGAGATTGTCGATGCCAAATATGAAGAGCGTCCAACTCGAGAAGGTGTCACGACCAAGCGATTGATTTGCGCAGCATGCGACATTGCCTGCAGCGTCGTCGGTGAGGTTCAAAAAGGGCGGGTGACGAAAATCCGTTCATCGGACAATCCCATCTTCAAAGACAATATCTGCATGAAGGGGATCGTGGCACCCAAAGGCCTCGCGCATCCGAACCGTATTCTTCACCCCCTGAAGCGTGTTGGCGAGCGCGGGTCTGGCAAGTTTGAGCAGGTCACCTGGGAAGAGGCGATGAGCGATATTGGCTCTCGCCTCAAAAAGATTGTTGCTGAGCACGGTCCTGAAGCCTGGGCTGTGTCGACCAGCCAATGGAATACGTCGACAGATCACGGGCTTGGCCGCCGCGTCATGAACCATGTGGGCTCGCCCAACTGGATCAGCGGTGTTGCCCTTTGTGCCGGGAATACAGCGGCGGTTAATCGCTTTACCTATGGCTGGTTCCCGTTTGGAGATTTCAGCAGCACAAACTGTATTGTGCTTATGGGGCACAATCCACGACGCCACAGTTGGACGCCGCTCTATAACAGCATCCGGTCTGCCCAGGCGCGGGGCGCGAAACTCATTGTTATGGACCCGCGCCGCAGTTCCAGCGCTGAGCGCGCCGACATCTGGCTACCTCTCAAGGCGGGGAGTGATGCCGCCATGATGTTTGGTTGGCTCAAGGTCATTATTGATGAAGAGCTGTATGACAAAGAGTTTGTTGCGAACTGGACCATTGGTTTTGAAGAACTGAGAGAGCGGGTGAATGAATATCCGCTGGACCGGGTTGCCGAGCTCACCGGCTGTGATCCAGAGATGATTGCTGAGGCTGCACGTGTCTATGCAACCAGCGGTCCGTCCATCATTCCCTGGACACCCATCACAGATATGCAGCGAAACAGCACGTCGGGCATTCGGCTACAGACGATCCTGCGCTCTATTTGCGGCTATGTGGACGTGCCAGGTGGTGAATTGCTGCAAGGGTTCAACCCGGACATTGTGAACGAGTCCACGATAGAGATGCACCATGCGCTCTCTGACGAACAGAAGATGAAACAGCTTGGGTCTAAAGACCATCCGGCCTTTACCTATCGCGGACAGCTGGCGTTTCGCGAACCTACCAAGCGCGTCTATGGTCAGGAATATGCCAACCTCGTGACCGGCTGCCATATGGCAACGCCGTCGGAGACCTTTAAGGCGATGGCTGGCGAGGGCGAGTATCCTGTGAAGGCGTTCTTCTTTCTGGGCAATAATCCACTTATGAGCTACGCGAACATGCCGCTCATTCACAAGGCGATGATGAACCAGGACCTGATCGTGTCTCATGAGCAGTTCATGACACCCTCAGCGCAGCTGGCGGACTATATCCTGCCTGCCGATAGCTGGCTTGAGCGCCCGTGGATTCACGATATGTTTGGGTGGATGTCCACTATCCGCTTCTCTGAAAAAGCAATGGACCCGCCAGGTGAATGCAAAAGCACCTTTGAATTCTGGAAGCAGGTTGCTGGTGCCCTGGACATGCCAGAAGTTGTTCCGTGGGACACGATTGAAGACTTTTATGACTATCGTGTTGAGGCGACGGGCAAGAGTTTCGCTGATCTGATTTCAGACACTGAAGTCTATTTCAAGAAACCGGCATTCAAGACTTACGAAAAGACTGGATTTGCCACGCCGAGCGGGAAGGTGGAACTCAAGTCCTCGCTGCTTGAGGAGCTTGGCTTTGACCCTCTGCCTTACTTCCGTGAAGACCCGCCGCATGACAAAGACTATCCGCTGAAGATGTTCACCGGTGTGCGTGAAGATCCGTTCTTCCAAACCGGGCATCGCCACATCCCTGAAATGCGTGCCCGGTGTCCGGAGCCACAAATCTATCTGAATGAAAAGACTGCGAAGGCAGCAGGTGTTGCTGAAGGCGACTGGGTAACAGTGGAAAACCAGCTCGGCAGTGTCAAAGCTCTTCTCGCCATCAAGGATGCGATGCCCGATGACCTTGTACGGGTGCCCCACGGTTGGTGGAAGCCTGAGATGGCACAAGGCAACGGGTCGCTGAGCGGAGCTTGGGATTATAGCGACGCGCAGCTTTGCCGCGATGACCCCGACTATCTTGATTTGGAGCAGGGCATTCCGCACCTGAAGGGCATCCCCTGTCGCGTGGTGCCGTTTACGTCGGATGCGTCTGCCGACACCGAAACCAAGGTCGAGCATATGGAACCCGCAGAATGAGTGTTGAGCAGAAGAACGTTCGCAAGAAGGAACGCTCCGCGCGTCTTGCCATCTGGATGGCGGCGCGGAGTTCGCGCAACAAGACATTCCTCGACAGGATGTGCCGGAAGATGATCACCAAGGCGACGACCGTCGATCCCGAGAAAGACTTTATGCGGGATGAGTTTATCGACAATGATCAGGGGTTCGACCCGGACGAGCTTGATCGGTATCAGCGGGGCGAGTCGGTGATTGCTGGCCAGTAGTGTCCGCAGATCAGAAGGTATTAGTGCCTGACCGCCTGTCTCCCGCTACTGGTTAAATTTTGGCAATCCAGTTTCAAGCAGAGCTGCTAGGTCATGAGAGACGACAACGTCGATATCTTCGTTGGTGTCGAGTCCCGTAAGCCATAGGCGCAGATCTTCAGTGCGGCCGGTGTTTTCTGGTACGAAGACTCCGGAGTAAAGGAAGCCTTTGCCTCTATTGTTGATCAGGTCGGCTCTCGTGTTGGTTGTGTCGCCGGAGAAGAGCCACAGATGATCCTTAAGTCCAACAGCAAAGAGCGTCGAGCCGGGTGTGTGCCCGCCCAGCGCAATGAGGCCAAGACCGGGGAAGGCATCGCTGGTCAATATTTCTCGGCCCTGCAGGGTACCCCGTGACAGGCAAGACTTAACAACGATCTCAGCCCCTTCGACTGTGTTGAAGTTGTGCTCGTCACGCTGGTCATCTGTCTGGAGAAGGTCAGTGCCAGGACCTCGGGCCTCACAAAAAGCGGTAACACCCTGGGTATGGTCAATATGGAGATGGGTAAAGCCGATGCCTTTCACCCGCTCAAGCTTTCCTCCCAGCTGTTCGCCAAGCTTGCCAAAGAACTTCGCGTCGCCGCCGCCGCTGATGCCAGCCATCAGCTCTGCAAACTCCTCAGCGCCTGTTTCATCCATGCCGGCGTCAATAAGGAAGAGATTGCCGTTCGCCCATTCAATGACGAAACTGGTATGGCCCAGGTCACGGCCACGCACATCCTGGCTCGCGGTGAGGACATAGTGCACGGCGATTGGGCCGTTTTGCGTCGTCATCAGATCGCGGAGTGCCTGTTCGTTGGGGAGATCGGGCTCTATGCCCTGAGTCTGTAGATGAGGCGGCACCAGGAATATCGCGAGGCCGAGTACGACGAGGCTGACTATTCCAAGGATGATTCTGATAAATATGCGCATGACTGACTTCCGACCAACTGTGACAGCGGTACCCTCGCCAGAAGTATCGGTTGAGTCAATCGATCAGATGTTGGCAGGTGTTCTGCTTCAAAATCCGAACATATGGTCCAGGCAGAAGCTGGTATCCCCATTGATCAGTCCGTGAAAGCCGAAGAGGCGGCACGTGGTGTCGCGCACGATAATGTAGCCAAGATCATTGCCTTTTACAGACACGCGGGAGCGCTCTTCTGCATCAAAGAGTTCATGATAGCGCCAGAAGCGGGAGCCCCCACAATTGATCTGAATGCGCTTTTCCGCCACCGGTTCACCTTCTGCATTGTGCAGGATAAGGCGTGTGTCTGACTTCTCATGCCAGGGCGTGGAGGCAGGGTAGACCAGGTGACACAGGGTGTCCTTTGGATCATCGCCAAGGCGCAGAAACAATCGGGTGGTCAGACCTGGCGGCTTGCCAATGTAGGATTGCGGCTCGTCTTTATAGATGATTGCTGTGTTGTAAATGTGAGCACCGAAGATCGTTTCTGCGCGGTGGCCAGATGATTTTTGCTCATAGCGGCCGAGTGCATGAAGCCAGCCATTTGCCTCACCACCTTCACGGAAATCATAGAGAAACTCAGCATGACCGTGGCCGGACGGAAGCTTAGCGCCTTCTTCTTTGAGCCAGGCGTCAATGTCGATTGCCATGTGATCGCGGCGTTGGATGCGGCCGAGATATTTTGACGCGACTGTCGATCCATCCGCGTCCATAAGTTCGATCCGCAGCGGCATTTCCTGTTCGGAACGCGCCATCGGTGTGGGTAAGACCGTGGAGTTGAAGAGGTTGGTCGGTAGAACCGGCAAAGGCATGATGTAGCCTTTGCCCATGGTTGCTTCGAGACCCGGGATTTCCGGATTGGGTTCGAGGTCCGTGCGTTCCACATTGGCGTGGGCGATGCGGCGTTGTCCTGTTTTGGTGCGCAGCACCTCATAGCGTGGGCGCACAAAATAGCGTCCAGCTACCGTTTCAATCTGATCTGGGAACTGCGCCTGCGGGAGCATCTCGCTTACATTCAGCGTCTTGGTACCAAAGGGCGGAATTTCTTCTTCATGCCAGGCAATGTCCTGAGCGCCAACAATATTGAACCCGACCGATTTCGGTGGGATGGGCATGGGATGAGAGTTCTGCACAATCATTGTGAGCTCTTCATCTTCATCGCCAGCGGGCATGCCAGCATAAAAGTCTGCAGGCCAGGCATTGGCATCGTGGCTGCACGTCAGACTTTTGCCATTGTCGCCATAGACGTCCATGGCGTATTTCACCACATCGTGCCCTGCAATGCGGATTGCGTGAATGAAGAGAGAACCCTGAAAATCGTCTAGGTCGAACTTCTTACGCACCGTTTCGCTGTTCACTGCATAGGGGCAGCCTGCGTCAGGAAGGTCTTCTTCCCATGCAGCGAGTACCTCTCCTGCTTCATCAAATAGACACAGCCAGAGTTTTGGGTCCTTTGCGCCGTGAGTCGCCCAATAGTTGGCACTGGCGATGGTTGTGTGAAGCCCGTCTGAGCCATTGGCGCCTTTGTGATCGCGGAGGAACGCAAAGTTGGTGGCGAAGTTCATCGGGTCGAGATAATTGCGCTGGTTGGTCAGCATCTTGTCCGGAATGCGCATGTCGTCGAGGGTGACGATGGTCGCGTCCTTCGGGAAACAATGGGAGATGGGCCCCAAAACTTTTTGCGCATCAAACAAAAGAACAAGGACAACCGCCGCATCGCTCTTTGCGCAGGATGAAACTGGTTTTGCGTCGTGACCCAGGAATGGCTGATCCAAATCCTCCACGCGCTGAACGTAATAACCTTCAATTTCGACTTTGGAGAGATCGTAATAGGAATGGAAGTTGCCAATCGCTCCGCTCGGGTCGTAGATCGCAACAGGCCCCAGATCTTTCAGACGTTCAATGATCGCGTGGCCTTTTGGTGCCGCCAACGGATGACCCAGTGCTTTAAAGAGCGATGCCCCGCCAGCATTGTTCCCGGGTCGCCACCCTTGAGAAAGATCCGCGTTCGTGAAGGTCTCGATGTTGAGGGTCATGAAAGTCTTTCGATCTTGTCTGCGTGTCGTTGGTTGTTGATGTAGCGGTTCGCAGGGACCGCTGCTTTGATCTGCTTCAAGCGGATGAGAAAGGGTTCAGTTTTTTTACAGTGGAAGACAATTTGTGTCGGCGCTGTTCTGCCATGACGACACGCTGGTCTGTTACCCAATTCATCTGCACGGCGCGACGGGGGCCTTTGAAGGGTTCATGCCCATGCCAGGAATGGTCGGCCCGACGGAACACGAGCAAGGTGCCCCCATAGGGAGGAACTTCATCAACATAGTCTTCCAGATCTGTGGGGCTGCGGAGGATACGCAGTTTTCCGCCTTCATGGCCCCACTCGTCTGGCTTGTTGAGATAGAGCAGGACCGTGATGATCTTGGTCTCACTGTCGGGATGGATTTTTCCATCTGTCTCACGGCAATGACCGCGTACCGTAAACATGGTAGGGCGGTCAGACAGGTCCAGATCGAATTTCTCTTCGATGATGGCTTCAAACTCGGGACCGTTCATTTCCTTCATCAGCGCGTCGAAGTCACCGCTTATGTCCAACTCGGACGGGGGAACGGAGCCGGGCGTCGTTACATTGGGATAGTCACGAATGACGCGATCCAGATTGTCACCTGTCACGAAGTTTGGAACGACAAGAAAGTCGTAAGGGTCGGTTTTCAAAGATGTTGCGCGGAGCGCTTCAAGATCGATCAAGCTCATGGCGTTAATCACTTACCTGTTTGCGGTTGTACGCTGCGGCAATTGCTGTCGCGATTTCCTGCGTAGCATTTAAGGGTGCGTAGGACCATGTTTCAAGCAAGCCGTCAAATTGTCGCGCGACATTGTTAACGTAGAGAGCCTTCAAAAAACGGCGGAACTTGGGCGATCCACCCTCGAGCTCCACAACATAGACTGGATTGCCCGTGACGGTCGCTTCACCCACCATATTGTGACTATCACAGGTGACGACAATAGCATCCGCTAGCCCGAGCAGGCCTGGATAGGGGTTGTCTTCCGGTGCATCTGACAGCGCATCATAAATGTCGTGGGGCACTGAACGGATCTCCTCGCGCAGGACGGCGGTTGCCTCTGCGGTGGTGCGCCTTGAAGTCGTCACCATGAGGCCAGCATTTTCGCGTTCTGCAAGCTTCCTCAGAGCTTTGGCAAGGTTCGCCATATCGTCTGCAGAAAATTGGTAAACCTTATTGGGTCCGCCGAGAACAACCGCGATTTTCTTCTCTGGCAGTGCTGCATATCGCTGGCTCAGCTCACCTGCTGCTTTTGCGAGCATCTCAGGCGTGATTCTGTTGGGGGCGGTGAGGGTGCTGAGGACGTTGCGACCAGTCAGCTGGTCATGCTCAGGCGCCCAGACAAGGTCGAATTGAGACGGAGTGACCTTTGGGTTCTGCAGAATGGCGACGAATGTCTTGTCCCCAGACGCTTTTTTGATTTTCCGGGCGTAGGGAATCGATTGGCGGCCGCTTGCGATCACAATATCGGGCCAGGGCGCCGCGATGCTCTCATTGGCGGCAGCGGGGCCCCAGGGCGCCATCCACTTGTAAGGCGCCGGTGGTCTCACCCGTTTCAATTCTGGCGTGAGGCCCAAAGCTTCAGTCACACCAACCGCCTGCATTTCGAAGCCTGCCATGCCGTTGGTTACGATCCAGCATGTGGTGCCGGAGGGCAGGTGCTGGGATGATGAGGGCTGGGCTTCGGTCATGATCGTGCGCGTTTGGGTAATTTTGTTACTGAAAAGCGTCTCCAAAAGGAGTAATAGAACATGTTCAGCCAGCTGTCTTGCTGCAATTCCGCCAGCGATCCGTGGGATTCTGATGGGTTGGCACTAACTGAGTTTTGATGACGGAGTGATTATGAAGCGCGCCAAGCTTGACGATATCGACCTTCAGATCCTGAACGAGCTGCAGGAAAACGGTCGGATCACCAATGTTGAGCTGGCCAAAAGGGTTGGGATCTCCCCGCCGCCCTGTTTGCGTCGGGTGCGTGCGCTGGAAAAGGCCGGATATATTACCGGGTATCACGCAGAGCTGGACGGGCCGGGGCTCGGGTTCGACGTTACGGTGTTTGCCATGGTGGGGCTCCATTCTCAGGCTGAAGCCGACTTGCAGGCGTTTGAGCAGTTGGTGGGGGCATGGCCGCAGGTGCGGGAGTGCCACATGCTCAATGGTGAGATTGACTTCATCCTGAAATGTGTCGCGCCAGATCTCGCGAGCTTTCAGAGCTTTCTCACCGAAAAGCTGACGCCCGCCCCGAATGTGGCGAGCGTCCGTACCTCTCTTACGATTCGACGTTCCAAGCACGCGCCGGGCGTGCCGTTGGACGAGCTTATGGACGAAGCTCAGTCCTAAGAGTTCGCTCTGCCTGGTCCGAGAAGTAGAGCTTTCATGTCTCCGTTTGCCTGGCCAGTTGCATAGAGCAGGTAAGCCGCCAGGAAGACGATGCCGCCGAAGAAGGCCACGACAGCGAGAGCAAAGCCTGCCGGCGTGTATTCATGGCGCCACGAGACCCAGAGGGCGGAGAGGCAGAGAAAACCCATGAAGTCGAGATTGAACTGGCCCGCCCAATTCACCGCCATCATGTCGCCAAAGAAGACAGCACCCAGGTCCCAGCCATGGTTCATCCCAACAATGAGTGTGTAGGCGACGAGAACGATGAAATACGCGCCAAGAAAAATACGAAAAGCAGTCATGTCAATTTGTCCTTGATGTGAGGTTGGTGGTCAGGTGGGTACGCTTACGAGACGGTGGGTCGGGTGTCTTTTGGGTCTGTTGCGTAGAGCCCGACCAGTTGGAAGATGCCGACGCCTCCTAAAATCATCGCGGCGTAGAGACGGTCATCGGCGCCGCCACCATTTGCGAACCAGCTTTCGAAGAACGTCACCGTAAAGACATCGCAACAGAGAGCTGGTGCTGTGAGGGCAAGGGCGGCGGTGGCTCTCAGCGCAGGCGGGGTTTTGAAGAAGCGGAAGCAGACAAACAGAAGAGCAACGAAGGCTGCACTGCCGCCAACAAACCACATCCAGAACAGGGATAGATTGTCACCAGGTGCCGAGCTACCAGGCCAGAAGGTTCTATAGAACAGAGCAAAGGCGACCCATGCGATGACCGAGATGAGCATCATCAGGGCTGTCTGCCGTCTAAACGTTTGGGTGCTGACAGAAGACATATGACTTCCTTTCAAAAAACCGAGTTGCTTGCGGTTGGCCTATGCGGGTTTCAGGACATCCGCGCGGATGATTGGGTAGACGAGGGAGGCGAAAAACAGTGTGTTGACGACGGCGTTGCCCCAGAACCCGGTAACGACAGACAATGTGCTGTCGACGATGTACCAGGCCGTCAGACCGATGAGTGTCAGGCGCCAGACTTTCGCGGCGGCCTCACCCTGAAGTTCATGAGCGGCCTGGAAGGTCGCAAAAAACGTGATGCTCCAGCCAATGCACACACCGCCAAGGACACCAAGAGTGAATTGCATATGTGGATTGAGGTCGAGCTGAGCCGAGTCGCCAACTAACTGGAAGTAGAGTTTTGCTGGACCGGCGGTCGCGTCGATGGCGCCGCCTGCTAGTATGAGACCGAGTAGCCCCAACGTCCCGCAGGTTGCCTTTATCCAATATTGCCAAAATGGGGTCATCTTTTACCTCGGGTTCTTCGGGGTAGCCTAATAAATGTAGCATGTGCTACATATCAAGTTTTTGTAGTAAGTGCTACAAAAAAAGTTCGGAGGCCAGCGGTTTGAGTAAAAGAGAGACAAAACGGGCGGAAATCGTCGGAAAACTGGCAACCCACTTCCTGGAAGCGGGGCTTGGTGACACTGGCGTGCGGCGTCTGGCAGAAGTCGCGGGCACCAGTGACCGAATGCTTCTCTACTATTTTGAGAATAAGGAAGAGATCCTGGCCGCGGTTCTCGGCAAGCTTGGCGGCGGGTTTACGGAGGTGCTGGACGCGGTCTTCGGCACGGAGCCGTTGAGGCCCGCCGATGCTGTCGGCAAGATCTGGGCGATGGTCCGTGATGAGGCGACGGCAGGACAGCTGCGCCTCTGGCTGGATCTCTCAAGTCGCGCCAGTCGTGGTGATCCTTTCTTCGGCGCGATTGTTGAGCAGATGGCGGAAGGGTGGATCGTCTGGCTGTCGGGCATGTTGGACGTACCTGCATCGGAGAAGCGTCCGCTGGCAGAACTCATCATGAGTGCGATCGATGGGCATATGGTTCTGTTTCCCACTGATCTTACGAAGGGAGATGCAGCGGTCGCCAAACTTCAGGACCTGCTGCGGGACCTCTAACGTCTGGTCGCCGTCTCAAGCATGGGCGGCAACGACTTCACACAGAATTTCCCTCAATGCCTCTGGCTGTTCCAGAGAGACATAGTGGCCGCAGCGCGGCACGACATGAAGGCTGCCTGTTTGCGCAGAGCCTGCCACATTCTTGCTCACTTCAACGCCGGGCGCGACATCTTCCTCGCCGGTGACAACCGTGATGGGAATGGTGCACTCGGCTGCAAACCGATCGCTGCTCTTCCGACTATGAAAGGCGGCAACACCCGTCGCTATGTCGGATGCAGGGTGTCGAAGCGTCGTCGTTTTTGCGGCGTCGATGATGGTCCTGTCCGAGCTGGCAGCAAATAGTGGTTCCCAATATTCATCCCATGCCGTAGCGACACCGTTGGTGGCTATCATCTCAAGAGCCCTGTCGCGAAGGGCGGGGTCGGGCCGGTGTTTTGGTTTCGTGCCGATAAGGACCAAAGCGGCGACCCTGTCTGGCGCAAGCTGCGCAACCTCCAGCGCGCATGACCCGCCAACAGAACAGCCGACGATGATCAATCGATCGTGGCGGGTTCCTGCGAGTGCCTTGGTCGCCCATTCTTCTAGCGTTGCGCCAAAGGAATAGAGGGTCGGCGCATGGGTGCGGCCGGGCAGAATGTCCATTTGGCTTGCCCACATAGATCCGTCCAGCGGCAATGCGTGGAGAAAGAGAATTCCTAGGTCTGCGGCATTGGGCATAGGGGAGCATGCCGCGCTTGCATGACTGATTTCAACCCGAGATGTCTGTCAGCGCGGAGTTTGCGTGTATTTAGCGCGGCTGCATCGGCACAAGGCGCACGGTTGAAGTTGCGCGGGCCACCAGTTCGCCGGATGCATCAAACAGTTCGCCTTCGACGAAGGAAATGGACTTGCCCTGGCGGATAATGCGGGCTTCGCAGATGAACTTTCCGTGGTTGCCGGCTGCCAGATAGCTCACATTGAGATCCAGGGTGAGCGGGCGTTTTGTGCGACCCGATGCCATAATGCACATAGGCCCAAATGCATCGTCGATCATGGCGGCGATAATGCCGCCTTGGATTACCCCGCCGGGGTTGCGGAATTCCTTGCGTGTCTCAAACCCGACTTTGATCTTCTGCGCTTCCGGGTCCCAATCGAGCAGCTTCCATCCCAGCATGCGCAGAGAATTTGGTTCTTCCTCACTGCCGGGAATGGGGAAGCTCTCTTCCAAAGTAGGTGCGCTTGTGTCGGACATTTGAGACTCCATAAGACAAGAGCCGCGGGGGGTCCCACGGCTCTGGATTGCTGTTTGGTCGCATTTTCAAACCCCAAAAGTCTAACAACTTTTGTTGAAAATGCTCATGCCAATAGATAGGTGTGAAATTGCTTATTTGTAGGCGATGGCGAGAATTTCGTAGGACTTGCCGCCGCCTGGCGTGTTTACCTCAACGCTGTCGCCAACTTCCTTGCTGATCATGGCGCGCGCAATGGGGGAAGAGATGGAGATTTTCCCGAGCGACACATCAGCTTCGTCATCGCCGACGATCTGATAGGTTTTTTCGTCATCCGTGTCTTCGTCCACCACGGTAACCGTGGCGCCAAATTTGACCGTATCCCCAGAAAGACTTGAAGGGTCGATCACCTCTGCGCGGGCGAGCTTGTCTTCCAACTCGTGAATGCGAGCTTCATTGTGACCCTGCGCCTCTTTCGCCGCGTGATATTCCGCGTTCTCTGAAAGGTCGCCATGGGCACGCGCCTCCGCAATCGCCGCGATAATGCTCAGGCGATCTGTGTTTTTCCGTTTTTTAAGCTCAGCTTCCAGAACCTCATGGCTGCCGGAAGTCATCGGCACTTTTTCCATCTTTCAGATAATCTTTCTTATCGGGGGGCCGCCGCGCCAGAACGGGGGCAGGCCATGTGATATATTCGGATGAGCGAGCCGCTCACGTCAATTGCGAATTCTGCACCCTATTCTGCGGCGATTGGTTTCTCCTGGTACGACTGGAGAGGGGCCACCTCCAGCTGACCGCTGCGGATGGCGTCAATGCCTTCAGCGGCAGCCCGGGCACCGGCCACAGTGGTGTAGTAAGGCACCTTGCCCATCAAGGCCGTCTGGCGGATTGACTTGCTGTCCTCAAGCGCCTGAGCGCCTGCCGTCGTATTGAATACAATGTCGACATTGCCATTTTTAAGGGCGTCCACAATGTGAGGGCGGCCTTCCAGGACCTTGTTTACCATTTCAACTTCAAGACCTGCAGCAGATAGGACCCGGGCCGTACCGCTGGTAGCGATGATTTTGAAGCCCATGGACGCCATTTTCCGTGCAGCACCGACAATTTTTTCTTTGTCTGATTCTTTGACTGAGATGAAGACCGTGCCTTGCGTGGGGACGGATGTGCCGCCGCCAATCTGACTTTTGGCAAAGGCGACGCCGAAGCTTTTGTCGAGGCCAATCACTTCGCCGGTTGAGCGCATTTCTGGTCCAAGTACCGTGTCGACGCCCGGGAAGCGAGCAAAGGGGAAGACGGCTTCTTTCACAGCGATATGGTCAAAGCTGTTTGGCTGCAGATTGAAAGAGGCAAGAGTTTCGCCCGCCATAAGTCGCGCTGCGATTTTTGCGATTGGCTTGCCAACGACTTTCGCCACGAAGGGCACGGTCCGCGAGGCACGGGGATTCACTTCCAGCACAAAGATCGTGCCGTCCTGAACCGCGTATTGCACGTTCATGAGCCCACCGACGTTGAGCGCCAAGGCCATGGCTTTTGTCTGGCGTTCAATTTCAGCAATTGTTTCTGCTGGCAGTGAGTAAGGAGGAAGCGAACAGGCGCTGTCCCCTGAGTGCACACCAGCTTCTTCAATATGTTCCATGATGCCGCAAACAAAAACGTCTTTGCCGTCGCAGAGCGCGTCCACGTCCACTTCAATGGCGTCTTTCAGATACCAGTCGATGAGGACCGGGCTGTCGCCAGAGACGACCACGGCTTCATTGATGTAGCGATTGAGGTGAGCTGTGTCGCGGACGATCTCCATGCCGCGGCCACCCAGCACATAAGACGGGCGGATGACGACAGGGTAGCCGATGCGCTCGGCAATCTCCTGAGCTTCTTCCGCCGTGCGGGCAATGCCGTTTGGCGGCTGTTTCAGGCCCAGCTCATCGAGCAGTGCTTTGAAGCGGTCGCGGTCTTCAGCAAGGTCAATGGCATCGGGCGAGGTTCCCAGGATCGGAATGCCTGCTTCTTCGAGATCATTTGCAAGTTTGAGCGGGGTCTGTCCACCAAACTGAACGATGACGCCCATAAGCTCACCGTCTTCCTGTTCTTTTTCGATGATGGTGAGCACATCTTCTTTTGTGAGCGGCTCAAAATAAAGCCGGTCTGATGTGTCCGGGTCGGTGGAGACCGTTTCCGGGTTGCAGTTCACCATGATGCTCTCAATGCCCGCGTCGCTGAGGGCAAAGGCTGCGTGACAGCAGCAATAGTCAAACTCAATGCCCTGGCCGATGCGGTTTGGACCGCCGCCAAGGATGATGGCTTTCTTGGCGCCGGAGACTTCTGCCTCACAAGCGGCATTGCCTGCAAAGTCAGTCTCATAAGTTGAGTACATGTACGGCGTCTGCGATTTGAACTCTGCGGCGCAGGTGTCGATGCGCTTGAAAACAGGTTTCACACCAAGACCTAAGCGTGCTTTGCGCACGTCGGCTTCTGTTGTGCCAGCAAGTTCTGCCAAACGTACATCTGAGAAGCCAAGTGCCTTTAGATCACGCAGGTCATGGGGGTCGGTTGGCAGGCCGTTTGCTTCGACTTCTTTCTCTGCATCGACGATCATTTGCAGCTGTTCCAGGAACCAAGGGTCAAAGGAACAGGCTGCCTGGATCTGATCATGGTCCATGCCAAGGCGCATGGCTTGCGCGATGTAGAGAATGCGGAAAGGCATGGGCGTGCCAAGTGCCTTCCGGATGGCGTTCTTGTCGTCACCTTCACCAAGGCCGTCAAACTCGACGGGATCGAGGCCATTCAGGCCCGTCTCCATGGAACGGAGCGCTTTTTGCAGACTTTCAGCAAAGGTGCGGCCAATGGACATGGCTTCCCCGACAGACTTCATCGCCGTTGTGAGCAGTGGCTCTGCGCCTGGGAATTTTTCAAACGTAAAGCGTGGGATCTTGGTGACCACATAGTCGATGGTGGGCTCGAACGCGGCGGGCGTGACGCCGGTAATGTCGTTCATGAGCTCATCAAGCGTATAGCCAACGGCAAGACGCGCGGCGACCTTCGCAATCGGGAAGCCGGTGGCTTTTGAGGCGAGCGCAGAGGAGCGCGACACACGCGGGTTCATTTCGATAACGACGAGACGACCATCAGCTGGGTTCACGGCGAACTGCACGTTGGAGCCGCCGGTCTCAACACCGATTTCACGCAGGACCGCGATGCTTGCGTTCCGCATCACCTGATATTCTTTGTCGGTCAGCGTCAGCGCTGGGGCAACCGTCATGCTGTCGCCGGTATGGATGCCCATGGGGTCCACATTTTCGATGGAACAGATGATGATGCAATTGTCCGCGGTGTCGCGAACAACTTCCATCTCATATTCTTTCCAGCCGAGCAGACTTTCATCCACCAGCACCTGCGCCACAGGAGAGGCATCCAAGCCGGTGCGGATGATGTGCTCATATTCTTCGCGGTTATACGCAACGCCGCCGCCGGTGCCGCCAAGTGTAAAGGCAGGGCGGATGATGGCGGGCAGGCCGATCTCGTCCAGCACCTTCATGGCCTGGGCCACGCCCATGGCGCGGTCATAGTCGACGATCTCGCCCTTATCGTTTTTGATCTCCGGCGCTGCAACAATGGTTGCGCGGGGGTTTTCAAGGCCGATCCGGTCCATGGCTTCGCGGAAGAGCTTGCGGTCTTCAGCTTTGGAAATGGCTTCGCGGTTCGCGCCGATCAGTTCCACGCCATATTTGTTGAGCGTGCCATTGTCGGCGAGCGACAGGGCGGTGTTGAGCGCTGTCTGCCCACCCATGGTGGGTAGCAGCGCGTCCGGGCGCTCTTTCTCAATAATCTTGGCGACCACTTCCGGGGTGATGGGCTCGACATAGGTCGCGTCCGCCAGGTCCGGGTCCGTCATGATGGTCGCGGGGTTGGAGTTCACCAGAATGATCCGGTAGCCCTCGTCTTTCAGCGCCTTACAGGCTTGCGTGCCTGAATAGTCAAACTCGCAGGCCTGACCGATCACGATAGGACCGGCGCCAATGATCAGAATGGACTCAATGTCAGTACGTTTGGGCATTAGCGTTTCGCCTCGGCGATGAACTTTACAAAGCGGTCGAAAAGATAGTGGCTGTCCTGCGGGCCGGGGCTTGCTTCCGGGTGATACTGGACAGAGAAGACAGGCTTGTCTTTCAGGCGTATGCCGCAATTGGTGCCGTCAAAGAGGGAGACATGGGTCTCTTCCACATTTTCCGGCAGGCTGTCGCGGTCCACAGTGAAGCCATGGTTCATGCTCGTGATTTCCACCTTGTCGGTGGTGTGATCTTTCACCGGGTGGTTGGCGCCATGATGGCCCTGCAGCATTTTTTCCGTTTTTGCGCCGAGTGCGATGGCAAGCATCTGGTGGCCGAGGCAAATGCCGAAAAGGGGCTTGCCGCTTTCTACGAGCTTTTTGATTTCAGGCACAGCATAGGTGCCGGTCGCTGCCGGGTCGCCGGGGCCATTCGACAGGAAGATGCCGTCCGGGTTCATGGCGAGCACGTCTTCTGCTGATGTAGAGGCAGGCACGACGGTCACTTTGCAGTCAGAGCTTGCCAGGCAGCGCAGGATGTTGCGCTTCACGCCAAAGTCGAGGGCGACCACATGGTGCTTCGGCTTGTCATTGGTGCCAAAGCCTTCTTCCCATTCCCAGCGTGTTTCATCCCAGGTGTAGGTCTGGCCGGTGGTGACTTCTTTCGCGAGGTCCGCACCTTCAAGACCCGGAAAGGCTTTTGCCCTGGCGAGAAGAGCGTCGCGGTCAAACTTGCCGTCAGGCGCGTGCACGATGGTCGCATCAATCATGCCTTCATCGCGAATGCGGGCGGTGAGGGCCCGAGTGTCCACGCCGCCAATGGCGATGATGCCGCGGGCTTTCAGCCAGGCGTCAAAATGCTGCGCTGAGCGATAGTTCGAGGGATTTGTGATGTTCGCCCGGAGCACCGCGCCGCGCACGCCGGAATTGGCGGCGAGGTTGGTGGTTTCCATGTCCTCATCATTCGCGCCCACATTCCCGATATGGGGGAAGGTGAAGGTGATGATCTGGCCTGCGTAAGATGGATCGGTCAGGATTTCCTGATAACCGGTGATCGAGGTATTGAAACAAACCTCACCCTGGGCTTCGCCGGTGGCGCCAAGACCAATACCTTCCAGCACGGTGCCGTCTTTTAAGACGAGAAGGGCTGTTGGGGTGCGCGCGCTCATGAGGCTATTCCTGCTGTCAGATTTCCATCGATCCAGTTTAGCGGGGCCTGCGTTTGCAGTTTTTGGGCGCACCAGAACGGGGCCGACTCCCTCCCGGAACCAGACAAGCTTGGTTCCGTGGCGGACAGTGTCGACACACTCATTTCTTCACTCCTTGGGGAGGGCGCAGGGCCGCAGAGACCCGCTAAATTGCGCGGAAACTAAGGGAAGGGCGGGTTCACGTCAAGCGAGTCGCTCAGAAGTCACACATAAAAAAATCCATTCAAAAACAAAGGGTTATGGTGCACCTGACGGCGTTGCGCCGGACAAGTGTTTGGAGTAGCGTTCTCGCTTCCCGCTGGCCTGGAGGCTTAGGGCTGGCCTGAGGGGTTGCCCCGTGCTACCTCCCCGCGTCCCGATCACATGTCGATGAGGCAGAAGACAGATGCGCGAAGAAATCAAAGCCGCTTTAAAAGAGGCTCTGAAAGCCCAGGATAAGCGCCGCATGGGCACTATTCGCCTGATGCAGGCCGCGATCAAAGACCGCGATATTGCCGCACGGACCGAAGGGGCCGACACGCTGGTCTCTGACGACGATATCCTCGCGATCCTCGCCAAGATGATCAAACAGCGCGAAGAATCAGCTGTCACCTATGAGAATGCCGGTCGGGCTGAGCTTGCGACCCAAGAGCGCGAAGAGATCGAGGTCATTAAAGGCTTCATGCCGACCCAGCTGACACCGGAAGAGGTGGAAGCGGCTGCGGCTGAGGTCGTGGCTGAACTCGGCGCTGAGAGCCTGAAAGACATGGGCCGGTGCATGGGCGAGCTTAAAAAGCGCTATGCGGGCCGGATGGATTTCGGCAAAGCAGGTGCTGTCATCAAAGGCAAGCTTGGCGGCTAAGGCGAGACAGTTTGCTCGCGACCCGACATATCAGTCCTGCCCCAATTCTCCCTGATAGGTGCTGTAGGACCGCGTGACGACTGGATATCCCAGCGCTTGCCCGACTTCCTCTAGCGTCTCAGGGCAGGCGCAATAGTCCCAGATATGGGCGATCTTTCCATCTTCGTCCCGGAACCGCCAAAATTCTTCCATGTTCTCAGGCCCGTCGCCAAAGCGCCGCCAAAGGATGACGATGGGCACGCCCTCAAAGAGGGCGCATTCGGCGCGCTGCTTTCGGGTTGGGTCTGGTGAATGGCCGTTGAGACAGGCACCAATCCAACGGTCGGGTTTGTCGATATTGTCGAGGCCGCGGCCTGTGCCGAGCGCAAAAACTTCTGCTGTCACTGTTTCCAGCATGGTGTCGCGCATGGCATCCACGTCTGCAGCATTGAATGCATCCACAAAGCGTTGAACCAGAGCCTCGGACGGAGCCGGGCGCGTGCTTGGCGTCGGGTCGGCGAGCTTCTCGCGGCCGCGACGGAGGGCAGCCTTTACGGCCCCTTCCGTGGTTTCAAGGAGCTGGGCGGTTTCGGCGAGCGTGTATTCAAAGACTTCCTTCATCACGATGGCACAGCGTTCCTGAGGAGAGAGCAGGGTCATGAGTTTGCGTCCTCCATCCCGTATGGCGGCCGTCTGTTCTGCTTGCGGTGGCGCAGAGGGTTCCTCTGCTTCCTCCATCGACGCATGTCGCGCTCTGCGGGTCTGGTCGATAAAGAGGTTGCTTGCTGTGCGCGCGAGATAGGCGCCCCAAGCAATGTCTCGATTGTCTTCGAGTGCCAGATTGCTGAACCCTCGGAGCAGAGTTTCCTGAACCAGATCCTCGGCGTCCCAGACATTGCCGGTGAGCTTGCGGCAATAGCGAAATAGCCGTGGTCTCGTGGGCTCAATGTCGTTCAGGTAAAGAAACCACGCCCGGCGCATATAGGCCTGGCCTTCCGCGCGTCTTTCTTCGTCAGTCTTGCTCGACATGGCGTCCCTCCCATCCTTGTCTAGCTTAAACGGATGAGGGGCCTAAAAAGATACGGGGTCAGATCGATTTCTTTTAAATCAGGTCAAAAATTCGTCGGAGCCCAGATCTATAGCGTGCCTGGCGTGGCGTCTTGCCATGGTGAGGAACATCTCGTCCCCTCGCTCTGTGCGTTCCACAATCATGGAGGCGATGACGGTCACGAAGAAGCCTGCGAACACGCCTTTGCGATAGTCGGTCCAGCAGGCATCCCAGCCATAGTCTTTGATGCCGGCATTCAAGAGGCTCGCGTGGTACGCGCTGACAATCTCTTCTTCTGCCTGTCTGCGGGTTTCTGAGCGCAGGCCCGCTCCTAAGAAATAGGCGACGTCCGCGAGCGGGCTGCCGAGTGAAATGCTTTGCCAATCCACCGCCGTGATCTTGGGTGGGGACAAGTCCTCATTGATGAGCAGATTGTCGAGACGGTAGTCGATGTGCACGAGTGAGAAGGGCGTTGGTAGTGTTTCGCCGGTCGGTGGTGCAGCGCCTGCGACTTTTCGGATAATCTCCAGTTCGTCTGCTTTGAGATTTGGTCCATAGCGCTCTGCAAAGCCGTCAATATTGCCCTGGTAGAGCGCGCGGTTGAGCTCGGTGCTGTCTGCATCCGGTTCCCCCAGCCAGTCTTTGCCGCGGAGCGTTTCGTCGTTCCAACTTGGTGCGTGGAGCCCCACCAGTTCCAGGACCGCGGCGCGGGCAACATGCACCGAGCAGCCGGCGAGTTGATCCCCCTGAACGGCGGGGCTCAGGTCTTCGAGCAGGAGCGCGAAGTCTGGTCCTTCGCCGTCGATGGCTGCGAAGTAGCATTTGGGGGTGGCGATGGTGAGGCGCTGTTGCAGCTGCTGGTAAAATGAGACTTCCTTGATGAAGTTTTTGAGCATGACGCCTGTAGCGCGGCTTGTTTCATCATCGGACGGGAATTTACCGACCAAGCTCGTCGGAGCACCGTCGGTCTTGCCGACCAATTGCAGGTCGTAGCGAATGCATTTGCCGATCTGGCCGGTCCCAATGCGTTTTGCCTGGAAGCCCGTCACTTCAACTTGGTGTCCAGCTTTGTTGAGCTGGTCGGTCAGCCAGGCATTGTTGATGGTGGCTTCGGTCGGTATGGATGTCATGTGTCTCTCCCTGACATCCAGCCTAGCGAGACAAACGTACAGGGAGCAATGGGTTTGACCTTGCCGCAGGGGCAGTCAACAATCTGAGACGACAAAAGGGGAGGCGGCTTTGGCATTACAGGATCCATCGCTCAAACGCGATCAGCTTTATGCATGGGATCAATGGCTTGTCTGGCGACTGGGCGGCCGCCCATGGCCTGCCTCCTTCATGATCGCAGGGACTTTGTGGATCAGCTATTGGGTGTTTGCCTGGGCTGCTGGTGTCTATTCCGAGATCGGGTTGGATCAGATACCGGGAGGACCTGATCCCGAGGACGGCGCTGATGCTCCTGCACTCCTGTTCGGCCTTGGTCCTTATGGTTGGGCGGCGACCATCTTCTCTCTTCTTGGAGGCTACGCGGCAACTGTCGTTTCTTACAATTTGGTTGCGCAGAGGAATGAGAGTGCTGAAGCGGCAATGATGCTCGGGCTTGAGCGCGAAGAGCTTCTATCGATATGGGCGGAACATCTGCGTGCCGGACGCTCAGCTGCGCGCCTGGTGGGTGTTGCTGGATATTTGTTCGGATTTGTTACGTTGATTCCAGCCTTGCCTGGAATGATGGAGTTGCTGGGCTATCAGGGGCGCTATGAGTTTTTACCACCAGCCTCTATGCAGGTGGCGGCTGTGTGGTTTTTTGCCGTAACACCTTTTGCCTTTTCGCTCATCGCCAAATATTTCTATCTGACGATTGATGAAGGTCGCCTCTGGTCGCGCTTGCGCAAAGAGGTTGACGCACCTGACATTTTTGATGCCACAAAACTTAGGCCCGTCACGAAAGCGGCAATGCGGGGCTCTTTTACCTGGGTGATTGGTGCGACTATTGGATCACTATTCTTTCTGAGCAGTGGTATCGACCGCAGTGTCTTGCTTCCATTTTTTGTCGGCATTGGTGTTGTCGCCGTAGCCAATCTCTTTGTGCCGCTTGTCGGGTGGCACCGGAAAATCATTGCCGAGAAGGAGCGTCAATTGAAGGACGTGCGGCGTGTGATTGATCGGTGCTGGGTGCGCCTTAAGGATTCTGACGATGATGATATGGCGCTCTCCAAAATGGGTGGGCTTCTGGCGTTGGAAGCGCGTATTCAAGCTGCTCGAGAATGGCCGATTGATTTTTCTACTCTTGGGCGGTTGGCATTTTACCTCGCCATCCCTCTGATTTCCTGGATTGGCGGTGCGTTGATGGAACGGGCTGTGGACGCGGCGATCGGCTAGTGCCTTAGACTATCTATAAGCTTTATCAGATTGGTGATGAGTTTGGTCTCGCTTGCATGGCTTGCTTTGGCGGACCCGTCTGCGATGGCATCGGACACACGTTCCATGGTGAGGAGCAAGAATACAGGTGTCGACCAGTCATCACCCGCAGGCGCGAGGTCTGGCGCAAGTTCCGCCAGCCGTTTGACCTGCTCCCGTCGCAGCTTGTTCTGGTAGCGTTTCACTTCTTGTTCTGTGGCGGCAAGGGCGCGTAAGTCCGTTCTGAACAGAAGATGCTTTTTGTGATGCGCGAGAACGGTGCGTATCAATGTTTCTGAATCATCATCTGCCGCCTCCAATGCCCGCCATTCCTCTGCCACCCAGGCTTCGTAGGCCGCGAGGAAGATGCTCAGCTTGTTCTTGAAGTGTTTGTAGAAAGTGGCGGGGGCATAGCCAGCACGCACGGCAATCTTGTTCGTGTCTGTGTTGAAGTAGCCGACTGTGCGAAATTCTTCTGCTGCTGCTGCGATCAGTTTTTCTCGCGTTGCCAGGGATTTTGCACGTTGTTTTGTGGGCGGAGCAGCGGGCATGGGAACTCTCTGGTTGAATCGTCGTCTCTAGTGTCCCATATTCCAAAAGTGATATAAATATCTCTTTTGGGGAATGCGTATGAAAAGACATGAAATAGGTGCTGCAGAAGGGTCATTGAGGGTTGATGTGGGGGGCGTCGATATTGCCTACCAGCGATGGGGGGCGGGCCCTGTTGTCCTCTGTCTGCACGCTATCGGGCATGGTGCGCGAGATTTTGAAAAACTGGCCGACCTGATAGGAGGCCAGGTTGAGATTATTGCACTCGATTGGCCAGGGCAGGGGCGCTCCGGCCAGGATACAGAACCCGCGTCTGCTGAGCGCTACTCAGCCTTGCTTGAAGGTTTTGTGGATGCGCTGAAGCTTGAGAAATTTGTGCTATACGGCAACTCGATTGGCGGCGCAGCGGCCATTGTCTACGCTGACCGCCATCCTGAAAAGATCCGCGGTTTGGTTTTGTCGAACCCTGGCGGCCTTGCGCCGGTCGATGGGTTTGCCCGCTTTGCCATAGGTCGCATGGTCGCCTTCTTCCAGGCGGGTGTTGACGGGAAGCGGTGGTTCTCGCCAGCGTTCAAACTTTATTACGGCCGGGTTTTGCCGAGACGTGCAGCGAAAGCGCAACGGCGACGGATCATTGATGCCCGGTTCGAAATCGCGCAACCGTTGGTTGAAGCCTGGAGCAGCTTCGTCACGTCGGAAGCAGATATTCGCTCAGTGGCGGGCCGTCTCACAATGCCCGTGCTCTATGCATGGGCTAACAAAGACCAGATCGTGCCTTTAAAGAAGAGCCGGGCCGCGGTCGACGCAACGCCAGATCATGAGTTGGCGACGTTCCGCGCAGGACATATGCCAGCGCTTGAGACACCCAAAGCTTTTGCCAAGGTGCTGCGGCGTTTCCTGAGTAAGCTGTCCTAACGGGCACCTCTTGTCATCGCATGCGGTTGCGAACAGAGAGGAAGATGACCAGCGGCACCGTTATCGGGAAGGCCGCGACCATGAGTGCAGCCCCAAGCCAGAATGCCAGGCGCTCTGAGCCGGTCGGAATTTTTGGCCGTGGGACGTGAGGCGGGAAATAGACGCCTGAATAGAGGCGGTCATAGCCCTCGAACCTTTTGTGCATGGTCGCGAGCCACTTGCGGAGATGCTCCAGCCGCTCATCTGTCTGTAAAGCATGAACCGGCGGCACATAGGTGCTGCAATGAGACTGCACCATGCCGAACAAGAGAAAGTCGAGTGAGTTGGGTGCGTCGCCAGACAGAAAGGGTTTGCCTGACTCTTTCAGCATGCCCTCGAAAGGGAGAAACTGATCGCCAAAGTTTTTCGGATCGAAGGACCGCCCGGACAGGCGCAGGAAATTGAGCAACAGGAAGAAGGTGAGCGGTACGAAGGGGCGGAACAGGTTGTTGAACTGACGCCGCAGGTAGGAGGGGTTGTTGTCACCGGCCAGGCTGAAATTGCTCCAGAAGAGGGCTGCGCTATCCACGCGATGGGTCAGTCCGCGCCAGCTGCTCATGACGAGCCGTTGATGCTCTTTGGGGACGGCCTCAAAGCCCAGGCTTTTGAGAATGTCAGTGGATTCCAGATGCCATTCGCCGTCATCAATCTTTGCCGCCGGCATCATGATGCCTGCTTGCAGGAATGTTTGGAGCGGTGGAAGGGATCGCAGGCGATGATCGATCTTTGCTTCGTGGAGCCCAAGCAGTACCGCCTGCACCCAGGGTGAATGGTCTGTGCCGTAAACTTCAACATGTTTCATTGAGCTTGTCCCCTTCTTCAGAGGCGTTGGCCATTTATTGCAAGACGCACAGCAAGACCTAGCCTATTCAGCGGCTGAGCTGATAGGTGACTCTAGCGTTTCAAGCGGCTGCTGTCCGAGCGCTTTGCGGAAGGTCGAATGGAAGTGGTGAAGAGCGGGTTCATTGCGGCCAAAAATCAGATGATCCTGAGCGCCGCTCAGGGCACCTATCTGATTGCTGGCAGCGATAACATGGTCTTCAGCATCAATAACTGCCGCGAATGCAGCCATGCGGTCAGCGAGCGAAAATGTTGCGTTCTGTTCGTCTTCGCTAATGCCTATGTCTTGATAGGTTTCATCAGAAAAAGCGTACCAGGATACTTCCGACCGGCTATTGTTCGGATCGCCTTGTTCTGGGTATATGCGAATGAGGATCGGACCGCCGGTGGTCAACAGAAGCTGGATGTTTGGAAAAATATAGTAGATTGGAATAGCGCCGCGCAGAACGTTCCAAGTGCTGGTTGGGGTTCCCCTCATTTTATCAATGCTGTGTAAGCATAGCGTCATTCGATGGTTTCGTTTGTAGGTGTCCGACGTTTGGACGTTGCCATAGAAGTTCATTGCCAGAGTGGCGCGGTGTAGTGTGGGAACGTGATATGTTTCGCCATAGGTATCATTGGCGAACTTCCAGTTTGTGGCGTGTTTGTAAGACGTTGCATCGAAGCGGTGACAGCTGCCTAAATCCCAATTTGCAAGTTCATCGCTGAGATCACCTAGCAAATCATCAAGTAGCAAGCCATCAAGATCGAATGTGCTGTTTGGTTCTGGGCAAACCCACAGCAGTCCGTAGCGCTCAATTGCTGGCAGGGCTACCAGTGAATTGCATTCTTTTTGTACTGCGCCGAAGTGGTCCTCCATTGGTACCGACAGGAGATCTCCGTTGGAGGCGTAAGTCCACGAATGAAACGGACAGGAGAATTTTTTCTTTCGGCCCCGCTCCGCCTTCTCAACGACAGCGCCGCGATGACGGCACACGTTTAGGAAAGCGCGGAACCTGCCAGTCATATCGCGCGTGCACAGGATTGGTTTGCCTAGGTCACTATTGGTAAAGAACGAGCCGTGCTTAGGCAGGTCACCGCTCAACCCCAGCACGTGAGGGTAGTCCTGGAAAAAGGCCCGCCATTCCTGCTGCGCTATTTCCGGTGAGGTGTATGATAGGATCGGGTTTCTTACTTGGCATCCTGCATCGACAGTGGTTTTGGCATCCAGATGTTGCATCAGCAATTGTAGAACACGGACTTGTTCTTCATGGCGCATATGTAAGACCTTCCAGTTATCGATAGCGCTCAAGCGAAGAGGCCAAAAAACAAGCTCACGGGAAGGACATTTTGGCTGAAATCACGTGTCTAGGTCAAAGCCATATGTATTGTTTTATCATAATAGGTTGTCTGGAAAACTGAGTGTGACGGTCTTCTGATGCATTGTGCGATTGGCACCGCTCGGCGAAACTGGGACCGTCCTCTTTGGACAGGTTTGGCTGATGAGGTTCAATCAGCCGGTGACCGAAGTGGCTGCTCAATCGTTTCGAGGGGCGGTAGGCCCAGCGCTTCCCTGTAAGAGCGATGGTAGTGGTGGATGACGGGTTCGTTCCGGCCAATCAGGGCGTCGCCTGCAATGCCACTGGCGGCGGCGATTTGTTGATATTCGCCCATCACATAATCCTCCTGTTCAATGGTGCTGTTGAAGACCTCCATGATGCTCTCCAGTGTTGAGACACGGTTCTCTGACCGCTCATACACATTTTCCACGGCCCCTGCTTTGGTTGCGGCATCTGCGGCATTGGCGGCGTCAACAGCGGCTTGAGAGAAGTAGAAATCCACCTGGGTGATCGAGCGACCGGCATTTTCCGGGTCTGGATAGATGCGGATGAAGGAGACATTGTCTCCACTCCAGATGCATTGAATGTTGGGGAAGAGGTGGTAGTCGACAAAGGTTCCCTGGTTGATTTGCCATTCAGATTCAGGAAGCTCGCGGAATTTATCTATACCGAGATTGGCCGTTGTGAATCTGTGATTGCGGCCGAACTCTTCATAGTGCGTATTGTTGCCGTAGAAGATATGTCCCAGCGTGTCCTTATGCAGTTTCTGGAAGTGATAGGTCTCGCCAAATGTGTCGTTGGCGAGTTTCCAGTTGAGCTTGCGGTCAATCGTTTTGCTGCCGACATAGACCAAGTCTTCGAAGTGGTTGGATGCGATCTCACTCGCCAGAGGGCCGAGCAGGTCTTCAATGTCCAGTTTGCCATTGGGCTGTGGATGCACCCACAGCAGACCGCCAATTTCGAGCGCGGGCAGTTCGATCAATCCTCGGCAGGATTTATCGACATCGCCAAAGTGATCATTGTCGGGAATTGCAACCAGGTCTCCTTCGTTGGAATAGGACCAGGCGTGAAAAGGGCAGGTAAAGAGTGTGCGTTTGCCGCGTGGTTCCATGGCGACGCGCGTTGCGCGATGACGGCAGGCATTAAGGAAGGCTCGGAAGTTTCCCTTCTTGGCGCGGGTGGCGAGAATAGGCGCGCCAAAATCTTCCATCGTCAGGAAACTGCCGGGTTCTGGCAGTGCGCCAGAGAGCCCAATTGCCTGCGGGTAGTTGCGAAACATGGTGTCCCATTCTTTCGCCGCAAGGTCCGGGCAAGCATAGGTCTCTGTCGGTATCTTGTACTGGACGCCAACATCGATGTTTTTTCCGCTGTCGAGCTGATGCATCAGGTCTTTCAGAATTTCCACTTGCAGCTGGTGGTCCACGATGATTCCTCCGAATTGTCTGTTGGTTTTTTTGTTTAGCTCGCGACGCGCTTCAAAATATGAGCGGCTGTTTCGGCGCCGTGGGTGTTTTGCAAGAAGTGGCCGGCCTCTGGGATCGGATCGAAGCTGGCGTTCATCTCTTTTGCCCAGGCGCGGCCCTGTTCCTCGGTGAAGACATTGTCCGTGCAGCCCCAGATGAAGTGCACAGGCTTCGGCCAGTTCAGCAGGGTGTTGTAGTGATGGGTCTGGGCGGCGCCGTTCCCGTTGTCATAGCTGCTCACGGGGATTGAGAGTGGGAACCGCCGGAATCCGTTATAGGCTTCGTCTGGGAGACCTGCGACGGGCGCTTCATACGCCGCGCACATGTCAGCGGCGGCCCCGTCGAGATCTGGTCTTGTTCCGGCAGCGATGTGTCCGAGAGTTTCATTGGGCTCCAACAGTCCGGCGGTCATTGCCATGAGCAGCCCCATATCCGGCTTTTCCCGACAGAAGAGACCGCCCTCCTGCCAATTCTGGTTCCAGTTCCGTATGCCTTCGGAATATTCATAGTCCGGGCGGTGGAGCCAGGTGTTCATAATCACCAGGCGTGAAAAGCGTTCGGGCATGGTCGCTGCCTGCGCCAGTCCGGTTGGGCCTCCCCAGTCCTGACAGACAAGGGTGATGTCGTTGAGGTCGAGGCCCGTGATGAGTGTCGTCAGGATCTCTGTGTGGCGGGCGATGGTGTACCAGTGAATGTCTGTCGGCTTGTCGGAGCGGCCAAATCCCATATGGTCTGGCGCGATGCAGCGGTAGCCTGCAGCGACCAGTGGCGGGATCATGTGTCGATACAAGTAGCTCCATGCGGGCATGCCATGCATCAACAGCATCACCGGGCCGTCCTTTGGGCCTTCGTCGAGATAGTGCATTCGCAGGTCCTGCCACTGGTGGTAGTGGGGTTCGAAATCGAAGTCCTTCAAGTTGGTGAAGTTTTCGTCGGGTGTGCGAAGGAAATCCGTCATGGCAAATCTCATCTACTGGCGGGGAGGTGGCCGACCTTGGCGCACACTGCCGCCATCTCAGTGTGCTTTTTTAACAGTGTTAAAGTAGGGTGGTGTTTTAGGTTTGTACAGTGTTAAAATTCAAATTGGGTGAGACGCCCGAATCAAAGGAGTGCCCGTGACCGTCATTGCATTTGAGAGACCCAGATCGGCAGCGAAGTCGGATCGCCGGGCCCGGATTATTGACGAAGCCCGGCGCCTCATCGGCGAGCATGGATTTGAGGGTTTGAGCCTGCGGAAACTTGCAGCTGCCGCTGAAGTGACGGTCCCAACGATCTACAACCTGATCGGCGGCAAGGAGAAGATCCTCAACGAATTGTTCGCTGATTGGGTCGGTATGATTGAGCAGGAGCTCACCAAGATCGATGAAGACCATCCGCTGGACAAAGCCGAGGCTGTGGTCGTTGTAGCGACGCGGATGATTGGGGAGAACAAAGAATATTTTCGCTCTGCTCATATCGCCGCAGACCATATTGAGCGCACAGATCAGAGCGTGGATGAATGGAAACAACTCGGGTCGCGCTCTGCGTCGATGCAAGAAAACGCGGCGCGGCTCGCGCAGGAGCAGGGCCTGTTGCGCGGTGACGTTCCTGCGCGGGTCCTTGGTGAGCAGATATTCGCGAACTATCGCGTAGCGTCTAGTTCCTGGACCTATGGCCGCATCAGTCTGGACCGGTTCCGCCATGATGGGCTTTTGGGCGTCTATCTTTATTTTCTGTCTGACGCGACAGAGGCTTTCCGACCGGTGCTGCTGAAGAAGCTGGATGACCTAAAGGTTCAAGCCGTAGGCAGCGACTAGCAAACCGAATACCAGCGCGGCCAATCCCAAGCCACGAAGGACGCCCGTGCTGAAGCTGCCCCAGGTGGAGGTCGCCAAACGTCTCGCCTGGCCGGGCAGCAGGATAAAGAAGGTGGCGATGGCGAGCATGAGCAGCCCAAGCCAATAGACCGCCACGGCGACAGTCCCTGCCTCGGGAGCGGATGCCCAGATCATTGCGGCGCCGAGTAGGATGATGAGCAGGGCGAGGCCACGCATACGCCCATCGGTTTCCATGAGCTTCAGGTAGAGAGACCGTGTGCTTTCGGGAGCGACAATGAGGGGCGCGCGGCTTGCGGCGATCAGCAAGCCGATAACTATCAGGACAAGGGCGAGAGGGCTCATGGGGCTTCCTTCCTTGCTTAAGTGGACCACCGGGCTTTTCAGGGTGGTTCTGCCTACCAGATTAGCTCTAAAAGACCGGTGCGCATTGAGTTTAATCAAAGGGGCCGATTTCTGCCGGATGCAGGGGGCGCTTTGATGCGGTAAGATGCTCAAAATGCCGAATGTTGCGCCGTTGGAGCCCTGATGAGTTTTCCGAAATCTTTCCTGGAAGAGCTGAAAAACCGCACTCGTGTATCGGATGTGGTCGGCCGGAAAGTGAAACTCACGCGCCGGGGCCGGGAGTTTGTGGGACTCTCCCCCTTCAACAATGAGAAGACACCCAGCTTCACGGTGAATGACGACAAGCAATTCTATCATTGCTTCTCTACCGGTGAGCATGGGGACGCGATCAAGTTCCTAGAGAAAACGGAAAACCTTTCCTTCCTGGAAGCCGTTGAACGGCTTGCGGGGGAGGCCGGCATGGAGATGCCGCGTCGGGACCCGCAAGAAGCAGAACGTGAGCAAAAACGAACTGGCCTCATTGATGTCATGTCGGCCGCCCAGGATTATTTCCGGGAAAGCCTGGTACGGGGCAAGGGGGCTGAAGCGCGCGCTTATCTCTCGCGGCGTGGCCTGTCTGACGCGACGATTGAGAATTTCGGGATTGGTTTTGCGCCGGACGATCGTTCGGGCCTCAAGTCCTACATGATGGGCCAGGGTTTCAAGATCCCTCAAATGGTTGAAGGGGGCCTTCTGATCTCCGGAGAAGACATCAGAGAGCCTTATGACCGGTTTCGAAACCGGGTCATGTTCCCCATTGAGGATGCGCGGGGCCGGGTGATCGCGTTTGGGGGGCGTGCCCTCGATCCCAATGCCAAGGCAAAATATATGAACTCGCCTGAGACACCGCTCTTTCACAAGGGCCGGCTTCTCTACAATCTGGCGCGGGCCCGTAAACCCTCCTATGACCAGGGCTCCGTGGTTGTGGTTGAAGGTTATATGGATGTGGTGGCGTTGGGGCAGGCGGGTATTGCGAATGCCGTGGCGCCCCTTGGGACTGCACTTACCGAGGATCAGATCGGTCTTCTCTGGCGGTTGGCCCCGGAACCCGTCCTCTGTTTTGATGGCGATAAAGCCGGCCTCCGTGCGGCCTACCGGGCGGTTGAGAGGGTTCTGCCCCTCTTAAAACCGGGGCATTCCCTGCGATTTGCGCTGCTGCCGGAGGGCCAGGACCCGGATGATCTGGTGAAATCGGGCGGGGTTGAGGCCATGGAGGAGGTACTTCAGGCGGCCCGACCTCTTTCAGAGATTGTCTGGGACAAAGAGGTTGAGGCTGGGTCCTGGGACACGCCAGAGCGCAAAGCCCAGCTAAAATCCAAAATTTCTGCGGTCATTCGGGAAATTTCCGACCCGACTGTACAGGATTTCTATCGGGACGCTTTGAATGAGCGGCTCAACAAGTTCCTGAAGCCCCACCAAGGGGCGGGTGGGCGCACAGGTTGGCGAAATGAGCGTCAAAATGGTGGTTATCAAGCGAAAAAACCTTGGAATCCCCGAGGGAATAGTAAGGGAATCCCGACTTATCAGCAGCCCTCGACACCGCAGCTCAAGCAGAGCTCGCTGGCGCGGGGTGGGGACCTGGGTGCTGGCCGGCGTGAACAATTGCTGATCCTCACCTTGCTCAACCATCCGGTGCTTCTGGAGGCCTATTGCGAGGACCTGGCGGCTGTGGAAATAAAAGACCGCATGCTTGACAAAATACGCAATGAAATCATAGATATAGCCGCCGTCCATGCGCCCCTTGACAGGGAAGCACTGAGGGGCCACTTGGACAAGAGGGGATTATCGGACATCGCTCACCGTCTCGAGAGCGGGACGGCGCTGAGGAGCGAAACATTTGCATGGGCCGACGCCGACGAACAGGAAGCAGAAGAAGCATGGCTTCACTTGCTCCAATGGCATCAAAGGGCAGCGGATTTGCAGATGGAGCTCAAGGCAGCAGAACGAGCGTTAGCTGAAGAAATGACTGACGAAAATCTGACCCGGCTTAAAGCATTGCATGCTGAGTTGGGCGGGCTTTCGAAATTATGACGGATTAGGAAACCAACCGACCGCAATTGAAACGAGACAGACCATACGCTCCATCGGCTAACAAGCCGGTTCAGCGTTTGCATTAGCAGACTGAAGGTTCCGCGCATGAGGGGATGTTGCGGATTTTTTAGTCTCCTAGTGGGACACTTGTGTTGAAAGTCTTGAGATCAATCTGGCAGGTCAGGCGGAGAGTTTTTGAATGGCGACGAAGACGGCAGAAGCAGAACCAGCAGAAGCGGCGACAGAAGAACGGGACGGCCCGTTGCTCGACATGTCGGATGCGGGCGTAAAGAAACTCATCAAGGCGGCAAAGGCGCGTGGCTTTGTTACCTATGATGAATTGAACAAAGTTCTGCCGTCTGAAGAGTTCAGCTCCGAACAGATCGAAGACACGATGTCGATGCTCTCTGAAATGGGCATCACCGTCATCGAGAATGACGAAGCCGAAACCGACGATAAAGACGATAAAAAAGACGAGCCTGCTGCAGAAGGTACGGCTGTTGCGGAAGCCGGCCCGGCACCTGGCGCTGTCACCAAAGCGGCATCCTCCTCAACAACAACCCTTGAGCGCACAGACGATCCCGTCCGCATGTATCTGCGTGAGATGGGATCTGTTGAGCTTCTGTCGCGCGAAGGCGAAATCGCTATCGCCAAGCGTATTGAAGCTGGCCGTGAGACCATGATTGCGGGTCTTTGCGAAAGCCCGCTGAGCTTCCAGGCGATCATTATCTGGCGCGATGAGTTGAATGAAGGAAACATTCTGCTGCGCGACATTATCGATCTGGACGCTACTTATGCGGGTCCGGATGCCAAGAAGGTCGATAAGAGCCAGGCAGCGCTCGACAAGGAACGCGCCAAGGCTGAAGGCAAGGTAATCGAAGAAGAGCCGGAAGAAGAGGAAGAGGACGACGAAGCAGAGAACAATCTCTCGCTCGCCGCCATGGAGGCTGAGCTTAAGCCGAAAGTCCTCGAAATCTTTGATGCGGTTGCCAGTGACTATAAGAAGCTGCGTCGCCTGCAGGACCAGAAGCACGAACTGGCGTTGCAGACTGAAGAGCTCTCAACGTCGCAGGAGCGTCGTTACAAGAAGCTCAAAGAAGATGTGATCCAGGAAGTGAAGAGCCTCGCGCTCAACAATAATCGTATCGACAGCCTGGTGGACCAGCTCTATCAGATCAACAAGCGCCTCATGGGCCTTGAAGGTCGTTTGATGCGCGCTGCTGAAGCGCATGGTGTTTCGCGGGAAGACTTCCTGCAGCAGTATTATCAAAACGAGCTCGACCCGAACTGGATGCGCCGCGTAGGCCGCCTGAAAGGCAAAGGCTGGGCCGACTTTACGAAGAACGATAAAGAGACGATCAAAGAAATTCGCGACGAGATCCAGGAGCTTGCTCAGGAAACCGGTCTCGACATTGCTGAATATCGCCGCATCGTGCATACAGTGCAGAAAGGCGAGCGCGAAGCGCGCATTGCCAAGAAGGAAATGGTTGAAGCCAACCTTCGTCTCGTGATTTCCATTGCGAAAAAATACACAAACCGTGGCCTGCAGTTCCTCGACTTGATCCAGGAAGGCAATATCGGCCTGATGAAAGCGGTTGATAAGTTTGAATATCGCCGTGGCTACAAGTTCTCGACCTATGCGACCTGGTGGATCCGCCAGGCGATTACGCGCTCGATTGCTGACCAGGCACGAACCATTCGTATTCCGGTTCACATGATCGAAACGATCAACAAACTCGTTCGGACATCACGTCAGATGCTGCATGAGATTGGCCGTGAGCCGACCCCGGAAGAATTGTCTGTGAAGCTTGGCATGCCGCTGGAAAAAGTGCGCAAGGTTCTGAAGATTGCCAAAGAGCCGATCTCGCTTGAGACGCCGATTGGTGATGAAGAAGACAGCCATCTGGGCGATTTCATTGAAGACAAGAATGCGATTCTGCCAATTGATGCAGCGATCCAGTCCAACCTTCGTGAAACAACGACCCGGGTTCTGGCCTCTCTCACACCGCGTGAAGAGCGGGTTCTGCGGATGCGCTTTGGCATCGGCATGAACACGGACCATACGCTGGAAGAAGTGGGGCAGCAGTTCTCTGTGACCCGTGAGCGTATCCGTCAGATTGAAGCGAAGGCGCTGCGGAAGCTCAAGCATCCTAGCCGGTCGCGGAAACTGCGGAGCTTCCTGGACAACTAATCCCCCTGTTGGGCGACACCGACCCGGGCCTTCTTAAGTGGGGCCGATGGGAAGGACATCGTCTTGTCATTTTACACGCATTTCCGGGCGCAAAACCGGATTCACTTTTCCTGGAAATGCTTGATCGTGGAGTGAAGAAAATGAACCTCACCATGTTGAAGGCCAAGATCCATCGGGCTGCCGTCACGATGACGGACCTGCACTATGAGGGCTCGATCTCCATTGATCGTGATCTATTGGACCAGTCCGGCATTCTGCCGCACGAGCAGGTGGATGTGCTCAATATCAATAATGGCGAACGCTTCACGACCTATGCGATTGAAGCGCCCAGCGGCTCGCGTACCATCGGCATCAATGGGGCAGCGGCGCGTCGGGCGGAGCCAGGCGACCTGGTGATCATCTGTGCGTTTGGTCAAATGGATGCGGCAGAAGCTGAACAGTTTGAGCCCACGGTGCTTCAGATGAACGACGATAACAGCGTTGCGTCCACCACAAACAAAAGCGGCCACTCGAGGGCCGCTTAAGCTGCTCTAATTGTTGTCGCGTTTCCGGACAGAAAACCGCATAACACTTTTCTTGGAAACGCTTTGGCGCTCTCGCTTATTCGAGGCCAATCACCAGGGTCACGCTTGTTGAGAGTGTCTGCTCGCCAGCTGCAATCGGCACATCAGCTGCTTCCATGGCCATTGCGCGGGCGAAGACTGGCTGGGGCCGTCCGCCACCGCCATGCTCGTTGATAGTGAGCACGGGGCCAAGCGCCACGCCAGCAGCCGCGACATAAATCTTTGCTTTACGCAGTGCGTCTTTCACCGCGTCTTCACGGGCGCCGTCCATCAGGGGACCCGGCTTCTCGACCTGGAAGCGAATGCCACGTAATTCATTCGATCCGTTGGAGACCAGACGATCGAGAACTTCGCCAACCCGGTCGAGATCGCGCAAGGTGACTGAGACAAGGTTCGAAACCAGATAGCCGGAGATGCGTGAGGTTTCACCGCGCTCAGGCCGAGTGTGCATCGCATTGACTGAGAATTGGGAGGTGCGCATGTCGCGGTCTTCAATGCCGAGTTCCTTCAGGGCGGCAAAGACTGATTGCATGGCCTCTGTGTTGGCGGCAAGCGCTTCGGCGGCGGTTTTGGCCTGGGTGACGACGCCTGAGTCCACGACAGCAATGTCAGGCTTCACGGACACCTGTCCCTGGCCGGTAATGGTGATGGTGCGCTGAATTTCCTCAGCCTTGGCGTTGCCAGCGAACAGTCCGAGTGCCACAAGGACCCCGATTCCGATAGCAACCCACTGGCCGGTTCGTGTGGCGGGGGTTTTAACTGTTGAGTGAGGCATTGATCTTGCTCCTGAGCCTGTCCTTCATGCGCAGGGTTACTCTGGCCGCGGATTGGGTCGAAATTGCGGCAGATAGGCGGTTTGGCAAGTGCTCAGGTTCTGATATACCCACATTCGGAGGGCCTGTAGCTCAGTTGGTTAGAGCGAACCGCTCATAACGGTTTGGTCGCAGGTTCGAGTCCTGCCGGGCCCACCACCTTCTCGCTCGCGGCAGACATTGCAATCCAGTGTGGTCTCAAAACCCGATGTCATGATTGCCGGCGGTAGCGATGCCGCTTTCATAAGCGAAGATGACAGCCTGGGCCCGGTCTCTCAGACCGAGCTTTGAGAGGATGCTCGACACATGTGTCTTCACCGTTGAGCCCCCGATGAAAAGGTCTTCTGAAATCTCGACATTGTTGAGGCCGCGTGCGATGGCCGCCAACACTTGACGCTCGCGGTCGGTGAGCCGGTCGAGGCGCGCCGCAACATTCGTGTCAACGGCAAGCCGCTCTGCAAACTTGCCAATGAAGCGCCGCGTGATGGACGGGGCGAGCAAAGCGCCGCCGGCGGCGACAGAGCGTACGGCGATGACGAGTTCTTCCGGCGGAATGTCTTTGAGTACGAAGCCGCTGGCTCCGGCGCGCAGTGCTTTGTAGACGAATTCATCCGGGTCAAATGTCGTGAGGATCAAAACGCGAACCGGCCAATCTGCCTCGTCGATGATCTTAGATGTCGCCTCCAAGCCGTCCATATTTGGCATTCGAATATCCATCAGGATCACGTCTGGCCGGTGATATCGGGCGGCCTCAATTGCTTCGAGTCCGTTGCCAGCTTCGGCGACAACTTCAATGTCGTCCTGGTGGCCAAGGACCAGCGCAAAACCACCCCTTACCAGCGCCTGATCATCGACCACGGCGACACGAATAGTCATGTCGCCTCCGAGCCCATTGGCAGACGAGCTACGACATGAAATCCGCCGCCTGGACGGGGACCAGCCTTCAGACTTCCGCCAAGAAGCTCTGCTCTTTCGCGCATGCCAGCGATGCCAAAGCCAGATTGTGGAAAGGAAGCCTCGTTTTCACCCTGATTAGTCACCTGAATTGTGATCCAACCGTTTTTGGCGAATAGGGTTACATCTGTCGAGGCCTTAGATCCCGCGTGTTTCATGACGTTGGTGAGGGCTTCCTGGATGATGCGGAAAGCGGACAGGTCAACCCGGGCAGGGAGGGGGGCTAGAGGGTCCATCTTGAGTTCGATGCTCAATCCAGCCTTTTGGACTTGCTCGACGAGTAAAGGCACATCCGCCAGACCTGGTTGAGGACCGTGGTCGTCCCCATCTGGGTCCGGCCGCAGCACTCCAAGGATGTGGCGCAACTCATCAAGTGCTTCACGGCCCGCCGCTTCGACGGCTTCCATGGCTTTTAAGGCTTCTTCGGGTTTTTGCGCGGCAACGGTTTTTGCTGCGCCCGCCTGGACCGTCATCATGCTGACTCGATGGGCGACCACGTCGTGTAACTCCCGTGCGATCCGCGTTCTTTCGTCTGCCACAGCTCGACGTGCCTCATAGTCTTGTTCGCGTTCGAGATGTGATGCGTGATCTTGAAGAAGCCTCATGTAATCGCCGCGGGTCCGAATGCGTCTGCCGGTGTACCACACAAGAAATGGCATCAAGAGCGCTCCGCTAATGACGGGCCAGGGTTCTGCTTTGACAAGTTCGCCGACACCCGACAGAAGGACGGCGCACCCAATGGCTATGAAGCTCCAGCGGTCATTGTCGGTGTAGCGACCGACGCTGTAGAGCATGACCACTGCGGCGAACAGCACAAATTCTTCTAAGCCAATTAGGCGCGATAACACCGATATGGCCTGGACCGCGATAAACACCACAATGGGGTGCTTTCTTCGCCAAATGATGGCTGCGTTTGCTGTCGCAAATATAAGGACTGCCTCGGGCGGAATATCCTTAACCGTGCGGAATGCAGGTGTGTCATCGGGACCCTGGAACCAAATAAATAGTGTCGCGATGAACAGTATAAACGCGAGGACGGTATCAGCTGCGCGCGGCCACCGTGTGAACGGGCCGCGAAATTCGCGGGGCGCCCGGCTCAATAGCGCCTCTGTATCTGTAGGTGAATGACTGACCATATCTCAATGGTATGCGATGCCATCTGGCACCGTCACCCTCAATCTGGCGGATTCGCTTCTCCCCCTTATGGGGGAGACACCTCAATAAATCGTTTGCTCAGTCCGACTTCCGGAGGAGGTGAAAATGGTCCTCACGGCCGATGATCGGTTTTGTCGCCATCCCTAGGTTTGCGCATCCCTTCGATAGGGCAAACCCAGAAGTTGGAGACGAATTTGTGACTGTGCCTTTCCCTGCATCTCAAACCGAACAGACCATTCCCGTTTTTGCCCATTGGTTTGGATCCTGGCAGCTCTCCTTGCGGCGTCTGCCATTCCATTCGTCCGAGTTGAGCGAAGCATACGATCGGGCGGCGCCAGAATGGAGCGACACGATTGATCGGTTGGGCTTTCCACAAGCCTATGAACGCTTGTTATGCCGCGTTTTGGCGGAGAACCCGGCTGCGATTGCTGGTCCAAAGCCGCGCATCCTTGATTGCGGTGTCGGTACGGGCGGCCTGTCGAGCGCGCTCACCCATGTCATTCATAAACCATTTGCGCTGGACGCGATTGACATTTCGCCGCTCATGCTGGAGTTGGCCTCCACCAATCTGCGGGCTGCCGGTGTCGACGCAACACTGCGCCAAGGGGATGTACGTGCGCTGCCTTACGAGGACGCATCCTTTGATCTGGTGATGACGGCACATGTATTGGAGCATCTGGCGGACCCAAGTGTGGCGCTTGATGAGATGGTGCGGGTGCTGAAGCCTGGCGGTATTCTTATTGCCTGTCTCACACGTCGATCGCCCTTGGGATTATATATCCACTTCAAATGGCGGACCCACCAAGTCACGATTGAACAGGCGCAAACCTGGATGTTTCAGGCTGGGCTGCAGCAGACGCGCTGTTCGTCCTTTGATGATCGCTCATTGTGTCGGCAGCTGAGTATTGCTTGTGTTGGCCAGAAGCCGTCTCTGTTGCCGGTTTCGTCAGAGTAGGGGGCAAGTCATCCCTGGGTAATGGACGACCTGCCAGACCGCGCAATATCTATTCGATTAAAAGAAAGAGGTGTTTTTAGCGCAGGTATTTTTCAAACATCGCCACTGTCCGGTCGTTCGCGAGTTTCGCGGCGTCTGCGTCATAGTGGGTGCCCTTGTGTCGGGCAAAGGCGTGTTCCTGATCCGCATAGGAATGGATCGTGACGAGGGGAATGTCCTTCAGGCCGTCTTTGATCATTGTCTGGGCCTCCTTGTTCACAAACCTGTCTTCTTCGGCAATGTGCAGCATGGTCGGTTTTGAAATGTTGGACGCCTCTTCGAGCTTCTCATCAATGCCGACGCCGTAATAGCCGACATTGCAATCAGATGTTGAGCGGGTCGCCATGAGATAGGTGAGGAGACCGCCGAGGCAAAAGCCCATCGTGCCAACCTTGCCTGTGCAACCGTCCATATCTCGAATGGTCGCGAGGGAGGTTTGCAGGTCTTCCACGGCCTTGTCGACATCAACGGCGTAGTAGAGCGTGGCGGCCTTCTGCCATTCTTCGTCAGTCTGGTCGGTGAGCTCAACGCCCGGCTCCTGACGCCAATAGAGGTCCGGGCAGAGCGCGAAATAGCCTCGTTCTGCCCAGGCGTCGCAATGGTCGCGCATGTCCTGGTTGACCCCGAAAATCTCCTGAATGGCCAGGATGCCGGGGCCGGATTTGGCCTTTGGGACTGCCAGATAGGCCGAAAACTCCCCATCTGCGCTTTTTATTGTGATGTTGGGCATGGTCTTTCTCTCCGGACTGAAATATATACGGACGATCGTCCATAATTATTTCCGTTATAACCGTAGCTGGTACCAAACTGCAAGGAAGATTCGAGATGACCACTGATCCGGCAAAGGTTGGCATTGCCGATGGGCGGCGGGCACGGGGGGCGCGGACGCGTGAGGTTGTGCTCGCACAAGCGGTGCAGCTTGCCTCCGTGGAGGGGCTGGAAGGGCTTTCAATCGCGCATCTTGCCTCTCGGCTTGGAACCGCCAAGAGCAGCGTGCATGCCTCATTCGGGTCCAAAGAGGCGCTGCAAGTCGCTGTTATTGCGCATACGCGGGATATTCTTGTTGAGCTGGTGATCGCACCTGCTCTGAAAATGCCAGCAGGTCTACAGCGCCTGTCTGCTCTCGGCGACGGATGGATGTCCTATCTGGAGCGCAAGACGTTTGAAGGCGGCTGTGTGTTGTCATCAGCATCGCTGGAGATGGATGGGCGTCCTGGGCTTGCGCGGGACGCTGTCGCTGCTGCGATGCGGGAGTGGCTGGATCTGCTGGAGGACAATATTGTCCGCGGGATCGAAAAAGGCGAAATCGCTGCTGACAGCCGCCCGGCCCAGCTCGCTTTTGAGCTCAACGCCGTAGGCATGGCGGCGAACTGGCAGAGCCAGCTCTTTGGCAATGCTTTTTCCTATGAAACGGGTCGCGCTGGATGGAGCGGGCTGTTGCAGCGCCATTCTATCTCTTGATGGTCAGGCTCTGCCCCCGAAATCTGGGCGGTCAATTTCCTCTCTGTTAGTCTGTGGGACGGCAGATTCGGAGGTTCCTCGTGCCAAAACGCCAAGTTGAGATTACCGCGCCAAGCGGTTACGCGCCTACACTTGCTGCTGTTGGTGAGCAGCATGGCGGCGAAGACATTTACGCCGAGCTGGGTGAAAATGACCGCTGCCTTGTGAGGATCGTTTGCGAGACCAATGTGGTTCAGACGATCATTGATGCGACCCACCGGGCGATGGGGAAGGACGCGCATTGGCGTTTGACGATCCTGCCTGTTGAAGCGGTTGTTGCGCCGGACCAGGGAAAGCCTGAAAAAGACCCCGAAGCCCGAACCTTCAGCTTTCGAGGGCGCTCAGCGCCGCGCGAAGAAATTCTGCAATCGGTCGAAAAAGGAACGGAGCTCAATGCTGACTTTCTCGTCCTAGTTGTTCTTTCGGCCATCGTGGCCGCCGTTGGGCTCATCAGTGACAATGTGGCAGCACTCATTGGCGCGATGGTGATTGCCCCGCTTCTCGGCCCCAATCTGGCGTTTGCATTTGGGGTCGCATTGGGCAAGCAGGATCTGATGCGCAGGGCCATGGTCACCAATATCGCAGGGCTTGGGCTTGCCATCTTCTTTGCGATGGTTCTGGGTAAATTTCTCGGAGGTCCTTTTCTCTCAGTGGAGATTACGTCGCGGACTTCTGCCGGCTATGAGGCTATTGCGTTGGCGCTGGCAGCCGGAGCGGCAGCGGTTTTTTCTCTGACGACCGGACTGTCCAGCGCCCTTGTCGGGGTGATGGTCGCTGTCGCGATTATGCCGCCTGCCGTAGTGCTGGGTTTGATGCTTGGAAGTGGCGATATGAAATCTGCAGGTGGGGCCGCCATTTTGCTGGCGGTCAACATTGTCTGCATCAACCTGGCAGCGCAGATTGTCTTTGTTGCCAAGAGCATCTCGCCTCGAACATGGAGCGAGAAGAAAGCATCTCAGAAAGCGCTGTGGACGAATTTCTCAGCTTGGGTGGTGTTACTCGGCGGCCTGGCGACCGGTATTTATTTCACCGGTTGGTAGTGCCCAGAGGTTGTTTTGGTCTGGGGCGCTCATCAGATTTCCGATATGAGACGCCGCCGCCATAACGAACATTTTGTCGCCCGCTGTCCAGGTTCTGGCCTTCTGCGTATCGAGGCAGCTCAAGACACCCATGATTTTTCCGTCCTGACGAAAAGGTGCGTCAAGGGAGGCATGGGCGTAGTCGTCGAGCGGGGCTCTGTTGCCCTGCACCTTGCCAAACGCGTGCTTGTCGAGATCATCAATCGCAATCACCCGCGACGTTTCAAGGATGGCTAGATATTCCGTGAGGTCGGGCAGCACCATACTCTCAATTTCGATATGTGCCTGGGTTGCGCTCTGATAGGCGCTTGCTGCAACTGCTTCGTTCAGAATGTTGCTTCTTACCCAGACAATGCACCAATCAACCTCCAGCAGGGTGGCCACTGTCTGCGTGATCTGATGGATTTGCGACTTCACTTCCTTCGTGGACCGACCGTTTTCCAATAGTGGGAATTTGGCGATTGCGTCTACATACGCATCGGCTTTCTGTTTCCGTGCTAACGCTCTCTTGGTGAACATGTTGTCGCGTGTGGCATTGCGTAGGTACGCAGCTGTATTTCCATCTGACATGCGCTCGGCGGAAATTTCCAAAACCGTGTCGTCAGAGAATCTAATGCGAGAGGTGAGCTGTCCTGTGTCTGCCAGCGTCGTCTTGATGAATTCCATCAGTGCGTCTGGATCTGTTTCTGGCGAGAGCACACCGCGGCCCTTCAGATTGTGCATGATGGATAGCAGGTTTGATCCGGGCGTCAGAAGGGTACTGGGTATCTTGTGCAGGTCAGCATATTGGCGATTTGCGGCGATGAGATTGAAATCTTTATCCCAGACCGCAATGCCATAGATGCCATATTGAAAAGCATTTGCGATGGTGCTTGAAGTTTCGCACGGACCTGCGGCGCCCGCTGCCATGGACAGACGACTGTCTCTACCCCATTTAATCTTCTTTATGATGTTGAACACACCATCACCCAACTTTATCCCCACCCGGATGTGAACAAGAGTAGGCAGGGGCTGTTAATCAGTGCCTAACGTGCTGCTGCCAGACACGCGTTGTCGTAATCTGGTTAATCGTTTATGAGTGGGCCGCAAAACTGGTTCTGAAGAGGTGAATAAATGGCGTCCTACCAATATGTTTATGTCATGGATGGTCTGTCCAAGACGTATCCTGGCGGCAAGCAGGTGTTCAGCGATATCCGCCTGTCATTTCTGCCCGGCGCGAAAATTGGCGTTGTGGGGGTCAACGGGGCAGGTAAATCGACCCTGCTGAAGGTTATGGCCGGCGTGGACAAAGAGTTTACAGGTGAAGCCTGGTCCGCTGAGGGGGCTAAAGTGGGCTATTTGGCCCAGGAACCCGAACTTGACCCGGAAAAAGATGTGCTGGGCAATGTTATGAATGGTGTCGCTGAACAGCGTGCGATGCTTGAAAAATACAATGAACTTGCCATGAACTATTCCGACGAAACGGCGGAAGAGATGGCTCGTCTTCAGGACATTATTGACGCGCAGAATCTTTGGGACCTGGACAGCCAAATTGAGATGGCTATGGATGCTTTGCGTTGCCCTGAAGGAGACGCAGATGTCACCAAGCTATCGGGTGGAGAACGCCGTCGGGTTGCGCTCTGTCAGCTCTTGCTCGCAGCGCCTGATATTCTGTTGCTCGATGAGCCGACCAACCATCTCGATGCTGAGTCAGTCGCATGGCTGCAAAACTATCTCGTAAACTATGCAGGCACGATTGTGCTGGTCACCCACGATCGATACTTCCTCGATCAGGTGACGGGGTGGATACTCGAGATTGATCGCGGTCGTGGTATTCCATACGAAGGGAATTACTCTTCGTGGCTTGAGCAGAAGCAGAAGCGTCTGGAGCAGGAAGGCCGAGACGAGGCGTCACGAGAACGAACACTATCTCGCGAACTGGAGTGGATTCGGCAATCGCCCAAAGCCCGCCAAGCCAAGAGCAAGGCCCGTATCCGCGCTTATGATGATCTGCTGGAGGCAGCGGGTAAAGAGCAGAACGGGAAAGCACAGATTGTAATTCCTGTTGCTGAGCGCCTGGGCGGCGTTGTGATTGAGGCAGATCACCTCAACAAAGGTTTCGGAGACCGATTGCTGATTGATGATTTGAGCTTCGAGCTGCCACCTGGCGGTATTGTTGGTGTCATCGGCGCCAATGGCGCAGGTAAATCTACGCTCTTCAAGATGCTCACTGGGGATGAACAACCTGACAGTGGTTCGATCAGAATTGGCGATACTGTGACGCTTGGGTATGTGGACCAAAGTCGCGACGCTCTTGATCCTGATAAAAACGTCTGGGAGGAAATTTCAGGCGGTACTGATGTTATCGAGCTCGGCAAACAGACCATGCCGAGCCGCGCCTATGTGGGGGCCTTTAACTTTAAAGGTGGTGATCAGCAAAAGAAGGTTGGGCAGCTCTCAGGCGGGGAACGCAATCGTGTGCATCTGGCCAAGATGCTGAAGTCCGGCGCTAACCTGCTGCTGCTCGATGAACCGACCAATGATTTGGATGTAGATACGCTTCGGGCTCTTGAAGATGCGTTGATTGATTTTGCTGGGTGCGCTGTGGTCATCAGCCATGATCGCTGGTTCCTCGACCGTATTGCGACACATATGCTGGCGTTTGAGGGCGACAGCCATGTGGAGTGGTTTGAAGGCAATTATGCGGACTATGAGGAAGACCGAAAACGACGTTTGGGGGCTGCGGCCGAAATTCCTCACCGCATCAAATACAAGCGGTTCTCACGAAACGATTAGGCAGAAAAAAGGGCGGTCCAAGGGACCGCCCAAAACGTTTCGAACTTTGAAGAGCCTACTGGACCGCGTCGGCGGCGACAGCGGTATCTGCTTCGGTTACTTCAACGTCTCTGTCTTGATTGGCTTGCGCAATCTGCGTTTCAATGTGTTCCAGCAGGGCCGAGAAGTTGCCACCATTGTTGCGAATAACCGAGATAAAGGTAGAACGCTGCTCCTGCGCCATCCAGATGCCCAGGACCTTTACGTCGAATACTTTGAACCCATCATCGGTCCTTAGAAGCCACCATTCGACAGGAACAGGTGCACGGCCAGTGGTGAACTCTATCTGGCTGCTGACGATGACCTCTTTCCCTCTGTTTCCCTTTGGTTGTGAAGAGAGAACAGCGAACTGTTGATCTGTATAGTCTGAAAGCCGGCTGGCATAGACCTTGACGATGAATTCTTCAACCAGTGTGAGGTATTGTGCTTTTTGCTCTGCTGTAGGTGTCCGCGCATATTGACCCAATGCAAAAACACCGATCCGCGGGACATCCATGTTGCCCACGAACAAAGCGCGGAATTTTGTTTCCAGCGCCTGAGGCGTAAAACCTTCCCGGCCGAGTATTTCAATCGCTTCTGAGGCGATGTCATTAACGAAAGTTTCGGCTTGCTCATCCCTTGCGGCATAGGCTGGCATTGCAATGAAAGCCAGGCTCACCAGCACGAACAAGCCGATAATGATGCTGCGGCGTGCCGGGGAAGGGGTTTGCCATAGTTGCCAAGTCATGTCGTCAACTCTCCTACCGCTTAAACTGCTGTCGGCCTAAATAGCCGTTATTCGTCTGACGTGAAATTAATATTGGAGATGTCAGGCAGCGCGTCAACGTCAGTCACGCCGTTTTGAATTTCGTCCGCACGGCTCTGTCTGTAGAGCGATCGAATGGCAGCATAGTAGTCGATTGAGGTGCGCTCAATTTCATCGAGTGTATCGAGATTGCGTGCACGTAGATCAATGCCGTTTACAACAAAACGCGTTACTGGGATCGTCAAAGCTTCGTCCCATAAGATGTAGGTTAGGGGATCGAAAAAGCGGTCAACTCCGAAGCCCGCGAGATCACGCGGCGGAGCAGGTCCTAGGAGAGGTGCATAGAAGTAGGGGCCTTCGCCAACGCCATAAACTGCCAGGGTCTGTCCGAAGTCTTCACCGTGGCGTTCGTATCCCCAACCAGTGGCTGGATCGCCAAGCCCCAAAACACCGGCAGTTGTATTGATGCCAAACCGTGCGGTGGTGTCGCCAGCCCGATCCCATTCTCCTTGAAGAAGGTCGTTGGCGAGGATGACGGGGCTCCGCAAATTATCGAGGAAGTTGCGAACACCATCTTTCGCAAGAGTGGGCAGCACACCGTCATAAATTTCGGCTGCGGGCCGTAGCAGAATGATGTCGAGGAAATTGTTGAGCTCAAAGAAATAGCGGTTCAAGGGCTCAATTGGGTCGTTCGCCTCTTCATAGGCTGCGACAGCGGCTGCGTCAGCTGTATCAGGACGGGTTGCGCATCCAGAAAGAATAACAGCTAGTCCGAAGACCGCGATCGTTGCGCGAAGGGAGTTTCGGCCAAATTCGATGTTCATTTTTTTCCTACATCATCAATGTCGGCGCATTTGAAGCTCTCTTCATCTACGCGCGATGTCACTCTCTACAGGTACGCTGTTGCTAGCACCTACCACATTAACTCGCCGTGAATATCGCTGGATTTTGCCGATTTAAAGGGCGAACCAAAGGCTATATAGGGCGGGACTCACTACAGGGAATACAATTCTTTGCTACCACGCTCAGAGAGCGGTTAACCAGCCTACCGCGCGGCAAGCTGTTGGAAATCGGCACCATGTTGCCAAAATACCGCTGAAGGAAGTGGGGATTTGGTCGTGGGAGGGGCTGACCCTCAAATTCATCTTTTATTTTGAGTTTGGATATAAAGATATGTATATATCATTCCTGATGCTCTTTTCCGTGGTGCCGATTCTGGGTGCCGAGAATGAGGTGGTCTGTGGAGACATTGCTAACAGGGTTGCGCGCTGCAGGTGAGCCAACACGGCTTCGGCTGTTGATGTTGCTTGCTCGAAGCGAACTTACCGTTAGTGAGTTGACCCAGATATTACGGCAGAGCCAACCACGTGTGAGCCGACATCTGAAGCTGCTTTGCGAAGCCGGACTGTTAGACCGATTCAGGGAGGGAAGTTGGGTTTTCTATCGCCTGGCGAACCAGATCGGGGATGGCGATCTCGTCCAGTTTTTGGTGCAAGCATTACCGGCTGATGACCCGGTGGTCGCGCGTGATCTGGAAAGGTTGAAGTCGGTAAAAGAGGCGCGGGCTGAACGCGCCGCTGCCTTTTTTAGAGAGAATGCGGATGAGTGGGACCTGATCAGGGCACTTTATGTGCCGGAGATCAAGGTGGAGGAGGCGCTTTCTGCGCTTGTACCCGCGCCGCGCCTAGACGCAATTCTCGATCTCGGAACTGGCACCGGGCGTATGCTCGAAATTTTTGCGGACAAGGCTGAGCGCGCTGAAGGTGTTGATCTAAGTCCCGAAATGTTGGCATTTGCGCGGACGCGATTGGACGATGCGGGGCTCTCCCATGCGCATGTTCGGCAAGGTGACATATTTGACCTGACGTTTGTGGATGGTGAGTTTGATCTCGTCACGCTACATCAGGTTCTTCACTACTTGGATGATCCTGCAGCATCGATTCAGGAGGCCGCGAGAGTACTCGCACCTGGCGGGCGTTTATTGATTGCAGATTTTGCACCGCATGATCTCGATTTCCTAAGAGATGAACAGGCGCATCGACGTCTGGGATTTGCTAAGGCGGAAATCAGCGATTGGTGCCGCAGTGCTGGACTAGAAGTGGTAAGCGAGGTTGCCCTTCCCCCTGACGGTGATGAGGCAAAGCTCACTGTATTGATTTGGGCTGCAGAGAAGCCGGCGGAGACCGGTGGTGACAAAAAAGGAGCGGCGACATGAGTTCCCTAGGAGATAGATTTAGAGGACGGGATGATGTGCGCGTCTCATTTGAGTTTTCTCCGCCTAAGACGGCTGAGGCAGAAGAAAAGCTCTGGACGGCCATTGAGCGCTTGGCTCCATTGCGCCCCGCCTTTGTGTCGGTGACTTATGGCGCTGGCGGTAGTACGCGCGAACGGACCCATTCCACCGTCAAGCGCATGGTGAATGAAACCGATCTGAAACCCGCTGCTCACCTGACCTGCGTTGGGGCTTCGAAAGCGGAAGTGGATGGTGTTATTCAGGGTTACTGGGATGCCGGTGTTCGTCACATAGTTGCGATCCGCGGTGACATGCCGGATATGCAGGGCCCTTACAAAGCTCATGACGATGGGTATTTGAGTACGGCGGACCTTGTCGGCGGTATCAAAGCCATTGGCGACTTTGAGGTGACCGTCAGCATCTATCCTGAGCGGCATCCTGAGAGTGCGAGCTTTGACCATGATATCGAATTGCTGAAAGCAAAGATTGATCAAGGTGCTACCCGTGCCATCGCGCAATTTGCGTTTGAAACGGAGCATTATGAACGCCTGCTGGAGCGGGTCAGGAAAGCGGGTATCGATATACCAATCATTCCAGGCATCATGCCGACGACCAATTTTAAGGGTGTCGTTCGGATGGCTGAACGCTGTGGCGCGACGATCCCGAGTTGGTTGGCGGCTTACTATGATGGTCTTGACGATGAGTTGCCGACGCGTCGGCTGATCGCAGCAACGGTTGCTGCAGAACAGGTTCATGATCTTGAGCGCTTAGGTTTTAGGGATTTCCATCTCTACACGCTCAATCAGGCTGATCTTACATATGCAATCTGCCATATCCTGGGCTACAAGCCCCACGCGGTTTCTTGAAGGAGGAACGCATCATGAGCAAAGACAAGAAGAGAGACGACCGTATTGCTGAGCTCCATCGCTCAGTGAAAGAGCGTATTCTGGTGCTCGATGGCGCGATGGGATCGTTAATCCAGGGCTATGGTCTGGAGGAAGCAGATTATCGTGGTGATATCCTGAAAGATCATCATGTTGATGTGAAAGGGGATAACGAACTTTTATCCCTCACACGTCCTGACGTGATCCGTGAAATTCATCTGAATTATTATCGTGCTGGCGCGGACTTCGCGGAAACGAACACGTTTGGCTCCAACACAGTCGCCCAAGGGGACTATGAGCTGGAGCATTTGGCCTATGAGATGAATGTTGCCAGTGCAAAGATTGCACGTGAAGCAGCGGATATCGCAGAAGCTGAAGATGGACGCGTACGTTATGTGGTCGGCACGCTTGGGCCGACGCCGCGGACAGCCTCGCTGTCGCCTGATGTCAACGACCCAGGTTTCCGGAATATCACCTTCGATGCGCTGGAAGATGCCTATGCGGAGGCGACACGCGGCCTAATTGAGGGTGGCTCTGACACCATTATGGTCGAGACCATCTTTGACACATTGAACGCGAAGGCCGCGCTGGTTGCGATCCAGAACGTTTTCGCTGAAACGGGTATTGAGCTGCCCGTGATGATTTCCGGTACGATTACGGATGCATCCGGCCGACTTCTCTCAGGGCAAACGGTTGAGGCATTCTGGTACTCCGTGCGTCACGTGAAGCCGTTCTCAATTGGCCTCAATTGTGCGTTGGGAGCTGAACAGCTGCGCCAGTATGTGGACACATTGTCTCGCATCACTGACGTTAACGTGTCAGCGCATCCGAATGCAGGTTTGCCCAACGAGTTCGGAGAGTATGACCAATCGGCCAAAGAAATGGCTGACCTTGTTGGTGAATATGCGGAAAGCGGGTTGGTGAATATTGTCGGCGGCTGTTGTGGCTCAACACCAGAACATATTGCAGCGATTACTGAGGCGGTTGCGACGGCGGCGCCCCGCGACATTCCTCAGATAGAAACCCGCATGCGCTTGTCAGGGCTTGAGCCCTTCGTGCACGGATAGGAATACAGTACATGTCCAATCAGACCGCCACGTTTATCAACGTGGGCGAACGAACCAATGTGACCGGTTCAGCCAAATTTAAAAAACTCATTCTCGAGGACGATTATGAGGCTGCTCTGGCTGTTGCGCTGCAGCAGGTGGAGAATGGTGCACAAATCATCGATGTGAATATGGATGAAGGCATGTTGGATTCAGAAGCTGCAATGGTGCGCTTCATGAACCTCATTGCGTCGGAGCCGGACATTTCGCGTGTACCGGTGATGATTGACTCGTCCAAATGGAACGTCATTGAAGCTGGTCTGAAATGTGTGCAGGGCAAGGCGATCGTCAATTCGATTTCGCTCAAGGAAGGCGAAGAAGCGTTTCTGGAACAGGCGCGCAAAGTGAAAGCCTATGGCGCGGCTGTGGTGGTTATGGCTTTCGACACAGAGGGTCAGGCAGACACGGCTGACCGGAAGTTCGAAATCTGTGAGCGCTCCTACAAGCTCCTGACGGAGACGGTCGGCTTGCCACCGGAAGATATTATTTTTGATCCAAATATCTTTGCTGTCGCGACGGGCATTGAAGAACATAATGATTATGGTGTCGCCTTCATTGAAGGGACGCGCCGCATTAAGGAAAACCTGCCGCATTGTCATGTGTCCGGCGGTGTTTCCAACGTCTCGTTCTCATTTCGTGGTAACAATGCTGTACGTGAGGCGATGCATTCTGTGTTTCTTTATCATGCCATCAAGGCGGGTATGGATATGGGGATTGTTAATGCCGGGCAGCTGGCGATTTACGAAGACATTCCCAAAGAACTCAGAGATGCTGTTGAAGATGTCATCCTCAATCGCCGTGACGATGCAACGGAGCGATTGCTTGACGTTGCTGAACAATTCAAGGGAGAGGGTGGTAAGAAAAAGGTTGAAGACCTTTCCTGGCGCGAAGTGCCGGTCAAAGACCGGCTGCGCCATGCCCTTGTGAATGGCATCACAGCCTTCATTGAGGAAGATACGGAAGAAGCCCGTCTGGAAGCTGAGCGACCACTTCATGTGATTGAAGGGCCGTTGATGGACGGCATGAATGTTGTGGGCGACCTGTTTGGTGCCGGCAAGATGTTTCTGCCCCAGGTAGTGAAGTCAGCGCGTGTGATGAAGCAGGCGGTGGCCTATCTCATGCCTTACATGGAGAAGGAAAAAGAGGAACTTGGGATTACCGAAGATTCCTCCAATGGCACCATCCTGATGGCGACGGTGAAGGGCGATGTGCACGATATTGGCAAGAACATCGTCGGGGTCGTGCTGCAATGTAACAATTACAAGGTGATCGACTTGGGCGTTATGGTGCCTGCCGCGAAGATCCTTGAAACGGCGAAAGAAGAGAAAGTCGATATTATCGGGCTTTCAGGCCTCATCACGCCAAGCCTTGATGAAATGTGTCACGTGGCGGCTGAAATGGAACGTCAGGACTTTAGCGTCCCGCTATTGATCGGTGGTGCGACCACAAGCCGTGTGCACACAGCGGTGAAAATCCATCCCAATTATGACAAAGGCCAGGCGGTCTATGTACCAGATGCCAGTCGCGCCGTGGGCGTTGCAAATTCGCTGCTCTCTGACACGCAGGCAGATCAATACAAGACCGGTATCGCCGAAGAATACACGCAAATGGCTGAAGCCCATGCGCGGGGACAATCCAAGGGCGAGCGCCTGTCGCTGGCAGATGCCCGGGCCAATCACTTTGCAATTGATTTCGCGGAATATGTGCCGCCGAAGCCGACCTTCCTTGGGCTAAAGACGGTCGATGACGTCTCCTTGGAAGATTTGGTGCCTTACATTGATTGGACACCGTTTTTTGCCACGTGGGAAATGAAGGGCAGCTACCCGCGCATTTTGACCGATGACAAAATGGGCGAAGCGGCAACCCAACTTTTCAATGATGCACAAAAGCTGCTTGATCAGATGGTGGGCGAAAAATGGCTTTCGCCCAAAGGGGTTGTTGGCTTCTGGCCGGCGAACCGGATCGCGGAAGACGATATTGAGCTCTACACTGATGACACACGCGAGCACCGCCTAGCGATGTTCCACACGCTTCGTCAGCAGATGGCTCGGAAGAATGATCGTGCCCATGTGGCGCTGGCCGACTTTGTGGCTGAACAGGGCATCCATGATTATGTTGGCGGGTTTGCCGTTACTGCCGGTCATGGTGAGGACGAACATGTTGCGCGGTTTGATGCCGACCATGATGACTATTCCAAAATTCTGATGCAGGCCCTTGCTGACAGGTTTGCTGAAGCGTTTGCGGAATATTTGCACGCGCGGGTTCGCCGTGAATTCTGGGGCTATGCAGACGAGGGCGGGTTGTCACCTGACGATCTGATTGCAGAGAAATATGCTGGCATTCGCCCGGCGCCTGGCTATCCGGCGCAGCCTGACCACACGGAAAAGCGGACGCTCTTCCGACTTCTGGAAGCTGAACGGAGGACGGGAATCACGCTTACGGAAAGCTGTGCCATGTGGCCAGGCTCGTCAGTGTCCGGACTCTATTTTTCACACCCAGACAGCTACTACTTTGGTGTAGGTCGGGTGGAGAAAGACCAGGTGGAAGACTATGCGGCGCGCAAAGGCATGAGCGTTGACGAGACCGAACGCTGGTTGGCGCCGGTGCTCAACTACGCGCCTGGGCGCTGATTTCTGCCATTTTTTGACCTTTGGGATAAGTGTCTAGCGTCGGTAGGCTGAAACAACTAGATCGATTTTATAGAAAAACAGATCTTTTAGTCATTCTTTAACCGTGTTGTCTAACGATAGTTCTATTCAGCGCGGGGCTGGATAGAACTAGGGGATAGTTATGACTCAGATCGATACGGTTCAAGACACTAGCGTAATGGAAGAGTTGGAACGTCGCGTGCTTTTCACGCGGATCACCGAAGCGGACTCAGTGGCTCTGCGGGAGTTTAAAGACGTTCTTTCGCAGCGCATGGAAGAGTTGCTGGACGAGTTTTATTCACATGTAACGTCGGTTCCGAACCTCAAAGCCCTGTTTAGAGACGAAGCTCACATTTCTCACGCAAGAGAAGCACAGAAGAAGCATTGGATGCTGCGGGTCTTTTCGGGCAATTTTGATTCAGATTACGTGACCAGTGTTTCCGCTATCGGACACGCACATGCGCGCATCGGTCTCGACCCGCGCTGGTACATTGGCGCTTACTGCTTTGTGATCGGGCGTCTGCACGCGATTGCGCAGGAAACCTATATTGATGACCCAGAGCGGATGATGCGGACCATTGAGGCCGTGAACAAAGCGGTCTTTCTGGATATGGATTTTGCCATTTCAATCTACATTGATCAGGCGAAAGAAATGGCGACGACGCTCTTGAAGCAGCAGGCCGAACGTTTTGAAGAAAACGTCAAGGACGTTGTGACGTCCGTGTCGAATGCGGCAACAGAGCTCGAAGCGACAGCTGGAACGGTCGCTGCTGCGGCGGAAGAATCTGCCTCGCAATCCGGCACCGTGTCTGCTGCAACTGAGGAATGCCAGGCATCGATCGCGAGCATTAAAGACCAATTCCAGAACGCGTTGGGATTTACACGCTCTGCAGTGGAGCAGGCAGGGTCTGCTGAGACGACGATTGGCGGATTGAATACGTCAGCGGACGCTATCGGCGAGTTCTCCAAAACCATTAGCGATATTGCCGGGCAGACAAACCTGTTGGCCCTTAACGCAACGATTGAAGCAGCCCGCGCCGGCGAAGCCGGCAAAGGCTTTGCGGTGGTTGCCAGCGAAGTGAAGGCGCTTGCTCAGCAAACCGCTCGCGCAACGGAAGAAATCGCCTCGCGTATTGATGCCATTCAGAAAGAAGTGCAGACGACCGGCGGTGCCATCAGCGAAGTCGCCATGACGATCAAGAAGATCGATGAAATGTCGTCTGAGATTTCCGGCGCGATGGGTGAGCAAGAGGTGGCGATGCAGGAAGTTGCGTCGAATGTCACCGGTATCAGCGAAGCGTCTGCTGAGACCAGTCAGGCGACAAATGAAACCATGTCGGCCACGGCTGAGCTTGCCAAACAATCGAATATTCTTGAGGAGCGCGTTGATGCGTTCCTCGCAGAGGTCCGCGCAGCGGGCTAACCCGGCCCGCGTTTCCCCTGCGGTCCCGTCGCGTTCCCACCACAAACGCGACAAGACGGAGTGCTGGCGAGAGCCAGTGCTCCGTTTGGTGTTTTGGGGTGGGCGCTAGGCCACAACCCCCGTTGGCAGGCCATCGATGCTGGTCTGGTTTTTCTCGTCCCAATAGTCTTCGACGCCGTCGCGGCCCTTTTTGTCAGCCCAGTCGCGCAGCACGTCACGCTCGCCTTCATAGTCAAAGAGGGGGACAGCATAGCCGCAGCTGGTCTGCACCAGATCGATTTTCATTTTGTAATATTGGCGTGACCCCATTTCTGCCGGGATGAGCTTTTCACAGGCCGCCCAGGCCGGATCGCGGGGATGGATGGTTTCTGCTTCCCCATAAACACGCAGAATGCGCGGGGGTCCTTCAAGGGCGCACCACATGATGGTCATGCGGTTGGTGTCGGCAAGATGTGCGGCGGTTTCATTGCCAGAGCCCGTGAGGTTCATCCAAATGAGTTCGTTTGGGCCGGTGACCTTGAGGCTGTCATGGCCCTTGGGAGAGAGGTTTACCCGACCTTCTTTTGCCGCTGTCGCCACAAAGAAGATTTTCTGCTGTTCAATGAACCTGACCAGGGGATCTGCCAGTTCTGGAAACTGTTTTGCCATTGGATGTGCTCTCTGGTTTGTTGAGGGCTCAACATAGTGGCTGGGACACCAGACTTCCATGGTGGAGCCAATTGGTTCCTCGCTGGGAAGGTGATGGTTCCAGCTAAGCCATGTCCTCGGTCAGACGCTCCAGGATGCAGCGGCCCATTTCTGCATGGCGACGATTGTCAATGAGCCCCGTGTCAAGCAGGACAACGCCGAAGATGACAGCCCAGCCCTTCGCGCGGGCCCACAATGCTGGGTCATCGTCACCGTAGGTCTTGATGGCGTCTGCGCGGGCGCTTTGATTTTCGAGCAACATCCAAATGGCGGCGAGATCGGTGGCACGGTCGCCGCTGGTCATGTCTCCCCAATCGATAATGGCCGCAATACGGCCCTCGTTTACAAGCACATTTCGCGCGTGCATGTCACCATGAAGCCAGGTGGGGTTGGTGTCTTCAGGTGCCGCCAGCGCTTCGGCCCAGGCCTGATAGACCTGCGGGTTGATGTCCTCTGTTTCTTCGAGAAGACGCGCCATGCGGTCTTCATTGTTTTCGGCCCGTGTTGAGAGCGGAATGCCCCGGACACGATTGACAGGGGCGTCGGCGGGGGCGGGCTGATGCAACGCCTTCATAAAATCTGCGAGCACGACAGCTTGATCATCTGACAGGTAGCCGAGGTCTGCTGCTTTACCGTCGATCCAGGGGACAATGCTCCAGGGCCAGGGATAGCCATCACCCGCAACACCTACGCGGACAGGTGCGGGGATGAGCAAGGGCAGGCGTGCTACAAGCTCGGGCAGCCAGCGCTGTTCGTTTTCTATGCAGGGAACGGCGGCGGCGCGGCGCGGCAAACGCACCGTGTAGCGATCGCACAAGCGATACATCTCATTGTCAAAGCCTACTTCAAAGCGTTTGATTGGCAGGTCTGCCAGATCCGGGTGCTGGCTCTGCAGGAGTTTGCGCACGAGAGCTTCATCAATGTACACCTCCGCTGGGGGACTTCCCGGCGGCATTTCATAAGTAGGGGTGAAGTCGGTCATGGCAGCCTCCGAATTTTGGGCGCGGACTATCCTTACTCAGGCGCAAGCACTAAAAACGTATCACCCGCGGCCACGAGTTTTTGTTTTGTTCGGTTGCGCTTTCCGTTCAATGAACTCGATAATTTTTCCGGCTACATCGACGCCGGTCGCGTTCTCTACACCTTCGAGACCCGGCGACGAATTGACCTCCATGACGACCGGTCCGTGATTTGATCGCAGCAGATCGACGCCACATACATTGAGCCCCATAATCTTGGCTGCTGAAACCGCGGTGGACCGTTCTGCGGGGGTGATGCGGATAGCGTGTGCTGATCCCCCCTGATGAAGGTTTGACCTGAAATCACCTTCTTTGCCTTTCCGCATCATGGAGGCGACAACTTTGTCGCCGACGACCAGACAGCGAATGTCTTCGCCATTGGCTTCCTTTACAAACTCCTGAACCAGAATGTTTGTCTTCACGCCGCCAAAGGCCTGAATAATACTTTCAGCTGCTTTGGGGGTTTCGCCAAGAACCACGCCGATACCTTGAGTTCCCTCCAAGAGTTTGATGACGACGGGCGCTCCTCCGATAAGGTCGATAATCTCCTCGGCATTGCTGGTTCTGTGGGCGAAGACAGTGACCGGCAAGCCAACCCCTTTTCGGGCGAGCAGCTGCAAGCTGCGGAGCTTGTCGCGTGAGCGTGTGATGGCAACGGACTCGTTTACCGGATACACGCCCATCATCTCGAATTGTCTTAGGACCGCTGTACCAAAGAAGGTGACGGAGGCACCGATACGGGGGACAACCGCATCGTAACCAGAGAGCTTCTCACCCTCGTAAAACAGATCCGGTTTGTGTGCTGCAATGTTTATGTAACACCGAAGGTGGTTGATGACATCAATGTGGTGGCCTCGAGCTTCTGCAGCCTCGACCAGGCGGCGATGAGAATACAGGTCTGGATTGCGGCACATTAGAGCGAGTTTCATTTTAGTCTTCCTCGGTAGGAGTAAGCTGTCCCAGTCGGTGCGATCCTGATGCATCTATTAGAAAGCGGTTGCGCAAAGCTTCGCGACCTATCAGCAGTCTGAAGGTCATTTCATCCCGGTCAGTCAATGTCAGCTCTATGGGCCAAGTTCGTGTGCCGAGAGTCATTGGAGTCTTGATGACGATACGGTTTTGCTTTTGTCCGTTTGAACTTGTCACAAGGCGTTTGTCTGCAATTGGCACACTGCAGAAGATTTCTGGCGTTTTGCGTCGCTGAATAGGGTGTAGTCTAAAGGAGACGTAAGGGATGCCACCGACACTTTCCTCGCGGATGCGGAAAGCGTGGATGGCGGATGTCCGCGCACCTGTGTCGATCTTCGCATTGATTTGATCGACGCCAAGGTCTGGGAAGGCAGCCCATTCGCGCCAACCGATAATTGGTTTGTTGCCCATCTGAGTATTCCAGGTATCCATGAGCCCTTAGAGGCAGGGCGCGGACTGTCCGCTGAGCATGCCTATGCTCAAAATCTATTCGCCATATGACGGAAAAATCTATCGCTGGCAAACGAAATTACACTCTCAGTTCCGCCGCCCATTTTTCTGACCATTGGTAGAGGCCGCCAAACTCTTCCTGAAGCTCTTTGCCTAGAGCCGTAAGTGCGTAGCCATCCGGTGTTGCGTCGACGAACCGTGCTTCTTTCAGTGCTTTAAGGCGGCTGTTCAGAACGCTGGGGCTCACGCCGTCGCAGGCAGTTTGCAAGGCCCGGAAGGTGAGCGAGCTGTCACGCAGCTCCCAAAGGATGCGCAAGGCCCACCGCTGTCCCAGCAGATCGAGCAGTGCCATGATCGGTTTGCCGGTTGTTGATCCTCTGACCGGGCGTCCAGGCGTGGGGGATTTGGGTTTCTTCGTCAAGAAAATGCCTCGCGTCTCTTGTGCTACGAAAAAAGTAGCATTATGTTGTTGCTATCGAATTAGTAGCACAAGATCTGGAGAGACCCAATGACGATATCCCCCCGTATTGCACCGGCTGAGACACCTTATGATGCCGCTGTTCAGACGCAGTTTGACCGGTTGATGCCACCAGGCGTTGATCCGCTGGTGCTGTTTCGCACGCTGGCGAACGACGCTCGATTGTTTTCCCGCTTTATGGGCGCAGGCCTGCTGGATAAAGGACATCTGTCTCTTCGGGACCGGGAACTCGCCATTGACCGGACCTGCGCGAAGACAGGCTGCGCCTATGAGTGGGGCGTGCACATTGCCCTTTTCAAAGACAAGGTCGCGCTTACGGAGGACGAGATTGACGCGCTTGCCACCAAAACGCCTGAGGAGGGCGGCTGGAGTTCTCGCGAGGCGTTGATCCTGAAGCTCATGGACGCGCTTCATCAGACTTCGCGGGTGGATGATGCATTGTGGGCTGAGTTGCGGTCGGAATTTGAGGAGATGCAGCTTTTGGAGCTCATCATGCTGGCAGGCTTCTATCACACGGTCGCCTATCTCTGTAACGGCCTCGACTTGCCGTTGGAGCCCTATGGTGCGCCGCTCCCTCAGGCATAGATTTTCACAAAAAGCGGCGGCATGATGAGCTCATAAACAATGAGAGGGTCATGGTGTCGTCGCTTGCTGAAGTTGAATGTGTTCTGAAAGCCGCTGCGAAGGGTGTTCCCAAAGCAAAGGCGAAAGAGCGCGCGTTCTTCATGAAAACAAAGATGCCACTGCTCGGCCTGACTGTGCCGGAACAGCGGAAACTCGCAAAATGGGGATACTCCTTCTCTGATCTGCCCGCTCAGGATCTTGCGGCGATCTGGACGGAAATCTGGCACGGTGCCAAAACCCATGAAGGGAAGATGCAAGCGGGCCTGACCCTTGAGCAATTCGCCCCTGAGCTTGGGTTCGAAGGGCTGTGGGCGTTGACGCAGGATTGGTGTTCGACGATCAATTGCTGGGATCAATCGGATACGCTTTCTGCTCATGTGGCGCGTGCGCTCGAAGAAAAGCCCAAAAGGGTCTGGCCCGTTATGCAGGCGTGGAACGGCGATGCTGACCCCTGGAAGCGGCGGCAGTCTGTGGTGGGCTTGTTTTTCTACACCCGTTTCCGAACAAAATGCCCGCCGGCCGCGCGGTCTCTCAAATTGATCACCGCCTTGCTCAAGGATGAAGACTATTACGTCCAGAAGGGTGTCGGGTGGGCTTTGCGTGAATGCTATAACGCCTATCCTGAGAAGACGTTTCTCTTTCTGAAGAAGCACGCGGGCGTACTCCATCCGGATGCCTTTTCGGCAGCGATGGAAAAAGTTTCACCGCAAGAAAAAGCCGAGATCAAAAAAATCAGAAAGATGATCCGCGGTCGTTAAGTCTATACAGGTTCTTCGGCGAACTGCCGACAGCCGTCAGGAATGACGATTCCCGGAAGCTTTGAGAGGGTCCAGATGTGAACGGCGTCGGTCAGATCAATTGCGTGGTCGAGCGTTCCCCCTTTCACGCTTGGGTTTCTGTCATTGTCCCCTGATAGGTGCCAGAGGCGCGTGCCGCAGGCGGCGCAAAAAGCTCCGTGTTTAGCGTTGCCGCCGCCCGTCCAATTAAATGTTTTAGGTGTCCCCTTTGTGATTTTCAGATGATCCAGCGGTACGTTGACGGAAATGCCAAAGGCAGACGAAGACTGCGCCTGGCAGTCAGTGCAATGGCAGACATAGATGCCACCCAAATCGTCAGTTACTTCATATCTGACTGCGCCGCACTGGCAGCCGCCGGTATGTGCCATGATGTTGTTTCTCCGAAATGAGGCTGCTGGCAGTATATCCCCGCCTCCTGTCACTTCCTGTCAGGAGTTTTTCGCAGGTATACCGTATCCGCCGCCGCCGGGCGTTTCGATGATGATCGTGTCGCCTGCCTGCACATCACACTCAGCAAGGCTGTCCAATGTCTCGCGGGTGCCATTGGCTCGTAGGACGGTATTGTGGCCGAGTGCTGCGTCAGCGCCACCGGCCAACCCGGTCGGGGCGATCTGCCGATGTGTCGAGAGAATGGAAACATGCATGGGCTCGCGGAAGCGGATGGCTCTGTGGACGCCGTCACCGCCTCTATGTTTGCCGGCCCCGCCGGTTTCCGGCCGAATAGAAAAATCATCCAGGACAACAGGAAAGCGCCACTCCAGAATTTCCGGATCGGTGAGGCGCGAGTTCGTCATATGGGTATGAACCGCGTCAGCGCCATCAAAGGTGGGACCTGCGCCAGCCCCACCGCAGATGGTTTCGTAATATTGATGGGTGACGTTTCCGAAGGTGAGATTGTTCATGGTTCCCTGTGCTGCCGCCATGGCGCCCAGCGCACCGAAGAGCGCGTCGGTCACTGCCTGACTGGTTTCCACATTGCCGCCGACGACCGCCGCAGGAAAAGTGGGGTTCAGCATGGAGCCTTCAGGGATGATGAGGGTAAGCGGTTTCAGACACCCATCGTTGAGCGGGATGTCATCATCCACCATGCAACGGAACACATAGAGGACGGCGGCGCGGCAGACGGATGAGGGGGCGTTCAGATTGTTGGGCCTGATGGCGCTGGTGCCGGTGAAGTCGATGGCGGCGGACCGCGTGTTCTTGTCGACACTGATCGTCACTTTGATGATCGACCCATCATCCATCTTTTGTTCAAAGGAGCTGTCTGACAGGTGTGCAATGATGCGGCGAACACTTTCCTCCGCATTGTCCTGCACGTGGCCCATATAGGCATTCACTACATCGAGCCCATATTGCTCGACCATCTTGCGGAGCTCTTGTGCGCCTTTTTCACAGGCGGCCGCTTTGGCACGCAAATCCGCAACATTCTGGTCTGGATTGCGGGCGGGGTAGGAGGCTTCTGTGAGCAGCTGTCGTAGGTCGTCTTCGCGGAAGATGCCTTCATCCATCAGTTTGAAATTGTCGATCAGGACACCTTCTTCTTCCACGGTGCGTGATGAAGCGGGCATGGACCCAGGTGCGACGCCGCCAATATCTGCGTGGTGGCCGCGGGCGGCGACATAGAAGAGGCGTTTCGTGTTGTGTTTATCAAAAACAGGCGCGACGACGGTGATATCGGGTAGATGAGTGCCGCCATTATAAGGGGCGTTCAGAACAAACACGTCCCCCGGCTTCATGTCCGGGTTTTGGTCAATGATCGTTTTGACGCTGGTGCCCATGGACCCTAGGTGAACGGGCATATGGGGGGCGTTCGATACCAAACCGCCGGTTCGGTCAAAGACGGCACAGGAGAAATCCAGACGCTCCTTGATGTTTACCGAGTGGGCGGTCTTTTGCAGGGTGAATCCCATCTGCTCTGCGATGGACATAAAGAGATTGTTGAAAATCTCCAACATCACAGGGTCTGCCTGGGTCCCAACCGCGTGTCGTGTGGCGCGAGCTGTCGTACGCGTCAGGACCATATGGTTGAGGTCGGTAACTTCCGCGCTCCATCCGTCTTCAACAACAATCGTAGCTGTCGGCTCAATAATGAGGCAGGGGCCGCCTAGCTCATCGTCAGGACGCAGTTTCTCTCGGAGATAGACCGGTGCCTCATGCCATTCCCCTTGGGAGAAGAAACGCGTCGTTTGGGCTGGTGTGGCCCTGCCGTCTCTGGCGGCAAGCTGTGGTGGCGTCTCATCAGCACGGGTGTCGTTGCCAATGGCCTCTACTGAGATGGCTTCTACAATGATGCCGCGGCCTTGATCAAAGAATCCGAATTGAAGCTGGTGTGCTTTCTCAAACGCCTGGCGCATGTCCGAGTTGTCATGGTCGAGGATGAGGGCGGTGTCTGTTCCTTCATAGCGCAGGTGCAGGCGCGTCACTGTCTCGATCTGCTCTGCACTTAGCCGCTGGTCCAAAAGTTCCTGGCGGGTTGCTGTCGCAAGCCGTTCTTCAATGGAATTGAATGTTTCCCAGAAAGCCTGGTCGAGTTTTTTCTCAACGGCTTCTTCCCGTGTTGCGCGGATGCTCGCCAGACCCATTCCATAGGCGGACAGAATGCCGGAGAAAGGATGAAAATGGATCTTCTCCATGCCCAGTGCATCTGCGACCAGGCAGGCATGTTGACCACCGGCGCCACCGAAACAGGCAAGGGCATAGCCGGTAATGTCGTACCCGCGCTGAACCGAAATCTTTTTGATCGCCTGCGCCATGTTTTCGACCGCAATGGACAGGTAACCATCGGCAATCTGCTCCGGCGATTGACCAGCGATCTCACCAGCTTGCTCCGCAAACCCTTGGAGCGCTGCGTCTCTGTCGAGCGGCATGTCTGCCTGAGGCCCAAAGACTTTTGGGAAGAGGTCAGGGATAAGTCTGCCGAGAGCGACATTGGCATCTGTCACTGTGAGGGGACCGCCACGGCGATAGCTCGCGGGGCCGGGATCGGCGCCTGCGCTGTGCGGCCCTGCTCTGAACCGTGCGCCATCGAAGGTGAGGATGGAGCCACCACCGGCTGCCACTGTGTGGATCTGCATCATGGGTGCGCGGAGCCGAACACCCGCGACCTCTGTTTCGAACGTACGTTCCAAAGTGCCGTCATAGTGGCAGACGTCGGTTGACGTGCCACCCATGTCAAAGCCAATGATCTTGTCGAACCCGGCAAGGGCGGCGGTCTCCACGGCGCCGATTACGCCCCCGGCTGGACCGGAAAGGATGGCGTCCTTGCCCTGAAAGAGGGTGGCGTCCGTCAGGCCACCAGAGCTTTGCATGAAAAGCAGTTTTGTCTTTTCAGTGTCGTTTCCGGCGTTCAGTTCACCAGCAACCTGATTCACATAGCGTCGGAGGATGGGGGAGAGATAGGCGTCGACCACTGTGGTGTCGCCGCGCCCGACGAATTTCATGAGCGGGCTGACCTGGTGGCTCACAGATATTTGGGTGAAGCCGATCTGTCTTGCGATTTCTGCAGCCTGCGCTTCGTGGTTATGAAACCGATAGCCGTGCATGAAACAGATGGCGACGGAACGGAGACCTGTGTCATAGGAACGCTGAAGGGCTTCATGTGTTTCATTGACGTCGAGCGGTCGCCAGACTTCCCCTTCTGCTGACACGCGCTCGGTCACTTCCTCGACTGCTTCGAAAAGCATGGCTGGCTTTTCGATCTTGAGTTGGAAGAGATGGGGCCGGTTCTGATAGCCGATCTTGAGCGAGTCGGCGAAGCCCTTGGTTGTGAGGAAGAGGACGCGGTCGCCCTTGCGCTCTAGCAGCGCATTGGTGGCGACGGTCGTTCCCATTTTAACAGTACCGATAAGGTCTGATGAGAGGGGAGAGCCTGGTGGCGCTTGTAGAAGCTCTCGGATGCCTTGAATCGCGGCGTCCTGATATTGCTCAGGATTTTCTGACAGGAGCTTGTGGGCAACCAACTCGCCCTTTGGGTTGCGGGCGACAATGTCCGTGAAGGTGCCCCCACGGTCGATCCAGAAGTCCCAATGTTTACGCTCATTCATGGCGCGGACCCTGCCATATGTTGGCGCCTGAGAAAACATGTCGCATGGGAAATGTCGAGACGAAAGAAAAGGTGTTCGCATCCTGCGGTTTTTCCCATTAAGGTGCGCGCCATGTCGATTTGGGGAAAATTAGCCGGGGCCGCTGCCGGACTTGCTGTGGGCGGGCCGATTGGGGCGCTTGCGGGCGCTGTCGCTGGACACTTTGCTGTCGATCGCAATTTGCGGGACGATGAAGTTGTGTTCACGGTCGCGCTTATTGGGCTTTCAGCAAAAATGGCGAAGGCCGACGGCGTGGTTGATCCCGCCGAGGTGAAGGCCTTTGAAGACATTCTCCAGGTGCCTGATGCTGAAAAGAAAAACGTGTCGCGCATTTATTCCATCGCACAGAAGGATGTCGCTGGTTTCGAAGCTTATGCCACCCAGGTCGCCGGCATTTACAAAGACAAACCCGGTGTCTTGGAAGACGTTTTGGATGGTCTCTTCCATATTGCGAAAGCTGATAATGTCATTCACGACGGTGAACTCGCTTTCCTGCAACAGGTTGCTGACATTTTTGGTTTCTCGGAACTTGAATATGCCCGCATCAAAGCCAGCCATCTGGGGCCGGATGGAGAAGATCCCTTCCTGATCCTCGGTATCTCGTCAGATGTGTCTGACGAGGAGCTTAAATCGGCCTACCGACGCCTCGTTCGCGAAAATCACCCAGACATGATGATTGCGCGTGGTGTGCCCGAAGAGTTCCACCACCTTGCCGAAGAAAAAATAAAATCGATCAACACCGCCTATGAGCGGATCGCAAAAGACCGAAACCTGTAGCTCGTGAGAATGGAAAATCGGGTGGACAAGAAAATCAAAAAAAGTAAAGCCAGCCGATCTTCCCGCAAAACAGGGCAAGAGCGGTCCTATGGGCGCTTTTCTAGATCACTACGGGTGATCTCATCATGACCCGTGAACACGCTGCCTTTATGGTTCTGATCAACCTCATCTGGGGCTTTGCCCTGGTTGCAGGGAAGGTGAGCCTTGAGCATTTTCCACCGTTTCTTTTTGCTGGCATTCGCTTTGCGCTGATCGTGCTGGTGCTCTTTCCCTTCCTGCGGATTCTCAAGGGTCGCATGCGGGACGTCATCATTATTGCGCTGTGTGCGGGGCCGCTCGGGTTTGGATTTTTCTTTATGGGGCTGGCAGTTGCAGACGCCTCAGTGGTTGCCATTGTCACCCAATTGGCCGTGCCCATTTCGGCGGTCATGTCGGTCCTCTTCTTGAAGGAGCAGATTTACTGGAGACGCTGGCTTGGCATTTCGCTCGCCTTTGCCGGCGTGATGATCATGAGTTTTGATCCTGCAGTTTTCAGCTTTCTGACGGGCATATTGTTGATCGCGGCGTCTGCCTTTGTCGGATCCATTGGCACGATTTTTCAGCGTCAGATCAAAGATGTTGGTGTGTTTGAGTTGCAGGCCTGGGTTGCTGTGATTGCTGCCCCGTTTTTGCTCGGGGCATCCTTTGCCTTTGAGAGCAATCATCTTGAGATTATCGAAAGCGCCAGCCTGCTTGCCTGGTCGGGCATTTTCTATGTCGCCTTTGCATCCAGCCTTGTGGGGCATGCGGGCATCTATTATTTGCTTCAGCGTTATGAGGTCTCGCAGACCGCGCCTTTGACGCTGCTCGCGCCCTTGTTCACCGTCTTTTTTGGTGTGACATTGCTTGGTGATGAGTTGACCATCAGAATGGTCATTGGCGGGCTGGTTTCATTGGTCGGCGTGTTGATCGTCAATATTCGCCAGGCGCGGAAAGAAGAGCCATTCGTAGATGTCGATCCTCGATAAAATTCAGGTGCAACCGTCACCCAACCACAATGAGCGGGTCGGTGGCGAAGCTGACATGTTGCTCCTGCATTATACCGGCATGGAGACCGGGGAGGGCGCGTTGGAGCGTCTGTGTGACCCGGCGGCTCAGGTGAGCGCGCATTATCTGGTGTTTGAAGACGGTCGCATTGTCTCAATGGTCGATGAGGATAGACGTGCCTGGCACGCAGGCGTCGCGAGCTGGGCAGGTGAAGCTGACATTAACAGTCGGTCGATCGGCATTGAGATTGTGAATCCCGGACATGAATTGGGCTATCCGGATTTTCCCGATGCACAGATAGATGCAATAGCAGCTCTTTCGGCGGACATCGTGGAGCGGCACAGCATTTCCGCCCCTCGGGTTCTGGCGCATTCCGATGTGGCGCCGGGCCGCAAAGTGGACCCTGGAGAAAAGTTCCCCTGGAGACTCATAGCGGAAGCTGGTGTCGGGCATTGGGTCGCGCCAGTTGAGCCTATAGACGGTCCCGTTCTCAATGTAGGGGACAGAGGAGATCAGGTAGCTGAACTCCAATATCAGCTGGCGGATTATGGCTATGGCATTTCTGTTGATGGGTGGTTCGGCGATGTGACGGCGCAGGTTGTCACTGCGTTTCAGCGGCACTTTCGCCCGAGCCGCGTGGATGGTGCCGCAGATCTTTCGACCGTCGGCACGCTGCGTCTGCTGCGTGACGCGCGATAGCAAAACTTTACGAAGGTCACGCGAACAAATTGTTGAGATCATCCTGGCTGATTTGCGGGGCTGGGAAGTTAAAGCTCCCATCATCGCGAAGGCCGCGAGCGCACTGCCTGACATATCCGAGTGTCGAACGGGCGATGCTGCCGCCAAGGCTAATTCTTTGCGCGCCAGCATTGATCATGTCATGAGCGTTGCCGTCAGGGGAATAGAGACCCGCGACGATGTTGATCGGGCCGTCCACTTCTTTTGCCAATGTTTTGATGGTCGACGGGCCTTCAATGCCAGGTGCGAAGATGCAGGTTGCACCTGCCTCAAGGAAACGATTTGCCCGACGAACGACCGTCTCAAGCGTGCCGGATAGATGGGGGCGGAAGGCGTCGGTACGTGCGGTCAGAACAAATGAAGTCCCTGCTGCCCGGATAGCCTCTGCAGCCGCTGCAATGCGCTCTACTGCGAGGTCCTCGTCGTAGAGTTCACCTGCGTAGGGCTTCTTGTCTTCTATGTTGCCACCGGCGAGGCCGGTCTCAATGGCAAGGTGAACTGTGTTGGCGACAGCATCCGGAGTGTCCCCATAGCCTGCTTCCAGGTCGCCATTTACGGGGATCGAAACGGCGTTCGCGATTTTTGCAAGGCAGGAGAACATTTCTTCTTTTTGTACGCCCCGGGTGGGGTCCGTGACGTTGTAGTCCTGTTTTCCGAGTGAGAAGGCGATCCCGGCGCTTGTGCTGCCGAGGGCGGGAAACCCTTCGGCTTCCAAAAGGCGCGCGGTCCCTGGGTCCCAAGCGTTTGGCATGATGAACCCCTGGGCGGCTTTGTGCAGGTCCATAAATCGCGTTGCCATTTCTCCACGTTTCTTCTGATCCATCTGTCCGTCCTTTCGTTTTGTGCGCTTTGCGGGACAGTAGGTGTTGTTTTGATATGCGTAAAATTGATAATATTTATGTATGGCATAAGTAGTTTTTATGGTTGGACATGGACTCAGACGCGCTTTTGACCTTCCTGACGGTTCATCGGGCTGGCGGTATTACGCGCGCAGCCGATGAACTCGGGCGCACACAGCCTGCCATCAGCCGCCGTTTGGCGTTGTTGGAAGTGGAACTGGGTGTCCCCCTGTTTGAGCGAACACGGGAAGGCATGGTGCTCAGCCAAGCAGGCGAAGTGCTGCTTCCTCATGCTGAGCAGGTCCATGCAGCGCTGTCCGATGCAGCAGATGCAATGGGCACCTTTTTGTCAGACAAGGCGGGCCCTGTGTCGTTGGCTGTTGTTGGAACCCTTGCTGGTGTATCGCTTAGCTCGGTTTTGAAGGGGTTTTCAACATCGTGTCCCTTGGCAGACCTGTCGCTTCGCACGGCGACAAGTGATGAGGTGAGCGAGCAGGTTCGCCGAGGTGAGGCTGCAATCGGCCTGCGCTATTTCGATGACCGTTCGCCTGACCTTGAGACTGTGCTGGTGGGGTTTGAGAGATTGGCCGTCGTTTGTGCACCCCAGCACCCTCTAGCAGGGAAGAGGGTGAAAAGCTTGCGAGATCTTGAAAATGACCACTGGCTTTCATTCCCAAATCATTTTGAGCGGCGCGAGGCGTCTGCAGAAAACCTGTTTGCTCAGTTCCTGGTGCGCGGCGTGTCGTCAATTGATTGGAGTCCCGTTGACAGTCTTTCGGCGCAAAAAAGGCTTGTCGAGGCGGGATATGGACTTGGGATTCTGCCGACGGGCAGTGTTGAGGAGGAGCTCCAGGCTGGGTCTCTGTCGCTGATAGAGGTCGCTGATCTCAATGCGGGCAATCCCATTTTTGCAATTATTCGCAAGAATGCGTTCTTGAGCGCGGCGACCCGGGAACTTCTGGCGTTGTTGATTGAGGGGCTTGGTGCTGAGGAATAGAGCGGCGGCGCTCGACAAGTGCGCAGTGCTGGCGTATCTCTAATCTTGGTCAGATGGCCGGATGACCGCTGTGGCTTCGCTCACAGAGGAAAGTCCGGGCTCCACGGAAGCACGGTGCCGGGTAACTCCCGGCGAGGGCGACCTCAGGGAAAGTGCCACAGAAAGCAAACCGCCTGGACTTCGGTCCAGGTAAGGGTGAAAGGGTGCGGTAAGAGCGCACCGCCGTCCTGGCAACAGGATGGGCACGGTAAACCCCACCGGGAGCAAAACCAAATAGGGATGGTGGACGGCATTTATGTCGTCAGGTCAGTTTTCGGATCGCCATCCGGGTTGGTTGCATGAGGCGGTCGGCGACGGGCGTCCCAGATGAATGGTCATCGGTCGGAGTCTTCGGACTTCGGGATACAGAACCCGGCTTATAGGCCATCTGACCCTATCTCCTCAGCACCAGTGGTGGTGGGTGCCCGATCTGGCACCCAAGATGTCGTGTTGGAGTTGCTAGTTAAGCCAAATGTTCCTTCTTTGTTCTGAAATAGAGATGCGAGTATAGGTTGTTTGTGAACAGTCAAAAGCCCGCTCAAACCCAAGGTTTAACTGGTCAATCCCGTTGACCCCCATGGTATCCCATGGTATCCCATAGTGTCCCGGGATAGAGGCAGGCCGACCCAGATGCGGCCCATGTTGGGAGGGTCGGACCTCTTTCACGGGACTGAATTCGATCAGGTGGTCGCATTCAATTGTGTCGGGTACGGGGGGCTTGCGGGACATGTTGTCGTTCCGGGGAACATTCACAAATAAGATCGATGCGAAGGGACGCATCTCTGTTCCGGCTAAGTTCCGGTCGGTGACGGCTGCCCAGGAGTTTGCTGGCATTATCTGTTTCCCCTCCCTTATTGATCCCTGCATTGAAGGTGGTGGCCCTGATCTAGAGGCTGAGATCGACACAATGTTGAGCCGCCTTGATCCCTTTTCTCGCGAACGCAATGTGCTTGCGAACATGCTCAAAGCCCAGTCTGCGGAATTGATGTTTGATGCGGATGGTCGGGTGAGCCTGCCTGAGATGCTGACGTCCAAGGCTGGGATCACTGATCATGTGACGTTTGTCGGGCTTGGCAACAAATTCCAGCTTTGGGAACCCAAAGCGTATGAAGCTTATCTTGCAGAAGCTATGGCTGAAGCAAGTGGCCATGGCGGGCTGCTCAAGAGCCCCCATGCTCCGCCCGGATCTGTTTCTGCGACAGGGGGCGGTTCGTGACACAGGCACCGGCACTCTCCCCCCATTTTCCGGTGATGCTGGCTGAAGTGCTGGATGTGCTTGCGCCTAAAGATGGTGCTCTTTATGTGGACGGAACGTTTGGCGCTGGTGGCTATACCCGTGCGCTGCTGACGGCCGCAAATTGCTCTGTTCTGGCTGTTGATCGCGATCCGACAGCGATTGATCGCGGGCGTGAGATGGAGCGTGAATTTGGTGGGCGCCTCACGCTCTTACATGGTTGTTTTGGCGACATGGCGGCGCTCTTGGCGCCAGTGCTTGATGACCGTGCTCTCAATGGTGTGGATGGTGTGACCCTCGATGTTGGCGTCTCTTCCATGCAGCTTGATCAAGCGGAGCGTGGATTTTCCTTTCAGAGCGAAGGGCCTCTTGATATGCGCATGGCGCGGGAAGGGGTTTCCGCAGCTGACGTGGTCAATGAATTCGATGAATCTGATATCGCCTCCATCATCTGGTTCTATGGCGAAGAGAAACGGTCGCGCGCTGTTGCGAAAGCGATTGTTCAGCGGCGGCTTGAGAAAAAGTTCGAGACGACAGCAGAGCTTGCAGATCTGATTTCTGATGTGATGGGGCCTCGCGCCCGCGCTGAGAAAGTGCATCCGGCAACGCGGACATTTCAGGGTCTTCGCATTTTTATAAATGATGAGCTGGGCGAGCTTGCCCGGGGACTTGTGGCTGCAGAAGGTCTGCTGAATGTCGGCGGCAGATTGGCTGTCGTTGCTTTTCATTCGCTCGAAGACAGGCTGGTAAAGCGGTTCCTTACAGAGCGCACCGGCAAGGGAGGGCGTCCTTCGCGTCATCAGCCCGAAGCACAGGACGTCTCGCCAGCATCTTTCATGCAGATCACTCGCGGGGCGCAGAAGGCAAGTAAATCTGAGATCGAAATCAATCCTCGGTCGCGCTCTGCCCGGCTTCGCGGGGCTGAGCGTACAGGCGCGCCTGGTTTTCCTTTTGACCTGGACGCGCTGGGTATGAAGCGTTTCGCTGCCTTGCAGGGAGATCTCCTATGATCCGTCTACTCAATGTTCTCTCTGTAGTGCTTGTGGTGGCTGTTTCTATCGGTCTCTACAATCTGAAATATAAAGTGGAAGAGCAGGAGCGAATTAAAGCAGCTCTCGCCCAGGAAATTCTGAACGAGCAAGACGCTGTGCGTATTCTGCGAGCGGAATGGAGCTATCTGACACAGCCTGAGCGCCTGCAGTCTTTGGCTGAACGTCATCTGGATCTGGCTCCCCTGACGGCCGCGCAGATTGCTACGTTTGAAGATCTTCCCATGCCACCGCGCGATGAAGATCTGTTTGGACCCAATGGACGCCGCGCGCTTGGTGGGTATGCCGGGGCTGCTCCACAATCTGGTTCCGAGGTACGTTGATGGTGGGACGTTCGAAGCAAACCCAAGCAGACGCTGCTCCTCGGCTTGGGCATGACTTGATCGCCCGCCCGCGATTTGCAGCGCCCCGCAACAATAAGACACCCGAGATAATCCGTTTTGATAGTGGTCGTCGTCGGATCATGTTGACGGTCGTCATGTTCGCGATGGCGTTTGCGGTTGTCGCTGGGCGATTGCTCGTCCTCGGTTTGGCGCCCGGGAGTGGTGGTGATCGGTTGGTGGCTGTCGCTGACAATACTGGTCCTGTGCAAAGGCGTGACATTGTTGACCGTAATGGCGAGGTGATGGCGACGGACATCATCACAGCTTCCTTGTATGCAGACGCCCGCAAGGTGATGGATGCTCAGGAAACCGCGCGCCTTCTGGCGCAAGCCCTGCCAGATCTGGACCAGGCCTCGCTTGAAGAAAAGCTGTCCGGCAACAGAGCGTTTGTTTGGCTGAAGAGAGACATGACCCCACGCGAACAAGTGGCGGTACATAATCTCGGCCAGCCTGGTCTCGCGTTTCAGCGAGAGCAGAAGCGAGTCTATCCTAACGGGAGCGTTGCAGCGCACGTTCTGGGTGGCGTTGATATTGACAATCACGGTATCGCCGGGATTGAACATTATATTGACCGATCTGATGCTACGACAGGGGAACCGCTCGTTCTGTCATTGGACCTTCGGGTTCAACACGCCCTACAGACAGAATTGCAGATTGCGGTGGATGAGTTCAGTGCAATCGGTGCAACCGGTGTGGTTCTGGATATCCATACGGGTGAAGTGATTGCGATGGCGTCATTGCCCGATTTTGATGCGAACGATCCGGGATCGGCATCTGACCGCGCGCGCTTTAACACAGCGACGCTTGGTGTCTACGAAATGGGTTCAACCTTCAAAGCCTTCAGTGTTGCCGCGGCTCTCAACTCGGGTCGGGTTCAGCTCTCCACCGAATATGATGCCCGCGAGCCTATCCGTGTTTCCCGGTTTACGATCAATGACTACCACGCGCAGAAACGCTTTCTGACTGTGCCAGAGCTCTTTATGCACTCCTCCAATATTGGTACTGCCAAGATGGTGTTGGAGCTTGGCCGTGAAGAGCATCGCAGCTTCCTCGGTGAATTGGGATTGTTGACGCGAACGGATATTGAGCTTCCGGAGTCTGGACGTCCGCTTCTCCCCAGTACTTGGACGGACGTATCCGCGATGACCATTTCCTATGGGCACGGGCTGTCTGTGACGCCGCTTCAGGTGGTGGCTGCCAATGCGACGTTGGTGAATGGCGGATTTGGCGTGCAGCCAACATTCCTGCGTCGAGACGGCACTGTGTCTCGGACGCGCGTCCTCACCACTGAAACCAGTGATTCCATGCGCGCCTTGTACCGCCTTGTGGTGGAGCGAGGCACTGGTCGTAGCGCAGATGTTGTTGGTTATCCTGTGATGGGCAAAACCGGCACCGCGGAAAAAGCACGCGCAGGCGGCTATGCACGTAATGCGCTTCTTACCTCTTTCCTCAGTGCCTTTCCGGCCAACGACCCCAAATACGCCATGCTGATCATGTTTGATGAACCGCAAGCCACTGAGAACACCTATGGGTATGCAACGGCCGGATGGAATGCTGCCCCGGTGACGTCGCGTGTGGTTCAGCGCATTGCGCCTATCTTGGGTTTGCGTCCGGTTCAGTCCTGGAGTTCCCCGGTTCAATCCGCTTCCTTTGCGACGGCGGAGTAGTGCGATGGAGCTTCAAGCGCTTGTCGGCCCAAAGGAAGTGCTTCCCTCTGATGTCGGGGCGATCAATATTGCCGGCCTCACCGCAGACAGCCGTGAGGTAAAGCCAGGCTATCTATTTGCGGCACTGCCGGGTGTTCAAGCTGATGGCGTGAAATTTATTCCGGCTGCTATTGAAGCAGGGGCTGTCGCTATCCTTGGTGGGGCGGATCTTGTGGCTGACACAAAAGTGCCGGTGATCGCAGATCGCAATCCACGACGCCGACTCTCTGCGCTGGCGGCACGGTTTTATGGAGCCCAGCCCGACATTGTTGCGGCGGTAACGGGGACCAATGGAAAGACGTCAGTCGCCACCTTCGTTCGGGAAATCTGGGCATCTCTGGGCTTAAGATCGGCCAGTCTCGGTACAGTTGGTGTGGTCGGTCCCGAAGGTGTTCGACCCTTGGCGCATACGACACCGGACCCTGTGCGCCTGCATTCAGAACTTGCACATTTGGTGGAAGATCGGGTGACGCACCTGGCTCTGGAAGCGTCTAGCCATGGGTTGGCCCAGTATCGGTTGGATGGCGTCCGGGTGAGCGCAAGCGCGTTCACAAATCTCACGCGAGACCATCTCGACTATCACGCGAACTTTGATGACTATCTCTACGCCAAGCTGCGCTTGTTCGGCGAGGTTATGGGCCCTGGCGGGCTTGCCGTGATTAATGTCGATGCGGATTTTGCGCAGGAGTTCGAAGCGATTTCCTGGGCGCGCGGACACACGATTGTCGCTGTGGGTCGCAAAGGGCGGGACATCTGCCTTGCTGGACTGCAGCCGGGACCGAGAGGTCAGGTTCTCCAGATTGTTCATGGTGGCACCCATTATGAAATCATGCTGCCGCTTGTGGGGCAGTTCCAAGCCTCCAATGCGCTTGTCGCTGCTGGCTTGGTGATCGGCTGTGGTGGCGATGCCGAACAGACCTTCCGTGCTTTGGAAAACCTCAAAGGGGCAAAGGGGCGCTTGGAAGAAGTTGCGCACCTTGCCAATGGGGCGACGGTCTTTATCGATTATGCGCATACTCCTGATGCTCTGGAGACAGCACTTGAGGCTGTGCGTCCGCATGTGAGCGGAAAGCTTGTTGTTGTGTTTGGATGCGGTGGCGACCGGGACAAAGGCAAGCGCCCTCAAATGGGCAAAATTGCGTCGCAATCGGCTGATATCACCATCGTGACGGACGACAATCCACGTTCAGAAGATGCGTCAACCATCCGCGGCGAAGTTCTTGCTGGAGCGTCCGGGTTGCAGGAGATCGGTGACCGGTCTCTTGCGATTTCAGAGGCAGTAGCTCTTCTTGAAGTGGGTGATTGTCTGGTCGTTGCAGGCAAGGGACATGAGACGGGTCAGATTGTTGGCGACAAGGTTCTGCCATTCTCTGACCATGAGGCGGTTGCAGAGGCGGTGAGTGCTGTTGGATCAGGTGCCGGGGAAATGAGTAAATGAGTGAAGCTCTATGGACATCGACGGACGCTGCCCACGCCACCAATGGCAAGGTCAAGAGCGATTGGTCTGCGGTAGGCGTGTCCATTGATACGCGAACTCTTGATCTGGGTGACCTGTTTGTCGCGCTGATTGGTGACAATTCCGACGGCCATCAACATGTCAAAGACGCTTTGGCAAAGGGTGCGGCGGCGGCCATGGTTTCGGGCTCTTGCGACGGTGTGTCGGAGGAAGGTCTCCTTGTCGTTGAAGACACGTTGAGTGGATTGCAGGCGCTGGGCCGAGCGGCGCGCGCACGGACGGGTGCAAAGATTGTTGCGGTGACGGGAAGTGTTGGCAAGACCAGCACAAAAGATGCGCTGCGAACGATCCTTGAGGCGCAAGGGCGGACTCATGGGTCAGTCGCCTCTTACAATAATCACTGGGGTGTACCCCTTACGCTGGCGCGGATGCCGGCAGACACGGAGTGGGGCATTTTCGAGATTGGGATGAACCACGCCAATGAGATCACGCCATTGAGCCAGATGGTTCAGCCTGACGTGGCAATTGTGACGACGGTGGAACCGGTTCACCTTGCGAACTTCAAGAATGTTGAAGGGATCGCCGACGCAAAAGCGGAAATATTTGATGGGTTGAAGCCGGGAGGGACGGCGATCCTGAACGCTGACAATCCGCATTTCGACAGGCTGCGGTCCAGAGCTCAAACGGCGGGTGCAGGTCAGGTCATCTCATTTGGACGATCAGACGCAGCTGATGCCCGGCTGGAAAAGGTGGCCTTGCATCCTTCTTGTTCCTGTATCTCTGCGTCCATTTGTGGTCAGGCGATTACCTACAAGCTTGGTATCCCTGGCGAACACCACGTCATGAATTCGCTCTCCATTCTTGCAGCGGTGCATGCGTTGGGTGCAGATCTAGCACTCGCCGCAATGACATTGGCGACGCTCAATGCGCCAAAGGGCAGGGGCGAACGCCACATTGTTGATGCAGGTGATCGGCGGTTTGTGGTTGTCGATGAAAGCTACAACGCTAACCCAGCTTCCATGAGGGCCGCGATTGCAACTCTTGGCGCGGCTGATGTGAAAGGGTCGGGGCGGCGCATCGCGGTTCTCGGCGATATGCTTGAGCTCGGACAAGATGAAGTGTCCATGCACCGGGGGCTTGCGGGGCCACTGACAGATGCCGGTATTGATCAGGTGTATGTCTGCGGGCCCTTGATGAAGAACTTGCATGACGACCTGCCTGCGGCATGCAAGGCGGGATATGCGGAAAGGTCTGAAGCGTTGCTTGAGCAGCTTGCGTCGCAGTTGGGGGACGGTGATGTGGTGATGATCAAGGGGTCGCTCGGATCTCGAATGGGATTGATTGTGGATGGGCTTCTTGCTCTTCACAGCGATGAAGATGTGCCATCTGGCGCAGGGGAATGACAGATGCTGTTTGATTTTTTGGTGCAATATGCCGATCAGGTCCCAGGCCTGAATGTGTTTCGCTATATCACGTTCCGAACAGGGGGAGCGACGGTAACCGCGCTCCTGGTTTCTTTTCTGTTCGGGCCTGCTGTTATTCGCGCGCTGCGCGCACGGCAATCTCAAGGTCAGCCCATTCGAGAAGACGGGCCTGAGGGGCATTTGCTCACCAAAAAAGGTACGCCCACTATGGGTGGCTTTCTGATCTTGCTGGGACTGGTGCCATCGGTTCTGCTCTGGGCGGACCTCAGCAATCCATATGTTTGGATTGTGTTGCTTGTCACACTTGGGTTCGGCGCGGTCGGTTTCGCGGATGACTATCTAAAAGTTTCAAAAGCATCGAGCGATGGTGTGCCGGGTCGGTTAAAGCTGGTCTTTGAGACGATCATTGCGGGTATTGCCGTCTATGCGTTGCTTAATGTGGCACCAGCGGAATTAGCAACATCTGTTGCGGTTCCCTTTCTCAAAGATGTCCTAATCCCTCTTGGTGGATTCTTCTTCATCTTTGGCGTTCTGGTGATCGTGGGTGCCTCGAACGCCGTCAATCTCACAGATGGTCTTGATGGCCTGGCGATCGTGCCGGTGATGATTGCCGCCGCGAGCTTTGGTTTCATTTCCTATCTCGTCGGGAACGCTGTTTTCTCAGACTATCTGCAGATTCATTTTGTGCCAGGTACAGGTGAGCTCGCGGTGTTCTGCGGCGCGCTCCTGGGCGCTGGTCTCGGGTTTCTTTGGTATAATGCGCCGCCAGCGTCCGTCTTTATGGGCGATACGGGATCTCTGGCGCTCGGCGGGGCACTTGGATCGATCGCGGTTGTTGCGAAACACGAGCTGGTCCTTGTCATTATTGGGGGGCTGTTCGTTCTTGAAGCAGTCTCCGTCATTGTGCAGGTCGCGAGCTTCAAGTTGACCGGCAAGCGGGTCTTCCGTATGGCGCCACTTCACCATCACTTTGAGAAGAAAGGGTGGGCAGAGCCCACCATTGTCATTCGTTTTTGGATCATTTCAGGTGTCCTGGCGATGATCGGTCTTGCCACCCTGAAACTGAGGTAGCCTAAGAGTGATTGCTGCGCGCGCATATAAGGACCGTAAGGTCGCCGTTTATGGACTCGGAGCGTCTGGGTTAGCGGTTGCGCGCGCGCTGGTCAAAGGTGGCGCGAAGGTGACGGTCTGGGACGATGGTGAAGGTCAGCGCGCCAAGGCGGAAGCTGCGAACCTCTCTGTCTCTGATCCTTGCGTTGAAGGCCTTGAGGGGTATGCGGCGCTCATCCTTGCGCCTGGTATCCCTCTTACCCATCCCGAACCGCATCAGGTTGTGCGGCTTGCCCAGGGTGCCGGCGTGCCGGTGCTCGGGGATGTCGAGCTCTTTCAGCATGAGGTGCGCGCGCTTAACCCGGAGGCAAAAATTGTTGCGATCACGGGGACGAATGGAAAATCGACCACAACCGCATTGATCGGACACATGGTCACCGCCAATGGGCGGCGTGCGGAAGTTGGTGGCAATATCGGCAAGGCGGTCTTTGATCTCGACGCGCCTCGGTCTGATACCGTCTATGTGATTGAGGTTTCCTCATATCAAATCGATCTTGCGCCGACCTTGCGGCCAGATGTTGGTGTGCTTCTCAATATCACACCTGACCATATTGATCGTCATGGAACACTTGAACACTACGCCTCGGTCAAAGCGCGTCTGTTTCAGTTCCAGAAGGCGAATGATGTCGCGGTGGTTGGGATCGATGATGATCTGACTTCCGAGATTTGTTCGGCTGTCTGCGGAAAGGGCACAGCGACTCTGGTCCCTGTTTCGACAGCCAAGTCTCTTAGCCGGGGCGTTTGTGTACTGGATGGTGTTCTCTATGACAGCGGATCAGGGAAGACAGACCGGGTCGGCGACTTAAAAGAACTGAAGACACTTGCGGGGCAGCACAATTGGCAGAATGCCGCTGCTGCCTATTCCGTCGGACGGTCTTTGGGTTTTCCTGCTGACCGTATTCTGCATTCTTTCCGGTCTTTTCCCGGTCTTGCCCATCGCATGGAGATTATCGCTGAGACCGAGGGTGTCTTGTTCGTCAATGACAGCAAGGCGACCAATGCGGAAGCTGCTGCGAAGGCGCTCGGTGCATATGACACAATTTATTGGATCGCTGGGGGGGTTCCCAAAGAAGGCGGGATTGACTCCTTGTCTCCGCTCTTTCCATGTGTCGAAAAGGCCTATTTGATTGGTGAGGCGGCTGATGCATTTGGCGCTTCTTTGGAGGGCCAGGTGCCGTATGTTGCTACAGGTGCTCTTGACGCCGCTGTTGCTGCGGCTGTCCGCGATGCGATGAGTGCATCACGCGCTGGCCGTCACGGTGTTGTTCTTCTATCTCCGGCCTGTGCATCCTTTGACCAGTTCAAAAATTTCGAAGTACGCGGTGATGCCTTTCGCGAGATGGTGCACGCTGCTCTTAAAGCTATTGGAAATGGGGGAGAAGCAGCATGATCCGTCTTTCCCGCGCTAACCGATCTGTTCTGTCTGAGTGGTGGTGGACCATTGATCGCTGGACCGTTGTTGCGATCCTGGCGCTTGTGGCACTCGGCATTATCCTGACCCTGGCCGCAAGCCCAGCAGTGGCGAACCGCCTGTCTCTCAATTCCTTTCATTTTGTCTATCGTCAAGCAGTCTTCCTGGTTCCCGCCCTCATCCTGATTTTTGGTATTTCGTTCTTCACAACCAAGCAGGTGCGTCGCCTCGCAGTTGTCGTTTTTTTTGGTGGGTTGGTGCTGATGGGTGCGACCCTCCTGATAGGGCCGGAAATCAAAGGTGCGACGCGGTGGTTGCCGCTTGGCCGGTTTTCGCTGCAACCCTCTGAATTTGTGAAGCCAGCTTTTGTTGTTCTGGTCGCCTGGATGTTTGCCGAAGGGGCACGCACTAAAGCCGTGCCGGGCATGTCGTTGGCCTTTGCGCTCTATGCACTCTTTATCGGCCTTCTCGTGCTGCAACCGGATTTCGGACAAGCAACGCTTGTCACCCTGGTATTTGGTGGCCTCTTGTTCATGGTTGGTATTTCCTGGTTCTGGATTATCGGTCTGGGCGCTGTGGGGCTTGGTGGCGCGATTGCTGCCTATCAACTGGTTCCACATGTGGCCAGCCGGGTCGACCGTTTTATGGACCCAGCATCGGGTGACACCTATCAAATCGACCGCGCGATGGAAGCGGTTCAGGCTGGCGGGTTTTTCGGACGGGGTCCGGGCGAGGGGGCTGTGAAGCTTATCCTGCCCGATGCCCATACAGACTTTATCTTTGCTGTGGCTGCTGAGGAGTTTGGCGTGCTCGCCGGGGTCCTCATCATCGGACTTTTCAGCTTCATTGTCATACGCACACTCCTTCGTGCTCTTGATGAAACTGATCTCTTTGTACAACTCGCCGTTTCGGGACTTACTTTGTTGATCGGGGCGCAGGCGCTGATCAATCTGGCTGTGAATTTGAATCTCATGCCTGCGAAGGGCATGACGCTTCCCTTTATTTCCTACGGTGGGTCATCTCTTCTGGCGCTAGCCATTGCGACGGGCATGCTGCTCTCGCTTACCCGTCGACGGGTACATGCTGGCGCTCAGCCAGCTGAATGGAGGGCGTACGCATGAGTGGTGTCGCACCTACTTTATCAGGGCCGGTCATGATTGCAGCTGGTGGCACAGGAGGGCACTTGTTCCCGGGCCAGGCGTTGGCGCAGGAGCTGAAGCGGCGCGGACACTCAATCGTTCTTATCACCGACGAACGTGTTCAGCATTTCGACCGCCTGTTTCCGGGGGCGGACATATTCTCTGTGCCTTCAGCGACGTTCTCTGGTCCGGGGCTTGCCGGTATTTTTTCAGCGGCTGCCAAAATCGTGAATGGCACAAGCCAGTCTCTAGCTGTCATGGCGCGGGCCAAGCCATCGGTGGTGGTGGGTTTTGGCGGCTATCCGACCATGCCGCCTATGCTTGCCGCCATTCTGCGCCGCATCCCCACTATTGTGCATGAACAAAATGCTGTTCTGGGTCGCGTCAATAAAGCTGTTGCACCATTTGTTCATGCCATTGCATCGACGTTCCCTGCGCCGAAATATTTGAAGCCTCGCGCGCTGCCGAAACTGCATGTGACAGGCAACCCGGTGCGTGATGCTGTGTTGGCCCAGGCTGATGTGCCGTTTGATGAAATTGGGAGCGGGCCTATCCGGCTTCTCGTCTTTGGTGGCAGTCAGGGTGCCAGGGTGATGAGCGATATCGTCCCCGAAGCATTGACGGCGCTGCCGGCGGAATTGCGTGCGCGCCTCGATGTGACGCAGCAATGTCGTGAGGAGGACCTGGATCGTGTAGGTCAAGCCTATGCGAAGGCAGGTGTTTCAGCGAAGCTTTCCGCGTTTTTCGATGATATGCCAAAAGCCATTGCGCAGTCCCATCTGGTGGTTGGGCGGGCTGGTGCGTCAACGGTGAGTGAGCTTGCCGTGATTGGCCGTCCCTCTATTCTCGTGCCGCTTCCGCATTCCCTTGATCAAGATCAGAAGGCCAATGCGGAAATTCTTTCGAGCACGGGCGCCTCTATCATGATGGAGCAGGACGGCTTTACGCCGGAACTGCTGGCGGCGACGCTGTCTTCATTGTTTTCTGACGGCAATAAACTGTCTGGCATGGCTGCTGCTGCTAAGGCAGAAGGCAAGCCTCGCGCTGTTCAATCGCTCGCAGATCTTGTTGAGCGGGTAGCGCGTAAAAAGTCAGGTGGATTGCCTTCACCTGAAAAGCATAAAACTCTTTCGGCTCCTGATGGAACGAACGAACCCCAGGAGAAAAACCAATGAGACCAGCCCCGCTAGATATGGGTGTGATTCACTTTGTCGGCATTGGCGGCATCGGTATGAGCGGCATTGCTGAAGTCATGCATAATCTCGGCTATTCCGTACAAGGGTCGGATGCTGCAGAGAGTGCCAACGTGAAGCGGCTCCGCGACCTTGGCATTGAAGTTATGGTCGGGCAGGTGGCTGAAAATCTGGGTGATGCTCAGGTGCTGGTCGTGTCGTCTGCCATCAAGGCAGACAACCCAGAGCTTATCGAGGCGCGCACTCGGATGTTGCCGGTTGTGCGTCGCGCGGAAATGCTCGCGGAGCTGATGCGACTGAAGTCATGCGTCGCTATTGGTGGAACCCACGGGAAAACCACCACGACATCGCTTGTAGCCGCGCTTCTTGATGCTGGCGACATCGACCCCACTGTGATCAATGGCGGCATCATCAACGCCTATGGCACGAACGCCCGTCTTGGTGACGGAGAGTGGATGGTTGTCGAAGCCGATGAGAGTGACGGGACCTTCACGAAGCTGCCGTCGACCATCGCTGTGGTCACCAATATTGATCCGGAACATCTGGATCACTATGGAAGCTTTGATGGCGTCCGTGATGCCTTCGTTCAGTTTGTAGAAAATGTGCCCTTCTACGGTCTGGCGGTTCTTTGCATTGACCATCCCGAAGTGCAGGCATTGATGGGGCGGGTGAGCGATCGGACGCTGGTGACCTATGGTACCAGCCCTCAGGCAGACGTTCGTGCGTCGAATATTCGGATGGAGGGTGCGGTCACTGTCTTTGATGTGTCTCTCACAGACAGAAAATCTGGAGAAAGCACGAGCATTGACGGGTTGCGTCTCGCCATGCCCGGGCATCACAACATGCTCAATGCGCTGGCGGCGGTTGCCGTCGCGCACAGGATGGGCCTATCAGCAGATGCAATCGCAAAAGGCCTTGCAGGTTTTGGTGGTGTGAAGCGTCGCTTCTCTCATGCTGGTACCTGGAACGGCGTGGAGATCTATGATGATTACGGTCATCACCCTGTTGAGATTGCTGCCGTGCTGCAGGCTGCACGTTCCGCCAGTGATGGTCGGATCATCGCGGTGGTCCAGCCTCATCGGTACACGCGCCTGCGCGATCTTTTTGATGAGTTTTGCTCGTGCTTCAACGATGCAGATACGGTCATTGTGTCGCCGGTCTTTGAAGCAGGTGAAAAGCCGATCGAGGGCATTAATCGTGACACGATGGTGCAGGGGCTTCAGGAGCGCGGACACAAGCATGCGCTCGCATTAGAGAATGCGGAGGCGCTTCCGGGGGTGATCGCAGAACTGGCGAGCCCGGGCGACATGGTTCTGTGCCTGGGCGCGGGCAATATTACCCAATGGGCGAATGCATTGCCGCAGGACCTTGAGAAGCTGGGTGGGGGCGCATGAGCATGGTCGCCGACCACCTTATTGATGGATTGCCGGAAGTTCGTGGTGAGTTGATCCCCGATGCTCCCATGGCGCCGCTTACGTGGTTTCGCGTGGGTGGTCCCGCGGAGGTTCTGTTTCGCCCGGCGGATGCGGAAGACCTGGCGGACTTCCTTAAAGCCTGTCCGCCTGAGATTTCTATTACGGTTGTCGGTGTGGGGTCCAACCTGCTCGTTCGCGACGGCGGCGTTGCCGGTGTGGTGATCCGGATGGGCAAAGCTTTCATGGGCATCGAGATTTTGGACGGCCATCGTGTACGGGCAGGGACTGCTGCACTTGATATGGCGGTCGCGCGGTCGGCGATGGAAGCGGGTATTGCTGGGCTGGAATTTTTTCGAGGCATCCCAGGGTCTATTGGGGGCGCGCTTCGCATGAATGGGGGCGCCTATGAAAAAGAAACAATGGATGTGCTCATCGAAGCAGAAGGCGTGACGCGCGCAGGCAAGCGGGTCACCTATTCGCTTGCTGACATGGGCTACAGCTATCGTCACTCAAATGCCCCGGCAGATATCTATTTTACGAGTGCGCTTTTCCAGGGCTCTGTTGGCGATAAGTCGGAGATCGAGCGCCGGATGAACGAGATTACGGAGCGTCGCGAAACAAGTCAGCCAATCCGAACGCGTACAGGCGGTTCGACTTTCAAAAACCCAGAAGGACACAAGAGCTGGCAGCTGATTGATGCAGCCGGATGTCGTGGTCTGACGCGAGGCGGCGCACAGGTAAGCGAGAAGCATTGCAACTTTCTCATCAATACAGGTGACGCAACTGCCAGCGATATTGAAGAGCTCGGCGAGGACGTGCGCAAGCGGGTTAAAGAGACAAGTGGTGTCACCCTTGATTGGGAAATCCGGCGCATTGGCATGACACGGGACGAGGCTTCTTCATGAGTGAGTACAAACATATCGCCGTTATCAAGGGCGGTTGGTCGCCTGAGCGAGAAGTGAGCCTTGTTTCTGGTCGTGATTGCGCTGAAGCCCTGCGTGGAGAAGGGTTTGAGGTCACTGAGATTGATGCTGGCCGGGATCTGGCGGAGCAATTACTCCAGATAGGGCCTGACGCTGTTTTCAACGCCCTGCATGGTCGCTGGGGCGAGGATGGATGTGTTCAGGGCCTCCTGGAAGTGCTCGGCATTCCCTACACTCATTCGGGTGTTCGTGCGTCGGCTGTGGCCATGGATAAAGAGCAATCCAAGCATGTTTTTCGGGCGGCAGGTCTCCCCGTCGCAGAGAGCAAGCTTGTGACGCGGGAAGAAGCGGCTCGTGGCCATGTCATGGACACGCCGTACGTGATCAAGCCCCACAACCAGGGCTCGAGTGTCGGTGTTTTCATTGTTCGGGAAGGTGAAAACCGACCTCCAGCAGAACTCTCTTCACCGAAATGGGACCTCGGTGATGTCGTGATGGCGGAGCGCTACATACCCGGTATGGAACTCACCTGCGCAGTGATCGGAAACCGAGTCCTAAATGTCACAGAGATCACAGCAAACACAGCTTTCTACGACTATGACGCAAAATATTCGAGTGGTGGCTCGGTTCACGTAGTGCCTGCCCGAATCAGTTCGGATATAAATAAACGTGTTCAGGACGTGACACATGCGGCACATGATTCGCTTGGTTGCCGGGGGGTAACCAGGTCGGATTTCCGTTTCGATGAAAAGAAAGGGGAGCTCGTTCTGTTAGAGGTCAATACGCAGCCCGGCATGACGCCGACGTCGTTGGTTCCCGAACTCGCGGCGTATGAAGGAATGTCATATGGCGCGCTTGTCCGTTGGATGGTGGAGGACGCGTCATGCGATCGGTAAAGGAACAGAAAAGGCCTGCGCGCAAAACTGCGCCGCGCCGTTCTGCGTCCGGTTCCGGATCAGCTTCGGGGCGCGGTTCGAAGACCACGCGGCGCACCAGCGCGGTTGCGCCGGGGCGGCGCCGTGCTAAATCCGGAAAAACATTTGGTCGACGGGGACAGCGACCCCCGGGTCGGCTTTCGCGTGCGATCGAGGCTATCCGCGAAGGTCGATTGCCTAAATCTCTTGTGGGTGTTGCCAGTGCCGGGTTTGTCGGTGCGGCGGCCCTTTATGGTTTGGCCGTTGGTGGGCATATCGCTGCGGCTGGGACCTATGTTGCAGATCAGGCCACGGCATCTGTTGCCTGGGTTGGCTTTGGTGTCGATGAGGTGACGGTTGCTGGTCGTGAGCGGACCACCAGGGCGGATGTCTTGAAAGCGCTCGAAGTTGAACAAGGCCAGATCATTTTCGGTGTTGATCTAGAGCGCGCGCGTGAAAATCTGCTGCGCCTCGATTGGATTGCCGATGCGACAGTGACGCGGGTTTTGCCGGACCGGGTCCATGTTGAGCTTGTCGAGCGCCGTCCATTCGCAGTTTGGCAGAGGGGCGGACGTCTGGCGGTGATTGATGCGCAGGGGCGCCCGATCACGGAAGATGGCGTTGAAGGTTATGGCCACCTTCCTTTGGTTGTCGGCCATGGTGCTGCGCGCGAAGCAGAGGGCTTTACGCAGGTGGTTGCGGCTTGGCCGGAGCTTCAGGCCCGGGTGCGCGCTTATGTGCGGGTCGGAGACCGTCGCTGGAACCTGCGTCTGGAAAATGGCGTTGATGTTTTGTTGCCGGAGGTTGGCGTGAGCGAAGCGCTCGCTGAACTGGTTGCGATTGACGAGGCCCAACGGGTGTTGGCGCGTGACATTGAAGCGATTGATGTGCGTCTGCCGGATCGGTTTACCGTTCGTTTGAGCCCCGATGCGGCGGCGCGACGCGATGCAGTTACCCAAGGTTGGGATCGTCCCTCACAAGGGGATGACACATGAATATGGGACTTGGCGCAAAAGGATTGCAGGGCAAGCCCATCAGTGCCGGACGGCCTGGTATTGTTGCCGCGCTTGATGTTGGTTCAAACAAAATTGCCTGCTTCATCGCCAAGATTGAGCCCGGCAAGCTTGCCAATGGCCTGTCGCCCATGCGGATCATTGGGATTGGTCATCAGGTGTCCCGCGGTGTTCGCGGTGGTGCCATCGTAGATATGGATGCGGCCGAAGAAGCGATCCGTGTGGCGGTAGATGCGGCGGAGCGTATGGCAGGCGCCACGGTGCGGGACGTTCTAGTGACCGTGGCCTGTGGCGAGCCTAAGAGCCAGACCATCGCGGTCCAAGCGCCGATCCCCTCTCGTGAAGTTCAGGATGATGACTTGACGCGTCTGGTGTCGTATGGCCAAAGCAAATATATGCCGGAAGGCCGCGACGTCTTGCACGCGATCCCGATCAATTATTCGGTTGATGACAATCGCGGCATTCGTGATCCGCGCGGCATGTTTGGCGAAAAAGCTGGTGTTGAACTCCACATGGTCAGCGTTCAGCACGGTCCTGTGCGCAATCTCGAACTTTGCATCCAGCGATGCCACTTAAATGTTGCTGGCATGGTTGCCGCTCCTTACGCGAGCGGCCTGGCTGCGCTCGTTGAAGATGAGATGGACCTTGGCGTTACTGTGATCGATATGGGTGGCGGGACAACGTCGCTGGCTGTCTTCTTTGAAGGTCAGATGGTTTATTGCGATGCGGTCCCTGTTGGTGGCCAGCATATTACAAACGATATCGCACGGGGCCTGTCGACACCGATTGCACATGCCGAACGTATGAAGACCCTTTATGGGTCCGCGCTTGCGAGCCCCTCAGATGAGCGCGAACTGATCGACGTGCCACAGGTAGGCGAGACTGATCACTCTTCAGCAAACCATATTCCACGCTCCATTCTGACGGGCATCATTCAGCCTCGGCTTGAAGAGACGCTCGAGCTTGTACGTGACCGACTTGTCAAAAGTGGCTTTGATCGCGTCGCAGGGCAGCGGGTGGTTCTCACCGGTGGTGGCGCGCAGCTTAGCGGTGCCCGGGAGCACACAGCGCGCATTCTCAATAAAAAGGTCCGTGTCGGACAACCTGTCCGATATATGGGCTTGGCAGAGGCAACAGGCGGCCCAGCTTTCTCAGCCGCCGCTGGCCTTGCATCCTATTCACAGTTGGCTCCACTCACGATTAATTCGGATCCGGCTTTGGACGTTCCTGAAAACACTGGTCAATGGCGGCGCATTGGACGGTGGTTGAAGGAGAATTTTTGATGATCGGGCTTGGCAACACGCAGACAGGTTTTGTGTTGTTTAAGCCGACTTTGACGGCGAGGTCGATCATCGGTGTGCTGGAAGATGCGGCAATTGACCAGCGCACTAATCGGAGCATTCCGCTCCAACAGAAATGGGCCAGGAGTAAGCCTGTTTCTTCGACCTCGATTACGACCCACGATTTGCTCCTAGGAGGCATACATGAGCATCAATCTGACGGTTCCACAGGCAACTGAACTGAAACCACGCATTACTGTATTTGGCGTCGGCGGCGCTGGCGGCAATGCGGTCAACAATATGATCGATTCCGGACTCGAAGGTGTTGAGTTTGTTGTGGCGAATACGGACGCGCAATCACTCACCATGTCTTCGGCTGAACGCAGGATTCAACTGGGCGAGGCTATTACGCAAGGCCTTGGTGCTGGATCGCGACCCGAGGTTGGGTGCGCAGCGGCAGAAGAGGCCCTGGGCGAGCTTTCGGAGAGTCTTGAAGAAAGCCATATGGTCTTCATCACAGCCGGCATGGGCGGCGGCACGGGCACGGGCGCTGCGCCGGTGATTGCGCGGACTGCACGAGAAAAAGGCATTCTGACAGTCGGCGTTGTGACGAAGCCTTTCCAATTTGAAGGCGCGCGGCGGGCACGTCTCGCCGATGAGGGTATCGCTGAGCTTTCCAAGTTTGTTGATACGCTCATCATCATCCCGAACCAGAACTTGTTCCGGATTGCCAATGAGAGAACGACTTTCGCGGAAGCCTTCTCCATGGCCGATGAGGTTCTGCATTCGGGTGTAGCTGGCATTACCGACCTCATGGTTAAGCCTGGCCTGATCAATCTCGACTTTGCTGATGTTCGCACTGTGATGAACGAAATGGGCAAAGCCATGATGGGAACGGGTGAAGCAGAAGGTGAGAAGCGGGCAGTGGAAGCTGCTGAAGCTGCGATCTCCAACCCATTGCTTGATGAAGTATCTATGAAGGGCGCCCGTGGCGTTCTCATAAACATCACCGGTGGTATGGACCTTACTCTTTATGAGGTTGACGAAGCTGCAAACCGTATCCGTTCTGAAGTTGATCCAGACGCCAACATTATTGTTGGGTCCACGTTTGACTCATCTCTCGACGGCAGCATGCGGGTTTCGGTCGTGGCGACAGGTATTGACGTTGAGCAGGCTGAACAGCCTGTTCCCGAAACGGAAAAGATCACGATGCTTCGCCCAGGACGGCGCATGTCCGTAGAAGAGACTCCGGTGGAGCCAGAAGCTGCTGAAGTGGCAGCTGAAGCGGAGCGGGTTGATGTGCAAGAACCTGCTGCTGCGCAGGCAGAGGCAGAACTCGCTCTTGAAGCGCCTCTGCCAGCAGATTTTGACCCAGCAGCTTATGAGGCAGAAGTCATTATTCCAAGCCAGGAGCCTATTGCTGAACCAGCACAAGCTCAGGCTAGTCTGTCTGCAACTGCTGAACCGAACCGGCCCTTTATTCCGGCAGGTCTTAATCGGGTAGAAGCGCGATCCAGCGAACTCCCTTCCTTCCTGGGAGCGCGTCCAGAACCTGTCGCGAGGCAAGCTGTACCAGCTCGCGGACCTTCCTTGTTTGAGAGGCTGACTGGGCGATCTAAGGCTGCACCTGAAGCACGCCAAGCGCCTGTTGTACCGCGTGAGGCCGTTCAGCCGACTCAGACTGCTGCTGCACCGGCGCGACAAGCTTCACCAGCGCCGCAGCAGGCGGTCGCACCTGAGCCTCAACCTGCTCCGCCAGCTGCTCAGCAAGCGCCTTCCCCGCAGCCAAAAGCGGATGAAGGAATGGTGGCATCGTCGTTCGAAGAGGATCAATTGGAGATCCCAACCTTCCTCCGGCGCCAGGCAAACTAAAGGTTTCGCTTAACGGCTTGAAACAAAGGGGAGCGACGTCGTTTGTTGCTCCCCTTTTTGTTGTTATTTTTCAATGTCTTATAGGTTCTTCTTATACGTAACAAACTGTAAGAAAGAGTTATTTGAGAAGGGTTCGCGACTTTTGTTAGAACCACACTCAGGCCAGTCCTTAAGGAGTGGTCTCTGACGTGTCTCTGGGGGAGAGGCATGCAGACATCAGATAACTGCCCGACAGATTTGGGGCGCGCCGCTGAAACGTTAGTTTGTTTAGGTGGTATATGGGGAACGGACAGTGCGGAATACTGACCACGACACGTTTGCGGAACCGGTGAATACCGGAGGCGGCGCTACTTTCAATAAGTTGCGACTGGCCCATTCCAGAGACTGCACCTCTGTTGGGATCGATGTGTTGCGGCAAACGACCATTGCTAAACCGATCACCATGAACGGTATTGGACTGCACAAAGGCACGCTGGTGCGCCTTGTGTTGACGCCAGCTGATGCAAACACCGGCATCGTGTTCCGGCGGACAGACCTTGATACAACGGACCGCTCGATCACAGACATTCCGGCGCGCTATGACTCGGTTATCGATGCGACGATGTGCACAACGATCGGCAATGCGGCTGGAACGAAAGTCGCGACGATTGAGCATCTTATGGCTGCTGTGTCGGCCCTTCAGATCGATAATTTGCTGATCGAAGTGGATGCTGAAGAAGTACCTGTGATGGATGGCAGCTCAGACGCCTTCATTGCGCTGCTTGACCAGGCCGGGCAGAAGACTCTGGGCTCTCCGCGACGGTATATCCGTGTTTTGGAACCTATCTCTGTGGAGGACGGGCTGCGTCGCGGAACTCTGCATCCCTGTGATGAGGGCCTGCGGATTGAACTTAGCATTGACTTTGACAATAAGGTAATTGGTAAGCAGGACCTAGCTTTGACTATTTCTCCGGATAGTTTCCGGCGGGAACTGTCGCGGTCGCGTACCTTTGGCTTTTTGAAAGACGTTGAGATGCTTCGGTCTTTGGGGTTGGCCAAAGGGGCAACGCTGGAAAATGCGGTTGTCCTGGATGGTGACAAAGTGCTGAACGACGATGGACTGCGGTCCCCTGATGAATTCGTTCGCCACAAGACACTGGATGCGGTTGGTGACCTGGCTTTGGCGGGGGGGCCTATTCTGGGGTGCTACAGTGCGAGCAGGGCAGGGCATGCGTTTAATAATCAGGTGCTCCATGCACTCTTTGCGAATCCCGATTCTTGGGAATATGTCACATGTGACGAACCAGTTGATGTAATCGCGGACGTCCCAAGGATGATGGTTTCCGCTGATTGAGCTCAACGGACCTTTTTCCCGCTGATTTCACAAATTTGACCGGCTTGAGACCCTCTCAAGTCGGCTTTTTATCGCCTGATCCTGTTTTGACGCTCTATGGTAGGCGCTCAAGGGTTGATATAGTGCGGTCTTTCCGGAGGACTTCCGGCGAGGCTGAATGTGCAGGAGCGATGGCTTGATGAGTAGAGGCAGTGTGGCGGGATTTGGACCCAACAAATGGGTGAAAAAGCTTAGACGGGCGCCGTCGGTGATTGTGCTTGGTGCTGCACTTGTTCTTGGCGCTTGCTCCGGCGATGACGACGCGGAGATTGCTTATGACGAGCGGCCGGTCGAGCAGATTTACAACAATGCGCTGACCTTGCTTGAAGACAAAAAATTTCGTCAGGCGGCGGTTGAGTTTGATGAGGTGGAACGTCAGCACCCTTATTCTCAATGGGCGCGCCGTGCGATGCTGATGGCGTCATATTGTTACTATCAGACGAATGACTATGACTCAGCGATTTTGAGTGCTCAGCGGTTTCTTTCCCTGCACCCAGGTAACAAAGATGCAGCCTATGCCCACTATCTGGTGGGTATTAGTTTCTATGAGCAGATCTCAGATGTAGGGCGTGATCAGGGGATGACGCAAAATGCGCTCTCTACACTTTCCGAAGTTGTACGGCGTTTTCCACAAACAGAATATGCCAGAGATGCACGGCTCAAGATTGATCTGACCGTTGACCATCTGGCGGGCAAGGAGATGGAGATTGGGCGCTATTACCTCAATCAACAATCCTACGTCGCAGCTATCAACCGGTTTCGATCCGTCATCGTGTCTTATCAGACAACCACACACGTGCCAGAGGCACTTCACAGGCTGACCGAGTCCTACCTTTCTTTGGGTGTGGTGACCGAAGCTCAGACGGCTGCGGCCATCCTTGGGCATAACTTTCCAGGCAGTGATTGGTACGAAGACAGTTATGCTCTCTTGGCAGGGAGTGACCTTGAGCCGAGAGAGAACCAAGACTCCTGGATGAGCAAAGCCTGGAATTCTGTTTTCTAGGAGCGCTTATGCTTTCCGCGCTTTCAATTCGCGACATCGTGCTGATCGACAAGCTGGACCTCCCTTTGGAGAGAGGTCTCTGTACGCTTACCGGTGAGACCGGCGCAGGGAAATCCATTCTCTTAGATGCGCTGGGCCTTGCGACCGGCGGACGGGCTGACGGGGGGTTGGTTGCGCAGGGATCGGACAAAGGCTCGGTCACTGCGGTGTTTGACCTAGACCCAACACACCCTGCTTTTGACCTTCTATCGCAAAACGATATTGAGGCGGACGAGGGAGTTATCCTCCGCCGTGTTCAAACGAAAGACGGACGCACCCGTGCCTTTGTAAATGATCAATTGGTGAGCGTCGGTCTCTTGCGGACAATTGGCGACATGCTGATCGAAATCCATGGACAGCACGACGAACGGGGCTTGCTGGACGAGGCAGGACACCGGGTGCTTCTGGATGCATATGGCGGCCTTGAGCGACCATTGCGTGTCGTGCGTGAAACTTGGACGGGCTTGAGTGAGGCCAGGGCTGCTCTTGACGCGCATCGGGCCGCACTCGCTAAAGCTGCTGCTGATCAGGATTTTCTTACCCACGCTGTGGCGGAGCTCGATGAGCTTGGTCCAGAAGAGGGCGAAGAAGAGAGCCTCGCGGCGGAACGAACGCTGATGATGCACTCTGAAAAGATCGCCGATGATGTGGTTGAGGCGGAAGCTGCTTTGTCGGGCGATAAAGGGCTCGAAGCGCGGATCAACCTTGCGCTGAGACGGCTAGAGCGAGCGAAAGAACAGGCGGGAGGACGCTTGGATGGCGTGATTGCCGCTCTTGACCGGACCCTAAATGAAGCGGCTGATGCTCGTGATCAGCTTTCTGATGCGGTGCGTACACTGGAATTTGACCCGAACCGCTTGGATGTCGCGGAAACCCGCTTGTTTGCATTGCGTGCTGCAGCCCGGAAGTATGATGTGTCGGTTGAGGCACTGCCCGATCTCGCTGAGCGTATGCGGAATGAACTTGAGGGCATTGAAGCTGGTGAGACCCGCACTGCCGAGCTGGAGAAAGCGCTTGTCGATGCTGAAACTGCCTATGCTGCGGCAGCTGGGGCTCTGTCGGATGGTCGCCTGAAAGCAGCCATCCGCCTCGATAAGTCTGTCGCTAAGGAGCTCATCCCGCTCAAACTCGACAAAGCTACGTTCCGAACGCAGGTAACCCAAGTCGATCTGGATCATGCAGGTCCAGAAGGTATAGACAAGGTTGCCTTTCTTATCTCTACAAACCCAGGTGCCCCGCTGGGGCCGTTGATCAAGATCGCTTCGGGTGGGGAACTGTCTCGCTTCATACTAGCTCTTAAAGTTTCTTTGGCATCTACTAGCTCTGCAACGACACTCATATTTGATGAGGTGGATGCCGGCGTCGGCGGCGCCGTCGCAGAAGCCGTAGGGAAGCGTCTGGCAGAATTGGCAAAATCACTACAGGTTTTGGTGGTGACTCACTCACCGCAGGTTGCTGCGCGTGCGGCAAAGCATTTCCTGATCAGCAAGGGCGGTAACGGCAAGGCAACGAAATCTTCACCTGTCGTGACCCGCGTTGAGCCGTTGGACGATGGCTCAAGACGTGAAGAAATTGCCCGCATGCTCTCCGGTGCGACGGTGACGGAGGAGGCACGCGCAGCGGCTGACCAATTGATTGAAGGCACGCACTAATGACTGCCAAGAAGGTCAAGCCTGTCTCTTCGCTCACTGAAAAGGAAGCGGCCAAAGAGCTTGAGGAACTGGCGCAGGCGATTGCCGAGCACGATCAGCTCTATCATCAAGAAGATCAACCATCCATCAGTGATGCTGAGTATGACGGGCTTCGGGCACGCAATCTGGAAATTGAAACTGCTTTTCCCGACCTTGTTCGATCGGATAGTCCGTCTCTTCGTGTGGGGGCCGCCCCTTCTGACAAGTTTGAGAAGATCGAGCATGAAGTTGCCATGCTCTCACTTGGGAACGCTTTTTCCTACGAGGATGTGGTTGATTTCTGTCAACGTGTTCGCCGCTTTCTCGGCCTTGGAGAGGAAGAGCTGGCGATCACGGCGGAGCCAAAAATTGACGGTCTCTCGGCTGCGTTGCGTTATGAAAAAGGCCAGCTTGTTCAGGCGGCAACCCGCGGTGACGGACGTGTTGGAGAAGACATCACAGCCAATGTACGTACGATCAAAGATATTCCTCTCACCCTCAAGGCGACGGATGTTCCTGACGTGATTGAAGTGCGTGGCGAGGTGTATATGAGCCATGCGGATTTCACTCGCTTGAATGAGCGTCAGGCGGAAGCGGGGAAGGACCCATTTGCCAATCCGCGTAATGCTGCGGCTGGATCTCTCAGGCAACTTGATTCACGGATTACCGCCTCGCGGCCGCTTCGGTTTTTTGCTTATGCCTGGGGCGCAGCAAGCTCTTTGCCAAGTGAGACGCAGTTGGAGGTGGTCGCGGCCTTTAAAAATTGGGGCTTTGCGACAAACCCCTTGATGGCACGATGCACAACCGTCGAGAAACTGCTTGAGACCTATCGGGCAATTGAAGCGCAGCGGGCAACGCTTGGCTATGACATTGATGGTGTTGTCTACAAGGTTGACCGGCTGGACTGGCAAGAACGGCTGGGCTTTGTCTCGCGGAGTCCCCGCTGGGCAATTGCACATAAGTTCCCGGCGGAACAGGCCTCTACCATTCTGGAAGGTATTGATATTCAGGTTGGGCGAACTGGATCTCTGACCCCTGTTGCCAGGTTGAAACCTGTTACGGTTGGCGGTGTCGTTGTCTCGAATGCGACACTTCATAACGAAGAAGAACTTGCCCGCAAGGATGTGCGCCTGGGTGACACGGTGGTTGTTCAGCGAGCAGGGGACGTGATCCCGCAGGTCGTTAGCGTTGTTCTTGAGAAGAGGCCAAAGGGGGCAGAACCCTTTGAGTATCCGACTGTCTGTCCTGAGTGTGGCAGCCATGCCGTGCGCGAGCTAAATGAAAAGACCGGTAAAGAAGATGTGGTCCGCAGATGTACTGGCGGGTTGATCTGTCCGGCGCAGAGCATAGAACGACTGAAGCATTTTGTTTCCCGGAACGCGCTCGACATTGAAGGCTTGGGGAACAAACAGGTGGAAGCGTTTTACAACGACGGGTTGGTCAAAAGCCCGGCGGATATTTTCACTCTGCAAGCACGCGATGAAGAGAGCCTGAAAAAGCTCAAAGACCGAGAAGGGTGGGGAGCGACGTCAGTCAAGAATCTGTTTGCAGCCATCGATGACAAACGGGCCGTGGATTTTGACCGCCTGTTGTTCGGCCTGGGCATTCGTCACATTGGCGAAACCACGGCGCGTGTGCTCGCGCGGACTTATCACGACCTTGACGCGTTTCTGGCCGCCATGAAGTCTATGATTGACCCCGAGAGTGAGGCCTATCAGGACCTTATTGCGATTGACGGGATCGGCGAAACCGTGGCGGATGCTCTGATGGGTTTCTTTCAAGAAGCACACAATATCGAAGCGATTGAGGAGCTTAAGGCTGCTGGGCTAAATCCGTCCCCACTGGAGGCGCAAGACACAGGGTCGCCTGTCGCGGGCAAGACGGTGGTGTTCACAGGCTCGCTTGAAAAGATGACACGCTCTGAAGCCAAGGCCCGTGCGGAAGGTCTGGGCGCTAAGGTTTCCGGGTCTGTGTCAAAGAAGACAGACCTGCTGGTGGCGGGGCCTGGCGCTGGATCGAAACTTAAAAAGGCCGAGGAGTTGGGTATCGAAACACTCACCGAAGATGAGTGGCTTGAACTCGTCGAGGGAGCTTAGTGCTCCGCCTCAAATGGCTTTCGTGGCTTCTTCAAGCCAGACATTTTCCTCGTTGCTGAGCACAGGGCTCACTTTTGCGCGCACGTCCGCGTGGTAGGCATTGAGCCACGCTTTTTCATCTTCCGTTAGAAGGCTTGTTTCAACGAGCGATAGGTCGATTGGTGCGAGGGTAACGGTTTCAAAGCCCATCATGTCGCGTTCGCCGCCCTCAATTGGTGCAGGCGGTGTGACGACGAGCAGGTTTTCAATACGAATGCCGAAGGCGTCGGTTTTGTAATAGCCAGGCTCGTTTGAAACGATCATGCCGGGGTCAAGCGGCACATGTCCTGCTTTGGAAATACGTTGCGGGCCTTCATGCACAGAAAGATAGGAGCCGACGCCGTGGCCTGTTCCATGGTCGAAATCGAGGCCCGCCTGCCAGAGCGCCATGCGCGCAAGGGCGTCCAGCTGGGCGCCGGATGTCCCTTTGGGGAAACGGGCCGCAGCAAGGCCGATATGGCCTTTCAGGACTCGTGTGAAACGGTCTCTCATCTCTTGTGTCGGTGTTCCGATAGCAATGGTCCGGGTGACGTCGGTCGTGCCATCGAGATATTGAGCACCGGAGTCGACAAGATAAAGCTCTCCTTGTCCAAGGGAGCGGTCTGTGTCGGTGGTGACGCGATAGTGCACAATGGCGCCATTGGGGCCTGCACCGGAGATGGTGTCGAAGCTCACCTCTTTGAGGGCGCCTGTTTCCTGGCGAAACTCCTCAAGCTGTTTGGCGGCAGATATTTCGGATACCTTGCCACCGGGTGTTTCCCGATCCAACCAGGCCAGGAAGCGGCTCAGCGCCTGACCGTCGCGAACGTGAGCGGCGCGGGTTCCAGCAACTTCGGTGTCGTTCTTTCGGGCTTTTGGTAGTTCGCAAAGGTCCGCCCCCTGCTTGAGGGTCGCCCCTGCCTTTGTCAGACGCGTTGCAATCCAGTCGCTGCAGGTAGCGGGGTCGATCCGCACTTCCCGTCCCCAGGTCCCCAACTTGTCGAGGATTGGTCCGAATTCTTCTGGTGGCAGGAGGGTAACGACATTGCCCAGATGAGTGCGGGTCTCTGCAGAGATTTTGTCGTCATGAACGAAAAGCTCTGCGTGGCCTTCCTCGTACACAATTGCAAAAGAGAGGGGCAGGGGAGAGTGCGCTACATCGCCGCCGCGAATGTTGAAGAGCCAGGCGATGCTGTCGGGCATGGTCACAATGGCCGCGTCTGCATCAGATGATTGAAGCTCAGTAGTAATGGTTGCAAGTTTTTCTGTCGCGGGGATCCCAGCATAGGCCAGATCGTGAGGTTCAACAGGGGCTCTTGGTATTTCCGGTTGATCATCCCAGACCGCATCGACGATATTGCCCTCGACGGCGACGAGTTCGCCGCCCGCCTTGTCTGTCGCCTGCTTAAGTCGTTTGACGCTCTCGACCGTGTGCAGCCAAGGGTCGTAGGCAAGCTTTGCGCCAGCCAGGAGGTTTTCTTCCACCCATTGTGCGGGCGGCATGCCCATCAGGGATTGGGGCTCGAACACATCTATGTCGGTCTGATAGCGCACCTGTAGGGTGTAGCGGCCGTCGATGAAGATCGCCGCTTTGTCCTGTAGGACAATGGCAAGACCAGCAGATCCGGAGAACCCCGTAAGCCAGCGCAGGCGTTCTGCGTGTGGGGGGACATATTCCCCCTGATGCTCGTCGGCACGGGGAATGATAAAGCCATCGAGGCCGCGGGCTTTCAGCTCAGCGCGGAGTTTGGCTGCTCGGCCAGCGCCCAGCGTCGGGTCGGCCACATCGTCATAGGTCTGAAACATGGGCGTATCTTAGCTCTCTCACGGATTTCTGGGTAGGCCTCACCAATCAAAGTTAGGTCATCCCCTCAGGCGCAGGGTGACCCATTCATTGATGCGTAGCCGGTCGAACAGGTAAAGGCCTTGGTCGCGATAGGCTGATGCCACCATCTGCTCCTGTTCATGCAGAATCCCCGACAGGATAAGGGTTCCGCCTCGGGCGAGTTGATGTTCAACGTCTGGGGCCATCTGCGCGAGGGGCCGCGCCAATATGTTGGCGATGAGGAGATCGTAGGGACCGTGTGCCTTAAGGTCCGGGTGATTGGTTCCTTTGGCGGTGATCGTCTTGATGAGTGGGTGCACTTTGTTCGTGCGGGCATTCTCTCGCGTTACCCGTGTGGCGATGGGATCAATGTCGCTGGCGATAACTTGTCTGCCTGTGAGTTTCGCTGCAGCGATTGCCAGAAGCCCCGTGCCACATCCAAGATCCAGCACCCGCGCAGGGGTCCGGCGCTGGCATTCCTTCTCGATGAATTTGAGGCAGGCCAGTGTGGTGCCGTGATGGCCGGTGCCAAAGGCTTCACCTGCATCAACCAGCAGCGGAATGCGGGCGGTGGGACATTTGTCGGCATCGTGGGCGCCGTGAACGAAGAAGCGGTCAGTCTCAATCGGGGCCAGTCCCTCCAGAGATTTGGCAACCCAGTTGATGTCCGGCAGGACCTCTATCCTGACGCTGGGTAGCTGCAGGCCCAGCTCATTTGCGAGCGGGTGAATGATTTTTTCGATCTGCGCGGCAACCGGTTCTTCTTGGTAATAGGCCTCAACTGACCAGGACACATGCTCTTCTACTTCTGCCGTAGCAACGGCTTGGGCGTCCGGGTGGAAGGCGTCGGACAAGAGGGTCGCGAACGCGTCAGCGTCAGCGACGGATGTGACGAAGGAAACCTTCCAGACTTGGTTTGTCGTGTGACCTGGGCTCATCTTGCGCTCCTGACAGCGTGGGTGTCAGGCATGGCGCTCTACAAATGTATCGATGACTTTTTTGCGGCCTGAATGTTCAAAATCTACGGTGAGTTTATTGCCATCAATGTCAGACACGCGACCGTAGCCAAACTTTTGATGGAACACACGTTCCCCAACATCGTAGCTGGAGGCTGCCGGGTCGGATGTGGCGACGAGTTCTGCGTGGCCTTCCAGATCCGGTGCCCGGGTTTTCATTGCGCCCGAGCGGGCATTGGCTTGCGCGCGCTGCCAGCCGGGACCGCCATAATTGCTTTGCGAAAATTCATGGTCGAAGCGGCTTTGGGAGAAGGAGCCATAGCCGCCAAAATTCGTATCACCTTCTACGACGTCCACATGGTCTTTGGGCAGTTCATCCACAAAACGGGAGGGGAGAGATGATTGCCAGAGATTGTGTATCCGTCGGTTTGAGGCAAAGGAGATGCGCGCGCTTTTCTTGGCCCGCGTGATGCCGACATAGGCAAGGCGGCGTTCTTCTTCGAGGCCCGCCAGACCGCTTTCGTCGAGCGACCGTTGGTGGGGGAAAAGACCTTCCTCCCAACCAGGCAAGAACACTGTGTCGAACTCCAGCCCCTTGGCGGAGTGGAGGGTCATCAGATTGACCTTATCGGCTGTATCGGCTTGCTCAATCTCCATGACGAGCGAGATGTGTTCCAGATAGCCTGCCAGGTTCTCGAAATGCTCCATGGAGCGGACGAGTTCTTTCAGATTGTCCAGGCGACCGGGCGCATCCGCTGAGCGATCATTCTGCCACATCTCTGTGTAGCCGCTTTCATCCAGGATCGTTTCAGCCAGCTCAATATGTCCCATGCCGGGCACAAGCGCCCGCCAGCGATCGACCATGTCGATAAAGTCTTTGAGATTGCGTCGTGCTGGTTGTCGAAGCTCTTCTGTTTCGGTGATGAGGCGTGCTGCGCGGCTCAGCGAAATGCCTTGCTGGCGGGCAAGCTGATGGAGCGTTTGGAGCGCTTTGTCGCCGAGCCCTCGCTTCGGCTTATTCATGATGCGCTCGAACGCGAGATCATCGTCCGGCTGTGCCACGAGACGCAGGTAGGCATTCGCGTCACGCACTTCCATGCGTTCATAGAAGCGCGGCCCACCGACCACCCGATAGGGGAGGCCGAGATTGATAAACCGGTCTTCAAACTCGCGCATCTGGAAAGAGGCGCGCACGAGGATCGCCGTTTCGCGGAGTAGGTTCCCGTCGCGCTGCAATTGTTCAATGTCTTCGCCGATGACACGCGCTTCTTCCTCGCCGTCCCAAAGACCACGCAGGGTGACCTTTTCGCCTTCGTTCATTTCTGTCCAAAGGGTTTTGCCGAGTCTGCTTTCGTTCGCTGTAATAAGCCCGGCGGCGGCACCTAGAATATGGGGAGTGGACCGGTAATTTTGTTCCAGGCGGACGACTTTGGCGCCGGGAAAGTCCTGTTCAAAGCGCAGAATGTTATCCACTTCCGCGCCGCGCCAACCATAGATGGACTGATCGTCATCGCCAACGCAGCAGATATTCTTGTGCTTTTGTGCAAGGAGCCGGAGCCACAGATATTGCGCGACATTAGTATCCTGGTACTCGTCGACCAGCATGTACTTAAACCGATCCTGATATTCGTTCAGTACTTCCGGGTTTTCCTGAAAGAGGCGTAGGCATTCCAGGAGGAGGTCACCGAAGTCAGCTGCGTTCAGGATCTTGAGACGTTCCTGATAGGCGGCATAGAGACTTACCCCTTTGCCATTTCCGAAATGTTCGGCGTCTCCTGCCGGGACTTTATCAGGTGTGAGCCCTCTGTTCTTCCAACCGTCAATATGGGTCGCTAGCTGCCGGGCTGGCCAGCGCTTCTCATCAATGCCTTCTGCCTTGATGAGCTGTTTTAAAAGACGGTGCTGATCATCCATGTCGAGGATGGTGAAGTCTGAGCGAAGACCCACAAGCTCTGCGTGGCGTCGCAAGATTTTGGCGCCAATAGAGTGAAATGTCCCGAGCCAGGACATGCCTTCAACAACGCCTCCGATCAGCGAGCCGATGCGGTGCTGCATCTCCTTCGCTGCTTTGTTGGTGAAGGTGACCGCAAGGATCTGTCCCGGCCAGGCTTTGCGTGTCGACAGAGCATGGGCAAGGCGGGTCGTGAGGACGCGGGTTTTGCCAGTACCCGCACCGGCCAGCACCAGCACGGGCCCGTCGAGGGCCTCAATTGCTTCCTGCTGTGCCTCGTTCAGACCGCGAAGATAGGGCGGACGCATGCCGCCCATGGCCTGGGCGCTCAATGAGCGGGCCGTCTCCTCTTCCGGGATGTCTCCCAGATCAAATGGGTCCGAATCTGACATGATGGGCTCAAGATAAGCATTTAGGGACGGCGACACTAGGTGCCGCCTGATTTCATCTCAATATGAAATGGAAATTTTAGTGATGTTCTTCGCGTGACGCTGCGATAAGGCCGTCGGCAAGCGCTTTGAGCGCCGCCACACGAGTAATGCGACCAACGGCCAGGTCCTTCTTCCCCGGCTCGCAAACGGGCAAGTGCTCCAAATCATGAGCGTCCATCAGATCTAATGCCTGGTTCAGACGGTCGTAGGGATATATGCGAATGGACTCGGCAGCTGCGTTGAGCAGCCTCGGAGCGTCCTCTGAATAGGGATGGGCCTGGTCAAACCGGGTCATCACGTCGCGGACATGGATGTTCATCATCACGCGCCGGTGCGGACCTTCTTGCAGATGAACCTCTCGTTGCTCCAGCTGCCAATGGAAGAAGCTTTTGCCTATGGTCGCCTGGGTCAGCGCCGTGGCGATGGCATTGGCCAGGAGGAGGGCAATGGTGACCTCATAGTCACCGGTTAGCTCAAAAACGATCAGCGTCGTTGAGAGCGGTGCACCCAACACGGCTGCAGCGACGGCGCCCATGCCGACAATGGCATAAAGGCCGTGGGCGGACGCCATGCCTGGGAAGATATAGGCAGCCACAATGCCGAAGGCGCCACCTGCCATGGCGCCGAGATAGAGAGAAGGTGAGAAGACTCCGCCGCCAAATCGACTGGCGAGGGTCACAGCGGTGGCTACAGTTTTTGCGATAAGAAGGGCGATCAGGAAGGGGAGCGTGTAGCTCTGCTTCAGGGCATTGTCGGTCGCTTCATACCCAACGCCCAAGACTTCCGGCACCATGAGTGCGATCAGGCCGACAACGAAACCGCCTAAGACTGGCCGGAGCCAGACCGGCATTTCAACAGCTCGTGCGACCTTGTCGGCGTAGATGACCGAAGCCATGAAGCTAATCGCCACAAGTGCCGCGATGATGCCCAGGAGGGCGAAGGCTGGGAATTCAAAATAGGAGGCAATGGAATAGTCTGGCAGGGTGAATGCGGGGAAGTTGCCGAGGTGAAACCGGGCAACTGAAGTCGCGGCAACGGATGCGATTGACACTGGAACAAAGGCGCGCAGCGCATAGTGCCCAAGAATGATTTCATGTGCGAATAGAACCCCAGCAATTGGCGCGTTAAAAGACGCAGTGACCGCACCTGCAACACCGCACGCCAGCAAAATGCGGCCCCATTCCGGATTGAACTTAAAGCGCTCGGCCACATAGGCGGATATCGTCGCGCCTAAGTGAACGGCGGGACCTTCCCGTCCTGCGCTTGCTCCGCCACCCAAGGAAATGGCGGTGAGAATAGAGGAATAGATGCCAGTTTTGAGGGGCATGCGGCCTGCCTTCAAGGCGGCAGCTTCGATGACGTCAGAGACGCTTTCGGTGCGGTTCAGCGGCATGAGATATTTGATGCCAAGGCCAACGATGAGACCTGCCCCGATGGGTCCTGCCATCAGGAGCCACCAGGGAACATTAGCGGCTGCACTCGCCGTTCCTTCATCAAAGGTGCCGATCCAGATCCACTGGGCACCAGCGATGGCCATGCGAAACAGGATCGTGGCATAGGCTGCAGCGATGCCGAGTGCTGCCGCCAGGACCCATCCGGTCAAGCTTCGAGACTCCCAGAACTCGCGCCAATTCTCCTCGATTGGACGATCAATCACCGCTTCGAATATTTTCGCGAGGATTTTGACGAGTTTGGATAGGAGGGATTTCATTTGCAGCGGCCAATCGACCCTTCAGCGCAAATCCGTGTGCCATCTGTCCAGGTGGCGCCCGTGAGATCAGCATTCAACAGGTCTGTTTGATCGAGCAGCGCGCCTGTAAAGTTGGCGCCTCTTAGGTTGGCTCTAAAGAGGCGGGTTCGGCGGAGGTTACTTTCCGAGAGATCCGCACCTTCTAGATTGGCTTTGGTCATGTCAGCCTTGCGCAGGTTCGCGCCGATGAAGCTCGCGCCGCCGAGTTCCGCACCCACAAATTTGGCGTCCCTCGCGTCAACGCCATTGAAGATGGTGCGGGAGAGGTCTGCCCGTTGTAACCTTGTGTCGACAAGCTTTGCGTCCGTCAGGTCACTGTCTATGAAGTTGGATTCTTCGAGGAAACATCTGGACCAGTCGACGCCTGGCGCCGGAACGGCAGAACAGTCTGCGAAGGCAAGGGCGGTTGTCGGTGATCCCAGGAGACAGAGAGCGAGAATGGCAAACAGTTTTCGCATCAGGCTGTTTGTTCCTTTTTACGTCGGATACCGATCACACGGCCTGCCTGTTCTGGCTGGTCGAGAGACTTGTGATCTTTCATGATTGCCGCTGCGACTTCTTGCACGCTTTCCGGCATCGGTGCGGCCCGCCTGGACTTCATGTCTACATGTATGGCCATCTGCTCAGATGTGGCAGCAAGGTAGCCCTCGGTGGCGTGATACATGCGTCCAAAGAGATGTAGGCGCTTCTCATCCCAATCCAACAGTTGATAAGTTACCCTTACAGGCTCCCCTTCACTGAGCTCATCGAGATAGGTGACATGGATCTCTGCGGTAAAGCAGGAGCCTTCGCCCTGTTTTGTGTATTCCCAGCCGATGCCCAGTTCATTGAAAAGGGCATCCAGTCCCTCATCAAAGAGCAGGTTGTAATAGGCCATATTCATGTGGCCGTTCAGGTCTATCCAGTCGCTTTCCACTTTCCGCAAAGGGGCTTCAAAAGGCTCTGAATAGGCTCCGGGCATCGATAACTCCTTACCGTTACTTCCACATTTGGGTGGCTTTTCCTGATCATAGCCTGAGTACAGACCCATGCCAAAGGCCAGAGGTGATCTGATTGTTCTCATATTCCGTGTTAAAGTGACCAGATGGATGAGGCATCGACAATAAACGCTGACCAAGACCGTCTTGTCGGTGTGGTTTCTGATTTGCAGGATTTGCTGGGCGACCGTCTTCAGCTGGGTGCCGCCGTGCGAGATGCCCATGGGCATGACGAAAGCTGGCATGAAACCCATGCGCCGGATGCGGTGGCGTTTGCCGCATCAACGGAGGAGGTGGCGCAGATCGTCAAGATTTGTGCGGCTGCTCAAGTGCCCGTCATTGCGTTTGGCACTGGCACGTCCCTTGAGGGACAAGTGAGCGCTGTTCAAGGTGGTGTCACCATCGACTTATCCCAAATGAATGACGTACTTGAAGTGCATGCGGCGGACTTAGACTGTCGTGTTCAGCCAGGCGTGACGCGCAAACAGCTCAACGCCTATTTGCGGGACACAGGCCTCTTTTTTCCTATTGACCCTGGGGCGGATGCAAGTCTCGGCGGTATGGCCGCGACGCGGGCATCCGGCACGAATGCCGTACGGTATGGCACCATGCGGGACAGTGTGTTGAGCGTCACAGCGGTGCTCGCCACTGGCGAGATTGTCACCACCGGTGGGCGGGCCCGGAAATCGGCCGCAGGATATGACCTCACGCGTTTGCTGGTTGGTTCGGAAGGGACACTGGGGATCATTACCGAACTTACACTCCGGCTGCAGGGTATCCCCGAAGCAATAGCGGGTGGTGTCTGTCCATTTGAGAGTCTCGACGGGGCAATTGACGCAGTGATTGAAACCATTCAATCAGGTTTGCCGGTTGCGCGGATTGAGGTGTTGGATGAGGTGCAGGTTGCAGCCTGCAACGCCTACTCAAATTTGGATCTGCCAGTGAGCCCGATGTTGTTTCTTGAGTTTCATGGAACTGATGCGAGCGTCAAAGAGCAGTCCGAACGTTTTGCGGCGATCGCGTCCGAGTATCAAGGCGGGGATTTCACCTGGACCACCAATGCAGAAGAGCGGACACGGCTTTGGGAAGCGCGTCATAATGCGTACTACGCATCGCTGGCCCTGGAGCCAGGAAAAAAGGGCATGACAACAGATGTGTGTGTGCCAATTTCAAATCTTGCTCGGTGCCTTCGGGAGACCAAAGCAGATCTGGACGCTTCCTTCCTTACTGCGCCGATTGTCGGCCATGTGGGCGACGGCAATTTTCACACGATCATGCTGATCGATCCCGAGAACCGCCGCGATATGGCCGAAGCGCGGAGGTTGCATGATCGCATGGTGCGTCGTGCCTTGGCGCTGGAAGGGACCTGTACTGGTGAGCACGGGATTGGCTTGGGGAAAATGGCCTTCCTTGAAGAAGAGATTGGTCAGGGGGTCAATATGATGCGGACCATCAAACGGGCGCTTGACCCTCAGAACATTCTCAACCCTGGCAAGATCGTTTCCCTCTGATCTAGGCCTGCACCTTCGGGATCCATTTTTCGAGTGCTGCTCCGATCTCGTGGGGGCTGTCCTCTTGAATGAAATGGATGCCGCGCACGGTGATCTCTTCCTGGTTCTTCCAGGTCCGCACGAAGTCGCGCACCTCGCCCTGGATCAATGCACCTGGCTCGGCATTTACAAAGAGCTTGGGCAGGTCGTTGGTCTGTAACCATTCTGACAATTGTACGACCATGGCATGCGTATCCTCCGGCTCTCCGTCAAAAGGCACTTCGCGGGGCCAGGTAAGGGTGGGGCGCCTGTCTTCACCGGCATTCAAGTAAGGAGCTCGGTAGTGACCCATTTCTTCTTCGCTCAGCTCTCGCAGCACCGATGCTGGCAGAACCTGGTCTACAAACATGTTTTGTTCCAGCACCATCCAATCACCTAGGCCCGATTTGAATGACTTGAACATCACCCATGGAAACCAATCCATCTCTGAATAGGAGAAAGGCCTTGTGAAGCCTTCCATGAAGCAAATGCCTTTGACCTTGTCCTCGTTGCGACGGGCCCAGTCGAAACCAAGCGCTGATCCCCAATCGTGGATGACCAGAGTGACGTTTTCCGTCACCCCAAGGTTTTCCAAAAGAGCATCCAGATATTTCTGATGTTCAAAGAATCCGTAGCGGGCGTCCGGGTCTTCACCTTCAACCAAGGGACGCTTGTCGGATCCACCCATGCCAATGAGATCTGGCGCGATGCAGCGGCCAAAGGGTGCTGCATAGGGCATGATGTTGTGCCACAGGTAGGACGATGTTGGATTGCCGTGGAGGAAGATGATGGGATCGCCCTCCCCAATCTCGACATAGGACATTTCAAGATCCAGGGCTTTGGCGCGTTTTGATGCGAGGGGCTCCGCGCTGATCGGCTTTTCATTCGCGTGAGCTGGGAGTGCGGTGGCGGCACCGGCTGCGGCACCTGCTGTTAGAATACCTCGGCGCGTGAGTTTAAAATCCAGTGCCATGCGTCATCCCCCCAATTTTTTCTAGTTCGGGTTGCAAATTGCAACCTTCTGAGGGATCAGAGCAGGGAGGGAGAGAGGGGTCAAGCTGACTTGTTTATGTGCACGGGAATGTGAAGCGCCTAGATGCTCAACCCTCGAATGAAATTCTCGCAATGGAAGTTAATCGCTGCATCGGGGTCGACGATCTCATCGGGGCCCACGGAATTCATCCATATCCCGTTCATTAACAATGGAAACATGAAGGCAGTCGCGGCAGCCCTTTCATCGCATTCACGAAATTCCCCTTCATCGATACCCCGGCGGACCATTTTGGCAATGTTTTCCAGGCCGCGCTCCGGGACTTCCGTCCGATAATAGTCGGTCAGGTCAGGGAATCGGCGGGCTTCTGATATCACGAGTTTCAGAATGGCTCCCTGTTCGGAATGTGCAAACAGGCGTCCGACGCTTTGGGCCTTGAGGCGCAGGAACTCAGATGCCGGTCCTTCAAATGCTTCTGCCTGGGCGATCGTTTGCTCGAGCATGGGAACTACTTTTTCCCGAATTAGGGCGAAAAACAGGTCTTCTTTGCTCTCAAAATAGAGATAGATCGTGGCCTTGGAGACGCCTGCCTTGTCGGCCACGTCCTCAAGGCGGGTTGCCTCAAACCCTCGGTCCCGAAAAAGCTCGACTGCGGCACTTAATATCTGTTTGGGCCGCTCATTGTTCCGCTTGATGGTTTTGGGTTCAGATGACGTTTCGACAAGTTTGAGATCCATGGCACACTCCAGCTCGCAGAAAATACTGACTGGTCAGTCATATTCTGTCAAATAGGACGAGCCAATGGTTTTATCAAGCTTTTGGCACGTCTGCTTCTGACAATATGGCCTCCCGGTCGCCATCAAGCGCAGGGGCGGCAGGGCGTTCAGAGGGATCTGGAAAGGCTGAGAACTTGATTGGATTTCCAGGCATTTTGATTGGGCCAATGTCTGGATCGTTTGCTTGGATGACCATATTGCGCGCGATGACCTGGGGATCTTGTAGAACCTGTTCGACATTGTTTATCGGCCCACTAGGGATGCCAGCATCCTCTAGAATAGTGAGCCAATGCTCTGCGGGCTGTGTCTTCAGTGTTGTCTCCATAGCTTCCGACAAGGCATCGACATTGTGCCGTCGTAAATCATTGTCAGCGAAGCGGTCATCATCAATCAGGTCCAGCGCACCGATGGCTTTTGCCATGCGGGCAAACAGAATGTCATTCCCTGCTGCGATGACGATGTGGCGGTCAGCGGTGGCAAATGCCTGGAACGGGGCGATTGAGGGATGTCTGGAGCCCAGGCGGCCGGGGATCTGGCCGGTGGCGAGGTAACGTGCGATCCCGTTTTCGAGGATGGCGACCTGACAATCCAGCATCGCGACGTCAATGCGGGTGGCCTCACCGGTTTTTTCGCGATGGAAGAGCGCGGAGGCCACTCCAATGGCGGTAAAGAGCCCGGCGCCGATGTCTCCAATGGATGATCCCACGCGGGTGGGTGGATCTCCCTCATGGCCCGTCAGACTCATAATGCCGCCCATTGCTTGCACGACCATGTCATAGGCAGGTCTTTTGCTATAGGGGCCGGTCTGGCCGAAGCCACTGGCGGAGGCCAGGATGAGAGAGGGGTACCTTTTGTGAAGCGTTTCCCAGTCATAGCCCAGTTTGTCAAAGGCACCAGGGCGGTAGTTTTCCACGACCACATCAGCTGTTTCCAGAAGTGTCTCGAAGGTTTTGCGGTCATCATCGTCTTTTAGGTTCAGGGCGATAGAGCGCTTTCCTCGATTGAGCGACATAAAATAGGTCGATTTATCTTCAATGAAGGGACCGATATGCCGCGCATCATCTCCCCGTTCAGGTACCTCCACTTTGATGACGTCAGCGCCAAAGTCGGCCAAAAGCATGGTGCAATAGGGACCTGCTAGGACCCTAGTCAGATCAATAACCTTGAGGCCGGCAAAGGGACCAGGTGTCGGGGAGGTGGTTGAGCTCATTCTTTTGGATCCTGTGATGGGGCCGGAAACAAGGGTTCTATCTTGCTTTCGTCATGCCGCTTCTGGTTTTGGTCTTTCATTTGTTTGTCTCGGCTTTTTTCGGCTTTCGTCCGGCCAAACTTCACTCGGTTCTCTTCTGCCTGTTTTTCCTTGGCAGCGCGCTGGTCTGCCTTCTTCTTGTTTTTCAGGTTTTTTCGCGCGGACCCGAAATCGACTATATTTTTGCCTTTAGAATCCATAGTTTGTCTACCAATTGGCTCTGTCTGGCACCAGATGTGGAACAGTGTCGATGAGAGCAAAAATAAAGCAAGTAGGACACCGATAAATGACGGTGTCTCGGGGGCGCGGAGCGGTCGTTAGTGAATTCGGTTCTTTCTTATATAGCGGGCTTTGTCATTCTGCTTCTGTTCGCTGCATTGGTGGGGCCGAGCATTGTCGACTGGAATGCCTTTCGCGCAGAGATTGAGTCCCAGATTTCCGAGGCTGTCGGACGAGATGTCACGATCGCGGGAGACATCAATTTCGTGATCCTGCCAGCGCCCCGTTTCAGTCTGGGCGAATTGTCGATCGGTGGTGGCAGCGCTGATGTACCCCTCGCACGCGTTGGTACGTTGGAAGGTGAGGTGGCCCTCGCGCCATTGCTGCGTGCCGAAGTTGATGTGGTGCGGGTCCGAGCGCTGGATTTCAGCGCTCATGTCATTCGTGATGAGAATGGACAAATTAACTGGGGGGACAATGGCAACAGTGCGCTAGATGTTTCCATCGACCCGGAGGCCATCAGCCTGGACTCCATGGTTTTTGAGAATGGTGAGATACTTTTCACCAACGCCGCTTCGAACGAGACCGCTCGCCTTCTAAATGTCACTGGCGAGCTAACGGCGACATCGCTTGTCGGGCCTCTGAAGTTCGATGGGCAGTTTGACCACGAGAGTGCTCCATACGTCGTGTCTATTAGTACCGGTGCTTTTGGTGGCGACAGGGCGTTTCCCGTCAATATTGATATCGCTGCGCCTGAACATGGTTGGGACAGTTCATTTTCAGGACTGTCAACCGAGGCGACGACAGCTGCGCGTCTGGATGGCACATTTGAATTTCGTCTTGGGCAATCGGAAGTTGACGGGGAGCTGTCCTCTTTTCTTCAAATGACGGCCGGTTTTGTTGGGAACAGCGAAGAAATTTCACTTCGCGATGTGGAACTCGCCATCGCAGACGCGACTTTTAAAGGCGAGATAGAAATTGGCCTTGAAGGCGGGCCGAGCATTGCAGCGGACCTTTCAGGCGCCCGGCTTGCAGTGGACGAGGTGCTGGAGCAATTCCAAGCTGCCGCGTTGCCTGTTGCAAATCTCCGAATTCCTGAGGTGCTCGTTGGCGCGCTTGCGCTGCATGTGGTTGATTTGAGTTACGGAGCCGCTCGCACATCCAATGTACAAGCAGATGTTCGGGTTGAGGATGGTGCGTTGCTGTTTGACTCCCTGTCCGCTGAATTTCCAGGAGATACAACAACCCTGGTCAAAGGAACCATCAGCACGGTCCAGGGCACGCCCCGGTTTGACGGGTCACTGGAAGCAGCAATCGGCAACCCGTCCGCTTTAGCACGTTGGCTGGATGAGTTGGCGCAATCAGAGCCGTTGACACATGGTGCGAAGGAATATGAATCAGGACCCATTCGCCTTCAGACTGAGCTGGCGCTGCAGCCGACGCTGCTGCAGGCCTATTCCCTGTCAATGGTTTCGGGTGACGAGGGAGAAGCTAGCGCACCGGTTACCGGCGGTCTTTCGTTTGCGCTCAGGGGGCGACCGGCATTAAGCGTTGAACTGCGTGGTGCGTTCCTGGATGTTTCTTGGATGAATGGCTTTCTTGATGCCCAGAAAGTCTCCGATCGCTTGGACCTCGCTGCGTTTGATGCAATTGCGATCCTTGGGTTTGATAGGCTTGTGTTGTCGGATGCCGTCCTGACAGATGTTGATGTCTCTGCTTCCCTCGCTGAGGGTGTGTTGTCCATTGAGCGGTTTGTATCTGTTTTGAATGGTACGAACGAAATTTCAGCGGCGGGGACGGTCTCAAACATTGGGCCGCTTGCTACGGGCGATCTCGAAGGAACTATCAGTGCTGGATTAGCAACCTCGATTGGGAGTTATTTGCTTGGAGTGGATGTTCCTTCGCCTGATGGTGGTGCGCTTGCCTACGTTATGCTTGGAGCAGAGACGGAGGAAGGTCATTCCGCTTCATTAAGCCTGTCTGGCGAGGCCGGTGGTTCAGCGGTCTCTCTTGAGCTCAACCGGCAGCGCGTTGGTTCAGCTCCACTTGCAGATAAGATGGACCTCGTCTTCACACTGGAAAACCCAAATGTGCAAAGCCTGTTGGACCAGTTGTACGTTGAGCCGACGGCGCCGATAGACGGATTTGGGCGCTTAAGTGTCGAGCTTTCCGGACAAACTGATGGCCCTCTTGATACCAGCATGCGGTTTTCCGCCGGTGATTTCACCGGATCGTTCACCGGCAAAACGGACGCGCCACTTGATGCGCCAAAATTTGCGGGCAGATTTGAAGTCTCGGCGCCAACCTTTGGACTGGCGAGCCAAGTCGTTGGATGGCAGGGCGGGATGGCTGAGCTTATATCGGCCAACGCCCGTGATGGTGCGTTTGTCGCTGGTGGTGGTTTGGAGTGGGCAGCTGACCGTATCGGGCTGAGCGAAGTCGAAGCCATTGCCGGTGCTTTCAGAGCGTCAGGCGGTGGCTCAATTGACTTCGGGGGAGCCATACCTTCCGTGGAGGCTAACATCAGTCTCGGATCAGTTCTGCTTGATCCGTTGTTTGTTGCGGACGGGACTGATCCTTGGTCAGCTGATCCATTGGATTGGTCGTCTTTGGCAGGGCTCAAGGGGGCACTGGCACTCACTGTTTCAAAAGCCAGTGTTGCAAACTTTGTTCTGGAGGATATTGCTGCTCAGGGATCTCTGGCAGATGGTGTTCTGTCTTTCACGCCTGTAACAGCTGAACTGGCGTCTGGTCGCCTGACCATGGGGGCTCGCTTCGAAGGCGGCGATGGTGTGCCTGGGTTGGGGCTGACGCTCGCTGCAGAGAACATTTCTGTTGATCGGGTCTCAGAGATGTTGTTCAGCGAGGAACTGGCCAGCGGTGAAGCAACTGCAAGTCTTCAATTGGAAGGACAGGGGCGCAGTCTTTTGGGGCTGGTTTCAACCCTGTCCGGCAAAGGTTCTCTCGCGTTGACAGAAGGCGAACTTAACGGCTTCGACCTTGAAGCGTTTCGGACCGCCCTAGACGGCTTGTCCACAATGGATGATTTTGATGCGGTTGCGGCTGTGCATCTGGACAATGGGCGCGCCCGCCTCATTGGGATAGAGGGTGACTTCTCAATTGATGAAGGCATTCTGAAATATGTCCCAAGCGAGGTCGCGGTTTCTGGAGCCAATGGCATTGAGGTCACGGCGCTCGCAGACCTGGTGCGGCTGGAAGCCGATGTAGAAACAGATGTCACTTTGACGGGCGAAAAACCGTTGCCACCTATGAGCATGGTTTTGGCAGGGCCATTCCAAATGCTTGAGCGGCGCAACGACACGTTGGCTATCCAACAGGCTGTGTCACAAATGTTGCTGGTTCGAGATATCGAAGAGGCGGGGATTGAAGATCTGCCCGACGAACTTCGCGATCTCATCGTTGGGCCGGATTCCGGATCTGAATTGGATGCACCGTTAGAAGGTGTTATCGAAGAGTTGGTTCCAGAAGACAGCCAGGATCCAGGGGCGCCGAGGCCGGTTGAACGACCGACGAATTAACCTGGATGCGGTTCGGATCTCTGCTTGTTCAGCTGCTCGAGAATGTAGACCCGAATAGCGCTTGTCAGTGACCCTGACGCGTTTCTGCGGGAATCGATTTGGCGCACAAGCTCGGTGACAGAGACCTTTTCCCGGCAGGCTATTTCTTTCAACTCATCCCAGAACGGCCGCTCCAGGGTAATCGACGTGCGATGGCCGGAGATAGTGATGGACCGTTTGATCTGACCCGACATTGTTACCTGCTTACTTTGGCCCGATCATGTCTTCTGGGCGAACAACAGCGTCGAATTCTTCCTCTGAAACAAACCCGCCGCCAACAGCTTCTTCACGGAGCGTCGTGCCATTTTTGTGGGCTGTCTTCGCGATTTTGGCCGCATTGTCGTAGCCGATTGTCGGTGCGAGAGCGGTGACGAGCATCAAAGAGCGTTCAAGTGCTGCCTTGATATTTTCTTCGCGTGCCTCGATGCCGACCACGCAATTGTCGGTAAAGCTCACGGCTGCGTCGCCCAGAAGCTGTACGGACTGGAGGAAGTTGTAGGCCATCATTGGATTGTAGACGTTGAGTTCAAAGTGGCCCTGGCTGCCTGCAAAACTGAGGGCTGCATTGTTGCCCGCGACATGGGCGCATACCTGTGTCAGCGCTTCGCACTGTGTTGGGTTTACTTTGCCCGGCATGATGGATGAGCCTGGCTCATTTTCTGGAAGTGCCAGCTCACCGAGACCGGAGCGGGGGCCCGAACCCAGCAGACGAATGTCATTGGCAATCTTAAAGAGTGCAGCGCCTGCTGCATTGATCGCGCCATGTGAAAACACCATGGCGTCATGTGCGGCGAGGCTCTCAAACTTGTTTGGTGCAGTGATAAAAGGCAGGCCTGTTATGCTTGCGACATTCTCGGCGACTTTTTCAGCAAAGCCGATGGGTGCATTGAGGCCGGTGCCGACAGCGGTTCCACCTTGTGCCAATTGCAGGAGACCCGGAAGGGTCAGTTCGATCCGCTCAATTGCTGATGCGACCTGTGCTGCATAGCCGGAGAATTCCTGGCCAAGTGTCAGCGGCGTTGCATCCTGGGTATGGGTCCGTCCGATTTTGATAATGTGATCGAAGGCTTTCTGCTTGGCGACGAGCGCTGCATGCAGATGTTTGAGGGCAGGAATGAGACCATGCACGATGCGCTCCGCACAGGCGATGTGCATCGCTGTTGGATATGTGTCGTTTGAGGACTGGCTCATGTTGACGTGATCGTTCGGGTGAACCGGATCTTTCGTGCCCATCGTGCCGCCGAGCATCTCAATTGCCCGATTTGAGATCACTTCGTTGGAATTCATATTGGACTGGGTGCCGGAACCGGTTTGCCAAACGACCAGAGGAAAATGGTCGTCGAGCTTACCATCGATGACTTCCTGCGCCGCCTCGACTATCGCATTACCGATCCGCTCATCAAGGTTGCCCAGGGACATATTCGCTTCGGCACAAGCGCGTTTGACGATCCCGAGCCCACGAACAACCGACATGGGCTGCTTTTCCCAGCCAATCTTGAAGTTCCCGAGAGACCTTTGGGCCTGAGCCCCCCAATACTTGTCAGCAGCGACCTCAATAGGACCAAAAGTATCAGTTTCTGTGCGTGTCTGGCTCATATCGGGCTCTCCGGCTGTCGGGCAATAGATCAGAAAAGCGGGGAGGCTCCCCCAGGTGTCTTTCATTGGGGGCTCCTTTAGCATGCCTTTGAGGGCAGGCCAAATCCGGCAGATGTGAGGATGGATATCGCTTAGCGGTCTTTGCGGAAGGCGTCGAGGTTGACCACTTCGCCACTATGGTCTTCGTCGCCGGGCTCTGATTTTTGTTCAGCTGGCACGATGGGCGCTTCGAACACGTCCTGTGGTGTTTCAGCACCTTCTTCACCGTCTGGCACAAACTGGAGGCCAAACTGAACACTTGGATCGAAAAAACCGACCAAAGCAGAATAAGGTACAACCAGACGCTCTGGTGTTTTGTCGAACGATAGACCGACGGTGAAGCCTTCGTCGCCAACCTTCAAATCCCAAAACTGGTGTTGGAGCACGATCGTCATTTCTTCGGGGTACTGGCTCTTCAGGCGATCAGAAATATCGACGCCCGGTGCTTCAGTACGAAACGAAATGTAGAAATGATGTTCGCCGGGCAGGCCTTCTGTTGCCGCAATCACTAGGGCATCGCGAACAACGGCGAGCAGAGCTTTCTGCGTCAGCACGTCATATCGCATTTGGTCGTCGGCCATTTGGCACTCCTAACTGGTTACGTCCCATTCAATCAGCGATTCGAGAGTGCGTCCAGTGTTACGGGATTTGTGGTTAGCTTTGCGGCAAGAGGTCTCTAAGAAGTCGTACAGCATTTTCGCCCATCACTTTTCTGATCTCTTCTTCCGTGAAGCCTGCTTTCAACATTTCATGGGTGAGGGCGGGTATTTCCGCTGCGTCCATGAGCACTGTCGTGCTGCCATCATAGTCAGATCCCAGTGCGACGTGATCTACCCCCAGCAGGTCGATGCCATAGCGCACGGACTTTACAATACCCGCTGGCGTATAGTCGCAGACGGCTGCATCCCAGAAACCAATGCCGATCAGTCCACCTTTGGCAGCAATCTCTTTCATTAGATCGTCTTCAAGGTTGCGCTTTGTATGGCAGGCACCCTTCAGCCCAGTATGGGAAACAATAATCGGACGGTTTGAAACGGCGAGTACATCTCTCACAACAGCTGGCGAAGAGTGCGCAACGTCGATGATGATGCCGAGGCGTTCCATCTCGCTCACAGCTGCTCTGCCGAATTCTGTCAGGCCTTCGCCGGACTGACCGTGAAGAGATCCTCCAAGCCGATTATCAAAGAAGTGCTGGAGCCCCATGATGCGGTAGCCTTCATCATAGAGTTTCTGAACATTCGCCAGATCTCCTTCGAGCGGATGGCTACCCTCAGTAAGCAAAATCCCGCCGACAACTGGCTTGCCTTCGGCTCTTGCCGCCAAAAGGGCATCCAGATCATTGCGTGACGTGACAACCTGCAGTGCTTCGGGATCCTCGTCCTCAGCTGCGTAGAGTTCCCGTGCCTGGTGGACGGCGCGTTCATAGATGCTGGTCCAGGATTTTATTGGCCAAAGTCCCAGCACCGTTACGGGGGTGAGCTGGTCGCGTGAGTCTGCGGAATTGCTCTCATAATTCTGACCCGCAGGGGATTTTGTCGTTGAAGAGAACACCTGAAGCGCCATGTTGCCTTCGACCATGCGGGGCACGTCTACGTGGCCCGTTGAGCTGCGGTCCAACGGGTTTCGACCCCACAGCATGGTATCGGAATGGAGGTCAATGATGGTGAGCGTGCTGTGAAGATCGCGGGCATCATCGGCGATGCCGTAGGGTTCGTGTTCCTCAACGAGATTCACGCTGCCTTCGATGAGACCGGGAGCGAAGAAGTAAATTACGGCATAGGCGACCAACAGAAAGACGCCTACACCAATCAAAAAACGTTTCATCACCTCGTCCCCCAAAATTTTTTATTGGGGTCACCCTAGATAGAGTGGGGTCTTAACTCAACCGGATTGAATGTCAGCGGCATACCAGGTGCGCCATTTGGCGACGAGCGCATCCGTATCCCTGTCATTGGGGTGGAAGGACGGACGGTAGTAAGAGAAGACGCCCTTGATGACATGGCGCCAAACACCATCTCGTCCCCAAAGGTGATTTAGGCTGCGTGCCCAAGACCGCCAATTGGTGAGTTCGCCAGATTTCTTCATCAGGTAAATCTGATTGCCGAGCGCCGACAGGTTGAAATTGATCGTCGTGAGCGTCATTGAAATGATCCGGCGAAGATAGCCACGGACGCCTGGGTCGACAGCTTTAAACACATCAAAAGCAACGGCTTTGTGTTCTGATTCTTCTAAGGCGTGCCAGCGCCACAGGTTTGCGAATTGAGGGTGGGCGCCCTCCATCACCTTTGGGTTTTCGAGAATAGCTTCTGCAAAGAGAGCGGTGTAATGCTCCAGGGCACAGGTGATCGCGAGTTGCGTTTTCTTTGGAAGCTTGCGTCCCATGCGCAACCCAAAGGTCACCAGGCGTTCAATTTTTTCAGGCTCGAGCCCCTGTTTTGCAAGGTACTGATTATAGACGACGTGTTCGCGCGAATGGATCGCTTCCTGTCCGGCGAAGCCGCGGACATCTGATTTCAGTTTGGGGTCAGTGATCTGATCAGCAAAATGCCGCACGCTGTCGACAAAGAAGCGCTCGCCTTCAGGGAAGGTGAGGGACAGGCCATTGTAAAAATGAGAGATGGCAGGGTCGTCTGAGTGCCAGTAAACAGGCAGATCGACGGCGAAGGAAAAACCGGGGTCGCGGGGCGTAATCTTTGGGGTGTCAGACATTCATGTCTCCGTTGGGTGTCTCTGTGGCCCTCCCCGGGACAAAAAGTGGAGGCTTCTGTTGCCAGGTGCCTCCGAACCCCGCCTGCAAGCGCTAACTTACAGGACTAGATTCGAAACAGTCGAACCGCTTACGCAGCTAGACGTGCCTCAGCGTAGTTGTCATTTGCAACTATCAAACGGCCCGATAACGGCGGAACCATGCCGAGCAAAAGAAGATCCTTTACACCCTCGTCGATCCTATTTCGCCCCCATGAAAAACCCAGGCTTCCTGACATCAGGTCTTGGGCTTTTGGTGGAGGCGCCGGGTACCGCCCCCGGGTCCGAATGGTTTATTACGAAATCCGTTTATCGCCATAGTCGGTTTCCCGACAGGACTAATATAGGACCTTAGCCACATGAATTAAAGGTGTATGGCGCGGTATGAGCGGGGCAGAATGCCGCGTTCTGCCCCGATTTCGTGTCTCAAACCCTTTGATTTCTAATCTTCGTCAGAAAGCAGCGTCTTCCAGAGGAGAGCACCAATAACGGCACCGATGATTGGGGCTACCCAGAAGAGCCATAGCTGGGCCATGGCGCCATTGTCAGCAAAGAACGCCACAGCGGTCGAGCGGGCAGGGTTAACGGATGTGTTGGTGACGGGAATGGAGATCAGGTGAATGAGTGTGAGGCCGAGGCCGATGGCGATGGGGGCGAAGTTCTCTGGTGCCAGTTTGCTGGTCGATCCTAAGATGATGATCAAGAAGAACGCCGTCATGACAATTTCTGCGATGAGTGCAGAGGTCATGGAGAAGCCACCGGGCGAGTTTGCGCCATACCCGTTTGAGGCAAATCCACCTGTTGTCGTGAAATCGGCTTTGCCGGTCACGATAAGGTAAAGCACCAGCGCGCCTAATGTGCCGCCGACAACTTGCGCCACCACATAGGGGCCGAGATCTTTCCACTCGAATTTCCCAGCGACTGCCAGGCCAACAGAAACGGCTGGATTGAAGTGTCCGCCTGAAATGCCGCCAACAGCATAGGCCATGGTCAACACTGTGAGGCCGAAGGCGAATGACACGCCAAGCAGGCCGATGCCAATTTCTGGAAAACCAGCAGCCAGCACGGCGCTGCCACACCCTCCCAAAACCAGCCAGAATGTTCCGAACGCTTCTGCAGATAATTTGTTGAGCATATCTACTCCCCCAATGTTCCGTACCCCGCACTCATTGGAGAGTGAGTCTTGCTAGAACTCAAGTCCTGTTTTTTGAGGTTTAGATAGGATTTGGTCTTGGACGTTTTCCTTCAATAAGGTCTTTTGCGTCGTCCAGCGTTTTGTAAAGATGATTGAGAAGGACGCGGACGCGTGGGGTTTTACGAAGGTCCGCATGCACAAGGATCCACAGGTCAAGATCTGGAATGAGATCTATTTCGGGAACACGGTATAGACCCGGGAACGTGTCTCCCTGATAGCAGGGCAGTGTCCCCATGCCGACACCATCGGCGACGAGGCGTGCCGTGGCGTATGCGCTATCGACGGTCACGACCGTTCGCGCAGGGATGGGCGGCTTCTCCGAGGGGCCGTAGGTGAGTTTTACCCAGCGATCAAGTTTGGGCCGATTCTTCAAATAGTTTTTGGAGGCAAATACCGCGAGGGGGCTATGGGTGATTTTGCGCCCGAACGCACTTTCGGGCGGCGTTTTGGTCGCACGGACCACCAGGTCCGCTTCGCGTTGGGCGAGATTGGCGAGACGACCGGTGGCATTAATGTCCAACTCGATCATCGGGTGTTTTATCTGAAACTCTTTCAGGCTGGTGTGCAGGAGAGAGTGAAAAAGAATGTCATGAATAGAAAGGCGCACGATTCCTGCCATGCGGGTGTCTTGCGCGAACAGTTTGCGGTCGATGGTTGCCATCTCGCGTTCTGCTCGCTCAGCTGTTTCCATGATGGAGTGGCCAGCACTGGTGAGCGTATGTCCGTCCACGGTGCGTTCGAAAAGCTTGGCGCCAAGTTTTTCCTCCAAAGAATGCAGGCGTCGGGAAACGGTCGCATGCGTGATGCCCAGGTCTCGCGCTGCACCGCGGATTGTACTGGCGCGAGCTGCAGCCAGAAATAGCCGTATGTCATCCCAATCGAACATGGATTTATTATGCACCAATATGTTTCACATTTGGATAATTTTCAATCCGCTTGATATCAGTCATCTTCCGCCCCCTCAACCGGTATAGGAGGAAGAGTGATGGATTACGAAGTAACGCTCATTGACGCTGACATTGAGGGACCGATGAAGGGGGAGATGCGGCTTGCTCTTACAAAGAATGGCGAAGAACAGGCACGCGTTGAATATGGGTGGACTGAGGCTGACTTTAAGGCTCGGTTCGTAGGGCATGCGGCGAGCCTTTCAGTTCCAGCTCATCCGACCGTGTTTATGTCCGCTCCTATCATGGCCATTCAGGAGTTGACGGCGGCGCCCGGGGATCTCCCCACAGATGTTTTTAAAAACCACAAAGTGTTCATTGATGTTGCGTGAGCGGCTTCTGCACAAAGGAATTCCTACATGATCTATCCATTCCGACATTCCGTACTCTTTGTCAGTACGGTTCTCTTCTCGCTTGTTGCTTTGGCCTTGCCAGCGTTTGCGAATACGCAATCTGGTGTCATCGGACTTTACAACGCGGCTGATCCTGTGCGCTTTGACGAAGCCGTCAGTGAAACGGAAGCCGCTCTCTCGTCGCAGGGCTGTGCTGTTGCGCGTGTAGGTGAGGTGGTGGGTGTACAAGCTGACATTGGCCTTGCGGTGGCAAACCGGCTTATTCACATTATCTGTCGCTCGCCCTTGCTGGATGACTCAGCTGGACGTTTGGCGCTCAATGGTTTGTCAGACGTCGCAGTGCCTGTTGCCCTTGTAGAAGGGCGCTATCTGGAAGGCCCCATGATCGAACGAAACGTCATTGGGCGAGCCTATATCTTGAAGCTCAGCCGCTATTCCAATAGTGACCTGGCCGCTCGGGATGCTGACTTGGCAGCACTTGGTGCGACAGTTGCTGGACTGGATGATGCGTATCGCAACGAAGCGTTTATCGAGGTTCACCGAGCAGCCGGCATGCCGACACCAGACGAAGCGGTCTTGCTTTCCTATGACACGCCTGAAGCGGGTGAGCGGTTTCGGAACAATAACCAGTCTCTGTTGGAACGTATTGGTCTCTTCAATCAGGCACACCTGACGGCGTTTGCCTACTACGTTGTGAAACCGCTTCGCTGATCAACCAGAAACTCTGCGGGTGTGGCCTTCCCAATAGGGCTCCCGCAGATCTTTTTTCAGAACCTTGCCGCTGGCATTGCGGGGCAGCTCGTCCATGAAGTAGACCCGGCGCGGGATCTTGTAGCCGCCCAGTTTGGTTCGGCAGAAGTTGATGACGTCGTCCTCGGTTAGGCTTTCGCCTTCTTTCAGAACAACCGTTGCCATCACGTCCTCCCCAAACTTCGCGCCGGGAATGCCAAACACAGCAGCATCGACAATAGCGGGATGTTCAAAGAGCGCGTTTTCAACTTCACGAGGATAGACGTTTTCGCCGCCCGACACGATCATGTCTTTGATGCGGTCCTGAATGTAGACATAGCCTTCTTCGTCCATACTGGCGGCATCGCCTGTATGCATCCAACCGTCTCGGAGCGCTTCGGCTGTTGCTTCCTCCATGTTCCAGTAGCCCTGCATGATCTGTGGGCCTTTGCAGATGATCTCGCCCACTTCTCCTACTGGCACATCCTCGTCATTCTCATCAACGATGCGCACGTGTGTGCCTGTGATGGCGCGACCGGCGGCGAGCAGCAGTTCCGGCTTTTCTTTGAGGGCCCGTACATGGTCTTCGGCATTGAGGTAGACGACAGATGAGGTTGTCTCTGTCATGCCGAAGGCTTGGTAGAAATCGCACTCAAAAGTTTCCATGGCGCCGCGCAGTGTTTCCTCTGCGATGGGCGATGCACCATACACCATGGCTTTGAGGGACGAGTAATCACGGTCCTTCACATCAGGCACCATAACAAGGCAGGCCTGGATCATGGCAGGGACAAGAACTGTTGTGGTTATGCCATCATTGGCAAGCGCGTCGACCACATCCCCAGGTACGAAGTCTTCGTGAATGACCACGCCTGCGCCTGAATGCAGCCCATGGAGACTGACCATGGTTCCCGCCGCGTGATACATCGGCGCGGCAACCAGGATTTTGTCGCCCAAAGTCATGCGCGCGGAAATCACATTTCGCATCTGCTCCAGGTTGGCCAGGATATTGCTGTGGGTGAGGATGGCGCCTTTCGGGCGACCGGTCGTGCCTGATGTGTACATCTGGTAGAGGGCGTTATCGCCCGTGACGCCTCGGTCTGGAATGTTGGCTGTGTCCTGGGCGGCAACCGCCGCAGCATAATCCTCCCAGCCTGCGGGTGGCGTGACATCAATGGCGTAGCAGGTCTCGACAGATTTGAGGTCCGCTCGGACCGTATCCACAGCGGGGGCAAGGTCTTTGTGGGCGAAGAGCAGTTTCGCGCCAGCATCATTGATGATGTAGGCCCATTCTGCTGGAGCCAGGCGGTAATTGAGCGGGACCGGGACGGCGCCTGCCTTGCCGGATGCATGGTAGAGGATTGACATTTCAAGAGAATTTTTGGAGAGATAGGCAAAGCGGTCGCCGACCTCTAACCCTTGCGAAATCAGCAGGTTAGCCAGCTTGTTGGCCTCTTCATTGGCCTCCGCATAGGTCAAGGTGCGGTTGCCGCAGCGGGCGTAGAAGGCATCCCCATGAATACGGGCGTAATATTCGAAATTGTCCTGTAGGCGCATGAGCTTCCTCCCCAAGATGCTCCATTCTCCCCAATCGGGTATGGGGCCAATTAGAGCGAAGGCTGGCTTCTCTATCAAGTGAGATCAATGGCGAGTGGCACGAATCGAAGAGCTTGTTAAAATGGCCTCCAAGATTGGGAAGAGACCTTCATGCAGCAATATCATGACCTGATGCGCCGGATCCGTGACACAGGCGCTGAAAAGACCGACCGAACGGGCACGGGTACGCGCTCGGTGTTTGGCCACCAGATGCGATTTGATCTGGCGGACGGGTTCCCGATGGTCACAACCAAGAAGCTGCATCTGAAATCCATCGTTCATGAGCTGCTCTGGTTTATCGCGGGCGACACGAATATCGCCTACCTCAAAGCAAACGGGGTGAGCATCTGGGACGAGTGGGCGGATGAGAAGGGTGATCTCGGACCCGTTTATGGTCACCAGTGGCGCAGCTGGCCAACGCCCGACGGCAGCACGATTGATCAGATCAAAAACCTGATCGACCAAATTGAGAACAACCCTGATTCACGTCGCCTGATTGTTTCTGCCTGGAATGTAGCTGATGTGGACAATATGGCACTGCCGCCGTGCCACTGTATGTTCCAGTTCTATGTGGCAGACGGAAAACTCTCCTGCCAGCTCTATCAGCGTTCAGCGGATGTGTTTCTCGGCGTGCCGTTCAATATCGCGTCCTACGCGCTGCTCTTGCAGATGATGGCGCAGGTGACGGGGCTCGAAGCGGGTGAGTTCATCCACACGTTCGGCGATGCGCATCTCTATTCCAACCACCTGGAACAGACAGACCTGCAGCTCTCGCGCGAGCCGCGGGCGCTGCCGCAGATGAAAATCAATCCGGATGTGAAAAGCCTTTTCGATTTCACTTTCGATGATTTCGAATTGGTGGGCTACGACCCGCATCCGCACATCTCAGCGCCGGTGGCTGTTTGATCTATTGAAGACCATGTAGAAGGACGACCGAGCCTTCCGTCGCTGCCTGTCGGTCTTTCGCGATCTCCTGGTATTCATCTGACAGCGCCCAGTCTTCGAAGGCCGCTTCATCTGGGAAAGAGAGAAGCACGGCTTTTGTATTGTCCCAGGTACCTTCCTTTACAGAGACATTCTCGTCCGAAACGAGGGCTGTGCCTTTGTGCTCTGCGAAGTGAGGCAGGAAGGCCGCGGCGTATTTTTCATATTGGTCGCGATTGTGGATCTTGAATTGTGCGAGGACGTAAACGGTCATGGTGTTCTCCTTCGTAGTGAAGCGTTGCGCCCATTGCAGAATGTTCTGTCCAGATGATCAATTGTGGTTCGAGGCAAGAGCTATTGCGAAAGTGACCGGGCGATTTCGCAACCGGGTTTGCTTGCGACAACAAACACAGCCGAAAAATTTTGAGCCTATCCAGGCGCCGTGATAGGTAGCGAGAGTTGGTTTCTCCAGGAATAGGTACCGGGTCGACATGCATATCTGTCTTTTTGTGGCGATCGCTGAAAACAGCGTGATTGGCAAAGACAATGCCATGCCCTGGCGCTTGTCTGGCGATCTGCAATATTTGAAGCGCATGACGATGGGCAAGCCCATCATCATGGGCCGCAAGACCTGGGAGAGTTTTCCAAGGCGGCCACTACCGGGACGTCCCAATCTCGTGGTGACCCGTGATCCTGACTATGATGCGCCGGGCGCGGAAGTGTTCACCAGTGTCGATGCCGCGCTTGGGCGTGCCGAGGTGCTTTGTGGGGAACTCGGTGTTGATGAGCTCATGATCCTGGGCGGTGCGGAGATTTATGCAGCAACGCTGACGAAGGCAACGCGGATCTATCTGACAGAAGTGCATGCCTCACCGGAGGGGGACACGAAGTTCCCAGATTTTGATCGCTCAGAGTGGCGCGAAGTGCGCAATGTCCGCCAGCCGCGCAATGAACGTGACAGTGACGAGTATTCGCTTCTTGTGCTGGAACGGGTGTAGCCTCTGTTTCAAAGGAGAGACGCAATGGATTTCAAGACCTTCAAACTTACCCGTAAACCCAATCAGTTTCTGATCGCGCCGGAGGGGCACTGCCAGAACGCGACACCTCACGCGGCACCCAAGACCTATTCGGTCGATGCGCAGAAGCTGGAAGATACATTTGCGGATGTGGCGCTGGCGGAACCACGGGTCACGAGAAAACAGGCGGATGATGGTCAGCGGGAGTTCGTGCAACGTTCGGCCCTGATGCGCTTTCCAGATACCATTACATTTGAGGCGATGGACTTAGGTGACGGGAGCTCGACATTTGCCATCTATAGCCGCTCAAAGGTTGGGCACTCAGATCTTGGTGTGAATAGAAAACGCATTGAGAGCTGGCTGAAGAAGCTCGACGCTGCGCTGACTTAATGCACTCGCACGAATGCAGCTGCCATTGCGGTGCGGTCTCGGTCTGTTTTGAATCAACAGAGCCGCTTTCCTCTATGCGCCCGCGGGCATGTCAATGCGATCACTGCCGGATGCAGGGTGCGCGGTATCTTTCTGACCCGAATGGATGTGTCGAGGTTCGTGCGGACAATCCTGACGCGTTTATTCGCTATCAGTTTGGGATGAAAACGGCTGATTTTTTGTCTTGCAAGCGGTGCGGGGTGTTGGTCGGGTCGGTCTGCTCGACAGAACATGGTCTGCGTATGGTGATCAACGCTAATCTGTTTCTGGATATTGAGACTGCGGATACTATGGCAACCGATTCATCGGATGAGATTCTTGATGAGCGGAATGCCCGGCGAGAAGCGGCGTGGACACCTGTCGAGCTGATTTATCGATGAAGACTTGCATCAGGTTTGTCTAATCTGGAAGTACAACGCTAACCGGGAAAGCGGTTGCGACAGGGGAGTGTGAAATGGACGTTAGAGCGGCAGTGGCATTTGAGGCGGGCAAGCCTCTGGAAATTGAGACAGTTCAGCTGGAAGGCCCACGCGCGGGCGAAGTGCTCGTTGAGATGAAGGCGACCGGTCTTTGTCACACAGATGCGTTCACAATGTCTGGTGATGACCCCGAAGGGCTCTTCCCTGCGATCCTGGGGCATGAGGGCGCGGGTGTCGTAGTTGAAGTGGGCGAGGGCGTTACCTCGCTCAGCGTTGGCGATCATGTGATCCCGCTCTACACGCCCGAATGCCGGGAATGCGATTATTGCCTCAATCCGAAGACCAACCTCTGTCAGTCGATCCGGGAGACGCAAGGCCAGGGCTTGATGCCCGATGGGTCCAGCCGCTTTTCCTATAAGGGCAAGCCAGTGCTGCACTATATGGGCTGCTCGACATTCGCGAACTATTCCGTCGTGCCGGAGATCGCACTGGCGAAGATCCGCAAAGACGCGCCGTTCGACAAGGTCTGTTACATCGGTTGCGGCGTGACCACGGGCATTGGCGCTGTGGTCAATACCGCCAAGGTGGAGCCTGGCTCAACGGTGGTTGTGTTCGGGCTGGGTGGCATCGGGCTCAATGTGATCCAGGGTGCCCGCATGGTGGGTGCCAAGCAGATTGTCGGTGTTGATCTCAATAATGACCGTAAGGCACTTGGTGAGCAGTTTGGAATGACCGACTTCGTCAATCCGAAAGAGATTAAAGGTGACATTGTTGGTCACCTTGTAGAACTCACCGGCGGTGGTGCTGACTATTCGTTCGAGTGTATCGGCAATGTGAACACCATGCGTCAGGCGCTTGAGTGTGCCCATAAAGGATGGGGCGAAAGCATCATCATTGGCGTGGCTGGCGCTGGGCAGGAAATCTCTACGCGTCCGTTCCAGCTGGTGACGGGCCGAAGTTGGCGCGGTACTGCGTTTGGGGGAGCACGGGGCCGGACCGATGTGCCGTCAATCGTGGATTGGTACATGGATGGCAAGATCAATATCGACGATCTCATTACCCACACTATGCCGCTGGAGGACATCAATAAGGGCTTTGATCTGATGCATGCTGGCGAGTCTATCCGCTCAGTCGTGCTCTATTGATTGTTTGCACGCCGCATCAAAAGAGACACTGCAGAAAGTGTATATAGCCCCAGTAAGGCGTGGAACGCGTATTGAATGGGGGCGGGCGCATGGTCCGTAATACTAAAGCCCCATGGAATTCCTGCGACTGCCCAGACACCAAGACCTGTGTAGAGGAATAGGCTGTGGCCGATGGCAAGTAGCAAGAGCAGTCCGATCGCCCAGCTCCGCCATTCAGTCGCGGTGGGGCGCGCAAGCCTCCGCTTCTTGAGAAGGACGTTCGACAGCAAACGCAATGCGAGGGCGAGCGCTATGCTCGTGATCAAAATGGTGGTCAACCAGCCAACCGTCTCAAGCCGGCCTTGTTGTTCTTTTTGAGTGGCGCAAGTTTCTGTAAGTAACCCGATTTCAAATACATCATTCCAATAGCAAAACGTACCGCTTACGAGCGCTTCGCCGCTTTCAGAATTTGTGAGGACGACCAACCCAACATTGGATGCAGGCCAGAACTGGATGCGCGTCTTCCATCCGCGGTTGCTGCCACTGTGGCCAATGAGCTGACCGTTTCCTTCAACGAAAAAGCCGAGACTCATTTCGCTGCCAAATCCTGTATCGATTATGGGGGCGTGCATCTCTCGCAGCGTTTCGCGGTTAAGCACTGGGTTATCGTTCATGTTAGCAACGGCAAAGCGCGCCAGATCACCAGCGGTTGTGTGTAGAGACCCAGCTCCTTGAGCGGCGAGGCGATAGTTGGGAATGGTGTTCAGATGAAAATCGTGAGCTTGCGCCGTGCGAGACAACAAAGCGTCGGTTGGGAAGTAACTGGAACTTGTCATGCCAAGAGGCAGAAGGATTTTCTCAACCATATAGTCAGCGAAAGTCTGGCCGGTGACTTCCTCGATGATGAGACCAAGCAGGGTATACCCGCCGCCTGAATAGGCCCATTGCTCATTTGGTTTTGCGACAAGTTCGAGTGAGCCCGACCCTGCAGTACCGCCTGAAAGTGAGGCTTCGAAGGTGGGGAGGGGTTTTCCTGGATCAAAACCAACATAGGACGGCAGAGAGAGTCCGGCGGTGTGAGAAAGAACGCGCTGGATTGTTACTTCGTTTTCATCGAATTGAGATATGGGGAGGTTCCAGCGGGTGAGGTATTTGGAAATGGGAGCGTCCAGCTCCAGCCTGCCTTCTTGTACCAGGCGCATCACACCCCAGGCCGTCACCGCTTTTGATATGGACGCGGCTTGAAACACCGTGTCTTTGGCGACAGGGGTGGTGGTGTCGGCGGATGCAGTACCAAACGCCGCCTCGTGAGTGACTGCGCCCTCTTGAACCACAGCAATACTTGCACCTGCGACTTCATGCGCACTTAGTTGCTGCTGGATGAAAGAATCTAACCCTGCTGTGCGTTCGGTGTTCGCGAGGCTCACGCTTGAGGTCACGGCTACCCAGATGGCCGCGCAAAACATTGTGATGAAACTGTTGCGCATTTTCATTCGCCGATGTCTCGCAAATCAGTTGACGGGTCGACGTCGCTATCCGACCCTCTCCCCATAAAAACACATAATTGGGAGTTGCGTCATGCAGATGGAAGAGATTGCGAGTGGGCTGGAGTTTCCCGAAGGTCCGATCGCTATGGCAGACGGGAGCGTGCTGCTTGTCGAGATCAAGCGGGGCACGCTGACACGGGTACAATCAGATGGCTCTACGGAAGTGGTTGCGGATCTCGGCGGTGGCCCCAATGGCGCGGCGATCGGTCCAGATGGAGCTGTCTACATCTGCAATAATGGCGGCTTTGAATGGCACGACCTCAATGGACTCATCATTCCAGGTGGCAAGCCGGATGACTATTCCGGCGGCCGCATTGAACGGGTCGATCTTGAGACGGGCGAGGTGAGGGAACTTTACCGGGAGTGCGATGGCATTCCGCTAAATGGTCCCAATGATATCGTGTTTGATAAAGAGGGCGGCTTCTGGTTCACCGACCTTGGCAAGACCCATGGTCGGGTGAAGGATCTGGGTGCACTTTACTACGCACAGCCCGACGGCTCCTCCATCACTCAAGTCGTGTTTCCCATTGAGACGCCGAACGGGGTGGGTCTCTCGCCTGATGAGAAGGTTGTTTATGTGGCGAGCACGGAAGCGGGACGGCTCTGGGGTTTTGATATTGAGAAACCGGGCGCCATCATCTCAGCGGGTCCGCCAAATCACGGACGTATGATCGGCAATCCGACAGGCCTCAACTATTTCGACAGTCTGGCGGTGGATGCGGAAGGCAATGTCTGCGTCGCAACCATCTTTAATGGCGGCATCACCTCGATTTCTCCTGAGGGAGATATTGAGCATTTCCCGACCGATGATTTCATCACCACGAATATCTGTTTCGGTGGGAATGATCTTAGGACAGCCTATCTGACGCTTTCCTCATCAGGTCGGTTGGTGAAGTGCACCTGGCCGCGTGCCGGCTCGCCGCTCAACTATCTCAACAAGTAGCCGGAAAAAGGACGTGGGCGGATTTGTTCTTCCCAAGTCCATCATGCTTGTGCCAGCATTCGTTTCTCAAATGGGGTGCGAAGATCAATATTCTTGGGAGGACAAGATGCGACTAGTGATCAGTTTTATGGTGGCCATGTTTGCGATGACCGGTGCAGCGCTGGCGGACCCTTTCGCGAACTTTTATGGCAACACAGTGAGTATTGAAAATCCCGCGGGCACACGCTCAGTGCTCATCAATAATGATGGGACCTATAGCCAGGTTCTGCCTGATGGTACGTCTGCTGACGGCACCTGGGCTGTTGATGGGGCCAATGCCTGTTTTGCGACGGGACCGGATACGCCGCCTTATTGCGTCGAAGCGGTTTCCCGAGACATAGGTGACAGTTGGGATCTCACCGCACCGGATGGAACGGCGGAAAAAGCGACGCTCGTCGCTGGCCGTTAACAGAGGTCAGAAACACGTTTTGGAATTGGCCGGGCTTTTCTGTTTAAGCAGAATTGGCCGGCCTTTTTTTGTTCCCCAATCTCTTATTCAATAACGATTTTGGGTGCCGCCCGTTCTGAACTGCCGTCAGTCAGGTACGCCGACACCCTTGAGGCGAGTTCCGCGAAGGGAGCAGCCTCTTCACTTTCCGGCGCGGTTGCTGTGACCGGTTTTCCTTCATCCAACCCTTCGCGAATGGCGGGGTAGATTGGAATTTCCCCAAGGAAGGGCACACCTAATGCTTCGGCTGTGCGCCGTGCACCGCCTTCCCCAAAGATGAAGGTCTTTTCGCCAGACCCAGGGCTCACGAAATAGGCCATGTTCTCCACGATCCCAAAAACCGGCACGTGGGTTTTTTCGAACATGGCGATCCCCCGGCGTACGTCAGCCAGAGCGATCTCCTGGGGCGTGGAGACAATGACGGAGCCCGCGAGGGGCACTTTCTGCGCCATGGTGAGCTGTGCATCGCCGGTGCCAGGCGGCATGTCGACCACAAGGACATCCAGTTCGCCCCAGACCACATCGTTCATCATTTGCATCAGGGCGGACTGAACCATGGGACCGCGCCAGATCATGGCTGTGTCTTCATCGACCATGTAGCCAATCGACATGGTTTTGATGCCGTATTTTTCGTGAGGGATCAGCCTTTTGCCGTCGGTGGTGTCTGGCTTTTCGGCAATCCCCATCATACGAGGGACGGAGGGGCCATAAATGTCGGCATCCAACAAACCGACTTTGAGACCCTGATTGCCCAATGCGATGGCCAGATTGATGGCGACGGTGGATTTGCCGACACCACCTTTGCCGCTGGCGACGGCAATGATTTTTTTCACGCCAGGAATGTTGAGCTCCTGAGCGCTCGCGGTTTTTGGTGCAGGTTTGGCTGGGGCAGGGGCTTCGCCGCTATGGGCGGTAAGAACGGCTGTCACCGAGAGGACGCCTGGAACCTTATAGACAGCGTCTTCGCAGGCCTTTCGGACTGGTTCCAAAGCTGGACCGCGAGACGGGTCAACTTCCAGTGAAAAGAGCACGTGGCCCTCTTTGATGACCAGGCCCTGAACCATGTCAGCCGCAACCACATCCATACCCCTGTCGGGGTCTTTAACGGTGGCGAGTGCATCCAGGATGTTTGATTTGTCGAGCGAGGCCATTTTAGGGGCTTTCTTTGCATTTCTTTCAGCTGAGAGGGTGGCGAAGAGACCCTTTCAACCCAATTTAGGAGGAGTGGCGCGCGTTGCGTCGCATAGGTGAGTGTCATATAACGCCGAGGCAGTCGAATTACTATCGGTGAGCCGTGTAATGCGACAATAGAGCAGCTATCATGTGACGAAGAACGGCAGAGGATTCGCCAATCTTGGCGAACTCGGCGGCAACTAGATTTTACGGACAAAGGAAGTTCCATGCCCTGGAGCAATCAGAACGGTGACGGCAACGGCGGTTGGCAAGGCGGCGGCAATGGCGGCGGTCGCGGCCCTTGGGGTCAACCCCCCTCAGGCGGTGGTGGTGGCGGTGGCCAACAGCCACCTGATCTAGAAGAGCTGATCCGGAAGGGCCAAGAGCGCCTTCGTGATTTTATTCCAGGTGGCGGCGGTGGCGGTGGTTCCACCGGAACCGGTGCGGGCGGGAGCGCGGGCGTTTGGCTTGTGCTTGCTTTGGTCGTTCTCGGACTTCTGGCTTATAGCTCAGTTTACCGGGTCAACACGGATGAAGAGGGCGTTGTCCTTCGCTTTGGCAAATATGCCTATTCCCAACCTCCTGGGCTTCATTTCAAACTTCCCTATCCAATCGAAACCGTTCTCACGCCGCAAGTCACAGTTGTGAACACGGTGGATGTGGGTGGCAACGCATCGGCACAGTTTGCCAACCGCGCTGCGCGCACGTCTCCAGCCCTTGGTAAAGAAGGTCTGATGCTGACGGGTGATGAAAACATCGTTGACATCAACTTCTCCGTTCTTTGGCGGATTGGGGATGCTGCTGAGTATCTCTTCAACGTTGAAGACCCCCAGCGCACGGTTAAGGCCGTTGCTGAAAGTGTGATGCGAGAAGTGGTCGGTCAGTCGACCTTCCAGGTGCTCCAAACGTCTGGTCGATTGCAGGCACAGGTCACGGTTCAAGAGCGCATGCAGGAAATCCTGGATGGCTATGGTGCCGGTGTCGTCGTGACAGAAGTCAAGCTTCAGAAGGTAGACCCACCAGCTGCTGTTATTGATGCGTTCCGCGATGTTCAGGCAGCTCGAGCTGACCAGGAGCGTTTGCGAAACGAAGCTGAAGCTTACGCAAACACTGTTGTTCCGAAGGCGCGTGGGGATGCAGAAAAGCTGATCCAGGAAGCAAGTGCTTATCGGGAACAGACGGTGGCGCAGGCACAGGGTGAGTCTCAACGCTTCCTGTCGATCTACAATGAATACAAAGACGCAAAAGATGTGACCCGGGAACGTATGTTCCTGGAGACCATGGAACGCGTTCTGGGTGGCATGAACAAAGTTCTGATGGGGCAAGGCGCTGGTGGCGCTGTTCCGTATCTGCCGCTTAATCAATTGTCGCCGGGTAGTGGCGCGCGCAATGAGGAGAACCGCTAATGAACCGGGCAATTGGACTAGGTGGTGCGATCCTTCTCCTTGTGGGAGTGGTCGTCGCGTATTCGACTTTCTTTACAGTTCGAATGACTGAACAGGCGTTGGTGCTTCAGTTTGGTGATCCTCGGGTTGCCATAACGGAGCCTGGCCTTAACTGGAAAATTCCTTTCATTCAGAACGTTGTTTATTTCGACAAGCGCATTCTGAACCTCGATTCTCCTGAAGAAGAGATCATTGCAGGTGACCAGAAGCGTCTCGTCGTGGATGCGTTCGCGCGTTACAAGATTGTTGATCCGTTGAAGTTCTTCCAGTCGGTGCGTGATGTTGCGCTCGCCGAGCGGCGGCTCAACCCGATCTTCGTGTCTTCGCTCAGAAACGTTTTGGGTGAAGAAAGCCTTGAAACGCTTGTTCGTGATGACCGTAGTGGCATGATGATCCGCATCAAAACTGAGTTCAACACTGCGAGCTCCAATCTGGGCATTGAAGTGGTGGACGTGCGGATCAGGGCGGCGGATTTGCCAGAGGCAAACAGTCAGGCTGTTTATCGCCGGATGCAAACCGAACGTGAGCGGGAAGCGCAAGAGCTTCGTGCGCAAGGGGCAGAAACGGCTCAACGTATCCGATCACGTGCTGACCGAGATGTGACCGTGCTGGTTGCGGAAGCGCAGCGAGAATCCGACACCATCCGTGGTGAGGGCGATGCGAAGCGAAATGAAATCTTTGCCGATGCGTATGGCAGAGATCCGGAGTTCTTCTCCTTCTATCGCTCCATGCTTGCCTATGAAGAAGGGCTAAATGGGGACACGACGACCATGGTCATGTCGCCAGAGAGTGATTTCTTCCGCTATTTCGGTGACTCAAGTGGCAGGGGTGGGCGCTAAGCGCCCCCTCGGCAGGCCGTCACGAGCGCTAAATGTCTGATTTGATCACAGCCATAGGGCTGGTGCTGGTTCTGGAAGGCCTCGTTTACGCGGCCTTCCCGGGCGGGCTGAAACAGATGATGGCTATGGCGCAATCCACACCTGACGAGACCCTGCGCCGTTTTGGCCTTGGAGCCCTGGCTCTCGGTGTTGTGATCGTGTGGTTGGTGCGCGGATGAAATTTGGCGCCTTTCACGCCTCAATTCGTCCACAATCTCTGTCAAAATGCGATCTAACTTATCCCCAAGCCCAAAATGGGCTCTATTCTGGGAAAATTGACTTTATTAACTCTGATTGAACCGGCTTCAGGCCATGTTCAGGCGGATTGTGAATATTGCATCACGGGCCAGTAGTGCGCTCGGGTGGATCAGGAGTTTAGGTGACATGCTGGTGAGGGCTGAAAACACGATGATGGGACAGGGAAAAACCACTCGAAGAGCCTGGTTGGGAGCTGTTCTTGCTCTTGCCCTGGCTTTTGCTCTCCAACCTCTCAGTGCTGACCCAAGCTTTGCTCGTGGCGCGCCCGACAGCTTCGCGGACCTCGCCGAGCGCCTGTCGCCTGCTGTTGTGAATATCTCCACCTCGCAGACGGTAAGCGGTCGCAATACCCGCCAACAGGTGCCCGGCCTTCCTGAAGGCTCACCTTTTGAAGATTTTTTTGAGGACTTTCTGGAGCGTCAGGGACGTCAGGGCGCGCCGCGCCGCGTTCAGTCGCTCGGTTCCGGTTTTGTCGTCGATCCATCCGGCTACGTGATTACCAACAACCATGTGATCGCCGACGCAGATGAGATCAAAGTGATCTTCGCAGATGGCGAGTCGCTTGATGCTGAGCTGATTGGCCGTGACCCGAAGACAGATCTTGCTGTGCTCAAGGTGGAACCTGAAGGTGATCTGCCTTACGTGTCTTTTGGTAAATCAAGCGAAGCGCGTGTTGGTGATTGGGTGATGGCGATCGGCAATCCGTTCGGTCTTGGTGGCACGGTGACAGCGGGCATCATTTCCGCGATCAATCGCGACATTAATGCCGGTCCTTATGATGATTTTATTCAGACAGATGCGTCAATCAACCGAGGAAACTCTGGCGGTCCGCTTTTCAACATGGACGGTGAAGTTGTTGGGGTGAATACAGCCATCATCTCCCCGTCTGGTGGATCGATCGGGATTGGCTTCTCTGTTCCCTCCGACACAGCGGTGTCCGTGATTGAGCAGCTCCGTGAATATGGGGAAACCCGCCGTGGATGGCTTGGGGTACGCATTCAATCTGTGAACGAAGAAATTGCAGAAGGCCTTGGCCTGGATGAGCCCAAAGGGGCCTTGGTTGCGGGTGTGAATCCTGAGGGTCCCGCAAGTGACGGCGGCGTTGAGCCAGGTGACGTGATCGTTGAATTTGACGGCAAACCAGTTCCTGAGATGCGCGACCTCCCGAAGCTGGTTGCTGAAACATCGATTGGCCGCACCGTTGATGTGATTGTGATCCGTGATGGCAAAGAAAAGACACTGAACGTGAAGATCGATCGGTTGGATGAGACCGAAACGGCAGATGCCAGTGGAGGAAATGATGGCAAGGAAGACGAAAAGGGAACCGCAGAGGTTCTCGGTCTTGGTCTTTCAAGCCTCAACTCGACAACCCGCAGTCAGTACAGTGTTCCAGAAGATGTGGAAGGTGTTGTTGTCACCTTTGTCGATCCTGGCAGTGCTGCTGCAGAGAAGGGCATTCGTCGGGGCGATGTGATCGTCGAGGTTGCCCAGAATGATGTGCGCAGCCCGTCTGATGTGAAGACCTACGTAGAAGAAGAAAAAGACTCTGGTCGGAAATCGGTTCTTCTCTTGCTCGCCAGCAATGGTGACCTGCGGTTTGTTGCTGTCCGCATCAAAGAAGACGAATAGGTCTTCTACTGACTTTGGCAGGTCAGGCGGGGTTTACGATCTCGTCTGACCGATATCCCTGGATATAAAGCAGGGCTGACAGGTCACCGTGGTTGATCTGTGCAGGCGCTGCTGCGGCAACCACCGGTTTTGCCCGGAAGGCGACGCCGAGGCCTGCTTCCCCAATCATGCCCAGATCATTGGCGCCATCGCCAACGGCCATGGTTTCGCGTGGGTCGATCTTGAGGTTTGCAGCAAGGCTTTTCAGGGCGGAGACTTTCGCCTCGCGACCTAGAATTGGGTCGGAGACTTCCCCTGTTAGCGCACCATTCTCCACAAGCAATGTGTTTGCCTGGTTTGAGGTAAAGCCAACGGATTTGGCGACCCGTTCTGTAAAGAAAGTGAAGCCCCCAGAAACGAGGGCACAGGTGCCACCATGTTTGCGCATCGTTGCGCAGAGCATGCGGCCTCCCGGCGTCTCTGTGATTTGTGTTTCATACACCCGTTGCAGTTCACTTTCTGCGAGCCCCTTCAAAAGACCGACACGTTCGCGCAGGGCTGGCTCAAATTCCAACTCGCCGCGCATGGCGCGTTCTGTGATCTCGGAGATGGCGTCCCGAATGCCCAGAGCGTCAGCCAGTTCGTCGATGCATTCCTGCTCAATGATGGTGCTGTCCATGTCAGCCACCAGCAGCTTCTTCCGGCGATGGGCAAGCGGCTGACAAACCACGTCGATGGCCGCGCCCTTCAGGGCTGTGCGGGCTGCTTCAATCGTTGATGTATCTACTGCTTCCAGGGGTAGATCGCAGGCATGTCCGGCGTTCAACCAGTCGGACGCGCCAGGGGTCTTTAGGGCGCTGGCAACGGCATCAACGTGATCTTGCGTGAGCTCTGTGCTGGTATTGCCTATAAGAGTGAGAACATGGGACATGATGCAAGCAACGGCGCTTTCGTTAATGGAGCCGTTTCGGTTTTGAAGGTTTCAAAACCGGGCTCCAGATGTTTTGTTTATCGCATTTTCGGACGGATAGGTGCGTCGACCTTTCCTGAAAATGCTCAAGGAGTACAGGGTGAGCCAGACCAGCAGAGACCGGGATGACCCATTGGCGGTCCTTATCGCAGGGCCAACGGCCAGCGGCAAGTCTGCTTTGGGGCTCGCTCTGGCTGATCTGCTGGATGGAGAGATCATTAATGCGGATTCCATGCAGGTCTATGGTGACTTGCGGATTGTAACGGCTCGACCCTCGGCGGAAGAAGAGGCGCAAGCGCCTCATCATCTCTATGGGCATGTCTCGGCCGATACAGTCTTTTCAACTGGACAGTGGCTCACTGATGCGATTTCTGCGATTGGCCGAGTGCAGGCGCGGGGCAAGGTCCCCATCGTTTTGGGAGGAACGGGGCTCTATTTCCGCGCCCTGACTGAAGGGTTTGTGGATGTCCCTGATATTCCGGACGATATCCGCGGTGCGACGCGAGCGGAGGTTGAAGAAATCGGGCCGGTGGCGGCGCATGAACTTCTTCGTGACGCGGATCCTGATTGGGCCGCTCAGGTCCACGAAAATGACCCGCAGCGCATAGCGCGGGGGCTTGAGGTCTTTCGGGCTACAGGGCGGCCGCTATCTGCCTGGCAGGCAGAACCGGTTGCCGCGCCAGATCTCGGGCCTGTTGCCAAGATTGTGCTGGAGCCAGATCGCGAATGGCTCGTTGAGCGCATTCACCGACGGTTTCACCTGATGGTCGAGGCGGGGGCAGTGGAGGAGGTGGAGGCTCTCCTCAAACGGCGTTTAGCGCCGTCATTGCCAGCCATGAAGGCGTTGGGCGTGCCCGAGCTTGGGGGGTATCTTGCAGGCGAAATGTCCCTGGATGAAGCGATTGAGGCGGCGGCGATCAAGAGCCGCCAATATGCTAAACGCCAGTCGACCTGGTTTCGGCAACAAATGATTTCGTGGAACAAGGTTTTTGCGCAAGATTTGGAAAGTCAGATCGCCAAAATCTTTTCATTTATTGACGAATAGTCCTTGACCCTGAGGCAACGAGTGGATAGATTGCCCTCGTTTTCCGCGGCTTTGCGCCAAAAACCCTGAAATTCTCTTGTTTTCACCGGTTTCGTGCAATTTGGGCCGCGGTTTGTCTGTTTCACGGGGGCTCGTGCTGAGCCCCTCAGAATGAAGGAAGGAAACCTCATGTCCGGCCAGGAGATGACAGGTGCTCAAATCGTCATCCGCGCATTGTTGGATCACGGTGTCGATACCATTTTCGGGTATCCCGGGGGTGCTGTCCTTCCCATCTATGATGAAATCTTCAAGCAGGAAGGCATCAAGCATATTCTGGTTCGCCATGAGCAGGGTGCTGTTCATGCGGCGGAAGGCTATGCCCGGTCGACAGGGAAGCCCGGTGTTGTTCTGGTGACATCGGGGCCTGGCGCAACGAACGCCGTTACGGGTCTCACGGATGCTTTGATGGATTCCATCCCACTCATTTGTCTGACGGGGCAGGTGCCGACACATCTCATTGGCTCGGACGCGTTTCAGGAATGCGACACGGTTGGTATTACGCGTCCCTGCACAAAGCACAATTGGCTGGTCAATTCAGTTGATGAACTGACGCGGGTTATGCACGAGTCTTTCTATGTTGCCACTAACGGGCGGCCTGGACCGGTTGTTGTTGATATTCCAAAGGATGTTCAGTTCGCGAGCGGCACCTATGAGGGCCCAGCGAATGTTGTTCACAAGACCTATCGCCCGCAGATCAAGGGGGATGCGTCTGCGATCACCCGTGCGGTTGAGCTTATGGCCGGTGCCAAGAAACCGATCTTCTACACGGGCGGTGGCGTGATTAATTCAGGCCCGAATGCGAGCCTGCTGCTGCGGCAGCTGGCGGAAATGACCGGCTACCCAGTGACTTCAACGCTGATGGGCCTTGGGGCCTATCCGGCGCATGAGGACCAGTGGCTCGGCATGCTCGGCATGCACGGGACCTATGAAGCCAATAATGCGATGCATGACTGTGACGTCATGATCTGCGTTGGTGCGCGCTTTGACGACCGCGTTACGGGCCGGTTGGACGCGTTCTCGCCGAATTCAAAGAAAATCCACATCGACATTGATCCCTCGTCGATCAATAAGAATGTTCACGTTGATGTTCCGATTATTGGTGATTGCGCCCATGTTCTGGAAGACATGATCCGCATCTGGAAATCCAAGGTTGCGCAGCCGGACAAAGAAGCGCTTGCAGACTGGTGGCGGCAGATCGATACCTGGCGGGGCCGGAAGTCGCTTGGATTTGTTCAGGGTAAAGAAGGCCCTATCAAGCCGCAACAGGCTATTCAGCGTCTCTATGAGCTGACGAAAGACCGTAAGACGTTTATTACGACGGAAGTCGGCCAGCACCAGATGTGGGCGGCGCAGCACTATCATTTTGATGAGCCGAACCGCTGGCTGACTTCTGGTGGTCTTGGCACGATGGGCTATGGGCTGCCAGCTGCCATTGGGGCGCAGATTGCGCATCCAGATGCGCTCGTGATCGATATTGCCGGTGAGGCGTCCATCCAGATGTGTATGCAGGAAATGTCGACAGCCATCCAGTTCCGGCTGCCGGTCAAGATCTTCATTCTGAACAATGAGTATATGGGCATGGTGCGTCAGTGGCAGGAGCTGCTTCACGGTGGGCGCTACAGCCATTCTTACTCAGAAGCGCTGCCGGACTTTGTGAAACTCGCAGAAGCCTATGGCGGGACGGGTATCCGGGCCAGCAAGCCTGACGAGTTGGACGTAAAGATCACAGAGATGCTGGATGCTCCTGGGCCGGTCATTTTCGACTGTCTCGTGGATCCAGCGGAGAACTGCTACCCGATGATCCCATCTGGAGCGCCCCACAATGAGATGATCCTCGGCGAAGATCCGAATGCGCCAACGGTCACGGAAGAGGGCAAAATGCTCGTCTAACGAGGATGGGTAAAGAGGAGGGGGTGATAAAGGTTCGCCTTTTGCCCCTGATCCGCTATAAGCCCTCACTTAATAAAGCCTTGGGGGCGGGCTTTTGGCCCGTTTTCCCTTTCAATTACTGCCCTCCGGGTGTTTTCAAGATTTGGCATGAAACGCAATGAGTGATCTGAGTAAATCCGAACGACATGTGCTTGCTGTCCTGGTGGACAATGAGGCAGGCGTGCTTGCGCGTGTCATCGGGCTCTTCTCCGGCCGGGGCTATAATATTGAAAGCTTGACCGTGGCTGAGGTCGATGCGGCTGAACATATGTCGCGCATCACGGTTGTGACGAAAGCGACACCTGCTGTCGTTGAGCAGATCCTGGCGCAGCTTGACCGCCTGGTGCCAGTGCACAAGGTGGTCGACCTCTCCGTCGATGATGTCCCTTCGGTAAACCGGGAAATGGCGCTCATTAAAGTAGCCTCGACTGGGGAAAAGCGGGTGGAGGCCTTGCGGCTTTCTGAAGCGTTCCGCGCGCGGGTGATTGATACGACGCACAGCTCGTTCGTTTTTGAAGTGACGGGCACACCAGACAAGATTGAAGCCTTCATAAATCTCATGCGGCCTTTGGGTCTCGTGGATGTGTCGCGCACGGGCGTTGTTGCCATCGCGCGCGGCGCGGAAGGCATGTGAAACAAGACCGTATTTTTGACAGGCAATTTGAGCGGTACGAGATCGCTCCATAAGACTAAAAGGATAGGACCCATGCGCGTTTATTATGATCGCGACGCAGATGTTAATCTGATCAAAGGCAAAAAAGTTGTCATCATTGGCTATGGCTCACAGGGTCACGCTCACGCTCTGAACCTGCGCGACAGCGGTGCTGCTGATGTGGCTGTTGCTCTTCGTGAAGGCTCAGCTTCTGCCAAGAAGGCCGAAGGTGAAGGCTTGACTGTTATGAGCGTTGCAGACGCTGCAAAATGGGCGGATGTCATGATGATGGTGACACCGGACGAACTGCAGGGCGAAATCTATCGCAATGAGCTCGAGCCAAACATGAAGCCTGGCGCGGCGCTGATGTTCGCTCATGGTCTGAATGTTCACTTCAATCTTATCTCCCCGCGCGCTGACATTGACGTGCTGATGGTTGCACCAAAGGGTCCTGGCCACACTGTGCGCGGTGAATATCAACGCGGTGCGGGCGTGCCGTGTCTGATCGCGATCCACCAGGATGCGACAGGCAATGCCCATGATCTTGGCCTGTCCTACGCATCTGCCATCGGTGGTGGCCGTGCCGGCATCATCGAAACTACGTTCAAGGAAGAGTGTGAAACCGACCTCTTTGGTGAGCAGGCTGTTCTGTGTGGTGGTCTCTCCGAGCTCATCAAAGCGGGTTACGAAACACTGACCGAGGCGGGCTACGCGCCTGAGATGGCTTACTTCGAGTGCTTGCACGAAGTGAAGCTGATCGTCGATATGATGTATGAAGGTGGCATCGCGACCATGAACTATTCTGTGTCCAACACAGCTGAGTATGGTGGCTATGTTTCTGGCCCTCGCGTCATCACTGCAGACTCAAAAGCAGCGATGAAGGAAATTCTTACCGACATTCAGACAGGTAAGTTCACGCGCGACTGGATGCTGGAAAACCAAGTCGGTCAGACAAGCTTCAAGGCAACACGCGCCATGAATGCAGATCACCCTATTGAAGAAGTGGGTGAAAAGCTGCGTGCCATGATGCCATGGATTGCAGAGACCAAAATGGTCGACAAAGAAAAGAACTAAAGCGACCTCGCTTAGCCACAAAATTAAAGGGGCTTTCGTGAGGTTCACGAAGGCCCCTTTTTTGTGATCAACTGAGACTTATCTGGTTCTGTGGAGCTTTCTCGCAAAATGGGATTATGAGAACGCTCTGATTTTTTACCGCATTTCCGGACGTTGAAGTCCTGCAATTTCAACTGGAAATGCTCTGAGACCACCTTCTGAGGAGATAGACATGATCCCGTACCGCTCCCGCACATCGACCCATGGTCGTAACATGGCTGGTGCACGCGGCCTTTGGCGCGCCACTGGTATGACCGATGAAGATTTCGGTAAGCCGATTATTGCTGTCGTGAATTCTTTCACGCAGTTCGTGCCGGGTCATGTGCATCTGAAGGATCTCGGTCAGATGGTGGCGCGAGAGATTGAAGCTGCAGGTGGTGTTGCCAAAGAATTTAATACGATCGCCGTTGATGATGGGATCGCGATGGGTCATGACGGCATGCTCTATTCGCTCCCCTCGCGGGATCTGATTGCGGACTCAGTTGAATATATGGTCAACGCGCACTGTGCGGACGCGATGGTCTGTATCTCCAATTGTGACAAGATCACGCCGGGCATGATGATGGCAACGATGCGTCTCAACATCCCGACCATCTTTGTCACCGGTGGGCCCATGGAAGCGGGCAGGGTTGTGATCGACGGCAAGGAGATTGCTGTCGACCTGGTGGATGCAATCGTTGAGGCGGTTAATCCGGACCGGACCGACGCCGAAGTCGAAGAGATCGAAAAAAATGCCTGCCCGACCTGCGGATCGTGTTCGGGCATGTTCACGGCGAATTCTATGAACTGTCTGGCTGAGGCTCTGGGCTTGGCGCTACCCGGCAATGGCACCGTTGTGGCGACGCATGCGGACCGCAAAGAGCTTTTCCTCGGTGCGGCTCGGCAGATCGTTGAGCTGACTCGTCGGTACTACCAGGAGGAAGACGCAAGTGTCTTGCCTCGGGGTATCGCCACGTTCAAAGCTTTCCAGAATGCGATGGCGCTTGATATCGCGATGGGCGGGTCAACCAATACGATCCTGCATCTGCTCGCAATTGCGCGGGAAGCTGAAGTTGATTTCACCCTCAAGGATATGGATGAGCTATCGCGGCGCGTTCCCTGTCTTTCAAAAGTTGCACCAGCCGTGCCGGATGTACACATCGAAGACGTGCATCGGGCGGGTGGCATCATGTCTATCTTGGGGCAGCTGGAGCGTGGCGGTCTTTTGCACAGGGATGTCTCGACAGTTCATACACCAACCATGGGTGACGCGTTGGATCAGTGGGATATCACGCGCACCAATGACGAAGATGTACATACGCTCTATAAGGCCGCACCTGGCGGTGTACGCACAACCGTGGCCTTCAGTCAGCAAAGTCGTTTCAAAGATCTGGACACGGATCGGGAGACAGGTGTTATTCGCTCTGTTCCCGCTGCTTTTACTAAAGAGGGCGGGCTGGCAGTCTTGTCTGGCAACCTGTCTGAAGAAGGTTGCATTGTGAAGACGGCCGGTGTGGACGAAAGCATCTGGAAATTCTCTGGCCCTGCACGGGTGTGTGAGAGCCAGGATGAGGCGGTGAAGCGCATCACCACCAAGGACATCAAAGCAGGTGACGTCGTCGTCATTCGCTATGAAGGTCCAAAGGGTGGTCCGGGCATGCAGGAAATGCTCTACCCAACCTCCTATCTGAAATCGATGGGTCTCGGAAAAGAGTGTGCACTCGTTACTGATGGTCGTTTCTCTGGTGGCACGTCCGGCCTTTCTATCGGGCATGTTTCCCCTGAAGCGGCAGAAGGTGGCCTCATCGGGTTGATTGAAGAGGGCGATATGATCGAGATCGACATTCCTAATCGGTCCATTAATGCGGTTCTGTCGGATGACGAAATAGCGAAACGCCGAGCAGCGATGGATGCGAAAGGCTGGAAACCGGTGGAGCCTCGCGAGCGAAAAATCTCCCCGGCTTTGCGGGCTTATGCGGCCATGGTCACGAATGCATCGAAGGGTGCTGTCCGTGATGTCACGCAAATTGAACGCTAATGATAGAAAAGTGTCGTGACATTTCTATAGAAGCGGCTTAAGAGAGACTTATGAATAACGAGATCACATTTGATGGCCTGACTACATGCGGTGCGTGCACCGCACCTGTTGCGCTTGCGACCATGACACCTGCTGCCGCGGCGGTGGGCGTGCTCGTGGTGGCGAAACTCGCCAACAAACTTGTGGTGGCCAAAATTGTAGGTGTTACCCCGACATAGTGTGATCAAGCGACAAGCCGAATTTCTAAAGGCCCTCCGCGAAGATCGCGGGGGGCCTTTTTCATTATCTAACGCATTTTCAAAACACAAAAGTCTGCAGCTTTTATTGCAAATGCTCCGGTGCTGACCTGAAAGGAAATACCCATGACCAGCACGTCACTGCTCAATACCTCCCGAACACAGAGGCCCAGCCTTGTGTTCTTACATACGTCACCAGCGCATATCGCGACCTTCAACCGGCTGCGCGATGAACTCGCCCCAGGCATGCCGATCGGACATATTGTTCGTGAAGACCTGCTCTGCGCGGTGCAGAAAGCAGGTGCGGTCAGTATTGCGGTTGAGCTCAAGCTGGAAGAAGCCCTCAATGAGGCTGTGCGGGCGGGGGCGACACGGATTGTCTGCACTTGTTCAACCCTTGGTGGCATCGCCGAACGGGCGGATGTGCCAGGCGCCCATGTGATGCGGATTGACCGGCCCATGGGCGCGCAGGCTGCCTGGATCGGCGGGCGTATTGCCGTGTGCGCGGCATTGCCGGAGACAATCGGGCCGACTTTGTCACTGGTTGAGGAAGAGATTTCCAAGACGGGCCGTCTCACGACAGTTCAGGCGCGGGTATTTGACGGCGTCTGGGAAGATTTTCGCGAAGGGCGCTTGCGCGACTATCACGAGGGCATCGCGGCGCGGCTTCGCGATGTCGCTATGACAGCCGATGTCGTTGTGCTGGCCCAAGCCTCCATGGCGCCTGCTGCCGAGATCTGTGGTGATATTGGTGTGCCAGTTCTTTCCAGCCCTGTCACTGGCTTCAAAGCAGCGATTGCGGACATGGTGCCGGAAATGTTGTCGGCTTAGGCGGTAGGTCTGTCAGATCAATGTGCACATGCTTCCGTCTCAATCTGGACGGTGGCGTGGTCAATCTGGAACTTGTGGCGCAGGCGGTCATTGATCGCCGCAAGAACCTGATCTGGATTGACGCCTTCTGCGATGCGTGCGTGAAGGGTCATCACATCCCGCGTCGCGGTCAGGGACCAGGCGTGTAGGTGATGAACGTCTTCGACGCCTGCAACGGAATTGAGGAGGTCATTCTTGATTTCCTCAATGTCCAAGCCCATCGGTGTGCCCTCCATCAGGATGTGTCCGGATTGGCGGGCAAGGGCGATGGCTGAGCGCAGGATGAGTAATGCCACGAAGATCGACAGAAGCGGGTCAATAGGCGTCCAACCGGTATAGAGGATGACAATTGCCGCTGCGATAGCTGCAACAGAGCCTAACAGATCTCCCAAGACGTGCACGGCAGCGCCTTGCATGTTGAGGTTTTCTTTCTCGCCTGAATGCAGAAGCCAGAAGGCGAGCACGTTTACAAGCAAACCACCGATAGCGACCCAGAGCATCAGACCCCCGAGAATTTCAACCGGCTCAAAAAAGCGCTGGACCGCTTCGAACAGGATCCAGCCAACAAGGGCGATCATGGTGAGAGCGTTGACGAACGCTGCCAAGGTCTCTGCGCGGTGATATCCATAGGATTGATTGGCGTCGGCCGGTCGGTTTACAAGCCGAAAAGCAATATAGGCAAGGAAAAGTGCGGCTGCATCTGTCGCCATATGCCCAGCATCGGCAATGAGCGCGAGAGATCCAGACAGAACGCCGCCAACGACTTCCGCCACCATGAAGCCCGCGGTCAGACACATGGCTGCGAGCACGCGCCGTTGATTGCCACGGTTAACATCTGGCGCATGGCTGTGGGTATGATCCGGCCCGTGATCATGCTCGTGACTGTTGGTATGGCTCATGACCTGTCTCCTTCGCGGATATGGTCCAGCATGTCTTTCACCACATGTTCAATGTGATGGTCGTGGATGGAATAGCGGACGGTGCGTCCTTCCCGTTCAGGGCGCACCAGCCGTGCCGCTCGGAGGAGGCGCAGATGATGGCTCACAAGCGAGGGGGAGAGGTCGAGTTGTACCGCGATGGCGCCGACAGCCACCGGCTCATCCATCACGGCAAGCGCGATGCGCAGGCGGCTTGGGTCGCCTAAGAGCTTGAACGTTTCAGCGACGAGGATGGTTTCTTCGTCATCTGGCTGATCTAGCTTCTTCATGCATCACCTCTATATATGAATAGATATTCATATATTTGTATATTCTCTCGGCGTCAAGAGGGAGTCTGGCCATGACTAAAAAAGTGCTAAAAGGGCGGAAAACAAGCTCGCATCCCTTGAGTCTGGTTTTGTCGCCTTTCTGGACGCTGAAGTGCTTCAACTACAGCGGGAAATGCTCGAGCGGTGCACATATAGGAGAGCGGTCATGCGTATCGGAACACCTCTAAGCCCGTCGGCAACAAAAATCATGATGTTGGGCTCGGGCGAGCTCGGCAAAGAAGTGGTGATTGAGCTGCAGCGGTTTGGGGTCGAGGTGATTGCCGTGGACCGCTATCCAAATGCGCCGGCACATCAGGTTGCGCACCGGGCCCATGTGATCGATATGACTGACGGGACTGCTCTTAAAGCACTCGTAGCAAGCGAAAAGCCTGATCTGATTGTTCCTGAGATTGAGGCTATTGCCACCGACATGTTGGCAGAGATTGAAGCTGAGGGATTGGCGGAGGTCATTCCGACGGCGCGCGCCACCCAGCTCACCATGAACCGGGAAGGTATTCGCAAGCTCGCCGCAGAAGAACTTGGGCTGCCCACATCGCCTTATGCATTTGCCTCCAGCGCTGCGGAGATGCGCGCCGCCATTGAGGAGATCGGGTTTCCCTGCTTCATCAAACCGGTCATGTCGTCTTCTGGCAAAGGCCAAAGCCTGGTGAAGTCGGCAGACGAGATTGATGCGGCCTGGGAAACCGCGTTGTCAGGCGGCCGGGTTGAGCAGGCGCGGGTGATTGTCGAGGGTCTGGTGGATTTTGACTATGAGATCACCTTGCTCACGGTTCGCGCGGTGGGTGCAAGTGGCGACGTTGAGACAAGTTTCTGTGCGCCTGTTGGGCATATTCAGCAAAGCGGTGACTATGTGGAAAGCTGGCAACCTCAACAGATGAGCGCTGCCGCCCTGGAACGGGCGGAGGAGATTGCTGGCAAAGTTACCAGCGATCTGGGTGGGCGCGGGCTTTTCGGTGTTGAGCTGTTCGTGAAGGGCGATGATGTCTGGTTCTCGGAAGTGAGCCCTAGACCCCATGACACCGGGCTCGTCACCCTGGTCAGTCAGCGCCAGAGCGAGTTTGCGCTTCATGCCCGAGCTATCCTTGGCCTGCCGGTTGATACCGCAGCCCGTGAGCCCGGGGCATCTGCGGTCATTTATGGCGGAATGGATGAGATGGGCATAGCATTTGAGGGCCTGGATTCGGCGCTGCAAGTCGATGGGGCGGAAGTTCGCCTGTTCGGAAAACCTGAAGCCTATCTGCGGCGACGGATGGGCGTCGCTTTGGCGCCAGGCGCGGATACAGATGCAGCTAGGGGGGCCGCAAAGATCGCAGCAGGCCGCATAACCCCCGTAAAGCCTTGAAATCACTTCAATAATGCAATTTCGCATAGTGATTTTTGCAAAAATAGGGTGATGGCCACCTGAAAGCTCGCTAAGTTTCTGGGACTTAAGAGGTGGTGGCGCATGAATTGGGATGATCTTCGATATTTTCTGGCGGTTTCTGCGGCGGGGTCTCTCTCTGGTGCAGCTGCACAGTTGGGCGTCAACACGACCACTGTGTTGCGGCGCGTCGCCTCGCTGGAAGAAGATCTCGACGCGCGGCTCTTTGACCGGGAACGCACGGGATACAAGGTCACGGCTGCAGGGGAGCGGTTGCTTCAGTCGCTTGAGCCGGTTGATCAGCGCCTTTCATCGCTAGCACGTGATTTTGCGGCATCAGGTGCTGGTTCTGAGGGACAGGTGCGGATGGCGGCAACAGAGATTGTCGCCGCACACGTGATTGCGCCGGCAGTCCCGGCCTTTCGGGTGGCCCATCCGGCTCTCGATATGGAATTGCTGACAGATCCGACCCTGATGGGCCCAACAAAGGCGCCCCGCATCATGAACCCGTTGAAGGATGTGGACGTGGCGATCCGTGCGGCGCGTCCGACGCAGGGGGACATGTTGATGCGCAAGGTCGGGGAAATGGCCTATGGGCTCTATGCCACGCCGGAATATCTCTCAGACCAGAATAAGCCGTCTGATATGAGCGGTTTGAAGGGTCATCAACTGATCGGATTTCCGCGGACAGAAAGTCCGTTGGGTCCCATCTGGTGGCTTTCCCGGGCTGAGAAGGCTTGCGATACAGCGTTGCGCTCATCGAGTGCCATCGCGCGGGCGGAGGCGGCCCGTGGGCATCTGGGGCTTGCGGCATTGCCCTGCATTCTGGGAGACCGTGACTCGGACCTGGAGCGTGTCATTGGTCCTGATCAGCTTGGCTCCTTTGAGCTTTGGCTCATGGCTCGAAATGATTTGGCGCAGATGGCCCATGTGCGTGCTGTCATGGATTTTGCGGTGGATGCCATCAAGGCAGCCAAGGGTGCGCTTTCCGGTAACCTACGGACAATCACAGAACATGCAGCTCGCGACTGATATTCTGGGCTCTCTTAAGCTGGTTGCGCGACCCTCTCCAAGGGCATAAAACTGCCAAATACAGCCCGATCCGTCATGCTTAACAGATCGTTAAACAGCCACTTCCTATCGTTGTGAGGGAGTGATTCTCTTTGACGGAAGCCGGGTTTGTTATTGGGACGTATTTCCGGACCGTGAGGCCTAAAACCACTTCACCTGGAAATGCTCGTAGAAGGACGCAACCGATGAGCCAATCTCAGACCGACCAATCTGCCAATCGAGTGTTGATTTTCGATACGACGCTTCGCGATGGTGAGCAGTCGCCGGGGGCTTCCATGACGCTGGAAGAGAAGCTGCAGGTGGCCGAGCTTCTGGATGAGATGGGCGTCGATGTTATCGAAGCGGGTTTCCCTATCGCATCAAACGGTGATTTCGAATCCGTGCAGGAGGTTGCACGGGTGGTGAAGAACGCTGTGGTCTGTGGTCTTGCACGCGCTGGCGAAAAGGATATCGACCGCGCAGGTGAAGCACTGCGCGATGCCAAACAGGGTCGAATTCATACGTTTATCTCCACAAGCCCTGTCCACATGAAGCATAAGCTTCAAATGGAACCGGAAGATGTCCTGGATGCAGTGATCTCCAGTGTCACACGTGCGCGCAACTGGACAGACAATGTGGAATGGTCACCAGAAGATGCGACGCGTACTGAGCATGACTATTTGTGCGCCTGTGTTGAAGCGGCGATCAAGGCCGGTGCCACAACGATCAACATCCCGGATACTGTTGGCTATACCGTGCCTGAAGAGTATGGGGCTTTGATCTCGATGTTGAAGACGCGTGTGCCAAATATTGATAAGGCCGTGATCTCGACCCATTGCCATAATGATCTGGGCTTGGCGGTTGCGAATTCGCTTGCCGGTGTGTCCAACGGCGCGCGACAGATTGAGTGCACGATTAACGGAATCGGGGAGCGTGCAGGGAATGCGGCGCTAGAAGAGATTGTCATGGCGCTTAAGGTTCGCAGTGACGCGATGCCGTTTGACACCGGCATTAAGAGCGAAATGATCGCGCGTGCGTCCAAGCTGGTATCCTCGGTTACAGCGTTTCCGGTGCAGTATAACAAGGCCATTGTCGGCCAGAATGCCTTCGCCCATGAGAGCGGCATTCATCAGGATGGGATGCTGAAGAACACGCAGACCTATGAAATCATGACACCTGAAAGTGTCGGCATCTCGAAATCCTCGTTGGTAATGGGAAAGCATTCCGGTCGTCACGCGTTCCGGAAAAAGCTCGAAGAGCTTGGCTATGATCTGGGACAGAATGCTGTTGAAGATGCGTTCCGCCGTTTCAAAGACCTCGCCGACAAAAAGAAGCACGTGTTTGATGATGACATTGTTGCGCTTGTTGATGATGGAATGGCGAGCGGCGAGGGCGTGTTGAAAGTTGTTGCGCTCAAGATCGTCTGTGGCACGGAAGGCCCGCAGGAAGCGACTTTGACACTGGATGTTTCAGGCGAAGAGAAAACGGTTGTGGCAACCGGTGATGGGCCGGTGGATGCTACATTCAATGCAATTGGCGAGATATTTCCTCATAAGGCACATCTCCAGCTCTATCAGGTGCACGCTGTGACTGAAGGAACTGATGCTCAGGCAGAGGTAAGCGTTCGTCTGGAAGAAGATGGGAAGACAGTTACGGGGCGTGGGGCGGAAACCGATACGCTGGTGGCTTCTGCGAGAGCCTATGTCAGTGCGCTCAACAAGCTCATCGTGAAACGTCGGAAGTCGGCGCCGGAAGCTCTTCAGGCTTCCTGATCTCCTAATTGTCAAAAAAAGCAGGGACTTAGGGGCAGATAAGGCCTCATCGCCCTTTTTATGCCGCCTTTTTGGCGCTATTAACCATTTGGCCACCATGTTTGGTGACACTTCATTGGTAATTGAGGGGCTTTGCGGCGACCCCCACGCTTGCGGGGTCGCCTGTACAACCACAACGGACGAGATAACACATGTTTCAAGGGCTTCTAGGGATGCTCTCCGCCGACATGGCGATCGACTTGGGGACCGCGAATACGCTGGTCTATGTCAAAGGGCGCGGCATTGTCCTGAATGAACCCTCAGTGGTTGCGATCATTGAGCGCGGTGGCAAAAAGCAGGTTTGCGCTGTCGGCGAAGAGGCGAAGATGATGCTTGGTCGGACGCCAGGCAACATTCAAGCCATACGACCCATGCGTGATGGGGTGATCGCCGACTTTGAAGTCGCCGAGGAAATGATCAAACATTTTATTCGCAAGGTGCATAACCGTCGGTCGTTCGCGAACCCGATGATTGTGATCTGCGTGCCCTCCGGCTCGACAGCTGTTGAACGGAAAGCCATTCAGGAGTCAGCGCTCTCTGCTGGTGGGCGTAGGGTCTATCTCATTGAAGAGCCAATGGCTGCGGCGATTGGGGCAGGGCTTCCAGTCACAGAACCCACCGGTTCCATGATTGTTGATATTGGCGGCGGTACCACAGAGGTCGCTGTTCTTTCGCTCAGCGGCATTGTGTATGCGCGATCAGTGCGCGTCGGCGGCGACAAGATGGATGAAGCAATTATCGGCTATATCCGGCGCCATCATAACCTTCTTGTTGGTGAATCAAGCGCTGAACGGATCAAGAAAGAAGTTGGTTCTGCTGCAGTGCCGCCTGACGGTGGTGATGGCCTTACAATTGAGATCAAAGGCCGGGACCTCATGAACGGTGTGCCCAAAGAGATCAAGATTTCTCAGAAGCAGATTGCCGAAAGTCTCTCTGAACCTGTTGGTGCCATCGTTGAAGCTGTCAAAGTCGCGCTGGAAGCAACGCCGCCGGAACTTGCAGCAGATATTGTTGATAAAGGCATTGTTCTGACCGGCGGCGGTGGATTGCTGTCCAACCTTGATCAGGTTCTTCGGGATGAAACCGGCCTTCCGGTAAGCATTGCTGATGATGCGCTTTCCTGCGTTGCTCTCGGTACGGGCAAGTCGCTTGAACATATGAAAACCATGCGACACGTTTTTTCATCGGTGTATTAAGCCGATCTGGATATGGGAGCCCCCTGTGGGGCGTTGATCTGTGATGGATCAGACAAACAGACCTGCGCTTCCTATCCGAGATGTCTCCGGACGGGTATCCTTGATCTTTATGGTGACCCTTGCGGCTGCGCTTTTACTGCTCGGCCGGGCGGAGACCTATGTTGTTGATCGGGCGCGTCAGGTTGTTACTGATTTGGCGGCGCCTCTTCTGGAGCTAGCCTCGCGGCCCGTGTCTGCGGCGCGCCGGGTTGTCGAAAGCACCGATCAATACGCTTACGTTTTTGACGAAAATGAACGGCTGCGGGAAGAAAACGCCCGCCTGCTCGCGTGGAAGGAAGCGGCCCTCAAGCTTGAAGCAAAAGTTGCCCGCTTTGAGGCTCTTCTGAATGTTCAAGTCGATCCAAGTATCAGCTATGTCACGGGGCGCGTGGTAGGCGACAGCGGGGGGCCGTTCGTTGAAACCATCATCGCCAATGTCGGCTCTACACAGGGTGTGGAAAGCGGGCAGGCGGTTATCGACTCTGATGGTCTGATTGGCCGTATCGTGGCTACTGGATCTGAAGCCAGCCGAATTCTTTTGCTCACAGACCTGAACAGTCGGGTGCCCGTTGTGGTGGAGCCGTCGCAGACACGGGCTGTGCTCGCGGGTGACAATAGTATTTGGCCGCGCCTGGAGTTTCTTCCGGCACTCGCATCAGTGTCGGCTGGTGACCGAGTTGTAACCTCCGGGGATGGTGGGTTGCTACCGCCAGGTCTTCCCATCGGCGCGCTCGTCGAGGCTGACGATGGTTTTCTGCGTGTGCAAACTTTCTCTGATCGATCCCGTCTCGATATGATCCGGGTCCTGCAATATGAGTTCCCCAGAGAGATTGATGCACAGGATGCACCGGCGGCTCTGCAGCCCCTTGCCTCTGATGCTCAAAGTGAAACGCCGTCCGCGTCAGCACCAGCTGCCGCCCCAACGACGGAGGGCGGTACATGAGCTTTGAACCGATTACCCCGTCATCGGCGGGTCGCGCCGGCAAGGTCGCACTCCTTGTGCTCCCTTTCCTTGCGGGTTTTCTCTGTATGTTGCTCAGCTTCGTACCGTTTTCTCGGATTTTTGGCGTGGAGATTGCCCCGGCCTTTGGCCTGATCGCCGTTTATTACTGGGCTGTGCAGCGACCAGACGTGTTTCCGCCATACGGTGTTTTTGCGATCGGTCTCTTTTATGACCTTCTCTCTGCTGGGCCATTGGGATTGTGGGCGCTTGTTTACCTTATTGTGTTCGGCCTAGTGGTCTCGCAACGACAATTGATGATTGGCCGGACGTTTAGCTTGTTTTGGCTGGGTTTCCTGGTTTCTTCGATCATTGCCGGGTTCCTGGGCTGGGTCCTGGCGACGCTCTATTTTGGCCAGGTTCTTTCGCCGGCGCCTGTCCTTGTGCAGATGGCCGCAACAGTGGCGCTTTTTCCTGTTTTTGCTAAACTTTTTGAACAGCTGCTCCAGCGGCTGTTGGTACAGGGTTAGGGATCCATGCTGACTGACGGCACGGACAATGCGAGGTTTAAAACCTTTTCTCGGCGCGCGGCCATTCTTGGCGGTGCACAGCTGCTCGTGTTCGGTGGGCTGGCGAGCCGCATGTACTATCTGCAGGTCCTCAAAAGTTCTGAATACCAGATGCTGGCAGAAGAAAATCGCGTGAACATGCGGCTGCTGGCGCCGCTTCGCGGTGAAATTCTCGACCGCTTCGGGACTGTGCTTGCCTCTAATCGACAGAACTTCCGTGTGCTCCTTATCCCAGAGCAAACCCCAGACATTGAAGAAACACTGACCAAACTCAATCGCGTTGTGCCGCTTTCTGAAACGCAATGGAAGCGGGTGCTACGGGATGCGCGGCGGTCACCTGCTTTTCTGCCCATAACGGTTTCAGAAAATCTTTCTTGGGCGCAGTTTGCGCAGGTCAATATTCACGAGCCAGATCTGCCAGGCATTGAACCGGATGTGGGGGAGACACGACATTATCCCCATGGGCCGGCGTTGGCGCATGTGGTTGGGTATGTTGCTCCAGTCTCGGAGAATGATCTCGGTGATGAAGACCCGCTATTGAAACTGCCGGGCTTCCGGATCGGCAAGAGCGGATTGGAACGGCGCCTTGATCGGGAGCTGCGTGGCGCTGCCGGCGCGAGCCATGTTGAAGTCAACGCCTATGGCCGTGTGATCCGAGAGCTCTCGAAAGACCCGGGCACGCCAGGGTCAAAGGTCGTTCTAACTCTTGATATGGATCTGCAGAAATATGCAACAGAGCGGCTTGCCGGTGAAGCGGCGGCAGCTGTGGTTATGGATATTCATACCGGCGATGTGCTAGCGAGCGTGTCGACACCTGCTTATGATCCAAATGATTTCAATGTTGGGCTCAGTCAGGCAACCTGGGATGGCTTGATCCAAAATCCGTATAAGCCTCTCGTCAACAAAACGATCGCGGGTCAGTACCCTCCAGGGTCAACGTTCAAGATGATCGTAGCTGCGGCGGCGGTTGAACATAAGGTTATGCCGCCGACCGAGCGGATCCGTTGCACTGGGAAGACGACTCTCGGAAACCATGAGTTCCATTGCTGGAAACGACGAGGTCATGGGTATGTCGATATGCGCCAGGCCATCATGCACTCTTGCAATACCTACTTCTACGAGGCTGCCAAACGTCTGGGCATTGATCGCATCAACGAGATGGCCCATCGGTTTGGCCTGGGTGAGTCCTATGGGTATGAAGTTCCCGGCGAGAAGTCAGGACTTGTCCCAAGTCGAGGCTGGAAGCGGGCAACGACAGGGGCCCCTTGGCAGCAGGGGGAGACGCTTATTGCGGGTGTCGGACAGGGATACCTTCTGGCGACACCGTTACAGCTTGCGGTCATGACATCGCGACTTGCCAATGGTGGCCGCGCCGTGAAGCCACGTTTGGTGCGTTCCGTCGGTGAAGAGATTATGGACTCGCCTCTTGCTCCTTCAATGGGGGTTTCAGATGCTGCGCTGGCAGTGGCTCGCGATGGGATGAACATGGTGTCGAATGTTCCCGGCGGAACGGCCTATCGTTCACGGCTGACAGAACCTGGCATGCAGCTCGCAGGCAAAACAGGATCTGCGCAGGTTCGTCGTATCAGTCGGGAGGAGAGAGAGTCCGGCGTTCTTACAAATGAAGAACTGGAATGGAAACAGCGTGAACATGCTCTCTTTGTTGCTTTTGCACCGGTCAAAGACCCGAGATATGCAGTGTCGGTGGTCGTTGAACATGGCAGCAGCGGTAGCCGGACGGCGGCCCCAATTGCACGCGACATCATGAGATTGGTTCTGGAGCGCGACCCATCCAATACATTGGCAGAGGCCCCTCAGGCGCCCGCCAGTTCCCTAGTTTCACCATTGCAGGAGGGCTAGGTCATGGTCGATGCATTTCTGAATGCCAGTGGCCGGGAAATGAGCCTCAAAGATAAGTTCTTTGAGTTCAATTGGGGCTTCCTTCTTCTCATCTTTGCTATCGCTGCGATGGGGCTTGCGATGCTCTATTCCGTGGCAGAGGGGAATTTTGATCCCTGGGCATCTCGTCAGGCGGTTCGGTTCGGTATCGGTGTTTGTGTTCTCTTTGTTGTCGCCTTCGTTGATATCCGTGTTTGGATGAACCTGGCCTATCCAGCTTATGGGGTAGCCCTTGCACTGCTTGTGGGCGTTGAGTTTATCGGCTTTCGAGGTATGGGCGCGCAGCGGTGGATTGATCTTGGTTTTATTCAGCTGCAACCATCGGAACTTATGAAGATCACTTTGATCTTAGCACTCGCGCGTTATTTCCATGGGCTGACGCTCGATCAGGTTTCTCGTCTTCGCTTTCTCGTTGTGCCTGCTTTGATGATCGGGGCGCCATTTTATCTCACCCTTCGGCAACCGGACCTTGGAACGGCGATGCTGATCGCGATTGTCGGTGTGGTGCTTCTTTTTATGGCCGGGCTCGCCTGGCGATACTTCATTGTTGGTGGGTTGGCAGCGCTGGGGGCAGTTCCTGTGGCCTGGGGCATGTTGCACGAGTATCAGAAGCAACGCGTATTGACCTTCCTTGACCCTGAGAGTGACCCACTTGGCTCGGGCTATCATATTCTGCAGTCCAAGATCGCGCTGGGCTCTGGCGGTGTGTTCGGCAAGGGCTTTATGGAAGGGACGCAGTCCCACCTGAACTTCCTGCCTGAAAAACACACTGACTTTATTTTCACGATGCTTGCTGAAGAACTGGGTCTTGTAGGTGGCCTAACGCTGCTTGGGCTTTACGTCATGGTTCTGATGTTCGGTCTCACCGTTGGTCTGCAGACGCGTAACCAGTTTGGTCGTTTGCTCGCTATTGGCATTACCGTGAATTTTTTCCTCTACATCTTCATCAACACGGCCATGGTAATGGGGCTGGTTCCTGTTGTTGGGGTTCCGCTGCCGCTGGTGTCCTATGGCGGCACGGCTATGCTTACCCTGATGCTCGGGTTTGGTTTTCTGATGAGCGTCTATATTCACCGAAACTACGAAATCACGCGCAACCCTGGCGCTTTCTGGTAAGGCTGTTTCATGGAACCTGAAGTTCCAGACGCCTCAATGATGGCGGTGCCTAATGCCATTGCGGGGTTTATCGCGAGTGGTGATGAGTCCCTGTTAGACGGCATTTTCTCAAACCAAGCTGTGACGATTGTTGAAAATTTTGCGCCTTATCTTTTTGAGGGCGCAGATGCAGTCGCCAGGTGGAAGGAGGGCATGCGGGCCCACGCCGAGCATTTGGAAGACCTTCGCCCCAAATTCGGAGATCCTCAGGATTTCTCTGTGACAGACGGGCAAGCCTTTTTCACGTTGCCGACAAGCTGGCGTGGGCTGGTGCATGGGACCCCATTTTATGAGGAGGGCGGATGGGCCTTCCTGCTTGTGCGGGAAGCTGACAGCTGGCGGCTGCGGTCCTATGGCTGGGCTGTTACCCATATGGCGCTTCTGGAAGACCCGGAATAAGGCGTTAAAAACACCTGTTTGCGGCGAATTTCTTTCTATTTCAAAGGCTTGCTAGTAGGGAGCCGCTCGCCTATAACACGGCCTCTATCCGGTTGGGCGCCGTCCCAATCGTCGGTGGGGCCGTTAGCTCAGTTGGTAGAGCGGGTGACTCTTAATCACTAGGTCGTAGGTTCGAATCCTACACGGCCCACCAATAATTTCAATGACTTAGCTGTTTCCGATCTGATTTGGAGTTTCTAATAGATACCAATAAGCTACCGCGCGATATCGTACTATCGCGGGTTGGCGTCGTCGCATGTCGGTAACTTGTTAGGTGTTTTACCAAGGCGACACATTTGTCGCTCCTGCACTTACTATATGTTCTAAGTACGTGCACCTCAGAGGCCGATCTCGTGTGCTCAGGAATCAGATCACGCGCCTCACGATGCAGTCCCTGTACTTCGCCAGTGTTCGCTTCACGTGCAGTGTCACCTCTGAAACACTTGCGTCCATGTTGCATGAATTCCTTTGACCAAGAGTAAGTAATACTGGTTCTGGGCTATGCCTTCTTGACGACAAAGCTCGCCAATTGAGTCTTCTCCTTGTAAGCCCGCCAACACGACCCCAATTTGTCTTCAGACGAATAACGTTAACGCGTCTTGCGGCGGATACCCTTCTCAGAAACGAAAAGAAGACGCACAGCGACATGGCGATACCTTCCGTATTGTAGCCCAGGAATAAGTTGCGAATCTCGAACAGGAAAGTCGTGCCGAAAGGACTTTGAAATAAGGCAGGTGGATGCTCTCCTCTGCATATCCGACACTAGATGCCCGGTTTGTCAGAGACATCAATGCGCCCGCGATCCTGGATGTGTTTCGAGATGTTGAGACACGCGGTCGTTAGGAAACTGCTCAGCGGCTGAGATCAACTATCGGGAGCGTATTTCGCTATGCCATCGCAACCGCACGAACTGATACTGATCCAACGGTTGCGCTCAAACGTGCGTTAATAAGTCCCACTGTCAATTCCTACCCAGTGATCATGGACCCTGAGAAGCTGGGTGGGTTGTCGAGAGCCATTGATGATTTTGAAGGGCTGCCAAGCACACATGCAGTGCTCAAGCTCATGTCATGCCGTTATTGTTTCCGAGGCCCGGTGAATTGCTCGCGGCGGACTGGTCTGAGTTTAATTTCGAAGCGGCGGTTTGGAAGGTCCCAGCGGGGCGCATGAAAATGCGCGGTGAACATCGCGTGCTACTTCCGACGCAAGCGATCACAATCTTAAAAGGATTGAGAGAGATCACAGGGCGGCGCCACTCGTGCTCCCTAGCGTGCGAACCATGGATCGTCCGATTTTAAACGGTACGCTCAATGCCGCACTGAGGCGGCTAGGATACTCCAAAGACGAAGTGACCGCTCATGGTTTCAGAGCGTCCGCGTCAAGCCTGTTGAACGAAAGCGGAAAGTGGCATCCAGATGCGATTGAGCGACAGCTTTCCCATATTGAGAGTGATGAGGTGCGTCGGGCGTATGCGCGTGCCGAACACTGGAAGGAGCGCGTTGATATGATGCAGTGGTGGGCTGATTACCTTGATGGGCTCAAAAGAAACTGAAACTCACATCACCAACTCCACTCCGCTTGCCGAAATTGGAAGGGGAGCCCTCTAGGGACTTTTCGGAGAACGGGCCCCATTTTCAGACCATCGCCGAAACGAGATAACGGCATTGATGATAATCTTGACGTCTTGGCCGACGACCAAGCAACAAGACTACTGGCAGCGGTTCTCTCTTCCGCTACTATCAAACCCGACAAGTTGGATTTTCTTCAAGCAACGCTGCTAAAAAAATTCAACAACGATGTCTAAACTGTGTTCTGCGGGCGTGATGACCACTGCGCTACCCAGTTCACGCAAAACGGCGACTGCTTCGTCGTTTTCGAGATCCAGGCGCCCACTCGATAAGCTGGTGAGAGCTTCAAGATATCTCTCGACAGACGCGGGATGGAGTTCGATGACACCTCGAGCGGTTTCGGCAATCGAAGGTCTTGCCTGAGCAGCCTTCGCGTCTTCCCGATTTCTGAGAATTTCAGCCTCTGCTTCAGATCCGTTGGCCATCATTTTCCGGAAGCTTGATCTGTACAGCGCGGTGGCCGTCCGTAACTTCCGTATTCAATAGGTATCTCCCGCGACGGCCGGTCGGCAGCCTCTCTCTCGACCTCCAAACCCTTCACGAGAACAGCTGCAGGCGTCCATTTGTTACAAAAAAGTAAGACTGGCGAAAGCTAGCAATCAGAGAGAAAGCGTAAAGACCTATGAGGGAATTCAATTACAGCTCAATAGAGCATAGCGCGCCTTAGCGGCTGACCCAACACATGAGGAAAAACATGCCTGACATTTACGCAAGTCAAGGGAACGCGTCGTCGATGGTGCACCCCAAAACTGGGGACACGATTTACAACCGCGTGCCTCAAGTCACTTGGGATTTCTGGCTGGTAAAACTGCTCGCTGTCACCGTTGGCGAAACCGCTGCCGATTTCATCAACAGCGCGCTGGGATTGGGACTAACAACAACGTCTTTGCTGATGTCGGTATTCCTGATCATTGCGCTGGTATTCCAGTTTAAGCAAAAACGTTACATTCCGGTCTGTTACTGGGTCGCGGTTGTAATGGTCAGCGTGGTTGGCACCTTGATTACCGACAACTTCATCGACAACCTGGGTTGGAACTTTACACCCATCACTTTGATGTTTGCGACTGCACTGGCTGTGACATTTGCAGTTTGGTACGCGGTCGAAAAAACACTGTCGATCCACTCGATCTATACGTTCCGGCGTGAGGCGTTCTACTGGCTGGCCATCCTGTTCACCTTCGCGCTTGGTACGTCCGCGGGTGACCAATTGGCTGAAGGTCTTGGAGCAGGTTTCCTGCTATCGGGTCTGATGTATGCTGGCGTGATCGCTGTGATCTCAGGGCTGTTCTATGGTGGTCGGATGAATAGCGTTCTTGGCTTCTGGCTGGCCTATATAATCACCCGTCCGATGGGCGCCTCATTTGGCGACTACATGTCGCAACCGCTGGATGCCGGTGGTCTTGGTCTTGGAACGGTCATTACGAGCGTGATCTTCTTTGCCGCGATCGCTGCTACGGTACTCTACATGACACGCTCCAGAGACGGTCTGGAGGTCGCACACTAACGTCCGTTCGACTTGCCCCCACTGGCCTATGTTCCTGACTGGAGCATAGGCCATTTTTTCGCCTGCTCAGCCTCGCTAGAATGTTGGGTTCCGAAGGCCGCTTCTGCACCGAGAGTGCTGTCGCAGTTTCCAAATCGATTTTACGGCGTATCTTTTGAGGTGCAGGTACTACGCTTCCAGCGATTGTCCCTCAGTACCATCCTTCGGATTGTGGGTGTCGCGACTCAGCAACTCGCTTCGCTAGGTGTGGTAGCGCGTATTGTATCGCCAACAGATGCCGGGGACGACCGCCTGCGATCTAGAACTTAACGTAGCAGGGAAAGTGGCCCCGCGCCGAACGCGGCTTACAAAGGCTTCAGGTGGCACCCGCCGCATGCGGCAGGGTGCGAAATGTGCCCGCAGACATCCAAACGGCGTAGCCCAACAAGAGCCGCAGCGAGACGGCGATGGTATCGGCCGCGTCTAGACGCAGGTCAGCAATGGCAACCATTGCACCGTTCGAGATGTAGCGTGCTGCGATGCCTTTGCCCATACTATTGTCCGCACCTGTGACGATGTACACTTTTCCGTTCAGGTTCATGATTATCTCCATGAGATAAGATGGCTGTGACTGTTACCAACGGGGAAAGCCCCTCACCTAACATTTCCAGAATGATGCCAGTTTCTGCCTTCGTGCGGAATCGCAAGGGCAAGGGGTCACGAAATGCTTCGCAGGTCTGACGTCAGTTACCCACGCCACGATGCTCTCAATTCAAAGGCGGGCCCTCTTGGTGAGGGGTGCGGTGCTCGCAGCGCTTGAGCGACCACATTTCCGGCAAATTCAGAATTTGCGCAATGTGGTGGACCACTGCCAGGCTCGGATGGCCGATCAGATAAACCCAAACCAAGTTCGCTGAGGCAGGCGAATGAAGATTACTAAACTGACCAGCCCGCCATTTTCATGAACCTCAAAGTACCAGTTTCCCTGCGCATCAGGCGCGGGGGCCAACAGCACAAGACTAGTCAATAGTTACGCAATGACATCCACCGCCAGTCCTATGGGCGCAAAACGGATCAGAAATACATGTTTTGGGTTTTCAGGGCTGGTATGTTGGGGTTTGTTTCTGCGTCTCCTGATCTCGCGTTGGCTTCTACCCGCAGCGCTGAGTTGGAGTGGAGACGTCGTGGACATTGCACTTTTGTAAACTTGGCCGAATTTACGCGACTCAAAGCAGCTGTAAGTGGGTTTGCAGGCCTACCTGCCTGAGGCCTGCAACCTGATACTCATCCACACACTGACCAATCGAAGCCGGGTGCAGGGATCACAGACCCATCATTCAATGCCCATCTCTCGCCGTTTTCGCAATGAGAACCACATAACAATTGCCAGCAAAACGACCGAGATCAGCGAGGCATTATAAGTTCCCAGATCAAGACCTCCGTGATCGAGTGGTTTGGTCAAGAAATCGCCGAATGTCGCGCCGAACGGGCGGGTAAACACAAAGGCAATCCAGAACAGGGCGATATCGTTCATTGCCTTGGTATAGTGCAACAAAAGCACCAAGGCGATAACGCCCATCGTGACCATCGCTCCGTAAATGTAGCTCAATCCGATCACATCAACTAAGAAGTCACCAAACGCGGTTCCAAGACTGTTGGAAAAAACGACAGCGACCCAGAACGTGATCTCGGCGTCCCTGCGAGTGATTGGGTCAACGTTCAGGTTTCCGTCACGTTTCCACCAAACAAAGAGCGTCACAAACAGACCAATCGTCAAAATGACAGACCCCCACACGTATCCAAGCCCAAGCGTCCGATCCATCATATCCGAGATCTCAGTACCGGCGGTGGTGGTCGCAACGATAGCTGCCCAAAACAGCGGTGAGTGGAAATTTTTGGCCTTGATTTGGAAATATAAGATCACAATCAACAAGGTCATGGTGATTGCCAAGCCAATTACATAGCCAAGGTTCAAGGTTTGAGCGATGAAATCGCCGGTTGTCTCACCCAGCGTGGTGGCGAGGATCTTCATGATCCAAAAAAATATCGTTATTTCTGCAATCTTGTTGATGGTGTGGGTGGTTGATGACTGCATAACATGCTCCGGGTGAAGGTAGGCTTTCTAATGTTTTTCAACCTCTCACAATACCAACCGATCCGTAAACTTACAAAAAGTTGAGAGGCACGTCGGCCACGTCTGTCCAGCAGATAATCATGCACGACCTTCCCAAGCGTGTTTCATAGAGAGATCCTCGAGCGCATATTCGACCAACTCCCAAGTCCGCGGATTGCAATCCAGCTGCAGGATGATTTTCAGAAGGAAGCTCGGCATAAGCAGATTTTCCAACACTTTGGCCTTGCCCAACTTCCGATTCTTATTCCCCATCTTGGTCGATGCCATCTGCATCCAAAGGTAACGGAATGTACGATCAAGCAGATGCGCCGGTGGACGCGCCTAGCGCGTCGCGACTTTCTATGGGCGGATAGCGCGATACTAGCTTGCAAAAATTCAGGGCCAGAAAAAACGGGAGGGCACCGCGAAGTGTTCCCAACACGAACAATAGCCGCGCCGCCGCTAATTGCGGTGGCCGACGCTGGTGCAAACAAATTCCACGGCAACGGTTGTCAACGCTAAGCAGGCAATAACGAAGATATGCGTCGACAGCCAACTCGTGCTCGCCACCATCCGCTTTGAGAGTTCCCGCTCATTTCATGCTTGCGCTATCACATCATTCGCACTGCCAGATTGGACATGATCCAGATTGTTCCAGCCGCCATGATAGTCAGCAGCAAAATCGTAAACAGGACTAGGTGCAAATCCTCCCGCTTTTGAGCAGACAGATCAATGTGCAAGAAGTAGCGAAACTGAACGATAATCTGGATGATCGCCAACGCTCCGATGGTGGCAAGTGCGGTCTTAAATGCCAGCCCTCCCCAGGCCACCAATCCAAACGCCACTACGGTCAGTGCCAGAGAAAGTGCAAACCCGATCAGATACTGGCGCAACTCGTGGTGTAACTCAGCGTTGTCGTCTGTCATGCAAGCCCCCCAAGATAAACGATCGAGAATATGCCAATCCAGATAACATCAAGAAAGTGCCAAAACAGTGCCAGCCGTAACAAGCGGGTTTTGACCATCGGCACCAATCCGAACAGAGTAATCTGCATCATCATCACGACAAGCCAGACCGCACCGGATGCCACGTGTAATCCGTGCAACGGGACAAGAGCAAAGAACGCCGACAAAAACCCACTGCGGCTGGGAGCGGCACCATTTGCGAACATCGTGCTGAAATCGCGCACCTCAAAGATAAGGAACCCAAGGCCTAGCGCCAGCGTGACGGACAACCATAAAACAACATGGCGTACCCCCTTTTTGTGGCGCAGCATCAAGGTGGCGATGCCAAAGGTCAGGCTGCTGGTCAGCAGCAGCATCGTCTGGATGAACACACTTTTGAGGTCGAATATGTCTGCCGGACCCGGCCCGCCCGCAATGCCCATCGGATTCACCGTGGTCACATAGGTCGCAAAGATCACGCCAAAGATGACAAGATCGCTCATCAGGAAAACCCAGAACCCGAACATCACAGTTTCGGCGTGTTCATGCGCCTTTCCGTGCTGTGGCCCAAGGTTCAAACCGGGGTGGAGTTGCTCAGTCATTGCACAGCCTCCTGTGCGGCCAATCCTTTATTGTGCGGTGTTGCCTCGCCCAACCTGCCAACCGGAGTTGCCGCCGCGATCTGATCCAGCCACGCCTGATGCGCCGCTGCGACCTCTGCCGCTGGAATGACCCTATGGGCGTCTGTGCGGAACGTGTTGCCAATCAGCACGACCAGCATGCCGATGACGCAGACAAGCACCAGCCACCAAACCTGCCAGACCAATGCGAGGCCCAGACCCGTGCCGCTCACCCAGACCATCATGCCGATCGCGGTGTTTTTCGGGAGCGTGATATCCTCGTACTCTGCAGGTTTTTCAAAAGCATTGCCCTGCGCTTTGGCTACTGCAAACATATCACGGTCGGTCACAGTGGGAATGATCGCAAAGTTGTATTCCGGTGGCGGTGATGGCGTGGCCCATTCCAGCGTGCGCCCGTTCCATGGATCTCCTAATGGCACGCTGAACGTTTCGCGTTTGCGGATACTGACAAGCAGCTGAACGACCAACGCCCCCAATGCCGAAAGGATCATGGCCGCCCCGAACACCGCCACCAACATAAACGGCTCGAACGCCGGGTCGCTGTAACTGACCGAACGGCGGGGCATCCCCAATAGCCCGACGAAATAGATCGGGAAAAACGTAAAGGCGAAACCGAAAATCCAAAGGGTTGCGGTGACATACCCCCATCCCTCGCTCAGTCGAAAACCGAAGGCCTTGGGAAACCAGAAGTGATATCCCGCCAGCATCCCGTACAGAACGCCCGGGATCAGGACGTTGTGGAAATGGGCCACTAGAAAGACAGAATTATGGACCTGATAATCTATGGTCGGGTTGGCCAGAATGACACCTGTGAGCCCACCAATAACGAACAAGATCAGAAATCCCGTGGCATAGACCATCGGTACGCTGAACCGGATGCGCCCGCGGAACATCGTGGCCATCCAGTCATAGACTTTCACACCGGTGGGGATCGCGATCACCATCGTGGCGATGCCAAAGGCGATATTGACGTTGGCGCCCTGACCCATGGTGAAGAAATGGTGCAGCCAGACGGTAAAACTAAGCACGGCGATGGCCATTGTCGCGTAGACCAGAGATGTGTAGCTATAAAGCCGTTTGCCGCTATAGGTCGCGAACACTTCGGAAAAGATGCCGTAGGCTGGCAGAACCAACAGGTATACCTCAGGGTGTCCGAACAGCCAGAACAGGTTGGCGTAGTTCATCATGTTTCCGCCAAGGTCATTGGTGAAAAAATGGAAATCCAAATAGCGGTCCATCGCGAGCATCAGGGTCGAGACTGTTAGTGGCGGCATGGCAAAAATCAGGATGATGGCGGCACATAATGCTGTCCACGTAAACAGCGGCATACGGAACAGATGCATCCCTGGCGCGCGTTCTTTGTAGATCGTTACTGCCACATTAATCCCCGTCAGTGTCGATCCAATGCCCGCAATCGCCACCGACCATATCCAATAATCCGGCCCGACACCGGGGCTAAACACTTTGCCGGTATACGGCGGATATGCGGTCCAGCCCCCGGTTGAGAACTGCCCCAAGACAAGTGAGATCATCACCAGTGTCGCGCCAACAACCGTCAACCCCAGACTGACCTGGTTCATCACCGGAAACGACATATCCCGCGCACCAATCTGCAGCGGCATAATATAATTGATAAAGCCGGTGACAAAGGGCATCGCCACAAAGAACACCATGATGGTGCCATGTGTGCTGAACAGTTCGGCAAAATGGTCTGGCGTCAGAAACCCGCCGTTCAGCCCTGCCGCTTGTTGAGTCCGCATCAACGCGCCTTCAATCACGCCACGAGACAGCATGACTAGCGACAGCACGATATACATGATCCCGATGCGTTTGTGGTCAGTGCTGGTCAGCCAGTCGCGCCATATTGGCCGCCACCAGCCAGACCAGATCAGGAACACGGCCAGCGCCAATCCACCCAGCACAACCAAAGATGCGGCCCCAGCCCCAATCAACTCACTTGTGGTCGGATTGTTAAAGGCCCTAACGAAGGACAGTTGTTCTGGTATGAACACACCCAAGGGCCAGCCCCAATCTGCCGAGGTTGTCATGGTGTGCCGCCTTTTTGATAGGTCGGGCTGCCCGGTTGCTGCGTGGCGTCGACGGGTTTGCCGCTCGTATATCTGTCACGCACAGTTGCCAGAAAATCAGCGGGAATGTTGTTAAAATAAATCACGCCACCGGGACGCGCAGGTACGGCCAGCGCCGTTTGAGCCTGCGCTTTAGTCGAAGGCGCCGCCAACGCTCTATAGCTGTCCGCGTCCAGGGCCACACCATCCGCGCGGACCTGCGCCACCCAAGCATCGAATTCGGCGGGCGTCATGGCCATCGCTTGAAATTTTTGATCGGCAAAGCCGACACCGCTGAATTGCATATTTTCGCCCTCGAATGTGCCGGGCTGATCTGCCTCAACATGCAATGTGGTGGACATGCCGGGCATCACATATATTTGTCCGGCAAGCGCACCAATTGCAAAAGATTGCATAACGGTGTCGCTGGTCATCTCGAACCCGACGGGCTCTCCAACTGGAAAGGCAACCTCGCCCACTGTGGCGATGCCTAGATCGGGATAGATAAACAGCCATTTCCAATCGAGACCAATCACCTGCACGCGAAAGTCACCTTCCGCCGGATCAATCGGGCGATAAGGATCAAGTGCCTTGGTCGCCGACCACAGCTGGACAGACAGGACCACGATAATCAAAATGGGCACTCCCCACATCACAACATCGAGCGGCCCTGAAAATTCCCAATCGGGGGTATAACGAGCGTTGGTGTTCTTGTAGCGGTACCGCCACAGGAACCAAGGTACTAATATCAGTACCGGCAAAACAGCGATCATAGTGATGGCAGTGACACGTATCAGATGTGCTTTTTGAGCAGCGGCAACTGGTCCTTGTGGCGACATGAAAGAGGCTTCGCCCTGCACGCAGCCTGACAGCAGAAAAAAACTGACCGTTACGATCAGAATGTACGAAATACGTTGTGAAATGTTATTTCTTGTCATCAGCGACATCTCCGACCAACGCCTGAACGCACGGCGCAATTCCGGGCACGCTTGCAAGTCATCAAAGTCCGTAAAACGAAGCGAAAGGCGTCAGGAATGTCTAATTCTTCCGGCACACAACTGGTAAATTGTCCCATCAAACCGGGGCGCCCGCGCTTGGGCCAAATTGTACGTCGACCTGTAAGCCAGGCGCTTTGTCAGTGGCGTTGACGTGCGCATCGTGATGGTTTGCGATTGCTTTGACCAAAGCCAGCCCCAGCCCAGATCCGCTAGATTTTCGACTAGGGTCCAGCCGAGTGAAGGATGTAAAGATGGAAGCCAGCGCCTCTTCGGGAACTCCGGGCCCATTGTCAGTAACACGGATCATAGCACCTGTTTCGGTCTGAGCGATTATCAATTCAACGTCCGTGCCATGGGGGCAGTGCTTCATGACATTTGTGACCAGATTGATGATCAACTGCGCGATCATGTTGCGATCAGCCCTGACCAGAACGTTATCGATTTTTGGCGTTGTCACTTGCAACGTGTATCCGGCATCCTCTAGCGCTAGCGCGTAGCTTTCTCCTATCTCATTGGCCATCGCACCTAGATCAAACAGTGTGAAATTGATCTTGCTTTGGGACGCTTCGATGTTGGAAATGCGCAAGATCGTGTCGAACGTTGTACCCAACTGCTCCAGCTCTATCGTGGCGCTGTCCAGCTTTTCCAGGGTACTATCTGACAGGCCTTCATCCTTCAACACTGATTGAAGCGCCAGTGATGTCCTGGTTAGAGGCGTGCGCAGGTCATGTGCGATCGCCTGTGACGCATGCTTGATTGATCCAATGGCAAGGTCAAGCCGATCAAGGTTGTCATTCACCTGAAAACTCAGATCACCAATTTGATCTTCGGGCGGGTCTTGCATAGCAATCCGCGCCTTTAAGTCGCCCCCAGCAAACTTGTGTAGAGCACCTTCCACCTCGCCTAGATGATCTGCGATTGATCTATTTGAGACCGAGTTGACCCAAAACCCGGCACCCATCAAAAACAGAGCCAGAAGTGGCACTATGATCAAAAGCTCTGTGGTCAAGCGATCTAGAACTTGTGTCGAAACACCGACAATCAAAATGGCTTCTGCCAGATTCGCGCGTTGAATCAGGTAGTCGCCTTTCAATCCGTTAATGCTGATCTCGAAGGGATGAGACTGTGCTGTCGAAATATTGGGCAGCGTTTCAATCAAGCCAACGATATGCTGGCCGTTCAGGTCAAATAGTCCGTAAACTTGTTCATTTGCGATATCGGAATGACGAGACAGGATCGAAACAACATGCTGTAACTCTACAACCCCTTCGTCCATTTCGTTATCGACCAAGACAGTCATGGCGCTGTGTAGCCCGGTCTCGATCGTGCTGATTAGACTACTGCGCACCGTCAAAAGGATAAGAACACTTGCCAGAATAACCGCCAGATAGAACAGGGGCACCAAACGCCGACTAAGTCGAAGGGCGCGAGCAGATGTGGGTCTAAACCGGCGCACTGATCGTGTACCCTGCGCTGCGCACATTGCGGATCAGGGATGTAGAAAAGGGTTTGTCAATTTTTGACCGCAAACGGCTGATATGTGTTTCGACAACCGAAGTTTGGGGGTCAAAATTGAAGTCCCACACCTTCTCCAGCAGCATGGTGCGGGTTTGAATGCGACCTGGATTACGCATGAGCACTTCTAGGATGGCAAATTCCTTGGCCTGCAATGCAATTGGTTGCCCAGCTCGTTCGGCCACACGCGACATCAAATCCAGTTCCAGATCATGCACCACCAGTTTTGTGGATTCCGCTGCCGTAACGGGACGGCGACCCAAAGCAATTATCCGCGCTTCAAGTTCACTGAATTGGAATGGTTTGACCAGATAATCATCTGCTCCTGCTGTCAGTCCCTCGACCCGGTCATCTACAGCAGATCGGGCTGTCAAGAACAGAACGGGCATCTTGCGACCCACTGACCGCATAGCTGTTACAACGGTAAGTCCATCCATCCCCGGCATCATCCGGTCCAAGACAACGACGTCGCATTCATTGTAAAGACAGTACGACAACGCATCCCGCCCATTATCGACGGCTTCGACGCTATGGCCAGCCTGCATTAATCCTTTTCGAATGAATTCAGAGGTTTGCGGGTCGTCTTCAGCAAGCAATATTTTCATGGCGATTTGCTATTCTTTCCGACGGCGTGTGGACGGACTGCAACGCGGGCACAGGCCAACATCCTGTCCCCGATTCGATTTCCTTTTGGGGACAAGGATTGCCTGCAATATTTACTTTTGCGAACTTCATCTTGAACCGTTCGCTTGGGCAAATCAACAACAGCCCTCAAGCCAGGGTCGTTCGCGGCCTGAGACAACCGACCATCGTTCGGCTGACCTCAAGACGGTAAAGGCGCCGCAGGACCTTTTCGCGTTTCTCCCGTAGGTAGAAGAAACATCGCCAACATCGAGGTCCATTCGGTTGTTGAAGGACTAATTGGCGAATGTTTGTCGGGTCTCGTCGTGATGGAATTAGAAATTTACGAAGAATTTTTGGCGGAAGCGATGACTAAACGCAGCCAAATGCTCATGTCAGTCGGCGCGGCTGTCCTTCTACCTGAAGCTTGAATTTGAGAGTGGGTGAGGCGCCAGAATTACCTTTACAAATTTGTAAAGGTAACGAATAGCTGAAGTAAGGTAGAGGCATTACTTCTGTTGTGAAGGGGCGGGTTGTTCACCTCAAAACTCCTCAGGAGACAGAAATGCCTAGAAAACTCAAATTTGTTCCGGTCGCAATCGCTGCCCTTATCGGCCTTGGCGCTGGTGGTGCCGCAATCGCACACTCTAATGAAGGAAGCAGCAATGATGTCGCTGAGAGTAGGGCGTTCCTGTCTTCCTCTGGAAGCCTCTCGAACGCCGTCGCCGCTGCAGAAAATGAAACTGGAGCCCGTGCAATGTCTGCGGACTTCGGGGAGGAAGATGGCGTATTCGTCTACGAAATCGAACTTTTGAAGCCTGATGGCACTGAACTGGAGGCGAAAGTAAACGCACAAAATTATTCAGTTCTGAAAGTTGAAACTGAAGAAAGTGATGCCGCTGATAATGATTCTGACGAAGACGAAGACGAAGACGAATCTGATCACGATTGAGGCTTCAATAATTACTGCGACACTCGGCAATATTTCATTGCCGAGTGTCGTGCATGAGCAACAAGACGGGGCCTTCGACCGATGAAAATCTTGGTTGTGGAAGACGATATCCTCACATGTGAGTACATCGTTTCGGGGTTAAAGGGTGGCGGTCACATTGTTGATTCAGCAGTTGATGGGGTTGAAGGGTTAACGATGGCACTGAGCGGGGCATACGACGCCATCGTATTGGATCGAATGCTCCCGGGTATGGATGGGATGGCGGTCATTCAGGCACTGCGTGCCGCCAAAATTCAAACTCCCGTGCTTTTCTTAACTGCAGTTGGGAACGTGGATGACAGGGTGCAGGGGTTAGAGGCTGGCGCTGATGACTATCTCGTTAAGCCATTCGCCTTTTCTGAACTAAGCGCGCGTATTGGTGCCATTGGACGCAGGCCGAAAGTTGCCGTCGAATTGACGTGTCTAAAAGTTGCTGACTTGGAAGTTGACTTAATGCAGCGTTCCGTTAAGCGCGCGGGGAGGGCAATAAATTTGCTGCCGCGAGAATTCGCGCTTCTGGAATATTTTATGCGCAATGAAGGAAGAATTCTCAGTAAAACGATGTTGTTGGAGCGCGTCTGGGATTTTCATTTTGATCCGCAGACCACTGTCGTTGAGACACACATCAGTCGATTGCGCGCCAAAATCGATAAACCATTCGATATGCCGCTGATCCACACTGTCAAAAATGTGGGGTATTGTCTTCGTGCGGAAAGTTGACGTTGTAAATTCTACATCTGTCCGATTAGCTTTTGCACTAACGGCAGTATTTCTCACGGCCTATCTTACCGCGGGCTTTTTCGCTCTTCAAAGGGTCAATGAAGAATTGAGCGCGCGGGTGGTCCACGGGGCTGAATTGATAGTGGTGGGGTTTGAAGAACACTATCGTGCAGGTGGAGAGGAAGCTCTCATTGCTGCGGTCTCAATGCGGGCAAGCTCCATAGATAGTGAAGATGAAGTGGTCTGGCTGGGAACGCTGGATGGCAGCCGGGTTGCAGGTTCTCCAATTTCTGGCACAGTGAATATGAAGTCCGGAGACATCGAAGGCGTTTCTTTTGCCTCGGAAGCGGACGATCGTTATCGAGTTTTAGTTAGGCCGATAGGCAATTTTCGGCTGATCGTAGCACTCAGCTACGAAGAAGCAGATGACATTCAAGAAGTCGTGCTTGCAGCTTTTGCTTGGGCAACCGCAGCGACAATCATATTCGCTGTTTTTTTTGCTGCACTATTGGCGCGCCGTGGACAAAGGCGCATTGATGCCATCATCTCTACGTTGAAGGCTGTTTCCATTGGTGACATGAAGGCCAGAGCTCCGATTTCAGGGTCAGGAGATGATTTAGATCGCCTGTCCGGCGGGATAAACGAGGCTCTTAAGCAATTGGAAGAGACCGTTGGCGGCATTCAGCAAGTAAGTACAGATATTGCTCATGACCTGAGGACACCGGTGAACCGGTTGGGGATATTGCTTGAACGGGCGCGTACGAGCACTCCCATTTCTGGGGACTCGAACCTATTGGAACAACTTGACGAAGCTGTTGCTGCTGTTGGAGATATAACAAAGACATTCGATGCGCTCATGAGAATTGCTCAGATAGAGGCAGGGGCCCGTAAGAAGAGTTTCGAAAAAGTGTCTCTTACCGATAGGCTCAATATTCTGGCTGAAACGTATCTTCCCGTAGCAGAGGAAAATGGACACACACTTTGTTTGGTGGGTGGAAAAGACGCGGAGGCGTGGGTATATGGTGATCGCGAGTTTTTGACACAGCTATTTGCCAATCTCATTGAAAATGCCATTCGGCACTGCCCCTCTGGGTCTTCTATTCGTCTGACTGTTGGCGTTGAAAATGGATGCGCATATGCGCTGGTCGCGGATGATGGTCCTGGTATTCCTCCTGACGAACATGACAAAGTGTTGCGGCGCTTTTATCGTCTAGACAAAGCGCGCCATACGCTGGGAACAGGCCTTGGACTTGCTTTGGTAAAGGCTGTTGCACTTCTGCACGATGCGACGCTAACCATTGACGACAATGATCCCGGCCTTACCGTGCGGTTGGATTTTCCGAGATACAACGGCCAAGTGGGTGACAAATGACGTTGACTTCGGAGCCGTTCCAAAAAACATCTGCCGCAATTTTGTGCGTCACGAATGACTTGTCCAAATTTTGGGGAAACAACATGCGACTGGTGACCACATTGGCCGTAGCAAGCGTATCAATATCGGTCTTAGGATGCGCGCAAATAGTCAGTGAAAATCAGCTGTTACCATCCGCCAATGAGTCGACGATGTTAGACGCGAGTCGCGCATATTCTCGTGACCCTTCCTGACCGTTGAGTGCGGCCTCGCTTGCCATTATTGCTGTTTACGCAAACTCTGACCCCCAGGCTTTTCACATAAAGTGAGGCCGGAGCCTCCGACGCCCTTGCATAGAAGAAGCACTGAAGTGTTGATTTTATACCTATGGTCGTCGCTCGGCCATCCTCGCGTCAAGCCCAAGGATGACTGCAGAGTGTCGGAGCCTCAGCCAAGTGGCAGGTGCAGACGTGCTGGCCGCCCAACCCAATTCCATAGTGGTTGTTTCTCAGATCCCCTTATTGTCTGACCAACTAAGAATTCTATTCTCGGCTCGTCAGCTGACGGGAAATCAATAGAAGGACAAGCGCAAAGGTGGCGAACCCTGCGCCAGCAAAAAATGTCGTAGATGCGCCAACCATTTGCCACAAAAGGCCCGCAACCACACTGGCAATCAAGAGGGCCACCCCATTGATGAGGTTGAACACACCAAAGGCGGTACCTCTCAGTGTATCTGGGGCGCTGTCGGCGACCATTGCAGACAGCAAGCCTTGCGTTAGCCCCATGTGGAGCCCCCATAGGATGATGCCTATTGTTACCAGATACAGGTCATCTGCAATGCTCAGCACCAAGCCCGCACAAATGAGTGCCCCAAGACCCAATGCCAACAAGGGCCCGCGCTGCATTCTGTCGGCAAGCAAACCGACAGGATAGGCAGTGAGTGAATAGACAATGCTCATCAGCACCATGATCAGCGGCGAGACTCCTATGGGCAGGCCAAGGTCGAGCGCACGAAGGGTGAGAAACGCCTCACTGAAACGCGCCAGCGCAAAAAGACCGCCAATGGCAACAACAAGCCAATAGCTGCGACTGAGCGCGGCCAGATCTGCGCGTCGCAGGGGAAACCGGCCAGCGCCTTCCCGGTCCCGGCCAGCGGGAATGTTTTTGGGTTCCTTTACCCCGAAAACCAGAAAGGCGATGCACAGCGCCGCGGGAATGAGGGCAAACCACAAGACGCTGCGCACATCGTCGACAAACACGATCATCAGAACAAACGCGGCAAGCGGTCCCAAAAAAGCACCCACCGTGTCCAACGATTGGCGCAAACCGTATGCAGCCCCCCGATTACCTGGGGAGGTGAGGTCAGCAATGAGCGCATCACGGGGAGCGCCTCTGATGCCCTTGCCAACACGGTCGATGAAACGGGCAGCAAAAATCAGCTCAGCTGATTGAGCAAGCGGAAAGAGAGGCTTTGTTATGGCCGCCAGACCATAGCCGATCACGGCCAGTATTTTTCGTTTTCCAAGCCAATCACTTATCGAACCTGAAAAGACTTTGGTGATTGCAGCTGTTGCTTCGGCGACGCCTTCAATGAGGCCAATCGCGGCCATGCCAACGCCAAGGGATACGAAAAGAGCGGGCAACAAGCTGTGCACCAGCTCTGAAGACGCGTCCATAAACAGACTGACCAGACCAAGTGCCAAAATGCCGCTTGGCAGTTTTCTCTTACCAGCCATCCAGGAAGCCTCTCGGTCGGGTGTTTCCACCACCTATGCTGCACGTCATCTATCGCTCTTCTATCGTGACAATAACCAGCTGGGAGCACGCATCCAACGGATGCTCCCTTCAAAAGCTTTCAATAAAGGCGCATCTCCGCCATCAGATGGTTTGAGACATTTTGTTATCTGATCTATTGGAGTGTCTGGCTCTCAGTTAAGCAGCGTGTTTTGCGGGTAGCAAGCGACTTGTTAGGAGCGCGCTGGCTACCGAGAAGAGGAATTTCGTCCCCTTTTTGTCAGATGGGAAGAGGCGATAGGGCTTTGTTGTTACTTGAACGGGGCGTGGATTTTGGCGATATCGTGAAAGCGCAACTTGATGAGCATTTGCCAAAACTTTAGGACCGCCGTTTAGCGGCGACATGATCCAAGATTTTGAGCATCCGCTTTGGGCTGAGCGCTTTGCGCAAGTCCGCGACCCAGGGGGAGCGGCTTCGCCGTCTTCCTGTTTCCAATATTCGGTTTGGCGAGACGTGGGTGGGGCGCAATAGCCAATGTCTTTTGCCCCTGGACGAAACCAGGGCGCTGTGATCTATCGATCAGTATTGTGGGCGTGCTGAATGCCAGGACGTAGGTCGTCGCTGGATGGTAGCAGTGGTGGATCTTATGAATGCGCTGATAACCAGCGCCAAAAGATCCGCCGTTCAATATGTCTGCTGGTCGTAAATATGACACTTTTTGGTGCAATTTGAGTTTGATCTCTGAGCTAAATCAATGGCTTATGAGGTAAAGAAGCAGTTCTCTCTTCCGGCGCAAATATTTTCTAAGATCAATCTCTTGTAAGGCGGGGGTAAGGTAAGTCGGTGACAGTGCGACAGGGTGGCCTGAGAAATCTGATGCGGCACCTCAGTTCTATGATCGTTATCCCTATAGGATATGGTTGCCCAAATATTCGAGCTGCGCCTCCCTAGGACCCACCGGAAGATGCTATGCGTTTGTTGCTGGTTGAAGACAATGACAGCCTTGCCCACCTAATCGAAAAAGGGTGCGCGAATTCAGGATTTTCTGTCAATCACTGTCCCGATCTGGCGACTGCGACAACTGCTGTTGCTGCTACAAGCTACGACGCTGCTATTGTTGATCTCGGGTTGCCTGATGGGGACGGAGGCAGCCTTATAACACACGTACGTGGGCTCGGCCTGGATTTGCCGATGCTTATACTTTCGGCGCGCGATGGCGTTGGCGACCGAGTGGGCGGGCTTAATGCTGGTGCAGATGACTATCTAACAAAACCGTTTGAGATGGCCGAGCTCATCGCTCGTTTGAGGGCACTTCTGCGAAGGCCTGGAGCCGCACTGGGTGTTGTGCTGGAGTGCGGGAATGTGACATTGGACACAACGGCACGAGATGCAACTGTGGATGGCAGTGTTCTTCCCGCAACTCGCATGGAAATCATTTTCCTCGAATTTCTCATGCGTCGCTTCGGTCGTGTCGTCCCTAAAGAGGTACTCCTGGACGGCATGACTTATTCTTCGGAGGGGATTACCCCAAACGCTGTTGAAGTCACAGTTCACAGGCTTCGCAAAAAGCTTATCGCGCACAATGCATCCATTGCCGTGCACACCGTGCGCGGTGTTGGTTACCTTCTGGATGAAATTTCCCCATGACCAAATTCGTTCTGTCGACACGTTCACTCAGTCAGCTCTTGGTGGGACGGGTGCTAGCGTTGTCCATTGCTAATTTCCTGATCATTTTTGGTGCCGCCTACGTTCATTTTGGGACTGAAGAGAACGATGACCGATATCTTGCCTTGAATTCATTTGCGATGCACGTTTCCATGCAATATGTGGCGACCCACACCTCCTCATCGGAAGGAACACCGCTGTTTGTGTTCGAGAAGCCAGCGAGTGTCGAAGACATTGAGGAGGCTGTTGAATTTGTAATTTTGGACCCTCTGGGCCAAGCTGTGGCGTCGTCGCATGGTCGAAAAATGGCGTTTCTAGCCCGCCTTGCCCAGTCGTCCGAGCTTGCCTATTTCGACTACGAAGACCCGGTCTCAAGTGAGCATTCAAACGGTATCTCATTCCCATTCATTCTTGCTGGACAACTTTATGTGCTACAGGCCGGTATGGAGCACTCGGATCTTGTATCCGAAGAGACGCTCGCAGAGGAGCTTCTCGAGTTCTCGTGGGGGCTTTTGTTTCTCCCGCTGCTGCTACCTCTGCTTGTGTGGACAGTCCGCCGGTCCCTTGCGCCGCTGACAGAAATTAGCGCTGAGGCTGCGACGATCGGACCATCGACGATGAACCGGAGATTGTCCGAGGGAAATGTTCCAGACGAGGTTCTCCCGCTCGTAAGGGCGGTGAATATTGCGCTTGACCAAATTGAGGAAGGGTATGGCCGCGAGAGAGAATTTGCAGCGAACGCAGCTCATGAGCTGCGCACACCGCTGGCTGTTCTGCATTCTCGTGCTGAAACTCTCACAAGTCTTGACGGCGTTCCAGATCTTCTACGTGATTTGGGCAAGATCGAGCGAATAGTTGCTCAGCTCTTGAGGCTTGCCCAAGCAGACAATCTCGTTATTGAGCATACCCAGCAGGCAAGTCTTCGGCAGGCTGCGACGACAGCCATCAGTTTGATGGCCCCGACAGCTTTCAAACAAGGTAAAGAGATCGAGCTTCAGGGAGCGGAAGGACCACTAACGGTCAAAGGCGATGAAGAATATCTTTGCATGGCTATCCGAAACTTGCTGGAAAATGCACTGACAGTGTCGCCGGTTGGATCAACGGTATTGGTCGTTTTGCATGATCCGGCGAGCCTGAGCGTACTGGACGATGGTCCCGGAGTTCCACCTGATCAGACGAAGCGCATCTTCTCCAGGTTTGTTCGTGGTGAAACCACAAAGTTCAGCGGTGCGGGCCTGGGGCTGTCAATTGTGGAACGCATAGTGGCCGCTCACGGTGGGAGCGTTCATGTTGATAGCGAAGAAGGTCACGGTGCTGCGTTTACTATTACGTTGAACGCAGAGTAGTAATTTGGATTATTTTGCAGCGTTGTAAGGTCTGTGTAAGTCACGGGGTATACGAAGGCAGCAGTTCTTCCCTATAGGGACGGCTGCTCGTTGGGACGATGTCAGTCGCTATGGTCTCGATTGGTTCCCGGCTCATGCGCATTGCCTTTCCTCGCAACTGGACTTGGTCAGCACTTCCATCAGTTCACCCAGTGCTATTGTGTCTAATTGTTTCAGTGGCGCTGGTCGCGCTTTACAACAACAGCCTCTGGAGTTTTACTTTCTCCAAGTGGGATGGCAGAAGTCTTCGGGACTATCTTTTTTTGCTGTCCATCGGTGCTGTATTGGCGTCAGCTTTCACCTTGGTGTCTCTTCTGTTCTCGAGTTCTCGGACCGTAAAACCTGCACTGGTTTTTCTTGTCTTTTTTTCAGGAACCGTTTCTTACTTCTCGAGTAACTACGGGATTGTCTTTGACAAAACGATGATCCTGAACATCACCGGCACTGACGTGGGCGAGGCAAGCGACTTCCTGTCTACCGAACTGATTTCGCACCTATTGTTGTACGGCGCAGTACCTTCATGGCTTATTGTGACGACGCCAATCAAAGTATTCACATGGAAAAAAGAGGGCATCATCCGCCTGGCAACGGCGATGGGTTGCCTACTTTTAATCTCGGTGACCGCTGCGAGTTTCTATCAAGAATATGCATCATTTGTTCGCAACAACCGGCAAATTCGCTACACAATCAACCCAACATCGCCGATCTATTATACCTTTCGTGCACTTGCACCTAGTATTGGGAATGTCGATGAAACATATCGACAGGTCGCCATGTCCGCTGCGCGCGATGTCTCAAATGATGATCGTCCTATGGTCTTTGTCCTTGTGGTGGGCGAGACGGCGAGGGCTGACCGGTTTAGCATCAATGGTTACAATCGTCAGACCAACCCTTCACTATCTGCATTGCCAATTGTCAGCTTTGGCAATGTCGTTTCCTGCGGTACATCGACCGCCGTTTCCGTCCCGTGTCTATTTTCGGCAGAAGCGCGGTCTGAATTTTCAGTAGACGAAGCAAAGTGGCGGGAAAATTTGCTCGATATTCTAGTTAGGGCCAAGTTCGACGTTATGTGGCTGGAGAACAATACTGGGTGTAAAGGCGTGTGTGCTCGCGTGCCCACGGAGCGGATGACACCCGAGAAGTTTCCCGAGTTTTGCAAGGACCAATCGTGCAATGACGAAGCACTCGTTGAAAGCTTGAAAACAAAACTTGAGGAAATAACGACCGACACAGTGATCGTAATGCACCAAATCGGTAGTCATGGTCCAGCTTACTACCGGCGGTATCCAGAAGCTTATCGCAAATTTTTTCCTACTTGCGACACAACCCAAATTCAACTTTGTACACAAGAGCAGATATCCAATAGTTACGACAATTCCATCCTGTATACAGATCAAGTGATCTCACAAATTGTACATGAGCTACAGACCTCGTCTGATAAGTTAGATGCATCGATGCTCTACGTCTCCGACCACGGTGAGTCACTTGGTGAACGGGGTATGTACCTTCACGGTATGCCCTATGCTTTTTCCCCGGCTGAACAGCGTGAGGTTCCGATGATCCTCTGGTTGGGAACGGAGTTCGCGCAAAGGCAGGAAATTGACAGTGGGTGTATCAGAGATATCGCAGAAAGGCCTTTCTCCCACGACAACATTTTTCACACTGTGTTGGGAATGCTCAAGGTTGAAACTGATGTTTATGAGGGCTCCCTCGACTTCGCAGAGCCATGCATGCAGGTAACACCAAAGTTGCCACTGGTCGCCGACAGGCAGACTGCAAATCACAGCGAATGAGCGTCTCTAGTAGATGCGCATTGGAAATTGTGGTCTGTGCAATTGGTTTGGCAATAATTTGTGTACTCCCGGTGATGAGTGGTCTTGATCACTGGGTTCAAGAACTTTTGTTTGACCGGTCTGGCGGTGGTTGGCTGGTCCAGCCACAAGCACGCGGGTTTTCTCATCTAGTGTTCTATCGGGGGATAAAAATTCTCCTTGTTCTTGCTGGAGTTGGCCTTGTCTCTTGGCTCATATTTCGCAGTTGGGTGGCGGGATGGGATGATCTAGCGACCCAAGTTTCTGTTGGTCTCGCGGCGGCAATCTCCATTCCGGTTATTGTCGGAATTCTTAAGCAGTCAACCGGGGTCTCCTGTCCGGTACAGGAGGAGTTCTTTGGAGGCGCTGTACTGCATGTTGCCATCTGGGATCAGCTAAGTAACTGGACGTCTCAGGAACAAAGCTTGCACTGTTGGCCTGCAGGGCACGCTTCGGGTGGTTTTGCTCTGCTGGCAGCGCGCTTGTGGCGCCAGAACAACGGTATGGAATGGAAGTGGCTCGCCCTCGGTTTGTTGGTCGGGTGGACCATGGGCTTCTATCAAATGGCACGTGGACAACATTATTTGTCTCATACAGTCGCTACAATGTTGATAGCGTGGGCAATATCAAGCCTTGCCCTGCTTGTCGTTGTGAAGCTTCAGAAGCGCCGCGAGGCTCAGGAGAAAAACGATTTGGCACTATCATTGCGGTCGGAAAATGCACCCCGTGAAAGACATAAGATCACCATTATTCACAACCCGACTGCTGGTCGCGGAGGTCAGCGAACTGTCACCGAGTTTGTTGCGGACTTGGAGGCACGTGGTTGTGAGGTTACGACGCTCGTGACGGAGTATTCTGGCGGCGCTGAAGAGATAGCGGCTGCTTTACGGCCTGAGGATGTGGATGTTGTGGTTGCTGCGGGGGGAGATGGAACTGTGCGGGAGGTGGCGAACGGCCTCCTCGACGAGGCGATACCGCTCGCAGTTCTTCCCATCGGCACGGCCAACGTGCTGTCTCAGGAGCTCCGCCAACCCAAAGACATGCGCAGCTTGGTGGCATGTGTGCTCAGAGGTCTTCCAACCAGCATTAAAATGCCATTTGCTGATGCGACGGGTTTTGTTCTCATGGCAAGCGTGGGTTTTGATGCACGTGTCGTTCAGAACATCAACCATTCCCTCAAAACCAAATTTGGGAAGGCCGCATATGTGATTGCAGCGACACGTGAGTTCGTGCGGGAGAAAGGAACGCTTGTGAATGTGGTTATTGATGGAGAACCCGCGCTCGCAGCTCATGTCATCGTAACGCATGCTTCCCGGTATGGCGGAGCCTTCGTCCTAGCCCCACAAGCGCATCTCAGGGACAATCATCTAACAGTTGTGTTGTTGAAAACCCCAGGGCGCTGGCCGTTGATCCGATATGCTGTGGCAATCCTTCTAGGGAGGCTATCCAATTTGAAGGATGTTGAATTTCGGAATGCAACAAAAGTACATATATCGGCGTCAGAGCCTCTTCCCGTCCAGGCTGACGGCGACCTGCTAGCGCTGACACCATTGTGGATTACGTTGAGCGCTAGAAGTCTGTCTTTGTTGGGCGTTCAACCTGTCCAAGACAGAATATCTCAGGCTCGCAGATAACTATTTGGAGAAACTCTGCGATTTCTGGAGAGACTTGGGCACGTGACAAGTGCAAGCGAAGAAGTCAAATAAGGTGTCGCAAGCGCTGCGCGGACATAGTCAAAAATGCTGTTTTAGCGAAGTCACGCTGTTCCGCTTTTATCGGGCAAAAAGAAGAGATTTTTGTTCATGTCCTTTCAGTAGAACTGCGCCTGCCAATTTCGACAAAGATATCAAGATCATCCTGCCGATACCGTACCGCGCGACCGAGTTTGATGAACTGCGGTCCTTCGCCATAGCAGCGCCATTTGTTCAGGGTGGATATGGCCAGCCCTAGGTAGATGGCTGCCCCCGGTGCACCGCTGTTTGGGCTTTACGTGTCGTGGTTCGCCGCCATCCTGGACGTTATTGCAGCGTTTGCCGGTGACCGCGTGTTTGCAACAGCAACACCGATCATTGCAGTAATTAGCACGCTGTTCTTTAGTCCATTAGCTCTTGCCGCATTCGCAGTAGAGAAAGTGGGCGGGTCAAACGCCTTCCTCTACATAACCATCATCGTCTTTGCCGCTCCCTTCGTCGCCATGATTTTTGAACCTATGGGCAAAAGCGTGTCGGAAAGAGCTAGTGGTTAGCAGCAATACGAAAATCAGCTAGTGGGTCAGTTTGAATTTCTTTTCTTATAAGCGCCCCGATTTTTCGGAGCAGCCTCTGCTTCTCGTTCTCCCAGCAGAGCAACGATGTTTGATACTTCCCAAAGCTTATCAGTCACGCCAGCTGCCATAGCGGGAGCCATTTTCAAAGTTTGATGGATACGAACGAAATTGTAATACATGAAATGCAAGGCAACGACATGAGCGTGGTTCTCAACCTTCTTTGAGAAGCCATTGGTCAGGCGAGTGAAGTGGCGCATGCGTATCCACATCGTAAGGTCCTGGCGTTCCACAAAAGATGTGCTCATATGGTCAATATCTGGATCACCCTCTACTCGTTTTTTGCGGATACCAGTGCAGCCACCTGGTGAGTAGCGTCCCGTCATGCTTTCGGGGGCATTACCGTAGATTTTGATGAGCTGGGCATAATCAACATCGCCACCAAAGGCACCTTCAACAGCTTATAGATAGGCTTTATGACCTTCGCGAGGCGATCGGTAATGGTGCGTTGCGTCGTCTACGACCGATTGTGATGACATTTGCAGTCATCTTCGCGGGGCTCACCCCCATAATTGTGGTAGTGGAACTGGTGCGGAAGTGATGCGGCGCATTGCAGCCCCATAGTCGGTGGAATGATCAGTGCGACAGTGCTGGCTCTGGTTGTTGTTCCGGTTGCCTATTTCGTGTTGCGCCGTCGTTCGCTGGAATCCGGGCCTCATAAACCACTGGAGACAAATGTCCAATAAGTTTGTCCTGTGACCCTGTGCTTAGTCGGCGCTCGACTTCCGCCATCTTGTGGAACTGAGCGTCACGTCGACGGAGCCGGGAGGCCAGGGCTCTCGTGTTTGACTGAACAAACCAAACCCTGCCGAAAGAGTTTGGTGGTCATTGCGTTCAAGAACAACCTGCCGATCACACTTATCTAGGTCTAGCGAAATGATTGCGGTGGGTGCAATCAGCATAGAATTGGATAGGGTTCAGAATTCTTAAACTCCTCGTGAGACTACTTTATCTCCCACCATTGTTCTGCAGGTCAATGCCGACACGCCACGTCACCCCGCGCAGCAAGAGAGTTTCTTTACATCCTTATCAAAGCTCTGAGCCGCTAGTTTCAGCCCTTCTACAGCTGTGAGATACGGGAAGATTGTGTCGCCCAGCTCGCGGGTTGTGAGGCCGCCCTTGAGCGCCATCACGACAGTCTGAATGATGTCGCCAGCTTCCGGGGCGAAGACAGATGCGCCAATCAACTTGTCTGTCTGAGCATCCGCTACAAGTTTGATTAAGCCTATTGTCTCACGCGCGACAGTGAACCGTGGGACGTTATCAAGGGTAATAACGCTGGTTTTCACCTCAACGCCTTTTGCCTTCGCGTCCGCTTCAGTCAGGCCGACCGTGGCGACCTGTGGATCGGTAAAAACAACAGCAGGCATGGTTGAGTTGTCATACGCGTGTTCGTTTTCACTCAGTGCGTTTCGCGCTGCGAGCTTGCCTCCATAAGCGGCCATATAGACGAACATGTCTGTCCCCGTTACATCTCCCACTGCATACACATCGGGATGGGTTGTCTGCATGAACGCGTCTATTGCGACCCCACCATTGTTCCGCAGGTCAATACCGACACTTTCGAGATTAAGCGTCTTTGTATTTGGCCTCCGGCCCGTTGTAGCAAGGACTTGCTCGGCTTCAATGATGGTTTTCCCCTGTTCGGTCTCACAAGAAAGCGCAATCCCGTTGCTGCTTTTCTCAATCTTTTGATAACCGACGCCTTCGCAAACTCGCACGCCTTCTCGCCTTAAACTCTCAGCAAGAGCGGCGCTGATTTCTGGTTCAGTGTCCGGCAAAAGTCGGCTTCGGCAACAAATGGTCACATCAACACCCGCGCGTACGAACATGTTGCCTAATTCGCAGCCAATGACGCCACCACCGATAATCAACAATGATTTAGGCAGGGCAACCAGTTCCAGAGCCGACGTGCTATCCAGCACGTCGATACTCTGGATGCCGTTGATCGGCGGCAAAGCTGAAGACGATCCCGTGGCGATTATGATTTTCTTGGGACTGTAGATCGTATCGCCAACAGCGATTTCAGTACCGTTCCCGGTGAACTCTGCGTGTCCCACCACGTAAGAAATTGATGGGTACTCTGGTATCAAATCCTCGTATTTGGCTTTACGTAAATCATCAACGAGAGCTTGCTTTTGCTCTACCAAAGCTCGCCAATCGACCAGCTTGGAACTCGCTTCTACGCCTGCAAACCGATCTGCAACTGTCGGTTTGTGCAGGCTTTCCGTTGCTCGGATCAAGTTTTTGGAAGGCACGCAACCAACGTTCACACAAGTTCCGCCTATTGTACCTTCACCAACAACAACAATCTGGGCTCCTGCTTCCGCTGCCGTGATCGCTGCGGAAAAGCCTCCGGATCCGCCTCCGATTACCAAAATATCGGGCGAGGTATTTTTCGTTTCACAGCAATCCGACATTTAGCGGTCTCCATCTTCGGGTGTTGGCGTACCTGCGTGCTGCCTGCGCCAAACGGCATACACGCTAAGAGCAATAAAAAAGGCGAGGGCTGGGAACAAGACGATATCGAGATATCCCGTCAAAGCTGACAGCCCGACGATACCTACGAGCACAACCAGCAAAGGGGTAAAGCAGCACAGGGCCACAATGACTGTTCCAATGATGCCGATGCGAAGCAATGAGGCGTTTGACATTTCCGGGGCCTAGGAAACGGGTGTTGTGGGGTATCCAGCATTCGCTGATGCCGCACCTATTTCTGCAGTACTCGTCTGCGCTGCGTCAAAAACGACGGTCGCTGTCTTTGCGTCAAAATCCATGCTGACGCTTGTAACGCCATCAACACCTTGCATCGCTGCGCGTACAGTGATGGGACACGCCGCGCAGGTCATTTTCTCAATTGCGAATGTGACTGTTTGCTCGGCGACCGCGACGTTTTGCGCTGTAGTTGTTTCAGCTTGCGCAAAAGGCATTGAGGTTAGTCCGATAGTGCCAACACCGGCTACTGCAAGGAGCGCAACGGATGAGATAACGAAAGATTTACGGTTCATAGCTGTTTCTCCTAATAAAATAGTGGGGCCCAGAAATCCACGGTTGCCGAAAGAAGCGCCAATGCTGTGGCGCCCCATAAAACTGACTTGGTGATGAGGCTTGATGACGGTCGGGCGCAATAAGAACCATCTTCACAGACTTCTTTCGGCTTGAAGTAGACATGCCAGAACCCCGCCACGAGCAATAATGCGGTGAGGCCCAAAAAGTACGCTTTATAGGGTTCCAAGGCTGTGAGGTTGCCAACCCATGCCCCGCCAACACCGAGCGTCACAAGCACCAAAGGTGCGACACAACATGAGGACGCCAACAATGCTGCAAGAATGCCGCCTGTCGCCAGCAAACGCTCTTGCTGGGGCTTTCTGTCATCAGACCCTTCAATAGGGTTGTTCTGTTCAACTGTTTCACTCATGGCGTCACTTCAATTTCTTGCAAATTTTTGTTCACTCGATCACGCTAATCCCTGTGGTAACTACAGGGTCAAGTGATAAATGTTTCGGCGTTGAACGATGATCCTCATGCGCCTGGACTTTGCGTTTGTGACAACGTCCGCAATTCTTGTGCATTCAATTGTCGGCAACGAATGCGTCATGCGTTTGCACAGGAGTGTCAGACCTGCCTCGCCGCTTCCCAGTTGTCTATTGGTGTGAGCGGCCCAATGGGACAGATGTGCTCTTTGGTGGTTTGTCCCGAAACCAATGACCAAAGATGATGAAACGTGCGCATCTCACATCCGGGCGTTTGGATGAGGGCCGCAAGGACAAAGGCCATTCCAAGATGAGTGAATATGTAGAGAAGCCAGACAAGCAAAGTATAAGCCATCAAGGTGCTCTCATATTCGCCATAGAAGACTTTGGATATGCCAGCTACTCCGACAAGGCCAAGACCGCTTAATATGGCTGGCCACTTTTTCCATGATTGAGAAAACCCAATATTGACCACGTAGTTTACGAGAAACAGACCGAAGATAATGCCGGTCCACAACGGGGTTTGTATGTGACCGGCATCAGTGATTGGATTGCCGCGAATACTCCAGAGATCAGCGACATAGAACAGGCATAGTGCTCCAAGCGCCAATCGAACCAGACGCCCCATTGGCCCGGGTTTGGGGAGTTCCCCCGCATCAGTCAATTTGAGGTCAGTCGTCGCCATGTGCTGCCATCTCCATTATTCTAACCCGCGCAACAATTTCACTCATTGCGCTGCTTCTATCGCTTGCAATGTTTTGTTCACTCGATCAGGTTAATCCCTGTAGTAACTACAGGGTCAAGCGATACTTTGCATGAAAGCGAAACAGACCAATGACGACAGCAGACATAACGCGTGGTCAGCTAGCGAAGCGCACAGGCTGCAACGCTGAAACAATTCGGTATTACGAGAAGACAGGCATCATGCCAGACCCCCGTCGTGTCGTTTCAGTTTATCGCTATTACGATGAGAAGCATGTGCGCCGACTGCATTTTGTAATGCAAAGCCGCGAGCTTGGTTTTTCAATAGAGGAAATTAGAAGCCTTCTCGACCTCGTTGACCGTCGGGCTGTTTCCTGTGGCGAGGTAGAAAAACTTGGCAAGGCTCATCTGCATATGGTGCGCAAGAAGATATCCGACCTAGAACAAATGGCAGATGTTCTAGACAGGACCGTTAGCGCGTGCAGCGGCGAAGATGTGCCAGAGTGCCCTCTCATTGAAACGTTATTCAGTGAGTTGGCTTAGAAGCGTTTCGGTAAGTTCAGGATTGTTTTGGAGGGTCCAGAAAACCCCCACAAAAACGCTGGCCAGAACTCGCGGAAACGGGATGCGTGACCTAGTTCGAACACAACCTCACTGCAACAATTTGCGATTTCTCTTGTGCAGCCGCAAGGAATACCTAGTGCTGAAACACCTTCTAATGTTGAGCGTCATCGGAGTACTTCTCCCTGGCTGTAACAACTCTGTATTGAGAAAGCTGGGACTGCCACCGCACTCGATGACGGCAATATGCGAGCTTTCTAAGATTTTCTGCCCACGATCCCCGAACATTCGGCTTTGACGATCATATCGGGGGTCCGCTTGCTCAACATTTTTCATTCGCTCTTGTCGCCTGGGGTTTGACCTTCTTGGGACGTCACTTCTCTGCTCGGACAAGTCTGGCCAAAGACGTTTTTTGCAGGTGTTTTCAATTCGCGCGGCGGCACAGTCGTTTGAAAATGTGCACCTATCGAATTATGTTCTCCCCGGTCTCGGGCCTGCTGAACCACCAATCTACGGCGATACGACTAAGTGTCGCAGCAATCATGGTTTTCTATGATTGAGCGAGATTTCTACCAACATCGCTAGTCTTGTGAGATGGATAGGTATTGACCGTGCAGATTTCATCCGTATTGTGCAATTCATGAGACAGATGTGGATCCTGATCGTAATGCTGGCCTTGTTCATCGTGCCAGTAAGTACCTTTGCTGACGAAGGCCACGTTCAGGCCTTGGACACTACTGTATCTGCTCAACTCACAGATCATGAAAATATTGGCAGCGATCAGCCTGCACCTGACCGTGGCGCGGAGCACTGCGGACATTGTGTACCAATGCCGTTGCGTCCGGAATCTTTGACCATCGCGCAGTCGGGTGATCAAATCTCGACACATATTGGGCTGGTCGACGTTCCACGTCTGATACTGGTCGCTCGGGCCGAAAAACCACCGCGCCACTAATCCTCTCGGAAAGTTCCTTTTAGGCACAATGCCCACCTGCATGTTTTGCTAGGGGGAGTCATCTACATGTTCGTGAGGATAATTTATGTTTCGTTTGATAGCGAAGGGATGGCTATGCGCCGTCCTCGTTACGGGGCAGGCTATTGCTGCAGCTCCAGCTAAGCCAGAAGGGCAGGCTCCCGCGGCGCTAGCCGCCATAGTCGCCAACGTAGTTAGAGAAAATCCGTCGATTGCTGCGGCGCAAGCCCGATTGACCGCTGCAGAGGCTCGTGCAGAGGGTGCAGGACTTTGGCGCAATAACCCTGAAATTGAATATGAGAGGGAGAGCTCTGAAGTCCGTACAGAGACAGTTGGCGTCAGTCAAACGGTGGAGTGGTTTTCCAAGCCAGCTGCACGCGGGCGTGCCGCCGATAGCAGGACTGAGAGCTTTGCGAGGGAAGTCGCAATTGTTCGACAGCAGGTAATCGCCGGTGTTCTCTCAGGTTTTGTGTTGGTCGACCAAAGGAGAGCAAAGGTTGAGCTTGCGTCTGATCGTACCCAGTCGATGTCACGGTTCGCAGCACTATCTGAACGGCTTTTCCAGGAGGGTGATATCTCTCCATCAGCTGTCCAAGCGGCCCGGTTGGCCGCCACTCAGGCTGTTATGGAAGAGCAGGTTGCCCTAATTGATCTATCGAATGCAGAGCAGGAACTGGCCGAATTGGCGGGTTTTGCACCTATCGCATGGCCAAGTTTTGATACATCCCTGCCGGAACCGTTGAACGTAGATGACGTAGATGTGGAGCAGCTTCCTTCCGTCCTAGCCGCGCGGTTTCGCCGAGAAGCTGCTGAGCGAGATATCGATGTGGCCCGATGGGACCGTGTCCCTGATCCCTCCATCGGCGTTCGCTGGGGAGACGAGGGAAATTCTGACCTCTTTGGCTTGAGTATATCCATCCCAATACCGGTCCTCAATTCTGGTCGCTCCGAAGTTGCAGCGGCTCGCGCGGACGCTCTTTCTGCAGCGGTAGACCTACAAGCAGCACAGCGCTCCGCCTCAATTCTTTTGAGGGAAACAGCCCGTCGGTATGAGGCACTGAGATCTAGCCAAGTTCTTTGGCAGCAGAGTGGCGAAAATGCCCTCACGCAACAAACCGATGTACTTCAGCGGCGATTGGATGGCGGTGACATCGGTGTTGTCGAATATCTCGTCCAGCTGCAGCAACTCTATGACGCGCAAGAATCTTCAATCGAATTACAAGGCCAGGCGTGGGTCGCTTGGTTCCAATTGTTACAGGCGGCAGGCGTCGTTGAAGAATGGATCGGAGTAGAACGATGAACTGGAAGATGACAACAGCCGTTCTGACGGTCGGGACTCTCGCAATCGCAGGTGGTTACATAGCAAGTGGCGGCGAAGAGGAAGTACTGCTTAACATTGAGGCGAGTGCTGAAGAATTACACCACACCGGGTCTGGCGAGCACCACGACGAGCATGGCGGCCATGATGGACATGATGAAGAGCCAGACGAGCATGACGAGCATGGCGGACATGACGAAGAGCCAGACGGGCATGATGAACATGGCGGACATGGCGGGCATGACGAAGAAGCTGAGGAGCTGACTCTGTCTGAGGAGAGTCTGGCGGTGGCGGGTATTCGTATTGAGGCGCTGGCACCGGTTGTCTTGGGTGAGGTCCTGACGGGCCCTGCGGAAATTCAAGCGAATGCGTATCGCTCTAGCATTGTTACGCCGCGAATTCCGGCGATTGTGGTTGAGCGCCATGTGACGTTGAGCGACGCGGTGGAAGCAGGTGAACCGCTGGTTACCTTATTCAGCCGCGATGTTGCGGATGCAGAGGGAGTTTTTTTTGTTGCAGACCGGGAGTGGCGGCGGGTGCGAAATCTCGGCCGACAAGTTGTGTCCGAGAGACGTTACGTCGAAGCGGAGGTTGCTCGAGATAGAGCTGAAGCTCAGTTGCTTTCCTATGGTCTGGGGCAGGAGGCGATTGATGCTGCCGCTCTGCCGAGTAGGCGAGAGGGGCACCGCCACGGTGAGTTCATACTCTTAGCAAATCAGAGTGGGACCATTGTTTCTGACGACTTTAGAATTGGTGAGTTGGTCGAACCAGGACAAACGCTGTTTGATGTTGTGGATCTTGATAGTGTCTGGGCGATTGCCCGGATGAACCCGGAAGAAGCTGCGCGTATCAACTTGGGCGCGCGTGCTTGGGTGCGATACAATGGCAGTGTTCAGGAAGCCAAGGTTGAACAAGTCTACTCAACCGTAGACACGGAAACACGAACTGTGAACGTGAGATTGCTTGTCTCAAACATAGATCGAGCGTTGAGGCCTGGACAATTCGCTCAAGCGGAAATTGAAAGCGTTGGGGGAGAGCCAGTGCTTGCGGTGCCGAACGAGGCGCTCGTACGAAGCGCTGACGGCGATTGGGTCGTCTTTGTGCAAGACGAAGACCTTGGGTTGAAACCTGCCGAAATAGAGCGAGTTCGTGTCGTTGGCAGACAGACTGTAATCGAAGGCATTCCCGCTGGATCAGTTGTCGCAATCTCCGGTGCCTTTTTCCTTCAATCTGAACTCGCCAAAAGCGGGTTTGATATTCACAACCACTAGGAGGCGGCAATGCTCAATAGCATAATTGATCTTGGTATACGCGGTCGGCTCCTGGTGGTCTTGGCACTAGGCGCGGCGGCAGTTGGTAGCTTTTTGGTTCTGCCTGGTCTCAATCTTGATGCATTTCCAGATGTGACCAATGTGCAAGTGTCGATCAACACCGAAGCGCGCGGGTTGGCCTCTGAGGAAGTTGAACAGCTCATCACTTACCCAATTGAAGCCGTGATGTACGCACTGCCGGATGTTCAGGAGGTGCGCTCCATTTCGAAGACGGGCCTCTCTATAATTACCGTGGTTTTTCAGGAAGGAACAGACATCTATTTTGCCCGCCAGCTTGTTTTCGAGCGTTTGCAGGCGGCGATGGATCAGATACCTGACGGTGTCGGGACACCCGAAATGGGCCCCAACACATCAGGGCTAGGGCAGATTTTCCAATACGTCCTGCGCGCCGAAGAGCCAGGGCAGGTCGACATCAAAACTCTGCGGAGCCTCAATGATTGGGTTGTGAAGCTTCTGTTGATGCCCGTAGATGGTGTTACCGACGTCCTGTCGTTTGGTGGTGACGTGCTGCAGTACCAAGTGAATATAGATCCCCAGAAATTACTTTCTTATGGTCTTACCGTTGATGAAGTGCGGGGGGCTATCGAAGAAAGCAATAGAAACTCTGGAGGATGGTATCTAGACCGGGGAGCGGAGCAACTCGTCATTCGTGGTGTTGGGTGGGTCCGCAGCGGTGCCAACGGACTGCGCGATATCGGTAACGTTCCTCTGAAAGAAGAAGATGGCTTCGTTGTGAGTATCGCGGACGTCGCAGATGTCAGCTTGGGTGGAGAAATCCGTCAGGGTGCAACTACTCTTACAATTCGGGGTGAAGATGGGAGCGCGCAACAGCAGGGCGAAGTCGTACTTGGAGTTGTGCTGAAGCGTCTTGGAGCGAATACGAAGGTTGCGATCGATGGTGTTAAGGAGCGATTGGAAACTGTCGCACTTGCTTTGCCAGAAGGTGTTGTTCTTGAGCCGATTTATGACCAGGCTGATCTTGTTGATCAGGCTGTGAGCACAGTTAGCCGTGCGCTTGTCCAAGCATTTGTTTTGATTGTCGCGATCTTGGCTTTGTTTTTGATGAATGTGCGCGCGACGCTTCTTGTTTTGATTTCCGTGCCTATTTCTATTGGTCTTGCTCTTATGGCGATGTCAATTTGGGGGATATCAGCCAATCTCATGTCACTAGGCGGTTTAACAATTGCTATCGGTATGATGATCGATGGTTCCGTTGTGATGATGGAGAACATATTTAGCCATCTGACTAAACAGGCTGATGAGACCGCTGCCTCGGTCGGCGTCGAACCACATGGATTGCAGCTCCGGGTGCAGGAGGCAGCTCGTGAGATGGGGCGGCCTGTTTTTTATGCTGTTCTCATCATCATAGTTGTGTTTGCACCTCTCTTCTCACTTGAAGGTGTAGAAGGGAAATTGTTTCAGCCAATGGCGATTAGCATTGTTTTGGCAATGGTGGCGTCGCTCTTTGTTGCTCTAATAGTGGTACCTGCTTTTGCCACCTACCTCTTTCGCGGTGGAGTCACACATCGAGAAAGTCCAATTCTTCCCGTGATTGAGAACCTATACAAATCGGCTCTCAATCGTACGATTGCCTCTCCGAAGAAAGTAGTAGTGGGCGCAATTGCATTATTGTTTGTTTCTCTTTTGTCGGTTCCCTTCTTGGGGACAGAGTTTGTGCCAGAGCTTGAAGAAGGCACCATCAATCTACGAGTAACCCTTGCGCCCTCATCCAGCCTCGAGACCTCGTTGGGTGTTGCTGAGAAGCTAGAGAAAAGGCTCCTCGAATTTCCTGAAGTAACTTACGCATCCAGCAGAGTAGGGAGACCCGAACTAGGGGGCGACCCAGAACCTGTCTCCAATATTGAGATATATATTGGGCTAAAACCCGTGTCTGATTGGGTGTCCGCAACAAATCGGTTTGAGTTGCAACGAGTGATGGAGGAAAAGCTCTCGGTGCACCCGGGCCTTCTATTTTCGTTTTCACAGCCGATTGCGACGCGTGTCGATGAGCTCCTCTCGGGAGTTAAGGCCCAGCTGGCGGTGAAGTTGTTTGGCTCTGATCTCGATACCCTTGCTGAAAAAGGAAGAGAGATCGAAACATTGGTGCGGAATACGCAAGGGACACGTGATGTCGCGATGGAACCGATTGCTGGAGAGGCACAGCTGGTTATTCGTCCTGATCGCGACAAGCTTGCGCGCTATGGATTGCCAGTTGATGCCGTGATGGACCTTGTATCTGACGCGATAGGCGGCAGGGAGGCTGGTCAGGTTATTCAAGGGAATGAGCGGTATGACATCTACGTTCGCCTCGCTGATCAATTCCGTGCAAACCCGGAAGCCATCCGCAATCTTATTCTAAGGTCAGTGCACGGGGCGTGGGTTCGCCTTAGTGATGTTGCGAGTGTAGAAATTGAGGCAGGTCCGCCACAGATCAGGCGTGATGATGTCCAAAGGCGTATTGTAATCCAGACCAATGTCGAGGAGCGCGATATGGGTGGGCTTGTTGCTGAGTTGCGAGAAAGGATCGCGCAGGAGATCGACCTGCCTACGGGATACACAGTGATCTTCGGAGGGCAATTTGAGAACCAGGAGCGAGCTCAAGCACGCCTGATGATCGTGGTGCCGCTATCCTTGTGTCTTATATTTTTGCTGCTCTACTTTGCGTTCGGATCCGTTGGGCAAGCAATGCTCATTATGGTGAATGTGCCGCTGGCGCTTATCGGGGGAATATTCTCCCTTCTGCTAACTGGACAATATTTATCGGTCCCAAGCTCAATCGGGTTTATCACGTTGTTTGGCGTTGCTGTTTTGAACGGCGTGGTGATGGTCAGCGCGATCAATCAAAATGTGCTTGGAGGGCAGGTGGTTGATGATGCGGTATTTGCTGGTGCCATGTCCCGCTTGCGACCCGTGCTGATGACCGCGCTTACTACAGCACTTGGACTTATTCCAATGTTGTTATCAAGCGGAGTTGGGTCGGAAGTTCAGCGGCCGTTAGCGACCGTCGTTGTTGGCGGTCTTATCTCATCAACGGCTCTGACACTCTTCGTTTTGCCGACTCTCTATCGAACATTTTCCCGAGCAAAATTGGGTGAGTGGCGACACACCCATCAAAGCAGTCATACAACAGTGACTGAAGGAGCTTCCCTGTGAAAAATTCGACGACAAATGAAGGACCTCTTGCAGCGGTAACTAGAGGACTGCGCACGCCAATAATATTGCTCACGGTCCTTGCGTTGGCATCGACTGCTCACGGTAAGGAGTCTCCGAATACCGGAGGTGCATCACGTCCGTGTGGCGCGGAGGCAAGCGCCGGGTGTGGATATCCGCAACAGCCACCTGAGAGTGCGTTGAGGGAACAAGTGGGGCATTGGGAGAGAGGGAAGGCCAGTTTGGAGCAAGGGTCTTACGAGGACGCTGTTGAGGCGTTCACGGCGGCGATCCGAATTGACGCGAGTGCTGGTGTTCTCTTCATCGCCAGAGGAAATGCTTACCGTCAGCTGGGGAAGTTGGATCTAGCGATCGCCGATTATGATGAGGCAATTCGCATTCAGCCATATATCGCAAGTGGATACATAAATCGCGGAATTGTGTACCGCGAACAAGCAAAGCTTGACCTTGCAGTTGCAGACTACACTGAGGCAATCCGCTTGGACCCTAGATCCCCCCTTGCATACAACGGTCGTGGAAATGTAAGGCGTGAATTGGGTCAGTTTGATGGAGCCATAGCTGACTATTCTGAGGCGATCGGGTTGGATCCGAAATATGCATTTGCATATAACGGCCGCGGAAATGTCTATCAAGAACAAGGCGGTCTCGATCTGGCAATTGCTGACTACACTAAGGCAATTGAGCTCACGCCAGACTATGAACTCCCGTACCTCAATCGGGGGAATGCCTACCGCGATCTGGACCGCCCAGAGAAGGCAATTTCTGACTATGGAGAAGCACTGAACCTGAATCCAAACTCCACGTCCGCATTAAATAATCGCGGGAACATATATCGCGAGCGGGGAAATTTAGAGCTCGCACTGGCTGATTTTTCTCGCGCCATCGAAATCGCTCCAACCTTTGCATTCGCGTTCAATAATCGAGGTAGGACATACCGTGAGCAGGGCCAATTGCAAATGGCTATCGCCGATTATACCGAGGCTGTCAGATTGGATCCAGCTTATGAGGTTGCCTACAACAACCGTGGAAATGCATACCTTGAGGACGGTCAAGTTACACGCTCCGTTGCAGACTACGATGAAGCAATCCGTCTTGATCCGAAATTTGTTGAGGCGTTTATGGGGCGTGGCATAGCTATGCTTCGTTTAGACGGTATTCAGCTAGCGCATTCTGATTTCGAGCAGGTTGTGGAGTTGGATGGTTTGAATTCTTCGTACCATCGCCGAATTGCTGAGACGTTGTATTCTGCCGGGGAGATTTCTGATGCGTTGTCTTATGCTCAGGACGCGGTGAAACTCGATGGTGCAGATCAATCTAGTCGCAATTTGCTCGCGAAAATTCGTATGGAATTAGAACAGGAGAACTGAAAGTCGACTGAATTGTATTGCACTGTCGGTCGGAGTTCCAAACAGGTGGCTTGTAGAGACAGGCAACGGTCAACATCAGTGATGAGCATCTGACTGAGTATCTATTCAACGCCAAGCACTATACGCGTCGCTGGAGTTGGACATGACGTCTGATTGCAACACCCACGGACTCCACATAACCTTCCGTAGGGTGATGTAACCTGGACACACGATGACCTAGGTTAGGGCAAGCAACCTCTCAAACGAGGACTACTAAGGTGGTCAGCCGATTGAACAAGCTAGTGCGTACCAATTCGCCCCTTTAACAGACGGGCGGCGATTGACTGGCCATCTTGCATTGAGCTTTGATGGCGTTCACGTTTGAAAGGCAACCCATTGCAAACAGAGGATCATGTTTGTCTCTCCTCTGGGGTGTCCACACACCTATTTCTCACCAGGTTCAGTTTGTCCTGGAGAAAGCTTTTCGTCGAAAATGCTGGCCGCAATAAACAGAACGACACCGCAGAAAATAGCTGTATCTGCGACATTGAATGTTGGCCAGTGATAGGAGTAAATCTGGAAATCAAGAAAATCGGTTACTGTCCCATCAGCCAATCTATCGATAACGTTGGCAGTGGCTCCGCCGACGATAGATCCAATACCAATCGCTTCGATCTTAGATGTGCCCCGCCATAACTGAGTAACTAAAAATAGGACGACAATGAGTGCGAATGTTGACAAAAGATAGGGGGTTGCAAAATGAGGTGAGCTGAGAAGGCCAAAACTGATGCCCCGATTAAAGCCCAGATTCAGACTAAAGAAAGAAGATATTTCAATCATTTTCGGCGGCTGCATGACTATGCTGAGCATTATCCACTTCGTTGCGAGGTCAGCAGCCAGTGCGATAAACGCAACAACAAAACCCAATTTTTTGTACATTAAAATCTTTCCCTCATTCCGTTGACTGAAATGATACAGGCCGAACGAAGCATAGAAACTGTTTCTGTTTTTCTGTCTCGTTAGGTCACTGCAGAGCCGGAAGTCAAAGCCTCAACAATCCGACATTCCCCAACCCGACCTCCATGACAATCAGCGATCATGCGTTCAAGCTCCTTTTTCAATTGGGCAAGTCGTTTAATCCGCCGTGTCACGTGATCCAATTGAGTACGCGCAATCTCCGCGACCCCCTCACATGAGCGATCCGGCTGATCTGAGAGGCTCAACATGTCGCGGATCATGCTTTGTGAAAAGCCAAGCTCTCTGCAATGGCAGATGAAGAAGAGGCGTGCTTTATGGGTTGCGCAATAGCGCCGCGTATTGCCCCCGGAGCGCGGTGGATCTGGAAGGAGCCCGATTTTTTCGTAGTAGCGGATTGTGGGAATTTTGCAGCCGGTTTCCTTTGCCAATTGGCCAATCGTAAATTCAACCATTTTGTATCTCTTTTCTCTTGAATCTATAGTTACTATAGGAAGTAGTTTAGACCCAGACAAGAGAGCCTATGAACAGTGAGGAAGCCTCATGAGCGGTTGTGGTTGCGAAGAAAATGTAAAGTTTGATGGTGTTTCGATAGGTTACAGAAGGGCTCTTTGGGCAGTTATTGCCATTAACGGGACTATGTTTCTGGTTGAAATGACGGCAGGCATGTTCGCCAGTTCTCAGGCTCTGAAAGCAGACGCTCTTGATTTTTTAGGCGATACGGCAACCTATATGATCACGCTGATGGTGATTGGCATGCCACTGGTATGGCGGGCGCGGGCTGCTCTTTTCAAAGGGCTAAGCCTGGGGCTCATGGGAATTTGGGTTCTTGGCTCGACTGTCTACAGCACATTTATACTTGGTGTACCGCAAGCTGAGATGATGGGCGCAATAGGGTTTTTGGCACTTGTCGCCAACCTTGTCAGCGTCCTGCTGCTCTTGCAACATCGCGATGGCGACGCGAACGTTCGCTCTGTCTGGCTGTGCAGTCGGAACGACGCTATCGGAAACATGGCAGTAATTCTGGCGGCGAGTGGCGTTTGGGCAACCAACACAGCCTGGCCAGACCTGATTGTCGCCGGGGTAATGGCGGGCCTGTTCCTTTGGTCGTCAATGCAAATTGTCAATCAGGCAATTATGGAACTACGCACACCACAACCCGGAGTAGGAGTGGCCAGATAGAGGCTTTTGAAACCTTAGCCAGTCGGAAGGATACTTCACATGGACCGCCGAAAATTTTTGATGAGTGCGGCAACCGGCGTTGCGTCGGTTGGTTTGTTGAACGGTTCTGCAACTGCAGCAGACATTGATGTTGCCCCCAACAATGTTCTTCCCAGCTCCGTGTCCTCCCAGGGGTCTGGTGGCGCATTGCGGGAATTCCGTCTCGTAGCCCAGCAGGGCGAGGTTGAAATAGGTCCCGACGAGACCTTTAAAACTTGGCTCTACAACGGCCAGTTCCCCGGGCCTGAGATCCGTGTGAAGGAGGGCGAACGGCTTCAAATTACGGTCAAGAATGAATTACCCGAAGAAACGACAGTTCATTGGCATGGTGTGCCCGTGCCGAATGCGATGGATGGTGTCCCTGGCTTGACCCAGAAGCCAATCGCACCTAGCGAAAGTTTTGAGTATGCGTTTGAGGCCACGCCTGCTGGCAGCTACATCTATCACTCTCACGTCGGTCTGCAGATTGATCGTGGCCTGATCGGAGCCTTGGTGATCGAGGAGGCGACGCCTCATGTCGCCTATGATCGTGACTATGTGCTCGTTCTTGATGACTATCTTCCTGGCGCCCCGCAGCCACTTGGCGGCAGCGCCGGGTGGGGCGGGATGATGGGGGGTGGTTGGCGGCGGGGAGGCGGCATGATGGGGATGACAGGGCAGATGCCACCTTATCAGGGCCTGCTGATCGGGGGGCAGCTACCTGACAACCCGCGTGTATTCGATACAAAACGGGGCGAGCGCGTTCGGCTTCGCTTCGTCAACCCATCGGGTGCCTCGACTATTAGGGTGGCCATAGCAGGCCACCGAATGACGGTGAGCCACTGTGATGGTCGTCCCGTTGAATCCGTCACTGTTGATAGCTTCGTCCTTGGTACGGCTGAGCGCTATGATGTGATTGTAGAGGCGAATAATCCCGGTGTGTGGCCTATCAGTGTGGTGGCAATCGAGGGTGATGTATCACCCGGTCGCGCTGTTCTCCGATACACCGACGCCGCGGCTTCTACATTGCGCGAGGGCTTGCCGGAGGGCTTCACGAGCGGTCGCCCCCTTCACTATGAGGATTTGCAATCGCTTGAGACGCTACCAACGGGGCGACCGGATCGTGTATTTGATCTGCTGCTACGAGGAGGGATGATGGGTTCCGCCTGGACCATCAACGGGCAGGCTTACCCCGACGCGGATCCAATCACAATTAGCGCAGGTGAACGAATAAGATTCCGTATGAGAAATCATAGCATGATGTTGCATCCCATGCATCTGCACGGGCATTTCTTCCGTATCGGCAACGCCCTGAAGGACACAGTACTGGTGGCAGCACACATGGGCCGGGCCGAGTTCGATTTCGTTGCGGACAATCCGGGGCGCTGGTTCTTTCATTGCCACAATATTTATCACATGGAAGCTGGTATGGCCCGTGAAGTCAGATACGTCTAACTCTCCAACATCAGCTCTCATCCGAACGCCTGGGTGTGAGATGTGCACATTGCATCATCTCTGGTCTTTGGTTTCGGGACAAACCACCAAAGAACACATTGCCCAATGGTTCGCCAACACCAGCGCACAACTGGGAAGTAGCGAGGCGAGCCTAAATTCACCGAAACGCATCTAAGCCACCTCGCCGAATAATGTTTCAATGAGAGGGCATTCTGGCACGTCTTCGCCACTGCACGCGCTTACCGTCCTGCCTAGAACATCAGCCATTTGTTTTAGGTCTTTTATTTTTTTGCGCACCATGTGCAGATGCGCCTTACCAAGCTTCTCCACTTCACTACAAGAGACCGCCCGTCGGTCAACAAGGTCGAGAAGGCTTCTAATTTCTTCTATTGAGAAACCAAGTTTGCGGCTTTGCATTACAAAATGCAGTCGGCGCACGTGGTTTTCATCGTAATAACGATAGCCTGAATCGGCACGACGAGGATCTGGCATGATGCCTGTTTTTTCGTAATAGCGAATGGTTTCAGCGTTGCAGCCTGTACGTTTCGCGAGCTGACCTCGTGTTATGTCTGCGACCGTCATTCTCAAGTCTCGCCTTCATTCAAACTATTTCTTGACCCTGTAGTTACTACAGGGATTAGCCTGATGGAGTGAACAAAAATTTGCAAGAAATAAAAGTGACACTATGAGTGAAACAGTTGACCAGAACACCCCTATTGATGGGTCTGATGACAGAACGCCACAACAAGAACGTTTACTGGCGACAGGCGGCATTCTTGCAGCGTTGCTGGCGTCCTCATGTTGTGTCGCACCTCTGGTGCTTGTGACGCTTGGCGTGGGCGGGGCATGGGTTGGCAACCTCACGGCTCTGGAACCTTACAAAGCGTACTTTTTGGGGGTGACCGCAATATTGCTCGCGGCGGGGTTCTGGCATGTCTACTTCAAGCCGAAAGAAGTCTGCGAAGATGGTTCTTATTGTGCCCGACCGTCAGCAAGCCTTATCACCAAATCAGTTCTATGGGGTGCCACAGCATTGGCGGCTCTTTCAGCAACCGTCGATTTCTGGGCGCCACTATTTTATTAGGAGAAGCAAATATGAACCGTAAATCTTTCATTATCGCATCCATTGCGCTCCTTGCAGTGGCCGGTGTTGGCACCATCGGACTGACCTCAATGCCTTTTGCGCAAGCCGGAATAATCACAGCGCAAAGCGTCGCCGTTGCCGAACAAACAGTCACATTTGCAATTGAGAAAATGACCTGCGCGGCGTGTCCCATCACTGTACGCGCAGCGATGCAAGGTGTTGACGGCGTTACAAGCGTCAGCGTGGACTTTGACGCAAAAACGGCGACCGTCGTTTTTGATGCAGCTGAAACGAGTGCGGCGCAAATTGGGGCGGCATCAGCGAATGCCGGATATCCCGCAACCCCAATTTTATAGAACTGAAAAATGTCAGACGCCTTATTGCTTCGCATTGGTATCATCGGAACGGTGATTGTCGCCTTGTGCTGTTTTACCCCGCTTCTGGTTGTGCTCGTAGGTATCGTCGGACTGTCAGCTGTAACGGGATATCTCGATATCGTCCTATTCCCAGCCCTCGCCTTTTTTATTGCTCTTAGCGCGTATGCCGTTTGGCGCAGGCAGTGCGCAGTTGCGCCAACACTCGAAGATGGAGACCGCTAAATGTCGGATTGCTGTGAAACGAAAAACACCTCGCCCGACATCCTGGTTATCGGAGGCGGATCAGGGGGCTTTTCTGCAGCGATCACTGCAGCGGAAGCAGGAGCCGAGATTGTTGTTGTTGGTGAAGGTACGATAGGCGGAACTTGTGTGAACGTTGGCTGCGTGCCGTCCAAAAACTTGATCCGAGCAACGGAGAGCCTGCACAAACCGACAATTGCGGATCGGTTTGCAGGCGTAGAAGCGAGTTCCAAGCTGGTCGATTGGCGAGCATTGGTTGAGCAAAAGCAAGCTCTTGTTGATGAGCTGCGTAAAGCCAAATACGAGGACTTGATACCGGAGTATCCATCAATTTCCTACGTAGTGGGACACGCAGAATTCACCGGGAACGGTACTGAAATCGCTGTTGGCGATACGATCTACAGTCCCAAGAAGGTTATAATCGCTACGGGATCGTCTTCAGCTTTGCCGCCAATCAATGGCATCCAGAGCATTGATGTGCTGGATAGCACGGCGGCTCTTGAACTGGTTTCCCTGCCTAAATCATTGCTGATTATCGGTGGCGGCGTCATAGGCTGCGAACTAGGCAACATGTTCGTGCGCGCAGGTGTCGATGTGACCATTTGTTGCCGAAGCAGACTTTTACCGGACACTGAACCAGAAATCAGCGCCGCACTTGCTGAGAGTTTGCGTCGGGAAGGTGTGCGCGTTTGCGAAGGCGTCGGTTATCAAAAGATTGAGAAAAGCAGTAACGGGATTGCGCTCTTCTGTGAGACCGACCAGGGAAAAACGATCATTGAAGTCGAACAGGTTCTTGCTACAGCTGGCCGGAGGCCAAACACCAAAACACTTAATCTCGACAGTGTCGGCATTGACTTGCGGAAGAATGGTGGGGTCGCAGTAGACGCGTTCATGCAGACAACGCATCCTGATGTGTACGCAGTAGGGGATGTAACTGGGACAGACATGTTCGTTTATATGGCCGCTTATGGCGGCAAGCTTGCAGCGCGAAACGCCCTGAGTGAAAATGAACACGCGTATGACAACTCAACCATGCCTGCTGTTGTTTTCACCGATCCACAGGTCGCCACGGTCGGCCTGACTGAAGCGGAGGCGAAGGCAAAGGGCATTGAGATGAAAACCAGCGTTATCGCGCTCGATAATGTCCCACGGTTTATTGCCGCGCGTGAGACAACAGGCTTAATCAAAATCGTAGCAGATGTTCCGACTGACAAGTTGATTGGCGCATCTGTCTTTGCCCCAGAAGCTGGTGACATCATTCAGACCGTCGTGATGGCGCTCAAGGGTGGCCTCACAACCCGTGAGTTGGGAGATACAATCTTCCCCTATCTCACAGCTGTAGAAGGGCTGAAGCTGGCGGCTCAGAGTTTTGATAAGGATGTAAAGAAGCTCTCCTGCTGCGCGGGGTGAGCGAGCGCGAGGGAGTCAATGGAACCTCTAACTAAGATTTGCCCAACTTGCGGTTGTTCGCTTGTTCGTCTGGTCTTCCCTGGACTGTGATCGCTTCATCGTCCGTCTCCCAAATCAAGGAACAGACTAACCTCTAAATCCAGAGATTTTAGGGGTGCGGGTTAGTACGGATGTAGTTTTTGGCGGGGACAGCTAAACGGCGCCTTGACACCGTACTATAGTACGGGCTGTAGATTTGGACTTGGAGATCAAAAATGACTCAGAGAACAATAGGCAACGCAGCTAGGGAAGCGGGCGTCGGCGTGGAAACGATCAGATTCTATGAGCGCAAAGGCCTCATAACACAACCGCCAAAGCCGCGACACAATGGTTACCGATCCTATTCAAATAAAATAGTAGAGCGCATCCAATTTATCCGCAACGCACAAGCGTTGGGTTTTTCGCTGCGGGAAATTCATGAATTGCTTGCACTCCACGCAGACCCAAATACCGAATGCAGCAGTGTGCGAACCCGGGCCTCGGCGAAACTCGAAGAGGTTGAGCGGAAAATGGCCCAGCTTCGAGACATCCGCTCAGTGCTCAAGGAATTGATCTCTAGCTGCCCTCAAAAGGGCCCTGCCGCTGGGCGGTGCACCATTTTGGGAAATTTGGGTCCAAAAAAGTGAAGGAGCGAATATTTATGATCAAAGAATGGAAAGTAAAAATTTTCAGCATGGGATGCTCCCTGTGCCAAGGCACAGCCGCGCGGTAAACGACGTTCCTTGGTCATCCGGCGATATCAAGATACCCGACATGCCGAATGTCAAAGTTGCCAACCGAAACTGCAGACTCGGGGTTGTGTCTGTGCCCACCATCGTCATCAACGGAAAACTTGCCGATTGATGTACTGGAAGAGTCCGGATACCCATAACCTGAAAGCAGCCGGTCTCAGCCTACCGTTCACCTGAGCAGCGCGTCCGCAAAGGAAACACAGATGAAATATGTCACGCTAGCCACGAAGACCCGCGCTTTGTTTACCATCCTGGTCGTATCGGTCGCCATTATAGGTACTGCTTTTGCAGCGGAACGCGCCGTATATACTCTTCAGGCAGTCGGTCTAGCCTGTCCCTTTTGTGCCTATGGGATTGAAAAACAACTCAGCCGAATAGACGGCGTCGATACCGTTTCAACGGATATCGAAAGTGGCACTGTTCTCATCTCAATGAAGCCGGGTACCAAGCTTACACAAGAACAAGCCGCCGAGGCTGTAGACAATGCAGGTTTCACGATGCGCGGTTTCCAAGAACCAGATAGATAGATGAAACAGCAAAAAGCATTCCAGTATTTATTTTTTGCGTTGCTCTTGATCCAGAGCCTCGGCACAAGAGCTTATGCAGCACCACAGACTTTCAACACTGCTCTTCCCGTGGCGGAAGATGAGTTTGTATTTCGCCAACAATTCTTCTACCGCAGATTAGGAAACGACCCTTTATCGACGGATCGGAAAATAGATGTTGTAGGGTCAGTATCCGTTCTTGGGTATGGCGTGACCGGAAATTTTTCTATCTTCGGTGTTTTGCCATACTTGAACAAAGAGCTCGATCTACAAGTGCCAAGCGGCAGCCGCGTGACGCGCAACACCACTGGAATCGGCGACGCTCGTTTGTTTGGCCGATACACAGTCATTCGAGATAACGCGCCAGGGCGCACCTTTCGCATCGCGCCCTTTGCAGGCGCAGAAATACCGACGGGCGACGACAATGACAGCGACAATCTGGGCACCCTACCCGCTACGCTGCAACTTGGTTCGGGATCCTGGGACCCGTTGGGCGGCGTGATCGTCACTTATCAAACGCTGCAATATCAAATCGATGCTCAGGCAAGTTACAAATTCAATACTGAGGCCAACAATTTTACGTTTGGCGACGAGGCGCGGCTTGATGCCTCGCTGCAGTACCGATTGTGGCCACGTGACTTAGGACCCGGGGTGCCAGGATTTCTCTACGGCGTAGTGGAGGGCAACTTACTTTATGCCAGCGAGAACAAAAACGCTGGCATTGACGATACGAACTCCGGTGGCACGTCCTTCTCCCTCTCGCCCGGTGTGCAATATGTGACCAAGCGCTGGATCGCCGAAACTATCATTCAGGTGCCGCTGTTTCAGGATTTGAACGGAAGTGCACTTGAAGAAGACTTTGTTGTGCGAACCGGAGTTCGCGTTAACTTCTAATTGAGATCCATATGCAACGCAAAACAATCAAACGATGGGTCGGAATCCCACTCCTGACAATCCTTGTCCTTATCACTGCTCTCTATGTTGCCTTCGTCCCAGCGGCCAAAGAGCCCAGCTACATTTTTATAACCAGCTGGGGGTCGCAAGGAACTGAGATCGGACAATTTTACGACCCGACCGGTATAGCCGTCTCCGATGAGGAGGTATTCGTGGCCGACTCCCGGAACGGACGCATACAAGTCTTTGATCTGAACGGTCATTTTCTCCGCACATTCGGAAGGCCGGGAGAATCTGTCGGCGACCTAGGTCGTCCGATGAACCTCACAATTCATGAGGGGATGCTCTACGTCGCAGAATATTTCAACGACCGTGTGCAGGTGTTTACGTTAGATGGGACACCGATACGCATAATTGGCAGTGCGGGAAACGGCAGAGGAGAATTCAACTCCCCCGGTGGCATCGGCATTGCCAACAATGGTGATCTCTTGGTCGCTGATTTCTACAATCAGCGTGTACAGAAATTGCGGGAAGATGGAAGCTTTATCAAACAGTTAGGAACGACAGGAGAAGTCAGCTCGTCGCTGGGGCAGTTTAATTATCCGACCGACGTTGCCGTGGCCTCCGATGGAACAATCTTCGTCGCCGACGGATATAATGACCGCATTCAGGCGTTCAGCGCCACAGGGATATTTCTCGATAAGTGGGGGGGGCCATTTGCAATGAACATATTCGGGCCCTTCCGGGGTTGGTTTGCAACGGTAACAAGTATCACCGTTAGCTCGGACCAAAACCTGTTCGTCGCTGATTTTTACAATCATCGCATCCAAAAATTTTCACACGATGGTACTTTCCTTTCTGCTTTCGGACGATTTGGCGGCGGTCCAGGTCAGTTCCGCCACCCTATCGGTGTAGCCGTCGCTGGTAATGGCGATGTTTTCATCACGGATTTCCAGAACAATCGTGTTCAGAAATGGCGCCCGCAATAGAATCTTATTCCGCACAGCAAAATCAAGGCAGCACATTGAATTCCCGCCCACATTGCTCTGATTTTTCGGGAATGCATCCTACGGAAACAAATTTTTTTGACATTTGTCGTTCTGACGGTGGTCAGATGAGGACCCGCTGGGGGACCACATCAAAAGCTGAGCAAAGCTAACTTTAAACGAGAATAACTTAAGGATAGCGTCATAGCGTTTGTCTTGTAGCGTAAGGTGGTTGCTGCTTAGCCAAACCTCGAAACTTCTCCCTACGGTTAAAATTCGAGTTCATGGCAACACCGACTGAATGGGTTGACGTCGATCAATCCTGGTGGCTTGATGTTATTCCATTATCGCGAAGTTGTGAATTCTTAAGCATCGACTAGGTAATATGATGCGACATGGCTTTTTGTCAGAATCGGAACGTATACGCTGTTTAAGTCCTTAAACCACTGGATCATCAATTTTCTCGTGGCTTTCGTAGTCATCACTGCGCCATCCATACCGACGCAGACTGAGGCTATGTCTGCGGATGAGACGATGGGCGTCATGATGATGGACGACTGCGCGGAGTGTGACGATTGTGATGACACCTCTGGAACCCCCTCCTGTGGCAAGCTGTGTCAGTTGCCTTGCGCGTCGAACGGTAGCCTAGCGGTTTCGGCGCAACGAGATTCCACAGACCTTCATACTCTGGCACTGGCATACACGACCCACCCTCAGAATAGGGTGGAGGGGGTATTGGTGCCCAAGGATGTTCCTCCCCCTCGTATTTGAGCAGATTGCGTTCGTTTGAACGTCGCCGGAGGCTGCTTCGCGTTCTCGCGAGGTAGTTCTGTTCTTGCTCAGACTCACGAGATTCACATGCATAATCTTTATCGCGCGGGAGCTGTCGCTCTTGCCATGTTATGGACCAGTGGTTTGTTCGCTGGTGAGGCACCGCTTAGCCTATCGGAGGCGGTGAAAATTGCGGTAACGGCTGAAGACCCGGCATTGTTGCGCTTTGATGTAAGGGCTGAGGCGCTTGAGGATAGGGCTGTCGCAGACTCGCAGCTGCCTGACCCGACGATACGAGGCGCCCTCGCCAACCTATCGACCGATACGTTCCGGTTCGAACAGGAAAACATGACGCAGGCGCAAGTCGGTTTGCGTCAGGCCTTTCCGGCTGGGAGGACGCTTTCTCTAATGGGGGAGCGGAGGAGAGGTGAGGCCGATATTGAGCGTGCTCGGAAGGACCTCGCAATCAGGGAGATTGAATTAGCGGTCCGCACTGCGTGGTTCGATCAATATTACTGGTTACAGGCACAAGCTAGTATCCAAGAGAGTCAGACCGCTGTCACAGAACTGATGCATTCTCTCCGTGCATCGTACTCGACAGGAGCCCTAACAACGCAGCACGTTTTGAGGGCAGAGCTGGAACTCTCGTTGCTTGATGATCAACTGACCGATCTCCAGAGACGCGAGGCGATTACGCGCGCTGATCTGGCAAGGTATATAGATGCAGCAGCTGTCCGCCCACTTAGCGGCAATATGCCAGACCTTGCTGATCCACCGACGGTGGTAGATATGCAAACAGCGCTTGTTCATCATCCTGCCGTACTTCTTGCTGATGCAATTGTCGATGTCGGTGGTACGGACATTGCGTTGGCTGAACAGGCCTACGAGCCCTCCTGGGCTTTGGAGGCGGGCTATGGTGCGCGTGGCGGTGGGCGCTCCGATTTGGCGACTATTGGAGTCACGCTTTCGATTCCCCTTTTTGTTGGCAGTCGACAGGATAGACGTGTGTCCGCAGCAACACTGAACCTTGGTGCAGCCAGATTGGATCGTGCTGCAAGACTATTGGATCTGCGGCGCGATTTGGAGCGGGCGAATGCCGACTGGCTCTTGTTGGGAGAGCGAGTGGAACTTTACGGTGCTGCCGTTATTGGGCGCGCTCGGGAAACAGCGAGCGCGTCGATTTCCACATACGCGAATGGTCGAACTGATTTTCCGGAAATGATCCGGAGCCAGCTGGCGCAGCTCGAGGTCGAATTGAAACGTGTGAAATTACTTACGGAACGAGGGAAAGCCTGGGCGCGGCTCGACTACCTTGTGGGAGATATTCAATGAACCAGAGATCGGTAGTGACTTTAGCCCTCCTGTTGTTTGCCGCAGCAGCTATAGGGTTCTTCGCTGCGCGTTTTACACAGGATGGCGGATCCACGTCATCGGCAGAAACTGATGTAGCAGAACCCGCAGTTGCCTATTGGGTGGCGCCAATGGATCCCAATTTCCGGAGCGATACGCCAGGCAAGTCGCCTATGGGCATGGACCTGATACCGGTCTATGTCGACGCCAACAAGGGCGTTGATGACAACAGCCCATCCCTTAAAATCAATCCATCTGTCGTCAACAATATTGGCATACGCACAGAGCTGGTTATCCGAACAGACCTATCGCGGACTATCAGGACTGTTGGCAATGTTATGGCCGACGAGGAGCGGCGATCAGACGTCCACATACGGTCCGAAGGCTGGATTGAGAAATTAGCTGTAAAGGCGGAAGGAGAGTCTGTTTCTGAAGGAGATCTGTTGTTTCAGATTTACTCACCAAGCCTTGTGGCAGCGCAATCAGAATATCTGCAGACCTTGGGTTTAAGCAACCGATTGCTGGTGGCTGCTGCTCGAGACCGCTTGACAGCGCTGGGCATGAGCGATGGCCAGGTTGCACGGTTGCGTTCATCGCGCGAGGTGATGCAGCTTGTAAGCGTTTATGCTCCCCAGTCCGGCGTCGTAATGTCTCTCAATGTACGCGAAGGCATGTTTGTTCAACCGATGAATACGATAATGAGCTTGGCGGACCTCGCAGAGATTTGGGTTCTTGCAGATGTATTTGAAACCGAAGTCGATTGGCTTGCCCCTGGTCAGAGATCCAGTATGACACTTCCGGCCTTTCCGGGGGAAAAGTGGGAGGGAGAAATTGGCTATGTTTACCCGACCGTCGACCCTTCAACACGCACTGTACCGGTGCGTCTGAGATTCTCCAATCCTGACGGGCGGTTGAAGCCAAACATGTATGCCAACGTTGTGCTTACCGCGCCCCCCTTGAGTAGTGTTTTGGCGATTCCACAATCGGCTTTGATCCGCAGCTCTGCGGGTGACCGTGTGGTTTTGGCACTTGGAGAGGGTCGGTTTCGGCCCGCTAGCGTATTGGCTGGTATTGAAACGGATGGCCAGGTCCAAATTGTGTCCGGACTGGAAGCTGGTGAGCGTGTGGTTACGTCCGGGCAGTTTCTAATTGATTCAGAGGCCAGTCTTGATGCTGGGCTCTTACGATTAACGACATCGGACATGCTTGGAGCTGATCAATGATTGAATGGCTCATTCGCTGGTCGATTGCTAACCGGTTTCTGGTCATCATCGCGAGCCTATTTCTTGCAGCGGCTGGATTGGCGTCATTGCGCTCCACGCCTTTGGACGCGATTCCCGACCTTTCTGACGTGCAGGTTATTATCAAAACAACCTATCCAGGGCAGGCACCGCAGGTGGTCGAGGATCAGGTCACCTATCCACTGACAACAGCCATGCTGGCGGTTCCGGGCGCTGTAACGGTACGAGGATACTCCTTCTTTAACGACTCGTTTGTTTACATAATTTTTGAGGACGGAACCGATCTCTATTGGGCGCGGTCGCGTGTACTGGAATATTTGAGTCAGATCGCGCCTCGGTTGCCTGATGCGGCGAAACCGGCCTTGGGACCTGACGCTACGGGTGTGGGCTGGGTATTCCAATACGCCCTTGTGGACCGTACTGGTGAGCATGATTTAGCCCAATTGCGAGGTATCCAGGATTGGTTCCTGAAGTTTGAGCTGCAGACCGTTGAGGGGGTATCGGAAGTCGCAACGATTGGCGGCATGATCAAACAGTATCAGGTCGTCGTCGACCCGGATCGTCTTCGTGCCCACGAACTTCCGCTTTCTGCCGTAAAACGGGCCATCGAGAGAGGCAACCAAGAAACAGGTGGGCGTGTAATCGAAATGGCTGAGGCGGAATACATGGTTCGCGCCAGCGGTTATGTGGACTCGATTGATGACCTTGAACGCATCCCCCTAAAAGTCGCAGAGAATGGTACGCCCCTTCTCCTGCGCGATGTTGCGAACATCCGGCTTGGTCCAGAGCTTCGAAGGGGGATTGGCGAACTCAACGGCGAGGGCGAGGCAGTTGGCGGTGTCATCATTATGCGTTCTGGAGAAAACGCGATGGCTACCATCGAGAGGGTTAAAGAAAAACTTGAAGCCCTCAAGTCTGGTCTACCTGCTGGCGTCGAAATTATCACAACTTACGACCGGTCGGGCTTGATCGAGCGTGCTGTCGAAACACTGCAGGAAAAGTTGCTAGAGGAGTTCCTCATAGTCGGACTTGTTTGCGCGCTTTTTCTCTTTCATCTGCGGTCTGCCCTTGTCGTAGCGATTAGTCTTCCACTCGGCGTGGCGGCAGCATTTATTGTCATGAACGCTCAGGGGATAAATGCCAACATCATGTCACTTGGGGGAATTGCGATCGCCGTTGGCGCAATGGTTGATGCGACAATCGTGATGATTGAGAATGTTCACAAGAGACTCGAAGATAAGGAGATTGATCAGGGAGAGCGCTGGAAGATGGTTGCTGATGCATGTGCGGAGGTGGGGCCAGCTTTGTTTTTCTCACTTCTAATTATCACGCTGAGCTTCACACCCATCTTTGCCCTTGAAGCGCAAGAAGGACGAATGTTTCAACCATTGGCGTTCACTAAGACCTATGCAATGGCCGCTGCAACCGCACTGTCCATAACTGTCGTGCCAGTTCTTATTGGCTTGCTTGTGCGCGGGCGGATTGCCCCAGAGCATCAAAACCCCGTCAATCGTGTCCTTGCCGCGGGCTATCGACCAATCATTGGCTTGGCATTGCGCCGACCGTGGGCGACGCTTTTAGTTGCGAGCTTGATCTTGGTGAGTGCCGTGATTCCCGCCAGCCAGCTGGGGGGAGAGTTTATGCCCGATCTGGACGAGGGTGACCTCCTTTACATGCCAAGCGCATTTCCCGCTATCTCCGCGGGCAAGATGGCTCAGCTCCTTCAGCAAACCAACAAACTGATTGCCAGCGTGCCAGAAGTTGACTCGGTCTATGGAAAAGCAGGACGAGCTGATACTGCGACTGATCCGGCTCCGTTGCCGATGATTGAAACCACAATTCGTCTCAAGCCGCGCGAAGAATGGCGACCGGGAATGACAATGGATCGCCTGAAAGAAGAGCTTGATGCACTTGTGCAATTCCCAAGCCTGACCAACGTCTGGATTATGCCGATCAAAAATCGTCTGGATATGTTGGCGACGGGTATCAAAACTCCCGTCGGTGTAAAGATTTCAGGGCCGGATTTGGCAGTGATCGGCGAGGTTGGTCGACATATCGAGCAGGTTTTACAATCTGTGTCGGGGACCACATCGGTCTACGCGGAACGGGTTACAGGTGGGCGTTTCGTCGATATTGATGTTGATCGCGAAGCGGCTGCGCGTTTTGGATTGAATATTGCTGATGTCCACGATGTTGTGCGGACCGCGATCGGCGGAATGACTATCGGAGAGAGTGTTGAGGGGCTGGAACGCTACCCAATCAACTTGCGATATCCCCATGATATTCGCAATTCACCTGAGCAGTTGCGCCGGTTGCCCATAGTTACTGCACGGGGGGTGGTGATTCCACTTGGGCGGGTCGCCGACGTGACTGTTGCGGAAGGGCCGGGTGTAATCCGTAGTGAAAATGCTCGCCTGACCGGATGGGTCTATGTAGATATCGCGGACCGTGATCTCGGCTCCTATGTCGGCGAGGCGCAACAAGTGGTTGCGGAGGAGATTGATCTGCCTGCTGGCTATTCGATATCCTGGTCTGGTCAATATGAGTATATGCAACGAGCTCAAGAACGTTTCATTCTTGTTGGCCCGGTTATGATTGCCATCATCATGTTGCTCTTGTTTCTCAATTTTAGAAACGTAACCGATGTTCTGATCATCATGGGTACGCTCCCGTTCGCGTTGGTTGGGGGCGTTTGGTTGATGTGGACCTTGGACTTCAATATGTCTGTGGCGGTCGCAGTGGGCTTTATTGCCCTTGCCGGGGTTGCAGTCGAAATCGGAGTGTTGATGGTGATGTATCTTCGCCAAGAACTGGCGGGCGCTGACCGTAAGGCAGAGACGGAAGGGCGCTCCCTGAACATTGATGACCTTCGTGAGGCGATCGGCAACGGTGCGTTGCGTCGTCTACGACCGATTGTGATGACATTTGCAGTCATCGTCGCGGGGCTCACCCCCATTATGTATGGTAGTGGAACTGGCGCGGAAGTGATGCGTCGCATTGCAGCGCCGATGGTTGGTGGAATGATCAGTGCGACTGTGCTGGCGCTGGTGGTTGTTCCGGTTGTCTATTTCCTACTGCGCCGTCGATCATTAGAACTCGCGCCTCATAAACCACTGGAGACAAATGTCCAATAGGTTTTATCCTGTGATCCGGTGCTTGGTTGACGTAAATCCTGGCAAATGCGTTTAGTAGCCATTGCGTTCAAGCACAACTTGCCGATCACACTTATCTAAGTCTACCAGATTGATTGCATTCAGTGCGATCAGCATAGAATTGGATAGGGTCCAGAATGCTCAAATTCCTCGTGAGACTACTTTATCTCCCACTATTTCTGATTGGGGGAAATGGGATCGCAATTTATGTCGTGACCATGGGTTACTCGAAGTTTTGGCTACTCGTCGTCGCTTTCGCATTCATTGTGCTCGCCTTTTTGTTGGAACGCGCAGTCCCTTATGACGCTGCGTTCAACAAACCCCACGGTGATCGAGTGAGAGACTTCCTTCATTTTCTCGTTAACGAAGCATCCAATGTGCTCGGCATTGTAAGTGTTCCGATTGCCGCCAGTTTCATCGCATTGCCAAGTGTCTGGCCAGATTCACTCCCGCTATGGCAACAATTGCTATTGGCAATCTTCATTGCTGACATCGGCATTACGCTTGCCCATTTTGCGAGCCACAGGATAGGTGTTCTCTGGCGCTTGCACGCCGTGCATCACAGCGTCAAACGCATGTATGGTTTCAACGGTTTGATGAAGCACCCTCTACATCAATTTATTGAAACGGTCGCCGGAACGACTCCGCTTCTGCTGATGGGAATTTCGCAGGATGTACTGGCCCTGTTCGTTGTTGCTGTTGTATTGCAGCTTCTCCTGCAGCATTCAAACGTCGCCTATTTTACTGGCCCACTCAAATATCTTCTCGCGATCAATGTGGTGCACCGATTTCATCACCTCAAGACGGCAGAAGAAGGAGATGTCAATTTTGGCTTATTCACTACGCTGACTGATTGGCTTATCGGAACCTATTTCTATGACAAGAGACGAACCATTGGCGACGGAGATTTGGGCATCGGTGATCAGCCAGATTACCCGGTGGGGTACCTAAAAGAGCTGGTAATGCCGTTTCGAAAGTTGCGCCCTGAGCTGACCATCGTGACCGACCACGAACCAAACGCCCAAGGCGGAAAGTCGTGAAAATGGAGCGCAAGTGGACATGGACGGCGGTTGTCGCTGGGTCGGTCAGCCTCGGCCTCTTGTGGGGGCAGTTTTCGGGAAATCAGATCGACCGCGATGCCGTTGCTGCTGCGGGGAAACAATTTGGCATTGAGATTGAAAGCCAAATGGTGTTGGTGGATGACGTTTGGCTCCATGTTGTTTTTGCAGGTCCGGAGGACGGGAGGCCAGTCATTTTGCTGCATGGCTACCCGGAGTTTTGGTACGCATGGCGTGGGCCGATGCGAGTCTTAGCAACAGCAGGGTTTCGCGTTATTGTTCCTGATCAAAGGGGCTACAACAAATCAGACAAACCAAGCAACGTTGAGGACTACCGACTGGATGAATTGGCTGGAGATGTAGTCGGGTTGGCAGATGCGCTTGGTTACGAGAAAATATTTCTTGCGGGGCATGATTTTGGTGGGCTCGTCTCGTGGTGGACCCTAATGCTTCATCCAGACCGGATTGCCAAATTTGCGATCGTCAACAAGCCACATCCATATGCCCGTACTGATGATGCAACAGGTGATGAAACGATTAGTTGGTATCGTACCTTCCTACGGATGCCTTGGTTGCCTGGATATGTAGCCAGGGTAGGTAACTGGGCATTGTTGGCCAAAAACCTGCGCGCCACTTCTCAGCCGGGTACCTTTCCTGATGCAGACTTGGATCAATTCCGTTCAGCGTGGGATCGCGATGGCGCCATTCATGCAATGGGAGCATGGTATCGCGCCAATGTGGGTTTCAATTTGGCGCATCTGGATGGGCACATTTCTGTACCGTCTTTGATGATACTGGCCCCTGACGACGCTTTCAGCTCGATAGAGCGCGGACGACGGAGCTCCCTCTTCCTACAAGACGGTCAGGTTTTGGAGTTGGATGCGGGTACTCACTGGGTGATTCAAGAGCGTCCACAGGTGATAGGTGATGCGTTGACAGATTTCTTCTCGCAATCCTGACAACTAGCCGCACTGCTACGCACTCAATGGGAATGAGCGGAAGGAGTTTCAGGCCATTGATGTTGCTCGGGACCGTAAACCATCACGCCTCCCCAATATCCGTTGAGGCCAACTAACAAGGCGGTTACAAAGAGCGCTGTCCGATAGGTTCCGAGCCAAATATGGGAGAGACTGAGGCTCATCGTACAGGCCAGAGCGTAACGAGTGAGCGTAGAGCGACTGATGTTCCATTCCACCGATGCAATGCGAGCGTGTCTGTTGGTTACAATCCGCTGTATAGCCAACATGAGCGTTTAGGTCTCTCGTATTGTTGGGCAGAACGAAGGCACGGGGGTCAGTGCTTGTGCGCCGGGCTATTGTCAGAAATGGATTGGGTTCGTAGGTAGGCCCATTCACCGACAAACACAATCAGGAGGCCCGCTGAGGCGATCACGGCGATAAATGGATCAGACTCCAGCCTCATCCAGATAAATGCTCCAAGGATTGACACATCAAGAAAGATAGCCGTCAAGAGCACAGCGGCGCGTGCGCCGATCTCATGGCGGAGGTGGCGGAATACACCCCAATGAACAGCAACATCCATCACGAGATAGAAAATGGCACCAAGGGCTGCGATCCGGCTTAAATCGAAAAAGACGGTCAGCAGGATCGCTATAACAACCGTATACACCAGCAAATGGCTTCTGATTGGCCCCGGCATGCCAAAATGCCTATGCGGAATGAGTTTCATGTCTGTCAGCATGGTCAGCATGCGTGACACTGCAAAGATGCTTGCGATCAAGCCTGATGCAGTTGCGACAATTGCCAAAATGACTGTAAACCAAAGTCCGTAATTTCCGAGTAAAGGTCTCGCTGCCTGTGCGAGTGCGAAATCTTTTGCTTCGACTATTTGGCTCAGAGGAAGGCTGGAATACACAGCCAACGCCACCAACATATAGATGAGGAAACAGATGCCGATCGCATAGATGATCACCCATCCGAGGTTTTTATGGGGGTCTATTAGTTCGGAGCCGCTATTAGTGATCGTTGTGAAGCCTTTGTACGCCAGGATTGCAAGCGCGAGCGCGGCGACGAAACCAACAATTTCTGTGTCAGGTGTGCCTGCTGGATCGGGCGGCGGAAAAATACCACCTGCGATCCACAGGCTTGCAAGTGCAAATACCGCTATGCCGACGACTTTTGCAATGGCCATTATCAAAGAAAAAAGACCAACGGATCGATTGCCGGAGATGTTTACAAGGAAGGCAAAGATAATCAGCCCAACGCCCAGTGTCGGAACGAGCACGGAGCTCGCTGGGATATCAAATAGCTGAAGCGTATAAGTGCCAAAGGTCCGTGCAACGAGACTTTCATTGATGACCATGGACAGAGCCATCAGGATCGCGCTTGCCCCCGTCAGCGTTCCCCGCCCGTAAGCTTTTTCCAAATACATGGCGATCCCGCCTGCTGATGGAAATGCATTGGACATTTTTATGTAGGAGTAGGCGCTAAAGCCGGTGACAATCGCAGCGACAAAAAAGGCCAGCGGGAAATAGGGCCCAGCAAGCTCAGCAACCTGTCCGGTTAAGGCGAAAATTCCGGCGCCGATCATCACGCCGGTCCCCATTGAAACAGCGCTCGTTACCGACAAACTGTTTGCTTCGTATTCTTCCTTCAAGGGAGTCTACCTCGTTCAATTTTTCTGCTTGAGGGGCGCCGACAAGGCTTCGAGAATTGGGCAATCGGGGCGATCATCGCCACTGCAATTGTCCATCAACGTGGAGAGAGTGTCGCGCATGGCCTGAAGTTCTTCTATTTTGCAGTCGATTTCTTCCATGTGAAGTCGCGCAACTTTCTTTACCTCCCCACTGGCACGACTGGGGTCCTGATAGAGTGCCAGGAGTGAACGACAACTCTCGATCGTAAAGCCCAAGCTTCTTGCTCGCCCCAGAAAATTGAGCATATGAAGATCGCGTTCATCATATACGCGGTATCCGTTCTCCGATCGGTGAGAGGTAATCAGTCCGATGTCTTCGTAATATCTGATTGTTTTTGGCGGTATACCGACAAGCTCCGACGCACTAGAGATATTCACAGCTTGATCCTCCGCAGTCTGAGGGCATTTCCAATCACTGAGACAGATGAAAGGCTCATGGCGGCGGCCGCCAGGATCGGCGATAGCAAAATGCCAAAAACCGGATAAAGAATACCGGCGGCGATTGGAACACCGGCGGCGTTATAGACAAAAGCGAAAAATAGGTTCTGACGGATATTGCGCATTGTGCCTGTCGCCAGAGTTTTTGCTCTGATAATTCCGGTGAGATCACCTTTAACAAGGGTTATGCCGGCACTTTCAACTGCGACGTCGGCGCCCGTTCCCATGGCAATACCCACATCGGCCGCCGCAAGCGCCGGAGCGTCATTCACACCATCGCCAGCCATGGCGACAACGTGTCCTTGAGCCTTTAGCTCGGCAACCAAAGCTGCTTTGTCCTCGGGCATAACATCTGCGCGTATGTCGTCAATATCGAGTCGGTTGGCAACCGCCGTTGCGGTCCGAATATTGTCTCCGGTCGCCATGATGACTTTCATGCCAAGTTTATGAATGGCTTGTATGGCTGCGGGTGTTGTTTCCTTAATCGGATCTTCGACCGCGACGAACCCGGCTGGGTGACTGCCAAAACTCAAATACATTACGGTCTGACCTTGAGATTGGCGTTCCTCTGCCTTTGATACCAGTTCGCTGAGATCGATATTGGCGGCCTGCATCATTTTCGCATTGCCAAGGGTGATCGACACTCCCTCAAACTCTGCGCTAACACCCAATCCCGTTGCGGCGTTGAATTCCTTCACTGATCTAAGCTCTAGCCCTCGGCTTTCTGCTCCCTCGATGATCGCTGTTGCGAGAGGGTGTTCACTGCCTCGTTCCAGACTGGCTGCGAGTTGAAGAACTTTTTCATCTGTAAAGGGGGATACTGAAAGGATGTCCACAAGTTTGGGCTTTCCCTCCGTCAACGTGCCCGTTTTATCGACAATCAGGGTGTCGACAGAGCTGAACCGCTCAAGCGCTTCAGCATCCTTAATCAGGACACCGTTCATCGCACCCTTACCGGTGGCAACCATAATTGACATAGGTGTCGCAAGGCCCAGAGCGCAAGGGCAGGCGATGATGAGAACAGAAACCGCGGCCACAAGAGCGTAGATCGACGAAGGCTCGGGTCCGAAAACCGACCAAATGACAAAAGCAATTGCGGCAATTAGGACAACCGCAGGCACGAAATATCCTGCCACTTTGTCAGCAAGCCCCTGAATGGGTGCACGGCTTCGCTGAGCGGAAGCAACCATGTCAACAATTTGAGAAAGCAGCGTTTCTGTTCCGACCCGCTCTGCGACCATGATGAGTGAGCCGGTGCCGTTTATCGTGCCGCCAGTCAGAGGATCGCTCTGGTTCTTTTCGACGGGAACTGGTTCGCCGGTGAGCATGCTTTCGTCGACAGAAGAACGTCCTTCAACCACTGTGCCGTCAACCGGTACAGCCTCCCCAGGACGTATTCGCAAATGATCGCCGAGCTGCACGTCATCTAGGGGTACCTCAGCCTCACTGCCGTCAGCATTCACCCTGCGCGCTGTTTTGGGGGCGAGGTTCAGGAGCGCTTTGATTGCATCTCCAGTTTTTTCCCGTGCGCGCAGTTCCATCACCTGGCCAAGGAGGACAAGGATGATGATCACCGCAGCTGCCTCGAAATAGACGGGGACAGTGCCATCAGCGAGGCGAAATGCGGGAGGAAAAAGCGTTGGAACAACGGCGGCTACGATGCTGTAGAGATAGGCAGCACCGGTACCTAGCGAGATCAACGTCCACATATTGGGGGATCGATTGAGAACTGAGCTCCACCCTCTTTTAAAGAAGGGTGCTGCAATCCAAACCATGATGGGGGTGGTTAGGATCATTTGTGTCCAGACGAAGAAAGTAGGCCCCATAAGTTTTGATAGGGGCACTCCGAGGTGATTGCCCATCTCTAGAAAGAGAACAGCGAGCGCGAGGGGCGTGCCGATCCACATGCGCCTGGTAAAATCTACCAATTCCGGGTTTGGTCCGCTCTCCAGGCTCGGCGTCATGGGCTCCAAGGCCATGCCGCAAATGGGACAATCGCCCGGTCCTTCCTGGACGATCTCAGGATGCATGGGGCAGGTATACTCAGTGCCTTCAGGCATTGGCTCAGGGGCAGGGCGATCACCAAGAAATTTATCGGGGTCGGTGGTGAACTTTGTCTCGCAACCCGTCGAGCAAAAATAGAAACGATCCCCCTGATGATTTGTCGTGTGAGCAGCGGTGGCACGGTCAACAGTCATCCCACACACAGGATCTTTTGCATCCAAAAATAGGCTTGGTTCGGCTGTGAACCGATTTGAGCACCTTTCGCTGCAAAAATAGAACTCACGTCCTTCGTGTTTTGCACGGTGGCTGTTTGTCGCCGGGTCGACGCTCATGCCACACACAGGATCTCTCACGACCAGGGCTTTCGTAGTTGTTTGTGTGTCCATTGAGTGCCTTCAACCTTCCGCAAGTAAGTTTTAGGAGTAAACCGTATTCCTTCCACCAACTGGAAGGTAAAGCGCTATTCGCACAAATCTTGGATTTTGTCGGTGTTGACCTTCCCCCTGCTGGAACCCGGAGGGTGGTTGGCGAGCAATTTTGCTCAAAATAAAAAGGAGAACATCATGAGTTCGCAGATATACCGTTACAGTGCGCTGTTAGGCGCGGCAGTAACTTCGTTATTGAGCTTTGAGGCAGCGCTGGCGGGCGCCGGTCATAGGGCTGGATCGCATCACAACATGGGCATGTCCAATTCCGATGCGATCCGGACGATCGAAGTGATCGCCAGAGATATTGAGTTCTCGACAGACAAAATCCAGGTGAATCCTGGAGAAACGGTCCGATTTCTGATCCGCAACGAAGGTGAATTGGAGCACGACTTTACGATCGGTGACGCAGAAACGCAGGCAGCCCACAGAGCCGAGATGCAGGCGATGATGTCTGACGTTTCAGATGGACATGCCCACAATCATCAAGCTCAAAATGCCGTGATGGTAGCGCCGGGCGAAACCACAGAGCTTGTTTGGACATTTGGCGAGGGTGAAAGCCTGGAATTTGGCTGCAATGTACCAGGTCACTTTGAGGCCGGAATGCGCGGCAGATTTGAGCTTCAAAGCTGATGAGCTTGATTTGTGTCATTTCCCGCCAAGCGGTCGGAGCTTAGTCTTTGTGTCGAACACTGACTGATCATAGGCAATACCTTTAATGATCCGTATTCGAATTGTCATATTTGCACTCGTAGCGAGCTTCCTGCTCCCATCAATTGGTGCGGCGAACACGGGTGCACATGCACATTTGGATCCGGCGGCACATTCGCAGTTACAACATTCGGAGGAGCCGGATGATGATGATGCGCGGATAGTCGAACACGATGATACTCTACCAGAGCACGATCATTTGGGTGGTGCATGTTGTTCAGCGAGCGGCATGTGCGTTGCTATTCTTGTCGAGCCGTTGCAGATGTTTGATCTTGTAACTCTATCTCAAGAAAGAAACCCCCTGGTACACCGCCTGTCAGCTCAGTCCGTCGACACGCTGCTACATCCTCCAATCCACAACTCCTAATTGCGCCTTCCGCGCCAAGGGAAATGCCTCAAGGCTGCGAGAAGCACACCATGGCGCATTGAGACCTGTCTTCCATTGGATGAGCAAAAAGGAAATTTAAACTGGAGTTGGAAAAATGAAAAAGATAACTGAAAACTTGATCTTTGCTACTGCGGTTCTGAGCGTGGGGCTTTTTGTGTCGAACGTCTCAATGGCATCGACAACAAGCCCGCGCCACGGACAGCAGACCGTTGACGTCAGCGGAGGGCCAGCTGCTAAGCCGGTGCCGCAGCCAAGAAACCGGCATCAGATGCCCGGAATGCCCATGATGAATAGTGATGGGATGGCGAACACGGGCCAATGTTCCAAAATGATGCGTCAGCGTCACGGTGCAGGGTCGCCGGGACACATGGCTATGGGCCATCGGTCCGATATGCACGCTCAGATGCAAGACAGAATGAGCCAGTGTATGATGAACATGCATTCAGGTGGTATGGGCATGGGGAACTAGGAAACACTGGCGGTCGGGGACTATTTGTTTGTCTCTCGGTCGCTGTCTTTCCATAGATTGAAAGGTTCAGCAAGATGTCCATCAACCGTATTGGTTTCAGTCTAAGTGTTGTCCTGGTCGTTAGTTACATACTCTGTCTCGTTTTTGATCAACTCGTGCCTCAATATTCAATGCACGAAATGTGGGCGCCTTTATTGCCTGGTTTTAGCGTGACATTGGCTGGCATAGCGATTGGATTTGTCGAGTTGATTGCTTATGGGTGGTACGTAGCGGTGCTCTATGTTTTTGCGCACCGATATTCACCCGTGGGGTGATACTCGAAAACATGAGGCTGGCGTTAAAATACAAAGCCCCGCGACCGGTGAGGTTGCGGGGCTTCTTTGTGTGGGTCGATGAGGCTCAGTTAAACCAGAACCTGACGCCCACTCGAACAGTAAAGTCGTTCGCATCTTTGTTGTCTGCCTCAGCCAGTGATTTGGTTTCGCCAAACAGGCCGATATAGTTGAAATCTACGTAAGGAGCGAACTCTCGTTTGATCTCATACCTAAGCTTGATGCCTGTATTGATGTTAGCAATACCTGCGCCCACTTCTTGCTCTGGTACATCACTCGCAAAGATATTTACCTCGCCATAAGGCGACAGAATAAGCTTTTGCGTAAGCAAGAGATCATTTTCAGCCTTGCCCCGAAAACTTACATCTCCTTCGTCGCTTACGAATAGCGAGGTATCCACTTCAAACCAGTAGGGAGCGAGGCCAACGAAGGCTGCGGCAAGATAATTCGTGGGATCTGGACGAAAGTCGTGGCGAATACCTGCTTGTACGTCCCAGAAAGGAGCGATGTTCCGGCTGTAGAGGGTCTGAATCTCAGCTTCATCAAGTATCCCGTCACCCCATTTTCCCTCGGTCTTGACCCAGATTTTCTCACTGTCTCCGCCGTACCAGCCAGAACCTTCCCAGGTCACTTCACGCTTGTTGCTTCCCCAGTCGGCATAATCGGTTTCTAATTGAAAGTACTTGAACATTGGTTCTGCTTCAGCAGCGACACCCGGTCCGCTAAACCAGGTCATGCCGAGAACGAAGCTCGCAAAAATTGATGTGTATCTCATCTTATCGATGTTCATTGGACTGCCTCCGCTGCGAGTTTGGCGACGACGACTTTGCGGAACATACCTGAGGACATGTGGTACATGAGGTGGCAGTGAAAAGCCCATTCCCCCGCTTCGTCGGCGGTGATGTCGACGGAGTAGGTTCTTCCTGGCCCCACGTTCACCACATGTTTGCGCGGTTGGGTTTCTGTGGGTTGACCATTGTCCAACTCAACAAACATGCCGTGCAGATGCATTGGATGGTTCATCATTGTCTCATTGATAAAGGTGAGCTTAACGCGTTCGCCATATCGCAACATGATAGGGTCAGCATCAGCAAATTTTTCGCCGTTCAATGTCCAGATGTACCGCTCCATATTGCCACCGAGCCGAACGACAATTTCCCGTCCGGGCTCCCTGAGGTCAGTGTTTGGTTCAAGAGCCGCAAGGTCTGCATAGGTGAGAACTTTTGCACCTTCAGGCGCCCCAACAGGTGGTGAAAAGACGTCATTGCTGACAGGTCCGCCATGTCCCATGGCGGCGTGGTCCATCGTGCCCTGAGACGGCATATCGTGTCCCATAGCCGCGTGGTCCATCGTGCTCTGAGACGGCATCTCGTGACCCATGGCGGCGTGGTCCATCGTGCCCTGAGACGGCATATCGTGTCCCATAGCCGCGTGGTCCATCGTGCTCTGAGACGGCATCTCGTGACCCATGGCCGCCTGATCCATAGAACCCTGTGATGGCATCTCGTGTCCCATAGCCGCATGATCCATAGAGCCTTGCGATGGCATCTCGTTGCCCATAGCCGCATGACCCGCTGGTTCTTCTTTCGTCATGGCATCAGCCATTGCACCATGGTTCATGCCCATATCGGCCATTGTTAGCAACGATCTTGGACGTGATGGTGGGAGTGTCACGGAAGCGACACCTTCTTCTGACGAGAGAACACCTGCTGCGAACCCCGTCCGGTCAATGGATTCGGCTAGAATTTGATAGGGCCCAGCTTCCTGCGGTGTGACGATAACGTCATACGTCTCTGCAACTGCGATGCGAAATTCATCAACAGTGACCGGAACCACATTCTGTCCGTCGGTTTGCACCACTTCCATCTGCAGGCCTGGAATGCGGACGTCGAAATAGCTCATCGCTGCACCATTGATGAAACGCAGACGAACACGCTCCCCCGGTACAAACTGTTCCGCCCAGGGAACACCGGTTGTTTGGCCATTCATAAGGAAAGTATAGCCGGAGACATCGGACAAGTCCGTTGGCATCATCCGCATTTCACCCCATGCAAGTCGGTTATTGACGGTGGCACCTAGGCCGCGTTCGGAAACGTCGTCAAAGAAGTCAAAAACTGTCCGCTGCGCATAATTATAGTAATCGCTCGACGATTTGAGGTTGGCGTGTACATCGGCTGGGTCGTCATCCTTCCAGTCCGACAGGAGAATGACAAACTCTCTATCGTAAGCGACTGGATCTGGCCCTTTGGGATCAATGATCATCGGGCCGTAAATGCCTTCCTGCTCCTGATATCCGGAATGAGAATGATACCAATAGGTGCCAGTTTGTCGGATAGGGAAACGGTAGGTGAAGGTTTTGCCGGGCGGAATGCCATCAAAGCTGATGCCCGGAACACCGTCCATTTCCGGTGGTACAAGAAGTCCGTGCCAATGGATAGAAGACGTTTCCTCCAAATTGTTTCTCACATGGATGGTGACATCTTCACCGTCTGTAAAACGCAATAAGGGCGCGGGGATGGTGCCGTTGATCGCCAGGGCATCCGCCTCGTTACCGGTGAAGTTCACGCGCGTTTCATCGATCGAGAGCGTATACTCACCAGCATTGGCAGCACCTGTCATTGCTAGTAAAGCAACGAAGGCGCATGTTCTTAGTTTCATGGTCATGCCGTATCTCCAAAAATTACCTAGGCGCAATGGCGCCAAATAAGTGCTGGTCCGTTTGTCGTGGAGCCAGCTATCTCATCGGTGAGTTTTTGGGAACTGGGGTGTCGCCTGTGAAGTCGACGCTTTGGTTAGAGGTTCTGCGCGTCGATACGTCCAAAATTCGGGAAGTTTGGTTAGCAGCCGGGGAATTCAAGATCGCGACAGCCAGACAGTCGGAACAGAACCCACCTGTTTGGGGGGTGTGATCGACTGGACAACATCCTGCCGTCTTCTGGTCACCATTCGCCTCAAAATCACTTTGGTGATTATGGTGCTGCGACATGCCATCATGTGTACCAGTGTCGAATTCCGCAGTTTGGGCTTGGACCGACATCAGCATGTCCCCAGCTGTCAGGACATGGGAATAGGCACGCTGAAACGGCGCGCCGACGAACGTCACGCAAATTAGAATGAGTATCCAGCGCCGTAAGTGCATATCAACTCGGAAGTGGTGGCAAACGCATATGGAGGCTAATCTGAAGCTTCCATCAGGTGGAAGGTCAAGCATAATCTCTGGTGATGGTTGGTTTGCCCCAAGCACTGCTCCTACATGTTGAGCAATCGCAGGTTTTTTCGCGATCAATCAGCATTAGCAGTGCTGGGAGAAGGAAAAAATCCAGAATCAGCGCCGAAAAAATGGTCATTATCGTCAAGACGCCCATTTGCCAGTTCAGAAGAAAATCTGAATAGGTGAGCACAAAAAAGCCTGCCGCTAACACAAGAGTGGTCGTTATCATTGCGCGGCCAACATGTTCGAACGCGAATCTGATCCCATCGTGGGTTGAAAGTCCATGTTCTTGCCGCGCACGGTGATATTTGCTGAGAAAATGGACAGTGTCGTCAACCACTAGCCCGAGTGTTGATGCGGCGATGGTTGAGCCAATAATCCCAATCTCCCCAACCAAAAGTCCCCATACGCCAAACGTTACAGTCACCGGCAGGATGTTTGGCAAGATACTCATGAGCCCAATTTTAAAGCTCTTGAGCGCCACGAGGATGGTGAGCCCAATCAATAAGATCGCGAACGCGGTTCCAGCAAGCATGCTGTCAATGGTTCGTTTGGAGACAAAGGCGAACATGACAGAAGTCCCTGTACCTTCGGTCGGTGAAATGTGCACCGCGTTGGACGCGACCCAATCTTCAGCCCGTCGTTTGAGATCTCGAGTTTCCGCGGATGATATACCGAGAGTTGTCGCTGTTAGTCGCGACGCGGACTTATTGAGATTGATCTGTGTGTTCAGGTCTAGCCCGTATGGCAAGGAGAACTCGTAAAGCAACAGGTATTGCGCTGCGAGGTCGGGTTCTGCGGGAAGCACAAAAAAACTGGGATCGCCAGCGTTCATTGCTTGGTTTAGCCGTTTCATCACGTCTGGCAAGCTATACACATGAGATACGCCCGGTTGTGCACTCAGCCAATCGCTAAATGCCTCAACATCCTGAAGATATTTTGGATCCGTGACCGATTGCGTCTGGGACGATTGAAGGGAGAACTCAATCTGATAAGGGCCGGTGAGGTTTTCCGTCACGAAATCAGCGTCGACTCTTGGTTCCATACTTTCATCGAACCATTGTAGAAATCTGTCATCCAGAGTGTTTAGAGGAACACTCGCAACAGAACCGATTGCGAGCACTGCAGTGACGATAAGGATCAGCTTGCGGCGATTGACGACAAAGTCAGCAAATTGGAACAACCAATCCGACTCTCGGGATCTTCTGCCAGGTTTCCGAATTCCCCATAATACAAGCAATGCCGGTAACAACGTCATCGACAATACCCAGGCAATCAACACACCTGCAGCTGTAATAATTCCAAGATCGCGAAATGGTGGGGATTCTGAAAAATTGAGACTTAAAAATCCGACCATCGTGGTTAGGCTGGTTAGGAATATAGGTTCCGCATTGACCCGAATAGACTCCGAAATCGCTCCGCAGAGTTCTTTTCCATCGCGCCTTTCCTCAAGTATCGAACTGATCAAATGGATGCTGTCTGCGACGGAAACCGTCAGGATGATAATTGGAGCGACGACAGAAACTGTTGTTACTTTGATGCCAATCAGGCCTGCAAACCCCATGGCACCTGCAGCAGACAAAGCCACAACAATAAGGGTGGCAGCGACTGCAGACAGACTTCGCAGGAGCAGAGCAAGGACAAGAGTGAGAACGAGCAGCATACCCGGCAGTAGGAGTGTCAGCTCTCGTAAAGTGATTTCGTCCATAGCATAGGTCAGCGGGGCCATTCCGGTGACGGCAAACTGGACATTGGGGTGCTGGGTTTTCAGTTCGGAAACCAAATCCCGAATGGCAGTGATGGCTTCAGGCAAATGGCGTGAATGATCTTCACCAGGGAACCTGAGCGTGAGGAGAACACCAGCCGTGGTTGCGTCTTCGGAGAGTAGCCTTTTGACAATAAGGGGCTGCGCGAGAGCGGTTTGTCGCATTCCGTCGAGTTCTTCAGCGTCTTCGGGTATGGGCTTGGAGACAAGATCGCCAATAATTATGTCGTCGCCATTTGCCTCAATTCTCTGAAAATTGATTGGTGAGTCGACGCGGACCACATGAGGTAGCTTCCAACCGCGGTCAGTCAATATGGACAAAAGCGACAGGACATCCTTTTGAAATACATCACCGGATTGGGGCTTAATGGCAATAATGGCTGTATCGTTGCTGGTATAGGTCCTCTCAAAACGATCAGAGGCAACAAGTTCGGGGTTTTCGCTCGAAAAAAATACCCGATAGTCGGACGTCATCTGTAACTGGGCCATGGGAAGGGACAGCGACAGCGCTACAAATGCCGACAGAATCACAACAAGGCGCGGACGAGTAACAATGAACTTTGTAAGCTGCTCAAGCATATACCTTTAACTCCGCAACCCATATCCATCAGGTCTTCGGGACGATTGAAATTAAAGCTAGACCTTCCAGCTGGCGGAAGGTCTAGCTTTAATTTCGATGAAAAAAAATGATCCCTATACGGTGCGATATTGGATCGCATACGCCGCCTATCTGAGCCTTTCCAATCTGATCTGGGAGACTGCTCAGCTTCCTCTGTACACACTTTGGGATCAGGCATTTGATACGATTGTCTTTGCCGTCTTCCACTGTACGGGTGGCGATGTCCTGATAGGCCTGTTCTCATTAGCGATAGCTTATGGGCTCTTTCGATTGACCTCTCGTCTTCCGCTAAAGCTTACTGTGCGGCCAAAAGGCGTAGCGTTCTGCGCAGTATTGCTCGGCCTTGTCTACACAGTTTTCAGCGAATGGTTGAACGTCTACGTGCGGAAATCCTGGGCGTACTCGGACTTGATGCCGTTGATCAACATGGGTGATTTTGGCATTGGACTCTCCCCGATAGTGCAGTGGCTGGTCCTTCCAACTGCTTTCTTCATTTGGAAGGGGCGGGTTCGCTTCAATCGCTGATCGAGCAAAGTGTCCATCAGGTTGACCTTATGAATCAGCCAAACCAGCCTTCTTAATGAAAAAGTCCGCGAGAGGCCGCTTCCAACGAAGTGTTGGGTGTTCCACCAAGTGCCACGAAGCAATTGCTAAAGGAAGAGAGGCAGCGACCGCTGCACCAAACATTTGGATGGGCGTGATGTCTGGCGCCAGACTAATGAGCGTCTGTTGTATGGGGTAGGCATATATGTAGATGCCGTATGAATAATCACCAGATTTATTGAAGAGTCGAATTTTTCCCTTCGGCACGTAAGCCACCCAGAACGTCGCATAGGCGGTCGTCACATACAGCAGAAACGGATAAATAGCCTGGTCAAACGCGAGACTGGTAATCGCAATCAGTGCGAGCACACCGATCCAGTGAACAGGAATATGAGCGCGGTACTGGTAGGCGACAACACCCAACCCAAAACACAGTCCAAACCTTACGAAATGCCCAAAGACCATCGTATTGTCATGGGCAAACGGAAAGAGAGATAAGACCAGCAGTCCTATGCCAACAGGAATGGCAATAACAGCGAAGACTCTAGGTCGGTTGAGGATGCCAACAATGCCGAACACAGCGAGGGTAACATAGCAGATCACTTCGTACCTCAACGTCCAGAGAGACCCATTGACCGTTATCGGGTCTGGTGTAGCTAGAAAGAGACCCGGCAGGCTTCCGCTTGGTTCTACTAGGCTTGCTGTGATTGTTAGGTACAGGTATGTTTCCGGCGAGGTTAGGTACTCTGTTGCAGGGAGTGCTGTCATTGCAGTACCTAAGACCAACGTTACAAACAGCGTGCTGATGATGATGCCCGGATAGATCCGCAATCCCCGCGCGGTTGCGAAGCTTATAATCGAACTGCTCCGCATCCATGATTGCGTGACCAAAAATCCGCTAATCACAAAAAAAACATTCACGGCATGATAGCCGAGGGTGAAACCCGTCTCGGCGATCAGCGGACGCGCTGACGGATCGCCGGATACGGTCAGGTAACTATGGGACAGAGCAACAGAAATCGCTGCTAGAAAGCGGATTAGGTTGAAATTGTTGTCATGACCCTGATTGAGTGCGTCTAACGACGGCGCAACCCAACCACCCCCATTTTTGACCATTCCTGTCTCCAAGTTATCGAAGCGACGGCGGAAGATTGCGAGCCGTTAGCTGATTCGAAGATGATGAGGGTTCCGCCTGGTGGAAGGTCAATGGGGAGATCAAAAGCTAGGGGAACTTGGCTTGTAGTCGGGTGCGGAGCTAATATTGGCTGATGAAAGATTGGTCTGGCAGATTGTTACTTGGACGTGGATGGGCAATTTACAACGGGCCGGTCGGCGATGGTGAATACCATCGGCATAGCGCCTTGCAGATTTGCATCTCCGGCAAATCAGACTTGGTGCTTGATCTGCGAGGTCAAGAAACGCCGGTGATTTGTGGAATTGTTGTTGTGGGCGCGGATCAATTGCACCGACTTCACGTTTCGTCGGAGCCCGCAACGCTTATTTATATTGATGGGAGCTCAGCTGTCGGGGCAGGTGTGCGAAGCCAATTGGGGTCTGACGCCTACTATTGTCCTGATCTGGCCCAGACAAAGCTCATTCGAATGATGATCGCTGAAAATTCAAATATTCCACGCAGCAGACTAGCCGCATTAGTCGCGTCTCGACTCTGGAGGGCGGCGGCGGATGTTGAACAAGATATCATCGATCCTCGCGTTCGCGAGATTTTGACGCGTCTCGACGAGCTTCAATATCTGCCACGAAGTATATCGCCATTTGCCCAGCTCGTCGGATTGTCGGGCAGCCGTTTGCGTCACCTGTTTAAAGAGCAAGTTGGCATGTCCCCAAGCAAATATTTGTTGTGGTTGAAGCTGCAAAGAGCTGTACGCTACCTCGACAAGGAGCGTTCATTGACCGGAGCTGCTTATGCAGGAGGGTTCTCAGACTCGGCGCATTTGGCTCGAACCTTTCGGGGTACGTTCGGGATTTCTCCTTCGGACCTGACGAAGCACGGCAGCGTTGAGTTGGAGATGGAGCTAGGCTAAGGACTGCATAATTTGTTGAGGGGTAACTTGTTAGGGCGGCTTAGGTTGTTTCTCTACTGCCTAAGACGAGCGACACACCCGACAATGTTAGAGCAATTCCGGCAGCCTGAATCATCCCAATTGTCTCTCCAAAGAATATCGCTGCAATCGTCAAACCAAACACGGGCACCAGGAAGCTGAACGCGTTGGCCCGACTGAGGGCTGTTTTTTTGAGTGCGGAGAACCACAACCAAAAAACAAGCGCAGTCCCGAAGAGGGACAGCGCCACCAATGAGCTTACGAACTCACCTGACCACTGAACGGAATATATGTCTTCGGTGAAGTATGCCAAGAAGGCAAGGGGAACGCTTCCGACAAGAAGCTGAAGGCCCATCCCCATCAATGCATCGACGTCGTCGGCGAGCGATTTCATTGCGACATTGCCAACGGTTACGCCTAGAGCTGCGAGGATGATGTATGCGATCCCCTGTACGTAAGTTTTGCTGCCCAACATTTCGGGCGATGCGACGGCGGCAATCCCAACAAACCCTAGTGCTAGACCAAAATAGCTCCAATGACCCAAGCGTTCCTTCAATACGATCCTTGCCAACAGTGCCGCGAGCAGGGGCTGGGTGCTGGCGATGACAGTTGCGATGCCGGGCGAGACAAACTCGGCTGCATGGAACATCCCAAAGAATCCGAGGCTCGTTGATCCAATGCCAACAGCAGAAATTTTACTCCACGTCGATAGCCTTCTGGGAAAATGTTGCCCCATAACTAACGCTAAAATTAGAAGAGCGACACCGGCGATTGTTGCCCTCATAGCAGCGAATGTAAGGTGAGGCGCATATTCAATGCCGATGGTAACGAGGGGGAAGCATGAAGCCCAAAGCAACATTACGACGACGATCTGAATACCCGTTGCAGTCTTCATAAGCGCACCACACAATCCTCATAGTTCTGTTCAAAATTTTAGGTCTAGATTTGATAACGCTGAAGGATCGCAAATGATAACCGCTTTAGTGCTCTCAATTTCGTTAGTATTCTCAACTTTCGTGGTTCACTTCATAGTGTTGCGCTGGTTGTCACAAGGGATGGCAGCGATCGCTATGACGCCGGGAGTTCGAATGCTTGTCATGATATTTGTCGCGCTGTCAGCTCACCTTGTAGAAGTCGGCCTATATGCATCCGCATTTGCAGCTGGAGACGGGATACTTGGATTGGGCTCTTTTGGTGGAGCGAGCGTCATTCATCCGCTCGACTATCTCTACTTCTCGCTCGTGAGTTACACATCTCTGGGGCTTGGAGACATATTTCCTACTGGACATTTGCGCTTCCTGACGGGGATTGAAGCACTAAACGGCCTACTGCTAATAGCCTGGTCAGGATCGTTTATCTATATCGCTATGGGCCGCCTATGGCAGTGGGAGGCTTGTGTAGAACCATCCACTCGCGATAAGCGTTAGTCAGCCCGCACCACGAACTAGTTATTCGTTTCCTCTGCGCCTATGGGGCACGATCCCTGAGTCAGGGTTCAATAGCTCCATTGCTCAACGCTTTTTTGCTGTAGGTGAATACGACGTCCGCGTCCGGGATTGCCACATGCTCATCCTTGTCGGGACATTCGACGTTCGACATGATGTGACGGATGATATTCAATCTGGCCGACTTCTTATTGTCCGCCTTCACGATGTACCATGGTGTTATTTCATTGTGAGTTTGATGAAACATTGCGTTGCGCGCTTCGCTATACGCATTCCAATTTCTCTGCGCCGCCCGGTCAACGGGACTTGTCTTCCAGGTTTTGAGTGGGTTTGACCTTCGGTCCCTCAGTCTGGCTTGCTGTTCCTTCTTCGAAATGTCCAAATAGTATTTGAGAATCTGAATGCCGGAGGTCACTAGAAGGTGTTCGAAGGGCAACACCGTCCTCATGAAAGTCTCATACTCCGGCTGGGTGCAATATCCCATGACTGTCTCTACGCCTGCGCGGTTGTACCAGCTGCGGTTCATAAAAACCATTTCCTGCTTGGATGGTAGGTGCTCGGCATATCGGCGAAAGTACCAGGATTTCCGGTCTCGTTCAGAGGGTTTTCCTAGTGCAACCACCCGTGTCTCTCGAGGACTCAGATGCTGAGTGATCCTCTTAATAACGCCATCTTTTCCCGCAGTGTCGCGCCCTTCGAGGAGAATGACGATCTGTAGATCATTCTTGATTAAATGCCGTTGCAGTTTCACGAGCTCAACCTGAAGCGTACGCAGAGTTTCCTTGTATCCAGGTATTGCAGTGTCCGAAGTCTTGCCGGATTTGGTGCTCATGGTTCTTCCTCCAGGCGCTGGAAAGCGGGTAAAGCAAGACTCAAACATTCTTCACAATGATATTGCGGAGAACTCCTGCTGCTGTCGTCAAATGGCCGGACGCGTTGGACAAATGGAAATAGACCTCACGTCTCCTGAGTGTATCCGTAATGAATGAGTTACCTTCGCGACAACGAGCTGCTAAATTCAATCTTTGGCATGCCAGCTCTTCTAGTCAGCAACCAAACCAACGAAAGGCCTTTCCTGCTCGATCTCTCGATCGTTCGTACATCTGTCAGCAATCTCAAGAGATCGTCTCAGTTGGACAGCCTCGTCAGAATTCGACTTCCCCCTCGCTTTGAGTTTCTTCAGCCTCTCTCTGAAAATTGGAAGGTAGAGCGTGACGCTCAAGTTGTTCTGGTGGCGAAGCTTGGGGGTATTCATCTGATGTCCTCCTCTATGTGTCGGGGAATATGGAGCTATCGGCTGATCGAAAATGGTTGGTCATCAAGCTCCTGACATATGAGCGTCCTGTTGATACTAGAGACGCTCTGGAGGGAGAGTTGTTACAGTTGTGAATAACAAGGACCTTGCAACCAACGGACTTTGACAGAAGTCCTTTTGTCAGGCGTCAGGTATGGTTTCCATATCGTGGGCCATCGTTGCTGAAACTTTGTCAGCCAGGTATTCCCTCGTGAGGGGCACAGAATCTTGTTTTTTTGCCAATTGCACCTGGAAAACGACGTGATCATTGAGCTGGAATGCTAATTCGCTGGTGACTAAGTAGAAGCGCCACATGCGGCAAAACCGATCATCGTAGAGCTGACTGGCACGATCCAAATTTACTTCAAACCGCGACCGCCAATCACGAAGTGTCTTCGCATAGTGCAGCCGCCAGACCTCAATGTCTGTAACGCACAGTCCAGATTTCTCGATGGCCAGCATCATTTCAGATAGCGCGGGACTGTAGCCCCCTGGGAAAATGTGCTTAGCAATCCAGGGATTGGTTGCACCAGACCCGTCTGTTCGGCCGATCGTGTGTACAAGCGCCACGCCGTCAGGTTTTAGCAGGGAAGATAGCGTTTCAAAGTATTCCTGATGGTGTGGCACGCCCACATGCTCGAACATCCCCACAGAAGCAATCCGATCAAACTGGCCGGTGACGTCTCGATAATCTTGCAGGAGGAACTGAACATCAGCTTCCAAATGCTGATTTGCAGCGCGTGCGCGGGAGATATTGAATTGCTCTTGCGACAGTGTAACGCCGGTTACTTTGGCGCCAAATGATCGCGCGAGAAAGAGGCTTAATCCTCCCCAGCCACTTCCGATGTCCAGAACTTTGTGCTCGGGCGACAGTAGTAGTTTTTTAGCAATGAGTGATTTTTTGTTCTCCTGAGCAGTCTCAAGGGTATCTGTCAAACTCTCATAATATCCGCAGGAATACTGACGATCAGCATCAAGAAAGAGATCGTAGAGTTCACCGGAAAGATCGTAGTGGTGAGCGACATTCTTTCGTGACTTTTGGATGCGATTGAGTTGGGTAAACCACCTTATCGCGACACGGAAGATCGCCAACCAACGGTAGTGTAGAAGATTTGGTTGGTGTCTTTGATTCATAATGAGCAACTCAAGAAAGCCATACAAATCGTCATTCTCAATCGTCAGAGAGCCATCCATGTAGGCTTCACCAAGTGCCAACTCAGGATTAAGGAGAATTCGACGAGGCAGCGAGGGCTCGCTCAGATGTATGTTGATTGGCTCAGCAGACGGTTCGCCATACCGCCTTTCTTTTCCATCTGGAAATGAGACGTTTAAGGAACCATGATGAACAAACTTTGATAAAAAACAGGATAGTGCCTTGATCCACATAGTGTTTTCTTTCGCAGCTAGTATATTTCGCTTGGTGGGGCGCCGCAGTTTATCGCGAGACGCGTGTACCTAAGAGACGCTGGTCGAGTCGGTGCGTTACAGTTTTCCGATAAGGAATTCGAGTTGACGGCAAAAGAGGAAAGCAGCGATAAGGGCTGGGCCTAGTTGCGACGCCGAAAAGTGGAGAAATATGTCAGAAGATAGCGAAGGTGGAACGCAGCGCGATGCAGTTCACATTGTTCTGGCGGAAATCCAACAGGATTTCCTTCGATTTTTGACGCGCCGACTCGGCAACAGAGAAGAAGCGAGGGATGTTCTGCAGGACTTTTATGTCAAGGTTCTGTCCCGGATCGATGATGTCCGAGACTCCGAGAAGCTACGACCATGGATGCGCCGCGTTTTGGAGACTACCCTGATTGACTATTACCGCGCTCAGGGAAAACGGCGTCGGTCTGAGACCGAATACCAGTATCTTGAGGCATTGGGCGGAGATATAGAGGGAAGTCAAGAGCTCGATCTCATAATTTGCAATTGCCTCTACAAACTCCTTCCCACGCTGAAGCGGGAATATGCGGAAGTTATATGGCGCGCGGATCTTGTTGGCGAAACTCGCGAAAATATTGCCAAGGATCTCAAGACTACTGAAGGAAATATTCGGGTTCGTCTGCATCGTGCGCGGCAAGCGCTGAAGGAGAGGTTCGATGAGACCTGCCGGACTTGTCCAGTGCATGGGTATCTTGACTGCGATTGCGATTATACGGTGAGTAGATCAAAACGTTTGTCGGCCGCCCCAGAAAATCAGTAGAAGGATGTGTTTGAGACGCAAACCTTCCCGTTGCTGGAGGGGCTGCTCAATTGTTGACGTTGATCAATTTGACCCAGTGTTTTCTAGTCTATAGTAAAAATGACGAAACGCTTTGTGTCGAAAACAGGTGATGGTCATATGAGAATAATGAGCCTCAAGGTGTTGGTGTTGGTTCAAGTGCTGGCTTTGCTGGCGCTTCCGCAGACCGTCACTGCTGAGACTCCGCAGTCTTTTGACATCGCCTCACATCCACACTCTGATGAGAATGCCGACAATCATCATGGAGATCATTCAATTGATCTACAGGATGAGGCCGACAATGCCTCGTCAGAGCACCGGCAGCAGACACCGGTAGATACCGGTAACTGCCATCCCTGTTGTACGCCAGGTTTTGGTATGTGTGCTGCAATCATGCCTGAAGCATCGGCGTTACCCAAAAGCCGTGTGGGTTTGCTCGTTCGTATCGGACGGGTAACTGCATTGCATCCAGTTGATAGCCTTCCTTTACAACATCCTCCAGAATTTGCCGTTTCCTGACGCCGGAGCTCTTGCTTCCGATAGATGATCGACGCGGTGCTTTAAACCACTAGTCTTTGCCATCTTAATGGCGAGGACGTCGATGATCGTTTCCCGTGCGCAAAGTACAGGAGCGTCTCCTCACAGCTGAACCTCACCGCAATGACCAGGCATGAAGTCGGTCAATGCCAGAGATGTGATGTTCAGTTTATCCCGATAGAACTTAGCAAATTCGCTCTTCAGTACTCGCTTGAGTGCCGTTCCAGAGTTGGATTGGGAAGCCTTAAAAATGTTGGAGAACCACAACAATACCAACGCAGCTAACGACTGTGAGAGTGTGGCCTATTCCGTAGTGGAGGATGTAAAGGCAGGAAGACCGCTCGATCCATCAGTGTCCAAGGCTTTGGAGCTCCACCGGGATGAATTCCTGAGGTATCTGCAGACAAACATTGGCAACCGCGATGATGCAGAGGACGTATTGCAAGACTTCTGCGTGAGAGTGCTTTTGAAGTCCGCCCAAATACGAGATCCACGCGCACCGGTTGGTTGGCTGCGGATTGTTCTCAAGTCTGTTCTGGCCGATTACTTTCGCCAGAAGAACAGGGAGCGCAGTGTACTCCTCGACTTTGCCGCTGAGCAGGAAATTGAGAAGGTATCACCTTCGCCTGCATATGTTCCCATGAAGAAGCGTCGTGGAATGGAGTATGCCTGTTTTCAAAGCCAGTTTTCCGAGCTCAAACCTGAGTATGCACAGGCGGTATTTTGGGTCGATCTGCGGGGCGAACCGCAGACAGAGGTAGCATCCAAGCTGGGAATCTCTGACGGCAATCTCCGGATACGTCTCTACCGTGGACGTATGGCACTGAAGCAGATGCTGAAGCACACATGCGCTGTTTGTGAGCGATCTGATTGCGATGTCGAGCAGGTTTCGAACACACATTCTTGGGAGATTGACGCGGAACCTGCCGTTTAACTGTAACAAGAGTCGTTGCTAGACGTCTTTATTCATATCTCCTTCTTCGTGCCGGTAGCCGGAGATGGACTTTTGGAAATTTAAGCCGGAACGAAAATGGTGGTCGGACAAATGAGTACTAGGCCGGAATTGGACCCTATTGTGGAAGAAGCATCAGTTGTGCTGTCGATCGGAGGCATGACGTGTCGTAAGTGCCCTCCCGCAGTCGAAAAAGCTCTCCAGGGTTTAGTGGGAGTCGAAGCTGCCAGGGCCAATTTATCCAACCAGTTGGTAGAAATTCGCTACGACGCCAAACTGGCTTCAATTCTGGACTTCGCAAAAACAGTAAGAGCAGCCGGGTTCAGTGTCGGGAGTGCCAAAACTAGGTTCTTGATAAAGAATATGCATTGCTCGTCCTGCGTGACGCGCATCGAAACCGCGTTGAAGGCGACGCCTGGGGTCATCGCGGCGGTTGCAAATGTCGGTTCCAACGCAGTGGACGTCGAATATGTGCCGGATTCGGTGGATTTCACTGCCATTCGTCAAGCGATCGAAGCGTCTGGTCACAAAATTCTAGAACCAGAGACCGTCAGGCGCGAGTCGCAGCCTGACGCGGGAGAAGATGCGCCTGACCTTGAGGAGGCGGCTCGCGAAAACGAATATCGATCGCTTATGCGCAAGTTCTGGTTCGCTGCAATTGTGTCGATCCCAGTAATGGGATTGAGTTATCCCGATCTTATACCTGGTCTGCGCGACTGGATGCCGATGGGAAGTGAAAACCGACGGATCGTTTGGGCGCTGCTCGGTATTTTAACTTTGCCTGTTTTGTTGTGGTCAGGCTCCCAGTTTTTCAGCGGAATGTGGGACGGTCTCAAGCACCGTTCCGCAAATATGCACACTCTTATTGCAATCGGCGTTACCGCAGCATTTCTCTATTCGGTTGTCGCTGTTGCGTATCCTGACATGTTCCCCAAAGTCGAACTTGCAGAGGTGTTTTGGGATGTCACGTCGGTAGTCATCGCGCTCGTCGTGTTGGGACTAGCGCTTGAGCTTAAAGCAAAAGGACGGACGTCTGAGGCAATCAAAAAACTAATCGGCCTTCAAGCAAAAACTGCCAGGGTTGTCCGGGGCGGCGAAGAGCTCGATATCCCTGTCGAGGAGGTCTTGGTGAAAGACATTATCATCGTCCGCCCCGGTGAAAAAATACCGGTGGACGGTGAACTCGTTGAGGGATCAAGCGCGATTGATGAGTCAATGATTACGGGAGAGTCAATTCCGACCGAAAAGTTGGTCGGAGATGAAGTCATAGGGGGCACTCTCAACAAGACTGGCAGCTTTCAGTTTCAGGCCACGAAGGTGGGAAAGGACACTGCCTTGGCCAACATTATTTCAATGGTCAAAGATGCGCAGGGATCGAAAGCGCCCATTCAAAGGGTCGTCGATCTCGTATCAGGCTACTTCGTCCCCGCTGTAATGATACTCGCGATCATTTCCTTCGTAGTTTGGTATCTAGTCGGACCCGAACCCAGAGTGATCTACGCAACAATCGTTCTCGTAACGACTCTCATAATTGCTTGTCCGTGTGCCCTCGGTCTAGCGACACCTACATCTCTGACTGTTGGCATTGGAAAAGGGGCTGAAAACGGTGTCCTGATCAGGTCAGGGGACGCACTCCAAAGCGCCGAGAGGCTTGATGCACTGGTGGTTGACAAGACAGGCACCATCACTCGAGGTGAGCCGTCACTAACTGATATCGTTACCAGCGGGGAAATGACCGAAGACCAGGTTCTGCGATATGCGGCATCGCTTGAGCGTGGTTCGGAGCATCCGCTTGGCGAGGCGATCGTAAACGGGGCTGTCACACGCGGTGTCGATCTCGTAAACACCGACGCATTTCGAGCGATACCTGGACATGGAGTTTCAGGCCAGGTTGACGGGAGATTGGTTTTTCTCGGAAATGCGAAACTCATGCATGATCAGAGTATCAATATTGAGAGCCTCACAATCGAATGGGACAGATTGGCGACAGAGGGAAAGACGCCCATGTACGTTGCGGTGGATGGCCGGTCTGTGGGCCTCGTCGCTGTCGCTGATACAGTAAAAGACGACTCCAAGCAGGCCATTGACCTTTTGAAGGGAATGGCGATTGAGGTGATCATGCTGACCGGGGACAATCAGCGGACGGCAGATGCGATAGCGCGATCTGTCGGCGTTGATCGTGTGTTGGCAGACGTTCTTCCTGACGATAAAGCTCACGAAGTTCGCAAGCTACAGCTGGAGGGTAAACGAGTTGGAATGGTGGGGGACGGCATCAACGATGCCCCGGCCCTGGCGCAAGCCGACGTTGGGTTCGCTATAGGCACGGGGACAGATGTTGCGATTGAAGCAAGTGATGTGACACTCATCAAAGGTAGTTTAGTCGGTGTGGTGACGGCGATAGAGATAAGCCGCGCAACGATGAGAAACGTGCGCCAGAATCTAGTCGGAGCATTTGGGTACAATGCTCTTGGTATTCCCATCGCAATGGGCATCTTCTATCCGCTTTTTGGCCTTCTATTGTCGCCTTTGATTGCTGCTGCCGCGATGGCGTTTAGTTCAGTGACTGTCGTTTCCAACTCAAACCGGCTGCGACTGTTTGCTCCGAGGAGCAAGGCATGAGAGCGATCGCTGCGTACCCTGAAGCGCCCACACGATATCGGCGATCTCTAGTGCTTTGTCTGCTTGGGGCGGTGCTTATTGAGATTGGCATCTTCTTCGTATTTGGGCTGCTAATGTACCCGGGGGGCGATTGGATAGCCAAGTTCTTGTGGACGGTCGTGTTCTGTGGCGTGGGGATGGGAGCCGTTCTCGGCGCAGCAATTAATCTGTTTGTTCTGGACCGTCTTACCGGCTGGAACGCTATTTTGGCGACGACCGCATGGAGCATAGCGCTACTAGGCGTCGGTTGTAATCTCCTCTGCTACCGACTTGATGCAAACTACTTCCAGTACTTTGGTGGCCAAGACAACGCGGCGCTCTTCCTTGGGAACGGAGTGGTTATGTCAGCCATTGGAGGTCTTTGTGGCGGCTGGCTTCTTTTTTCAGTCTCCGGGACACGTCTCCTAACACGATTGGGTTTGTGAGAATGAGTTTCTTGAAGTTTTCATTGGAGGAAAATTCGTGACTGCAGACAAGTGGCTCGTTCTCATTGCCGGTATCCTTCTCATTGTGCTGATTGTTTGGTTTTTCTGGCTCAAACGGACAAAGGGTGTTCGCGCAAGTGAAACCTCCAAAGGGCATCAGGAAATAATGGTGCTCGTAAAAGGTGGCTACACACCCGACACGATCATTGTTCAACATGGGCGACCCGTGCGCTTGAATTTTCGTCGCGAGGAGACGGCATCGTGTTCAGAGAGGGTCATCTTTCCCGATTTCAACAAAAGCGCAGACCTGCCAACCGGAGAGACCGTGCCTGTCGAGTTTAGGCCCGACGAACCTGGTGAATACGAATTCGCGTGTGCGATGGGAATGTTCCGCGGTCGGCTGATCGTTGAATGAGGGAGACACGAAGGACATGGAAGATATGAATGACAGAGAAAACCAAAGTTCGGGCTTCTGGAGGTCGAAAACCGGTCTTGTCGCGATCGCATTTATCATCGTCGTCGGCTTGCTCTTAACCTATGAGCATCGAGTGCATCTGTTTACCGGAAATGCCCTTCTTCTCTTGCTCTTGTTTGCTTGTGTAGGCATTCATCTGTTTATGCATGGTGGTCATGGTGGTCATGGTGGTCATGGTGGTCATGGTGGTCATGGTGGTCATGGTGGTCATGATTCAGACAAGGAGCGCGATTAGCGATGCACGCGTCTTCTTATGGACTTTGGTTTCTGGCTTTTATAAACTCCGCCATTTTCATCATATTTGCGTTTAGTTTTTTCAAACCGAAAACAGGGAGAGACTGGAAATCATTCGGCGCTTTCAGTGCGTTTCTCATTGCGCTGTTTACGGAGATGTATGGTTTTCCGCTCACGATATACTTTCTGTCGGGTTGGTTGCAGACCAGCTATCCAGACATTGATTGGTTTTCGCATGATGCAGGCCACTTGCTCGAGATGCTCTTTGGATGGAAAACCAACCCGCACTTTGGGCCGTTCCATTTGCTAAGTTTCGTATTCATCGGATTGGGATTTCTTTTGCTGTCAGCGGCGTGGCGCGTTCTCTATCAAGCCCAGAGGGCGGGTACGCTCGCAACATCCGGACCGTATAGTCACATCCGGCATCCGCAATACGTTGGGTTTGTCCTCATCTTGGTGGGCTTTCTGCTCCAATGGCCGACCCTGCTGACCCTAGGCATGTTCCCTGTGTTGCTGGTGATGTACTGGCGGCTTGCCTTGAGCGAAGAAGCAGAAGTTGAGGCTGAGATGGGGGATGTTTATCGCCAATATGCAGACCGAGTACCGCGCTTCATTCCTAGCACTGCCAGCTTTCAAAACACCACGTCGCCTCCCGTCTGAAGACGAAAGTGCGTGTCCGGAAAATCGGGAGCGGCGGTGATAAATTTTGATGAACCGGTGACCTAGGTCGATACCCCGGGGTGGCTCTTATGTTGAGGCCTGAGCCGGATGCAGGCGGCGAGATTGCTGATATTAGGCAGGAAGGATGTTGTTTGAGGTCGTCTATCGCGATCCTTTGGCGAACCAGCTAACTGAGGGATGGGTCTATCGCACTCTCGTCATCTATCTCCATGAAGGCGAGTCAATACTCCACGTCTCCGGAGCCACAGTCATGCTTGTTGGTCAACTTTTTCAGCTCTCCCAACTGACTTTCCAGGCATTTTGGCCGAGTCAATTTCAGGTAGTGTCTCAGTTTGAAATCCGACGCCCTTGACCTATCGAAACTCTCCCTGGTTTCCTATATGCTTACCGCAAAGCATAGGAGGAACCATGGCTTTGAAACTGAGTGACGCAGACCATGGCGCGATGGATGTATATATCAATACGATTCTTGACGCCTACCGAGACGGTGAAATTAGCCAACTGAAAGCTCGCTCGGATTTAGCCCATGCAATTACGGCAGCGGCGATCGATAACGAAGATTTCAAGCAGTATATTCGGCTGGATGCACTCGATAAGTGGAAGAGATAATGGCTAAAGGTCCTAAAGGCCAGAAGCGCCCCGCTGACGTTGTCAGCAACGCCGTTGACGACAGACTAAAGCGGCTGAACTAAAGTTCGAAAGCTTCAGACGCAGAGCTCTCTTTGTGGATCAGGAGGTTGGTGGTTCAACTCCTCCCAACAGTACCATTACCCTCAATGCTCAGCGCCAAGTTCCAACACTCTGAAAATCGTTGAGATAGGTCTAGGTACGACATAGGTACCACCGAAAATTTATGGATGTCTCCACCCAGTCTGCTCTTCATGAATACCTCTACTGGAATTCAAGCTCTAAGCAGATTTAGACACATCAGGTCTTTTTCTGTTTTTTCGAAATTATCAAGCCAATTTCCAAGAGCATATCAATTTGCTCGGCTGACATTGCCGTCGCGAGCGAAGTTAACTTGGATTGCGCCGCGCCGGTGCCCGAATGGCTCGGAATGTCTTCTTTGTTCCATCCCAATAATTGGTTTGGCGACACGTCCAGGACTTCGCAAATAGCCATCAAGGTGTCCAGGTTGGGTTCTCGATATCCAGTCGCATAGTGACCGTATCTGCGCGTTGGGAGGCCTGTGCGGCGTGCGATTTCCGCATCGCTCAACCCTAGTTCTTTGGCTCGTTTCTTAAGGTTCTTAGCGAGATTTCTCATGTGCCATTTTTGGCGCACTAAAGAGAAACTGGCCATGTCCGAAACGGCGGTATAATATAGTACATAAAGTTCTTTTTGGAGGTAATTTTGAAACTCTGGATTTGGTCGTTTTCGTCGTTGTTGTTCCTATGCCTGATGGCGGTCGCGCCTAAGAGCGTATCGCCATTCGGTGTCACCCAGGCTTGGGCCCAAGCCGGAGAGTGTTGGCAGAACGAAGACTGTTGGGTCGAGCGACACTGGTCTGACGCAGAAGATGCCTGTGCTAGGGCAATTGAGGAAAGGTCGCGCTCAAGTTTTGGTGAAGTAGAGTGGTTGACCTCGTGGTGGGGGTCGGTATTTAGGTTCGGGAAACTTGATGACAATATCCACCCGAGTGAACGTGGATCGCCATCTGTCTATTACACCGGCGACAAGGTCCGGTTCCCAAATGGACGCGGTGGTTCTGCGCAAATGATATATCGTTGCAAGTATTCCCCCAATTATGGCGTTACCTCACTCACCGTGCGCAAAGGACATTTTCCGAGATGAGAGCATTCGCGTTGGTAGCGATGTTTCAGGCAATCAGCGACGTCACAGATGTTTGCCTGAGCATCATCGTTAGAAATAGGAGAGGAACGCAGTTCTTTCGCGCGGGCCAGCAACTCATCCCAGAGCTTTGAGTTAAAGCTCTCGCGATATCCATTCTCCTAGGGTAGTGCAGGTGTGACGTAGAGTGTTTTTACGCCGATGCGGCCAAGCCAGTCCTTTAGGGCGGTTGCGATAAACTCCGGCCCATTGTCTGATCGTATATGCTCCAGCGGCCCCTGGTGCAGGAACAGTTCGAACAGGACTTCCTCCATGATTTGCGAGTTCAGCCTGCGTTGCACACATATGGCGAGACAGTCACGCACGTACTCATCAATCAAGCAATACCTTTCCATCATGGGTGCGGTCTTGAACGAAGTCTTACGACCAGACATGGCCTTGATGCTGAGGTCTGAGCGGGATGCGGGCGAAGAGATTGCTATCCTCAAGAAGGAAGGACGTTGGTTTCAGGTCGTCTATCGCGATCCTTTGGCCAACCAGCTACCTCAGGGATGTGTCTATGGCACTCTCGTCCTCCATCTCAATGAAGGCGAGTCAAAACGCTACGTCTCAGAAGCTACAGTCATGCTTGCTGGTCAACCTTTTCTATACAAAGCCTAGAAACGAAAATGCTTATCACAAAAGGGGTCTGTGAGGCTCATACGTGCCCTATGAGGTGATCTCTGCGAATACATGCAAGTCCCCTTCGCATTTCATCAAGGGTCGCCAGTGGGGCTTAAAATCGGCTTTGAGTGGTAAGTGAGTTTGGGGCTAACGAAACGTTCGGTCCAAAAAGCCATTGTGGCCGTACTTATCGAAATTTACCTAGACGCCCGGGCTCGAAGCTCCGTTGGCTAGGGTTTTAACTAGCACCCAGCGGTCGCACACCAGGCTGCGTAAGTTGCGCGGGCCTTGGAGCCGAGGTTCTGTGATGTGCCTGCACGCTTGCCTTTAATGGGAGTGCTCTTGGAAGAGCGCTTCCTAGCGTGACACTGTCGGATGTTGAGGGCCTCATAATGTTTTGGATTGACGTCTTTCAGGATGTATCCAATGCACCCGCTATTGCCGTGGCGAATATCAATCGTTTTGGGGTCTAGCGCATCGCCTACCCATCGTTCAAGCTGGGCCTCAAAGGCCTCTTGATGTTGGTCTGGAATATGGATCAACGCATGAGTGTGAAGGCTCTTGGACAGGCCTTGTTCGTGCACCCAGACAATCAGGAATGTTTCGTCGCGATAGTGAAACCATTTACGCATGAGCTCCTGCATACGCGCCATACGCTTTTGAGGACTGTCGTCAGTCGGTGCCAAACCCCAATGGATCGAAACGAATTGGTTTAGGGCCTTACCAAGTTTTGATGCATAGCTGTGAGCCTCTTTCAGATTGAAGGCAAGGCTTTTGGGAAGTTCTACAGATTGTCTCAATTTCAAAATCTACCAAATATGGTTGTCCAAATAATGGTCTTAAAACTACTGATATGACCACGAGGTATTTGATATATAGGACAGTCTGAGACGACTTAAACCAATATCACTTGTATTTATTAAATATAGAATCGAAATATACTGTCCACATAGAAACCTATACTGTATAGAGTAGGAGCTCCTCAACGCGGAGGCTTTTCGGACCCTGGAAAAAGTGCAAAAACCCCTTATGGGTCAATAGCTAAAGGTCCCTTTCGCGTTGATGGTTTGTTACCGCTGCTCTTTCCAAGTTTTTGATTCCAAATTGTCCTAGGCAATCGGTCGAACGTGAGGATGTGCAACTCATGGTTTATGGGCTGAGTTCACCTCGATAAGCATGCCTAACGGATATCCCTTAAGATCGGGACGGGGCTCTTTGGGAACAAGAACCTCTCAACGACCAGTCGGTATGCTCACATCTTCGATGAATAAATCAGAGTGATTTATGCACTTGTTTGGCTTTGAAAAACCCGACGTGCCCGCGACTGATTTCTTTCTCAAATGCACATCAAAAAAGCCAATCACAATCAGCCTAGTTTGAGTTCATTGCTTCCAACCTGGAAGCAGGTATTCACCGAGCGAAATTATCATCGTGAAAATTTCTCATTAAACTTTTCGAGACACAGGCCTATCTCAATAATGGGAAATCGAACGACGCATTGACCGAAACATTGATCAGCGATTGGAATATTTGAATGACTAAACGAAGAACCTTGAGGCCCACCCAAACTCTCAAAAATGGATGCTCGAAATCTAGGAGAAGATCCAAGGCAAAGCTCAATCCGGAAAGATATTATGGAACCGCTTTTCGGTGGTTTCCTGATGCCTATATTGCAGCACTTAAGGAGCCAAGTTTTATAAGCAATTTGGTCGAGGAGTTAACTGAAGAGCCAGAACCACGCGCATCGAAAGACAAGGTGAGTCAAACCCCCAAAAAGAAAAATAAGCGACGCAAACTAGCAGAGAAGAAAAGAAGAGCGGAACGTAATAAGCGTAGAAGAAATCAGTTTCTAAAACAGGCCTTGGTCAATGCTGAACGGCACTTCAAGAAGGTGAGCAAGTGATGTGCATCAACGCCTGTGCGTCATCAATACAGAATGAAACGGCCTATGTTTTTGAACGCTTTTGCGTCTCACGAAAATCAAAGTTCATTTCGTCAGATCGCACTTTCTTTTGAAAATGTGTATCCGGTCGGCGAATGGGCCTAATTACTTTATAGGGGCAACGTTTGCCGCCAATGCGAACAGTTCACGGAGTAGTGTGTGACTAAACCTCTTCCATCAAAGCCGACCACGCTCGACGATGGCTATTTGACTACCACAAAGCAGGAGTCTTGTGAGGTTTTATGCGCAAGACATACGTGAGTTTATGAGGGTGCGTGTGAGATCATCCCTGTTAAACGTATGCATCCCAGAAGCCGCGCGCGAAGGGCTCCTCATGAGCCATGCTTACAACCAGACGCTTAGAGATCACGGCTTGAAAAGCAAATGCCTCCAATGACTCCAAGAGAAAACTGGTTGCACTTGCGATAGTTGAAAAAGTCCAATCCAATCCAATCCAATCCACATTGGCATTTTCCTGCTCGTTATCAGTTCAACCGCTCAGGTAAAAATCTCGCACAAGTTGCGGAGGAAGTCTGTGGTAACTTCATCTAGGACCCTGGAGATTGCAAAAAATTTTGGTGGGATAATGGCTTGGCCCAACAAACACTTACCTTGGTGGGGCCTCATCAAATTTCATGGCAATGAACGGTCTTGGTGTCTGACAAATGGTCAAAGATAAATGCTAAATCTTGATCTGGGTTGAGTGGAATAAGTGAACAGAAGTTTCCTCAATTGTGGATTTTTATTGGTCAAATACTGGACCGCGATGCGGCTGGTTTGTGAGAGATTACAGCGATCAAAGTGAAGCAGTTTTTGCCAACAGTTATGGCATCAATTCAACGAAATAGATTGGGCTTTTCGACTTGGTTCGGAGGCTCTCGAGTCGGTGTATTTTGGACATAAAAGTTTCCTTCATTTCTGACCAAAGTGTGGTCTCATTGGCACGTTGAAAATCCATACCAAGATGATCAAAATCGACCTGAAAAATTGGTTAATAAGTGCGCATTCTGGACGACCTAGTCTTCACGGCTTACAGGGCGTCGCTGTGCAGTGGAGGATCTCTATGCGGCGAAAAGTTGGGCGCAATAGGAAAACACTCTCGGGGGCCTCTGTGGAAAGTTTAGAGGGTGTTTTCAATCATCTTCTGGGGTCAAAGAATGCGGGAGATGTGAAACATGTTTTGGGCAAGGTTGAACGCCTAGGTTCGATTGGGCAGGTTTGCTTTAGGCCGGAGTTAAGCGACATAAAAACATTTACCACCCGATTGTTTCAGTCTTCTTGCTTCCAAATTTGCCCAGCAGGGCGGCTGCAAATCTAAGGAAACATCACTTTCTAATACTGAGACGTATGAGAGTGTTTATTTGCCTCGAGATGAGCTGTTACATCATCAATGTGATAAAGCACTTTGTGTCCGCATTTGCAGAACCGAGGTCCTCGTCCTTCAGTGCGCCAACGCTCCAAGGTTCTCGGCGAGGTGTGTACAAATTTAGCAAGTTGCGCGGTTGTTAGATAAATGTCTCTAGTCATTTTCCGTCCATTACTATGTCGATAAAATCATTCTATACTTCATATATATGTTTCTGTTCTTATAAATAAACATTTTTTTTGTAAAACCTAAGGATAGAAGTGACTTATAGGCCTCCCCACCTCCGGTTTTCTCCAATCGCCGCTTCTGTATTTTCTTTCCGGGATGACTAGATGGAGAATTAGCTACCCAACTACTTACACAACTTTGATCCACTGCTTAGTCAGAAATGGCAATAAACAAAGAATTTTGATGCCGTTTTTGAAGAGAAACAAAGTCTCTTTGTTGGTGTTCGTGGGGGGGCTATTTTCTGTTCTTCTCACAACGACCAGCGGATGCGCCCTGAATCTATATTAGGGTTTTACTTGGAGTCTGCGGACTGTCGTTAATCGTGGAATTTGGTCGCAAAAGGATCAATCCAGATAGTATTTCTCCAAAAATGCAGGTATGGAGGTGTAAAAGGGTGCGGTGAGCCGGTTGTCTCAGCTAGGTCTCAAATTTGAATTCCGCTTGAGCTGATTAGCCGAGTCAAGTTTCCAGGTGCGGGTGAAGCGACATTTATTGCCAAAACTTGATTGTGATGAATTTCGTGTTCTTAGGCCGCCAAATCACACTTTCTTTTTCACAAACGCCTGTTTTGTTGCAGTTTGGTTTATCTCTCTGAGCATGGCTTCGGACACTCGCGCATTTCCGATGTGGAGGGGCGCGTCTTGAAGGTGCAGGTACTTTTGAGTTGTAGCGGGCTGCGCGTGACCGAGCAGCTTCATTAGCAATGGTTGGCTTAAGTCGTTCATTGCGCCATAGCTGGCGTAGGTATGTCTTAAATCGTGAAGCCTCACATCTTCGATTTCTGCCGCTTCCAAAATTCGTCGCCAAGGCTTTTGAAGATTGACCAGGTGTGCGCCTTCCTTTCGTCCGACGATGACGTATGGGTTGCCATCAATTTTGGGTAGGCGTCGCAAGATTTTCTGCGCCGCTTCAGAAAAGTAAATTGTTTTGGTGCCAGTTTTGGAATCTGGTAATCGCGCTGAATTGAGTTCGTCGTTTAGAAACTTCCATTCCATAGTGAGAATTTCGTTGAGCCTTGCGCCGGTAAGCAGCAATAGCCAAATCGCGGCGATGCAGAAGGGGGAGGCAAGGGGACGAATGTCGTCTTTTTGACTGTTGTTTTCTTCTGGCCACGAGCTCTCTAGGGCGGATGCCAGTTTTCGCAGCTCGTCGCCGCTCAAGAAGCGTTCTCTTGATTTCTCGGCGTATCGATCAACATGACGGCAGGGATTGCTGCCATGATCACGTTCTCCCCATTTTTCTGCCTGACTGAACAGCTTGGAGAGGATCGCAAGCATTCTATTGGCTTGGTAGGGGGTGTCTTCATATGCGGCGTGTAGTCTCTCAATGTCATTCAGTGTTACCTCCTTGAGCTTTTTCTTTCCCAATTTGGGTGCAACGATGGACTTGAGTATGCGGTTGTATTGCTTCCGGGTCTCAGGTTTACTTTTCTTCTCGGTGTGAATGGAGAGAAATTTTTCGATTGCTTCGGTTAGGGTAAGGCCTTCCTTCTGCCTCCGCTTTTCTTCTCTGGGGTCAACGCCGTTTTGGATGCCGACTAGGAGCTCGCGCGCTTTTCGTCTGGCCTGATCAGGTGCCAAGACTCCATGCGCGCCGATGGCGAAAGTCCCTTGTCTGCCTTTGATCCGGAATTTGATGCCATAGCTAGGCCTTTTGATCTGTCTACGGACAAAAAATCCTGGGACCTCTGTGTCGAAAATCGTTTCGCCTTTGGCGAGGTTCTCAACTGCTCTCTTGGTTATCTTCTGCTGGGCCATGCGAAGACAATAGCAGAATAGCTACCAAATAGATACCGATAGGTCGTGTATTTGCGCGGTTTGCTGTCGGTGGAGTTTTCAGGAAACGGCTAAAAACCAGGATAAAGCGTAGAGGTAGGAGCTATATGGAATATAGAGTTAGTGACTCTTAATCACTAGGTCGTAGGTTTGAATCCTACACGGCCCACCAAGTCCAAAATTTCCTATACCGCATCAAACGATCCAAAGTGAACAGGGTCTTTGCACTCATCTGTTTCGACGATTAGGTTGGGCGCACTTTTTCACCCTGTTTCCATTTGAGTCCTGATCCCCCATGAGTACGCCTGATGCTGACATAGAAAAGCGAGTCCAATCTCGCCGGGTTCTCTATGTGACCTTGATCGGCATGTTGGCGACGGGCTTTCCGTTCACCATCCTCACGGTTGCACTTGGACAGATCGCAGAAGAGTTTGGTGTTACTGAAGCGTTGGCGACCTGGTCCGTCTCCGCGCCAATGTTGATCAGCGCAGTTTGTTTGCCGCTGCTTGGCAAGCTGGGAGATATGTATGGCCACCGTAGGTTGTTCATCTTCGGCATTGCGGGCTCCACGGTTTTCGCAGCGCTCTGCTTTTTTGCCTGGGATATCTGGTCACTGATCGCCTTCCGGGTGATTTCCATGTTGCTGGCGGGAGCCACGACACCCTCGGCCATGGCGCTGCTCTTTCATGTGTTCACAGATGATGAGCGGACGCGGGTTATCGGCTGGTGGTCCATGGGTGGACCAGGGTCTGCGGCTCTTGGGCTTATTTTGGGTGGCCCGTTGGTAGATTTCTTCGGTTGGCGATCTGTTTTTATGTTTCAGATTGTCTCCGGCGTTATCGCCTGGGTCATTGCTGTCAGAGCCTTACCGGAGACAGAAGCACGGCCAGCAGCGTTCGATCATCTGGGGAACTTTGCTCTTATCGTCTCTCTGCTGTTTCTTCTCTTCTCTGTTGGCTCGATCTCGGAAGAGGGGGTTGCAGCCTGGATGAAGTGGAGCGCACTTGTTCTCGGTGCTGTCGGACTTCTCGCTTTCTTCAGGTTCGAACGGCAGGTGGCTCATCCCATTGTGCCTCCGATGCTTCTTAAGGCGCGGAATTTCAATGCGCCGGTTGCGACATCGTTTCTTCTGCAGGGGTCGTATCTCGGTGGTCTTGTGGCCACGCCTTTGGTGTTGATCGGACATTTTGGATATAGCGTGTCTGTTGCAGCAGCCATGATGCTGGTCCGCACGGCGAGCCTCACGATTGCGACGCCCATGGGGGGCTCTCTCTCGGCGCACTATGGCGAACGTTTTGGTGCTCTTGTGGGGACCGCCCTGCAGTCAATTGGCCTGCTGCTGGTAGGGCTGGGCGTTTATCTCTTCAGCGTCCCTGTCCTGGTTGCAGGACTTGTTCTACAGGGTGTTGGACACGGATTTGCTCAGCCGCCACTGACCTCCGTGATCGCAACCGCAGTCCCACCCGCTATGTTTGGAACCGCGTCTGGAGTCAGCCGCCTTGCCAGTCAGATCGGGTCGTCGCTCGGGCTCAGTCTTTTCGGAGCGCTGTTGTCCGTTCCAGCGGAAAATCTCGGCCTACCGATGATCTTTGTCATCGGCATGGCGATTTCATTCCTGGGCTTGGTGCCAGCCTTCTTTATCCAATCAAGCAAAAAGAGGCATAGGTGACTATGCCTCTCTGCGACAGTTGAAAAGTCAGCCTCGAACCCAGATCAGGCAGCCACCGCTGCCGGGTCGAGCTCATATTCTGAGAAGATCTCCAGAGCGCGTTTGTAGAGGACTGGTTCGTTGATGCCCAGGCGCGCGCGAGCGTCTGCGATTGGCTCGCGCAGCAATGCATCAATATCCTGATCAACGATGCGTGCGGCTGCCTTTCCGTTGCGCCGTGCCTCAGCGATGACTGCTTTGATATTTGCGTTGCGTGGTGCTTCCTTAGCGATCGTTCGTCCGCCCATAAAAGCGATGAAGTTGATGCCCAGTCCGCCGTGCTGGCTATGGGTGTATCCAAGAAGGGCTGCTTCGCCAAGTGCGTCACGGCCATAACCGGTGAGCACGTGATAGAGGTCATGGGTATCGCGACCCCTGTTCATGTACCAGGTGAGATCATCATCGAACTGTTGACGATGTGCGTTGTTCGTTTCGCTTTCAGCCACGAGGCCTGCAGCGCTCAAGCCTTCGCTTTCCATAAACTCGACATATGCACGACCGACCGTGCCATTTGGCAGGCTTTTCAAAGGCGCATGATTATCCAGCATGGTTGGAAGGTCAGCGTGTTTTGCGAGCAGGGCGGGGCCTTGTTCTGACTTCATGAAGCGCTCAAAGTCGGCAAGCTTCACGTTGCCGTTCAGCGCTTCAATGATGTGGAAGACCTGTGCTGTGTCTTCTTTGTCCGCGATCAGCTTCTGCATGTGCCCCCAGGCTTTCAGCGGCTTGATACGCGAGCGCTGGCGGGCAGGGTCAATAAAAGGGGTAGGACTTGTCATATTGTGCTCCTCATCGCATTCTGTAATGACAAACTGTCACTTTTGTAGATGTTACTTACATCTGTGTCAATACGACAGATGGTTATTGCTGACATTAATGTCAATAGATGCGTTTCCGATTAATGCGCCGATATCGAGAATGGCCTGTAAACGCTCAAGAAAGAGCCAAGAAACGACGTTAAAAATATGTCACCAGGGAGGATGAGTTCGTGCAGGATCAAAAATCATCAGGTCAGCAGGTAGATGCAATCGTAGTGGGGGCAGGTTTTGGCGGCATGTATATGACCCATCTGCTGGTGCAAAAGGGCCTTTCGGTTCAAGGCTTTGAACGCGGTGATGATGTTGGAGGTACTTGGTACTGGAACCGATATCCCGGATGTCGCTGCGATGTTGAGAGCATGGAATATTCCTACAAGTTCTCTGATGAGCTGCAGCAGGAGTGGGAATGGAGTGAGCGTTATTCGCCACAGCCAGAGATCCTCTCCTATGCCAACCATGTGGCAGACCGGTTTGAACTCAGGCAGCACTTTGCTTTTCAGTCCAGCGTCACGTCAGCAAAATACAATGAGGCCGACAAGCTTTGGGCGATAGAGACCGATACAGGCGATCAGGTTCGCGCGCGCTACCTTATAATGGCGACAGGGTGTTTATCTGCTGCCAACACTCCTGACTTTCAGGGGTTGGACAATTTTGTCGGTGCCACCTATCACACCGGCGCCTGGCCTAAAGAAGGTGTTGATTTTTCTGGCCAGCGGGTCGCGGTCATTGGCACTGGTTCTTCGGGCATCCAATCCATTCCGTTTATTGCTGAGCAGGCCAAACATCTCACCGTGTTTCAGCGGACGCCAAATTTCAGCGTGCCGGCGCGCAACAAACCACTTGATCGGGACCTGGCTGCCTCCATCAAAGCAGACTATGCGCAATTTCGGGCTGCCGCCTATCAACAGCCAGCCGCTTTCGGCGCGCATTTCCCACGACGGGAAGATTCGGTTCTTGATGTAACCCCGGAGGAGCGGGAGGCGCGGTTTGAAGAATATTGGGGTCATGGGGGCTTTATGTTCCTGTCGGCTTTTGGCGACATTGGCGCCAGCCCGGAGACAAACAAATTCGCGGCTGATTTTGTGCGAAAGAAGATCCGCGAGATTGTGAAGGACCCTGAGACTGCAGAGATCCTTTGCCCGGACAGTATTATTGGATGCAAGCGTCTGGTCGCTGATAGTGGGTACTTTGAAACTTATAACCGCCCTAACGTAGACCTGGTTGACGTGAGCTCTTCACCAATTGAGCGCTTCACGACCGCGGGGCTGGAGGCGAAAGGGCAATCGTTTGAGTTTGATGCAGTCGTTTTTGCTACGGGCTTTGATGCGATGACGGGCGCACTCCTGCAGATCGACATTCACGGCAGAGAAGGGCAGTCGCTTAAAGAGAAATGGTCTGCGGGTCCGCGGACCTATCTTGGGCTCGCCTCAGCTGGATTTCCAAATCTGTTCATGATGACGGGCCCAGGCAGCCCTTCGGTGCTTGCCAATATGGTGACAGGCATCGAGCAGCATGCTGAATATATTGCGGGTGCCATCGACTGGGCTGATGAGCGCAAAATTTCTAGCTTTGAGCCTGCGCTCGACGCAGAAAACAAATGGGTCGACGTCGTGAATATGCGCTCAGAAGCGACTCTCTACCCAAAATGTAATTCCTGGTATCTCGGTGCAAACGTTCCCGGAAAACCCCGCGTGTTTATGCCGTTCATTGGTTTTCCGGATTATGTGGCAATGGCGGAGGATGTCGCTGCGAATGGGTATGAGGGTTTCAGCACGGCCTGACGGCGTTCTCTAGACCTTTGTTGGTAGACGGGTTGTCCTCACATAAAGTTGAGGTCTGCATTAACCTGCCGTTGGGAAGGCCCCGATCAAGTTTGACCATCAATTTTTAGCTGAGGTCAATATGATCAAAAACTCAATCAAGTCTTCTCACCCATTCGCTTTGCTTGTTGGTGCGGTAGCGTGGGTATGTGCAAGTGTAATGACGCCCACTGTCGTCCATGGTGCAGACGGTGGAGCTTCCGGTGGTTCAACTTTTGTGAGCGAAGGCGTGGCCATTCGTGGGGCTGACGTGGTTGCGTATTTTACTCAGAGTGCAAGGGTGGATGGCATTCCAGAGTTCACTACGGAGTATCATGGCGTCCTCTGGCAATTTTCGTCTGCAGAGAACAGAGACTTGTTTGTTGCAGAGCCTGAAAAATACGCGCCGGCCTATGGTGGCTATTGCGCCTACGCTTTGTCTCTCGGGGCACATAAAGTGGCAACGGACCCCGATGCCTGGACCATTGTCGATGGTCGTCTTTACCTCAACAAAACGCTTCGAATGCGCACCCTTTGGCAGGGAGACATAACGGGGCGCATCGAAAAAGCGAACGCAAATTGGGTGAAATTGGCCGCTCATTGAACGTTTGCTTCTCCAGATTTGTCACGCAAGGAAAATATGAACCTTGCGTGACGTTCCCTTTTTCACGGGCTTGTGCACAGCAGTTATTGGCTAAGGCAGGTGTGGGTGCCTAAATATCCAAGCAACCACTTGGAGAGGTGCCCTTATGACTCGTTTGATTAGAGAAACAACACGCAGCCTTAACCGCGCGATTGGCTTTTTTGTCCTTGCCTTTGCGGCGATTGTCGTCGGGACGAACACTTTTGCCGCAGCAGATGCGAGCGAACACATCCCGGTTTACTCGGAGAATGGAGTCGCTATTCGTGGCACGGACGCCGTCGCCTACTTCACCGAGGCCAAACCGGTGCAAGGTAAGGCGGCGTTCGCGGCTGAATATCAGGGTGCGACCTGGCATTTTTCATCGGCAGAAAATCGCGAAATCTTTCTCAGCAACCCTGAAAAATATGCGCCTGCCTATGGGGGGTATTGTGCCTACGCATTGTCGCTCGGGACATATAAAGTCGAAACGGACCCTAATGCGTGGAGCATTGTGGATGGACGGCTTTACCTCAACAAGACGCCCGTTGTTCGGTCTATCTGGGAAACGGACATTCCTGGTAATATTGTAAAGTCTGAAGGAAACTGGGCCACAGTTATTGCCGAGTAGGCTGGTGTCTATCTAAGGAAGAGTAAGGGCCGCGACCTGAAAAATTTGGGTTGCGGCTTTGTTTTCTCGGATAAAAGATCAATTGTTCTTGTAAAAAAAATCGGCCTGACCATTTATAAGATTGAATGATCTAGAAAGGCAGGTAAGCTATGAAGAACGAAGTCACCTCCCGTCTTAATCGGGCGAAGCTGTGGATTGAACAATTGGATAGGGTTGTGCACGAGCGGCCGGAAGAGGTGCTGGCGGTGAATGTCGCACGTCAGCAGGCAGAGATTGATGCGCTGCGAGATCGCGTTGCTGCGCTAGAGGAGAATTCAAAGACCTGAACCATAAGAAATGGCGGATTGGTCGAAAGGAAGTGAGAAGGTTTGGCACGCAAAAGAGAGTTTGACCCAGACGATGTGGTCGAAAAAGCGATGCATCTTTTCTGGGAGAAAGGATATTCAGAAACATCGGTGAGGGATCTCGTTGACGCGACCGGTGTTGCGCATGCCGGTCTTTACGCCGCCTTTGACGACAAAGAGGGGCTTTATACCGCCGCGCTGGCAAAGTACCAGAAGCTTGTGTCGGAAACGCTCTATACCAAATTGGCGGATGATGACGCCGGACTGACTGATATCCGAGAGTTTTTTGAATTTATCAGGATGGCGTCGAAGGCTGCGCCGTTTAACAATGGATGCATGATGGCCAACACATCCGTTGAGTTTGGAGACAGTAATGACCGTCTTAGTAAACTTGTGCATGCAAATCTGAAGAAACTCTCCAATGCATTCAGGAACGCTTTGGCAAACGCTCAGGCCGCAGGGGACCTATCTGCTGAGTGTGACATAGACCATCTTTCAGCGGGGCTTGCGGTGAGCTTTCAAGGTCTGTCAATACTGGCGCGGGCTCGCGCTCCTCAAAAAATTATCACCGGGGCGGTGCAGGCGGCACTCGCCCAATTGGACTAACAGGACTTGTGGTTCGTCAGAGGTCTGCCCAAATAAAGATTGAATGATCTTAAAAGGAGTAATCATGACGAATACAGCAATCGCCCAAGAAGAGAATTTACAAACACGGATTGCTCAGGCGCTCGTGTCAGAGGGCAAACTGGTAGATGCTCTTGTGCTGGAAGACTTAGCTGGGGTGGATGAGCTTCACGTTGGTGGTCTTGAGACCATTTGGCCGATTATCGGGTCGCTTGATGTGGGTCCGGGGGATGTGACTCTTGACCTAGGCTCGGGGTTGGGGGGACCTGCGCGCTTTGTCGCGAGGGAAACCGGCAGTCGGGTTGTGGGTGTTGATCTCAGCGCTGAGACCACCCAGGCGGGAAATGTAATGTCGGAGTGGGTGGGGCTCGCCGGTCAGGTTGAGCTTGATGTGGCGGATGTCTGCCATGTTCCGCACAAGCCTGAGAGCTTCGACGCCGCCCTCTCTGTTCATGTGCATATGTTTCTTCAAACTCCGGAGAAACTGTTTGCGGAAGCTTTTCGGCTTCTCAAGCCAGGTGGCCGCCTTGTCATTCTGGACCCAATCAGATGCGCCGATGAACCTCTCCATTATCCAGTGCCCTGGGCGTCGGATGCCGCCACTGACAATATTCTTCACGAGGCGGAGCTAGAGGCGCTCGCTGTTGGAGCAGGGTTTCGACATCACACGAGAAGTGACCTCAGCGCGCTGGCAATCGACTGGTTTGGTGCAACGTTCAGTCGCATATCCGAGATGGGTGGGCCGCCTCCATTGGGTCTTCATCTGGTGATGGGTCCAGACTTTCCGACCTTTGCACTGAATGCGTTTCAAAACCTGAAAGACGAGAAGATCGCCCTTCTGCATTTCGTGTTCGAGAAGCCCTGATGGTTCACGGGCGCTGTACACAGTGAAAGGAAATAGCATGAAACCCAAGACCCTCGTGACGTCGGCTGCTGGCAAGACCGGCTTGTCGACGGCGCTTCAACTGCTCGAAAGAGACTATCCCGTGCGAGCACTCGTCCGCCGAAAAGACGCAAGATCTCAGCTGCTACACAAGACTGGTGCCGAAGTTGTTGTTGGGGATATGCACGACATTGACAGCCTCAGAGAGGCTTTTACAGGATGTCAGCGGGCTTATTGGTGCGCACCCGTAGAAGCGCACCCGCTCCATAAAATGTCGCTCTTCGCAATCGCAGCAGCCGAGGCAAAGGTTGAGCATATTGTTCATCTAAGCCAATGGTTGTCTGCGTCGTCCCATCCGTCTCTTGCGACGAGAGAAGTGTGGATGATGGATCAAATCCTCGACTGGATACCGGGAGCGACAGTGACGATCAATAATACCGGATGGTTCGCCGACAATTACGCACTGGTTATGCTGCCCATGGCACAACTTGGCATGATGCCTATGCCGCTTGGGGAAGGGCGGAATGCACCGCCGTCAAATGATGATATTGCGGCAGTAAATGTGGGAGCTCTGATCAACCCGGAAGACCATGCAGGGCAGACATACCGACCAACAGGTCCGGAGCTTCTGACGCCCCAGGAAATTGCTGATGCATTTGGCCGGGCCTTAGGTCGGACTGTTCGGTATGACAATGCGTCGATGAAGATGTTCTTGAAAGCGTTGGCGGCGCAAAAGCGACCGGAGTTCGCCCAATCCCAACTGGCGCATTATGTGGTTGATTATCAACAGGATGCGTTTGCTCGTGGCGCCCCCACAGATGCCGTGGAAAAGGTCGGTGGACGACGTCCGCAAACGATGGATGAGATAGCCCGCCATTATGCGCAGACCGATCCAGACGCTCGGCAGACTGTGATCAACAAGGTACGTGCGTTTTCATTTCTGGCGAAAATCTTGACGGCAACGCCGTTGGATAGAGAAAAATTTGAGACATCCCGTGAGCATCCAATGTCTCGTACACCAGAATATGCGGTGCGTGATGGTGCCTGGTTAGCGGCACACCCAGAAAATTCTCACCTGAGAAGTGCCCGTGTTACGACCATCAATGCAGCTGAATAAGAGTACTGCTTTGACACTGATGGTGAATAAAGCAGAAAAGACCGCAAGATGTGGGAACATCTTGCGGTCACACTCGGTCGGGCTCAGAAATCCGGGACTACTTCTTCGCTCCGACCTGTTTCAAGAACGTATCGACGTAACCAGTCATTTTTTCTGACTGCTCGCTGAGTTCATTTGATGCTTGGCGCACCTGGTCAGCAACGCTGCTTGTTTCTTGAGCTGCCTGCATGACGCCCTGGATGTTCTGATTGACTTCCTTGGTTGAGGCGCCTTGTTCTTCAACAGCTGCAGCGACTGACTCCGTGATCTCGCCCATTTTTTCGATGGTCGCCGTTACGGACTGAATTGAATCTACTGACTCACCCATGCTGTTCTGGATTTCGCTGATCTGCAGCGAAATATCTTCTGTGGCTTTCGCCGTTTGATTGGCGAGTGCCTTTACTTCGGAAGCAACGACCGCAAAGCCTTTGCCGGCCTCACCTGCGCGGGCCGCTTCAATTGTCGCGTTGAGTGCAAGCAGGTTGGTCTGGCTTGCAATGTCCTGAATGAGGGTAACGACTTGGCCAATCTTCTGCGCGCTTTCGGACAGTTCATTGATGGATTCATTGGACCGTTTGGCCTCAGCGACAGCATCGCGGGCAATGTCCGAAGACTGATGCACCTGACGGGAGATTTCGGTGACCGTTGCTTCCAGTTGCTCCGTTGCTGCAGCCACTGATGAGGCCTGCGCTGTTGTCTCTTCTGTTGCGCTCGACATTGTCCCTGCGCTTGCGTCGAGTTCAGTTGACGCTGAGGCAACTAGGTTTGTCGCCTCGGCAACACTGTTGGCCATTGCAATTTGGTCAGTGATCACGCTCCAACTCAACAAAGGCGCCAAATAGTTGCCGTGTGCATCGTCGAGACGCGAAACCCTTAGAGACAGGGTTTCATCACCTAATGAAATGTTTGATTCCCATGGCAGATTATTTGGGTCTGCTAACAAAGCCCGCTGATGAGCTGGGTCTTTGTGGAATATGTCAATACAGGTCCCATGGAGATCCGCAGCCTTGATCGGCAGCAGATGTTCCAACGGTGTCAGCGTTTCGATGCTGGTTTTGTTCACATAGGTAATTTCCAGCGTGTCTTTGTCGGCCATCATCACATTAACAGGCATCTCATCCAGCATCCGTAGTAGCCGGTCTGTTTCCTGTTCTTTCAAAACCCTATCTGTCACCACGCTCCAAGTGAGAGCTGGACCAAGGTATTCTCCCTTGGCTGACATAATCGCTGTGACATAGAGGTCGAGATATTCTTCACCCAGTCTGATTTGCGCCTTATGGGGCAGATTGCTCGCATCCGACAGGATTGCGCGCTGGTGCGCTGGGTTCTTGTGGAAGATGTCGATGGACTGCCCCATCAACTCTGACACCGGGCAGGGGAGCAGATGCTCAACCTTGGCCAGCTCTTCGCTTGTGTTGGTGTTAAAATAGTCGATACGGAAATCGTCATGCATGTCGCACGTCATCACTGCGACAGGTAGCGATTCGACGATTGACTTGAATGTGTCGATGTTTGCCTTGGATTTGCCGAGAGACGGCGGGATGATTGCTTGAATGTTCATTTTGTCCCCAAATCCCATTTTTGACCATCAGGCCTTGATGGGTCCTCCATTCGATCTAGTTTTAATCGTTTTGGTAACATCGAAGGTGCTGGTTAATCTGAGGTGAACTATTCAAATAAAAAGTCAAAATTTACTTGATAAAATTCTCATTTTGGATTCTCTGATTGGTAAAAGAAATATTTTTATATCATAATTCAAGTATAAAATTCCAATACTTGAAATGATTCAGGCTATTGGGCTTGATTTCGAAACTCTTTCATTGCTGCTTTCCCGAAAGAAAGCCTTACCCAGCGCTGAGAAATATTTCGTTTTATTGGCGTAACGCTTGTTTGCGATAATATGGGCTCTAGGTTTGTTGCTTAAGAAATGTGGAGTTGGCCAGTTGAGCGAAGAAGCATCTATTGCTGCGCTAGGAGCGCGACTTCGAGAAGTGCGAAGCGCTATGGGTCCCAACGCGTCCAAAATGGCCGCTTTGTGGAAACTTGAGCGAAAAACCTGGGAACGTTACGAACATGGAGAGGGCGTGCCTAAGGCCACCGTCCTTATTGACCTCGTAAAACGTGGCGTAAATGCCAAGTGGTTGCTGACAGGCGAGGGAACGCTCGCGGGCACCGGTGCGGGCGTGACCGCCGGAGATCCAGCGGCCACGCGCGTTGCAATCTACAATGTTGCTTACCTGCTTGCGCAGGAAAGCCCTCGCATCAATCTCGACCCTGAGGATTTTGCTCTGACGTTTCAGGACCTGTTTGATCAACTGCAGCAGCAGGAAGAGGAGCAACAGGACGAGCAGGTGGCATCACTTGCTGTCCAGCGCCTTCTTCGCGAAGGCGGCGGTTGATCGTCACATACAGCTCAGCTGGGTTGTCCGGCGTTAGATATCCCACTTCAGGAATAGCGACACCGGCGATGTTTCGATTTCGGTGAAGCGTTTCAATGAAGCCTCCAGCTTTGTACAGGTGCCGAACCTGATTTTCTTCAAATGCCCATAGGCACGCTGGCCACAGATCTCGCTTTAGTAAGAAACGGATCATTTTGTCCAGAAGCGGGACACCAATTGCATGGCCCCGGTATTCCTTTCGGAAGTATGCAGCGTGTAGCTCGCCACGGGCTTCAGGAATGGCCGGATCCTCATTTCTCTTACAGCTGCAGAACCCGACCATGGTCTTCTCGTTCCATACTGTTAGAATCAGGTGATCTGGATCTTGATTGCTTAGCGTCTCAAGCCATTCTTCGTAGCGGTAGGCGTAAGATCTATTTGCGTGGACCTCACTAGGCATAAAAGTGTATGTGTCATGCCAGCTATCTACGTGAAGGCGGGTGATTGCCGCAACGTCATCTAAAGTAGCTGGGCGGATGTCAAAGCTCATTCTGTCATACTCCGTTGTTATTGCGCGGAATGCGCAAATGGGGGAGTATGGTAGAGTGAAATGAACGGTTTGGGAGGAAAGATGCTGGACGCCGGCATGCAGGCGCGGGGAAAGGCTCATATGGCCAGGGTGCTTGGGAAACCCCAGTACTCTAGTCGCAAACTGATTTTGTCTGGTTTGGCTCTCCTCAGTGTATCCGCCGGCCTTGCATATCTGTTCTGGCCACCTGCTCCTGGAGAAGAGCAACTAGGACGTTTGACTGTTCTGTCTTCGTGTGAAGAGCGGACACCTGGTCAGGCGTGGCTTGAAGCTCGATCAGCGGCAGGAGCACAAGGTGCAGAACTGACGCCCGGTCAACGCCGTGCAGCGATGGACTATTTATTGGGTGGCGAGCACGCTGTTGGATGCGATCCCGTGGGAGGCGAAAGCGACAATGGGGAACCGCTCGCTTTTTCTGAAAGCGACTAGAGCTTTGAAATTTTGCCGTTCGTAGACGAATGTTCCGCTGTTGTCTTCTGCACCTAAGATATTGTCGACAATTTCCTGCGGAATTGTGACCTCAGGCATCGAAGAGGCCACTATCTTACCGGTATTCGTCAATATGGCGGCGCCGCAAGCTTCCCTTGCTCTGCCGCATCTTTCCAACACCCTGCGGAGTTTTCCTGGGTCAACGATTGCGGTTAGCACTGCATTGAGGGCGGGTTTGTAGGTCGAAACAGGTACAAAAGGTACTCCGCTTGTCCGGCCAATAACGCCTTCACCCAAAATCAGGCCGCTAGAGGAGCGGGCTCCTTGGAAATATTGCCGCTCAGCTACATTGATGTTGGGCGCTGGGAAGGAGAATGCGTCATGTCTAATCATACCGTCTTTGTCGATCACAAGAATTGACCTGACGCCATCAAGACGCGCAGTGGTGGCTTTCAACTCCGCGTGTGTCAGAAAATCTGGTGGATGAGCTTCGCTCATGAAGGTTGTCAAATAATCGAATGCGAAAGAGATCGATGTTGCTAGTGACTCGGTCTCATTGAGAGCATCCTTGGCAGCCTCAATGGTTTCCTGTTCAATTTGATCTTCGCTTGGAAGCGCATCGTATCTTGCGTCAGCTATTGCGATAGTCGGCGACGCCAACAAGAGAATGGTCGTTAGAGCAGTCAGATTGAGCTTGAAACGGTTCATGTCATCTCTACCGGCGTTGGCCTAGCGGAAAGGCTGGCTTGTTTTCTAAGTTCACCGTTTTATCATAGAGCGATAGGCAGCAAACTCCAATAGGAAGAACGTCGGCCGACTCAGCGTTTTTCCTGCATGGTAAAACTACCTTTCTCTATTTGAATAAACAAGACAAACCCTTGAGATGCCTATGGTTTGTACCAAATGGGGGAAGAGTAGGCCCGTTCCTGGATAGTTGCGGGCCCCTCAAATGGCGTCGAAATGCCCAGTGCCGTAGCGTCAAGTTGTGAGTGGCGGATCGTAGGTATCTGAAGCACCCGGACGTAGTAAAACGCTTTCTGAGCTGGATCGAAGGTCGGGTCAGTCCAGAGGGTGGATAACTCCACCGTGCCGATATCATTTGTGTAGTCACCTGTGGATGTGTCCACGGTGTTGCCAACTGCTGGGATTTTGCCATTTACATCTGCGACACGGTCATCTGACCAGATAACGTCGAAGACCTTTTCCTGGGCCTTGCCGGATGCATCCAGCCAACCTTTTACGACCTGAACCCGGTCCAGGTTTGCACCTTCTGGGTCTTTGGTCGCCCTAATGAGCAGTTGCACAGGTGCTCCTGTTTCCGGTGCGCCTGTTAAATCGCCTCCCATGGGAACGCCTCCGGCATAGCCAACATCTGCGAGATTGGCCGCGCTTTCTGCACCTTCAGCAAACCCCCAGCCTCCGAAAACTCGCAAGGCGATACGTGAGCCCGTCGTTGCATAGACCTCTTTGCGAGTGAATGCTTCGAAGATGGACTCGCGGGTGTTTTCCACTGCCCAAACAGCAGCGAGACCGGAGGCGGACATGTTCCATCCATTAATATCAACGGTGCCTGAACCAGGAGCTACGTTGCGTTTTGTCTCTGGTGTTGAGTCCAGACCCACCTTGCCCCAGAAATTGGGCTCTTCGGCGGAGGCAACGCTGGTATGGCTGTCAGTGGAGCCGATCATGCCAAACTGGAACGGGTTGACGCCGATGCGCTCCTCAATCTCAAGCCCTCGCATCAAGGCGGTGCGGGCATAATCGCCAACTGCAGGCGCATAGCTTGTGCCTTGAGGGGATGCTTGGAGATAGAACTCGAACTGTTCGAAATCAGCAAATTCATCGTCAGGCGAGAGTGCAGGGTGGGTTTCGCTGTCGCCTTTAAACTGTGTGACTTCAGCGACCGGCTCCCACTCCATGCGGGTGCGGGCATAGTCTGCTGTAATATCTTCGCCCCGAACGGTTCGGTCCGCGAACATATAGCCTTTGGACAAGTTTGAGTTGTGCGGAATGGAGAGAAAACGTGCGTTCGTCGCTTCGGTGAGTGCGTCAAGACCGGCCCAGAGATCTTCTGGATAGGGATTGTCATCGGACCCGACTGGATCGATGGTGGCTGCTTCTTCGCCGTCGAGAGTGGACATCACAACCCGGTGCAAGTTCACGCCATTGGCTGTCTGCGTCCATTCCCAGCCGATGATTGGGGTAAAGACGCCTGGCTCATAGTGTGCGTCCGCAGCCGCAACTGACTTCTCCCACATGCTCGCGGACATTTCGTGGATCGTCTCAAGCGGAATAAGTTGTGTCAGCGCATTGACCAAGCCAACGCGGGGTCCGACCGAAAGGGGGTCAACAGTGTCGCCTGGCGACACGAGCGGCTGTGCCATGCGGCTTTGAAAGTTGGCTGTGCCTTCAACTGGGTCTGCAATAGCCCCTCTAAAGCGGTTCAGAAAGAAGGCGGATGTCCATCTCTGCCAGAACCACGACCCTGAAAGGTCCGGGTCTTCGGCATAGATCTGACCCAACACGCCCAGACCCTCTGCATGATCGGCAATAACGAGGAAGTCTAGAGGCCGGTTGAGCTGGACGCGCGTCCGATTGTAGGGGTGGATCACCGGCTCGCCTTTGGCCAGGCGATAGGCGGTGTCAGGATCTGCATCTCTATTGCCTGCCATGAAGGCGTCAGTGGAATAGGAGGTGTGAAGGTGCGTGTCGCCCCAGAGAAGCTGCGTGTCCGCGGCCATTGCGGATGCACCCATCAGCACGCTGGTACTTACGCCAAGAGCTAGAGCTTTGTTGAATGTTTTCACGACCATCTCCCCCGTTTATTCGTTCAGAATGGGTACCATGCTCATCAAGTGATTCAGTCATTTTTCTATTTCGATTCCGCGATGTGGAATATTGGGTGGCGATGTGGGGTGTCAGACAATTATTGACTTTTTCTTCTCAGGACCCTTTTTGCGACTCGTTCTAAACACCATATGTTGGAACTGAAATGCAGCGCCGGTGAGCGGGCTTGAGAAATGGTAAGAACAAAAACAAAGGCGGGGATAGGGTCATGTTGGAAATCAATCAGAACCAGAAAGAATTTTGGAACGGTCCGGGCGGTGAGGCTTGGGTGTCCGGTCAGGAGACGCTTGATGCGGCTATGCGGCCGGTTACTGAGGTGCTTCTGAAGGCTGCCGCCGTTACATCGACAGACCGGGTAACGGATATTGGCTGTGGCACTGGCGAAACCACGTTGGAAATCGCAAAGCATGCGGCGTCAGCACTGGGTGTCGACGTCTCTGGTCCGATGCTAGAACTCGCAAAAGCACGGGCGGAGCAGGCTGGGCTTGCCAATGTTCAGTTTGAGCAGCGAGACGTTCAAACCGAAAAGCTGCAGGCTGATGCAACGCTCGCCATGTCCCGCTTTGGGGTCATGTTTTTTGAAGACCCGATTGCGGCTTTCGCCAACATCCGCGCTCAGATGGCCAGCGATGGACGCTTGTGTTTTGCTTGTTGGAAATCGCCTCGGGAGAACACCTGGGTCAGTCTGCCCATGTCTATTGTGCGTCAGCACGTTCAAGATGATACGCCACCGGACCCTCATGCGCCGGGGCCGTTTGCCTTTGCCGATGATGCGCGTGTGCGATCAATTCTTGAAGAAGCGGGATGGAAAGATGTTGATCTTGTGCCGGTCGACTTTGACATGGCCTGGGGAGACTCGCCGGAGGCTGCGGCTCACGGGCTGATCGAACGGGGTCCATTGCGCCGGATATTCGTCGGTGATCCCTCCATCTCGGAGGAAACCAAGCAGGCCATCATCAAAGGTATCCAGGAAGCCCTGCCGCCGTCCGATGGCGGAATCTTCCTCAAAGGAGCGATCTGGATCGTCACTGCGAAAGCAGGCTAAGCGCGTTTCGGGGATAGCGCTAACCTGATAGCATGGGGCCCTGATCAGACAGAGGGGGACCCCATGACAGGGCCAGGAGCTAAATACGACATTATTGTTTGGGGAGCCTCTGGCTTTGTCGGCAAGCTCATATGCGAATATCTGGTCTCTCAGTATGGAGGTGACCCGAGCGTACGGTGGGCCATGGGTGGACGCTCCCAATCGAAGCTCGAAGAAGTGCGGGCTGGCCTGGGTACTGCGGGTGAAGACATTCCCATCATTACCGGTGACGCGTCGGATGCCGCGGCGCTCGAAAGCATTGTACAGCAGACGAAGGTTGTTCTGACCACGGTTGGCCCTTATGCCAAATATGGGTCTAAGCTCGTCGCTGCCTGCGTGAAGCACGGTGTTGGTTATGTGGATCTCGCCGGTGAGGCGCAATGGATCCGCCGAATGATCGATGCGCATCAGGAAGAGGCAGAAAAGACCGGCGCGCGGATTGTGCCCTGTTGCGGTTTTGACTCTGTACCTTCAGACCTTGGCGTTTTTTATCTCAACAACCAGGTGAAGAAGAAGACGAATGCGCCATGCACCCGGGTCAAAATGCGGGTGAAGGCGATGAAGGGTGGGGCGAGCGGCGGTACCATTGCCAGCATGATCAATATGATGGAGGAGATGGGGCGCGACAAACAGGTTCTCGAGGTGATGCGTGATCCATATTCGCTGAACCCGGACGGTTTGCGCGACGGACCAAAGCAGCCAAGTGGAACGCCGATAGAGTATGACAAGGATGCGCATACCTGGATTGCACCCTTCGTGATGGCAGGGATCAATACCCGTGTGGTCCAACGCACGAATGCGCTCCTGGACTATGCCTATGGGGAAGAGTTTCTTTATGACGAAGCCATGATGATGGGAGAGGGCCTGACTGGTCGTCTTTCGACCTATGGCCTGGCCGGCGGGCTTGGTGGTTTTGTGGCCGCAGCTGCGTTCGGGCCTACGCGCAATCTTATGAGCCGTTTCTTGCTGCCGAAGCCCGGGGAAGGGCCATCGAAAGAGCAGCGAGAGAATGGTTTCTACAATCTGGTCTTTATCGGGACCACATCAGACGATCAGACATTTGTCTCCCGCGTCACAGGTGACAAAGATCCCGGTTACGGATCAACGGCCAAGATCATCAGCGAATGTGCGATTTGCCTCGCGAAAGACATTACGTCTGAGCAAACGGGCGGCGGCATCTGGACGCCAGCGGCTGCTATGGGGGATCAGTTGGTAGATCGGCTGGAAAAGAACGCAGGCCTAACCTTCGAAATGGAACAGGTCGCGGACCAATACTGATCTCACGCTTTAGTAGATCGTTTTCTCCAGGTGCTCTGGATAGTCTTCATCATAGGCTTTGCCATCAAAGGGTTCCGTAGACATGGCTTCTGCCATCTGCCCTGCTGTAGGCAGGGTGGACCGATCAACGATGGAGCTTGGGTCCCAGAGTTTTGAACGGGCGAGCGCTTTTTGACACTGGAAGTAGACCGTGTCGATTTTGATGATGATCACCGATTTTGGATTTTTACCCTGCATGGCAAATGACGCACAAAGCTCCGGCTCTGTGGTTATTTCCGCTTTGCCGTTGATGCGGAGTGTTTCGCCCACGCCCGGGATCAAGAATAATAGGGAGATCCGTGGATCTCGGACGATGTTTTTAAGTGTATCGAGACGGTTGTTGCCGCGCCGATCTGGCATCATGACAGTACGCGGGTCGTGCACACGTACAAACCCTGGTGGATCTCCTCTGGGGGAGCAGTCCAGCCCCTCCGGGCCAGATGTAGCAACGACCACGAAGGGTGCGGCATCAACGAAAGCTCGATACTGATCAGAGAGATGATCCAGCTCCTTTTTTAGAGACCGTGGCACAGCGGGCCCGTAAAGTGCTTCTAATTCTTCTACAGAGGTAATCCGAGAATCTTCAGGCATGGGATGCTCCTTTATCAGAGAGCTATAGATCTAGCACGAGGCCTGCTGGTCAGGCGACAGACACTAAGTGATTATCCCACTGCGTTTCTGCAAATTGCGCGGTGGTTCTCGTGGTGTCCAAGGTTGCTTGGAAGGTGATGTCTCCGGCGGTCAGAGCAAAGTGACCAGGGTTTTCGAGGGGGGCAATGCCACAGACATCGCGCGCTGTGTGGAAACCCAGATAGCTCCCATCGTCTGAAGACCAGAACGAGACTAGGTTTCCGCGCGGGCAGGTAAGCGCGATGATGTCACCGCTTGTGTCAAACGCGACACTGCCCGCGTAATTGCGCATGGCCCTCGCCACTGCGGGAGGTGTTTCTGCCAGCTGCAAGTCAGTGCCATCGAATAGGGCCAATAGGGGGACTCTATCTCTCTTTGGTCCCTCATATTGCAGGGCTGCTGCAAGGCCATTTGGCCCTGCGGCCAGATGCCGGATCGAAAGCTGGTGATGTTCAGCGTCAAGGCTGTGGCGTGACATAAGCTCACCGCTTTCATGATCCACGAGCGTGAGAGAGGGGGCCATGGTTTCGAGGTTGAGTTTTGAACGCCCCGTATCTGGGTGGGTACGGATACCGCCATTAGCGATGGCAAGCGCCTTCCGGTCAGCTGTGAGCAGGATCTCGTGGGGTCCAATACCGCCGCTCGCGAAATGTCCCAGGAGTTCGAAGTCGTTGTTGGCATCTCGCACGCCGATGACGCCGTCGCCGGTCTCGTAATGGTTTTCACTTGTGTAGAACAAAGTGCTGTCGGCTGAGAAACATCCATGACCATAAAAGTGATGGCCGTCACTTGCCGTCATGTGGTGGTGTACCTCTCCAGAGTTCAGATCAACGACAAGGGCAAACCTGTCAGGCCGTCGCGCCATGATGACAACACGGCGTCCATCCGGTGAGGGCACGACGTCATGCCCTCGTCCCGGTAACTGTACATCGAGATGCACATGGCCGGTCTCGTCAAAGAGTGTGGCGAAATAGGCTTCCCCTACCTGTCTGCAACCCATCCAACGTGCGTTTGCAGTGGTGGCAATCGCTGGCAGGGGACCTGCGACCATTGCCGCAGCCGCAGAGCCTTGCAGAATATGTCGGCGAGAGAGGTTCACTAGTCGCCATCCGTCGCATTGAAGCCGGGGACAAGTCCTAAGTCCTGGGCCAATTGTTCTCTGATGAGAGATTGAAGGCTGCGCAGTTTTGTCAGCAGGCTTTCCAGGTCGCTACGGGCGTCCGGGTCTTCCACAAGCATAGACAATGGTTGGTCAAAGGCGGCAATGTCAGCGAGGATTTGGCTTACCAGCTCCTGGGTCGCTGTTGCAGTTGTTTCTTTGCCGATGCTGATCAGCAGATCACCAAACCCGTCTTTGACCGTCAGGAACTGTTGCACGCTTTCAATGTTGAGCCGAATGTTGCGCAGGGACCTCTGGCTCCGCCAGTTTTCCGTCCGTTTAGGGCGCGCGCTGGTGATGGTCAGGCCCATGGGGCGGTCGAGTTTTTGCAGGCGTACGATGTCAATCGCACCGGCAATATCGTTTAGGAACCGGCTTGCAGCCTCCTTTTCGTCGAAGAAAACATCGGTGCCTTCTGCTGCTGAGAGGACCTGATCACGAAACCCATTGTTTCCGATCCACATTTGAACGACCTCGGCAGCTTGCATCGCCTGATTGCGGGCAATGGCGACTGCGTAGTGACAGGCAAAACCGTCCTGGGCCGCTGTGATTGCGGGATCATCGAACAGAACATATTCAAGAGCCTGCAGATCGCCGAGTGCGACGCTCTTATCGGCCAAAGCGCCTGATGGAAGGACGGCTTCATCCTGATTGTTCAAGACCTGGCGCAATTGTCTCTGTCCTGTTCCGCGTTTGTCTGGCCAGAACTGGAAGCGGGCAGGGCCTTTGTTTTCATAGATGGGGCCGAACTGGATGATCTGTGCCCGCTGCCAGGCATCCATTGTCGCGTGGAATTGGCTTTCGACCTTCAAGCGACCATTGGCGCTTTGCGCTGCGCAATAGGAGTTGAGAGCGTCGGAAAGGTTGCCGCTTTCTTCGGCGAGCCGGGTGTAAGCAGGCACAACAAGCTGGTCCGTCAGCGCTGTGATGAGGGCTGACGCCTGATCACTGCTGATCGCATCCGCAGTGGCTGGTGACAGCAAGCCGCCGGTTACCAGCATCGCCGCCGATGCGGCTTTGAGGGTGCGGTTAAAGGCTTTTGAGAAAGGCAATGAGGGCTTCCCTGTCTGGTTTTTCCATAGTGCGGAACGTCTCCCGTGCCGCCATCGCTTCGCCACCATGCCACAAAATTGCTTCCGTGAGATTGCGCGCCCGACCGTCATGGAGGAAGAATGTATGGTCGTTGACCTTTTCTGTCATGCCGATGCCCCAGAGTGGCGCGGTCCGCCATTCAGAGCCTGTCGCTGTTCCTTCTGGACGTCCATCGGCGAGGCCCTCGCCCATATCGTGCAGGAGCAAATCTGTGTAGGGCCAGATGAGTTGGCCGCGAAGGGCAGGGTCTACGTCGTCATCATTGCGGGTTGCATGTTTGGGCGTGTGGCAGCTCGTGCAGTTCGCCTGGTAGAAAAGTTCCTTGCCCCGGAGCACCTGGGGGTCGTCCACATTTCGGCGGGCAGGTACCGCTAGATGCCGGGAATAGAAGAAGATCTTGTCCATGACTTTAGCGGATGCCTCAAGGTCGCCGCCGGGTCCGCCAATTCCTGCTGGGGCTTCCAGGCAGGTGCGTTGATTGGCGGTGCAATCGCCACCGTGAGCCGGGAAGAGGGGATTGGAGATCCCAATGTCGCCGGCCATGGCATCAGATGACTGGTCTTCTATTGTGGGATTGCCAAGCTTCCAGCCGAAGCGGGCGAGCATGACGCGCTCCTGGTTCCGGCTCCAAATATATTTGGGCGTGCCTGAAATGCCGTCCCTGTCTGCATCGTCGGGATCAGCAGCTGCGAGGATGTCTTCTTCAGCGATGGCTTCGAGGAGGCCGAGCCCGATCATGGGGGATGCAATACGGGGGGAGAAGAGGGCGTCTTCGCGTAAGGGCCCGTAGCCCAGATCGGTAAAGCTATAGCTTGGTGCGCGCAGCGTGACAGTTTCTCCGTCTGCAAAGCTCACCTCTTCATCAGTGTACTCGATTACCATGCGGCCTTCGGCGGCATGGCCGGGTATGGCGATGTCCTGCAGCTGTCCGCCATAAGTGGGTTCAGGCACGACATTGATCAGATGGTCGGCAATGGCTTGTTTCTGTTCGGCGGTCTGAGGTGGGATGGACACCCGCAGAAACATGGAAACAGCATTGTCGTCTTCATTTGCAGGCGGGTGGCCGCGGCCGTCTTTCAGATGGCACCGTTGGCAAGCACGGGCGTTGTAGAGAGGTCCGAGCCCATCTGCAGATGTGGTTGAACTGGGTGCCGTGACCCACAGGCGTTTGAAAAAGCCGTTGCCAATGAAGAAATCACCCCGGGCTTCAAAGCTCATATTTTGCGAGGGCTGTGAAAAAGCTTCTCTGTCGAAGCGGCGTGTGTTGGTTGCAAGACCACCGGGCAGATTTTCGTGGGGTTCCGCAGAGCTGAAGTCTGTCGTCGGCGCCAGGATCTCAGCGCGCTCCTCCGCCGTCATCTCTGCTGTGGCAGGAGAGGCAAGGACGAGTGCCAGCGCGAGGCTTGCTATGTTGAATTTGTTACTCACTCTGAGAATTATACGCAACTGGGGCACCAAATAAAAATGTGGCCCGATGCCGCATTTGACACCGGGCCCGTTGCTCTAACCCACTCTGTTTGAGGCGTTTCAGGACGGATACCCGGCCCGCTTTGATCCTGAAACGCCTCAAGTGGGAGAGGCTTCACTGCGAGTGAAGCTTATTGGAAAACAGCTTCCGGATTGTCGAGGCTGTCTGATCCTTCGATCTCGATATCGTCGAGCTCGATGGCCGCAACAATCCGCTCAATGGTGCGGGTCTGCGCGACTAGCCCATCTATGGCGGCTTGGACGATGGCATTGCCTTCGTCATTGCCTTCACCGATCATCTGGTCATAGGCCATTTCGCCACTGTCAGCTTTGTCCTTCATGACGCGCATGGCGGCCTGAGTTGCCTCAAGTTTTGTGATCATTTCTGCGTCGAGATCGGCAGATACACCACGAACGAGATCAGAGAGGCTTGCGCCACTGACAATAGTTCCGTCAACGCGTTTGTAACTTCCGCGATAAACGTTTGAGATGCCCAGTGCATCGTAATAGTGGGAGTCATGGGTGTTGTCGGCGAAGCAATCATGTTCCTCTTCAGGATCATGAAGCATGAGGCCAAGGCGCATGCGCTCGCCAGCAAGTTCACCGTAGGAGAGGCTGCCCAGGCCGGTCAGAATAATTCCGAGGCCTTCTTTGCCATCGCTAAGTGCTGCGCGGGCTGGACCGTTCTGACCCCAGGCTGCAACCATTTCTTCGAGATCGGAAATCATGAGATCGGTTGCTGCGACAAGATAGGCAGCGCGACGATCACAGTTTCCACCTGTGCATGCATCACCCGATGCATAATCCGTTGCAGGGCGATTGCCAGCTCCGGCGTCTGTGCCATTCAGGTCCTGGCCCCAAAGAAGAAATTCAATGGCGTGGTAACCCGTTGCAACATTGGCTTCTACTTCATCAACTTCGTGCAGGCTCTGAAGCAGCTCAGGCGTAATGTTGGTAGCGTCAATCTCGCGGCCACCAATGGTAAGTTTCTCATTGGCGATGATGTTGGCTGCATAAAAAGCGTTTTCGTCGCTTTCTTCGCCATAGGCACCGGAGTCGACATAGTCGATCAGGCCTTCATCCAGCGGCCAGGCGTTTACTTTGCCTTCCCACTCATCGACGATCACATTGCCAAAGCGATAGGCTTCTGTCTGCTGATAAGGAACGCGGGCTGCAACCCATGCTTCTTTCGCAGTGCTGAGCGTTTCGTCTGATGGAGATTCAATGAGAGCTGCAATGGCAGACTTCAAAGTCTGGGCAGTTGTCAGTGAGTCCGTATACCCAGCTTCTGCGATGTTTGCATAGGTCGCCAATATGTCGGCGGGCTCTGCAGCTGTTGCCATCGGTGCTGATGCCAAGAAGGCACCAGCTGCAATGGCAAGGGAGAATTTCTTCATATCTCTTTTCCTTGAAATTGAAACAGGGTGTCGACTTAGTTGGTCGACACTTCCAGTTCGTAGGTGAAGAGCAGGCCTAGAATATGCGTATCAACGCGACCTTCTTCAGCAAAGCGGTAGCCGAAGTCAGCCGTGAGACCGTTCTCAAATGCGTAGCCAGTTGAAGCCTGGAAGAGGTGGTCTTCCACATCGGCAGCCCCAGCTGTGTTGGGGTCCATGTTCCGGCCTGTGTAGGAGAGGGAAACATTCCATGGACCATGAAGGAGTGCGCCACCAACGGTGTAGTAGTCCGTATCTGCAACGGTGCCGCCAGCATTTTCGAGGATGACGTATTCGACGACTGGTTCGAAGGCCAGGTTGTCTGTGATGTCAAAGCTGCCAAAGACGCCTACCGCTAGGCCGAGCTGGTCATCTGTATTGCCACGACCTTCTCCCTGATGCGAGATGCCCAGCGTATAGCCAAGGCCGCCAAGGGCTGGAACGCTTTCACTGTCCAGGCTCACTGCAAACGAGGAGAAATCTTCAGTGTTGCTTGGGCCGCCATCGCCAATCCGAGGCTGCCCACGGCTGTTGATGAAGGTTTGTGCGAGGAAAGACGTGTCAGCAAAAAATGTAGAGGCCGACACTGTGTGCTCGCCGGATGCTTCGCTGCCGAATGTGTAGTCTGCGCCAAAACCGATCCGTTCGGTGATTTCATAATCTTCCGCAAAGTCGACACCATAGATGCCAGGAGCGCGGTCCCACGCGACACCGAAGACAGGATTGAACTTACCCGCGATGACGGTGAAGTTGTCGCCAGCATATTGCAGGAACAATTGTTCAATGAAGAGGCCCTGGTCTTCGAAGAAACGATCATCAATCGGATCGTTCACATTTTCAAAAACAAGACCGGCTTCGATTGACCAGTTTTCTGAAAACTGGATGGATATTTCAGGCTCAATCACCGCAAACGTGTTGTGAAGCTCATTCGCCGATACATCTGAGTCGAATGCATAGTCATGTTGGATTTCGAATGGAATGACCGCTTCGATCCGGGGGTAGGAAGTTTCGGCCATCGCGGCAGCTGGGAGGAGGGCGAGGGCAGCGCCGCTGAGTGCGACTTTTTTCAGGGTCTTATACATATTGTCCCGTTGTTTTTGGCGCTAGGTAAGCAGGCGCCGGAGTCAAAATCTGGGACGTACGGTTAGGCGCGACACTCTTTAGTTGCAATTGATTTTCAACAACGTTCGCAAGTTATTCTAAGAATGTGTCGCGATTGCAACATTATGTTACGAATGGTTGCGGGCGTACCTGGAGAGGACTAAAGCGGCTGAAATCATGAGGAAAGCCGCAGCAAAATAGGGTGCGCCGGGAAGCTGAAGAGGCGCATCTTCAGCAGTGAAAGTGCGAAAGAGTTGCGTCATGAGCAACGGCGCTGCAATCATAGTCAGGCCCATGAGGCTTGAGAGCGCTCCTTGCAGCTCTCCCTGAGCATTATCTGGGACCCGCGCAGCCATAAGGCTTCTGATAGCGGGCATGGCGAGGCCCATTAGTGCCATCGGAATGAGGGCGAGGTAGGCCATCCATGTTGTCGTTGCCATCCCGAGAGCAGCAAAACCCACCGCGGCGACGGTCAAGCCGATAAAGGCTGAATTTACCTCACCGAATTTCTCGACGGTCCATCGAATGAGGACTGTTTGGCTGAAAATAACGGTGACCCCAACAAAGCCCAGAGCAAAGCCGATCTCTCGTTCGCTCCAGCCGAACTGGTGAATAGCGAAGTATGTGAAGACTGCCGGATTGGCGTCGTGGGCCAACTGAAACAAGATGGTGGCGCCGGCCAACCCGAGAAGGACCGGATAGGCTCTGAAATGGGCAAGGGCGCCAACGGGATTTGCCCGCTTCCAATCAAAAGTCCGCCGGTCCTTGTCTTTCAATGTTTCAGGCAGAACCAGGAAGCCATAGGCGACATTGATAAAGGCGATGCTCGCAGCGGCAAAGAAGGGAATGCGTGGGCCAAGTTCGCCCAGGAAGCCGCCAATAACCGGTCCGATGATGAAACCCAGTCCCCAGGCCGCGCCTGTGAGACCAAAATTTTGTGCGCGTTTTTCGGGTGGGGAGACATCCGTCACATAGGCGTTTGCTGTGGCGAAGGTTGCCCCGAACATGCCCGCGAAAATACGCCCCAGAAACAGCCAGAAGAGTGATGGGGCAAAGGCCATGATGAGATAATCGACGCCAAGCGCCAGGAGCGATATGAGAAGGATCGGTCGGCGCCCGAAACGGTCCGCGAGGTTTCCCATGACAGGTGCGAAAACGAAGTGAGCGGCAGCAAATGAGAAGAGCATCAGGCCGCCATATCCTGCGGCGGCGGAAATGGGCTCGCCGGACAGTTCCATAATCAGTTCAGGGATCACAGGAATGATGATGCCGAATCCGATCGTGTCGATCAGGATTGTGACTAAGACAAACGCCAATGCATGGCGTCCCGGTTTGCGTGCAGTCATGGCCGACTCCCCCCACGTCAAATGTCGGATCAGACTAGTGTGTCTCCAAACATAGGCATAGACCCGCAGAGGTGAGGAATGATACGGGTGTTCCCTCTCAAGGCCCTTTGGTGGAGCTGTCGCGGGGTGTCAGGCTCGCAAGAGCCTCTTGGTATTCGATCCGGGCTTTCTGTCCGGCGAGCGTGAGCGCATAAATGCCTGTCTCAACCCGTTCAAACCATCCATAGTGATTGTCGGCCATCAAACGACGGGCTTTTTCGACGCCAGAAATTTTGGACACCTGCGCCGCTTTGGTGGGGCCTTGGTCGCTCAGGACCTGAAGGCAACGAAGGGCATCCTGACGATAAGTTGTCATCAAACCCTGGCGTGTCGAACCGCCTTTATTTGGATCACCTGTGCGTTTTGCAAATTCACGGAGCAAGTCGGTCGTTTTGCGTTTCGATTTTCGCGGGGCATAAGGGCCCGGATCTGCGTGCGTTTCGACAAACCCGTCCTTTAGTCGAATGGTGATTAGGCCCAGGCCCAACCGGCGACAAAGAGACAGGTTGGCTTTCAGGGATTTTCTGAAGGTGGCGCCGCTTCCTCGAGGTATGGCGATGTAGACGATATCGCTGATGGACTGGCGTGCAATGGCCTGATGCACAACGGACAGGGTGAAACCTGTTTTCATTTCGACGATGAGTGGCTCTTCCTCGCCGCGCTGACCCACAACGTCCGCAGCCCCGACCTCGCCCTTCACTTCGTACCCCTGATCCTCGAGAAAGGATTTGAGGGGGGCATAGAGATCTGTCTCACGAATTGAAGAAAAGGCCATCCATCTCAATAACCTGACGGCAAGAGATTCTCTAGGGGGAGGGTGTGTAGGGGCGATGAGTGAATATTAAGCAACTTGCTATTGCAGGCTTACCGGGCCCGCGTTGTGTGGTAGAAATGCTCAAGAATAGAGGGAAAGAGTGAGGTCGGTATGCAGAGTTTTTCTAAGGCTACTCGTGTGGGTGCAGCGCTGCTTACAGCGGCTACGGTGTTCTTTGCTGGGTCTATTGCACATGCCGGACCGATGGAGCGGATCAGTGATACCGGTGTCATCAAAATCGGTTTTCGTGAAGACGCTTATCCTTTTTCTTACAGAAACCAAGATGGTGATCCTGCGGGCTACACTGTGGAGGTTTGTCGCGAAATTGCAGCGACTGTTGAAGAGACCCTGGCGTTGGTGGATCTCAATATCGAGTATGTGCCGGTATCTGCCGCTAACAGGTTCGAGGCGGTTACAAATGGCCAAGTGGACCTGCTTTGTGGCGCAACAACAAAGAGACTGTCCTTGCGAGAGATTGTCTCATTCTCTCTCCCAATTTTTGAGACAGGCATTGCGGCGATGGTGCAACCTAGTGCTTCATCGCGACTTCGTGACGCAATCAATGATGTGGATGCATTCCCCGGAGCGGGCGGACCAGCTCGCGATGGCGACTATGCGGGTATTGTTATGGCTACCCGCGCCAGCACAACCGCTGCAGACTGGTTGCCGACGGAGATGGGGGCACCTGAAGGCGGCGCAAAGGTGACGAGTGTTGAAAGCCACGATGAAGGGTTTCAAAAACTGTTGTCTGGCGACGTGGATGTTTATTTCGCGGACCGTGCGATTTTATTGAGCCTGGTGGTTGCCAACCAGGCTGAAGATAAAGTGATTGTGGGCGAGAGGCTTTTCAGCAACGAACCCTATGGTTTGGTTTTTGCCAAGGATGATGATGCCTTTCGGCTGCTGGTCGACAGGAGTCTGATCAGACTGTTTCTCACTGACAGGATTTCAGAAATTTACTCTCGATATTTTGGAGAGGCCGATGATGATGTTCGGGCTGACTTTATGATGAATACGTTGCCGGAGTGATATGATCGATCAGATCGTTACGATTGAGAACTTTCTTGCCTATACGATAGGGATCATAGTCTATTTCGTTGGCATTCGGCTGACGGCACGGATTGCCTTCCTGCGGACATTTAATATTCCTGAGCCTGTTACGGGCGGCATGATTGCCTCTGTTGCGGCGTTGGTTCTGTTCAGCGTAAGTGGCTATGCGATCGAGTACGAACTCGATACGCGTGACACATTGCTGGTCTATTTTTTTACAGCGATTGGATTGAATGCGAGGCTGTCAGATCTTTTGTCTGGTGGGCGGCCATTGTTGATCCTCCTTGGGCTGACGCTGAGTTTCATTGTGATCCAGAATGTTGTGGGGATTGCTGGCGCGTCTCTGGTGGGGTTGCCGGAAGCAGCGGGCATTCTAACCGGCTCAGCTTCCCTGATCGGCGGGCATGGCACGGCGATTGCCTGGGCTCCAGAAATTGCTGCAAATCATGGTGTGCCAAACGCCCTTGAAATAGGTGTGGCGTCGGCGACATTCGGGCTTGTTCTTGCTAGCCTGCTCGGGGGCCCGATTGCAAAATTCCTTTTGGCGCGCAATAACATCCAAGACAGCGCACCTGACGGATTGCTGGTTGGTATCCCACATGAAAAGGAAGAGACGGAGCAGATCAACCACATCAATATTATGGGCGTGGTGCTGGTTCTTCATATTGCGATTATTCTCGGATACTTCCTGAATGAGGCAATTTCGCAAACGGGTCTCAGGCTGCCACTCTTTGTTTCCTGTCTGCTGGTCGCAATTGTGCTCTCCAACACAGTGCCCTACGTGATGCCCAACCTGCATTGGCCCGCGCGGACAAAAGCGCTAGCTGTTGTGTCGGATTTTTCGCTTGGGCTTTTTATTGCGATGTCGCTGATGGCCATGCAGCTCTGGTCCATAGCCGACCTTGCTGGACCTTTGCTCTTCATCCTTGGGCTGCAGGCGATTGTCGCAGTGCTGTTCATTCTATTCCTGCTCTTCCCGCTGATGGGGCGAGATTATCTGGCAACTGTGTTGAGCGCAGGCTTTGCCGGGTTTGCCTTAGGCGCCACACCGACAGCGGTGGCAAATATGACGGCGGTGACCAAATCTCACGGACCAGCCCCAACAGCCTTTATCATTCTGCCGCTGGTTGGAGCTTTTTTCGTGGATCTGAGCAACGCCTTCGTTATTCAGTTTTTCCTGGCAGGCTGACGGTCAAAATGGTTTTGGGAACAAGACCGGAATGTCTTTTACCAGCGCGTCGTAGTTTGGGTAGCGCTCGCGTTTGCGCGTCACCATCATTGGCACAGAGATGAGAACAAAGAGCAATGTCATGGCAAGGGCGCCGGCAATCATCCAAGGGGCGCTCATGCCTGACGCGAGACCGAACAGGTAGATGCCCCACCAGAACAGTAGTTCACCGACATAATTTGGGTGCTGAGAATAGGCCCAGACTCCCCTTGTGCAGATAGGGGCGTTCGGCGTGCGCGTCTTACGATAAGCCCACATCTGTTCATCAGCGACGGTTTCCAAGAGTATCGCTGCAAAGGTAATCGCAACTGCAAACCCATCGAGCAGACCAAGCGATTCCTCTGACTCTGCAACCGCGAGAAGCGGGATGCAGCCCAGGAAGACCAAGACCGTCGGGTAGAGTTCAATGCCTAAGAGATCGACCAAGGGATAGAGACGGCCGAACCTGGCCTTCAAGTCCAGGTAGCGGAAGTCCTGCTCTGCATATGACCTCCAGCGGCGCATGCAGTTGAACGTAAGACGTAGAGCCCAGAGCAGGACAAGGCCAAACGCCAACCACTCCCGTGGTGTCAGCTCCGCGTTGCCAATAGCGACAAACCAGTAGATCGCAATCAGCGGTGGGGCGACGCTCCAATAGGGATCATAAATGCTGGAGTTGCGTGTCAAAACACTTGCGACAAAAACAACAAGAGTCGCTGCCACATCGGCGATCAATGTGTTCCAAAGGACGGATTGTGTGGGCGCCGTGGTAACCACCCACCAAGCAACACCGACGGCGGGTAGATAGACGATCAGGCTGATGATCGCGGGACCGTATCGGTGATGTCGCCAGCTGCTCCCACTCAATCTGCTGCAACCGGGATCTGGACGCCAGCAGGTCTTGCTTGAGCACCGCGAATGAGCTGTCCATTCAGCTTGCCCGTTGGAACTCCATTCTCGAAAGCGATGACGCCGGAGATGATGGTGGCGGTGTAGCCGCTTGCTTTCTGGATAAGACGTTTGCCGCCCGCAGGAAGGTCATGGACGATTTCCGGAGCGTGAAGACGCAGATTGTCGAAGTCAATCACGTTGACATCGGCTTTCATCCCTGGCGCCACGACGCCGCGGTCATGTAGGCCAACGATTTCTGCATTTGCCTTGGTCTGTCCGTGGATCAGCCATGCCAGCGGAAGTTTGGGGCCACGTGTTCGGTCCCGGCCCCAGTGGGTGAGGAGCGTTGATGGGAAACTCGCGTCACATAGAATACCGACATGTGCGCCACCGTCGCCAAGGCCGAAGGCCACGTTCGGATGGGTCATCATGGTGTGGACATCATCGAGACTTCCGCCCACATAGTTCATCAGGGGGAAGTAGAGGAGAGCGTTGCCGTCCCGCTCCAGCATCCAGTCCAATACCTGCTCTCGCGGGCTCTTGCCGGACGCTTCTGCAACGCCACCCGCGCTGTCTTCGGGCGCAGGCTCGTAGTTCGGTGGATCGCCAAGCTCAAACATTTTGTGATAGGCGGTGCAGAGCATGGTGATGATCTGACCTTCGGGATAATCCGGTTCTTCAGCCAGTAGTTTCTCCCGGAAGGCCGGATCGCGCAGTTCCTTCACCTGCTGCTCCAGAGGCAAATGCGCGATGGTTCTGAAAGTCTGATGAAGAAGGAAGGGGTTCAGCGTCGAGGTGAGGCCCATCAGCACGCCTGTGGGGCGGGGTGGGACCTGGCCGCGCATGGGGAGGCCTTTGGCCGCCGCGTCGCCGATCCCGCCCAAGACCTTTTGCCAGATGTCGGGATGCCGGTCGTCCTGCTCAATTGTGAGGGAAAGTGGACGGCCTGAGACTTCCACCATGCCGCGCAGCATGGCGAATTCCGGTTCGAAGTCCCAGAAGTCAGCGATCAGCTGAATGACGCCTTTATCTGCTTTGCCCATGGCTGCTGCGATGCCGTGAAGTTCTGCCTGTTCTGCTTTGAAGCTCGGTGTATGGGCACCGTTTTTATCCCGGTGTTTTTCTGTACGCGACGTGGAAAAGCCAAGCGCGCCAGCTTCCAGCGCGTCAACCACGAGGTCCGACATCTGTTTGATGTCCTCATCATTGGCGGGTTCGAGATCTGCGCCGCGTTGTCCCATGACATAGGCGCGCAGCGCGCCGTGAGGCACTTGCAGTCCGATGTCCAAAGCGAGTGGCGACTCCTCGACGGCCTTCATATATTCCGGGAAACTTTCCCAGCGCCAGTCAATACCTTCGGCAAGAGCGGTGCCGGGAATATCCTCAACACCTTCCATGAGGCCAATCAGCCAGTCATGCTCGTCTGGTTTGCAGGGTGCGAATCCAACGCCGCAATTGCCCATGACGGCGGTGGTGACGCCGTGGAAAGTGGAGGGCTGAAGGTAGGGGTCCCAGGTGACCTGGCCATCATAGTGGGTATGAATGTCTACAAAGCCCGGCGTCACGATCTGGCCCGTCGCATCAATTTCGGTGCGGCCCTTGTCGCTGACGTCGCCGACGGCAGAAATCTTGGTGCCGTCGATGGCGATATCTGCCTTGAACGGTGCGCCGCCAGTGCCGTCATAAACGGTGCCGCCGCGAATAACGAGATCGTGCATGGGGTCCTCCTCCCAAGGGAATTTCAATGAGCCAGAGTTTAGTGTGGCTCATTGAAAAGTGCGAGGGGGAGGCCAGAACGCCAGGATAACCTTGCGTTCCTTGTCTCTGTTAGGCGGTCAGGTTAGGTCGCCTGGGATTTGCCGCGTTTCTGGATGCCTGCGCGGCGGCTTTCCAGAGCATCGGCGGAGACACTTGAGTTAGCCGCGCCGGAGACTTTGAGTTCCGTTTTTAGGGCGTCGCCAAAAGCTTCTGCGAAGCCGTCGTCTATGAGCTGCTTATAGGCGGGCAGACATTCAGGGACGACGGTGAGCATGTCAGCTGCAAGGCCCTGAGCAATGCTCACCAGTTCGTCCGGTTCGACGACACGGTTGACGAGACCCCATTCAGCGGCTTGTTCTGCGCTCAAGAAATTGCCGGTCAGTGAGAGTTCTTTTGCGCGATAGATGCCAATGGCTCGTGACAGCTTTTGTGAGAGACCCCAACCAGGAAGAATGCCAACGCGGGCATGGGTATCGGCAAAGCGACAATTTGTTGAGGCGATAAGAACGTCGCAGGCAAGCGCAAGTTCAAAACCGCCTGTGATGGCGACGCCGTTGATGGCACCGATGACAGGCCCGCTGAACTGGTTGATCGATGTGACGGGATCTTTGTGGGTGACGGCATTGTCCGGCCCGGTGAGGCCCTGTTCGCCCAGTTCCTTCAGGTCGAGCCCGGCGCAAAAAGCGCGGCCGGCACCAGTTAGGACCGCGACGCGAACTTCAGGGTCAGCTTCCAAATCCTGAAACGTGTCGGCAATGGCTTCGCGAAGTTCCAGGGACAGCGCGTTCATCGCGTCAGGACGGTTGAGTGTAACGGTGGCGATGCCGTTTGATTTTTCGACAAGAATGATGGGGTCTGACATGAGGGATCCTCTTATGAATCTGCGAATTGGGGCAATTTTGTTGGCGTGGTCATAGCAGAGAGCGCCTGTGTGAGTCACCTAATCGTGGGGTGAGCCTTAGAGAGCAGGCATACTGGGTGTTTTCGCGGCTGAGTCGGGGTGGAGATGCGATCAGACTGGTATTGGGTGCGTCACGGGGCGCTGCTTCAAGACCCGGGTAGGTATGCCGGGCGTCTTGATTTGCCGACCGTTCCGCCAGACATGGTGATGGCGCGGAGGCTGATGTCCCAACTGCCTCAAGGGGCGGTGTGGCTGACATCCCCGCTTGCCCGCGCTCGGCAAACCGTTCAAGCGCTCAACCCCGAAGCAAATGCTGTGACTGCCGATGATTTGACGGATCAGGATCTTGGAAGTTGGGCTGGGCGTCGTCAGTCGGAGGTGCATAAAGCCAACCCGCAAATTGATTGGTCCACACCCTCAAGCATTGTGCCAGAGGGGGGCGAAAGTTTTGATGCCGTTGTGACGCGCGTGGCTTCTTTGATCGAGAGGCTTACCCGGCATTATCCCGACCGTCCCTTGGTGGTGGTGTCCCATTTGGCGCTTATTCGAGCTGCCATGGTCTTGGCGTTGGATTTGCCTAACGAAGGCGGTTTTCAGTTCGACGTGTCGCCTTTTTCTCTGACACACCTTTCCTGGACCGGACCGGACGACTTGGGAGAAAGATCAGATGAGCGCCTCGGTGTGTGGCGGGCACACACGACTAACCGTGTCCTCGCCTAGGTCCGCCTAGTTAAACAGGGCGTCAATGTCGTCCTGGGCGATCTCTTCTCCTGCACCCTCAGCTGCCATTTCGGCGGGTGGTGCTGCGACGGGAGCTGGTTCTGCAAACTCGAGATCGTCGGCGATCACCCGGTCAGATTGTAGGGCGGCAACAGGGGCCGTGTCGGGCTCTCCTGCAACCATGTCGATATCGTCAATGTCGTCGATAGAGTCCAAGTCGTTCATCATCGCATCGATGTCTTCTTGCGATGGCGCTTTGTCATCTGCTTGAGGGCCATTTAGGAGGTGTGCATCTGGTCGCGTGTCTTTGGGATCGAGATGCGCAGTCGACATGGCTCTTTCTTCATCTCCAGGCTCAACGCCCCAGATGCTGATCATCGAGTTGACGCGATGTTCAAGGTAGTGGAGGACCTGAACAACTTTGGTTGTCCGCTGACCGGTAATGTCCTGGAATGAGCAGGCCATGAATATGGCCGTCGCGTGCGCTTCCAATTCGTCACATAGATCTTCGTTCGCACCCTGTTCTTTGAGCTTTTCGGCAATTTCCTGTGTGCGTTCAGCAGCTGCCAGAATTTCAGAAGTGGCGCGCTCGGTGGCGGTCACGATGGCGTCGAGTTCGCCGGTGGCGCTCATGATCCGGTTGTTCCCGCCATCAGTCGGTTTGATAGCCGCAATCTCAGAACGCGTCTGTTGAATGGATGCACTCATCTCCTGCAGTTCGAGGCGCAGAACGTCTACGGTCTGTGCAGGTGCCGTTGCAGCCTGGGCAACATTGCCGATGGCTTCAATAGCTGAGAGAAGCTTGTCAGTATCAGCTGTTCTGTTGCGCCGTGTGAATTCTTCAATGAACCACCGGCCCCGCGGTGTTTCCATCACTGCCGCCAGAATCGCGTCATATTCCCGCTGTTCGTCAGACGCGTTGTGTTCCGTCTCGGCCATCCGCCATACCCCTGATGAAATCCCGAATTCCGCTAGTATTGAGGAGGTTTATTGCTCAATCGTTGACCGATTGTCAGAAGCTGGACAAAAACAGGGGGCAAATGGCGTTTAGGTGTTAACAAGTTGTTTCTGTATTGGGCTGACACGACAGAGGCGGGACAAAATGGGACAAAAAAGGGTCATTGTGACCGGCGCAACAGATGGCATAGGCCTGATCACAGCGCGGCGTTTAGCTGAGGGTGGGGCGCAGGTCGGTCTGGTGGCACGTAACCCAGAAAAAGGCGTGCGTGTTGTAGAAGAGCTTATAAAGCAGACCGGCAACCCTGACATTGCCTTTTTTAGATCTGATCTCTCAAAGTTCGATGATGTGCGGGCTGTTGCCGACGAAATCCGTGCAGCGCACTCCACGCTCGATGTTTTGGTGAATAATGCGGGTGCGATGTTCGTTGGAAAGCAGATGTCTGCAGATGGGTTTGAGCTCACCTTCGCCCTTAATCATCTCAGCGTGTTTCTGCTCACCAATTTGTTGAAGGACCAACTTGTGGCAGCTGATCAGGGACGGGTCGTGACTGTTGCCTCCGTCGCTCACCGTGGTGCTGACCTCAATTTCTCAGATCTGGATGGCCAGAAAGGCTCTTACTCAGCCTGGCGGGCCTATCAACGCTCCAAACTCGCCAACATTCTCTTCACCCGCGAACTGGCTGACCGCTGGCGCGAGAGCCATGTGACGGCGAATTGTCTGCACCCAGGTTTTGTTGCGTCTAAGTTTGGCGAAAACAACAACACCGCATTCAGCGCTTTCTTTAAGGTTGGCAAGATTTTCGCGATCTCCCCGGAAAAAGGGGCGGAGACGAGTGTTTACCTGGCGTCTGATGATGATGTCGCCGGCCAGACTGGTGGGTACTACACGCGCAAGAAGAGAGTGCAGCCGTCGCGAGCTGCGAAGAATGCCGATGCGGCAAAGCGCCTCTGGGAGGAAAGCTTGCGTATGACGGGGCTCGACGTGTGAGCAGGTTTCGAGACTCTCTTGAACGAATGCCTATCGTGGCCATTCTACGGGGGCTAAAGCCTGCCCATGCTGTTGCCACAGCACAAGCTTTGGTCGACGCAGGTATTTGTATTCTTGAGGTGCCGCTCAATGTGGACGGGGCTCTCCACTCCATCGAAGCCATTCGAGGTTCTGTCAGTGATGATGTTCTGGTAGGTGGTGGCACGCTGCGGACGGTGGAAGACCTTGCGGCGCTGGTGAATGCTGGCGGCGAGCTTGCGGTCATGCCGCATCTGGACGCTTCTCTGGTGATTGGTGCATTGGATGTGGGGCTCATTCCAGTTCCTGGTGTCTTCACGCCATCGGAAGGGTTTGCTGCATTGGATGCAGGGGCTGCGGGCCTGAAAATATTTCCTGCCGAGGCACTTAGTCCCAAAGTGATTGCTGCCTGGCGCTCTGTCATGGCGCGAGACGAGGCGCTGCTTCTGCCGACGGGTGGGATCACTATGGAAAATGCTGGCAAGTGGTGGTCTGCCGGGGCGGATGGGTTTGGTGTTGGGGCTGCAGTGTTTGATCCCTGCGGGGATCTGGATGAAACACGCCGGCGTGCCAACGCATTTGTTTCAGTCATCACCCACGCACGAGCGTGAAAATCCTTTATAAAGCGAGCGACTTTGACGAATGAGATGAGACAAGATGACTGGTGTGACGCTTCCTATCGACATTGAAACCATCAAGGGATTTCTTGACCCAGCTGAAGGCAATGCACTTTATCGTGCGGCGCGTGAGGTCAGTGGGCAGGGCGCTTGTCTGGAGGTTGGGTCCTATTGCGGGAAGTCCACGGTGTATTATGGGCTTGCTTGTCAGGAAACAGGATCGGTTCTCTATGCCCTGGACCATCATCTGGGGTCAGAAGAGAACCAGGCGGGGTGGGAGCATCACGACCCCTCTCTCGCGGATGCAGAGACTGGCATGCTCAACACGTTTCCGCTGTTTCGCCGAACGCTTCGCATCGCCAAGCTTGAAGACAGTGTTATTCCACTGGTGGCGCCATCGACGGTAGCGGCGCGCCATTGGGCAACGCCGCTTGCGATGGTGTTTATCGATGGGGGACATGCGCTGGAGCATGCGCTCAATGACTATCGTCTGTGGGCGCCGAAGATAATTCCAGGCGGTATTCTTGCCATTCATGATGTGTTCCCAGATCCGAAGGACGGGGGACAGGCACCTTATGAGATCTACAAGATGGCGATTGCATCGCAGCTCTTTGAAGAGATCGAAACCGTGAAGTCGCTGCGATTACTCCGCCGCCTCGGCGAGGGTCCGCTCAGCAAATAGGTGCGAGGCGGGCGTCATGCCGATCACAGCATCAGTTGCGAGAATGACAGCAGCAGCGGTCCAGGCAGGACGTTCTTGCGGCCAGGCGACCTTGTCCTCAAACTGAAAGCCCATCCAGTAGGCGCCACAGTCTGAGCGCCATTGGTGCTGCCAGGACAGAAGCTGCTCAGCCTTTTTGCGTTGTCCTGATACGAGCAACGCCATGACAAGCTCTGCGGATTCAGCGACCGTCACCCATGGTTCGTCGATAACGCATCGGCAGCCTTTGCCTTCCGCGACAAATGTATCCCACTTCCAGTCGAGACGTTTGACGGCGGCGTCGCCTGTCAGGACGCCAGCAAGTACGGGGTAGTACCAGTCCATGGAATACCGGGTCTTTGGCTCCCAGGTGCGATCAAATCTGTGTGGCTTGTCACGCAGTGCTTCGCCCAAACGCTGACGGGCAATTGTCCAGTCGCGGCTCGGCTCATTCATTTGGCGGGCGATATGGATCGCGCATTCGAGGCTTTTATAAATCGACGAACAGCCTGTGATGAGTGCGTCATCTTCTGGCGTGTGAGGATCATCAGCCGCCCAGCGAATGTCGCCATGCTCGGTCTGGTGATCGAGGATGAATTCCATGGCTTTTTTTACATGGGGCCAGATGTCGGTGAGGAATGTCTTGTCGCCGGTCAGCAGGAAATGATGCCAAGCGCCGGTTGCAATATAGGCAGCGAAATTCGTGTCGCGGACAGGTTTTCCCGCACCTTCTTCACCACCTGTATAGCACTGTTCTTCCTCATCCATGGGGACTGCGGAGCCGAGTTCGCCCCACCAGGAGCCATCGTCCAGCTGTGTATCCATAAGGTAGGCGTATGCGCGTTCAGCCGCTTGCATCTCGCCCAGCACAGCGAGGCCCATGGCAGCTTCTGTATGGTTCCATGGATCGATAACGCCGCCATCAAACCAAGGGATTGCGCCATTGTCGCGCTGCAGTTCTTTGATGCGCGCAATTGACCCTTTAAAGAAGTCATCAGGCAGGCGGTCGCCCTTGGTCAGTAAGGTCATGAAGATGAGCCCTGCTTGTCGAAATAGAGAACGACACTTTTGCCCATTAAGGGCGCTGCGATTGCTTCGAGAATGCGGGTCACAAGCGGATTGTCCGTGATCTCCCATACAAGCAGGCGATGGTAGAAATTGACAATTTTGGAATCTGTTTTCTTCACACCGACCGCGCAGCGCAACCACCAATAGGGGGAGTGCAGTCCGTGCGCCCAATGGCGATGTTTGAATGTGGTGCCGGTTGCTTCCACATCTTTCTTCAAGCGGCTTGTGCGGAAGATGCGTACATGCCCGCCTGGTTCATTATGATAATCGTCAGATAAGGCCCAGCAGATCCATTCTGGCCAATAGCGCGGCACGGAGACAGCGAAGGTTCCGCCGGGTTTTAGAACGCGGGCGACTTCTTCCAACGCTTGGCGATAGTTCGGGATGTGTTCCATCACTTCGGAACAGACGACTTTGTCGAAGGAATTATCTGCGAAAGGAAGGCTCAGCGCGTTGCCAACCGCGAGGGTGCAGCGGCGCTTGCTGTCAGGTTCCAGGTCCGGACAATGTTCAAAACCCTGCCAGGTCTTTTTTACATCGTCAAACGCGAGGTCGATGCCGACCACGTTACAGACTTTGCTGTGATAGAGAGCATGCACATGCCGTCCTTCGCCGCAGCCAAGGTCAAGCACATACTCGCCGTCCTCAAGCCCCAGCTTGTTGAAGTCTATTGTCTGCATCTTGCATGGCCTGACGGTAAATATCGACGACTTGGCGCGCGGTCCGTTCCCATTTGAAATGGTCGAGCACACGCTGGCGGGCTTTGCGGCCCAGTTCGTCGCGTTTTTCTGGATTGTCGAGAAGGTCTGCAATGGCCTCGGCCAGTGCTTCTGGATTTGAGTGTTCTACAACGATACCGGCATCGCCGACAACTTCTGGCAAGGAGCCGCCGGTTGTCGCGATAACAGGCGCACCGCAGGACATGGCCTCGCCCGCGGGGAATCCGAAGCCTTCATAGACAGAAGGTGAGATCACCATGGTTGCTTCGGCATAGGCACGGGTGATGTCATCATCGCTCATGCCAGAGATGAAGGTCACCTTGTCCATAAGACCGCGCCGCTTCAGTTCTTTCTTGGTCGGTCCATCGCGGAGCTTGCCGATGACGTGGAGTTCCAGGTCGGGACGCTCTTTGAGGAGCTTGTCGTATGCCCGGATCAGGAAGATTAAGCCTTTGAGCGGCACATCGGCGCTCGCACAAACGATCAAGCGATTGTCGACGCGCTTTACTTCCGGCATTGGATGGAACTGAAGATGGTTGATGCCGTGGTGGACCACCTGCATCGTATCCAGCGGTAGGCCGAAGTCTTTGTTCACATCCTGGCGGGTGCTTTCCGACACAACGATGATTGGGTCAAGCTCGTGGGCGACCTTCATTTGCATGTTGAGGAAGGTGTACCAGCGCCATTTCAGGAATTTCATCCAGGGATTTGGCATTGCAGCAATATCGATGCGTTTGTCCATGGTGATCGGGTGATGGATCGTGCCAGCGACAGGCAGGCCCATATCGCGCACTTTCAGCATGCCCCAGCAGAGTGTCTGGTTGTCATGCATGACATCATATTGGTCGATCTTGTCGACCATATATTCCGCAAGGCGTTCGCCGAACGTGTAGGGCTCTGGGAAGCCGCCCCAATTGTGGCTCCACCATTCAAAGAGGTCGATTTTTGACTTCAGCATCCAAGGGCGGAAAGCCCGGATCGGGTGTGGTGTCGCATAGAGGTCAAGAGAGGGCAGTTTGATCAGGCCAACGCGGGGATCGAGATCGGGGTAGGGCGGGCCTGAGATCACATCAACATGATGACCCAGCTCGACGAGTGCCTTTGAGATGTGGCGCATATAGACGCCCTGGCCGCCGGTGGTTGGGTTGGATCGATAGCTCGGCAGCAAGATCCGCAGAGCTCGGTCGCCATTAATAGCTTCAATGGTGGCATCCTGGCGATCGGCCGTCTCGACCGGCTCGACAACAGGAGCGAGGGCCTGGTTTTCCAGCGCCTGCGACATCCACCTCTCCTTCTCATTCCGTTATGGACCGCTTCTCAGCCGGTGGAGGGCAGTGGCCAAGTGGCTTGCTGCTCGGTTTTCCGGGGGCAGTCCTAGTATTTTTGCCTGGTGAACGTCCATTCAGGCCGCACGACATGTGTCCTGCAACCTGGTCGGTGCTCGGTTGGCGGGATCATACCCAAGGTGCTGCGATGCAACAAGCTCCCGGTGACAGAAATGTCAGTTGGTGTGCCAATATTTTGCCAGGCCAGTGACTGGGGCTGGCCGGTCAGTTTGCCTGAGGGGTTGGGGTGATCTCGTCCCCTTCTGGTGGTTGGCTTACGGGACCCGACTGGTGGTGGACCATGGCCCAGTCCTGGCCCTCGCGCACAAATAAATTGCTGGCGATGAGCCATTCAGCGCCGATCTTCTCGTAGCAGGTAACAAGGCCCGTCGTCCCAATGAGATGTGCAGTGGGGGCGTGGCACTCGATTGCAGGTGGCGCTGGGCCACGGATGATCCGCTGCCAGCTTTCCATCACCTCATCGCGCCCGTGAAGCGGGGACCATCCCGGGTGGAGGCAGGAGACTGGCACGGCAACCGACCACACACCCTCCAGCGCGTCCATGTCCTGATCTGCGACCGCGCGATAGAAGGTCTCGTTGGCAAAGAGAAGGGTTTCGATCTCGCGCATGGCTCAGGCCGGGTTCTCTGCTTGGTCCAGGGCCCAGCCGCCTTTGCGTGTGACGAAGCGAAGCGCGATGTAGAGGAGAAGCCCGACAGGTCCCAACATCAGTGTGAAGAAGAGACAGGGCACAACAAGCCAGTGATTGATGCCGCGCTTTTGTGCGTCTCGGACTTCCCAAGCGCCGACAAAAAGGTCGAACACGAGATAGTGGAGCCATCCGGCAATCACCGCTTCGGGCACGGTGAAGGCGATCATGAGCGCTTCCAGAGAGCCAAAGCCGCCACCCTCCACGCTGAAGGCACCGGTCGCCACATAAAACGTGTAGCCAATGCCGATAACAATCGGAATCAGCGCGCTGTGCACCAGCGTTTGGGTGAACGCCCATTTGGGTGCGAGCGCCAGCAACAGCCAGAAGGGCATGATGCCATAGGTTGCGATCAGAAAGATTAGGTCAGGTGTCATAGCTTGGGCCCCAGCTCTTAAGCTCAGCAATTAGAGAGGAAGCCTACGCCGGAATGGCTTTGAACGCGAGGGAATGAGTGGGGTGGACAGCCACACCTTTCTAACTAAAACTAGAGTTTCCTTTTTGATCAAAAAGTGAAGGCATCTCATGTCAGCTGCAGAAAAGTACTGGGAGCATGACAAGCTTGGTAGAAAACAGGATGCCGAGTTTCTCATCAAATTTTTGAAGCAGAGAGTCATAGAGCGTGACGAGCTTGGGAATTCGCGCTCTTACGTTCTCAATCTAGATGCGGCGTGGGGAGGCGGTAAGACCTTTTTTTTGAAGGGCGTTCAAGATTTGTTGGAGGATCAGGGGCACTTGGTTGCCTATGTTGATGCATGGAAAGATGATTTTGCAGAGGATCCGATGATCGCTGTGATGGCCGCAATAGATGAACCGGTGACGAGATTTATTCAAAATCATGAGTTACTTGCGAAGACGTGGAAGAATATCCGAAGTTCTGTTGCAAATATTGCCGTGACGGTTGGCAAGGGTGCTGCAAATCAATTGCTGAAGAAACTCACCGGGGAGGCTGCCGATGAAATTCGAGGTCAGCTTAGCGAGTTGATTGCGTCAGATCCGGAAGCGAATGACAATTTCAAGGTGGTTGCCGACGCGCTGAAAGCTGGGTTGACTGAGGCAGTTGATAAGGTCGTCGCGTTCAAGAACGAGCAATCCGAGATCGCAAAATTTAGGTCAGATCTTGCTGCTTTATTGGATCAGATACGACAACAAGGGATAGCTAATGTCCCCTTGTTTGTGCTCGTTGATGAGTTGGATCGTTGTCGTCCGACATATGCGATCTCAATGCTCGAGAGAGTTAAACACCTATTCGATGTTGATGGTGTTGTGTTCATTATCGCAACAAATAGTGAGCAACTGAGGCATTCAATAAACTCAGTATATGGTGAAAAATTTTCCTCAGGGCGATATCTATCTCGGTTTTTCGATAGAACTTTTCGGTTTCGAAGGCCCTCCCAAGATGAGTTTTTGAATTCATTGTTCGAGCGACATCAGTTGCCGCCTGAGCTGTTCTCGTCTCCACCCAACAATGATCATGTAGCGTTTTTTGTTAATGTGGCTTCCGAATATGACCTGTCGCTTCGGGATATCGAGCAGTGTTTTGACATGCTCAAGTCGATTGTAAGTACCTGGCCGTATGATACCCAAATTGAGATGGTTGTGCTGCTGCCATTGATTGTGTTCTGGCAGCAAAAGGAAGAGGCATTTTTGGATGTGTTAGTCGACAGAGAGGCTCAACAGCGGCTCGTTGATGTTTATGGAAGCTCTGAGCAGTCAATTCAGTTTGAGGGGTATGATGGGCAAGGTAACAAACAGAAAGCCCACGAAAATGTAACCAATCTATTTGTACGGGTTGCTATTGGGGCCAATAGTTCCTTTCGCGAGCACGAGACTTCTGGATACGGCGGTGATCCTGAACAAAGGTGGCGCCAAGATATTTTTGAACGCGAATATCAGATGACTCAGAACGAAAGTGGTGTGGGATTGGGTTCGCTTTCAAAACTGCGCATGTACCCGGATCTAGTGCGATCTGTTGGAATGCTGGTAAATGAAGTGAGATGAATCATCCCCTAAAACGTCGTTTGAGCCAATCTGTGATGAGGGCGTTGAGCTCGTCTGGCTTTTCTGACTGGGTCCAGTGGCCGCAGTCCGGAATGATGTGTTTTTCCAGATCGGGAATGTAGTTCTCCATTCCGTCCGCCATTTCAGGGCGCAGCACAATGTCATCGGCGGCAGAGATCATCAGGCAGGGGACGTTGATCTTTTCTTCAATGCCTTCGGACTTCTCCCAGTTGCGGGTGAAGTTGCGATACCAATTGATGCCACCTTCATAGCCAGACTGTTTGAAGGCGCTTACGTAATAGTCGAACTCTTCTGGCGTGAGCAGCGGTTCTCCCATCCATTCGCTTTCGGGTGTTTTGAAGGCTTCACCCAGAGCGAGTTTTTTGTTCTCTTCGGGTTGCGCGTCATACTCGGCCAATGTGATGCCGCTCTTGCGATACCAGAATCGCATGGTCTTCTCGATATCCTGCTGAAAGAGCGCTTCGGCGACGCCGAACTTCTGGAAGAAGACGATATACATGTCTTCGCCAAAGGCTTCGCGCATCAGGGCGATGGGGTCCATGGGCGAGCGGGCCGTGAAGGGTGTGTTGACGCCAATGACGCCTGCAACCCGGTCCGGGTGGTGCAAGGCCATCTGCCAGACAACAAAGCCGCCCCAGTCGTGGCCGCAGAAGATTGCTTTCTCCAGGCTCATCTCATCCATCATGCCGATGAGGTCGCCCAGCAGATGCTCCATGTCATATTGATCGACAGCGTCCTCGCCTTTTGGGCCACCCGTCTTGCCATAGCCACGCTGATCGGGCGCGATGGCGTGGAAACCTGCTGCGGCGACAGCTGGCACCTGATGCCGCCAGGAATATCCGAGTTCCGGAAAGCCATGACAGAAGATAACCGGCAGGCCTTCGCCTTCTTCATAGACCGCCATGTTGAGGCCATTGGTTTTCACAAAACGTGGGTTGGCGAAATCGACCATGATCACTTCCTATTGATTTTATTGATTGGGCGGGCTCACGCCGCCTTATTGTATGTGTCCCAGTCCACCGTAGGGGAGAGATCGAGAAGCTCAAACATCTCTTTGCGGTTTGGACCGATGCGCGGCAGATAATAGGCTTTGTTGCGCTTTTTGCCGCGGGCCCAGACGCGCATCACTTTGAAAAAGTTTTTTGGTTTTTTGAGCCAGGCATCCGGGTGGCTCAGCATGTGGAACCCGTGCATGGCTTCGCGCAGCAGATCAACATCTGACCGAAGCGCGATATTGATGGCGTCTTCAATGAAGCTCTTGGCAAGGCGTGCTTTGAAGCCCGCTTCATAGTTCGGGTTCAAGCCGTTCGCAGCTCGACGGATAGCGGCGCGATCCTGTTTCAACATGCTGTCATAGTAGGGACGGACTTCCCTTGTGACTTCTGCATGATATTGGCGTGCGCGTTCAGCCGGGTCGTCCGTTGCGTCGAGAGCGCGGGCAAGGGCTTGTGCCTCAACAGCAGCGAATGAACAGCCACGCCCGTAGAGCGGGTTCGTGCGGATGAGATTGTCGCCCATGGGGAAATAGTTGAGCACCACTGGCTTGTCATTTTCGATGAGATGCCGCCATTGGCTCTTGAGCTCCCCCATTCCATAGACCTTGGATTTGGGTTCCGTGCGTTCTTCTTCAATCCAAGGCTCCATGCCAGGGATCGCACGGCAGACAGTGTCAAAAACTTCCGGGTGAACGATGCGGCGGCGGAGCTCCATCTCCACCTCAGGCACCGCCAGCGTGATGGAGAAGCATCCATTGTCAGCTGGGAAGATGCCAAACTTGATGTAACCGAGGTCAGCCGCACTTGGCAGTTTGCCCCTGGGTGGCTCCTCTTGACCCGGGCGCAAACGGTAATGGCGTGTGTAGTAGAGGATGCCGGCGCCCTCGACGTCCTGGCGTACCTGGATGCCCGAGGTCTTCAGCCAGTCCATGCCCAACGCGTTCTTACCGCCCGCGTCAATGACCAAGTCAGCGGTGAGTGTTTGGTCCTGTCCTTGATTGTCTATTGTCACGCCGGTGATCATGGGCGTGCCGTCAGTCGCGCGCTCCTGCCTTAAGCCTTTGACACGTGTGCCCGTCATGAAGGTGATGCCGGGCAGGGTGGCAGCATACCGTCGCATGATGAATTCAAGCGTGGTGCGTCTGCTGGTCAAGATGGTGAGGTCGTCGTCCTCTGGCTCGGGAATGTAACCTTCACGCAGGGTGTTGGGGATGCCGTCTTCAAAGCGGAGTTCGCGACACCCGGCATCGAGAAGCTCCTGCAGCAGGTCTGGATATTTTTCGCGCAGAAGCAGATAGAGGCGCGCGAGAAAGGCATGGCTGTGGCGTAGGTGGCCAACACCGCGGCGTTCCCATATGTCGAAGGCAGCGTCTGCGGATGCATCAGGTGGCGGTGGGTCACGCTCTATCAGCGTGACGTTGCGCCCAGGTTGACTTAGCGCCAGCGCGGCATTCAGCCCCGCTATCCCGGCGCCGATCACGAGGATATTTTCTCCAGCCACGCGCGTTTCCTCCCCGAAAACGGATCATGGTCGCGCTTCCCTTTTTAGGAGAACCCGAACCTATAAATAGACCGTAGTCTATAAAATAGGGAAGGCGTTGATGGATGTCTAGAGGGTGCCTCACGCGAGGTGGTAGGCTGCGATTGCCAAACAGAACCACCCAAGCATAAACGCGGTGCCGCCGATGGGCGTTATGAGCACCAGCGATCGGCTGCCGGTGATCCCTAAAAAATAGAGGGAGCCTGAGAAAAGCAGAATGCCGATGGTGAAAGCCCAGCCGGCTGTGGTGGCGAGCGCAGACGGTGCGATAGAGGCGACCCAGGCCACGGCCAGAAGCGCCAGCGCATGGGTCATATGATATTGAGCGCCGGTCTCAAAGGCGGCGAGATCTGTGGCGCTGGCACGGGCTTTTAATCCATGAGCACCAAAGGCGCCAAAGCCAACAGCCAGAAAACCATTGAGTGCGCCGAGCATGAGCCAGAGTTTCATGAAGATCTCTCCATCCATAGGTCTACATAGTATCGGCTTTGAGTGTACGCGTTCCAATTCGTGAGTCGATACAGGGCCATCGACGCAGGGGCAGGCATAGCATTTGACTTGGACGCTCTGTTTGTCATGCTCAACAAAAAGCGCAGGCTACACGCCGCGACAAAGATCTTCAGGGAGAGGCTCATGCTCACCAAGGGTGATGAATATCCAATACATCAGACGCCGGAACCGATCGCCTATTCAGGCACCGACCGGAACTTCTATGACCGGTATTTCTTCAACGGATACACGAAAGATGGGTCCCAGTTCTTTGCAGCAGCTCTTGGTGTCTATCCCCATCTGAACGTGATGGATGCGTCATTCTGTGTCGTGCATGAAGGCGTGCAACATAATCTGCATGCGTCACGGATTCTTCATTCGGAGCGTCTCAACACGAAGGTCGGGCCGATTGCGGTGGAGATTATTGAGCCGCTTCAGTCTGTACGTTTGATTGTTGATGAGAATGAACATGGCATTAGTGCGGACCTGACATTCCATGCACGTGCACAGCCCATTGAGGAACCGCGCTTTATCACCCGCAATGGCTCGCGGGCCATGATGGATGTGACGCGCCTGACGCAAAACATCACATGGGAAGGGTGGATTGAGGTCAATGGTGATCGCATTGAAGTCACCCGAGACGCATTTGTCGGCACGAGGGACCGATCCTGGGGAACCCGTCCTATTGGGGCGGCGGATGCCCAGCCGCTTGCACCGGCCCAAGAGCCACAATTCTATTGGCTCTGGGCGCCCCTCAATTTTGACGATTGCATCTCGCTCTATCATCTCAACACCTATGCGAGTGGGGAGCCCTGGAACACGGCTGCTGTGATTTGTGGTCTTGGGGACGCAGAGCCAGAGCACACGCGGTCTTGCTGGTCCAACCTGGAGTTTCAATCGGGCACGCGTTTCGCAAAATCGGCGACGATTGAGATGGAGAACTATAAGCGCGAAAAGACCTTTATTGAGCTCACCCCGAAGTGGAATTTCTATATGACCGGGCTTGGCTACATGAACCCCACCTGGGGGCATGGCAGCCTGCATGGTGAGCTTGAAGTCGGCTATGACACCATCAAGACGGACGACATAACAAACTCCATGCCGCCTTATCTTCACATCCAGGCTTTCGTCGAAGCCAAGATGACCCTGCCGGATGGGGAGGTAAAGAATGGGTCAGGCATTCTTGAACAGCTGATCATGGGACGTCATGAGCCCTCCGGATTCAAAGACCTCTTAGACATGGCGCCCTGAACCATGGAAGAAATTGCACAAAAGACTGCCGCCTACCTCGCGCATAAAAGTCCTGCAGGGAGCGATTTTGAGGTCACCGACCTGTCTCGCATTCATGGCGGCGCGAGCCGTCAAACCTATCGCTTTCGCGCAAGCTGGACAGAGGGAGGCGAACGCAAAGAACGTGCCCTCATTTTGCGGCGTGACCCGGAATCTAGTCTGATCGAGACAGAGCGCGACGTTGAGTTTAACGCTTACCGTGCTTTCCACCCAACCGGACTGCCTGTACCAGAACCTCTCTATTTGGAGACGGATGAGAAATGGCTTGAGCGACCGTTCTTCGTGATGGAGCAGGTCGAAAACTGTCAGGCCGCATCCCCCTTTGGACCAGATCCATACGGGCCGCTGGCTGAGAAGATCGGAGAGCAGTTCTGGCGGCATCTGGGAACGATTGCCTCTCATGATCCCGCGGCGATTGGGTTTGCCGATACCGCAGACTATCCCGCAGCGGATACGTGTTGGAAAGTGGCGCTCGATTATTGGGAAGGGGAGATTGATGGAGACTCACTCTGTCCTCAGCCGATTGCGAAAGGGGCCATTCGCTGGCTCCGACGGAACCCACCACCGCCGCCGAAAAGAGTCTCTGTGGTGCATGGGGACTATCGTACCGGCAACTTTCTCTACAATGAGGCAGGCGAACTCAAAACGATCCTTGATTGGGAAATGTGCCATTTGGGTGATCCGCTTGAGGATATCGCCTGGGCAGCTGATCCGCTTTGGGCCTTCAATGATCCGCGTCCTGGCAGCATGATTGACCGCGACAAGGCGCTGGCCATCTGGTCGGAACATTCCGGTATTGAGATTGATCCTGTGGCACTTCGCTGGTGGGAGGTCTTCTCAGCTGTGAAAGGGCTCGCAATCTGGATTTCCGCGGGCAAGGAATATGAAGCCGGGAACAATGTGGACCCAATCATGGCATTCTCCAGTTGGTACTGCACCGACGTTCACAATCGTCAGCTGGTTGGTTGGATGCCTGAGCTCATCCAAGCGGAGGGGCGGTCATGAAGCCTAATGTTCAAACGGTGATGATGCGTTCTTTTGAACGTATTCTGACTGACATTGCGCCACATCTTTCATCTGAGTATGCGGTTGGCAGTTCGTCGGTGATTGGGTTGATGATGTTTCAAACAGCAACCGAGTTTGAGCGTGCTGCTGACATTCGCGTTCAGGAGAATGCGGCGATGCGCGATATTTTTTCCGGAGCTGTGAGTGTGCTGCCTAAGGGAGATTTGCGCACCCGAGTTGAGGGGGCAGCGTCCTCAAGTGACCCGAGCGTCAAGATCAGCGAGCTGGATGAGGCAAATGATGCATTGTCTACACTTTTGATCGAGCTGCAGGCTCACGCAGAGAGAATGGAGGGGGCGCCTGCGCGGAAACTAGAAACCCAAATCTGGGAAGAGCTCGCTCGAGCAGCAACCGCACGTCGTTTGCCGCACCCGGTCACTGGGTAGCTATTTGTTGGCTACTTTTTCTGCTACTGGACATCTTTGAGGTAAGACCGAACCATAGGGCTTACGTCTGGTGGTTCGACATTGAGACCGTTTGAGAAGCATTCGAGAATGCGGTCAAAACACTCCAGGCGCGCGCGTTTTTTCGAGTTGGCATCAATCTTGTGCCACGGCGCATGTGCTGGGGAGCACGTGTTCAGCATTTCATCGTAGGCTTTTTCATAATCGCTCCATCTAGACCGATTGCGAATATCGTCTTCGGTGAGCTTCCAGCGTTTGGTGGGGGTCTCAAGCCGGGCACGCAAACGCTCAAGTTGCGTCTCGGGTGTGATGTCGAGGAAGAGTTTGACAATTTTGTAGCCTTCCTCCGCGAGTGACCATTCAAACTCGTTAATCTCGCGATAGGCGCGTTTCCATTCGTCTTTGCTGGCAAACCCTTCGACCCGTTCCACCAACACACGGCCATACCAGGATCGATCAAAGACACCGATCTCTCCGCGGGAGGGAATGCGTGTCCAAAAGCGTTTTAGCCAATGACCGTTTATTTCTGCCTCCGATGGCGCCGCGATGGACCAAACATGTAAGGGACGGGGGTCAACACACCAGGCAATGCGTCGGATGGTACTGCCTTTGCCTGCCGCGTCCCAACCTTCGAATACGATGATGCCTCGCTCATTCTGTCGGATCATCGCCTGCTGAACGAGATTGAGTTGTTCCTGGCGCGCATCCATCTCTTTTTTGTACTCGGTGCGATCCATGGCTTCCCCTCCGTCATCTTTCGACACCGCCACGCCTTGTCTCTTTTGCGCGGGTCCTTCCATTGACAGAAGGCTGGTCTGGTGCAGATGTTACTCCCAACAGACATTGAAACCACAAAATTTGATCAAGGGAGATTGCGATGCGTGCGATGCAGGTGGAGGGGGCTTTTGGCCTGGAGAATCTAAAGGCAGCGGATCTTGAGAAACCAGAGCCCGGTCCGGGTCAGGTTTTGGTGAAGCTCAACAATGCCTGCCTCAATTACCGTGATCTCGCCATTGTCTCTGGCTTTGGTGGGAATTACCCGCTGCCCTTGGTGCCGCTCTCTGATGGAGCCGGCGTCATTGAAGCGGTTGGGGCTGGCGTATCGCGCGTTGCGGTTGGGGACCGGGTATCGCCGCTCTTTTTCCAGGGATGGATCGCTGGGGAGCCCACACCAACAGCGCTCAGTGGATCCGTCGGCGGTCCCATCAATGGCTGCGCCGAGGAATATATCTGCCTCTCGGAAGAAGGGGTGTCGAAGCTTCCCGATATGCTGAGTGATGCCGAAGCGGCTTGCCTGCCCTGTGCCGGGCTCACGGCGTGGCGCGCATTGGTTTCGGAAGGACAGATTAAAGCGGGCAACACCGTGCTTCTTCAAGGCACCGGTGGGGTCTCGATTTTCGGGCTGCAATTTGCGAAGGCGGCAGGTGCAGAAGTGATCATTACTTCTTCGTCTGATGAGAAACTAGAGCGCGCAAAGGCATTGGGGGCGGATCACACGATCAACTACAAGACAACGCCCAATTGGGCAGCTGAGGCGCGCAAGATCACCGGCGGACGCGGCGTTGACCATGTAGTCGAAGTTGGCGGGGCGGAGACCCTGCAGCAGTCAATGCAGGCAGCGCGGGTCGGTGGACATATTGCAGTGATTGGCCTTCTGTCCGGTCTGATGAAAGACGTGAATGTTGCTGCGATCTTTTCGCAGAACCTGACCATCAAAGGCATCACGGTTGGGAATCGAGAGCAGTTTGACGATATGGTGCGCAGCATTGAGCGCAACAATATCAAACCGATAGTCGATGCCCATTACGGGCTTGAAGAGCTCGGCACAGCGCTTGGGCACATGGCCGGCGCTTCCCACTTCGGCAAGATCGTGATCGATATTGCCTGATAAATCTATTCAGCTGGGGCGGCGGTGGTGCTGCCTCGGCTCGGATAGGTCTCTTTCTCAAACATTGGCAGGATGATTTTGAGAAGGGGTGGGATGATGAGCAGTGTGAGCAGCGCCGAGAGCATCAAGCCGCCGATGACAACGGTGCCAAGCCCCCGATAGAGCTCAGAGCCTGCGCCCGGAAAGAGCACAAGTGGTGCCATACCAAAGATGCTGGTGAGCGTTGACATGAATATGGGACGGATGCGGTTTCGTACGGCACCGGAAATTGCTTCATCAAAGCTCTCGCCCTGTTCGCGCAAGCCATAGAGGGATTGGTGCACGAGCAGAATTGCATTGTTCACCACAATCCCGATCAGGATCACAAACCCCAAAAGGGTCAGCATATCGAGTGCCTGGAATGTGAAAATGTTGAGGACGACTAGGCCCGCCACACCGCCTGCTGTCGCCAGAGGCACAGACAGCATGATGATCAGGGGATAGATGAAGCTCTCAAACAGCACAGCCATCACCAGATAGACAATGATGAGTGCCAGCAGGAGGTTCATCAGCAGTTCGCCCCAGGCTTCTTCCAGCTTGTCTGCAGAGCCGCCGAGACCCATACGGACCGTCTGCGGAATGCCCTCGGCTTCCAGATCCTCAATGACGCCTTCCAATATTGAAAGAGCTTCTTCCAGAGGTAACTCCGATGCGGGCCGCACCTGCAGGGTGATCACCCGAAAACGTTCAAGATGATGAATTTCCGAGGGGCCCGCCGTGATTTCAATGTCAGCAAGAGAGCTTGCAGGCACGATGGTGCCAGAGCGCGTGACAACCGGTAGATTGTTGATGCTCTGGGTTTCGTCGGCTTGCTCAAAATTGCCGTAGAGCGCCAGGTCCATGCGACGGCCTTCGACGGTGATTTCATCGACACGGAGACCGTCATTGAAGGCATCAAGGGTAATCCCGAGCTCCGCAGCAGAGAGACCGTTATCGCCGAGTCGGACGCGATTGGGCGTGATGCGGACTTCGGGGGCGCCAAGTTCTAGTGACGGCTGAGGCCGCATCTGGTGGCCTTCTGAACGAGGGAGAAGGGCTTCAACTTTGTCCGCCGCGCGACGCGCAGTGGCAACAATGTCATTTGTGTCGGTGCCGGCGATCACGAAGTTTACCTGACGGCCGCCGCCGACGCCTCTGCCAAAGAGCGAACGCTGGGCGAAGAAGCCGAATGTGCCTGGTTCGCGAAGTACGGGTTCGCTGAGCAGGGGAATGAGTTCGCCTGCACGTTCTACATTTTCAGGATAAGCACCGACGAAGGCAAAATTGGTTGAGGCAAAGAAAAAGAAATTCCGCATCCACGGACGATCATCAGGGTCTCGGTCTGCTGGCGCGGTCGGCGCCCAATTGTCGCGGTTGGCGTCTTCTACTCGCCCTGCGATTTGGAGCGCCGTTTCCAGATTGTAGCCGGGAGGTGGGCTGATATAGCCAAAGACGAAGGCCTGATTGCCGTCTGGCAGATAGTCAAGTTTTGGTAGGAAGAGAAAGGTGCCGAGCGCTGCAACGCCGCAAATGATGGCAACAGTGCTGCCAGCACGCTTGATAGAGGCAATCATCCAGGACACGGCCTCGAGAACCTTCGTCACAAATTGGGACGCTAGGTTGTCGACCCGAGGGAGTGCGAAGAGGACGTCATCGTCCCCATCACGTGGGAGAAGCTGGGCGGCGAGCGCTGGGATGACGGTAACGGCAACGAGCAGAGACAGAGAAACAGCCACGGAGATTGCGACTGCAATGTCACGGAAGAGCTGTCCTACTTCTGCCTGCATTAAAAGAATGGGAGCGAACACAGCGACTGTGGTTGTGGCCGAGACGAGGACGGCGCTCCAAACCTGCTTGGTACCTTCATAGGCGGCAGTTTTACGGTCATGGCCTTCCGATTTCAGTCGGAATATGTTTTCCAGCACGACGATTGCGGCATCGACCACCAGGCCGACTGCAAACGCAATTCCCGCTAGTGAAATTACATTGATGGATTGCCCAAGCGCTGCCATGGCAACGAAAGACCCGACAATCGATACAGGGATCGATAGAGCCACGACGAGTGTTGCCCGCCAGGACCTTAGAAACAGGATGAGGACAATGACCGCCAGCGTTCCTCCTACAAAGATGTTCTGCTGGACAAGGCTGATGGCGGATTCAATGTAGACAGTCTCATCGTAAGACTGCACGGCCTGAAGGCCTGCGTTGGGAAGCTCATACTCATTGAGTTCTCGAAGGGCCTCTCGAATGCCTTCCATGGTTTCTATGACATTAGCGCCGGCTTCGCGCACGGCATTGACGGACATGGCGTCTGTGCCAAGGCTGCGGAACTGCCCGGTGCGCTGTTTGAAACCGAACTCAACGCTTGCAATGTCTCCGACCACGACTCGGCCTATGCGGCCAGAGGTCTCGTCCTGCGTGGTGCGGAGTACAACATTGCGGACCTGGTCGACGGACTTGAGTTCGCCTTCCGTCCGCACAATGTAGGCGCGTTTGCCTTCCTCAACTTCGCCTGCTGAGATGGACGCGTTGGCAGCTCGCAAGCGTTGCAACACATCTGGGACAGTAAGGCCATATCTTGCCAGGCGGTCGGGGTGGATCACGACCTGAAGCTCGCGCTCTGTGCCGCCAAAGAGGTTTGAGCGACTGACGCCTGGGACACGCTCTAAGCGTTCCTGAATTACGTCTTCGACGAAATCTCCATAGGAGTTCATTGGTCGCTCATTGCCGGGGAGGCGCGTGAGTACAATCCAGGTGATGGGATTGTCTTCACTTCCTGCGGAGCGCAGAACCGGCTCGCGCGCTTCATCCGGGTAGTCGCCTATCTGATCCAGCCTATTGGAGACCAGAAGCATGGCGCGGTTCATGTCAGTGCCCAGCGCATATTCCAGAAAGACCTCACCGCGGCCTGGCCGGGAACGACTGGTCATCTGGGTGACGCCTTCAAGGCCCTTTAGATTGTCTTCCTGTCGATTGACAATCTCGCGCTCGATCTCGACTGGGGAGGCCCCTTGCCAATTTGTTGAAATGGTCAGAAGTGGTTTGCGGACGTCTGGTATCAGCTGAATGGGAATGGCGCGGAGCGCTACAAACCCGAAAACAACGAGAATAATCACGCCCGCCAGAATGGCTGTGGGCCGTTCGATGGAAAGGCGGATCAAATTCATCTGGTTCAGGCTCCTTCGTCGACACGGACGGGTTGGCCTGAACGAAGCCGTTCATTGCCACGAACTGCTACGCTGTCACCCACAGAGAGGCCATCTATGACGACGAAGCGCCCACCTACTGGCTCACCCAATTGAACAGACCGCATTTCAGCTGTGTTGTTTGTGACAATGAAGACAATGGTCTCGCCCTGTCGGTTGACGATCGCGTCCTTGTGAACCGTCACCACATCACGTGGATCACCTACCGGGATGTGAACAATTGCGGTCTGGTTTGGGGTGAAGAAGGTTCCAGCGTCCCCCTCGAGTGTAAAGCGAACGGCCCGTGTCCGGGTGAGGGGATTTTCGACTGGGACCAATGCACGCACGCTGGCCGGTGCTTCAACACCGGCTATTTCCACGGTCACCTTGCGACCGGGACGCAGCCCTGCCATTCGGTCAGAGGGAATATCGGCTTCGGCTTCGAGCGATTGGTCATTGACGAGGCTCACGACCGGTGCGCCAAGCGGCACATAAGCGCCTGCCTCGGTTTGTCGCAGCGTTACTGTTCCTGCATAGGGTGCACGAATGCTCGCATAGTCGAGATTAAGGCGCGCGATTTCTAGATCGGCCTTGGCTTCGGTAACCCGACTTTCTAATGTTGTCACTTCCAGCTTCTTGTCTTCATACTGACCTTGTTGGAAGGCGGCTGAGTTTCTGAGGCGTCGCAGGCGCTCTGACTCGTTTTTGCGGATTGCAAGTTCAGCTTCTGCGCGTTGAAGCGCGGCCTCCATGCGCCGCACTTCTACTTCCAGGCTGGCGGAGACGAGTTCGGCCATCAAGTCGCCTTCCTCCACATGATCTCCAATGTGAACGTGCATCTTCGCGACCGCGCCAGCGATCCGAGCTGCAACAACACCTGACTGCCGAGACACCAGGCGTCCAATGACGGGGGCAGTCTGGCCAAAGGGCTCATTGATCACAGCATCCACCTGCACAAGTGAAGCTGGGCGTCCGCCTGGCTCATTTTCAGCCAGCGCCGATTTTGGCAAAGTCAAAAGAACGACTGCTAGCAGAGCAGCCGTCGTGGAGGTCACGCGGAGTTTCATCGCCTAGATCAATTTGTTGTTTGTCGTTGTGCGGGAGTTTAGGCGGGGAACCCAGTTCATACGAGTATAAAGTGATCAATTCGCCGTGCGCCGGCGCAAATGTCGCGCTTATCCCCACACATCAGCGCTGAAGGGCAGCATGTCGCTCTCCTGGAAAGTGATGCCTGGTTGGCGGTCGTCCTTCAGCAGGAGGGGGCCATCCAAATCGACTAGGTCTTTTGGTTGAGCAACCAGCATTGCTGGTGCCATACCAAGGGACGTGCCCACCATACAGCCCACCATTATGTCAAAGCCAATGTCGCGTGCTGCGAGTGCCGTGGCGATTGCTTCTGTGAGGCCGCCGGTTTTGTCGAGCTTGATATTGACGGCGTCATAAAGCCCAACAAGGGGGGCAAGCGAGGCAATGCCATGACAGGACTCATCCGCGCAGAGGGGGACCGGGCTGTCATAAGACCGCAAAAGCTCATCGTCTCCTGCAGGCAATGGCTGTTCGATCAGGGAGACGCCATACCTGGCCATCGTCTCCACATTGTTGATGAGGCTATCAGGTGTCCATCCCTCATTGGCGTCGATGATCAGCTTTGCGCCGGGCGCAGCTGCACGAACTGCTGCGATGCGTTTCTCATCCCCCTCACCACCCAATTTGATTTTGAGGAGCGGGCGAGCTGCAGCCGCCGCCGCCGCGATAGCCATTTGATCGGGATCGTCAAGACTAAGAGAGAAAGCGGTTGTGAGCGGCGCTGGTGTCACCCCGATCAGGTCTGCTACACGTTTGCTCGCACGTTTGGCCTCAAGGTCCCAGAACGCACAGTCGATTGCGTTGCGTGCCGCGCCTGGGGGCAAGGTGAGTTGAAGGTCGGTTCGGCTCAGGCCTTGTTCAACAGAAGGTGAGAGATTGTTGATGGTCTCCACGACACCTTCCAGCGTTTCTCCATAGCGGGCATAGGGGACGCATTCGCCGCGTCCGACCTTGTCACCATCTTGCAATGTTGCAACGACGACATGGGCTTCCGTTTTGGCGCCACGGGAAATGTTAAACGCGGAGGCCAACGGCCAGGTTTCAATGCTGCAAGTCAGACGTGTCATGGGGCGGGATCATGGCGGCGCATCACCGCGCCGCCAAGTGATTTGTTCAGATTGCGTTAGAAACGGCCTGCATAATAGGACCCATTCCAATTCGGGCCAGGCGACTCGTTTTCCATTTGCTTGATCCGCGCTTCATAGAAATCATAAAGCGTCGAGATTGAGCCGTTGAGGCCGCGGCAGTGACCGAGAGCTTCACGAGCGGCTTCCCACCGCTGGTTCCGATAAGCATCGAAGAGTTTCCGGTGACCATCCTCAAGCGCTCTGAATTTGGGGCTCGCCCGTACGATGGAATCGCCGAGCAGGGCATAAGCGCGCCAGCCGTCGGGATGGCGAGGCGTCGACACGAGATCCACCTCAAGCAGGGCAAACTTGTCGCCGACAGCGTCTTTGAAGCCATCGCCGACAATCACAGCCGGTCCATAATTGATCGCATGGTGGCGCAGATAATGGGCGATGCTGACCGGTTCTCCAAGGACACCATAATCGTAGCTTTGGGTAGCGCCCATATTGCCAATGATTGCGGAGCCGGACTCGACACCGATGCTGACCGAAAGCGGAATGTGGCTCAGATTGTGTCGTCTGGCGTCTTCTTCCAAAAATTCGTTTAGCGTATCCAGCTGTTCGCGCATTAAAAGTGCGGCATCGCAGGCTTTCATTGCATGGTCGGGTTCACTCAAAGGCGCGTTCCACACAGCCATCATGGTATCGCCGGTATACCTGTCGACCATGCCTTTGCGGTCATGAACAGTTTTCGTAAGTGGCGAAAAGAAGCGGTTCAGAATATCTGCGTAGGCCACTGGGTCTTCCAAGTACCGGTCTGCTATCACGTTGAAACCGCGCAAGCCAACGGCAAGAGATGTGACTGTGCGTTGCTCCCCTTGTTGCGGGATCAGTTTTGGATTGCGGACGACCTTTGCAAGGGCTTTTGAGGAGAGGCGACGGGTCATTTGGTTTTCTATGAAACGCGTCTCTGCCTCGATGCGGAACCGGTTCACCAATGTTGTGGTGAAGAAAATCGCGGCGAGTGAGGCTGCGGGGAACGTCGGGTCCAGAAGCCATCCCTCGGTGTCGAACAGGTACCATGCGCCATAGCCTGCGGCGCTAAGGCTTAGCACCATGAACACAAAGCCCCAACCAGCTCGTTTTCGGATAACCAGGATCATCGTAATGATCCCGATAAGTGCCAGGAACGCGAGCTCGGCATTTTGCGCCCAGGCTGGACGGACGAGGTATGCGTTCGAGGCAATCTGATCGATTGCTTCTGCGATAATGGCGCCGGAGGGAAGGGGGCCGACGACGGTGTCATAGGTTCTTTCGGCTCCGTTTACGGAGAAGCCGATGACAGCGATTTTGCCATTAAGGTCGAAGGCTTCCGCGTCGCTCATGATGCGCCACGCCTCGTATGTGGCTTGCTGAGGCATGGAACGGAAATAGAGGCGCAGAGATCCATCGGCTTGGGTTTGGATGTTATTGTCCGTGCCGATGATGGTGACTTCTGCGAGGCCGGCCGGTTCGCCGATCACGAATGCCCCTTCGGGAATTGTGACCCGGGCTTGATATCCGTCGGCCGCCTGATGAACCCGCAGTGCCTCTAGTGTGGAAGCCGGGAAGAGCTTCCCGTCGAGATTTGTCAGCATCGGTATGCTGCGTACCCGATCTGATTGGCGCTGACTTGGCAATCCTGCCCCGTTGCCGTCGGCATTTCGGGACAGACGGCCAAGCGTTGGAACCCAATTGTCATATCTTGGCGCGTAGCGCAGCGGGTTGCCGCCTATATCTGCAATGTCGGTGACTTGAGATGGTGCGTTTTGTGTCACGCCCTTGCCTGGCGTCAACGTGACAACTGACGACCCGGCTTTAAGAGCCTCGACCAGCAATATGTCGTGATCTGGAAGTTCTGCGAGCGCAGCCGCAAGGGCGGTCACATTCGCTTCTGGTGGAAGCGGAGACCAGACCTTTAGCGCTTCGCGGGGCGATGTCGTATCAGCCTCTGGCAGTGGCATGTCCAGGACGACGGTCTCTGCGCCGGCGTTGCGTGCAGCCTCCACCAGTTCTGCCAGGCGGGCTCTCGACCAGGGCCAATGACCATAGCGGGCGGACGAAGCCGGTCCGATGTCTACATATACGCTTTTCTGTGCTTCAGATGGTCTTGGTTTGATCTGCTGATAGAGATCGAATGTCTGATTGGACAGGGCAGTCGCCAAACCGCGCGGGTCATAAAATGACACACAAAGCGCGCCAATGAGCACAATGGCGGGCAGAAGAGCCGACAGGCGTCTGAAAATGGTCGTGGATTGCATCTACGCTAACTCTTTACCAACTGACTTATCCATGACCCCCGTCCGGTAAACCTTACACAGAAACGCCGAAACGTTTCAATTTGGAACGGTCGGAGATCGTTCTAGCAGTGTGTTGCAGGAAGTGTTCCAGGTGAACTGCCCCATTTTTCCCACTTTTCCTTGCTTGTTTTGTGTCGTGGGCGCTTTACCATGCGACCCAACAGGATCGAGTCCCAGTAATCTGCGGGGCGGGCTTAGGTAAAACAGGGAGTGCGGTGATGAGCCGGATGGTGACGGGTTTGAAGATGTGGGTGGCCGCTTTGGCGCTGGTCTTTGCTGCTGGAACGGGTGCTTACGCTGAGCCGGAACGGGTTTTTGTCACGGTTGGGACCGGCGGCATTACTGGCGTTTACTATCCCACGGGCGGTGCAATCTGTCGTTTGGTCAATAAGGACCGCAAAACGCATGGCATCCGCTGCTCCGTCGAAAGCACCGGCGGGTCGCTCTTCAACATTAATGCGATCCGCGAGGGCGATCTGGAAATGGGTGTCGCTCAATCGGATTGGCAGTTCCATGCCTATAATGGAACGTCAAAGTTTGCTGAGACGGGTGCCTTCTCCGATCTGCGCTCCGTGTTTTCCCTGCATCCTGAACCCTTCACTGTGGTTGCTCGTGCAGATGCGGGAATCACTTCCTTTGAAGACCTTGAGGGAAAACGGGTCAATATTGGCAATCCAGGCTCTGGCCAGCGCGCCACCATGGAAGTCGTGATGGAGGCCCTTGGCTGGACAACCCGAAACTTTGCCTTGGCCTCTGAGCTTAAATCCGCTGAACAGTCCCTCGCGCTTTGCGACAATAAAATCGACGCTATTGTCTTTACTGTCGGGCACCCAAGCGGCTCCATCCAGGAAGCAACTACCACCTGCGACACGGTGCTTGTGAATGTGAACGGTGAGGCCGTTGACAAGTTGATCAATGACAACAGCTTCTATGGTCCGGCGACCATTCCTGGCGGCATGTACAATGGAAACCCGGAAGATGTGTCCACCTTTGGCGTGGCAGCAACTTTTGTGACGTCTGCGACTGTGGATGAGGAAATCGTCTATCAGCTTGTAAAAGCCGTCTTTGAGAATTTTGATGATTTCAAGAAACTGCATCCTGCCTTTGCGGTTCTGACCAAAGAGGGCATGGTTCGAAATGCACTGTCTGCGCCCCTCCACCCTGGTGCTGAGCGGTACTATAAAGAAGCCGGGCTTCTTGAATAGGGATCGCAGGCGGGGAGACTTCCGTTGAGCGACCCATCACCGAGCGTTGCTGAAGAGCTGGTTGCGGCTGAAACCGGCGTACGCACTCATGACGGCACGACGGGGAAGGTGATTGCAGGCATTGCGATTGCGTGGTCACTTTTTCAGCTCTGGTATGCCTCGCCACTTCCCTTTCTTGTCGCAAGATATATTCCTGTTCTGAACGACACAGAAGCGCGGGCGATCCATCTCGCCTTTGCTTTTCTGTTGGCCTTTGTGAGCTTCCCGGCATTGAAGCGCTCGCCAAGGGAGCGGGTGCCGCTTCAGGATTGGATGCTTGGGATCGCCGGTGCCGTGTCTGCGGCTTACCTCTTTGTTTTCAACGATGCGCTCGCCTCGCGGCCGGGTCTGCCCAATACGGCGGATCTTGTGACGGCGGGGATTGGTTTGGTGCTGTTGTTGGAAGCGACGCGGAGGACGCTTGGGCCGCCGCTGACTGTGATGGCGCTCATCTTTCTGGCCTATGTGTTTTTCGGCAATATGGCGCCTGACCTCATTGCCTGGAAGGGGGCTTCTTTCTCCCGTGCCATGAGCCATTTATGGATTACAACCGAAGGTGTGTTTGGGATCGCTCTTGGTGTCTCCACGAGTTTCGTCTTCTTGTTTGTACTTTTCGGCTCTTTGCTCGACCGGGCGGGCGCGGGTCACTATTTTATTCAGGTGGCTTTTGCGCTTCTTGGTCATATGCGTGGCGGACCAGCAAAAGCGGCTGTACTTGCCTCTGGCATGACGGGCTTGGTGTCCGGGTCGTCCATCGCAAACACGGTCACAACCGGCACTTTCACCATTCCATTGATGAAGCGTGTCGGCTTCTCAAGCGAAAAGGCAGGGGCGGTTGAAGTTGCCTCTTCGGTGAACGGGCAGATCATGCCGCCGGTTATGGGGGCGGCTGCGTTCCTTATGGTTGAATATGTGGGGATCTCCTATCTTGAGGTCATCACGCATGCGTTCTTGCCGGCTGTGATTTCCTACATTGCGCTTATCTACATTGTGCATTTGGAGGCGTTGAAGGCGGGCATGGAAGGCTTGCCTCGATCGGGAACGCCACCAACGGGCATCTCTCGGGTTCTGCGTGCTGGCGTGTCCATCAGCTCTTTCCTGATTGTGGCGGGCATCTGGTATTACGGCATCCTTGCAGCCCAGAGTCTGTTTGGCGCGGCGGCCTCTTACGTGCTCGCATTTGGATTTCTTCTTTTCTACGTCGTGACTCTTGGCTATGCCGCCCGGCATCCTGATTTGCCACCCGAGGACCCAAACGCTCCTATCATCGAAACGCCTCGCATTGCCGATATCGGGCGAACCGGACTCCATTTCATTCTCCCCATCGGGGTGTTGGTCTGGTGTTTGATGGTGGAGCGCCTGTCGCCGGGTCTTGCTGCCTTTTGGGCGACGGTTGCGATTGGCTTCATCCTGATTACTCAGCGAGCCGTGCTCGGAGCGTTTCGTGGTCGCCGAGAGTTTGTGCCTGACTTGAAGTCGGGTGTTGTTGATTTCGCGTCAGGCCTGGAGCTTGGTGCGAAGAACATGGTGGCAATTGCGATTGCGACTGCCGCTGCCGGGATTATCGTGGGGGCAGTCTCGCTTACTGGTGTGGGGCAGGTGCTAACAGAGCTCGTTGAGATTTTGTCCGGCGGTAATTTGCTCGCCATGCTGGGGCTCGTCGCGATTCTCTCTATCGTGCTGGGCATGGGATTGCCAACGACGGCAAACTATATTGTGGTGTCTGCCTTGATGGCTGGCGTTGTCGTTGACCTGGGCGCTCAGAACGGGCTCGTTGTGCCGCTCATAGCCGTGCACCTGTTTGTCTTTTACTTCGGGATCATGGCTGATGTGACACCGCCTGTCGGGCTTGCGTCATTTGCGGCGGCAGCGATCTCGCGCGCAGATCCTATCAAGACCGGCATTGCGGCCTTTGCTTATTCGTTGCGGACAGTCGTTCTTCCGTTTCTCTTCATCTTCAATACGAAACTATTGTTGATCGGGATCGAGGGACCGTTCGATCTGGCGTTGACGGTTCTTGGCGCGGTGACAGCTGTGCTAGTGTTCGCCGCTGCTACGCAGGGCTATTTTTTGACGCGCAACCGGCTTTGGGAGTCGGCGGTCTTGTTGCTGGTCGCGTTCACGTTGTTCCGACCGCAATATTGGGTGGACCAAATTGTGCCGCCGTTTCAGACAGTTCCATATGCTGCAGCCGCACCGCTCATTGAAGACGCAGCGGCTGAGAGTTCGATACGCCTTACAGCGACAGGTGAGACGCTTGAGGGAGACATTGAGACACGCACCGTCCTTCTGCCTCTCGGAGAAAAAGCATCGGTGGATGTTCGCCTTGAACATGCCGGCCTCATACTGAGGACGGAAGAAAGCGGAACCTTTGTCGATGATGTGGTGTTTGGTGGTCCGGCGGGGGAGGCCGGGATCGATTTTGACTGGGAAGTCGTGTCGATCGAACTGCCAAACGATCAGCCGAACGCCTATTTCATGTACCTGCCAGCAGGAGCCTTGTTGCTAGGCGTCTGGGTGTTTCAGCGACGGCGGCGGGCCAGGCAATTAGAGACAGGTACAAAAGAGGCGGCTCCCTAGTTTGCCGCATTTTCGAACCACAAAAGTCTGCAACTTTTGTTGAAAATGCTCAGGGGCCGCCTTCTTCACACTCAGATGGTCGCGATTATTCAGCCGCAGGTTCTTCTTCTGCTGCTGGTGCCGCTGCGCCGGTTTCCTGACGAAGATAGGCGATCAGGTTCACCCGGTCCTTCTCTTTCCGCAGTCCAACGAAAGACATGTTCGTGCCGGGCACATAATCACGGGGCTTCGTGAGATATTCAGCCAGGTTCTCATCCGTCCAGGTACCAATTTCAGCGGCACGGGCCGTCATACCATCAGAGAAGTTGAAATCTGCGGCTGAGGCGACTGGGCGTTCAAACATGCCAAAGAGGTTCGGGCCGATCTTGTTGCCTTCTCCCTCACCAAGGGTGTGGCAGGCAGCACATTTCTTAAATACTTTCGCGCCTTTGCCCAAATCCGGCTCGCTTGCATGAGCCGCCAATGGCAGTGCGAGAGACAGGCCCAGAATGGAGAGACCTTTGACTAACTGGTTCATCACTTTCCTCGTTTCAGTGCGGCGCCAAATTTGAACGCCCGTACCCCTTGGTGGTCTTACAAACACATGTCATCTTACATGAATAGTTAAGAGGTCAACCTAATCTCCCAAAAAGCTCAGGCAATGTGGCCGTATGACGCGGTTCTTGTGATACAAGAAACTGTGGGAATTCGGTCAAAATAAGACCGTACTCTCGACAGGGGTTAGATCGGATAGGGGCAATCAAAGCGGTTATGAGCGCGACCACGACAGCGACATTGGAGACCGAGGAGGCCGAGGTTGGCTTCTTGGTGCGTGCCAAAGGTGCGTGGACAGTGCGGCTGGTCCGTGATCTTGATGGACCGCTGAGGGAAATCAGTCCGAAGCGCGCGCGTGGCCGCGACGCAGTTATCGACCTCACGGGCCTAACGAGGCTTGATACGGCTGGTGCCTGGCTGCTTCATCGTACCAGTGAGCAGCTTAGGGTTGCCGGGCTCCGGGTATCCTATCGCGGTGAAACGCCGGAAATTCGCACGCTGCTGGACGTGGCTGAAGGGTACCGGTTTGGCTTCAACCTTCGCTTGCCGCGCCCACCTGCCTACATCCAACTCGCTGATCGGGTGGGGGCAACACTCATATCCGTTGCGAATGAAGTCCGTGGTCTATTGGGCTTTTTTGGGCTGCTGTTAGAAGTTCTCTGGCGCACCATCAAGCACCCTAGTCGGTTGCGGGTTGTCCCTCTGGTTCATCACATGGAACGTGCTGGTCTTGATGCACTGCCCATCGTTTGTCTGATGACATTTCTGATTGGGGGTGTTCTTGCTCAGCAGGGTGCCGTTCAGCTCCAGAAATTCGGAGCTGAAGTTTTTACTGTGAATATGGTCGCGATCACGTTTTTGCGTGAGATCGGGATTCTTCTCACTGCCATTATTGTTGCCGGTCGCTCGGGAAGCGCTTTCACCGCTGAAATTGGCTCCATGAAGATGCGCGAAGAGGTGGACGCTATGCGGACCCTCGGGCTCGACCCTATGGACATGCTGGTGGTGCCGCGCGTTCTTGCTCTGGTCATCATGTTGCCGCTTCTCACCTTTGTCGCTGACATTATGGGTTTGGTTGGTGGTGCTTTGATGGTCTGGCAGATGTTGGACACGTCACCGGGCGTCTTCATCGTGCGTTTGTCGGAAGCTGCAGATTTCTGGACCTTTGGTGTGGGCATATTGAAAGCGCCGTTTATGGCACTGGTGATCGCGATGATCGGGTGCTACGCGGGCATGCGGGTCACAGGAAGTGCTGAATCCGTCGGCGTACAAACAACGCGGTCTGTTGTGCAATCGATTTTCATGGTGATAGTGCTTGATGCACTTTTTGCCGTCTTCTTCACCGCGATAGGGATCTGATCGATGACAGATGATGACCCCATTATTCGCGTGAGAGGTTTGCGGAACCAGTTTGGCTCGCAGGTTGTTCATGAGAGTTTGGATCTCGATGTGAGGCGCGGCGAGGTCCTTGGGATTGTTGGCGGGTCAGGGACTGGGAAGTCCGTGCTGCTTCGTTCCATTGTTGGTCTGCAACGTCCAACAGCGGGCACTGTTACTGTACTAGGGCGCACAATTTCGGAGATGGAAGAAGAAGAGCGCAAACGGCTGGAGCAACAATGGGGCATCTTGTTTCAAGATGGCGCTTTGTTCTCTGCTCTCACGGTGGCTGAAAATGTCCAGGTTCCTTATCGGGAACATCTTGGCCTTCCGCTGGATCTGATGGATGAGTTGGCGGCTCTTAAAATCACGATGGTGGGGCTGCCCTCTGATGCATGCACCAAATATCCGTCTGAGCTTTCGGGCGGCATGAGGAAGCGAGCCGGATTGGCGCGTGCCCTGGCGCTTGACCCTGATATCCTCTTTCTGGACGAGCCCACAGCGGGGCTGGATCCTATCGGGGCGGCGGCTTTTGACACGCTGATACGGGACCTTCAACGGACCCTTGGATTGACGGTTTTCCTCGTCACGCACGATCTGGATACTCTGCACGCGACGTGTGATCGGATCGCGGTCCTCGCTGACAAGCGTGTTACGTTGCAGGGGACCATGGATGATATGCTGCGCAGCGATCATCCCTGGATCAAAGAATACTTTACGGGCCCTCGGGCGCGGGCGGCGCAGGCGTCGGCAACCGGGTAGGGATAGAGAAGTCACATGGAAATCAAATCCAACAATATCATGATTGGCGCCTTCGCCTTGGCAACGATTGCAGCCCTGTTCCTGTTCGCGTTGTGGGTCGGCCGGGTGCAGCTTGATCGCACATATGCTTATTACGAAATTGTATTCTCAGGATCTGTGTCTGGTCTGACGGAGTCGGGGGTCGTCCAATATAACGGGATCCCAGTCGGCCGTGTTGTTGACCTTCATCTGGCCGAAGATGACCCTAGCAAAGTGGTTGCACTTGTTGAGCTGGACGCCCGAACACCTGTGAAAGAAGACACAGACGCCAAATTGGAGCTGTTTGGTTTGACTGGCGTTGCGCAGATTGAGTTGACGGGGGGAACGTCCACGGCACCGCCGTTGATGCCGCAGGCAGGGGAATCTTACCCGACTATCATCGCGGCACCGTCTGCCTTCCAGGAACTCTTCATGAGTGCGCCTGATGCCATCGAAAATGCCAATGCGCTTCTGAGAGACGTGCGACTTCTGGTTCGTGAAAACCAGAGTTCGATCAAAACCATCGTATCCAATCTGGAAACGCTCTCGGCGGAACTGGCAGGTAGCTCTGGTGATATCTCTGGGACATTGGAGAATATCAACACAATTACCTCTGACGTTGCTGCCGCGACCGGCAAGCTTGAAAACCTGGCGGGGACGGCTGACCGCTTGATGGAAAATGATGTGACTGCATTGGTCCGGGAAGCTAAAGGTGCCGCTGCATCCTATGGGCGCGTAGCAGACGAGCTAGAGCTCGTGCTGTCGAGCAATCGAAGTTCTATCAATAGTTTCGCGCGAGATGGATTGGGTCAGTTGCCGCTTTTGATTGAAGAGGCTAGGGATATGGTCGCGGCTTTGGAGCGTTTTGTTTCCCGTGCAGAAGGCGATCCTGCAGGCTTCTTGCTCGGAAGCGATACACCAGAATATGAACCGGAATCAGGACGATAAAATGAAAAAGTCTCAAGTCAGGTTTACACGGTTTGTGGGGGTTGCATTTGTTGCGGTTGCGCTTCAGGCCTGCGCGTTGGCTGCGGTGGGAACGAATGAAGCACCTGACATCTACGTTCTCACGGCACCTTCGATTGATTTCGGTCAGAACCGGCCACAAGTATCGACACAGATTGTTGTTGATGCACCGGAAGCGCCAGCAGCCCTTAACTCGAACCGTATCGTTTTCCAACCGTCGGCGAATGAGATCCGATATTTCTCAGGTGCGCGGTGGGCTGACCGGGTTCCAGACATGGTTCAGGTTCTTTTGGTTGATGCGATGGACCAAGGGGGCCGCTTTCAGGCAGTGGGTCCCCGTTCAGCGGGTATCCGATCTGACTATCTTCTGCAGGTTTCCATTTCGCGGTTCGGCGTAGAGAGCGAGGGGGCGGAGATGGATGACGTACGTGTTCAGATTAACTCGAAGCTGGTTCGCCGTTTTAGCGACACCGTGATTGCAAGCCGGCGCTTTGAGAGCGTGAAAGAGTCTGAGAGTTCTCGAACCATCGATGTTGTGGGCGCATTTGACGACGCTAATTCTGAAGTGCTTTCAGCCATTGCCTTGTGGGCCTATGATGAAATCATTGATGCTGAGCGAGTTGACCCCGCCAGCTAGCCCGTTTCAAGACACCTAAGCGATCAGGAGAGGCGTCCGGTCGCCTGCGCGAGCAGAAGATAGACTTTCCCCGTATCGGAGGTGAGGTAGGTATCTGCAAGGATGCCTTCCCGGTCTCGCTCGGCTGCTTCTGTGAGTAGTTGCTCAAACTGCACCATGAACTTGTCCGCATTTTCACGAAACTCGCGTTCGGCGGCGTATTTTTGCGAGATCTGATCGTAGAGTTCTCGACCCTGGAGATTGTAGAGGCGGCGCGCGAAGACATTTCGCTCTCCCGCCTGGTACCGGCGCCATAGATCTGCCGGCGGGCTTTGCTCAAGGGCGCGGTCCAGGTCAATTGCGATAGATTGCAAGCTCTCGATGATGTGTAGCGATCTTCTATGAAGCTCACCATCATTGGGTTGCGGGGTGGGGCGCTCAGCATGTCCGGCAGCGGCTAGCAGATCAGAAATCCCCCAGGAGCCATTTTCTGCATGCCCGGCGCTGCTTTGTGGTGGTGCTGGCCGGGTGGTGGCGACGGTTTGGGCAACAGCACGCTGTGGCCCGCTACGATCCAGGTTCCGGGCATGGCGCACGACGATTTCGGCAATTGAGGCGAGGGCCGACACTTGGTCTTCTAGGACCCGCTGAAGGGCTTGTGCACCGTCTGCGGCTTCCTCGGGCAGTTCTGCCATCCTCTTTTCAAGCTCTTCACTTGCTGAGTGGAGCGCTCGCCCTGCCTCTTTGGCTGCGCCGCCAATACCAAACATTGCGGCGCCTAGGCGTTCGCCAGCAGCTTCCGCGTCCGATGCGGATTTCCCCATTTCGGAGCGCAGGTCCACAATGCGTTCATCGAGCTTCTTGGCGGCGGCATTCGAGCGGGCTGTGACAGCGCTTTCGATCTCTGTCGCTGCTTTTTCCAGAGACCTTGATGCCGCCTGCGCTGCTTCAGTCGTTTGTTTTGCCGCATTGCCAAAGGTCGCTGTTGCCGCTTCCAGGCCATCGCTGGCGCTGCGCGACGCATCGCCTACCGTGTTCGCCGCATCGTTCGCAGCGCGGGTAATGGCGCTCACTTCTCCGGCAAATGTAGAGCCCAGTTCCTTGGCGCGTGACGAGGCGGTTTCCATGGAATGGGTCAGTTCTCGAGACAGGCGCGCAACGGCCTCGTCGATCTCAACCGTCCGTTCTGCCATTTGCCCCGATGTGTTTTCAATGAGCGTGCGATGTTTCTCGAAAGAGGCGTCCAGACGATTGCGTTCGCTCTCAAGGGCCAGTGCGGCTTCGGCGATGGCGTCCCGCTGGGCTTCGTAGCGTTCTGTGAGACCATCGGCCTTAGACAGGGCGTTCTGGGCGACAACTTCCAGGCGAGAGGATTGTCGGTCGAGCATGGACGTTGTCGCGTCTGCGCCACCGATTGCTGCCTCACTGACGCGGGAGAGGGCTTCTGACTGATGGCGCAGCCTTTCGCTCGCCGCTTCCATTTTCTGCTCGGCAGATGCTGTGACACTGCGCACAGAGGCAATCTGGCCTGATAGGTTTCGCGTTACCGTGTCGGTCTCATTGCCCAATGACTGAGACAAGCCTTCCAGGGCCTGCTTGTGCTCTCCCAACATCTCACGCAGCTTGGAGGCTCGAAGTTCCGCCCGCTCGCTTCCTGCATCAATGTCGGAGAGCTGCTCCTGGAGCATGATATTTAGGGCAGCAGCGCGGGCCAGGGCGTCATCAATGCCCTTGTTGACCACATCAAGATGGCCTGCCACCTGGTTGCCCAAGCGGGCGACGTCCCCGATCGCGGTTTCTTCCGGCTCCGTGAGACGGAGTGCTGTGCGGGCGAGGGCGTCGGCCATAAGGCGCATTTCCTGACTGCGCCAGGCAATAAAAGCGACCAGCCAGATGAGTGTCAGCGGGGCGAGGGCCGCCGCCGCTAGGAGGGCGAGTTCTGCTCGTGGCGCTGTCGCCAATCCGTTCAGCCCATAAAATCCGGCCACATAGGCGATCATGGAACCGACCCAAAGGGCCGTTAGAGCACCTGCCATTGTCAAAATAGTCCGGCTCGGACGCCGGGACATCAGACGGTAGAGCTCCCCGGTCGCAGCGGAATCTTCATTCGCTGGTGCCGCCGACAGGCTGGGACCCGTCGCTGGATCACTTGCGACGGACAGAGAAGATGTTGGGCGATCTACTTGTTCCATAAGGATTTTTTCTCTTGGCCTCTGAGAAATTGAAAGGTGTTTGATTGGGCTGCCGGAGTCAAGCTGCAGAGCGCGTCCTTGCCCGTTGTGGAGAGGGAATTGTCGCTAGAGCTTGCCGCATTTGATGCAAAGGTTCAGGATTTGCTCTCTAGCTGGTTTGAGCGCGATGCGCACGGCACTCCGACGGGATCAAGTCCATGCCTGGCAGCGACGAGATGAAGACGGAAACAGAAGAGGTGGATGGTGCTGCCGCGCGGGCTGCTGACCGGCATGCCAAGCCCACCTGGGCGCAAATCCGATACCTGATCCGTGGCTTGAAAGAGCCAGGCGGCAAGCTGCCGCTCTTTGATGATGAAGGCCAGGAAATAGACATTCGAACGATCCGTTCCTGCATTGCGCGTGGCTGGGCAGAGCCCTGGTTTGCCAATCCGGTCAAACCCAACTGGCTTGTCTGCAAGCTGACGCCTGCGGGGTACAAAATTCTCGGTGTGGACAAGAGCCAGTAGCCTCCCTTTGAGGACTGGTTGCCCAACGAAATGCCCCCGGCGAGGGGGCGCGCCGGGGGCTCTACGAGGGGTTCTTACGAGTCACGAGGCTCTTGCAACCTCACCTAAATGTTTACCAAATATTAACCATAAAGTCAAGGGAAAAGCTCCGCATCCTGATGAATCTAGACTTGAAGCTGTTAACCTTTTCAAGACCAGCCGTTGTTTTGCGCAGATTTCCTAAGGTTTTCAGATTTTTTGATTTCGTTAATACTGTTAACGAAATTGTCGGTTTTCGTAAGGGGTGGGCGGTGTGAAAAAGGTCTTCGGTAAGCTTTAGTGCCAATACTGGTGGCTCTTTTGTTGCGTTTAGTGGAGTTGCGTATGTCTGGGGGAATGGCGTTGCGGGCCGAAGTGCCTGCTTGTGTTGGGAGCAGACGAGAGAGTGCTTTGATCGATCTGGTTCATCTTTCCAAATACACATTGGGCGAGCGGTCGCTTGAATGCGAGCTGTTGGGCCTTTTCCGGTGTCAGGCTGGTGTCTATGTGGAACGGCTAGAAGCCTGCTCTACGCCAAAGGAATGGAAAGATGCTGCTCATAGCCTGAAAGGGTCCGCGCGTGGTGTTGGTGCCTGGGCGGTTGCTGACCATGCCGAGACTGCCGAGCAATTGGCTGATCCATTTGGGGAAGCGCGCGAAGATGCACTCATGATGCTCAGAAACACAGTCGATGAGACGGTCGCTCACATCGCGGTTCTTCTGGCTGACTAATCTCGAAGCAGATCGGCGACATAGTCACCGATGGCAAGGGACGATGTGAGGCCTGGGCTTTCAATGCCGAACAGGTTCACGAGGCCTGGGACGCCATGAGTGCTGGGGCCATCAATCCTGAAGTCATAGGCGGGCTCGCCAGGGGCCTGAAGCTTCGGCCTGATGCCCGCATAACCCGGTTGCAGGCTTCCCTCTTCTAAATCCGGCCAATAGCTCCTGATGGCGGCGTAGAAGCTGTCACCCCGCGTCGGATCGACGGCATAGTCCGGTCGGTCCACCCATTCCACATCCGGTCCAAAACGAGCCTGACCTCCAAGGTCTAAGGTCAAGTGTACTCCGAGGCCTGCTTTTTCCGGCACCGGATAGATGAGTTTTGAAAAGGGCACACGCCCAGCCAGGGTGAAGTAGTTGCCCTTGGCGTAATAGGCTTTGGGTTGATGCTCAGGATTGAGGCCCTTGGTGTTGGCGGCCAAGCGGGGTGCTGAGAACCCCGCTGAATTCACCACCATCTTTGCTTTCAGTACCATTTCCGTATCGCCGGAGATCGTGAGGACGATGCCGTCGTCCTGCGCTTCCATCGCGTCAACCGAGCTGCCGAAGGCGATGGCGCCACCGCGTTCTTCCATATCACCCTGGTAGGCCAGCATCAGCCCGTGGCTGTCCAGAATGCCGGTGGAGGGGGAGAGAAGGGCGGCCTCAGCTCGCAGGGCGGGTTCCATCTTTTGAAGCTCAGCGCGTTCCACCAATCGCAGGTCGTCCACACCGTTGCGTTCTGCGCGTTTTTTGATGCTGGCAAGTTCTGTGACCTGTGCTGCATTGGTTGCGACGATCAGCTTGCCGCATTTTTTATGCTCGATGCCGCGCTCTTCCATGAAGGGGTAGAGGCGTTTTCGGCCTTCGACACAGAACCGGGCCTTGAGACTGTCGGCGGCATAATAGATGCCCGCATGGATCACTTCTGAATTATGCGAGGAGGTTTCGCTGCCAATGAGCATGGCTCTTTCCAGCACGACCACATCGCTGCCCTGCAGGGCAAGAGCCCGCGCCACGGCAAGGCCCACCACGCCTGCACCAATTACTATGCAATCCAACTGGTCCAAAATTCATCCTCGGAGGTTCGGACGTGTTTCCCATATCAGGTGTGCCGAATTATGGCGCTTGCGTCTAGTTCGTTCAAAGCTCGTTCTGCGCGGGTAGCCGGGGCATCTGTAATGTGGTTGGGTGACCTGGAACAAGTCCCGGGGTGACGTCTCCTGTTCGATTTTTTCGTTGTGCTCAATCTTTCCGAGGGGCTGGACATCGTCGTTGCACAAATTCAGCAATATCTTCGATGCCATCGAGATCAAATCTAACCGATACTTTTGTTTCGTTGGGCGGCGCTATCTCAACGGTGATGCTTTCTGTGGTGTTGATACTCTGGATGAAAGTATGAGGTGTTGGGTTGTACCAAATGCCGCCTCCATCTCTGGTGGCATTTAATGCCCAGCTTTCACTTTTGGTATCTGAGTTGGTCGTCCACGCGATAGGTAGTTTGGGCCACCAATCTACTGGATGGTTTCTGTTGTCGATCCCCAATGCTGCTGAAAAAATACCTTCTTCACACCGAAGTATGAGGCTGGGTCGAACCGTTACGAAATCTGGTTTTTCCGTCTCAATCGAAAAAGGCGAAATCGTATCGAGGGATTGGTTGAACATGTGGACCGGAGTCACAATTCTTGAACGAATGCTTCCCTTCAATTGCCAAGAGCCATGGGGTATCCATCTGCCGCCGCACCTTTCTCTTTCCTGGCAATCCGGCGAGATTGAATGGGGCGGGCGAGGTGTGCCGGTCAAAGTTCTGTAGGTGAAAAACGCAAGGTAAAGTAACGCGACGAAGCTGACGAAGGCTGCTGCCTTCCATTTTGGAGTCAGCGCTGTATTTTTGTTTTGCAATATTACCTCTGCGATGCCCGCTCAACAGGCCCGTCGTCTGTCAGGGTGACGTGGGTGAGGGTGGCCTCGTCGTGGGCCATGCGCCAGGAGAGCATTTTCTGGGCGAACTCCAGGACCAGCGGCAGATAGTCGGGATCGCTTGCACGGTTTACGAGTTCGCCCGGGTCTTTTTCCAGATCAAAAAAGAGCGGCGGCAGGTTCGTGAAGTGTACGTATTTGTATTTCTCTGAGCGGATCACATTCATCGTGCATTGATGAAGCGAAATGCCGAGCCGCTGTTCTGCCTTGTCGTCGGCGGGGTCGCGAAAGTCATATTCCCAGTGGGCTTCTGTGCGCCAGTCGCGGGGGACTGCGCCGCTTTCCAATAGAGGACTTAAAGACCGCCCGTCGCAATGGGGCGGGACGGGTGCGCCGATGCCTGACAGGAGCGTGGGCATGATGTCCACATTCTCTGTAAAGGCGTCGATGCGGGTGCCGCGCGTCTTGTCTGCGCGGGGGTCCCGAATGATGAGAGGGATGTGGTAGGAGCCGTCAAAATAGCCTGTCTTTCCGATCAACCAGTGATCGCCCATCTGCTCCCCATGGTCGGACGTAAAGATGATGAGCGTGTTGTCATACTGGCCGCTCTCTTTCAGGAAGGTGATCAACCGCCCGAGCTGATGATCGACCTCGGTCATGAGGCCGTAATAGACGGCCTTCATGCGCCGCTGCTTTTTGTCATTGTCGGGCGCTAAGTAGTGGCGATGCTCCAGCTGATGTTCGAGCCACGGATGGATGGTGCCCTCTTCCTCTGCCGTTTCCGCGCGGATGTAGCCGGGCAGGCTTTCTGGATCGTACATGGAGGCGTAGGGCTCGCTTGCCACCCAGGGCGGGTGCGGGCGCAGGAGTGACAGGTGCATGATAAAGGGGTCTTTGGCGCTCGCCATATAGTCTATGCAGCGATCCACCTGAAAAGCGGTGTCATTGTCGTCGGCCGGATAGACAAGAGGCTTCGGCGTGGTGCGGCCATGCTCATAGTCCGGGCCTTCATCGCGCAGGCCGAAGGTCTGGCGCAGATCGTCGGGCAGGGGATAGCCCTTATCTTTCAGATAGTCGGCCCACGGTCCCGGCCAGGTGCCCATCATGGCGAGGGGGCGGATACCCGGTAGCGGACCTTCATAGGTCTTGAGCCAGGGGCTGTCGTCCTGCAATTCGCGCGGATCGTTTGCCGTGTCGGTGTAGCCAATCAGCACCCGGTCATAGCCGATCTTCTCAGCTTCCAGAGCCCAATTGGTGTGGCGGGCATCCAAGGGCGTGCCATTGGTGCAGGCGCGATGGTTCTGCAAGTAAAGGCCGGTGTGGAGCGAGGCGCGGCTTGGCGCGCAGGGTACAGCGTTCGCATAGTGTCGCGTGAACATCATGCCGTCGGCTGCGAGGGCGTCCAGGTTCGGTGTTTTCACGACGGGATGGTCAAGGGCTGAGAGGCAGTCGCCGCGCCACTGATCTGCGGTGATGAAAAGGACGTTCAAGGGCTTTGTCATGTCGGTATGCTGTTTACTCAGCCAAGTGGGCGGGCAACCGGCATGCCGGCTTCGACGATGTCCGCCTCTGTTGTCCGGTAAAAGTGCCGGTACTTGGTAAAGGGAATGCGCGGGAAGGCGTGATGCACGCCATGATAGTTCTGCTGCACATAAGCCCAGGTGACAATGGTGTCTAGCCAGCGGGGGAAGACAATGACGCGGGTGTTTTCAAATCGCGCCCGGGCTTTGTAGGGCACATGCACCAGATAGTCGAAAAAGACACCTAGCGTCATCATGGCGAAGGTTGCAGGCACCAGGAATCCGAAGACCGCAAGTTTCCAATCGACAAAGACTGCAATCAGCGCGATGGCGCCTAGCGAGAGAAACGTATCGCGAAGGCCGATCCAATAGGCGCGGCGCATCTGTTTGTCGTCCCAGTGTTTGTAGCAATAGAAGAAATAGCCGTTGAAGAGCGTGCCGCTGCGCAGACATGTCATCAGAAAGTTTGAGCCATTCACCCAATGATCCGGATCATGCTCGGGGTCATTGGTGTTGCGATGGTGGGTCAGGTGAATGGTTTTGTGCATCTCGTAGGAATGCACGAGGAAGAAAGAGGAGAGGGTCCCGATCGCCTTGTTGATCCAGGCAAGATCCTTCCGGGTACCAGTGATGTTCTGATGTACTGCTTCGTGGAGCGCAGTGTAGCTCAGATATACGCTTAGATAGATGATGAGTGAGACCGTCCAGAGCGGTAGTGCGTTTAGAGCGCCCGCGGCCATTGTTCCGACAATGATTGCTGCACAGCCCAGTGACAGGGCAATCGTCTGCCAGACAATGCCATCCACCATGGCGTTGGCATTTTGGGCCATGGCTTCGCTATGGGCTCTGTGTTCTGGAAGCATGGGGTGGCCTGTTTTGTCTTTTTATTCCGGTGAATCTTGCTCGCGCGAGTATGTCCGCTCTCCGCAGCGGAATGCAAACGCGGGCCCGGATCAGCTAATTGTGATCTTACTCTACTGGTGGAGCTGTTCCTCTCCGCCTAGCCTAAACCCAAAGGCTGGCGCTCTCTCTGCGTCACCATTCCGCTCTGGGAGGACTGTATGACGCGATTGGCACCTTTGAACCGGGCGGACCTGCCCGATCTGGAAGACCATCTGGCCTTGGCCGAGGCATCCATGGGCTTCTTGCCTAATTCTCTATTGATCATGGCGCGGCGCCCAGAGCTGGTGAAAGCCTTTGTGGGCATGATGGCGCAGGTCAATCTGGGCGGGGCGCTGTCGCCGGGTCTCAGGCAGATGATTGCTTATATGGCGAGTCGATCTGCAGGCTGCCTTTACTGTCAGGCGCATACGCATCATGGGGCGGAAAATGCGGACGATCTGGATGCCCAGAAGCTGGCGCAGATCTGGGAATATGAGACGTCCGATCTCTTTTCTGAGGCGGAGAGGGCGGCGCTGACCGTGGCGCAATTGTCGGCTCAGGTGCCCAACGGGGTTTCTGATGCGGATTTTGAGGCCCTAAAACCCCATTTCGACGAGGACCAGATCGTCGATATCGTCGCGGTGATCTCGGCTTTTGGCTTTCTCAATCGCTGGAATGACACGCTGGCGACCCCGCTGGAGGAGGTGCCGGTGGCCCATGCGAGCGATCATTTGGCCAAATCCGGCTGGACGACAGGCAAGCACGCGTGATATTTCCCGGCCTGCTGCTTATTCGGAGCGGCCGGTGGCGGACTTTCAGCCGATATTGAGGCAAATCGCCACTTGAAAAATAATGACACAGGCGTCATTTTCTTGGCGCGGGCACGCTTAAGAGGCCCGGCGACGCTTAACAGGGAAAGATTCGACGGGAGCCATGGCGAAGATCACCTATATCGAACATGACGGGACGTCCCACACCATTGACTGTGAAAACGGTATGACGGTGATGGAAGGCGCTATTAAGAACTCCATTCCGGGCATTGATGCGGATTGCGGCGGGGCCTGCGCCTGCGCGACCTGCCACGTCTATGTTGACGATGCATGGAAAGACAAGACCGGCTCTGCCGAGCAGATGGAAGAGGATATGCTCGACTTCGCCTTTGACGTGCGCGACGGCAGCCGCCTGTCCTGTCAGATCAAGGTTTCTGACGAAGTTGACGGTCTGGTCGTTCGTCTGCCTGAAAAGCAGTTCTGAGCAAAATTACCGATTAAGGCAGGGGTAACCCTGTTGAGACGCCTCTTTCCGCAGGAAAGGGGCGTTTTTTATGGTTAAGCCTTGGTTTCTAAAGGTGGCATTAACCATTACAGCGACATTCTGAGGATCAATGACTCCGGGCTTGGTCTCATGGACCTCGACCCCTCTTTGGGAGCCTCAGAATATGGCACTGACAATTGATGGAATTGGCGAGACGCGTGGCGCGGACCTGAACGGCACGAGCGATGTCTATGCACAGGCTATCCGCAACTGTGCGGCGCGGATGGAAGGGGAGGACCCCCTGGCGGCTGCTGAAGCTCTTCAGGACGAACTTTCACGGCTCGACAAAGCCTCTAGAAGTGGGGCGGTTTTACCGCGTCATGTGCTGGTCATCGGTGGTGCCGGCTATGTGGGCTCCGTCATGGTCCGTGAGCTTTTGAAGCGCGGATACCAAACGCGGGTGCTCGACAATTTCCTCTATTCAAATTCGCTGTCGCTGGAAGGTCTTTATGACGAGCCAGGCTTCAGCCTGGTCATGGGAGACCTGCGGGACGAAGAGGTCCTTGATCGCGCGCTGGATGGGGTTACGGACGTGGTTCTTTTGGCTTCGCTTGTTGGCGACCCGATTTCCAAGAAATTCCCCGATCTCACACGCTCGGTCAATCAGGCCGGTTCAGAGACTGTCTTTAAAGCGCTTGAAGGGCGGGGCATTCACAAGTTCGTCTTTACGTCTACCTGTTCCAACTACGGTATGCGGGACAGCGATGAACCCGCGGATGAAACATCTGATCTCAAACCTCTCTCCATCTATGCGGAGACCAAAGTTGGGTTCGAGCAGTTTCTGCTGGAGCAGGGGAAAACATCTGAAGCAATTCCGACTGTGCTTCGTATCTCCACAGCATTCGGGCTCAGCCACCGCATGCGTTTTGATCTGACAGTGAATGAATTCACAGCTGCTCTCGCTAAGGGCGAAGCGCTGGATGTCTATGACAAGGATACGTGGCGCCCTTACTGCCACGTGCGTGACATTGCCGGTGCGGTCATTCGGGTGCTGGAAGCACCGGAGGAAAAGGTCCGCGGCGAAGTCTTCAATGTTGGTGCTGATGAAAACAACTACACCAAGGCGATGATCATCGACGAAATCCTGACCCACATTGATGGCAAGGTTTCTTACGTCGAAAAGGGCAGCGATCCGCGCAACTACCGGGTGTCCTTTGCCAAGATCAAAAATGAATTGGGATTTGAGCCGCGCCACTCTGTGAAAGCCTTTGTCCCAGAATTGATCGAGGCAGTTCGTTCTGGTCTCTACCTGCGTTCAGAAGAAATTCCCGGTTATTACGGGAACTATGATGTGCGCGAGGAAGCTGCCGCCTGAGGAGAGCCACATGGGACTTGCGACACTCAATCAGCCGTATGAACAGGTAGATCCGTCTCAGGTGGTGGCTGCTATTCGGTCGGCTATTGGTGTGTCAGAAGACCATGCCTTTCAGCCGCTTCATGTACCGCATTTCGAAGGTGCTGAGTGGGACTATGTCAAAGACTGTCTCGATACAGGCTGGGTCTCCTCTGTTGGCTCTTATGTCGAAAAGTTTGAAAAAGAGGTCGCCGCTCATTCAGGTGTCGCTCATGGGGTTGCTGTCGTAAACGGCACGGCGGCGCTTCAGATTGCGCTACAGGTAGTCGGTGTTGGCCTTGGCGACGAAGTGCTGATGCCAGCGCTTACCTTTGTCGCAACCCCCAATGCAGCGTCCTATCTCGGCGCGGTCCCTCATTTCGTGGATAGCGATCCCGCGACATTGGGGCTAGATCCAACCAAACTCGACGCTTATCTCGCGGAGATTGGCGAACGGTCCCTGGAAGGATTGCGCAATCGACTGACGGGGCGTCGGTTCGGCGCCATTGTCCCCATGCACACTTATGGGCATGCGGTTGATATGGAGCCTCTGATTGCGGTTGCGGCCCGGTATGGCATTCCGATTGTTGAGGATGCAGCCGAGTCCCTCGGCAGTATCTACAAAGGCGAAAAATGCGGTTCGCTTGGCCGTGTCGCCGCGATCAGCTTTAATGGGAACAAGATCATCACAACCGGTGGCGGCGGGGCGATTGTCACGGACGATGCGGACCTAGCAGCTCGTGCCAAGCATCTGACGACGACGGCGAAAGTCGCCCATCGGTGGGCCTTTGACCATGATGCCGTTGGATATAATTACCGTCTTCCGAACCTGAACGCGGCACTTGGCTGTGCGCAACTTGAAAGCCTCCCATCCTACATTGAGCGTAAGCGTTCTCTTGCCGAACGATATGTATCTGCCTTCGAGGCCGTTCCGGGTGTCAGCGTTTTCCGTGAGCGGTGCTTTGGTCGCGCCAATTATTGGTTGAACTGTCTTTTTCTTGATGATCCGTCAATCGAAACACGTGATGCGGTGCTCGAGGCTACAAATGAAGCGGGCCTTATGACGCGACCCACCTGGACGTTGATGAATGATCTGCCGATGTATGCAGGCGCACCCGCCATGCTGCTTGATGGTGCTCGTAATATCGAAGCGCGTCTTATCAATGTTCCCTCAAGTGTCCCACTTGGAGAAAACCCATGTTGAATGCAGCAACGACGTTTCATGCACACGAGTTGGATTTTCGGCCTTTCCGTCCTGGTGACGAGCACGCCATTTTGGCATTGTTCCAAGCGGCTTTCGGAAAACCAATGTCCAAGGACTATTGGAACTGGCGGTATAGGGATAATCCAATTGACGCGCCGATGATCGAACTTGCCTGGGACGGTGACACGCTGGCTGCGCATTATGCTGTGTCGCCAATGCCCCTGACGATCGGGAGGGATGTCGGTAAAGCTGCGTTGTCCATGACAACGATGACCCATCCTGACTATCAAGGAATGGGTCTGTTTCCACAATTGGCTGAACGGTTATACGACCGCCTTGCGAAACAGGGCTATAGGATGGTCTTCGGCTTTCCTAACAGCAATAGCCATAGGGGTTTTGTGCAGAATTTGGGGTGGGAGGACATGGCTCCGGTGCCGCTTATGTCTGCCTCTATCGACGACATGAAGTTTCCAGATACACCGGGTCGGAGTTTTGCTCAGGTTGACCGTTTTAGCGATTGGCTTCCGAGCATTGCGCCTTCACCGGCCAAAGTCTCTCTTGGACGTGACATTGCCTATTATAACTGGCGCATGCTTGAAGACCCGGAAAATGACTATCGCATTGGCGTTGCCGGTGGCGATGGTGGATTGGGTCTTGCTGTCTTCAAACGCCATGAAGATGCTGTTGATATTGTTGAGCTTGCGGCAACGCCGGAGACCGTCGGTGCTCTTATCGGGAGTGTTGCGGCCATCGCCCGCGATGATGGTGCGACGCGTCTCAACATGTGGCTGCCCGTGTTTGATCCGATGTTCCCAGCAATCGAGAAAGTCGGTTTTAGACCTGGAGGTCCCGTCACCTACATGGGTGGAAGGGTCTTTGGGTCCGGGGGTGATCTGCTGGACAGCCGCTCATGGTCTGTGCGCATGGTGATGTCCGATGTCTTCTGACACTCGGTGTGTGATGTTCGTTACCGGTTCAAGAGCCGAGTACGACATCCTTTACCCCGTGATTGAGGCGGTCTCTCAGTCAAAGTCATTGCGACCTGAGATTGTTGTTACCGGCAGCCATCTTGCGTCGGTCTTTGGTTTGACGGTCAAAGACGTCGAAGCTGACGGATATCCAGTCGTCGCAAAAATCGACAACCTTCTTGCTTCTGACAGCGATGCTGCCCGCGCCAAGTCAGCCGCGATTCAATTGCAAGGACTTGTCGACGTCGTTGCATTTCGGCGACCAGATTTTCTGGTTGTCGTTGGCGACAGGGAAGAGGCAATTACCGTCGCTTTGTCGGGCGGCTATCTTGACGTTCCCGTCGTTCATATTGCCGGTGGCGATACAGCAGATGATTTTAATATCGACAATTCTGTGAGGCATGCGGTCACAAAACTGGCGCACCTTCACATGACGGCTTCTGCTGGAAGTGCAGAACGGGTTTTGCGTCTCGGAGAAGAGCCCTGGCGCGTCCACAATGTCGGCGCGCCTGGTCTTGATCGGCTTGTAGATGAGCCTGAGATCGACTTGGCCTGTGTCTGGAAAATGATGAACGTGGCGCCTGTTGAGGGACCTTTTCTCATTATGATCCAGCACCCATTATTGCCTGAGATGCATGATGCGGAACGGCAAATGAAGGCGACCCTTGATGCAATTGTCGCATGCGGCTTACCCACCTTTGTTTCCAGTCCAAACAGTGACCCAGGCAATCATGCTATGTCGCGGCTCCTGGCTGACTATGCAAACCGTCATCCAACGATTGTTGCCTACAAAAACTTATCGCGGGCTGTGTTTGTGAACCTGATGCGCAATGCATCTGCCCTGGTCGGTAATTCGAGTTGTGGGATCATTGAGGCGCCGCTTCTGAAGCTGCCGGTGGTGAATGTAGGAAGCCGTCAGGTTGGTCGTGAGCACGCCGGAAATGTTGAATTTGTTGATTATGATGCAACAGAGATCGAGGCAGCGCTGAAAAAGGCTGTGTTCGACGATCAGTATCGTGCGCAGGTGGAATCGGCAAAAAACCCTTATGGGGATGGCACAGCGGGCAAGCAGATATGCGATGTCCTTGTCCAAGAAACCGACCAGCGCCGGCTGGTTCAGAAGCGCAATACGTTTTGAGGGAGAGGGAGCATGTCTGACATTCTGGTCGTTGCCCCTCATCCTGACGATGAAACCTTCGGGTGTGGGGGAGCTTTGTTGAAGGCCCGTCACTCTGGCGCCCAATTGCACTGGCTGATCCTGACGGAGATGACAGCTTTTTCTGGCTATTCAAGCGAACGCATCGCGACGCGCGAAGGTGAGATTGAAGCAGTGACCCAGGCATTTGGTTTTCAGTCAGTTCACCGCCTTGGGTATGAGACGGCGGCACTTGATGTTGCGCCAATCGGCGAGATTGTGAAGAAGATCGCAGACATCTTTGCGCAAGTTCATCCATCTGATGTCTATTTGCCGTTCCCAGGTGATGCCCACACAGACCACAAGATTTCTTTTGATGCGGCTCTGTCCTGCACCAAATGGTTTCGCGCACCATACCTCAGGCGCGTTTTGGCATACGAAACGCTCTCGGAAACGGACATTGTAAGGCGGCCTGGTGGTCTGGATTTCACCCCATCTCTGTATGAGAACATCACAGATTGGTCTGCGAAGAAGAGATCCATCATTGAACTCTATGGCGAGGAGGTGGGGGACGCACCGTTTCCACGGAGCCTGGAAATTGTAGATGCGAAAGAGAAGGTGCGTGGTGCGGAGGCAGGATATGCGGCCGCAGAAGCCTTTATGCTTCTCAAAGAGGTGAGGCCATGAACCAAGTCACGGTAATCGCCGAAGCTGGTGTCAATCACAATGGGTCTCTGGACCGTGCCATTGAGATGATTGATGTTGCCGCCGACATTGGTGTGGATGTTGTGAAGTTTCAAACCTTCAATGCGGAAGCGCTGGTGACGCGGAGCGCCCCGAAAGCTGACTATCAGAAAGAAACGACTGAAGAGAGTGAAACGCAGTTGGAAATGCTGCGCGCGCTGGAGCTTGATGTTGGCGCTCACCGGAGACTCATTCAACGATGTGCCGAAAAGGGCGTACAGTTTCTCTCGACGCCCTTTGATCTGGGGAGCCTGGACCTTCTTGCCAATGAGCTCAACGTTGGAACGCTAAAAGTCGGGTCGGGTGAACTCACCAACGCACCGCTTTTGCATGCTTGCGCGAAGGCAGGCCGCGACCTCATCCTATCGACAGGTATGGCGACGCTGGATGAAGTGGAGACCATGCTGGGCGTGGTTGCGCATGGGTATCTTGGCGAGAACACGCCTGGCGAAAAGGCATTCGAAGAAGCGTTTGAGAGCGAAGCGGGGAAAGCTGCTCTCAAGTCCCGCGTAAAACTGTTGCATTGCACGAGTTCCTACCCAACACCGGACATTGACGTAAACCTCAGAGCAATTGAGACGCTTCGTACGACGTTTGGTCTACCTGTTGGGTTTTCAGATCACAGCGAAGGCATTGTTCACGCGATAGCTTCGGTAGCTATGGGGGCCTGCATCATCGAGAAGCATTATACGCTCGACAAGGAATTACCAGGTCCCGATCATAAAGCGTCTGCGACGCCGGAAGAGTTGAGTGCCCTCGTTGAGGGAGTTCGACGGGTATCCACAGGCCTTGGTGATGGGGCCAAAGAGCCGCGCCCCGCCGAAATCAGCAATATGGCGATTGGCCGGAAATCTTTGGTCGCTTGTAAGCCCATTAGTGCAGGTGAAGTTTTTACAACTGACAACCTCACCGTTAAACGACCGGGCACCGGCCTGCGCCCTGAGCTCTATTGGTCGCTTCTTGGAACCCACGCTGCACGGGCGTATGCGCCCGATGACATGATTACCCAGTAGGAGGCCGTATGGCTCATTGGAAAAAGGCAGTTCTGGACCCGAGCGCCACTCTAGGAGAGGCGATCAGGAACCTTGACGAAAGTGCACTGCAAATTGCACTGGTTGTTGATCCGGACGGGAGACTGTTGGGAACCATCACCGACGGCGATGTTCGTCGCGCGATCCTTCGCAGCGAAACACTGGATGCGCCGGTTGGGAATGTGATGAAGGCAAACCCCATCACTGCCGGACCTGACATCGACCGGAAAACGGTGATGCGCTGGATGCGAGAATATCAGATCGCACAAGTGCCTATTGTCGATGCAGAGGGCGTGTTGACTGGTCTAGAGACACTGAGTCGCATCGTTCAGGACGACCGAAGTGATAATTGGGTTGTGATTATGGCCGGTGGCCTGGGCACACGACTTCGACCCCTAACGGAGAACCTTCCCAAGCCGCTTATCCCTGTAGGCGGGAAACCGGTGCTTGAGAGCATTATTGAACGGCTGGCGGAGCAGGGGTTCAAACGCATTTTTCTGTCGGTCAACTACCAGGCGGAAAAGGTGGAAGCCTACTTTGGTGATGGGCATGAATGGGGTGTCGACATCTCCTATTTGGAAGAAAGCAAACGGCTGGGCACGGCCGGCGCTTTGACGCTCCTGCCGGAAACTCCTAGTGCTCCGTTCCTTGTTATGAACGCGGATCTGGTGACGGCGATCAATTTTCGCCGGCTTCTTGATTTTCATGTGGATCAGGTGGCCGATGCGACCATGGGTGTCCGGGAGTACCGCTTCCAGGTCCCGTATGGTGTCATTGAGATGAGTGGCAACCAGATTACCGAGATCAATGAGAAGCCAACTCAGAACTATTTTGTGAATGGCGGTGTCTATGCGTTGTCACCGGCCATTTTACATCATGTCCCTGACGGTGAGATGTATGACATGCCGACTTTGTTCGACCAGGTGATCTCTGAGGGTGGGCTTGCGAGCGCCTTTCCGATCCATGAATACTGGATCGATATCGGTCAACTGGATGACCTGCAACAGGCACAGGAAGAATTTGGCAAAGTCTTTGGTGCGAAAGAGCCGGTGTGACACGGCTTTGCACCATACTCGCCCGAGGCGGATCCAAAGGAGTGCCAGGCAAGAATATCCGGCCGCTTCTGGGTAAACCTCTGATCGTTCATTCAATTGAGCAGGCACAAGCGAGCAAGCTTTTCGAACACATTGCCGTATCCAGTGATGATCAGGCGATTTTGGACGCGGCGCGTGCCGCTGGTGTCCGACATCTTGTTCAGCGCCCGCCGGAACTTGCGACGGATGTTGCGGCTAAGCTTCCCGCAATTCGACATTGCGTTGAGACAGTTGAGAATGAAATCGGGCGGGGGGTCGACATCGTCGCGGACTTGCAACCAACATCGCCGCTACGCTGGCCGAGCGATATTGTCGGGGCGGTTGCTCTTCTTGATAATCGTGATGTGGAGAATGTTATCACAGGGTCGCCGGCTAAGTGTTCTCCCTATTTCAACCTGGTTGAAGAACGCCCAGATGGATCAGTTGGGCTGTCAAAGCCAACCGATCCTCCTATCGTGCGGCGTCAGGATGCGCCGCGGACGTTTGACATGAACGGCTCAATATACGTGTGGCGGCGCGCTACATTGATGAGTGACGTTGGATTATTCCTTGAGAAGACACGTCTCTTTGAGATGCCGGAGGACCGGTCCGCCGACATTGATACTGAACTTGATTTTCAGTTTGTTGAGTTTTTGGCTGAACGTTCAGCCGCGACCTGAGCGGTTTACGAGGCCTTATTGAGCTCGTCGAAGACACCGAATTCATGTTCGATGCTTTTCTCAATGAGAAGCCGCCAGACAGGCTCTGCAATCGCAGGGGAGAGGCCGGTTTTTTCTGATTCGCGCAAAACGTTTGCAACCACTTGTTCAATGCGGTCTTCATCCCGCACCAGATCGCGGCTTGCCTTTATGCGCCCAGCCTCATTCATCATCGCTTGCCGCTCTGTCAGAAGGGCAACGAGTTCACGGTCGAGGCGGTCGACCTCCCGGCGGACATCAGCCATCGTCTCGCACTTGGTCATGAATTACTCCGAAAAGGGGGGCGGAGGATCCATAGCATCGACCACCCGATTTCTGCGCCTAACATAAGCATTACTGTCGGTTTGTCACGAGGGCAGAGCGTCGCATTCAGCCCTAAAGTCCACCACATAAGTGTTATTTAATAATTTTCACACTTGAATTTGTCTTTAGGATGATTATTACATTCTCACAACGTTCTTTACGTGGGCGCGGTAGCTTGCTATTGGCTCGCCCACTTGTTTTTTTGCGGACCTTTTGAAAGGACTGGACCGATATGAGCCAGGACACGATTACGACTGATGTGGTCATTATTGGCGCGGGCCCTTGTGGGCTTTTCGCGATCTTTGAACTGGGCCTTCTGGATCTTAAGGCTCATGTGATCGACATTCTTGATCGTCCTGGTGGGCAGTGCGCTGAGCTTTATCCCGAAAAGCCGATTTATGACATTCCTGGTCTGCCTGTCGTGTCTGGACAGGAGCTCACAGATAATCTGTTGGAGCAGGCCAAGCCTTTCGGTCCTGAATATCACTACAACGAGATGGTTGAGCAGGTTCAGAAGCTCGACAATGGCAACTGGCAGGTAAAAACCGACGGTGGTCTTACATTTGAAGCCCCTGTTATTGTGATCGCAGCGGGCGGCGGTAGTTTCCAGCCTAAGAAGCCACCAATTCCAGGCATCGAAGCTTATGAAGGCACATCGGTCTTCTATTCCGTGAAGAAGATGGATGCGTTCAAAGGTAAGAATATTCTCGTTTCAGGTGGCGGGGACAGTGCGCTTGATTGGACGATCAATCTTCAGCCTATCGCAGACAGCATGCAGCTTATCCATCGTCGTGACGGTTTCCGAGCAGCACCTGACTCTGTGAACAAAATGCACGCGCTTGTGGAAGAGAAAAAGATGATCTTTCACATGGGGCAGATCACCGAGCTGCATGGTGACAATGGCCAGCTGGAAGGTGTGACTTACAAGTCGAAGGACGGTGAGCTGACGAAGATCGAATGTGACACCCTGTTGCCGTTCTTTGGTCTCACGATGAAACTTGGTCCAATCGCTGATTGGGGCCTAAATCTCGATGAGAACCTCATTCCAGTCGATACAGAGAAGTTTGCAACTAACGCAGACGGCATTTTTGCGATCGGGGATATCAATCACTATCCGGGTAAGTTGAAGCTCATTCTGTCTGGCTTCCATGAAGCGGCCTTGATGGCTCAGGCTGCCAAACGGATTGTCGATCCTGACGCGAAGATCGTTTTCCAGTACACGACATCGTCGTCGAACCTTCAGAAGAAGCTCGGCGTCGCCTAACAAATCTCCCCTAACCCCCCTGAAGGTGAGACCCATGAAGATTGTCGTTGCAGATCGCGACGGCGTGAGCCATGAGCTCGACGCTGTTGAAGGATGGCGGGTGATGGAAATTGTCCGCGCCCATGGAGTGAAACTTGGTGCTGAGTGCGGTGGTTCCAGTGTTTGCGGTGAGTGCCGTGTGCGTGTGGCCCCGGAGTGGCAGAGCAAGCTGCACGAACCTCGCAATGAAGAACTTGACCGGCTGGATGAGCACCTTGCAGGTGACGATGAACGTCTGTCCTGCCAGTTGATTTTCTCAGAAGAGCTTAATGGGCTGACATTGAGCCTGCCGGACGCGGCTTGAGCTTGCTGTAAAGCTGTCTCTGGGCTGCTGCTGGATCTGTTTTGCACTGTTCTCTCTTTCTCTCTGTGATAGCTTGCGCTCTCTCGAACCAAGTTTGAGTGTGCGGGTTTTTCTGGGGGACGCAGATGAAGAAGACACTTTCAGCGGTTGTGATTGGCATGGTCATGTCGACAGTTGCAGTTGAAGCAGCGGAGCTTGTCGCTAAACGCATCACCGCAGAAAACGCAGCTCAATATGTTCAGGCCGGTCCTGACGCCGCGGGTGGAATAGGAGACTGGATCCTCAGCAACGGGTCGGTCTGCGCTGTGATCAGCGGGATCGCCCATGAGAGTGAATTGTCCGTGCGTGGTGGCACGTTGATTGACCTTGGATATTGTGGCCGGGCCGATGACCACTATGTCGGCGCACAGGATCTTATCGATAGTTCCCGAGATACTCCGGTCAATATTGAGCGCGTTGATGGGAAAGTTGGTCCGTCCTCTGCGGTAATTCGCAGTTTTGGCGGGCAAGGTGGGGTGATTGTCGAGACCAGTTACCGCCTCGACGCTGATGAGCCGGATAAGCTCTTCATTACCAAGCATCTTACTCAACGCGATGGCGAACCCAGCGTCGCACTCTACACAAGTATCTTCTTCAATTATTATTCGCTTGTCCCCTTTGTCGCATCCACAATTGATCCCAGCAGGTCAAATGGGTTTGTTCAGGAAAGCTTCGTTACGCGGGGTCCGACAGAGATTGCAACATTTGCCCGAACTGCTGATCTGATTGTTGCGTTGAGCCCGGCAGATGCGGATGCGCCGATCACGTATGGATGGCAGATGGTCTCGGCCAAACGCTCAAATGCTGACGGGTCTGTTGTGGATCTTCCCTTTTATGCGCTGGCGGATTTCTCAGCTTTATCGTTTCTGGCGATCACAGAACCTTTTGTTACTGGCGATGGGGCGGATATCGGCCTTTTGCAGCTGCTTGAGGTGCCATTTACGGAGCTTGCCGCCGGCGATGAGATTACGTTCGAGGAGGTTTTGCACCTTGCGCCAAGAGCGGACGTGGCTGGAATAACTGACCGTATCTATGCTGATGCTGCGAAGGTTGACGGCCGGGTGTCGGAAGGCAGCGCGGTTGTTCATCTGGACTTGAAAGACGGGACGCCATTTACCCAAACGAGTGCCGATAGCAGGGGTGCATTTTCGGTTCATCTGCCGGCCGGTGCTTACACAATGCGTATCGCCGCGAAAGGTGGCAGGGAGCTGAGCGTGCCTTTTCAGGTCGGGGAGTCAGACATGACTCTTGAGACTGTGGATTTGGATGCGCCGTCCCGCGTCGCTCTTCCGCAGGGATCACCCATGCGCCTTACCTTCAAAGGGCTTGATGGCACACCGGACCCGCTTTTTGGTGGCAATTTTCTTGGCGCAGTCGAATTGCGGGACGATAGCTCTTACAGGTTGACTGGGGTCAATCAGATATTCCTGATGGGGACTGACAAAGATCCAGCCTTCGCTTTGCTGCCACCAGGAAAGTACCGGATTTATGGTACACGCGGCCCTGAATATTCCCTTGAGAAGGCAGAGATTTCTGTGGTGGCTGGGAATGATACGGTTCTCGATATTGCTGCGCTGAGTGTCGTAGTTGAGACGGCGGGGTTCATTTCGGCAGATTTTCATGTCCACTCTGGACCCAGTTTTGACACTGTAATGCCGCGGGCAAAACGGGTTGCCACCTACCTTGCTGAGGGCGCTGAGGTGCTCGTTGCGACAGAACATGAAACAGTTTTTGATTTTCAGCCTACGATTGATCGGCTTGAGGTCGGCGCTTATGTTGCGACCATCGCAGGTACAGAGATTACGGGAGAAGTTGGGAGCGACCGGACGCCCTATACTTTGGGCCATGCGAATGCGTTTCCCGTTGATGCGCAAGCTCTTGCGTTCAGACGCGGCGCATTTGCCAATGAAAATCGTCGCTGGCGAGAAGTGATTGCTGATCTCAAGACGCGTCGCGCTGACTCTCTTATTCAACTCAACCATGCGCGGTGGGATGATCGGTTCGCACCTGGGAGTCCAGCCTGGGAGGAAGACTGGTCTGGGGATCGGGCGGCTTATTTCGATCATATGGGCGTTGGACGGTCCTACAATGCGGGCGAGATTTTGGGGAGCGATGGCAACCGTCGCCTTATTGATCCAGACCCGGTTACGGGAAGGCGTGATATCGACTTTGATGCCATGGAAGTGATGAACGGCATTTCGCGTGAGTCTGAAAGAGCCCTTCGGCGTGATTGGCTCTCACTGGTTTCGCAGGGCGAGAAAATTGTCGCGACCGCCAATAGTGACTCTCATACCGCGTCCCAGCAGGTTGGTCTGCCGCGCAACATGATCGCGGTTGAGGAAGACACGATTGAAGCATTTGACGAAGCGGCCTTTGTGTCCGCTGTTCAACAGGGACGTGTCTATGGCACGACAGGCCCGATGCTCGAAGTTACGTTAGGTGACAAAGGACTTGGTGAGATGGTTGCTGGTGGCAGTGCCGAGCTTACAGTCAAAGTATCCTCTGCCCCCTGGATTGATGCCTCGACCTTGACGATCAGCGTTAACGGCAAGGCGCTTCGGGATTTTCCCGTTGAAAACGGCGAAGTGGTCGCGTTCAAACTCGGCTTTGAAAAAGACAGCTACGTTACCGTTGAGGTGGCGGGGGATCCTGGTGAGGATTATGCTGTGGTTTATCCAGGGTTCAAACCATATGCCTTCGCCAATCCGATCTATGTTGATGCAAACAGCGACGGTGTATGGACTGCGCCAGGGCTGGCAACGCAATAAGGCCGGACTGTTGCGATTGAGCTGGCTGGTAGGTGAGATGTGAGTACGACATCAGTCGAAATTTCAGGTGCAATCTATCATTTGGGTGCTAGCGGAAACGGTGCCTCGGTGGCAGACAGCGCCGTTGCGGCCGGTGTCGCTTTTCTCAGGCAAACAGCGGCTGAAGCTGATAGCGACATGGACTTGGTTTCCCAGGGACATCTGGATGTCCTGCCTCGCAGTGAAGCAGCACGTACGGCGCTGGAAGCTGCCCGCACTGCAGCTCATGCGGGACACCCTGATCACTCAGTTGCGGCAGCGAAGTATGCGGTCGCCGGCGCATTGGCAGACCAAACTGTTCAGCATATGCGCGCTGCCTCCCATTTGGAGTCGGCCTATGTTGTCAGTGGTGAGTGCGGGGCGTTCTCCATCGACTTTGAGGCGGTGCTGGATGTGCCGTCTGATCTGCGCGGCGCGCTATGGCTCGAGATGATCCGAGGCTTGCGCCCGGGTGTCATAAAAGGGGGGATCGCTGTTGCTGGACCTCGCGTGCCCAATAGCGCGGATGGGGACGCAGATATTGTCGCGATTTATGCGCGTTCCGGGGCGGAAGCGGCGCTCAGTGCCATACTGATCGCCGACTCAGTAGAACTTTCAGACAGGGCCAAAAACCAGACAATTCCTGCCGCAGAGGATATCTGGGACGCTCTCTCCAAAGGGGTTCGGGTGCTTTCTCCTCTAAGGCAGGCCAATTTGGTTCGAACAGGTGTGCTGGCCCACCGTGGGCGTGGGCGTTGCATAGGGCAGATTGCCCAAGATCGTTTGCTACGCTTTGGTGTGTCGGACTGGCGCTAAGACCCACTTTTGCGCTTATACTCTCGACTATCAACATTGGGAGAGAGCGCATGGGTTTTTACGAAAAATATATTGTCCCCCGGATCATCAACAGCAAGTTTGCCTGTGGAGCCAAGCCGATCGCTTACCAGCGGAAAAAAGTCGTGCCGATGGCGGAAGGCCGGGTGCTCGAAATCGGCATCGGAACCGGACTTAATCTTGAGCACTACGATCCTTCCCGTGTTGAGCGGGTGATTGGTCTCGACCCCTCGGAAGAGAGTTGGAAGATCGCCGGAGAACGGGCGAAGGGATTGGGGTTTGACGTTGAGTTTGTAGGCTTGCCGGGAGAGGAGATTCCATTGGATGCCAACTCTGTCGATACGGTGATGGTGACTTATTCGCTCTGCACAATCCCTGACCCTCAGAAAGCGCTGGAAGGTATGAAGCGTGTGCTGCGGCCAGGCGGTAATCTCATTTTTTGTGAGCATGGGTTAGCGCCTGATGAAGACGTGCAAAAGTGGCAGGCCCGCGTCAATCCATTCTGGAAACGGATCGCAGGCGGCTGCAATCTCAACCGGAACATTCCGAGTGTGTTGGAGCAGGGTGGGTTCAAAGTGAAAAACCTTGAGACAATGTATCTGCCGGACACGCCGCGCTTTGCAGGCTTTAACTATTGGGGCACAGCACAAGAGGCCTGATCCGACTTTCTTTCTCCTCAATTTTGGATGTTACATGACTGATCTGTTTGAACCTTTGTCGTTCACGCGGGGGCCTGCCATGAAGAACCGTTTCATGTTGGCGCCGCTTACCAATACTCAAAGCTATGATGATGGGCGCTTGTCCGCCGAAGAATTTCGCTGGCTTACCATGCGGGCCGAAGGTGGCTTTGGCTTGACCATGACCTGCGCAGCGCATGTGCAGGCTGTGGGGCAGGGTTTTCCTGGCCAGCTCGGAATTTTTTCCGACGATCATCTGGAAGGACTGACGCGTTTAGCGACAGCAATTAAATCTCAGGACAGTATTGCGGTGGTGCAGTTGCATCATGCGGGAATGCGATCTCCAGAAGAGCTTATCGGTGAAAAGCCGCATTGCCCATCAGACCATGAAGAGTTCGGAGCGCGGGCTCTCTCAACCGCTGAAGTCGACCAGCTCATCGAAGATTTTGTCGCTGGTGCTGAGCGGGCAGAGAAGGCAGGCTTTGATGGCGTCGAGCTCCATGGAGCTCATGGCTACATCTTGTGCCAATTTCTAAGCCCCGGCGTGAATCAACGAGACGACAAGTATGGTGGGGCACTCGAAAATCGGGGGCGACCTCTGTTTGATATCATCGATGGCATTCGCGCCCGGTGTGGGGCGGACTTTCACCTCGGTGTTCGCCTGTCACCTGAGCGGTTCGATCTGAAGTTGAATGAGATTGTTGAGGTGGCACAACGTCTGATGCGCGAAGACAAAATCGACTATCTCGACATGTCGCTTTGGAATGTCTTCAAAGAACCGACCGATGAGGAGTTCAAAGGCAAGAAGCTTATGGACTATTTCACGGAGTTGGACAGAGGTAATGTGCGCCTGGGCGTTGCCGGAAAAATCGCGCGTCCAGAAGATGCTCAAGCCTGTCTGGACCAAGGGTGTGATTTTGTTCTGCTTGGGCGCGCAGCGATTTTAACCCACGACTTCCCGAACAAGCTGGCGGCAGATCCGTCTTTTGAACCGGTGACCATTCCAGTGACAGCGGCCTACCTCAACGAACAAGGCCTTAGTGGCAAGTTCGTTGAGTATATGGGCCAATGGCCGGGGTTTGTTGAAGGCTAAGCATTCAACAAAATTTCGTTAGGCGGCAACTCTGATCGATTGTTTTTCTACAAACTCGAGGCGGATGAATGTCCCGCTACATTCGATAACGTCTGCCTCGCACTTGATATTGTGGGCTTTGGAGATAAATTCGATCCGACCTCGGACATCAGCAAGCGTGTCGGGTCGTGCGACGCGGACAACGGTTGCTGAGAGGTCTGAAAGGTTTGTTTGGTAGACCTTGTCATTGACCACCAGCTCGCAGGCAGAGTCATCTTCGACCCTTTCAGAAAGGCGACGATCTGCTTCGTCTGTTGACGCCCGAACAACTTTGTTTAGGTCGTCCCCCAGATCACGCACCATTTCGGTGACGCTATCGATTGCCTGGTTGAGGTCAACCGTTTGCTCGCTAGTTTTTCTGGCTTCATTTGAAACGGAAGCGACACTTTGAGCAATTTCTGCTGAGGCCTGTCTTGTTTCATCGGCCGTTGATGCAATTTCTTCTGTTGTTGCGTTCTGTTTCTCTACAGCGCCAGCAATCGTCTGCGCGACAGCTTGTACGCGATCCAATGCCGTTGAGATGTTGTCAAAGGATTGAACAGCCGCTTCAGTCGATTGCTGAATGTCGGAGATCTGTGCAACGATTTCGTCAGTTGATCGGGCTGTCTGGTTGGCGAGATCCTTAACTTCTGAAGCGACCACAGCGAAACCTTTGCCAGCTTCCCCGGCTCGGGCTGCTTCGATTGTTGCGTTGAGGGCTAGAAGGTTGGTTTGTTCAGCGATACCAGTAATGACCGCGACCACCTCGCTCACTTTCTCGACAGAGTCGGACAGCGAGCTAATTTTTAGTTTGGCATCGTCGCCTGCAGACACTGCCTCATTCGTCGCTCCCAGCGATGTTTCCATTTCACGACTAATGTCGCGGATGGAGTTCGCCATACCTTCGGTAGAGGCGGACATGGTGTTCAGGCTTGCCTGAGACTCTTCAGTTGCTGCTGCTACCGTATGCGTATCTTCCTCGACGCGTTTTGCAGCATCCTTGATCGTCCGTGAGACCTTTGAGGCGTTTTCCATTGCGCTTGAGACGTCTTCTATGAGGGAGCCCGTGCTGGCTTCCACCTGAACAGCAATGTCATTTACGGCCTTTTTGATCGCTTTTCGGGTTGCGGTTCGTTCATTTTCCTGCTCGACACGCATTTCCGCTCTTTCGATCAGTCCTTTGCGGAAAATCTCGACTGCCGATGCCATTTTTCCTAATTCATCGGTGCGATTTGTTCCAGGGACGTCGCTTCCTGTGTCGCCGCCAGCGATGTCTTCCATGGTGTCAGCCATCGCAAGGATAGGTTTGGTTATCAATCGACCTACCCATATTCCAACTCCGGCAAGGATCAGCGTCGTGATTCCGATTACTTCCAATAGGATTAGTAGGAGGCCGTCAATTGCTTCCATCGCTTCATGCGAATCCTGGTCAACGAGAATTGCCCAGGTGATGTTTCCAAGTTTGACCGGTGCATAGGCACTGAAGACTTCATGGTCGCGGTAGTCCAGTGTTTCCATGATTCCAGTCTCACCGGCCAAGGCGAGATCAACCGGTTCGGTGTCTACCCGACGCGTGAGAATTGTCGACTCTTCTGAAAAGCGGGAATTGCTCCGCATCAGATGGTCTGGTCCGACCGCAAAAGTTTCGCCAGTTTCTCCAAGTCCTGCTGTGCGGTTCATCACATTGTTCAGGGTATCGATGGGCATTTGGAAGACGATGACGCCAGTCAGTTTATTTTCCGAGTTGATAATGGGTGCGGACATGAAAGCACCCGGAGCATCCTGACTTGGTGGATAGGGCTTGAAGTCCAGGAAGGTCCGATCTCTGCTCGTTCCTGCATCCCGGGCTGCCCGGAATGCGTTTCCAAGATCGGTGTCCACCCATTCGCCGGTGACGACATTGGTCGCGTAGTCGACTTCTTTGAAAACCGAATAAACGACATTGCCATCGCGATCCAAAAGAAAGATGTCGTGGTAGCCACGGTCTTTTTGGAGAGAGCGAAAGTAGGGGTGATAGGATTCATGCGCCAGGGCGTAGCTGGACCCATCATTGGCTACATCGAGATCATCCTTACTTCCCAGCGGATGTGGGTTTTCGTCAATATACAGCCGTTGCAGGTGCTGCTGCTGACCGGATCCTAGATCTGCCCATCCATTTTCGAATGCGTAGAGAGCTTCGATGACGAACGGGTTTTCTGACTGGACAGAAAGATCGCCGTCGATTGCCTCGTACCACTCTGTAAGAGAGGAGGCTCTGTCATGCAAAATTGCTTCTAGTTTTTCTTCTTCTGCTTTGTGAAGAGCGCTTTGCGCCTGAATAAACCCGACAATTCCAGCTGAAACAGCCGCAAGAATTGCCATTGTTCCCATGATTAGTGGGAGTTTTTTTGAGAGAGATAGATTTAGCATTTAGACCACCCGCCTTTTTTCATCCCGCGATCAGCCTAAAACCAAATTATTATTTTTTTATAAAACGCTATTTCACCATAGAGAAAAAGGTGCAGCCTGAAGGGTGTGAGCGGGGCGGCGGCCCGGCTATATGCTTTGCTACCTCTGTCGGGTGACTGTGTCTGCTTTACGGTAGATCGGGTGTAATCCGCCGCTTCCGATACCGGCATATGCGCTTGTAAAAACAGCCTCTGGTTTCAGCAGAGGGCGTATTAGTTGGCCGACGAAATTTTCAACTGGAGCCGGCTTTGGCGTTGACGATTTTCGAGAAATTTCGAACCGCTGATTCAGCTGTCATTTCTGCCCAGGTGGCTAAGATCGCTTTGCTTTGTGGGCCGGTGTCTTGGACTGTGTCCATAAGAGAGACGGACAAGCGGTAAATTGCTACGGCGAAGTCAAAGATGGCCGGGTCCTCTACTGTGCCCGACATTTCGCCCAAAAGTGATCCGATGCGGGTAGCGATCCGCGTTTGATGATCTGCTTCAACCGTTTGCAGTTCTGGGTGTGCCTGCATTGCCTGAGTGAGCTCACGCGTCAGATTGTCCGTGATGTCTTCTCCTAGAAGCTCAAGAAATATTTTCTTTAGAACATCTTCTGCGCTGTCGTCGTCGCTGCGGTTCTCCAAAATGGCATCGAGTTGTGCGACGACATCATTTAGCCAAGCGGTGTAAAGCTCATAGATAATGGCGTGTTTGCTTGGAAAATATTGGTATATGGAGCCGACGGTGACACCTGAACGTTCTGCGACGAGAATAGTTGTTAGAGCTCGGTGCCCCTCTGTCTGAAGAATATCTCGAGTGGCGTCTAATACCTTCGTCACGGTCTGTCTGCTGCGTCCCTGGCTTGGTTTTTTCCGGGGAAGGAGCGTCGAGATGTCAGCTGGCGTATCGGTCTCTCCGGCCATCTAGTTTCCCTTTGTGATCGGTACTTGCTCGCCGCCGACATAAACAGCGATAGGTGAAATTTTGTGAAGGCCATAGGCATCTGATGTCAGTGGGTTCGCATCAAGGATGATGAAGTCTGCCACTTTACCCACTTCCAACGACCCAACATGTCTTTCGGTGCCCATCTGTTTTGCGCCGTTGATTGTATAACCTTTTATCATTTGCTCGATATTGAGTCGTTCTTTTGGCGGGTTCATGATGGCGCCGTCTCGACCTTGTGATACTTCCTGGCGATTGACCCCAGTTTGTATGCCGAAAAATGGATTTGCACGATGCGCTTCAAAGCCGGTCACGACGTCACTGGAGAAGGTCACATTGGCGCCGCCGTCATAATAGGTCCTTGCCAATTGCGAGACAAAACTGCGCTCTGGACCAAGGGCGAGATCGCCGCCTTTGAAGTACCCGCCGAACCAATGAGGCGTGAAGTTCGCATGAACCTCCAAGTCTTTGAAACGCTCAATGTCATGCGGGACTGTGGTTTCAAGATGCGCTAGAGTTATCTCAATTGGCAATGCATCTCCATGGCGGGTTCGAGCCTGTTCAGTTGCATCCAAAGCTGTCTGTGTTGCGCGGTCACCCACAGAGTGCAGGTGGAGATTAATGTCTCGTTCAACCAATTGGAGAATGAAGTCGGTAAGTTCGTCTGTGGTGAGTAGAACGCCTCCGCGGTTGCCGGGCTCATTGGCAAAGGGTTCGAGCATGCCCGCCGTGTTGATTTCCGCGACACCATCGAAATGAATTTTGATTGTGTTGAATGAGATGAGTCCACCAGCGTATTTTTCTCTAAGCTTGAGAAGCTCGTCAATCGCAAACGCTATCTGTGTAGGATGGTATACATGATATGTGCCTTCGTACCGGATGTGCAAATTGCCTTCATCGTTCAATTCCTTTAGCGCTGCGTATACGGGGTCGTGCCAGCTGAAGTTTCCTCCATCAACCAGGCTGGTGACTCCTTTGGTGTTTAAGTAGTCCAGAAATGTTTTGAGATTTTGTTTCAGATCCTCGTGTCCCGGGAGAAGGAGATCACCCAGGTAGGGAAAGAGGGCGAACTCTTTCACCCACCCTGTTGGTTCGCCGTTTTCGTCTCGAACGAAATAGGAGATGTTTGGACTGAGGTCGGGTGTGTCCTTGTCTATACCTAAGAGAAACAGAGCGACTGAATTGAGCCACATGCTGTGTCCGGAATTGTCGAACAGAAGGGCAGGGCGGTAGGTGAAGATCTTGTCTAAGTCATCCTTATGAGGACCTTCCGGCGCGAAGAGGGCGACATTCCATTCGCCGAGGATCACTATCGGTAGATACCAGTTGTCGCTCGCATATTGTTCGAGCCACTCAAACATCTCTTCCTTTGATGTCTCTGGGATGCGTGGCTCATCTGCACCTTCTTCGTCGGTCAGTGCGGCAACAAGACCTGGATGTGTGTGTCCGTCAATGATGCCCGGCATGACAAAGGCGTCGCCGAGGTCCTGGGTAATGAAATTGTCGGAGAGGTGTTGTTCTGCGTCGCCAGCCTGCCCAATGAATTGGATGACCCCCTCATTGACGATCATGGTGTCCGCCCAGGGTTGATGCTCATTGGCGGTATAGATTTGTCCGTTGGTGTAGAGAGTCTCAGCCGCCATTGCAGTGGTGGACGTCAAAGCCAGCACAACAGTGCAGGTGAGAAGAAAGCGGTCTGTTTGCATGGCCAGCTCCATTGTGGTGTTGGAGCTGGTTATGGAGGACGGTAGCTTATAATACAAATGAAAATTCACATTAGTAATATAGGCATTGATGCCTTGGGTTGTTGATTGATACATAAAGACATAAACAAATCTTTATATGGAATTCTCATGGGTGATGTGACCAACCATTATCGTGATCTACTGGCGGCAGATTACCTGACCATGGTCGGCGACTTTGATGCCCGCGTTCGTGCGGATATGGGCCTCCTATGTGGACTTGATCTCGAGTGTGAGAGCGGGCGGGCGCGGGCGTTAGACCTTGGCTGTGGCCCTGGCATGCATTCGGTGGCGCTCACCAAGATTGGCTACCAGGTTACGGCGGTTGACCAGTCTGAGGAGCTGCTGGATGAACTGAAACGGCGGACGGTGGGGTCTGCGGTTCATGCCATTCAGGGTGACATCACTGAGTTGCAGGGTGTGGTGATGCCTGGCTTTGAGCTCGCTGTGTGTCTGGGGGATACGCTTCCCCACCTGCCGTCATTTGAGGACGTTGATCGCTTCCTCGGCGAGGTCCATGGCGTGCTTGGCTCCCGTGGTCAGCTGCTGTTGGGATTTCGGGATCTCACCCATGTGCTGGAGGGTGTAGACCGGTTCATTCCCGTGGCGCAGACTGATGATCGGATCATGACCTGCTTTCTGGAAGACCAGGGTGACAGGGTGGAGGTTCATGACCTTATTCACCGGCGAGAAGAGAGTGGCTGGGTGCTCTACAAGAGTTCCTATCCCAAGTTACGTCTGGGCGAAGCAGATGTCCGCAATCGATTAAAAGCAGCCGGTTTTGAGATCGTGCATTCATCGATCGAGCAGGGTCAGGTGAAGATGCTGGCGCGGAAGGTGACTCTTTCCCCTGCTTGACTCTCATATAGTCAAATGAGAACATAAAGGGAACATTTGGCAATGGTATGCAGTCCCTAAAAAAAACAGAACTGATGGCCGGTCTGCGGGCACAGATTGCGGCGCTGGAAACCCCACCTTTTCAGGAGGAAGAGGGGCGGTTTCAGCTCGGTCTGGGCGCTGTGGACACACGGCTGCCAGGTGGTGGTCTTGCCCGTCGGGGGGTGCATGAGGTGCGGGCGGCGTCTTACGGAGATATGGGAGCGGCCATCGGCTTTGCGGCGGCTCTCGCCACCCGGGCGACCTATGCGTCCGGTTCGCCAAGCGGGAAGGACAGGCTGATTGCCTGGTGCCAGCAAAGCTGGGGCGCCTATGACATGGGTGCGCTATACGGTCCGGGGCTCGCGGGCTTTGGCATAGACCCGAGCCGTCTTCTGCTCGTGAACCCGGCACGGGAGCCGGACATGTTGTGGGCTTTGGAGGAGTGCGTTCGGGCTGGTGTGTTTGCCGCGGTTGTTGGTGAGGTACCAGCGACGTCTCGGCATTTTAATTTGCGCGCCAGCAGGCGGCTTCACCTGGCAGCGGAAGATGCGAGTACGCCTCTTATTCTGATGCGCGGGTTTGGGGAGCTTGAAAGCCCCAGTGCCGCGCTCACACGGTGGTGTGTGTCAGCGGCGTCAACAGTGGAAGAGGGCAGTCTGCGCGCCATTGACCGGCCCGGGTGGCAGGTTGATCTGGAGAAGTGTAAGGGCGGGCGGCCCTTCCTGTCAGAGCTTGCCTGGGACGCCTGTGCGGGCAGTTTTGTTTCCAGCGTGTCTGAAACGCATCGGGGAGGAGACAACCAGCCTGCTATTCCCTCGTCTCTTCCTCCGTCGGATGTGGTTCTCGATGTGCGAGAGGCGAGCTAGTTACCAATAGCGATAAGGGTATCTGTAGCGCGACCGGTACCAAGGCCAGAACGGGTCGCGGCGGGCATTGTTCAGCGCGCGTGTTTTTGCGTTTTCGCTCCGGATTTCGCGCAGGCGTAAGAGACAATCAGCGAAGGCCTCTGTTTGAGGCTGAAAGCCAAGGGTCGTGCATTCCGCTTCGTCTGCATTCTGCTGAGCAGCTGCTGCTGACGCACGCTGCTCAGGTGTTGTGCAGGCACTTAAGGCAAGGCCACCGGTAATGCATAGGGCTATGGCAAGGGTTCGCATGGCTCACAATCCAATCCCGATACCGACCCCTACGCCGAAGTTGGGGTGATTGGGCGCTTGCTGTGAGGCGCGGACTTCCTTCAATTTCAAGCGGCAGTTTCCGTAAGGCTCGGTTTCTGGCTCGAAGCCCAGTTCCCGACAGTGTCTGTCATCTGCGCGGTCCTGAAGCGCCTGTTCCCGGGCGCGGTCCTCTGCGGTGGAGCAGGCGGCGAGCAATAGAGCAGAGATGCTGAGAGCGAAAACGGATTTCAAACAAGTCATAGAGGCCTCCAAACAGAACACCCGTTAAGCATACGCGAAAACTGACTCGCCTTCAGTCACAGTTTCCGGCACACTTAAATGTTCTTATTTTGTTCTAATTTCTCTGTCCCTGTTTTAATTATATATTTCAGTGGTTTAGTTCGGTGTCGTCTGGAAATTCAACAGAAAAACGGATCCTATCGCTCTGGCTCCCGGATTGGCCGGTTTATCGGTTGGCCCGGGCGGTTCAGCTTGATCCGAGCGCCCCTCTGGCCTTGCGAGGCGCACGGCAAGGGGGGGAGCGCGTTGTCGCGCTTAATAAGGAGGCGCGGGGACTGGGCGTGTCTCGCGGGCAGCTTCTCACTGACGCGCTGGCGGTTGCCTCAGGGCTTAGGGTGCACGGAGAGGCCCCGCATGCCGATGCCCGGGCGCTTAAACAGCTGAGCGATTGGTGCGGGCGCTATACGCCCTGGACGGCACCTGACCCGATGCCGGTTCATGAAGAGCCTGACGGTATCTTTCTCGACATCACCGGATGCGCTCATCTGTTTGGGGGAGAAGCGCGACTGGTGGAGGATCTGATGTCGCGTCTTGCGGCGTTTGGTCTGCCTGCACGGGTCGGGGTGGCTCCTTATCCGGGGGCAGCCTGGGCGGTGGCGCGCTATGGAGCGCGCGCGGTGACGCTTGTGGCGAAGGATAAAGTTCGCGCGGCACTGGATCCTTTGCCCTTAAGTGCTCTTCGGTTGGATATGGCCATGGTTGATGACCTGGCGCGATTGGGTATGAAGCAGGTGCGGGACCTTCATACGCTGCCGCGGGCGCCAATGGTCGCGCGTTTTGGCAAGGTTCTGGCCGCGCGTCTTGATCAGGCTTTGGGCCGCGCCAGTGAACCGATCTCTCCTGATATGCCGTTGGTGCCGTTTCGCACCCGTCTACAGTTTGCAGAAGGGCTGATGGCGCTCACGGATATTGAGCAGGCCATTCGTCTCTTGAGCGATGAGATGGTGCCCTTGCTTCACCAGGCAGATCAGGGTGCGCGCCGCTTGGAGCTTCATCTGTTTCGAACCGATGGGATGCGGTTCAGCATTGATGTGGGGACGAGTGTTCCCAGTGATGATGGCGCACAGATTGCGGCTCTCTTTTCTGAGCGGCTGACCGGGTTTGGGGAAGGCCTGGAAATCGGTCTAGGCATTGAAGCGATGGTACTGCATGTGACAGCGGCGGACCCTATAGCCCACACGCAAGCTGATATTACCGAGGTGAAGAAGAGCCGTCTTAAACGCCGTCCAGCAGATCTCGGGTTTCTGGTGGACCGGTTGGGCAATCGTCTGGGGTTTGACCGGGTGGGGCGCTTCGAACCACGGGAAAGTCATATACCGGAAAATGCTGTTGTGTTTATTCCGGCAGTGGCGGGCATTCGCCCTTTGGAAGAAGAGCGAGAGCCTCATGACTGGCGGGTGGAAGAGCGTCAGCGGGTGGGGCGGCCCCTGCGCATGCTACCTTGTGCAGAAGCGGTGGAAACAATCGCGGAAGTGCCCGATGGCCCGCCGCGCCAGTTCCGTTGGCGGCGGGTGACCTATCACGTGGCGCGTTCAGAAGGACCTGAACGAATTGCACCTGAATGGTGGCGTCACCGTAATAGTTCTCAGGGCCGGGCGCACGTGCGGGATTATTACCGTGTGGAAGATGAGCAAGGCCGTCGCTTCTGGCTCTACCGGGACGGTCTCTTTGGTCGCGAGACAGCGAACCCGAAATGGTTTGTGCATGGGGTGTTCGGGTGACCTCCTTCGCGGAGCTGGCCATTACCAGCAATTTCAGTTTTCTGCGGGGCGCGTCGCATGGGGATGAGTTGGCGATGCAGGCGGTGGAGATCGGGCTTTCGGCTATTGGTGTTGCGGATCGCAATACATTTGCAGGCATTGTGCGCGCTCACAAAGCAGCGAAGGATCAGGGGCTGAGATTTCTGCCGGGTGTGCGACTGATCACCCAGGATGGGTTTGAGGTAATTGCTTACCCTCAAGACCGTCCGGCCTATGCGCGGCTCTGTCGATTGCTCACGCTGGGCAATCGCCGTGCCCCCAAGGGAGAGTGTTACCTCACACTGCACGATATTACGTCTTATGGCGATGGGCAGTGCTTCATCACTATGCCACCACCCACACCGGGGAAAGAGTTTGAAGCTTTTCTTCGCGATCTGTCTGTGCGTTTTCCGAACCAGGTATGGCTTGGGCTTAACCGTCTTTACACAGGCGATGATAAAAGGCGGATGAAAGAGCTTGCACGGGTTGCTGACGGGGTGAGGGTGCCTCTGGTCGCGACAAATGATGTGCTCTATCACACACCTGAACGGCGGCGCCTGCAGGATGTGATGACCTGTATTCGTGAACATTGCACCATTCATGAGGTGGGCTTTCGTCTGGAGGCAAATGCAGAACGGCATCTGAAAGATGCATCTGAAATGGTTCGCATTTTTCGCGGGTACGAAGAGGCGATTTCAGAGACAGCCCGGATTGTTGAGCGGTGTACCTTCTCGCTCGATGAACTGGCCTATGAATATCCCGATGATGTGTTTGATGATGCGCTGGCCCCTCAGGCGCTTTTAGAAAAGCTTACCTGGGATGGCGTGGCCGAAAAATTTCCGGACGGCATTACGGATAAATTACGGGATACATTGACGCGGGAGCTTGAGCTCATTCATCGCCTCAAGTTCGCACCTTACTTTTTGACCGTGTACGACATTGTGCGCTTTGCGGAGTCGCAACACATTCTCTGTCAGGGGCGCGGATCGGCGGCCAACTCGGCCGTCTGTTATTGCCTCGGCATCACGGCAGTTAATCCGGTCAAGGTGGACCTTCTGTTTGAGCGCTTCATCTCAGAAGAGCGCAATGAACCGCCAGACATTGACGTCGACTTTGAACATGAGCGCCGTGAGGAGGTCATCCAATACATCTACCAGAAGTATGGGCGAGACCGGGCAGGGCTTGCGGCGACGGTGATTACCTATCGGGCTCGCAGTGCCATCCGTGAAGTGGGGAAGGCCATGGGTCTCTCTGAAGATGTGGTGGGGGCTATGGCGCGGATGACCTGGGGCTGGTCGTCCAAGGGTGTGGCGGCTGATGAGGTGCGCCAGGCTGGGCTTGATCCGGATGACCCGCTGATCGCGATGGCTCTTTCTCTTGCTGGTGAGTTGATCGGCTTTCCACGGCATCTCTCTCAACATGTGGGCGGGTTTGTGATCACACGCGGGGCGCTGGAAGAAGTGGTGCCGATCCAGAATGCAGCGATGGAAGACCGCACCATTGTTGAGTGGGATAAGGATGATCTCGATACGCTGGGTATTCTGAAAATCGACGTGTTGGCGCTTGGCATGTTGTCCTGTATCCGCAAAGCGTTTGACCTCCTAGAAACCCATTACGGTATTCGTCATGGGCTTCGGACCGTGCCGGAAGATGATCCGGCTGTGTATGACATGCTGTGTCAGGCGGACTCAGTCGGTGTCTTCCAGGTAGAAAGCCGAGCGCAGATGTCCATGCTGCCGAGGCTCAAGCCAAAGACGTTTTACGACTTGGTGGTGGAAGTGGCGATTGTACGGCCCGGGCCCATTCAAGGGGACATGGTGCATCCTTACCTCCGTCGACGAAATGGCGAGGAGCCCGTCGATTTTCCGTCCGATGAATTGCGTGAAGTGTTGGGCAAGACCATGGGGGTGCCACTCTTTCAGGAGCAGGCCATGAAGATTGCGATTGTGGCTGCCGGGTTTACGCCGCCAGAGGCGGACGGGTTGCGCCGGGCGATGGCCACCTTCCGGCGCAACGGCACGATCTATGATTTTGAGCACAAATTCATCAATGGCATGGTGGGCCGCGGCTACGAGCAGGATTTTGCGGAGCGCTGTTTTAAACAGATTGAAGGCTTTGGGGATTATGGCTTTCCGGAAAGCCATGCGGCGTCCTTTGCGCTTTTGGTCTACGTGTCGGCCTGGCTCAAGTGCCACTACCCAGACGTTTTTTGTGCGGCGATCCTGAATTCCCAGCCCATGGGTTTTTATGCACCGGCCCAATTGGTCCGGGACGCGAAAGAACATGGGGTTGAGGTGGTGCCCGCAGATGTGAATGCGTCTGACTGGGATTCAACGTTGGAGCCTTTGGAGAAATCTGTTTCGCTGGCGCAAGCTAATGGACAGATAACTCATCGCAAACGCTGGAAGACAAAACCGCGCCACACATGTGCGGTGCGGTTGGGACTTCGTCATATCAAAGGGTTCCGCGAAGAGGCGGCGGAACTTGTCGAGGACAAGCGACTTCGTGGGTATGACTCTGTTCGTGATCTCTGGCTCCGAACCGACCTTACTCCTCGGGTGATTGAAGTTCTGGCGAATGCGGATGCGTTTCGGTCAATCGGTCTGGAACGTCGCGACGCACTTTGGGGCGTGCGCGGCCTTGGGGGATGGGGGCGGCATAAAAAGGGTCAGAACGGGAAGGCGCCTGCGGTGCTTCCGCTCTTTGAGCATCTGGAGCAGGCGGGCTTTCAGGAAGAACCAGACGTGCACTTGCCTGCCATGCCTCTCGGTGAACAGGTGGTGCACGATTATGCCACTATGCGACTGTCTTTAAAGGCGCACCCGGTTTCTTTCCTCCGCTCAAGTCTGGATGCGCGACGGGTTGTGACAAATGCTCGGTTGGATGATGAGGCCATTCGTGATGGCACGCGGGTAAATCTTGCCGGACTTGTTTTGGTGCGTCAGCGGCCTGGTACCGCAAGTGGGGTGATCTTTGCCACGCTGGAAGATGAGACGGGGGTTGCGAATATCATCATCTGGCCGAAAATTTTTGAACGGTATCGCCGTACGGTTTTGCAGTCACGTTTCCTCGCTGTGCGCGGGCGGGTGCAGAAAGCAGAAGGCGTGATCCATGTTGTCTCTGACTGGCTCGACGACTGGACCCATGAACTGGCGGGCCTTACAGACGGACAATATGAGATCGGGGACAATGGTCTTGCGCATGCGGATGAAGTGAAGCGTCCGGGAGAAGATCCACGCACGCGCTCACTGCAGAAGCTTTATGAACGACAGCTTCGAGCAGCGCGGCTGATGCCAAAAAGTCGGGATTTTCACTAAACCCCTATGAATTAGTCTGCGGGGTGCGCCCCAAAGAGGGGCTTATGCCAACGCAGCTCCCGACCTTCCTCTGGATGCGTGGGAATGAGCCTGGAGAGAGCCAGAGAAATTGCCGCCATGCCTGCGCCTAGAAGAAAGACCAGGCTTGGGTTCACCAGCCAGATCAGGCCGAAGAGGGCAGGGATCACGACAGCTGCAATATGATTGATCGAAAAGGCGACGCCTGCTGTGGGTGCAATGTCTGCCGGGTCCGCGATCTTCTGAAAATAGGTCTTCATGGCAATTGCGAGCGCGAAGAAGGCGTGGTCGATCACATAAAGTACTGCGGCAAGCGTTGCATCTTCGACAAAGGCGTAGGTCACAAAGACGCCGATCAGCCCGATATATTCAAATGTCAGGGCACGGCGTTCGCCGAAGCGGGCGATCAGACCACCGATCTTTGGTGCGAGCACCATGTTAAAGGCCTGGTTGATCAGGAAGAGCAGGGTGATGGCGGTAACCGAATAACCGAATTTTTCCACCATCATGAAGCCGGCAAAGACCACGAAGATTTGCCGTCGCGCGCCACCCATAAATGTGAGGGCGTAATAGAGCCAGTAGCGTGAGCGCAGGACCAAGGTCTTGCGTTGTGCCGTTGGTGCTTCAAATGTGGGGAAGAGCGCCCAGGCGGTCAGGGCGATGAGGACCGTTACGGCGCCACCGGCCAGATAGACCCACTTGTAGTCGAGCCCGATCCACTCCCAGATGATGAATATCAATCCGTAAGCCAGCAGGCTTGCGAAACCACCAACAGCAAGAAGTCTCCCAAGAACGACCGGCGCTTCACCTTTTGGGAGCCATTGCAGGGCCAGAGATTGTTGGGCGGTCTCATAGTAATGGTAGCCGACTGACATCAGGACGGTGGTGCAGTAGAGGCCAATTGCTGTGGGAAAGAACCCGGTCAGCGCGGTCCCGATCCCCAAAATTGCTAACGAGATCAGCGCAAAGCTTTGCTCTTTCAGGATGAGGAGAACAAAAACGAAGGTGAATGCTAAAAACCCTGGTACCTCGCGCAGCGATTGCAGGATGCCCATCTCAGCGCCATCAAAGGCTGCGCGTTCAATCGCAAAATTGTTGAGTAGAGAGTTCCAGGTCGCAAAGGAGAGTGGCACGGCTACTGCCATTAACATCAAGAGGATGTCCGGTCGTTTCCACTTGCCGCTTTTCAGCTGATTGATGATCTGCATCATTTTGTTCCACCCTTAGGGCGCGGAGAATAGCGGAAACCCGTGGCTTTGCTAGTCGCATTTACGCAAAGGAACCTTGTATCAGTCTTACTAATTGCCATTTTAACGGTGTAGAACTTTATCCGTGCACTGCGTCGAGTCTGACTAGGGTTTGTTTGAAGAACAAAAGAGGCCGTTGTGACAAGAAGCCGATGGATTATAGGGGTGGGTCTCGTTGCACTTTTGGTCAGCGGATTTCTGATCTTTTCTTTTCAATTCCAGACGAGTTTGGTCGTCATACAGCCGGTACGTGGTCCATCGGTCGTCGCCGTATATGCAACGGGTACAGTGGAGCCGGTACATGTGGCTCGTGTTGGCGCCAATGTGTCTGGTCGCATTGAACAGGTCCTGGTGCAGGAAGGGGACACTGTCGTGGAGGGGGAGGTCCTTGCCATTCTCGATAATCGCGAAGCCGGTGCCGCTGTGCGGGAACTAGAGGCGCGGCTTGAATATGCGACGTCGGATGTTGAGCGATACCGCCGTCTCTTTCGATCCGGCAATACAAGCGCTGCCTCCAAGGATCAATCTGAAGCCAATTTCCGGTCTGCTGAAGCTGCTTTAGAGGCCGCTCGTGTGCGGCTGCAAGAACATTTTGTCCGCGCCGCCATAAGTGGTGATGTGATGCGCTCTGAGATGCAGCTTGATGTGGGTGATCTGGTAACTGCCGGAAAGGTTTTGTTTGTTCTTGGGAACCCCTCTCACCTGTGGGTTGAGGCAGAGGTCGACGAGGAGGACATTCCCCGGGTCCTTCTTGGTCAAAAGGCACTTATTCGCGCTGATGCATTTGAAGGACAAGCTCTGGAAGGGCGCATAAAGGAGATTACACCGTTCGGTGACCCGATCGCCCGTACCTATAGAGTGCATATTGCTTTGCCTGAAGACACGCCCTTGCTGGCCGGCATGACGACCGAGCTCAATATCATCCTCAGGGAAGAACTGGATGCGCTTCTTGTGCCCAGCAGTGCCGTCGTAAACGGCGCAGTTTGGACTGTGACGGGTGACGATGTTGCGGTGAAGAATGTACCGACGCTCGGCCCGATTGATGGCACGTTTGTAGAGGTTCTGGACGGACTTGATGAAAGTGCCTGGGTAATCCGGGAGCCAACACCTGATCTCCGGGCGGGCGACGAGGTGCGTGTGACTAGAGAAGGGCGGTGACCCGATGTTTCGGTGGGTTAACATCCAGATCGCGCTCGCGCATCTCACCCATCGGCGCCGCCAGACACTTGTCTCGGTTCTGGGCGTGGCGCTGGGAGTGGGCTTCTTTATCGCCACTTCCGCGATGATGCAGGGCTCAGAGCAAAACCTGACAGATAAGCTTGTCAACAGTCAGCCCCATGTGACCATCAAAGATGAATTTCGCAATCCCTCTGTCCAGCCTTTGTTTCGAGCCTATGGCGAGGGGGCTCTGTCTTTAAAAGGTGTGAAGCCTCGCGAGCGGCTCCGGGGGATCAAGGACTATAAGGGCAAGGTAGAGCAGATTGAGGAGGAGGATAATGCGATCGCCTCGGCTGTTCTCACCGGACAGGTGATTGTACGGTATGGTGGTAAGGACCGCAGTGTCTCTATTCTGGGTGTTGATCCGGATAAAGAGGTGGAACTCACGACAATCGAAGAAGACATGATTGAGGGTGACATGGCCGCTCTCAAAACCACCTCTGATGGCATTGTGATCGGCACCGGGCTCTCAAATCGATTGCAGTTGCAGTTGGGGGACCTGGCATCAGTCGTATCGCCCACTGGCCTTGTTATGCGAATGAAGGTTGTCGGTATCTTTCGAGCAGGCAATGTTCTGCTGGATGAGGGACGTGCCTATGTTCTCCTGAAAGATGCCCAGGTTCTGATGAACAAGCCGAACATCGCTGATCAAATTCGTATCCGATTGCCGGATCCGAATTTGGCGATTGAGGTTGCGTCGAAGATTGAACAGCGTTGGACATATCGAACGGAGTCCTGGCAGGAAGCTAATGAGGATTTTTTGTCTCTGCTTGTCGTCCGGAATGTCATTCTCTATTCCATCGTGAGTGCAATTATGATCGTCGCTTCGTTTGGTATCTTCAACATCATTTCCACCGTGGTGATGGAGAAGCGCCGAGACATTGCTATCCTCATGTCGATGGGCTTTCGGGCCTATGATATTCGCCAGATTTTTCTGCTGCAGGGTATCGCGCTTGGGGTTATAGGCATGTTGCTTGGATGGGGCGTTGGATACGGGCTTGTCGAAATTCTTGGCACCGTCAAATTTGAGATGGAAGGTTTGTATGACGATTCCAGGCTGCCATTGGACCGCGGTTTCTACCAATATGTGATCGGTGCCGCATTTGCCCTGACCTCAGCGGTCGTGGCTGCCTGGATACCGGCGCATCGTGCGAGCAAGGTTCGACCCGTCGAAATTATCCGGGGGGCAGCATGAACGGGGAGGCACCTAGGGTTGTTCTTCAAACGGAAAACGTCACACGCGTCCTGCCTTTGACCGTGCCGGTGACGCTTGTGCATGGCATTAATTTCTCCGTCACAGCCGGCGAGTTTGTCAGCATCACGGGGCCATCAGGATCGGGGAAATCATCTCTTCTTTATCTGCTGGGGCTTCTGGACGCGCCGACTGAAGGGCGTGTGATTGTCGAAGGTCAGGATACCAGTCTTCTGAGCCGGGATGAACTGGCGCAGTTTCGACTGGCGCATCTGGGATTTGTTTTTCAGTTTCACTTTCTGCTACCGGAATTCACAATCCTCGACAATGTCACCATTCCCATCAAAAGATTGGGGGAGTTGTCAGAGAAGCAGGTCAGAGCGCGCGGCATGCAGCTCTTGGAGGACCTGGAAATTGGCGACCAGGCGAATAAGCATCCAGATCAACTCTCTGGTGGACAGCGTCAACGGGTTGCGATTGCGCGGGCCTTAGGGAATGCTCCAACTTTGATCCTGGCAGACGAGCCAACGGGAAATCTTGATACCAAGAACTCAGATATCGTATGCGAGATCTTTGTGCGGCTCGCGAAGGAGCAAGGCACGACAATCATTGCCGTCACCCATGACGTCGACTTTGCTGAAGCAGCTGATCGCAATGTTCATCTGGTGGACGGTGCTATTGCGCGGGATGGGCCTTATCAGAGGCCTTAACGCGGAAGGTGCCCTGATTTGGAATAAAGCAGGCAACCTTCTTCGCTTGTGACCTCGTGAGAGCTTCCATGTTCCTGCCGAACCCAGGTTCCTGTCGTGTATGTACCATTCGCGTCGGTGAGCGAGCCTTCAATTACATAAAACTCTTCGCCGCCGACATGCTCATGTAATGGCACTTTGGTGCCCGGCGCAAAGCGGAAGAAGCCGACTTGCTCGCGTTCGTCCTTGTGAACCTCAAGCATCGTCAGGCCAGGAACGCCGGTTTCCACGTATTCCCCGGCGTTGGTATCTATATTCACCTGCACTGTATCACTCGGGTCCATTTGGCGAAGTTTGACCAGAATTGTGCATCCGTTCTTTGAATGGGGGCGGTGGCGTGAGCCCGGTGGGTTGCGCACATAGAAGCCTGTACCAAAGTCGCCATGCTCATCGGAAAAGGTGCCGTCAAGTACGACATATTCTTCGCCCAGTGCGTGCACATGAGGGTCGAAGTAGCTCTCTGGCGCGTAACGCACAATGGTGGTCGCCCTGGCAACTTCGTCGCCATCCCGCTCCAGCATTCGGCGTTCGACGCCGGCAAGGGGAGAAGCAACCCAATCAAGCTCTGTGCTATCGACGACGGCGCGTTTGGTGAGATCAGCATGTAGTTGCATGGGACGCTCCTTGAAATCTTTCCTATAAAAGAGATAAGGGCCGCGTTCAGGAATTGAAGCGGCCCCCATTTCACATTTTGGAGAGGGAAAACCCTCAAACCTCTTAAGACGCTCGGGAAAGTTCCTTCATGGCGTTGTCCAGCCCTTCCAGGGTGAGGGGGAACATCCGGTCCTGGAAGACCTGTTCGATCACCTGGATTGACGGCGTGTATTCCCAATGGCGTTCTGCAACCGGGTTCAGCCAGACGGCGCTTTCATAGATCTGCTGAATGCGTTCTAGCCAAATGGCGCCGGGCTCTTCGTTCCAGTGCTCCACGGACCCGCCTGCATAGGTGATTTCATAGGGGGACATAGTTCCGTCGCCGACAAAAATCACTTTGTAGTCGGAAGGGTATTTGTGGAGCACATCCCAGGTGTCCATCCGCTCTTGATGGCGGCGCTTATTGTCCTTCCAGACATGCTCATAGAGGCAGTTATGGAAGTAGAAATACTCCATGTTTTTGAACTCTGTTCGCGCAGCGGAGAAGAGTTCTTCACAGAGTTTGATATGGCTGTCCATCGACCCGCCAATATCGAAGAAGATCAGGACGTTGATCTTGTTCTTCCGCTCTGGGACCATCTTGATGTCGAGATAGCCCTGGTGCGCGGTCGATTTGATCGTGTCGTCTAGGTCGAGCTCTGTTGGCTGGCCATGGCGGGCAAACCGGCGGAGACGGCGAAGCGCCATCTTGATATTCCGGGTGCCGATCTCCACGCCATCGTCCAGGTTCTTATATTCACGTTTGTCCCAGACTTTGACCGCCTTGCCGTGACGGCCTTCCTTCTGGCCGATGCGCACGCCTTCAGGGTTGTAGCCGTCAGCGCCGAACGGGGAGGTCCCGCCGGTGCCGATCCACTTATTGCCGCCTTCGTGTCGCTTTTCCTGCTCTTCGAGCCGCTTTTGCAGCTCTTCCATGATCTTTTCCCACCCACCCAGGGCTTCGATCTGGGCTTTTTCTTCGTCGGTCAGGAATTTCTCTGTGAGCGATTTCAGCCATTCTTCTGGAATCTGGGCGATGTCGCCTTCTTCCAGCGAGTCTAGACCTTTGAAAACATGAGAAAAGACGCGGTCGAACTTGTCGAGATTGCGCTCGTCTTTAACGAGAGCGGAACGGGAGAGGTAATAAAAGTCCTCCACCTTGTCCTCGATGACCTTTTTGTCCATAGCCTCCAGGAGCGTGAGATATTCACGCAAGGAGACCGGGACATTCGCCGATTTCAGCTCATGAAAGAAGTTAACGAACATGTTCGTCTCCTTTTGCTGTTGAGGCTCTAGTTACGCTCACGACGGGCAAGAAAGGCCAAACGCTCAAACAGATGCACATCCTGCTCGTTTTTGAGCAATGCACCATGAAGCGGCGGGATGAGCTTGGATGGATCGCGTTCTTTGAGGTTTTCCGGGGAAATGTCTTCCACCAGCAAGAGTTTCAGCCAGTCCAGCAGTTCAGATGTGGAAGGCTTCTTCTTTAGACCTGGAACATCGCGGATTTCGTAGAAAACGTTCAAAGCTTCCTGAATTAAACGGCCTTTAAGATCTGGGAAGTGGACCGCGATGATCTGCTTCATTGTCTCTTCGTCGGGGAAGTTGATGTAGTGGAAGAAACAACGGCGCAGGAACGCGTCTGGCAGTTCTTTTTCATTATTGGACGTGATTACAACGATCGGGCGCTGTGCTGCTTTAATCGTCTCCCCGGTTTCGTAGACAAAGAACTCCATTCGGTCGAGCTCAAGAAGGAGATCGTTCGGGAATTCGATGTCTGCCTTGTCGATTTCGTCGATCAGCAGAACAGGGCGTTTTTCACGCTCGAAGCTTTCCCAGAGCTTGCCGCGTTCGATGTAGTTCGAAATGTCGTTGACCCGCTCGTCGCCCAATTGGCTGTCGCGCAGGCGGGAGACGGCGTCATACTCATAGAGACCCTGTTGGGCTTTTGTGGTGGACTTGATGTGCCAAGTGATGAGCTCTGCATCGAGCGCCTTTGACATTTCTTCCGCCAGAACGGTTTTCCCTGTTCCTGGCTCACCCTTGATCAGAAGGGGGCGCTCCAGCGTGATTGCGGCGTTGACTGCGATCCGCAGATCATCTGTTGCGACGTAATCTTTAGTACCTTCGAACTTCATGCTTCCTCGGCCTTATATGGTCGACCGCCTCGTGCGGCCTGGTTCCCTGTTCATAATTGCCACAGAACCTAGGGCTAGCCGGTCTTACGTTCAAGCAAAAGGCCAGGAACCTGTTGGGAAACGCTCGCTCAACATTGAACAGAGGGTCTCTAAAATCGTTGCCGACGTTGCGGCAGATTTTGCCGGGCAGGGCGCCGATTTTGCCCGGTTGTGCTGTCTGGGTGATCATATAAGCCATTGAAAACAAAAGAAAAAAGGTCTGGCCCAGTCCTTGCGTTCTACCCACCAACGCGTATTCCCCCATCCATGGGGCAGGTTTAAGGAGATAGGACAGATGAGCTTTAACGGTGCGATGTCGACAGCCATTTCAGGGATTCGGGCACAAGCTACAGCGCTGTCCCATATTTCGGATAATATTGCGAATTCGCAGACGACTGGCTTCAAACGGACAGACACGAGTTTTTATGATTCCGTGACGTCCAGCGGCCAGAACTTCCATCTGCCTGGTACGACCTATGCGCAACCCGCCTACACAAATAATGTGCAGGGCGCGATCAATGCCAGTTCGGTTGCAACCAACATGGCCATTAATGGCGAAGGGTTCTTCGTCGTATCAGAAGCCGTTGGGACCCTCGATAACCAGCCAGTGCTGCTTGATGTCGACCGTTACACGCGGCAGGGCGATTTTGAGATGGACCGGAACGGCTATCTCGTGAACAGCTCAGGTTACTATCTGCAGGGTGTCGACATTGATATTGCGACTGGCAACCCTGTGGGCGACGTGCCGTCCGCTATTCAGATCAATCGGTCGTTCCTTGATGCGAACCTGACCACCGTGATCGACTACGAAGCCAATTTGCCGGCCTATCCGGAAACCGTAAATTCTGACACGACGATTGCGGGCAGCGAGTTGCTGCTGGCGGGTACATTCGCGAATGACCCGACAACAGTTACGGGCGGCGCGGGCAATGGGTTTGTGCAGGCAAACGAAGAAGCTCTTTTCCTTGACCGATCTCTCGCAGGTGGTTCCATCACTGTTTATGACGATCTAGGTGCACCTCTTCAGGTGCAGATCCGATGGGCCAAGGTTGAAAACACGGATGGTGACGGGCCAGCAGGACTGGCGGACAGCGATACGTGGAACATGTTCTACAAGACAAGCGACACGGCGGCCGGCACCACAGCCAAATGGAACAATATTGGCCAAGACTATGTTTTTGCCAATGGACAACTGGCACCGGCTGTTTCGTCTGCGACGATCACGAACCTCACAATCAACGGCAACAATCTTGGCAACGTGACGCTTGATCACGGAACTTCAAACATCACTCAGTTTGAAGACACGAACGGAAATGTGACTGTGAACACGCTGGACCAGGACGGCTTTGCCTCGGGTTCCTTGCTTGAAGTCGCGGTGTCCAATGACGGCCGGATCGTCGGAACCTATTCGAACGGCAAATCTGTTGATCTTGTTGAGGTGACAGTGGTCCGCTTCAACGACTCGAATGAGCTCCAGAAGATGGACGGTGGTGCTTTTGCATCCACACAAGGCTCCGGTGAAGCTCTGACGGGCAGCAGCGGCGCTATCGTTGCAGCCGCACTCGAAGGATCCAACGTGGACATCGCTGATGAGTTTTCAAAGCTGATCATTACGCAGCAAGCCTATTCCGCCAACACGCGAATTGTCACGACAGCAGACGAGATGATCACCGAAACGCTCAATATGAAGCGCTAAGTAAGCTTCTGAGGGGTTCTGAATAACTCTGCATTAAAGTAACGGTATTGCGATGACACTCACTAACGCGCTCCATGCTTCAATCAGCGGCCTCAATGCCACGCAGGCGGGCATTGATGTGGTTTCGCGCAACATCGCGAATGCTGGAACGCCTGGCTATACACGTAAAACGCTGACGACCCACAGTCAGTTGGTCGATGGGCGGAGCATTGGTGTTGCTTATTCGGCCGCTCAACGCGACATAGATCTATTGCAACAGCAGCAGCTTCGAGTCGCCAAAGCAGACACGATTGCGGCTCAAACTGCTGCCGATTACCTGTCGCGGATTGATACGGCAATGGGGTCATCGAACTCAGGTATTGCCGTTTCTTCTCGCTTGGCAGAGCTCACGGACGCCTTGCAGGCGATGGCAACGACGCCTGAAAATGCTGCGATCCGTGCAAACGTGCTCAATGAAGCAGATGATCTTGCAGATTCTCTCAATAGCATGTCTGACCTGGTTCAGAGCCTGCGCCTTGAGGCTGAGGCAGGCATTGGGGCGGCAATTGAAGAGGCTGATGTTCTGCTGAAGCGTGTCGCAACGATCAATGAACAGATTGTTCGTGCTGGCGCGACAACCGGAGATACGGCTGACCTTGCAGACCAGCGTGATAGCGCCATTGACCGGCTTGCCGAGCTGATGGATATCAATGTGGTGTCTCGGTCGGATGGGGCGGTGAGCCTCTTCACGGGCGGTGGTTTTGCCTTGCTGGATTCTGCCGCGGCCGAGCTTTCATTTGACGAACGCACCTCGATGGATGCCACGTCTGTGTACAGCACCGATCCAAATCTGCGAACAGTTGGAACCATTTCTCTGACGGCTGGGTCCACGTCTGTAGACCTTATTGCAGCCGGTGCGTTCCGGTCGGGTGAGATCGCAGCGTTAATTGAACTCAGAGATAGCACGCTGACTGAGGCGCAGTCGCAGCTCGACGAGCTGGCCTCAGAACTCATGCTGTCTCTCTCAGAAGAAACGACAAATGGCACAGCAGTGGTTGCCGGTGCGGCCACGGGTTTCGAGGTAGACACGGCCGGGATGCTGTCTGGCAATACAATCAACCTCAGCTACACGATTGGCGGCACAACGACGAATGTTACTATCGTCAAGGTTGAAGACCCCAGTGTCCTCCCTCTAAGCAACACAGCGACAAACAATCCAAATGACACAGTCATCGGGATTGATTGGACGCAGCCTATCGGGACCATTGTTACTGATTTGAATGCAGCTCTCCCTGCCGCGGTCGTTGTGTCTAACCCAGCTGGTACGACGCTGAGGTTTGTAGATGACGGTGCAGGTGCTACGTCAGACATCGACTCATTGTCGACGACAACAACACCCGCGTCTCTTACCGACGCCGGTACCGGCATGGCATTGTTCGTAGACGGTAATGGCCAAACAATCTATTCCAACAGTCTCGATAATGGTGGGCAAAAGACGGGTATCGCACAGCGTATCCGGGTGAACGATGCCGTTGTCGCGGATAGCTCGATCCTGGTTGCATACAATACGACGCCAGCGACCGATGTGGGTGACCCTACGCGGCCTCTTGATCTGATCGAACGCCTGACAAACGATATCCGTAGTTATGCGGCTGACGTGGGTATTGGCAGTTCGTCGGCCCCGTTCGAGGGATCTATTGACGCATTTGCCAGACGCGTTGTCGATTACCAAGCATCACAAGCAGCCAATGCTGAGAATGCTGTTTCTTCGTTTCAAATCATCCGTGACACGTTGCAGGCGCAATATGACGCTGATGCTGGGGTCGATATTGATACCGAACTCTCAGACCTTCTGGTTCTCGAAACAGCGTATAGCGCTAACGCGCGGGTTATGACCACGGTTCAGGAATTGATGCAAATCATGCTGAACATTGGTCGCTAGGACAAGGTGGAATAAGACACATGGAAATCTCATCCCTCGCCAGAACATTGAGGATGCAGGACGAAGTAAATGCGTTGAAGTCTACGCAGGATGATCTGAGCCGACAATTGGTGACCGGCAAAAAAGCTGAGACCTATGGTGGATTGGGATCCGATGCTTCGGTTGTTCTTTCTCTTCGCGATCAGATCAGTTCGCTTGAAGGCTATGTGAAAACCATGGAGTTGGTGAACCTGCGGCTTGGCGTTCAGTCAACGGCGTTGACCAGAATGGATGAGATTGCCTCGACGCTTCGTACAGATTCTCTGACGACGTCGTTTGATTTGACCGGCGCAGGTCAGACCCAGCTGCAATTGTCCGCCGCGTCTCAGTTTGATGAAATTGCTTCTCTGCTCAATACAGAGTTGGAAGGCCGCCACATGTTTGGGGGCAGAGATACTGCTGCGCCGCCGGTGGCTCTGCCAAATGCCATGCTTTACGGCGATACCACGCGCGCCGGTCTGGAAGACTTGATTGCCGAGCGGGCCCAGGCGGATATGGGTGCAGACAATCGGGGTCGCCTCACTATTGGTACTGTGGGGGCGACCTTCACTGTGGCAGAGGACGCGGACCCTAGTGTTTTTGGTGCAAAACTTGTTGGGACGACGTCAACCTTAAGCGGGACAACTGCGACTGGTCCTGTCGGTTCGCCACCATCCCTCGATGTGGACTTTACCGCAACGTTGCCTCAGCAGGGCGAGACAATCACATTCGAGTTCACGATGCCTGATGGCACCAGTGAGACGATGACTTTGACTGCAAAATCAACCGCTCCCTTGGGCGAGAACGAGTTTTTGATTGGTGTGGATGCGAATGCTACCGCAGCCAATTTCCAGTCAGCATTTGATACCTCCCTCCAAGAGTTGACGCAGACGGCTGTTAAAGCTGCTTCTGCGGCCGAAGCAGCCAATGATTTTTTTGAGAGCAACCCTCCTCAAAGAGTGAACGGCGCACCTTTGACATCTGCTACGGGGCTTGTTGACGGAACCGAAACGGATACGGTTTTCTGGTACACAGGTGACACATCCAATAACGCGCCAGCACTTGCCAAAATCGGCGAGAATGAGACGATTTCATATGGTGTGCGGGCGGACGATAGCTCGATCATTGATTTGATGAAGTCGACAGCCGTTCTGGCTGTGACGACCTTTACCGGTGTGGATCCGCTCGAGGAGAAGGCTTACGGCGAGATGGTGGAGCGCGTTGCAGATACGGTTGCCTACACGAACACCCGGTCGCCGCTGGATGCTCTGATGGAAATGGGGTTCCTGCAGGCCAAGATCGACGGCACAAAGGACCAGGCAAAGGGTTCCATTTCAGTGTCGAAAGGCATTATCGATGAAGTTGAGAATGCTGATTCATACGAAGTGGCCGCGAAACTGGGCGTTGTGCAGACCCAACTCGAGGCTGCGTATCAGGTGACGTCGCGGATCAATGAGCTGAGCCTCCTGAACTTTCTTCGGTAATCTGTAGTGACATTGTCTACCTGGTAGACGTTGCTCCAACAAAAGAAACCCGGCGTTTGGCGCCGGGTTTTTCTTGTGTGTTGTTGCCGCAGTTCACGGAGCTGTTTCTGAAGCTTCCGTTGTCGGCTTCTGGAAGAGGCCAGCAGCGATTTGCCGATTAATGTTGATCAGCGAATCAAGCTTTTGGGGGTCCGATGACGTTTGCACCGCCAGAGTTTGCTTGAAAACGAAAAGCGATAGGTTTGCCAGGTTCTGGCGGATGTCTAGCGGGAGCTCACTGTCTCCGCCGGTCACTGATGTAGCAAAAATCGACCATAGCTGACGATTGAAGTGCAGGGCAGGGAGTATGTCCTTTGACCGCGGTTCCCAATTGTCACGAACTTTCTGGAGTTGCGAAGCTGCCCGAAGCAGAAGGTTTGCCTCAAGTTCTCTTGGGTCGTTCCCAAGTTTCGCCATTTTGCCGTAGGCTTGCGCCGGATTTGCCATTCAAAAGGCCTTTACTCTTCAGTAACCAACTCAACATCGATGAAGTGAGCTTAGGCAATCAGGGTTAAGAAGAGGTGTTTTTGGGTCGTTTTTGTCCCAGTTCCTTATCGTGTCAGATCAAAGAAAAACGGCGGGAACCGAGGTTCCCGCCGCTCAATTTCTGTTTCGTTCGAGGTATTAGATGAACGAAAGAACTGACCGGTCGCCCTGAGAAGCGAGAGACAGAGCAGTTGTACCCAGAGACTGACGTGTCTGGAGAGCAAGAAGGTTTGCACCTTCTTCGTTGGTGTCAGCGAGGGTCAGCCCACCAGCACCACTTTCCAGAACACCAATCAGTGATTCTGTGAAGTTCTGACGGTTTTCCACCACGGCAAGGTTGTTACCGAAGGTAGAAGACTGCGACCGCAGTGTTGCCGTTGCAGAGTCCAAGGCCGTTGTCACAGCGTTAATGCCTGCGTCAGATCCGAAGGCAGATGTTGTCGTGTCGCTGATGCCAAGTCCGGCAGCATCAAACGTAACCCCAGAAATCGTCAAAGAAGAAGATCCATCTTCATTGAACGTAGCTGTCAGGTCGTTGCCGTCAAGAAGGTTCACACCGTTGAAGCTTGCGTCACCAGCCAACTGGTCAATCTGGTCCAGAAGGTTGTTGTAGTCTGTAACAAAGCTGTCACGGTTTGTACCGTTGTCGTATGTGCCGGTCAGACCGAGGTCACCGCCCAAAGAGCCAACACCACTAGCGATGGTCACTTCACGACCGTTTGTGCCTGCTACCTTCAGAGCACTACCGGAGAGAGAGGCAGTTACACCAGAGATACCATTCACTGCTGAGACGAACTTGGAAACTGTCAGAGCTTTCGCTGTGATAGTTGTCGTTGCGCCATCAACGTTGATTGTGATGGTTTCAGTAGATGCAGCGTTTGCAAATGCTGAGAGAGCTGTCGTTGGGTCTGTGAAAGACGCCGTAGACGTGAACTCGTTTGCTTTGATTTTGGTGTTCAACGCAGAGTTTGCAGTTGATTTGGCTTGCTCAACAAGAGTTGAGAGCGAGTCAATACCAGCAGCAGCCGCGTTCAACGTTTCAACAGCTAGACCAACGTCATCCTGAAGAGTGGACAGGTCAGACGCACGGTTTGTCAGGCCCTGAGCCGTAAAGAACGACGTTGGGTTGTCGATCGGGCTCGAAACTTTAAGACCGGTAGACAGACGATTGTTTGTACGTGAAAGAAGATCTGCAGTGCTCTGCAGAGAAGAGAGGTTCTCGCGAACCGCACTTGAGATAGCAATATCACCCATTACTCATATCCCTTTCTAGGAATTTACTCGTTAGCTCGTTCTGAGCTGGAGCCATCCTCGCGCTTTGCGCGTTAAAGGAATCTGAATTTGAAGAGCCTGGGGCCGGTTTGGGCAGTAGGACTTTGGGTTAGAGTTACTTGTCGCTTAAGTAAGTTGCTTAAGAAAGTATGTACGGCGCGGCTAACTTTCGTTCGCTGAAGCTTCTTCGGCCGCGCTGGCGAGCGTGCCTGCAATCAGTTCTGCTTCATATTGAATGAGCTTTTTTGCTGCTTTCAGCGCTTTGTACATGGCACCGTTCAGGATCTGCGTGTTCACCGCGTCGATATAAGGCAGGGTGCTTGGCGCTGCCTCCTGAACCTCTTTGACGACCGTAAAATACATGTCGTGATGTTTGATGGGATCTGGTGAGAGATACATCATCTGTACAAGCAAGTAGATTTTTTGGCAGGGGCTGGTCGCATCTTCGACCCGCATGACGTCTTTTTCACGCAGGATGGGCGCGCTTCCCTCAATAAATAGCCGAGTGCGCTGATCGTCGTTCGTGATCACGCTTTCACCGAGGATAAAACGTTCGCCGGGCTTGAGCTCAACTTTGAGGGCCATGACATTTCCTGTATCTGAAGCATTTCTTGCAGACGTAATCTACGCGAGATTGGCGGAAGAAGGAACGTGTCTTATGTGTTTTTCGCTGCCGGCGGCAAACCTGGTGTCAGAATCGAAAAAGGCGGAGACCTGAGCCCCCGCCTTTCCGGATGTCGTCGTCGATAGGAACTTATCGAATGAACGATAGAACTGCCTGGTCGGACTGAGAAGACAGTGACAGAGCAGTTGTACCCAGAGACTGACGTGTCTGAAGGGCAAGCAAGTTAGCCCCTTCAACATTTGTGTCAGCGAGGGTCAGCCCACCAGCACCACGTTCCAGAACGCTGATCAGCGAATCTGTGAAGTTCTGGCGATTTTCCACCACGGCAAGGTTGTTACCGAAAGTAGAAGACTGTGTCCGCAGGTTGTTTGTTGCGGAGTCCAGGGTCGTGACTACGGAATTGATACCTGCGTCAGAACCAAAAGCAGACGTGGTTGAGTCTGTCAGACCAAGGCCAGCAGCATCAAACGTAACCCCAGAAATCGTCAAAGAAGAAGATCCGTCTTCGTTGAATTTCGCGGTCAGATCGTTGCCGTCAAGAAGGTTCACACCGTTGAAGCTTGCGTCAGCAGCCAACTGGTCAATCTGGTCCAGAAGGTTGTTGTAGTCTGTAACAAAGCTGTCACGGTTTGTACCGTTGTCGTATGTGCCGGTCAGACCGAGGTCACCGCCCAAAGAGCCAACACCACTTGCGATGGTCACTTCACGACCGTTTGTACCTGCTACCTTCAGAGAACTACCGGAGAGAGAGGCAGTTACACCAGAGATACCATTCACTGCTGAGACGAACTTGGAAACTGTCAGAGCTTTCGCTGTGATAGTTGTCGTTGCGCCATCAACGTTGATTGTGATGGTTTCAGTAGATGCAGCGTTTGCAAATGCTGAGAGAGCTGTCGTTGGGTCTGTGAAAGACGCCGTAGACGTGAACTCGTTTGCTTTGATTTTGGTGTTCAACGCAGAGTTTGCAGTTGATTTGGCTTGCTCAACAAGCGTCTGCAGCGAGTCGATACCAGATGCAGCTGCGCTCAGCGTTTCAACGGCCAAGCCAATATTGTCCTGAAGTGTTCCAAGGTCAGCTGCCCGGTTGTTCAGGCCCTGAGCCGTAAAGAACGACGTAGGATTGTCGATCGGGCTCGAAACTTTAAGACCGGTAGACAGACGATTATTTGTACGTGAAAGAAGATCTGCAGTGCTCTGCAGAGAAGAGAGGTTCTCGCGAACCGCGCTTGAGATAGCAATATCACCCATTGGTACTTTCCTTTCCTAGGAACTAACTTTCGACGCTCATCCTGAGCTGTCGTCACTATGGGCGCCGTTGGTAAAATTAGCGTAAACGGGCGCAACTAATTTTCGAGATGGTTGGATACGGTTCGTTGAGGGTAAGTTCTGTTCCCAGGCGCCGGAGTAGAAAAGACCTTGGTTTCCGGCGAAAACTGTCCCTAATTTCTGATGAAGGGGCGGGCGTATCGCTAACGAAGTGTTGCCAATATTTTTGAATAATGGAGGGTGTGCGTGACACTTTGTTTAGGTTACGAAAGTGCTTTCTGCGCAAAACTCAGCCGCAAGTTCTCGATTCAAGTTGACCAGAACATGCACAGCTGTGGGTGTGGTGCTATCGAGCGCATCATGTGTATAGCGGAGGACTGTCGCTGCGAGCGCTGTTGTTTGAAGGCACAGGGAAGCCGAAAACTGGCATTCCGGTTCGGACAATAGTTTGTCGACGATCAGGTTCCAGATATGGAGATTGTCGGTCAACGCATCGGATAATTGTGTTTGGGCGTGTTGGCCAGACTTGATGCTGTCCAGGCGAGACGCAGAAGCAATCAGAAATTCAGCTTCACGCTGGCGTAGGGTGTCTGCTGAAATTTGGCGAGCAGAAGCCATGGTTCTAGTGTCCCGGGTTCTTCGGTCTTGGGGGCGGGGACGAGGCCGAAGCCTCGTCCACCCAGACCATGTTCTTGGGACAGTGTGTAGAACAGCTCATTTTATTAGAAGAGCTGCAGTACGTTTTGTTCAGCCTGCGCGGCGATCGAGAGGGCAGTGGTGCCCAAGGATTGCCGTGTCTGCAAGGCCAGAAGATTTGCACCTTCTTCGTTTGTATCTGCGAGCGTCAGCTTTGCAGCACCGGTTTCCAACGTGTTCACCATATTGTCGGTGAAACCCTGCCGGATCTCTACAACACCCAAGTTTGCACCGAATGTTGAAGCTTGTGCCCGCAATGTGCTGATCGCACCGTCCAACTCTGCAATGAACGATCTGATCGTCGCATCGTTGGTAAAGTCATCGGCGTTCACAGAGGTTACGCCCAAGCCTGCTGAATTGAGGGTGACACCCTGGATCGTCAGCTGACTGGTCTGTGACTCGTTGAAGTTCACCGTTAGATCATCGCCGCTTAGCAGGTTGATGCCCTGATAGGAAGCATCCGCTGCCAGTTCGTCAATCTGCGTCCGCAAACCGTTGAAGTCACCTTCAAACTGTGTGCGGTTCTGGCCGTTGTCGAAGGTCCCGTTGATGCCGAGATCTGTTGCAACAGAGCCAACGCCACTTGCGATGACAAGATCTGAACCATCGTCCGCTTCAATTCGGAACGAACCATTTGACGTGATGCTTGCAGAAATTCCGCTCAGTCCGTTGATGGAGCTGATGAATTTCGAAACAGTCTGGCCACCGACGGTGATTGCGACTGCTGTCCCGCCGTCAAACGCGATAGTGATCTGGTCCGTAGAAGCGATAGATGCGAAAACCGCTGTCATATTCAGCGTCTGATCTGTGACGGCATCTCTTGGCCCTTCGGCGAAGGAGGCGTTGATTGGTGTATCAAGTGCCTGGTTCGCGGTGGCCTTTGCCGTCTCGATCAGCTTGGTAAGAGCTTCGATGCCCTCATCCGCTGTTCTGAGTGTTTGCACAGCCTGATCCATCGAATCCAACAAGTTGGTCAGATCGGCTGCACGTGTGTTTAGATTCCGAGCCGTAAAAAAGGCGGTCGGATCATCGATAGCGCTGTTGACCTTCAAACCGGTCGCGAGGCGCTCATTGGTTGTTGCCAGCAAGCTCGCTGTATTCTGCAAACTCAGCAGATTTGAGCGAATTGCTCCTGATAAAACCACATCAGACATGGTCTATACCCTCCGGGCTTTTGCCGAACTGTCCCGTTTCGGCACGGTGCGTATACTCGGAGTTAATCATTAATGCCCGGTAAACAGTGTGTCGAATTGATACGCTGGTGGCTTTGCCACTAGCACTCCAATTTTTGCTCCGTCTACGGATCATGATTTCCTCCTAAACCGGCAGAACACCGGCTTTCGTCAGGAGGAACATCGCAAAGGTTGGGCCAGTTTGAAAAACTGTTTTAAATCAATGACTTATGTAAATTTTGGGGGTGTGGGGTTGGGCAAGTTATGCCCTGGCCAGGTAGGTTTTGCCGGGTGTTGGTCTGTCCTTGCCGGGTCAGACCAACGCTGCGGACTTACTTGGTGCTGGCAAGCTGGGTTACTTCTTGAACAATCTTATCCACCGATTGTTGAAGAGGGGCATTCCAGACTTTACCAGTCCAGGTCGTCTCGGGGTACCAGGGCAGGTGGTCTGTACCCAGGCACATTGGGTGTCGATGCGGTCCATAGGCAAAGCAGCGGCTGCCGACGGCGCCTGCAATATCGGCCACGGAAACGGGCGCGGAAATGACGACGTCCATGGCGGCTGTGAGTGCAGCTGCGCTGTCGAGGTCGTTCATCAGGTCCAACCCCGCCACCTGGTGGATCTGAGCATCGAGGCGCGAGTTTACGTCGTTGATCTCTTCGTCGACAGTGTCGTACTGAAGGTTTATGAGTTGGATGTTAGACTTGCCAAACAAGGCCTTCCAATCCTCTAGCTCAGTATAGAAACGCCTCCGGTTTGCCGTCATGTTGCGGCTTCTCCAGGCGATGCCTACTTTGAGGCCACCGCCGAGGGCGTCGATTTCGGCCCTCAGTTGCGCAACCTGGTCAGGTTTGGGCAATAAATAGCCCCCCGTTGATGGGAATTGACTCAGGTTGTTTCGAACCAGGCCAGGTAGAGAACCAGCTGCGATGTCGTAATCGATGTCGCGATCAAACTGTACATCCCCTTCCGCGCGGATTTCAGCGAACGGGAAAGATCTTTCATAGAGGGTCATTAGACGTGGATCTGTTTCAATCAGAACCTTGCCGCCTTCTTCTTTTGCTCGATCTACGATGTCGTTGAAGCATGAGGCAAAGCGAACATCGTCGCCAACACCCTGTTCACGCCAGATGTAGAGGGTTTTGCCAGCGAGAGATTCACCCTGCCAGGTTTTTAGGCCAATTCTACGCTGGCGAACCAATGCGTCGCCGCCGCCGAAGCGGGCTTCGTAAAGCTTCCAGCCTTCGGTTAGAGAACCGTTTGCGAGAAGGGCGATGGAGAGGTCTCCTTTGTAGAGTCCTTCCTTCCCATCAAGGTCAATCGCGACCCTATATTCTGCTATCGCTTCTTCAATGCGCGCCTGGCCCTGAAGAACGGTGCCCAAAAGGTCATGAGCGGTCGCATCTGCCCCGTTTAGAGCGATGAGTTCGCGGTACTGCGCTTCTGCTTCGTCGAAGCGGACAAGCGTTTTGAGGGAGTTCCCCCTATTGATCATTGCGCTACGTGAGGAGGGTAGCAGCTCCAAAGCTTTGTCGGACAGAGCAAGGGCGTCCTCCGCCCGGTCCCCAGAGTTGAGGACGCCAGCAAGGTTGATGAACGAAGGTACATAAGAGGGATCGTGTTCAATTGCGCTTTCAAAGGCGAAAACCGCTTCGTCACCCTGACCATCGGCATGAAGGGCGTTTCCGAGATTGTAATAAGCCATCGCCATCTCAGGCGCTATTTCGACCAGGTCTTCGTATGCCTCGATTGCCGCATCCAGCTGTCCTGCATCGCGCAAGGTGCCGGCGAGCGTCATGAGTGCGTCGGTATAATCCGGCTTAAGCTCAAGGGCCGTTTCGAGAGACGTGATTGCGTCGTCATATTTTCCCAAACGCCGCTGCGCTGACCCTTTGACCATCCAGGTGCTTGGCATGTCCGATTTGAGGGCAATTGCCTTGTGTGCTGTCTCAAGTGCGCGCGCATTCTTGCCCAGATTGAGCTGCGCGTCTGCCAGAAGATTGAGAGCTGCCAGTTCCTTTGGCGCCTTTTTCAGCGCTTTCTCGTAAGCTTTGCTGGCGTCTGCGAATTTGCCCTGTCGATGGGCGAGCATTCCTTTTTGGATCAGCTCATTCGCATTTTTCTTCGGTGCGGCCGTATTGGTTGTCGTCCCGGCAAGTTTGGCAGGCATCGGTCAATCCTTCGAAATGCTGAGATAAGCTAGTACGTCATTTGTGATCTTCTCGACGATTTCCTGGTGGTCAGCCGTGTCGATCATTGAATAGAGGCGCGTGTTGGGGAACCAGGGTATGTGGTCTGTCCCCAATTGCATCGGATGCCTGCTCATGACGTAGCAGAATGTTGGTTTGTGAAGAGCTCCAGCCATTTCGCCGACTGAAGTAGGGGAGGTTACAACCACATCCATGCATGATGTCAGAGCGGCCGCGCCATCCAGATCATTGTAAAGATCGATGTCAGGCATCTGGTGGATGGTCAGGCCGTGATCAGCCTGAAGCTCGTTCAACTCTTCTGTGACATCATCATATTGCAGGTTAATAAAGCTCACGCCCTTGGACTGTAGGAGTTTGATCCAATCTGTGAGTTTGGTGTGATAGAGCGCGCGTGTTTTTGTCATCAGGCTTGAACGCCAGGCAATACCCACTTTTGGGCCTGGGCCAAGGCTCTCTAGCCATTGATTGCACCTGAGTTGCACATTGGGATCAGGCAACAACGGTTTGGGTTCAGTTGGAAAGTCTTCCAGCGATCGCCGAAGAAACGACGCGGCCATGCCAGCGGGTGCTGTCAGGTCAAAATCAACGTCTTCGTCACGCATGGTGCCAAGACCGGTGCTTGTGCGGGTTTCTGGACGAACGAGTGCCGTTGGCCAGGTGCGTTGGTAGAGGGGGACCAGCCTCTCATCTGTTTCAATGATGAGTTGTTGGGCTTTCCCGACAAGGTCGTGATAGACCGTTGAAAAGCGAATATCATCGCCCAATCCCTGTTCCCGCCAGACAAACAGCGTTTTGTCACTCACATCTTCGCCTTCCCAGATTAGACCGGGGAAGGGTCGGTGAGGCTGTCTTTGTTTGGAGGTAAAGCCATAGCCAAACAGGCTCCAGCCTTCGTCCAGCCTGCCTGCTGACAAGAGGGCGAGGGCCAGGTTCCAGTAGGCCATGTCCATCTTTGGCTTAATGTTTAGGGCGATCTCATAGGCACGGAGGGCTTCTTCGGGGCGGCCGATGGTTTGTAGAACAGACCCAAGGTTCACATAGGCCTCTGCGAATTTGGGCGAAATCTCGATGGCCTTTTGGAAGGCGGCAAAAGCATCCTCGTTCATGGCTTGTGCGCTTAGAACCCGGCCAAGTGTGCAATAGGCCTCTGCGTATTCTGGGCGTATGGCCAGGGCCTGCTCTATCAAGTCGACCGATTTCTGATGGTCTTCTCGGTCAAGGGCGAGGTTGGCAAGATTTACGTAGGCTTCCGCACAGTTTGGATCGATCTCAATTGCCCGGTTTAGCTTCTCTTCAGCTTCGTCTCGGCGGTTTAGGTCTTTCAGTATGCCGCCCAGGTTGCAGAGTATGCTGATATTGTCTGGCTCAAGCCGTTCTGCAATCAAAAAATGCTGTGCGGCTTTTTCTGGGTGTCCGTCTTCGCGGAGCGCATTGCCATATTCCAGCTGAAACAGCGCATCGTCTGGTCGAAGTTCAACCGCCCTGGCTACCGCTTCTAGCGACTCTTCACTGCTATTCATGGCCCGAAGAGCACGTGATCGGTTCTTGTGGGCGAGAGGGTCTGCGGGTGCGAGTGCCAAAACCGTGTCATAGCACTTTAACGCCGAGCCGAAATCCTCTCGCTGAAAGAGGAGGTTGCCGAGATTTAGGTGGGCCTTCAGGTTTTCTGAATCTGTTTCTACAGCTTGCCGGTAGCAGGCTTCTGCCTCGCCGATCCGGCCCTCTGCCTCATACACCAGGGCCAGATTGAAGTGAGCGTCCGAAAAGGTTGGGTCGACATCCAGCGCCCTCCGGATCCAATCTACAGCTTTGTCATTGTGGCCTGCCTGATGCGCCAAGACACCCATGAGGTGCAGGGCGCCCACATGTGATGGGTTGGCGGTCAGGACTTTGCTGTAGCGTTTTTCCGCCTGCTCGTGCCGACCTTTCTGATGAAGCAGGACCGCCTGTTTCATGGTGCGGTCAATATCCAGACCGTGCGCTTGAACAGGTTGAGGCGTTGAGCTCATGGGCCTGCGATCCTTGCTGGTGTTGTATCTGGTCCAAGACCGGTTTCGTTGTCTTAGAAGTCTCAAATTAGGGTTAGCAGAGCGTTAACACATGTTGTCCATGTCCCAGAAATGAAGGGGTCTGGTGTGGCTGATGAGCGTCAATCAGATCTCGGAAGCCAGAGCCTCTATGCCCTAAATGCTGGCATCCAGAGAGAGGGGGGTTCCGCCACGTCGCGATTGGGTCATTGCGCCGCTGTTGCCATAGCCTGTTTGTGGCGCTCTCTTTTGGGCGGCGAGTCCGGCAACGGCTTTTACGAGGCCGTCGGATACAGACTTGGCTGCGGCGAGCAATTTGCTGCTTTCATCAGATTGTTGGTGCAGGGCGTTCATAACCGCTTTGAGGTGCGACACGCGCTCAGCTGGTGCCCGATCAACAAGGTGTGGAGCCTTCTTCAGAGCAGAGACCTGTAGCGCTAACTCATTGGTAAGGCGCGTCTTTTCCTCATGGAACTCAGCGACTTTCTTCAAGTCCTGACTCTTGAGGATTTCAGACTCAGCGCTCAGGACTTCCTTCAAGCGGGTCGCAAGGACCGTCATTCGGTCCACCATTTCCAGAGGGGTTTGAGTGTTTGCTTTTGGTTGCCGGCGCGGGGTCATTGTGAGGCCTCCTGAATTTTGAGTATTTCTTTGAAAACGGAGTCCGCGATGCCAACACCGCCGGACCGGCTCATGGCCCCGGCATATTCCTGATTGAGCAGGGAGCGAAACACGGTTTCGCCGTGACCGCCGCCAAAGGGCCCATCCGTTTCCATGCCAGAAAACATGGAGTCCACGAAATTGGCGAGAAAATGCGCTTCGAAGCTTTCAGCGGCCTCGCGGGCCTCCGCAGCATTTTGGGTTGGTTTTTGGGCGTTCGTCGACGCCCGGTCCGCCTCGGCGATTTGGCTCGTGAGGCGAAAGGGGGAGGCGAAAGCAGCTTCTGCAGTCATCAGAGCACCTCGATTTCCGCCTGCAGAGCGCCGGCAGCTTTGATGGATTGCAGGATCGTGATCATGTCGCGCGGGCTCACGCCCAGAGCGTTCAGTCCATCGACAAGCACTTGCAGTGAAACAGAGCCGTCGAGAACTGCCAGTCGCCTTTCAGTGCCGTCTTGCACACCAACATCTGTTCGGGGAACGACGACTGTATCTCCTGTTTCGGCAAACGGATTTGGCTGGCTCACTTGGGGGGTTTCGGTCACGGAAATCGTAAGGTTTCCTTGCGCGATCGCGACTTGGCTCACTCTGACGTCACGACCCATGACGATCACACCAGATGACTCATCTATAACGACTCTGGCAGGTGTGTCGGGTTCAACACGCAGTTGCTCAATGTCTGTGAGGAGATCAACTGCTGTGCCGCGATAATTGGCGGGAATCGTGAGTTCTACAGTCGTCGGGTTTTGGGCAGTCGCCGTAGATCGGCCAAGGAAGGCGTTGATCGCTGAGGCGATCCGGCGTGCTGTTGTGAGGTCAGGGTTCCGCAGAGCCAGGCGCAACAGGCCAAGATCTGCCATTTCGAATTTGATTTCCCGCTCGACAATCGCCCCGTTGGAGATGCGACCGTTGGTCGGAACTCCACGGGTTACAGAAGCTGCGTCGCCGCCTGCGCTGAAGCCGCCAACAGCGACAGGGCCTTGGGAAACTGCATATACTTCACCGTCTGCGCCCATAAGCGGGGTGACAAGTAATGTGCCGCCCTGAAGGCTCTCAGAATCGCCAAGGGCACTGACCGTCACGTCGATCCTGGTCCCTTGTGGTGCAAAAGCCGGTAGGTTTGCCGTGACCATCACAGCGGCAACATTGTCGGTATTGAGATCTGTGTCGCGGGTATTCACGCCGAGACGCTCCAGCATGGAGGTCAAGCTTTGCAGCGTGAAGGGAGCGTTGTTCAGAGAGTCGCCTGTGCCATCAAGACCAACAACAAGGCCATAACCAATGAGTTGGTTTTCCCGGATGCCTTCAACATCTGCGATGTCTTTGATGCGTGATGTTGCTTCCGCACTTGACGGCAACAACATCCCGGAAGTCACCAATAGGGTGCCAGCCAAGGTGAGCAGGGCTGGGCGACTCTTGGAAATCCATTTGATGATCGAACGCATGCGTTTGGCCTTTGTCTCAATATCCGGGCGCACGTGTGCCCGTGTTCTTGGGTCTTCCCTAGCGAACACCGTGCCATGTTGGGTTTTGGTGTAAAAAACCTACAGACCATTGATATATATGGAGAATATCATTTTGAGCATTTGATGCTCCGATGGGTTCGGCCACTGAAACCGGCACTGATTGCCGCTTGTGCGGCAGAGTTTGCCGGGCGTTTTATGCTTAACGTGCTGTTAAGTGGGGAGGCCCCATTCTACCGCTCTTAAATGCAGTCCCAGGTCGCCAGACCATGCTTTGTGGCTGTTAATGGAGAGTGTCATGAAGATCGTTTCGTCACAGCACGCGGCGCCATCAAAAGGACCAGCCAAAAAGGCAGGTGCGGGAGGGGCGGGCGCAGTATTTTCACCAAACTTTGGGTCTGGTGGAGCGCAGCCTAGCCAGGCTGCTGGCGGTGTTTCTTCTCTGACATCCATTCATTCTCTTTTGGCGGTTCAAGGCGTCGGTGCACCAGACGATCCAACGACCGGTCGGCGGCGCGCCATTGAAAATGCTTCAGAAACACTGGATGTTTTGGACGAGCTTAAACTCGGTTTGCTGGCTGGAGAGTTGCCTGCTGATAAGCTTCAGCGGCTGCTGTCGCATGTAAGCACTGAACGCTCTGGGATTGATGATCCTGCGCTGGCCAATGTTCTCGATCACATAGAACTTCGGGCTAGGGTCGAGCTTGCAAAATATGGTCAGACAGGCTGATTCTCTCTGTTGAGAGAGTTGGATTGATCTTAACCAGCAATATTGTCGGCTGAACGGCCAAATTTTGGCTCAAGCTCTTGATTTCACGTATATTTCACTGACTTGCTCCACCCCTTGGTTGTATGGGGAGGACCTCCTACATATACTCCCGCCGCGCCTTGAGCGAGATGCCGCCGACCTTTGGTCACCGTGGCATGTCAGCTCATCCTATCGAGACTGTGCAGACCCAGAAGAGAGGTCCGGATGGTCTGGTATTCGTTCTGGTGATGGTTCGGCGCACAAGGGAGAGAGAGTAAGAATGGCAGTTCGCTTACCTAAGGACTACACGCCAAGCGATGACGAGCCTTTTATGAATAAAAGGCAGAAGGAATATTTCCGGCGCAAGCTGGAAGGGTGGAAAGAGGATATTCTCCGGGAGAACAAGGAGACTCTGCAACACCTGCAGGATGAGTCTGGGCACCATCCCGATATCGCTGATAGGGCCTCAAACGAGACTGAACGCGCGCTGGAATTGCGGACGCGGGACCGTCAACGGAAGCTGGTCTCTAAGATTGATCAAGCGCTGCTCCGTATTGAAGACGGCACATATGGCTATTGTGAAGATACGGGCGAACCCATCAGCTTGAAACGGTTGGATGCAAGGCCAATCGCAACGCTTTCAATAGAAGCCCAGGAACGCCATGAGCGGCGCGAGAAGGTCTATCGCGACGATTGATTGTTTCCCTTGGCAAACAGAGAAAAGGCGGGCTTTTCAAAGCCCGCCTTTTTTGTATCTGCATTCTGTTTGATTAGAACGGCATGAGAATATCGAAGACCTGCTGTCCGTAGCGTGGTTGCTGAACGTCGGTGATCTGACCCCGGCCGCCATAGGAGATGCGGGCTTCGGCAATTTGGGTATGTGCAACCGTGTTCGACGCGGTGATGTCTTCTGGGCGGATGACGCCTGACACCAGTAATTCGCGGACTTCGAAGTTGACCCGAACTTCCTGGCGACCTTCGATCACCATGTTTCCGTTTGGCAGGATCTGGGTTACGACCGCTGCGACCGTGAGATCAATCTCTTCTTTGCGATCAACTTTGCCCGTTCCAACGCTGGAGCTTGCGCTGTCCAGGTCAGCCAATGAGCCGGCGACGACAGCTTCAGGTAGAAAGGAATTTAGAGCCGATTCATATCCGAGGAAGCTGTCCAGGCCTGCATCCTCACTATTGGTTCGGGTGCGGCTGGTTTCGTTGTCAACCGATGCTTCGTCGGCAATGTTGATGCGGACGGTCAGAATGTCGCCGATACGCGATGCTCGTTGATCTTTGAAGAATGCACGCGCGCCCGACCGCCAGAGTGAATTGGGCTGATAAGACGCCCGTTCCGGTGTCGGCATTGGCAGAGAAACAGGCTGGTAGCCCGGTTGTGCGGTCGGATTGGCAATCGACGATAGGGCAGGTGCTGCACCAACATCAGCCAAGCGATCCGCTACGGCGCACCCTGAAACAACCAGGGCAATACAGCTCAAAACGAGTGCTTTTGACAGGAGATTTTTTGATGTTTGGGTCATTAGAAATGGCTTTCCTGTGGGGTTTCTCATTTGAGTGAGCTCACACGAATGGGACCAATAGGTGCAACCTGGGCCCGATTGGTGCCGGTTACTTCAACCTCAATGGTGCGGTGGGAGCGGGGATTGACGATTTTGATGATCTCGCCAAGCGCTCCGTCTTCCAAAGCCCGTCCGCGCGTTGAAAGGCTCATGTTCGCTAACTGATAGGTCACTGAAACGATTGACCCTTTCTCTACGAGGCGCGGCGGTTCAACATCGCTGCTCCGGACTGGCTCACCAGGCCGCAGGCTTCTACGAGGTGTGAAACCGATCAGATGGGATGTGTCATCTATGATGTTCTGTGAGACGCGCGTCGCGGGGATGCGCATCCAATCAACATCGGCTTCGGTGATTTTGTCGCCTGGGCTCATGCGATGTGTGAGAACGGGGATATCCAGAGCGGGATAGGCACGGCCATTGACGCGGAACCTTTGGGCGTCCTCTCCTTCTGCAGGCACGCGAACAACCGCGCGGAAGCGTCCGCTGCGGGTGTCAAATGCGACCTGTTCGACAGCAAGTGATGGTGTTTCATCATTGGTAACCATCAAACGGTCTGCGCCGCTGGTGAAAATCACCTCAATCAGGCCTTTCGCTGCGACAGTGGGGGCTTCTTCAGCGATTGCATCGGCAAGCGCTGCCCGTGTGATCTCTGGTGCCAGCGGAATACCAGATCTTGAAACGACGATGCGGGTCAGGCCTTGCGTGTTGCGCCACGCTATGCCGTTCCGACGCGCTACCTGGGAAATGCGAGAGACAGATATCGCGGTAGGTGCGCCGGGACGGGGAGCTGCTGCGATAACAATATCGCTCGCCGTTCCCGCATCGTCGAATAAGTCGCCGAGAGTCACAGTGTCGCCAGTGACGGAGACGTGTGGCCGCAAAACGGCCGCCTCGGCTTGGGTTAGGGAAAAGAGCACCCACAACGCGATGATCGCATTGATTAGGGTCCAGTTCTGAGAAAAGGAAAGCCGTGTCATGATGGACCTGCTTTTAACTTTCTATTGGTTCGTTGTTGCTGGCGTTAGCGGAGGTTTGAGGTCACTGACAGCATTTCGTCTGTCGCTGTGATCATCTTCGCGTTCATTTCATAAGCACGCTGCGCAGTGATCAGATTGGTGATCTCGCTCACGGCGTTGACGTTGGAGGTCTCCAGATATCCCTGCAGGAGAGAGCCGAAGCCATCGGAGGCCGGGCTGCCTGTTGTCGGTGTGCCGCTGGCTGCGGATTCCATGAACAGGTTGTCCCCAAGGGGATCTAGACCGGCTGGATTCTGGAAGGCGGCCAATTCAAGCTGCCCGACGGTCTGTGGGTCGGTCTGCCCAGATAGTGTCACCTGCACAAGTCCCTGGGCGTTGATCGAAACATCTATCGCATTCGAAGGAATGGTGATGCCGGGCTGAACTGTGTAGCCGTCTGCGGTTACAAGTTGGCCAGTGGCGCTTGTGCTGAAATTCCCTGCACGCGTGAACGCGTCGTCGCCGCTTGGCATTTGAATACGGAAATATCCACGGCCTTGGATTGCAAGGTCATAATCATTTTCTGTGATGTCCAGGTTGCCCTGGGCTGCGATGCGCGTCACGGCGGCGGTGCGGACACCCATACCGACCTGAACGCCGGCGGGAACAATTGTGCCTGAGTCAGATGATGTCGAGCCAACTCGCTTCAAGTCCTGGTACATCAGGTCCTGAAAAGTGGCTTTCTGGCGTTTAAAGCCTGCGGTGCTCATATTCGCGACGTTATTCGAGATCACCTCGACATTGAGCTGCTGGGCCATCATGCCTGTGGCGGCGATGCTAAGCGACTGCATGGGGTTGATCCTTTCTCTTGCCTAAAAGTGTTAGGCGCTGCTGACTAGTTGACCTTGGCCAATGTGGATATTGCCTGGCGCTGCAGTTCGTCGCTTTTCTCAACGATCTTGTTTGCGCTCTGATAGGCCTGCATGACCGAGATCATGTGTGTCATCTCCAGAATGGGCTGAACATTTGAACTTTCAACGGCGCCCTGAAGCACGCTCACATTCTCGACCGGAATTTCAGGCTCTTCTGTCTTAAGCAGAGTGCCACCCGCCTTTTGAAGCTTTCGTTCTTCTTCAAATGTCACAAGGCTAATTCGACCCTGAGGGCCTTGATCTGTTGAGATCGTGCCGTCGCCTGAGATCAATATCTGTCCGTCTTCAGGACCAAACGTGAAGCCTGTCCCTGCGGCTGAAAGAACAGGGTAGCCGTCTCCAGTGACCAGGCGGCCCTGCGCGTCGAGCTCAAAAGCACCATTGCGCGTGTAACGGGTGCCCTCAGGCGCGTCGATTTTGAAATAACCTTCACCAGAAATGGCGACATCGAGTGGATTGTCAGTGACTTCCATCCTGCCTTCACCAAGGTCACGATGCATGCCGAAGTCCTGCACAAAGGAAATCGTATCGTTAGGGCTGTCCTCGGATGCTGTGCGGGACAGGTATTGTTCGAATATTGGCTGCTCGGCTTTGAAACCGTTCGTGTTGATGTTCGCGAGGTTGTTCGCGATGATCGACATTTCTCGCCGGAGCGCCATCTGCCGGGTCATCCCGATCAGGAGAGCGTTTTCCATCTGTTTCGTCCGTCTCTTGTTTGCGATGGCAATTTGCCGCCGCTGGAAGCTTTCGCTCCCGTTTCCCGGTGAAGCTCATTGCATCGCCTGTGCCAATCAGAAAACAAAATAAAATCAATGGCTTAGGGTATTTATGAGACGGCAGACTCCGCCGAAAGGCAGGGCTTGCCCGGCAAAACTTGCCTGGCAATGCCTGTTCTGTGGATGAGTTAGGTGGGTAGCAACGCTTCGTTAACCACCATCGGCGAGTATTTGTCCCTAATTGCAAGATCTCACAACCGTTTGTTAACGGCGTCGAGAACGAGGGATATGAGCCAATGAGCGATACGGATGCCGATATCGACTTCGAAGAAGGGGTCGACGAGGAAGGCGGTAAGAGGAAGATGAGCGGTAAGGTCATCGTTCTCTACATCGCACTTCCCGCACTTGTCGTGATCGGCGGTATCGTTGGTGCGCTGTTTGCCTTTGGTATTCTTGGCGGTGGCGATGAGCAAGATATGGCTGCGGTCGAAGAGGTGGTAGAGCCGCCTGTTTTCTATGACATGCCTGAGTTCCTTGTGAATATCAGCACTGATAGTGGTCCAACCCGTTACCTCAAAATGCGTGTGTCCCTTGAGGTTCCAAATGCCGAAATACTTGCTGAGATTGAATTGCTGATGCCGCGGATTGTTGACGGGTTTCAGGTCTATTTGCGCGAGCTGCGTCCTGAAGATCTTGATGGTTCTGCCGCAATCGTTCGCATGAAAGAAGAGTTGCTTCGTCGCCTTAATCTGGCAGTTGAGCCGCATGAGGTGCGCGACGTCTTGTTCAAAGAAGTCGTGGTGCAGTAATGCGCCTCGCTTCGGATATTGGAGACCGCCATGGCGGATGACGAAGATCTCGATCAGGACGATATGGCTGCTGCCTGGGAGGCAGAAGCCGGTGGTGATGATGACGCTGACGTCGGCGGTGGCGAGGGCGATGATGACGCCATGGCCGAAGAGTGGGCCGCGATGGCCGACGGGGACGATGGTGCGTCGGAGCTTGAAGCGGATGGTGCCTCCGAACGTGTTCTCAATCAGGATGAAATCGACAGCCTGCTAGGTTTTGAAGTCGATGAGAATGATGACGGGGAGCGGACAGGCATCCGCGCGATCATCAACTCGGCTTTGGTTTCATATGAACGTTTGCCGATGCTCGAAATTGTTTTCGATCGTCTTGTGCGGTTGATGACGACGAGCTTGCGTAATTTTACGTCTGACAATGTGGAAGTCAGTCTGGACAATATTTCGTCCATTCGTTTTGGTGACTATCTCAACTCAATTCCTCTGCCTGCGATCCTCTCGGTGTTTCGGGCGAAGGAGTGGGACAATTATGGTCTCTTCACCGTTGACTCCAACCTGATTTATTCGATCGTTGATGTTCTTCTAGGCGGGCGCCGCGGTACCGCTGCCATGCGTATTGAGGGCCGTCCCTATACAACGATCGAGCTCAATCTTGTCGAGCGAATGATTGAAGTGGTGTTGGATGATGCCAAGGCAGCATTCGAGCCGTTGTCGCCGGTCACGTTTGAACTTGATCGCATGGAGACCAACCCACGTTTTGCAGCCATTGCACGGCCTGCCAATGCGGCAATCCTGATCAAACTTCGTATTGATATGGAAGACCGGGGCGGGCGCATCGAGATGCTCTTACCCTACGCGACGCTGGAACCCATTCGTGAACTTCTCTTGCAGATGTTTATGGGTGAAAAGTTCGGCCGTGATTCTATTTGGGAAGGCCACTTGGCGACGGAGCTCTGGTCAACAAAGGTCCAGATTGACGCAGTTCTCGACGAGCAACAGATGTCGCTTGGCGACGTGATGGGTTTCGAAGTGGGGCAGACGTTGATGCTCAATGCATCACCTGACTCTACGGTCGAAATGCGCTGCGGCGACATTCCCCTGATGAAGGGCAAAATGGGGCGCACTGGCGGCAATGTGGCCGTTCGGCTGACGCAGGGTGTGCCTGAGGTTCTGAATTCAGTATTCGCTGAGCCGGAGTCAGATGAGGCAGCGCCATGATGAACATTCCAACAGACCTTTTGCTCGACGGTTTGGTTGCCATTCTACTAGGTGCGACGATTTTTTACTGCGCCATGCTTGATCGGAAGCTCAAAGCGCTTCGCTCTGGTCAGGATGGTTTGAAGCAAACCATTGATCAGCTGAATACTGCAACAGCCCGAGCCGAAATCAGCATCTCCCAGATGAAGCAGGTGAGCGGTCAGCTCGATGATGGTCTTACCCAGCAGATGCGCGATGCGCGCACGCTGGCCGATGAACTGTCCGTTATGGTGGCTTCCGGAAACAAAGTTGCCGGTCAGCTCGGAACGGAGCGATCGCGGGTGTCGCAACCGGCGCCGATACCTGCAGCTCTTAGACCCCGTGAGCGGGAAAAACATGTGCCGATGCCATCAGCAGAGGTCGGAATGACACCAGCCGACGCAGGTCGGCTCGAAGATGGCCTCAATCAAACACTTCTTGATGCGCTCAAACGTGCTCGGTAACCCCATATGACATCTCACGCTTCCAAAGTTCCGCAGGTTCGCTTGCTTCCATCCTTGATGGTCTGTGCTGCTGCGCTTTTGGGTCTTAAGCTGATTTCTATCGGTGTGGGGGTTGATGCGCTATTGAGCGGTGTTCAACCTGCCTATGCGGAGGAAGAAGCTGCCCCGGACGCTGAAATGACTGAAGAGGCGGATGGCGGCTCTGAAGCGGGTGCAGAATCCGAAATGACTGAGGTCGATCCGTCGGCGCGTCTTGCGCCGGAGGACTTTGATCGTCCCTCCAATTCAGAACAGAACGTCTTGCGCAGTTTGAGCCAGCGGCGGAAAGCTCTCGATATGCGGGAGCGGGACATTCAGATGCAGGCCAGATTGCTTGAGGCGTCTGAACGTCGGGTGCAAGCACGCGTCGATGAGCTCAAAGAGATAGAAGGGCGTATTGAGGCGTTGTTTGGGGTCCAGGAAGAGGCCCAGGAGCAGCAATTGGCGTCCCTTGTGACGATGTATTCCAACATGAAACCGAAGGATGCCGCCCGAATTCTGGGCCAGCTCGACATGGATGTGTTGATCCAGGTTGTCCGGCGTATGAGCGAACGCAAAATGGCTCCTATTCTTGCCGCTATGGACCCTATCGCAGCTCAAGAACTGACCGTAGAGCTTGCTACGGGTGGGGCCATTCCCGCAGAACTGGACATGACGTCTTTGCTGGAAGAAGCGCCAGCTGTTCCCTGAGCTGGTTGACTAGCCAAAGCTATGTCTAGACCAGCTGAAACCCTCAGAAATCTGCCGAAAACCCGATCAGTCTTAACGGCACCTTTACTGGGCCTTGTCTAGGCTGCCCTTAGGTGTGGAGTGCGTTGTGTTGTTTCGCAAATCTCTCGGTTTCCGGGCATTCTTAGTGCTTGGGCGAGAGTGATTCGGGAGCGGGTCGCGAAACAAACGGCGCTTTGGAGCCGGGCAGGCAAACGTGGCAGCGAGTGATCAAGATCATATGGCCAGCGTCGCGCTGATCGATGGGCAAGGGCAGGTTGCTGCTGCGGCCTCGTCGACCAATGCTGACGGTACACACACGTTACAGCTTTCGCTGTTTTTGATGCTGCTCACCTTTTTCTTCGTACTCACGTCAGGTTCCTCTTTTGACGAACAGCGGGTCGGACCCGTGATTGGCGGTATTCAGGATGCCTTTGGTGCGCTGAATGCCGGAGCTGTTGATCAGGCTGGTCGTCTCAGTGGCGGCGCATTGCCTGTGTTGCAGGAGGGCTCGCAGCCAGCGTCTGGCGATTTTTCAAACGCAGTGATTGCTGCCTTCGCAGACGTTGGGGAGCAGGAGAGTGTCCGAAACGGTGGGTCACTTGATCTGGTGCTTGATGTGTCAGGGCTTTTTGTTGAAGGCGCCGCGGCCATTCGCGCCGACAAGCGTGTGTTGTTTGCCGCTCTTGGTGCAGCGCTTGCCGGAGGCTCGAAGGATCGGCATGTGGTCATTCTTGTTCCTGCCGCCGCTCAAAACAGATTGGATGTTCGCCGTGCAGCCTCTGTGGCTCGGCTGTTGTCAGCTGCTGGCACGCCGGAAGGCCATCTTGCTGTTGGTGTTACTGATGCGCCGCGCGATTATGTCAGCTTCCGGTTCTTCACACTTCCGGAGGCTTCATCGTGAACGCCTCTGTCCAGGCCCCCATGGAAACCCAAAGTGAAGGATCGCTTTGGCTGGTTACATTTGCTGATCTGACGGCCATTCTCGTTGCCTTTTTCGTGCTGATCTATGCCATGTCATCGCCGCTTAGCGGCCGGGGTGATGCGAGTGTTTCAGGCGGGCCAGGTATCTCATCGGTTGACCAGGCAGCCCAACAGCGCGATGCCCGTAATGTTCAAACCTCTTCGTTGCCGACGCTAACTGTCGATTATCTCGCTGCCGTCTTCTCTGATCGTGGTCTTGCACCAATCGGTGACAGCGGGCCCTTGTCTCAGAAGGTGGAACATGGGCGTCTCGTGATCCGTTTTGCGCCGGATTTTGCATTTGCCTCTGATGCGCACACGTTACGACCACTCGCTGGCGGTGTGGTTGCGGACCTATCCCGTATTCTGTCAGGTGTTGCAAACCCAATCAGCGTCATGTCTGCGGTCCCGTCGGATGATTGGGCGCTTGCATTTGATCGCGCTGACAGCGTTGCAGCAGCCCTTCGACAAGCAGGATATTCACGACCGATTGAGCGGTTTGTCACACCAGGGCTCTCAGGTGATGCTCTGCTCCTGATCATAAGCGATCAACGGGGAGGGGGAGCATGATGCGTCGCATTTTTTGGTCCTTCATCCAGCGGTCGGCTTTGGGTGCTACGCTTCTCATCGGCGGCCTGATTGCTCCTGCAATAGCTGCTGACGATGTCCGGTTGTCTGGTGCTGAGGAAAATGGATTTGGACGACTGGTATTTTCCTGGCCGGATACCGGATTGCCAGACGACCCAGCTGTGCCGGATAAAAGATTGCCTGGTTATGAGACCCTCGTTTCGGCTGGTGTGCTTGTTGTTACTTTCGAGCGGCCCCTAGAGATCGATATTGATGATCTGCTACGCCGGATGCCGCGATATCTTGCACTGGTCCGGATGGACGGGGATGACCGCACCTTGCGCATGGCGATGAAGGCGGACTTTAATATCCACGCCCAGGAAGCTGGTCATGAACTTTATATCGATTTGCTGGCACCTGGATGGGCAGGTGATCCACCGCCGTTGCCAGCGGACGTGGTTGCGCGCTTGGCGAAAGAAGAACGCGAACGTCAAGAACGGGCCGCTCAGTTCGCTGAGCTTGGGCCGCAGGCTCTTGAGATTGTCGAGGACTTGCCCCGCGTTGCCCTTCGTGTTGGCGAACAACCCAGTTTTACGCGGCTGGCGTTTGAGTGGGATCGCCCGGTTCTCTATTCGACGGCCTTCAGAGATAATCGGATCACAATTACGTTTGATCAGATTGCCGACCTTCCGCTTGCCTCCCTCCGCGTTGACCCGCCAGCGTTTGTGAAGTCTGCGCGCGTAGAGAAGTCAGGCGGTCGGCTTACTGTCTTTGTTGAGACCGAGCCCGGTGTCAAAGTTCGTGATTTCCGAGAGGACCTAAGCGTGGTGCTGGATGTTGCGCCCGCGCGACCGGAAGATGTGCGACCTGTTGCATCGGCGGCCCCGGCACCTCTGCTACCCGTTCCGACAGGGTCTACGGCAGACCGGATTGAAGAGCCGGAGAGCCAGAGAGCAGCAGCGGCACAAGAAGCCGCTGCGGCAGAGACGGCCGGTGAGGAAGCACCAGCGTTAGCGTCGTCGCCGCCAGAGCAACTGGTTCCGAGCGTGGCGGCTACAGAGGAAACCGATGCTGAGCTGACACTTGTCGACGCTGAGACCAGTGCACCGTCAATTGTTGCTGAGGCAGAAGAGAACCTGCCGGAAGAGAGCTCTGTGCCAGATGGTACAGAGGAGCTTCTCTCAACCTATCCCAATCCGGCTGAAGCTGATCAGGCGGCGCTTCCCGTTTCGTCTGATCTAACAGAGCGCAGCATACGCCTGACGTTCCCCTGGGCAGAACCAACCAAAGCGGCGATCTTCCAGCGCGATAATCGCGTCTGGATGGTTTTCGATCGAGAAACAGATTTCAACCTGTCCGACCTGGGGCCGGTAGTGCGCGAACGTCTTGGCGATCCAGAGATTGTCGAACTTGATGGGGCGAGTGCCCTTCGATTTGCACCGCCGGATCGGGTGCTGATCACGGCGGGGGAGCGGGACAATCGCTGGGTGGTAACCCTTGGCGATATGATCGTTGAACCAACCCGGCCAGTTGGGATAACCCGCGCATGGAGTGCGACGGGCGAACCGCAGGTGATTTTTGATGTGGAGAGCGTGGGCAGCATTCACTGGGTTCGCGATCCGGTAATCTATGACACGATCGCAATTGTTACGGCTAAAGGGCCGCCGCAGGGTCTTCTCGCACCGCGAAACTTTGTTGAGTTCGAGGCGCTTTCGACTGCACAAGGGCTTGCGTTGGTATCGCGTGCCGATGATCTCTATGTCAGTGAGACGCCGCGCGGCGTAACAGTGTCACGAGGATCTGGTCTGACACTTTCCGCGGCAGACGGCCCGGACTATTCAGGCAATGCGCCAGCGGCTTCGCGTGTTGGTGACCCCTCGGCGCCAGGTCGCATGGATTTCGAACGGTGGCGCTATTCCCCCGGCAAGAACTTCATAGAGCGCAAACAGTTCCATCAACGTACAGTGGCGCTTGCTGGCGAGGACGATGTTGCTGAAGCGCGCATAAAATACGCCAAATTCCTGCTGAGTTATCGCCTGGGAACGGAAGCCTACACCATGTTGCAGGGCGCAGCTCTGACATCGGAAACGCTAGAGAATGACCCAGGCTTCCGCGCGCTTCGTGGCGTTGCACAGATCATGATGGCGCGACCGGAAGAGGCTATTGCCGACCTGGCTTTCCCTGCATTGGACGATGATCCTCATTCATCGCTTTGGCGCGGTGTGGCGTATGCTGAATTGACCCAGTGGGCGGATTCACGCTTGGCATTCGAACAGGCAGAGAAAGCTTTCGAGATTTACGGGCCGGATCTGCAAGCACTTTTCAGAATGAAGGCCGCTGAAGCATCGCTGGCGACGGGGGACCTCGGCAGCGTTGAATTCAATTTGGACCGGATCCCAGCGGGCGCAGACAATGACCGATGGACGGAACAAGCCGCCCTTACACGCGCCCAGCTTTTCGAGGCGCTAGGGCGGGCTGATGAAGCTCTTGAGATTTATGACCAACTCCTAACATCGGACCATAGGGCCATTCTTGCGCGTGCGCGGTTTGCCCACGCCAACCTCCGACATGAGCTTGGTGCAATGAGTGACGAAGAGCTGACCATCGAGTTGCATGCCCTGCGCCTGGTTTGGCGGGGTGATGATCTTGAACTGGCGGTTCTGGAACGGCTGGGCGAGCTGCTGATTGCGAAAGGTGAGGTCGCTGAAGGGCTTGAAATCTGGCGAATGGCGGTTGGGACCTTCCCGGAAACCGAGCGGGCACGGCGTGTCGCTTCCGGTATGACAGAGACATTTACTGATCTTTATCTGAGCGGCGGCGCCGACGAGATGGATCCGGTTGAAGCACTCTCCATCTACTATGAGTTTCGTGAACTGACACCGATTGGTCGGCGTGGGGATGCACTTATTCGCAATCTAGCCGACCGGATGGTTGACGTTGATCTATTAGACAAAGCCGCAACGCTGCTCCGGCATCAGGTTGATAATCGCCTCCGCGGCACAGCGCAGGCGCAGGTCGCTGCCAAGCTGGCCCTGATTGAGCTTATGAACAGGCAGCCTGATGCGGCGCTTCGGGCTATTCGCTCGACCAAGCAGGTACGGTTGCCCAAAGACCTGACACACAAACGCCGACTACTTGAGGCGCGGGCTCTGACTGACCTTGGCCTCTATGACCATGCTTTGGACCTTCTTTCAGAAACGGAAGGGGAGGGCGTGGCTGATTTGGTTGCGAATATTCATTGGGAAGCGCAGCAATGGGCAGTCGCTGCCGTCAATTTCGAAACCGCGCTTGGTGCACGCTGGCGCGATCCACTCCCACTGACCGATGACGAACGGTTTCAGGTCTTGCGAGCTGCCATTAGCTTTTCTCTGGATGATGATGCCATCGGGTTGGAGCGCATGCGGGCAAAATTCGGAGACCTGATGAGTGCCAGCCCCGATGCTTCAGCCTTTGCTGTGGTCACAGACCCCATTCAAACCAATGGTGTTGCCTTTAGAGATCTTGCGCGCAGCGTCGCGTCCATCGATACGCTGGACAGTTTCGTGCAGAGTATGGAAGGCAGTTTCTCAGAGCCTTTGGAAGGCTTAGATACAGCGATCAATTGACGAAACGGATTTGTCAAAAATAGGCAAGTGCAGATGGCCAACAGCGGCCACCCTTTGACGTCGCCGATAGACGCTGTTGGTTGAGTAGCTAAGTCCCGAAGCTTTGAACCAATGATCCCGTGATCAGGTGCCAGCCATCAACAAGCACAAAGAAGATAAGCTTGAAGGGCAGGGAGATAATGATCGGTGGCAGCATCATCATGCCCATGGACATGAGGACAGAGGCCACAATCATGTCAATGACGATGAACGGGACAAAGATAAGAAACCCGATCTCAAAAGCGCGCTTCAGCTCACTGATCATGAATGCAGGGACGACGACCTGAAATGGAATGTCCTGCTGTTCTTCGACAGCGGGTGTTTTTGACAGGTCCATAAAAAGCTGCAGGTCTTTGTCCCGTACCTGGGTCAGCATGAACTCCTGAAACGGCTTGGAGGAAATACTCAAGGCTTCGCCCATTTCGATTTCTTCATTGATGAGCGGCTCAATGCCCGTCTCGTAGGCCGTTTCAAAAACTGGCGCCATGATGAACGCTGTGAGGAAGAGGGCGAGACTGATGATCACAGAGTTTGGGGGTGATTGCTGTACGCCCATCGCGGTTCTGAGGAGTGACAGAACCACCACAATGCGCACAAAAGAGGTGATCATGATCAGGATAGACGGAGCGAGACTGAGTACCGTGACGAGAGCAATGATCTGAACAACGCGTTCGGTGAGGCCGAAGCCTTCCGAGAAGTCCACGTTGATGGTCTCTGCAGCAGCGGGGAGGGCAGACAGCAGGAAAACAACGAGGCCTGTAAGAGCAGCAAATATCAGATGCTTTTGACTTGGGGAGAAAATCACGCGCGGCGCTCCTTCAGGAGGGAGACAACCTTTTGCATCTGATCTGTTACGGGGCCGGTAAGGGCTGATGTGTTGAGGGGTTTGACCTCAGCTGTTGGGTCGATTTCCGGCTCTGCCTTGGCGGGGAGCCCAGCTTCTAGAATAGTGTCCTGATCTCCAAGGAGGAGGAGGTGCTCGCGATCATCATGCCGCACAATCACAAGCTTGCGCTTGGGATCGATTGCCAGTGTTTCTGTGACTGCGAGGCGTTTGGTCGGAGATGTCTGACGGCCGGTTGGTACCAAGCCAAAGCGCTTTGCGCCCCAGGCGCAGGCAACAATCAGACCGACAACAAAGATAAGCGCCGATGCGAAGCGGAGTATTTCGCTGAGTTCCATGAACTTTCCCCAATAAACCTTGGCACTCGATGGTGACGAAACTGGTTAACAAATCCGCCGACTCTGTGCCGTAACTGGGCAGATGTTGCCGGGTTTATGCTTAAGAACGGGTTAAGCCCTTCAAAATGTCCTGTAGATACAATGGTCGCGCGATTGCGGGGCTGTAGCCTGTGGGAAACCAATTAAGGCAAAATTTACCTAGTGGCGCGAAACTGCTCTTAACGAACGACGCAAGGATTGCATCTGTTCGCGATTTCTCACTCGCGTGATCCCAGAAAGGGTTGCACCACGCGGCAACCCGCACCTTGTGGTGCATGATCAGGACGCGCGCACATGTTTCTTGGTGACTCCCCCATCTTTTCGATGATGAAGGAACGCATGCATTGGCTGTCGGACCGGCAGCGGGTGATTGCAGAGAATGTCGCGAATGCAGATACCCCCAACTATATCGCTAAGGACCTGTCAGAACCTGACTTTGGTGCAATGCTGCGGTCACGCAGCTCGCGACCAGTCCTGACAGCAACGCGGACAGACGGCGACCACATGAGTGCGAATGGCAGCACAGGTGGCAGCTCGGCTGCCTATGTTCGAAGCCCAGATTTTGAAACCACACCGACCGGCAACTCGGTGGTGTTGGAAGAACAGATGATTAAAGCCGCCCAGAACCAGATGGACTACCAGACGGTGACAGGTCTCTACGCCAAGAGCGTCGGCATGTTGAAAATTGCCCTGGGTAAGGGCTGAGCGTTTTTGAGGAGAGCAGACTATGGATCTCGTGAAATCAATGATGATCGCTGCGTCCGGCATGCGGGCCCAAAGTGGACGTATGCGGGTGCTGGCGGAGAATATTGCTAACTCGCAGTCAGCTGCGACGACTCCGGGAGCAGAGCCTTACCGTCGGCAGATTGTGACGTTTGAGAGCGAACTTGACCGCGAGCTTAATGCTCGTGTTGTGAAGGTTGGCAAGCCAATCGCTGATAAGTCTGACTTTGAGTTGAAATACATGCCTGGCCACCCCGGAGCCGACGAGAATGGTTATGTGCAGATGCCGAACGTCAATGGGCTTGTGGAGTCCATGGATATGAAAGAGGCGCAGCGCTCATATGAAGCGAACCTCAATATGATCCAGGCCTCCCGACGCATGATGTCTCAGACACTCGAATTGCTTCGTCGTTGAACCTAAGACCTTTTAGAGGAAACACGTCATGACTGTTCCTGCTTCTGTCGCACTTAGTGCCTACACCAATGCTGTCAAACAGGCGACTGATCTGGGCGGTGTCAATGATGTCGCAGCAACCGCTGGTTCCGGCCAGGGCGGTTTTGGTGACTTGCTCAAAGGTGTTGTGGAAAACATGGCTGCATCCGGCGTCAATGCCGAACAGCAGACAGCGTCTGCTGTTGCTGGAACAGCGGATGTGGTTGATGTCGTGACAGCGGTTTCTGAAGCCGAAGCGACCTTACAGACCGTCGTTACAATCCGCGACAATGTGATTACGGCCTACCAGGAAATCATGAAGATGCCGATCTAAGGCACTTATTAGGGAGAGCAGGGGATGACAGGACCGGAAGTTTTGGATGTTGGGCGTGAGGGCATTGTTGTGCTGCTCAAAGTCTCGTCCCCGCTTATGCTTGTTGGGCTAAGTGTCGGATTGGTCATTGCGCTCTTCCAGGCGTTGACGCAGATCCAAGAAATGACGCTGGTCTTCGTGCCAAAAATTCTGGCTATCTTCATTGGCCTCATCGTGATGCTGCCTTTCATGGGCAGCACGTTGGGCGCTTACATGACTTTTATTGCTGACAGAATTGTCTCTGGTTGATGTGCACCACCGTTTTCTCCAAAGCTCAGATGGTGCTCGCATATGAGTTTTGAGCTCGCACCCACAACAGCCTATGTGTTCATGCTGGTTTTTTCTCGCATTGGCACCATGGTGATGTTGATGCCGGCGCTTGGTGAGTTCAGCGTCTCAAGTCGTGTGCGGCTGACGCTTGCCGTCCTGATTTCAATGGTTTTGATGCCGCTTGTAGCGGATGCGTACGGACCGGTACCAGCGACGGTATCCGGCATTGCCTGGGGTGTTATCTCAGAAATCGCTGTTGGGTTTCTTATCGGGTCGGTAGCGCGCCTCATCATGAGTGCGCTGCAGGTTGCCGGCACCATTATTGCCTTTCAGACCGGTCTTGCCTTTGCACAGAATGTCGATCCGACGCAGGGCATCCAGAGTGCGCTCGTGGGATCCTTCCTTTCGATGCTCGCGGTGACAATGATCTTTGCAACGGACCTGCATTTTCTGCTGATCGCGGCGATGCGTGACAGCTATGTGCTTTTTGAGCCGGGCGCAGGCGTGCCTATTGGGGATTTCGTCGAGACAGCCACAGGTGTTGTCGCAGGGTCATTCAAACTGGCTGTCCAAATTGCTGCGCCCTTTGTGGTCTTTGGGATGATTTTCTATTTGGCGCTTGGCATTCTTTCTAAGTTGATGCCGCAGGTGCAGATTTTTTTCGTGGCAATGCCGGCCAACATCTTGTTGGGGTTTGCATTATTTGCGGTGCTTATGGGCGCGATGATGATGTGGTTTCTCACCTTTTTCGAAGAGAGCATGAGTTTGTTCCTGGCCTGATGGGTTAGGCGCTTCGTGCGAGAGGGTCTATGGCGGATCAAGCCGACGATTCAGAAAAAACCGAAGAGGCGACCTCCAAAAAGCTGGAGGACGCCCGAAAAAAAGGTGACATGCCCAAGAGCCAGGAGGTCAACACCTGGTTCATCATGATTGCGACGGCGCTGGTGATCGGAATTGTGTCGACAGGTGCTTCCGGGGATTTTGCGCGCGCCTTTACTGTTTTTCTCTCTGACCCTCATGACATTGCCGTTGACCAAAACAATCTCATGTTCGTGTGGGAGCAGATTGGGATTGCGGTGCTCAAAATCCTCGCCATACCGATGATGCTTCTGATGGGGGCAGGGGTTGCGGGAAATCTTGTGCAGAACATGCCGGTTTTCTCTACAGAGAATATGAAGCCGAAGCTCAGCAAGATTTCTCCGATGGCGGGTTTGAAGCGGCTTTTTTCACCTAAAAGTCTCATGAACTTTACCAAGGGGTTGGTGAAACTGAGCTTGGTGTCGGTGGCGACCTTTCTCATTGTCTGGCCCATGCGGGATCAACTGCTCATCATGATGACAATGGATGTGGGGATGTTACTTCCTTTTGTTCAATCAATCGCGATCAAAATCCTGGCGATGGTGGTCGCAATTATGACCGTGCTCGCAGCTGCTGACTATGTGTTTGAAGTGGCTCAGTGGAACAAGAAGCAGCGCATGACCGTTCAAGAGGTCAAAGACGAATACAAGCAGATGGAAGGGGACCCAACGGTCAAAGCGAAGCTCCGGGCCCTTAGAATGGAACGGGGACGTCAGCGTATGATGTCGCGTGTGCCCGATGCCGCGGTCATCATCACCAACCCGACCCACTATGCCGTCGCACTTGAATATAAACAGGGCATGGGCGCGCCGGTTTGTGTGGCCAAGGGTATGGATGCCATTGCGTTAAAAATCAGGGAAATCGGGTCAGAGCATGATGTTCCGATTGTCGAGAGTCCGCCACTTGCCCGTGCCCTCTATGCTTCTGTGGAACTGGAAGAATCAATTCCTCCAGAACACTATAAAGCGGTTGCTGAGGTTGTTGGCTACGTGATGCGTCTTAAGAGTAAGATGTCCCGCAGCTAGCGTGTGCGATGATTCGCGGACGCTGGGGCTTTGATCGCGACCGGACATAGCAAAACCGTCCGGTTCCTTAGGATTGTGACATCGGCAGATAAGATCTGGACAAATGAGCGATACCTTGATGGATGGGCCGAGTGTCGATGAGGCCAAGGGCAAAACGGCCGGGGACGGCGAGCCAGCTTCTGATCCGAAGTCGACAATCAGTGAGGTCGCAGGCGCTTCTTCGGACAAGACTGGGTTTCTAGATCAGAACCGTTGGCGCAGTTCGCTGGGGTTGGCGGGTCTGATTGGGCTTTTTATAGCTGGCGCCGCAGGCGGTTTTGTTTTTCTCAATCTTAGTGCTGCTGGACCCTTGGGCTATTTGATGATTGGCGGGCTGGTCGCGGTCGGTTTTTTCTCAACCGTGGCGCTTATTGCTGGTCGTCCCTCAAGCCCGATTGTGGGCCGAGGGAAAGTTACTGGTGTTGCTGGACACGCATTGGAAAGCTTGCCTGACCCTTGTCTCGTGACCGATCGACGTGGGTCGGTCCTTTTTGCGAACCAGGCTTATAGACATCTCGGTCTTGATGCACATGACCGACCCATGCCGTTGGAGCGGCTCCTGGCCGGTCAGGTGGGGGTCGATGAAAAACTTTATCAATTGGCACAGGCAGCCCGGTTGGGCTTGGCAGATGAGGAAGAGCTGCGCTTTATTCCTCCTGCGGGCCAGGGCCAGGAACGCGTTTTCAAAGCGGCAGTTCAGCCGCTCACCGGGGCAGCAGCCAAGACTGGTGCCAGCATCTGGCTGCTAAGAGACATGACAGCTGAGAGGCTTGCGGCGGCACAAGCCCAAGTGGGGCGTGACAAATATCTGGCCTATCTGGATGACGCGCCATTTGGCTTTTTCTCTGCGCAGGATTCCGGACAGCTTGATTATGTGAACCAGATGTTCGCAACCATGGTTGGGCGGTCAGCGGAAGACCTGGTGTCAGGTAGCACACGATTTGGCGATCTTGTGGCGGGTGATGTGAACGCCTTTGTTCAGGAAAAAGATGGGGAGGCTGGTACCCAGGTCATCGATGTTGATCTGGCGGGGCCTGATGGCCCGGTCCAGGTGCGCATTGTGCAAAATTTTGCGCCGACGTTGGACGGAGCCCCCGGGGCGTCGCGTTCTGTGGTTATGTTCCGCGAAGAAGAAGACGATACGGAAGCGCACTTGCGCGACGCTGAAATGCGATTTGCGCGTTTCTTCAACAATGCACCGATCGGCGTCGCCACACTGGATAAGGACGGTGTGCTTGGCAGTTCGAACGCGGCCTTTGTCACACTTGTTGGCGGGACACCCGACGCAGGCAGCAGATTTGCCGATCTGGTTGTTCCGGAGGACCGGGCGGCGCTTTTGGAGTTTCTTGACGGGGCCGTGTCGTCAGGTGGGTCTCGTGGGCCAATTGATATTCGGTTCCTCCAGAAGCAGGGCGAGGAGATTGAGAAGACCGCCCAGCTTTTTGCGAGCTACTCCAACGAGACGGGGGGGCAGCCTTCTATCATCGCCTATCTCATTGATACGAGTGAGCAGAAGTCGCTAGAGATGCAGTTCGCTCAATCACAGAAGATGCAGGCGGTGGGGCAGCTCGCGGGCGGTGTGGCGCACGATTTCAATAATTTGCTCACCGCGATTATCGGCTTTTGTGATCTGCTTCTTGCGCGCCATCAGGCGGGCGATCCGAGCTTCGCTGACGTCATGCAGATCAAGCAGAACGCCAATAGGGCCGCAAACCTGGTGCGGCAGCTGCTTGCCTTCTCCCGCCGCCAGACATTGCGCCCGAAGGTTCTGAACCTTACCGATGAGCTTGCGGAACTTTCCAATCTGCTGAGCCGTCTTCTGGGTGAAACAGTGGAGCTTAAGATTACCCATGAGCGGGATCTGGGGCTGGTAAAGGTGGACCAGAACCAACTTGAGCAAGTGGTGATCAACCTGGCTGTAAATGCGCGTGATGCCATGGAAGATGGTGGGCGCCTCACCATCCGCACGGCCAATGTCTCCGCTGAGGATGCGAAAGCGCTGGACCATGCGCTGATGCCACCGGCCGAGTATGTGCTTATCGAAGTCACAGATACGGGCTGCGGTATCCCGAAAGAACATTTGGGCAAGATCTTCGAGCCGTTCTTCACCACGAAAGATGTGAGCAAGGGCACGGGCCTCGGCCTCTCCACGGTCTACGGGATCGTCAAGCAGACTGGGGGCTATATTTTTGCCTTCTCGACTGTCGATAAGGGAACGACCTTCCGCATCTATCTCCCGCGCTATTTCGAAACAGAGGAAGAAGCGGCAGCGAAGGTCCAGGCTCAAGTTGAAGAAACTGCGGCGCCTGATCTCACTGGCAAGGGCACGATCCTGCTTGTAGAGGACGAAGACGCCGTGCGGACCTTTGCTGTCCGGGCGCTGGGCACACGGGGCTACACAGTCCTTGAAGCTGAGAGCGGGGATGTGGCGCTGGAGATTGTTGACAGTCACGAGGGCACGATTGATCTCGTCGTCAGTGACGTGGTGATGCCCAATATGGATGGGCCCACCATGGTGAAACAGCTGCAGGAAAAACGGCCGGGAACCAAGATCATCTTCATTTCGGGTTATGCAGAAGACGCCTTTGCCAAGAGCCTTGATCCATCTGTCGACTTCCGGTTTTTGCCGAAGCCTTTCAGCCTGAAGCAGCTCGCAGCTGCAGTGAAAGAGGCGATGGGGTAGGTGAACCTTTGGTTTGCGCGATTCTGTCGTTCTTCACGCTGATCTGTGCATAAATCTGTGGAACAGGTTTAGAACACACTCCCAATATATAAATAAAATCAATGACTTAAACTTTTTCTTGCCCATGAGAACAAAAAAGGTACATTTACCTCAATTGCTTCCGCAGAGCCGGTATGAAATAAGGGGATGACGCTTATGGCGCGAGAACAGAAAGAAAACGTAGTCAGCTTGCTTGGCAAGGACAGTATGGATAAGCAGAAAGCTCTGGATGCCGCACTCAGTCAGATTGAGCGGTCTTTTGGTAAGGGTTCGATCATGCGGCTCGGGAAAAACGAGCAAGTGGTCGAGATTGAGGCGATCCCGACAGGTTCATTGAGCCTTGATATCGCGCTTGGCATTGGCGGTCTGCCAAAGGGCCGGGTGGTTGAGGTATACGGTCCTGAATCGAGTGGTAAAACCACCCTTGCACTTCACACAGTCGCTGAAGCCCAGAAGAATGACGGTATTTGCGCCTTTGTTGACGCAGAGCATGCATTGGACCCGGTCTATGCGCGCAAGCTTGGCGTTAATCTGGATGATCTTTTGATCTCGCAGCCTGACACGGGTGAGCAGGCACTGGAAATTGTCGATACGTTGGTGCGCTCTGGCGCGGTGGATGTGATCGTGGTGGACTCTGTTGCCGCTCTCACGCCTCGTGCAGAGCTTGATGGCGATATGGGCGACAGCCTTCCAGGCCTTCAGGCGCGGCTTATGAGCCAGGCGCTGCGGAAACTGACAGGCTCCATTTCCAAATCGAATTGCATGGTCATTTTCATCAACCAGATCCGTATGAAGATCGGGGTGATGTTTGGCAGTCCGGAGACGACAACAGGCGGGAATGCACTGAAGTTCTACTCCTCTGTCCGTCTTGATATTCGCCGGATTGGGGCGATTAAGGACCGGGACGAAGTGGTGGGCAACCAGACCCGCGTGAAAGTGGTGAAGAACAAGGTGGCGCCGCCGTTCAAACAGGTTGAGTTCGACATCATGTATGGGCAAGGGATCTCCAAGATGGGGGAGGTCGTCGATCTGGGGGTCAAAGCCGGGGTCGTTGAGAAATCTGGCTCCTGGTACTCCTATGACAGCCAGCGGATCGGACAAGGACGTGAAAACGCCAAGACCTTCCTGAAGGAAAACCCTGACATGGCGCTTGCTATCGAAACAGCGATCCGCGCGGATGCGGGGCTCGCAGAAGCGCTCGACGTTGGTCCTGACGCGGACGACGATGATGGCATGCCGGAGGAAGTTGCAGGTTAGGTCTGAAACGCCATATTCGACCTGAAAGCGGCGCGCATTTCGGTGGGCGCCGCTTTTTCGTGGGTAACCGGTCGCTGAACCCTATGGACGGGCGTTTAACAAACCGGGTCAGAAGATTTGCTCAGGGGGCTTCTCGGCGGTTGCTTTGCTAGACAGACGCCTTGGGGGTCGTTAGAAAAAGAGACCGAATTCCAAGGGTTTGGCGTCATTTTGTCGGCGCTCTGGCCCCAGTAGTAAGACGAATGTGAGACCGCAATGACCGGCGTTAATCAGATCCGCGAGACCTTTCTCGACTTTTTTGAGAAACAGGGCCACGCCCGTGTGCCGTCAGCGTCGCTGGTGCCGCAGAACGATCCCACACTGCTCTTCACCAATGCGGGTATGGTCCCATTCAAGAATGTCTTCACAGGCGTGGAGACCCGCGACTATTCCCGCGCGACATCGTCTCAAAAGTGTGTGCGCGCTGGCGGTAAGCACAATGACCTCGATAATGTCGGCTACACTGCACGGCATCATACTTTCTTCGAGATGTTGGGAAACTTCTCCTTCGGCGATTATTTCAAGGATGACGCAATCGCATTTGCGTGGGATTTGATTACCAAAGAGTACGGTATATCCAAAGACCGACTTCTGGTGACCGTCTATTCGGAAGACGAGGATGCAGCTGACATCTGGAAGAAGGTCGCAGGACTCTCGGACGATAAGATCATTCGGATTTCCACGTCAGACAATTTCTGGTCGATGGGAGATACCGGCCCCTGCGGTCCGTGTTCCGAGATCTTCTTTGACCATGGGGACAAAGTACCCGGTGGGCCTCCTGGCAGTCCAGATGAAGATGGGGATCGGTTCATTGAGATCTGGAACCTGGTCTTTATGCAGTATGACCAGCAGGCGGGCGGGGATCGCATCAGTCTTCCCAAGCCATCGATCGATACCGGCATGGGCCTTGAGCGCATTGCAGCACTCCTTCAGGGCAGCCACGATAATTATGACACAGACCTTTTTCGTGCGCTGATTGAGGCGTCTGCGGATGCATCCAACACAGACCCGGACGGGTCCCACAGTGTCAGTCATCGTGTGATTTCCGATCACCTCCGTTCTTGCTCATTCCTTCTGGCTGATGGCGTGATGCCGTCCAACGAGGGGCGTGGCTATGTTCTGCGCCGGATCATGCGGCGGGCCATGCGTCACGCACAGCTTCTGGGCGTTGCTGAACCGCTGATGTGGCGGCTGGTGCCAGCGCTTATTCATCAGATGGGGGATGCCTATCCGGAATTGCGCCGAGCGGAAGCGCTTATCACGGAAACCTTCAAGCTTGAAGAATCCCGCTTCCGGGAAACCCTGGCGCGCGGCTTGAAACTGCTTGATGAAGCTGTCGGTGAGCAAGGTGGAGCAGGTGAGCTTCCGGGCGATGTGGCCTTCAAGCTCTACGACACCTACGGGTTTCCATTGGACCTTACAGAGGATGCGCTGCGAGAACGCAATATGAGTGTTGATCAGGCTGGCTTTGACGCCGCCATGGAGAAACAACGCGAAGCTGCGCGGGCAAACTGGTCAGGTTCTGGCGAGGCTGCGACTGAAACCCTCTGGTTTGATCTTAAAGACGAAGTCGGGGCAACGGAGTTTCTTGGCTACACGACGGAAGCGGCTGAGGGGAAGATCGTTGCTCTCGTTAAAGATGGGGAACGCGTCGAGAGCGTAGCTGCGGGTGACGAGGTTGTGGTGATTGCCAATCAGACGCCGTTCTATGGAGAGTCTGGCGGACAGGTTGGTGATACCGGGGGAATGTTCACCGGCGAGGGCGCGGAGTTCACCGTAACGGATACCCAGAAAAAGCTGGGTGATCTTATCGTGCATATCGGTAAGCTGACCAAAGGTAAGCTTGCGGTTGGCGAAGTTGCAGATTTCCGCGTTGATGGTCATTTGCGGACGTCTACACGTGCCAATCATTCAGCTACCCACCTGGCGCATGAAGCGCTGCGCCGCGTGTTGGGGGATCATGTCAGTCAAAAGGGTTCGCAGGTCGGGCCAGACAGATTGCGCTTTGATTTCTCCCATCCGAAGGCGATGACGTCCGAGCAGGTTGCGCAGGTGGAGAAAATCGTCAATGAAGAGATTCAGCGCAACAATGAGGTCGTCACGCGGGTGATGACACCTGATGACGCGATTGAAGCAGGTGCGCTTGCGCTCTTTGGCGAAAAATATGGAGACGAAGTGCGTGTCCTCTCTATGGGTTCTCCGCGCGAAGATGGCAATAAATTCTCAGTCGAGCTTTGTGGTGGGACCCATGTTGGGCGTGTCGGCGACATCGCCATCTTCAAAATTGTGAGCGAGGGAGCTGTTGGGTCTGGTATTCGGCGGATCGAAGCACTGACGGCTGAGGGAGCACGAGCTTACCTTAATGATCAGGAACGGATTACGCTCAACGCCTCTGCTGTATTGAAAGTCACGCCGGATCAATTGAGCGACCGGGTCGCGATGTTGGTCGATGATCGCAAACGTCTTGAGCGCGAGCTCGCCGAAGCCAAAAAGAAACTTGCCATGGGGGGGGGAACGTCAACCGGTGGCGGCGCCTCTGAAATTGAAGAGCTTGGCGGAGTCAAAGTTATCGCGCGCGCCATGGCAGGGATCAGCCCTAAGGACCTGCGCGGCATGGTGGATGACGCGAAAAAGAGCGTCGGTTCAGGCATTGTTGCCCTGATTGCGCTTGGGGATGATGGAAAAGCCGGGATCGCTGTTGGTGTGACCGATGATCTGACAGACCGTCTATCTGCCGTTGATCTTGTACGCACGGGTGCGGAAGCACTTGGCGGCAAAGGGGGCGGTGGCCGGCCTGACATGGCGCAGGCCGGTGGACCTGATGGCAGCAAGGCAGATGCTGCCTTGGCCGCAATTAAAGAAACTGTAGGTGGTCTTGCTGGAGCAGTCTGACAAACCGGCACCCGCCGATAGCAGTGCATCGGAAACCACAGTTTCCGGGGTTCGCCGCTGGCTTTACATTCTTCTTGAAGCTGGCAAGACCGGTGACAAGCCCAGCGCGATTTTCGATGTGTTCATGGTTACGCTCATTCTGGCGAACGTTGTTGCGTTTGCGGCAGAGACTGATGTGCGTATCGCGACGGCCTATGGTGAACAACTCCGCCTCTTCAACGCTTTCTCTATTGCGATTTTTACCGTTGAATATCTGATCCGGCTCTGGGTTTGCGTGGATCACCCGGCATTTAGAGGCCTGCCCAAATGGCGCGTGCGTCTGGGCTATTCAATGACCTTACAGATGCTCATCGATCTCATCGTGATTTTGCCCTTCTATTTGAGCTTCATGTTCGCCGTTGACCTTCGAATCTTACGTGTGTTTAGGTTGTTTCGCTTCCTGATGCTCGCCCGCTATTCCCCAGCGCTCTACACAATCGGACGGGTTTTCAAGTCTGAGCGCCGGGCAATGCTCGCGGCTCTCATTGTGATGTCTGGCATGCTGATTTTTTCAGCCACTGGCATTTATTGGCTGGAGCACGAAGTACAACCAGAGGCATTTGGTTCGATCCCCATGTCCATGTGGTGGGCACTCGCAACTCTGACCACAGTCGGGTATGGCGATGTCGTGCCGCTGACAACGTTAGGTCGTTTCTTCGGCGGGCTGGTGATGATTTTTGGGTTGGGCATGTTTGCGATGCCGATTGCCATTGTCTCAAGTGGCTTCGCCCGGGAAATTCACCGACGGGACTTTGTTGTGTCCTGGGGGATGGTGGCTCGGGTGCCGCTCTTCCAGGAACTCAAACCAGCGCTGCTGGTGGACCTTGTTGAGTTGCTTGAAGCTCAGGTGATCGATCCGGATGCGGTCATTGCGCATAAGGGTGATGTCGCAGACGCGATGTATTTCATCGTTATTGGGCGTGTCCGTCTCGATTTTGAAGGACGATCAGTCGAGATCGGGGAGGGCGAATATTTTGGCGAGATGGCTCTGTTGGATGACCGGCGACGTTCTGCAGACATTGTTACGCTGAGCCAGGCGCACGTCCTAAAACTTGATGCGCGCAGCTTCCGCGAGTTTATCGGGCGACATCCTGACGCCCGGGTCCGCTTGCTTGAGGCCATTCATGCGCGCGATCTCACGCTGGGTGCTACTGATGAGCTAGAACGCGAAATAGATGAAGAGAAAAAGGACCTTTAGGGCGCCATTTCTTCAGCCCTAAATTCCCTTAGACATGGCCTTGTCGAGGTTTTCCGCAATCTTGTCGAGGAAACCTGTTGTGGAGAGCCAGTTCTGCTCAGCGCCAACAAGTAGTGCCAGATCTTTGGTCATGTAGCCGCTTTCGACCGTCGACACGCAGACAGTTTCGATGAGAGTGGCGAATTTCGCCAGTTTCTCATTGCCATCAAGCTTCGCGCGGTGCTTCAGGCCTCGGCTCCAGGCAAAGATCGACGCAATCGAATTGGTCGAGGTTTCTTCGCCCTTTTGGTGATTTCTGTAGTGGCGGGTCACTGTGCCGTGGGCGGCTTCGGCTTCCATTGTCTTGCCGTCTGGGGTCATCAGTACGCTTGTCATCAGACCGAGGGAGCCAAAGCCTTGGGCTACGGTGTCTGACTGCACGTCGCCGTCATAGTTTTTGCAAGCCCAGACATAGCCGCCGCTCCACTTCATGGCAGATGCCACCATGTCGTCGATCAGGCGGTGCTCGTATGTGAGGTTTTTCTTGTCGAATTCCTTTTTGAATTCTTTCTCGAAGACTTCCTGGAACAGGTCTTTAAACTGCCCGTCATAGGCTTTCATGATCGTGTTCTTGGTGGACAGATAGACTGGGTAATTGCGATCGAAACCATACTTCATGCAGGCGCGGGCAAAGTCCCGGATGCTGTCATCCAGATTGTACATGGCCATGCCGACGCCAGATGACGGGTAGTCGAAAATTTCGTGCTCAAATGAGTCTGAGCCATCCGAGGCTTCCCATTTGATGGTGAGCTTGCCGGCACCAGGCACACGGAAATCTGTTGCGCGATATTGGTCACCGAACGCGTGACGACCGATGACGATAGGTTCAGTCCAACCGGGCACCAGGCGGGGGATGTTGCGGCAAATGATGGGCTCGCGGAAAACAGTGCCGCCCAGAATATTCCGGATGGTCCCGTTTGGCGATTTCCACATTTTCTTCAGGCCAAACTCTTCGACTCGAGCTTCGTCTGGCGTGATGGTCGCGCATTTGACGCCTACACCGTATTTCTTGATGGCTTCAGCAGAATCGATGGTGACCTGATCATCGGTCTCATCTCGATATTCCATGCCCAAGTCGTAATATTTGAGGTCAATGTCCAGATAGGGGTGGATCAGCTTTTCTTTGATGAAGGTCCAGATGATTCTGGTCATTTCATCACCGTCGAGTTCAACGACGGGGTTTTCCACCTTGATTTTGGACATGCGTACGGACCTCTTAAGCCATTTCGATCGCAGCAGACGCCCGAATGGCTGCACGGGCACTGCTTTCCGTTCCTGATGAACGGGATGGGAGACGCCGACACTCGCAGAATCGGGGGCAAAAGGGCGTCTCGCCTCGAACCCTCGTATAACATCTGAGCCACGTTGATAAAAGCACGCCAATCTCTTATCACCCCTTAATATCCCTCAATTCTGGGGGAGATGAAGGTGATGTGACATGGCAGGAACCGACCGTTCCAAGGCAAACGCTACGGCAGGGCTTCCCCCGGCGCCGGCAATTATTCTGGTGCGCCCGCAATTGGGCGCCAACATCGGCGCGTCAGCGCGCGCAATGCTGAATTTTGGCATTACGGAACTCCGATTGGTTGCGCCACGCGACGGTTGGCCGAATGAGCACGCGCTCAAATCGGCCTCGGGTGCCGTAGAGCTTATCGAGCATGCCCAATTGTTCGACACGGTGCCCGAGGCGATCGCTGACCTTGACTATGTGCTTGCGACGACAGCCCGCCCGAGGGACATGGTCAAGGAGGTCTATACACCGGAAGAAGGGGCTGGACGCCTCAAGAGGGCAATGCTGGCTGGTGGACGGCCGGGGGTCATGTTCGGGGCGGAGCGCGCCGGACTTCACAATGATGACGTGGCTCTGGCTGACGCGGTGATCACAGCTGCCCTTAATCCAGGCTTTTCCTCGCTCAATCTCGGTCAGGCGGTGCTGTTGCTTGCCTATGAGTGGAGCCAGCTCGGCGACGAGACACCGTCTGAAGATATGCCCATGAACGGCACCCGGCCAGCCAACAAGCAGGAGCTTCAGGGCTTCTTTGACCATCTCGAGGTGGAGCTCGATGATACCGGTTTTCTGCTGCCTTTAGACAAACGCCCTGCCATGGTCCGGAACCTGCGGAACATGTTCCAGCGTGCCGCGCTCACAGAGCAGGAGATACGGACACTCAGAGGCATCGTTTCGGCTCTCACAAAGCATGCGCAGCGGCGCGCGATGGAGAAGATGAAGGGCGATAAGTGAGTTGAACCTGATTCTGAGGTGGGTCTGATTTTCGTCAGGGAATCAACCATTTAGCGGCTTTGGTTGAGGGGTTGATTCCGGCCAATAGCGGGTTTGACTTTGACACAAGCGTAAGTATAGTGCGCCCAGTTCGCGGGTCCTTTCGGGCCCGCTACCTTTTTGACGACGCACCCGTGGGAAGATCCAAGCGCATTGGTCTCTTTCCTGTCGGTGGGGTCCGGATTTCGGGCTTCGCAGAGGAGGGCGCGTTTCCTACATTTTGATCAAGGAAACAGCGATGACAAAGCGCATCCAAGCGAAATACAAAATTGACCGCCGTCTTGGCGAAAACATCTGGGGTCGCCCAAAGAGCCCAGTGAACCGCCGGGAATATGGTCCAGGTGAACATGGCCAGCGTCGCCGCGGCAAGCTCTCGGATTTCGGTCTGCAGCTTCGCGCGAAGCAGAAGCTGAAAGGCCACTACGGCAACATCACCGAAAAGCAGTTCAAGCGCACATATCATGAAGCGTCACGGATCAAAGGCGACACGGGTGAAAACCTGGTGGGTCTTCTTGAGCGCCGTCTCGACGCCGTGGTTTACCGCGCGAAATTCGTTCCTACCGTCTTCTCTGCGCGTCAGGCAGTGGGCCATGGCCACATTCTGGTCAATGGCAAGCGCGTTAACATCCCATCCTACCGGGTGAAGGAAGGCGATGTGATCGAAGTTAAAGAGAAAATGCGGACAAACGGCAAGATGCTCGAAGCTGCTGGCAGCCCAGAGCGTGACACGCCGGATTATCTCGACGTTGATCTCGAGAAGTTCAAAGCGACTTTCGTTCGTACACCGGTTCTGGCGGATATTCCTTATCCAGTTCAGATGGAACCAAATCTCGTGATTGAGTTCTATTCGCGCTAATTGCTTATTGGCAGAGCGCCGAAAACAGAGTTTCAAAGGGGTCCGGTTTCGGGCCCCTTTTTTTGTTAGGTTGTTGTCATGACAGTTCGGCTGGCCAGACCTGATGACATTCCTGAAATTCAGGAAATTGCCGTTCGGGCTTATGAACCCTATGTCGCTCGGATGGGACAAGAGCCTGCACCCATGCGGCCAAACTTCATGCGTCATCTCACCAACGATATTGTCTTTGTCTGGGATGATGGTGGAGTACGGGCCTATGCCGTCATTGTCACAGGCGAGGGTGAGCCTCTTCTCGACAACATCGCAGTTGATCCAAGGACTCAAGGACAGAGGTTGGGATCAAAACTTTTGTGCCACGTCGAGGCGCATTTAAATGAACAAGGGTTCAGTGCCTACACGCTGTATACGAATGTGCATATGACAGAGAATATCGCGTGGTATTCCCGTTCTGGTTTCACTGAAACCGGGCGAGGCACGCAAGATGGTTTTGAACGGGTGTTTTTCCGGAAAGAAATTTAGCCGTCCCCCATAAAGGGGCTGTGTGCTTGTGTTCCTACCCGGGCGCGCCTAGTGTCTGTCTACTAAACCGTCGAGTAAACCTGTGCCCTTGGGCTGAATCTGGTGTTTGGACGGAAGCTCTCTTCTACACGACAAACTACTGATTTGACTGTGTTGCCAACGCGGCGGGATTTTCCACGCGTTTGATTGGGATGCATGCCATGGATGCTGGAATCGTTGACTTCTACAATGCTGAAAGAGGCTTTGGCTATATTCGACCCAAAGGCGGCGACCCTGACGTTCGGGTTGAGTTTGAAGTCCTGCGTGTCGCCGGCATAAGAATGCTCGAGCAGGGGCAGAGCGTTCAGTTCAGTACAACTGAAAACGCTGTTACCGGAAAAATCACGGTAGATGCGATCATGCTTGGTGAATAGAGACTGCCTTTTTAGGCCGTCTCGAGCGCAATATCCTTGGAGCCAAAATATTCGCGCAGTTCGCCGCTCTCAAACATTTCTCGGATAATGTCGCAGCCGCCAACAAACTCACCTTTCACGTAGAGCTGAGGGATGGTCGGCCAGTCTGAGAATTCTTTGATGCCATGACGAATGTCATCGTCTTCAAGAACGTTCACGCCCTTGAACTGAACACCGAGATAGGTGAGCACCTGCACAACGGTATTGGAGAAGCCGCATTGCGGAAAGACAGGCGTGCCTTTCATGAAGAGCACAACGTCGTTGCTTTCCACTTCGCTGCGGATACGGTCTGCTATTGCTTCGCTCATTTTTGCTCTCCTAAAACCTTAAGCCTCGGGCGCTGATGTCTGCAGCGCGAGGGCATGGAGGTCGGCGTCCATGCTGCCCTTCAGGGCTTTGTATACCATCTGATGTTGTTGCACGCGGGACTTTCCCGCAAAAGAGGCAGAGATGACAGTCGCGGCATAGTGATCACCGTCGCCCGCAAGGTCGCGGATCTCAACCTTGGCGTCAGGCAGACCTTCTTTGATCAGCCGTTCTATGTCGCTGGCATTCATCGCCATCTTTTAAGCTCCAGTCTCGTTCAGGCCTTAAGGGTAACATCTAGTGCGTGTCGGGTGCGCTCATATATTTTGGCAACCATCCTTCATAGGCCGCGTCGAGGTCTGCCAATGATATGGGATGAGACCCCTCAACTGTCAATTCATTGCCGCCTGTGGTTCCGATCGCTTGTGTCGGAATCCCGTCTGAAAGTGCGTCTTTTACGAAGGTTTCAGCGCTTGTTGCAGGCACAGTCACAACATAACAGGCCTGATCTTCACCGAACGCCCAGGCGTGCAGCGGAGTGTCCTTACTCGGTGTAAGGGAAGCCCCGATTTTGCTGCTCATACCCATTTCTGCGACTGCCACCAGCAGACCACCATCAGAAATGTCATGCACTGCTGTAACGCGTCCGTCGCGAATTGCGGTCCGGACAAAAGTGCCGTGCTTTTTCTCAGCTGCGAGATCGACCTTTGGGGGTGCGCCTGTGGCCTCACCCACAATGTCGCGCTGATAGATGCTCTGGCCGAGATGTCCTTCATGAGCGCCAATCAGGAGAATGATTTCTCCTGCCGCTACGAAGCTCTTGCCAACGCGTTTTGTGACATCCGGCAGCAATCCGACACCGCCAATAGCAGGCGTTGGTAGAATGGCCTGGCCATTGGTTTCGTTGTAGAGGGACACATTTCCAGAGACGATGGGCATGTCGAGTGCCAAACAGGCTTCGCCAATGCCCTGAATGCAGCCGACAAACTGGCCCATGATTTCAGGCTTTTCCGGATTGCCGAAATTAAGATTGTCAGTCGCGGCCAGTGGTTCTGCGCCCACGGCCGTTATGTTGCGCCAGCATTCAGCTACGGCCTGCTTGCCCCCCTCAACAGGGTCGGCTTCGCAATAACGCGGGGTGACATCGACGGCGAAGGCAAGACCCTTACCTTGATCGCCAACGCGGATTACAGCGGCGTCGCCGCCAGGGCCTGCCATTGTGTTGCCCTGAATGAGATTGTCATATTGTTCCCAGACCCAGCGGCGTGAGCACATGTCCGGCAGGCTCACCAGTTGGATGAGGGCTTTGCCCAGATCATCGGGCGCAGGCACGTCTGCTGCAGCCACTGGTTCCAGCTTGGGGCTTTCGACCCATGGCCGGTCATATTCCGGAGCTTCGTCGCCAAGGTCGTTGATTGGCAAGTCCGCCATCAAGTCACCGTGGCGATAGACTTTGAACCGCTGGTCATCGGTCGTTTCCCCGACGATTGCGAAGTCGAGATCCCACTTTTTGAAGACGGCTGCGGCTTCGTCTTCTTTATTGGGGTCCAGGACCATGAGCATGCGCTCCTGGCTTTCCGACAACATCATTTCATAAGCCGTCATGCCTTCTTCGCGGCAGGGGACCTTGTCGAGATCGAGATTGACGCCAAGATTGCCTTTGGCACCCATCTCAACGGCAGAGCAGGTAAGGCCTGCAGCGCCCATGTCCTGAATGGCAATGACAGCGCCGGTCTTCATGAGTTCCAGAGTGGCTTCCAGCAGTAGCTTTTCAGAGAAGGGGTCGCCTATCTGAACGGTCGGGCGCTTTTCTTCAGAGTCATCGTCAAATTCGGCAGATGCCATTGTGGCACCGTGGATGCCATCACGGCCGGTCTTGGAGCCGAGATAAACGATGGGGAGCCCCACACCTTTGGCTTCTGACAGGAAGATGCCGTCTGCTTTGGCGAGACCCGCGGCAAATGCGTTCACAAGGCAATTGTCATTGTAGCGGGCATCGAAGTTGACCTCGCCGCCAATGGTGGGGACGCCGAAACAGTTGCCATAGCCGCCAATGCCTTCCACGACGCCAGACACAATATGCCGGGTGCGGTCGTTTTCCGGTGAGCCGAAACGCAGCGCATTCATCGCCGCGACGGGACGTGCGCCCATGGTGAAGACATCACGCAAAATGCCGCCAACACCGGTCGCTGCACCTTCGTAAGGCGAAATAAAAGAGGGGTGGTTGTGGCTTTCCATCTTGAAGACGACAACGTCGCCATCGTCAATGTCGACAACGCCAGCGTTTTCGCCGGGTCCTTCGATAACACGTGGACCTTCTGTCGGCAGTGTGCGCAGCCATTTTTTTGATGACTTGTAGGAGCAGTGCTCGTTCCACATGGCGGAGAAAATGCCGAGCTCTGTGAGTGTCGGCTCCCGCCCAATCAGATCGAGGATGCGCTGATACTCGTCCGGCTTCAGGCCATGCTCGGCGATCAGCTCCGGGGTGATGTCTACGTCGTTCTTGATCACGCGATCGTCTCCAGCGCACTTTCGAAAATACCGCGACCGTCCGTGCCGCCCTGGGCTGCTTCAATCAGGTTTTCCGGGTGGGGCATCATGCCCAGCACGTTTTTTTGTTCGTTCATGATGCCAGCGATGTTGCGGATGGACCCATTTGGGTTCGTGGCTTGGCTGTAGCGAAACGCCACTCTGTCCTCAGCTTCAAGGCGGTTCAGCGTGTCTTCGTCGGCGAAATAATTGCCGTCATGGTGAGCGACCGGACAGCGGATCACCTGTTTCTCACTATAGGCGCTGGTGAAGACGCTCTTGTTCGTTGCCACTTCGAGCTCAACTTCTTTACAGACGAACTTAAGGTGCGCATTGCGAAGGAGTGCGCCAGGAAGGATGCCGGTCTCAGTCAGGATCTGAAATCCGTTGCAGACACCAAGAACGCGGACGCCTTTGTCTGCTTGTTCCTTCACCGCTTTCATGATGGGAGAGAGGCCAGCAATGGCGCCGGTGCGAAGGTAGTCGCCGTAGGAAAAGCCGCCGGGCAGTACAATTAGGTCAACATCTGGAAGCGTGGTTTCCTGATGCCAGACCGTGAGGGGTTTCTGTCCGCCAATTTGCTCAAGCGCGTAAAGCATATCGCGCTCTCGGTTTGACCCGGGAAAGACAATGACTGCCGATTTCATGACACTTACGCTCCGTCGAGCTCTATGGCGTAGTTTTCAATGACCGTGTTCGCGAGAACCCGTTCGCACATGTCTTCCAGTGCTGCGCGGGCTTTGGCGGGATCAGTCTCGGTCAGATCAACCTCAATATACTTGCCTTGGCGAACATCACCGATGCCGTCGAAGCCCAGTTGGTCTAGCGCGTGTGAGATGGCTTTTCCCTGAGGGTCAAGCACACCGTTTTTCAAAGTGATTTTAATGCGGGCCTTCATATTGCCTTTTGACTTTCAGCAGGAGGAACTCAGGACTTTACAAGCGTGGGGCCTGTAGGTTTTCCGGTATCGTTTTCAAAGAGGATGCCCAGGCGCCGTGCGACTTCCTGATAGGCATCAACCAGCCCGCCCATGTCCCGGCGAAAGCGGTCCTTGTCGAGCTTTTCGTTTGTGTTGATATCCCAGAGACGGCAACTGTCCGGGCTGATTTCATCAGCCAGGACAATGCGCATCATTTCGCCCTCAAACAGGCGGCCGAATTCAATCTTGAAGTCGACTACTTTGATGCCAATGCCGAGGAAGAGGCCGGTGAGGAAATCATTGATGCGCAGTGCGAGCGCCATCATGTCATCGATTTCCTGCGGGCTTGCCCACCCAAAGGCTGTGATGTGTTCTTCCGACACCATTGGATCGCCCAACGCATCATTCTTGTAGCAGAACTCAATAATCGAGCGGGGAAGGGGCGTGCCTTCTTCGATCCCTAAGCGTTTGGAAATGGAACCCGCGGCGACATTCCGAACAATCACTTCAATGGGCACGATCTCGACTTCACGGATCAGCTGCTCGCGCATGTTGAGCGATTTGATGAAATGGGTTGGAACACCAATCTCGTTCAGACGCGTGAAGATGAATTCGGAAATCCGATTGTTCAGGACACCCTTGCCGTCAATCAGCTCGTGCTTGGTACCGTCAAAGGCGGTGGCGTCGTCTTTGAAATGCTGAATCAGCGTTCCAGGCTCCGGGCCTTCATAGAGGACTTTGGCTTTGCCTTCGTAAACCCGTCTGCGGCGGCTCATTTCGGTATGTCCATCGGTTGGGCCGCTTTGTGGCTTTTGCCAATGGGTGACCCCGTGGATGGCATTGGGCTGGAGCGGCGTATTTGAGCGTTGGATTCGCCCTTAACTTTCGGTCGGAACCTATCCCAAGCGCCCCGCAGATACAATCCAGCGGGCCCCAGATTCACGACACCAAAATACCCCAGAAATGCTGGAAAAAGTGGCATATCTGGATAAAATCGGGTCTGCGGGCTGCTGTGCGACCACGTGCGTGTTGATTTCGTAAAATGAGCCCGCTATGCCTAGCCCAAGCAACACATCATTGGGGCGCCGTTTGTGCCTCACCACAGTTATTTAGGAGCGGTTCTCCCATGTCCGGTTTCGACAAGCGTGAAGAAGGTTTTGAAAGCAAATTTGCCCATGACGCGGACCTTCGGTTTAAGGCCGAGGCACGCCGGAACAAGCTGGTTGGCGCCTGGGCCGCAGAGCTTATGGGCCTTACTGGCGATGCCGCGGAAGCCTATGGCAAAGAGCTTGTGAAAGAAGATCTGAAGGAAGCGGGCGACGACGATGTTTTTCGCAAGCTCCGTGCGGATTTTGATGCCAAGGGCATTGAGCAGTCTGATCACCAGATTCGCCGCACAATGGACGAAATGCTCGCCAAAGCGGTTGAGGAAATTCAAACCCAGGGCTGAGGTTCGTGGCATTGAGAATTGCAGCCCGCTATCGTCAGGTAGCGGGCTTTTCTTTGAATGCGGCCTGGAGCGCGCCATTGAATGCTAGGACCGCAAGGTCCCTGATGGTCTCTTCTGAAAGGCTATCCGTTGGTTGAGCGCCCAATCCGTCGGCATGTCGATGCATGGCCGACCACGCAAGGATTTCAAGTGCAGAGCGGGCGATGATGGCAAGGGCGTCTGGTGCAATCGATGATTGTCCGTTTGCAGCCAGCAGTTCCGTTAAGAGTTTGAGTGTGCGACCGCGCATTGCATTTAGCTGAATTGCCGCAAATTCAGGGAGTTCGAATGCTAGTCTGTCGAAGAACCATATTGCACGTCTGTTGTCAGAAATGAGGTCGTACAAGTCATATCCAACTGCCTTGAAACTCTCAGCGTCACTCGCCTTCATTGCTATCGCTTGCTTGAGCGCAGGCCATTTTTGACGGTCTTGAGCAGTGGTTGTGAAGAGTACTACCAATTTTTCTCGTGGCACAGCTTTGAGCGGGAGTGGGGCGGTTTCTAGCATTGCCCTGTCCAGCAGATATGTACTGGCTAAGCCCAATAGAGCCTCTTTGTTTTCCACGTAAAGGTAGAGCGTTCCGGCGGATATGCCGATCCGCTTTGCGATGTCCGACATTTGGGATTGTTTGAAACCATGCGCGGAGATGTGCACCAGGGCGGCTTCAGCAATCTCGGTGAGGGTAGTGGCTTGTTTGCGGGCCATTTGTTCTCAAAAGGGGCTGTTGCGAGCGACGCTGATCAAGCATCTTGAATTCTGTCTACAAAATCATATATGAATGAACCATTCATTTATTATATGCGGATACTCTCATGAAAATCCAGCTTTTTTTGGCTCTTTTATTGGGCTTTTTCGGGGTTTTAGGGTCAGCGCAGGCAGGCGATTGGGCGCATTATGGTGGTGATGCAGGTGGCTCCAAATATTCCCCGCTTGCGCAGATCACACCAGAAAATGTGAGAAGTCTTGAGCAAGCATGGACCTTCTCGACAGGGGATGTAGAAGAGCGAACCTCTGACGAAATGAGGAGCAGCGCATTGGAGGTCACGCCCATTCTGGCAGATGGGCGGCTCTATATGTGCTCTGCATTTAATGAGGTCATCGCGCTTCACCCTGGAACCGGCGAGCAGATCTGGCGGTTTGACCCAGAAGTGGCGACAGACCGGCGTCCGGGTAACCAGTACACCTGCCGGGGCGTCACCTATTGGGTCGACCCAGACGCAGAGCCGACTGCGCGCTGTGCTTCGCGTATTTTCACAGGGACGGTCGACTCGCGGGTGATCTCGCTTGATGCACGCACGGGTGAGCCTTGTACAGGATTTGGCGCAGAGGGAATCGTTGCCATCAAACCTGAGATTGATCTTTGGTGGCCGGGCGAATTTCAGATCACGTCGGCCCCGGTCATTGCGGCAGGGAAACTGATAATTGGTTCTGCTATCAGCGACAATGCACGGGCGGAAGCACCACGCGGCACCGTGCGCGCTTATGATGTGCGTACTGGCGAGTTTGAGTGGACCTTTGATCCTGTCCCGCGAGATGCGTCGAGCCCCGTGGCAGACAGCTGGAGCGAAGATGGTCGCGCGATAACAGGACATGCAAATGTCTGGGCGCCTATGTCGGTGGATGAGGATCGAGGATTGGTGTTCCTTCCGACATCGAGCCCAAGCCCCGATCATTTTGGCGGTACACGACCAGGCGACAATCGCTATGCAAACTCAGTCGTTGCGCTTAATGCGGCGACGGGCGACGTCGTCTGGCATTTTCAGACAGTCCATCATGATGTCTGGGATTACGACTTGCCAGCCCAACCCAGTCTCATAACCTTGCAGCGGGATGGGGAGCCGGTAGACGTTGTCGCACAAGTCACGAAGACGGGTTTCATGTTCGTGCTTGAACGCGATACTGGCGAGCCATTCTTTGGGGTCGAAGAACGTGCTGTGCCGCAAGATGGCGCGCCTGGAGAACATCTGTCTCCAACTCAACCGTTTCCCGTTGCGCCCCCACCATTTACGCCACAGAAAATTACGCCTGAAGAAGGGTGGGGCATGCTTCTGTTTGATGAATGGTCATGCGAAAGCCGCCTAGCAGAACTTCGCTCTGAAGGTCTCTTCACACCACCAACCCTGGGGGGAACCGTCCTCTACCCATTCACGGGCGGTGGCGCTAATTGGGGCGGCATGTCATTTGATCCGGAGCGACAGATTGCAGTTGTTCATACGCTGAGTATTGCCATGGAAGTTCGGTTGATCGAACGCGATGCGTATGATGGTGGGAATATCACAAATGATGCAGGCGAACGTGCGCCGCAGGTTGGGGCAGACTATGCGATGACCCGCGGTGTCATGCTTTCGCCGCTCGGTGTGCCTTGTTCGCCGCCTCCTTGGAGCTCCTTGACCGGCATCGATCTAAGCGATGGCACGATTGCCTGGACTGTTCCATTGGGCACGATTGAGAAGATTGCACCGGTTCCGCTGCCCTTCAAATGGGGGGCGCCGACAATGGGTGGGTCAATCAATACCCGCACCGGCCTGGCATTTATCGCCGCGACGTCTGACGACAAGTTTCGGGCTTTCAACACACTGACCGGCGAAGAGCTTTGGCAGGCAGATTTGCCATCAAGCGGTGCCGCCATTCCAATGACATATGAGTGGGATGGCCGGCAATATGTGTTGATTGCCGCGGGCGGTTTTGGCCGAACAAGTGTTGAAATGAGTGATCAGGTGATCGCTTTTGCGTTGCCTGAGTAGCGGCGTTGTGGCTCTGCCCTCAGGGGCAGACCTCCGTTCAAATCTGCTCAAAGGTGAGGTTTGGTGCCGTCCTTTCTCGACATGCGTTCGGCGATGGTTTCCAGCGCTGTCAGGTGAACATCGCGTTTGGCAGGATCGTAGGATGTGATGTTCACGCCACGGATAAGCGTTCGGTGGTGATCGCCTGACTCCGGGTGTGTGTCTACATCAATGATGTTCACGCAACAGGTGTTCTGTTCGAATGTAGAGAAGCCTTTGAGGCCAGCGCCACTTGCCCAACCAAGGAGCGTGCGGTTGACGCCGCCGTGAGCGACAAGTGCCAGAGATTTCCAATTGGGATCGGTAATCACCTTGTTGATCGCGCCGACAATTCGCGCTTCCACGTCGGCGAAGACCTCCCCACCGCCATAGGAAGCGCCGGGCTCATGGGCGGTGGCAAAGGCATAGGCAACGTCATGGAGATCGATTTGTTGCTTGTATCGATTTGGATCGGAGCGCACTTCTTCGAAGTCGGGGTCGACTTCGATTTTAATGTCGCGATCACCGAAGATGCCGTTGGCGGTCTCGATTGTGCGCGGAAGGCCTGAGCAGATGATCCTGTCGACCTCAATACCTTCCATGAAGGCGCGCATGCCCGCTGCCTGTTCGCGTCCCCAATCGGTCAGAGGTACGACTCGGCTGTCTGCGACGCGGTTGCCCTGATCGTCGACATAAGAGACGTCTCCGTGTCGGAACAGGTGGATACGGCGGCGGTGCGAGCCATCAAAAGCTTGGCGCATAAAAATACTCCCGGAATGTTGATCCCGAGAGTATAGGCATTTCTACTTCTATTGTGTGACGGGTATTTAGCTTTCGCCAAAGACGCGCTTGAAGATCGTGTCCGCGTGCTTGGTGTGGTAGCCGAGGTCAAAGCGCTCGCGGATTTCTTCTTCCGAAAGAAACTTGCGAACGTCAGCATCACCGAGAAGCTCTTCCAGAAAATCGACGGTTGCGCTGCCTGCAACCTGATAGCTGTCCCATACCTTCATGGCGTTGCGTTGAACGAGACGATAAGCGTCTTCGCGAGAGCTACCCGCCTGGGTAAGTGCCAACAGAATGCGCTGTGAGTGCACCAGCCCGCCGAGACGGTTCATGTTACCGAGCATGCGCTCTGGATAAACCAATAGATTGTCGACAACATTGGTGAGACGCACCAGCGCAAAGTCGAGCGTAACAGTTGCGTCTGGTCCGATCATGCGTTCAACGGATGAATGGGAGATGTCCCGCTCATGCCAGAGGGCCACATTTTCCATGGCAGGGTTCACCGCCATGCGCACGATGCGGGCGAGGCCGGTGAGGTTTTCTGTCAGGATCGGGTTCCGCTTATGCGGCATTGCAGAGGAACCCTTTTGGCCTTTGGAGAAGAACTCTTCTGCTTCGAGCACTTCTGTCCGCTGTAGGTGACGGATTTCTGTTGCCAGACGCTCAATGGAGCTGGCGACAACACCCAGGACCGCAAAGAACATGGCGTGACGGTCACGGGGGATTACCTGTGTTGATACAGGCTCTGGGACGAGGCCCAGAGACTTGGCGACATGTTCTTCAACGTGGGGGTCGATGTTGGCAAATGTTCCAACCGCTCCGGAAATCGCGCAGGTCGCGACTTCTTTGCGGGCCATGACGAGACGCTCGCGGCAACGTTCAAATTCCACATAGGCCTGGGCAAGCTTCACACCAAAGGTGGTGGGTTCGGCGTGGATGCCGTGAGACCGGCCAATGGTGATGGTGTCTTTGTGCTCAAATGCTCGGCGCTTCAGAGCAGCCAAAAGCTTGTCCATGTCTTCGAGGAGAAGATCAGCGGCGCGGACAAGCTGGACGTTGAGGCAAGTGTCGAGAACATCAGAAGAGGTCATGCCCTGGTGGACAAAGCGGCTGTCTTCGCCGATGAACTCGCCCAGGTGCGTGAGGAAGGCGATGACGTCGTGCTTTACTTCGCGCTCGATTTCGTCGATCCGGGCCACGTCAAATTCGGCCTTACCGCCGCGTTCCCAGATTGTTTCCGCCGCTTCCTTCGGGATCACACCGAGCTCAGCAAGCGCGGTGCAGGCGTGGGCCTCGATTTCGAACCAGATACGGAACTTGGTTTCGGGGGACCAAATATCGGCCATTTCCTGCCGGGAGTAGCGCGGGATCATGTTGCTCTCAGTCTTAGATGTAAGAAGAGCGCAGGATGTAGCAGATCAAAGCCCCAGTCTCAACACAGGCCTCACCCCACGATGAGACGTGTCGCGCCCGGGCTTTCCTCGCAAGCTTTCTCAATCATATCAATGAGATAGGTGAGGGGAGCATCCGGTGGTTGATTGGTTTTCCAGAAGGCGGTGAAGCGCATCGCTGCCCAATCATGGATGTCGGCGCACTCAAGCGCAACGAGGCGCCCTGTTTCGAGATCTTCTGCCACTGAGTCGCGGGTCATAAAGCACCACCCCACACCTTGGCGTACCAGATCCAGCGCGAGTGAAGCCGTATTGACGGCCCATAAGTCGGTGACATGCACGTGGTAATTGTAGCGGCCTTCATCCACGGCTTCTGATGACAGGATAATCTGACGGTGATTGTCGAATTCGGAAAGGGAGAAGGGGGCTTCGATGTGGGCCAGGGGATGGTCTGGTGCCACGACGGCGAAGGCGCCGCGTAGCGCAATTTGGCGGCCGTCAAAATGGCGCATGGGCAACATGTCATTCAACGCCAGCAGCCCGATATTAGCTTCTCCGGCTTCCAGACGTTCGGCGATTTTGTCGACTTGTGTTTCGTGGATGGTCAGCTGGATTTCAGGGTGCTTGCGTGAAAAGAGAGCAAGTGCCTCAGCCAGGGGATCACGAGGAAAAACTGAGTCGATCAGAATGGTGGCATTGACCACCGTGTTTTTCTTCAGGGCATCAGCACGGGCAGACAGCCGCTCGATCCGGCGCGCGATCATATTGGCATCTCTCAGGATGGCTTTCCCTTCCTCCGTCAGTTGAGGGCGGTAGCCAGAGCGATCGAACAGTTTCAGGCCAAGATGCTCTTCAAGTTGTCCGATGGTGTAGCCCACGGCTGAGACTGTTCGGTTGAGTTGTTTGGCGGCTGCAGAAAAAGTGCCGACATCTGCGATGGTTTCAAAAACCGTCAACTGATCCAGGAGATTGGGATGCATAGCCTATCCAAATATTTTGACATTGTTGTCCTAATATATCCGATTTTCTTTGATGTTTGAATCGGCCAGATTGCGCAGGCTCGGGAGGTGGTCCGAGTTGGAAACTGGGAGAAAACAATGGATCGTCGGGATTTTTTGCGCGGCTCAGCCGCTGTTGGAGCGCTTGCCACAGTCACAAAGCCAACTGTGGCATGGGCGGATAGCGACCCATTTGTCCGATTGGACGGCATGGCGCAGGCAGATCTGGTACGTAGAGGCGAGGTTTCTTCCTTGGAACTGGTCGATGCCGCGATTGCGCGGATTGAGAAACTCAACCCGAAAATCAACGCGGTCATCAGTACACGCTTCGATAAAGCCCGTTCTCTGGCGAACTCACCCGATATTCCCGACGGCCCCTTCACAGGGGTTCCTTATCTGATCAAGGATCTTGCTGACCTGGAAGGCGAACCGCTCACCATGGGCTCCCGGTTGTTTGCGGGTCAAATTGCCGATCACGACCATTCGAGTGTTCAACGAGCAAAACAAGCAGGCCTTGTGATCCTCGGCAAAACGAATGCGCCGGAGTTCGGTCTGTTGGGAACGACGGAATCTGAGTTGTTGGGCGACTGCCGCAATCCATGGAACCTTGATTACCACACCGGTGGGTCAAGCGGCGGGGCTGGCGCGGCGGTTGCAGCGGGCATGGTGCCTTTTGCTCACGCCAGCGATGGCGGTGGATCGATCCGCATTCCCGCGTCGATATGCGGTCTGGTGGGGCTGAAACCAAGCCGGGCGCGCCTGTTTACCGCCAACGAAGAACCGCTCCCAGGTGATATTGGCGTGCGACTGGCCGTTAGCCGGTCAGTGCGTGATACCGCACAGATACTGAATGTGAGTGAACGCAAAGGGGCAGATGCGGTTTTTGAGCCGACGGGGTTTGTCCAAGGTCCCAATTCACGACGTCTCAAAATTGGTTTCAGTACGACCAACTATGCTGGCAATGAAGCATCGCCCGATGTCAAAGCGGCCCTTGATGCAACCGCCAAACTCTGTGCTGATCTTGGGCATGAGATCGTAGAGACCAAACCCTTCCTTGATGCGGAGGAGTTCCTCGATCACTTCATGGGAATCTGGGCGTCGTCGCCTGCTTTCCTTGTCGACAATGCCTGGCTGATTGGCCTCACTCAATTCCGGTGGACGAGTGCAGAGGAAGGTTTGGAGCCCTGGACGCGCGGATTGGCGGACCTGTTTGAGAAGAAAGAAGCTGCAAATCCAGGCGTTGTTGAACGGGCGCAGGTCTATTTCGATCGGATCGTCCGCGAATATGATGCTTACTTTGAGACGCTGGATGTAGAGCTCACACCGGTGCTGCGAACACCGCCTGTGCTTTTGGGCGAACAAGCGCCAGACGTGGCATTTGACCAATTGTATGAGCGGACCATCGATTATGTCTCCTACACGCCGCAGCACAATGTTGCGGGCACGCCTGCCATGTCCTTGCCTCTCTTTACGAGCGCTGACGGACTTCCGATTGGGAGCCAGTTTGCAACCAAGCGCGGAGGAGAGCGAACGCTACTCGAGCTTGCCTATGAGCTCGAGGCTGCGCTTCCGTGGGCGGATCGCTGGGCACCGACATCAGCTGTCAATCTCTAGTGGCGACTGGGGGCGCTGTTGCCAGCGCCCCCGCTGACTATCTGTTATCAACCTGACCGCGGACGGATTTGATACCCCGCTCCGTGATCCTGTATGGGTTTGAATTGACGGATTTGATGTAGCGTCGGCGTTTGAGTTTTTTGAAAAGCTCGACAGTGAAGCCTGTGAGGACCCAGCCGTCGCGGGTCAAACAGATTGCTTCGACAATCTTACCCTGTTCATCGCGCTCGAGAACGATCCGGCCCCCTTGAGCCATAACATGGAGCACTTTCTGCTCCGGTCTTGAAATATCCACTGGAATTGTGCCCTGGAGTGTATTGGGGAGTATCTAGCTGTTGCGCAAAGCAACACGCCCGCGCGGCGAGCCGCGGCGCAGGGAACTCGGGGTAACCTCTCAGGAATCTATTTGTCGCATTTCCGGACGGAAAACCGCCAAGTTCCTTTTGGCACTTTTCCTGGAAATGCTTAGACCCTGGGTTACCGAAGGGCACTCACAATTAGCATCAAGCCTCCATAGCTTGTCTCAGAGATAATGCTGGCAGAGGGAGGCGTCAAGGCTGGCTTGTCGCATGAGGTGGGTCAGATCAGACCCAGAGTTTTGAAACTCACGTGGGACCCTTTGCCGATCACAAGGTGATCGTGCACCGAGATGCCGAGCGGCTTCGCACTCTCTACAATCTGGCGGGTCATATCTATGTCCGCCTGGCTCGGTGTTGGGTCACCTGACGGGTGATTGTGAACCAGAATGAAGGAGGAAGCGCTCAGTTCCAGCGCCCGTTTGACGACCTCACGGGGATAGACCGGGGTGTGGTCGATGGTTCCTTTTTGCTGGACCTCATCAGCAATCAGAACATTCTTCCGGTCCAGGAACAGGATACGGAATTGCTCTGTATCGTTATAGGCCATGGATGCGTTGCAATAGTCGATGAGAGCAGCCCAGGACGAAAGAGCAGGGCGGTCCATGATTTTAGCTTGAGAGAGTTTTAGTGCCGCTGCTTGCACGATTTTGAATTCGCTGATGACGTTTTCGCTGACACCCTCTGTCTCGGCCAGGCGGGCCGGATCGGCGGCGATGACCGCCCCAAAACTCCCATACTGATCGATAAGCGTTTTTGCCAGAGGCTTCACATCGCGTCTGGGAATGGCGCGAAACAACACCAATTCGAGTAGCTCATAATCCGCGATGCCGTCAGCGCCTGCTTTTGCAAAACGCTCCCGCAACCGTTGCCGGTGGCCGGCATAATGCGGTTTTGGCTCTTGTTCGATGTCGGGCTTTGGATCGTCAGCCATAGGGCGGGTGATCAAGTCCGGCAGGCGATTTCGTGAAGATCTCTGCCCCATCGGCGGTGATGCCGATCGTGTGCTCAAACTGCGCTGAGAGAGACCTATCGCGTGTCACAGCAGTCCATCCATCGTTCAGCATTTTGACTGCGGCCTTGCCGGAGTTGATCATCGGCTCGACGGTGAAAAACATTCCTTCATGAAGCGCCATGCCTTCGCCGCCGCGGCCATAGTGGAGAACGTTTGGGATGTCGTGGAAGACGCGACCAATGCCGTGTCCGCAAAATTCACGCACAACAGAGCAGCGTTCGCCTTCCGCATAGGTTTGGATCGCAGCGCCAATGTCACCAAGTGTCGCGCCAGGTTTTGCAGCCGCAATACCACGCATCATGGCTTCATAGGTGATGTCGCAGAGACGTTCGACTTTGCGATTGACCTTGCCAACGTAGTACATGCGGTTGGTATCGCCGTGCCACCCATCCTTGATAAGGGTTACGTCGACATTCACGGCGTCGCCGTCACGCAAGACCCGGTCTCCTGGAATGCCGTGACAGACGACGTGGTTGACTGATGTACAGCAGGATTTGCGAAAGCCACGATAGTGCAGGGGGGCGGGCACGCATTCATGCTCCATCGCATAATCAAAGACCCATTGATCGATCTGGTCGGTGGTGATGCCAGGAACAATTCTGTCGGTGAGCATGTCGAGAGCGCCTGCCGCCAACTTGCCCACGATGCGCATTTTCTCAAATGCTTCGGGCCCGTGGATCTTCAATTGGCCCATCGGCTGTATGTCGTGGTCGGCGAGGTCGGTCATCATGGCCGGTCAGTCTTTCTTAGAACGTCTGTTTTGGTATTTAGATAGCAACTTCCAGACGGTGATCAAGCGTGATTTCGTCTGGGGTGAGTCTACAGGAATAACAGAGGACCTCAACGCCTGCGGTAAGCGCCGTCGCGAGGCTTTCTGCGTATTTTGGGTCAATATCTGCCGCAGGCTGCATCGACTTGCAATCTGAGCGCTGAACCAGGAAAAAGACGACGGCTCTGTGGCCTTGTTTAGCCATTTCTGCAAGTTCGGCCATGTGTTTGGCCCCGCGTGCGGTCTTTGAGTCTGGAAACTCGGCCAAGCCCTTTGTTCGCGAGAGCGTTACGCTTTTCACCTCCACATAGGTAGTGGGTCGTGCTGGGTCTTCCAACAAAAGGTCTATGCGGCTGTTTTCGCCGTATTTGACTTCGCGACGGAGTGACTTGTAGCCGGTCAGCTCCGGAATGTGTCCGGCATTGATTGCACCTTCAACGAGGGCGTTGGCTTTGCCGGTATGAACCCCCACCAATGAGGTTCCGTCATCTACCAGCTCCCAGGACCAGGCGAGCTTACGTTTCGGATTGTCGCTTTTAGAAAGCCAGACCATCGAGCCAGGTTCTGCAAGGCCCATCATGGACCCAGGATTGGCGCAATGCGCTGTTGTTTCAGTTCCGTCGTCAAACCGGACGTCCGCGAGGAACCGCTTGTACCTCTTAAGGAGCGTTGCGGAGATGAGGGGAGGGTCAAATTTCATGGGCCGCACCATAAGGTTTGCGAGGGCAGTCCGACAAGCTCTTGGTCCCGGCGCTGTCGGCGCTATATGCTTGGCTATTGTCTATTTGTCTGGAGTTCCTGATGTCTGAAACCGGCTCACCCCGCCTGGTCACTGCCGCTGTTCTGCTTATTGGAGACGAGATCCTGAGCGGACGCACAAAGGACGCGAACCTGAACTTTATCGCTCGCTACCTAGGCGATATTGGCATTCAGGTGCGTGAGGCCCGGATCGTGATTGATGACAGGGACAAAATCGCGGAGGCCGTGAATGCCCTGCGCGCATCGTACGATTATGTGTTCACCACTGGTGGTATCGGGCCCACTCATGACGATATTACTGCGGATTCGGTGGCGCATGCCTTTGGAGTCTCCATCGACAAGCATCCAGACGCGATGGGTATTCTGACCCGCCACTATGAGGAGACGGGGGGCGACTTTACTGAGGCGCGCCAACGCATGGCCCGTATTCCCGACGGCGCAACACTGATTCCCAATTCTGTCAGTAAGGCGCCTGGCTTTCAGTTGGAGAATGTCTTTGTCATGGCCGGTATTCCCATCATCGTCCAGGTAATGATGGATGCTTTAGCGGACCGCCTTGAGGGTGGTGCCCGCATGATCAGCAAAACCATTGACTGCTTTGTCGGCGAAAGCGCTGTCGCAGATGAGTTAGGTGCGATCCAGGAGCGGTATCCAAGCGTTGGTATCGGCAGCTACCCGTTTTTTCGGGACAAACAATATGGGACCTCGCTGGTTTTGCGGTCGGTCGAATCGGATCAGCTGGAGGAAGCCCTAAAAGCGACATTTGACCTTGCGGCAAGGGTTGGAGGGAAACCGGTCGAGCGGGGAAGCTAATCTCGGCTGTCTTAACCTTGAATCCCAGACAAAGAGCGGGAGTCAGGTCATTTGACGTCGTTTTTTTGCAACATTAACCTCAACATTACGAAGTTTTCAGCTGTACGCCGGGTTATTTTCGGTACACTGTTTGGCATAACTCGTTACTGTGCCTCACTGAAATGCTCGTAAGTGGAGGTTCATTTGAACGGAGCTGGCGCCTGATTTGTTTTGTCAGGGGCCATGGAGGGGGATCTGTTTTGGTCCTGTTTCGTGCAAAGGGGTTCCAGTGGAGGGGCTCTCGAGTAGACTGAAGGCTCGGGCAACGAAGACGAACTAATTGTGGGTACTAAAACCCTGAGGGAGAACGCGAAATGAAGAAGTTTGCTGCCATTGTGGGGATCGCTGCAGGCATGTCGATGATGAGCACTGGTGCGATGGCGCTGGATTCAAACTTCGACAGCATGTCTAAAGCTGGCAAGCACCAGTTCTATGTTTGGTGCACCGGTAAAGATGACTATGTCGAAGCTGCTGATGGTTCTGACGCGAAGGACGCCCAGTCCAAGATCGCTGCATCAGCTGGCAACACTTGCTGGCCTGTCTGGCAGGGCATGGTCAACTAAGCCTGCTGACATTGAGTTTTGAGACGGCGGTCCATTGGGCCGCCGTTTTCTTTTGTGCGTGACGTGGCACACATCCAACAAAATCGAGATTTTAAGTCGACGGGTAGATACGTCGATGCACAACGCCGGCCCTTGAGTCCAACGCTGTGCATCATGGGTGTCCAAAACAGCCGGCCATTGGCCAGATTAATCGGCCGCGGAGCTAGCGGGCAGACCGCTGGGTTGATTGGACGGCCGATCCTTGTCTACTGCCATAAGCAGAGATGGCAGGAGAAGGAAATCAACGACTAGGGCCACAGCAATCGTGATGGCAGTAAGCAGCCCCATGTCGGAATTTAATCTGAATGGCGACAAGGTCAGGACCATGAATCCTGCGACCAAAACAAACGTCGTGACGGTTAACGCCGATCCCACTTGCCTGAAGGCGTACTGGATAGCCGCACCTGCGTCCAAGTTCTGCTCCCGCCTCCCTCTTAAGTATTTGCTGAGGAAGTGGATTGTGTCGTCAACGACGATGCCAAGCGTCATGCTTACAACGGGCGCAAGGGATAAGCCTACTTCTCCGATCATCAATCCCCAGATGCCGAAGGCTATGCCAATAGGGATGAGATTTGGGATCAGGCTTATGAAGCCGATTTTGAACGACCTTAGGACGATCACGAGAATGGTAGAGATCAGTATGATCGCAATGAGCGCACCACTGATCATGCTTCGCGTGCTCCGCTGCCCGATGTGAGAAAACATCAAATTGGAACTGGATGCTTCGAACCGAATATGAGGCAGGTTCTCCTTGAGCCACAAATCAAACCGATGTTCGACGCCCAACATCTGCTTGGTGGTCATTGCGTCAAAGGCAATGGTCACGCGTGTCGCGGATTTATCGAGATTGACCTGATTGTTCAGGTTTAGGCCATAAGGTAGCGACATTTCGTAGAGCAAAAGATATTGCGCAGCGATCTCTCTTTCGTCGGGAAGCCGGTGCCACGCTGGTGAATCACCGTGCATGTTCCGGTTCAGACGTTTCATCGTCTGAGTGATTGCATAGACGTGGTGGACTTCCTTCTGCGTGTGCAGATAGTCCACAAACTTCTGAACATCTGCCAGGAATGCCGGCTCGTTCACACCGCCGGATTCATCTGCTTGCAATGCATATTGAATGTTGTTGGGCCCGATAAGGTTTTCAATGGCGTAGTCGGTGTCCTGACGGAACTCCGTGCTCTCATCAAAATAGGTCACGAAATCGTCGTTGATCTCGTTGTTTGGGATGAACGCCACAAAGACCAGGGTGAGGGCTAACGTACCAAACAGCACAAGTCGATAATTGTCGCTAACAGTGCGGCTAACAATATCAAAGATCGTATGTGTCTTGTCGGGCCGTGCCTTCACGCGGACAGGCATAACAGCGATAAATGCCGGGAGAAACGTGACGCTCAGGACAAAGGCTGCGGTGACGCCTGCGGCGACGATGTTTCCCAGATGTACTATCGGTGGGACGTCCGACGTATTTAGCGCCAGAAATCCTATAACTGTGGTGAGCGAGGTTAGAAAGATTGGCTGAAAATTGACGCGAAGACTCTCAACGATGGAAGATTCTTTGTCACCACCAGCCCTCATGGTTGCTAGGAAAGTAATCAGGAAGTGTACCGTGTGTGCTACGGCGATTGTCAGGATGATGTTCGGTGCTGATGCTGATGGCGGCGTCAGCTTGTAGCCTGTCCAACCAAAAGCACCCATGCCAGCGAGTATTGACATAAACAACATTAGGGTCGTTGCGATTGTTGCGCTGACGCTACGAAAAAACAAACCGAGCAGGATGATAATGGCCAGGAACATAAGCGGGACGAGTGTCGTCATGTCTTGTCGAGCATTTTCGCCAAAGGCGTTGTTGAACATGACCATCCCAGTGAGGCCTACCTGTAAATTTGGGTCTCTAGCCTCGAGCTCTCTGGCTAAGTTTCTGACGTAGGCTGCAACCTCCGGCACCTCAGTCATCGATTTTCCGGGAAGGTGTATCGTGACATTGATACCTGTAACGGACGCGTCCTCGTTGATGATCCTTTTCACAATGAGGGGCTCATTCAACGCAATTTTCTCTATTTGAGAGAGGTCAGCGCTACTGGCTGCGCTTGGGTCTTGAACCAGATCACCGACCACCAGATCATCTCCAAACGCCTGCGAATGTTGATAATTGGTGATTGAATCCACACGCGTAGAATAGGGCACCTGCCAGGCCTTTTCAGTGAGCCATTTTATGCTGGTCAGTGTTTGATTTGTGAAGACATGCCCGTCGGCGGGCGTGATCAAGAAGACGACATTGTCTGCGCGGTCGTAGCTTGCTTGCAGTGCTTCAAACGCGCGAAGCTCCGGATTGTCGGGGGAAAAGAACGCGCGGTAGTCCGTTGTAAATCCCAGGAATCTTCCGCCGCTGGCTACGCCTCCGACTGCGATTATCGCTGTGATAATAACAAGCCAGCGCCATCTGATGAGAAGTTCTGCATATTTGACGATCATTGATTTTTCCTATTGTCAGGTGCGCGGACCATTTTCCGGCGACCAGTTTTGATCAAATCAGGCCGAGGCTTGAGATGCCGATATAGACGATGGAGAGCCAGCTCACGATGAAGCTGAGGGTGCGGAAAAAGGGAACGCCGAATCCGTAGCAGAGGTAGTGGGCAATCCGCGCGTAGGTGTAAATGAAGGCAACAGCGACGACCGTCGTCTCGCCATTTTCCGTCAGCGACGCTGCAAAACAGACACCGACAAAAGCCGCCAGGTTTTCAGCTGCGTTGGCGTGTGCCTGACGAAGCCGGGTTGCCCAGGCCGGGAGTGGGGTCAGGTCAGATTTTGGATCGCCGCCCAGAACCGAACCCACACCTTGTACGACGGCGGATGCTGCCAAGTAGGGCAACCACATCACCACTGTGATCAGGCATGCGAAGACGATGGCTTCCTGCATTTTGGATGTTCCTTTTCGTTTACTGTTCAGAATGTTGATAAATACAACAATATAAATATGATCAACTGTTGTCTTTATCAACAATTAAATTTGGTCGGGTTTTGCAGCGTCTTTGACGTGGGCTGATCTAGGTCATCAGATTGTTGGCAAATCTTGTGAGTGTGCGGCGCGTCGTCTCAACGTCCGCGTCTTTGGTGCCGTCCAAGGCTCTGGTTGCCACTTTTTGAACAATTGGGAGAAGGTGCTGCCGGGTCTTGGCGCCTAGCGGTGTTATGGAAATAGTTAGCTGTCGCCCGCTTTGCGCGTGGACGGCGCGCTTTATCCATCCCTTGCCCTCCATGCGCGCAAGGAGCCTGGCGACGTTTGTCTTCTCTTTTTTGAGTTTTATAACAAGGTCGCCATGGTCAATGCCTGTTTCCGGCAGGAGCATCAGAGTTACGAATTCTTCCGGTGTTGCATCATGGCCTTCGGCTTGAAAGGCAGACCGCATGGCGGTTTTGAAAAGGTAGCTCGCCTGATGCAATGCGACGCCGATCGTCTTTTCGGCATTAATTTGGGGGCGTTTTATCATTTGATCTGCAAGGCACTGATTGCCCAATTGCTCCTTTGAGAGACTGCCAACGCTGAGGGATCTTAAGCGCGGAGAGCTCAAACCCAATATTCCCCGATTGTTGATTATGTCAACCTTTTGCCCCGACCGCCGGGCCAGTTTGTCGCCATTTCGGCGGAATAGGACCATTCACCAGGAGTGTTCCCAAACCGTCCTGGCCGCATTAAGGTGGCGCCGCCTAGATGACTTTTGAGTCGCCTGTGCCCTGGCACGGATATCTCCATGTGGCCCCATGGCGAAATTGGTATACGCAGCAGACTTAAAATCTGTCGCCCGTAAGGGCTTCCCGGTTCAAGTCCGGGTGGGGCCACCATTTCCTGCTTCTTTTTGATAAAATAAACAGTTTATATAACCAAATGTTTAGACCGGCATGGGCATCATTCTTCCATGCCGAGGGTCTCGTCGGACCCTCTCGTGAGTGCGAGGCCCCGATGCAATCAGACGAAATGGGTAATCTCGACCAGACCACCCTAAACGGCGTTTTTCGGACGGTGGCTTTCGGTCTTGCGGCGTTGATTTTTGCGCAGACGATACTCGCCTATCTCGTTCATGGTCAGATACGGCTTGGCATCATTGCTGCGTCGGTATCGGGATGTGTCCTGATTGCGCTCGGTGTCTGGTCAATGTTCCGCGCAGATGTTCGCCTGCCTGCTTGGATTTTGATGTCGACGTTGATCGTGCTCAGCGCTCTTGCCTCCTTTGCAACAGGTGGCGTTGACGGCAGTATTGCGGCGCTCTTTATTATCGCCCCGTTGGGAGCGGCCTATTTCCTTGGAACAAGATCATCTCTCTTTTTTGGTGCGGTAAGTATTTTCTCAGTCGTCGGTCTCTACACCATCGATGAGATGGGCTTCATCCCAGATAACCCATTAGACCCTCACAATGTTCGTGTCGCGCACACGGTGATGCTGGTGTTTCTCATCAGCGCCGCCCTGTTTCTATCTGTTGTGTTTGCCCGCCAGGTAGCAAATCATGCGTTGGAAACCCAAAAGAGCCTCCGCAAAGCGGAGGAGGCGGCGAGGGCGAAGTCTGACTTTCTGGCCAACATGTCACATGAGATCCGTACACCCATGAATGGGGTGACCGGCATGTTGCAATTGCTCCTTAAGTCGCCGCTTAGTGAGGAGCAACGACATCAAGCGAAACTTGCCCTGTCTTCTGCAGAGCATCTGATGGTTTTGCTCAATGACACTCTGGACATGTCGAAACTGGAAGCTGGCCAGCTGACGTTGGAAACGATCAATATCGATCTTACAGAACTTGTGACCATGTCGGCGGAGACCTTCACAGGCGCTGCCGAGGAAAAAGACACAGAGATCAAGGTTCATCTGGAAGAAGACTTGCCGACGGAGATCATTGGCGACCCCACGCGTTTGAAACAGATTTTGATAAACCTGGTCGGAAACGCGGTGAAGTTTGTTGGCGGGGGAGGGCATGTCCATGTATCCGTCAAAAAGCGCACCAAGGGCGGTCGCGAAGTGCTTCGGTTTGAGGTCGAGGATGATGGCATTGGTGTTCCAGACCATCTTCAGCAACATATTTTTGAACGATTCACTCAGGCACAGGCGACCACAACACGCCAGTTTGGCGGGACGGGTCTGGGCCTTTCAATCTGCAAACAGTTGACTGAACTGATGGCTGGTCGCATCGGTGTGGTCAGCGATGGTGCGACGGGAAGCCTGTTTTGGTTTGAAATTCCTCTGCAAAGGACGGTCGCAAAAAACGTCTGCGGATCAGGGAAGACGGGCGCTGGTTCCCGAGGACGAGGCGAGGTTTGTACTGAACTTCCTTCGACGACCCACCTATCTATTCTGCTGGCAGAGGACAGTCATGTGAACCAGCAGGTTATCCGGGCTTGTCTGTTGCCGTTTGAGGTTGATTTGATCTGCGTGGAAAACGGTGAGGAAGCTGTTCGCATGCTCAGCGAGGAAAGCTTTGACGCTGTTCTCATGGACGTTCAAATGCCTGTCCTTGATGGTGTTCAAGCGACGAAAAAGATCCGAGATTCTGCAGAAACCTGGTCAAACACACCGGTGATTGCGCTTACTGCGAATGCAATGCAAGGTGACCGAGAAACCTATATTGAGGCAGGGATGGATGGGTACGTCTCCAAACCTGTCGATCTCGAGCTGTTGTTGCAAGAGATCATGCGGGTGACCGGCTTTGATTTCTGGAACGATAGCCCGTCGACTGCCGTTGCAGCGGACGCCGACGCTCAGGAAGTTTCCAGCCTCTGATTTTTGACCAAATCAGAGGCTGTCACTCTGCGGCCTGACGCTCGGGTGCAGTTCCTGAGTGATTTTTGTGTATAGTGCTCCTCAAACCTATGGAATGTGCGGGGGAACGCGATGCGCTGGATTTATGGGGCCGGAGTGCTGGTGGTTGTGGCAGGTTTTTCTGCCTATTTCTATGTTCAACATCAACTGAACGCGCCGCTCTTTACCGAAGAGCGGCAACAGCAAATCGAGGCAGAGGTAGCGGCTCAGAATGAAGAGGCGTTTACGCGCCCAGCGCCGCAACCTGCGACATATCCTCCTTCCAATCCTTTGAACAATGCGTATTTCGGGGATCTGCATTCCCATTCAGCTTTGTCGTTTGACTCTTACATTTTTGGCAACCGGCTGTCTGTCGACGACGCCTATCGGATTGCTAAGGGTAATGCTTTCGAAACCGCCTCTGGTGAGCGAATTCAACTCTCGATGCCTCTCGACTTTGCGGCAGTCACGGACCATGCAGAGGGTTTTGGTCTGTTTGAAACATGTGCAGGGGAAGCGGTCTCGGATGATTTTATGAATCTGTGTCGGCGCTTTGAATCACCTAACCCCAATTTCTTTCTTGATCTTAGGGAATCTGGTGAAAAACGGCCACCTGAGAACCTAGGAGGTGCCGATAATGCGATCGGGGATGAGCAAGCTCGTTCGACCTGGGCTCAGATCGTGGCCGCTGCGGAGCGCCACAATGAGCCGGGTCGTTTTACGACCTTTGCCGCTTATGAATATTCACCGCCTTTGCCTGATAGGGGCAAGATCCACCGAAATGTCATCTTCCGAAACGATACGGTGCCGACACGCGCGATTTCTGCGTTTGATGCGCTAACAGAGATCAATCTTTGGAACATGATCTCTGCAGACTGTGAAGCACCATGTGATTTCATCACAATTCCGCACAATCCGAACAAGTCCTGGGGGTTGGCCTTTGCGAGCCACACGATTGATGGTGATGCGTACACTGCGGATGATTGGAAGTTGCGGGATGAGGTCGAGCCGCTGGTAGAGATTTTTCAGATCAAGGGTAACTCGGAATGCAGTCTGGGTTTTGGTGCCACCGACGAAGAATGCGGCTTTGAGCAGTTTTTGCCTCCCTGTGCAGAAGGTCAGAAGACGCAATGTATTCACCCGACGTCTATGGCGAGAGATGGCCTCAAGCTAGGACTGAAACTTGAAGAAGAGTTGGGATTTAACCCGCTCGACTTTGGGATGATCGGCAGCACGGACACGCATAATTCCAATCCCGGTAATGCCGAGGAGTATGATTTTCGGGGTTCTGCAGCACTGTTTACGGGGACTGCGAACCTGCGTCTTCGCGGCCTGCGGGGTGGTGCTGCAGCCACGGTCCAAAACCCTGGTGGACTTGCTGTGGTTTGGGCGCGCGAGAACACCCGTGATGCTCTGTTTGATGCAATGGAGCGTAAGGAAGTTTATGCCACCAGTGGTACACGTATTCGTCTGCGTTTCTTCGGCGGACCCGCTTATGAAGACAGTTTACTCGTAGCGGAGAACCCGGTTGAGATTGCCTACCAGCAGGGCGTGCCAATGGGTGGCATGCTGCGGCCAACTGAAGGCGAGACGCCTGCATTTTACGTGCATGCTTTGCAGGATCCTTTAAATGCGCCGTTAGATCGCGTGCAGATCATCAAAGGCTGGGTAGAAGATGGGGATGTGAATGAGGTGGTCTTTGACGTTGCGTGCAGCAATGGACGCGTTGTCGATGAAACGACTGGACGATGTCCTGCCACCGATGCGGCCGTTGATCTCACAAATTGTGCTTTCGACGCGGATAATGGCGCGCAGCTTCTACAAACTGTTTGGCAAGACCCTGATTATGATGCGGGTCAGCGCGCGTTTTACTACGCCCGTGTGATTCAGAACCCGACCTGTCGTTGGTCTACCTATGATGCGTTGCGGTTGGGTGAAACGCCGCCTGAAGACCTGCCGAGCACGAGCACGGAAATGGCCTGGTCTTCTCCTATCTGGGTGGGCGGTCAATAGAGGTGGCCTACCCAATTCGGCCCTCTATTTTGAATGTCCGTCTTTCTTTCTATAGCTCCACGCTGATAGAGAGAGCACTAGGACGGACATAACGAACGCGAAGGTGACATTGCCGGTCCAACCGGCCCAGTCATAGGCGACGGTGCCTGCCCAGCTGGCCATGCCGCCGCCCAGGAACATCAGAAAAATGTAGACGGTCATCAGTCGGGTTCTTACCGCTGCGTCCTGGTTGAGGAAAGTCATGCGTCCGGTAATGTCGATGACGGGGCCTACAAGATTCATCGTGATCAGTGGGATCATGAGAAGCCAGAGGTTGTTGCCAAATACAAAAAGCGAGGCTACGCCCGCCAGCTGTATTGCTGCGAGGATGGTACGGGCTTTATAGGCACCGACCTTGTCAGCCCATGCCCCCATGCGCGGCGTGGTCACTAGATTGAGAGCTGAAATTGCGGCGAGAAACCCCACCGTGTCGACGCCATAGCCCATTTCGGGGCTGGTTAGGTGAAGCCCCAGTCCTAACCAGACAGCTAGAAAAATGCCGAAACTCAACGCCTGGATGGCGCCGGCGCGAATAATGTCCGGGTGCGCCTTGATGATCGGGAGGATGGAAAAGATCAATTTTCCGTAGGACTGACGCGCCGATGTTTGATGTTCGCGTTCTTCCATGATGAAAGGGAGGGCGATGGAGACGATCAACATCAGCGTTGCAGCGACAAAATAAATTGTGCGCCAGCCAAAGTTCTCACCTAGAAACCCGGCGCCTGCCCGCGCCAGGAGGATGCCGCCGATAATACCTGCGGTCAGAATGCCAGTAGCATGGCCGAGCTCAGACGGTTTGACGCGCTTCGACACGTAGGCTGGAAGCAGATAGGGCGCGATGGTGAAAAATCCGAGGATTGTTGAGCCTGCGATGAACAGCCTGAAATCCTGCACTAGGGCCATGGCGAGGATGCCGCAGAATTGTCCGGCGACGAATATTGAAGTGAGCCGTCTATTGCTTACCCGATCGCCGAGCGGCAACAGAAGAAGTATGCCGAGCGCCAGAGCGATTTGGTTGAGAGCAGGCACCGCTCCAATCATGGCAGCGCTTACACTGAAGTCCTCTGCGACACGGGCGATGATTGGGTGAATGTAGTAGGCGTTGGCAGTAACCACCGCGCTGGCGAGCGCCAGCATGTATAGCTTTGCTTTGCTCAGATGTTTGGCCGTGTCTTTATTGGACTCATTAGGCTCAGGGGTAGCCGTTGACATACTCAACCTTTTTGATTTTGGAGGGGGGAAGGACGTTAGTCGCCTTTTGAGAATTCCTCAGTGATCGCAGCGAGGTGTTTGGCCATGTCTGCGGTGGCTTTTGTTCCCAATGCTTCGTCCAAACGCGCATTGATGTCCCTAAAAGGTTTTTCTGCGCGTTTCAGCGTTTTCTTTCCATTGTCTGTCAGTTCCAGTAACCAGGTGCGCGCGTCGGTGTCGCTGCGGCGGCGGGCAACAAGGTCAGCTTTGGTCAACCGCGTTATCATAGCGGTGATGGCTGACTCGTTTTGTTTAAGGCGTCGAGCGAGATCCCTTTGCCTCACTTGTGTAGATGAGGCGATGAGGTTGAGGACTGCGACCTGCGCGGTGGTGAGGCCGGCGACATCCATCAATACATTGTCTGCTTCGGTTTTTAGGCGGTGAGCTGCGACCTGTAGCAGGAAATAGAGTCGTTCTTCATGTGCTGACATGCCGCTATCATAAACCCCTTGTCAGGATCGCCCAACTTTCCTATATAAACTTCACTAGTGAAGTAAATGGAGAATGCAAATGGGTGCGATAGATGTTTGGTCTCAGATAACGACTCAACGCATGGCGGACCGACCGTGGATGGACACGCTGTTGCGGTGGACAGGACGGCCTGGTGATCGGTCGACGCCAGATGTTGCCGGAACCCTCGCCGCGATGGATGCGGCAGATGTAGATATTATGTTCCTATCTGCTTGGCAGGGACCGGAAGGGTCTTTGATCAGCAATGAAGAGGTTGCGGAATCGATTGATGCGGCGCCAGACAGGTTTCGCGGATTGGCGACCGTTGATATCAACAATCCCGTCGAAGCCGTCCGTGAGATCCGCCGTTGGGTGGATGGCGAGCGCTTTGTCGGCGTGCGTCTCGTTCCGTGGCTGTTGGACCTGCCGCCAAATGATCGGCGGTTTTATCCAATCTATGTGGCGTGCGTTGAAGCAGGTGTGCCCTTTTGTACGCAGATTGGACATACGGGACCGCTTTGCCGTTCAGAACCAGGCCGCCTCATTCCCTATCTGGACGATGTGCTGCTGGACTTCCCTGATCTGAAAGTAGTCGGCGGACATGTCGGGTTCCCGTGGATTGATGAGCTGGTCTCCCTCAGCCTCAAATATCCCAACCTGTACGCAGACACATCGGCTTATGCGGTGCACCGATTGCCGGAAGATTTTGTGAAGTTCATGAAGGGGCCTGGACAGTCACGCGTTATGTTTGGCACAAACTGGCCGATGCTTTCCCCAAGCCGGTGTCTTAAACATCTGGATGCGCTTGGCCTGTCAGATGAGGGCAGGGAGCTCTTTCTCAGTGGCAATGCTCGGCGGGTGTTTGGTTTGGAGACTGTGTGAGGTTGCAGGTGCTTTGTGCATTAGCCTGCAGCTTGCTCGTCCAATAATGCTTCCTGTGGCTGCAGCCAGGTTTGCAGACAGGCGTCTAGTTTTGCCAGATCAATTGGTTTGGAGAGATAGTCGTCCATACCTGCTGCAATGCATTTCTCGCGATCGCCTTTGATTGCATTTGCTGTAAGGCCGACAACAATTGTGTGCCTCCCGGTCGTCTCTTCACAGCGACGTATTTCAGCTGTGGCGTCTATTCCATTCATCACTGGCATTGACATGTCCATGAATACGAGATCGGGCTGATGTTCGTCCAAAAATACCAATGCCTGATGGCCGTTCTCTACAATTGTGAAGCTAATATTGAGGCTTTCAAGAAACGCGCCGATGACTTTCTGATTGACGGTATTGTCTTCCACCACCAGGACACGGTGACCGCTGTGGTCTCCCTCGAGGCTATTACCTAAACGGGGAAACTCGCGTTCTGTCTCAAATGCGCTTGGTATGGCCTTTTCAGAGGCTCCCAGTTTGGTGTCAGAAGTCTTGGTGACACTGGTGCAATCTGTGCCCGCACCAGTGTAAACGGGTAACTCGATTTCAAATGCGAAACTTGACCCGTGCCCAAGCGTACTTTCGACCTGAATAGACCCCCCCATTTTTTCGACTAACATGCGACAGATTGTGAGGCCTAGCCCGGTTCCTTCAAACTCGCGCGAACCTGTATTGTCTACTTGGTTGAATTTTTCGAAAATGGCACTGAGGCGATCTTCGGGGATGCCAATACCTGTGTCTTCAACTTCTATCCTTATCTGCGAAAGGTCGCTGTCGGTTGTCCCGGTTATGTTTATTGTGACATGCCCCTCGTCGGTGAACTTCACGGCGTTGCCTACGAAATTCACAAGAATCTGTCTCAGGCGTCCAGCGTCACCGACGAATTGTTCGGGCAATTTTGGATGTATGCGAGATGTGAATTCCAGATCTTTTGCGTCGGTCGTTGGTTGTACGAGTGCCGTCACATCGGCAACCAGAGAGCGTAGGCTGAATGGAGCGCTGTCAAGTTCGAGCTTGCCGTCGTTGATTTTGGAGAAGTCTAGAATGTCATTGATGATTGTTAGTAGGGCGTTGCCGGATTGCAATATGGTTTGCGCATAATTTTTTTTAACAGCATTCACCTCGGTCATGAGCAGCAGCTCAGCCATGCCTAAGACACCGTTCATCGGTGTTCGTATTTCGTGGCTCATGTTGGCGAGAAATTCTGACTTTGCATGATCAGCTGCTTCAGCTTTTCTTCTTGCAGCTTGAATTTTTTCTCTATCCCTAGCGACTTGTTTTTCAAGTGGTCGGAATATTCCAAAAAGTATGAAACCCACTATAGCGACGCCAACTATAGCTACCGTAAGGAGGACGGATTCGGACCAAGCCTGGCTCTCTCTCGTAAGCGTACGTAACTGGGCCAGTATCTCTCTTGCCTGTGGTTCAACGCGCGCATGCATGAGCGTCTCGAATTGCAAAACCCGATCTGCTCGTTCTTCCGGCGAGGTTTTGTCCAAAAAAATTGGTGCGGCGACCATGATGGCTCGGCCAATGAGTGCTTCGAGTGGCTCGGTAGTTGCATTGGCGATGTCTGTGTTGTTTCCCGTATTCGTCTGGCTTAGCGGGTTTACCTCTGACTCCCATAGAGCCGCTAGTGCGTCCGGCATTTCGTCTGTAAGTCCAAATTTCTCGATAATGGACTGGATGTCGGATTCTTGAACACTCAACGTGTCGTGAATTTGCGGCACGTGTTTGGTTTCTTTCCCTGAAGAGGTGCCTTCCTGTGCTTCGCCATCGGGATCACGCGCGCGAATTGTGGCAAATATTTTCAAGCTCTCGTGAAAGTGGGCCTTTGGGGAATGTTCGTCTTTCCCGGCAATGTCGAGGCTTTCAGTAAGCAGGTTGAGTTCTGTATGCTGCAATGATTCAAGCAACGCGCTAATTGCATTGGCGTAATTTGCAAACGTATGCTGGGAATGGATCGCACTTTTGCTGACGAAAAATGATCCTACCACTAATACGGCAATCAAAATTGTTGTCGCGAGCAGGTTGTACCCAAGGAGGTTGGTGGTGGAGTTTTCCCGCGACATCATGTCAGCCTTTAAAACCTGTCCAATTGGAAGGTGTTGAGGCTTCTCAAACTTCACCTTTCACCTCACAAGCACAAAACTTTAAATCCAAAGTCTGTAAAGTTTATTGCTTGCAACAGAGGTTGTAAGATGACGGCTAGCAGTGAATTCGGATCACCGCGCAGGCGTTTGATGGATGTTGAAAGACTTTTGTCTTTCTGTGGGGTTAGGACGCTTCCTGCCAGGCGGCTTCTGCTGGTGACGCCTCGTCGATCTTCAATGACGCATCATGTTTGTAGAGAGTAGAGCAATAGGGACAGATGATTTCTACCTCGTCACCCATGTCGAGGAAGACATGGGGATGATCATTTGGAGGTGTCGCGCCCACACATTTGAACTCTCTTGCGCCAATGCGGATTTCGCTTACGCCTGTATCATTACGAAATTTGGGGATATTTGTGCCGCTCGCCATGAGACCCACTCTGTTGTGGCGGTGCGATTCCGCCAGTGTCAAATTTGGCCGTACCCTAGCCTCAGAAGGGGACAAATTCCAGCCTTTTGGCGTGCTTTCAGCGCCTGTGACAAGCCTCACTAGGTATCACGACAGTGTTGTCCGCATTTGCTGGCGCGACGCAGCCGGTTGCGCATATAGTTAAGTCAAAGATATTCAGTCGGCCAGAAGAGCCGGCCACAAAATTCAGGGAGGAGACTGGATGGCAGACGAGGCCACTCAGCGCGATGACGTGCTTAAAAGGTCAACGTTGTTTGCGTTTGCACTGCCGGCAGCACCGATCGCTGCGCTTGGGCTCCCGCTTGCGGTTCACATCCCACCATTTTACGCGAAAATTACAGGCCTTGAACTCACCTTCATTGGCGTCTTGTTTTTGCTTATTCGTTTCTGGGATGTGTTCACAGACCCGGTTTTGGGCGTGTTGTCAGACCGCTTTGAGACCAAGTGGGGGCGGCGGCGACATTGGATTGTCGCGTCTGTTCCGATCGTCATGGTCTCGGTCTACATGATTTTCATTCCACCCTTTGAGGTTGTTGGCGCTGCCTACCTACTGGGCTGGATGGTTGTGCTCTACATCGGGTGGACGCTTCTCACCATTTCGCACATGTCCTGGGGCGCTGAATTGACCCCGTCTTACAATGAGCGGTCGAGGGTGCAGGGCGCGCGCGAGATTGCTCTCATTCTTGGCATGGTTGCAGTTCTCAGCCTGCCCATCGTCATTGAACAGATGCAGCCGGATGATCTTGATCATGCTCGTGTGGCTGCGATGGGGTGGTTTGTTATTATCCTGCTGCCCATCATGGTGTTTGTTGCGACGAGGTTTGTTGGGGAAAGAGAGACACCACGTCCTGAGCATGTGCCGGTTGCCGAAACCATCCGTGTGTTAAGTCGCAACCGTCCTTTGCGGATCGTGCTGATATGCGACTTGCTGGGGGGCATTGGTGGCGGTCTTGTTGCAAGCCTCTTTATCTTCCTGGTTGAGGACACTCTGAAGCTCGCGGCTCTTTCTGGGATATTGCTGCTTGCGTATTTCCTTGCAGGTGTTTTTTGCATACCTATTTGGATCAAGCTGTCTGAGCGTGTTGGGAAACACAAAGCTACGGCCTACTCAGCGATTTTTAGCGGTGTCACCATACCGCTGATCTTCTTTATTCCAGAAGGTAATGCGCTGATCGCGCTCATTTGTTGGGTCGTCTTCGGTTTCAACATGGCAGCGGGACCATTTCTTTACCGATCAATCATGGCAGATGTTGCAGATCATGACTCCGTTGACTCAGGCCTCCAGCGGACGGGGCTTTTTTATTCTCTCCTGACCAGCACCAACAAGATTGGTGCGGCGTTTGCTATTTTCATCGGCTTCTTTCTTTTGGATCAGGCAGGTTTTGTCGCCAAGGGTGAGAATTCCCAGGAAGTTCTCGACCAATTGCGGTTCATCTATGTCGTGCCTGCCGTCATTGTGAGTTTCGCTGTTGCCGTCATCATCTGGCGCTTTCCATTGGATGAGAAAACACAAGTGGCAAACCGGAAGGTTCTTGAGCAGCGCGCTATCGATGCTGCGGCGGCAGCGATCATCGATGTGACTGGAGAGCCGTCAGACGCGCAATCTTCGGGCCCGCAACCTTCTGGCGCTGGCGGCAACTAGGGGTAACGAATGACAGTTCTCTCGAATGGCGGGATCGATATTGCCTATGACGATGTCGGTGAGGGCACACCAATTTTGCTGCTGCATGGGTTTGCGTCGACCCGGACCGACAATTGGTCCCGCACCGGCTGGTACGGCACTCTTGAAAAAACAGGCCGCCGGGTGATCGCCATGGATTGGCGTGGACATGGGGAGAGCACTGCTAGTCATTCCGTTGCTGACTACACCACGGATCTCCTAATGGGAGACGTCAGAGCGCTCTTGGATCATCTGGGCATTGAAAAGACCGATGTGTTCGGGTTTTCGATGGGGGCTGGGCTGGCCCTTGAACTCGCCCTGCGGGAAGGCAAGAGGATCGATCATCTCGTGCTTGCCGGCATTGGCGGAAATATGCTGGATCCAAACCGTGCGCCGCGTTTTACCGAGAATATTTTCGATGCGGCATCTGCGGACGAGATTTCTGATCCCACGGCTAAGGGGTTTCGGCTTTATGCTGATCAGCTCGGGCAGGACCTCAAAGCCCTCGCGGCTTGTGCGGGGGCAGGCAGAACGTCACCCACTGCAGATGACCTGTTTGCTGTGCGGGCTCAGACATTGGTTGTGGCAGGACAGAGAGATGATCTTGCAGGTGACCCTATCTCATTGGCGGAGGCGATACCTGGCGCTAAGGGTGAGCTCATTCCCGGCGCTGATCACATGTATTTGCTGACCAATGGGGCTTTTAAAGGCACCGTGATCGATTTTCTTACTGGTTGGCTCTAGTCAGTCGGCAACAAACCCCTATCTATCTTACTGATTTAGTTGGAGGAACGCTTCTACATGGCACAAGACAGGATACCGACGTGGCAACTGGCCGCCTTCGCCGGACCCGCCGTACCCATGGCTGCCATGGGTCTGCCTATCTCCGTTTACCTACCTCAGTTCTATGCTGAGCAAATGGGGCTAGGGCTTGCTGCCGTTGGTACTGTTTTCATGATCGCACGTCTGTGGGACGTTGTGACGGACCCTATGATGGGCGTGATCTCCGACCGCTTTCCTTCTCGGTGGGGACGCAGGCGGCACTGGATAGCAGGATCTGTCCCGATCGTTCTTCTCTCGGCGTGGATGCTTTTTATGCCGAGTGCACCGTCCAGTAGCCTCTATCTCTTCGCATGGATGTTTGTTCTCTATATCGGCTTCACCATGGCCAGTCTCAATCACATGGCCTGGGGGGCGGAGCTCCACGAGGACTATGACCAGCGGTCCCGGATCATGGGATTTCGAGAGGGGTTCGTCATACTTGGCGTCCCCGTGGTGCTGCTGATCCCTGTTGCAATTGAACAATTGGGGGGTGCGAACGTCGAGGCAGACCGTGTGGCAGCGATGGGCTGGTTCATTATTGTACTCTTGCCGATCACCGTCGCTATCGCGGTATGGAAGGTCCCGGAGTTCGGTGAGCTGTCGCAGAAACAAGAGCTTCCCCTTCGAGAGGCTGTCCGCCCATTGCTGAACAACCGGCCGCTTCAGCGTGTGATCGCTTCTGATTTTCTCAGCGGATTTTCTGGCGCGGCACTTGGCTCAATGTTTTTGTTCCAGGCGACCTATGTGCTCCAAATCGGCGTGCCGAGTGTTTTACTGCTGATTTACTTCTTTGCGGGGCTTGGCTTCGTACCGGTGGTGGTGAAGCTCAGCTATAAGCTTGGTAAGCATCAGGCGCTCATTGCAGCTGCACTATTCAATGCACTTATGGTGCCGACATTGTTTCTCATCCCGCCCGGAAATTTTTACGCTGCAGCGGCCGTTTTCACGTTTCTTGGTGTCAACGTTGGCAGTGTGACGATCCTCTATCGCTCCATTCTGGCCGATGTCGCTGACATTGATGAGCTGGAGACCGGGCACCGGCGTACCGGATTGTTCTACGCGCTGATGACACTTACGTCCAAGACCGGTGGAGCGATCGCCGTGGGTGTTGTTTTCTGGACATTGAGCCTGATCGGTTTTGTCCCGGGTGCAGAAAACACCGAAGCTGCCATTCGTGGTCTATCCATCGTCTTTGTTGCGACGCCGATGATCTGCAATTTCGGGGTCGCAGCGATCATGTGGGGCTTCCCGCTCGACAAGGACATGCAGGAAGACGTCCGGCGACAGCTGGAAGAGCGGGCAAAGACTGAGGAAGCGGCAACGGCTTCAGACTAGCAGCAGCCGCACCCGCCAAGGGCAATTGATCCTTCTGGATTAAAAGCTGCGCCGACCGAGCGTGCTGAATTTTCCGCCGTTTCAGCGAAGCCAGCTTTAGCGGCTTCCTGCATGGCGGGGTTGGTCATGAAATCAATTGCTGTCATTGCCAGGGATTTGGCGCCGTCGATGCAAGCTTTGTCACCCATCTCGCTCCCAGCCCAACGGGCGAATTCAGGATTGTGAATGACGACACTTGGGGGCGCTGAGGCGATCATGGGGTGAATGGATGGCACACGGTGGCTCACATTGCCCATGTCCGTGCTGCCTGCAGATCCCGATGGCATTTTATCAAGCGGGAAGAAGTCGCGCCCTAGAGAGCGCGCGTTTTCCTCATAGGCTTCTGCAATCGGCCAACTTGTTTTCATGTCCAGATAGTCAGCCTTCGCCCAACGGATGTCTGCAGTACAGCCGGTCGCCAGAGCGCCGGCTTCGAAGCAGGCCTGGACACGGGATTTCAGGGCTGCGAGCGAGATAGCTTCTGCGGCACGGACGTAGAAGACGCCACTTGCCCGGTCGGGCACAATGTTGGGAGCAACGCCCCCTTCGTTGATGATGCCGTGGATGCGCTCGGTCGGTTTGATGTGTTGTCTCAGCTGTGCGATGGATTGGTAGGCTGTCACCAGCGCGTCCAGCGCATTTAAGCCCGCATGGGGCATGGCTGAGGCATGGGCGCTTTTGCCGGTGTAGATCACTTCAACTTCTGACACGCAGATGCATGGCATGGTTGCGAGGTCAACGCCGGCAGGGTGAACCATCATTGCGGCATCCAGGCCGTCGAAAGCACCTTCCTGCGCCATCAGTTCCTTGCCGCCGCCTTGTTCTTCTGCGGGTGTGCCGAGATAGCGGACACGGCCGGGAAGGGCACCATTGAGTTTTGCAAGCGCAAGGCTGGCACCCAAACCTGTTGTGGCGATGATGTTGTGGCCGCAGGAATGGCCGATGCCGGGCAGCGCGTCATACTCCGACAGAATGCCGACGGTGGGGCCCTTGTCGCCGAACTCAGTGGCATAGGCTGTTTCCAGGCCGTAAGCTTCCCGGGTAACAGCTAGGCCTTCCTTCTCCACGCGGTTGGCCAAAAGGGCTGCGGCTTTATGCTCATGGAATGCCAGTTCCGGGTTTGCATGAATCTCGTGCGAAATCGAAATGAGCTCATCGCTCATTGAATCGATGGCGTCACAGGCTTGGCGTTTCAGAGCAGCAGCATCAGTCATTTTAGTCCCCGTCTGAGTGATCGTCATACTATACACTCTTCGCAGGCGCGCTCTAGGTGCCAGGTGTCCAGTCATAACGGAGGTATTTGTGGACTATTTTCAATCAGGCGATGTGCAACTGGCGTACCGGGTTGAAGGTACGGGGGACCCTATCGTGCTGGTGCATGGATTTGCCTCGACCCACGCGGTCAACTGGATAGAGCCTGGGTGGGTCGACACGCTTGTGAATGCCGGGCGGCAGGTCGTGATGTTTGACCTTCGAGGCCATGGCGACAGCGATGATTTGTACGATGCGTCGGATTATGATCGGGGGGTGATGGCGTCTGACATTCTCGCACTTCTGGATCATCTGGGGGTCACTGATGCAGACGTCATGGGCTACTCGCTTGGGGCCATGCTGAGCCTCCGGTTTGCAATGGATCATCCAGATCGCTGTCGATCTGTTGTCCTGGCCGGGGTTGGCGATCGGCTCTTCGCGCCATCAGGGCAGATTGAGCCGGTGGTTGAGGCTTTGCTCGCAGACAGTCTGCATGATGCCAAGACACCTGTAGGCCGCGCCTTTCGGGCGTTTGCGGATAAGAATGGGCAGGACAGAGAGGCGCTCGCCGCCTGCTATCAAGTGCCGCGCGATAAGCTCACGGATGCAGACCTGGCGCAGGTTGAGGTTCCAGTCCTAGTGGTTGCTGGAGACCGTGATGAAATTGCCGGGTCGGCAGAGAGGCTTGCAGAGCCCTTTCCAAAAGGAGAGGCAGTAACGATCCCCCGGCGTGATCATATGCGGACTGTTGGAGACCCAGCTTATAAACAGGCGGTGCTTACGTTTTTGCAGAAGGCCTGAAGCCAAGCCTTCTGCTTGAGTGGTTCAGCGTGCCGAGAGTGGCGCGAAATGCAAATGCATGCCTGCGTCGGTGATGAGGGTTTCACCGGTAATATGGTCAGACCCTTCACCAGCGAAAAAACAGACTGTGGCTGCAATGTCTTCCGGCGTACCTGCGCGTTTGAGCGGCATGGTATCTTCCTGGTTTTTGACGATCTTCTGAAATGTCGTTTCGCCGAACTTGTCGCGGAACCAGCGGGTGCCGATAAAGCCTGGGCAAACCGCATTCACACGGATCTCCGGCGCGAGCGCGCGGGCAAGCGAGAGTGTCATTGTGTTCATTGCGCCTTTGGATGCCGCATAGGCCACCGAGGACCCAACGCCGGTTACACCTGCTATGGACGAGATGTTTACAACTGAGCCTTCGCCCTGGCTTTTCATGTGAGGCTGACACGCTCGGACCATCTGATAGGCCCCGATGACGTTCACCCCATAGATACGGTGGAAATCCTCTGCCTGAAGGGCATCGAGATCGTCATGGTCTGCGAACTGTGTGGTCCCTGCATTATTGACCAGAATGTCGACCCGTCCCCATTTGTCGATTGTCGTCTGAACAATTTTTTTGCAGGCAGCGTCGTCTGACACATCGCCTTGGGCAAGGATCGCTTCGCCACCGGCCGCTTCGATCTCAGAGACGACTGCTTTGGCTTCGTCTTCTGATTTTGTGTAGTTGATTGCGACTTTTGATCCGGATTTTGCGAGGCGGAGGGCTGTGGCGGCGCCCAAGCCTGCTGCTGATCCGGTGACAATGGCTACTGCGCCGTCAAGTTTCATTGGTTTCTCCCTCATGGTGTTTTGCAGGGAGTGTAGCGGGGCCGCTGCACGGAGTCGCGATGGATTTAGTCGGTTAGAGATGGATTTGTTTGGGTCTTCGCGAGGTCACTTAAGCGGTCATCCATTGCTTGTTCTTTGCGAAGCGAGGGGTCCAATCGGACACAAACATGTTGGCCTGTATGTCGGACTGTGATGCCTCGGGAAAATCCAATGCCGGGTACATCAAGGGCGACAGGAGTCTCGAGCGCGGGGAGGGGAACAACTTCAACCAAGGCGCTTGTCGCTGACATCTGGTTGATCCAGCATTCGGCATCAATGCCTGGATAGACAATCCGACCTGATATGGCGGTGGCGATTCGGCGTCTGCGTCGGCGATCAATTTTGACTTTTGTCGTCACGTCTTACCTGGTCTTTTCCGTGGATGCGCAGGCTAGTCCAGTCAGTATTGACAATAAGTTGAACAGCTTGGCGGAATTGAAAACAAAGGCTAAATTGCAGCAAAACGGCATGAAGCATGCCATAACCAATTTGAACCATCGGGATAGGCATGACAGATACGTATCAACTGCTGGGCGCGGAAATTTCCTACTTCACGGGCAAGATTAGATCCTATCTGCGGTTTAAGGATATCCCGTTTGAAGAAATCAAGGCGGATCGCGATGTCTACTTGAACGTCATTCTGCCGCGGACGGGTGTCGCCATGATGCCGGTTCTGATTTCGCCGGATGATATTGCCGTTCAGGACACGAGCGACATTATCGATTTTCTCGAAGATCGTTTTCCTGACCCGTCTGTCTATCCCGCGACGCCGCGGCAGGGAACCATTGCGCGTCTGTTCGAACTCTATGGCGACGAGTGGATGAAAATCCCCGCCATGCATTATCGGTGGAACTACAATGCAGAGGCTATGTATCTGGAGTTTGGTAAAGTTTCGCAGCCTGAGCTGAGCGATGCCGAACAGATCGCGGTGGGCAAAGAGACCTGCAAACCCTTCCAGGGGTCGCTTCCAATCCTTGGTGTGACGTCGGCGACTGAGAAAGCCGTGGAGGCATCTTATGAACAGTTGCTTCGAGACCTGGATGCACATTTTGCGATCTATCCCTATCTTCTGGGAACCCGCCCGAGCATTGGCGATTTTGGCATGATCGGCCCGCTTTATGCGCATCAATATCGCGATCCGGCCTCTGGCGAAATCATGAAGAGGATCGCGCCAAACGTGGCGAAATGGGTTGAACGGATGATGGACCCTGAGCCCAAGGCAGGTGCGTTTTTGCCAGATGACGAAGTTCCGGAATCGCTCTATCCCGTGCTCCGCCGCATCTTTGAAGAGCAGTTTCCGCCGCTCCACAACATGGTCGCGTCCTTCGCGGACTGGATTGATCAGAGTCCTGGCGTGGATATTCCCCGCGCTATCGGTAAGCAAAGCTTTGTGTTGAAGGAAGCTGATGGCACGCCCGTGACGGGCGAACGGGGCATGTTCACCTTTGAGCAGTGGATGCTGCAGCGTGTGCTGGATTTCTACCAGCCTTTACAGGGTGATGATCGCCAAAGTGTGGACACATTGCTCGACGAAGTTGGGGGTAAGGACGCGATGCAATTCGACCTGCGTTATCGTGTTGCGCGGGTGAAGAACCAGTTGGTTGTGGAGGGGTGAGATGAAGAAGCATTACATTGGTATAGCTGGCGCTGCCGGAGGTCTCTTGTGGGCGACTGCAGCGAGTGCTGCCTCCTACACGAGTTCCTATTCGGACCTTGATCTCGGAAAATGTGCTCTCATTGAAGAAGAGTCCGAAATTGGATTTGTCCAAGTCAAATGTACTGGGCAGCACGGTTATGATGTGTATGCGACAGAAGGTGACCTGCGTCTCTACCTTGCCTATCGGAAACCAGGCGAGCCGCTGATCATTGAGGAAGCACCTGCGGAGGTCGAGGAAATAGCTGAGCTGGTTTTGGACCCGCTGGAAGCCGCCGTGGAAGAAACGGACGTCATCGTTGATGTGGTCGAGATCGAACCGGAAGAACCGGTTGATGTTTTTGTGCCGGTGGGTGTGCGTCCGCTTGGTGAGACAATTCCCCCATTTAACAATCTTGGGCCTAAGCTTGAATGGCGGGCTCCGAACCGAGCTGGTGCAGAACCTTTTGCCACAATCGTCCGCTATACCTATCAGCAGATGGCCGAGGATGGTTCCTACTCAAATGGGCAGGTTCTGGTTGTATCTCGGTTTCGCAGCGGCGAGAGCTGCCATGTGGCCTATATAGACGCTCTGGCAAATGCCAACGCCAATGTGATGGCGCGGGAGGTTGCAGATAAATACGCCACCGGCGGCGCGTGCCCCGATGGCGCGGTGCCAGTGCTCGGCCGTGGCGGCGATGAATTCCGCTTTTAGCCTGACTTATGCGTTGCCAAAAACTCGTTGATGGTTTCTTCGAAATTGACAGCGTCCGAAAGGCCGCGCATGCGTCCTGCGGTAAGGCCACCGTCGACAGCGATGATTTGCCCTGTCACGAAGGTGGAAGCGTCTGACGCGAGGAAGAGGGCCATCTCCGCAATGTCATTGGGCACGCCGGAGCGCGCGACGGGCTGAAGCTTCGCAAGGCGCGGCTTCATGAATTCGGCAAATTCATCTGCGGCGTTTGCGCCCAGTTCCAACGCGCTTGCAAATATGGGTGTCGCTATGCCGCCTGGACAGATGGCATTTGAGCGGATGTTAAACTCACCGAGCTCCAGTGCTGCTGTCTTTGCGAGATGTGCAACAGCGGCCTTGCAGGCGGAATAGACCTGCGGTCCAAAGCCCGCCTGAAGACCGGCAACGCTTGCAGTTGAGATGATGGAACCCGACCCCTGTTTTTTCATCACCGGCACAGCGTATTTGTAGCCGAGAAAGACGCCCTTCAGGAGCACACCGACGGATGTGTCGAAGCCATCCATGTCGATCTCGTCGAGCTGCCCGCCGACGCCACCAAAACCCGCATTGTTAAAGATGCAGTCGACGCGGCCAAATTTCTCAACGGTATGGTCGACGAGGCTTTTGACGTCGGCTTCCTGTGAGACATCGGTTTGGCAATAGGAGAAATCGTCTCCCAAAGTCAGTGTCATCTCTTCGCCGCGGTGTTCCTGGACATCACCGACCACGACCTTGGCCCCTTCAGCCAAAAACAGATCGACCGTGCCGCGGCCGATCCCGCTGGTACCGCCAGTGATGATGGCGACTTTGTCTTTCAGACGTTCTCCCATGAGTTCTCTTTCTTATTTGCCTTTGAAGTTCGGTTTTCTTTTTTCCATGAAAGCGGCGCGGCCTTCTGCGTAGTCTTCGCTGCCAAAGCATTCGCCGATCAGACGCAGGCAGGCTTTCGCGTCGAAACTGTCAGCTTCCCGGACAAGCTCATCAATGATTTTCTTTTCATTGCGAACAGTGAGCGGCGCATTGTCATCAATCTGCTCACAGGTGGCCCGTGTAAATGTTTCCAGTTCGCCTTTGTCGAGGATCCGATTGATCAGGCCCATTTGCAGGGCTTCGTCATGATTGAAACGCCGTGCAGTAAAGAAGATTTCTTTTGCGGATGACGGGCCCACCACATCCACCAATCGTTTGGTGGAGACGAGGGGGTAGGCGAGGCCAAGTTTCCCGGCGGGAATGCCAAAGGTGGAGCCTTTGGCGGCAAAGCGCAGATCACAGGCAAGGGCGATGCCTAAGCCACCGCCAATGCAGTAGCCATCGATCATCGCAATGGTGGGTCTAGAGGAGCTTGCAATCCTCTCAAAGGCCACGGTGGAGGTGTCCTCATAGTTCTGGACACTTTCCGGGTTTGAGCGTGCCTGTTCAAATTGAGAAATATCCGCGCCCGCTACGAAAGCTTTTTCGCCAGCTCCGGTAAGCACGATGGAGAGAATCTCCGGGTCTGCTTCAAACTCATCCAGGATGTCTGGCACCGCTTGCCACATGTCGAGGCTGACAGAATTGTGTTTTTCTGGATTGTTGAAAATCATCCATCCAATAGCGCCTTCTTTGCGGGCGATCATTTTGTCAGTTGGTGAAGGCATTCTGTCTTTCCTTAAACGATAGCGACCCAGTCGAGCTTTGGCTCGCGGGCAGGGGGGTGGGCGTCGGCGAGTGCCGATAATAATTCCTGTTTCAATGAGGCGGCGGCGGGATCATCCCAAAGGTTCACCCATTGGTTCGGATCTTCCGCCAAATTGTAAAGCTCGCCTTCCGTTCCATCATAGATGTTCGACTTGTTGTAGGCTGTGATGATGTATCCGTCTTTATAGAGTGTGCGCAGGCTCACTTCTGTGCCGTCTGTATAAACAGAGTCCCATTCTGTGAAGACACTGTCGCGCTCTTGCGCTGAGGCTGTTGTCTCATCCAGGGGGAGGGCTTGTCCCTGCATCCAGCCGGGAGTGTCGACGCCTGCGATCTCGCAGAAGGTTGGGGCGAGATCGACCTGCCCAACGGGTGCGGAGACAGTTGTCGGTGTTGTCTTTGCATTTGGTGCGGGGCGCCAGATGAAGGGAAGTTTCATCAGACTTTCGACATGGTAGGGGCCTTTAAACAAAAGGCCGAAGTCCCCCTGGAATTCGCCATGGTCGGTGGTGAAGATAATGTCTGTGTCATCTTCCCATCCCAGCTCCTTGATCCGTTGGAATACTTTTGCACATGCCTCGTCGATCAGTTCGTTTTCGATATGGGTCATGGCGTTTACTTCGCGGACCTGATCGGGGGTCATGTCTTTTGGGACGAAAGCTGGTGGGGCTTCGATATTGATCGTGCGATCGCCGGTCCAATACCACATCCAATGCTTGGGCTTGCCTTCGAGAATCTCTCTGTTCTTTTCGGTGCCGTCGGGATAAGCCTCCGGCAGGTCTATGTCGCGCCAATCGACACGGTGGGTCTCGCTTTCCGGTGGGTCCCACGGGTGGTGGGGATCAGGAAAGCTCATCCAGCAAAACCAGTCTGAATCTTCCTCCAGGCTATCGAGCCAGGCGATCGTGCGGTCTGCCACCCAATCTGTGTGGTAGTGCTCCTTTGCCACGGGATTTTTGTGAACCTGACAGGCCCCGGTATCTCCGCCGCCTGCTGCGTTCACCTCAAACTCGGCGGTCATGTTTTGATAGAAGCCACGAATTTCGTCTTTGGCATTCTCTCGCATCCATTTGTTGTAGTGGAGGATGAGGGGCGTGTGGCTTGAGAGCTCCATATGGTCGAAACCGCGATGGGGGCCATTTTCATCAATGCGTGCCATGCGGTTTTCATAGAATTTAAGCTCTGGGTCGAGGAAGGGCTCAAAGTGTGCCTTACCGATGAGGGCTGTTTTGTAGCCTGCTTTTTCCTGCAGATAAGCGGCGACACTCGGTGCGTCTTCGGGGAGCGGAACGCCATTCATCCAGACGCCGTGGGTACTCACATATTGCCCCGTCAGCATGGTGGAGCGGGCGGGCATGCAGACGACGCTTTGCGCGTGGGCGCGGGTGTAGTTGATGCCATTGCGGGCAAGTGCGTCGATCGCTGGGGTGCGCGCGACCTTGCCGCCATTGCAGCCCAGCGCGTCGAACCGCATCTGGTCCGTGGTGATGAAGAGTATTTTTCTACCCATGAGTTTTCCTAGCTCTTGTCGGCATTCAGAAAGTCCAGCATTGCGGGCACAGCCGTTTTGTCCTGGATCATGAAGAGGTGCCCGCCGTCAAACATGGCAAGGTCCGCATCTGGAATTTGAGCCGCCAGTTTTTCCTGCGTTGTTGGCAGTGCAATGCCGTCATAGATGCCGCCGCAGATCAGGGTGGGACAGGCGAGGTCCGGAAGGCGATCCCATGTGTCGTGATGTTTGCGGGCTTCCAATTGTCGACCGGCACCCATGGCGCGGCCTGGCTCACCTGCAAATGCATCGGTTGAGGCGAAGTCGACAAAGAACTCATATTCTTTTGGGTTGGCAGCTGCCCAGGCGTCGTCGCGTCTTGTGTCGGAAATGGGGATCATGAATTTCGCCCGCTCGACAGCGCCCATGTCTTGAACGTCGTGAAGCGGATAAGAGGCGCCGCCGTTTCCACCAGGCGATGTGCAGGCGAGAACCAGACGGTTAATCCTGTCCGGATGTCTGAGTGCTAATTCCTGGGCAACCATGCCGCCAAAGGACACTCCAATCACGTTGGGTTGCTGCCAACCCAGCTCATCCAAGAGCGCGGCCGCGTCGTCTGCATACTCAGCCATCGTGTAAGGCTGGTCAGGCTTATCAGTTTGGCCAAGGCCGCGCTGATCATAGGCGAGTGTTTCAAATCGAGAGGGTGCCGGACCATCCAGAAAATTGGGTTTGTTCCTCAAATCAGCGCCGGTGCCGCTTATGAAAAGCAGAGGGTCGCCCGATCCTTTGATTTCATAATAGATTTTCAACCTCGCGGTCTGAATATGGGGCATCGCACGACTCACATTTGAACAGTTCTGAATTGCAATGTTTGGAGCCTAGCAATTGGTTCTCTTTCCGTCACCCGCAGGTCGGGATAATGGGGCAGAACTGAGAAAATGCTGTTGAACTCGCCGTCTCCGGCGCCTATGTGCTAGGCTCGCTGGAAACGCTGTCCGGGTGTTACTGAACCCGAGGAGGAGGACCGATGTCCAAGCCCATCGAGAATATACAACTTATGGACCCTGTTTGGGACCGCATGCGCAATGAAGCGCGCGATATGGCGGCCGCCGAGCCGGTACTCGCGAGTTTCATTTTTGCGACGGTTCTCAATCACGATGCACTGCCGGAAGTGCTGAGCTTTCACCTCGCGCGTAAACTTGCCAATGCAGAAGTAAGTGCGATGGTGCTTCGCGAAGTGTTCGAAGACGCTTATGAGGCAGACCCCACGATTATCGAGGCGTTCCGCGCGGATACAGTGGCTGTGTTTGATCGCGATCCAGCGTGCGACTCCTATCTTCAGCCGCTCTTGTTCTTTAAGGGCTTTATCAGCCTTCAGGCCTACCGAATTGCACATTGGCTTTGGCAAGAAGGCCGCAAGCCGATGGCGCACTTCATTCAGAGCCGGGTCTCCGAACTCTTCGCAGTTGATATTCATCCTGCTGCCAAGTTCGGCAAGGCAATCATGATGGACCATGCGACCGGTGTTGTCGTGGGTGAGACGGCCGTCGTGGGCGACGATGTTTCCATGCTTCATGGTGTCAATCTGGGCGGGACCGGTAAAGAGACCGGAGATCGTCATCCGAAAGTCGGGCGCGGTGTTCTGCTCGGTGCTGATTGTAAGGTCCTGGGCAATCTCACGATTGGGGACTGCGCGCGCGTTGGTGCTGGGAGTGTGGTGCTTGCGGATGTGCCTGCGAATTGCACCGTTGCCGGTGTGCCTGCCAAGGTCGTTGGGTGCGCGGGATGTGACGAGCCTTCTCGCGCGATGAACCAGATCATCGAAGAGAATGGCAAGGACGGCGAGGGCATCTAGCCTGCTTTGAATGGACTGTTAAGGCAGTCGGTCCTTCATGGCATAGAACAGCATGCCGGCGACCAGGCCAGGATAGCGCAGCAGCGTGCCGCCAGGGAACTTCGTTGCCTTGATGTCTGCCATCAGATCAAACCGTTCGGGTGATCCTTTGCCTTCTGCCTCGGCGGCGACCGCTTCGGCGAGCAGTTTGCCGCCAAGCGTCGCAACATTGATGCCCTGGCCAGAGTACCCATGACCGAAGAAACGATTGGGGCCGATGCGGCCAAAATGCGGCATGCGCTTTAGAGTGATGGCCAGCGTTCCACCCCATGCATAGTCGATACGCTTGTCTTTGAGTTGCGGGAAGACCCGCAACATTGGCTTGCTCACAAACGCAGCAATGTCTTTGGGGAAGGTGCTTGAATAGTTCTCACCGCCACCAAAGAGCAAACGTCCGTCAGCTGAGAGCCGGTAATAGTCGATGACAAACTTGGAGTCGGCGATGGCGACATTGTCGCGAATAAGGGCTTTTGCACCTTCGTCGCCAAGTGGTTCTGTGGCGATGATAAAGTTGTTGATCGGCATAATATAGCCGTTCACCTTGCGCTCTAAACCACCCAGGTAGCCATTGCATGCCAGGATTACCTGCTTGGCGGTAACGGTTCCATTGTCGGTGGTGACTGCCGCGGGTGTTCCATCTGAGATGCTGGTGACCCGCGTTCGTTCAAAGATCTTGGCGCCAAGGCTGATTGCCCCGCGGGCGAGCCCGAGCGCATAATTGAGAGGGTGGAGATGCGCGGCTTCTTCGTCCAGAACACCGCCCCAATAGCGATCGGTGGCGACCATGTCGCCGATTTCGTCCTTCTCTACAACGCGCAGCTTGTCATACCCATAGTGCTCAGCCATGTGATCAGCTTCTTCGCGAAGCCAGGACATGTCGCCTTTCTTCCAGGCTGTATGCATGATGCCGGGCGTGAGGTCGCACTCAATCTCGAACCGTTTAATCAGAGACTTGGCCGTCGCAATTGAGTCCTGAGCAAGGTCCCATAAGGCGCGACCTTGATCGCGCCCAAGCATTTCTTCGAGTTCCGGCTGGCTTTTGCGCAGTGTCGTGCCAAGCTGTCCGCCATTGCGTCCAGAGGCGCCCCAACCGACCTGGGCGGCTTCGAGAACGACAACGTCATAGCCGCGTTCTGCAAGATGGATCGCAGCGGAGAGACCGGTATAGCCTGCGCCCACGATACAAACGTCACAGGTGATATCCGCATCAAGTGCACCGAGCGCAGGCGCGCCATTGGCGGTTGCTGCGTAGTAGGATGGCGGGTGGTCTGTTCCTGCAAATGCGTCGCGTGTCATGGCACTATCATACGCAGGTGTGCGGATTTAGCGCCAGCCGGACCGGTGAGCTCAGCTTATGATTTTAAACGTGGTAGCGGTCACTTTGTCCGAGAAGGTTTCATTCAGGTCCTGGGCTGCTTCCCATGGGGCCTGGTCTGCCGTTTCTGCGAGATGCTCAGCACTTTCCCACTCGGTGAGGAAAATCACTGCGTCTGCGTCTTTGTTTGCATAGATGTGGACACCCAAGAACCCTTCGGGCGGGGAGCGATCCAGTTCACGTTCTTTGTAGGCGACCGTCTGTGCGACCACCGTGTCGACCGAGCTTGTTACGTAGGTGATCAAATGGGCGATGGTCATTCCTAAAACCTCCTAATTGGTTGTTGCTGTCGTCATATCAGCGTGGCCACCCAACCGGAAGTGCTTTTGGCCTTGTTAAGAGCGCGTTCCTTCTTCCACTATGTGGCCAAACAAAATCAGGGAGATTGGATATGGGACGGCTAGACGGGAAGGTTGCGATTGTCACAGGGGCTGCGAAGGGTATCGGTGCTGCCGCTTCTGGACTGCTCGCGGAGGAGGGCGCGGCGGTTGTCTGTACGGACATTGACGTATCGGCTGGTGAAGCTGTGGCAGACGCCATTCAGAACAATGCCGGCAAGGCCACCTTCATGGCACACAATGTGACCAGTGAGGACGAGTGGGAGAAAGTCGCTGCCCATGCCGTCGACAGCTTCGGTCAGCTGGATATTCTTGTGAACAATGCGGGCATTGCGCCTCCCGGTGCACCGATTGAAGACCTCGAACTCGACGCCTGGCGGAACACGATTGCCATCGATCTGGATAGCGTCTTTCTGGGGTGCAAACACGGCATCCGCGCGATGAAGCAATCGGGCGGTGGCTCCATCATCAATATCTCGTCCATCATGGGCATTGTCGGCACGTCAAATGCAGCAGATTACAATGCTGCAAAAGGGGGCGTGCGGTTGCTGACGAAAGTCGCCGCCCTTGAGTGCGCAGAAGCGGGATATGGCATCAGGGTGAATTCTGTTCACCCTGGCTTTATTGACACGCCGCTTGTGCGCAATGTGGTGGAAGAGGGGGTGATCGCGGGGCGCATGGGAAGCGCCAATGAAGCGATTGAGCTCCTCACCATGCTTCATCCTATCGGACGGTTGGGGTTCCCCAAGGAAATCGCCAACGCGATCCTGTTCCTTGCCTCAGACGAGTCGTCCTTTATGACCGGATCTGAAATGGTTGTGGATGGCGGCTACACAGCTCGATAAGCGATCGCTTTAGTGGCCACCATGCATCATGTCCTGGTGGTCACCCATGTCTTCCGCCGTATTCTCAACTGGCTGCGAGCTCGTTGAGGATGGCGGGGTCATGGAGACAGTAGCGTCTATTGTGACGTTCCCGGATGTCTCGAATGTAAGTGTCAGAGGCACAGTGGACCCAGTCTGAACTGGTTCTTCAACGTCAATGATCATGATGTGGTAGCCGCCCGGCGCCATGGCCACCGTTTCACCGGCTGGAATGTCGAGACCTTCAAGTCGGCGCATCCGCATGACACCATTTTCCATGCCAGCAGTGTGGATTTCGACGGACCCAGCTCCGGGTGCGTCTACCGCGGTCAACCTGTCAGCGTTTGTGCCCATATTTGTGATGGTGACATAGGCAGCGGTGGTCCTTCCGGCTCCTAAAGTGGGCCGCGCCCAGGCATCAGAGAGGCCAATTTCGGGTTCAGCTGCACGGGCGAGAGCAGCCAAGGCTCCCACCGTGATCAGGGCAGCCGCTACAGCGAGCCATTTTGTCGTAAATCTATGCTCCATCCTGATCCTCCCGATCACTTCATTGAGCATCTCAGGGCATCACTCGGTGTAATCTGGAGCCCATCCAATTGCGTTTCTCATCCTTTCATAGGCTGTGACCCTGCAGCAATCGGACGAACCGCCGCAGGGTAAATGCCGGGAAGGCATCCCCATGCTTCTATCCAGAAGATCCAGGAAACAAGGCGATTTGCGCCGGTGGGGGTGAACCGCTACAAAACGAGTCGCTAACTTCCCTAACTCACTCATCGAATGCGGAGCACTCCTCGTGGATAAATCGGAAATCAATCGGTTGGAATCATACTTTCGCAAGCTCTTCCGGCTCGACACGATTGTCGTTCAGGGGCGCCCTAACAAAGACGATTCGGCTGAAGTGAGCATTGGTGAAGAATTCATTGGTGTCGTGTTCAAGGACGAGGACGAAGGCGAAGTATCTTACGCTTTCAATATGGCGATCCTCGATATTGACTTGCCGGAGGCTTGATCGGGTTTCGTTTACCCACCTGTGGCATGTTTAGACGGTCGTAAGACCGCGGGCGGTAATCTGGGGCATGCCGCGGGAGAGGGATAAGATGGTCAAGCTGCTCGAAAACCTATTGTTTCGTCTGAAGGCGATCGTTTTGATCGCGCTCGGCGTTTTCACCATCTGGATGGGCTATCAAGCGGTTCAGCTGCGACCGGATGCTGGCTACCTGAAGCAGCTGCCGTCAGATCACCCCTATATTGAGACATTCTTGGAGTACCGGGAAAAGCTTCCGGGCGGTAATGCGCTCATGGTCGCCGTCGAGTCGAAGAGCGGCGACATCTGGACACCTGAATTTATGAAGGTGCTCTACGACGTTACCGACGACATTTTCTTCCTGCCCGGTGTGTTTCGTGGGTCGGTCAAATCTATGTGGACGCCCAATACACGGGTGTTTCAGATCACCGAGGAAGGGTTTCTCGCTTATAATCTGATCCCCTCAAACGTTACCCGAACGAATATCGATCAGGAAGCAGTGGAAAGCATTCGTGAAGATGCGGACCGTTGGGGTTTCAAAGGAACACTCTTTTCCAACGATAGTTCCGCGGCTTTGATCCGTTTTGAACTGCAGGAAATTCATCCAATCACGCGCGAGCAGCTCGACTATATCGATTTTGCGCAGCGGATTGAGAGCGATATTCGCGACAAGTATGAAGGTGAGGACATTAATATCCGCATCATCGGCTTTGCCAAAATGATTGGCGATATTGCTGATGGGGCAGGCGGTGTCGTCTTCTTCTTCGTGATTTCCTTCTTCCTCACCACGGCGGCAGTGTTCGTCTATTGCCGCTCTGTTGTGCTGACATCGCTCGCGGTCGGGTCGTCTCTGATCTCCGTGGTTTGGCAATTCGGCATTCTGGATATTTTGGGCTATGGGCTCGACCCGCTGGCGATCCTGGTGCCGTTCCTCGTTTATGCCATTGGCGTGAGCCACGGCATTCAGCAGATCAATCTGATTTCCGCACAGGTTGTTGCAGGCGCGAATGCTGATACGGCTGCCAGAGCAACTTTTTCCCGCTTGCTCGTTCCGGGCTCAATGGCTCTGGTAACTGACCTGGCTGGCTTCGCAACGCTTTATCTCATTCCCGTGCCGATGATCCAGGAGATGGCGATTGTTGCCTCGATCGGCGTTGCGCTGAAGATTGTCTCAAATCTGATTATGCTGCCCCTGGCGGCTGCATATTTCTCGGTGCCCGAGGGTTATGTTGAGAAGGCAGCGCGCCTTCGCGCGCGTCGGGTACGTCTGATGGCGCGTGTTGCGCAGATCACCCGGCCTGTGCCGTCGGCGATTACACTGACCCTGATTGGCACCTTGTTCGTTGTTGCAGTCTATGAAAGCCGGAACAGAAATATAGGAGACGTTCACGCAGGCGCTGCAGAACTTCGCGAAGATGCGCGCTTTAATGTAGATTCTCGCTTCATTGTTCAAAATTTCGACGTGAATCTCGACGCCTTTGTCGCTCTTGTGGAAACACCTGAAAATTCCTGTATTAGCTGGGACCTGATGAAGCCGGTGGAAAAATTCGGCTACCATCTGATGAATGTGGAAGGCGTGAGGTCTGTTGTTTCTCTGCCGGAGGCTGCCAAGACTGTCTATAGCGTGTGGATGGAGGGTAATCCCAAGTTCCGCGAGTTGCCGCGGAATCGATATACGCTTGTGCTGACCACCAACAGCTTTGGGCCAAGTACTGGCTTGACCGATCGCAATTGCAACTTCCTGAGCGTTATTGTTTTCACCGAGGACCATAAGGCGGAAACCATTAACCGCCTGATTGGCGCGGCAGACGAGTGGATTGCTGAAAACGGTCCGAAATATCCAGAGCACACCTTCCGATTGGCATCAGGCAATGTGGGGCTCATCGCTGCGACGAATGATGTGATTGAGAGCTCAGAGCTTCCGATCCTGTTCTATGTGTTCGGCGTAATCATCTTCCTGGTTCTTGTCGCCTATCGTGATTGGCGCGCAATCATTTGTTGCTGTGCGCCGCTTTTGGTCGCGACCTTCATGGGTTATTGGTTGATGAGCTGGTTGGAGATCGGGCTCAAAGTGTCGACACTGCCGGTTCTGGTTCTCGCTGTAGGGATCGGTGTGGACTATGCGTTCTACATTTACACAAGACTGCAGTTCCACCTGGAAGCGGGGGAGGAGATCGTGAGTGCCTTCACTCTTGCGATGCAGGAAACGGGCATGGCGGTGATCTTTACAGGCCTGACACTCTCACTAGGCGTTGCAAGCTGGGTCTTCTCCGAATTAAAGTTCCAGGCGGATATGGGCCTGTTGTTGAGCTTCATGTTCTTCGCGAACATGATCGGTGCCGTGACTGGGCTACCGGCGCTTGCTGCTGTTCTCCACCGACGGTTCCCGAAATACAGAACACGTGTTCCTGAGGCTGCTGAGGCGTGATCTGCTTTGCCTGCACAGCACTTATTGGATGTCTTCTGCAGCATCGTCCTCTGGCAGAGGCTCTGTGATGAAGCTCTTGACCAGCGCGATGATCGCCTGGTCAGTGGACTGCCAATTCTCCAGCTGAGCCCGTTTGTAGCGATAGGTGACCGCGACGGTATCGGTGAGATGAAAAGTGCGAGTGCAGTTGGGGCTGAAGATCACGTCAGAATGCTTAAAACATAAGAGCAGAAGTGGCTGTCCATCTGCTTGGTCAGCGACATAGAGCTCCTGATCTTTGTAGCCGGTTCCTTCGGCAAACCTATAGAGGTCAAGTCCTGCAGCGCCGCTCTCAGGCGTGCGGCTGAGCAGATGTCGAGCGTAGATATCGTCCAACCGTCTGGCTGCAGGCATCAGACCTTCTGAGCGGTGAATTTTGATGTGAACCACAATGGCGTCTGGAGTGTTGTTTTCGAATGCCGCCTGACGGTTTGCTGTATAGGGCGCGAGTTCCGGCAACAGCGCGTGCAGGTCTATCTCATCTTGTGTTCCACCGACGCGCTGCAGGGGATAGCGGGTGAAATTCGCTGGTATAAGAAAGCGCTCCCCGCCAATCATCATGTCGACCCTCTCGCTGCTGTCGCTGGCACGCGGGTCGAGCCCCAAAATCTCCGAAGGTGTTGGGCCGAAATAATAATATCCGAACAGAGCAGAAAAGAGGCTGACACCCAAAGCAACGGTCGCTGGGATTAACCAGGCTGGCCGCTCTTTTACATATTGGTCTGATCCGTTGCTCATTTTCTCAAATCTTGAATGGTTGTGGCGGAAGGTGGCCTGTTTTGGGACAGTTTTTACAAGGTCGGCACGTCGGTTTGAAACGCAGATGCCGCGTCGCCCAGCATAGCGCTCCTAGAATTTCAGCCAACCTTTTGATTTTTCTAAGGTTTCCAAAGACTTTCTGTAAAGCGGGTCTCTGGTACGACCTTTGCGATCCTTATGCACGAACAGGTCAGCTCGTTGCTTAAGGAAATTCGCGTCCATGACTGCTTTTGTCGCCAAAATGCTCACTCTCCTGGGGGTCATGCTCTATGCGGGCGGTCCCATTGATGCGGTGACCTTGATCGTGCAAGGGGAAAACATCCCGCAAAACCAGGATGTGTTGGTGGAGCGTATCGATCCTGAAAACCGGATAACACCTTCGCATGCCGTGGTAGCGGGCGTTGACCTGTTTGTTGATAATAAAGTTCAAAACAGCGCAGTTTCCTTCACGGAAGTGGGTTTGCGCTCAGGGATAGGGTTTGAGCAATAATGACTGCTTTCTTTTGGACCTTTGTAACCGGTGTCGTGACGGCTGGTTTGGTGTCTAGTCTCTACCGGTTGGTCACCAACAAGCCGCCCAGCTTTCAGATGTGGCAGGAAACGACTGCTGGCATCATCGGGGGCGTATTGACGCTCGTACTCGCCGGTCCCAGTGTGATTATGCGCAATGCGCTCAGGGCTCAGGTTATTGAAAACCGTCCTCCAGGCTGGTTGGTTGTTAGCTCGCTCATGGCGGGGCTGTGGAGCTTTCTTGTTGGCATATTTGTTCTAAGCCTTTTGCTCGTCTGACGGTTAACTCCTTGTAAAGTCTGAAAGAATTTCTGTGAGCTAATTTGCGCTCCGATACTTGACTATTTGTCAGTTCATACCTATTTACTCTCCTGTGCACTGCAAACCCCTTTTTTGGTGCACTGCGAAGTAAACAGGAGTGACCCCCCAATGCGCTCTCTCATTTGGAATTTTGTTGCCGTTTCAGTAGTGGTCCTTTCGACCGTTGCTTTTGAGGTCGGATATGTCGCTCCCCGCGACGCCTTCTTCATCGCTTTCACTGTCCTGGCGATTTACACAGGCAATCAGTTGCTTGCGCGCGAAAACCAGCCTCTCGGCCAGGCTTTGGCGTCAATTTTCACCAAACCGGCTAGCCATGGTTCGTCTGTGAGCTATCTGTCTGGTCTCGTTGTAGCGGGATTGAGCACACTGGTTGTCGCTCAGGTCCTGACGTTCAGCTGAGGCCCGTTTTGATGCGGCGTTTGCCGATGGACAGGTGGGCGCACCTGTCCTGAAAACGCCCTTAAGAAAATCGGGACAGTTCCCGCGGTCACTAGACCCGGTTGAGCGCTTTCGGTAACGAAAGAAGGTCCCAAACCAACGAAACCCGCTTTGCATGTGTTTGTGCAGGGTGGGTTTTTTTTAGGCCCTTCGCACCCTTCGAACAACGCGCCTTGAGCCCGCACCAAAGAGGAGGGTGGCGATGCCGGCAGCGATTGCCCAGACCCACTCCAGCAGCCACCGCATCATATTGGCAAAGGTCTTGAATGCCCTGAGGCTGGTTTTTCCAGTGAGCGCCATGACACCCCGGGTCTTTACACCAAGCGTGCCGCTCATCTCAGTGATCCGGCGTAGATCGTTGGTGTCTTCGACACGCGATAGCAGACGTACGCTTTCTGCCGGACCTGTATTGCGTTGAAGGGCTGCCATATCATCCAGAACGGGTGTCAGAGGTTTCAGATTTACACCGCTGGCATAGTTGGTGACAGCGCGTCGTGTCGCTGTGCTATCGGTGAGGCTCACATTTGAGAGTGTGCGGCGGAGGCCTGGAAAGTCGATCGCTTTGCGCATCAAGTCGCCCAGCTGGCGGGCAAAGGCGGCTGTCAGCGCACCTGTCCTTTTGGCGACTTTCATCAGCGAAACGCCCACCTTAACCGGCAGGGCGCCACCGCCGGTTGCGACGGTCGCGCCAGTGGCTGCAACGCCGACGACGGACAGCCCCAAAATGAGCTGGGAGTATTCTTCGCCCGCAACGAGCTTTGAGCCCTCGCGTCCAATATCCCGTACGTCGCCGACAACTGTCAGATCAGATGTAATCGCTCCAACGAAGCCCGCCGTGTCGCTGCCTTCGCCTGTGAGAAATCCCTCAAAGAAGCTGCCTGTGTCCCGAGAGACGCGGAGGAGCAGTGCTCCTGCATCTTCCAATCGTTTGGTTGTCTCTGGTGCTAGCGCAATCCCTGCATATTCCGCGATTTCGGCATACATCAGCGCATCTTCATATTCGCCTGAGTCCAGTGAGTCGTTCACAGCGAGATCAAGTTCTTCCGCTGGCACCGTTGCCTTTATCTCGGCACGGATAAAGGGCTCTGCCGGGATGAGGTTTTCATCGACATAGTCGTCAAGAAGTCCCGCTTCGAAGGCGAGTGCAAAAGCCACCGGGAGGGCCACAAGAACGACAAAGAGAAAATTGAAAAGACGCATACAAAAACCCCATTACGCACCCCTGCGGCAATCGTCCCGGCAAGACCTACCGGATTGCGTGCCTAGAGTGCGCCAGGTTGACCGTTTTGCCAAGTCGCGTGGTTAATCAATGGGTTGTTTACCCCACAGAGCCGCCGGATTTTCGCCGGATTGCCACTACTGATGGCCGTGGCGGGGTTGCAGGGTCAAAGTCCGGCCAGCGGGTTGCCGGGTCGCTATAGGTCGATTTTCGCTCAAACCCGGGGAAAGCTTCCGCACCGTCTGATGCGGGGTGCTGGACGGCCACGAAGAGTGTCTCACCGTCATCTGCAAAGCAGGGGCCGCACATTTCTGCGCCAATTGGTACACGGAAGAACATTTTTCCTCGACCGCGCAAGTCACCGTCTGTGTCTATTGCCCAGATGCCGTCAGCGGTGCCAGATGCCTTCGCCCAGTTTTTGCCCTGGTCTGTGGCGACCCAGAGGCGTCCGGCTGGGTCTACTGCCAGATTGTCGGGGCAGGCGAACCAGCCGTTCTCGCTTGTTTCTGCATTCCAGCGGGCATTAACGGTCTCATCAGCTGGGCTGCCGCAGAGGGCTAACATGTCCCAAGTAAAGTTCGCAGCGGCATGGTTCTCTGCCTCCGGCGACAGTTCAACAATCTGGCCCCAGAGGTTTGGTCCTCTGGGATTGACCGCGTCGGTCTGCTCCGCCGTTCGTTTGGCGTTGTTGGTGAGGGCTACATAAACCTTGCCTGATTTCACATTCGGCTGAACGTCTTCCGGACGGTCAAGAGGGGTGGCTCCAAGTAGGTCTGCAGCCCGTCGTGTTTCGATGAGCACGTCAGCCTGGCTTTCAAATCCGTTCTCTGGCGTAAGGGGGCCTTGCCCAAAGATCAGTGGTTCCCATGTTCCGGTTCCATCTTCGGAAAACTTGGCGACAGAGAGTGTTCCGTTGTCCAGCAGGTTGAGATTTGCTTCGCGATTGTCTGGGCTGATGACATTGTCGCTGACGAAACGATAGAGATATTCGAACTGTTGATCATCACCTGAATAGACGACCACACGTCCTAAGGGGCATTGCGCCGTTTCGCATCCCTCGTGCTTGAAGCGTCCTAAGGCCGTGCGCTTGACTGGCGTGGATGTCGGGTCAAAAGGATCAACTTCAACCACCCAGCCGAAACGGTTTGCTTCATTGGGCTCCTTGTTGATGTTGAACCGCTCATCAAAAAGACCCCATGGATAAAACTGTCCTGGGATGCCCATGCGCGTGTAGTTGGCTTTTTCGGGATGGCCATCAAGTGCACCCATAAAATAGCCATGAATATTTTCTTCCGCCATGAGGTAGGTCCCCCATGGCGTGATGCCGCCGGCGCAATTGTTCATTGTGCCGATCACCGTGCGACCGGATGGATCGCGATTGGTTTGAAGACGCGGATGGCCTGCGGCAGGGCCGGCGAGACTCATCTCTGTGGTCGAAGCCGTGATCCGCCTGTTGAAAGGACTATCGGGAACGATCCGCCACTTGCCGTCGGCATCCCGGGCGATCTCGAGAATGGATCCGCCATGGGCTGCCATCGAGATTTCGGCAATCTCCCGCGTGTAAACGGCGAGAGGGTTTGCCGCCCCGTCAAAAACAGAATGCATCAGATCGTCATTGGTGAACTCATGGTTGACGCACAGCAATGCGTTGTCTTTGAGCTCGGAGCCGAGAGGCAGCGGAATGAAACCAATGAAGTCGTTATTGTAGCCAAACTGTTTTGCCTGCGCGGCTGCAGTTTGATTGTCCGGATCAAAAACCGGCGCGTCTGCCGTGACGGGGTCGCCCCAGCGGACAAGGATGTCTGCGGTGTGGTCTGCGGCGACGTGATGGGTTTCATCGACACCATGCTCAATTTCAGCAAAGTCAAATGATGGAAGCTGCTTGCTGCAGGCTGCAAGGGAGACGGGAAGTGCGAGTCCTGTCGCAACAACAGTGAGCGTGCTCGTGGAGCTTTTGAGAAAGCCTCGTCTGTTCAGGCGTGTGTCCCAGATGGCGCTCAGGGATTTGCCCATGGGGCGATCGACTGGAATGTCTTCCGTTTCATCGTAGGATTTGTCGGTCATGAGGCTCTCACAGGTTTTTTTAAGAGCTTACAACGCTTCTGATGAAGGGGCTATGACATAGGTGATCCCAGATTTCCGCCGCCGAGACATTGGCCAGCGTCCATGCGATAGTACCGCTTATTACCTGATGAAGAAGAGAGACCTACATGCCGATTTATGCTTTGGGTGAAACCCAACCGACGCTGCCTGCAGAAGGAGACTATTGGGTGGCGCCTGATGCCCAGGTGATGGGCAATGTGACCCTTCACAAGAATGCCAGTGTCTGGTTCGGCGCGGTTCTCCGCGGTGATAACGAGATGATCACGATAGGCGAAAATTCAAATGTGCAGGACGGCTCCGTTCTTCACACGGACCCGGGGTCACCGCTGACGCTGGGGAAAAATGTCACGATTGGCCATAAGGTCATGCTGCACGGATGTAGTGTTGGGGACAATTCCTTGATCGGCATTGGAAGTATTATTCTCAACAACACGAAAATCGGGAAAAATTGCTTGATAGGGGCAAACACTCTGATTGCCGAGGGCAAGGACATTCCTGACAATTCTATGGTTCTAGGCGCGCCCGGGAAAGTGGTACGGCAGCTGACGGATGAACAGGCCGCCGGCCTCGAATTCTCCGCTGCTCACTATGTTGAGAATTGGCAGCGCTATGCGCGAGACCTAAAGCGGATTGATTGAGGGAATTCGAAGCAACGCATTTGATGATTTGAGCGAGGAACAGAATGAGCGAAGTACACAATTTGGACCAAGGGTCAGAGGAGGTTCTCTATGAGGTCTCCGATCACATCGCGACGATCACGCTCAACGCACCGGAGCGGATGAACACCATTTCGCCGACCATGTTGCGGTCTATGGCGGAGAGGTTCGTTCAGGCGGATGAAGACCCTGATGTTCGTGTGATGGTGTTGACGGGCAACGGACGGGCTTTCTGTGCAGGGCTGGATGTGAAGGCGCAAGCCGGCGGTACGGGCATGCTCAAAGAAAATCGTGGGTTCAAAAATCTGGACCTGCGCAACGCGCCGCCGACCACATTGCAGGCCATGGACACGCCGACAATTTGTGCGGTCAATGGGGGAGCTGCGGGTTATGGCCTTGATACGGCGCTCGGCTGTGACATTCGAATTATGGCTGACACGGCGAAGCTCGCGGCGGCGTTTACAAAACGCGGAATTGTGCCGGAGTCCGGTGGGACCTGGATCCTGCCTAGATTGTTAGGTTGGTCGAAGGCATCTGAGCTCATCTTCACCGGCCGGACGCTAACGGCGAATGAGGCGGTTGAATGGGGTCTCGCCTCCGAAGTGGTTCCCGGCGATCAACTGATGGGGCGGGCGAGAGCTCTCGCGTTGGAAATTGCAGCTAATGCCCCCCTAGCGGTTCAATCTGCCAAGCGGATGATGCGTATGGGGCTGAATGAGCCTTTTGGAGAGCATGTGAACCATGTCTATCTGCAGTTGCTGCCACTGTTGCGCACTGAGGATGTCAAAGAAGGCATGGCGGCGTTCGTTGAGAAGCGGGACCCTGACTTTAAAGGCCGGTAAAGACGCTTCCATGTAGAGTATCTGTATGTGTAAGCCCGGATCGATGGGAGCTTGGGCCTTGTGTTAAAGATTGTCAGGTGGTGCATCCTCACGGTTTCCCTCATTGGGGCATCGCCAGCAATTGCGGCTGGGTTTGCTGGCCAGTTTGAGGGGATTGGTACCGCGGGCGGCATGACTCTCACGCTGCAGGAATCCAACGATCGCGTTGTTGGACGCTTTCATTCCGGTCGGGGTGAGGCTTTCTCTCTAAATGGACGTCGAACAGGTGATGCAGCTCAGGGCTCCGTCGAGCGTTCCGGTCAGAGTTTCTTCTTTCATCTAGAAGAGCGTCCGTTGGGGGTTCAATTTTTGCTGATCCCTAAAACACCTGAGCAAGGGCCTGACATCGCAGGTGCCACGGATTACTCGTTTGTGCAAAAGGGGCTTCAACTTCCAAAGCCATCCGTTTACCGCGCAGCACCACCTCGCGGAATTGACGTCGATATCATTCAGTTTATTGACGCGTTTCGCGATTGGGACCCGGCTGATATGGCGCGGATTTATGTTTCGCTTGAGAGCCGGTACCGCGAGCTGATCCAGCTTTTTGATCATGCTGCTGCTGAAGTGTTGTGGCGTGTGTGTACAACAAGGCCGCCCAATGGTGTCTTTGCTGCCGGGGATCTTGATCAGATGCTGGAGCGGCAGCGTACAGATTGTAGGGCTTATTTGAGCTCGATCACGTCAGTCCGCGATGCGGGGTTGCTGAATGAGTTCTTGAGGAAATCGAACTTTCAACTGGAACTTATTCGCGAAACAGTGAAGTGCGACAGGGGACTTTCGCCAGAAACCAAATGCGCGGATGTGAGTGCAATGAGTGGGCCACTGATGCTGCGTTGGCGGCGGGCAGACGACATTATGCGGGAACTGGTTGGCGATGAACCGCTCGAGGTCGCGCAGGGGGCGCCGGCGCCGATTTCACCGACAGCAATAACCCGGGCCTCGCCTGCTTCTGACGGGGCGGTGAGTGCTGATGGAGAGGTCCGTACGTCAGGTTTGACAAGGCTACCGCGTGTCCGGCCTGGAAGGCAGGACACAGTTGGTTCTGAACCGACACAGGGTTACCTGCCTCGGGCGAGACCAGCTCGCAATTAGCTAATTGGGGTCAGACGGGGCGGCGCCAGACGCGACGGATCTTTGCGTCGGTTTCCGGACCAAAATTGTACCAGGCAGTCCGATCCCGCGTGGCATCGGCGATGAAAAGCCCATCCTGACTTGAGAGGACTTTCGAGAGCTGGTTCAACAACCCTGGCGCTGTGCCCTTGCAGTTCACAACCCACGCATTGTTTGCCACTTTGAGCGCAGCACCCAGCGACATGATTGATTGTTCAAGTGTCGCGCCGTGACGTGATTTGATGTCGGTAATGATCAGGAAGTTTGATGTGTCGGGACGCTTGCGGCGGTCCACCTGGCCTTTTTTGGGGCCATAAACTGTCCGCCTGTCTTGCGGGTGGGACGGCGTGCTTGCTGTTACTTTTGATTTTTCCTCATCGAAAAATCCAGCGAACATGGCGACGTCTTTTGCTTCCGTCCAATCTTCCGTGCCTGTTGGCGCAATCACAGAATGGCCGGCGACGCGGCCTTCAGCGATATATGTCTCCATCGCTTCAAACGTGTAGGGACCATAGACTTCATCCCCATGTTTCAGTGACCAATGCCCGTCCGCTAGAACGCGGTCTTCAGGCACGTCAGCTTGAGCCTCAGGAGCCATGTCATCTATCTGGTCGGCACTGTTTTGCATCGTCATTTGCTCTGATCGCTGGCGCGCCGGTCTGGCAGCAGCGCCTTTTCCAAAAACTGCGGGTCAGTATGAGCTTCCACCCGTTCATACTTTATGAATTTGTGGTTTAGAATTCGTTTCCAGATTGGCGCAATCCCCTGCGTTTTTGGCGGAATGGTTGCGAGAGGGTCTGTCGCAAGGCAAAGTCGCGCCAAATTTGAGCTCAAAAACGACACTCGGAGACGTCTTATGGCTGACTATGAACACTGCACCGTCGAAAAGGATGGACATCTGCTCATTGTGACAATGAACAGACCTAATCGGATGAATGCACTCCATCCGCCTGCGAATTTTGAATTGGCCAAAGCGTTTGATGATTTTGCTGCGGACCCCGACCTTTGGGTTGCGATCATCACCGGTGCTGGTGATCGCGCATTCAGTGCTGGCAATGACCTGAAATGGCAGGCTGAGGGTAACAAACTAGAAGTTCCAGAAACTGGTTTTGCTGGTCTCACCGCGCGCTATGACATGCCCAAGCCTGTCATCGCTGCCGTTAATGGCGTTGCAATGGGTGGTGGTTTTGAGATCGCGTTGGCCGCGGACCTGATTATTGCCTCAGACACTGCAACGTTCGCGTTGCCTGAGCCAAAGGTTGGTCTTGCGGCTCTGGCTGGTGGTCTTCATCGTCTGCCGCGGCAGATCCCTGTGAAACAGGCGATGGGGATGATCCTTACCGGCCGCACAGTTCCAGCAGCAGAGGGACAATCGCTGGGCTTTGTGAACGACGTTGTGCCTGCTGCCGATCTCATGGAGACAGCAAAGAAATGGGCAGCTCAGATTATGGCTTGTTCGCCTATGTCGATCCGGGCTTCGAAGGAATCTGTCTATCAGGGGCTTGATGAAGCCAATCTTGAGAAAGCGGTCACTGGTCACTATCCAGCTGTTGGCGCTCTCTTTAAGAGTGAAGATCTGATCGAAGGGCCGATGGCATTTGCCGAGAAGCGTGCGCCACAGTGGAAAGGGCGCTGAGGCGGTTTTAACCGGTATCGCAAAACGAGTTCCGGCCCTGCCTGGGAAAGCAGGGCCGGTCTCGACAGGATCAGACCGATGGGGGGTCAGTCTGATCGGGGAATTACGAGAACAGTGCCGGTCGCAGCGGTGTTATCGGCTCTGAAATGGGCGCCATGAGATCGTGATCTTCGAGCGCAGCGCTTTTGCCTCCCCGTCCATCACCGGTTCTTACCCAAACATAAGGATGGTGGCGGGATTGTCGCTTCACCCAGGTGTAAGGGGTTTCCTGCCACAGGCGGATATGGCGGGTTTTATTGTCGAGCACATATTCACCGTCCGCTGTGACAACAAGAAGGACTGCGTGACCGGCTCCGCTTCGTTCTTTGACCACTGAGATCAGCAGCGCATCAGCGGGCCAGCCCTGTTCGATGAGCAGCCGGCGTTTCAACAGAACATAATCTTCGCAGTCGCCACCGCTGGCGGCGGGGTAAGCCCACCATTCAGGCGTGTTGTAGAGATCTGCGTCTTCTACAGGCGTCACGGATTTGTTGACCTGCCTGTTAATCTGCTGGAGCTGGCTCCACCGATTGTCCGTTAGTGCCAGGGATGCTGGTCTTGCGGAGCTTCCAGTACAGTCGTTCGGGTGTCGCTGGCAAAATCCCACGAAGCCAAAGGGGGGCGAGGTTTCAGCCCCGACAGGCATTGAATTTCCGCGAGAGATGAACGTGGGTGCAGTCGAGGGCGCCACATATGGCACATCTGATGAAAACCCGCCGATCGTGGCTGTAGAGCCTGGAACACCTGCCGAGCCCGTCCCACAAGCTGCGAGAAGGAGGGCTCCCGCAAACCCTGCAGTGATACGCAATAGATACATGTAACCAATCCCAATCTGTCGATTTGTATTGGTCATCATGCAGATGATGTTTTGATATCAAGTCAATTTTACTTGTGGTTATTTATTTTCATTTGAATAAGTATAGAATAAAATTGCAATACATTTTTAAATACTGGAATTCGATTCAAATTGTAGGCAAGCAGGCATAGTGACCCCCAACCAGATAACTGGCAGGGCTCAGGTCTGTCTTGTTTTGAATTGGAGGGTGGGACTAGCCGTCGATAATGCGCCAGGACCCATCTGGCTGACGGCAGGCCTCCCCGACACCTTTTTCCGGGCGACCGTCAATGTAGATGGTCTGCTCGAACTCTCGGCAGTTCTGACCTCGACCGTCTACGTAGGTCTTGGTTGGCGTCACTGTGCCCCAGTGCCCGCTGTCTGGATTGTTCCAGGTTGCGGATCTGCCACTGGGATAGTCTTCCAGCGTTGATTGGGTGGTGGAGTAGACTTCCTGTTGGTCCTGGCAGGTCAGGCGTGTTGCGGCCTGATTGCCGAGAAGGCCACCAGCGAGGACGCCGCCGATAGTGGCGAAGGTGCGTCCGCTGCCGCTGCCGACTTTCGACCCAAGAAAGCCACCAATTGCTGCACCTGCTATGCCACCAATGACACCTTCCGTGCTTGTCGGGTCACAGGATGCTTTTGCTGGCGACGAAAGGCCAATGAAGAATGCCACAGCAGTCGCGACCGCTATGGTTCCCCACGTGGCCTTGACGTAAGCGCACTGTGCGCGGTTCTGTTGCGCGATGGCTTTCGCATTTGAATGGTGCATGACAGCTCCTCTCGATGGGTCATCATCGACTACCTGCAGGAGAATCATACCGTGTGATGGTAAAAGGGGCCAGCCTTATGACGCGCCATCAAAAGTCGAAGAATCGGCGTCCAGGGTCGCGTTGATATGTGCGACTGTGTCTGCATTGACCTTCTTCTTTGAGTTTCCAAATGCCGGTTGTGGGAGGGCACCCAATCGCTCCGCGACGGTGAGGGCTGTTGTTTCAAGCGCATCGCCTGCGACCGCTTCGTCCAGGAAACCAGCTTCTGTTGCTTGGTCTGGCGAAAACAACTGCGCGTGTATTACGGCCTGGGCAAGCAGTCGGGTGGGGACACGGTCCCTCGCAAAATCAATCAGGAACTGAGGAGTGGTCATGCCGATTGAGACTTCATTCAGGCCGATCTTGAAGTCGCCTTTTGTGCCAACCCGATAGTCTGATGCCAGGAGAAGCAACCCGCCAGCTGCAAGCGCGTGGCCTGTGCAGGCGGCAATAATGGGGAGTTTGTAGGTATAGAGTCGCGTCATGAGATGAGCGCCGCTGGAGACAAGCTTATTCACGGCCTCTGGTCCGGAGGACATGACAGAAAGGTCGAAGCCCGCACAAAAGCGCTTCTCGCGCCCCATCAGGACCACCGCATTTGCCTCTGTTTCTGCTCGGTCCAACGCGTCTGACAGCGCGCCGATCATATCGTGACCCAGGGCGTTTGCTTTGCCGTCATCCATGTGAAGAACGGCAACACCATTTTTTAGATCATAGTTCAGAATTGACTCAGACATTCCGCGCCTCGATTGTTTTGATTGCGCGGAAGTCTAAATGGCTGGCTTCAAAAAGGGGAGCGTTCTTTAGCGCAGGTTAGCTTGCGAGTTTGCCCGTCGAGAGAAACTCGACGCCAATGCCTTCGTCTGTATGGCGCACGACACGACCGAGTGTTCTGCCGACGGTCACATGCGTCCCAACCTTGGGGCGGTTGCTCAGCCTGATGTGAGCACCGGTCAGGGAGATGTCGAGGACCCTGCAGGCCACTTCTTCTCCATTGTCGACTGTCAGACGGGCGCCTTCATTCGCTTCTTCGCTCGTCGGAGCGCGTCTTAGCGCACGCCGCGGGAGGGCTGCAATTTCGTCGCCGCCGCGGTGGTTTTTGAGGAGTTCAATCCGCTCAATCAGGCGGGCCCGCTGGTTGGTCTGGAGGTGTGTTTCAATGGCAAATCCGCCGTTAAAGCGGCGCACCAGCTGACCCTCAAACCGCCCAAGCCTATCGAGATAGACTATCACCCGATCGCCAATTTCCCCGTCAGCCTGGCTATGAAGGGCGATGCCGCCTTCTGAAATGTCTTCAACGTCGCAAGGAAATTCACCGCCGGATGGCAGCATGAGACGACCGGCGACCGAGAGACTCGTGCGCTCGTACTGGCGTCTGTTCGTGCCGTTATCACGTGTCTGCACCGAAACGGATTGAGACATGCGTTTCATCCTCCGCAACATACCTGCCGCCGCAGCGCGGCAATTGCTGGTTTCACGCTAGAGAATGCGGGTTAAAGAGGTCTTATCGCATTGAAATACAACCAAGGTGCGGGATTGGAGAATGGCTGGTCAGCGCCTCATTCATCGCGCTATAAACAAAATCGCAAGCGTACAGGGGCGTACGCGGCAAATTTGGGTCAATAAAGGGCGAATTCCATGTCAGATGCGCAGAGTTTGGGGCAACGCATAATTAACCATAATTCGAGAAAGAGCGGTGTATTTTCACTTTTGAGGCCTCTTTTTGTTGGGCTGACCGCTGTGTTTCTGGCGAGCTGTGCATCCCTTGTTGATGATGCCCAAGACATGAGCCCGTCCGGCTCAGCGTTTCAGCAGGCGCTCTACAAGCATTACCTTGATCTTGCGGTTAGCCGCGGCAGCGGATTTGGCGCTGGTGATAGCGCTGATTTTTATGCCGAACGGGCCATTCTGGCTGGAAACGGTGGAGATGTGACACCCTTGCAGCCATCGGGCGAAGGCGCCGCCAAGGAAGACCTGCAAAACGCGCGCGATCGGCTGATGAGTGCATTTTCACGTGGTGCCAAAGAAATCGCGCCGGACATGGCTGCTCGCGCGCAGGCTGCGTACGATTGCTGGGCTCATGAATTATCGCTGGGAGCTCCTGCAGAGCAGCTTTATCAATGCCGTGCCAGATTCCTGACCCAGATGGGGCGTCTTGAAGTGGATCTTGCGCCTGCACCAGAGCCCGTAATTGCGCTTCCCGATGCAGCGGAATTCATCGTCTATTTCGGGTTCGATGAGTGGTTCCTGTCCGCGGAGGCATTGGAAGTTCTCTCTACCTCGATTGATGCTGCCAGAGCAGGGGGTCACAGCAAAATCATCGCTGCGGGCCATACGGATACATCAGGGTCCTCCTTCTACAATGATGAGCTCTCTGTGCGTCGCGCAGAAGTTGTGAAGCTCACCCTCATTGAAATGGGGGCGCTTGCCGACGCTGTTGAGGTGATTGGATATGGTGAAAGCCGCCTTGCTGTGCAGACAGGCGATGGCGTGAGGGAGCCGCTTAACCGACGGACGGTTGTCACGCTCGTTCCTTGACGCAGGGACGCCGGAGCACCGTTTTCAGCCGAAAATTCAAAGTTGACGCTTGCGTCATGATTGAACTCGGTCGATTATGGGTTCAAAGAAAAAGTGAGCCATAATGCGGCGCGCGGCGGTTTCTGCCGAGGGTAAGCGGGATTGGCTGAACGGGAGAAGATCCAGAATGAGCGAATTTGACTACATCATTATAGGCGCCGGCAGTGCTGGATGCGTGCTCGCCAACCGATTGTCCGCAGACCCCAAGAACAAGGTTCTTTTGCTGGAAGCAGGTCCCAAGGACAAGAGCATCATGATCCACATGCCCGCAGGTGTTGGGCAGTTGATCGGCAATAATACCAAGACGAATTGGAACTATGATACGGAGGGGCAGCCCTACCTCAACAATCGCCGTTTGTTCTGGCCACGCGGCAAGGTGCTTGGCGGTTCCTCTTCCATTAACGGCATGATCTATATTCGCGGTCATGCACGTGACTATGATCATTGGCGTCAGCTGGGCCTTGAAGGTTGGGGGTTCGCCGACGTGCTTCCCTATTTCAAGCGTTCAGAAGGTTATGACGGCGGATCAGACGAATTCCACGGCGGAGAAGGCCCGCTTGGCGTTTCTGACGTACAAAATACGAATGTGTTGTTTGATGCGTTTAAGGAAGCTGGCGTTCAGGCTGGACACCCGTCGACAAAGGATTTCAACGGTCCTCAACAGGAAGGTGTTGGTCCTTACCATCTGACAATTAAAAACAATCAGCGGTGTAGTGCCGCGAAAGGGTATCTGACTCCCATTCTGGATCGTCCAAATCTGACGGTTGAGACAGAAGCCCTGACGTCGCGCATTCTCTTTGAGGGCAAAAAGGCTGTTGGTGTCGAATACACCCAGAAGGGCAACACAGTACAAGCGCGGGCTGGCAAAGAAGTTGTGCTGAGTGGTGGTGCCATCAACTCACCTCAAACCCTTATGCTGTCAGGCATTGGTAACGGTGAGTATCTGCGGAAGTTTGGGATCGATGTTGTGGCTGACCTTCCGGGTGTCGGTCAAAATATGCAGGACCATTTGGACGCGACGGTGATCGAAGAATGTCTGCAGCCGGTCTCTTTGCACAGTCAGACCAACCCAGCGCGTATGTTAATGACAGGCATGCAATATGTGTTCTTCAAATCAGGTCTTGGGACATCGAATGGCCTTGAAGCTGGTGGCTTCCTCAAAACACGTCCTGAGTTGGAGATGCCAGATGTGCAGATCCACTTCGTTGCCGCAGTGATGCAGGATCATGCGCGCGCTGACCCGTATGGCCATGGATACACAGTTCATGTCTGTCAGTTGCGGCCGGAAAGCCGAGGGTACATCGGTTTGAAATCAACGGACCCTGAAGCACCGGCACTCATTCAACCCAACTATCTGGAATCTTTGAATGACCGCACCGTCATGCGTGATGGCGTGAAGATGGTACGGAATATTCTGAGACAACCTGCGATGGCTCCTTACTCTGGGGATGAAGTGATGCCTGGTGCGCATGTTCAAACGGACGAACAGATTGATGCCTGGATCCGCGAAAAGGCGGAAACCATTTATCACCCGGTTGGTACGGCGAAAATGGGTAATGACGACATGGCCGTCGTTGATCACCGGTGCCGCGTGCACGGACTTGAGGGGCTCAGGGTTGTGGATGCATCCGTCATGCCGACGCTCATTGGCGGAAACACCAATGCCCCGACTATTATGATCGCAGAGAAGATCTCTGATGACATGTTGGGGAAAGCACCGCTTCCTGCGGAACCTGTGCGTATTGCGGAAGATGATGCCGCAAACGCGGCATAAACTCTTACTCAATTCTTAATGGTGCAGGGCCATGTTTGGGTGAACCGGACATGGCCCTGTGTATTACGGGTATGATTTACGAAAAATAAACAGGCATAGAGCGATAGTAGGATGTCGTATTGGGAAAAGGCCCACCTATGTCAGACTCTGCTGTCGATTATGCTCGGATGAATATCCAGGAGCTTAAGAACGCGCTTCAACTTCACATGAAGTATGTAAAGCGCCAACGCGGTGGCGACCGTCTCAATCTCAGCCACAAAAATGTTGAATCACTTCGCTTCGACAAAATTGACTTGTCTGATGCTGAGCTGGTTGGGCTTCATGCGGCAAATGCGAGTTTTAAAGGTGCGCTCCTCACGCGGGCCAATTTGTTTGGTGCGGACCTAACCGGCGTTGATTTTTCTAATGCTGATTTGACGCGGGCAGACCTCCGTGGCGCCCGTTTTGCCAGGGCAAATCTGGAAGGTGCAGACCTGACGGACAGTGATCTGCGTGAAGGGCAGATTATGCGCCAGTCTGATGAAGGCGAGTTGTCCTACATAGATAATGGCAACTCAGACTCGCGGTTTGATGATGCGAACTTGCGACATTCAAACCTTGAGAAGGTTCGAATGGGGCGCGCTATGGGGTCAGGAACAGACCTGTTCCAGGCAAATCTCAAAGGCGCGCGACTGTCAGGGTGTGATTTTACTGGCGCTGATTTGTCTGGAGCTGTTCTCGATGGTGCAGACCTGAGTGATGCCAACCTTGCACGCGCGAATCTCAAAGGCGCAGAAATGATTGGTGTCGTGTTGGACGGCGCCTGTCTGGAAGGTGTTGACCTTACTGCCGCTCGTTTTCGCAAATCCGAAATCATGGCTGCGAAATCGATTGAGGGCGCGATAATGCCCAGAACGGCTGAAGATTTAGGGATATCTGTCGATGAACTGATGGCCGACCACAAAGCCTGGATGATGTCAGGCGGCGCAAAAGGCGAGCAGGCTGTCTTTAAGGGTGTTGATCTTACGGGATTTGCTCATCCGGGTATTGCATTGTCAGCTGCTGAGTTTAGCGATGCGATCCTGACCCACGCGAATTTTGAGCATAGTTTCTTTTCCATGGCGAATTTTTCCGGAGCCATGTTGGCACAGGTGAATTTTTCCCATGTGGACCTTCGCGGCGCTAAATTCCAATGCGCAAAGATGACGAAAGCATCTTTGGTGTCAGCAGACCTTTCCGCAATGCCGATTGCCGGTGGTGGGGGACGAACCTGGCCGACAAACTTACGCGGCGCCAATTTGGTTGATGCTGACCTCACGCACGCAGATCTAAGCCAGTGTGATTTCACTGGGGCTACTCTTCAGGGGGCGGATCTCACGTCTGTTGATGTGAGCGGCGCGAACTTTGAGGGCGCGGACCTGACGGACGCAACTGTCGAAGGCGTCGACTTCAGCTCATGTGTGCTGACGGATGTCATCGGCATAGATGCGTCTTTGGCTCAAAAGCCAAAAAAGACCGGCGCACCTGCCGCTAAGACCGCGGCAGGCTGAACTCTCTCCGCTATTTTGCCTTATCAATTTGCAGGCTTGCATCGCGCACCAGGCGTAAGTAAGGCCGTTCAGCTGTGTGTGTCTGCCGCCGGGTGCCAAGGCTCGGTATGGCGGCGGGTCGCGGAGGCACTGCCTGAATCACTTTGTGTGCGGCATTTATCACTGGCGGTGCCGCCGGTAGTTCTTCCGGGTCAAGGCGTTGGACCCGGTCGACCCACTGTCTCACCAGCATATGCTCGCCAACCCAAGGAAATTCGTCGACAGCTACAATGGCACCCAATACACGGGTGATGGCACCATTGTCCTGTGCCAGAGGCAGGAGAGCCATCTCTAGCGATAGTTGGCGATTGTCCGGTGTCTCTGCAGTGTACTCGACCAGTCCAATTGTGCCTGTGCCTGTGACATCATTCAGAAGCGTAAGTATTTCCTGTTGGCTTTCATCCTGCCAGAGCGCTGCCATATTGTGGCGCCGGAATTCCATCCCGTAGACGTTGCAAAGCCCTGTTCCTGCGAGGCGAAATCTGTACGTCCATCTGTCGTTTCGTTCGAGGATGAACACGTGTGGTAGCACGCGCTTCAAGTCTCGTGGTTCTATTTCACTGCGTTTGGGAGCAGGGCGGCTGCCACGCAGCTCATTCCAATAGTCAAGTAGCCCCTGTACCGTCTGATGCGTCATTTACACTTCCAGATCTTGGTGCCGGTAGGAGAGAGATGTCATATCTTTGCTCTCCCTGTCCGGAACACTCGACCGCTGGTCCCTTACTAACTGTCTCATACCACCGGCACTAATCCCGTTTTAGAACAGTGGGGACTGGCGCTGGCCTTCTTGGACCAACACTCAGCGAAAAGCATGCCAAAACTTAACGAAGCGCCTGTGACGCGAGAAACTGTGCCTCCGGAATGGGCTGTTTCCCTCTGTTTTTCTGGAATGAGGGCGCGTGGCATCGGTTCCATGATGGTTCAGCGCGTTAACCCTTTAACGCTTGTGCTGGCGGTGAAGTTGCAAAGAAGTACGTGACCCGGGTCCGCAATAGGGACACGATGGTGCTCTCACAAAACGGCATGGCATCTGCATTGATCGGGTCAAGAAACCCAAAAGCTCCAAAAATGGAGCAGTAACAGCTCTCCGGAGTGCCAAAATGACACGACTTTATACATTTCTCTTTCTCGGCCTGTTCGCGTTCGCTGCAGGTGCGATTGTAATGACCCTCACCGCCGACCAGGCACAGGCTTGTGGGTATGAAGACGACTGCGGTGGCGGTTGGGAAGAACCCGAATGGGATGATGGTTGGGACGATGATTGTGGCTGCCATGATGATGACGGCGGTGATGTGAACGTGGATGTTCGGAACAAGGTCAAGCTTGACCTTGATGTTGATGTAGACGTCGAAAACAACAACACGAACAACAACAACAACACGAATAACAATACGAATAACAATACGAATAACAACAACAACACGAACAATAATAACAACGTCATCATCGTCAATGTCGATGGTGGAGGTGAAGGCGGTGGTGATGTCAATGTCAACGCATCGTCCAACGCGAACGCCGCTGCAGAGGCAATCGCGAATTCTGCAGCAACGAGTGCTGCAACAGCAGCATCACGTGCTGGTGGCCGGTTGAACACCAGCAATTTGAGGAACAATGTGTTTGGCGAAGAACGCCGTGGCGCCGGCGGCACGATCGTTAATGCCGCCCGTGCACCGATCTCCATTGGACCATTGCGCGTAGTTGTTAAGGAAGAGCGGGTCAAGAGCCGTGCTGTTCGTGGTGTATGCCTTGACGCGAAAGGTCTTGAGGAAGCCGCTTACCTTGCGGTGTCGTCCTCTCAGATCGATATTGCGACAGGTAGCGGCGAACTGATGTACTGCCAGATGGGCGACGCGCTTGTTGCGACCATTGGTGAAGTGCCAGATGGTGGCGGACAGCCCGACTATACTCATGGTCAGGTGATAGAGTGCCTGGACGGCCAGTCTCTTCACTATGGGAATGAAGGGCGTCTGGCTTGTGGACCAAGCAGCAATGCCTACTTTGCAGGCTCTGATCGCAGATCACATGTTCGGTATGCTGAGGTGTTCCTCAACCGCAAATCAAGTGGCTATGCATCAGAAACAACTGCCTTCCGCGGTGCGACGACCTTCAACGGCGGCGTTGGCTACTAAATTACCCTTTCGGGGAAGTGGCGGAGAGGGGGACCATCTGGGTCCCCCTTTTTTCTGTTCCGTTAGGGGGGCTCGTTCTGTATGCAGCCGCGCTTGCCAGAACGAGTGTGTTTTGTTCCACATGGCGCGTCAGGAGGACGCTGGTACAGGGCGTGAGTGGTTCATTGTAATTGCCCATAGTTCCTGCTTGATCGGTCTTGAAGGGTGCCCAGCACAGGTCCAGGCAGGTCTGTGCAAACAATTCGGGATCCAGATCGCGGCGAATGCTTCCTGTTTTCTGCAATGACTTGATGCATGCTGTGAGGCTGAGTGAGAGCCGCCTCATGACAGCTGCCGTTGCTTCGTGTGCTTCTTGTGAAGAGTCTACTATCGTCAGCGTTTGAACCAGAGTGGGATGTTTAAAGAGGGGTGCTGTCAGGGCCTTGGCGATCTCGTCAACGGACAATGGGGTCTGCTGAAGATCCTTCAGTGTGGCTAGTGTCGCTTGCAGTGTTGAATTGAGGACTTCCTGATAAAGCCCTTGTTTGCTTGTGAAGTAATAGTGGATCAGCGCAACATTCACATCAGCGGCGCGGGCAATACGTCGAAGCGTTGTGCTGGTGTAACCGTCTTTCAGAAAGAGAAGTGTCGAGGCTTTGATGATGTCTTCACGTCGATCAGGCCCGTCTCTTAGAGGTCGCCCACGCTTCCGAGCGTGGCGCTCTTCCAGGCCCACCTCAATGGTCTTTGTAGCAAATCCACCCATGATCAAACGCCCCAAATTCACAAGAATCAAAGGGCCGATCAGCATTCCTCACGCGGAGGATAACATGATTTGAGGCACTCTGGGAGGCCCTTCTTTTTGCTGAAAGCAGCAACCATAGAGCGGCGGTTTCCTGGTCTTGAGACGAATCTCCAGCTGTGTGACCGTTAGACTTTGGGGAAGGTGGTTAACGCCTTGGGGGACGCATGGGAAAGACGCAGTCGTCGGATTATGGATTTGACGGCCATGATGGTAAAGCGGGATGGGGGGCGGATTTCCGGCTTACAGACCCGTTTTTGTTCGACTTTTTGGAGGTGGTGAAAGGGTGGACCTCTTCCCACGCAGGGCCTGATGAAACGAAGATCGATTTGCTCGACGCGGTCCGTTTTCTGCCCTTGGTGTTCTGGTACACGCTGCAGGATGACAAGAGCTGGGTATGTCGTTTTTTCGGCTCGGAAATCGTTGGCGTTCGCGGCAATGATCCGACAACAGAAACTTTGGACAGGTCAGAGGAAAACCTCGTGGATCAGTATGTAGGTGCTTTCCTTGACCTGGTCGTGAAAGCCGAAGGGCCTGTGTCAACAGACTCGCATTCTGCAGTCGAGGGCAAAGAATATTTACGAACGCAGAGTGTCGGGCTGCCTGTGTTCGCGGATGATGGAACGATCTCAGGTGTCATTGGCGCGCAAGTGTTTTATCGCCCAGAGGGAAAGTGAAGGAGGTTTCTTTGTGGGGTGACAAACATCAATTCAACAGAGATAGCCTTTGATGAATTTTAGTTTTCTGTCCTTCAGCATTGGCCCTTACCTGCACACAGCGACACCTCAACGCGGCGAACGCGAGAGGACCCTTGGGCTTTCATGAGGGAGGTGAATGTGGCCAGCCTGGGTGCCCCCATTTTTTGGCGTTGCGAAGACGGATGCCGCTGGCGTGGAGGGTCGTATCCCAGACACCTTTCAATTCAGCCAGATCATCTAATGCTGTGAGATCAATGTCTCGGTCTCTGATGCGGGCCGGCAAGTCTGAGATGGTTTTGGTTTGCAGAGGTATGACTGCCGACCGGTTGACCCACATACCAACATCGCCGACATCTTCAAAAGCTTCAGTCGGCAGTTCGTATCTGTATACGACACGTGCCTGCAACCGTTTGAGCCAGCGTTTTTCGACAAATGCACGCACGCTTGCTGACGTGTCTCCGAACCATGTTTTCCTAGCCTGTTGTGTGGTTGCAGATGTTGGCCACACCAATATGCGGGGACATTCGCGCGGAAACATGTAGAGAAAGTCGTGGCTGTCACTCACGGCCCAGACGAGTGGACCATTGAGCCACTCCTGGACCTTTGGGCGATCAACTGGCGTGGTGACGGCGCGCGGAACGAACTCTGTGATGGATGGATCGTCGCTGAAATAGAAAAGCCGCATCGAAACTGTTGGGTGATAATCTCATTGAGAGAGTAACTACAATCTCTATCACTCGACTTCTAGCATAGCTTCAATGTTATGGCCGTCCGGGTCATGTACAAAACATGCATAATAGCGATCACCGTATTGTGGCCTCAAGCCTGGTCCGCCGTTGTCCTTGCCACCTGCATGCAGTGAGGCCTTGTGGAACTCATCGACGTAGTTCTTGCTCACCACTCGAAAAGCGACATGGGAACTCGTAACAGGCTGTTCATCTGCTCGAGCCGCGCGAATTTCGAACAAAGCATTGTTGTCTAGTTGAAATGCCCAGAACTTGTTCTTTTCTCCGAAAGAGACCTCATATCCTAGGGGCTGGAATGCAAGTTCGTAAAACGCCTTACTCTTTTCAACATCCTTTGTCGCAATGGTGATGTGATCAATCATCTTCTAGCACCGAGTTAAATTCTGACTGATTGTAGTCACATTGGGAGCGGCTGGGAAAGGCAGCGTATGGCACAAAACGGGTTGTGCACGAGGCTTAGTGACGTCTTCTTTTTGCTCGAGTTTAAAGGAGAGGAAAATTCTCAAAAAAGAGGGAGAGCCGAAGCTCTCCCTAAGTTGCTCTCAACGAACTTGGTGTTGGAAGGGCAGGCGCGCCGCCTCATCCACCGGTCGTTTGGGAAGTGTTTCCCTTGGGCCGGCTCTTGAAATTAGTCTTCGTGTCTTGCTGTAGGTCACTCTCCCGGATGGGGGAGTGTTTAGTACTGGCTGCTGCGCAGGCGGTCTGAGAAGATTGGCTCAGAATAGTAGCCATACGGGTCGTTCATGATCGGTGCAGCTACTGTCGTGCGGGCTGCTACCGTCTGTGGTTGAACCGGTGCCGTGCGGGCTGCAGGTGCTGCTGGAGCATAAGCCTGCGGCGCTGGTGCTGTGACCTCGGCCTGCTGCACACCATAGTTCTGCGGCGCAGAGCGATAGTGAATTTCGCCGAGCGGATCACCATCCGAACCGAAGTTCGTGCAGTTAGCTGGGTTTGTGCCATAGAGCGGCACAATCATTTCCAGGATGGCGCGTTCGATAACAGAACGAACACCAAGCTGCAGTGGCTCATTGGCACGCTCACCGGCACCAATCTCAAACGTGTTGCCGTTTAGGAAGTCGAACACACCCGCAACAATCTCGCGACCGATGATCTGCTTCTGGTAGGAAACAACATGCACAACTTCCAAAGAGCGGCTGTCGACAAGACGAAGGTCAAGACCAACGTTCATGACAAAGAGACGGCCGCTGACGGTTGCTGACAGACCTGTTGGGTCAAGATCAGAGAACGCGCTGTCCAGACCGCCATTGCGGATGTCGAAGTTCAGCTCGGTGATGCCGCCAACCATGTTATAGTCGGAGCCGCGAATTGAACCGGCATGGATCTGACGATACTCGCCCGGGTTTGCATCTGAGATCAGGCGATCATTGGCATATTTCAGCTCAAGTTCTGCGACTGATGTGTCAAAACGCTCCACTAGCATGACGCCAGCCTTTGAGAGGCCTGAGATCGCCATAAGCGATGCGCCCTGGGTCAGCTTTGCGCCACCTTCAAGTTCTACCTTGCCGGTATAATCCTTGATGTTGCCAACAGCGATGCGCGGTGCAGCTGCGGTACCAGCCATGCTGCTACCGATGCAGCGCAGGGCGCTGGAATAAGGTGTCTCATTATTGATCACCGGAGCGTTGCCGATCGGTGTCGTATAACGACCGTCGCTACCTGCTGTCGGGCTGATGCAGCCTGTCAGCGCTACGCCGAGACCAAGCAGGATTGCGGCTTTCTTGATGCCGTTCTGAGAGCTGAGAGCTTTTTTTGTCGTAGAGAACACTGGATCTCTCCGTTACTTGTTTTCGTTGTTGAGCAGGAACAGTGCAGCTGGCGTGCCAGAATTTTTCTGGTCGTTGTTTGGGGTGCCAATTGCGCTGGTAACAGAAGCCGTACCTTCATTCGCCACAAATACATCTTCCGTCAGAAGCGGAAGAGCCAATGCGGCGCCGAGGGCAATCGCGAGGCTGAGCTGTGGAAAACGGGTTGTCATAATCTTTTCTTAGGTCATCTGTTAAAGTCATCCAGATGGTTGCAACGGGTGTGCCACCCGTCAGTCCTCGTTAACACTTCCCAAAATTCCCTAGTTTTCGGGCTGTTTTTGCGAAATTCGCTGGTGGGAGGTAGGGCTAGCAAAGAGGAATACTGGGTCGTGCGGGAACGCCCTTCGTTAACAGCTGGGCCTTCGGTGTTCTGAAATGAAACAGGGACGTCCAAGTGTTAACGCGGGTTTGCGAATCCAGGGGCAGACCGTCACACTCCGCCTCCGACACGAGGTAACGGGAGATCAATATGGCGGTGCTGGAGTTCTATTTTGATTGTTCAAGCCCTTGGACCTATTTGTGTTTTGCCCGCGTGGAAGCGATGGTTGAGCGCACGAAGGCTGAGATCCAGTGGAAGCCTGTATTGGTGGGCGGCATCTTCAATAAAGTTAACGAATCCGTCTACGAGCAGAGGGCGAACCCTCATCCTGTCAAAGGACGCTACTACGTTAAGGATTTGCAGGACTGGGCTCGCTATTGCGGGGTGAAGATCGGTCAACCACCTGTGTTCCCTGTGCGCGCCGTTGACCCTATGCGGGCAGCTATTGTGGCCCTGGACGAGGGGAAACTGCCTGAATTCGCCTGGGGGGTGTTTGAGGCCTATTGGGGCGACCTGAAAGACATCTCCCAGCCGGACATTCTGGCGGAGATCTGTCAAAAGGTAGGGCTCGACCCGGCTCACGTTGCTGCGCGGATTAAAGAAGATGATGTTAAGGCCCGCCTCAGACAAAACACCGAAGAAGTGATAGAGCGGGGGGGCTTTGGGTCTCCGACCATGTTTGTTAATGGGGACGATATGTATTTTGGCAATGACCGGTTGCCGCTAGTAGAGGACGCTCTTAATCGTGGCTGACCAACATCAGATTAGTGAACCACCTGCCTTTAATGCTCCTGCGGTTGTTCTGGGCCTTGTTGGGGCACTTTTTGGTGTCCATCTGCTGGCCACCTTTATGGACCAGGCAGAAGCCAACCGTCTGATTGCCTATTTTGCGTTGAGCCCGGCGCGTTATGCGCCTCTTGCGACCGGGGAAGTCGTGCCACTTCCTGGCGGAATGCTGGTCGATCTGGCTGGGTTCGTGACCCATATCTTTCTGCATGCAGATTGGGGGCATTTGATCTTTAACTCTATCTGGCTCCTTGCATTCGGTACGCCGGTTGCACGCCGGTTCGGGGCTACACGGTTTCTGATCTTTTTCCTTATATGCGGGATCATTGGTGGCCTAACCCATGTGATTATTCACGCAGGTGAGTTGGTTTTTGTTGTTGGTGCGTCCGGCGCTGTCAGCGGCTTGATGGGGGGGGCTGCAAGGTTTGTCTTTCTTGCCGGTGGTCCGCTCGGGCTGATCACAGCGCGGGACCCTTCATTGCCGGGTGCGCCGCGCGCGCAGGCGACCATCCTCCAGGCGCTGAGCGACCGTCGGACACTGATTTTTGTCGGTGTATGGCTCGGCCTCAACCTTCTATTTGGTCTATCCGGCCTTTCGCTCTCAGGCGAAACGGTCTCAATCGCCTGGGAAGCGCATTTAGGCGGCTTTGCGGCTGGTCTGCTGCTGTTCGGGTTCTTTGACCCTATGAAACAGTCGCCTTCAGGCGGCCCGGGGAATGTCGGGTACGGAGAATGGCGCGGAGACTGACTTAACCTTTGTTCTGGATCATTGAAGGAAGGGGGGCGGACACCCAAATGTAAAGGGTGGCTGATAGGCCACCTATTGATGTCCTAACGAATGGAGATCCCCCTATGAGTGATGCTTCGACTTCCTCCGAGCCTGAAGCTTCCCGTCCTGAAACCGTCACAATTGACCAGGAAGAGCATGAACCTCTCTGGCAACGCCTGCTCTATATGGCCGGCTTCTGGTTTCTTGGGAACATTGCCTTCTCGCTTTCCATCCTTCTTGGCGCCATCCAGCTGATCGTTGTTTTCTTAAGCGGTGGCAAGAATGAGGAACTCTTGAGTTTCAGCCGACGGCTGATTGCGTATGTCTTTGAATGCCTCAGCTTCATTACGTTTGATCGTGACGATAAACCGTTCCCGTTCGGACCGTTTCCCGAAGCGCGTGACTTAGACGACGACTAAGTCGCTCATCGATCGGTAGGACTTAGGTGGGCGCGAATGCTTTCCAGGCCTTTGTGCCCTTGGCCGTGAGAAGCCCCGCGAGCACTGACTGGGTTAGCAGCAGGAAACGGCTGTCCGCGGCTTCCTGACTTTCGTGGAAGCCTGCGAGTTCCAGGCTCACATGCCCGTGGACCGTCGCCCAAAGGACGGCAGTGATCTCCTCTGTTTCATTGTTTGAAGACATGAAACCCTGGGCCTGGCAGGCGCTTACCGCATCAAAAAGAGATCTATACGACCGCTGGCGCGCGATGCCCCGCGCAAGCGGCTCTGCGTCTTGTTTCTGAAACAGCGAAATGGGCAACGTCTCAGACATGATGAGAGCGTAGTAGGAGGGGTTCTTCAGTGCGAAGGCGCGGTAGGCCGCCCCTAGACCGCCCAGCCATTCAAGTGGGCTATCACCATGTGGCACTGCTTCCTGGAAGTCCGCCATCCGCGCGAAGGCTTCTTCATAGAGTGCAGCGATGACGCCGTCTTTGCCTTCAAAGGCGGTGTAGATCGTCATTGTTGACGTGCCCACGGCATTTGCCAGCTTTCGAACAGAAAGGGCCTCTGGTCCACCACTTGCCAACATTTCGCTGGCAGCGTCCAGGAGCTCCGTACGCTGCACCTCGGCGGAGATGCGGCGAGGCCGCTTCGTTTTCTCTTTTTGCCGGCTGTTCATTTTTGAGTCTCGACCTGGTTTCATTTGTGCAGCCTTGAGCTTGATCTTTTATATAACAGTGTTATTTTAATCGCAACAGACAAACGCACCAGGTGGCCACGGGGTTGCCTCACGCATTTTCATGGAGCAATCCCATGTCCAAGCCGTTTCCGAATAATCCTGTTCTGAAGAATAATTTCGCCCCTGTGATGGTGGAATGCGACGCGCCTGATCTGATTGTTCACGGCGACCTGCCTGATACCTTGGCCGGGACACTTTATCGGAATGGGCCAAACCCGATGTTCCCGCCGCTTGGGCATCACCACCACTGGTTCTTAGGTGAGGGCATGATCCATGCGATTAACGTGGAGGATGGCAAGGCAAGCTATCGCAATCGTTGGGTGCACACTGAGCAATACAATGCGCAGCGGGAAGCCGGTGAGCGTCTGGTCGGAACGGCCTTTGGCGAACCGCGCAAAGAGGGTGCGGAAGAGTTGCCCAACAATGTAGCGAACACAAATGTCGTAGCGCATGCAGGCAAACTCTGGGCGCTTGATGAAGGGTCCAGTCCTGTCCTGATGGATATGAAGACGTTGGAAACCGAAGGCTCGAATACATTTGGTGGCAAGTATGAAGGGCCGATGACGGCACATCCGAAGTTTGACCCAAAGACCGGAGAGATGATGTTCTTCGGTTATATGGCTGCTGGTCCTGCGTCTCCCGACATCTCCTATCAAGTGGTCGATGCACAGGGGAACCTGACACGCTCAGAAACCTTCAAGGCGCCTTATGCCAGCATGGTGCATGACTTCATCACCACAGACGAACATGTGATCTTCCCAATCTTCCCAGCCACGATCGATATAGACCGCATCATGAAGGGCGGACCAATGATTGCGTGGGACCCTAGCCAGTCCACATGGGTTGGCATTATGGGACGCAATGAGGGCGTGGACAGCATTCGGTGGTTTGAAGGCGATCCTTGCTATGTCTATCACCCGATGAATGCGTATACGACACATGAGGGCGGCAAGACCAAAGTTGTTGCCGACATGATGAAATATTCACGTGTGCCACTCTTCCCCAATGTGGATGGGACGAAGACAACAGACCTAGGAACCGAAGCAGGCACGCTGGTGCGGTGGACGTTCGACCTTGATGGGAACACGAACGATTATACCGAGACAGAACTCAATGATATTGGCGGCGAATTTCCTCGATTTGATGAGCGCTTTGTTGGCCATGAATACCGTCACGGGTACTATGCGACCATGACCCGCCCTGAAGCAGAAGGGGCGCCGTTTGATACCTTTGTTCATGTTGATCTCAAGACCGGCAACACCAAAACATATGAGCCCGGTGAAGGCTGCTTTGTCCACGAGCCGGTCTTTGTGCCGCGCACTGAGAAAGCAGAGGAGGGCAACGGGTATCTTGTTTCGCTTGTCTATGACGGATCGAAAAATTTGTCTGACTTTATCGTGCTCGACACGGACGACATTTCGAAAGGTCCAATCGCCAAGGTCGAACTGCCGACGCGTGTGCCGTTTGGTTTCCACGGGAACTGGGCGGACGCGAGCTAAAACAAAGGCTCGTCGTAGATCTTCCGGCCTTCAATCATCAGGCCTTTAATGGCGGCGTCGCCCTCTTCATTGAGGGCGACGATCACGCCAAGGGCGCGCTCGTCTCGATACTGCTCAAGCTCTGTTCCTGTTCCTTCCGGCACGAAGTAGCTGTCGATAGGATAGGAGATGACGATGCTTGTGCAGTCTCTGCAGTCTTCCCCAGTTGTCGCGACATTGTCCCGCAGCACATAATTGACGCGGCCACGAATGAGGGCCTGATCCCGGCGCAGGTCGCCGGGCGCAGTTGGCAGGACTTCCAATGGTGTGGCCGTGCTTCCCACTGTGCTCAGGAGCACATAGGCGTCGTCCCCTGACTCCAAACTGCTCGCGATAGGCACCTTGTTTCCGTCGAATGTGGAAATCTCATAGTTGAGGATCACATAGTCGCCGCGGAAGATGTCGCGGGGATCAACTGGCGTTGTTTTAAGAACGACTTCAGTGGGCGAGCTGAGCAGCGTGATTTGTGCCCAGACCATTTGGCTGAGAAGGGCCGTCTGAAAGAGAACGGCAATGGCGATGCCCATCAGGATGCGTGTGTTGCTCATGATGTCGCCTCCGCTTGCGTGGCGGTCGCTCGGCGTCTTAATCGTTCCCAGACAAAGCCGCCAGCGATGAGCAATATGCCCCCAATGGCGAAGAAAGCCGCTGTGTCGAGCAGGGTGCCGAAGGTTTCGAGATAGAGGTAGAGCGCTTCACCGCCGAAAGCTGCAAAGCCCAGATTGATCAGGAAGCGATTGTGCAGGCGGGTCCCAAGCGTCACGAGCCATACGCAGAGGATCAGGAAGAGTGGCGCGGTGAGGATGAGAGGTACGTCGCCTTCACTGGTCGTGAGGCCTCCTGACAAGAGAATACCTACGGGGAATGCGGCGAATGCGATGACGTCCTGTGGTGCGAGTAGTTTTGTCCGTGCGAATGCGAGAATAGATGCGCCCGACAGCACGACAACGGAGAGGGCGGGTATCAGGTAACCTGCACCCTCTTCGAGCCCGTCATCAACGACATGGCCCAGCCAGAACATGACCAGAAGCGTGATGGCTGCATATCCCTGCAGGGCACGGGCGAAAGGTTGCTGCCTCTCTTCGCCGACAATTCCTATGAGCCAAATACCTCCGAAGAGCGAAGACAGGATTGTGAGCAACTCGATCGGGCCCCAGCCAAGATTCTCCGCAAGGTTGGGAGAGTTTCCGAGCAACCAAACGATGAGACCGATGAGCGCCAAATGTTTCGCCGGACTCCAGTCTAAGCGGAAGGCCAGTAGGGCCGCTGCCCCCCAGGGCAGCAAATACATCAGATGGATGTCGCCTTCAGAGATGACCGCCATTGTCCAGCCCATGAGCAACAGTTGTGTTGTAGCGAGTGCGGCACGTGACTGAACAGCCCAGGCCGTGACAAGCCCGCCAAGGGACCAGGCGAGCAGGCCTGCGGGGAAATCCTCGGGCAGGTGATACATCTGTCCGATGAGCATGATGTTTGCGCCAAAGAGAGCAACGCCAACAACAAAGGCGGCTTCTGTAAAGGCGACCTGGTTTCGCAAATGAAGAAATGCTGCTGCGCCATAGGCCGACCACATGGCTAAACCAAGAATACCAAGACGAAGAGACTTTGACATTTCTGCCCAGTTGGCAGCGACAAAAGCCATTGCCGAAAACCCAATCAGCACTGCCCCCAACACTGTGATGACGACGGGCAGTTTGCTGGGACCGTCCTCAGTATTGAGGGACGCGAGGATGTTTGGCGCATTGTCAGCCGACACCCAGCCTTTTTCGACCCAGGCTTCTAGGTCGCTTGCGACTCGTTTTGCGTAGGATGTGGGCCACATAGTGTTTCTCCGGGAACGGATAATCGTGACGCGGGCGTCAGGTTTTGTTGTTATGTCTCAGTTTGGCGTCGACTGGGGCGGAATTGAGGCAGAATGGCTGTCCTGTTTACCTAAATCATCGTCTTGCCCTTGCGTGTTTGGGTTTCGTCGATCATGATTTTACTCAACGGCGGCAAGGCGTGGATAAGTTTCTTTTTAACCTCGCTTGTCTGTTGGCAAGTCGGACATTGTTTGCCCTATAGGGCAGGGAGGCTGACCGATTTGTTGGAGGCCTTGTCGTTTTCTGACCCACGACCTGGGAGAAGACGCATGAATGTTGAAGCAATTCTGAAAACCAAAGGTGCCGATGTCACGACGATTTCGTCGTCCGACACGCTAGCAAGCGCTGTGACGCTTCTGTGCGATAAGAAAATCGGTGCGGTTGTTGTTGTCGATAGTGGACGGGTGCGCGGCATCCTCTCGGAACGCGATATCATCAAGTCGATCAATATTGCCGGCGCAGAGGCGATGGATTTGCCCGTGGCGCAAGTCATGACTGCGAATGTCATTACCTGCACGCGCAGTGACACGCTGGATCAGTTGATGGATGCCATGACCGGTGGCCGGTTCCGCCACATTCCGGTGATCGAAGAAGACGAACTTATTGGGATTGTGTCCATCGGCGACGTGGTGAAACACCGCATCGCAGAAACTGAAATGGAAGCAGAACAGCTCCGGCTTTATATTGCCAGCGGCTGAGTTTCTACAGCACCTGTTTCATCGACCTGGTCTTCGTGACCATTTAAGCGGATGAGAGCATCCTCAATAAATGGGAGGGCGTGGGCTGCTGCGGCTTCGCCCTGCGCAATTAGCTCTGGTGCTTTGTCAAAATCGATAAGACTGATGTGCCCGACATGGGGTGCGATGAGGACGTCGGCTGGGTCGGTCGCAAGGCGCGAACGTGACAGGCGATCCTGCATAATGTTGAGAGATCCCATCATCACATTGACGATGCCGGGGGACTCCTTTTTCTTTCCGAAAAACTGGCGGGCGATGGCTCGTTCGGTGCGACCAGTATCCACCAGCCGTTTGCGCCATCCAGACTCGTGGTCTTCGGAGTAGAGAGTCTCGATCATGTGGCCGTCATGGTGATTGCTCTTGCCCACAGCGTCCGTGTTGAGGTTCACCGCAATCACCAGGCGGGCGCCAAGAGCGCGACAAACGGAGACTGGAATCGGATTCACAAGCGCGCCGTCAATCAGCCAGCGGCCTTCGTGCCTCACGGGTTCAAACAGTCCTGGAAGTGCGTAGGAGGCACCAATTGCGTCCACGAGGGAGCCTTTACGGATCCAGGCTTCGTGGCCTGTCGCAAGCTCCGTGGCGACAGCGACGAATGTATGGTTCAGGTCTTCGATCTTGGTGTCGCCGATATGCTCACTCATCAGTTTCGTCAGACGCTTGCCGCCAATGAGCCCTGCGCCGCCAAGCCTTAGGTCCATGAAATTGATGAGTTTTCGGCCATGAAAGGAAAGAGCGAACTCTTCAAGTTCGCCGAGCTTTCCAGCAGCGAAACCGCCGCCGACCAAAGCACCGATAGAGGTGCCGGAAATAATGTCCGGATTGTAACCAGCCTTCATCAGACCTTTGATGACGCCAATATGGGCCCATCCGCGGGCAATGCCCGAACCAAACGCGATACCTATCTTCATCTTAGCCATTCTGGCCCCCATTGTGCCCTTAGTATGACGGCTATGGATTTCTAAATTGCAAAGACTAGGTTTGGTCTGCTGACCTATTGCTGAAGACGGTGTTTGGAGTTCGTTAAGGTTTGGCTAGCTCAGGTGATGCCGTTTAGACGGTAGAGCACGTGGGGGCTGAGCGGGTTGTCTGCCGGCACAGTGGGGTCGGCGAAATCTTCGGCTGGGTCCCGGGTCATGCCAAGCGCTTCCATTTGAGCGCGGGACGGCAGGTTGATCGCAGACGTATAGCCGATCACCTCTTTAATCCCCAATGAGCGTGCATGAGCAAACCAGGCAAGGCCGGTCTCACGTGCATAGCCCTGGCGCCAAAAGGCCCTGTGCAATATCCAGCCAATTTCAACCGCAGGCTCGCCGGGCACATCGTTCGTCCAGGAAAGGCCGGTGCCGCCGATTAGTGCGCCATCTTCCTTTCTGACGGTGGCGAGAAAGGCAAAACCATGTTCTTCAAGGTGACCCATGCATTCTGCCGCGATTTCATCTGATTGGGCGCGGGTCAGGATGGCGGGGTAGTAGTAGCGGCGCACATCCTGGTCGGCGTTGATCTCTGCAAAGGCCGTGAGGTCACTCTCTGCCCAAGGACGGATCAGCAGACGCTCTGTTTCGATCTTCATGGAGGTGTACCCCGCGACCGCTTAGAGCTTTTCCTGGTCGGTCACGAGTTGGGCGGGACTGCCGGACTGTCCAATTGGGCTTACCCGATAGAAGCAGGACCGATAGCCGACATGGCAGCAGCCACCGTCGCCTTGGGGCTCAACTTTCAACCAGACAGTGTCCTGGTCGCAGTCTGTCCGGATCTCAACGACTTTTTGGATTTGCCCGCTGGTGGCACCCTTGTGCCAAAGTTCGTTGCGGCTGCGGCTCCAATACCAGGCTTCACCGCTTTCAATTGTGCGGGCGAGTGCCTCTTCATTCATCCAGGCATGCATGAGCAACTCACCGGACTTTGCATCGGTGGTGACAGCCGGGATCAATCCATTTGCGTCAAATCTGGGTGCAAACAGAGTGCCGTTCTCGAGTTCGTCTTTGGACGAGGTTTTGGAAAAACTTGGGAGATCACTCACCGGGACCGCTCCTATTGTGTTTGGAGCGGTATCCCGGTGAAGAAGCGGAGCTTATTAATATCCCCGGATCATCGACAGGAAACGCCGTTCCATATTCGGGTCTTCTTTAAAGACACCAGTAAACTGCGTTGTAATCGTTGCAACATCAGGCTTTTTGATGCCGCGTGTTGTCATGCATTGATGCTTTGCTTCGATCAGAATAGCAACGCCTTTTGGTGCCAGCACCCGGTTGATTGAGTCTGAGACCTGCGCAGTCATAGTTTCCTGGGTCTGGAGCCGTTTCGCGTAAATTTCAATCACACGGGCGAGCTTCGAGATGCCAACCACCTTGGAGGTGGGCACATAGGCGATGTGGGCTTTGCCCAGGATCGCAACCATGTGGTGCTCGCAGTGACTTTCCAGATCGATGTCGCGCAGCATGACCATATCGTCATAGCCTTCGACCTCCTCGAACGTCTTGCCAAGAACCAGATCAGGGTCCTCGTCATAACCGGCGAAAAACTCCTCATAGGCCTTCACGACCCGCTTCGGCGTTTCAATCAGGCCTTCACGGGCCGGATCGTCGCCTGCCCATGAAATGAGGGTGCGGACCGCTGCTTCAGCCTCTTTGCGGCTGGGGCGGTTTGGGTTGTCGCTTTTTTCGATATTCTCAAGCACGTCGTCGACTACAGAATTCATGTCCATTTGACCAATCTCTTTTGGGGTTTCCCAACCGCACGTACTTGCGCACGCTGATGAACGGTCGGGTCAAGTCACGGACGGGGCGAAGGCACTCCTTCGGATCCAGTCCATTTGCCCATCAAGCACGGGTCTTATGCCATGCCATTGCTGATGCGACACCTTCTAAAGCATGCATATAGCGTTGCAAAAAAGCCTATCAAGTGGGCTCAACCTATACCTCACGCAAAGGTCAGTGGATGAATAGAACTGGAAATTAACCTTTGAGGTGGTTAGGTTGCCCTCAGGAGACTGATTATGACCTGTCGATGTTGTAGAAAAAACACCACAGAATCACCGGCTTAGGGGATGTCGCGCGGTTGCGGGTCCTGTGAGCCAGGGCCTTGCCTGACCTGATACGCGATGAGACACCCAGATGACCGAGACATCCTCCAAAACCCTTACGCTCTACAACACACTCACCCGTCACAAAGACGTGTTTCAGCCGATCAATCCGGATCGGGTGACGATGTATGTCTGCGGGCCAACAGTCTACAACCACGCCCATATTGGCAACGCGCGCCCAGCGGTGATTTTCGACATGCTGGCACGCCTGCTTCGGCACCTTTACCCCAGCGTCGTCTATGCCCGGAACATTACCGATATTGAGGACAAGATCATTGAGATGGCCGCCCAAGAGGGTGTCGAAATCTCTGTGATTACCGAACGTTATGCGGACATTTACAGGGCCGACATGGGTGCGTTGGGCGTCATTCTGCCCGATATCGAGCCTAAGGCGACTGAGACCATCCCAGAGATGATCGCCATGATGGAGCGCCTTATCGCGGCGGGTCACGCCTATGAGGCGGAAGGCCATGTGCTCTTCAATGTGCCGAGCTTCCCTGATTATGGGCAGCTGTCGCGCCGCGCCATGGATGAGATGGTGGCGGGCGCGCGGGTGGAAGTGGCACCTTACAAGAAGGACCCCGCCGACTTCGTGCTTTGGAAGCCGAGCACCGATGAGCAACCCGGGTGGGAGAGCCCTTGGGGACGGGGACGGCCTGGCTGGCATATTGAATGCTCCGCCATGATTGAGAAGCATCTCGGCGATACCATCGATATTCATGGGGGTGGGATCGATTTGCAATTTCCCCATCACGAAAATGAGCTGGCCCAGAGCCGGTGCAGCCATGAGGGTGCGCCGTTCGCGAACTATTGGCTGCATAACGGGTTCCTCAATATGAACTCGGAAAAGATGTCGAAGTCGCTCGGCAATGTGCTGCTGGTGCATGACCTCGTGGAGCAAGCGCCCGGCGAGGCCATTCGTTTGGCACTGCTCAATGGTCACTATCGCCAGCCCTTGGATTGGAATGATGATGTGCTGCCGCAAGCGAAGGCGCAGCTGGACCGTCTCTATGGCGCATTGCGTCACCTAGAAGGGGTTCAGCCTGCGTCCGGTGATCATGTGCCAGCTGGGTTCCTTGAGGCTTTGCTGGATGATCTCAATACACCAAAGGCATTGGCTGAACTGTTCCAGCTCGCGAAACTCGCCAATCAGGCGACAGAGCCGAAAGATCAGGCGCAGGTCAAAGCGGCTTTGCTGCAATCCGGGCTTCTCATCGGTCTGCTCCAACAGGATGCCAATGAATGGTTTGAAGGGGCGAGTGGTTCTTCTGACCTTGATGCGGACGCGATTGAGGCCCAAATAGAGGCAAGGAACGCGGCGCGTGCGGCGAAAGACTTTGCGGAAGCCGACCGGATCCGGGACGCTCTAGCAGATGCAGGCGTTCTGATTGAAGATGGGCCAGAAGGCACAAAGTGGAAACTGGCGGGTTAAACTCGTCGGAAAATGCGATAGAGACACCTGATGCTGGATGACATCTACAACAAGCGGATTTTAAAGCTCGCTGCGGACATTCCGCGGATCGGGCACCTGGATGCGCCAGATGGTTCGGCCACAGCTGTCTCCAAGCTTTGTGGATCAAAGGTTTCTGTCGAAGTGAAGATGGAAGGTGATGTCGTCACGGATTTTGCTCATGACGTGAAGGCCTGCGCTTTGGGGCAGGCTTCTTCCTCTATCCTGGCGGCCCATGTGGTCGGATCGACGGCTGAGGAGCTTCATCAGCTTCGCGACCAGATGGTTGCAATGTTAAAGGCAGGTGGCGAGCCACCCACAGGCAAATGGGCGGATGCAGAAGTGCTCACGCCTGTTCGTGACTACAAGGCCCGGCATACCTCCACCTTGCTCACCTTCAATGCCACCTGCGATGCGGTGGACGCTGCGATGGCACCTGGGTAGTCATTGCTTCGTTAGAGAAGGCCATAGAGAAGAGCCGACAGGTAGAGTCCAATCCCAAAACTCATATGCGCTGAGAGACTTCGAAAGCGGGCCACGTTTGGTGCCGGTGTCTTCGAAGCCGCAACGCCCGCGCCCATTCCTGGCTGCAAAATAAAAAAGGGTGCAGCAATTGTGGTTAGCCCGAAGGCGACCGCTGGAAACGGAGTCGGGGAAACGGTCCAGCTCAATCCCCAAATTGATATCAAAAGACCAGCGAAAATTACGCCGATCACATAGTGGGCGGTCCAACCAATAATTCGTTCACCTGTGATGGGCCGCGCTTCTGCAATGTTGATGTGGACCAGTTGACCTCGCGGGATGTGTCCGATCCAGCGCCCGACCATCGCGTAATTTAGGGAGGGGATGCTGAACGCTCTAAGTAGGAAGAGCGCCCACAGGTCCATTACGAGTGTCGCACCAATACCGATTGCACCCGTAGCGAGAAGGAATTCTTCATAACCAGTCATCAGTTTCTATCTTCTATAAACAATCAATTGATTAATTGAAACTAATTTGAAGCTGCGGTAGGCTGAGGTCAATGACTGATATTGATATAGAGAAAGTGGCTGCCGCTGCCGACCTTGCAAAGGTGCTGGGCCATATGCACAGGATCGCGCTCCTTGAGCATATCGCTCAGGGAGAGAGGTCGGTCGACCGGTTGGCGCACTTGTCAGGCCTCTCCATGGCGAATGCCTCTCAACACCTCCAGCATTTAAAGAGGGCAGGGTTCGTGCTGTCCCGGCGAGACGGGAAGCGGGTGATCTATCGATTGGGTGAAGGTCCGGTATTAGATGTTTTGGCGGCCTTACAGACCTTCGTGGATCACAACCGGGCAGAGATACGGGCGCTAATTTCTGACCATGCTGTTCGCTCGGGGAATTTAGAAGCCATCACTCGGGAGGAATTGTTGGACCGAATTGCGGAAGGGAGCGTTACGGTATTGGATGTGCGCCCCGAAGAAGAGTTTGATCTTGGGCATTTGCCCGGTGCGATCAATATTCCCTTCAATGAACTAGAGGCCAGGTTGGCTGACATCCCTGCGGGGAATGAAATTGTTGCTTATTGTCGGGGGCCGAATTGTCTGTTTTCTATTGATGCACTCAAGCTACTCAGGGATCGGGGGTTAACCGCTCGTCATCTGGAGAATGGGTTTCCAGCTTGGAAGGTTGCAAAGCTTCCCGTGGAGGCGTGTGCCTAGTTCATGGGCCTATTTACCTCTCGCTTACCATGCTGCTATAGATTGAGCCTCAAATCTGAGGAAGAGATGCTGACAGACGCGCAAAATATGCACTGGACGGGTGGCCCTACGGCCGCTGCGATCGTGCGCGTGTTCAAGCTGGGGGTCGCAACCGGCACCACCCTCACTAGCACCGGCTCGGTCTGACACCGAGCCTGGCTCATTGAGCCTGTGGCCCCGAGCGATGCTCGCGCCGGGTCGCAAATCCACCAAAATACGAGATCAGCAAGCTTTCTGGGCTTTTGAGGCATTCAACTGTCGCGCCCATCTGTTGAGCAGCGCTGACTTACACGATACTTAAAGCCATGCGGTTTTCACGAATCGACCATGACCGAAATCAGAAAGAAACCCATGCGGCGCAGTCCGCTTGCCATTGTGATGTTGGGGCTGGTCCAGTTTTACCGACTGGTCCTGTCGCCGCTTCTTGGGCCCCGATGTCGGCACATGCCGAGCTGTTCGGAATATGCCCTGGATGCCGTCCGCCAACATGGCGGGTGGCGCGGGGGCTGGTTGGCGCTCTCGCGCATCTCGCGATGCCATCCTTGGGGGTCTCATGGGTTTGATCCGGTCCCGGTAGAGCTCGCCGACCAGCCGATTTATGCGCCGTGGCGCTATGGGCATTGGTCGCGTGAACTTCGTGACGTGCCGCCTGAAAAGAAGGAACTGCCGCCTGCGAACAAGTAGGGCAGTTGAAAGGAAGAAGTGATGATTAAGCTGACGATGCCAGATGGCTCTATTAGGGAAGAAGCGCAGCCGCTTGATGGGCTGGCGCTCGCCAAGAGCATCTCCAACTCGCTCGCCAAGAAGGCTATTGCGCTGAAGACTGATGGTGAGGTCGTTGATCTTGCCACCGTGCTTGACAGGGACGTTGCAGTTGAAATCGTGACGGCCAATACGCCAGATGGGCTTGAGTTGCTCCGGCACGATGCGGCCCATGTGATGGCAGAAGCGGTGCAGGAGCTTTTCCCAGGCACGCAGGTCACGATTGGTCCGGTGATTGAAAATGGCTTCTTCTACGATTTCGCGCGCGCGGAACCTTTCCATCTGGAAGATCTGGAAAAGATCGAAGCGAAGATGAAAGAGATCGTTGATCGGAACGAACCGATCACGCGGGAAGTCTGGGATCGGGATGAGGCGATCGCCTACTTCAAAAAGATCGGTGAAGAGTACAAAGCTGAGATCATCTCCAGCATTCCAGCGGGCGAGGATGTCAGTGTTTATCGCCAGGGCGAATGGCTTGACCTCTGCAGGGGTCCGCATCTGCCGTCGACAGGTAAACTCGGCAAGTCCTTCAAGCTCACGAAACTCGCAGGCGCTTACTGGCGGGGCGACAGCAATAATGAAGTGCTGCAGCGCATTTACGGTACTTGCTGGTCGAGCGACAAAGAGCTCAAAGCCTACCTTCATATGATTGAAGAGGCAGAGAAGCGCGATCACCGCAAGATCGGCCGCGAGATGGACCTCTACCATTTCCAGGAAGAAGCTCAAGGGTCAGTGTTCTGGCATCCCAAGGGCTTCGTCATCTACAACCAGCTGGAAGCCTATATCCGCCGCAAGATCAGCAAGGCTGGATATGAAGAAGTGAAGACGCCACAGTTGATGGCGTCCAAGTTCTGGGAGCAATCCGGTCACTGGGGCAAGTATCGCGAGAACATGTTTGTTGTTCCGGACGAAGTGCCGAACACGGAAGATGATGGCGAAATCTTCTCGGGCAAAGGCGATCTCATGGCGATCAAGCCTATGAATTGCCCAGCCCACGTCCAGATTTTCAATCAGGGCATTAAGTCCTATCGCGACCTGCCGATGCGGATGGCGGAGTTTGGCTGTTGTCACCGGAATGAAGCACATGGCGCGCTGCATGGGTTGATGCGCGTGCGGCAGATGACGCAGGACGATGCGCACATCTTCTGTACAGAAGAACAGATCCAGTCTGAGACCGAACATTTCGTCAATCTGCTGTATGCGGTTTATGAGGATATGGGCTTCGACGACGTGGTCATCCGACTTGCCACGCGGCCTGAAAAGTTTGGCGGCACGGTTGAGCGATGGGATGCAGCAGAGAAGGCCCTTGGCGCGGCTCTGCAGGCGACTGGCTATGACTATGTCATTGCTGAAGGTGAGGGCGCGTTTTACGCGCCGAAGCTTGAGTTCCATTTGAAGGATGCGATTGGGCGATCCTGGCAGGTGGGTACGTTGCAGCTCGACTATGTTCTGCCGGAGCGTCTCAACGCGACTTATGTGGCAGAAGACGGATCACGGAAACATGCGGTCATGCTTCACCGGGCGATCCTTGGCACGCTGGAACGTTTTATCGGCATCATGATCGAGAGTTGCGCGGGCAAACTGCCTTTATGGCTGGCGCCCGTTCAGGCCGTCGTTGCAACGATTACGTCCGAGGCGGATGAGTACGGCCTTGCTGTTGTAGAAAAACTCAAAGCTGCAGGCCTTCGGGTTGAGAGCGATACGCGGAACGAGAAGATCAATTACAAGGTGCGTGAGCACTCTGTCGGCAAAGTGCCTGTGATCATGGTGGTGGGCATGAAGGAGGCGGAAGAAGGCAAGGTTTCCATCCGTCGCCTTGGCTCCAAGGACCAGACTGTGGTTGATGTGGATGAGGCGATCGCCGCACTTGTGGCGGAAGCCACACCACCAGATTTGGTTGACGCTGCCTAACTCTTAGAAGTCATACCAGAGTGAGAGTTTGAGCCCGGTTTCCTTCAGGACATTTCTACCTATGAAGGTCCTGAAGGCACCGGCTTCGATGGCAAATCCTGGTTCTAGTCGATGGACGAGACCGAACTCCGCTTTGCTCGACCAATAATGCCCTTGTGGGGATGGTGTCCGCCCGATCGAATATTCGGTATTTGATTTCAATAAGGTCATCCAATCCGGTCCCCAATTGAGACCAAGTGTTGCATCTGCGCTCGCGACGGCCGGGCGGATACCCGGCCGGTACTTGTAGGCAAACCGTTGGGCGCTAAAACCGAATAGGCCCATGAACATGATGGGAGTTCCGGTGTTCACAGCGACCTCGTAGTCCATGTCGCCAGGTTGCGAAGCGGCAGGGTCATCTCCGCCGGATGAGGTGTTGAGTATCGCGAGTGCGTCTACGGAATAGAGCGTTTCATCCCAGGTGAAGAGATGGGTTCGTGCGCCAAATTCTACGCGACGAAACGCGGTGTCTGTGAACTGACGGTTGAAGGCTTCTGACTTATCTGTGGAGCGGGCGACTTCTCCGACGAGCGTCACCCGGTCTGTTAGTCCATGCTCGGCATAGACCTGAATTTCGACCTTTTTGAACCGGCCTCGTGATACTGCGTTTCCGGTCTGGTCGAAGGTTCTGTGCGCCAATGCGTGGGTGGCTGAGACGATGACCTCCGTTTCACCCTTTGGCTGAGGCCATGCCCCTGCCAGGACAGATTCTGCAGCCAAGATGAAAAGCAGACCGATGCCGACACACCCATAGAACAACTTCTGCGCGAATTCCCCCATAGGGAAATTGAAGTTTTATTATTGCGTTGTGTCCAACAAAATATTTGCGAACCATTTGCAATTTCTGCCGGGTGCCTTATGTCATGGGTGAGGCTTGGCAAGTTGAAGGAATGACTATGAATGAGATGATCGACCTGTTGCTCTCCCGACGTTCAGTTGTCGCGGGCAGTATGACGCAACAGGGCCCGAGTGCCGACGAGCTAGACACCATTCTTGCAGCGGGGCACAGGGTACCAGATCACGGGAAACTCGGACCCTGGCGGTTCATTGTTTTTGAAGGCAACGCGCGGGCTGAATTTGGGGCGGTGTTGGAGGATGCCTTTGCGAAGGCCAATCCGGATTGCGACGCAGAGCGGGCCAGCCTCGAGACGCTCCGTTTTGTGCGCGCTCCCACGGTGGTTGGCGTTGTTTCCTGTGTCACTGAGAACATCAAGATCCCGGTCTGGGAGCAGCAGCTCGCTGCTGGTGCGGTTTGCCAGAACATGTTGGTCGCGGCCACAGCGCTTGGGTATGCCGCGCAATGGCTTACCGAGTGGTATGCGTTTGATGAGAATGTCGTGAGCGCACTGGGGCTTGGCGAAGGCGAGCGGGTGGCAGGCTTTATCTATCTCGGTGGCAAAGAGGCTCAGCCGACAGAGCGGGTCCGTCCCGATCTTGCCGACCGCATCACCCGTTGGTCAGGATCATGATGGCTGTTTGCGTGCTGGCGCGCCTCTGACTTCGCCGTCTTCGCGCATGATGGTCGCTCGCGCCTGACGCACGCCAACATCCATTTTGCTGTCGGGCATTTCACCAATATTGGTTTTGATCCTGCTGTTCCTTTGGGCGGTTCCGACCGCAAGCGGCACAACTACCGTCAGGGCAAGGATCACAAACAGGACACCCGCGAGCGCACTCTGCTGGTAGATCATGTATGCTGTGTACAGACTGGCTGCCAGGATTAAGGCTGCGATGATTTTTTTGACTATCGACATAAAGGTCTTCCTTGCACTGCTGCATGGGGTGCCGCTCAATAAGCGTAGCAGTGCCGCCGAATAAGGCCAGCATTTTCATCATCAAGATTTTGTGGCAGCGGCCCGTGCAATAACGCTTTCAGCCTGACGCAGGTGAGGGCGGTCCAGCATTTTTCCATCGAGGCTCACGACGCCCGGATTGCCTGCATCTGCGAAGACTTTAACGACAGCGCGGGCTTCGGCAATGTCTTCTTCAGTGGGTGTGAAGACAGTGTTGATAACGGGCACCTGCGCTGGGTGAATCGCAACTTTCCCTGTAAATCCGTCGCGAATGGCAGCGCGTGCTTCTGCTTCCAGAGCCGCTTCATCGCGAAAATCTTTGCAAATTCCGTCGATTGGCATGACATCGGCAGCAACTGCGCCCAATAAGCACAGTGTACGCGCCAGTTTATAAGGCTCGGTATAGTTGCCTGCGTCATCCCGGTTTGATCTGGCTCCCAGGTCGGCGGAGAGGTCTTCAGCCCCCCAGGTCATGGCAAAGAAACGCTCGCTGACATTTCCATAGGTGCCCAAGTTGAACATCGAGGCTGCTGTTTCTGTCGCGACGTTCATGAGCTTGATCGTACCTTGTTGCAGACTGTGTGCTTTTTCGAGGTCGGTCAGGTGTTTGCAGACCGTCGCAATACACGCACCGGAAATGGTTTTGGGAACCATGATGGCGTCGGGCTTTGTGGGCACGACGGTTGCGAGATCCTGCTGCCAGAATTCGCTGTCCAGCGCATTCATGCGGACGAGGACGGTTTGCCCATCGTCGGGTTTGCGGGACTGCAGATAGTCAATGGCGCCTTCTCGAGCGGCGGGTTTGTTGTTGAGGGCAACCGCGTCTTCAAGGTCGAGGATGAGCGCGTCGGCGCCAGAGTCAGCTCCTTTGGCAAGTTTGCGATCACTGTCTGCTGGAACAAAAAGGAATGAGCGCATGAGTTAACCGTCCGTCTTAGCAATCATGAAGGCTTGTCTTGTGCATTGGGCGACGAGTTCGTCGCGTTGGTTGTAGCCGCGATGCTCGAAGGTCACGATGCCAGCTTTCGGGCGTGATTTAGATCTGCGTTTGGAGATGATGCTGGTTTCAACCCGCATGGTGTCGCCATGGAACACAGGTTTGGGGAAGGACACGTCGGTCATGCCGAGATTTGCGATCGTGGTGCCATGGGTTGTTTCATGCACCGAGATGCCGATCACAAGCCCTAGCGTGAACAGGCTGTTGACCAGGGGCTTGCCAAATTCGGTCTCCGTCTCTGCGTAGTGGTGGTCGAGATGGAGCGCAGCCGGGTTCATTGTCATCGCGGAGAAAAGTGTGTTGTCAGTTTCCGTGATGGTGCGGTGGATCGCGTGTTTAAGGACGAGACCTTCCTCGCATTCTTCGAAATAGAGCCCTGGCATGAGGTTTCCCTGTGTTTTTGTTTGTTTTCTGGACGGCCTGTCACCGTCTTCCATCTTTGGGTAAGTTATACCTTAAACACACCAGAGCCGTTCGAATTTTGATTTGTGTAAGATGGACTCTGGCTTCTTTTTTTGTCGCGTTTTCGGGCGGAAAACCGTTCACACGTTCGGCTTGGCCTTGAACCGGTGGCGGCTTCATCCTCGCCCTGAAAACGCTTTGGGGAGACAGATTGTGGATTTTGAGTTTTCCGCCGATCAGCAGGCCATTCGGGACGCCATAGCGAAAATCTGCGGCAAGTATGGTGATGACTATTGGCTCGCCCGTGACACAGACGGCGTGTTTCCGGAAGACTTTGTCAGAGATATCGCCGCGGGCGGGTGGCTCGGTATTGCAATGCCGGAGGCCCATGGCGGAGCTGGATTGGGTGTGACTGAAGCGGCGATTGTCGCTCAGACCATTGCGCAATCTGGAGCGTGTCTTTCAGGCGCGTCATCGATCCATATCAATCTCTTTGGACCCATGCCGATTGTCGTCTTCGGGACGGATGAGCAGAAGGCGAAAAACCTGCCGCCACTGATTGCCGGAACCGATCGTTGCTGCTTTGGAGTAACTGAGCCAGATGCTGGCCTCAACACTATGGCCATCACAACCAGGGCGGAGCGGGATGGCGATCATTACATCGTTCATGGTCGAAAGATGTGGACGTCAACGGCACAGACCGCAAACAAGATCCTCCTGCTCGCGCGGACAACACCAAAAGAGGATTGCAAAAAGGCGACTGAAGGTTTGAGCCTTTTCTACACTGACCTTGATCGCGGCGGTGCGACGGAAGTCCATGAGATTGCCAAGATGGGTCGTAAGGCGGTCGATTCAAATGCAGTGTTTTTTGATGGCTTGCGCGTTCCCAAGGAAGATCTCATCGGGGAAGAGGGGAAAGGCTTTCGCTATCTGCTTCATGGGCTTAATCCGGAGCGGGTTTTGATTGCAGCTGAAGCCATTGGTATTGGCCGCATCGCTTTAGAAAAAGCCACGACCTATGCCCGTGAGCGAGAAGTCTTTGGCCGGCCCATCGGGCAGAACCAGGCGATCCAGCATCCACTTGCAAAATCCTGGGCGGAACTGGAAGCGGCCAATCTCATGGTCTTCAAGGCAGCTGCGCTTTACGACGCTGATGCTGCTTGCGGCGCAGAGGCCAACGCGGCGAAATATCTTGCTGCTGAGGCAGCATTTCGTGCTTGTGAAACTTCCGTCATGACCCATGGCGGGATGGGCTATGCGAAGGAATTTCATGTCGAACGTTACTTGCGCGAAGTGATGATCGCTAGAATTGCTCCAGTAAGTCGTGAACTAGTCTTAAGTTTTATTGCTGAGAGAGTCTTGGAATTACCAAAATCTTACTGATTGAATACTTCTAGTGAACTGTATATTTTCCTCAGCAGATTCGATGCTGAGGTGACGCTCAGCCTTTACGTCGTTTAGCTGGGTGTGTTTATGACGTTGCCTAAGAGAGATCGACATTGGAATGGATGGGTCGTCTGGCTGCTGGCAATCGGAGCTGGTCTCGGGCTTATCAATTCTGTTCTGCAGCTGAGCCGCTATGGTACCGATGTTGCGTCGCGCTTCGGTTCTGCTGATTGGACCATGATTGTCATTTGGGGGGCTCTCCTGGTCGTTTGGGCTCTGGTCCTTGGCGGCATCTCGGGAATTGCCCTGGGGCGCCGGTGGTATGGTTTTTCCAGTGGTGTTGTTGATGGTGTTTCGCGGAGATCGATGGCATCTTCAGACTGATATGTCTGAAAAATTCTCCCTACACCCAAGACTCGCAGCCGACACCTTCATTATTGATGATTGGACGCTTTGCCGTGTTCTTCTGATGAATGATGCCCGGTTCCCCTGGCTTATTCTTGTGCCTCGGCAGAATGGTCTTCGCGACTTTGACGAGATTGCAGAGAGTGACAAGCCAACCTTTCTCGCTGAGATTGATCGGGCGAGCAGAGCCCTTCGAACAGAGACTTCAGCGGAGAAGATGAACGTGGCAGCACTGGGCAATATGGTGCCACAACTTCATATCCATGTGGTTGCGCGCTTTGCGACCGATGCGGCCTGGCCCGCACCGGTCTGGGGTGTAGGGGAAGCCATCCCCTACAGCACACTTCAGGTTGACGCATTGATTGTCGCGTTGCGAGAGGCGGCTAAGCAGTAACTAATTGCTTGCTCAGCAGCGGCCGGTCTGATTTCACAAAGAACATCAGAATGGCACCGAGCCCTATAATGACGGGAGCTACCATCATGCCGCTTCGCTCACTTTCTGTGAGGTAGGAGACCAACGCAACGAGGGCCGGGCCGGTGAAGGCAACGGCATTGCCAGCCAGTGCCATGATGCCAAACCATTTGCCCGCCTGACCTTCTGGTGCGATCCGCGCCATCATGGTTCTGCCGGAGCCGCCAGCCGGACCAATGCCCATACCAAGAAGCAGCGCCACCCCGATAAAGGCTTGTTCTGCAGGTGTGGATAAGAACCCCTCTGAAATGTCTGAGGGAGCGGGAAAGCTGAGCAAGGCCACCATGCCTATGACGAGGATGAGAAGGGCAAGCAGGATTGTGTTCTTCGCTCCAATGCGGTCATCAATCTGACCGCCGATTGTCGCGCCGACAGCGGCGGCACCCAGAATGCATATGCCGAACACTGCGAGTTCCAGTGTATCCCAGTCGAACAATCCAGCGGCGTAGATGGAGCCGAAAGTGAGGGCGACGCCGATACCGTCCTGATAGATCACACGCGCGATAACAAACCGAGCGATGGCGGGTTCTGCGCGCATCGCGATATAAGCATCTTTGATGACGCCGCGCACAATGCGTCCAACTGGCAGGCAGACCCGACGGATGGGCGTTGGGGGAGTGAAGGCGAGCAGCGGCAGCAGGAAAAAAAGCAGGGCTGCAGCAACGATGGGGCCAGCAATGCGACTGTGCTCATGGGCTTCCCGGTCCAGACCGAAGAAGGGCGTGTCGCCAAGCATAAAGGCGGCGATGTATCCGCCCAGCAGGATGAGACCCCAGGCAATGCCAAACCCGATTGCATTTCCACTCAAGCGGCCAATGGTGGCTGGTGTGCCCAGATTGGGAAGGAGAGAGCTATAGGTGACCCCTGCCAGCTCAACCCCGATCATGAGGAGAATGGCGACAAAGCTGAGGGTCACGAGCCCTTCGAGAGGGATACCGGGAACCGCAAACCAGAGTGTTGCACTGGCAGCGGCACCCAGAACGACAAAACCTGTCAGAAACCGCTTCTGGCCTCCCACCGTGTCGGAGATCGTTCCGATGATCGGCCCAAGCAACGCAACGGAGATGCCACCGATTGCCGTCACGACTCCCCAGATGCTTTGAGCCTCCGAACCACCACCAAGCACGGTTTGAACCATGTAGGGCGCAAAAATGAAATAGAGCAGCAGTACATTGACGCTCTCAATGCCCGGCGCAAAGGCGACCCAGGAGGCACGGGCGAGGGGATATCTATGGGTATCAATTGTCATGGTTGGTCCTTCCTCTCATTGGAAGATCCACATGGCCTCTATGAGCCTGCGAGGGCTCGCCTAATGCTCAACCTGCCGGCCAATTTCCGGAAAAGGCCAGTGTTTCGGGAATTCGGCGAGGTTTTTGGTCTATCTCGATGGCGCAGGAGGATTGATTTGCCTGGATGTTCGCGAGATCGTTGAGGAAAAGGTGGTGGCTGATGGATCTTGTGACATTTGATGCGGTGTTTCGCTATGGGGCGGTAACCAGCCTCTTGCTCTTTGCTGTACTTCTTCTTCGGGACCATCGGGAGTCCTGGCCTGGCAGACTGGGGGTTGCGGCAGCGCTTTGTACTGCTGCCTACCTGTTCTGTTCGATCACCGATAACTTCTGGGTAGAGGTGCTGTTGCTGCCAGCTTGTATTGCCAATTCAGTGGTTTTATGGATTTTTGGGCTTTCGCTCTTCGAGGATCGCTTCAAGCCTGGCCCGGTTCATTGGGGTCTTCTGAGTTTCATCCTGATGTTCGGCATTTGGCGGGTGGGGCCTGACGTTCTGACTGGCAACCATGAGCATTCAGCCGTCGACAATCTGCACCAGCTGATCGTTATTGGGCTGGCGGTGCATCTCGGATGGGTCGCCTGGCGCGGGCGGGCGGATGATTTGCTCGAGGCGCGCAGGCGTTTCCGGCTCTATTTCATTTCATTCCTCGTTGTAATGATGTCTGTCGTCTCCATCTACGAGCTCACCGTCGATATAGGACCACCTTTTGTTCCGATCCAGGCGCTGCAATCGTTCGCCATCTGGCTGGTCGTCGTCTCTCTGGTGGTGCGTGCGGCCTCTCTGGCGCCTGATGCCATGTTTTTTCCAGAGCCCAGACAGACGCCTTTGGTTGAAGAGGACTTGCCGAGTGCCGCTGTCCAGATCGCCCGACGGGACCTAGCGGCGCTTGAGACCTGGATCACAAAAAGGGAGGGGCTGTTTGCTGCTTCCCTGACGATTGGGAGGCTCGGGGAGCAGGTAAAGATTCCAGAACACCGACTGCGGCGGCTGATTAATCAGGAGCTCAACTTCCGGAATTTCAACGATTTCCTCAACCAATACCGAATAGCGGAGGCTAAAGAGCGTCTCCGGGATCCGGAATTGGCGCGGCTTCCTATTCTCACCATCGCCATGGATTTGGGGTATGGCTCGATCGGACCGTTCAACCGTGCCTTCAAAGAGCGGGAAGGCATGACACCCAGCGCGTACCGGCTCGGAGCTGAGGATTTGGAGCGGTCGCGGCCCGCTTGATTATGGTTAATAAAAACTTCAGGTCTCCGCGCTAGCGTTTCTGAGCTAGGGGAGCGCTTTCTGTGCTCTCAGATTTCGGGGGCGCTGTTATGCGGACTTGCCTTATTGCTGATTCATCTCATCTCGCGCGACGGGTTGCGGCGCGTGTTTGCGGACGGTTGGGCTTTCGGAGCATGGAAGTCTCCTCTGGTGAGGGGCTCAAAAAGGCATTTCGGCGTTTTCAGCCTGATCTTACGATCGTTGACCAATCTGTCTGCGCTGAAGATGTGGGCGCCCTGATCGTGTCTCTGCGCTATGGGCTCGGCGGACTTCGAGATCTGAATGGACGCGATGGGATCATTTTACTGACGGGCCATGAGCTCACACCAGACATGATCGATGACGCTCGCATTGCTGGGGCCGATGATTACATTCGCAAGCCCATCGATGATGCGACGCTTGCGCGCAAAATCCGGATGCCTCATCCCTCCGACAGGATCGCAGTCGGGCAGTCTGATATGGCTTCACGACGCAACGTAGTTGAGAGCCAAGCGACAAGTGGTGGCAACATTATCCGTCTGTCGGATTGGCGCTAACGTTTCGCGCTAAGTCATTGAAGATGAGTCTGATTTTGGAATCATCCACAGGCTGATAAGCCGTTCTCATCTTGAGTCCGACTCGCCTTCCAACGCTCTGAATTTTCTCGCCGTTTAGCTTTCGTGCTGCTTTGACCAGGCGATTACGCGCTCTCGACTGACCAGATAGGGTTTGAGCCCTGCAAGGCCAATCAATCCACCAGCGAGCAATATGATCGCGGGCGGATAGGCGAGTGAATAGCGGATCATCATTTCGTCCTGGTAGACGAAATCCGTCATCGCCGCGATCACTGAAGGACCAAGTCCAAGGCCGATCAGCGTGATCACAAAGATCATGAAGGCAGACGCAAAGCCGCGCATCTGGTTGGGCATGAGTTCCTGAATGGCGGCGGCGCCAGGGGAAATTGCAAAGGTTGAGAAGAATGTTGCGAAGCAGAGAAGCACGAATAGAAGCGGGATATTCTCCACAAGTGGGTAGGTAAGTGCGAACGGTGCTGCGGCAAGGCAGCCAAGCCCCATTACCAACAAACGACCGTTTGGTCGCCCTGAGGCTGTTACTTTGTCACCCATCCAGCCACCAGCAACGACGCCAGCCGTGCCAAAGACCATGACGATAAGGCCGTAATAAGTGCCGGCATCGACGATCGCCCACCCGTGGGTGCGAACGAGGAAGGTTGGTATCCAGGCCGCCACGCCATAGGCCATCATGGCCCCTAGCGCATAGCATAGGTGGTGGGAAACGAGGGTGGCTCGGTTCTGCCACATGAAGCCCACGACTTCACCGAGTGGCAGAGGGGCATGGGTTTCTTCGCCGTCTTCATTGGTCTCTGTGCGCATATGACCACGGCGCTCGGGTTCCTTAATCGTCCACATCCAAATGGCAACCAGAATGCCGGGCAGACCAACCGCCAAAAAGACGACCTGCCAGGGGTATATGTCGCCAATGAGCGGGAGCGTTGTTGCGCCTGTCGTATTTACGATGGCGATTACCTGAGCCCCAATGACGAGGGCGAGGCCTGCGCCGATATAGACACCCATGCCGTAGACACCGAGGGCAAAGCCCATGCGTTCTGGGCGGAAATAATCAGCCAACATGGAATAAGCGGCAGGGGACAGGGCTGCTTCGCCTACGCCAACGCCCATTCGATAGAGAAACAGTTCCCAGTAAGAACGGGCGGTGCCACACAGGGCCGTCATAGCACTCCATACGAGGATGCCGGCCGAGATGATGGTGACGCGTTTTTTGCTGTCGACCATGCGGCCAATAGGTAAGCCAAGCACTGCGTAGAAGATCGCGAAGGCGAAGCCCTGGAGCAGGCTCATCTCAAAGTCTGAGATACTCAGGTCCCGCTTCATGGGGCCCACCAAAAGGCTCAAAATCTGGCGGTCAATGAAGGAGAAGGTGTAGGCGACCACCAGAACAGCGACCACGTACCAGGCGTAGACAGGATTGGGATAGGGCTTTTCACCTGGGACTGACGCGCCTGGATGGTGCAGCGTTTCAGATACTTCCGCTGCGACTTCGGTCTCCGACATTCTTTTCTCCTCCTGATTTCCCCGAACGCGAGCTTACCCACTTCTCTGGAAAGGGCTAGGAAAAGTGAGGTTTTCTGTCGGTCACCGGTCTGCGAGCTTCTGGCACGAGCCTTGCGATGTTGATGTCGGGAAAAGGTGAGACATGACTTCGATTTACACACAGATAGCGGCGACGCCGCGAGAAGTGACCGGCGCGATTGCACAGGCCAGCGATGCAACAGGGGTCGATTTTGACTATCTGATGCAGACAGCGATGCGCGAGTCGAGCCTGGAAAGTACAGCAAAAGCAAGGACTTCCAGCGCTGCGGGGCTTTTTCAGTTCATCGATCAGACGTGGCTGAGCACCGTGAAACAAAATGGTGCGGAGCACGGGCTCGCGGACTATGCGGAGGCTATTGAGGTAGATGGTCGAGGTCGGCATTTTGTAGCCGATCCAGCCATGAAGCAGGAAATTCTTGCCGAGCGTTATAATCCCACCAGTGCCGCGCTCATGGCCGGTGCCATGACCCGAGGTGCGGAGAACCGCATGGAGCGTGAGCTCGACCGGGAAGTGAGCGACGGTGAGCTCTATATGTCCCATTTCTTAGGGACCGGCGGGGCCATCGATTTTATCCAGGCAACAGAAGTCGCTCCTGGGCGATCCGCGGCAGATCTCTTCCCCCGGGCGGCGAGTGCCAATAAATCCATTTTCTTTGATGGGGAAGGCCGTGCGAAATCCATGCGCGAGGTCTATCGCAATCTCATCTCCCGCCATGATGGAGGCAGTCACGATCCAGCTCCGGCGTTGCCGGGTGACTCTATTCCAGCACCTGCGCGCCGAAACCCAGGTGGCCCGGCCATGCCGCCACTGCAAGTGGCCACGGGCTACTCACGGCCAACCATGGAACTCAACCCGATGGTTGTGAATATTCTGGCTTCGCTGGAAGCGCCTGAACGTGTTGATGCAGAAACATCGCGGCGTAAAGAACAGGCTTATGACGAACTGAGGCTCAGCGCGTCTGCCTCTTAAGCCTCCTGGACGGTCCCGGTTGCTTTGAGTGCTTTCCATTCTTCGTCCGTTACACCAGCAGCCCTCAACACCTCCTCTGTGTGTTCACCGAGGCCTGGCGCCGGGGCCTTCATACCATCTTCCACATCTGAGAACCTGATAGGCCCCGCGGGTGACTTAAAGGCTGGTTTGCCGTCAGGACCGGCAATGTCGACGAAGCCACCCGCAGCGTGGGCCTGTTCATCTTCCACGACATCTCTTGGGTGCTGCATGGGCGACCAGATTTGATCTTCCGCGTCTAGCCTCTCGCGCCAATATTCCAGATCGTGTTCGCGGAAGGTTGCGTCCATAATGTCGACAAGGGCCGCCGCGTGCGTGCGACGGGCTTTTGGCGTAGCGAACCGTTCATCTTCGATAAGGTCTGGATGGCCTAAAGCACGGCAAACACCGGCCCAATCCTTCTGGCCCTGGCGCGGCACAAGCGCAATCCAATAGTCATCTTTGGTCAAGAAGAAGTTGGATGTTGGACTTAGTGCCTCATGGCGACTCTTGGAGGTGGCCAGCTTGCCGAACATAAGCTGGATCGACATATCTGATCCGCCTGTGTAAATGCCTGTACGAAGCAGGGAAGATTCAACAAGTTTGCCTTTGCCTGTTTTGCCGCGTTCGATGATCGCAGCCAGAATTCCTGCAACGGTTGCCATTGCTGTGGTGTGGTCGCCATTGGCCATGCGGAGTGGGGCGGGTTCCTGTCCCTTCGGCGTTGCCATGCGGCCAATACCGGAACGCGCATAAAAAGCAGCAACGTCAAAACCCGGCTTGTCGCGGTCGGGGCCGGTCAGACCGTAGCCGGTGACGCTGGCATAGATGAGTTTTGGATTGATGGCTTTGAGGCTTTCATAGTCGAGGCCCGAGCGCTCCAAACCGCCAGGGCGGACATTTGTGAGAAAGACGTCTGCGTCCGCTACCAGTTTCTTCAGCGCTGCGACGCCTTCAGGTTTGCTCGTGTCGAGAGCCACACCTTTTTTGCCCCGATTGTCGATGGTGAAGACCGGGTTCCCTTGCAGACCTTCAGATCCGATGTTTGAGAGGAACTGGCGCATTGGGCAGCCATGTAGGGGCTCCACTTTGACCACATCAGCGCCCCAGTCAGCCATAATGCCGCCCGCGCCGGGTGCTGCGATGTAAGTTGCCATTTCAATCACGCGAATGCCGTCGAGCATAAGAACCCCCGAATACCGGCCAACATGGGGCCGGGTGTGTTGTTTCTTGTTGCGGCGGATCATCCACACTTCCGCCATGGTGTCAAAATGGCCGGTTTTCGGTGATTTTGCTTCTCGTGTTACGCTGGGGCATGGCTGATTTGACCGACAAGGAACTCGCTGACTTTGCGGCGCTCTTGCATTCCATGAAGGCTGATTTGCAGGAGATGCAAGCGTCTTCTAAAGACGCGAGCGCGGTTGTTCAGCTTGATCAACAAAGTGTGGGGCGCCTCAGTCGAATGGATGCGCTACAAGCACAGGCGATGGCTCAAGAGACCGATCGCCGCCGGGCGCTTGATCTGCGCAAAATTGACGCGGCGCTCGCTCGTATCGATGACGGCGAATTCGGGTATTGTGCAGCCTGTGGTGACGCGATTGAGCGTGGCCGATTGGATTTGGATCCCGCTGCGGCGACCTGTGTCGCGCATGCGAAGTAGAGAGAAGAGGGTTCAGGAGTGAGTGTGACGGACCAGAGTGCGGTGAAAAGCGGGTATGCAGACAGCGGGCGGGTTCGCTTTTTGGCATCTTTCATTGTTTGGCCCGGCCTGCTCGCAGCCGGTGTGACCTTGACAGGGTGGGGGATGACAACTGACTCGCCCATTCTCGTTTTCAATATTGTCTATCTGAGTTTCGCGCTGACCGTTGGTATTCTGGAACGGCTGATGCCCCATGAGCGCGCCTGGTTGAAGGATGACAAGCAGACCTTTGCCAACCTTGCGCATACCCTGCTGAACAAAGGGCTGGTGCAGGTCCTGGTTATTGTTACAGCCACTGTGGGGATTGCGGGCGCTGTGCAGCCACCGGCTGGTTCAACAGATGGGTATTGGCCAGGTGGCTGGCCCATGCTGGCGCAGGTGGTTCTGGGGTTGGTGATCGCTGAATTTGGTCTCTATTGGGCTCATCGTTTGGCGCATGAGATTCCCTATATCTGGCGTTTTCACGCGGTGCATCATTCCGTGACCCGGTTGTGGGTGATCAATACAGGCCGTTTCCATTTCGTGGATTCGTTCTTCAGCATCATTTTGAGCCAACCTTTGCTCTTCCTGATGGGCGCGCCGATGGAAGTATTCCTTTGGGTGAGTGCTTTCACTGCGTTCGTAGGTATTCTGACCCATTGCAATATTGAAACTCGTACCGGGCCGCTCAACTACGTCTTCAACACACCAGGCCTTCACCGTTGGCACCATTCGCTGGACCTGAACGAAGGCAATAAGAACTACGGCGAGAATCTGATGCTCTGGGACATTTTGTTTCGCACATATTTTGATGCGGATCGTCGGCCCCCAGCGAAGATCGGGATTCATGGGCCCATGCCCGCTGGGTTTACAGAGCAATTGGTCCATCCGTTCCGGACACCACCGTCTGACTGACCCCTCTCTGGCGGCAGACCATAGGTAAACTTTTACGTTTTCCACAGAGGTCGTAAGTTGATCAGAAGACCTGCGAAAGTGGGGGTGCCGTTCTGAAAAGGGCGAAAACAGCGTTTTTTGTGGTTTCCACTTTCTTACGCTTAGGCGCTGTTTATACACACCACCTGAAGTCTTCGTTAACCCGTGCTCGCTACTATTTCCGAAATGACCCAAACCCCCTGTGCCTGCAGGGGAGGGAATAGGAGCGAGACACCCATGACAGATACTCCAGTTTTGAGTGCTTTCGATGTCGCCGCACTGGCCCGCGATCCGTCGCCTGAGGCTAGAGTAGAAGTTGGCACAAAAGTCGCTGAGCGTTTTGACAACGCATTGATCACGCACCGTGAGCGAGAATTGGCCCACGAAATTCTGGCGCTTCTTGTCCAAGACACAGCGCAGATGGTGCGCGAGAGCTTGGCGAAATCCCTGTGCTCCATGCCCGGCGCTCCAAAAGACATTCTTGAATCATTGGCAGCCGATATCGATGAGGTCGCGCGCCCCGTTCTTGAAATATCGCCTGTCTTCAGTGACGAGGCGCTGATTTCCATAGTGAATAGTGGGTCGCGAGCGAAGCAGATGTCGATTGCAAGCCGCCCGACTGTCTCACCAGAAGTGTCAGATGCCTTGGTCTCAACCGACAACCGTGACGTGGTCCTGTGCCTTACAGGAAACGAAGGCGCTAGTTTCTGGGAGGGGACGCTTGTTGCTGTTGCTGACCGGTTTGGTGACGATGAAGCCATTGCCAAGAAACTGGTGAAACGCGCCGACCTGCCTGTGACCGTTGTCGAACACTTGGTCACTGCCGTCTCTGACGAATTGCGGGGATATCTTATTGAGCGCCATGACATTAGCGAGGATGTTGCCGCTCAGGTCATTAAAGACAGCCGCGAGCGGACAACAGTCGATCTGGTTGATGGCATTGAGAGCAAAGATATTCCCAAGCTTGTGGAACAGCTGGCTACTACGGGACGTATGACTTCCTCTCTGCTGCTCCGTGCGATGTGCTTGGGCGAAATGCGTTTTGCTGAGGCAATTTTCGTTCAGCTCACAGGTCTGCCTGAGCCCAAAGTCTGGTCTCTAATGCACGATAAGGGCCCGCTGGGTCTGAAAGCGCTTTATGCGAGAGCGAGGCTGCCGCAGGTTCTCTTTCCTGCCTTTCGGTCTGCTGTCGATATTTATCAGGAGATGGATTACACGGGCGCCGAGAGTGACCGGTACAATTTCCGTCTCCGCATGCTGGAGCGCTTGTTGACGAGCTATGACGGTTTGGAGGGAGACGATCTGGATTTCCTGCTCAGCCGCATGTCACGCATTTCCGACAAGCTGCATGTCGAAACGCCGAGCGAGCAAGTGAGTTTCGTTTAGCGCTTGGCCACTGGCAATAGCTGACAAATGAGATAGTCTGCGCGCTCGACTTTCTTAGAGACGCGAGGCTTATCCCATGTCCCATTCCCGAACCGATGCCTTCATCTGTGACGCTGTTCGCACACCCATAGGCCGCTATGGCGGCAGTCTGGCGACTGTCCGTCCGGATGATTTGGGGGCTGTTCCTTTGATGGCTATTATGGAGCGGAACAGCGGTGTTAACTGGGAACGGGTGGACGATGTGATCTTTGGCTGTGCCAATCAGGCTGGTGAAGACAATCGCAATGTTGCGCGTATGTCGTCGCTGCTGGCGGGCCTGCCGGTAAATGTTTCTGGGACAACAATCAATCGCCTGTGCGGGTCGGGCATGGATGCGGTTGGCACTGCCTCGCGCGCCATCAAGTCCGGTGAAGCAGATCTCATGATTGCTGGCGGTGTGGAGAGCATGTCGCGGGCCCCTTTCGTTGTGGCAAAGGGTGGGACTGCCTTTGCTCGTGATGTGACCATGTATGACACGACGATTGGGTGGCGGTTTGTAAACCCACTGATGAATAGCCAGTACGGTACCGACTCGATGCCTGAGACTGGCGAGAATGTTGCTGAAGACTTTCAGATTTCCAGGGACGATCAGGACCGCTTTGCGCTATCGAGCCAAAAGAAAGCAGGTGCTGCGATGGCGCGGGGCCGATTTGAGAGAGAAACCGTGCCTGTCACCATATCCACCCGCAAGGGCGAAACTGTTGTTGCGGTGGACGAGCATCCTCGCCCCGAAACAACGGCGGAGGGACTTGCGAAACTCAGAGCGCCGTTCCGCGAAGGTGGTTCTGTGACCGCCGGCAATGCGTCCGGTGTAAACGACGGCGCCTGTGCGCTCCTGCTGGCGTCGCATGATGGTGTTGAGCAGCATGGACTGAAGCCTCTTGCCCGTGTCGTCGGAATGGCAACAGCGGGTGTGCCCCCTCGGGTGATGGGCATTGGTCCAGCGCCGGCTGTGCGCAAGGTCCTCGATCAGACGGGGCTTTCTCTTGAGGACATGGACGTGATCGAATTGAACGAGGCTTTTGCCTCTCAATCGCTCGCTGTCATGCGTGATTTGGGACTTGCAGATGATGCGTCACACGTGAACCCGAATGGTGGTGCGATTGCCCTCGGTCATCCGCTTGGAATGAGCGGCGCGCGGCTGGTAACGACCGCAGTTCACGAATTGCAGGAGACAGGTGGTCGCTATGCGCTCTGCACAATGTGCATTGGCGTCGGCCAGGGCATTGCGACGATCATTGAGCGTGTTTAAGCCGAGTTTGCAAACAGGCTAGTGGAGAGCAACCTGTAGTGGTTGAGTTTCGTCTTCTGCAGGCGTGTTAGGTGCTGCCTCTTTGATTTCGTCGCTGTCTTCTTCAGGTAGACGCAACAGGTCGGGATCGGCGAGGTCTGCCCGTGCGCGGGCGATGGTGTCGGCGCGAGGTGGACGCTCACCTGACAAGACAGGCATCAGCCAATCGGATGACCAGTTCTCCAGGCCTTCCTGAGTGTCAGGGTGGCGGAAGAAGGTGCCTTGAGCAGCGCTGAAGCCCATATCGGCCAATGGCTTGATGGTTTCTATGTCTTCTACGCGGGTGGCTGTTACGGAAAGGCCATTGGCGGCTGCTGCCTCCAACCTTTCGGCGATGAGACCTTTGCGGGAGCGGCTAACGCTACGGGCAAACTTGATCAAAGACGTACCACCGATCTTCAGTTCGGAGAAGTACTCAGAGCTGATCTGCTCGTGGGGCAGCAGATCCATCCCGGCAGTGTCCAGTGCGATCGCAATGCCTTTTTTCTTGAGTTCGCTCAGCGCGCTTAGCCGTTTCTCGGGGGCTTCTGTCAGGGCCGCCTCAGGAACATCGACAGAAATCGCATCTGATGGAATCGCATAGGCTGTGAAAAGATCACACATGTGTTTGGCCAAGTGGGGATTGTCGATGTCTTCCGCACTCAGGTTCACAGAGACTGTCCAGTGTCTTTGTTGGGAGCGCCAGAGTGAGACAACACGTGCGGCTTCATGGAGCATCAGGTCTGTTAGTTCCTGAAGGCGTCCTTCGGTCCCGATAAAACTCAGAAACTCGCCCGGCAACAAGATTCCAAATTCTGGATGGTGCCAGCGAATAAAGCTTTCAACGCCTAACGTTCGGCCATCAATCAAAGATAGCTTGGGTTGAAACACCGCCGAGAAATGTCCCTGCGTGAATGCCTGATCGAGATCGTCAGTGGATAGGGGGGATGAGCTGCTATACATAATTCAATGGCACCGAGAAAGAATCTGGGGTCGAAATCTGTCTGAACTTACGACCCAGTGTAAGTTTCGCGCGTTAGGATGACGTCGCGTTCGCCGCGCAAATTTGAGTAAATTTGTTTCTATGGCGACCGAAGCGCTAGGGTCATCGAAATGGAAATTGGGGGATGACTTGAGCGAGAAAACTGAAAAACCATTGATCCCGGCAGCGACGATCATGTTGTTACGAGACGGTGAACCTGGACTTGAAGTGTTTATGGTTGTTCGTCATCACCAGATCGATTTTGCCTCCGGTGCGCTTGTCTTCCCGGGCGGCAAGCTTGATGAGGGGGACAAGGCGCCTGCTATTCGGACCCGCTGTGATGGCGCTGAAGGCGTTTCAGACGGTGAACTCGCCATCCAAGTTGCCGCCATTCGGGAAGCCTTTGAAGAATGTGGTGTGCTGCTTGCGCGGCCCAAAGGATCAGCATCGTTTGTTGATGGGAAGCGCCTTGAAGGCATGGAACCCTGGCGGGACAGATTGCACAAAGGAGAGGTCCCCATGGCTGATTTCCTTGAGCAGGAAGACCTTCATCTGGCATGTGACGCGCTGGTGCCTTTTGCCCATTGGATTACGCCCAAGATGATGCCGAAGAGATTTGACACCTATTTCTATCTGGCGGCGGCACCAGACGATCACCTTGCGGTGCATGACGGGCACGAGAGTGTCGATTCCGTTTGGATTGAACCGGCTGCGGCGCTGATGGATGCGGAAGAGAAACGACGGACGATTATCTTCCCGACCCGTTTGAACGTGGAAAAGCTGGGGCGCTCGCCAAATGTGGCTGCGGCTCTTTCTACCGCACAAGCAACTCAAGTGGTTACGGTAGAGCCTGTCGTTCGGGAAATTGATGGCGTGTCGAAACTTTGCATTCCTGCAGAGGCGGACTATTCGGTGGTCGAAGAGTCGATGGACCGGATCAATTGAGTTTCTGGTAGAGCGTGCTGACGGCAGCTTCTAGCTCGGACGCCAGTGCTGCGGCCGTTGCATTTGTCTCATCGCGAACCTCATCACGGATGGCGGCCTTGATGGCACCTACGTGGCTTTTGGTTAGGATGATTAATTCGGCTGCGTCAACCTGTTGGCACCCCAGCAGTTCGCAAAGTGATGTCGCGATACGGCCGACAATAGGATAGCCGAGCGTCGGGGCCTGTCCCTTTAGATCATGGGCACGTCTGAACAAATCATCTGTACGTTCCGCGTCCGTTGGTATTTCAAGCCAGGCCGCAAGTGCCTTGGTGAGGTCTTCTGCCTCTTCTTGAATCCAACCTGCAAACTCATCACGCATGCTGTCGATTGCTTTTTCAGCTCGAGCGATCAGATCTTCGCGGGAAACGCGTGCGGGTAATAGTCTCTTCGGGGTGACTTTGCGACTCTGCGCAACCATGTCGAGATTCTCCGTGGTCCATGTCATTTCGCTCACCCGTGGACTCCCCAATCCTTTGTTACCTCAAGCATCCTAGATTGATCGGTTTAACAATCTGTTTACTGAGATGGGTTTTTCGGGCGATTTTTCGGGGCCACAAGTGGGGCAGCCATCAATACGAAGAGGATCCGAAGGATATGCAGTGTCGAAACGTAGGCTGTATTGATACCTATGGTCAGGGCGATCAGGGCCATTTCCGTCAGACCGCCGGGGCTTAGTGCCAGTACGAGCGCTTCCATGGGGTGCCCGAGAAGGCCTGCCATGCCCAGACCAATCAAGGATGCAGCCATGATCATCAGGCTCGTTGTCGCGGTAGCGAGGAGGATGGTCTTGCGGGCGCTCTGCCAGGTCTGGCCGGCGAAACGGCTTCCGATTGAGGCTCCCACAACAATCTGGGCAATAGCGATGAGTTCGAGGGGCGGGGCGTTGGCGGTCCAGCCTGTGGCGTGCGCCAGCGCACTCAACGCCATAGGGCCCAGAAAAGCAGGGGCTGGAAGCTTCATCCACCGCGCGGCATAGAGCCCAATAATCGCGCAGCCGAGCAGAATGAGGCCGTCGGCAATTGGGAAGGCGGCGACACTCAAAAGGTTTGAGGGGAGCGTCGGAATCTCCAATCCCAGAATGCCTCGAAAGTAGAAGGGGATAACGCTCACCACGATCAGGATCCTGGTTGCATGGGCGAGCGCAATGGTTTTGGCATCGCCCCCCAAGTCTGTGCCCATCAATGTCATTTCGGTAAAGCCACCCGGCACTGCCGAAAAATAGGCTGTGATCGGGTCATAGCCTCCAAGACGTCGAAAAATGACGTAACCGCCAGCAGCAAAGGTGGACATGACGGTGATCATCAGCAAGACGCTGGGTAGCCAACTAACAGCCTGCGTGACGATGTCTGGTGTAAACGCAGACCCCATCAAGACTCCGAGAACAGCGACCATGATGCTCACGGCACTCGGGTATATCTCTGTTTTAGCACCAAAGAGGGCAAGACATGTGGTTGCCGCCATGGCGCCCAACATCCAGGCGAGCGGGGCTCCTAAGAAAGCGAACAGCGCCCCTCCCAGGGACCCGGCTGCTAGGGCGATGGCAACGTTTCCGGGTGAGGGGGGCATGTCCTCCACCGGCCCGGAAACAGGATTGTTGGAATTCAAGGAAGAAACTGTTCGCGAAGAATGCGTTCATCCAGGCTATGGCCCTCATCGAACATCATCAGCAATTCGACGGAGCGTTCTTCTGAGATATGCACGTCCGTCACGTTTCGAACTTCTGAATGGTCGGCAACGCAACTCACCGGCCGTTTGCCTGCTTCCAGAATTTCGAACCGGACTTCGGCTGTGTGGGGCAGCAGGGCGCCGCGCCAGCGCCTGGGCCGGAAGGCACTGATTGGTGTGAGTGCCAGAAGTTCACCACCGATTGGGATAATGGGCCCTTGGGCAGAGAAATTGTATGCGGTGCTGCCCGCCGGTGTTGCGACCAGGACACCATCACAGATCAGTTCGTCCATGCGCATCTTGCCGTCGATGGAAATACGGATCTTCGCAGCCTGGTAGGTCTCTCTCAGGAGTGAGACTTCATTGATTGCCAAAGCGGTATGGGTCTTTCCGTCTGCGACTTTTGCCACCATCTTGAGCGGGTGTAGGGTGCTGATCTCTGCAGCATTCAGGCGTTCAGGCAGGTCATTGTCCTGGAACTCGTTCATCAGAAATCCCACCGACCCACGGTTCATGCCATAAATCGGGATGCGCCGGTCCATATAGGTGTGAAGCGTTTGCAGCATCAGGCCGTCACCGCCAAGGGCAACAATGACGTCTGCGTCTTCTGTGTCGGCATTGCCATAGCGTTCACTCAGGTTTTTGAGTGCAGCTTGTGCTTCCGGCACATCTGTTGCCACAAAGGCAATTTTGCGGAACTTCATCCCCGGCTCCGTTTTCCACCTGATTCAGGTCAAGGCGTTACATGTGGGGCGCACTATAACCTTTCAAGCGTTTCAGGTAACGGGTTGAATTTGTGAGTGATTCATGGGCCGGTTGCGGTCACAAACGCATGGGGCATTTCGTCCTAATGACAGGACGCGATTGTCCAGATAGAAATTGAAGAGTTCAGAAGGGGCAAGTATCCGGCATGGGGCCAAATTCAACCACACGTACCAAGAGTGCACAGAGCGGCGACACACGGCGTTTCGTTGTGGCGGTGCTCGGTGTGTGGGCGATGCTTCTCCAGCTCATGCTGCCCTTTGCTGGAGCGATTGCTGCAGAATCAGGTGACGAATTCTGGGTCACGATCTGCACGACTGCCGGTATTGAAGATATCTACCTTGGCGATGGTGCTGACACGCCTGGTGACAAAACCAGCAATAGCGCCGGGTGTGATGTTTGTACGCTCTGCGCCTGTTCGTCTGGCGCGGGCTGTGGATGCAGTTCCATCAAGCTGGTGCAGCAACGCTCGTTAATGCTTGCTGGTGTCTCTCCGCCTCATGATGAACGCCTCGACACATCTCATGTTGTCAGCTCTCACCCTACGAGAGCGCCCCCTGCCTGAATTCAGTAGGTGCTTTGCGCACTGATTTTTCGAGTTTTCGAGACTGAATTCCTAGGGGACATTTTCCGTGACATTACCACCCGAGCGTCTGGGACGACGCTTTGGCGGCAATTGTGCGCTAGTCGGCACCGTGGCGCTTATCCCATTGGTTGGGAGCGTATCTGCATCCCTTGCGCAAGGCGAGGCTGAGCCGCTCCATCTCTCTGAAATTGTCGTGCGCGCCAGTGAAGACGACCCGTCGATCCGCCAGAGCTTTCCACGTGAGCGCCTGACGCCGGAGACGGACAGTGGCGCGTATCTGCGCAACACAGTCGGCATTTCAGCTGGTCGGATGGGGGGACATGGTGTTGATCCCGTCATTCGCGGGCAGCGGCAAAATCAGATCAACATCTTAAATGACGGCGCGTCTCAGTATGGCGCCTGTCCAAACCGGATGGATCCGCCCGCATCCTTCATCAACATGGATACCTATGACCGCGTAACGGTTCTGAAGGGGTATTCCAGTGTGCTCTACGGCGCTGGGGGTAGCGGTGGCACGGTACTTTTTGAGCGGGACCCGGTGCGATTGGACAGGTGGACAAGCAAAGGCGATGTTTCTGCCGGATTTGAGAGCAATGGTTCATCTAAAAGAGCCTCCGGAGCCGGCCTTGCTGGTGATAACTGGGGCTCCGTGCGTGCTGACGCAACATATGTTGATGCCGGTAAATATGAGGATGGCGATGGGCATGAAGTCGCGACCTCCTATCGGCAACGCCACGGTGGGCTCGGACTCTCCCTAACGCCCACACCTAATCAATATTTTTCCGTAGATATTGAACAAGACCGCGTTACCGATGCGTTGTTCCCAGGTGCTGGCATGGACTCGCCTTTGTCCGACTCGGTCAAAATCACCGCCAAAGGCATATTGGATTTTGACGGACTGCTCTCTCGGCTTCGTGTGGAAGCCTATGGATCGCTGGTTGATCATGAGATGGACAATTTCTCTCTTCGGCCATTCACAGCCATGCGCGCTCGCTTTGTCGACAGCACGTCAGACACCTATGGCGGGCGTGTCATTGGCGACTTGCGATTTGATGATGTGTCTCTGTCCGTTGGCGTTGATCTGCAGCGGAATGAGCGGGAAGCGCAGCGCTTTGATGGTGCGACAGGGGCAACCGCTAATGTCTTGCAGAACCTCCTCTGGCCAGATGTTGCGATTACGCAGGTTGGCTTCTTTGCCGAGGGTGTTCTCCCCCTTGGTGAAGCAACAGGTCTGAAGCTTGGGCTTCGTTATGACAATGTCACCTCTGAAGCTCGCAAGGCGGATGTGCAGGCGCGTGTGAGCCCGATGGGCGGGGGTGTGTTTCTGTCGGCAAACAACCTGTACCAGATGCATTATGGGACCACGGCAGACCGGTCAACGGACCACAATATAAGTGGTTTGGCGCGCCTTGAGCATGATGTGTCTGATCTCACAACTGTTTTTGCCGGGGTGAGCCATTCCATGCGCTCGCCGGATGCGACGGAACGCTATCTCTCTAGTTTCATGGGCCCCGGAGGGGTGAGCAGTTGGGTTGGAAACCCCAACCTTGACCCAGAGCGTCACCATCAGATTGATGTGGGCTTTGCATCCGACGGTGGTGCGTGGAGTCTGTCGGGCTCGCTCTATTATGACCGGATCGAAGATTACATTCTTCGGGATCGGGCCCGGGCCCAAACAGGTATTCTTACCAATGACACACGCACGACCATTTATCGCAATGTGCGGGCGACACTGGCCGGTGGCGAGCTGGAAGCGCGGCATGCCTTTGCTCTGGGCTGGGAAGGTTCTGCAGGTGTTGCTTACACCTATGGGCAAAATGAAACGGATGATCGTGCCCTTGCGCAAATCCCACCGGTTGAGGCCCATTTCGAGCTTCGGTACGACGCAACGGAGTGGTTGATCGGCACCCGTGTCGACATGGCCGCCAAAGCGACCCGTGTCGATGTGGACCCAACCACTGGATCAGGCCGCGACGCCGGGCGAACATCTTCCTGGGTCACACTGGGTGTGTTCGGAAAATACCTAATCAATGATGCCGTTTCTCTGGAGGGCGGTGTCTCAAATATTCTTGATGCTGACTATGCCTATCACCTCAACCGAGAAGACATTTTCTCCGGCACCAGCGTGCAGGTGGATGAGCCCGGCCGGTCAGCATTCTTAAAAGTTTCACTGAGTTTCTAACGCCCTGGAGGAGGTGAACCTTTGCAATCCATCAAGTGGTTCAGCTTCTCCCCTAACTGTTTCAGGAGGAAACATATAATGAAAAATTCTAGTCTCAGGTGGTCACGGTCGGGGTCTGCGATGGGTGTCGCAGTCACTGCCGCTCTCGCTTTTTCAACACCGTCATTCGCCCATGATGGGGTTGATCACGAGCCAGATGCCACGAACGCTTATTCTCACGCACCGATCGGTGTGATGGGCGACCATCTGCACAAAGCCGGGGAGGTTATGTTCTCCTATCGCTTTATGCATATGGATATGGAAGGCAATCGGATCGGAAACCGTTCTGTTAGCCCAGAGGAAATTGTGACGACGGTTCCAAACCGATTTGCAGGGCCGCCAACGTTGCGTGTGGTGCCGACTGAAATGACTATGGACATGCATATGGTTGGAGCGATGTATGCGCCGACCGACACCATCACTTTGATGCTGATGGGTATGTACCTTGAAAAAGAGATGGATCACATCACCTTCCAGGGTATGGCGGGTACCACGCGTCTTGGCTCATTCACAACGAAGAGCTCGGGCATTGGTGACACAAAGGCTGCCGCTCTGGTCAGCCTGCATGATGAACCAGGCCACAAGCTGCATGCGAATATTGGCCTCAGCATTCCGACTGGATCGATCACCGAGAGCGACAGTGTCCTGACACCGATGGGGACCCGCCCAACATTGCGTTTGCCCTATGCCATGCAATTAGGGTCAGGCACATATGACCTGGAGCCTGGTCTTACCTATACAGGCTATGACGCGAATTGGGGGTGGGGCGCTCAGTGGCGGTCAACTCTTCGGACGGGCACGAATGATGAGGGCTACACGCTTGGCAACAAGCATCAGCTGACCGGCTGGGCGTCCTATCAGTTCCAGCCGTGGATCAGTCTGTCTGGACGACTGACCGCGAAGCATGAAGGCACGATTGAGGGGTTTGATCCACGCATTACCGCGCCTGTTCAGACTGCTGATCCGGACAATTTTGGTGGCAAGCGGGTGGAAGCCTTTGTCGGACTTAACCTTGCCGGTCAATCCGGTTTCCTTGAAGGGCACCGCCTTGCATTGGAAGTCGGGGCGCCAATCTATGAGAACCTCAACGGACCTCAGATGGAAACAGACCTGATGGTTACCATCGGCTGGCAGAAAGCATTCTGAGGCCAAAAAATTGGATCAGCCGCCGGTCAGTGACATATGTCGGCCGACGGCTGGGCCTTTATGGTCCCGATCGATGATGAAGTCATGGCCCTTTGGTTTGCGGCCAATGGCTTCATCAATTGATTCTGAGAGCGCTGCTTGTCCGCCCTCTCGGAGTGCAGCCCGCAGGTCTGCATTGTCGTCCTGGCCCAAGCACATATAGAGCTGACCCGTGCAGGTGAGACGCACTCGATTGCAGCTTTCACAAAAATTGTGGGTAAGCGGTGTGATGAAACCGAGCTTGCCGCCAGTCTCTTCAATGCGCACATAGCGCGCCGGGCCGCCTGTGCGTTCTGGAAGATCCGTCAAGGTCCACCGTTTTTCGAGATCAGTACGGACTTTGGAGAGCGGCAGGTACTGATCTGTCCGGTCTTCATCAATGTCGCCCATGGGCATGGTCTCAATCAGGGTGAGGTCGTGGCCGTTGCCATGGGCCCACTCAATCATTGAGGGAATTTCGGCTTCGTTCTCGTCCTTGAGCGCGACAGCATTGATCTTCACTTTCAAGCCTGCCGTCTTTGCTGCCTCGATGCCTTCGAGAACCTGTGGCAAGCGCCCCCAACGGGTTATCTCAGCGAATTTTTCGGGGTTCAGAGTGTCGACCGATACATTAATCCGCCGGACGCCAGCAGCGTAGAGATCGTCGGCAAATTTGGTGAGTTGGGACCCATTGGTGGTGAGGGTGAGCTCGTCCAGCTCCCCAGACTTTACCTTCGCGCCCAGACGATTGATCAAAACCATAATGTCTTTGCGGACTAATGGCTCACCGCCGGTCAGGCGGAGCTTGCGCACGCCTTTGTCGATGAAGGCGTTACATACCGTTTCCAGTTCTTCCAGCGAGAGCACGTCCTTCTTGGGCAGAAAGGTCATGTGCTCGGACATGCAATAGACACAGCGGAAATCGCACCGATCCGTGACGGATACACGCAAATAGGTAACGGCGCGCCCGAACGGGTCAATCATGGTCGGCTTCGCAGCGATGATGTCGGTCTGGCTCATTAGGTCCCTCTGGCAGCCCTTGAGGCTGGTCTCATCCGACAATATGGGGGCAAACAGGCACTTTGCCAGCGTATTTTGACAGGTTAGGCTTCAAGAAAAGGTCAGATGTGACCAAAAGACAAAACAGGGGACGGCAGAATGGCTGAAAGCGGCGGCAAAGCGTATGTGCTGAGTATTGATCAGGGGACGACGAGCACGCGAGCTCTCCTGTTCGACAGCAAGGGCACACCGGTTCGGGTCGCCCAGAAGGAGCTGCCGCAAATCTTCCCAAATGATGGCTGGGTGGAGCATGACGGCAAGCAGATATGGGCGGATACGCTGGAGGTCTGCAGAGAGGTTCTCTCGAAGGGTAAGACGGCGGACGTCGCAGCCATTGGCATCACCAATCAGCGGGAAACGAGTCTGATCTGGGATCGGGTGACCGGCGAGCCTCTTCACAATGCGATTGTCTGGCAAGACCGGCGGACGGCTGACCTTTGCGCTCGCCTCAAGGGCGAAGGCAAAGAGGAGATCGTTCAAAAGAAAACAGGGTTGTTGCTCGACCCTTATTTCTCGGGGACGAAGCTTGCCTGGCTGCTCGACAATGTAGAGGGAGCACGGGAGCGTGCCGCGAAAGGTGAACTTTGCTTCGGAACGATTGATAGCTGGCTTGTCTACAATCTGACCGGTGGGGCGTCTCATGTGACCGATGCGACCAATGCGTCGCGCACACTTCTCTTCAACATCGATACACAGGATTGGGACGATGAAATCCTCAGTTGGTTTGATATTCCACGCTCGGTCCTGCCTGAAGTGAAGGATTGCTGTGCAGCATTTGGGGAGACAGCTTCTGGATTGTTTGATGTGTCCCTGCCGATTACCGGTATTGCTGGCGATCAACAAGCCGCGACGGTGGGTCAGGCCTGTTTCCAGCCCGGCATGATGAAGTCGACCTATGGGACCGGGTGTTTTGCGCTGGTCAATACCGGCAGCGCTCACGTGCATTCGCAAAACCGTTTGCTTGCCACTGTTGCCTATCGAATTGGTGGAGAAGTCACCTACGCTCTTGAGGGCTCCATCTTCATGGCAGGTGCGACGATCCAGTGGCTGCGCGATGAAATGAAATTCATTGCCTCGGCTGAGGAGAGTGAAGCGCTCGCGAAACAAGCCAATCCGGACTCGCAGGTGATCGTTGTTCCGGCCTTTACTGGGCTCGGGGCGCCATATTGGGACCCGAATGCACGGGGGGCAATTCTTGGCATGACGCGGGACACAGGCGCGCGGGAAATTGTTCGCGCAGCGCTTGAGTCTGTTTCTTATCAAACCCGCGATTTAATGGACGCCATGGGCGCTGATATGGAAGGGGCGGGGCTTTCAGCGCCGATTGAACTGCGTGTTGATGGGGGGATGGTGGCCAATGATTGGTTCGCCCAGAACCTCTCCGATCTTTTGGGGCGTCCCGTGGTCCGCCCTGTGGTGCAGGAAACAACAGCGTTGGGAGCTGCCTATCTCGCCGGCATGCAGGTTGGCTTTTTTGGCGGCCAGGAAGATGTTGCTGCGCAATGGCAGCAGGAAGCCCGATTTGATGCGGAAATGGACGAAGTATCGCGGGAAAGCCGATATGGGCGTTGGAAGGATGCGGTTGGCCGCGTTTTGACTGTATAGTTTTCTGATCCGGTTTTGGGAGGAATGGCGATGTCCGATCTTGTGGAAAAGTTGCGGTCCGAACTGGGGGCTGCGGGTGTTCTCACCGGCGCTGACGCTGAAGAGAAAGCGCAGGGCGGTTGGAGCCATCTCGGGACACCGCTCGCGGTGGTCAGACCAGCTTCTACGGAAGAAACTTCAAAGGCTTTGAAGCTCTGTCATGCGGCTGGCCAGGGCGTTGTTGCCTGGGGAGGGAAGACCGGTCTTGTGGAGGGCGGCAATGCGGATGGCATGATTGCGCTCTCTATGGAGCGCATGCACGCAGTTGAAGAAATCGATACTGTCAGCGGCACGATGACGGTGCAGGCAGGCACCGTTCTGGAGGCGGCCTGTGACGCGGTAGAGGCGAAGGGATTTTTCTTTCCGCTTGATCTCGGTGCGCGCGGGTCGGCGACCATTGGCGGTAACATCTCTACAAATGCAGGCGGCAATAGGGTCCTGCGCTACGGCATGATGCGGGAAATGGTTTTGGGTCTGGAAGTGGTGCTTGCCGACGGGACTGTGTTGTCGTCGATGAACCATATGCTCAAGAACAATGCCGGGTACGACCTCAAACAATTATTCATCGGCACCGAGGGGACGCTCGGCGTTGTGACCCGAGCGGTGGTCCGGTTGCGCCCTGCGCCGTCGAGCCAGGATGTCGCCTTTGTCGGTGTCAGCGAGTTCGATGCCATGCCACGGCTCCTTCGCCATATGGATGTCGCTCTTGGGGGTACCCTCTCAGCATTCGAGGTCATGTGGGAGGATTTCTACAATCTCGTGACGCGGGAACCGGCACTGGGCAAACCGCCACTTACCAGCACGCATCCATATTACGTTCTCGTGGAGTCGCTTGGCGGTCACCAGGAGGAAGATTCAGCACGCTTTGAAGCCGCGCTTATGGCCGCGATGGAAGATGGCATCGTCACGGACGCGGTGATTGCGAAGAACCAATCAGAGCGTGATGCGATGTGGGCGCTTCGCGATGATGTCGGGCAGGTGGCCCAAAACTGGCCGATCTTTACCTATGACGTCAGTCTCGGGATTTCTCATATGGAGAGATATGTCGCGACGGTGAAGGAACGTCTTGCCGCCGAGTGGGACAGTCCGACTGCGATGATCTTTGGGCATCTGGGCGACGGCAATCTCCATGTCATCGTCGGCGTCGGCGATGGCGAACCAGAAGCACGGCGGCGGGTTGAAGAAATCGTCTATTCGCCGCTCCGGGATATTGGCGGATCTGTGTCGGCTGAGCATGGCATCGGGCTTGAAAAGCGCCCCTATCTTGGTTGGTCTCGCACCCCGGAAGAAGTGGCCTTGATGCATACGCTTAAAGCAACCCTTGACCCCAAGGGCATCCTCAATCCCGGTAAGGTATTGGAACCTGGATTACGAGCCGCTGCGGAATAAACCCAGGCATCAAGGCTTGATTTGACACTTGCTGGGTGCTGGCTCACTCTAGAGACAACAGTCTTTTTTTGGAGGAGAAGCCCATGTCCGTTGCTGAAGACATGACCATTACATCCGTTCGCGGCCAGGTATCAGATGCTGAATGGCAGGCCCGCGTTGATCTTGCCGCGACCTATCGTCTGGTTGCGCATTACGGGTGGTCGGATCTCATTTACACTCATATTTCTGCCCGTGTACCAGATGCTGAAAATCAATTCCTGATCAATCCCTATGGCATGACGTTTGACGAAATTACGGCCTCAAGCCTTGTGAAGGTGGATCTTGAGGGCAACATCGTTATGGACACGCCTTACATGATCAACCCGGCCGGGTTTACGATTCATAGCGCTGTGCATGCGGAGGGCAAGGACGCTCATGCTGTCATTCACACTCATTCGGACGATGGGGTGGCCGTCTCTGCGCAGAAAGAAGGCCTATTGCCTCTTTCACAAACAGCGATGGTTGTCATGGCGGACCTTGCCTATCACGACTATGAAGGGATCGCGCTCAACCATGATGAGCGGGAGCGCCTGATTGCGGACCTGGGTGACAAACATTCCATGATTCTGCGAAACCACGGTCTGCTAACTTGTGGCGATACCTGTGCTGACGCGTTCCTGAGGCTCTTTTTCCTGGAACGTGCTTGCACCATGCAGATCAAAGCGCTCGCAGGTGGTCGCGATTGTGTGCAACCTCCATCGCAAGAAGCGATTGACACGGTGGCAGGTCAAGCACGTTTTCAAGATGCCAACGGAATCGGCAATTTGGCGTGGCCTGCGCTGCTCAGAACCATCGATAGGGTTGATCCTTCTTATCGGGATTAACATGTAAGGATAGCGATGGCGGCTGCGGCGGTTTTTCCGGCGCGGCCCCGTTCGTGTTTACACTTCCGTTCTCAATGATTTTTGCCCCCAGGAGAGCTTCCACATGAAATTTGGTGTCGGACAACCAATGACCCGGGTCGAAGACGACCGCCTGATCACCGGACATGGCCGTTACACAGATGATGTTTCGTTGCCGGACCAGGCCTATGCCGTGCTTGTGCGATCGCCCTACGCCCACGCAAAGCTGGGGGATATTGACACCACGGAAGCCAAGAATGCTGAAGGGGTGCTCGCCGTTTATACGATTGCTGATCTTGACGCTGCCGGATTTGGCGAAGTGCCGAACGTTGCATACGCCATGGTCAAGAACCGGGATGGCTCACCGATGTATAAGACGACGCGCCCGATCCTCGCGCGCGACCGTGTGCGATTTGCGGGCGAACCGGTGGCCGTTGTCGTCGCAACGAGCGAAGCACTGGCGCGGGACGCTGCTGAGCTGGTAATGGCAGACTATGATGAGTTGCCTGTCGTGGTGGACACAGAAGGTGCGGCGTCATCTGATGCCCCCGTCATCTGGGAAGAGTGTGGTTCAAACGTCGTCTATGACTGGGAGTGGGGGGATGAGGCCGCGGCGCAAGAGGCGAAAGCGAAGGCTGCTCATATCACTAAGGTTGAGCTGATCAATAACCGCATTGTTGTGAATGCGATGGAGCCGCGGGCGGCGCTCGGCACTTATGATGCAGTAGAAGACAAGTACACACTTTATTCCGGAAGCCAGGGTGTGCATGGCATGCGCTCACGTGTTGCAGCGTGTGTGGGGCTTCCCGAAGAGAAGTTGCGGGTGATCTCTGACGATGTCGGCGGTGGTTTCGGCATGAAGACCTTCGTCTATAACGAATATCCTATCGTTCTCTATGCAGCGAAACAGTTGGGCCGTCCCGTGAAGTGGACCGGGGATCGCAGTGAATCCTTCCTCTCAGACACCCAGGGCCGTGACCATGTCACCTCTGCTGAACTCGCCCTTGATGCTGACGGCAAAATCCTTGGTGTTGATGTACGCACGACGGCAAATCTTGGGGCTTATCAAAGTCAGTTCGCGGCGTTTATTCCAACACTTGCACCGCGTGGCATGCATGCAGGTGTCTATCAGGTGCCTGCGCTCTACAATCGCGTGAAGGCGGTGATGACCAACACGGTGCCGGTTGACGCGTATCGCGGCGCCGGTCGGCCAGAAGCATCTTACGTCATTGAACGTTTGATGGATGCGGCAGCGCGCAAATTGGGCATTGGGCCCGATGAGCTGCGTCGTCGGAATTTTATTCCCGCTGCAGAAATGCCTTACAACAACAAACCATCGCTGCCGTTTGACTCAGGCGATTTTGATCGCAACCTGACTGATGCGCTGGCGAAGTCTGAATTCGCTGATTTTGAAGCCCGGCGTTCCGCTGCCGCTTCTCGGGGCAAGCTTGCAGGCATCGGGCTTTCCTACTATGTGGAACGAACTGCTGCTGGCATGACAGAGTTTGCTCGGCTTGAGGTCGATAGTGAAAACGATATGGTCCATGTCTATACGGGCCAGCAATCAAACGGTCAGGGCCACGAGACGGTCTGGACACAATATGTGTCGGGTCGACTTGGTGTCGATGTTGAGAAGATCAAAGTCCATGCGGGCGACAGCGAAGTGCTTGCTGGTGGGGCAGGGACTGGTGGCTCTAAGGCGGTTTACATGGCGACCGGTGCCCTTGGCGTTGCCTCTGACACGCTCATCGAAAAAGGCAGAGAGCTTGCGGCCAATGAGCTGGAAGCGGCTGTCATTGATGTTGAATTTCGCGGAAGCGATGGGGAACCCGTTTTCGCTGTCGTGGGAACGGACAAACGTATCGACCTTTTTACGGTTGCGAAAATCGCTGAAGGCCAGGCTGATCTCGGCGAATTCAGTGCCGATGGGGAATATGATGAGGCGGGCAACTCCTATCCCAACGGAGCCCATGTCTGCGAAGTAGAAGTTGATGCCGACACAGGCGAGTTTGAAATCACCCGCTATACGGTGGTCGACGATTTCGGGACGGTGCTCAATCCGCTCATTGTTGCAGGCCAGGTTCATGGCGGTATCGTGCAGGGTCTGGGTCAGGCGATGGGCGAGCATGCGGTCTATGATGAAGGTAGTGGCCAGCTCCTGACCGGCTCATTCCAGGACTACTGGATGCCGCGTGCTGATGACATGCCGATGTTTGATTTTTCCTACAATGAGATACCAGCAATTTCAAATGCGATGGGTGTTAAAGGGGCTGGTGAAGCTGGCACTGTTGGCGCGCCAGCCGCCTTCATTTCTGCAGTGATCGATGCACTCAAGGGTCAGGGTGTCACGCAAATCGATATGCCGGTTACCCCTCAAAAACTTTGGCGGCTTATACATTCGGGCGCTCGCCAAGCTGCGGAATAGCTCTACCATCTGAGCGATGAATGGGTTTCTCCTGCTTGCGCCTGAGAAATGGCTTCGGCCAGCATTTCTGACTCTTCGCAAGAGCCGCAGAGTTTGGTAAGGATCTCAAGTTGGGTTGCGGCTTTGTCGAGCTCACCTGTCTGAATGAAGAGCTCGCCCAGATATTCGTTGGCTCCCAGATGTTCCGGTTCGAGCTCCAGGGCTTCCTCATAATAGCGTAGGGCATCTTTGTTGTGTCCAAGCTTGCGATGAGCAAAGCCCAGATAGTTCAGCGTATCTGAATCGGCGCCAATATCGCCATTGTAGATACCGAGCATGATGGGGATTGCCTCATCATACTTTTGTTCTTCAATGAGCGTGATCGCTTGTTTTAAATCGTCTTCGGCTGCCTGGATTTCTGCTGGAGACAGATCTGCTGCCGCGAGCGCGGTGCTTAACCCCCAAATAGACATAAGGCCAATGGCTAGGGTCATTCGGCCAAACCTGGCCGTCGCGGAAACAATCATGGTTTATCCTCCCTCAAGGTAGCCAGAGCCTACCAGCATGCAACTTCATGGGAAGATGATCTGGCTTCACATTGATGTGACAAGACCATGCTCTCTTTGTGGAATGCGAGAATCGTTGACGACGCGCCTAAGCCGGGAGAGGGTGCGGCTCGTGTTTTTCCAATTGAGTTTGTTGCCTGCAATGCTTGCTGTTGTTTCACCTGCTAAAGCCCTGAACTTTGATCCCTTCGAGGCGCCAGTCCCGGTCAGCCATCCGCGCTTGTTGGATGGTGCCGCTGAAATTGGGAATGTCGCGAAGAAACGGTCTCGCTCGGAGTTCAAGAAACTTATGAAGCTGTCAGACGCACTAGCGGACCTCACCTATGAGAGGTTTCAGGCGTTTGATGCGACAGACCCGGTGAATGGCGCGAAACCTGCCGTCTTCGCTTATGCCGGGGACACCTATCGAGGGCTTGATGTCTCGCGTTTCAATGACGCGGATCTGACATATGCCCAGGACCATCTGCGCATTCTCTCTGGCCTCTATGGCCTTCTGAAGCCGATGGACCTCATTAAGGCCCACCGCCTTGAAATGGGCACCAAGCTCAAAAACCCTCGCGGTCGGGATCTTTATGCGTTTTGGGGCGAGCGTATTGCGGCGCTTTTGAACGAGGATTGCGATGCTTCTGGTGGCGCACAGGCGATCGTCAATTGCGCGTCGATTGAATACTTCAAATCAGTTGATCAGACCGTCTTAGGCCCTGAAGTCATTACGCCGGTGTTTAAAGAAGAAGTCGCGGGCGTGGCCAAGATCATTTCGTTTCACGCAAAAAAGGCGCGGGGCATGATGGCGGCCTATCTGGTTCGCCATCAAATCGACCGACCCGAAGGTCTGAAAGAGTTCGACGAAGAGGGCTATGTGTTTCGCCCGCAGCTTTCAGACGCGTCGACCTATGTCTTTACGCGCCTTCAGGGCTAGAAACTCACTATCGTGAGTTGACAAAATGTCATATTCGGCAAACACTGCTTAGATGACAAATAATCATGCACCTGAAGATGCCGACACCGCAACCCTAAGTGTGGAAGAAACGCAGCCACCTGTGCCTTCAAAAAGGCGTTTGGAAAGTCGCCGTCGAATCCTGGCAGCGGCCCGCCAGCTTTTCGTTGAGCGGGGCTATCATGGCACGCGTCCGCAGGATATTTCAAAAGCTGCGGGGGTGGGGCACGGCACTTTTTACCTTCACTTTGCAGACAAGCTCGAATGCTTTCTTGCGTTTGCCGAAGAAGCGTCCGCTGAGTTGGAGAAGTTCGCGGAGGAACATCATTCTGACGTTCACTCTTTAGAAGAAGGCATCCGAGAAGTTCTAAAGGCTGTCTTTGAATATTCCGAGGAAAACCCGGGTGTGTTGGCGGCAGCGCTGACCGACATCAATGTGCTCGCTGTCGATGAGACTGACAAGGTCATGCCGGTGGACCGCTGGGCCGAACAATGGGCGAGCACGATCCAAGAGTGGGCGGATAAAGGTGTGGTTGCCCCTGATACCGATCCGATGTTCGCAGGACATGTTCTGGTTGGCATGATCCGGCAGGGGGGTGCCTACGCCTATCGCGTCGGTCTGGAGCCGGAAGAAACGCTGGAGAAGCTGACGCGCTCGATTGTGCGCTCGCTCACCACGACGCCCTAAAAACCATTTCGCTCAGAGGCCATGCGAAATGGCGAGCGGTTTCAGGAGGAAACGATGGACAAGCTTGTATACACACGTGATGAGTTGATGGCAGACCACGCCTACGCCAACGAACACCGTGAAGTCGGCTATCTTTTGCATGGCGGCTTTGATGAGAAGGGCACATATGTCTCCCCTAAGACGCTCAATCGGTGGCCTGCTATTCACGCCTGGCAAAAAGCGCTAACGGACAATGGATGGGATCTGGTCGAAGCGACGGGCGATCTACTGCACCGCGGAAACTATCCGAATCTCGCGCAGCAGAAGCTTCTGATCAATAACGGGTATGGCGAGTCTTTCTGGAACTCGCTCACCGTGACGGGTATTATCGAAGCCCGCGGCCAAATTCTCTGCACGGTCGAGGCACCTGATTATCAGGACATTATTGTCGAAGATATTTCTGAGACGGCGACGGGCCATCTGAATAAGGGCCTGCTCTATGCTCATGGTGCTGATGAGGGCGGAGATCCCGCCAAGCCTGAATATGGTGCTCATGATGCAATGTGGTTCGCGGCACGCGACCTTGTCTTCGGTAAGGGCGCGTATCCTCTTGTAGAACCACCGGAGTCTATCGGTCGGCCAGACCAGGGGCGCCTCATGCCGCAATTGCCTGAGCCTCACGAAGGATTGCTACTTCTCCTCATGAATGTCTTGATGATTGAAGTGCGGGCGGAAGCATTTTTCGCCCATTCAGTTGCCCTTATGCGCGACCGCGAGATATTCAGTAATGAAGCGGAGGCTGATCAGGCTGCGACTATGGTTGAACGCATTCGGATTGATGAGTCTGTTCACGTAGGATATTTGCAGACGGTTATCTCCGAGATGCGCAGCTTTACCTTTAAGACCGTCGATGGCGGTACGATTGCGGGTAAGGACCTGATTGATCCAGTTTGGAAAAACATGGTGATCTGGCATGGGGAAACCCAGTTCGATCTCTCCAAAGAACAGAGTTACGAAAACATCAAAGAGCGTCTTCTTTCAAAAGAAAACGGGCAAAAGTTGCTCGCCGATTTTGATGCGCTCGATACCTATAGCGAGAAAGCGGCTTAATGAAAAAAGTAGAAGGGCGTACAGCCTTCATCACTGGTGGCGCCAGCGGCATCGGCTTATCCATGGCGCGGTCATTCGGTCGGGCTGGCATGAATGTCGTGCTTGCTGATATTGACCCTGAAGCGTTGGAGACAGCGCTTGCCGATCTCCATCAAAGGCAGATCAAGGCAATTGGTGTCGAGTGTGACGTCGTCTCCCGGGAATCGATGAAGGAAGCTGCAAAAAAGGCAGTTGCAGAATTTGGAAAGGTCCACGTGGTCTGTAACAATGCAGGCGTTGGCGCTGGCGGTCCGATCGAAGAAGTTCGTCCCAGCGATTGGGATTGGGTGATTGACGTGAACCTGAAAGGTGTCGTGATTGGCACGGAAGTCTTTGCACCGATCATGCGGGAACAAGGTGAAGGCGGTCACTTTGTGAATACAGCCTCTATGGCCGGTATGGTGTCACCTCCGGGTATGGAGCCTTATAACGCGACGAAATTTGCTGTTGTTGCCATGTCAGAAGGGTGGCGCGGACAGTTGGAAGAACTCAACATTGGTGTGTCAGTTTTGTGCCCCGGTTTTGTGAAAACACGCATTCATGAGTCTGGTCGCGCACGTCAGGCGGAATATGGCGAGGCAGTAGAAGAGAATGAGGCTGTCGCAGCGGGTGCGGCGGAGTTCGTTCTGAACGGACTGGATCCTGACAGGGTTGGTGAGCGGGTGTTGGAAGCTGTTCGCGAGAATGAGCTCTACATTTTCACGCACCCGGATATGCGGCCTGCCGTTGAAATGCGGTTTGCCGGCATCATGGAAGCGTTTGATCGCGCTGAACAGAGTGATGCGCTGAAAGGTTCTGGCTATTCTTCTCCTCAGGACCTTACAGCGATTGGTCGCCAGGAATAGAACGACAGACCTCATAGAAATCTGTCGGATTTTGATCCGTATCAAGGGCTGCGCACTGCGCGGCCCTTATTGTTTGTCCTGTCGATGGCATTGGAGGTCGGACAAATGCGGACACTTATACGTTCATCAATTATTGCGGCGGGCCTTGTCGTTCTGGCTGTGCCGGTTATGGCTGAGGGCAACGTTATTGCTTTTAAGAATGATTCCTGCGTCGCCATTCATTTGGAAGCGGAAGGCAACGACGCGTGCTTTGGGTATGGTGGGTGTCAAATTCAGGTGGCGCCCTATCAGACCAAACATGTCGAGCTGCGTTCTGGTGTGCGTCCCAAATGGGCGCAGATTACTGTGACTGGGTCTTGTGAGGAAAAGCAGATCACCCTAGTGGGCCAGTGTGCGGTTGATTTGGAGCAGGTCTTTCGGGGAAGCGGCTACGTGCCGGGCCGAGCCCCAGGCGAAGGCGCAGGCGGCCTTACGCCCGCATTTGAAGAAGTTGTCGGTCCTTTTGATCCTGGTGTCTCATTTGCGACAGTGCGCCTGAGTGTTGGAGTATGCGAGGAGATCGACGGACATGATCGTTGTGACGTTCGGTGTGATGTGAACTAGCTGAGGCTATCCGGGTCGTACTTTGACCAGCCAAATGACCAGCCCGGCAAACAGGCTGAGTGTCAGCGCGGCGCCGAACGGGTCCCAGAAGCTTAGCTCGGGGAAAAGGCTCACCCAGGCCTTCCAGATGAGGGCCGTTGTTTCCTGAAGGTCGTGCCATGCTTGGACAGGCAGGTCTGTCCAATCCGCGACCTGGGCTGGTGATGTAAGAACTCTGACAGTTATGTCTCGCATAGACATGGTCTACGCCTCCATTCGTCCCCCTTCTTCCCTCGAGCGGTATGGAGCACAAGCCTCGGACCAAGGGTGTTAAGGCTTTCTGAAAAGGCGAATTCAACAAAAATACCGCGATTTCGCGGTATGGAGGTCCGGCAGCCTCGGTTTGGCACGTCTCCTGCGAGGGAGCGTGTGAACTAATCAACACGTCTCAGAATGAGACACTGCTTGCGACGGAGTTTTGAAATGAAACGCACACGTATGATGGTCTTTGGCGGTTTGTTCGCTGTTCTTGCTGGGGCGGGTGCCCTAACGCTCACCGCAGAACCCGCCTACGCCTGTTCTGGCGGGAGTGGTGGTAGTGGCGGCGGCAGCGGCTGGTCATGGGATTGGTACTGGAGCTACTGATCTGAGGTCCGCGCGGTGGCCGTGATGCGCTAAGTGGGGGCTTGCGCGTCCAGCTAACCCGGACATCGGAGAGCCGGTCTCGTTCGCGAGACCGGCTTTTTCGTGCGCCATTGTTTGCTACAGGCCAAGGACAGCTTTTGTCATGATATTGCGTTGAATTTCGTTTGAACCTGCGTAGATCGTCGCGGCGCGGTCGTTGAGATATTGCGGCAGAGCTGTTGCCGCAAGTGTCGAGCCGATAGGGGCTGTATTGGTTTCGAACGCGCGGGCTTCGGGTTGGTAGGGAAGGCCATAATAGCCAACGGCTTCGACCACCAACTCTGTCACTCGCTGGCGCATTTCGGTTCCACGAACTTTGATCGCGGAGGAAATCGCCCCGACGGTTTCGCCACTGTTCACCGCAGAAAAGATTTTCTGCTCAAAGCTCTCCAGAACAGAAAGCTCTATCTCTGTGGCCGCTATCTTCCGAGCAAAGTCTGCATCGGCCATGAGTGGTTCGGCCGTTCCATTTTGTTCCTGGCCAGCAAAGGATTTGAGCAAGTCGATCCTTGTTTTCAGACCGGGGGCATAACTCCCGCTTCGTTCGTGCTGCAAGAGATATTTGGCGACCGTCCATCCATCGTTTTCTTCGCCCAATAGCCCTGACGCGGGGACGCGGACATTTTCAAAGAAGACCTGGTTAAATTCGTGATCGCCTGAGATGGAAATCAGGGGTCTGATTTCGATGCCAGGAAGGTCGATGTCGAAGAGCAGGAAGGTGATGCCTTGTTGGTGTTTGCCGCTATTGTCGGTGCGTACGAGACAGAAAATCTTGTTTGACCATTGCGCATGGGTTGTCCAGATTTTCGTTCCGTTGATGACGTAGTGATCACCATCGCGCTCTGCTTTGCATTGAAGCGACGCGAGGTCCGAACCGGAGCCCGGTTCTGAGTAACCTTGCGCCCACCAATCCTCACCACTGCGAATGCGGGGCAGGTATTGTGACTTTTGGTCCTCTGTTCCAAACGCGATGACGACTGGGCCCACCATTCGCGTGGCATTGGGAGTGACCGCCGGTGCGTTGGCGAGGATCAATTCCCGTTGAAAGATCGCGTGCTGCTCCAGGTTCCAGCCAGTGCCACCATATTCCACTGGCCAGGCAGGTACAGACCAGCCCTGCTTGTGTAGAATGCGGTGCCACTCAACAGCAACGGGCTGATCGGCATAGATGCCTGCACAGAGTTCGCCCGCGCGTTTCAAATCGGGGGTCAGTTTGTCTGAGATAAATGACCGGACTTCTTCTGTGAATTGTTTGAGATCGGTCACTTTTTTCCAAAGCCTCCGATGCGTTCTGCCATATCAGGCCCGACACCTTCGCTCTGATAAATTTCGTGGGCGAGACCGGCTTCTAAGGACATGCCGTCTGTCTCGCGGAGCAGCTTTTTGTTGGCGCGAAGCGAGAACCAGGAGTTGGTGAGCATATCGGCACAGAACGCCTCAACGGCTGCCTCGAAGCCCTCGTCTGGATAGCAGGCATTGCAGAGTCCCATTTCTTCCGCCTCGCGGCCGGAATATGTTCTGGCTGTAAACATCATCTCCGCCGCTTTTACTTTGCCAATTCGACGGGGCAGCCGCTGGCTCATTCCCCACACGGGGGTCAGCGCCCATTTGGCATGTGTATCGGCAAACTTCGCATTTTCAGAAGCGAGGATAATGTCCCCTGCGAGTGCCAGTTCTAGTGCGCCGGTATAGCAGTGACTGTGGACGGTAGTAATGACCGGCTGAGGTAGATTTGCCAGGCGCTCAATCACATGGGCCTGAAAGCTGGGCCGGGGCAGCTTTTCGCCTGCTTCGATGTCTTTCAGATCATGACCGGCAGAGAAGCACTTGCCGCCACCGCGCAGGACGACACAGCCGACGGTGTCTGTTTGTGTCTGCAGGTCGCCGACATGGGCTTCGAGTGCCTTGAACGCGGCCACATTGAGGGCGTTTAATTTGTCCGGTCGGTTGATGGTGAGTGTGGCGATGCCATTCTTGTCTTCACGTAATACCAGATCGCTCACGTCGTTCTCCCTTGGTGCGTTTTTTTCGAGCTTACCCACTGGGAGCGGCTCGACCAATGGGAGTCGGGTTTCCGCAAGGGAATGTGCCACCTGTTGCCGGTTTTTGGGTGCTTCATATGAGGTCGGCTGCTACATTGCAGCCATTGACATTCACTCACATCCAGAAAAAACGGGGAGAAACCCTTGGACGTTAAAGACAAGATTATTGTGGTGACCGGTGCGGCGAGCGGTATTGGTGTGGCGCTGGTAAAGCGGTTCTATGCTGCTGGGGCGAAGCATATCGTGTCCGTTGATATCAATCTCGATGGTGCGAAGGCGACGGCTGCTGAGTTTGGCGGCACCGCGATGCAGGCTGATGTCAGCAAAGAAGAGGACATCAAAGCGGTTATCGACAGAACAGAAGCCGAGATTGGCCCGATCGATCTCTTCTGCTCCAATGCGGGCATTGGCGCTGGCCGTGACCTCGCCTCATCGAATGATGAGTGGACGCTTTCCTGGGACGTGAATGTGATGTCGCACGTCTATGCGGCCCGTCATCTGGCGCCCAAAATGGTGGAGCGGGGTAGCGGCTATTTTCTCAACACGGCATCAGCTGCGGGTCTGCTCAATCAGATCGGGTCCGTTGCTTATGGTGTGACCAAGCATGCAGCGGTTGGTTTTGGCGAATGGTTGGCGCTTACCTACAAGCATCAGGGCATAGGTGTTTCGATCCTCTGTCCGCAGGCAGTACGCACCGCGATGACAGCAAATGCAAGCGCCAGCACGCAGGCGGCAGCGACGGATGGCATGATGGAGCCAGATGAACTTGCAGAAGCGGTGATGGAAGGCTTGGCGAACAATACGTTCTGCATTCTTCCGCATAAGGAAGTGCTCGGCTATATGCGACGCAAGACTGATGATTATGATCGCTGGATTGGCGGCATGAACAAACTGCATCGCTCACTCACCGGTGAATAGAAACTATCTAATCGCAGACGTTTTGACGGGAAGCCTCTTAAGGGCTTCCCGTTTTTCGTTTGGTCCAACCACATTTGCACAGGCTTTATTGGGCGCTCCGGCGCTAGAAAAGCGCTCAATACTGCCAGTTAGCCTTCTGGTTGAATTTTCTTTGTCATTAGATCAGGGATTCTTGCCCTCCTTTTGATCCAGATCATTAGTCAGCAGACGGAAAAAATTGCAGAGTGGTTCATGGTGGAATCGTGCGGAATTTCCGTTGCGACGGCTCAAATTGCTGGGCCAATCGGGGGGCGGTCAATGGCTGGCTATAGTTCAACTTTTTCTGCAAAAAGATTGTGGATCATTCTGACGGCAGGGATGATCGTGATGTTCGGCGTGTTGCTGTTCCTGGGAAGCGAAGTCTATCAGCAGGCACCGCCGATCCCTGACAGCGTTCGATCGGCGTCGGGTGACGTTCTTTATACAAAAGCTGAAATTGAGCGCGGCCAAAATACCTGGCAGTCTATGGGCGGGATGCAGCAGGGTTCCATCTGGGGTCACGGCGGCTACTTAGCGCCGGACTGGAGCGCGGATTGGCTGCACCGGGAAGCAAGTGCTTTGCTCGATATTATCTCGCAACGTGATAGCAATCTGAGCCTCCCAGAAAGCCAAAAACAGGCGATGCATCAGGCGGTGCTAAGCGCTGAGATGCGGGCAAACACCTATGATCCGTCCGACGGTTCAGTCACCGTCAGTGATGAACGGGCCCGGGCAATCCGTGAAGTAGAAGCCCATTTCACAGCTCTCCATGTGGGGACCGATGAGGAGGCGCTGGATTTGCGTCGGCAATATGCCTTTTCTTCTCTTGCATTCCTCACGCCGGACGAAGCGCGTGACGTCGCCGCGTTCTATTTTTGGACAGCCTGGGGGGCGACAACAAACCGTCCTGGATCAGACATCACATATACAAGCAATTGGCCTCATGAGCCGTTGGTCGACAATAAGCCAACACCGGGCAATTTTATGTGGAGCATGGGCTCGATCGTTTTGCTGCTGGCCGGTGTTGGCGCGATTGTCTGGTACTACGCCCAACAATATGACAAATGGCGAGGTGATATTGAGCCAGAAGGCGGCGTTGCAACAGCTGACTTTTTTGACCGGTCCGTTGTGACACCCTCTATGAAGGCTACGGCCAAATATTTTTGGCTGGTCTCGGCGCTCTTCCTTGTGCAAGTGCTTTTGGGCATCGTCACGGCACATTATGCGGTCGAGGGGCAGGGGATTTATGGCCTGCCTTTGGCTGAGTATTTTCCTTATGCGGTGACGCGCAGCTGGCATACGCAGCTTGCGGTGCTCTGGATTGCAACGGCTTGGCTGGCGACAGGGCTTTACATTGCACCGCTATTAGCGAAACGTGATCCAAAGTTTCAGGTGTTTGGTGTCAACTTCCTTTTCCTCAGTCTGTTGGTGATTGTGATTGGCGGCTTTGCCGGGCAATGGGCAGCTGTCCATCGTTTCTTCTCAGATCTGATGCTCAATTTCTGGTTTGGTCATCAGGGATATGAATATGTCGATCTGGGCCGTTTCTGGCAGATCTACCTTGTGGTCGGATTGTTCCTATGGGTGGGGCTCGTCCTGCGGGCTTTGCTGCCTGTTCTGCGAGTGGGTGAAAACCGGTCTCTTCTCACCCTCGTGGTGGTCGCAGCGGTCTTTATCGGTGTGTTCTATTCGGCCGGCCTGATGTGGGGGCAAAACACTCACCTTGTTGTTGCGGAGTATTGGCGCTGGTGGGTGGTGCATCTTTGGGTGGAGGGGATTTTTGAGGTCTTTGCGACCGCGATCATTTCCCTCCTATTTGTGCAGATGGGGTTGGTCCGAGCGTCAACAGCGACGGTGATGGTCTTGTTTGCGACCATCATCTTCCTGTTTGGCGGTGTGCTGGGCACGTTCCACCATCTCTATTTCACAGGAACGCCCATCTCTGTCATGGCGGTTGGTGCGACATTCTCAGCGTTGGAGGTGGTTCCGTTGCTTGTGGTCGGCTTTGAGGCCTATAGCCACAAGAGGATGGAGAATAATGACTCCTGGCTGAAGAATTATCATTGGCCCTTCATGTTCTTCAGCGCAGTCTTGTTCTGGAACTTTGTCGGAGCCGGTGTCTTCGGTTTCCTGATCAACCCGCCGATTGCGCTTTACTACATGCAGGGGCTGAACACGACGGCGAACCACGGGCATGCAGCCCTCTTTGGCGTCTATGGGATGCTCGGCCTTGGGCTTATGCTCTATTGCATTCGGGGGCTGACCGATGTCCGGCAATGGGACCAGAAACTGCTCAGCGTTACCTTCTGGACCCTCAATATCGGGCTTGCCATGATGACGTTCCTGTCGCTTCTGCCGCAGGGTATTTGGCAGACCTATGCAAGCGTGACGCACGGCTATTCTTATGCGCGGTCGGCGGAGTTTGTGCAGAGTGATATCATGCATACATTCGTTTGGATGCGCGTACCCGGTGACGTGGTGTTGAGCGTGGGTGTCGTGACCTTTGCGCTCTTTATGTACAAAGCGTTCATGAGCGGTCGGGCGCAAACACAGCTGGCGCCGGCGGACTGAAAACGTCGTCAGCCGTGAGTGATATGCGGGAAGCCTTGGTGGCTGAAACCGAGGCTTCCCATTTTTTTGCTTAGCGTGGTGGCATACGGATCGCGCCATCGAGACGTAGTGCCTGGCCGTTAAAATAGCTGTTCCGCACCAGTTCCATCACCAGACTGCCAAACTCTTCAGGTTTGCCGAGGCGCTTGGGGAACGGGACAGATGCTGCAAGCGTGTTCAGTACTTTGGGTGGCGCACCGAGCATAGGTGGCGTCGCGAAGATGCCTGGCATGATGGAGTTCACCCGGATGCCGAGATCCATGAGGTCTCGCGCCATGGGAAGTACAAGGCCGTTCACGCCTGCCTTACCGGAGCCATAGCCGATCTGGCCAACCTGGGCATCTTGTGCAGCGGCGGAAGAGGTGAGGGTGATGACACCGCGCTCGCCATCTTCCAGCGGTTCAAGGGCCGCCATGCCTAATGCGGACAGCGACGCGACGCGATAGCTCGCAACCAGAATGCCTTTGATTGAGAACTCATAGTTCTCGGTCGGGTAGCGGGTGAGTTCCCCAGTCTCTCTGTTGCGACCCACCGTTTTCATGCGGCCGCGGGATATTTGGGCGCAATGGACGCAGACGCGTTCCTGACCGTTGGCGGCGCGGGCCTCTTCAAACCCGGCAATGACGTTTTCTTCGTCTGTGATATCGACCTTACAGAAGAGCGCACCTATGTCGGCGGCGACTTCTTGTCCCTTTTCTTCGTTCACATCAAAGATCGCGACTTTGATACCTGCTGCGCGAAGCGCCGTGGCGCTTGCCTGTCCCAAGCCAGATGCGCCGCCTGTAACAACGGCGGCGGTGTTTTCATTGATCTGCATGTTTCCTGCTCCCTGTGTTTTTTGCAAAGTGTACCGGCAAACAGACGCTTTGGGAGCGCTTGCGTTGTTTTCATTGTGGCGTTTTTTCAGCTGCCTCATTAACGCAGGGGCAAGCGTGGTTTGCGAGCTAGCTTTTCACGAAGTCTGCGAAAGCGTCCGCGTAATCGGCATGCCATCTGGAGAGGGCCGGGCGGTTTTTGATGAGATCATCTGCGTTCCATTGGATCCGGCGCTCGTCCATCTCGCGGGTGACGTCATTGTCTGGACAGAGAATGTAGAAGTCGTTCGTCTCAAGGCTCTGAAACATGAAGTCGACGACCTGCTCAGATGTCCAGGCGGCGTCCGGCTTTTCCGGGAGGAATTGTGAGATCATGCCGGTATAGGTAAAGCCGGGCACGAGAAGGTGAGCGGTAAGCGCGCAGCCTTCGATCTGCCGCAGCTCATGAGCGAGCGACTCCGTGAAGGCAATGACACCTGCTTTTGAGAGATTGTAGGCCGAGTTTCCGGGTGGGCGGGTGATGCCCTGTTTCGATCCCGTATTGATCACCAGGCCTGGTTTTCCTGTTTCGAGCATGGCGGGCACAAATGCCTGCACGCCGTGGATGACGCCCCATAGATTGACGTCCAATAGCTTCTTCCAGCCGTCAGCGTTTTCCCAGGGCTTGCCGGGGTTCATGCCGGCGCCGGCATTGTTCATGAGGACGGACACGTCGCCGAATGTTTCCTTCGCGATCTGTGCGAGGGCGGTGACCTCTGCCGCGATACTTACATCGCAGGTGCGGCCCATGGTTTTGGCGCCGTTCGCTGCAGCAGCCTGCAGAGCCTCTTCGGCCACTTTAAGCTGATCAGCGTCTCGGTCGGCGACGAGCACATTCATGCCCATGGAGGCGTATTGAATACCGGCTGCTAGACCGATGCCGTTGGCGCCACCAGTGATGACGGCGGTCCCGCCCGGCTGGAGGGCAGGGTGCGAAGTTCGTGATGTCATGCGTGTTTCTCACATTTAAAAAGGCCGATCACATAATACTATCGGTCCTGGTGAGAGATGCCACGCTGGAGGAGCTATCGTACGCTCTTTTGTCTGCAACCGCGTCTAGTTCGCGGCAGGCGCCTCACCGTTTTCGCCGGTAGCTACCGTGGGAGCGGCGACGGGCGCGCCTGGCTTGGCGCCTTCGAGCGTGGCGACTTCGCGCACACCGTTCACGGTGCGGTGCATCTTAAATTTTTTGCCAGCAAAGATGGTGTTCTGAAGGTCCGCCAGCATCACATCCTGATGGCCGAAGGGCGCGAGCAGTTCTACCAGCCACAGGCGATCGCCCGCATTCCAGTCCTGGGGTGCCAAGCGCACATTCCCGCTCATCAGGCGGTTTTCTGCTTCTTCGGTGAGGCTCGCCCAGAGGGCAATGCCAATGGGTTGGTTTTTACCTGGAAAGATGCGGAATTGGCGTGCGAGCAGCGGCGGCATCACCATCCATTCCAGGTCCGAGAGGAAAAAGTTCCGGTGGGCGGGCGATTGGGTCATCAACCAGACGGCCTGACCAAATATGTCCGAGACCGTGGGCACACCTTTGCTAGGTGCTTCTGGTGATTGTTTTGTGTCCGACTCACTCATGACTTTGTTCCCTATTGTCTCTTCAATTTTTTGTCTATTTATGCCCGTTCGGAAAACGTGTGGCCAGCGACCTGTTTCCCGCGTTGCGTGAATCATGGTGTATTTTTGGTGCATGGTAGATCGTAGGGTTTGCTTTTGATCTTCCGTGCTCAGACTTATCCACACCTAATTTCTGTAGCGTTAGAATTGTTACTTGAAGTGTCTTGGTCGTGAAACGCAAGCTTTGTTTCAAGAGCGTGTGCGTCTGATGGATGCAACGCACCTTGAGGTGGGCACTCGCTTGCGACGGGCGCTCAATGGGGGAGGGGTGAGTCTGTGGCTGAGCTGAAATATCCGGAAATGCTGGAATATCCGTGGGTCAAGGAAGTTTTGGCATACAAGCCTGAGAACAGATCCAGCTCCGAGTTGCGGAAGACTATAGCGCCGGCGCCGGTGAATATGGTGCTGGCTATTGTGAGAGATAGTGCTGCCAGACCAGAGGTTTGGGCAGCATATGCTAGCGCGAAGCCAAATGAACAGATACCTCCACGAGAGTCGTATTTGTTGATGATGTTCACAGAGTATATGCGCACAAAATATGATTTTGTAATGCGCCGCGAGCAGGGTCGCCGAACCAACGCAGCTAGCACCGCGATTTCCGTTATGCGTGATCTCGCCAACGATCGGTATTCTGGCGTCGAGGATCCGCAACTTCGAGCCGACTTGCTGAAAAAAAACTCCGTATGTGAAGACGATTGGGTGACCTATGAGTGAAAAGTTGGTCATCGTCGATAACAACCTTTTGTCCCAGCTTCATGCAGCGGGGGGCGTGCACGCATGGGATACTCTGTTTGACGCTGGAGATAAGGTTGTCATCACTTCTGTCGTGATAGACGAAGCTCTGTTAGGTCCGCATCAGGTGGAGTTCACAGCCTGGCTGGACAGCAACACAACTGGTGCAGGTGCAAATGCAGGCCACCTAATTGAGATACCAGAATTTACTTTAGCAGACGTCAATGCGGATCCTGCCAATCAAGGCAAAACGTATGTAGTTGGAACGCAAGATGGCGCTGGTGATGCTTCGATCAGGCATTACATCAACTTCAGGAATGCGGATGATACTGGCTACCAATACCTCGGTGATAACAAATACATACTCGCATCGGGTGAGCAAAAACTAACCAACTATTTTGATATCAATCTCGCGAGTCGTCCAGAAATCGACAAGCCCTATCAAGGTATATATGGGTACCTGGGATCAGAACTTCTTGAAGGAAGATTGCCAAAGGAAACATACAAGTCGCTTGTAACAGGACTGCTAAACCATCCAGACCCTAGGGTAATAGCCTCTATTCCCACTGAGTGGCGGACTATGCATTTCGATTTCTCTGATGTCGATGCATATGACCCTGACCTTCGTGGTCCCGGTTCTGGGTCGTCTATCAAGAACATTCTCGCATTTGGCCTCGGTGTTGAAGCGCTACGGCATGCAGGAACAATCGGCGATGCAATCGCCTTTACAGCCACCGCCTATGAAGCAGATGAGGCGTTGGCCCGAGGTGACACAGACGCCGCGCAGAAGATCTGGGCGGGCTATTTCGGCGACTTGATCGCAGGCGCTGCGGGCGGCGTTGTTGGTACGGCCGCTGGAGCGAGAGTTTTGGCGCTTGCTCCAACTGTCGCGCGTGTCCTCGGCTTTGTTCCGCACCCCGTTCCCAAACTTGCATCATTTGCGCTCTTGGGTATTTCCGCGCTTGCGGGAGGCATAATTGCGGGTGCTAGGGGCAGGGAAGTTGCAGAGCACGTTATGCAACGAATCCAGGAACGGCGCGCAAATGGAGAGGTCGTAACTGGCGCTGAAATTGCTGATTTGGCTCGGGACTATTTGATCACTAACGGGCTCTACGCAGATGGCGTGGCGCTGGAAAACAGTCCGGATGCTGTTGAGAAGACACTCGGCCTTAGCTTGGTTGATTTAGCACCAACAAAAGAACAACTAGAAAACATGGCGCGTATGGGCTTGGCGGCCTATGACTTGGATGTGACGGGCGTTGATGTGAACGCGCTGCAGGACCCAACCGTCTCGTATGACCCCGTGACAAATATGGATGTCGCGACATTCACTGATGAGACGGGTGACACGCGGTTGATTGTTCAAGTTGATCGGACAAATGGGCTGACGTTTGTTGACTATGGTCAGAACGGACTGCTGACGCAGCAGCTTGTTTACACGCACACAGGACAGCTAACGAGCGCAACCGTTTATGAGCAAGTTGGAACCGGACGTCGCGTTTATGACTACGAATTGAATCAATCCGGTCAAGTTACAAGGTTGGTCATCAGCCGTGAAAATGGCGATGTCATTCATGATCTATCAGAAGCAGATGGGACGTTAGAAGGTCGTGTCTATGTCCTTGGTGCCGATCAATCAAATTTGGGCGATCTTCTAGAAGCTGCGGGGCTTGTTCAAGGTGCAGACACTTATGAGATTCACGATGCCCAAGATGGCAAGAAAAAGCTCTTTATCTCAGAAGCATTTGCCCTAGTAAAAAAGGATATTGGCAGTGCTCTGAAGAACAGCGTAGATGGCCCCGGAACACCATCAGATGGTCTTTATCACTACCAAAATGGGACAGTCATAAAGAAGGGCCAAACAGTCAGCGTTGATGGGCAGTCGTTCGAGCTATCGCAACTGAAAGGAGCGGTGGAGTCCAGTCTCGACTATTACGGCTCGTTGTTGAAGCAGGGCGATGTCGTCCAACGGTGGTTTAAGGACGGAAAAGTAGAGTTTACTTCCAGCAATGGAAACACATTTACGCTTCGCCGCGGCCAAGACCCAGACGGAACGGAGTTTGTTGAGAAGATCGTATATGTTGGCGGAAAAGACTCTGGCGACATCGTCTCTTCCAAGATCCGAGATGAAGATGGTGATGGTGACATCACACTGGAAGATGAAGGCGATGAGATTGCAGCGAAAGAAAACAATGGTCCACTCATCACCGGTGGGCAGATCGGTGCGGCATTTGGATCAGCGCTCGGCAACTATCTGGCAACAACGGTCGATGGGGGCATCTTTGCAGACCTCGCCATTGAGGGGACCACGCGCGCCACGCTGACGGCGATTGGCGACAGCTTCGACATTTATGACGATGACCTGGCCGACCGCACGTTTGGCGAATCCGTCGAGCTTGCCTTTCAGAATTTCGACGCTCGATTGACTGCTGAGGTTGTGAAAGTCGGTGTTGGTAAGGCCAGCTCCTTTATTGCCGGGGAAATAATCGGTGGACGGAGCTTTGCCGCGGACCTCGGGCGCGTGGCTGCAACATCCTATCTCTCCGATGTGTTGAGTGATGTGGCCGTTGAAGCCTTCGACGCATTAGGAGCTCAACAGGTCGTCAAGTTTCTTGGCGGTACAGCAAATGGGACAGTTGACCTTGATTTCGACTTCACGAATCTCGCCGGTGCCGTCGGCGGATTTCTCGGGGGACAACTTGGGAATGCCATTGTTGATGCGCCAAACACCGCAGAAGGGCAATTGGTCAGTTCAGCTACAGCTGCTGTTGTTGGGATTGTTGTAAAATCGGTGGCCTCATCTGCAGGGCTGTTGGTTGGCACATTTGCATCAATTGCTGTTCCTTTTGTTGGTGCTTTGATTGGCGTGGTTCTGGGCAATGCATTGGGCTCGCTCCTCAATGATGAGGACTTCCCAAGGGCTGTCGCTGGGCTGAGCGTTGACGGTGATGGAAAACTCTACCGAAGCAGTCTTGTGCCGGTTGATGGCATGGACCCGAACGTCATCGTTCCGATGGTGGATGCGATTGTGAACTCGATGAATGCCTTGAGCGAAGGGTTTGGTCCAGATGCTGGCCTTGTTCTTGATCCTTCGCAAAATGGGTCCTTCGGTGCTTTGGGATACATTGCGACGGCTGGGTATCGGGGACGCGGCAAAGGGTTCACGGCGGCCCTTTTTGGAGACACTGATGAGACTGGTATAGGGATCGGATGGAACCAGGGCGGCGGCTTTGACATTAATGATTTTGAATCTGTCGCAGAATATTTGATCTTCGGGGCTGTCGAGCGGGGTTGGGTGCAGGGGGCTGACGCGATTGGTAATCGTGTTTTCCACTATACGGAGTGGAGCACGCTGGACGAGCTGACCACCAATCTGCAGATCGCAAAAGATTACCGTTCCTATCTCGAAAACCAGGGCGTCATAGACGCGTTGATCGACGCGGCCCCGGAGTCTGCGTTTGCTAAAGGGTGGGCTCTCACGCTCGCTCAGGCCATAGCGTTTGGCTTTACCGACGAGTTTGCCTATCACGTGCGGGTGGATGCAGCCGATGACGCGGCGATGGCAGATCGCCGGACGGATGAAGCAGGTGTTCCTGTGGTCACCGGCACGGAGTTCAATGACGAGTTCCTCAACACACGCATTGGGGAAACCTATCGCGGGCTCGATGGCAATGACATGTTCGTTGCGGGGCGCGGCGGCAGCCGTTTTGAAGGCGGCGACGGGGTCGACACCGTCTCCTATCGCAATGCCACGACCAATGTCTGGGCGAGCCTCTCCGCGGGCGGTCTCTATGGCGGCGCTGATGGGGATCAATATAGCGCCATTGAGCGTCTCATCGGTGGGAACTATGCCGACCGCCTATGGGGCGATGATCAAAACAATCTGATTGCGGGCCTTGATGGCAATGACCGGCTGTTTGGCGAGGCAGGCGATGACCATCTAGAGGGCGGCAAAGGCGCCGACCGTCTGGATGGCGGCGAAGGTATCGACGTTGCAAGCTACATCACGTCTGCTGAAGGCGTTGCCGTGTCGCTCGGCGATGATGGTGCCGAGACCTTCGGGCAGGGGGGCGACGCTGCTGGCGACCGTCTCACAAATATTGAACAGATAATCGGCACGCATTTCTCCGACGTGCTTACGGGGAACAGCGTCGACAATATTCTGTCTGGCGAAAGCGGTAATGATTTCATCGAAGGTGGCGCAGGCGCGGATACGCTCATTGGCGGACAGGGAACCGACTTCCTGGTCTATCGCTCTTCTGACGCAGGTGTGTCCGTAAATCTTGAAGCGGGAACCGCGAGCGGTGGACATGCCGAGGGAGACCGGTTTGCGGCCTTTGAAGGCATCATCGGATCGTCATTTGGTGACACGCTTGTGGGCGATGCCGGTGTCAATCTGATCGAAGGCGGTGCGGGCGCTGACTATATTGATGGCGGCGCGGGCAATGACGCGGTCTCCTATGCCGAGTCCGACGAAGGTGTAGAGCTCGACTTTGTAAACAATATCTTCAGGGGCGGCGATGCTGAAGGTGATGTCCTTCTCAATATCGAAAATGTCATCGCCTCCAACTTTGATGATAAAATTACGGTGCAGGGTGACGCTATTGTTCTCGCGGGTGATGGAGATGATCTGATCACCGCCTATGGGGGCAATACGCGCATTGATGGCGGCGCTGGATTTGACCGGGCGACGTTTGAGAATTTCGACAATGCCGCCTATTTCACAGGCCTGCAGCGCGGCGAGATTGAACTTATGTTTGGCGGTGATCTGCTGAACCAATACAACGCCGTGGTGGCAGGAACGCCGCTTGATATTGCAAACCTCGACGGGCGCTATCAGGTTGAGCTTCATTCTATTGAGTGGATGCGGGCTACTAACTTCTCCGACATTATCGACTTTGATGACATCGACCAGTATGTGCTCGGCGGTGGCGGCGACGATATCTTCCTAGGGAAAGATGGCGCTGACCGGTTCATGGGCGAAACTGGCAATGACATGCTTCATGGCGGTGAGGGGGCTGACCATCTCGACGGTGGCGTTGGCAACGATACACTCTCAGGCCAGGTCGGCTCGGACACGTATTATTTCGGCTATGGGGATGGTGTTGACACCATCATGGAGAGCTCAAGCGTCGCCGAACTGGACGTGCTGGAGTTCAAGCAGGGTGTTCGACCCGAAGACATTTCAGTCGAACTGATCGGCGCAGATCTCAGGATCAGTCTGACGGGGACGTCTGACACGATCACAATCAAGGACTGGACGGATGCAAAGCAAAGCGTAGAGCGATTGCGCTTTGCTGAAACAAGCCAGACGGTCAACATCTCTGCCTGGCCGGCTCTGTGGTTCTCGGAGTTTTTCAATGGAGACCCCAACCATTTCCGGTGGGCGGGGGAAATTGGTGTCAGCGATGCCGGGACTAACTCTAATGGCTTAGGTCGCGCTGATCTCTTCTTCGGCACGGCTGGCGATGATGTCGTCAGTGGTGCAGGCGGCGATGATGTCATTCTCGGGTTGGGTGGCAATGACACCCTTGAAGGTGGTGTTGGCGACGATACTCTATCTGGTGGTGCGGGTGACGACACGCTGCGCGGTGGTGCAGGTGATGATGTTCTGATCGGCGGCACGGGTACAACCGCCTTTGATGGTGGTGAAGGGGTCGACACTGCTGACTTTAGCCACCAGGATCATGGAGTTACCGTGTCGCTCACCGCTGGTGGCGGAGGCAGCGATACATTCACCGATGTTGAAAACATTGTCGGGACAGACTTTGACGATAGTCTCACGGGCGACATCGGCGACAATGTTCTGGATGGTGGTGCCGGTACAGACAGCCTCTTTGGTGAAGGGGGCGATGATGTTTTGTTGGGTAGCGGCGGTGCTGATGCGTACCACGGTGGTGAAGGGACGGACACCGTAAGCTATGAAGCCGCGCAGGCGGGTGTCACGGTGAACCTGGCTTCAGGTGGGAGTGGCGGGGCCGCAGCAGGGGATACTTATGAGTCGATAGAACGGGTCTCAGGATCGACCTTTGCTGACAGTCTGACCGGCGACGATGCGGCAAATATTCTCGTTGGCAACGATGGCGACGATGCGCTGATCGGCGCTGGCGGCGATGATACTCTGCGCGGCGGCGCAGGTGCAGATCATCTTGACGGTGGTGAGGGCTACGACACCGCTGACTATTCAGATGCTAAGCGGGGTGTGTCTGTTGATCTCTCCACGGGCATTGGTGATGCTGGCGAGGTGAGCGACGGCGTTGTCCGTACAGGCGCGGGCGACGACGTGTTTTCGTTTGGAGTTGGCACTGGCGCCGCGACGCTTATTGATGCTGGCGGCATCGATACAGTTGAGTTCGGCCTGGGCGTTCTGCCTGCAGATATCCGAGTTACGTCGGATGGTAGCGATCTTCTAATATCCATTGAGGGGACAGACAATGTTCTCACGGTGAAAGATGGGGCTGGGTCATTCTCTGCGATCGAGAAGTTCCGCTTCCTGCAGACTGATCAGACATTCGATGTAACTGGCTGGCAGTTGTCCAATGTCGGCAACTTTTTTGCCGATGGTCACGATCAGGTTGGCTTTGGAGCCGCGTCGAAAGTAATTGATGCATTCTCTCCTACAACCGGTTGGTCGACGCAAAATGTCTATCCGCGGATGCTGGCGGATGTGAATGGCGATGGACGAGCGGACATTGTTGGTTTTTCATCAGTTGGTGTCTACTCAGCACTGGCGGACGCGAATGGGCAATTTTCGGCCGCTTACCTTTCGCTTTCAGGGTTCAGTGCTGGTGGCTGGCCGAGCCAAGATCAGTACCCGCGTATGCTTGGCGACATAAATGGCGATGGGATAGACGACGTTGTTGGTTTTGCATCGGATGGTGTTTATGCATCATTAGGGAATGCGAGTGGACAATTCTCGGCACCTTACCTATCGCTCTCAGGGTTCAGTACTGGTGGCTGGCCGAGCCAAGATCAGTACCCACGCATGCTTGGTGACGTAAACGGTGATAGCATCGCCGACGTGGTCGGGTTCTATTCAGACGGTGTCTACGTCTCTTTGGGGAACGCTAACGGCAATTTTTCTTCTTCTGTTTTTGTGGGGCATACAGGCTTCGTTGATCCTGCTTACGGATGGACAAGCCAGGACGTCACGCCGCGCCAGGTGGCAGACGTCGATGGTGATGGTCGCGCTGATATTGTTGGTTTCCGAAATGATGGTGTCTATGTCGCACTGGGTCAAACTGACGGGACATTTGGAGCTTCCTTCGCTGCTCACGCAGGTTTTGGAGGCGTTGCCTACGGGTGGACGAGCCAGGATGCTGCACCACGTCGCGTGGCGGACGTCAATGGCGATGGTCGTGCCGACATTGTTGGTTTCCGCAACGATGGTGTCTGGGTCGCAGAAGGGCAGGCCGATGGGACCTTTGGTGCCGCTCATTACAGTTATGCTGACCTTGTAGCGAACTCGGGCTGGCTGACGGATGATGCCTACCATCGGACAGTCGAAGACGTAAACGGTGATGGCTTGGCAGATTTGGTCGGGTTCGGAACTGATGGCGTCTACGTCGCTCTTAATGAAGGTGGGAGTGCGACGCCGGGCCAAGCAGATCCGTCTGCGATTGACGTAAGCGGGGATAGCGGCGCCGTCCTCGATTCACTCAACAGCATTGAGCGTGTGGTTGGCTCTGCCTATGCAGATACGCTATCAGGTGATGCAGGTGCGAACACTCTTGAAGGTGCGGCAGGTGATGATCTGCTCGATGGGCGTGACGGCAATGATACTCTTCATGGTGGCGATGGTGACGACCGGCTGTTAGGTGGCGCCGGCGCTGATGTTCTCGACGGTGGTGATGGGACTGATACAGCTGACTACTCGGCAGCAACTTCTCGCGTTGCTGTGGACCTCATTCATGGGAACACAGATACCGGTATCGACGGTGCTGCCTATGGCGCGTCCGAAGCAGTAGGAGACACGCTGAGTGGTGTTGAAAACGTCGTCGGGTCGGACTTCGCTGACAGCCTTACGGGTGATGATGGCGAAAACCGTCTAGACGGCGGTGCTGGAGACGATTGGCTCAACGGTCGCGCCGGAGATGACGTTCTTGAAGGTGGCGCGGGCAATGATGCGCTAAGTGGCGGCGCGGGTGATGATATTTTGGTCGGTGGTGCAGGTGCTGACAGCCTGGATGGTGGCGATGGTGTTGACATTGCGAGCTACCAGGATGCGGGTCAATCCGTTCGCGTAGATCTTGCTGATAGTGCAAACAATACGGGCGATGCGACTGGGGACACCTACGTTTCAATCGAGGCCGTCCGCGGTTCTGAATTTGGTGATGAACTGACTGGCGATGCTTCTGCAAACTCGCTTCATGGCTTGGGTGGTGATGACGTGCTTAGCGGTGCCGCGGGCGACGACGACCTGCGCGGCGGCGGTGGCGATGACCTGCTCCAGGGTGATGCAGGCAATGATGACCTCTATGGCGGCCTCGGCAACGACGACATTCGGGGCGGTGAAGGACAGGATGAGCTTTATGGCGGTTCTGGTGCTGACCGCTTAGCTGGTGGTCTGGGGAATGACGAGCTTTATGGTGGCGCGGACGATGACTCTCTTGAGGGCGGTGAGGGTGCCGACGAACTCTATGGTGGTTCAGGCAATGATGATATTGCCGGTGAAGCTGGCGATGATCGGCTTTACGGCGACGGAGGCAATGATGACCTGACTGGGGGAGATGGCAACGACCTTCTGGTAGGCGGCGCTGGTGCAGATACGTTGGCGGGGGATGATGGCGTCGATGAGCTGTTCGGTGGGGCTGATGATGACACGCTCGACGGCGGCTTTGGCGATGATCAGCTTTATGGCGGTATGGGCGATGACTGGCTTCACGGGGGCGCTGGTGCAGATACGCTCGTGGGTGGCGATGGGACAGACATGGCGGACTATGGCGGGACCGCTAATGGGCTGACCGCGAGCCTTGCGACACCCGCCGCCAACACAGGTGATGCATCCGGCGATACATATCAGTCGATTGAAGGCTTGGCTGGGTCAACGCATGATGACCAGCTGTCCGGGAATGATGAAGACAACACTCTGATTGGTCGCGCCGGGGACGATATTCTCGATGGTGGTCTTGGCGATGATCTTCTGATTGGTGGTGCGGGAGCCGATACACTTGACGGTGGCATTGGGTCGGATACTGCGAGCTATCTCAATGCAGAGAGTGACGTGTCCGTCGATTTGGGCGCGGGGATTGGCACTGAAGGAGAAGCTCTCGGTGATACGCTGACGTCCATCGAGAATCTTGTCGGCTCCCAGTTTTTCGACACACTGCGTGGAGATGATGCTGACAATCGCATTGAAGGGCTTGGTGGCGACGACCGGCTTTATGGCGGCGCCGGGAATGATTATCTCGATGGTGGAAGCTACGCGGACCGTCTCTATGGTGGCGCTGGTGACGATGAGCTCCATGGTGGTAGTGGTCAGGACAGACTGCTGGGTGGTGATGGAAATGACCAGCTTCTAGGTGGGGACCACAACGATACGCTTACAGGTGATGCTGGCAACGACACGCTCGATGGTGGTTACGGAAATGACACTCTTGACGGTGGTGCTGGTGATGATGTTCTTGCAGGGGGTGTCGGCGACGATACGTTGACCGCCGGCGAGGGCGATGATGACCTCTCTGGCGGTGAAGGCGACGATGTTTTGGTTGGTGGCGAAGGCCATGACGACCTATCTGGCGGGGAAGGCACTGACTTCCTCAATGCTGGTATTGGCAATGACAGCCTAGAGGGCGGCGCGGGCGACGATACGCTCATTGGCCTTGAAGGTAATGATGTGTACCGGTTCGGCTATGGCGGTGGTACAGATATCGTCTATGAGTCAACAAGCATCGACGGTCAGGTTGAACTCGGTGGCGGCGTAGATACCCTGAACTTTGATAACAGTGTTGATCCTGCTGGTGTTATCGCAACGTTTGAGGGGAATGATCTTGTCTTTGCTCTGAAAGGATCGACGGACTCAATCCGCCTCGTGAACTGGGCTTTGGCCGATCAGAAGATTGAAAAGGTTGCCTTCGACAAAGGGTCGGTTGTTTATGATATTTCAACGTGGACCCATCAGACCATCATCGACCAGTTTGATGGTGAACTGAATTTGGTGCCGGTGGCGACCGCTGACACTGTAATGGGGGGGATGACGGACTTCACGAGTGGAGAGGTTATCAGTACCACGACAGACATCGTTGTTAATGGGCAGACGATCACTATAAGTACTTTTGGTGGGATACCAATCAATGCAAATGCCACTTTCTACTTCACGAGTTACGATCTTCTGAAGAATGACCATGATCCAGATGGTGACCAGATTTGGTTTAGCGGGATTGACACACCGGCGGAAGGCACACTCACTCATCTCGGAATTTTGAGCGACAATGTGACGGCGCAATTTGCACAGTCGAACTACACGTCTGCAGAGCTGGCGAGTGATTATTACAGGTACGAAGTCAGCTTTGAGACGAATGTTGGCTGGTGGGGTGATTTCACACTAGATGCGGGGACGCTGACCTATCATGTGACTGACGGCGGCGCGACGTCTACTGGTCAAGCCAACCTGCAAACAGTCTATTCTAATCCGTTGGTGTTTAACCTTGGTGGCGGTGGCGGTGATTTCGGCGTTGGCGATCTAACGGGCCTTGGCGGTGGTCTAAATCTCAACCTCGGCGGCGGCGGCGGCGGCGGCGGTGGTCTTGGCGGCCTCGGTGGTGGTGGCGGTGGTGGCGGTAAGCCCATCGTTCTTGACCTGGATGCCGACGGCATTGAGGTTACAAGTCCCGAAGACGGTGTTGACTTTTTCGACTTTGATGGTGATGGAACGGCTGATCCGTCAGCATGGGTTGCCCCCGATGACGCCTTGCTTGTGTTTGACAAAGATGTCGATGGACTGATTGCAGCTGCCGACGAAGTCTCATTTATCAGCTATGTGGATGGTGCTCAGACTGACCTAGAAGGCCTGCGTTATTTCGATAGCAATAATGACGGCCTTTTAGACGCATCAGATTCTGAGTTTGCCAAGTTTTCTTTATGGCAGGATGTGAATACCAATGGGATCGTCGATGCGGGCGAGATGTATTCGCTTGCCGCCGCGGGCATCGCATCCCTGAGCCTCACGTCAGATGAACAGCTTCGCTTTTTGGGCGAAAGCGGATCGTTCGGCTATGGGACCGTTACTTGGACGGACGGCACCACGACTGTCTTTAGTGATACCTACTTCAACTCCCAGGGCATCTTCCCGAAAGTTGTTCCGGTGGAAGGCGGTGCTCAGTTTGTTGGTTTTAACAATTCTGTTCTGACTGAGTTCCGGATCCTCAGTCTTGCCGAAGATGCGTTCTTTGATGTGAGCGCTGAGGGCTGGGACGGTGTCTGGGGGGCGTCTGGCAATGACACCCTATTGGGTGGTGAAGGTGCCAGCCTCATCGCTGGGGGTGCTGGTGACGATGATATTTATGGCGATGATGGTTTTGACTCTCTAGACGGCGGTCTTGGTGATGACTCGCTTTATGGCGGCGCGGATGATGACTACCTCGTGGGTGGCGCAGGCGAAGATACGCTTCATGGTGGACAGGATAATGATGTCCTCGACGGGGGTGCCGGTAACGATACTCTCTATGGTGGCCTTGGTGATGACCAATTAACCGGCGGCGAGGGCGGTGATTATCTGGACGGTGGAGACGGTGCTGACACCGCCAGCTACGAAGACTCCGCTGAGGGGGTTACCGTTGATCTGTGGACCGGCGTTGGCACTACAGGTGACGCAGCCGGCGATCTTCTTCGTGATGTCGAAAATGTCGTCGGATCAAACCATAATGACCTGATCTGGGGTGGTACTGGCGTAAACTCCCTCTATGGCGGCGCTGGTAATGACAATCTAGTTAGCGGCGCGCTTGCGACCGTTCTTGATGGTGGCGATGGTATTGATTGGGCGAACTACACACGGTCAACCTCTGCAGTTGATGTAAACCTTGCAACCGGCGACGTCAGCGGTGGGTACGCGGAAGGCGACACACTTGTCTCCATAGAATATGTCTGGGGCTCCAATTACGGCGATGTTTTGCGGGGAGACGACGGCGCGAACAATCTGGGTGGCTATGGAGGAGACGACATCCTTTATGGCGGTGCCGGGGATGACATTCTTCAAGGAAACATCGGTAATGATGTTCTCTTTGGGGGTGCAGGTGCCGATGTTCTGAATGGTGAAGACGGTATCGATACCGCCAGCTATTCCGATGCGACATCTCGCGTGGCGGTCGATCTTGTCCATGGCAATACGCACACCGGTGTTGATGGCGCCGTCTATGGTGGATCTGAAGCTGAAGGCGATGAGCTACAGAATATCGAGAATGTTACGGGCTCGGCGTTTGATGACAGCCTAACAGGTGACGCTGTAGATAATCGCCTTGAAGGGGGCGACGGCGACGACTGGCTGAACGGTCGTGAGGGCGATGATGTTCTTGTTGGTGGCAGTGGGGCTGACCGCTTAGCTGGAGGTGACGGGTCGGACACTGCCGACTATTCAACTTCCGCTGAAGGTGTCACGGTAAGCTTCTACTCCAATCTGGGGTACTTTGGTGATGCGGCTGGTGACAGCTTTACCTCCGTCGAAAACGTCATTGGCTCCGGTTATGACGATGAGTTTTACGGCAACGCCGCGGCGAACAGTTTTGACGGCGGTGAGGGCATTGACCGGGTGCGGTATGACCTGTCTTCCGTTGCAGTTAATGTTGACCTCAATCTAGGTGTTGGGACCACCGGTGACGCGCAGGGCGATACCTACACGAATATTGAGAACGTTGTTGGGTCTCAGTTGCATGACTCCATCACCGGGTCGAATAGCGCGAACATCATTCACGGTCTGGATGGTGACGACGGCATCTCCGCCAATGGAGGCGACGACATTGTCTATGGCGGCGCAGGCAATGACACCCTGTGGGGGCATGGTGGCAATGATTGGCTGCAGGGCGATGAAGGAAACGATACGCTTGTCGGCCATGCCGGTGACGATGTCTTCCTTGGTGGTGCGGGGGACGACAACATAGATGGCGGAGAAGGGGTTGACCTTGTTCGCTACCACTACGCGTCCTCTGCTGTCACCGTCAATTTGGCTGCGGGCATAGCTTCCGGCGGCGAGGGCAATGACGTTCTTGTCGGTATCGAAGCGATTTATGCGTCGGCGTTTGGCGATACGCTCCATGGTGATGCAGAAGCGAACATTATCTGGGGCTATGATGGCAATGATACGGCCACCGGTGGTGCTGGTGGTGACACGCTTTATGGTCAAGACGGCGACGACAGCCTGTTTGGCGAAGGCGGCGCGGATATACTTGTTGGCGGCGAGGGATCAGACAGTTTTCGTGGCGGGGAGGGTGCTGACCACATCCATGGCGACGCAGGCGGCGACATTGCCTGGTATGACGATTCCTCAACCGGCGTAACGGTTGATCTATCACTGACCACAGCTCAGGCGGGCGGTACGGCGGAAGGTGACCTTCTTTTCGATATCGAAAATCTTGGCGGATCCAACCATGAGGACACGCTGACAGGTGATGAGAATGCCAACGTTATTGTTGGTCTGGCAGGTGATGATGTCATCAATGGTGCTGGAGGGGCCGACACGCTGTACGGTAATGAAGGTTCAGACGTCCTCCAGGGTGGCCTTGGCGGTGACGACTTGCGCGGTGGGGAAGGTGCCGACACCCTTGATGGGGGTGAGGGCTCCGACACTGCGAGTTATCACAGTTCCACTGCAGCCGTTCGGGTCGACCTTGCAACCAGGATCGCAATGGGTGGCGACGCGGCCGGCGATGTTTTGATAGACATTGAAAACCTTACCGGGTCCGATCATGCGGATTTCCTAGCCGGAGATGACGCAGCAAACACCCTTTCCGGTGGCGCTGGCGATGACGCCCTTTATGGCGCCGATGGTGCGGATAGTCTCATAGGCGGCGCGGGCGATGATGTTCTCATTGGTCAGGCTGGCGCTGACGCAATCGACGGTGGAGACGGCGTCGATACAATCGGTTTCGGATATTCATCCCAAGCAGTTGATGTAAATCTCACGACCGGTGTTGGATCAGGTGGCAGTGCCGCAGGCGACACCTACGTCAATATTGAAAATGTCTCTGGATCTGCGTTCGCCGATACTCTGACGGGCAACAGCTCCGACAATATGCTTCGGGGGTTCGCGGGCAATGATGTTCTCGCGGGTGCAGGCGGCGCTGACGTACTGGATGGCGGAGTGGGCATTGATACCGCATCCTATGCAACAGCGGGCGCCGGGGTGAATGCAGACCTTGCTCTTGGCAGTGGCACATTAGGTGATGCTTTTGGTGACGTCTTCCTGTCTGTGGAGAACCTTATCGGTTCCTCATTTGGAGATGTTCTCACCGGCGATGCTGGTGTCAATGTGATCAGTGGCGGTGATGGAGACGACACCATTGGCGGCGGCGCTGGGGACGACGTGCTTGATGGCGGCCTAGGACATGACACCGCTGTCTTTAGTGGTGCCTTTGCCGACTACATAGTGTCAATGTCGGGAAGTGCTGGGACTGTCGCAGGTGCATCAGGGATTGCATCACTCTCCAACTTCGAAGTACTCGCATTTACAGACCTGTCAATCGCTCTTGGGGGCCTTAACACAGCCCCTGTTCTTGTATCTGAAATTTCAGATCACACGACGCTTATCGATACGCCGTTGACGATTGATGTGTCGTCCCAGTTTGTTGATGTGGATACTGGGGATACGATCAACTTGACGGCGACAATGGCTGATGGTGGCGCGCTGCCAGCTTGGCTCTCGTTCGACCCGGCTACGGGCACTTTTAGCGGAACACCGGTATATGCTGATATGGGTGTTTACTCGGTCCGAGTATCAGCGACCGACGCATCCGGCGCGGTTACGAATGCGAACTTCTCGCTTGATATTCAACGGCCGAACACTGCGCCAACAGTCGCGAACGCCATTCTTGCTCAAAGCGTTGATGAGGATAGTTCTCTCAATTTCGTGGTACCGACTAACACCTTCCAGGATACTGATCAGGGTGAGGTGCTGACCTATTCGGCCAGTTTGGCGGACGGTAGTGATCTACCGACCTGGCTGACATTCGACTCTGCGACGGGCACATTTAGCGGCACGCCGGAAAATGGCGACGTGGGTGCTCTGTCTGTCAGAGTGACTGCGACGGACCAATATTCCGAGATGGCGGACGCTGTTTTTGCACTGACGGTAGAAAATACAAATGATGCGCCGACGGCGGCTGATCAATCGATCATGGTCAATGAAGGCGACAGCATTCAGATTGATTTGGCGACGCTCACCGCCGATATTGATGGAGATGCGCTGACGTACAGTGTCGCGGTCGGACCAGATGTAGGGTCCGCTTCGATTAGCGGCAGTGTGCTCACCTATACATCAATTGTAGGTGGCTACGGCATGCGGCCGATTACCTACTCAGTCTCTGATGGTCAGGGCGGTACTGCAAGTGCCGTGGTCACCTTTGGGGTCAATGACATCAATATTGCGCCGACCTTTGCCGCCGTCGGCGGTGCGGTCGACGAAGGACAGAGTATCTCCATTGATCTGTCTGCCTATGCAGCTGACCTTGATGGCGATAGCCTCACCTACACACTAACCGGCGGGCCGAGCGTTGGCAGTGCTTCCATCAATGGATCAACGCTCACATATAATTCTGTGGTTGGCGGATATGGCAGCCAGATTCTCGGGATTTCGGTCTCTGATGGTAATGGAGGCACCGCCTATAACACTGCAAGCATCAATATCAACAATGTGAATTTCGCGCCGACCGCTGCCGGCTACAGCGGTACAGTGAATGAAGGCCAGAGCTTTACTGTACATCTTCCGAGCCTTACTTCCGATATTGACGGGGATGCGCTTACCTATTCGATTACGAGTGCACCCGCTGCAGGTTCTGCCTCTATTTCCAACGGGGTGCTTACTTACCAATCCGCGCACGGTTCTCCGGGCAACTACAACATTGGCTACACCGTGTCCGATGGTCAGGGTGGAACAGCAAGCGCGAACATCAATGCCAATATTCTTGATATCAACTACGCACCGACAGCGGTGAATGACCACTCAGCATATTCGCACTACTTCTTTATTAGTGCCGTTTCTATTTCGGGGCTACTAGCCAATGATACCGACCCTGATGGTGATGCGCTTACGATAACCGGATTTTCGAATTTTTCTAATGTGAACTCGGTTCAGTTTAGCCCTGATGTAGCCGATATGATTACCTTCAACAGTAATGTTGGGCTGGCGTCCCACTCCGGTTCGTTCTCCTATACTGTGACTGACGGTCGGGGTTATTACAGCACAGCGACATACTCATATAGCTTCACCTATACACCGCTACCACCACCCTCTAAACCTATTGTTTTGGATTTGGATGCGGATGGTATTGAGCTTGTCGATGCAGATGAAAGCAATATTTTCTTTGATTTGAATGGCGACGGTGTTGATGAAAATACAGATTGGGTTGGAGCAGATGATGCACTTCTCGTTTATGACGCGAATGCTGACGGTGTTGTAAACGATGCCAACGAAGTCTCGTTCGTTGGGTATCTAGAAGGGGCACGCACCGACCTTGAAGGCCTGCGCGCCTTCGATACAAACGGTGATGGCGTTCTCGATGGGGCAGATGCTGAGTTTGGCTCCTTCAAGATTTGGCAGGATGCCAACCAGAATGGGGTCTCCGATGCCGGGGAGCTTGTTGACCTCACAACCGCGGGGATCGCCTCAATCTCGCTGACCTCTGATGAGATTGTTCGCCTTGTTGGCGACAGCGTGTCCTTCGGGGTAGGGGCCTATCAACGGACGGACGGAACAGAAGGTATCTTCAGCGACACCGGTTTCGCGCAGGCAGGAGATAATCAATACATCACCAATGTGGACGGGTTTACAGCGTCAGCAGATCAAAGTGGCTACTTTGGTGCAGACGGCGCGACGCGCCTCAATGCAAGCCTCGATTATGTCCTGAACCAGCAGTACCAGAATGGTGGCTTTGGCGACGGCGTCATTTTAGGTGATGCGGGCGTGAATGTTCTCACCGGGACGGACGGTAGTGACTCCTTCCATGGTGGCGCAGGTGCGGACATTATCGATGGTGGTGCTGGCTCCGACATGGCGCGCTACGATGGTTCAAACGCGGCTGTGCAGGTCGATCTTACGACGGGTACAGCCAGTGGTGGCGACGCTGCCGGGGATATTTTGAGCAGCATTGAAGAACTACACGGTTCCTCTTTCAATGACACATTGATTGGAAATATGGCAGGAAATGCGCTCTCAGGTGGCGCAGGCGATGACCTCATCTATGGTGGCGCCGGTGACGATACGCTCCATGGCGGAGCGGGGGACGACACGCTTCTTGGTCAAGCGGGTGCAGATGCAATCGATGGCGGCAGTGGCTCTGATACGGTCAACTATGTGGGCTCCGCGGCGGCGGTGTCGGTCGACCTGGCGTCAGGCGTTGGAACGGGCGGTGACGCAGAAGGGGACGTCTTCACATCTGTTGAGAACGTCCAGGGGACCGAATACGCAGACACGATCACAGGCAATGAAGATGTGAATGTCCTTCGCGGGTATGACGGCGATGATCTTCTTGACGGTGGCACAGGCGCTGATGTGCTTGATGGTGGTGCGGGTGTTGACACGGCAAGCTATGCAGGTTCCTCAGAGGCTGTCACCGTTGATTTGCAAACAGGCATCGGGTCTGGTGGCGATGCAGAAGGAGATGTGCTTACTGGCATTGAAAACCTTGTCGGGACGGAACAGGAAACAGATTGGCTCTACGGCGATGTGTCGAACAACATAGTCAGCGGTCTCGCAGGTAACGATGTCCTTTATGGACGTGCAGGAGACGATGTACTCTATGGAGGGGACGGCCTCGATTTGCTTTTCGGTAATGAAGGGGCCGACATTTTGGACGGTGGGGACGGTTATGATGCTGTTTCCTATCAGACCGCCACATCGGGGGTTGCTGTTGACCTGGGAACGGGCATTGGGTCAGCTGGTGAGGCAACGGGCGATACCTTGATCAGCATTGAAAGGGCTTACGGCTCTGCATACAGCGACACGATCGTCGGTGGGGCTGGCATGAATGAGCTTTGGGGAGAGGGAGGCAATGACTCCCTACAAGGCGGCTTAGGTGATGACTATCTCTCTGGTGGAGCAGGCGCCGATATATTGGATGGCGGCGATGGTGTTGATACTGTTCGGTATGGCACATCCCAGAGCGGCGTAACGATCAATCTGTTCTTAGCGAGTGCACAGAGTGATGGTGATGCAGAGGGTGATATTCTCTCAAATATTGAGAATGTTTTTGGTTCGAACCATGCGGACACGATCTCAGGGGATAACTCAGCCAACACGCTCTGGGGCTATGGCGGCATTGATCTGATCCACGGCAATGGAGGGGACGACGTACTTTATGGCCAGGATGGTGCTGATACGCTGGTCGGACAGGGTGGAGCAGACGTACTTGATGGCGGCGCTGGATCAGATATGGCCAGCTACTATGGTTCGGGTTCGGCGGTTACAATCAACCTCGCCTCTGGCCAAGCAATTGGTGGTACTGCCACCGGGGATGCGCTGATCTCTATCGAGAACCTTCAAGGCTCGAACCACGATGACAGCCTGACGGGAGATGCGGGCAATAACGTCCTTTTGGGTATCGCCGGTGATGATATCCTGGAGGGGGCCGCCGGCGCGGATACCCTTGATGGAGGCGAGGGTACTGATACTGCGAGTTATGAAGGGTCGACCGCTGGGGTCAGCGTAGACCTTGAATTGAACATTGCTGCAGGTGGTGACGCTGAGGGCGACATACTGACGAGTATTGAAAACCTCACTGGATCTGATTATGCGGATGTGCTGACCGGTGATGCCGGTGATAACGAGATATTTGGCGGTGCCGGGGATGACACTCTTTCTGGAGGTGGTGGCACGGATGCAATGAATGGTGGCGATGGCACAGACACGGTGCTTTTCGATGGATCGTTTGAGGACCACTCCGTCCTTATGAACGGTACGGTAGGGACCGTTACAAGTGCTTCTGGATCGACAACCCTGATTGATGTCGAAACTCTGATCTTCTCGGACCGAACCATCAATCTCAACAACACGAACAATGCGCCGATCGCTCTTGTGCCCATCGCGGATCAAACGGCTCTTATTGATGAGCCTCTGACGCTTGATATCAGCAGTTTCGTAACGGATGTGGATATAGGTGACACGCTCACTTTTGCGGCGACTTTGGCGGACGGCAGCCCACTGCCATCATGGATGAGCGTTGATGCTGTGACCGGCGCGTTGACCGGTACAGCCGCTCTCGCCGATATGGGCACTTTGACAATCAAGATCACCGCGATGGATGCTGCAGGCGCAAGCGCGGAAGCCGACTTCAATCTGGATGTGAGCCGAACCAATGTGGCGCCCATTGTTGCCAACAACATTGCGGCTCAGGTGGTTGATGAAGATAGCCCGTTCGTACTTACAGTGCCGTCCAATACGTTCCAAGACAATGATCAGGGTGAGGTGCTGACCTATTCCGCAAGTCTTGAGGATGGGTCGGCTCTACCGACTTGGCTGATGTTCGATCCGGCGACGGGTACTTTTAGCGGTACGCCGGCAAATGGCGATGTTGGCTCTCTCTCAGTTAAAGTGACAGCGACTGACCAATTCTCTGAGGCTGCAGAGGCAAGTTTTGCCCTCACTGTCCTAAATACGAATGATGCGCCGACAACGGTGAATGATGCTCGGACGGTTAATGAGGGGCAGGCATTCACGATCGACCTGGCCGGCCTGGCTGCGGATGTAGATGGGGATGCGCTTACCTACACGATTACAAGTGGGCCAGCAGTAGGCGTCGCCTCTATCGTCGGGTCGGTTTTGACCTATACGTCTACGATTGGCACATCGGGCAATCATGATATTGGATATCTGGTGTCTGATGGAAATGGGGGCACGGCTGCTGCGGTCGTAACGGCGACTGTCAATAATATCAATTTCGCACCGACTGCTGGAAACTCTGGCGTTACGATAGATGAAGGCCAAGGGTTTACGGTTGATCTGTCAACGCTAACCTCTGATCTTGATGGAGATAGTCTGACCTACACTATTGCGAGCGGCCCGGCGGTTGGATCTGCGTCGATCTCAGGTGCTGTGTTGTCCTTTAGTGCGCCTATTGGGTCTTCTGGGGCCCACAACATGACTTACACTGTCTCTGATGGTCAGGGTGGCACGGCGAATGGCATTGTCACAGCGACAATAAACGATGTGAACTTCGCACCGACGGCGGGGAACTCAAGCAGGACGGTGAATGAGGGGCAGAGTTTCTCAATCAATCTGGCGACCCTGGTATCCGATCTTGATGGGGATGCACTCACCTATTCAATCAATAGTGGGCCAGCGGCGGGCTCTGCCTCCATTTCGGGCACAACGCTCACCTATACATCGGTGAATGGTCAGCCGGGCAACTACAATATTGGCTACACGGTATCCGATGGGCAGGGCGGTACAGCCAATGCAAATATCAGTGCCAATATAATTGATCTGAACTACGCGCCAACGGCGGGCAATAATTCGATCTCCTTTGCAGCTGATTATGTGACTCTGTATCCGTACATCACCTACGCTGATCTTATGTCAAACGATACGGATCCAGATGGAGATGTACTTTCGATCATCTCATATTCCAATTTTGTCGGGATCTCTGCGGTGAATTATGCTGCCGCTAGCACTAGCCCTCTTGTTTATCCTGAAAGGGTGGTCGCGACACTAAATGATGCGACAGTTGCGCAAACTGTGTCCTTTGATTACACAGTGAGTGACGGCCATGGTCATACATCGACTGCGACAGTGTCGATCAACTACACGCCAGCACCACCGATTGTTATCAGCAAGCCAATTGCCTTTGACCTTGATGGCGATGGCCTTGAGCTGGTTGACGCTGACGAAAGCGACATCTTCTTTGACTTGAACGGTGACGGTGAGGCGGACGCAACGGGTTGGGTTGATAGTGATGACGCCCTGCTAGCATATGACAAGAACGATGATGGTCTGATTACAGATCATGATGAAGTCTCCTTTGTGGGTTACAAAGAAGGCGCGCGCACGGACCTTGAAGGCCTGCGGGCTTTCGATACGAATGGAGATGGCGTGCTTGATGCGTCTGATTCTGAGTTCGGCGCCTTCAATGTCTGGCAGGACGTCAACCAGAACGGTGTCACAGATGCAGGTGAGCTACGCTCTCTGGCAGCCGTTGGTATTGCGTCGATCACGCTCACATCTGACGAAACAGTTCGCGTGGCAGGGGACAATGTCTCCTTTGGTATCGGTCAATACACTAGAACCGATGGAACCTCCGGTAATTTCTCAGATACGGGCTTTGGAACTGGGCAGGGGTTGTCTAGCCTTACCAATGATCTCAATAGTGTTAGCGATGACAGCGGTCTAATTGTCGGTGGTAATGTCAGGGAGCTCACGGCTTCGCTCGACGACGTACTTGACGGTCATTTCCGATCATCATTGGTTGCGTCCACTGATGTCGATGTTTCGAGCCAAACAAATGAGACGCATAACATCGCGTCGCTTGTCTCCGCTATGGCAAGCTTTGATCCAAAAGCAGCGGGTGATACTCAGATAGGTGGCGCACAAGAAGAAAATCAAAATGCTACATTGGCGGCCTGGGTTGGATAGTGGCCGCCTTGCCCTCATGACCTGGTGCTTACGAAAGAGAAACCCCGAGTATGGTTTTAAAAGACGATAATGTGGTAACGCCTGAACGCGCTGATGGTGCTCCCCGAAAAGGCATAAGGATCCGTTTTGCGAAAGGCGATGCGGATGCTGCGGCTATCTATAGGCTTCTTGAGCGGGTTGTGAGCGAGAGCAAATATGCGGACCTTCCGATGGCAGAGGGACGGTTGAAGAAGCAGATCGCTCGGGACATGCATTCTCCAAAGACCAATGGTGTGATTGTTGCTGAAGGCCCCGACGAGAATGGTAACCCGGTTTTACTTGGGCTCTTGAGTGCGGTCGCGGGGCGGCTTGTTTTTGTAGAAGCGGTTTCATGCTCGGCGCTGGTGTTTTACGTCGTGCCAGAGGCGCGTAACAGCCGGGCAGCGTTACTTCTGTTGAAGGCTTTCGAAAAGTGGTCGCGCAACCGACAGGCCTATGAAATGGCTATACATGTTACGATGGGACGTGAAGATGACGCGCGGGTGAGCCGTCTGCTAAACAGGTTGGGATTTAGCTCCAGTGGGGGAGGAAGCCACTTTAAAACAATCTGATTGGCAATCGGTGAATGGGATGATGTTTGCCTCTCACTGCTCAAGGGCCTTCCAGATGATCTCAGGAATTTGGTGTAAAAGCTGAAAAATCACCCAGTTACCGGTATCGGCAAACATCTTCTTTCACAATGAAATTTTGGTGTTGTAGAGTATCTGAAACCTCAGCGGCCAAGAAAGTTGATTGGGGATAACACTTGGGGTGAGGCTCAGTGGATAGTGGACTAGGGTGCATTGCGCTGTTGACGCAGTATTACCGGCTGCCTTTTGAGCCTTCACAGGTAACCCATGAATTGGGGCTGACTGATGGGGTTTTGGGCACCGATGATCTGTTGCGCGTGGCTAAACATATTGGCTTTCAGACGCGTAAATCCGCCTCAACGTTTGAGCGTTTGGAGAGGGTCTCTCTACCGGCAATAGCAGTCCGGGATGACGGTTCCTTCATCGTTTTGGCGCGCGCGTCGGAGGACCGAGTTCTCGTACAGGATCCAGCAGCTCAGGCGCCCCAGGAGTTGACCCGAGAAGAGTTTGAAAGCAACTGGTCTGGCGACCTGGTGTTGCTGACGACACGTGCTGGGCTGGCGGGCGACCAACGGAAGTTCGACGTTAGTTGGTTTGTTCCGGCGATTGTCAAATACCGAAAACTGTTCAGCGAAGTGCTGATCGCTTCCTTTTTTCTACAAATCTTTGCGCTTGTAACCCCACTCTTCTTTCAACTAGTGATCGACAGAGTGTTGGTACATCGAGGTTTGACCACACTTGATGTATTGGTCTTCGGTCTCATTGCGATTTCTGTTTTTGAGGTCATCCTTGGAGCGCTTCGGACCTACACATTTAGTCATACAACAAGTCGGGTTGATGTTGTTCTTGGGGCCAGCCTCTTTAAGCATCTGATGGCGTTGCCGGTCAGCTATTTCGAAGCCCGGCAAACGGGACAGACCGTTGCCCGTGTGCGCGAGTTAGAAACCATCCGATCGTTTCTGACAGGATCTGCGCTTACCCTTGTCATCGACATTTTCTTCACTATCGTATTCTTCGCTGTCATGTGGCTTTACAGTCCAACCCTCACACTCGTCGTGTTGGGGTCCATTCCATTCTATGTGATCCTGTCTATCCTTGTGACGCCGATGCTGCGGGCGCGAGTGGAGGAACGTTTCCAGCGCGGTGCGGAAAATCAGACCTTTCTTGTTGAATCCGTCGTTGGGGTGCAAACCCTTAAGGCGATGGCGGTTGAACCGCAGATGCAGCGGCGCTGGGAAGACCAGCTTGCAGGGTATGTGACCGCGAGTTTTAAGGCGGCTAATCTTGGCAATGTTGCGGGACAGGTGGCGCAGTTCATCAATAAAATTGTCATCGCCCTTACGCTTTGGATCGGCGCTCGGCTGGTGATTGAAGGCGGCATCACAGTTGGTCAGCTGGTTGCCTTCAACATGCTTGCGGGGCGGGTGAGTGGGCCGATTTTGCGTCTGGCCCAGCTGTGGCAGGATTTCCAACAGGCCCGCATTTCTGTTGACCGACTAGGTGACATTCTGAACCAGCCAACCGAAACCATGGGGGGAGCCGCTCGCTCCAACCTGCCAGCCCTCGATGGTCGCATTTCTTTTGACCATGTGACATTCCGATATCGGCCGGGTGGCGCGGAAGTCCTGAAAGACGTTTCTCTTGATATTCAGCCAGGTGAGGTGCTTGGCATTGTCGGCCCGTCGGGTTCGGGCAAAAGCACCCTCACCAAACTGGCGCAGCGGCTTTATGTACCCGAAAGCGGGCGGGTGCTTGTGGATGGTGTTGATATTGCGATGATAGACCCTAGCTGGCTGCGTCGTCAGATTGGTGTTGTGCTGCAAGAAAACATGCTTTTCAACCGGACTGTGCGAGAGAATATTGCGCTGGCAAACCCTTCCATGTCGATGGACCGTGTTGTTACAGCTGCCAAGATGTCTGGCGCGCATGATTTCATTCTTGAATTGGCAAACGGATACGACACGATCCTTGAGGAGCGTGGTGGAAACCTCTCCGGTGGGCAGCGCCAACGCATTGCAATTGCTCGTGCTCTTGTCACCAATCCGAAGATTCTTATTTTCGATGAAGCGACCAGCGCGCTCGATTATGAATCCGAGTATCTCATTCAAAAGAATATGGCGGCGATCTCACAAGGGCGCACTGTGATGATTATTGCGCATCGATTGGCCGCGGTACGCAATGCAGACCGCATTATCACCGTTGAAGAAGGGCGCATCACCGAAAGCGGCACCCATGAGGAGTTGCTGAGTTTGGGTGGACGCTATGCAAGCCTCTATCGGCACCAAACGGGTGCTCTTGACCTGCCGGCGGAGTGATTCATGAGACAGTTCTGGGAAGAATTGAAGAGATATTGGGAGATTGCCAGGGTCACCTGGGAAGACGAAGTCCGTAACCCCAAGCCCCCTGCACGCACCAAGCCGGAGCGGGAGTTCCTACCTGCAGCGATCGAAATCACCGACACGCCCGCGTCACCTGCCGGACGGATCCTTGCGGGTCTTCTGATCGGGCTCTTTGTGATTGGAATTGCTTGGTCGATCATCGGAAAGATCGACATTAATGCGACGTTGGTGGGGCGTGTGATCCCGACGGGTAAAGTCAAGGTCATTGAACCCTTAGAAACAGGTTCTGTCCTCGCTATTCATGTGCGCAATGGAGAAAGGGTGGAGGCGGGCCAATTGATGGTTGAGCTGGACCCAACCGACAGCACCGCTGACAGAGAGCGGCTTGCGCGAGATCTGATGGCTGCAGAACTCGAAGCAGCACGCCTTCGCGAAACCATCCGTGCCGGGCGCGAGGGGCTTGGGGCACGGGAGGTTTCAATCGAGACGACCATCCCAATGGATGCAGAGCTGCTCGCGATGCAGTCAGAGGTTCTTTTGCGCACGGTCGCGGCGCATCAGGCTGCGCTGGATAGTCTGGCGGGTGAACGAGAACAACAGGTTGCGGCCCTTGCGCGCATTACTTCGAGTGTCGAAGAGCGTGAAAAGCTTGTTGGCGTTATTGGTGAACGCGTCAATATGTACAAAACGCTGCTCGAGCGCGAAACAGGGACGAGAACCAACTATCTGCAGGTCGCTCAGCTTTTATATGAAGAGCGCGCCAACCTTCGCACTGAGCAGGGCCAGATGGCTGAAACAGAAGCGGCGATCTCAGCGACCTATCTGCGCGAACAGGAGACAATTGCGACCTTCCTCAGCAAAGCGGTGACAGACCTCGCAGATGCTGAGTCTCGGCTCTCCGGCCTCACTCAAGAGCTGATAAAGGCGACACGGCGCGAAGCGCGTAACCGGCTTCATGCGCCTGTGTCAGGCATTGTACGGCAGCTTGCCGTTCACACCGTCGGTGAAGTTGTAACCACTGACCAACAGATCATGATCATAATACCTGAGGATGCTGGATTAGAAGTGGAGGCCATGCTTCTCAATAAAGACAAAGGCTTTGTGCTGGTAGAGCAGGGGGCTGAAATCAAAGTTGATGCATTTCCCTTCACCAAATATGGCACGATCAATGGCATTGTTCTGGATGTATCCAACGATGCTATCGAAGAAGAAGGAACAGGTTTGGTGTTCCCGGTACGTGTCTCAATGGACCGGGCGACGATGCGTGCTGCAGGCGAAGACAGAGCGTTGACGCCGGGCATGTCGGTAACCGTAGAGGTGAAAACGGGGAAACGGCGGGTCATTGAATATTTGCTGACCCCGCTCTTGCGGTATCGCGACGAGGCCATCAGAGAGAGATAGGTAAGCACCGCCCCGACCGGAAGAGGGTAATCTTCCAGAGCATGCGAGGGTAGGAGCCTATGGCGTGAGGCCATACGCAACCTGTCTGAACGGTCTTGAGTGATCGAAATATATGGTGCCGTCTGAGAGACTCGAACTCCCGACCCCTGATTTACTATTCAGACAATGATTTTTTCTGCACCTGGATGATGTGGACTGAGCCAAAAACGGGCTAAAATTTTGAGTTTTTGGCCTTGTTCTTAGAAACAACTCCAAACGACCTGCTGGGGTGGAACGAAGCAGGGAAGAGCAAGAAGTGCTCAAACTCGATGACTCAGTTAGTTGTCCCTACTAAAAACCTCGTTTGAGTTTGGTGATGTGAGAATTGTGGGCTAATCATCAAGCCAAGTGGAAGAATAGCCGAATTCAAGGATCGTCAGTTCGCGTCTGAAAGCAAGAACAAGCAATGCAGGGCTTCAGGTCGCCAGGGTCTGCACAACGGTTTCTCTCTATTCGCACAGCTTGCTACAAGCACTTCAATACTCGAAGGCATCAGGTTTCCGCCTCGCAACAACGTGCCAGGCGAGGTCTTGCATTTGGCTCATGGCGCGACATGGGTGCCGTCTAAGCAATTCTTCGAAGGCTTTCCCGTGTTTTCAGTTTGAGTTTGTGACAAAGCCAGACAACAATCGCGGGGATCATATTCACGGGGGGGTGGAGCGAGTGATAAAAAAGAGAAAACACGGCGAAGAACAGCCTTATTGGCCTTTGGGTCCATTCAAAGTGCGGTTACCGCTTGTCCATTATCGTTTGGAACCGATCGAGGCGATCCAGGCTTTGATCATTTTTGTGGTGGCGCTGGGAATGATACCGCTGCTCGAACGCTATCTCGGGTTGCCTTATGATGTTGCTTTAGCTTTCGTATTTGTGAGCGCGCTTGGGTTCTTGCTACCAAGCCTTCTGGGCGTTCCGATGGTGCCAGGGTGGATCACGCCCGCTATCCCGGTCGTGCTTCTGTTTCTAGGAAATTTTGAACCGAGCTCTGACGCGATAAAAGCACTGATTGCCTTGCAACTGATCGTGACTCTCATCTTTTTTGTCTTAGGCGTTACGCGCTTGGGATCGAAACTGGTGGACGTCATCCCACAGTCGATGAAAGCCGGTATTTTGATGGGCGCTGGAATCGCCGCGTTCTCCGGTGAAATCGGCGAAGGCGGCCGGCTTGCAGCCACGCCAATATCGCTCACGATCGGCTTCGTTATCACGGCCTACATGTTGTTTTCACAGTCCTTCCTTCGCATGACCGAAACAAACCGATGGGCCAGAGCCTTGTCCAGCTATGGCATGGTGCCGGGTGCGATCGCAGCAATGGCGATCGGTTGGTCGCTTGGGGAGTATCCATTGCCTGAGATCGAATATGGTTTCACACAACCCGCTTTTGCTGAGATGTGGAATTATCTTCCATTCAGCATCGGTATGCCGACCGCCAATATGTTCTTACTCGCCGTACCGACGGCGGTGATCGCCTACATCATCGCGTTTGGAGATATCATTGTTGGCAAGAGTGTTCTGGCGCGCGTCGATCATTTACGCCCTGATGAAGACATTGACGTAGATGTTGACCGCGTTCACTTGGTGACCGGTGTTCGCAACCTGATCCATAGCTTCTTCGCGCCTTTCCCTGGGCTCGCAGGGCCGTTGTTCACGGGTGTTATGGTCACGATGGCCGAGCGTTATCGGTACGGACGCCGGGCAATGGACTCCATCTATAGCGGCGCGGGAACATTCTATTTTGTTCTACTATTGGCGCTGTTCGCTTTGCCCCTCGTGACCTTATTCAAGCCGGTCTTGCCAATCGCACTGTCGATTACCCTGCTGGTGACCGGTTACCTTTGTGTCAGCGTTGCCGCCGATGAAATGAAAAACAATACCCAAATGGGTGTCGCAGGTACGATGGGCATCGTCCTTGCGACATACGGGGCCGCCTGGGGGCTGGTCGCGGGATTGGTTCTCTATTTCCTTTTGGAGTGGCGGTCGGATTCCGACGAAGATCCAGCTGAAGCTGAACCGCAATCACAAGGAGCTGCAGATCTTGCGCCCCACCAAGATCGAGTTGATTGAAATTCATTGGCGCCCGAATTGATCGTGTGCTGGGCATTCTGCTCAGGTCCGTCGTTTCAACTCAATTCTGTCGCAATCCGGGGCTAGCAATGTCTGCTTTTACACTTCGGTCTATGTGATTGAAATATATGGTGCCGGCTGAGAGACTCGAACTCCCGACCCCCTGATTACAAATCAGGTGCTCTACCAACTGAGCTAAGCCGGCCCCTTAGATTCGGCGCCAACATACTGGCGGTCTTCGGCCTCTGCAAGCGATCAGTTTCCAAAATCGTAAAATCTTGATTCGGATTTGACTAAAGTGCAATTAGGAGTTTCCTAGAACGTTCGGATTAGGGTCCCGGCAGGTCTTAATTTGGATTTGGGTGGGAAAATGAGCCAGATGACCGCTGCCGGGCGATTCAATCTTTCTACATTACGGGTTTCTCAAAAAATCTACGGAGTATTGGGCTTTCTGGTCCTTTGCTTCGCGGCAACCATCATGGTCACGCTGTGGCGCATGAATTCGATTACCGCTGAGATTGAAGAGATTGCAGATCAGCAGATGCCGCTGACAGAGGTGGTGACGCAGGTCTCGCTTAATCAGCTGGAGCAGGCGATCTATTTTGAGCGCATCTTGCGCTTGGGCTATGCGTCGTCAGGCGCAGCCTCGCGGACTGCTTTGGACCCGCTCGTGGCGGCCTTCGAGAAAGACGGGAAGGTTGTGAATGAGAAGGTGGTTGTCGCCGAAGAGATCGTGGCCCATGCCATCACTACCGCCTATCTTCCAGAGACCAGCAAAAGATACGAAGCCATTCTTGCATCATTGAAGCATTTTGAAGCAGGGCACCTGGTTTATGAGGAGCATGCCCAGGAGCTGATTGAGGCGGTTCGCCGCGGTGACAGGACTCTGATTGAGCGGAAGATTGAAGGCGTGGTCGAGGAGGAAGAGAAACTTGATCATGAAATCGCGGACATTCTGCTTGAGATAGAACATCTGACTGCTGACTCGCTGAACCTTGTTAAGGAACATGAGGTCACTGCTGTTTGGACTGTCTTTTTCATGGCATTGGCTGCCATTGCGGTTGGTGGGACGGTTTCCTACCTGATCGTTCGTGGCATTGTCGGGCCGCTGCAGCGTGTCGTTGAAGCTCTGATTGCTCTCTCGACCGGCAAGACGGACCGCAGGGTCGACATTTCCGGCGAAGACGAGATTGCACAGACTGCCAAAGCCTATGGGATCTTGCGGGAGAAAACGGAAGAAGCTCAAGAGCTCGCGGCCCGCCAGAAAAGCCAGGATGATGCTGAGAAAGCAAGACAGGCACGGGTCGACCAGCTGACAAAAGACTTCGATGCGTCCATCGCAGAAGTGCTTCAAATGATGGGAGAGGCAACGTCAACTCTCGAGGCAACTTCCGGCGACATGTCTGATGCTGCCGAAAAAGGTAAAGCTCAGACAACGACAGTCTCTGCGGCGACTGAGGAAACCAGCACCAACGTGCAGGTGGTTGCATCGGCAGCAGAAGAAATGTCCGCCTCCATTTCCGAGGTGTCGAACACGATTGCAAAAACCGCCCAGGTAACACAGCAAGCGGTTGCTGAGGCAGAGCGGACCAACCGGTCTGTCACCAGCCTTGCGGAAGCGGCTTCTCGGATCGGGGACGTTGTTAATCTGATCAGTGATATTGCGGATCAGACGAACCTGCTTGCCCTTAATGCGACAATCGAAGCTGCTCGTGCCGGCGAGTCCGGCAAAGGGTTTGCGGTTGTGGCGTCTGAGGTGAAGGAGCTCGCCACCCAGACGGCCAAAGCGACGAGTGAGATATCGCAACAGATTTCAGATATCCAAACGGTAACGGATGACTCTGTGGCCGCGATTACGGGGATCACCAAAACCATTGGCGACATTGACGAATATTCTTCGATGGTCTCCTCTTCCATCGAAGAGCAGATGACAGCGACCCATGAGATTAGCGGCAGTGTCCAACAGGCTGCCATGGGCACGCAGGAATTGTCACAGTCCATGGTGGGTGTTCAAAAAACAGCTGAGCTCTCTGGTGATGCTGCCCTTCGCGTTGATGGTGCGGTAGAGCGTCTTTCCAAACAGACGGATGCGCTAAAGCGGCATGTGGGGCAGTTTCTGGAGAATGTCCGCGCTGCGTAACGCAGGACACTAAATAATGAAAATTAGAGCTCAGCGGGTAGGTGGCAGACTTACTTACTGGGCTCCTTTTTTGCCTTCGAAACGTCGGTGGTTGCTCGCGCTGGGGGCGCTTGGGGCGCTTGGGGCGCTGGGGGCTCGAGGGCGTGAAATGTGTTTGACGCCGAGTTTTCCTAGATTGGAATTAACGGTTTTCTAGACAAATTTGTCTAATTTTTTTGCTACCGGGTGGCGTGTGAATATTTGGTGGTCACAAAGTTTTTGGGTGGAAAAATGAATCGGCTTCTTTCTGGCGGGCGTTTAGGCCTTGGCAAATTTATGGTCTCGCAAAAGATCTATGGTGTTCTTGGTTTTCTCATTTTTTGTTTCGTGGCGACGAGCGCTGCTACGTTGTGGCAGATGGACTCGATCACAACAGAGATTGAAGAGGTCTCGGATCGGCAGATGCCGTTGACCGAAGTGGTCACCAAGGTTGCGCTTACGCAGCTGGAACAGGCGATTTACTTCGAACGCATCCTGGCGCTGTCCTATTTGTCAAATGGGCGGCCCGTGAGATCCGATTTGACTCCTCTCGTGGAAGCTTTCCAGAAGGATGGCAAAATTGTCGCGGAAAAGGTCATTGTCGCTGAAGAGATCGCTGCTGAGGCGGCGGACGCTACGCCCTTGGCTACAGTTGAGGAGCGCTACCGCGCCATTCTTGCCTCACTCAAACACTTTGATGAGGGACATGTCGCCTACCAAAAGCACGCTGATGAACTGATTGAGATGATCGCACGCGGAGAGACCGCAGGTATCAAGGAACTGGCACACACCGTTCATGCTGAAGAAGACGCACTTGATAAGGAAATCACTGAGATTCTGTATGAAATTGAACACCTGACAGTGGAGTCCCTCGATGTTGTGAAACAACATGAGACTTCGGCTGTCTGGATGGTTCTGATCCTGACGCTGGTTGCTGTTGTTGTTTCAGGCGGAGTAGCCTTTATGGTGGTTCGCGGCATTGTCGGCCCGCTCAGGAACGTTGTTGATGCCTTGGGTTCTCTGTCTGAGGGGGATACGAGCGCTGAGGTTTCTGTCCATACTGAAGACGAAATTGGTCAGACAGCCAGAGCCTATGGTGTGTTGCGCCAAGTGACGGTAGACGCGCGGGTTGCAGACCAGAAACACCAACAAGAGCTCGACGCAGCAGAAGCGCGCCGGAAAGATGAGGTCGCGCGTCTGACTCAAGAATTTGACGAGTCCGTTGCATCGGTCATTGGCGCATTCGGCGAGTCTGTCGCGACTTTGGGAGCTACCTCCAAAGAAATGGCTGAAGCTGCCAACTCAACGAAAGAGCAGACAGTGGCAGTTTCGGCTGCAACGGAAGAAACGAGCACGAATGTTCAGGTCGTTGCGTCTGCTGCGGAGGAGATGTCAGCCTCGATTGCCGAAGTGTCCAACACGATCGCTAAGACTGCAGAAGTTACGCAGAAAGCTGTCCTTGACGCTGAGAGCACAACTCAGTCCGTGACAAGTCTCGCGGAGGCGGCTGCGAGAATTGGTGATGTGGTTGATTTGATCAGTGACATTGCTGATCAGACGAACCTACTGGCGTTGAACGCGACGATTGAAGCTGCGCGTGCGGGTGAAGCAGGCAAGGGATTTGCGGTTGTGGCGTCCGAGGTTAAGGGGCTTGCAACTCAGACTGCAAAAGCGACAGGGGAAATCACAGCGCAGATCTCAGAGATACAATCTGTCACTGACCAATCTGTTGCAGCGATTTCCGAGATCACGAAGACGATCACAGAAATCGATTCCTATTCCAACATCGTGGCGTCGGCGATCGAAGAGCAAAAAAATGCCACGCATGAGATCAGTGGCAGTGTTCAGCAGGCGGCCCAGGGCACGCAGGAACTGTCCCAATCAATGGTTGGGGTTCAGAGGAGCACGGAGATATCCGGCGATTCTGCCGTCAGGGTCGATGGTGCAGTTGACCATCTGTCGAAGCAGGCTGATGCACTCAAGGGGCATGTGGATCAGTTCCTGGCGGGGCTTAAGTCGGCCTAGGCTTCCACAAATCAGGTATGCTGCAAAAATTGCAGCCAAAATGGGCGAAACATTGTGTTTCGCCCATTTTTGGTTTTGCACGGATTGTTTTTGGGCAAAAACCAAGTGGGCTGGCGAAACCAATTTATAAAACATCCTCTGCCGAATGAACCAATGCGCCTCTTCCTGCGACTATAGGGGGTGAGAGACTTTTATGGTGTTTGCCAGCGGCCATATCCGTTGGTGATCCCGAAACCAGGCCCGTGGTTGATGGTTAGAAACGTCAAAACAATCGTGAACGAATTGCAGGTTCTGCGTGCACAAGGCGGCGATGAACAGGCGTTTCGAGATCTCGTACGGAGTTGGTCACCGCAATTGTTACGCTTTTGCCGACGACGGACGGATGATGTGGATGCTGCCCGAGAGGTCGTTCAGAGCGTCTGGCTGCAAGTGGTGAAGGGGTTTCGACGGTTGGAAGACCCAGCCCGTTTTCCAGCCTGGTTATTCACCATTGCGGCCCGGGCTTGTGCTGATCAGGTGCGTGGGCAGGTGCACCGACGGACCTTGGCGGCCCATTACAAAGATATTGCGTTGAATGGCGTAAATGGTGAGGCCTTAGAGACGGCTGCGTCGACTTTGGATTTGAAAGCGGCCATCCGTGCGCTGCCTGGCGAGCAACGGCGTCTTTTGGGCCTCTATTACAGCCACGGTTACTCAATTGAAGAGATTGCTACCCAACTCAACATTCCGGCGGGCACTGTGAAATCCAGGCTGCATAGCCTGCGAGAAGAACTACGCCGCTTCCATGAAGGAGAAGATGATGACGAACATTGACGACGAAATTCGCGCTGTTTTGAGTTCAGAGGAAATGGCCGAGCTTGAGACCCTGACGGGTGAACAAGGCATGTTCGATATGATAGGCGACAGTTTTCGCTCCAAGATGCGGTATTGGGTGGCGATCCTGTGGATTTATTCTTTCGCAGCTTGGGGTGGCGCTGTCTGGTCTGGTTTCCGTTTTTTTCAGGCTACGGACGTTAAAGAAATGGCGTTTTGGGGAGGCCTTTGCGTCGTTCTCGTTATCTTCGTGGCGTTGGCGAAGATCTGGTACTGGATGGAAGTGAACAAGAATACCGTCGTGCGTGAGCTAAAGCGTGTGGAACTTCAGATTGCCTTTCTTGCCAAGTCGGTGGCCGCGCAGAAATGAGACCGGATGGGCAATGGAGTCCGCGATGTTGTTACACCGAGGGTCACAGGGGACCGTGGATCAAATCCAGCGGGCGTGAAAGCTGCCTGAGCTGATCAGCCCCACATGCCAATGATCGCGCCCATCAGCGGCATGGTGATGATGAAGTTGCCATTATTGATGATGGCTGTCCGGTAGCTTTTGCGGTCGAAAATCACCTCGATCCAGTTGGTGGGCATGACAAACCCCAGCCACACGGCCAAGCCGAGCAGGGCGCCGCCGCCTGCTGTGGCCACGCCGAGCCCGGATGCAAGGATCGCGATGACGGTTGCGTTGAGGGCTGCTGGGACAATGGCCAGCGCCATGGCTCCGCCACCGCCTTCAATTTCTTCTTGGCTCCGGCCTGTCGATTCCAGCCATGCTTTGCCAGCGGCGATGGGAGAGTACCAAATGGCGCCGACGGCCATATTGGCGACGATCGCCCCTAGAACAGCAAGCCAGTTGATCGCTTCCAGTGAAATAGCCATGACGGGTCCCTCCCAAAACCAGTGATTTTCTGGGTAGATATTTAATCGACTGCTTAACAATGTCAATTGACCGATTGGTGTGCAGCGGGGTCGACGGGGGAATGCTGCCGCTGACAGAAAGAAGAGAGCTGTTTTTGTCGCTGAAAATCTGACACGGTGGCGTGTGGTCTTGGGCTAGGACCAATAAGATGAGGGTACAATGGGGGCACAGCTGGTTCGGGTAGGGCTGCTTGGGGCATCGCAGATCGCGCCATTGGCGATCATTGGGCCTGCTGCCCGACGTGATGATGTCGAAGTGGTCTCTGTCGCCGCAAGAGATCCAGAGCGGGCCGCGTCCTTTGCTGCTGAGCATGGTATTGCGCGCGTCGCTGCCACGTATGATGAGTTGATCTCAGATCCAGAAATTGATCTTATTTACAATGGGTTACCGCCTGTTTCTCATGCACCACTTAGTGTCTCGGCCATGAAGGCTGGTCGCCATGTGCTGTGCGAAAAGCCGTTCGCCATGAATGCCGGAGAAGCACGCGGCATGGTTGAGACTGCGCTGCGGACCGGCCGGCTTTGCGTTGAAGGCTTCCACTATTTCTATCATCCGCTTTTTGCGAGGGTTATTGAGATTGTGCGGTCCGGCGAGTTGGGGCCCCTGATCGCTATGAGCGGTGCCTTTGATGTGGAAATTCCTGATGTTGCCGGGAATATTCGATACGACCTGGCACTCGGTGGTGGGGCCTTGATGGATCTTGGCTGCTATCCGCTTCATATGCTGCGGCATATTGCGGGGTCTGAACCCCAGATTATCAGTGCTGCAGCGAAGATCGGGCGGCCGGGCATCGACCTTTCAATGGAGGCTGAGCTTCAGTTTAGCGGCATTCCGGCTCGAATTTCCTGCGATATGCGTTCTGGCGTCGCCATTCGTGCGGAATTTGAGGTGATTGGTCAAAAAGGTCGGTTGCATGTCAATAATCCGATCCATCCCTATCTTGGCCACCAACTGACGCTGCTCGTCAATGGTGAGGAAACAACTGAACAGGTTGATGGTCAGTCGACTTTTGATCATCAGCTGGATGCGGTAATCGGAGCGATATCGGGTGGGGCCGGCGTGCCAACAGGCGGGGCTGACGCTGTTGCCAATATGGACGCGATTGACGCGATCTACACCGCCGCAGGGCTCTCTCCGCGGGGTCTTTGACGGCTTTCAGCGCTCGTTTCGCGCTAATTCATAGAAGGCGACAGCTGCCGCGTTGGAGACATTGAGGCTGCGCATGGGGCCGGACGCGGGGAGTTTTGCCAACCAATCGCACTTGTCCCGGGTCAGGCGCCTGAGACCAGCGCCCTCCGCACCGAGCACCAGCGCGACCTTCCCGCTGGTGTCGATTTGGCTCAGCTCATGATTTGAATCTCCGTCTAAGCCGATAATTGTAAAGCCTTGTTTTATCAGGGTTTCGATGGACCGGGATAGATTGCTCACACGGCAGATGGAGACGTGTTCCAGGGCACCAGATGCGGACTTTGCAAGCACGCCGGATTGTGGAGGGCTGTTGCGATCGGTCATCACAAGTCCCGAAACCCCGAAGACAGCAGCGGAGCGAAGGATGGCGCCGACATTATGTGGGTCGGTCACCTGATCAAGGAGGGCGAGGCGGGTGGCGCCCTCCATCACCTGGTCAAGATCGGGCTCGTGGAGTGGATTGGTTTTGAGCGCTACACCCTGATGAACTGCGCCGGGTGGCAACATTTCAGAAATTTCGCTCGTTTCCGCGAGGACTGGCTTGATTCGTCTGGTCTGTCCGGCCGCCTCGAGGTCCTTTGCGACAGATGATGTGCAGATAAGTTGAGAGATCCGGCGTTTGTCGTTGGCAAGGGCCGCAGACACCGCATGAAGACCATAGAGATAAGCACCACCTGTCTCGGCTTTGGCTGCGGCCGGCGGCGTAGGTCGCCGTTTTCCGCGGTTTTTCTTGGTTTTCTCTTGGGAATTGGCGGACGAATGGGGGCGTGGTTGCTTGCGCTTGGTCATATCCGACCTTATATTCTGCATCTACGGGCTTACGCAATAAACAGCCTCCACAGTGCCGCCAGCTTGCTTCAAGTGAAATAGCGGTGACGCTGCGGGGGCTTGCACGTTTTTTCGGATGATTTTTAGTTGACAGGCTAAGGGCGGGCGCACATAAACCCGATCAATATTCGGTCGGGTCTCTGTGCCGCGAAGCCACTGCGTTTAATAAGGAATTTGTATTCGGTTTTGGAGGGATGCCCGAGCGGTTAAAGGGGACGGACTGTAAATCCGTTGGCTATGCCTACGTTGGTTCAAATCCAACTCCCTCCACCATCGACTTAGAGACGAAGACTTTAGAGGCGAATTTCGACGGAAGAGGCGGGTGTAGCTCAATGGTAGAGCAGTAGCCTTCCAAGCTGATGACGAGGGTTCGATTCCCTTCACCCGCTCCAGCTATTGGGGCACAAAAGCTCAAGGGGCGCATGCAAGGTCGCAGAAGCGGACTTGGGTGCCCTGGGTTAGTAAGAAATGAGCAGGCGGCGTGATCGACCTGCTCACAGTAGTTAGGCCGGGGCGGCCCCCACGTGTAAGTGGGCCGGGCCCCATATAGATGAAGGTTAGAAGAGGCCATGGCCAAAGAGAAATTCGAGCGTAATAAGCCACACGTTAACATTGGCACGATTGGTCACGTTGACCACGGTAAGACGACGCTGACGGCGGCGATTACGAAAGTGCTTGCTGAATCTGGTGGGGCAGACTTTTCTGATTATGCAGATATCGACAAGGCGCCTGAAGAGAAGGCCCGCGGTATTACGATCTCTACTGCTCACGTTGAGTATGAGACGGCAAACCGTCACTATGCCCACGTGGACTGCCCAGGTCACGCTGACTATGTGAAGAACATGATCACCGGTGCGGCTCAGATGGATGGTGGCATTCTTGTTGTGAACGCAGCTGATGGCCCGATGCCACAGACGCGCGAGCACATTCTTCTTGCCCGTCAGGTTGGTGTTCCAGCGCTGGTTGTTTACCTGAACAAGGTTGACCAGGTTGATGACGAAGAGCTTCTTGAGCTCGTTGAAATGGAAGTGCGTGAGCTTCTTTCCGAATATGGCTTCCCAGGGGACGATATTCCAATCGTTGCTGGTTCAGCCCTTGCTGCCCTTGAGGGCCGCGATGACAATATCGGTAAAGAAAGCATCCTGAAGCTGATGGAAGCGGTTGATGAAGCCATTCCACAGCCAGAGCGTGCAGTTAACCTGCCATTCCTGATGCCGATTGAGGATGTGTTCTCTATCTCAGGTCGCGGTACTGTTGTGACGGGTCGTGTTGAGCGCGGTGTGATCAATGTTGGTGACGAAATTGAAATCGTCGGCATCAAGGACACGCAGAAGACGACCTGTACGGGTGTTGAAATGTTCCGCAAGCTGCTTGATAGCGGTGAAGCAGGTGACAATATTGGGGCTCTGCTTCGTGGTGTTGACCGCGAACAGGTTGAGCGTGGTCAGGTTCTTTGTGCGCCTGGTTCGATCACTCCACACACGAAGTTTACGGCTGAAGCCTACATCCTGACGAAGGATGAGGGTGGTCGTCACACACCATTCTTCACAAACTATCGTCCACAGTTCTACTTCCGGACGACGGACGTGACGGGTGTTGTGAGCCTTCCAGCAGGCACCGAGATGGTGATGCCAGGAGATAATGTTGCAATTGAGGTTGAGCTGATCGCACCGATCGCCATGGAAGAGAAGCTTCGCTTCGCTATCCGTGAAGGCGGACGGACTGTCGGATCCGGCGTCGTATCCTCAATCATCGAGTAAGGTGTTTGCTGGGCGGCTCTTACCAGGGCCGCTCAGTTGTTTGTCCCGCGGCCATTTTGGCGGTGGGGCATTCGGTTTAGGAGTGTAGCTCAACTGGTAGAGCACCGGTCTCCAAAACCGGGGGTTGGGGGTTCGAGTCCCTCCACTCCTGCCACTTAAGAAGGTGGGCAGGATTTAACTTGAGGGACCGAATTTTCGGTCAAACTCGCGAGAGGAACTATGGCTAAAAGCAATCCAGTTCAGTTCGTGCAAGAGGTTCGGTCAGAAACGTCGAAGGTGACGTGGCCAACGCGGCGCGAAACGATTGTGACGACGGTCATGGTCTTCATCATGGTTGTGATGGCGGCTGTGTTCTTCTTTCTTGCAGATCAGGTTTTGAGTTACGGAGTTTCATTCGTGCTCGGACTTGGTGGCTAAGGTGCGGGCGATTAAAGGTGCGACGATCATGAAGGCGCGGTGGTATATCGTTCAGGCATACTCGAACTTCGAAAAGAAGGTCGCTGAGTCTATTCGCGAACGTGCGAGTAGCGCGGGACTTGAGGAAGTGTTTGAGGAAATCCTCGTTCCGACAGAAGAGGTCGTCGAGCTGCGTCGCGGGCGCAAGGTAAATGCTGAGCGAAAATTCTTCCCGGGCTATGTGCTTGTGAAGATGGCACTGACGGATGAGGCCTATCACCTCATCAAAGATACGCCGAAAGTGACTGGATTTCTGGGCGCGGATAATAAGCCGCAGCCGATCAGTCAGAAGGAAGTTGATGTGATCCTGCACCAGGTGCAGGAAGGGGTCGAGCGGCCGAAACCCAGCATCACTTACGAAATTGGTGAGCAAGTGCGGGTGGCTGATGGGCCGTTTGCCTCGTTCAATGGTATTGTCGAAGAAGTCGATGAAGAACGGACACGGCTTAAAGTCGCTGTGTCTATTTTCGGTCGGGCTACACCGGTCGAGCTTGAGTACGGGCAGGTCGACAAGCTTTAGGCTTGTTGGGCACGTCCCGTTTTGTGTGTGGGAGGTGGCATCTACGCTGCCGTACCACTAACCCTTTAAAATTTCCGGGCGGGAGCTCCCAATCGGAAGGGGAAAGATAAATGGCGAAGAAAATTGATGGTTATCTGAAGCTTCAGGTACCAGCGGGTGCAGCAAACCCATCTCCTCCGATTGGCCCTGCATTGGGTCAGCGCGGATTGAACATCATGGAATTTTGTAAGGCGTTTAATGCAAAAACGCAGCAGATGGAAAACGGGATGCCTATCCCAACCATCATTACAATCTATCAGGATAAGTCGTTCACATTTGAAACGAAGACACCACCGGCTTCTTACTATTTGAAGCAGGCCGCTAAGCTGAAAAAGGGCGGCACGGCTCCTGGTCGTGACGTCGCCGGGTCGGTAACGGTCGCGCAATGTCGCGAGATTGCTGAAAAGAAGATGGTTGACCTGAATGCCAACGATCTTGATCAAGCAACAAAGATCATCATGGGCTCTGCCCGCTCGATGGGTCTAGAGGTGGCAGGGTAAGACGATGGCAAAAGTAGGAAAAAGAACAACAGCTGCCCGCGACGGTGTTGATGCAAAGGCGCTTTATCCGCTGGATGATGCGGTGAAGATGGTCAAAGAACGCGCGAAAGCGAAGTTCGACGAGACCATTGAGCTGGCGATCAACCTGGGTGTTGATCCGCGTCACGCTGACCAGATGGTTCGTGGTGTCGTTGAGCTGCCAAATGGCACGGGCCGCACAGTGCGCGTCGCTGTGTTTGCCAAGGGTGATAAGGCTGACGAAGCAAGGGCGGCTGGTGCTGACATTGTTGGGGACGAGGAACTGGCTGCTGAAGTTCAATCAGGTAAGATCGATTTTGATCGATGCATCGCAACACCTGACATGATGCCGCTAGTGGGACGTCTGGGCAAAGTGCTTGGGCCCCGCAGTTTGATGCCAAACCCAAAAGTTGGAACTGTGACGCCGGATGTCGCGGCTGCCGTGAAATCTGCCAAGGGCGGCGCGGTTGAATTCCGCGTTGAGAAGGCGGGCATCGTGCATGCTGGTGTTGGCAAAGCAAGTTTCAGCGAAGATCAGATTGCAGGCAATGTGCGTGCACTGCTCAACGCAGTCCAGAAGGCTAAGCCTACTGGTGCAAAAGGAACGTTCATGAAGAAGGTCGCGCTGAGTTCCACAATGGGGCCGGGTGTAAAGATCGACCTTTCGAGTGTACAGGACGCCTGATCCCAAATTGGGTTGGACGTCTAGTAGAGAATTCCCAACTCACGAGTTTGGTGAGTTGGGCGAAGACGGGACAAACGGTTTTCCGGAAACGGAGAGGCGTCGTGTCACGTCTTCATCCTGTCCGAGACGGTGGGTGTCAGCCATGCTTTTGTTGGTTGGCTTAATGGGTCAGTTGACCTGCCTGCAATAGACGGGGGAGAGAGCAGATTTGTGGTGGCGGGCTTTGGCCCGGTTTCACGGTCGGTTCAAACCCGGGACAGGCAAGAGAGCGCTGGTCGTGTGGCGCGCCTCCTCGGGGGACACACACGAGCGGCATCTGCCAACGGTGGAATGAGGGCGCAAGCTGTTGTTTCACCCCCGACGCACCCAGGGATTTGGGTGCTTTGGAGAAGAGTAAGTGAAAAGAGCCGAAAAAGAGGATCTGGTAACGCACCTCAAAGGCGTCTTTACGGACGCTGGCGTGGTTGTTGTTGCTCACTATTCCGGTTTGACGGTCGCGCAGATGACAGTTCTGCGGGCTCGGATGGCGGAAGCGGGCGGCAATGTCAAAGTTACAAAGAACCGGCTCGCCAAACTCGCTCTGGACGGAACCGTGGTGGCCGGCATTGCCGATCATTTCGCGGGACCAACGGCAATCGCCTATTCGGAAGACCCGGTTGCAGCGCCAAGAATTGCTGCAGCCTTCGCTAAAGAGAACGAGCAATTCGTGATCCTTGGCGGTGCGATGGGCGAAACCCTGCTTGATCAGAATGGTGTGAAGGCCTTGGCCGAACTGCCGTCTCTGGATGAGCTGCGCGGAAAGCTGGTGGGCATGATTTCTACGCCTGCAACACGTATTGCCGGAGTGCTGCAAGCACCTGCCGGTCAGCTGGCTCGCGTTATGGGCGCAAAAGCTGCACAGGGCGAGGAAGCGGCATAGGCCGGTCCTCGAACCCCAAGTTTGAACTGATTGATTAGAGAGAAATTTTAAAAATGGCTGATCTTGAAAAAATTGCCGACGACCTGTCGAACCTGACCGTGCTTGAAGCGGCTGAATTGTCCAAACTTCTCGAAGAGAAGTGGGGCGTTTCTGCTGCTGCACCTGTTGCTGTTGCTGCCGCTGCTGGTGGTGATGCTGGTGCACCTGCAGAAGAGAAAACTGAGTTCTCAGTTGTTCTGACTGCGGCTGGTGACAAGAAAATCAACGTCATCAAAGAAGTACGCGCAATCACAGGTCTTGGCTTGAAAGAAGCTAAAGAGCTTGTTGAAGGTGCACCTAAGGAAGTCAAAGCTGACTGTCCTAAGGCTGAAGCTGATGAGCTTAAGAAGAAGCTGGAAGATGCTGGCGCATCTGTCGAGCTCAAGTAGTACTGCTTGGGAGCGGCCTGACGGTCGCTCCCAATTGCTCCGCCGGAGGGGCGTGGTGAGGTTTCTCACTGATCCGGCACTTTGTCTGAGGAAGATTTCGAGGAACAAAAATGACGCAGTCATTTACTGGTCGGAAGCGGGTTCGTAAATCATTTGGACGTATCCCCCAGGTGGCAGAGATGCCAAACCTGATCGAGGTTCAAAAATATTCTTATGACCAGTTCTTGCAGGTTGATCGGCAGTCCGATGGGGCGCGTCTTGATCAAGGTCTGCAGTCTGTATTCGGGTCGGTCTTCCCGATTAGCGATTTTTCAGAAACCGCTATGCTGGAATTTGTCGACTATGAATTCGAGCATCCAAAATATGACGTAGAAGAGTGTCAGCAGCGCGACATGACGTTCGCAGCGCCGCTCAAGGTAACATTGCGGTTGATCGTGTTTGAAGTGGATGAAGACACAGGCGCCAAGTCTGTTAAAGATATCAAAGAGCAAGACGTCTATATGGGCGACATGCCTTTCATGACAACGAACGGTACGTTTGTCGTCAATGGCACGGAGCGTGTGATTGTTTCGCAGATGCATCGTAGCCCAGGCGTGTTCTTTGACCATGATAAGGGCAAGACTCACTCGTCTGGTAAGCTTCTGTTCGCAGCTCGCGTCATTCCTTACCGTGGTTCGTGGCTCGACTTTGAGTTTGATGCAAAAGACATTGTTCATGTCCGCATCGACCGCCGCCGGAAACTTCCCGTTACGACGTTGCTCTATGCGCTTGGCCTCGACTCTGAGGACATTCTCAATACGTTCTACGGCCATGTGAAATACACGAAGACCAAAGACGGTTGGAAACTTCCGTTTGATCCTGAGCGCTATCGCGGCTTTAAGCCCGAGCATGACTTGGTCAACGCCAAAGGCGGTGTAGTGGTTGTCGAGGCGGGCCGCAAGATGACTCCGCGGCTTTCTCGCAAGCTTGCTGAAGAAGGTCTGAAGGAGCTTCTCGTTCAGGACGCTGAGGTTATCGGCCGATACATGGCTGAAGAGCTCGTCAACCTTGAAACAGGTGAGATCTTTGCTGAAGCAGGTGAGGAAATCACGGAAGAGCTGCTCGAAACTCTCGTTGATGCTGGTGCGAGCGAAATCAATACGCTCGATATTGACCATGTGAACACGGGTGCCTTTATCCGCAACACTTTGGCTGTCGACAAGGCCACAGACAGAGAGCAGGCGCTTTACGATATCTATCGTGTGATGCGTCCTGGTGAACCGCCGACCCTTGATACGGCCGATGCGCTGTTCCACAGTCTGTTCTTCGATCCCGAGCGTTATGATCTGTCTGCTGTTGGTCGCGTGAAGATGAACATGCGCCTCAACCTTGATGCGGAAGACACTGTTCGTGTGCTGCGCAAAGAAGACATCATCGAAGTGATCCGGACGATCGTCGGTCTGCGTGATGGCCGTGGCGAAATTGATGACATCGATAATCTTGGCAACCGGCGTGTGCGTTCGGTTGGCGAGCTGATGGAAAACCAGTACCGCATCGGTCTGCTTCGCATGGAGCGCGCGATCAAAGAACGGATGAGCTCTGTCGACATCGACACAGTCATGCCGCATGACCTGATCAACGCGAAACCAGTTGCGGCGGCTGTTCGTGAGTTTTTTGGCTCATCGCAGCTGTCACAGTTTATGGACCAAACAAATCCGCTCTCAGAGATTACGCATAAGCGCCGTCTCTCAGCACTTGGGCCGGGTGGTCTGACCCGTGAACGCGCTGGCTTTGAAGTCCGTGACGTGCATCCAACTCACTATGGTCGTATCTGTCCGATTGAGACTCCTGAAGGACCAAATATTGGTCTGATCAACTCGCTCGCGACTTTTGCACGCGTTAATAAGTATGGTTTTATCGAAAGCCCATACCGACGTGTGGTTGATGGCAAGGTGACTGACGACACGGTTTACCTGTCGGCCATGGAAGAAGCCCGCTACCGGGTTGCTCAAGCGAATGTTCCCATCGGTGCGGACGGCAAGCTTCAGGATGACCTTCTGAACTGCCGTATCGACGGTGACTTCGAGATGGTCCCACCTGAGCAAGTTGACCTGATCGATGTGTCGCCAAAACAGATTGTGTCTGTTGCGGCAGCTCTCATTCCATTCCTTGAAAACGATGACGCGAACCGCGCTCTCATGGGCTCGAACATGCAGCGTCAGGCGGTACCTTTGGTGAAAGCTGAAGCACCGTTCGTTGGTACGGGTATGGAAGAGATCGTGGCACGCGACAGTGGTGCGGCGATTGCGGCCCGCCGGACCGGTGTTGTCGACCAGGTGGATGCGACACGTATCGTTATCCGTGCAACCGAAGAAACAGACCCTGGCAAGCCTGGGGTTGATATCTACAATCTGCGCAAGTTCCAGCGCTCGAACCAAAACACCTGCATCAACCAGCGTCCGCTGGTGCGGGTGGGCGACCGGATCAATGGTGGCGACATCATTGCAGATGGTCCTTCCACAGATCTCGGGGAACTGGCTCTTGGGCGGAACGTGCTCGTCGCGTTCATGCCTTGGAATGGCTACAACTTTGAGGATTCCATCCTGATCTCTGAACGGATCGTACGGGATGATGTGTTCACCTCTATTCACCTCGAAGAGTTCGAAGTGATGGCGCGTGATACGAAGCTTGGGCCTGAAGAGATTACGCGGGACATTCCAAACGTTGGTGAGGAAGCGCTTCGCAACCTCGATGAGGCCGGCATCGTTTATATCGGTGCTGAAGTTGGTCCATCTGACATTCTCGTCGGTAAGATCACGCCGAAGGGTGAGAGCCCAATGACGCCGGAAGAAAAACTTCTGCGCGCCATCTTCGGTGAGAAGGCATCTGATGTTCGTGATACATCGCTTCGTCTGCCCCCTGGTGTGACAGGGACGGTTGTTGAGGTTCGTGTGTTTAACCGCCACGGCGTCGACAAGGATGAACGCGCCATGTCGATTGAGCGAGACGAAATCGAACGTCTTGCAAAAGACCGAGATGACGAACTCGCGATCCTTGAGCGGAACGTTTATGGCCGTCTTCAGGAAATCCTGACAGGCAAGGAAGTGGTATCAGGACCAGCTGATCTTGCAGCCGGCGCCAAAGTTTCGAAGACGGACCTGGATGGTTTGTCTAAGGGGCAGTGGTGGCAGATTGCGGTTGGTAATGAAAAAGCCATGTCCGAAATCGAAGCACTGAAGCGTCAGTATGACGAGTCCAAAGCGCGCCTCGAAGCACGCTTTGAGGACAAGGTCGACAAGCTTCAGCGTGGTGATGAGTTGCCACCTGGTGTCATGAAAATGGTCAAAGTCTTTGTTGCTGTGAAGCGTAAGCTTCAACCTGGTGACAAGATGGCTGGTCGTCACGGCAATAAGGGTGTGATTTCTCGCATCGTACCGGTGGAAGACATGCCTCACCTGGAAGATGGAACACAGGTTGATGTCGTGCTCAATCCTCTCGGGGTGCCGAGCCGAATGAATGTCGGGCAGATCCTTGAAACCCATCTGGGTTGGGCCTCGCACGGTATTGGTCGGAAGGTGACGCAAGCGCTGGAAATCTATCAGCGTGAAAACAGCACCGCGGCGCTGCGTGAGACTTTGGACAAGGTTTATGAAGGCGATGAGACATATGCATCGCTTGATGAACCAGCTCTGATCGAGATGGCTGGCAACCTTCGCAACGGTGTGCCGTTTGCGACACCGGTCTTTGATGGAGCGCACGAACCAGACGTTGTGACCCAGCTTGAAAATGCGGGTCTAGGACATTCCGGTCAGGTCACTCTTTATGATGGCCGGACAGGAGAGACTTTCGACCGTGATGTGACGGTTGGGTACATCTACATGCTGAAACTGCATCACCTTGTCGATGACAAGATTCATGCACGCTCGATCGGTCCATACAGTCTCGTCACGCAGCAGCCATTGGGTGGTAAGGCCCAGTTCGGTGGTCAGCGCTTCGGTGAGATGGAGGTGTGGGCACTGGAAGCTTATGGTGCCGCCTACACTTTGCAGGAAATGTTGACCGTGAAATCGGATGATGTTGCCGGTCGTACCAAGGTCTATGAAGCAATCGTTCGTGGCGATGACACGTTCGAAGCGGGTATCCCGGAAAGCTTCAATGTTCTTGTGAAAGAGATGCGTTCTCTCGGCCTCAATGTTGAGCTGATAGATCGGCCAGCGAGCTAAGATTTAGACGGGCGCACCTGCTGCGCCCGTCGATTGCTCCTCTCGCGGGAGTGGATGTGAATTTGAATTGGGGCGATGCTGACGGGCCCTGTCGGTATCTCTAAATCCCCTAAAGGTCTTTTTGACCGATCAGGGTCCGAACCGAGGAGAAGTCCATGAACCAAGAGGTCATGAACCTTTTCAATCCAACTGCGCCAGCTCAGACGTTTGAGCAGATCCAGATTTCGCTCGCCAGCCCTGAGCGTATTCTTTCCTGGTCATATGGCGAGATCAAAAAGCCAGAGACAATCAACTACCGGACATTTAAGCCGGAGAAGGATGGTCTTTTCTGTGCGCGGATTTTCGGGCCGATCAAGGATTACGAATGCCTTTGCGGCAAATACAAGCGGATGAAATATAAAGGCATCATCTGCGAAAAATGTGGTGTTGAAGTTACGCTGACCAAAGTCCGCCGTGAGCGCATGGGCCATATCGAGCTCGCCGCACCGGTTGCGCACATTTGGTTCCTGAAGTCGCTGCCATCACGCATCGGTTTGTTGATGGACATGACGCTCAAGGATCTTGAGCGGGTTCTCTATTTTGAGAATTACATTGTTGTTGAGCCAGGCCTCACGCCGCTTAAAGAGAAGCAGCTTCTCTCTGAAGAAGAGTTTCTCGACGCGCAGGACGAGTACGGTCCTGACAGCTTTACGGCTGGGATTGGCGCGGAAGCTATTCGCGACATGATGGAAGGTCTCGATCTTGAAAAGATCGCTGCCGGCCTGCGTGTGGAAATTGCTGAAGCAACAACAGAGCTGAAGCCTAAGAAACTGGCTAAGCGTCTGAAAGTGATCGAAGCCTTCATCCATTCAGGCAACCGTCCAGAGTGGATGATCCTGAAGGTTGTGCCGGTTATTCCACCAGAGCTGCGTCCTCTTGTGCCGCTTGATGGTGGTCGTTTCGCGACGTCTGACCTCAATGATCTGTATCGTCGGGTGATCAACCGGAACAATCGTCTTAAGCGTTTGATGGAGCTTCGTGCTCCAGACATCATCATCCGTAATGAAAAGCGGATGTTGCAGGAATCTGTTGATGCGCTCTTTGACAATGGTCGTCGTGGCCGGGTCATTACGGGTGCCAACAAGCGTCCGCTGAAGTCACTTGCCGACATGCTTAAAGGTAAGCAGGGCCGGTTCCGCCAGAACCTGCTTGGTAAGCGCGTTGACTATTCCGGTCGTTCTGTGATCGTGGTTGGCCCTGAGCTTAAGCTGCATCAGTGCGGTCTGCCGAAGAAGATGGCGCTTGAGCTCTTCAAGCCATTCATCTATTCGCGCCTAGAAGCCAAAGGCCTGAGCGCGACGGTGAAACAAGCTAAAAAGCTTGTGGAGAAAGAACGGCCCGAAGTTTGGGACATTCTTGAAGAAGTGATCCGGGAACATCCGGTGCTTCTTAACCGTGCACCAACACTTCACCGTTTGGGCATCCAGGCTTTTGAACCTGTACTTATCGAGGGCAAGGCCATTCAGCTGCACCCGCTGGTCTGTGCTGCGTTTAACGCTGACTTTGATGGTGACCAAATGGCAGTTCACGTGCCGCTTTCGCTGGAAGCTCAGCTGGAAGCCCGTGTTCTCATGATGTCGACCAACAATATTCTGCACCCGGCTAACGGGTCGCCGATCATTGTGCCGTCGCAGGACATCGTGCTTGGCCTCTATTACATCTCGCAGATGAAGGACAATGAGCCTGGCGAAGGCATGCTCTTCTCAGATATTTCTGAGATCGAACATGCGCTCGACAATGGGCTCGTCACGTTGCACGCCAAGATCAAAGCGCGCTGGACGACGAAAGACGAAGAAGGGAACCTGGTTTCCCATGTCGTTGACTCAACGCCTGGCCGCATGTTGATCGCAGAGGTTCTTCCTAAGAACCACAAGGTGCCATTTGATCTGATCAACCGTCTTCTGACGAAGCGGGAAATCTCCAACACAATCGATGTGGTCTACCGCCACTGCGGTCAGAAGGAGACAGTGATCTTCTGTGACCAGATTATGGGCCTCGGTTTCCGCCAGGCTTGTCGTGCGGGTATTTCCTTCGGTAAAGACGACATGATCATTCCGGTCGAGAAGGAAGGTCTTGTCGAAGAAACACGGTCACTCGCTAAGGAATATGAACAACAGTACATTGACGGCCTGATCACTCAGGGCGAGAAGTACAATAAGGTCGTTGATGCATGGGCGAAGTGTACGGACAAAGTCGCCGATACGATGATGGACAAAATCTCGTCCGTTCAGATCAACGAAGAAACCAATCGAGAAGAGCCGATCAACTCGATCTATATGATGGCGCACTCTGGCGCGCGTGGTTCACCCACACAGATGCGTCAGCTTGCAGCGATGCGTGGCCTGATGGCAAAACCTTCTGGTGAGATTATCGAAACACCGATTATCTCGAACTTTAAGGAAGGTCTGACCGTTCTTGAGTACTTCAACTCAACTCACGGTGCGCGTAAAGGCCTTGCTGATACGGCGCTTAAGACTGCGAACTCCGGATATCTGACACGTCGTCTGGTTGATGTTGCGCAGGATTGCATCGTTATTGAAGAGGATTGCGGAACCAAAAACGGCATCACACTTGGTGCGGTGATTGAATCTGGTGAAGTGACAGTCTCTCTCGGGCAGCGTGTTCTCGGCCGGACACCAGTTGATGATATTCTGCATCCCGCAACAGGCGAGGTTCTGTTCAAGGCTGCTCATCTCCTGGACGAAGCTGACGTGGACGTTCTGGAAGAAGCAAACATCGAAGAGCTGCGCATCCGCTCTGGCCTAACTTGTGAAACCCGGAACGGTATCTGTGCGACCTGTTATGGTCGTGACCTTGCGCGTGGTACGCCGGTCAATATGGGTGAAGCGGTCGGTGTGATCGCGGCTCAGTCGATTGGGGAACCTGGCACACAGCTCACCATGCGGACATTCCACATTGGCGGTACGGCACAGGTTGTCGATACGTCGTTCCTGGAATCAAACCATGCTGGGACAGTGCGGATTGCAAACCGTAACATCGTGAAAGACTCCTCGGGAGCTCTGATCGTGATGGGCCGGAACGTGCAGATCCAGATCCTGGATGAGCACGGCAATGAGCGTTCTTCCAACAAACTCACCTATGGTTCGCGTTTGCGGGTCGATGATGGCGAGAAAGTGGAGCGTGGTCAGCGTATTGCCGAATGGGATCCGTACACGGTTCCGATTGCGACGGAAGTCAACGGTGTCGCTGCGTTTGAAGATTTGGTCGAGGGCATGTCTATCCGCGAAGTTACTGACGAAGCGACAGGGATCTCCCAGCGCGTCGTTATTGACTGGCGAACAAGCCCTAAAGCTGCAGAGCTTCGTCCAGCGGTTGTTGTGAAGGGAAGCGACGGCGAAGTGCTGAAACTTTCAAATGGCAATGATGCTCGGTTCTTGCTCTCAGTGGATGCGATCTTGTCGGTTGAAGCTGGCGCGGACGTTCATGCTGGTGACGTGCTTGCACGTATCCCAACTGAAGGTGCGAAGACACGTGACATTACCGGCGGTCTGCCACGGGTTGCTGAACTCTTCGAAGCGCGTCGTCCGAAGGACCATGCGATCATCTCCGAAGGGACCGGTAAGGTTGAGTTTGGGCGCGACTATAAGAACAAGCGCCGGATCATGGTTCACCCAGAAGATGGTGGGGATCCGTGGGAATATCTCATCCCGAAAGGCAAGCACATTACCGTGCAGGAAGGCGATATCATCGAGAAGGGCGAATACCTGCTTGATGGTCATCCGGCACCGCACGATATTCTTGCAATCTCCGGTGTTGAGGAACTCGCAACCTACCTCGTGAACGAAGTTCAGGACGTTTATCGTCTGCAGGGTGTGGGCATTAACGACAAGCACATTGAGGTGATTGTTCGTCAGATGCTCCAGAAGGTCGAAATCACCAATCCAGGTGATGCACCTTACCTTTCAGGTGAGCAGGTTGACCGGATTGAGCTTGACGAGATCAATGATCGTCTGCGTGCGGAAGGTAAGGAAGAAGGGTCGGGCACACCGGTTCTGCTTGGTATTACCAAAGCGTCTCTGCAGACACGTTCGTTCTTCTCTGCGGCATCTTTCCAGGAAACCACACGCGTTCTTACAGACGCTGCGGTGAACGGCAAGGTCGACGAACTGCACGGCTTGAAAGAGAACATCATTGTGGGTCGCTTGATCCCTGCCGGTACTGGGCGGGTTGTTGAGTTGCTGCGCAGTGAAGCGACAGAGCGTGATGAGAAGATCCTGCAGGAGCAAATTGAGACTGGTGCGATCGCCGCTCCAGAGGAAGCTCCCGCGGAGGCACCAGCAGAAGCTATCGCTGATGAGGTGATTGAGGTGGCTCCAGCGCCGGAAGCACCCACCGAGGGCGCTTAATGGTCGCGGCAATGATGCCAAACTTAAGACAGAAAGCCGCTGCGTTTCGACGCGGCGGCTTTTTGCTTTTTGCAACACTGTTCTCTCTGACGCTCTCGATTCCTCTCTATGCCGACGAGCCCAGTCCGGTGGAGCCTAGCGGCGAAGAGCGGCAAGAAGTTTTGCGGGACTTTGTGCTTGCCAATGTGGAGTTCACATTGCTGCATGAAATTGGGCACGCACTAATCCATCAGTTCCCTATTCCGCTGTTTGGACGGGAAGAGGACGCCGCGGATCAGATGGCGACGACCTTCATGATCCTTCGTCACAATACCGACATCGATCCGACTGCGATGAACCAGCTGCTCATGGTTTCGGTTGAGTGGTTGTCAGAGTGGGAAGATGAGGCGCGGGCACCTGGCGGCAATGCTCATGCTTTCTGGGACAGTCACTCTCTGGCCATTCAGCGGTTCTACAATGTGAACTGCCTCCTTTTTGGAGCAAATCCAGATGAGCTTTCTTTTCTTCTGGACACAGAGATGCTGCCGGCGGAAAGAGGTTTTGATTGTGAGCAAGCCTACAGCCAAGCCTTTGAGGCCAACCTCTGGTTGCTGAAATCCTTTGCGCGGAGCCAAACCTCACTCGTGCCTTACAACGGGATAGTGGTCGAATATGAGGCAACGCGGAATCCGAGGCATGAAATGGTGCGCCGGTGGCTGATTGAGTCTGGAATGGTGCAGGGGGTTACCTCCCGGGCGACAGAGTTTTTTGCCTGGCCGCAGCCTGTCCGGCTTTTCTTTGACAATTGCCCGGGGAGTGCCGAGGCCTATTACAATCGAAATGTCTCTGAGATTGTGGTTTGCTATGAGCTGCTCGATGTTTTTCTTGAGAAGTCGGAGATTTTCTTGAGCCGCAGTGCAGTTGCTGTCTGTGCCAATGCTGGTTTGAGGCGGCTCTATGGAGAAAGCTTTGGCTGCGGGAGCCGTCCGGAAGACTGAGTTGTAGAATGATGGGAGGCTGTGATGCGTGCTTTTGGCTTTTTGGGGATGTGCCTGGTCTTCCTGATGGGGACGGGCGACCTTACCGCCGCTCAGACCTTTGATCTGGTGATCGCGAACGGTCGGGTTATTGATCCAGAATCCGGTCTCGATGCTGTACGCCATGTGGGCATTCACCAGGGCACGATCATTGCCATCTCAGAAGATGAGCTTGCGGGCGCGCAGGTGGTCGACGCTCGCGGGCAGGTCGTGGCGCCGGGCTTTATCGACATTCATAGCCATTCGCCCTCCCGCTTAGGTAGCGCAATCCAGGTGCTGGATGGTGTCACGACCCAGCTCGATCTTGAAGCTGGGGCTTTTCCAGTGTCCGCCTATGGGGAGCATTTTGCCGGAGGGACGCCGATCAACTTTGGGGCCTCAGTTGCTCATTTTGCAGTTCGAACGAAAGTGATTGAAGGCCGCGACGTGCCGTATCTCTTTAGCGGCATGACGTTGATGCAAGGCGGCGCTGCCTTTGTTCAGGAGGCGACGCCTGCTCAGATTGAAGAGATGCGTGGTCTACTTGTCGAGGGCCTTGATCAGGGTGGTCTCGGCATTGGCATCTTGCTTGATTATATGAGCGTCGCAGTCAACGAGGCAGAGCTGCGTATGATCTTTGAGGTTGCCAGCTCTCGGGATGCTCCGATCGCCGTGCATGTCCGTCGGGGATATGCTGGAGATCCGGCGGGACTGATTGAGATTGTTGCCTTGGCGGAAGAGACTGGTGCGCCGGTTCTCATCAATCACATTACCCACAGTGCCATGCACGCGGTGCCAGAATGGCTTTCTCTCATTGATGCGGCGAACGCTCGCGGCGCTCGCATAACAACGGAGACGCTTTCCTATGCAGCGGGAGGCACGAGCATCTCTGCTGCAGTGTTCAGCCGGGATTGGCAGAAAATATTCAATATCGAGTATTCCGATGTCCAGTGGACCGCTACCGGGGAGTGGCTCACGGAGGAAAGCTGGCAGAGGTACCGGGCGGAGCAGCCAACGGGCATGGTCAATCATCATTATGTGAAGGAAGACTGGATTGAGTCAGCCCTCGCCTGGCCGGGCATGATGGTCGCAACAGATGTGACGCCGGCGCTTGACCGAGATGTTCTGGCAAACCCCAATGGAGCGGGTACGTTTTCCCGGTTTTTGGGTCACTATGTGAGAGAGCGAAAGCTGATGTCTCTGTCTGAAGGGCTCGCACGGATCACACTTTATCCGGCACAATGGCTCGAAAGCGTTGCGCCGCAATTTGCTCGCAAGGGGCGGGTGCAGATCGGCGCTGATGCTGATTTGGTCATCTTTTCTGCAGGCGATATTCAGGAAGTCGCGACATATGGCGATCCATACCTGCCGCCTATTGGCGTTTCCAAGGTGATTGTCGGCGGCCGGGTTGTCGTGGACGGAGCGCAGGTTATCGAAGGCAGATATCCCGGCCAACGTCTGTTTGGACAAGCACGTATCGTTGACTAAACACTGAACTATCAGAACTGATTAAGTGGGATTTTCAGGTATTGGACGCCGTTGTCTTCTGCTCGCGGCAATTGTCCTGCCTGAATGTTAACCTGCAGAGATGGGAAAATAAGTTGGGGCATGTTCAGTCCACTGTCTCTGTCTGTCCGCATCCTCACAAATTCCTCGCGGGTTCGGTTTGCAATGTGAATGTTGTGGTTGCGTTGTTCTTTGACAGTGGTTTCCCAAGCTGCCTCGCGCTCTGCCGGCGGATAATCATGGCAGAGAAACATACGGGTGTCCCCTGGCAGCTCTAGCAGTCGCTCTATCGAGTCATAGAGCATGCCAGCATCGCCGCCGGGAAAATCACACCGGGCGGTTCCATAGTCCGGCATGAAAAGCGTGTCCCCTACAAAGACTGCATCTCCAATTAGGAAGGAGATGCAGGCCGGTGTGTGTCCGGGAGTCGCCATCGCCGTCGCCTGAAGGTTACCGATGCTAAATTGCTCTCCGTCGGTAAAGAGGTGGTCAAACGGGTAGCCGTCGTCCGCGACAGGGTAGGGCTGATGGAATACGGGATTGAACGTTTTCTGGACGGATGAAATGCATTGGCCGACCCCAATGGGCGCGTTTAGTTGTTCTTTTAAATAGTGGGCTGCGGTCAGGTGGTCAGCATGAATATGGGTTTCCAAAATCCACTCGACCTTCAGGTCCCTCTTTTTCACCTCGGCAATCAGATTATCCGCGGATTTGGCCTTCGTACGGGCTGACGCCTGATCAAAATCGAGGACGGGGTCGATGATGGCGGAAGCACCGGTCTTTGGATCAGCGACTATATGAGTGACTGTGTTGGTGGCGTTGTCAAAATAGCTATGGACTTCTGGCTTGGTCTTTGAGGTTGCGCTGTGGCTTGGCTCATTCTGTGTTTCGGCGTCCATTCTAAGCTCTCCTATATTCATTTATACGAATATAAGTGTGAAATCGATATCTACAATAGGAAAATGTAAAAATGGACTGGGAATCAAATGGCCGATTCCCTTAAGTCATACCGCTGCTTTATGGGGATGAGGCAGTGTTTTGAGGGTGGAAAGAGTGTTCTCTGGCCATGATCATTGCAATAATCTGAGTAGGGTGCGCGGGAAGACGAAAAACCGCACAAAATCTTCCATTTTCTTAATACTCGGGGTTGACGCCCCCGGGGGGCGACGGTAGGTTCCGCCAACTTTCGCGCCAGGCAGTAGGCGGTTACCGGTACTGATAACCGACAAACCTAAACGCTGACGCCCGAAATCGACGATAAGGACTGGGGCATGACCCTGGGTTTTCTCAGGGTCCTCTGCAAGTTTAGGCACTGGCATTAAGTGAATGTCGCATGTGTCTTATGGCCGTGTGCAACCTTAAGGGACTTTCCCGGTAGCACGCGGTTTTGTGTTTGGATGAACTAGAGGAACGGCAGAGCAATATGCCAACTATCCAACAACTGATCCGCAAGCCGCGCAAAGTGCCGGTGAAGCGAAATAAGGTGCCAGCGATGGAGGCTTGTCCTCAGAAGCGCGGCGTCTGTACACGTGTTTATACGACGACACCAAAGAAGCCGAACTCGGCTCTTCGTAAGGTTGCCCGTGTTCGTCTGACCAATGGTTTTGAAGTAACCAGCTATATCCCTGGTGAAGGTCATAACCTTCAAGAGCACTCCGTGGTGATGATCCGCGGCGGTCGTGTGAAGGATTTGCCCGGCGTTCGTTATCACATCATTCGTGGTGTGCTCGATACGCAGGGTGTGAAAGACCGTAAGCAGCGCCGTTCGAAATACGGCGCCAAGCGTCCTAAGTAAGGAATACGATAGATGTCGCGACGTCACCGCGCAGAGAAACGAGAAGTCATTCCTGACGCCAAGTTTGGTGATCTGGTTCTGACGAAATTCATGAATAGCCTCATGAAAGACGGCAAGAAGTCGACCGCTGAGCGGATCGTCTATGGTGCCTTCGACAAGATGGCTGAGAAGGGGACTGCTGATCCTCTCCGCACTTTCCATGAAGCTCTGGAAAATGTGATGCCGGCACTTGAGGTTCGTTCTCGCCGTGTTGGTGGTGCGACCTATCAGGTTCCTGTTGAGGTTCGTCCAGACCGTAAGCGCGCCCTCGCCATTCGTTGGTTGATTACAGCTGCACGCGGCCGGAACGAAAACACGATGGTTGACCGCTTGTCGGCGGAGATTCTCGATGCATCAAATAATCGCGGCTCTGCAGTGAAGAAGCGTGAAGACACGCATCGCATGGCAGAAGCGAACCGCGCCTTCTCACACTACCGCTGGTAACAGACAGGCGCTTTAGAGGTTTAAGATCATGGCACGCCAGACAAAACTCGAGGACTACCGCAATATCGGCATTATGGCCCATATTGATGCGGGTAAGACCACGACGACGGAACGGATCCTCTACTACACAGGCAAAAGCCACAAAATCGGCGAAGTGCATGATGGCGCTGCGACGATGGACTGGATGGAGCAGGAGCAAGAGCGCGGGATTACGATTACATCCGCTGCGACGACCTGTTTCTGGAACGACAAGCGCATCAACATCATTGATACGCCAGGCCACGTGGACTTCACGATTGAAGTTGAGCGTTCGCTCCGGGTGCTTGATGGCGCGGTAGCTGTGTTTGACTCTGTTGCTGGTGTGGAGCCTCAATCTGAGACTGTCTGGCGCCAGGCTGACCGTTATGCGGTTCCTCGCATGTGTTTCGTCAACAAGATGGACCGTATGGGTGCGGACTTCTTCCGTTGTGTTGAGATGATTGTGGACCGCCTTGGGGCGAACCCACTGGTTCTCCAGCTGCCGATCGGTGCGGAAGCGGAATATGAAGGCCTCGTTGATCTCATCAAGATGAAAGAGATTCTCTGGAAAGATGAGAACCTCGGCGCTGAATTCGAATATGTCGATATTCGTGACTCGCTGAAAGACCAGGCTGCTGAATATCGCACAGCGCTCGTCGAGGCTGCTGTTGAAATCGAAGATGAGGCGATGGAGGCCTATCTCGAAGGCAATGAGCCAGACGAAGAGACGCTGAAGCGCTGCATCCGTAAGGGGACAATCGAACAGAATTTCGTTCCGGTCCTCAATGGTACTGCGTTTAAGAATAAGGGTGTTCAACCGCTTCTGGACGCTGTTGTTGATTACATGCCGTCGCCGCTCGACGTTAAGGCGATTGACGGTATTGATGCGAAGACTGAAGAGGCTACGGTTCGTGAAGCTTCTGACGAGGTCCCGGCTTCGGCTCTCGCATTTAAGATCATGAACGACCCCTTTGTTGGTTCGCTGACATTTGCCCGCGTTTACTCCGGTGTGTTCACTGCTGGTTCTGGTGTGTTGAACACGGTGAAAGACAAGCGTGAGCGCATTGGCCGTATGCTTCTGATGCACGCAAACAGCCGTGAAGAAGTGAAAGAAGCTTATGCAGGCGATATTGTTGCGCTTGCTGGTCTCAAAGACACCACAACCGGTGACACGCTTTGTGATCCAAACAGCCCTGTAATCCTGGAGCGGATGGAATTTCCTGATCCGGTTATCGAGGTTGCTGTTGAGCCAAAGACAAAAGCCGACCAAGAGAAAATGGGCATGGCGCTTGCGCGTCTCGCTCAGGAAGACCCTTCTTTCCGCGTTTCTTCCGATGAAGAGAGTGGCCAGACGATTATCGCTGGTATGGGTGAGCTTCACTTGGACATTCTTGTCGACCGCATGAAGCGTGAGTTCAAGGTCGAAGCGAATGTTGGTGCCCCTCAGGTGGCTTATCGTGAGACCTTCACGAAAGAAGCTGACATTGACTACACCCACAAGAAGCAGTCGGGTGGTTCTGGTCAGTTTGCTCGGATCAAAATGGTTGTCACGCCGGGTGAAGTTGGCTCGGGCTTGGTCTTCAACAGTAAGATTGTTGGTGGGTCTATTCCAAAGGAATACATCCCTGGCGTTGAGAAGGGCATCAAGAGTGTCGCTGAGAACGGTGTTCTCGCCGGCTTCCCTCTGATTGACTTCGAAGTCACGCTAACAGATGGCGCGTTCCATGATGTTGACTCCAGCGTTCTCGCATTTGAGATCGCAGCACGGGCAGCTATGCGTGAGATTGCTCCGAAGGCGGGTGCCAAGCTTCTTGAGCCCATCATGAAGGTCGAGGTGGTGACACCTGAAGACTATATGGGTGACGTGATTGGCGATTTGAGCAGCCGTCGCGGACAGATTGCCGGCAGTGAAAACCGTGGTGTCGCGACAGCGATCAACGCCATGGTGCCGCTCGCAAACATGTTTGGTTATGTGAACAACCTGCGGTCTATGTCGCAGGGTCGGGCGCAGTACACCATGCAATTCGATCATTATGAGCAAGTACCGCAAGCGGTCTCAGATGAGATCCAAGCGAAACTCGCTTAATCAGCGAAGAACAATGCAGTTCTGAGGGAGCCTTAAGATGGCCAAAGAGAAATTCGAGCGTAATAAGCCACACGTTAACATTGGCACGATTGGTCACGTTGACCACGGTAAGACGACGCTGACGGCGGCGATTACGAAAGTGCTTGCTGAATCTGGTGGGGCAGACTTTTCTGATTATGCAGATATCGACAAGGCGCCTGAAGAGAAGGCCCGCGGTATTACGATCTCTACAGCTCACGTTGAGTATGAGACGGCGAACCGTCACTACGCCCACGTGGACTGCCCAGGTCACGCTGACTATGTGAAGAACATGATCACCGGTGCGGCTCAGATGGATGGTGGCATTCTTGTTGTGAACGCAGCTGATGGCCCGATGCCACAGACGCGCGAGCACATTCTTCTTGCCCGTCAGGTTGGTGTTCCAGCGCTGGTTGTTTACCTGAACAAGGTTGACCAGGTTGATGACGAAGAGCTTCTTGAGCTCGTTGAAATGGAAGTGCGTGAGCTTCTTTCCGAATATGGCTTCCCAGGGGACGATATTCCAATCGTTGCTGGTTCAGCCCTTGCTGCCCTTGAGGGCCGCGATGACAATATCGGTAAAGAAAGCATCCTGAAGCTGATGGAAGCGGTTGATGAAGCCATTCCACAGCCAGAGCGTGCAGTTAACCTGCCATTCCTGATGCCGATTGAGGATGTGTTCTCTATCTCAGGTCGCGGTACTGTTGTGACGGGTCGTGTTGAGCGCGGTGTGATCAATGTTGGTGACGAAATTGAAATCGTCGGCATCAAGGACACGCAGAAGACGACCTGTACGGGTGTTGAAATGTTCCGCAAGCTGCTTGATAGCGGTGAAGCAGGTGACAATATTGGGGCTCTGCTTCGTGGTGTTGACCGCGAACAGGTTGAGCGTGGTCAGGTTCTTTGTGCGCCTGGTTCGATCACTCCACACACGAAGTTTACGGCTGAAGCCTACATCCTGACGAAGGATGAGGGTGGTCGTCACACACCATTCTTCACAAACTATCGTCCACAGTTCTACTTCCGGACGACGGACGTGACGGGTGTTGTGAGCCTTCCAGCAGGCACCGAGATGGTGATGCCAGGAGATAATGTTGCAATTGAGGTTGAGCTGATCGCACCGATCGCCATGGAAGAGAAGCTTCGCTTCGCTATCCGTGAAGGCGGACGGACTGTCGGATCCGGCGTCGTATCCTCAATCATCGAGTAAGGATTAAGGGGCGCGGTGCCCACTTTGACACCGCGCTTTCTTCTAGCCCCAGGGCGTAAGGACTGAACATGCAAAGTCAAAATATTCGGATCCGGTTGAAAGCCTTTGACCATCGTGTCTTAGACAACTCGACCAAGGAGATCGTGAATACCGCGAAACGGACTGGCGCAAATGTGCGCGGCCCAATTCCACTTCCGACACGGCTTGAAAAGTTCACCGTGCTCCGTGGACCGCACATCGACAAGAAGAGCCGCGAACAGTTCGAAATTCGGACACATAAGCGTCTTCTAGACATTGTCGACCCAACGCCGCAGACGGTAGATGCTCTTATGAAGCTCGACCTGGCAGCCGGTGTCGATGTTGAGATCAAGCTCTAAGGGGACTTTCGTCTCCAAACGATAAAAGGAATTGGGACCCATGCGTTCCGGTGTGATTGTTCAAAAACTGGGAATGACCCGCCTCTTCACTGAAGAGGGACGGCACGTGCCTGTCACGGTACTGCGTCTCGACAATTGTCAGGTTGTTGCTCAGAGAACCGAAGAAAAGAACGGCTACTCAGCAGTCCAATTGGGCGCTGGTAAAGCCAAGGTAAAAAACACAACGCGTGCAGCACGTGGTCACTTCGCGGTGGCCCATGTTGAGCCGAAGCGGAAACTCGCCGAGTTCCGTGTCAGCCAAGACAATATGCTGGACGTGGGTGCAGAGATCACTGCTGACCACTTTATTTCCGGGCAGCGGGTCGATGCGTCAGGCGTTTCGATCGGTAAAGGTTTTGCCGGTGCGATGAAGCGTCACAATTTTGGTGGCCTTCGGGCATCGCACGGTGTGTCCATTTCACACCGTAGCCATGGTTCGACTGGTCAGTGCCAGGATCCGGGTAAAGTCTTCAAAGGTAAGAAGATGGCCGGTCAGATGGGTTCTGTTCGTGTCACCACGCAGAACCTCGAGATCGTCAAGACGGATGTTGATCGTGGTCTGATCATGGTCAAAGGCGCAGTGCCAGGGTCCAAAGGTGGTTGGGTGTTCCTTCGGGACGCCGTGAAGAAGCCTCTTCCTGAAGGCGTGCCGATGCCGGCAGCTATTCGGGCGGGTGCGGAAGCTCCTGTGGCAGCAGAGGAAGCTCCTGCGGAAGCGCCCGCAGCTGACGAACAGAAGGATGACGCATCATGAAGGCGGATGTGACCACACTTGAGGCCAAGAAGGCCGGATCGGTGGACCTGCCGGACGAATTGTTCGCGCTGGAGCCTCGTGCTGATTTGCTGCATCGGATGGTGAACTATCAGTTGGCTAAGCGCCAGGCTGGCACGCATAAAACCAAGGGCCGGTCAGAGATCACAGGCACGACCAAGAAGATGTATCGCCAGAAGGGCACCGGTGGTGCGCGTCATGGTGACAAGAAGGTTCCGCAGTTCCGTGGTGGTGGTAAGGCTTTCGGGCCGGTTGTTCGCAGTCACGCGATCGACATGCCTAAGAAGGTTCGGGCTTTGGCCCTTAAGCACGCACTCTCCAGCAAGATGAAGGCTGAAAAGCTGATCGTGTTGGAAGATGCGAAGTCCAAAGACGGCAAGACAGCTGCGCTGCGTGGCGCGTTGACGAAGCTCGGTCTGACATCAGCTCTCATCATTGATGGGGCGGAAGTAGACGACAAGTTTGCCATGGCGTCTCGGAACATCCCATCAGTGGACGTTCTGCCAGTACAGGGCATCAACGTGTATGACATTTTGCGGCGTGACACTTTGGTCTTGACCAAAGCAGCGCTGGAAGGCCTGGAGGCTCGGTTCAAATGAGTGAAGCTCGTCATTATGACGCCATCCTCTCTCCGGTAATCACCGAGAAGTCGACACTGGCATCAGAGCATAACCAGGTCGTATTCCGGGTGCCGCTTGATGCTACAAAGCCTCAGGTGAAAGCAGCGGTTGAAAAGCTGTTCAGCGTTAAGGTGAAGGCGGTGAATACGCTTCGCCAGCAGGGCAAGCTGAAGCGGTTCCGCGGCGTGAGCGGGAAGCAGGGCGACTACAAGAAAGCAATTGTGACACTTGAAGACGGTCACTCCATTGATGTGAGCACCGGTCTTTAAGGACGGCAGCAAAAGCGAAAGCTGAGACGTTATGGCACTAAAACAATATAAACCTTCCAGCCCGGGACAGCGTGGCCTCGTTCTTGTCGATAAATCGGCGCTTTGGAGCGGCAAGCCTGTTAAAAAGCTGACTGAAGGCCTGACAAAATCGGGTGGTCGGAACAATCACGGGCGTATCACAGCGCGTCGTCGGGGTGGCGGTCACAAGCGGACCTATCGGATTATCGATTTCAAGCGGACAAAGCAGGACATCCCTGCTGTTGTTGAGCGCCTGGAATATGATCCGAACCGGACAGCATTTATCGCGCTGATTAAATATGAAGATGGCGAGCAAGCCTACATCATCGCGCCACAGCGTTTGGCTGAAGGCGACACGGTGATCTCAGCAGAGCGCGCCGACGTGAAGCCTGGCAACGCGATGCCAATGAAGAACATTCCTGTTGGCACAATCATCCACAATGTGGAGCTGAAGCCAGGTAAGGGTGCTCAGATTGCACGGTCTGCCGGGACTTATGTTCAGTTGGTTGGTCGTGACGGCGGTTTCGCCATTGTCCGCCTCTCCTCAGGGGAACAGCGTCTCATCCGCGGCGAGTGCATGGCCAGCATCGGTGCTGTGTCGAACCCGGATCAGTCAAATATCACGCTGGCTAAAGCGGGTCGTAACCGCTGGCTCGGCAAGCGTCCATCGGTTCGCGGTGTGGCTATGAACCCTGTCGATCACCCGCATGGTGGTGGTGAAGGTCGGACCTCAGGTGGTCGTCATCCTGTGACTCCTTGGGGTAAGCCAACCAAGGGCAAGCGGACTCGGAAAAACAAATCGACGGATAAGTACATCGTACGCAGCCGTCACCAGCGTCGTAAGTAAGGTAAGAACTCATGACACGTTCTGTCTGGAAAGGTCCGTTTGTTGACGGATATATCCTGAAGAAAGCCGAAGCGTCCCGTGAATCGGGGCGTAAGGAAGTGATCAAGATCTGGAGCCGTCGCTCTACGATCCTGCCTCAGTTCGTTGGCCTGACTTTTGGCGTACATAACGGCCAGAAGCATGTTCCGGTAAACATTTCCGAGGACATGGTTGGTCATAAGTTCGGTGAATTTGCTCCGTCACGGACCTATTTCGGTCACGCGTCGGACAAAAAAGCGAAAAGGAAGTAAGCCATGGGGAAGTCGTCACAACCACGGCGCCTGGCTGATAACGAGGCAATGGCAAAGGGCCGTATGATCCGCACCAGCGGTCAGAAGCTCAACCTTGTGGCTCAGACCATTCGGGGACAGAAAGTGGAACGCGCGATCGCGGACCTTTCCTTCTCGCCGAAGCGGATCGCCAAGGACGTTAAGAAGGTGCTGGAAAGCGCCGTTGCGAATGCAGAGAACAATCACGACTTGGACGTGGATGATCTCATCGTATCGGAAGCTTATGTCGGCAAGAACCTGATGATGAAACGGTGGCGCCCGCGTGCACGTGGTCGTGTTGGCAAGATCATGAAGCCTTTCAGCGAGATCACGATTGTGGTGCGCCAAGTTGAGGAAAAAGCCTAATGGGTCAGAAAGTTAATCCAATTGGCCTGCGCCTGGGGATCAACCGCACATGGGACTCCCGCTGGTTTGCTGGACGTCACGAGTATGGCGACCTGCTGCACGAAGACCTCAAGATCCGGAAGTATCTTGAAAAGACTTTGAAGCAGGCTGGTGTCAGTAAGATAGTTATCGAGCGTCCGCACAAGAAGTGCCGGGTTGCGATCCACTCAGCGCGTCCTGGCGTGGTGATTGGTAAGAAGGGTGCAGACATTGAAAAGCTGCGCCGTAAAATTGGCACGATGACGGACTCGGAAGTCCATCTGAATATTGTCGAAGTTCGCAAGCCTGAAATTGATGCGACGCTTGTTGCAGAAAACATTGCTCAGCAGCTTGAGCGCCGTGTGGCGTTCCGTCGGGCAATGAAGCGGGCGGTCCAGTCAGCTATGCGCCTCGGCGCTGGGGGCATCCGGATCAACTGCGCGGGTCGTCTTGGCGGTGCTGAGATTGCTCGGACTGAATGGTATCGCGAGGGCCGTGTGCCGCTTCACACGCTTCGCGCTGATATCGACTATGGCGTTGCATCTGCTCATACAGCTTATGGGGTTTGCGGCATCAAGGTTTGGATTTTCAAAGGTGAAATCCTTGAGCACGATCCGATGGCTCATGAACGACGTGCCCTCGAAGGTGGTGGAGATAACCGCCGTCGGGACTCAAAGTAAGCCAGCGCTCAAGCGAAGAGAGTTAAACGATGCTGCAACCTAAACGTACAAAGTTCCGCAAGGCTCATAAGGGCCGGATTAAGGGAACTGCAAAAGGTGGTACGGCGCTAACATTTGGCGCTTATGGCCTTAAGGCTCTCGAGCCAGAGCGGGTAACCGCACGGCAGATCGAAGCCGCTCGTCGTGCCATTACGCGTCATATGAAGCGTGCTGGCCGTGTGTGGATCCGGATTTTCCCTGATGTGCCGGTTTCGAAGAAACCGACAGAAGTTCGGATGGGTAAAGGTAAGGGTACGCCTGAATATTGGGCAGCCCGTGTGAAGCCCGGTCGGATCATGTTCGAGATTGATGGCGTGTCACACGAGATCGCCGAAGAAGCATTGCGGCTTGGTGCTGCGAAGCTTCCGATTAAGACACGGTTTGTAACGCGACCTGGCGACCAGGCTTAAGAGCATTGTGCTCCACGGTTGAGAAGAGGATGAGGCCATGAAGGCCAGTGAGATTAGAGATATGACGCCGGATCAACTCGACGACGAGATTGTGAAGCTGAAGAAGGAGCAGTTCAATCTGCGCTTCCAGGCAGCAAGTGGTCAGTTGGAGAATACGGCGCGCATTCGGCAGGTTCGCCGCGACATTGCTCGGATCATGACGATCCAGCAGTCGCTCGTAGCCCAAGCCGCTAAGTAAGGGTTCGATCATGCCAAAGCGAATTTTGCAGGGCGTCGTAGTAAGCGACAAAAACGACAAGACCATCGTGGTCAAGGTCGAGCGTCGTTTCACAGATCCACTGCTGAAGAAGACCGTTCGTCGGTCTAAGAAATATCACGCACACGATGAGAGCAATGCTCACAAAGTGGGTGAGATGGTATCGATCCGGGAATGCCGGCCGGTATCAAAGAATAAGACTTGGGAAGTAATCGGGAATGAAGCTTAAGTCGCAAGACTTGGTTTCTACCCAGTGAGAACGGGCATTTAGCCATGATTCAGATGCAAACAAATCTGGGCGTCGCTGACAATTCAGGCGCAAAACGCGTTCAGTGCATCAAGGTGTTGGGCGGCTCGAAGCGTAAATACGCTTCTGTAGGCGACATCATCGTGGTCAGCGTGAAAGAAGCGATCCCCCGGGGTCGTGTAAAGAAGGGCGACGTCATGAAGGCCGTCGTCGTGCGCACTGCGAAAGACATTCACCGCGCTGATGGCAGCACAATCCGTTTTGACGGAAATGCTGCTGTCCTGATTAACGCGCAGGGTGAACCAGTGGGGACCCGTATTTTCGGCCCTGTGACTCGTGAGCTGCGTGCGAAGAACCACATGAAAATCGTTTCCCTCGCACCGGAGGTGATCTGATGGCTGCGAAGATTAAAAAGGGTGACAAGGTCATCGTGTTGGCTGGCAAAGACAAGGGTAAGCAGGGCGAAGTGCTCGGCGTATTCCCTCAAGAGGGCCGGGTTCTGGTGCAGGGTGTAAACCTTGTGAAACGCCATGAGCGCCAGACCCAGACCAGTGCTGGCGGTATCGCGACACGCGAAGCGAAGCTCGACCTGTCGAATATCGCTTATGTCGACCCTAAGTCGGGTGAAGCCACTCGCGTAGGTTTCAAGGTTTTGGAAGACGGCAAAAAAGTCCGTGTTGCCAAAGCATCAGGAGAAGTGATCGATGGCTGAGGGATACGAACCCCGCCTCAAAGGCGTATACAACGATAAGGTGCGGCCTGCGCTTCAGGAGAAGTTCAACTACACCAACAATATGATGGTGCCCAAGCTGGACAAAGTTGTTCTGAACATGGGTGTCGGTGAAGCAGTTGGCGACTCTAAGAAGATCAAGTCTGCGCTTGAAGACCTTGGTCTTATCGCAGGTCAAAAAGCGGTCGCGACAAAAGCTAAGACGTCAATCGCCGGCTTTAAGCTTCGTGAAGACATGAACATCGGCTGCAAAGTAACCCTTCGCAAAGACCGGATGTTTGAATTTCTTGACCGCCTTGTGACGGTTGCTCTGCCGCGGGTACGTGACTTTCGCGGCCTGAACGACAAGAGCTTTGACGGGAATGGTAACTACGCAATGGGCTTGAAAGAGCACATCGTGTTCCCGGAAATCGACTACGACAAAGTGGACGAAGTTTGGGGTATGGACGTTGTTGTCTGTACGACGGCGAAGACAGATGACGAAGCGCGGGAATTGCTCAAGGGCATCAACTTCCCGTTTGCAGCTCAGGATTAATCGTTGGCCTGCGCGGGAAGCGCAGGTTCACCGGAGGTAAGAATGGCTAAGAAAAGCAGCGTTCTAAAAGACCAGAAGAAGCGTAAATTGGTCGCCAAGTACGCAAATAAGCGTGCAGCACTCAAGGCGATTGCTGACGACAAGTCTCTGACGGTCGAAGAGCGTTTTAAGGCTCGGTTGAAACTTGCAGAGTTGCCACGCAATTCGTCCAAGACGCGCGTGCGTAACCGCTGTGAAGTCAGTGGCCGTCCACGTGCCTATTATCGCAAGCTGAAGATGTCGCGTATCGCGCTTCGGGAACTGGGCTCCAAAGGCCTGATCCCCGGCTTAGTCAAGTCAAGTTGGTGAGGAGAGAGATCGCATGTCTATGACAGATCCCCTCGGAGATATGCTGACCCGTATTCGCAATGCTGCGATGCGCGGGAAAGGCAATGTGAAAACTCCGGCGTCTAAATTGCGGGGCCGGGTGCTCGATGTTCTGGAGGATGAAGGTTACATCCGTGGATATTCGCGCACTGATTTTGATGGCGGCAAAGCCGAATTCGAAATCGAGCTCAAGTATCACGAAGGCCGTCCGGTTATTCGGGAGATTTCCCGAGTTTCGACCCCAGGTCGTCGCGTATATTCATCGGTGAAGGATATTCCAGCTGTGCATAACGGCTTGGGCATCTCGATCCTGTCGACACCTAAAGGTGTCATGTCAGACTCAGTCGCCCGTGACGAAAATGTCGGTGGCGAAGTACTCTGCCGCGTCTTCTAAAGACGCGCGGTAAACGGACGGGTTAGGAAGCAACCATGTCACGAATTGGCAAACAACCCATCGCTGTGCCAGGCGGCGTAACCGTCAATATTGACGGCCAGGATCTGGTGGTTAAGGGCCCCAAAGGCGAGTTGTCTATGACACTCGTTGACGAGGTGACCCTCGCTCAGGGCGATGATGGGCTTACAGTAACGCCGCGGGATGAGACACAGCGCGCACGCGCAATGTGGGGCATGCAGCGGACATTGGTACAGAACATTGTTACGGGTGTAACAGAGGGCTTTACCAAGCGGCTTGAAATCAACGGTGTTGGATACAGAGCTCAGATGCAGGGCAAAGACCTGCAGCTTGCTCTTGGCTTCAGCCATGACGTTGTTCACAAGATCCCGGAAGGCATTCAGGTGAAGACGCCTAAGCCTACAGAGATCGAGATTTCGGGCATGGACAAGCAGACTGTTGGCCAAGTGGCCGCGGAGATCCGGGCGTACCGTCCACCAGAGCCTTACAAGGGCAAGGGTGTGAAGTACGAAGACGAATATATCTTCCGTAAGGAAGGCAAGAAGAAGTAATCGAGCCATGGGCAAGAAACTGACACTTCAAGATCGACGCAAGCAGCGCAATCGCGCGAAGCTTCGCAAGCTGGCTGGTGGCCGTCCGCGGCTATCTGTCTATCGTTCATCACAGCATATCTATGCTCAAGTGATTGATGATATCGAGGGCAAAACGATTGCGTCCGCATCGACCAAGGACAAAGAGTTCAAGGGCGACAAGGGGACGAACACGAGCGCAGCAGCTGAAGTCGGCAAGCTCGTGGCGAAACGCGCATCTGATGCTGGCGTCAATGACGTCATCTTCGACCGCGGTGGGTATGTTTATCATGGCCGGGTGAAAGCTCTGGCAGAGGGTGCCCGCGAGGGCGGCCTCAACTTCTAAAGGACGTTTATCGTGGCACGCAGAGAATCTCGGGATCGGGACGAACGTGATAGCGAATTTGTGGACAAGCTGGTTCACATTAATCGCGTCGCCAAAGTTGTTAAGGGTGGTCGTCGCTTCGGCTTCGCCGCGCTTGTAGTGATTGGCGATCAGAAGGGCCGGGTAGGCTTTGGTCATGGTAAGGCCCGTGAAGTGCCTGAAGCGATCCGTAAAGCGACGGAAGCAGCGAAACGGAATCTTATCCGGGTGCCGCTTCGCGAGGGCCGGACATTGCATCATGATATTGATGGTCGTCATGGGGCTGGCCGCGTGATCCTTCGAGCAGCGCCTCCAGGCACCGGCATCATTGCTGGTGGTCCAATGCGTGCTGTTTTTGAAACGCTTGGTGTTCAGGACGTCGTTGCGAAGTCCATGGGGTCTGCTAATCCTTACAACATGATTAGGGCCACATTTGACGCGCTGAAGCGTGAACAGAGCCCACGTATGGTCGCTGCGCGCCGCGGCAAAAAGGTGACTGACATTGTTGGTCGTCGTGCGGATGGTGCTGGAGAAGCTTTGGCGTCTGAGTAAGACCTCGGATTGCAATAAGGGAAATTAGATCATGGCAGCAGCAAAAAAGACGGTGACCGTAAAGCAGATTGGTAGCCCAATCCGCCGGAAGCCGGACCAGCGCCAGACATTGGTCGGCCTTGGCTTGAACAAGATGCACAAGGTTCGGACACTGGAAGATACGCCGTCAGTTCGCGGTATGATCAACAAGGTGGCTCACCTTGTTGAAGTAGTTGACGACGCTTAAAGAAATTATTCAGGCAAGAGCCGAGTGGATCCGTTTTATCGGATGTGCGCATAGAGGTAGAAGATATGAAACTCAATCAGCTTTCCGATAATGACGGTGCCCGTAAAGAACGGACCCGTGTAGGTCGTGGTATAGGTTCCGGCAAGGGCAAAACCGGCGGTCGTGGTGTTAAAGGTCAGAAGTCACGCTCAGGTGTGGCGATCAAGGGTTTCGAAGGCGGGCAGATGCCCCTCTACCAGCGCTTGCCAAAGCGTGGGTTCAATGTGCCGAACCCTAAGAAATACAATGAAGTTAACATTGGACGCATTCAGACAGCTCTTGATGCGGGTAAGCTGGACGCAGGCAAAGCAGTGAATGCTGATGCTCTCGTCGGTGCGGGCCTTATTACTCGCCTGGCAAAAGACGGCGTTCGTCTTTTGGGCAAAGGTGAGATTTCTGCAGCGGTTAAGATCGAAGTGGCAGGTGCTTCCAAGGCGGCTATAGAAGCTGTTGAGAAGGCCGGCGGTTCTGTGACCGTTAAGGAAACCAAGGCGAAAGCCGAAGGTTAAGTTTTAGTGGGGGCCGTCAGGCTTCTTGTGTTGTGCCGAGCTTCCGGAGTCATCTGAATGGCCTCAGCCGCGGAACAGTTAGCTGCCAATCTTAACTTTGGTGCCTTTGCGAAAGCAGAGGAACTCAAGAAGCGGATATGGTTCACGCTAGGCGCATTGCTGGTTTACCGGCTTGGTACCTACATTCCGATTCCAGGTATTGATCCCATCCGTTTTGCTGAGTTCTTTCAGCAGCAGCAGGGTGGTATTGGTGGCATGCTTGACCTGTTCACCGGCGGTGCCGTCGGTCGGATGGCGATCTTTGCGCTCACCATCATGCCGTACATTTCTGCCTCTATCATCATTCAGTTGATGACGACGGTGAGCCCTCATCTTGAGCAACTCAAGAAAGAGGGTGAGCAGGGCCGGAAGCAGATCAACCAGTACACACGCTACGGGACGGTTCTCCTGGCGACGCTTCAGGGTTACGGCATTGCTGTAGGGCTCGAGAGTTTTGCGATTGATCCAGGTCTCTTTTTCCGGGCGACGACGGTCATCACGCTTGTTGGCGGTACCATCTTCCTTATGTGGCTCGGTGAGCAGATCACTGCACGCGGGGTGGGTAACGGGATCTCGCTGATCATCTTTGCGGGTATTGTGGCAGAGCTGCCAGCGGCATTGGTCGGAACGCTGGAACTAGGGCGTGAAGGTGCACTGTCACCAGCGATTATCCTGCTGCTTATGATCATGGTCGTGGGCATCATCGCCTTTATCGTTTTTGTGGAGCGTGCGCAGCGTCGATTGCTGGTTCAATATCCCAAACGCCAGGTCGGGCAGAAGATGTATGGGGGCGACTCTTCGCACCTGCCTCTGAAGCTCAATACTGCAGGCGTGATCCCACCGATTTTTGCATCATCGCTTCTACTGCTACCGACGACTGCGGCGAGCTTTGGCGGCGGGCAGGGGCCTGAATGGCTCAATGTCATCACGGCGTGGTTGGCGCATGGCCAGCCGCTTTATATGGCGCTCTATGCTGGCCTTATCATCTTTTTCTGTTTCTTCTACACCGCGATCGTCTTTAATCCGGACGACACGGCGGATAATCTGAAGAAATATGGCGGCTTCATTCCAGGTATTCGTCCTGGTAAGCGCACCGCGGAATATATCGACCACGTCCTGACGCGGTTGACGGTGGTTGGGGCCCTCTATCTGACATTCGTTTGTTTGCTGCCGGAAGTCCTGATCTCTCAATACAGCATTCCCTTCTATTTCGGTGGGACGTCTCTGCTGATTGTGGTGAATGTGACCATGGATACTGTGGCTCAGGTTCAGAGCCATTTGCTAGCGCACCAATATGAAGGCCTCATCAAAAAATCAAAACTAAGAGGGGCTCGCCGATGAAACTGATATTTCTAGGACCCCCAGGAGCAGGCAAAGGCACACAGGCTGAGCGGATTCAGACCGCGCACGGCCTGGTTCAGCTCTCTACCGGCGATATGCTGCGCGCGGCCGTGGCGGCCGGCACAGAGACCGGTCAAATCGCTAAAGAGATTATGGCGCGCGGCGACCTGGTTCCTGATGAGGTTGTGGTTGGCATCATTGCGGATCGCACACAGGAAGCTGATTGCGCGAATGGGTACATTCTGGACGGATTTCCGCGGAATGTGGCCCAGGCTGAAGCGCTCGACAAGATGCTGGCGGACCGCTCAGACAAGCTTGACGCAGTTATTGAGCTCAAAGTTGATGATTCAGCGCTTTTGGCGCGGATCGAAGGCAGGGCAGCTGAGACAGAAGGCGGGGCCCGTGCAGACGATAATGCGGACGCACTTAAGAAGCGTCTCGCTGTCTATCACGAACAAACAGCGCCATTGGCGGGTTACTACAAGAATGCAGGCATTCTAAGGACCGTTGATGGCATGAAAGACATGGATGCAGTGACTGTGGAAATTGAAGCAGCACTCGAACTTAAGGAGACGGATAACGCAGGCTAAGCAGTTGACCGGGAAGGGGAAATTCCTATAATCCCGGCCAGCGCGACGGCAGCTCCAAGCAAACCATCGGTACTTCACTGAGAAACGGCAGAATTCTGCAGTATTTCAGCGATTTCTCCCGTTTTTTGTTCGGAATCTGTTGGTCTGGCGAATCCTTATCGCAGGAGAAGAACGTGGCTCGTATCGCTGGTGTGAACATTCCAACCCATAAGCGTGTGCTTATTGCGCTGACCTATATTCATGGGATTGGAGACAAGAATGCTAAGGATATCTGCGAAACCGTAGGTATCGCGCCAGAACGTCGTGTGAACGAGCTTTCTGACGCTGAAGTAATCCAGATCCGTGAAACGATCGACCGTGACTACATGGTTGAAGGCGATCTGCGGCGCGAAGTTGCCATGAATATTAAACGTCTGATGGACCTGGGCTGCTATCGCGGTCTCCGCCATCGTCGTGGACTGCCAGTCCGCGGTCAGCGCACACATACGAATGCGCGGACTCGGAAGGGCCCTGCAAAAGCAATCGCAGGTAAGAAGAAGTAAGAACGGGATTTAACGGGGCAGCCCGTTCGACAGAGAAGGTTTTAGGATGGCGAAGGAAAAGACCCGCGTTAAACGCAAAGAACGTAAGAATATTACGTCTGGCGTTGCGCATGTGAATTCGACCTTTAACAACACCATGATCACGATCACGGATGCGCAGGGAAATGCAATTTCCTGGTCGTCTGCGGGCATGATGGGGTTTAAGGGTAGCCGGAAGTCGACACCATTCGCTGCCCAGATGGCTGCGGAAGATGCTGGCAAGAAAGCACAAGATCACGGCATGAAGACCCTTGAGGTTGAGGTCTGTGGTCCAGGGTCTGGACGTGAGTCCGCTCTGCGTGCGCTTCAGGCTGCTGGGTTTACGATCACGAGCATTCGTGACGTAACGCCTATCCCACACAATGGCTGCCGCCCACCAAAGCGCCGCCGCGTCTAACAAAGCTTATCGGCGCTGTCCTTTTGGCGCCGCTCATACTCATTCGACGGTTGATCCGTCTTGCATTCGCTTCTCAAAGAATTTGTTGTTTGAAGCAAAATGCACCTAACGGCACGAGGTTCTACAGGTGATCCAGAAGAACTGGGAAGAGCTCATTAAACCGACCAAGCTGGAGATCCAGTCTGGTCATGATGCACAGCGTACGGCAACGGTAGTTGCTGAGCCGCTTGAGCGTGGCTTTGGTCTGACGCTAGGCAATGCGCTGCGCCGCGTTCTGTTATCCTCACTGCAGGGTGCTGCGGTGACGGCTGTTCAGATTGACGGTGTGTTGCACGAATTTTCATCCATTGCCGGCGTTCGTGAAGATGTCACTGACATCATCTTGAACATCAAGCAACTGGCGCTGAACCTTCACAGCGAAGGTCCTAAGCGGATGATGCTCGTAAAGCAGGGCCCTGGTATTGTCACTGCTGGCGATATCGAAGCTGGGTCAGATATCGAAATTCTGAACCCTGAGCTTGTGCTTTGCACGCTCGATGAGGGTGCGGACATTCGCATGGAGTTTGTTGTCAGCAATGGTAAGGGCTATGTGGCCGCAGACCGGAACCGTCCGGAAGATGCGCCGATCGGTCTTATTCCAGTCGACAGCCTTTACAGCCCGGTTCGCCGTGTTTCCTACAAAGTGGAAAACACACGCGAAGGCCAGATCCTCGACTATGACAAGTTGACTGTTCAGCTTGAAACAGACGGATCTGTTACACCGGAAGACGCTGTCGCCTTTGCTGCGCGTATTTTGCAGGACCAGCTTCAGGTCTTCGTCAACTTTGACGAACCGAAGGAAGTTGTTGTCGAAGAGCAGCATCCGGAGCTTGAGTTCAACCCGGCTCTTCTTAAGAAGGTCGATGAGCTTGAACTGTCTGTCCGTTCAGCGAATTGCCTGAAGAACGACAACATTGTCTATATTGGCGACCTGATCCAGAAAACAGAGTCCGAGATGCTTCGCACCCCGAACTTTGGCCGGAAATCCCTGAACGAGATCAAAGAAGTTCTCGCGCAGATGGGGCTTCACCTCGGCATGGAAGTGGCTAGCTGGCCGCCTGAGAATATCGAAGATCTCGCGAAACGTTTCGAAGATCATTACTGAGTTTACCCGGCCGCGCCGAGAGGCGCCGTCATTTGAATGAGGAGAGGGTCATGCGCCACGGGAAATCCGGCCGCAAGCTCAATCGGACTGCAAGTCACCGTAAAGCGATGCTCGCTAACATGGCGGTTGCGCTGATCAAGCATGAGCAGATCATCACGACATTGCCGAAGGCGAAAGAGCTTCGCCCTTATGTTGAGAAGTTGGTTACGCTCGCTCGACGCGACGACCTGCATGCTCGTCGTCAGGCATATTCCAAGCTTCCAGAGCAGAAGTGGGCTGCGAAGCTGTTTGATGAGCTCGGACCTCGCTACAAAGAACGTAATGGTGGATACACCCGCGTTCTCAAAGCTGGCTTCCGCTATGGCGATAATGCGCCTATGGCAGTCATCGAGTTCGTTGACCGTGATCCATCAGCCCGCGGCCAGGACTCAGGTCCTGTCATGGTTGATGAGGATGCGCTTGAGACAACAGCTTAATAGCTGAAATCTTGCAGAATTTGACGGGGTGTGACGCAGAGCGTCCGCCCCGTTTTTTTATGGCTGAAAGGTATGCTCGCGGGTGTTTACTTTGATCTGAGCTAGATTGAGGTTTGCCTTGCAAGTACCTGATTTGGCTTTCAATATTGGATTTAGTTGGACGAACCGGCGGGTACGGGCGTCATGGTGTTGGAAATGATCTCAAATTCTTGGTTTACGATAGTCTGGTCGGCGGCCGCTCTGATTTTGTTCGGCGGTCTGGTCTTGGCGTTGGGCAGCACCGCACGGGCTGAAGACCGCGTTGTCCCTGGTTCGCGGGCAGAAATGCAGATGTCTTTTGCACCGGTGGTGCGGGATGTGGCACCTGCGGTTGTGAATGTTTATTCCAAGCGGGTTGTTCAGGAACGCCCGCAGAGTCCACTTTTCAACGATCCGTTCTTTAAGCAGTTCTTTGGTGATCGGTTCAGTTTTGGTATGCCGCAGGAGCGGGTGCAGCAATCGCTGGGGTCCGGTGTGATCGTTGGGGCCGATGGGATCATCGTCACGAATAATCATGTGGTGGCAAACGGTGATGTCTTCACGGTCGCCCTGGCGGACCGTCGAGAGTTTGAAGCGGAACTCATTCTGGCTGATGAGCGGACTGACCTTGCGATCCTCAAGATCGATACTGAAGGAGCGTCGCTGCCGGCGCTTACTTTCCGGGACAGCGACACGCTGGAAGTCGGGGATCTGGTGCTCGCTATTGGGAACCCGTTTGGCGTGGGACAGACTGTCACGAGTGGTATCGTGTCAGCGCTTGCCCGGACGCAAGTAGGGGCGACGGACTACCAGTTCTTCATCCAAACAGATGCGGCGATCAACCCAGGAAACTCTGGTGGGGCACTTGTCACCATGGATGGGCAGCTTGTCGGCATTAACACCGCGATCTTCTCCCGGTCGGGCGGGTCTGTTGGGATTGGCTTTGCCATCCCCTCTAACATGGTGCGTGCGGTTGCAGACTCAGCGGTCGGCGGAAGCACTGGCGTGGAGCGTCCGTGGCTTGGGGCCGATCTCCAGGTCGTGACGTCAGATCTTGCAGAGTCGCTTGGGCTCGATCGTCCTGGTGGCGCCATGGTTCAGCGAACCTATCCGGATGGTCCTGCAGACCGGGCAGGTCTTGAGACCGGCGATGTTATCTATGAAGTTGACGGGCGAGAAGTGATTGATCCGCAATCGGTTCGCTATCGATTGGCGACGAAGGGTGTCGGCGGGCGTATTGATATCAAATATCGCCGCAATGGGGATGCCAGTCGTGCCCGTATTGCCCTGGAAGCCGCGCCGGAAGACCCGCCACGTGAGGTAGCTGAACTGAGCGGACGGCATCCGTTCTCGGGCGCCACGGTAGGCAATCTTTCACCAGCATTTGCTGAAGAATTGCAGCTTGATCCGTTCCAGAGAGGCGTGGTGGTTCTGCGGGTGAAGCGCGGAAGTGCGGCACACCGTCTGCGCATTCAACCCGGCGACATGATCCGGGCCGTTGGCTCAGATGAGATCGACAGTGTCGACGAACTCCAACGACTGACGGGAGCGAGACGCGCCGAGTGGGAGTTCACGATAGAGCGAGGCGGTGAACGTTTCTCCGCGCGAGTGCGTGGCTAATAGGTTGGCTTCTGGCTACAGAAATTTCTCAAGTTTCTCGATCAACCCTTTGGGGTTATCCCCCTGAATCGTGTGGCCAGCATCTGGCACGGTGACATGCCTGGCATCGGCGAGCAGAGAGACAAAGCGTTCAGCGTCGTCTGGGCTGAAGGTGGGGCTTTGCTCGCCCCTCACAACAAGTGTTGGACAGGTAATATGGCGACAGTCATCTGCTAGTTTGTCCAGACGTTTTTGCATTTCAATCAGATCGAGCTTTTCGCGCCTGTCTGCTTTCCAGGTCCATGACCCATCGGAGAGCTCCCGTGTTGTGTGGGTGAGGCTGTGGCGCATGAGCTCTTCTTTGCGTCGTGGATTGTGCGCAAGGGCTGCTCGAACAAGATCGTCAAAAGATTGTGGTTCGCTATTGCTTTCGACAAATGACACCAGTGCTTTTGCTCGGTTCATCTGAACGAAAGGACCAACATCGACGCAGACGAGGGCACTGAGGTGATCTGAGCTCTCAGCCGCATAAGATATCGCGTTGAGGCCCCCCATCGACATTCCGATTAGTCCGAACCGGTTCCAGCTCAGGTGATCCGCTAACGCCTGGATGTCTTGGCTGTGATGTTCTGGTGCATAGTGCCCCTCATAGGACCATTCACTGTCACCATGGCCACGTTGATCAAGGGCGATGCAGTGAAAGCGGTCTGCGAGGGCAAGACAGACGATGTCCCAGGTTCGCGCGGACTGGTTGCCACCATGCAGGAAGAGGAGGGGTGGGTTTGCTGACCGCCCCCATTCCACGAAATGAAAGCGCCGCTCATTCAAAATCACATGGTGATGACGAGGTGGATCTATCTGGATATCTAGCCCTGCAATCTGGGCCACTCGGGAAAGATGGTCGATGTCTGTGCGCATGGAAGCCTCCTTACCTTGACTTGCCAAAGTTAATTACTTTGAGTAATCTAAGTAATGTGCGAAGTCAAATCGAATTTTGAGGGTTGAATGGCAGAGAGAAAGCGGTTGAGCCCCGAAGCGGCACAACAGAACATCCTTGCCAGGGCAGAGCATTACCTCATCGTTGGTGGTCCGGATGCGGTGCGGGTCCAGGTGATAGCCGACGATCTGGGAATTACCGACGCAGCGATCCACTACCACTTCAAGAGCCGCAAGGGTTTGATGACAGCGCTCCTGAAGGAAGCCGGGCGCAAGCTCAAGGCAGAGGTCACCAGAATTGCAGAGAGCACTGGTGACGGCGCTGATGCGGTAACAGAAGTTGCAGCGAAGCTTACGGAGCTCTATCAGCAGCGAAAATATGCGCGCCTAGCGGTATGGCTGGCGTCTGAGGGATGGGAAAGCGAAGGGGCCGGTCTATTTGACCCGATTGTCGAACGCCTGTGTGCCTCGCCTGACGGTGTCGACCGGGAGAAAGACGTCCGCTATTTGCTGGCGCTCCTTAGTACATTTCTCGTGGGGGAAGACCTGGTTGGAGGGGCCTTTCTGGCCAGCGTGAGTATGTCTGGAGATAGCGACAGCAGAGCTCATTTTAGAGATTGGGTGGTTGCCCAGATATCTGCGACCTTGAGGTTCAAATAGCAAATTCTTCTCCTGTTCCGTCGGTGGTTGGGCGCAAATTATGCTAAATCTGGGTCATGGCTGACTTGTTCCAAACCCCGTCTGACGACACTAAAGAGGCACGGCGACCGCTTGCGGATCGTCTACGGCCCGCAGCCCTATCAGAAGTGGTCGGGCAAGCGCACCTGATTGGTCCCGAGGGTCCTATAGGCCGGATGGTCGCGTCCGGACATTTGTCGTCGATCATCTTCTGGGGACCTCCTGGTACGGGTAAGACGACCACAGCGCGGCTTCTCGCTGATGCTGTTGGTCTTTCGTTTGAACAGATCTCCGCAGTTTTCTCTGGTGTGGGAGATCTAAAGAAAGTGTTTGAAGGTGCGCGTCTTCGACGAACCCAAGGGCGGAGCACTCTTCTGTTTGTCGACGAGATCCATCGGTTCAACCGGGCGCAGCAGGATAGCTTTCTCCCAGTGATGGAAGATGGCACGGTGATACTTGTCGGCGCGACAACGGAGAACCCATCATTCGAACTCAATGCCGCTCTTTTGTCCCGAGCACAGGTGCTGGTTCTCAACAGGCTAGATGATGAGGCGCTTGAGGAGCTGTTGTCGCGCGCCGAAGAGTTTGTCGGAGAAAAGCTGGCGCTTACAGATGACGCACGAATTTCGCTTCGAGCCATGGCGGATGGGGACGGGCGCTTTGTGCTCAATCTGGCGGAAGAAATTCTCGCCCTGGCGCCGGCAGAGCCGCTCGACACACAGAAGCTTGCAAAGCTGATGCAGCGTCGTGCCCCAATCTACGACAAGTCTCGTGAGGGACACTACAATCTTATCAGCGCTCTTCACAAATCTGTTCGAGGGTCTGATGTGGATGCCGCGCTATACTGGCTTGCCCGCATGCTGGATGGCGGTGAAGACCCGCTCTTTATTCTGCGACGCGTTGTCCGCATGGCGATTGAGGATATCGGTCTCGCAGATCCGCAGGCGCTCGTGCAGGCTCTGGCTGCCAAGGATACTTATGACTTCCTCGGCAGTCCGGAAGGAGAGCTGGCGCTTGCACAAGCGGTTCTCTATGTCGCTAGTGCGCCCAAGTCGAATGCGCAATATACGGCCTTCAAGGGAGCGATGAAGGCGGCGAAAGAAACCGGATCCGTGACGCCACCAGCCCACATTCTCAACGCCCCCACAAAGCTCATGAAAGAGCTTGGGTATGGCGCCGGATATGAGTATGACCATGACGCGCCGGATGGGTTTTCCGGCCAGGACTATTTTCCCGACGAGATGGCCCGGCAACGTTTCTATCAACCTGTCGAGCGCGGGTTTGAACGGGATATCGCAAAACGGCTGGCCTATTGGCAGAAACTGAGAGAGGAGAGGCGATCGTGAAAATGCTGATTGCCGTGGCGCTTGGCGGCGCCGTGGGCGCCACTGGTCGCTACCTGTTTGCAACGCAGACACTTCGTTACTTCGGCCCGGGTTTCCCCTGGGGGACTCTTGGCGTCAATATTATCGGGTCCTTTCTTATGGGAGTGATTGTTGAAAGCCTGGCGCTGCGGTTTCAGGTGTCCCCGGAGGTCCGGGCATTTCTTGTAACGGGTGTGCTCGGTGGCTTCACGACGTTCTCAGCGTTTTCCCTAGACATTTCGCTCCTCCTAGAGCGCAAAGATGTTGGCGTTGCAGCCTTCTACGCATTTGGCTCACTCGGCGGGGCCGTGCTCGCTCTGTTCTTTGGTATTTGGCTGACACGGGTGGTTCTCTCATGAGTGGTGTGGCGCATGTTGATGTGAGCGAAGACGATGACGGGCTGCGTGTCGATCGTTGGTTTAAGCGGTATTATCCAGAGCTCGCGCATTCTCGGCTTGAGAAGTTGCTGCGAAAGGGACAGGTCCGCGTGGATGGTGGCCGTGTCAAAGCGAATGCACGGCTAGAGGCTGGACAGACAGTGCGTGTGCCACCGTTTGGTGGGCAGGATGGGTTTGTTCCGAATAAAAAACCGCCACGACCCTCATTTGACAAGAAGGAAGCAGCCTTCGTTCAGAGCCTCGTATTGCACAAAGATGCGTCAATCATTGCGATCAACAAGCCGAGTGGCCTGGCCGTTCAAGGCGGTACGGGCACGGAACGGCATTTGGATGGCATGCTGGAAGGCCTCAAGTTCGATTGCCCGGAACGACCACGGTTGGTCCACAGATTGGATAGAGATACGAGTGGGGTTCTGCTTCTTGCGCGTACCGCAAAGGCAGCCTCGAAGCTCGCACGGGCGTTTAAAGAGCGAGACACAAGGAAAGTCTATTGGGCGCTCACCGTCGGCGTTCCGCGTCCTGAGCGCGGAACCATCAGAATGACACTTGCTAAACAGGCGGGTCGATCGGGCGAGCGTATGGTGCCGGTGCCAGATGGAACGCCAGGTGCGCAATTCTCTGAAACCCATTTTGCGACGGTGGCTCGCGCTGCACAGAAGCTTGCTTGGGTGTCGTTCATGCCGGTTACAGGACGGACCCATCAGCTGCGTGTGCATGCCGTTGCAGCATTGGAATGTCCGATCGTTGGCGACGGGAAGTATGGGGGCGCGGAGGCGCATCCGGGCGGTGAGATTTCATCGTCTTTACATCTTCATGCGCGGTCCATGGACATCGCTCATCCCGATGGGGGCAGGTTTGCGATTTCAGCGCCGCTGTCAGACCATATGGCGGAGACATGGAAGCTCCTGGCGCTCGACACACAAGATGACGGTGATCCATTTGCGGAGCTGGAACTGTGAGTGATCTAAAGCTTGTTGTGTTTGATTGCGATGGAACGCTCGTGGACAGTCAGCACATGATCGTCGCTGCGATGAACCGCGCTTTTTCTGCGCACTCACTGTCGCTTCTGCCACGAGAAAAGGTGCTCTCTATCGTTGGCCTTTCCCTAGAAGAAGCGATCAGCAAACTGCTTCCGCGAGAGGATGGGGCGACGGTCTCGCTGGTGAAAGAGAGTTATCGCCAGGCATTTTTTCATTTACGTGAAGACCCGTCTCTTCATGAGCCGCTGTTTCCGGGTGCGAGAGAGGCGCTTGATCAACTGGCTGCCAGGGAAGATGTGCTGCTTGGTGTGGCGACAGGTAAATCTCAACGAGGATTGCGGAACATTCTGGAGCTGCACGACCTTCACGGTCATTTCATGACACTGCAGACGGCCGACGAGCACCCGTCAAAGCCGCACCCATCGATGATGGAGCAGGCTATGAGTGATGCAGGTGTCACCGCATCGCAGACCGTTATTTTCGGTGACACAAGCTATGACATTGTGATGGGGCGTGATGCCGGTGCCCATGCTGTGGGGGTTTCCTGGGGCTATCATGACAGGGATGAGCTTATGGCCTATGGCGCTCCGCACGTTCTCGATCATTTTGATGATCTGGTTCCCTATCTGGATGCGCATTGGTCTGGCGACATCGTTGGCAAAAGCTCCTCGAACGTTGGGGAAGACGCATCATGAAAAGGCTTTCCATTGTCCTGCTCGCAATTGTTACTTTTCTGGTTGGGGTGCTCTACGGACTTACGTTCTTGGACATCAATGCCTATCGAACTGAAATAGCGTCGCTTGCAGAAGATCAGACCGGGCGGACGTTAGAATTGGCCGGGCCACTAGAGGTGGGTTTTTCTCTGACCCCGACGCTCGTTGCGAGAGACGTGCGTTTTGGCAACGCTTCCTGGGGATCAGACCCCACCATGTTCGCGGCAGATCGCGTGGCAATCCGCCTGTCTCTCTCAAGTCTTCTTTCCGGAAACATTGGCGTAACCCGGCTTGATGTTCGTGGTGCGACCGTTCTTCTAGAAACGGGATCTGGGGGCAAAGGAAACTGGGTGCTGGAGGGAGTGGCTGCAGAAGGTGCGCCGTCTGGCACTGAAGTGGAGACGTCGACTGCTGGCCTTCCCCGCGTGGTCCTTGAGGATGTGCACGTCACCTACAAGAGCGGCCGACGGGGCGATGCCACGGAGGTGGATTTGACCCGGGCGGATATCGAGCCGAGAGGAGAGGGGGTCGCCATTGGTTTGTTTGGCGATGTTGATTCAAATCCGGCATCTGTCTCTGCCTTGATCATTGGCGATGAGAGAGCGTTTCGTGTCAGCAACCTCAAGCTCACCTATGGAGATGTTGAGCTTACCGGGACCCTCAAGGGGGATCGTGGCAGCGAAAACTCGCCCATCACGATTGATGGCGAACTGTCGGCGACTGATATTGATCTGGGCGCGATCGGGGGCGCTGCTCCAGACGATGCAGCACAAGATGGTTTGTTCAGCAAAACGCCACTTCCGTTCAGCGTCTTGAGTGTTCTCAATGGGGAGGTCGATGTCGCAATTGAAAATCTCACCTATCAGGATCTGGAGTTCACTGATTTTCAGACCGCTATAACCCTCAAAGGTGGATCGCTCAGTGCACCGATATTTGCGACTTATGGTGAGCGGCGGGTAGAAGCTAACGTCAGCGCGGCAAACACAGGGTCACCGCACGCAAGCATTACACTCTCAGCGCCGGGCTTTGATATTGGCAGGTTCCTGAAAGAGTCTGGTGCAACAGACCTCGTTGATGTCGCTGGACATATCGGTCTTGATCTATCTGCAAGCGGTGGATCATTTGCCGAGATCGCGTCAAACCTTAATGGGAAGATTGATATCGCGACAGGGCGTGGAAATATTCACTCGAGCGCCTTTGAATGGATTGCCAAAGATTTGATCTGGGCCCTGATCCCTAAAGGCGGCGATTCCGGTATCGCAGACCTTACCTGCTTTATCGGCGAAATTGAATTCAACAAGGGCGTCGGCAATGTCGCGGCGCTTGCTCTTGTGACAAGCGAGATGCGCACGTCGGGTTCTGGAACGATCAACCTGCGGGATGAAACAATCAACATGCGTCTCAATCCACGGCCAAATGACCCTGGCTTGCTGAGCCTGGCGACGCCAGTGAATGTTTCTGGTTCTCTCACATCGCCCAGCGTCTTGCCAGACACCGGTGCATTGCTCGGCGATCTCGCTGTTGCCGTTGGCGCCGGAGCTCTCACTGGGGGCATTGGCGCCTTGTTGCCGCTTGTCAGTGCTCAGAGTTTTGATGCGGATGAAGCGAGTGCCTGTCTGGAAGTGATTGGGGCAGGCGCGCGTTCCGGGTCTGCGAACAGTGAAGAAACAAGTGTTCTTGAGGATGTTGGTGAGGGTGCTGGCGGCATCATAGAAGGGGTTGGCGATATCCTAACCTCCCCATTTTGAGTGAGATCGGCTGTGAAAGACGACGAAGATAAAATTTTGAAGGCAGACCGGTTTGTCTCGCACCCTGGCGACGCGGCGAATGCCAATCTGCGGAAACGGTTTTATGAGTCGGCAACGTCGCGGGCAGCCGAAAATGGTTTCGTTATTGAGCTCGATGGTCGATCGATCAAAACGCCAGCCAGGGTCATTCTCAAGGTGCCGACGGCAGGGCTTGGTGAGGCAATCGCTGAAGAGTGGAATGCCCAGGAAAAGCACATTGTCCCGGAAACCATGCTCGTCACCAAGCTTGCAAACACGGCACTTGACCGTGTGGGCCCCAGGAAAGACGAAGTCGTCGACGAAATTGCTGCTTTTGGTGGATCAGACCTTCTTTGCTATCGAGCAGATGATCCAGAGAGCCTGGTCACACGTCAGGCGGAGCAATGGGATCCGTTGCTTGATTGGCTGGATGGGCGGTACGGGGCACGTCTGGAATTGGCTTCTGGCGTCATTTTCAAAGACCAATCGCCTGAAGTGCTGGGCAGATTGCATAATGTGGTCGCCTGTCGATCAGAATTTGAGCTGGCGGGTCTCCATCAGGCGGTTTCCTTGTGCGGTTCGCTGGTTTTGGGCTTGGCATTGTTGGAATCTCATATCACTCCTGACCAGGCCCATGATTTGGCTCATCTGGACGAAGCCTGGCAGGCTGAGCGCTGGGGGTGGGATGAAGAGGCTCAGGCCCGTCTTGAGGGGCGCCGTGAGATGCTGGATGCGACCGCCAAGTATCTGGAACTCCTCTAAGTCGCTACGTCATCTGACCTCCTTTGTTGATCGTCATGAAAAGGCGATAACCCATTGGCAAATGGGCGTTTTCGGTGCTATTCAAAGCGCCTTATGGACCCGGACCGGGCGGCTTTGGAAGCCTGGGTAGCATTCGTCTAAGGTGGTCTTCCAAAACAATAAGCCGGCTCTTGGGGATGTGTCCCGAGCAGCACAGAGGGGGCTTCATGAAAGAAATTATTCGTCAGCTAGAAGAACGACGCGCCGTGGCCAGATTGGGTGGCGGTGAACGGCGGATCGACTCTCAACACAGCAAGGGAAAACTGACTGCACGTGAGCGGATCAGCCTGCTGCTGGATGAGGGCAGCTTCGAAGAGTTCGACATGTTTGTTGAGCATGATTGCTACGATTTCGGCATGGAAGGCCAGAAGGTACCCGGCGATGGTGTTGTCACCGGCTGGGGCACGGTCAACGGACGTCCGGTCTACCTGTTTGCCAAGGACTTCACCGTAATGGGCGGATCGTTGTCGCGTAACCACGCGAAGAAGATCAACAAGGTTCAGGATATGGCGCTCAAAATGGGCGCGCCGATTATCGGCCTGTTTGACGCCGGTGGCGCTCGCATCCAGGAAGGCGTGGATGCGCTTGGCGGGTATGGCGAAGTGTTTAGCCGCAATGTGTTGGCCTCCGGCGTTATCCCACAGATTTCTGTGATCATGGGCCCATGCGCGGGTGGTGATGTTTATTCACCAGCAATGACCGACTTCATCTTCATGGTTAAAGACACGTCCTACATGTTCGTGACGGGCCCTGATGTTGTGAAGACGGTGACCAATGAAGAAGTGACCTCTGAAGAGTTGGGCGGCGCATCGGTTCATTCCACCAAATCTTCTGTTGCTGATGGTGCTTTTGAGAATGACGTTGTCGCGATGAGCCAGGTTCGTCGTCTGATTGACTATCTGCCATCCTCCAATCGCTCTGATGTGCCTGAACGTCCTTTCTTTGATGATCAGGACCGTGTCGAGCCCTCTCTCGATACGCTGATCCCAAGCAATCCCAATATGCCCTATGACATGAAAGAGCTTGTGTTGAAGCTCATTGATGAGGGCGACTTCTTTGAGATCCAGGAGAGTTTTGCAAAGAACATCATCACTGGATTTGGACGTATTGAAGGTCGGACGGTTGGCATTGTCGCTAACCAGCCTATGACGCTTGCCGGTGTTCTGGACAGTGATGCCAGCCGGAAAGCCGCCCGGTTCGTTCGCTTCTGCGACTGCTTTGATATTCCGATTGTCACATTGGTGGATGTTCCTGGCTTCTTGCCTGGCACGTCACAGGAATATGGCGGACTTATCAAGCATGGTGCGAAATTGCTCTACGCCTATGCCGAAGCAACCGTACCGAAGATTACCGTGATCACGCGTAAAGCTTATGGCGGCGCCTACGTTGTTATGGCGTCAACGCATTTGCGCGGCGATGTGAATTATGCCTGGCCAACGGCTGAAGTGGCTGTGATGGGTGCGAAGGGCGCAGTGGAAATCATCCACCGCAAAGACATTAACGACGAAGCCAAAATCGCGGAACATACTGCTGAGTATGAAGACCGTTTCTTGAACCCATTTAAAGCGGCTGAGCGAGGTTACATTGATGAGGTCATTATGCCTCACAATACGCGACCTCGGATCGCCCGGGCGCTGGCGGTGCTGCGTGACAAAGAGCTCGAAAATCCTTGGAAAAAACACGACAACATTCCGCTTTAAGGGGGCGATCAAATGTTTAAAAAGATCCTGATCGCTAATCGAGGCGAAATTGCATGCCGTGTGATGAAGACGGCCAAGAAAATGGGCATCGCGACGGTCGCTGTCTATTCCGATGCTGACAAAGACGCGCTGCATGTGGAGATGGCGGACGAAGCCGTCAATATCGGACCTGCAGCATCTGCAGAATCCTATCTGGTGATGGAGAAAATTCTCCAAGCAGTAAAAGATACCGGCGCAGAAGCGGTTCATCCAGGCTATGGCTTCCTGTCAGAGAATGCAGCTTTTGCCGAACTGCTTCAGAAAGAAGGCATTGCCTTCATTGGTCCAAACGTCGAAGCCATCGAAGTGATGGGCGACAAGATTGCGTCCAAGAAGTTCGCTGACAAAGCAAAAGTGAACACGGTGCCGGGCCATCTCGGTGTCATTAAGGACACTGAAGAAGCATTAAAGATAGCTGGTGAAGTCGGCTACCCCGTGATGATGAAAGCGTCTGCCGGGGGCGGCGGGAAGGGCATGCGCATTGCCTGGTCCGCAGACGATGTTGCTGAGGGTTTTCAATCTGCGATCAATGAAGCTGTGTCGAGCTTTGGCGATGACCGCATTTTCATTGAGAAGTTTGTCATTGAACCACGTCACATCGAAATCCAGGTGATGGCAGACGGAACTGACGCGATCTATGTGGGTGAGCGGGAGTGTTCGATCCAGCGTCGTAACCAGAAGGTAATTGAAGAAGCGCCAAGCCCGTTTCTTGATGAAGTCACACGTAAAAAAATGGGTGAGCAGGCTGTCGCACTCGCGAAGGCCGTAAACTATCAGAGTGCAGGTACGGTTGAGTTCATTGTCGACAAGGACAAGAATTTCTACTTCCTTGAGATGAATACACGTCTTCAGGTTGAGCACCCTGTAACCGAACTCATTACAGGCATCGACCTGGTTGAACAGATGATACGGGTTGCTGCAGGCGAGAAGCTGTCGATTAAGCAGTCCGACGTGAAGCTCAATGGCTGGGCGATTGAAAGCCGGATCTATGCGGAAGATCCTTATCGTGGGTTCCTACCGTCGATTGGCCGTTTGAGCCGGTACCAGCCACCTGCAGAGGTGACGTCGGAGAATGGTATCACTGTTCGAAACGATACCGGTGTCTATGAGGGCGGCGAGATCTCTCTCTATTACGATCCGATGATCGCGAAACTCTGTACGCATGCCGCGACGCGCGAGGAAGCGGTAGATGCGATGTCGGACGCTCTGGACGCGTTCTACATTGAAGGTATCCAACACAATATCCCGTTCCTTGGTGCGATCATGGAGCATGAGCGCTTCCGATCAGGGAACATCAATACTGGTTTTATTGCTGAGGAATATCCTGACGGCTTTGAAGGTGTGGCAGTTTCTCCTGAACGGGCAGACAAACTCGTTCTCGCGGCAGCCTTCATGAATGAGATCCATGCGCTGCGTGCGACTGAGATCACAGGACAGTTGCCGAACCGTCCCCGCTTCCTTCCGGAAGACTGGGTGGTGGCGCTCGACAAAGAGCACATCATTCACCTGCGGACAGAGCCAGAGGACGAGCAGCTCATTGTGATCCTTCAGAACGACGATGGCAGTGAGCGTAGCCGCCACACTGTCGCCAGTGAATGGCGTCCTGGTGATGTTGTCTTCGAAGGCGTTATTGATGGTGATCCGATCGTGCTGCAGGCTGAACGGGCCCGCGGTCTTCAGGGTTACAATCTCACTTATCGTGGCTCAACTGTGAACGCGGCGGTCCGCACCAAGAATGCGCATGACCTCGTGCAATTCATGCCGGAGAAGGTTGAAGCGGATACTTCCAAATATCTCCTATGCCCGATGCCTGGTCTTGTGGTTTCCATCAATGTGGAAGTCGGCCAGGAAGTGAAAGTAGGGCAGACCCTCGCTGTTGTTGAAGCGATGAAGATGGAGAACATCTTACGCGCTGAACGCGACGGTGTTGTCGCTGAGATTTCGGCGGCGGCTGGCGATAGCCTTCAGGTCGACGAGGTGATCATCGAATTTGAGTGATGATCTTGCTTGAACTGGTTCTCAGCGCCCGCTTGGTTTGTCCTGGCGGGCGTTGTTCTTTCTGCAATAACACCTAAATATAGTAGGTCTGTCTGTTCGGTCTGGAGCTCAATCACATGATACGGAACGCACTCGTTTCTCTTTTCGTTGGGCTCCTGGCATTTCCAACACTCGCTTTGGCGGAGGAATCGACGGTTCGCTGGGAGAGCGAAGAGGCTCTGTTCCTCGCTGGCGCAGACGTTGTCATCTCAGAAAATGTCGAACGCGATCTGCGTGCTTCCGGAGACTCGATTGTTATTGCCGATGACGTGACCGTTGATGGCAATGCCTGGCTCGCTGGGCGACGCATTGTTGTTGATGGGACGATTGACGGCGACCTTGATATTCGCGGCCAGTCAGTGTTGCTCAATGGGCCGATAGACGGAGATGTGTCCGTCTGGGCGGTTGACCTGGTCCTCGGCCCTGATACAGAAATTGATGGAAACCTTTCCTATTACACGAGCTCGTCGGCAGATATAGCAGAGGACGCTCGTGTGGGCGGGGAGATCGAAAGTCACTTCTTTTCCGATGATGCTGGCGCTGCCCCGGAAATGCCCGAAGATTGGCGAGGCCAATGGGAGGATCAGCGGGCAGACAATGTAGTGCTAGAACTCACACTTCCTGGTGCGCTGGTTCTGGCCATCTTCGCAGGCATTTTGGTTTTTCTGGCACCGCGCTGGTCTGACAAGCTTCAGGTCGCAGCGTCCGATAGTCCAGCGCTCGCCATTTTTTACGGTCTTGTCTGGATGCTCGGGCTTCCGGTTGTTGCCGTGTTTGCTGCCTTCACGATCATAGGCCTGCCATTTGCGTTTCTTCTGATCGCCCTATACGGGGTCGTCTTTTGCGCAGGGATGGTCACGGCAGCCATTATCATTGGCGGCTTTCTGGTCGACCTCGCAGGCCTTGAGTTTGGAGACGGATCGGGCAGGCGGCTCGCATTGGTGGTGGTCGGCTCACTGGTCCTTTGGGCAGGTGCCGGTGTGCCGGTGCTTGGTGGCTTTTTCTGGTTTGTCTCAATAGCGCTCGGCATTGGCGGCATTTTGATCGCTGGCCGGGTCCGTTACGAAGCGCTCTGAAAAATCTCTTCGAATTTCCGCTTCATGACCATATCGATTTCGGCGGTTGAGACGATCTGTCCGAGATCTTCGAGGCTTGTCACGCCATGCTCTGAGACACCGCAGGGGACAATACCTGAGAAGTGTTCCAGATCTGGGTTGATATTGAGGCTGACCCCGTGGAACGTCACCCACTTGCGGACGCGTACCCCAATGGCAGCGATCTTGTCCTCTTTTGAGGGGCCGAGATCGGGCCGCCGGACCCAGACGCCCACGCGGTCATCCCGCCGTTCTCCCTTTACATTGAAGGCGGCGAGGGTCTGAATGAGCCATTCTTCCAGATTGCGGACAAAACCTCTCACATCGGGTCCACGTTCCTTCAGGTTCAGCATCACATAGCCCACACGCTGACCGGGCCCATGATAAGTGTATTGGCCGCCCCGGCCTGTTTCGAAGACCGGAAACCGCTCTGGTGCGAGAAGGTCTTCAGTCTTTGCGCTTGTTCCTGCCGTGTAGGTGGGCGGATGCTCTAGAAGCCAGACACACTCATTTGCGGTTCCCGCTGCTATCTCCGCCGCCCGGTTTTCCATGAAGCTGAGCGCTTCCGCGTAGGGAACCAAACTGTCGGAGACAATCCAGTCCAGCGGTTGAACGGCGGTTTTTTTGGCTGTATTCAAGGGATTAACCATGCGCTAACTCTAGCATGAAAAACTGCCTTTTGATCCAAGTGTGGGGCATGTCCCGCCTGTTCTGTTCGTTATAGGAACTCTATCAGTGAACGCTGTAGACAAAGTTTATGTTGAGCTGTCGGTCGTCATAGGACGTTCGAAAATGCCCATCAATCAGCTTCTGAAGATGGGACGGGGAGCCGTCATTGAATTGGACGCGCATCAGGACGACGAAGTCTGGATTATGGCCAATAATGTTCCAATCGCGCGGGGCGAAATTGTCGTCCAGGAAGATCGGATTGCGGTCTCCATCACAGAAAAGATCAATCAGGCAAGTTCAATCCGCCAAAAAGCCTGATACTTGCGCTTTGGCGCTTAAAGGCCGGCGTTGATACCGTCTTGTCTTAAATACCGAATATTATGTGTAATATAATCTATTTCACGTTATCTGGTTGAAATTTGTTAATTTCCAGCCTATCTCTGTGGACAATAAAGGCTGCCTGGAAGTTCAGGTGCCGGTTCGGAGGTAGGCGTAATGCTGCCAATCGTATTCGATACTAGCGCTGGTACGGTCGTCCTAGTTGGAGAGGGTGATCTGGTTTTGCGCCGTCTGGAGCTGCTGGATGCGGCCAAGGCTTCCGTTCGTGTGTTTTCCTCAGCGCCTTGCAAAGAACTGACGGTGCGGGCAGGGCAGCGTTTGTTTGGTGACCGGCCAGATGATGATGAGCTTGAAGCTGCCAGTCTCGTTTTTGGCGCTGGTCTGTCGGAAGCAGAGGGGCAGGATCTTGCTAGTCGAGCCCGCGCTTTCGGTGCGATGGTCAATATTGAAGATGTGAAGCCGCTCTGTGATTTTCATGTCCCTTCAATGGTTCGCCGGGGTGATCTCACGATGACAATCTCAACTGGCGGCAAATCACCAGGGCTGGCGCGGCGTTTGCGGCGACATCTTGAGGGGCTGTTTGGGCCAGAATGGGCGAGACATTTAGAACAAGTTGGTGAGATGCGTCAGGGGTGGCGGGCGGAAGGCCTGCCGCTTGACGAAGTTTCCCGAAAAACCGATTCATTCATTGATCAACAAGGATGGCTGTCATGAGTGTCGCTGAATTGAAGGAAGCACAAGAACGGCCGGCAATGATGGACACAGAAACTGTGTCGTCGGCTCAGCTGCTTGACCTGCGTGAGAAATATGCCGGTCTGGTCGGTGGCCCCCTGCTGGAGGCGCTGATCAAAAAGGAGTTTCCTGGCGAGATCGCTGTTGTGTCCTCGTTTGGCGCTGAGTCTGCTGTTCTGCTGCATATGGTGGCTGACATCGACCCGACCGTGCCTGTTATCTTTTTGAATACAGGCAAGCTTTTCGGGGAGACTTTGCGGTACCGCGACCGACTCCAGGAGAAGCTTGGCCTGACCGATCTTCGGGCGATTGGTCCATTGCCGTCCGATCTGCAAGCGCAAGACCCTCATGGGGGCTTGTGGAACCAGGATCAGGACGCCTGTTGTTTCGTACGGAAGGTTCTGCCGCTTGAACGTGCTTTGGCACCGTTTAAAGCGTCTATCACAGGACGTAAGCGCTTCCAGACATCAACGCGCACGACGATGGATCCGATTGAGGAAGAGGCGGTTCGTGATGTCGACGGTGTGCAGCACCAAGGGGCGACCCGGTTCAAAATCAACCCATTGTCATTTTGGGGTGAGGATGAGCTAAATCAGTATCTGCTCGACAATAAGCTGCCTAAGCACCCATTGGTGAAGGATGGCTACCGGTCAATCGGGTGCATGCCCTGTACCGACCGTGTGCCTGAAGGTGGTGATTACCGTGATGGCCGCTGGAAGGGCAGCGACAAGGATGAGTGTGGCATCCACTTACCGATCAATATGGATGGCGACGGCATTTAATTGCTGAAAACCCAAGCAAATTCAGATAATTAAAAGCGGGTTTGGATCGAAGAGAAGGCTTGCCGACAGGCCATTGATTTGTTACATGAGCGCCTTCCTACCGGTCATGTGATTTGCGGACGTGGCGGAATTGGTAGACGCGCAGCGTTGAGGTCGCTGTGGGGTAAAACCCGTGGAAGTTCGAGTCTTCTCGTCCGCACCATGATTGACAAAAAGCCGGGGTTCGCCTCGGCTTTTTTTGTGGAAATTCGCCCGTTCTGTCGGGCCTGCGGTAGCATATAGAGCTTGTTTCGCGCACACTCCGCCAGCAGGTGAATCGGGCACTATTTGTCGGTTTCACGCCTGTACGGCATCTGATCAGCGCTCTTTCAGGGACATTGCTCACGTGACAGATACGACACAGCTTTCCGGCCATACAGAGGAGTGGGATACGCCGCTGACACCCTCCTTTGTGCGCGAGATCGTTCGTGCGCTGGATCGGGGTGATGAAGAGGTTGTCCGGTCGTTGGTGATGCCGCTGCGGCCTGCTGACCAGGCAGAACTTTTGGAGCTGGTCCGGTCGGATGAACTCAGAGCTTTGGTGCAGGCGCTTGGCTCTGATCTTGAACCTGATGTTCTAAGTGAGCTCGAAGAAGCGGTGCGTGATGACGTCATTGAGCTCATGGCGCCAGAAGATATTGCCGCGGCTGTCCAGGAAATGGACTCTGATGACGCGGTCTACATTCTCGAAGACATGCCTGCTGAAGAGCAACGCGAAGTGCTCGATCAGGTTCCTGCGCAAGAACGCGCCGCAATTGAGCGCTCGCTCGAATATCCTGAGGATAGTGCCGGTCGGATTATGCAGCGCGACCTTGTCGCTGTACCGCCTTTTTGGGATGTGGGGCAGACCATTGACTATCTCCGGGAAGCCCAGGACTTGCCGGATGAGTTCTACGAGATCTTCGTGGTCGATCCTTCTTACCGGCCTATAGGGACCGTGCCTCTGTCTAGAGTTATGCGGACCAAGAGACCGGTCCACATAGAAGACATGATGGATGTGGAGCAAACGCTCATACCTGCCGAGACCGACCAGGAAGACGTGGCGCTGCAGTTTGAGAAATATGACCTGATCTCCGCTGCTGTCGTTGACGAGAATGAGCGGTTGGTTGGTGTGGTCACGGTGGATGATGTTGTTGCCGTTATTGCCGATGAAGCGAGTGAAGATATTCGCCGCCTGGGTGGTATCGTTTCTGAGGAAAGTGTGTCCGATACAGTTGTGGAAACGACGCGCAATCGTTTCTCATGGCTCTTTGTCAATTTACTCACGGCGATTTTGGCGTCGGTCGTCATCGCGATGTTTGAAGGCACGATTCAATCGATGGTGGCGCTTGCCGTCCTGATGCCGATAGTTGCATCAATGGGTGGAAATGCTGGGACGCAGACCATGACCGTCGCCGTCCGAGCACTGGCAACGCGGGATCTGGTGCCGCTCAATACAAGCCGGATTATTACGCGCGAAGTACTTGTCGGATTTTTGAATGGGGTCCTGTTTGCAATCCTGATGGGTGCTGTTGGCGCATTATGGTTTCAGGATTTGCTTCTCGGGGGCGTGCTTGCCGCAGCCATGGTGATTAACATGATCATGGCGGGCCTTGCGGGTATTCTAGTGCCACTGGGCCTTGATAGATTTGGGATTGATCCGGCGGTTGCCTCCAGCGTTTTCGTGACGACGGTCACGGATGTGGTTGGTTTTTTCGCGTTCTTAGGTTTGGCAGCGATTGTGTTGTTGTAGGGGTGAGTTTTCTTAGAAAGGTACCTCATGCTTAAAGTGTTTCGGAGTTGGATGTTTGCAGGACTGATGTCTACCCTGGCTGTTCCAGCAGCGGCCGGTGCGTGGACCGAGGGGGCGCCAAGCTCGTCGGGACGTGCGTTTGCAGCGTCCGCTCTTTTGGGTGAAGAGATTTACATCGCGGGCGGAGCGGGTATCAGTAAGCCGGTCTCCTCCGTTGATGCCTATGACACGATTGGCGATATCTGGCGGGCGCTTCCTGCTTTACCACTCGGACTTCAACAGGCTGCAATGGCGTCGATCAACGGGCGGCTCTACGTGAGCGGCGGCTACACTGCAGAGAGTCCAGGACCGGATAATGCCGCGTTGTATCAATTTGATCCTGCCGTAGGGGTCTGGGTCCGAGGTCCGGATATGCCGGGTGCCCGCGCTTGGCATGAGATGGTTGGGGTCAATGGCAAGCTCTATGTCGTTGGCGGTGTCGGGCCCCGAGCCAATCGTGTGTTTGTATTCGACCCGATGGTAGATGAATGGAGCGTCCAGTCTGCGGCTCTTCCTACAGAACGGTCTGCTTTGGCACTTACGGTCCATGCCGGTGAGATCTATGCCATTGGTGGACGTAACCCAAATGGATCGCCATCCGCTCGAGTGGATATACTTGATCCATCATCGGGGAAGTGGCGCCGGGGACCTGCATTGCCTGAAGCGCGTGCTGGTATTGGTGCGGCGGTGTTAGATGGGCGCATCCATGTTGTCGGTGGAGAGCAAGTGTCGCCTCCTCGTACGTTCAGCGAACATAATGTGCTCAACAGCGCTGGAACGGGGTGGGAGAGTGCTGAGCCGCTTGCAACCCCTCGTCATGGGGCAGCGGTTGCTGTCTCCGAAGGCCGGTTGTACGCGATTGGTGGGGCCACCGGTCCGGGTGTGTACACCGTCTTCACTGTTTCTGATCTGGTCAGCATCTATAGACCCTAAGGAAGTTTTATGATCCCTAACGATTATCCCACTCTCAATTTTGACCTTGGCGAAACCGTCGACATGATCCGCGACACGGTTCGCTCGTTCACGGCTGACAAAATTGCGCCACGTGCGGCGGAGATTGATTCAACGAATGAGTTTCCTCGTGATCTTTGGCCGCAAATGGGTGAACTGGGACTGCTTGGCCTGACGGTGGAGGAAAAGGACGGCGGGTCTGGGCTTGGCTATCTCGCCCATACGGTCGCGATGGAAGAAATCTCGCGCGGCTCTGCCTCGGTTGGTCTTTCATATGGCGCACACTCAAACCTGTGTGTGAACCAAATTCGGCGCTGGGCTACACAAGAGCAAAAAGACAAATATCTACCAAAGCTAATGAGCGGTGAGCATGTCGGCTCGCTTGCTATGAGCGAGCCAGGCGCTGGGTCTGACGTCGTTTCCATGAAGCTCCGGGCTGACAAGAAGGGTGACCACTACGTCCTCAATGGCAACAAGATGTGGATCACGAATGGGCCAGATGCTGACACGCTTGTGGTTTATGCGAAGACAGATGCAGATGCTGGACCTAAGGGCATTACAGCTTTCCTGATCGAACGCGGATTTAAAGGCTTCTCGACAGCGCAGAAACTAGACAAGCTGGGTATGCGGGGTTCGAGTACGTGTGAGCTGGTATTTGAAGATTGTGAAGTTCCGGAAGAAAACGTCATGGGCGGCGTCAATAATGGTGTTCGCGTTTTGATGAGTGGGCTCGATTATGAGCGCACGGTGCTTTCAGGTGGCCCGCTCGGCATTATGCAAGCGGCGATGGATGTTGTGTTGCCCTATGTCCATGAGCGCAAACAGTTCGATACGCCCATCGGCATGTTCCAGCTGATGCAGGGAAAAATGGCCGACATGTACACGACCATGAATGCCTGTAGGGCCTATGTATATGCTGTAGCGAAAGCCTGTGACCGGGACGAGACTGCGCGGAAAGATGCTGCGGGTGCCATTCTCTATTCAGCTGAGAAGGCAACTTGGATGGCGCTGGAAGCAATCCAGGCGCTCGGTGGCAATGGGTATATCAATGAATATGAAACAGGGCGGCTATTGCGCGACGCGAAGCTCTATGAAATTGGAGCTGGCACCAGCGAAATACGGCGCATGTTAATTGGCCGCGAACTGTTTAACGAGACAGCCTGATTTGAAACAGGCGAATGAAAACATAGTCAGACGCCTTTCCGGACGCTGAAGTCTGCAACTTCAGCTGGAAATGCTCAGGGAGAGAGTGATGAGTGATTTGGAAAAAGATCCGATTGTGATCGTCAGTGCCGCACGGACACCGTTGGGTGGATTTCAAGGCGCGTTAGCCGCTATATCTGGTCCTGAGCTTGGGGCTCGGGCGCTTTCCGGCGCAGTTGAACGGGCCTCTCTGGGCGCGGGCGAGGTAGATGAAGTCTTCATGGGGTGCGTTCTGCCTGCTGGTGTGGGGCAGGCGCCTGCGCGTCAGGCTGCGCTTCGCGGTGGTCTTGAGCAGAGCGTGCCTGCGACGACAATCAACAAGGTCTGCGGTTCGGGCATGAAGACCGTGATGCTGGCAGCTGATGCGTTGGCGATGGGACGTGCGAGCGTTGCTGTTGCGGGTGGCATGGAAAGCATGAGCAACGCACCCTACCTGTTGCCCAATGCACGCGGCGGCATGCGGCTTGGTCATGGGGCAGCAAAGGACCATATGTTTCTTGATGGGCTGGAGGATGCCTACGAGGGACGTTTGATGGGCACCTATGCTGAAGATACCGCCCAGCATTATCAGTTTTCGCGTGAGGCGCAGGACGACTACGCGCTGACCTCTCTGGCGCGCTCAAAAGCAGCGACGGAGGATGGCACTTTAGCACCCGAGATCGTTCCGGTGACGATCAAAGGGCGCAAAGGGGAAATTGTGGTTGAACAGGACGAGCAGCCTTTATCTGCGCAGCCCGATAAGATCCCGACGTTGAAGCCCGCCTTTGCTCCTGATGGAACGGTGACAGCGGCAAACTCATCTTCGATCTCGGATGGTGCTGCAGCCCTCGTTATGATGCGTCGCTCAGAAGCGGACCGGCGCGGGCTGGCCCCTTTGGCCGTGATCAAGGGGCAGGCGATGCACGCTCAGGCGCCTGCCTGGTTCACGACAGCACCCGTGGGTGCAATGGGCAAGCTATTGGAGCAGGTCGGCTGGTCGGCAGGTGATGTGGATCTCTATGAGATCAATGAAGCGTTCGCTGTGGTGGCGATGGCTGCGATGCAAGAGCTCGATCTTGACCATGAGCGGGTCAACATCTATGGCGGCGCGTGCGCGCTCGGACACCCAATTGGAGCGTCTGGCGCGCGGATCATTGTGACTTTGCTCAATGCGATGGAGCAGAAGGGCGTGTCAAAAGGGGTGGCCTCTCTCTGTATTGGTGGTGGGGAGGCGACTGCTGTAGCGCTGGAAAGACCCGCGGCTTGAATCGGTCCCTAAGGAGAACTTTCTAAGTCATTGAATGCCCCGGGTTATTTGTCGCGGGGCGATGGGCCAGAAACCACTTGGCATTGCAGGCAGGCGCCTTATTCTCCACAGCATAAAAGAAGAAAAACCTAGGGAGTGCGCGGCGCATGGCCGTTCTGAAGACCAAAGTTTCCTCACGTGATGACCGTTTTAAAGAAAACCAGGCAGCAATGACTGAGCTGGTGGCGGATCTGGAGGCACAGCGTGCCAAACATGCCGTCGGCGGCAACGAAAAGTCACGGGCGCGGCACGTTTCTCGCGGCAAGAAGCTGCCGCGTGATCGGGTCTATGGCCTACTGGACGCAGGAAGTCCTTTTCTCGAACTCTCTCCCATGGCGGCCCACGGGATGCATGGCGGTGAAATTCACGGGTCCGGCATCATCACAGGTATTGGTCGGGTTGCTGATCAGGAATGTGTGATCGTCTGCAACGACGCGACAATCAAAGGCGGGACCTATTATCCGGAGACGGTGAAGAAGCATCTTCGGGCACAGGAAGTCGCGTTGGAAAACAATCTGCCCTGTATCTATTTGGTGGATTCTGGCGGTGCGAACCTTCCGAACCAGGCAGATATCTTTCCCGACAAAACCCATTTTGGCCGGATTTTCTATAATCAAGCGAATATGTCTGCGAAGGGCATTCCACAGCTTTCCATCGTGATGGGCTCATGTACCGCTGGCGGGGCCTATGTGCCTGCCATGTCGGATGAGAACATCATTGTGAAAGAGCAGGGGACAATCTTCCTTGGCGGTCCGCCGCTGGTGAAGGCGGCGACCGGCGAGGTGGTGAGTGCTGAAGACTTAGGCGGCGCGGACGTTCATTCGCGCACCAGCGGGGTCACAGACCATTATGCACTCGATGATGATCATGCGTTGGCGCTGATGCGGCAGATTGCAGGTACGCTCAATCGTCGCAAAGAGCCGCAAGTCAAACTGCAGGACCCGCAAGAGCCGCTCTATGACCCGGCTGAGCTCGATGGGGTCGTGCCATCCTCGCTCGCGGTTCAATATGATGTGCGCGAAGTGATTGCCCGCCTTGTGGACGGCTCCGACTTTGACGAATTCAAGCCGCTCTACGGTGAGACACTGGTTACGGGCTTTGCCCATATTCATGGGATGCCCGTGGGCATTGTGGCCAATAACGGCATTCTCTTCTCAGAATCTGCGCTGAAAGGCGCCCACTTCATCGAGCTTTGCTGCCAACGCAAAGTACCACTTCTGTTCCTGCAGAATATTGCGGGCTTCATGGTGGGCCGGGAATATGAGGCGGGCGGTATTGCCAAAGATGGTGCGAAGCTTGTGACCGCCGTCGCCACGGCCCAGGTGCCTAAGATCACCGTGGTGATCGGTGGCTCCTATGGTGCTGGCAATTACGGCATGTGTGGCCGGGCCTATTCGCCGCGCTTCCTTTTCATGTGGCCAAACTCCCGTATCTCTGTGATGGGCGGCGAGCAAGCGTCTAGCGTGCTGGCCACCGTCAAACGGGATGGGATGGAAGCGCGTGGTGAAGACTGGAGCGCGGAGGAAGAGGAAGCTTTCAAGGCCCCTATCCGGGCGCAATATGACGATGAAGGGCATCCTTATTTTGCGACGGCCCGAGTGTGGGATGACGGGATCATCAGCCCCCGAGAAACCCGCCGTGTTCTGGCACTGTCACTTTCAGCCACTCTCAACGCCCCCATACCGGACATGAAGTTCGGCGTATTCAGGATGTAGCCCCATGTTTTCTTCTGTCCTGATCGCTAATCGCGGCGAAATCGCCTGTCGTGTCATGCGCACTGCCAAAGCCATGGGGCTGCGCACCATCGCGGTTTATTCCGACGCGGACGCGAATGCTGCGCACGTAGCGGAAGCCGACGAGGCCCACCACATTGGGCCATCACCTGCCAATGAGAGCTATCTCAAAGCAGACGTCATTCTGGATGTGGCGAAGCGCAGTGGCGCTGAAGCTATTCATCCAGGCTATGGCTTCCTCTCTGAGAATGCAGACTTTGCTGAGGCCTGCGAAAAGGCCGGTGTGATTTTCATTGGCCCAACAGCGTCGGCCATCCGCGCGATGGGGCTGAAAGATGCGGCCAAAGTGCTGATGGAGAAGGCCAACGTTCCCGTTGTGCCTGGCTATCATGGAGACAATCAGGATCCTGCTTTCCTTGCGGGCCAAGCGGGCGAGATCGGCTATCCGGTTCTCATCAAAGCTGTTGCTGGTGGGGGCGGCAAGGGCATGCGCCGTGTCGATGAACCAGATAAGTTTGAAAAGGCACTGGCGTCCGCCCAGCGGGAAGCGGCAAGCGCGTTTGGCGATGATCGCGTCCTTGTTGAGAAATTTGTGGCGCGGCCCCGGCATATTGAGATCCAGGTCTTTGCGGATGCTCATGGTAATGCGGTTCATCTCTTTGAACGCGATTGCTCGTTGCAGCGACGTCACCAGAAGGTGGTGGAAGAAGCGCCAGCCCCTGACATGCCGCTCGACATGCGCGAAGCGATGGGTGCTGCGGCGGTTGCGGCGGCGAAGGCCATCGACTATCGCGGGGCTGGGACCATTGAATTCATCGCGGACGCCTCCGACGGGTTGAAAGCTGATGGCTTCTACTTCATGGAGATGAATACGCGGCTTCAGGTCGAGCACCCGGTCACAGAAATGATCACGGGCCAGGATCTGGTTGAATGGCAGTTGCGCGTTGCAGCTGGGGAAGAGCTTCCAGTTACCCAGGATGATTTGTTCATTGATGGGCACGCGGTAGAAGTGCGTCTCTACGCAGAAGACCCGGCGAAGAAGTTCTTCCCGTCAACGGGCACACTGCACCGGCTGCGTCTGCCCTCAGAAGAAGAGGGCGTGCGCGTTGATACCGGTGTTCGCGAGGGTGATACGGTCTCGATGTTCTATGACCCGATGATCGCGAAACTCATCACCTGGGATGAAACACGCGACGGCGCACTTCGCCAGATGGCGCGGGCGCTTGAAACAACAGAGATCGCGGGGCTTCGTGCCAATACGGCGTTCCTGGCCGAGATCGTCCAGAACAAAGACTTCATCTCTGGCGATATTGATACGGGCTTTATTGACGCGCATCTGGACGAGCTGGTGCCGTCAGCGGGACTGCCTCAGCCTGAGGTGATTGCGCTCGCCGCCCTTCATGAGGTTCTTCAACGAGGCGACGATGCTGATCCTCAGTCCCCTTGGGAAGCGACGGACAGCTGGGCGCTTGGCGGAGGACGCACGGAACCTGTGCCCCTGGAGTTTGGGGGCGACCCAATCGCTCTCTCGGCACACGCTGTTGAGGATGCCTGGCAGATCAATATGGATGGGGCCTCGTTTACGGCAAAGGGGCACCTGCTGGACGGGCGCTTGACGGCACAGGTAAACGGTCAGCGCTTTGCTGTCGGTGTGATTGAACTGGGTGGTGGGTTTGTGCTGATGCATAAGGGCGCGTCTTATGAGTTTACGCGGCCTGATCCGCTGGATGTTGATCTGCAGGAACAGGCCGGCGGCAATCGTTTTGTTGCACCTTTGCCGGGCAAGATCATTCAGGTGCTCGTAAAGCCGGGAGACAAGGTCCGTGCCGGTGCGCCGCTTGTGGTGCTTGAAGCCATGAAGATGGAGCAAACCATTCAGGCGCAAAGTGCGGGCACCGTCGAGACAGTTGGTGTCAGCGAGGGTGATCAGGTGGAAGCAGGCGCATTGCTTGTCTCTTTTGAAGAGGCGGCAGAGTAGCGCCCCACGTGACCGTTCATCTCATCAAACTGTGTGTTGGCGTGGAAGACCCGGAAACGCTCCGGGACTATCAAGCTATGCGCCTTGCCCAGAAGAAAAAAGCGGGCCAGCCGGTTGAAGTCATGCACGTCACCCGCATGACGCCAAAGCGGGCGGACGAGCTTACCGATGGCGGATCGATCTATTGGGTCATGAAGGGTGTGGTGCGCTGTCGCCAGAAGGTGCTCGAGCTCAAACCCCTCGTGGATGATGAGGGCAAAAAGCATTGCGGTCTGGTGCTTGATCCGGAGCTCATCCTGACGGAACGGCTCGCCAAGCGTCCCTTTCAAGGCTGGCGCTATCTGGAGCCGGAAAGTGCACCGAAAGATGCGCGCGCAGTAGAGGGTGAAGACGAAATGCCATTGGAGATGCGCGAAGAGCTCAGAGAGCTAGGGCTGCTTTAGAACTACTCTCCCTGTCACCTACTTGTCGTCATACCCGGACTTGTTCCGGGTATCCAGGGCAAGGTAACGTTGGCTGTGCCCCAAGCCCCTGGATTGCCGGAATAAATCCGGCAATGACGATTGTGTTTGGATTTATGATCTGAGTCCTAGTTTCGTTAGAGGGCATCTTGCGGCTAGCGTCCAAGTAGCGGAGACCGTCAATTGGAGTCAGATACAGCTGTGGCCATGGGCATAACTCTCGGCGGGATTACATTTGTGATCAGTTACGTTGTTTTTCGTGCTTCCTTAGTGATTTATCGAATTGATCGATCCACTAAAGGATTTTGGAAATATTTGCGTACAAGAGATCACGGTGCTCAAATGCAGACGATGGAACTTCTCAACGCAGATGGTAAGAGAATTTATAGTAGATGGCGCGTTGGATTGCCGTTCAACTGTGGTTTTGTTGTTTTTCTGCTCTGCGTTTTCTTTTGGTAGCGCCCTAGCCAGATAGACTAATCCCTAAACTTCACAGGCATATTATCGAGCAAACGGGGCTGGCCGATTTTGGCGGCGACGAGGATGCGGGCTTTTTCCGTGAGCGTCTCAATAGGTTTCAGCGTCTTTGTGTCACGGACCGTCAGATAGTCTACCTTGTCGAAACCTAACTCTATGAGTTGCTTCTCCGCGTCCGCTGTTGCTGTCTTGATGTCTGCGCCCTTGGTGATCGCATCAGCTGTTGCTTTCAGGATTACGTTGAGCTGACCTGCCGCTTTGCGCTCTTTCTCTGTGAGGTAAACATTGCGGGACGACATGGCGAGGCCGTCTGGCTCGCGCAGGATGGGGCCACCCAGAATTTCGACGGGGATACCCAAGTCTGCCCCCATGCGGCGGATGGTGAGGAGCTGCTGATAGTCCTTTTCGCCGAAGACTGCACAGTCGGGCAGGGCTGCGAGCAGGAGTTTGCTTACCACGGTCGCAACACCGTCAAAGTGGGTGGGGCGGGCTTCGCCTTCCAGGGTATTGGTGACACCCTTTACAGACACCGTTGTACCGTAGCCGTCGGGATACATTTCAGCACCGTTCGGCGCGAAGATGAGCTGTGCGCGATCCACCAGCTTTTCGGCATCCGTTTCTTCCGTGCGGGGGTAAGCGTCGAAATCTTCGCCGGGTCCAAACTGGGTGGGGTTCACGAAGATTGAGACAATCGCCTTGGTGGCGCCATGAGCTTTCGCAACATCAATGAGCGAGAGATGCCCTTCGTGGAGCGCGCCCATGGTCGGCACCAGAGCGATTTTCTCGCCTGCTGCGCGCCATTTGGCTACTTGCTCACGCATGTCGGTGATGGTGCGGACTAGCGGCACCGCATATGTCGTCGTGTCTATCGCCATGGGATCAGCCGAGGATGCCGTTAATGGCTTTGTCGTAGAGGGTTTCGTAGGCACCTGTCGTCATGGACACCGGGTTGCCGCCGGTGCAGGGATCTTCGAGCGCCATGGGAGCCATTTGGCTGATGAGATCCGGCGTGATGCCCAGATCATGCAGCGTGTTTGGGATTTGAAGTTCTTCGCGTAAGCGCAGCACCCAATCGATAAAGCTTGCAGCGCTGTCGCCGAGGTTCAGGTACCGCGCGGCAGCGGCGAGCTTTTCATCAATCACGTTCAGATTGTGGTGCAGCACATAGGGCATCACCACAGCATTGGTGAGGCCATGATGGGTGCCTTTCAGGCTCGAACAGGGGTGGCTCATGGCGTGCATGGCGCCGAGGCCCTTCTGGAAGGCAACTGCGCCCATAGACGACGCCGCCATCATGTAGGCGCGGGCGTCGACATTCTCCCCATTGGCAGTTGCCTCTGGCAGCCATTCTTTCACGAGCCGCATGGCTTCGAGCGCGATGCCCTGTCCCATAGGGTGCCAGAAAGGGCTGCAATAGGCCTCCAAAGCGTGGGAGAGGGCATCCATGCCTGTTGCCGCCGTAATGGGCGCAGGCAGGCCGGTTGTCAGTGCCGGGTCTGCGATGACTTCCACCGGCAGCATCTTTGGATGGAAGATGACCTTCTTTGTGTGATCAGTTTCATCTGTGATCACGGCCGCACGTCCCACCTCGGAGCCTGTCCCAGCGGTTGTTGGCACGGCAATGATGGGAGCGATGCCCGCCGGGTCCGCCCGTGTCCACCAATCTTCCCGGTCCTCAAAATCCCAGATGGGCCGGGACTGGCCGGACATGAAGGCGATGGCCTTGGCTGTGTCGAGAGCGGAACCGCCGCCAAAGGCAATGACGCCGTCATGGTGGCCACGCTTGTAGATCGCGACGCCTTCTTCAACATTGGCCGCAACCGGGTTTGCCTGCAGTTTGGAGAAGAGCACGGTTGAAAGGCCGTTCTCTTCGAGTGCATTGAGTGCATCGGTCACGATAGGCAGGGCGCTCAGTCCTGGATCGGTGACGAGCAGCGGTGCGTGAATGCCCGCACCCCGACAGGCATTGGCAAGTTCAGAGATACGTCCCGGGCCAAACCGAATAGAGGTCGGATAGCTCCAATTGGCGATCAAGCTTTGATAATTATCGATTTTTGGCTCTGGCATAGGCTCAGGTCTTTAGTCGCAGGTGGTAGCTTTTCGGGCGGGTGAGGAACTCATAGCCCACTGCAGAAAGCGTGGCGCCGCGCCCGCTGTCTTTTACCGCTGTCCAGGCAAGGGCCGGGTCCAGATAGTCGCAGCGGTTCTGGAACCAGGTGCCGGTTTCCACCTGATCCCCAATGTGCACAGCGGCGTCTGCATCTGACGTCCAGATGGAGGCGGTGAGGCCATAGGGGCTGTCATTCATGAGGCGGATGGCCTCTTCGTCGCTCGAGACTTTCATGATGCCAACGGCGGGGCCGAAGGTCTCATCTTTCATGAGGCTCATGGAATGGTCGACATCCACCACGACCTGCGGTCCGAGGTAGGGCGTCCCGTCTTTGGACTCAGGGAAGTGGCTTTCAGGAATGAGGGACTTCGCGCCATCCCTCACAGCATCTGCCACCTGGCCACGCACGAAAGTCGCGGCGCTGGTGCGTACCATGGGGCCGATTGTTGTATCTGCATCCAGAGAGCTGCCGAGCTTGTAGGTTCTTGCGGTCTCGACGAATTGCTCTACGAAGCTGTCGTAAACGCTTGCATCCACATAGATGCGTTCTTTGCCGCAGCAGGACTGGCCGGAATTGAAGAACGCGCCGTCGACAATGTTTTCAGCGGCGAAGGCCACGTCAGCGTCGGCTCGGACATAGGCGGGATCTTTGCCACCGAGCTCTAGACCTAAATTTATGAAGCGACTGACGGTGGCGCGCTGAATAGCGTGGCCGCCTGCAACAGAGCCTGTAAAATTGACGTAGGCACAGGCTGGGTGCTGGATCGCTTTTTCGGTCAGCTCATGACCCATGTGCAGGACCTGAAAGAGCCCGTCCGGCGCGCCGGCTTTGTCCAGTGCTTCGGCCATCCGCTCTGCACAGAGCGGCGTTTGTCCGGAATGTTTCAAGACAACCGTGTTGCCGGCCATGAGGGCCGGGACGACGGAGTTCACCGCGATCATGTAGGGAAAGTTCCAGGCGGCAATGGCAAAGACGACGCCCAGCGGTTCACGTTTGATATAGCGGTCAAACCCATCGATGGGGTCGGGCCGCACATGTTCCAAACACTCTGGCGCGATTTTGATCATGTGGCGCGCGCGGTCAGCAAAGCCGTTCACCTCATTGCCGCCATAGGCAATCGGGCGGCCCATCTGCCAGGCCAGTTCCGGGACGATCTCGTCTTTCATAGCGACAAAGGCATCGACGAATTTCGTCATTAGTGCTGCGCGTTCTGAAATGGGTACGCGCTTCCATGCGGCTTGCGCCTCGCTGGACCGGTCAAAGGCTGCCGCGACTTCTGCTTCTGTCGCATAAGGACGTTCTACATAAACAGACCCGTCAATGGGTGTAATGAGTTTCAGCGTGTTGCTCATCCGCGTTCAAAACCTCTTGTCAATTCCCAGTCGGTGACAGCGCGGTCATATTCCGCCTGTTCCCAATGTCCCGTGTGAAGATAGTGATCGATGACTTCGTCGCCAAAGGCGGCGCGCATCGTCTCTGATTTATCGAGCAGGTCAAGCGCTTCTCGCAATGATTTGGGCAGGGAGCGGATGTCTTCGGTGGCATAGGCGTCACCCCTGAATTCGGGCTCAAGCTCCATGTCATTTTCGATCCCGTGAAGCCCAGCACCGATAATGCCCGCAAAGGCGAGGTAGGGGTTCAGGTCTGCGCCGCCAATACGGCATTCGACCCGTGTGGCGTTTCCGCTACCCACAACCCTGTATCCTGCTGTCCTGTTATCCATGCTCCAAACCGCTGTCGTTGGCGCGAAAGATTGATCTGCAAATCGTTTGTAAGAGTTTATGCCGGGTGCGAGAAAATAGCTCATCTCGCGACTGGCGGAGAGTTGGCCCGCGATGAATTTCTTAAACAGCGGGGACATGCCATTGGCGTCCGACTTGTCGTGGAAAACGGAGTTTTGAGCGGCTTTGTCCCAAAGCGAGCAATGGATGTGACAGGAGTTTCCTGCCAGTTTCTGGTTCCACTTCGCCATGAAGGTCACGGATTTTCCGTGCAGGTGGGCAATTTCCTTGATGCCGTTTTTCAGGATCACGTGGCGGTCGGCCATGTCGAGGGCTTCGGCATAGCGCACATTGATTTCTTCCTGGCCCGGTCCCCATTCACCTTTTGAATTTTCGACGGGGATGCCGGCAGCGTCCAATCCGTTTCGGATGGCTCGCATGATGCCTTCTTCCTTCGATGTCTGGAAGATGTGGTAATCCTCAATGTACCAGCTGGCGGTCTTTAGATCCTTGTAGTTTTTCTCATGGGCCGACTCGAAGGGTTCATCAAAGAGGAAAAATTCCAGCTCCGAGGCCATATAGGCCATCATGTCTTTCTCAGCCAAGCGCTTCAGCTGCTTTTTGAGAATAGCTCTTGGGGCGACTGGAATGTCCTCGCCGTGGTGATCGAGCGTGTCGCAGATCACCAGCGCTGTGGCAGGTAGCCAGGGGATGCGGCGCAAGGTTGCAAGGTCGGGTTTCAGGGTGAAGTCGCCATAGCCCTTTTCCCAGCTGGCTGCTTTGTAGCCGGGCACAGGCTCCATATCCATGTCGACAGTCAGCAGATAATTGCAGGCGTGGGTTTCCTCAACAACGCTGTCCAGGAAGAAGGCTCCCGTCACGCGTTTCCCCACCAGGCGCCCCTGCATGTCGGGCATGCAGACGATGATGGTGTCAATTTCTCCCGTCGTCACAAGATTGGTCAGTTGATCAAGGTCGAGCTTACCGTTCATGAGGTCTCTTTCTTGTTCTTTGGCGGACGCCAATAATGTGGGTCAAGGAGCATGTTGTCCTGGATGTGGATTGCAGCAGCCAGCATAGAATGGTCCATCCTCAATATCGATGCGAATTGAATATCGATAGGTGAGATCAGACATGCCATCAGAACATTGATTGGTTTCTTCTAACAGCGCAAAAACTGCTGAGTGCGCCGGGCCAGTTGATCCTTTGAGAGACCATATGATGGGAACGCCGAGGGCGGACCTGGAGCTGTGAAACTCGATGTCGGATTTTCCCTCTGATAGCGAGTCAAACTCACCGCTCGTGTTGTCTAGCTGTAAGGCCCAGAATGGCTCTGTTCCGCTGCAGACGAGGGGCTCTCTGAACAAGGACGAGGGGGCGCGGGTTGGAGTCAGATAGGCGGCATTGACCCAGCCCTTTCGACCTTCAACGATGATCTCAAACCAGGTCGACCTGCCGACCTGACGCGAGGCTCCGGTAGCAGCAATCGCCGTCGCATCAAAGGCAAGAGTTCCAACCTTCTCAGCGGTGGCGGATGGTGTTGCGCGGACATTTAGCTGATCGTCGGTGGCAACATTCGCGACGTCGTAAGTCACTTCCGCGCGTCCTTTGGCGGTGCTGAAAAGGAGTGTGCATCCGACGCTCAGCACAAAGATCAGGAGGGCTGAAGTTTTGCCGATATGGTTGGGTTGGGTAGAGATACTCGGCCTTCATATCTAGTCTTTTTGCGGTGTCGACAGTGTAGCGGTGATGTTGAAATGAGAACAGGCACATTTGCGCAAATCGGGCGCTTGAAGGTTGGTTGACTTGGTGTTGTGGCAGGCAGACACTCCGCAAAATCCGACTTCTGAGTCGTTCTACCGGTTCGCGCTGGTTCGTGAACGACCAACTGTGACAATGCCTGTGATGCTCGCCAAAAAACATACAATCGTCCTTGGAAACGAAAAGGGTGGCTCTGGCAAAACCACATCAGCCATGCATGTGATTGCGTCACTGCTTGCAGAAGGTTTGCGCGTTGGGTCCATCGATCTTGATAGCCGCCAGCGGTCGCTTTCTCGCTATGTTGAAAATCGGCGCAATTGGAGCGAGACCAATGACGTTCCGCTGGCCATGCCGGACCATCATGTGGTCGATCGTTCAGATGCCGACGTGTTAACCGAACAACATCGGGCAGAACGACAGGCATTTGAGACTGTTTATGCGCAACTGACCGCTGCCAATGATGTGATCGTGATTGACAGTCCAGGGAGCGATACCTTTCTTTCGCGCCTTGGTCATGCGGTCGCCGACACAATTATTACGCCGATGAATGACAGCTTTGTCGATTTTGATCTTCTGGCTCAGGTCAATCCCGATACGTATGAAGTGAAGCGCCCAAGTCTCTATGCAGAGATGGTGTGGGATGCGCGCAAGCGCCGTGCTATTGCTGATGGTGGTACCATTGACTGGGTGGTCATGCGGAACCGTCTGTCGTCGCTTGATGCGAAGAACAAGCGACGCGTGGAGGCGGGCCTTGAAGCTTTGAGCGACCGGATCGGATTTCGGATCGCGCCGGGGTTTGGTGAGCGGGTGATCTTCCGGGAGATGTTTCCGTCTGGTCTGACGCTCCTGGATCTTCGGGAAAAAGGTGCCGGTGGCGGCCTATCCATGTCCCATGTGGCTGCCCGGGCGGAAGTGCGACAGTTGATCGCTACGCTGGAGCTACCTGATCTTCATCCAGACCAGAGGCAACAGGCTCAAGCCTAACACAGGGTTTTTCGCGATGTCACAGGCTTGGCGTCGGCATTTTGCGCCCCATTTGTAGTAGAGTTGCTCAATATTCCTGCTCAAGATGGGAGCTGATGGCTAAAGACCGACATAGTGTGCCGGCTAAGGAAACCACATCAAGCGTGGACAGTTTTCTGGCGAAGGTAAAATCGACACCGCTGCCGACTATGGCGGGTGCTCGTGGTCGGCTGATCTTCGCGATGGATGCCACAATGAGCCGGGAACCGAGTTGGGATCGAGCTATCGGTATTCAGAGCGAAATGTTCAACGCTGCAGCTGATCTTGGCGGATTGGACGTTCAACTTGTCTGGTTTCGGGGCTTTGGAGAATTCTCCGCAAGCAAATGGGCCTCTGACGCCAAATCTCTTGGCAAGGCTATGACGCGGGTTAGATGTCGTGGCGGGCATACGCAAATAGGACGCGTGCTCAACCACACGCTTCAGGAAACCAAACGCTCAAAGGTCAACGCGTTGATCTATGTGGGCGATTGCGTAGAGGAGAATGTAGACGACCTTGCGGCGACAGCTGGACAGCTTGGGATGCTCGGCCTTCCAGCCTTCATGTTTCAGGATGGGGGAGACGGCGCGTCGGCACGCGCCTTTCAGGAGATTGCCCGGTTAACTGGAGGCGCCTATTGCCATTTAGATGCGGGTTCGGCGGCGCGGTTGAAGGACCTGCTTCGTGCCGTTGCCGTCTATGCGTCTGGTGGTCACAATGCCCTCACTCGACTAGGGCCGAAACAAAGTCGGGAAGTGCAGCAGTTGATTACACAGGTAAAGCGATGAGCACTTTTCTTCTGATAGTTGCCCTTCTTCTCGGATTTGTTGTGGTCTTGCAACTGGCTGCCCGTGCCGACCCAAAATCGCTTGCGAAGATCATCCGATATGTCGGTATCGGCGTGTCCGGACTTTTGGGCCTGGTTTTGTTGGTTACGGGGCGCTTCGGGTTTGCGGTGCCTGTCTTCATGTTTTGCTTCTGGCTTATGGGCCGCCGATTGCCCATTCCAGGTATGGGTGGCGGTTTTCCCGGTGGATTTGGGGGTGGCTTTGGCGGTGGGCCCAAAACAGCTGGTCAAGCCTCAGACATAGAGACCGCATTTCTCTCCATGTCGCTCGACCACGACAGCGGGGAGATGGAAGGCAAGGTGCTTCAGGGCCGGTTTGTCGGTACGCGTCTCGGTGACCTCAATCTATCTGACCTCTACCAGCTCCTTGAAGAGGTTTCGGTTGACGCGGACAGTGCCCGTCTTTTGGAAGCGTATCTCGACCGCCATGTTGGCCCTGACTGGCGGGAAGATGCGGGGCAGGCAGGCGGAAAGCGGGCGAGCTCATTTGGTGCGATGACGCGAGACGAAGCATATGATGTGCTTGGGCTTCGTCCTGGTGCCACCGCTGAGGCTATCCGCAAAGCGCACAAAGAACTCATGCTCAAGCTTCACCCGGACCATGGCGGCTCGACATTGTTGGCCGCGCGGGTGAACGCAGCCAAAGACCTTCTACTTGGAGACTAACTGTTAGCGGCTGATGCTTGCTGAACGACCCCAGCCGTGAGGCGGGATGGCGATGCAGCTGATCGCGGCTCTTGAAAGCTCGCGGCAGGCCTTGCGAGCATTCGTTTCGTTCAGTCCGCCAAACCGTGACCGATAGAGCGTCTGATCGGATGATGAGACGGGCATCGTGATCGGAACAGCATTGGCGAGAAGAACGGGCGCAGCGGTGACAGCTTGCCTGATGCGCTCAACAGCCTCTGATGGTTTGGCATAAGCGCCAACCTGGATGACCCAGCTTGTCGGGTTGAAAGCGTCGCTTTCGGCCTCAAGTGTTGTGGACCGCAGGGTGGTGGTGTCTACAAGGGCCAGGTCCTCAGGGCCAGAAAAGGCAATATCGAGACTTGTGTCACCCTGTGGGGGCGGGGCGGGCAATGGTGTCGTCACGGCGGATGCTAGCACGTATCTGGTGCTTCTCGTGCCTGGTCGGGTCCGCGGCATAGGTGTTGAGGCAAGTCTGGTCCGCGTGCTGTTCATCGCGACGGCGCTGCCCCAGGCTCGGTCCAGAATGGAGACCATGTGATCATCGCGAGAGCGGGCAGTGCGACCGCCGAGCACAACACCGATCAGATATTTGCCTTGGCGTTCTACGGTAGCGGTGAGGTTGAAGCCGGAAGCGCGTGTATAGCCGGTCTTAAGACCCGTTGTGCCTGAATAGCGTCCGACAAGCCGGTTGTGATTGGTATACCGGCGGCCATTGAACCGAAACTCAGTGACAGAGAAGAAGCTGTAATAGTCAGGGAAATCACGCTGGACGCGCTGTGCCAATGTGGCCATGTCACGCGCAGTGGTGAGTTGACGATTGTTGGGAAGTCCGGAGGCATTCATGAAGCGGGTGCGACGCATGCCGAGTGATCTTGCGCGTGTCGTCATGCGCTGGGCAAAGCGATACTCACTTCCGGAAATATGTTCCGCGACGACGACGGCTACATCATTCGCTGATTTGGTCACAAGTGCACGGATCGCATCGTCTACGGTGATCGTCGTGCCCGCGCGGACGCCCAGTTTGGAAGGGGGCTGGGCTGCGGCACGCGGCGAGACTTGCATGCGGGTACTTGGCGTAACACGACCGGCTTCCAACTCTTCGAAGAGGAGGTAGAGGGTCATGACCTTGGTCAGAGAGGCAGGGTAGCGTGGTCTGTCAGCGCTGCGCGCATAGACAATGCGTCCTGTATGGCCATCGATGACGACCGCTGCATATTTGTTGTTAGCATGTGCAGGGGCGGGTACTTGAGCGGTGAGCCCAATGAGAATGGCCACGGTAAATGCCCAGAGATGCCTGAAGGAGAGTTTCTTCCGGCACGAATCGGCTGATTTCGCCCTCGTCGTTTCCAGGGTCATCTTAGAAGCCACCAGCCTCCTCCAGCGTTATTGAAGCGATAGAAGTGCCAAAGCGGACAATGCGACACCCAGCGCCACTTCAACCGGGTCTCCCATAAAAGCTAACTCCGCATAGACTTTTGCCGTTTCAATCGCTTCCGGCAGGATCAACATCAACATGGTCAAAACGCCACGTGCCGGAAGCCTGTACTCCAGGAACGTGTCCCTTGCTCGCCTTAATGCGCAAAAAAAAACGCAGAAACTCAGGCATTTTTACAAGGGTCCAAATTACGCCTCACCGGTTACCGTAAGGTTAACGGCGCCATGTGCCTGTGGGTAAGGAGGCCTGAGGCCTGAATCATGCGCCAGGCGCCGCGCCATTTCCGGCTATGACCACCTCAGCCGCAGTTTTCGGAGAATTTTGCGGGGGAAGGTCCCTTACAAATCGGCTGACATGGATTATCTTATGTCGCAAAGATTACTGGCGGCGGGCCGGTCGATTTCGTGTGCCTTCTGTGGCGCTCTGTCGGCAGGTCGAGCCCATAAAAGAGTTTTTGAGCCCTGCATGGCTGATAATGACCGCGATGATGATTTTGATGGGGGGAATGGATCCGACACCGGAGTCATTACCCGCAGCAAGCCGAAGACCAAAAAACCGTCTCTGTACAAGGTTTTGATCCTGAATGACGACTACACTCCTATGGAGTTTGTCGTGCACGTTATTCAGAAATTCTTCAATAAGAACATGGAAGAGGCGACGACCATCATGCTGCATGTCCATCAGAATGGTGTGGGTATCTGCGGGGTCTATACCTACGAAGTCGCTGAGACCAAGGTTACCCAGGTGGTTGATTTTGCCCGCCAGAACCAACATCCGCTCCAATGCACCATGGAGCGGGATTGAGTCGGCACTGCCGGGCTCAATTGGCTCCGTCCTCCGCAGAAAATCTACGTGGACAGGGGCTTGAATGCGGCTAAGCTAATCTCCAGACTCTTATGGTTCCTAGATTCTTAACGGAGCACTGATTCTGAAGAGGGCGGGGTAAAAGAGTTTGATCGGGACGGCCCGTCTCGGTCACAGCCAACAGAAAGGGACGTCGTGCCATCACTGTCTCGTAGTTTGGAAGAAGGCCTTCATCGCGCGCTGGCGCTCGCAAATGAGCGCAATCACGAATATGCGACGCTTGAGCATTTGCTGCTTTCGCTGCTTGATGATCAAGATTCAGCCGCGGTTATGCGTGCGTGCAATGTGGATCTGGATGCGCTTCGCCAGCAGTTACTGCATTACATCGATAATGAGCTCTCCAGTCTGATTGTGGATGGAGAAGAAGAGGCCAAACCAACCGCTGGTTTCCAGCGCGTGATCCAGCGTGCCGTTATCCATGTTCAATCATCAGGTCGTGAAGAGGTGACCGGCGCCAATGTGTTGGTGGCAATGTTTGCAGAGCGCGAAAGCCACGCAGCTTACTTCCTCCAAGAACAAGAAATGACCCGCTATGATGCGGTCAATTACATCTCGCATGGGATCGCTAAACGCGGCGACATGAGCGAGACGCGGGCTCCGCGCGGTGCGTCGGACGAAGAAGAGACACCCTCTTCGTCAGAAGAAGGCGGCGCTGCCAAAAGCACAACTGAAGCGCTCGATGCCTATTGCGTTAATCTCAACGAGAAGGCTAAGAGCGGAAAGATTGATCCGCTGATCGGGCGCGACAAGGAAGTTGAGCGTACAATCCAGATTCTCTGCCGTCGGTCTAAGAACAATCCCTTGTTCGTTGGTGATCCAGGTGTTGGCAAGACAGCCATCGCTGAAGGACTTGCGCGGAAAATCGTTCAGGGTGAAGTGCCTAAAGTTCTCGAAGACGCGACAATTTTCTCTTTGGATATGGGAACTCTGCTTGCCGGAACGCGCTATCGCGGGGACTTCGAAGAGCGCATCAAGCAGGTGATCAAAGAGCTGGAAGAATATCCCGGCGCCGTCATGTTCATTGATGAGATTCACACTGTTATCGGTGCAGGTGCCACCAGCGGTGGAGCCATGGATGCGTCCAATCTGCTGAAGCCTGCCCTGGCGAGCGGTACATTGCGCTGTATGGGCTCGACGACTTACAAAGAATATCGTCAGCATTTTGAGAAGGACCGGGCACTCGTTCGGCGCTTCCAGAAGATCGATGTGGCGGAGCCGTCAATTCCGGATGCCGTGAAGATCCTCAAAGGGCTGAAACCCTATTTCGAAGAGTTTCATGCGCTTCGTTACACCAATGATGCGATCAAGTCGGCTGTCGATCTGTCATCCAAATATATGCATGACCGCAAGCTGCCGGATAAGGCGATCGACGTGATCGATGAAGCCGGTGCACGACAGATGCTTAAGCCGGAAGGGCGCCGCAAGAAAACCGTTGGTGTGAAAGAGATTGAGGAAGTCGTTGCAACGATGGCGCGCATTCCACCGAAATCTGTTTCCAAAACGGATACTGAGAAGCTCAAGGATCTGGATGTCGAGCTGAAGCGGGTTGTCTATGGGCAGGACCAGGCGATTGAAGCGCTTGCGTCGTCGATTAAGCTCGCGCGGGCAGGGCTTCGTGAACCTGAGAAGCCTATCGGCTCCTACCTCTTCTCTGGCCCAACGGGTGTGGGTAAGACAGAAGTCGCGCGCCAGCTTGCTGACATTATGGGCGTTGAGATGCTGCGCTTCGACATGTCGGAATATATGGAACGCCACACCGTGTCTCGTCTGATCGGGGCGCCTCCCGGTTATGTGGGCTTTGACCAGGGTGGTCTGCTCACAGATGGTGTCGATCAGCATCCTCACTGTGTGCTGTTGCTTGATGAAATCGAGAAGGCCCATCCGGACCTCTTCAACATTCTGTTGCAGATCATGGATCACGGGAAACTCACCGACCACAATGGTAAGAAGATCGACTTCAGCAATGTTGTGCTGATCATGACGACCAATGCGGGTGCGTCTGATATGGCGCGGGCGCCGATAGGGTTCGGCCGGACCAAGCGGGAAGGCGAAGATGAAGACGCGATCAAGAAGCTCTTCACGCCTGAATTCCGTAACCGTCTGGATGCAACCATTCCGTTCCAGAACCTGCCGGAAGATGTTATCGCCCGGGTGGTTGAGAAGTTCGTTCTTCAGCTTGAAGGTCAGCTCGCAGACCGCAATGTAACGATTGAGTTGACAGAAGAAGCTAACCGTTGGATCGCCGAGCGTGGATATGATGAACAACTGGGCGCACGACCCTTGGCGCGTGTCATCCAGGAGAACATCAAGAAACCACTTGCCGATGAAGTTCTGTTCGGCCAGTTGACCAAAGGCGGCATCGTTCGGGTTACTGTGGATGCTGATAAGAACGAGCTTGCGTTCGAGTGTGAAGCCAATCCGCCGAAAGCCAGGAAGCCCCGCGCTAACAAGGGTGACGGCAAAGGGCCCGATAAGCCAGACGATGATGGGTCCGGCGGTGATGGTGGTTCTGTGCCAAAGGTTCCTCTCTTGGTCGACTAACCAAATTCACATCAGACATATCAGCCGATCCCTTTTGAGTGAGGGGTCGGCTTTTTCATTGGAGGGAATGATGTCAAATGAAACAGCTGTCGCCGGGGCGCAAGCCTGCCTCGACGCGTTTATGAGCGCTTTTAATGCGCGGGACCTGCCGGCTTGGGAGAAGACCTTCAACTTTCCGAGCATTCGTCTTGCCTCTAACACGATGGTGACCATCGATGCTCCGGGATGGCACAAGCCGGACATGTTTGACAAAAGTCTGGGGGATGGTTGGCACCATTCAGGTTGGGACCGGTGCGACGTCATTCATGCAGGCGACGACAAAGTGCATTTTGATACACGCTTCACCCGTTACCGCGAAGATGGCAGCGTAATAGGCCACTTCGACTCAATCTATGTGGTGACCCTGGAAAACGGACATTGGGGCATTAAGTGCCGGTCCAGCTTTGCGCCTTAAGACTATTCGATCTGTTGTCCGAATTTGAGGATGCTGCCGTCTTCATCAACGACATAGAACTCCCGCATTCCCCACGGGCGATCGGCGGGAGGTTCGTAGCGAGGAATCCCTTCACCGGGCAAGAATTCGGGTGAGATAATGTCGAAAAGCGTGTCCACATCATCAGACCGAATGTAGACGCCGACGATGCTGGTTTTGGGGTCAAGGTCGGGACAGGGGAAGAAGTGTAGCTCCATCGGGCCACTCACCAAGATAAGATAGCCCTCTGGGCCTGGTACATGCAGATCCACGCCGAAGCCTAATTTGTCGTAGAAGGCGATGGTTTTCTTGAAGTCGCGGCTTGGAAACAATGGAAGCGTGTCGGCTTCCGGAAAGACATCGATCATTGGCGGCTCAACCTGTAAATTGCGGCTTCCATATCAGAGGCGAAGTAAACATCGCCCGCGGCAGAGACGGCAAGTCCTGTTGGAACATAGATGGGTAGGCCGTCTGCCGGGCCGGCAAAGCCGATGGGAAGCTCTGTTCCGATGGCTGATTTTTCGCCTGATGCGGAGATCATTGTGATCTGTTTGGCTCCGACTTCCGCGATATAGAGTGTTCCGTCGGCGCTTCGATCAAAACCTTCCGGGCCGGAGAGTCCTTCTACGATCACCGTCTTTTCACCAGTTTCCAAATTGATCTCGGAAATGACGCCTGAGATGTTTTCGGAGACAAGCACATTGCCATTCTCCAGCGCCAACAATGTTGATGGGCCGGCGAGATCTGTCGCGACGTCTGTCCGCTTGGTCCAATCCGTACTATCGATGCGTACAAGAGCACCGCGCGCATATTCAGCTACAAGCGTATCGCCGCCGGGCAAGGGTAATGCATCAAGCGGTGTCGTGAAGTTATGGTGGATGTCGCCCAGCTCACCGGTTGTGGTGTTGTAGCGTTGCACCATGCCAGCTGACCAGCCGGCGAGGGCAATCTCACTGCCATTGGCGCCGACGCTGATGGGGTAGTCAATATTGGCACCAAAAACACGTCCCACTTCCGACACCGCACCGCTCTCAATATCGAGCGCGCGGAAGGAGAATAGGTCGCCAACATAGAGTGTTTCTTTGCCGTCTTCGCTGGTCACCATGGCGAGGTCGGCGGCAACCGCTAGCGCGCCACTTGTCAGCGGTGTGCTTTCACCTGTCTCGGTGTCGATCCTGATGACGGCGTTGTCGGCCATATTGGTGATCACCAGCTCATCGGTCGCGCTAATCGCCAGATTGTCGATAGCAGCGTCAACCTCAGCGACCAGTGTTTTGTCACCTGTGGTTATATCGACCCTAACAACTTCGCCTCGCGCAGTGTCGACAACCCAAAGGTTGCCCTTTGAATCGAAGTTGACGGCTGCTGGCACCTCGAACCCATCCGCGATCACTTCCAGTTCCGCGGTGTCCACGTCGACCCTTGCGATTTGACCTTTGAACCAGAGGGGACCGTAGAGTTTGCCATCAGGACCAAAATCGAACCCATTCAGGCCGCCCATGCCTTCCATGATCTTGCGAGGCGGAGCGTTGCCAGCCGGGTCGAGTTCGTAGAGCGCATCGCCTAAGAACACCTGCGTGGTGAATAGGCGTCCATCGGGAGACCAGGCAGTAGAATTGAGGCCCGGTAAGCCTTCTGCCAATGTCAGGATCTCTCCGTCTTTTGTGCGAAGGTAGTACTTGCCATCAAGGAACGCTGTCCAGCCGAGTTCGCCGTTGGGGCCTTCTTCCAAATCGTCCGCCATTCCCTCTGGCGCATCGATATAGATGGATGTGTCACCAGTCTCAGCGTCGATCTCATATATCGCGCGGCCCAAGACGCTGCCTGCCAACAGGCGGTTGTCGGACGTGAAAGTGATGCCGTGGATGCCGTGAAACGCCGATCCAGGAACGACTTCTTCCAGTGTGAAGCCGGACGCGCCTTCTGCGGCGTACGCGGGCATAAGCATGGCTGCAGACATCATCAATGTCGCGGTGAGCTTGTTGGTCAACATAATCCTATCCCCCAATAGAAATGTTTTTGCGCATAGTTTTAGAGAGCCGCGCGAATTTTCTGTGCTTGTTCTTCCAGTTCGGCCATATCTGCCATCTCGCGTGCATGGAGTTTCATCTCCAAGCCGCTCCAGCGCGGAATGATGTGGTTGTGGAAATGGAAAACTGTCTGTCCTGCCTCCGCCCCGTTCAACTGGGCGATCATTACGCCTGGCGATCCAATCGCCTGCTTGACAGCCGCGGCAATCTTCTGGGTTGTCTGAGCGAGTGACGCGTAATGCTCTGGTTCAAGGTCAAAAAGGTTCTCTGCTGGCGCCTTGGGAATGACAAGGGTATGGCCTTCGGCCTGCGGCATCACATCCATGAAGGAAAAGGTCTTGTCGTCTTCATAAACCTTGATGCATGGGGCTTCGCCCCGCAGAATTTTCGCGAAAATATTATTGTCATCATACGCCATGGATGTTTCCTAGTTCTCGTCGCCGGATTGCCGAAAGGGTGCGTGCCTGCTGAGCGCAGCAATGTCATGATCTATATGACGCCGCTCTTGTTCAAGATAGTGCTCTACAGCCTCCCGGAAGCTTGGATTGGCAATATAGTGGGCGGAATAGGTGTGGGTTGGCAAATAGCCGCGGGCAAGCTTGTGGGCCCCTTGAGCGCCTGCTTCAACCTTCTTCAGTCCCTTGGAGATGGCAAAATCGATCGCCTGATAGTAGCAAACTTCAAAATGCAGAAATGGGTGGTGCTCGATGCAGCCCCAATTCCTGCCAAATAGGGTTTCCGAACCGACAAAATTCAGCGCACCGGCTATATAGCGACCCTCACGCTTTGCCATGATCAGTAGCGTTTCGTCGGCCATGGTTTCGCCGATCATGGAAAAGAACTCACGTGTCAGATAGGGCGAGCCCCATTTGCGCATGCCGGTATCGGTGTAGAATTCAAAAAACGCATCCCAGTGAGTTTCTTTCAGGTCGGACCCTGTTACCCATTCGATTTCAATGCCATTTTCAAGCGCGCGTTCTCGTTCTTTGCGAAGGTTTTTGCGCTTGCGGGAGGCGAGGTCCGTCAGGAAATCATCAAAAGTATCATAGCCATTGTTCAGCCAGTGAAACTGTTGGTCTGTTCGTTGGAGAAAGCCCAGTTCTCCCAATCTTGTCCATTGTTTTTCAGGCAAAAAGGTGAGGTGAACAGAAGAGACTTCCAGCTGCCGCGCCAGTTCGATCATGCCAGCTGTCAATTGGTCTTCGGTCCGCTCCTGAAACAGACCTGGGCGCGCCAAAATGCGCCGACTAGTCGCTGGCGTGAAGGGCACAGAGACTTGCAGTTTTGGATAATAGTTGCCGCCGGCGCGCTCAAAAGCATCGGCCCAGCCATAGTCGAACACATATTCGCCCTGGCTGTGGCTTTTCATATACATCGGAACGACGCCAGCAAGGCTGCCGTCGGGCTCTTCAAGGATGAGGTGGTGGGGTGCCCAACCGGTTCTGGCAGTTGCTGATCCACTTTCTTCCAATGCCTTCAGAAAGGCGTGTGACAGGAAGGGAATGTCTGCAATCTCGCCACCTGGATTGGCACAGGCGTCCCATGCAGCCGCTGGAATTTCTTCCATGCGGGGCACGACCTTCATCACCACCTGTTCGGCATCACCCATAAGCTGGCGCTCACGCAATCTCGAAGATGGCTTCGACTTCTACCGCCACGTCGAAGGGCAAAGACGGAGCGCCGACGGCGAAGCGGGCATGTTTGCCCTTGTCGCCAAACACCTCAACCATGAGATCGGATGCGCCGTTCATGACGGCAGGGTGGTCACCGAAGTCAGGCACTGAATTCACAAAGCCGCCCAGCTTCACGCAGCGCGTGACGCGGTCGAGATCACCTTCGAGCGCGGCAGACAGTTGGGACAGTATGTTGATAGCGCAGAGACGGGCCGCAGCTTTGGCTTGGTCGACGTTGAATTTGTCACCGACCTTGCCTTGGAACTCCAGGCCGCTAGGCCCTACAGGGACCTGGCCGGAGATGAAGACAAGATTGCCTGAAATGGTGTAGGGCGAGTATGTCCCTGCCGCAGGTGTTGGCTTTGGAAGGGTGATCCCGAGTTGGTTCAACTTGGCTGCGGTACTTTCACTCATTTCAACATCCTGTCAGTGATTTTTCTTTCTCAGCAGTTTACGGCACAATGGGTCTTCTGCGCAGTGTTTTGAGTCGGATTAGGGGACCTGATGGACGATTATTTACACTCTCCGGTGGGTGAGGGGTTTTTTCTGCCCGGAGAGTGGGAGCCACACAAGCGGTGTTGGGTGCAATGGCCGTCACGAGCTGATCGCTGGCGCGATTTGATGCCTCAGGCATACACCGAAGCGGCAGAAGTCATTCGTTCTATTGCCGAATACGAACCGGTGACGGTTATTGTTCGGGAAGAGGACGCGTCTCAGGCGCGGTTTGCTTGTGGTCGCAACAAAAATGTTCAGTTTCTTGAGCTCCCAATCGATGATTGCTGGGCGCGGGATACAGCCCCGATGTTTCTGAGCAATGGTGAGGACGCTATTGCAGGCATCGCCTGGCAGTTCAATGGCTGGGGCAATTCTGTTCATGGTATTGCCAGGGACGCTGCGCTCGCAGCAAGTGTTCTCCGGCACGAAAATACGAAGAGCTTCGCAGCCGATATGGTGTTGGAAGGCGGCGCAATCAGCGCTGACGGGTATGGAACTGTGCTTGCAACAGAAGAGTGCCTTCTCAATGAAGACCGCAATCCGGAATTGACCCGACCGGAGATTGAAGAGCGACTTGCGCTTTTTCTGGGGGCTCGGAAGGTTGTGTGGCTTGGCGGTGGCCTGGCCGCAGACCCAACGCAGGGGCAGGTTAGCCGTGTTGCGGTTTTTGCCGGGCGAGACCGAGTACTTGTTTCAGAAGTATCAGATGCAGATGATTTCGACAGAGCGACACTGGAAGATAACAAGGCTCATTTGGAGTCAGCTGTTACGGCGCGAGGTGACAGGCTTACGATCACATCAGTACCGCTGCCTCAGAACCAGCAGGCTGGCTTTGATGGGAAACCTCTAGCATCGAATTATTTGGATTATTATGTGGCCAATGGTGCGGTGATCATGCCGTCCTATGGAGACCCAAACGATGCGGTCGCTGCCTCGATCATCGGTGCGGTCTATTCAGACAGAAAGGTGGTGCAGGTACCAACACCTGTGCTTGCAAAAGGGGGAGGTGCTATTCGACGTCTCACCCAGCCAGAACCTGCTTTACCGGGTAGCAGCGGCTGAGCGGCTTTCGGTCGCTTTGCGTTTTTCGCGATACATCGCCCGATCTGATTGGGCGAGCAGTTCTTCGAACGCAGTTTCGCCCGTGTAGTTTGCAAGTCCCATGCTGGCTCGTACTTGGACCTTTTTTCGTTTCCAAGGCACTGTGAGGCTGTTTAATTCTTCCAGCATCACGCGTGCGCGTTTGCGTGCAGGAATGTGTTCTGCGCGCACGAAGAGGACAGCAAACTCGTCGCCACCAAGGCGCGCGGCAAAGTCTGTCGCCCGAATGTTCGTGCCTAACTGTCTTCCAACGGCGCGGAGAACTTCGTCGCCGGCTGCGTGTCCGAGTGTGTCATTGATGGGTTTGAACTCATCCAAGTCAATATAGGCAAGGACACCCGTCTCTTTATGGCGCGCGGATTGCTGTAACTCTCGCCTTACGGCATCATAAAAACCACGGCGATTGAGAAGGCCTGTGAGTTCATCTGTCTTCGCCAGAGATTCCAATGTACGCACGCGAGCGTTGAGTTCAGCAATGCGCTGTTCTGCCTCGGCTGCATATTCAAGGGCTTTGACGACAACAGTGTCGGGATCTACCGACTCTTGTGCTTCTCTGAGCAGTTCGCAGCGAAGGCGCATTTCCATGGTGTCGATGACCGGGTGTATGCTCTCGCTAAATGCGTTCGCAGCTCGCTCATTTGGTATCTGCTGGCCCATTGCCTGGTCTCCTTAAGGCGCACCGATGACGGTTTGCGCGCATGTGTTTGGAGGAGCAGTCGCAAACCACGTGCCAAAATGAGAATGGCAGAAACCTTGAGGAATTGGTGCTCGAGCGGTGTGCAGCGGCAGAAATTGCCGGGTGGTATCGACGCAAGATGTATTTGTTTGCCTAGAGCGTGACGGGGTTTGGAAGCGCCTTCCCGGCGAAAAATGCGTCCAGATTGTCAAGTGCGCAGAAGCCCATGGCGTTGCGTGTCTCAAGTGTGGCGCTGCCCAGGTGTGGAAGTAGAAATGTGTTTGGAAGCGTGCGGTAGCGTGGGTCCAATTGGGGTTCATCGTTGAAAACATCGAGGCCTGCTGCGCCAATATAGCCAGATTCAAGGGCGCTGATGAGTGCATTATCGTCCACAAGGTCGCCTCGGGCAGTATTCACAATGATGGCGCCCCGCGGAAGCGCCTGCAGGGTCTCCGCATTGATTATGCCCCGTGTTTGAGGTGTTGAGGCTGCATGGACCGATAGAAAATCGCAGTTTGGGAGAAGACTTTCCAAGCTGTCATGGTAGCGGGCTCCGGCCTCCTCTTGCTCCGGCAGCTGGCTTCGATTGTGGTAATGGATCTCCATCTCGAAGGCGCGTGCTCGCTTTGCCACGGCTCGTCCGATACGCCCCATGCCGAGAATGCCGAGGCGTTTTCCAGTGAAATCACGACCCAGAAACCCGGTTGGAGCCCAGTTCTGCCAGGAGTTTTGCCGGATGGCGTGTTCCCCATTGCCGGCCCCGCGTGCAGCGCCCAAAAGGAGGAGCATGGCGATATCGGCCGTGGCGTTGGTCAGGACGCCCGGCGTGTTGCTCACCGCAATCTTGCGTTCCTGGGCTGCCGCGACATCAATCTGATCGTACCCCACGGAGAATGTGGCGATCATTTGAATGGATTGAGGGAGCTGCTCAATAACATTACGATCGATGGTGTCGGTCACAGTGATCAGGAGCGCATCGGCACCTTTTGCGCGCTCAATCAATTCTTCTTGTCCATAAATTTCATCTGACCCGTTAAGGTCAGGCTGATAGTCTTTTTGCAATCTTTCTTCGACGGCTGGCGGGAGCTTTCGCGTAACAAGGATTCTTGGTTTGGACATGAGTTTTTTTCGATCTAAAGAGCGTCGGCGGCCACACGGGCGGGACGTACAATCGCGCCTATTTTCGACGGTCGCAAGGGCCGTGTCGGTGGTTTTTGTTGTCAGCTCAGCAAGCGGAGCATTTGCAGCAGAACTTGCCAATCACCGGGCGGCTTACGATCTCAAATTGTCAGCGGCGGAATCTAGTGCGGATATTGCCGGTCTCTCAGGTCGCATGGTTTTGGAATGGACCGGCAATAGCTGCGATGGGTACACGCTGGGCCAGCGACTGGTTACGCAGCTCTCAGATACGGACGGTGGGGTGATGGTTCGCGACCTGCGTATGTCGTCCTGGGAAAGCGGCGATGGCGACCAGTTCCGATTTGAGGTGCAGCGGTATATCGGAGCGCAATTAGAGGAAACAGTCTCCGGGTTTGCAGACAGATCTGAGACTGCGCCATCGGCTAGTTTTTCCCAACCCAGAGATGTTGTTTTGGATCTGCCAGACGACATTGTTTTTCCGAGTGAATTCGTTCGGGACCTGGTCGCGACTGCGGCTTCTGGCAAGTCGCTTATGAGCGTCCCCGTTTTTGAAGGTGCGGAGTCGGACCATTATTTCCTGGTCAGTTCCTTTATCGGGAAACCGGGTAAAGCGGACACAGATCCGGTCTCGAAAGAGGGGGAGGGCATGGACCTTGAGGGCGCAGCTTCCTGGCCGGTTCAGGTGAGCTATTTTTTGCCACATGAGCGAGAAGGTCTTCCTGACTACCAGGTCTCCTACCGATTGTTCGAGAATGGTGTCTCGTCCAATATGCGTCTGGATTATGGCGACATCGTCATTGATGGCACGCTGACAGACCTTACCTATCTCGTGCCCGATCCCTGTTAGAGTCCTTGGTTGTCGCATTTCCAGACGGTGCACCGGTATCCACTTAACCAGGAAATGCTCTGCTTATCGCTTAAGACCGCGTCCCTTTTTGATAGCGTCCTCGCCGAATTTTGCGCGGACGCTATCCATGGCACGTTCTGCGTCTGCGCGGCGGGTCGCTCCTGGATCAAGAAGGTCCGCTGGGTCCGCCAGATCTGAATCTGTCAGGGACGACATACCGATCCCCATCAGACGAAAAGGTGTACCGTCTGCTTCAGGTTCCAATAACGGGAGTGCCGTCTCGTAAAGGACATCGGCAAGAAGTGTCGGGTTGGGAAGTGTTTGGCTGCGGGTGCGTGATTTGAAGCTTGCTGTCTTTAGCTTCAGTGTCACCGTTTTTCCGGCAATCTCAGCTTTCTTTGCGCGTTTGGCCACCCGCTCACATAAGGGCCAGAGTTTGCGCTTCAGTTCTTCAAACTCTGATATGTCGTCGAAGAAGGTGGTCTCTGCTGAGATGCTCTTCGCGGCACCGTGAGGCTTGATCCGCCGACTGTCCTGGCAGTTGGAGAGTTGCCACAGGCGACGACCCATCGACCCGTAGCGCGCCATCAACGCGCTTTCTTCATATTGGCGCAGATGGCGGACCAATGTGATGCCGTCCTTCTTCAGTTTGGCGTTAAAGGCCTTGCCGACGCCCCAGATGATCGACACAGGCTTGTCGCCTAGAAAATCCATGGCCTCTTCTTCGCCAATGATCGAGAAGCCCCGCGGTTTGTTAAGGTCGGATGCGACTTTTGCGAGGAACTTGTTGAAGCTCAGGCCGACAGAGACTGTGATCCCAATTTCTTCTTCGATACGGTTCACAAGGCGCAGCATTGTCAGGGCTGGCGGGGCATGGTGCAGCCTCTCGGTGCCACTTAAGTCCATGAATGCTTCATCGATGGAAAGTGGTTCGACCAGTGGCGTGAGTTCACGCATTAAGGCGCGAACCTCACCTCCAGCTTTTGCATATTTTTCCATATTCGGTTTTACGACGACGGCGTCCGGGCATGCCTTGAGCGCTTTGAACATGGGCATTGCCGAACCCACGCCACGAATACGTGCGATGTAGCAAGCGGTGCTCACGACGCCGCGCTTACCGCCTCCAATAATGACGGGTTTGTCTTTCAGGTCTGGATTGTCGCGTTTTTCAACCGCAGCGTAGAAAGCATCGCAGTCCAGATGGGCAATGCTGAGCTTATGAAGCTCAGGATGGTGCAGAACTCTGGGGCGTCTGCAGGCTGGACATCTGTTTTTGTCCTTAGGGACAGGCTCGAGGCAATCTCGGCAATATCCGTGGGTGGGAAGGGCCATATCAGTGGGCCTCTGTGTTGGGCCAGAGCCATGCAGCGCCCCGGACACCGCTTGAGTCCCCATGCGTGTTTGACTTCAATTCTGTAGCAACAGTGTCCGAGAAGACGTGCGCACCCCATTTTTCAGGCACGAGCGTATAGAGCTCGTCTATCCCTGAGAGGCCACCGCCAAGCACGATCACATTTGGATCCAGAATGTTGATCACTCCGGCGAGCGCGCGGGCAAGGCGGTCTGCATAGTGCTCGATAAGCGCTCGAGCGTCCTCCTGGCCTGATCGCGCCGCGCTTGCTAGGTCTAATGCACTGAGGCCCGATAGGCTTTCGGATTTTGCCTGCCGTTCCAACGCTGGTCCTGACAGCCAGGTTTCGATACAGCCTGTTTTGCCGCAATAACATTTGGGGCCAGGGAGCTCGGCGGCCTCAGGCCAGGGTAGGGCGTTGTGCCCCCATTCGCCTGCAATGGCATTTGGACCTGAGACGGGTTTCCCGTTGATGACAACGCCACCACCGACGCCTGTTCCGAGGATGACCCCAAATACTGACGCGTGGCCAGCACCTGCGCCATCGGCAGCCTCTGAAAGAGCGAAGCAATCCGCGTCATTCGCGAGACGCACCGGCCTCTTCATGGCCGCTTCGAGATTTTTGTCGAAGGGCTTGCCGATCAGCCAGGTGGAGTTCGCATTTTTTATGAGACCGGTTGCAGGTGATACGGTGCCGGGAATGCCCATGCCGACGGGTAGCGACTCTGGCGCGTCGCGACTGACATCATCAACAAGATCGCGGATCGCCAACACCGTTTGTTCGTAGTCACCGCGCGGGGTTGCGACACGCTTGCGCTCGACGATGTTGCCATCCCGATCCATCAAGATGGCTTCGATTTTCGTCCCGCCCAGGTCCACCCCAAGTCGCATATTTGGTTCCTCCTAGAACCCGTGCGCGGCAAGTTCTGCTTCCATAAAGGCCTGTGCGTCTGGCCAATGGCTTGAATGGAAGTGGCTGTGCTCAGAAGGTGGCAGAAGTTTCGCCAGCCGCTTGTCGGCGATGAAATGCAGTCTACGGCTCTCCTTATGGGATTCTGCAACGGATTTTAGATTGTGGGGGATGTCATCCAGGAAGAACACCGGAGCTGTGAAAGCATCGGCAATGTGGCTCACTGCCGGACCTTTGAGACCCTTGTTGGCGATGACGGGATAGTTCATGCCCTGGCGGGCGAGACTTTCGGCCCTGGCATCCCTCTGCGCTGTTGGCACATTGGTCAAGACGATGATTTGAGCGCGGCTGGAAAGTGTACTCAGCGCATCTGCTGCATGGTCTACAGCAGTCAGATTTCCCGCTTCGGCCTTGAAAAATCCAGAGAGAAGGTCTGGCGTTTCTTCAACGGGAACTGGGTCGCCGGTGTCTTTGCGTTTGATGTTGCCAGACAAAGCAAATGTCTGAAGGTCAAGCCACATACCCTGGCCATCCAGATAGCGCTCGAGGCCTGCCACAAACTGCAGCAGGACCTCATCCGCATCAGAGATGATGAGCGGACGGGCCGGGTCTAGGTGGAGTGTATTGAGAGCGTCGCGGACATCTGCATCCAATTCAGCTGGGGCGTTCATGTCCAGTGCACCTCTTCACCACCCGGCAAGGACCGTCGGGCGAGACCCGGCATCTCGGGCTCGATGCTGGCTGCCTCGCAGAACGCCAGAAGGCCAGCTTCATCGCTCATGAGGAAATCAAGGACTCCGCCCAGGAGGGCTGGGTCTGTGGCCTTGATCTTCAGTTCATCAACCGCAAGGCCTGTTTGGGCGAGAAATGCGCCCAAAAGGTCGTCGTCTGCAGCGATATGGGTGAGGGCTTGAAGGGCGACCGCTTCAGCGACCTCGGAGGATAGGGGTGTGTGCATTTTCTTTTTGAAACCAAATATTTATGAAGTGCTGGTCAAGTAAGGATATTGGCGGATATCCCCCAAATCTTAAAGGATTGGTTAAGGATATTGAGGTCTGATGGGAGACTGAAAAGTCGGTCATTTTTGTGTCACAAGCTGCCTCCGCCCGGCAGCGCTGCTGATCCTAGCAGGTAGAGTATGGGGTGTTGGAGTTATGAAAGCGATGTCGAAAACGGTTCTTATCGTTGAAGACAATGAGCTCAATATGAAGCTCTTTCACGATCTTCTTGATGCGCACGGATATCAGACTCTTCAAACGAAGGATGGTATCGAAGCGCTAGAAATCGCTCGATCCAACCATCCTGACCTGATTCTGATGGACATCCAACTGCCGGAAGTCTCTGGCCTTGAAGTCACGAAGTGGATCAAGGAAGACGACAATCTGCGGGAAATCCCTGTTGTTGCCGTTACCGCGTTTGCGATGAAGGGTGACGAAGAGAAGATCCGGGAAGGTGGATGTGAGGCTTATATTGCGAAGCCGATCTCGGTGACGCAGTTCCTGGAAACGGTTCAACGTTTTTTGGGGTAAGCCGTGACCGCCCGAGTTCTCATAGTTGATGATATTCCAGCCAATCTGAAGCTCTTGGAAGCCAAGCTGACGGCTGAGTATTTCGATGTCATTCAAGCACCGGATGGACCGACGGCTATTGAGATGGCGCAGAGCGAGCAGCCTGACATTGTCTTGCTTGATGTGATGATGCCTGGCATGGACGGCTATGAAGTCTGTGAGCGTCTGAAACAGCTTCCCGAAACGCACCATATTCCCATCGTCATGGTGACTGCACTCGATCAGCAATCCGACAGGGTTAAGGGTCTGGAGAGCGGTGCAGACGATTTTTTGACCAAACCGATCAACGATATTGCGTTGTTTGCGAGGGTGAAAAGCCTTGTCCGCCTGAAAACCCTGACAGATGAGCTCCGCATGCGCGAGTCCACTGGCCAGCGGATTGGTGGAATAGACTCAGCTAGCAATGAACTGCCAAGTGACATTGGTGGACGCTGTCTCGTTGTTGATGATCGCGAACGCCAGCGCGCCCGTTTGTGCGAGATGCTGAGCGAGCAGCATGAAGTTACCGTTGCTGAAAGCTCAGCAGATCTGATGGAACGGGCTGCCACCGACGAATTTGATCTTGTTCTGATTTCCCTGTCGCTGAAGGAAGAGGACGGCCTTCGCCTTTGTTCGCAGATGCGGTCTCTGGATGCGACGCGGCAAACACCTATCCTCGCCATGGTGGAAGAAGGCGATATGGATAAGCTGGTTCGCGCACTGGATATGGGTGTGAATGACTATTTGATGCGGCCGGTTGAGCGCAATGAGCTGATGGCTCGCTGTCGCACGCAGTTGCGCCGCAAACGCTACCAGGACCAGCTCAAAGACAATTTCCAGCGCAGTCTTGAAATGGCTTTCACTGACTCGCTGACCGGTCTCTACAACCGCAGATACATGACCAACCACCTGACAACTTTGGTGGAAGAGGGCGCCCATAGCGGTAAACCGCTCTCTCTCATGTTGCTGGACATCGACTATTTCAAAGCGGTGAATGACACCTATGGTCATGGTGCTGGCGATGAGGTTCTGAAGGAATTTGGCAGCCGCATTTCCGACAATGTGCGGGGGATCGACCTTGCGTGCCGGCTCGGTGGTGAAGAGTTTGTGGTGGTTATGCCCGACACAGATGCTGATACCGCCATCGCTATCGCTGAGCGCCTTCGCGCTCGTGTGGCGGAGCGGGCCTTTAAGACTGAAGTAGAGCAGGCGATTGAGGTAACGGTGAGCATTGGACTTGCTGGAGCCATCTGGCCCTATGACAGTGCTGAGGCGCTTCTAGAGCGTGCGGACCAGGCGCTCTACAAGGCAAAACGGGATGGCCGTAACCGGGTAAACACCGAAGCGGCTTGAGGGTTATCCTGTATTGGGGCTGATGCAAAATACCGTTTTAGGTCAGGTTCTTAGCCAAAAACCTTCATTGTTAACCTTAATTTTTTATTATAATACAATGCCTTAGGGCTGGGTGCTCCACCGATTCTTCATGTTCGGTAAGAGGTGTGCTATAGTTTCTTTTCACCATAGTGTGACGGTTGGGGGCCGCAATATCTGGCATGCTCTGCGTAAGGCAAGCTGGGGGGCTTTCACTGACGATATAGTTTGTTCTCGCGTGTGCCTGGGTCCGCCGCATCTCCTGGGTCCGCGGGATCGGCCGATCGGGGCGTGGTAGGAGTGGCCTCCTCTGTTACGTCACGTGTTCGATCGGCCACCCTTTTTCCGTTTTTGATGCCTAGAGCGTCGGGCGAAGGTGCTCGTGAACCTCCTGCATGTCACTGCAGATGAGATGGCAGAGTTCTGCAATTTCGTTTGCGGGCTGTTTGAGGGAGGGGATCATAATGGGGATCGTGCCAGCGCCGTGGGCTGAGCGTATGCCAGCTTCCGTATCTTCCATTGCGAGACAGCGCTCAGGAGCGACTGAGAGGGCTGCTGCTGCCTTCTGGAAGGGTTCTGGGTGTGGTTTCCCCTGGTCCACATCATCTCTGGTGATGATGTGATTGAAATAGTCTCGGAGGCCAGCTGTCGAAAGATAGGCCTCAGCGCTTTTGCGTGTTGCCGAGGTGGCGACTGCGAGCGGTGTTCCTTGCACCTTAAGGTCTTGGAGTAAATTCAAGACGCCCGGCATGACTGGCACATGGTCTCGCAGCCGGTCGTTCAAGCGGGACCGATACTCGGTTGCGAACACATCCATATTGAAACCGACGCCGAAGGCATCTTGCACGAGCTGGTGGCAATCAATTGTCGGACGGCCGAGCATTTGATGCCACAGATCCTGCGTGATTTCGAAGCCCTGCAGCTTGGCTGCGCGGACCCATTCCTCGAGGTATGCGCTTTCCGTGTCGATGAGGGTGCCATCCATGTCAAACAGCACGGCGTCGAAAGAGGCGAGTGTCATTGGTCAAAGCCTCCGAATTTCAGAAGTTGGGCAAAAGAAAAGGCAGGCGCGATGGCCTGCCTTGTTCCTTGTGTCGACCTTTGAAAGGCCGGCCAAAATCATTTGATTTTGGTTTCCTTGAATTCCACGTGCTTGCGAACGACAGGGTCGTATTTTTTAACGACCATCTTCTCGGTCATGGTCCGCGCGTTTTTCTTGGCTACATAGTAGAAGCCTGTGCCAGCTGTGCTTTCCAGCTTGATCTTGATCGTGGTTGGCTTCGCCATCACCAAATCCTCAAATAAAACAGGCGCTTGGGTAGATTCCCGCGCCCTTGAAAAAGTTGCCGCAGACTAACCAGCAGAGCGGAGAAGTCAAGGGGCCGATAAGATGCGCGTTTTGAACGCTTAGTCCAGCTTTTCTGCGGATTTTCCGCCTGACCAGCGCCAGCCCACAATGAGCAGATAGATGCCGCATATGGCTGCCATGGCAATGGCCAGGCCATGAGGGTCCCAGATGTCCATGGCTGCGCCTGCAATGGGCGGGCCCAGCAGGCCGCCGGTTGAGAACATGAGTACGAAAGCTGAATTTGCAGCAGCCAGGTCAGCACCCTTAAAACGTTCGCCCAGCAGCGCGAGACCAACCGTATACATGCCTACGACCACCCCTCCGAAAATGAACAAGCTTGGCAAGAAGACCCAGATGTTTTGGGAGACAACTGGGAGAAGGGCTGTTCCGGCGAAGCCGAAGCCAGCGCAGATCAGCAACACTGTCCGTCTATCGAACCGGTCTGACGCCAGGCCAATCGGAATTTGAAAGAGAACATTCCCCGCCGCGAAAATTGTCAAAATAAGAGCGGCTAGGTTTTCTGTCAGACCGACCCGGAGGGCATAAATCGGTAGCATATTGAACATGTTGGTCTCGGTCGCACCGTAGACCAGGCCTGCAAGCGTCGCAGCGGGCGCTACCGTCAGGAAAGCCAACAAGCCACGGCTTGGCTTCTCTGTGACCTGGGGTGCGAGTTTTCGCGCCAAGATAATGGGAACAGCGGAGATGAGCGTGAGCGAACTCACGATGAGAAACGGGGCGATCCCATCCGGTCCAATGGTGAGGAGAACGATAGGACCGACCGCGAATCCGGCTGACAGGATGGTGCCGTATATGCCGATCAGGAAGCCACGATTCTTGTCTGTTGCGAGCTGGTTGATCCAAAACTCACTCACCACGAAGAGGCCGGTAAGTGCCAGTCCGTTGATGAAGCGCAACGGAAACCAGATCCAAATATTGTTGAAAACAAAATAGAGCGGCATGCAGATCGCTGAGGTTACGAGGCAGATCAGCAAAAAAGACCCGGTTGAGATACGCCGCAGCAACGGCGCTATGAACGGTGTCACAGCCAAAGTGGCAAGCGAGGGCATAGCCGTATTGAGGCCGATGAGTGTGCTAGAGACACCCTGACGTTCCAGCAGGATCGCGAGCAGTGGTATGGAGACACCCATGCCAATGCCTACTGCGGTGATGCAGGCGATGACTGCGGCAAGACTGATGGTTCGCTCACGCGGCGTCAGATCTTTCGCCATTTCAGCGATATCAGCCATTCGTCTTCCTGTTAACGCGATTTGGGTTCAAGGATTCTGGGTTTTTCGTTTAGATAACAGTAGAGCGGTGGCAGCGCCCGGGGATTGCCCTCTGCCGAGTTTTTAAGCTCTGTGAGCACGAATTCCGTAACATCGATAATCGGCAGTTTCAGCGCTTCTGAAAGCGGATACCAATCAATTTCATCCAATTCACCACTCCCTTTCAACGTGCCGGTCAGGGCTGAAGCGTCGGCCTTGAAGAAGCGTGCATGAAAGCGAATGGGGCTCACTGTTGGTGTGATGGCCCGTGCCATAAAGGACACGTGGTGGAGCGCTGGCGCTAGGCCCATGTCGCGGAACTGACCCCAGGTCTCACCAGTTGCTGGACCAATGTCGCCTTTGTCGGCGAGTAACATGCCGGTCTCTTCAAACGTTTCCCGAACTGCCGCCATGGCAAGCGCCAGGGTTTTGGCTTTTGAGGCCCCAGTGTGCCCAAGGCTCGGGTCGCCAGGTAAGGTGGTTGCGGGAAGTGCCTCATGGTCGTGCGGGTCTAGCTTGCCGCCTGGAAACACAAAAGCATCCGGGATGAAGTTCATTTTTGCGTGGCGCTTGCCCATCAGGATGCGCGGCTCTGGACCTGTTTCGTCAACAAGCACGAGAGAGGCGGCATCGCGAGGTTTTACCGCTTTGCCCGTGTTTGGGTTGGCTATGTTCATAGAGTGTCTCTGACGGGGTTTGCACCGCGAAAATGAACGAAGGGGACAGGTCGTTTTGCCTGAGCTGGTTTTGGGAGCTCCAAGCGTTCCTGCATTTCGCCTAAGATCATTCGAGTGATGTTTGGCAGATCAAGATCAAACGCATCTTCAATTTCCAGCCAGTGGAGTTCCAGAAGCTCGCCAGATGCCCGGTCGGTATCATGGAGATCGCCACGGATCTGATCCGCGTCGATCATAAAGAAGCGCGTATCGAAGCGGCGGTTGCGGTAGGGCGGTGTAATGGCGCGGGCGATGAAGTCAACGGCTGACAGGTCGGGCGCAACATGCTCGTTGTAATATGCTTGCCATTCGGGATTGCGAGTCTGGAAGGGCTCACTGACCTTTTTGCCAATGACGAGGCCTGTTTCTTCGAACGTCTCTCTGATCGCTGCCATTGCAAGGCCCCGGGCTTTGTTGGGGCTTGGTGTGCCCCGCATGCGATCAAGCAAACGGCGTTCGACGGGTGCACGCAGGCCTTTGTGAGCTTTTACCCGGCTGTCAGCGGCGTCCATTCGGCCACCCGGAAAGACAAACTTGTTGGGCATGAATTTATGACCAGCTGCGCGTTTCCCCATGAGGATGCGTGGCTTTGCGGCGTCACGCCGAACGATGATGAGGGTCGCAGCTTCTTTAGGACGAACCGCGGGCGTTTTATCGTGTCGGTATTCCTGGTTGCGGGCTTCTTTGGGGTCAAATGCGCCCGTTGCTGTTTTGCTGCTTTTTTTGTTGGTCGCCATGACACCCTCCACACGTGAAAAAGGCGCGACCGGCGGTCACGCCCTTACCTTCAATGTGCCTTTTGCGCCTGAGTCTGTCCAGATAGGTGTGAGACCCTAGCAGAACGCTGCGTTTGCTAGTCCTCGTGGCCGCCAAAGCCGTGCATTCTAACGGCCCATTGCATGCCAACAACCGCCCCCTTGGTGATGGGCAGGATGGTAAGGGTGAGCGCTAATGTCAGCGGCCCCCAAATGGCGGCGTGGATCCAAGCGTCTGGTCGATAGGCCATCTCAATCCAGAGCATGGCCGGGACCACGATATGGCCAACGATGAAGATGGTGAAATAGGGCGGAGCATCATCTGCGCGATGGTGGTGCAGTTCTTCGCCGCATTGACTGCAATTGTCAGCGACTTTCAGATATTTCCGAAAAACCTGACCTTCGCCGCAAGATGGGCATTTGAAAGCTCCGCCTCTGCGGATGGACTGCCAGACCGGACGATGTTCGTCTGCTGTATCTGCAATGCTTGTCATGGGCTTTCTCCGACCGACCCCAGAGCTTTTTGAGTGAAAACAGGACCACTAAAAAACGCTCTTGTTTTTCCTATCGCATATTCTCTCCCGAAAACCGTGAACACTTTTCGGGAATATGCTCCAGCGACGATAACATGATGTTCTTAAAGGGTTTTGCACATGTGGCAGGGTGACGCGCGGCAAGCTAGCGTGTGGTGTCTATGAGACTCTTAGGCGCATCTCCGGACGGAAAATCGGTTCCCACTTTTCCTGGAAATGCTCTACTTTTTCCCACGAGGCCGCGCGTTTCGGCCGCCGCCGCGTTTGTAAGGCTTCTTGCCGCCTCCCGGTCCTGAGTTAGGGCGCCCACCATTTTTTCCACGGCGTTTGCCTTTTCCCTCGGTCCCGCCTTCGAGCATGGTGAAGCGTAGTCCGCCTGTCACGGGTGTGGCTTCCTCCAGTCGTACACGGACGGGGTCACCAATCCTGTAGCGGGTGCCGGTTCGCTCTCCGATGAGCGCATGTGCCCCTTCATCATGGTGGTAGTAGTCGTTGTCGAGGGTGGCAATGGGGATGAGACCGTCGGCCCCAGTGTCACTTAACCGGATGAACAGACCAAAACGAGTTACGCCGGAGATGCGGCCTGTAAATTCCGCGCCGATCTGTTTTTCCAAATAGGAGGCGATGTAGCGATCATTAGAGTCACGCTCAGCGACCATGGAACGACGTTCGGTCTGCGAAATATGTTCAGCAGTTTGAGACATCAGCTTCACGTCATCGTCACTCAAGCCATCATCCCCGAGCTTGAGGCCGCTAATGAGGCTGCGATGCACAATGAGGTCGGCATAGCGTCGGATGGGCGATGTGAAGTGGGCGTAGCGGCGCAGGTTCAGTCCGAAGTGGCCCAGATTGTCTGGTGAGTAGATTGCTTGCGCCTGGCTGCGCAACACAACGTCGCTCACCATTTGGGCGTATTCGGTGTCTTTAACCTTCGCGAGGATCTGATTGAACTGGGCAGGTTTCATGACCGCGCCCTTAGCCACCTTCATGTCCAGTGTCTCAAGGAACTCCGACAAAGCCATGAGCTTTTCGCGGCTGGGCGCATCGTGAATGCGGTAGATGAGCGGTGATTTTTTCGCTTCGAGAGATTCAGCCGCGCAAACGTTTGCCTGGATCATACATTCTTCGATTACACGCATGGACTCAAACTTGTCAGCGATTTTGACCTCGCTGATTTTGCCGACTTCCCGGTCGATCACGATCTTATGCTCTGGCAAATCAAGAGCTAGCGGACCGCGCTTGTCTCGGGCTTTCGACATGGCCTGATAGGCCTGCCAAAGCGGTTCGATAACTTCGCGTTGCAAATCTTTAAAACGTGGGTCTGGATTGCCTTCAAATGCGGACTGGGCTTCTGCGTAAGAAAGTTTCGCTGCCGAGCGCATGATGCCGCGCAGAAACTTGTGGCTCTTTTTCTGGCCGTTTTTGTCGAAGACCATACGCACAGCAAGGCAGGGCCGGTCTTCCCCTTCGCGGAGCGAACAGAGATCGTTCGAGATGCGTTCCGGCAGCATGGGCACCACGCGGTCAGGGAAATAGGTTGAGTTGCCACGTTTCAGGGCTTCTTTGTCGAGAAGTCCACCGCTCTCCACATAGTGCGACACGTCAGCAATAGCGACATAAACAATCCAGCCACCTTCGTTTTTTGGATCGTCGTCGGGAAGGGCGGCAACCGCGTCGTCGTGATCGCGGGCGTCTGGCGGGTCAATCGTAATGAGCGGCACATCGCGCAGGTCGTCGCGGGCTTTGCTCAGCTTCACTGGTTTTGCAGCATCTGCGGCTGCGATAACGGCATCTGGGAACGCGTCTGGAATACCGTGGGCATGAATGGCGATTAGGCTGATGGAGCGCTGTTCATCACCGCGACCATAAGTTTCTTTGACCTTTGCCCGACGTGGCGCGTAGCGGGGACCCGGCATGGCTTCTACCAGGACAAGATCGCCTTCTGCTGCTTCACCGATATGCGGCCGGGTGACTTCGTATTCGTTCCGGGCCTTTTTATCGACGGGAACAATGCGGCCGCCGGTCGGGGTCTTACGGAAAATACCGAGGAAGTTCTCATTGCCTTTGCCGATGCGGCGGATAACCCGCGCTTCGTAGGGATAGTCAGCAGGTCCTTCTTCACCAATCTTGGTGATGCGCGCTAAGACACGATCACCAACACCTGCCGGTGCGCCGCGCTGTCGGTCATTCGCATCACCGGGGACAATGACAATTTGCGGAACTGGCGTGTCTTCTGACCAATTGTTTGGTGTCGCAATGAGTTCGCCATCCTGGTCGCGTCTGGTGATGTCGATCACCGCGACAGGGGGCATCTCTCCTGGCTTAGCGAGTGATTTGCCTTCTTCCTTTTTGAGCAGGCCTTCCTGGGTCAGCTCTTTCAGAATGCGTTTTAGGCCAATGCGTTGGGAGCCTGAAATGCCAAAGGCCTTGGCGATTTCGCGTTTCCCAACCTTGCCCGGCGACTCCGTGACGAAAGCCATGATCTGGTCACGTGTCGGAAGCGTTACGTCAGGCTTTTTGGGCTTGCGATCCCGCTTCTTTTTGGTGGGTGGCTTTTTGGGTGAGGCCAAGGCGCTTAGTCCGTCGCCTCGGCCGTCTCGTCACTCTCTGCATCGTTTTTGGCCGCCTTTTTGGGTGCAGCCTTTTTCTTAGCGGCTGTTTTCTTCTTAGCGGTTTTCTTCTTTGCAGCTTTCTTTTTAGCTGTTTTCTTCTTAGCGACCTTTTTCTTCGCAGTCTTCTTTTTGGCCGCTTTCTTTTTCGCGGGACCCTTGGCTGCCCGTTCAGCGATGAGCCGAACAGCTTCTTCCATGGTTACGTCTTCAGGCTTTGCACCACGAGGCAGAGTGGCATTGATCTTGTCATGCTTCACATAGGGTCCGAAGCGGCCGTTCAAAACATTCACTGGGCCACCAAATTCCGGGTGTTCACCCAGTTCCTTAAGCGGCGGGGCAGCCTGACGGCGGCCGGGATTTGCTTTCTTCTCGGCAATGGCGGCGACCGCACGGTTCAGCCCAACCGTGAAGACTTCGTCGGGTGTATCCAGGTTTGCGTAGGTCTTGTTGTGGAGCACGAAAGGACCATAACGGCCGAGACCGGCGGTGATCATCTCCCCGTCTTCAGGGTGCGGACCGACTTCGCGCGGCAGAGACAAAAGCTGCAATGCCTTTTCCAGATCGACGTCTTCCAAAGCCCAGGTCTTGGGAATGCCTGCGCGTTTTGGTTTTTCGTCTTCTTCGATCGGGTCCATGTGGATGTAGGGGCCAAAGCGACCGTTCTTCAGTTCCACGTCTTTGCCCGTCTCTGGGTGCGTTCCCAGAATTCGGTCGGCGGCTGCAGGATCTCCATCCATGCCCTTGGTGAGCTGGCGGGTGAATTTGCATTCAGGATAGTTGGAACACCCCACAAAGGCACCGAAGCGCCCAACTTTGAGCGATAGCTCGCCGCCTTCGCACGACGGACATCCGCGACGCGGACTGCCATCTTCTTTTTCGGGGAACACGTGAGGCTCCAGCACTTCATTCAGGCGATCAAGGACCTGGGTGATGCGCAGATCCGCTGTGCCGTCTACATGGGCCGTAAAACCATCCCAGAACTCACGCAGCACATCTTTCCAGTTCAGTTCCCCGGCTGAAATCTTGTCGAGTTTCTCTTCAAGGTCGGCCGTGAAGCCGAACTCCACATATTGGGTGAAGAAGCTCTCCAGGAAAGCTGTAACCAGTCGGCCTTTGTCATCCGGGATGAAGCGTTTCTTGTCGAGCTGGACGTAGCCGCGATCCTGAAGCACGCCGAGAATACTCGCATAGGTCGAAGGGCGCCCAATGCTGAGCTCTTCCATCCGTTTGACGAGGGACGCTTCGGAGAAACGGGGAGGTGGCTCCGTGAAATGCTGGTCGGCCCGCGCTTCTTTTGTGCCCAGACGGTCTCCCGAGGCGACCTTCGGCAGACGACCGTCGTCTTCACTCTCGTCTTTGTCGTCTGTGCCTTCCTGATAGAGCTTGAGAAAGCCATCAAAGACGATGACAGACCCGCTTGCGCGCAGACCCAGGGTTTTGTCTTCAGAGGCCATCTCGATGGTTGTGCGTTCCATGCGCACGCTTTCCATCTGGCTGGCCAGTGTTCTATTCCAAACAAGCTCGTAGAGTCGTTTCTCGTCATTGTTCAGCAATGCTTTGACATGGCTGGGGAGGCGCGAGAGATCCGTTGGGCGGATCGCTTCGTGCGCTTCTTGCGCGTTCTTGGCTTTGGTTTTGTATTCGCGCGCCTTGTCAGGCAGATAGGCTTCGCCAAACTCGTTTGTTATCACGGTGCGGGCCTGGGCAATCGCTTCTTCAGCGATCTGCACACCGTCTGTCCGCATATAGGTGATGAGACCTGTGGTCTCGCCATCAATCTCGATGCCTTCATAGAGGCGCTGGGCGACCTGCATAGTTCGGGTGGCAGAGAAGCCAAGCTTCCGTGATGCTTCCTGTTGAATGGTTGACGTTGTGAAAGGGGCAGGCGGGTTGCGCCGTGCTGGTTTGCTTTCAACAGACTGGATGGAGAAAGGTTCAACTGCAACGCGTGCACGGACCGCTTCTGCTGCTTTTTCGTTGGGCAGGTCGAATTTGTCGAGCCGTTCACCGTTGTGAGACACAAGACGGGCGACAAACTCATCGCCGCTGCCGGTCGTCATGTCCGCTTCGACCGTCCAATATTCCTGGGCATTGAAGGCTTCGATTTCGAGCTCTCTATCGCAGATCAGGCGCAGGGCAACGGATTGCACACGACCGGCAGAGCGGCTGCCTGGCAGTTTGCGCCACAAAACCGGCGAGAGCGTAAAGCCCACCAGATAGTCGAGGGCCCGGCGGGCGAGATAAGCATCGATCAGCTGTGTGTCGAGCTCGCGCGGGCTGTCCATGGCGGCGAGCACGGCGCGTTTTGTGATGGCGTTGAAGACCACGCGCTCAACGGGTTTGTCGCCAAGCGCCTTCTTTTTCTTCAGCACTTCAAGAACGTGCCAGGAAATTGCTTCCCCTTCACGGTCAGGGTCAGTCGCCAGGATCAGTTTGTCGGCGCCTTTAACCGCCTTCGCGATGTCATTCAGGCGTTTGGCGGACTTTGCGTCTGCGTCCCAAGCCATGGAGAAATCTTCATCCGGCTTGACCGACCCATCCTTCGACGGCAGGTCGCGTACATGGCCATAGGAGGCAAGAACGGTGAAGTTTTTACCGAGATACTTGTTGATCGTTTTCGCCTTTGACGGCGATTCAACAATGACAACGTCCATTGATGGTCCCAAATTTACACGGGTTGAAAGTGCAAAAACCGCCCATTCTCTGCCCTTTTCTGAAATGGGGACAGATATGGAACTGATCTCATGTCGGCTGGAACATGGTGAAAACGTTCCTGCCTGTCAAATAGCGCCTAATCGTGTCCCCTGTGTGGTGTCCGCGCGTGGGCATGGATCAAGCTCCGTAAGAGGTATTGATGTTTATCGTAAAACGGGTATTGCTTTATATCTGCAACTATAGGTAAATGGTTTCAGAATCTGGATTTTACTCATAGTCCGATTCGCCTGGAGCCTAGATGTAAGGGATCTCAGATGAGTGGGCGGAAAGTCGAAGCATTGAAGATAAAGCAGGCCTACAAAAAATCTTCTGTGCAGGGAGATGAGTTGGCCGCATACACCTACGATATGCTGCAATCTCTCCGTGACACCTGTTCAGATGAAAAGCATCGATTTTTGTCCTACCTTATAGGGATGGCAGCCGAAGAGGCTCAGCGCCTGGCAGAGGGCCTCCCAAGCGCAGCTGATCAATTTGCAAAACAACCAGCAGGCATTTCGGTTTCAAAAAGCTCTGATATTTGAATAGCTTCAATCAGTTCCCTCAGTTTCTTGTTCGAGAAGAGACACTAGCTGTCCATTGTCTCTGACCAGCCTTCCAGCGAGATCGATCTCCAGCAGCAGCGCTATTACTGTCCTGGTGGGCAAGCCAGAGAGGCGGATGAGTTCGTCTTGTTCCACAGGTGTTGGGCCTAGAAGAGAAAGTAGCTGTGCTCGCTCTGACCTTGTTGGCTCAGGTGGCGGGGTTGGGGGACTGGCATAAGGCATCTCGTCTCCTTCAGAAAAGAGGGGGGGTGGCGATTGTTCCAACCACTGCATGACGTCCTCGGCACTTTCCACCAGGGTGGCCCCCTGTTTAATGAGCCGATTGCCCCCTTTGGCACGGGGATCCAACGGAGAGCCCGGCACGACCATGACCTCCCGATTTTGTTCCAACGCAAACCGCGCGGTGATGAGGGATCCAGATCTCAGTGCTGCCTCTACGACGATCACACCACGAGACAGGCCGGCAATGATCCTGTTCCGCCGCGGGAAATGGCGCCCCTGAGGCCTTATGCCAGGCGGCATTTCGCTGACCAGGACACCTTGTTCTTTAATCTGTTCATAGAGGCTGAGGTTTTCTTGCGGGTACACAATATCGATGCCGCCCGCGATAACGGCGACGGTGCCTGTGGATAGGGTTGCCTTATGCGCTGCGGCGTCAATACCTCGGGCAAGGCCGGATGTAATGACATAGCCGGCTTCTCCCAGATCGCGGGACAGATCAGCAGCCATGCGGAGGCCTGCCGCAGAAGCACTGCGTGAGCCAACGATTGCGAGGCTTGGTTCCTCCAGCAGGTGAAGAGCTCCAATTGCTGCGATGACCGGCGGGGGCGGATCTGCTTGAGACAAGAGCGGGGGATAGGATTTTTCGCCGACAAATAACAGGTGCGCGCCCAGCTTGTGCGCTTCGTTCATTTCCTGCTTTGCGTGGGTAGCGCTTGCGATCTTAATCGCTCGCTTCCGGCCCCCGCGCTTAGCCAGGTCCGGGAGAGCGACCAAAGCATCACTGGCTGAGCCAAACTGTTCGAGAAGATCCCTAAAGGTGACGGGACCGACATTTTCACTTCGGATCAGCCGGAGACGATCCAATCGTTCCTGATCAGAAAGAGTCGTGGGCATTCTGCCTCCAGGGCTCTACGCCCTGGCACCAACGAAGGGTTAGGCGTCGTCTTTTTGTCCAATGCGCGGCTCTGTGCCGCTGAGCAGACGCTGGATGTTCTCTCGGTGTGCATAAAAGACGAGGATTACCAGCAATACACTCAATTCGACCATCTGCCACTGGCCGACCCAGACAAAGTAAACTGGCGATAGCAGTGAGGCAACCAGTGCAGACAAAGAAGACATGCGGAAGATGAGCGCAACAACGAGCCAGGTAGCGCAAAAGAGCAGGCCAACAGGCCAGGCGAGGGCCAATAAAATGCCGATATAGGTCGAAATGCCTTTGCCGCCCTTAAACCTTAGCCAGACAGGGAAGAGATGGCCCACTAGAGCACCGAAGGCAGCTATTACGGCTAAATCTGGTCCAAATTGCCGAGCGAGCAGGACGGCTGCAGCGCCTTTGGCCATGTCGCCCAGAAACGTGCCGCCCGCGACCCACTTATTACCAGTCCTTAGAGCGTTGGTTGCCCCGATATTTCCCGATCCAATGTCGCGAATATCACCAAGACCGGCAAAGCGGGTGATGATCAAACCGAAAGGGATGGACCCCAACAGGTAGCCTACCGCAAGCGCGGCGGCATAATAGGGCATTGCCGCAGACCAACTGATGGGATCAGGCATAATCACTTCCCTCCGGAAACGTGCACTTCTTTTCCACCTACGATCGTGCGAATGGCGCGACCTTGCAAGCGGCGTTCATCGTAGGGCGTGTTTTTTGACTTTGATTTTAGGTCCTCAGGGTTGAGCACCCAGGGAACATTCATATCGACCAGCGTGAGATCAGCTGGCGCTCCTTTGGTGAGGCGTCCGGATTTCAGGCCCAAGAGTGATGCGGGGCCAGTGGTCATTGCTTCGATTGCGCGCTCGAGCGACAGGGTTCCCCCATGAACCAATGACAGCGTTGCTGGCAGCAATGTTTCTAGTCCCACTGCGCCATAGGCTGCCTGGGCGAAAGGAAGACGCTTGGTTTCCGGGTCCTGCGGGTCATGGCTGGAAACAATGACGTCGATCGTTCCATCAGCGACGCCGGCAACAACGGCCAACCGGTCATCTTCGTGACGAAGGGGTGGCGACAGCTTCATGAAGCTGCGATAGCTCGCGACATCATTCTCGTTCAAGGTGAGGTGCGGCGCCGAGACACCGCAGGTCACAGGAAGACCATTTTGTTTTGCACGCCGGATGACATCGACAGAGGCTTTGCAGGTGACTTGTGCCACGTGATAGCGAGCGCCGGTAAGTTCAACCAGGCGTAGGTCCCGCTCGATCATGATGGTCTCGGCAGCTGAGGGTCTGCCTGACAGGCCGAGGCGGCTTGCAAGCTCGCCCTCGTTCATCACGCCTCCGGCGGCTAAAGCGCGGTCTTCGGCATGTTGGACGATGAGTGCGTCGAAAAAGTGTGCGTAAGAGAGGGCGCGGCGCATGACCAAAGGGTCGGCCAGCGGTCTGTCACCGTCGGTAAATGCCACAGCACCCGCATCTTTCAGGAGACCAATCTCTGTCATCTGTTCGCCTGCACAGCCGCGTGTCAAAGCGGCCATGGGGTGCACATTCACGATGGCCGTATCTCTGGCGCGGCGCTCTACAAAATCGACAAGCGCAACGTCGTCTATGACAGGATCTGTATTGGGCATCACAATGATGGTGGTGATGCCGCCCGCCGCCGCTGACTGACTGGCGCTGCCCAGCGTTTCACGAAATTCGGTGCCTGGTTCTCCAGTGAACACGCGCATGTCGATGAGGCCAGGGGTGAGAAGTTTGCCGCCGCAATCAACGGTTTCCATGTCTTGCGGGACGCCAGCGGAAAAGAGCGACGCACCGAGGTCTGCGATCTTTCCATCTTCTACAAGAAGTGCGCCGGTTTCATCGAGGCTATTGGCCGGGTCAAAGAGCCGCGCATTAATGTAGGCGGTGCGGTTCATGCGCCATTTCCTGCTTGTTGTTCGTTCGGCAGGTTGCGGGCGAGGGCGTCAAGCGCGGCCATACGAACAGCAACACCCATTTCCACCTGTTCGCGAATGACAGAGCGATTGATGTCGTCGGCGACCGCACTGTCGATCTCTACGCCGCGGTTCATGGGCCCTGGATGCATGATCAAGGCGTCGGGTTTTGCGACCTTGAGCTTTTCATAGTCCAGCCCGAAGTAGCGGAAATATTCCCGCACTGACGGCACGAAAGATCCATGCATGCGTTCCAGCTGCAGGCGGAGCATCATGACAATGTCGACATCCTTCAAGCCTTCAGTCATGTCGTTGAAGACTTCGACGCCAAGTCGCTCAATACCAATTGGTAAAAGTGTTTTCGGAGCGATGACGCGCACCCGCGCGCCCATAATGTTCAGCAGAAGAATGTTTGAACGCGCCACGCGACTGTGAAGGATGTCGCCGCATATGGCGACAGTCAGACCTTCCAGGCGACCTTTGCGACGTCGGATGGTGAGTGCGTCCAAAAGTGCCTGCGTTGGATGTTCATGACTGCCATCGCCGGCGTTCAGGACAGAACAGCCGACCTTCTGGGAGAGCAATTCCACCGCGCCACTGTCTCCATGGCGAACAACGATCAGGTCCGGATGCATGGCATTAAGGGTCGTAGCGGTGTCGATCAGAGTCTCGCCTTTTTTGATGGAGGACGAACTGACCGACATGTTCATGACATCGGCGCCCAGGCGCTTGCCAGCTAACTCGAACGAGCTTTGCGTTCTGGTGGAGGCTTCAAAGAAAAGATTGATCTGGGTGCGGCCACGCAGCACGTCGCCCTTTTTGTTGATCTGCCGGTTTTGGTCGACATATCCATCTGCAAGATCAAGAAGGGAGGTAATGTCAGCTTGGGAAAGGCCTTCGATACCGATCAAATGCCGGTGTGGGAAGAGCGGTGTTGGGTTTGCGTCCGAGCTGGTCATTAAAGCCGCATCTTATAGGAGTGGGACGGGTTTCACGCAAGTATTGAATGAGGCTTGCCGCAGAAACGCTCACTCTAGGTAAACAGATAGAGCATGAGTGGCATGGTGAAGGCCGCCAGAATGGTGGAGCCGGTTATGAGACTCGCCATAAGCGTCGCATCACCGCCCAACTGTCTGGCAAGGATGTATGACGAGGTGGCCCCAGGAACGGTTCCGCAGAGGAGGATCACGAGGCGGGCAAGCCCCTCTATATTAAACACCCAGCACCAGCCGAGTAGGAACAGGGGCATGACAATTAGTTTGAGGGTGCTGGTGAGAAGGACAATGCCTTTTGTTTCATAGGCGTGGTCGAGACGAAGTCCCGCACCAATGGCCAGCAGGCCAAGCGTCAAAGCGGCTTGCCCCAGAATGTCGGCGGTTGGTGCGAGGGGTCCTGGGAGGCGAATGCCAGTAATGTTCAGGAAAATTCCGGCTGCGCAGGCAAGGATCAGTGGATTCTTGGAGATGAGGCGTAAGACGGTCCCAAGCCCCGCCGGCTCGTCGCCTGCATAGCGGGTCAGGATGGTGACGGAAAGCACGTTGACGGTGGGGACCAGTGTCGCAAATGCCACTGCGGCAAGGGTGACACCTTCTGGGCCAAAGAGTTGAGCGATTGCTGCCAGGGCGACAAAGCCGTTCCACCGGGCGGCACCCTGAAACACGCTTGAGAATTGAGGGCCGGTGAGGTTGGAGGTTGCGCGCAGCACCATCAACAATCCAACCATGGAAAAGAGGCCTGCCCACAATGCGTAGGCCATAGGCCAGACATCAAAGGTCGCAAGGTCTGCGGTTGCGAGCGTGTGAAGCAAAAGAGCTGGGAAGAAGACGTAGTAGGTGAGCCGGTCAAGAGGCTGCCAAAGGCCCTCGCCTGGAAAGTCAAAGCGCTTGATTGCAGCGCCTAGTGCAATCACCAAAAAGACCGGGATCAGGGAATTGAGGATGGCGATCATGACATGGACCGCAATCGCTCGAGAACACCCTGCAGGATGAAGGAGGCAGCCATCTTGTCGACGACCTCTGCACGCTTCTTACGGCTCGTATCAGCCTCAAGAAGGGTTCTGGTTACCGCGACGGTCGACAGGCGTTCATCCCAGAAGAAGATAGGGATGTCTATTTTGGGAGACAGGTTTCGGGCAAAGGTCCGCGTGGATTGCACGCGCGGTCCTTCAGATCCATCCATATTAAGGGGGAGGCCCAGAATGATGGCGCCAGCGTCGATTTCGTTGATGATTTCAACCAGGCGTTCTGCATCTGGATTGAATTTCGTGCGTCTGATGGTCTCTCTGGGGGCGGCGACAGTCCAGAGCGGGTCTGAGGTCGCAATTCCGATGGTTTTTGACCCAAGGTCGAGCCCAATCAGGGCCTTTCCGGCCGCGCGCTCTTTCAGAGCGTCTATTTCTACGATGTCGGCTGCCATGGGATGAGGTTTCTAGTGGAATATGATGCGCACGGCAAACCGGTGCCTCTATTGTCCTCTCCTGGGGTACGCTTGTTGCGGGGGTTGGGGTGGTCTGATATTTTCCGCGCCAAATCAGGGTGTCAAAACAGGGTTTCACAAAGGTCCTGTGGCAAATTTCTGCCATTTGACCCCCCAATTTCAGAAAAGAGAGGCCTATGTCGGTCGACGAAAATACAGTCCGGCGCATCGCAAAGCTCGCCCGCATTGCAGTGACGGAAGAAGAACTGGCTCCACTTTCCAAAGATCTCTCCACCATTCTCGATTGGGTGGAGCAATTGGGGGAGGTCGACACAGATCACGTGCCGCCTATGACCAGCGTCGTGGAGATGGAAATCAAGATGCGCGAAGACATTGTGCGTCATGACAATCTTCAGAAGCAGGTGACGCAGAACGCGCCGCAATCTGAAGATGGCTTCTTCACTGTGCCAAAAGTTATTGAGTAGGGCGCCGACATGACCGAACTGACAAAACTCACGCTTGCTGACGCACGTTCCAAGCTTGCAGCAAAAGAAATCACCTCCGTTGAACTAACAGAAGCGCATCTTGCTGCTGCGAAGGCGTCTGACAAGCTCAACGCCTATGTCACACTGACGCCTGATGTGGCGCTAGAGATGGCTGCTGCATCCGACGCGCGGATTGCAAAAGGTGAAGCGGGCCCGCTTGAAGGTGTTCCTTTGGGTGTCAAAGATCTTTTCTGCACTGATGGTGTGCGGACAACGGCCTGCAGCAATATTCTTGATGATTTTACACCGACATATGAGTCAACCGTTACAGCCAACCTTTGGGCGGACGGTGCAGTGATGCTGGGTAAGCTCAACAACGATGAGTTTGCAATGGGGTCGTCTAACGAAACCAGCCGCTTTGGCCCTTGTGTTAATCCGTGGAAAGCATCCGACAGTGACGCTGACCTTGTACCAGGCGGATCTTCCGGTGGTTCGTCTGCTGCTGTTGCCGCACATTTAGCACTTGGTGCCACTGCGACCGATACAGGCGGGTCAATTCGCCAGCCTGCGTCCTTTACTGGGACGGTCGGTATGAAGCCCACCTATGGGCGGTGTTCGCGATGGGGCACTGTGGCGTTCGCATCGTCTCTCGATCAGGCCGGACCCATCACCCGCACAGTACGCGATGCGGCAATCATGCTGAAAAGCATGGCGGGACATGATGAGAAAGACACAACCAGCGTCGACATTGATGTTCCAGACTACGAAGCAGCGCTCACGGGAGACATTCGTGGCCTCAAAATCGGCATTCCAAAAGAATACCGCGTTGAAGGCATGTCGGATGAGATTGAGAAGCTCTGGACACAAGGCATTGACTGGCTGAAGAGCGCAGGCGCTGAAATTGTGGATGTCAGTCTTCCACATACGAAATATGCACTTCCGGCCTACTACATTGTGGCTCCGGCTGAAGCATCATCGAACCTCGCCCGGTACGACGGCGTGCGCTACGGCCTTCGGGTTCAGGGCGATGACATTACGGACATGTATGAGAAGACGCGCGCTGAAGGGTTTGGCGATGAAGTGCGCCGCCGTGTCCTGATCGGCACTTATGTGCTCTCTGCGGGCTACTATGACGCCTATTACATCAAGGCGCAGAAGATCCGTACCTTGATCGCGCAGGACTTCAAACAGGCTTACGAGAAGGTAGATCTTCTCCTGACGCCAACAGCGCCGTCGCCAGCATTCGCTATTGGCGAAAAGGTGAATGACCCGCTCTCAATGTATTTGAATGATGTGTTCACTGTACCGGTGAACCTGGCGGGGCTGCCAGGGATTTCCCTGCCAGCGGGCCTGAGCTCAAATGGATTGCCGCTTGGCCTTCAGCTGATCGGACGGACGTTTGATGAAGAAACACTGTTGCGCGCTGCCGATGTCCTTGAAGAGGCTGCCGGATTTAGCGCTGAACCTTCCAAATGGTGGACAGAAGCATGAGTGAGAACAAAAACCTCATTGAAGGGGCGACTGGGTTCTGGGAAATCGTGATGGGGCTCGAAATTCATGCGCAGGTCGCATCGAAAGCGAAGCTCTTTTCTGGCGCACCAACCGAGTTCGGAGCTGAGCAGAACAGCCAGGTAAGTCTGGTTGATGCAGCGCTGCCGGGCATGTTGCCGGTTATCAACGAAGAATGTGTGCAACAAGCCGTGCGTACCGGCCTTGGCCTTGGTGCAGAAATTCATTTGCGGTCTGTTTTCGACCGCAAGAACTATTTCTATCCAGATCTGCCACAGGGCTATCAGATTTCGCAGTTCAAAGACCCGATCGTCGGCGAAGGGGAAATCGAAATTGATCTGAAAGACGGTTCTGTAAAGCGTGTAGGTATTGAACGGCTGCATCTGGAGCAGGATGCAGGCAAAAGTGTTCACGATCAGCACCCGTCGATGAGCTTTGTTGACCTTAACCGCTCCGGTGTTGCGCTGATGGAGATCGTTTCCAAGCCAGATATGCGTTGCGCGGAAGAAGCTCAGGCCTATGTGAAGAAGATCCGCTCGATCTTGCGTTATCTGGGCACTTGCGATGGCAATATGGAAGAGGGATCTCTACGTGCAGACGTCAACGTGTCTGTTCGACGTCCGGGCGAAGACCTGGGCACGCGTTGTGAGATCAAGAACGTCAACTCCATTCGTTTTATTGGCCAGGCGATAGAATATGAGGCCCGCAGGCAGATTGACGTGCTTGAAGACGGCGGATCAATTGACCAGGAAACCCGGTTGTTTGACCCGCGTGCTGGCGAAACGCGGTCAATGCGCTCGAAAGAAGAGGCGCATGACTACCGCTATTTCCCGGATCCCGATCTTTTACCGTTGGTTGTTAAGCAAGAGTTGGTCGACAAGCTTCGTGATGAGTTGCCCGAGCTTCCAGACGAAAAGAAAGCGCGTTTCGTTCGTGAATATGGTCTGTCTCCCTACGATGCAGGCGTTCTTGTCTCTGAAAAAGCGTCGTGTGATTTCTTTGAAGCTGTTGCAGATGGGCGCGATCCGAAACTTGCAGCGAACTGGGTGACAGGTGAGTTTTTTGGGGCGCTAAACAAAGCTGGTTTGCAAATTGAAAGCTCTCCAGTGAGTGCAAAACAGCTTGGCGATCTGATTAATCTGATCTCTGACGACACCATCTCCGGGCGAATCGCTAAGGAAGTTTTCGAGATAATGTTCGAAACGGGCGATGACCCAGCGAAAATCGTCGAAGAAAAGGGATTGCGGCAGGTAACTGATTTGGGTGCGATTGAAGCAGCTATTGATGAAATAATTGCAGCTAACCCAGACAAAGTAGAGCAGGCGAAAGAGAAGCCAAAAATGGTTGGCTGGTTTGTTGGGCAAGTCATGAAATCCACTGGTGGTAAGGCAAATCCAAAATCCGTGAACGAACTATTGGCTAAAAAACTAGACCTGTAGTTCGCGCACGGACGACCGAATTCGTTTGTTGCGATCAACCTTTTATCAATACTTTCTCGGACATGTTGTGTTCGGCAGGCTTTGTTTGCGTTAAGCAAAGTGTTGCCTGCTTGAGTTCAAGTGCTCATAGTATTTGTGTTTAGCGTCCTGCATTTCGAGGGGGCGCGTTAGTGTGCGTTTTATGACTCAAGTTTCGTCGTTGTAGAAAACGGCACATCAGGAACGAGGACGAATATGGCTACGAGACCTAAAGCGAAGAAAAAGGCTGCGCCTAAACGCAAAGCCGCAAAGAAAAAAGTTGCCAAGAAGAAGGCAGCTCCTAAGCGGAAAGCCGCGAAGAAGAAAGTCGCTAAGAAAAAAGCAGCTCCTAAGCGGAAAGCCGCGAAGAAGAAAGTTGCTAAGAAGAAAACTGCCAAGAAGAAAGTCGCTAAGAAGAAAACTGCTAAGAAGAAAGCAGCTCCTAAGCGCAAGGCAGCTAAGAAGAAAACTGCCAAGAAGAAAGTCGCTAAGAAGAAAACTGCTAAGAAGAAAGCAGCTCCTAAGCGCAAGGCAGCTAAAAAGAAAGTCGCTAAGAAGAAAACTGCCAAGAAGAAGGCAGCTCCTAAGCGCAAAGCCGCTAAGCGGAAAGCACCGGCTCGCAAGAGACGGTAAAAGCCTGAATTGGCGGGCTTTGGTCCGCCAATTGGCATCTAACGGTGCGCACGCTGACTGCGTTGAGGGTACATACTGCTTCCGGGGGGATGTAGTAAGAACCCAGGGGCATAGAGACCCAGGCTTTTGCCGATCCTATGCCTTTCCGCAGTTTGCGTGCCGCCGTTTTTGTTTTTGAACGGCGGTAGTGACCCGTTCTGGACCTGAACTCCTCATAAACCACATCTTTGAACTGCCGGATTTGGTGGTTTTTCTTCGCCAACCGGCCATGATAGCCTGTCTGACAGGATGGTATTGCGAATTGATGAGGAAGAGTGATGCGTTTTAGTGGATTTGCCGCAGTGTTGGCGCTTGCAACAATTGTGTCGACGCCAACCTGGTCAGCTGATCGCGTTACCGGGACCGGAACAATCATCGAGAACCAGACCTTTGGCTCCGTTAAGCATTGGGGTCGCTCGCTGTCTGTTCGTGATCAAGGAACGATCATCCGCGTGATGGGCGGAACCTATGGTTTTCAGATCCGAGACGAGAACGACAATGTTGTTGGCGACTTCTTGTTTCCGGATGATGCAGTCGGATTTGATCTCCAGGCTGGTGATTACAAGATTTTTCCGCTTACCTGCAAAACGCACCTTCATCATCACGTTGAAGTGACAGTGGAATACTAGAGCTTTTTGTTTTTCGCATTTCCGGACGCTGAAGTGCTTCAACTTCAACTGGAAATGCTCTCCTTCTCTCGTAATCGCTCATCAGTGTCCCCATATGCTGTGCTGATTTTCGGCACGGTTATGCGTGCCTGTTGCCAATAGGAGGCTGGGTTTGATTGATTTTTATACGTGGACGACACCGAATGGGCGCAAGATCTCGGTGATGCTTGAAGAATGTGGACTTGAATACACGACACATGCTGTGAACCTTCAGAAAGAGGAACAATTCAAGCCAGAGTTTTTGGCGATTGCGCCCAACAATAAGATCCCAGCGATCGTTGATCACGATGTACCCGGCGGACCGGTTTCCATTTTTGAATCTGGCGCGATCCTGCTTCACCTGGCCGACAAGTCCGGCAAGTTTTTGCCAGCAGATGGGCCAGAGCGCGCGAAGGTGCTCGAATGGTTGTTCTGGCAGATGGGTGGCATTGGTCCAATCATGGGGCAGGCGGGTCATTTCACAACGCAGGCGCCTGAACAAGTGCCGTACGCTATTGATCGTTTTATTTCTGAGTCTGCGCGCCTGATCAAAGTGCTTGATACGCAGTTGGGCAAAACAGAATTCATGGCAGGTGATTATTCGATCGCGGATATGGCAACCTATCCATGGGTGATCCTTGGGTTTGATCTGATTAAGTCAGCGAAGCCCGATGTGATCGGCGAGGGCGAGAATGTTGCTCGTTGGATCAAAACGATTGGCGAACGTCCGGCTGTGATTAAGGGCATGGCGGTTCCAGAAGTGGCCTCCTGAGCCAAAAAAATTCAATTTGACGTAGTTTTGAAAGCGGCGGGCGCGGAAACCCGCCGTTTTTTTGTGTTTTGCGTTAACCAAATTTTCAGTGGCCAGATGATTTCCTACTCCTATGCAAGGAGGAGCCTTGCGGTTGGAGGATGCGCACACGGTGAGTTGGAGTTTACGTGCGCCACACTGGAGGACAGCGAGATGGCCCGTCGGGATATCGATCAGCTGGAAAAATGTGAGCTAGCAGCAGAAGCAGGTGCCCCAGAGGCGCTTTATAGCCTTGGTCTTATTTATGCGACCGGCAAAGGCGTCGATGTTGATTTCGTCAATGCGCATAAGTGGTTCAACTTAGCCGCGATGCGAGGCAGCCATGCTGCACGCGACAGCCGCTCTGATGTAGCGCTGGAAATGGATGCTTCGCAGATTTCTGAAGCGCAGCGTTTGGCTCGCGAGTGGCTTTCGAGCCGGTAATCCGGTTTTTCGACAAGTCATTGAAACTATTGTGTGAAACCCGCGCGAGCATGTGTTCGCCTGCGGGTTTTGTCATGTTTGCCTTCTGTCTTTCCGGCCAGAAACCTCACGTGACAGGTCATGCCGAAGCGCTTATGTTGCAGCGCAAACCAAGACTAAGAAAAGGATGATGCCCCCGCATGACCGACGCTGTTGAAGATCTTATTTCCCTATTGGACCTGGAGCAGATTGAGCTCAACCTTTACCGAGGACACAGTCCGGAGACGAGTTGGCAGCGCGTGTTTGGCGGGCAGGTGATTGGTCAAGCTCTGATGGCAGCCTATAAGACAGTTGATGAAGGCCGCATCTGTCATTCCCTTCATGCCTATTTTATTCGTCCCGGTGACCCCAAAGTACCTATCCTTTATGAGGTTGATCGTGCGCGCGATGGACGCAGTTTCACGACGCGCCGCGTTGTAGCGATCCAGCATGGGAAACAGATTTTCAATCTAGCTGCCTCTTTCCAAGTTGAGGAAAAAGGGTTTGAGCATCAGCTGAACATGCCCGATGTGCCAGCGCCTGAAGACCTTCCGACAGAGCGGGAGCGCCGAGAAGCGATCATAGATAAATTGCCGGAGGCAGTTCGTACCCACTTTACGCGCCCGCGTCCGATTGAGATGCGCGCCGTTGATCCGCAGCAATATATTGATCCAGAGCCCGCCGACCCGGAATTCAAAGTCTGGTTCCGCGCAACGAGCCCGATGCCCGACGACATTGCCATGCAGCAATGTGTGCTTGCGTATGCCTCAGACATGACCTTGCTCGATACATGCATTCGTCCGCACGGGGTGAGCTGGATGTCCGGCAAATTGCAGTCAGCAAGTCTTGACCATGCCATGTGGTTCCATCATCCATTCCAGACGAATGATTGGATGCTCTATGACCAAGACAGCCCCAATGCTGTTGGTGCCCGTGGCTTCAATCGCGGCAGTATCTACACCCGCGAGGGCCTGCTTGTGGCGTCTGTGGCGCAGGAAGGGCTCATCCGCTATCGCGGATAAGCCCAGTCCTCTTCAACCAATCAGTTCGTAGTCGGCCATCTCAATATTGGCGGTGGCCGCTGCATAGGCGCGCGTATGGCTCGACCAGTTCTGTGTGATGCGACCATCAGCGTTTTTGTACCAGGACGCGCAGTGGGGGTCGGCCCAGACGGTTCCCGATAGATCTTTTTGGATCTCGTCGTTGAAACGGTCCTGAGCGGCTCTGCTCGGCATCAGGGCTTTTGCGCCAGCCTCTTCCAACGCCTTCAGAGCTTTGATCGTATAAGCAACCTGGTGTTCCAACATAAAGGTGATGGTGTTGTGGCCCAGATTGGTGTTGGGACCATACAGAACGAACAGGTTCGGGAAGCCTGTTGCCGTGACGCCTAGATAGGCTTCAGGGCTTTCTTCCCAAAGCTCATTGAGGTTTTGACCGTTCTGCCCGGTAACTTCCATTGACCAGCGCCATCCGGTCGTTTCAAACCCGGTTGCATAGATCAGAACGTCGAAGTCATGTTGCACGCCATCGGCTGTTTCAACACCGTCGCCGTTGATCCTCGCGATGCCATTTGTCTCCAGCTCCACATGATCCATCATCAGGGTTGGGTAAAAATCATCACAGATCAGGATGCGTTTGCAGCCGATGGGATAGTCAGGAAGCAGTTTTTTGCGAAGCTCTGCGTCTGGGATTTGTTTTTCCAATTGGTCTGTCGCCTGGCGGGTGAAGGCCGCACGGCCCTCTGGTGTCCATTCAAAGGCTTTCCAGAAGAAATGGTCTGCATTATCGTAAAGAAGATCCCGATTGCGCTTGCCAAGATCCATCGCCAGCTCGATGTCCGTCATCATCAGCGCTTTGGTTTCGTCGCTGATCTCTTGGTCGTTGCGTGGGATCACCCAATTTGGCGTACGCTGGAACACCGTCATATGCGCAGCTTCTTTCGCCACTTCGGGAATGAGCTGCACCGCACTTGCGGCGGACCCAATCACGCCGACACGTTTGCCCTTCAATGAAACATTCTGATCCCAACGTGCAGAATGCATTGAGGGACCTTTGAATGTGTCGCGACCCTCAATGTCGGGGTAGGCGGGGCGGTTGAGCTGGCCCATGCCGGCAATTACGGCATCCGCCTCATATTCGGTGCCGTTTTCGGTTTTAAGCAGCCATGTGTTGCTGGTTTCGTTCCAAACGGCACTTGCCATGCCATCGCCGAGCTTCAGATGGCTGGTAAGCTGATGGTTCTCGACGATGCTCTCCGCATAGGCCTGTACTTCTGCAGCTCTTGGAAAGAGATGCGTCCAGCCCGGGTTGGGGGCGAAGGAAAATTCGTATAGCGCAACGGGTGTGTCGCAACAGCACCCAGGATATTTATTTTCGTGCCAGACACCGCCGACCTTTTGGTTTCTGTCAAAAACCACAAAATCGTCAATGCCCGCTTCCTTCAGCTTAACTGCGGCGGCAACACCACCCAGTCCTGCGCCGACCACTGCTACGCGTATCTTTGTTGTCATCCTGTCCTCCCAAACGAAATGCTTTTGGAAAGTGTATCTATCTTCTGGGTCAAGAACAGCCATTCTATTCTGGGGTCATTGGTGATTTGGGTGTTCATCCTTGAACACGCTACGTCAACTTGAATGCCAGTAGTCGAATGTCGTTGAAATGCAAGGAGTGAAGTGGAAAGCTCTGGGCAAAGGACATGTCTGCATTGTGCGCAGGCCGAAAGAACGTCCGTCTAAGGGAGATGCGAAATGAGTGAATTCAAACTTTTGATCAATGGCGACCTGGTTGACGGCGACATGGAAATGGATGTCCTGAATCCCGCGACAGAGGAAACAGTTGCCACATGCGCCCGTGCGTCAGAGGCACAGCTTGAAAGTGCCATCGCAGCCGCAAAAGCAGCTTTCCCAGCTTGGTCTGCCACAAGCATAGAAGAGCGCAAGAAAGCAATTACAGCGATTGCTGATGCGATTGAGGCGAACGGTGAAGAACTGGCGCGGCTCCTGACCCAGGAGCAAGGCAAGCCACTTGCAGATGCGACAGGCGAAGTTTTTGGGACTGCCGCCTTCTTCCGCTACTTCACTTCGCTCGATCTGCCGGTGAAGGTGCTTGATGATAGCGAAGGACGCCGCGTAGAAGCTCATAGAAAGCCACTGGGCGTTATCGGGGCGATTGTGCCGTGGAACTTCCCGATGATCCTCATGGCCTTTAAATTGCCGCCTGCGCTGCTCGCAGGGAATACGGTTGTGTTGAAGCCAGCGCCAACCACACCACTGACAAGTTTGAAACTAGGTGAGTTGATCAAAGACATTCTTCCGGCAGGTGTTGTGAACATCATTGCGGATGCAAATGATCTCGGCGCGCCGCTGACGGCTCACCCCGATGTCCGGAAGATCTCCTTTACGGGATCAACGGCGACGGGTGCCAAAGTTATGGCCGGGGCTGCTGGTCTGCTGAAACGCATTACATTGGAGCTCGGCGGCAATGATGCCGGCATTGTGCTTGGTGATGTTGATCCGAAAGAAGCTGCACCAAAGCTCTTTGACAGCGCGTTCCAGAATAGTGGGCAGGTGTGTATCGCCATGAAGCGGCTTTACGTACATGAGTCTATTTATGACGAGATGTGCGATGAGCTTGCGACAATAGCCGACAATGCCATCATTGGTGATGGGCTGGAGCAGGGCACTCAGCTCGGGCCGCTTCAAAACAAGATGCAGTTCGAAAAGGTTCAGGAACTCATCAAGGCCGCGGGCGAGGACGGCAAGATCATCGCTGGTGGCGATGTGCCTGATAAGCCTGGCTACTTTATCCGACCAACTATTGTCCGTGATGTCGCCGAGGGATCGCGCATTGTGGATGAGGAGCAGTTCGGTCCGGTGTTGCCTGTCATCAAATATGCTGACGTGGACGATGCGATTGACCGTGCAAATGCGTCAGAATATGGCCTTGGCGGGTCTATCTGGTCGGCGGATGCAGACAAAGCGTATGCTCTGGCTGACAAGATGGAGTCTGGTACCGTGTGGGTGAACAAGCACGCAGAACTCGATCCTGCCATTCCCTTTGGTGGTGCCGGCATGTCGGGCCTGGGAAGTGAGCTTGGCGAAGAAGGTCTTGAAGAGTTTACTCAGCTCAAGATCATCAATATCGCGCGCTAAAGGCGTTCAAGAACAAAAGAAACCCGGCCTTGCGGATTGCAGGGCCGGGTTTTTTGTTAGCTAAAGCCTGGTTTAAGCGTTGTTTTTCATCATTTGTGCAGAGGCCAAAAGCATCAGCGTCAACACTGCCTCGACGATAATGAAGATGGTCGCAAATTCAGCGCCGTGAATGGCCCAGGCGAGTGTGCGAAAGACCGCCGCGCCGCCAAGGATGAGTGCTGCGCCATAAGCCCAGGTGGCGTTCTGCTTCCAGGCCGCAAGAAACGCCATCGCTGAGCATGCGAAGAAAAACGCTGTGAAATCGCCAGCTTGTGTGCTGCGACCGATACCGTCGAGCAGCGGCATGCCGAGATTTTCGGCGGCGGCGGCCGGGTTTGTGATCCACATGAATGCGTTGATGCCCATCGCAAGCCCGGGCAGGGCGGCCAGAATACGTGCCAGCATAGATTTACCCCCATTTATTGGTGGGCGCAGTGTGACCCGATTCCACGGTGGATAGAACTTGAATGTGTGGCTGACGGGATTCAGGGACTGCATTCGGCGCTGAAAACGGTGAAATATGCTCTTGAATCATTAGGGCTTGTGCGGCATACACGGCGGTGGAGAGGTGGCCGAGTGGCTGAAGGCGCGCCCCTGCTAAGGGTGTATACGTTAATAGCGTATCGAGGGTTCGAATCCCTTCCTCTCCGCCATTTTCCCCCGGAATTTGATGCTTGATTGCCCGGAGGGTCTCCTATGTCTGATCGTTGGAATGTTGAGAAGGCGTTGACCTGGTATGACCAGCAGCCCTGGTTCCGGGGATGTAACTTTATTCCCTCAACTGCAATCAACCAGATCGAAATGTGGTCTGCGTCGACATTCGATCCAGAAACGATCGACCGTGAACTTGGGTGGGCAGCCAGGATCGGTTTCAATGCAATGCGAGTGTACCTCCATGATCTGCCCTGGCTTGAAGATCGTGATGGCTTTTTCACCTGGATCGATGCCTATCTGAAGATCGCAGACCGGCACGGTATTCAAACACTTCTGGTGCTGTTTGACGATTGTTGGCACGAACCTGTCGCCGGTGTTCAACCTGCGCCCCGCCGTGGTGTTCACAATTCCGGCTGGGCCAGGTGCCCCGGTCGCCAGAAGCTTCTAGACCGGACTTGTTGGGGACAGCTAGAGGAATATGTTGGGGATGTCGTTAAGCGTTTTGGTGACGACAAAAGGGTTCTCGGTTGGGACATTTACAATGAGGTCACGAATGTCGCCATGCCTTCACTCAACCTGTCAGGCGATGATTTAAGGGAAGCGGAAGCAAAATCTGAGCGCGACCGCGAGGCACAAACAGTTGCGGCGACTGAATTGGCAATTGTTGCTTTTGGCTGGGCCCGCGCGGTTGCTCCCTCGCAGCCGCTTACTGCGGGCATCTATATGAAAAATGACGACTTAAACCCGCAGCTCATTGAATTATCTGACATTGTCAGTTTCCATCATTATGGGTCGGTGGAGGCTTTAGAGCGGCTGATTCCGAAATTGCAGAAATATGAACGTCCTATCCTTTGTACAGAGTATTTGAATCGGCGCGGTGGCTCGTTGTTCCAGACCCATATGCCTGTTTTCAAACGCGAAAAGATTGGCTGTTTCAATTGGGGTCTGGTTGATGGCAAAACACAAACCAAATTTGCCTGGACGGACGCGCCAGGTAGCCCCGAACCATCCATCTGGTTCCACGATATCTTGCGGGTGGACGGAAGTCCTTACGATGTGGTGGAAACAGAGCTGATCGGGGAAATGACGTCCAAATAGGCCGCGATCAGCAGGGGGTCTTTTTCGTGATTTCATGCGATCTGCGGAGTTCCTCTGGTCCCGCATCGGAGAGAGGCACGGCCGCCGATGCGATCGCGCGTTCGATGTCGTCAACTGCGGCGAAATCGTGTGAGGGAACAATCACGAGGTCCGGCAACTGCTCTTTCAGGTGTCTCACGTTGGCGTAGGACTTTCGCAGTTCGGCGGCGTCGCCGATGCCAGGTGTGATGTCCTTTTCCAACAGCTCAGCTTCATAGGTCAGATCTCCCACCAGAAGGATAGGTCGCCAGCCCTCTTGGCGAATGAGCATTGAGAGAGATCCTGGTGTGTGTCCGGGTGTTGGCAACAGGACCATCGATCCGTCGCCAGCAACATCGTAGGCGCCGTCAAAGCCTCGCAGGAGCGGGTCGTCGGTGGGCTGGAACTGAATGGGTTGCCACCGGGCGCCGGGAATCTCGATATGCTCCCGCAAGATCCAGTTCCGTTCCGGGTGAGCCGTGGAGAGTTGGGCCCACTCACGGTCGCTAACGATCAACTCTGCCTGCGGGATTTGGTCGATCCCGCCAATATGGTCGAAATGGAGGTGGGAGATCACCGCGCGTGTGATTGCTTTTGAGCTGAAGCCCGCCTCTTTCACGACGCTGTCGAGCGAGTCGCCGGTTGTAGCCTCAAATCGAAACACTCGTCGAAGAAAGAAGCGTCCTATCGGGCTCGAAATGTAGGTCGGATCTGTGAGGATCTCAGGATCGAGACCTGTATCAAACAAAACGGGTCCATCACGATGTTCAATCAGAAAATAGTTGATCGGTAACTTGACCCAGCTGCGAGACAGCAACGCCCATAGCGTTTTCGGCATCCAAGAGCCATACCGGTGTTCTTTATGCTGTTCTGCCCAGCCTGAACTCAATACATGCAGCGACTTGATGGCCGAACTGCTGTTTCGAACGTTCTGACCTTTGGTGTCTGGACCCCGATCCATCTCATCACCTCCGTAGAAGTAACTTGGCTGCCCCTCCACCGAGCTGACAGGTCATAGGTGAGCGGCTTCGGACTACACTACTGATCGCGATGCGACGCGCATTGATGGGTATCAAATAGGCTCGAACACAGATCAAGCGAGAACATTGCCAAAGAGTGTGAGCATACGCGACCAGGCGCGCTCTGCCTGAGCCTCGTTATAGACTCGGCTGTCTGGTGGGCACCAGCCGTGGAGCGCACCCTCATAGACCTCAATCTCAGCCTTGAGGCCCGCACCGCCGAACGCCTCGCGAAGGGCCGTTTTTGCTTCAGGTTGTTTTTCGTCGTCATTTTCGGCAATGGCGAAGAGGAAATCGGCTTTCATTTGCGGCACAAGAAGATGGGGACTGCCGGGATCATTTGTCACCAGGCGCCCGCCGTGGAAAGACGCACCGGCGCCAATCCGCTCGGGCAGCGTGGCTGCGGTAACCATGGTGAAGGGGCCACCCATGCAATAGCCGGTTGTGCCTATCTTCTTTGAGGTGTCAGTGGCTTCTTGAACATCCAGAAAGCTCACAAACGCCGTTGCATCGGTTATGACCGTTTGTGCTGATAGGGCAAGCGCCATAGGAAGCACGTGGTTGCGGGTTTCTTCGTCCTGAAAGCTTGCACCTTCGCCGACCACGGGGGATTTTGCTTCACGATAATAGGGATTGATCACCAGCACTGCATAGCCGGCCTCCGCAAGTCGTTTTCCCATCTGTCGGAAGGCAGGCCGCAGACCCAAAATGTCCGGCCAGATGAGAATGCCAGGATGTGTTCCTGACGATGGATGCACGAAATAGGCGTCAGCCTCTCCATCAGGCGTTGTTATGGTCACGTCTGACTCAGTTACGTCTGCAGCATTCGCAGCGCGGGGGAGGGTTGCCATCAGAATTGCCGCGCCGCCTGCGATGCCTACCTGACGCCGCGAGAGATATGCTTCACTGTCTTTTACGGTCTCTTCGTCGCACATGACGGCCTCCTGATAAACGGATGAAAGGATCGATCTTTTCGCCAACAAAGCTTATCGGGCTGGCGGGCCTCTGCAATCACATTCGTGTCCAGGCACATTCATGTGAACGTATGGCGCGTTGCTTTTGGTCGAGCCGGTATGAATAGTGGCAAAAACGAAATTCACGAGGGACGGAGAAATGTGATGGGGCAGGTGAACAAGGACAAAGCGGCGTTGGCAGCCATGGCTGCTGGTGATCTAGGCGAGCCTGTGGTGATGCTCAATTTACTTCGATACCGGGAGGCAGCTGGCGACGGAGCGGGTGTTGACGGGCTCACAGGGCGTGAAGCTTACGAGGCTTATGGCCGGGCTTTCGCGAAGCTGCATCCGCGGTTTGGTGGCGAACCGGTTTGGATGGGTCGCGCGCTTAATTCCATCATAGGTGATGAAGAGTGGGATGTGGTGATGCTTGTGCGGTACCCCGCGCGCCGGCAGTTTGTCGACATGATGCGCGATCCCGAATACCTGGCGATTGCGCCGATCCGTGCTGCGGCGCTGGCGGACAGTCGGCTTATAGAAATGACGCAGCTTTTGCCCAAAGCGTAAGAGTTGTGCCCCTCATTCTTGGCACTGCTTTGCTGCCCTAACTTTGAGGCATTTCCAAACATATTGGAGGCGGCTGCCTGCATGCAGCGGCCGTCGTTTGCTCCTAAATCAATACGAACACCGCGGCAGGTGCTGTCGTGAGAGACTTACGATTTACAGAATTTTCAAATTATTCGATTGACAAGTGAAATTGTTTGCTGTTCAAGTGACCAGCGAATTAGTTATTCGTTTGAATAAATTTGAGGATCCTGATGCTGACCCTGTTTCACAATGCGGTATCCACCTGTTCACAAAAGGTGCGGTGGATCCTTTCCGAAAAACAAATGGACTTCACGTCCCGGGAGATTGACCTCCTGGCGGGAGAGCAGCACGCGGATTGGTACACGGAGATCCATCCCGATCACGTGGTGCCAGCGCTCCGTCACGATGAGACCATCATTCGCGAGTCATCGCTGATCATGATGTATCTGGAACAGATTGGCGGTGGTGAACCGCTTGTCCCCGATGACCCTCTTGAGGCACACCGGATGCGTTCATGGGTGCATCTGATTGATCACAAGATTCACGCAGAGGCAGCGGTCATCACGTTTGCTCTGGGGCCACGGCATCTCATCAACGCGCAGCCCGCAGATGTTCGCGAGGCAGCAATTTCCAACATCGTTGAACCAACTGCGCGTGCACAAAGACGAAGCGTGCTTGATCTTGGTGTCGCGGCTCCAGAATTCCGAACTGCTGTTGAGCGCTTCCTCAAGATGCTGGCCGAAATGGAGTCCCAGCTCCAGCGCACTCCATGGCTTGCTGGGTCAACGCCTAGCCTCGCGGACGGAGCAGTTCTGGCTTATGTCCTCCGGCTTGAGCACCTCGGGCTGGACACTATGGTGACCTTACATCCAAGCGTTGCGGCCTGGCTTGCCCGCATGAAACAACGCCCGAGTTACGCGGACGCTGTCGGGCGATGGATTCCCGAAGAAATCATCGCCTTTATGAAGCAGAAGGCGCCTGGCGACCAAGACGCTATCCAAAAACTTCTCGACGAGACCGGCATCCCAAAGAAGGAGACATCCTAATGGTTGGTGATCATTCAAAAGCGAAAAACGGCAAGGCGGAAATATCCAAGGGAACAACGCGGTCCAAGAAACGGGAGGAGACATCCGCTCGCATTGTGCAGGCTGCCCGGCAATCCTTCGCCAAGCGCGGCTTTCACGGCACAAGCACCCGTGACATTGCCAGCGAGGCCGGGACCAACCAGGGGTTGATCACCTACCACTTTGGAACAAAAGACGCATTATGGCGCGCGGCCGCAGACAATCTGTTTGAAGAGATTGGCGGACGGTTGTTTGACCGCCTTGCCCTGCGCCAATCGGCGGATGAGCGAGAAAACGCACGCGAGTCCATCAGGGAGTTCGTCCGCTTCTCTGCCGAGTATCCAGAGTTTTTCTGGCTCATGGTTGATGAGGGTAAAAACGCGGATGAGCGGCTCGACTGGCTGATCACGACCCACCTGCGGCCGCGCTTCGAAGTGCTCGCTGACTATATGCTCAATGAACTTGGGTACTCCCAGACGGATCTGCCCCATGTGTATTACGCACTTGCAGGTGCTGCTTCGCTGATCTTCGCGGTTGCGCCGGAATGTCGGCAGCTCACAGGAGTCGACCCTCTAAAAAAAGCGGTCATTGAGCGGCACGCGGATTTTGTCGCGCGCCTCATCGTTAGGTGATGACTGGTCTGGCTAGATGACTGGTAATAGAAGGACAGCAATCATGAAAACCATTGAAACAGACGTCTTGATCGTTGGCGCTGGACCCGCGGGCCTTACAGCTGCAAGCCTGCTCGCCCGCTCAGGGGTAGATGCGCTGACATTGACGAAGTATGGCACCGCCAACGCGCCGCGGGCACATATCACCAACCAGCGTGCCGTTGAGATTTTCAGAGACCTCGGCATTGAGGAAGAAGCCCAGGCAAATGCCTTGCCCCATCTCCTTATGGGCAAGCAGGTGTATGCGACCACATTTGCGGGCCGCGAACTGTCCCGGATGATGACCTGGGGCACGGGCGATGATCGGATCGGCGACTACCGGGCAGCCAGCCCTTCAGAGATGTGCAACATTGCCCAGAACACCCTGGAGCCAATCCTGCTTCGGCGCGCGCTGGAGTTGGGAGCCGATATCCGGCAAGACCATGAAGTCCGCACGATCAAGGACATGGGCGACTTCGTGGAAGCCCATGTCGTGCCAAGAGATGGGGTGCCGGAGTTTAAGGTCAGAGCGCGCTACGCAATCGGTTGCGACGGATCGCGGACCGTTGTGGGTACCGACGGTGGATTTGAATTTGAAGGTGTGTCGGGCATCAGAGATGCGGTCACTGTTTGGATCGATGCCGATCTGAGCCGCTATACAGCTCACCGATCCGGTGCGTTGTTTATCACTCTCACGCCGGGAAGCCGCGACACGATGGGCGTATGGACTTGCGTAAAGCCATGGACGGAGTGGAGCACCATTCTGTTGCGCGGCGAAGGGGACCATTACGATCTCGATGAAAAAACGATCACTGAAAGTATCCGCGCCTCCATTGGCGATGACAGTGTTGAGTTTTCAATCCGCAAAGTCAGCTCATGGCAGTTCAACCATGTGGTTGCGTCCAACTACCAACGCGGTCGCCTCTTCATTGCCGGGGACGCGGCGCATCGCCATCCGCCTGCTAACGGGCTGGGCAGCAACACATCGATTCAGGATAGTTACAACCTGGCCTGGAAACTCGCTCTGGTGGTCAAAGGTCATGCAAGTGAAGACCTGTTGCGCACCTACACTGTAGAGCGGCAACCGGTTGGTCGGCGGATTATCGACCGGGCAATCCAGAGCGTCATGGAGATGGCTGAATGGGTCAATATCTTTGGCTTTGGGCCGCAGACAAGCTGGGACGAGGCAAATCAGAAAATTGATGAGATGTTTGGTCCCGATGGAGCACCCGAGCGGCAGAAGGTTTTTGATGCTCTGAAATTGCAGAACGGGCAGTTCAATGCTCACGGTGTTGAACTTGGCCAGCACTACGAATCCGACGCTGTCGTCAGCGACGGGTCAACGGCAAAGGCTGCAGACCTGAAGTCCGATCTGGTTCATGAGCCAACAACAATACCCGGTAACCCGGTTCCGCATGCCTGGCTAACGGTGGACAACAAAGACACTTCAACGCTTGATCTGTGCGGGTATGATCAGTTCACTCTTATAACTGGTGCTGGCGGACGTGGATGGATCGACGCAGTAAACAGCGTGTCGTCTGAGCTTGGTGTCAAGATGGAGGCCGTGCAGGTCTCCCTCGGTTTGCCGGTCAATGATGTTTACGGAGACTGGACCAAGCGACGGGTGGTCAATGACGATGGGTGTGTTCTGGTTCGTCCCGACCGCATCGTGGCTTGGCGGTCCATGGAAATGAGCAGCGAGCCGGAGGCAAGACTGCGTGAGGTCATGGAGCGTATCCTGAAATCCAGTCATGCCAGTGACGTTACGGACCCAACTCCGCTCAAAGAGGCGGCCGGAGTTTCTTAACAAGGACGTGTGCTAAAGGTGTTAGCGGTTTTCAAGCGCACGGATCATCACGGTCAATGTTGCTTTTGCCTCTGTAAGCGCCTGATCGGGTTTGTCGGATAATGCGACTGCGTGAGCGGCTTCAGTGACCGCGCCGAGCAATATCTGGGCGGTGACCTCTGGTGTGGTTTCGTTGGTACTCTTGCGGGGAAGGGACCCCAGCGTTTGCATCATGAGGCCGAAGGCGTATTTCGCTTCGATGGCCCGCCACTCAGTTAGTCCAACGACGGTAGGTGCTTCGCGAAAGACGATGCGTTGGATCTCGGGCCGAATGCTTATTTCGAGTGTTTTCAGCGCGCCCCATTCAAGCGCGTCCCATCCAGTGGTACCGTGCGGGGTGGTTGACGTCACTTCATTCAGGATTACCTGTTCCAGATGCTCAGCGACGGCGGTGAAGAGGTCTTTTTTGCCGCCGAAGTGATGGTAGATAGCGCCCGTCGTCACCTTTGCCTTTTTGACAATGTCGGCCAGTGACGCTTTGGCATAGCCATCTCTCGTAAAGACCATCTGGGCTGCGGAAATGATGCGTGTCCGGGTCCGTGTGCTTTGTTCAACCTTAGTGGGCATTCTTGCAACGATTGTCATTGGTTCTGCTGCTGTTGTGGCACGAGTCGCTGGTTTCCGGGAGTTTTTTGAACATACTTGACATAACATAATTATGTTATGTATTTGTCAATCAGACAAACAAGTCGTGTGAGCGACGGACAGATAGGAGATGACGGGCATGGAAGACCTTCAGACTAAGCACCAAGGAACAACCTTTGGCGATATTGCCTACAGGGAGCACGGTACAGGAAAAGCGGCAGTGTTCATTCACGGACTGGGGTTGAGTTCCCATTTCTGGCGGCGTCAGTTTGGCGCGCTGGCGGGTCAGAGGAGATGTGTCGCGCCAGATCTGATGGCTCATGGAGAAACCCAGATCGCTCCCGACCAGGATGTCAGCTTCCATGTGCAGGCTGACATGATCCTGGAATTGCTCGACAAGCTGGAGATTGAACAGTTTGACCTTGTTGGGAATGACAGTGGTGGCGCGATCGCTCAATTGATGGCTGTCAAAGCACCTGAGCGTATTCGCTCTCTGGTCCTGACCAATTGCGATGTCCAGAACAATTGGCCACCAGTGGCGCTGGGTGAGATACGGGAAGCGGCCCGATCAGGCGTGCTTGCTGCACAGTTCAGTAATTTCGCAAACGAGCCAGACCTTTTCAGGGCTGATGGAAGCATCGCAGAACTGGTTTACGAAGATCGCAATACTGCGACGGATGAAAACCTGCAACGGTATCTAGGCCCGCTTGTGGACGATGTAGACAGAAGGGCAGCCTTTGACCGCTATGTCGGACATCAGGATCATGCGCAGCTTACAAATGTTGAAGCGAACCTCAGGAAGCTTGAAGCTCCAGCGCTGATTGTCTGGGGAACGGAGGATGTGTTCTTTCCGACGAAATGGGCCTACTGGCTGCAGGGAACGCTTCCAAATGCCCGTGAGGTGGTGGAGCTCGAGGGAGCCAAACTCTTCTTCCCGGAAGAGCGTGCGGACACATTGAACAGCCATATTGCAGAATTCTGGAGTGCTTGACCCATGGCACAGATTGTCATCAATAGCATTCTTGTCATTTTTGGATTGTTCTTTGCTTACACCGCGGTCGCAAGTTTTCGGACACCTGTCCCGTTCGCGCGCGGGCTGGGTCTTGAGCCTAACGGACGGTCCGGAGCGATCGAAATCCGTGCTCAATATGGCGGGTTCTTTGCGGCAGCTGGGATTGCGCAGTTTGCTGTTTTCGGTGGTGTGATTTCCGCACCGGCGGCGCTTTTTGTTGGTCTGGTTATCTTTGGTGGCCTGATTGCAGGGAGGGGTGCTGCCTTCCTCATTGGTGATAAAGGCGAAAAGCTACTGCCAATTATCTCAGCGCTCTACTGGATCGATGGCGTTGGATGCATTGCCGCGGTCATTGGTCTCTTCCTTGCCTCCTAGGAAGAAGCGCCCGGCCAGACGACCCCCCGATCACGCCCGTCTGGCCGGGATGTGATTTCCAGTTGATCATCAGAGTGGGCAAGCTCCCTCTACCTATAGTGGAGGTTCCCATGTCCCTGTTCTCTGTCCGGTTTCGGTCTTCTGATTTTGTACGTCTCGCAGCGGCGGGACTTGCCTTGTTCAGCCTCAGCGGCTTTCGAAGCTTTGAAGCCAACTTCGCACCAGATGCTGACCTGTGGTCACGATGGGAAGCGCATAACCCTCAAAGCACAGAAGTGATTGATGTTTCAGCCTGGAATGAGATTCTTGCTACCTATGTGAAACCAGATAGCAACGGGCTTAATCGATTTGCCTACGGTTCTGTCTCTGACGCGGACCGACAGACGCTCAAGAAGTTCATAAGTGAACAAACGGCGCTGCCAATCAGCGATTTTTCGCGCATCGCGCAGAAGGCCTACTGGATCAACCTCTATAATGCTGTGACGGTTGATGTGGTGCTGGACGCATACCCGGTGGAGAGCATTCGGGACATTGATATTTCGCCTGGTCTGTTTGCAGACGGTCCATGGGACAAAGACCTTGTCACTGTTGAAGGTGAAGACCTGACCCTCAATGACATTGAACACCGTATTCTTCGCCCCATCTGGAAAGATGCCCGTATCCACTATGCGGTGAATTGTGCCTCTGTTGGTTGCCCCAACTTGCAGTCGGAAGGCTTCACTGCCTCGAACGTAGAAGACCTGTTGGATGCAGGAGCGCGGGCATATGTGAACAGTCCGCGTGGTGTTTCGATCTCACAAGGTCGCGTCACGATCTCAAGCATTTATGACTGGTTTTTTGAGGACTTCGGCACGTCAGAGGAAGAAGTGTTGGCGCATTTGCTCGAATATGCAGATGAAGAACTTGCGGGCGAACTCCGATCTATAGGGGAGTTGCATGACACCGCCTATGACTGGTCCTTGAATGATGTTCTGTAGGCACAGTCTTTAGCGGTAGGTTTTTAGCGGGCGGAGGTGCGTCGCCGTTTGTTGTCGTAGACCCAACCGAGTGCCCGAGTTGAGAGGCCGATATAGTAGAGGCCATGTAGGACGCACCAGCCAGCAAAGATTGATGCGGGATGTCGGTTTTTGAACCGCCGGGACGATGTGACGACGGGGTCGTCTTCTATGCAAACTGTGCCGCCGAGACGTTCCATTTTCCGGCTCAGGTCAAAGTCTTCCATGACGGTGTAGGGCATGATGCCGCCGAGGTCCTGATATACCGAGCGCCTTAGAAAGATGACAGAGTCTCCGTAGTAGAGGCCTTTGCTTCGGAACCAGGCGTAGAAGTCGTTCAACCAGGTCGCAAAATCGCTGTCGCCATCAAACAGGATCCTGAAGTTACCGCCAATTTTTGAGCCATCTGAAAGCTCTTTGTCGATGGCGGCGAATGCTGTCTCGGGCAGTTGGGTGTCAGCGTGCAGGAAGATGATGACGTCACCGCCAGCGACCTCGCCTCCGACCTTTAGCTGCTGACCCCTGCCTGGTTCCACTGACATGTGAACGTTGGCACCGGCGGCTCTTGCTATATCGGGCGTGCCATCTGTGCTCGCGCAATCGACCACGATGATCTCTGCGTTTTTGTTGAGGCGGCGGACATGGGAAATCCTGTCGCCGATCTGATGGGCTTCATTCAGTGTCGGAATGATTACGGAGAAAGAATGGACAAAAGCGTCAGTCATTGGCGAACCTCAGATCCGCGATGCGGCCTTCTCGATAGCCACCAAGATCATCGCTATCGCCGGAAATGGCTATATGACTGGGTTGTGGCGCTTCTTTGCCAAACGCGTCGCGAAAATCTTTTCGGAAATCGATGGTTTCCTGTGTCCATTGTTTGATCGGGCTGGTCGCCGTTTGCAGGGTAATGAGGGCACCTTGCCCCGCAGTCAGGTGAGGGTTGGGCATCGTCCTCGGTTGTTCTGCAGAACCGCCCCAAGTGTAGGTCAGTGCGTTTCCAACCTCTGGATAGCCAAACAGTTCTGCAAGCCCACCAAAGAGCGAGCGTTGGTCTTCCTGTTCTGGGAACCAGAGATGTACGGCGATGGGGCGGTCATCGGCGCCGATCTGCATCGGGTCGCTCGGTGGACCCATAGCGTCGACCCGCCAGCGCCAGGAAAGTGTTTCTCCCGCACTCTCGATCTCTTTGTACCTGAAGGCGACGGAGGTTTCCGAAATGACACGGAGCGAGCCGTCCGGTTTGACTTCAAACTCGGTTTCGTCCTCGCCCGGAACCCCAATGGTTTTCCAGCTACCATCGTCGAAGTTCAGATTTTCAGCGAGTACAGGACCTGCAAGAAGGATCGATAGGCATCCTGCCAGTGTTAGGCATTGGGTCATCGTGCGTCCGAGACTGGTTTCTATATCTCGAACGTGTCTGACAGCGCCTACAGAAGCAATTCAACCTCCCTCACAGCTGGTTTATTCTGTGTGAGGTGCATTGCCTGCTTAGGCCATTGCGAGTGGGCGCCTGAGCGATGTTGAATGGGTCATCATTGTGTCGACCAAGCGATCCATCATTTCCGTCTTCAGGCCGTTGGCGGCACCATCGTCGAACAGGTTGTTGGTTTCGAGAGGATCGTTTTGGAAATCGTAAAGCTCGCCGACCAGCGGTTGCCGGCTTTTTACAGTGAGCCGTCCGTTGCTCGTCACAACCGATCGCATGTTGATTTGCCGCCCAGTATCAGGGTCGGGGAAGATCTGCTCTTCCTCGACAAGGATTTGGTCCCGGATCGCTGTGGTGGGATCATCAAGCACTGGCCGGAGACTCTGGCCCTGGGTGCCAAAGCGCGCTTCTTCTCCAATTAGGTCGAGAATTGTTGAGCCAATGTCCAGCGAACTCACCAATGATGTAGAGCGGGCGCTGTTTATGCCCGGCCCGGAGATTGCCAATGGCACGCGGATGACACCCTCATAATGCATGGTGCTTTTGAGCATGAGCCCATGATCGCCGAAGACGTCACCGTGGTCTGACGTGAAGATGACGATCGTATCGTCTGCCAGTCCGCTTTTCTCCAACGCCTGCAGCACCCGCCCGACGGCATCATCAATCATGGTGATCATGCCGTATTCTTTTGCCGCCATATCCCGAAACTGCTCTTCTGTTGGAGAGAATGGCGCCATTTTGAAGAGCTGCGAACCGCGTGTCTCAATCATTGATTGAAACATGCCAGGTGACTTCGAATGATCCTGGTTGAATGTTTGGGGTAGGGCGACGTCTGCCGGGTCATACATATCGAAATACTTGCCGGGCGGGGTAAACGGGTGATGCGGATCAGGGAAGGAACACTGGATGAGGTACGGCGCTGCTTCGGTCGCTGCGTGCTCAATGCGCCGTACCGTTTCATCAGCAACATAGGTGGTCGGATATAGCTCTTCAGGGACAGACGTTTTCCAGACCTGCTGCCAATTGCCGGAATAGTTCTGTGCAACCTCAAGACCTTGAATGGTTTCCGGCTTTACGCCTTTGTCGATAAGCCACTGATAGTAGTGACCACTGCAATAGTCCGAGTGCTGGACAGTCAGGGCGAGATCATCAAAACCATAGAAATCTTCCGGGATGTCGACCTTTTCGGATTTATGGCGCTCGTCGAGTTCATATTGATCCCATCCCTCAGGCGCCGTTTGTCGCCAGACGTCTTTCTGTGGACTGTCTTTGAATAGGGCGGTCGCAATACCCGGTCCATCATTCATGTTTTGCAGATGGGATTTCCCGACTAGAGACGTCTTGTACCCAGCATCTCGCGCGATTCGGACAAAGGTCTCGAAACTCGTATCTAAGGGAAGCCCATTGTAACGCACGCCATGAGAGGACGGCACCACCCCAGTCAAAATTGACGAGCGGTTCGGCATGCAGATCGGATTGGCGACATACGCCTTGTCAAACACAGTACCCGACGATGCGATCCTGTCGAGGTTTGGTGTTTGTACGAGACTGTTTCCCCCAAAACCTGTGTGATCTGCGCGATGCTGATCTGTGATGATGAGGAGGATGTTAGGTTGTGACTGCACCATTTTTCTGTCCTGAGTTACTTAGTCATTCTTGACCAGACGGCGCCGGATTTTTCTGGGCCGGAGTCTTAGCGCTGGCTGTTGACCGCGTGATGAATTCACCCAATATCTCGCAATTGCAAGCTGGGTAATGATACAGCGACTTTTTCCAGCTGGCTTGCTTTGGGGGGAATTATTCGTGGCGTTAGAAAAAGGTGAGATCCCACTGAGGCGCGTTTTTGGTTTTGGGTCACCCGCTCTTGCTGTTGGGTCCTTGGGTCTACCGTTGATCATTTTTCTTCCGCCGCTCTATGCGGAGATGGGAATTGACCTGGCGCTTGTCGGTTTTCTTTTCATGATGGTGCGGCTGTTCGATATGGGCACAGACCCAATCCTTGGGGTTCTCGGGGATCACGTGAAGTCACGCTGGGGAAGGCGGCGACCAATCCTGGTGCTGTCAGTTCCCATTTTGCTGCTCGGCGGCCTGTTTGTTTTCAACCCACCGATCGGGGTCAGTCCAACTTATCTCGTTTTGAGCATGCTCCTGCTTTACGTGGGCTGGACATTTTTTACGCTCTCCCATACAGCGTGGGCGAGCGAACTGTCTGGGCAATACCATCAGCGGACACGCATATTGGGTGTGGTCCAAGGTTTAGGATTGACCGGCGCCTTGCTGATCCTTTTTGTCCCGGTGATTTATGACCGTGTGGCGGATAGTCCAACGATTGCAGGGCAAGCATCGACCATGGCATGGTTCATCTTTGTGCCGATCCCGTTTCTAGTGGTGTTCGCGCTGAGGTCGGTTAACGAACCTGCTTTTGTTCCGCCAAAACCAATTGGGTTTTTGAAATCCATTAGAGTGCTCTTCAGCAGTTTTGCTCTTAGGCGTGTTCTACTCGCTGATCTTCTTTTTGGACTTCAGGCAGGTGCAGCCGGTTCGTTGCATTTCTTCTTTGTTGGGCAAGTGCTGTTGATGCCTGAGGCAGCCAGCCCGTTCTTGCTCATCATCTTTGTTTCGTCGGTCGCTTTTCTACCTGTTTGGATGAAGCTTTCCTATCACGTCGGCAAACACCGAGCTTTTTGCTGGGGTACACTTGTTCAATCCATTGCTTCGGTTCTTGTAGTCTTTTTGCCTCCCGAGCAATTTATGTGGAGCATCCTGGTTTTCGTTCTGATCGGTGTGAACAACGGCGCTGCTGGGTCGCTGACCCGTTCGATGATGGCTGACGTCATCGATGAAGACCATGTCGCGACAGGTCAGAACAGAGGCGCATTGTTCTTTTCCATGCTGACGATGACAGGGAAACTGGGTTTGGCTCTGGCCGTCGGCATCGCCTATCCGCTATTGGCGTTGATCGGGTTCTCCGCTGGTGCAGCAAACGATCAGGCGTCTTTGGACGGCGTGCGCTACCTGCTTGGCGGAATAACCGGACTCGCTCACCTGGCGATATTCGTAATCATGTGGAATTTCCCGCTTGATCAAAAGCGGCAGGCGGAGCTGCAAGCTGAACTCAGGCGCCAGGAACAGACAAGTGGCTGAGACTCATGCTTGCTACTCGGCGGCCGCGCGTTGTGCGTGAAGTTCAACGCGTTCGAGCGGTGCAGACGCGTCATTGCCCAACCGAATGTCCATGTTGCGCGCTGCGAGATCCATCGTGAGGGTGCAAACGGTTCCCATATTTCCTAAGGGCTCACGCTCTCGATAGGTCTGGCAAATTGAATTGCCGGGATTTTCTGTGTCGGACAACATGCGGGCCATGGTCGCTCTGTCTCGCGTTTCCGTTTCCTTGGCCAAGGTATAGGCACGGTTGAGGCGGAGCGTGGAGTTCTCCAGGATGTGCGGCATCGAAAACATCTCTGGGTCGAGATAGTGATTGGTATGGGCGATCACATCACCTGGATCATCGACTTCTATTTGTTCTGTCGCGGCGAATTCCATGTCAAAGCGGTTGCCTTTCTCATCGGCGACCAGAATGTTTGCAGACCGTCCTGGACCTGCGCGGTCGATCGTTTCTCTGACGGCTTCGATGGACGGGCATTCCAGAATTGACCGAAGAAGAATGTGAATGGGCACACCATTGGTCGGGCGGTTGATGTGGAGGAAGTTGAAGCAGACACCGACACCCGCGTCATTCAATCCGATTTTTCCAAGGATGCCCGGTTCCGTCATCATGAGGATGGAAGGCCCGTCTGTTCGTTCAATTCGGGCAAGAGCAATGAGCGGTTCGAGCCGTTCTTCCCAATCCCAGTTCTGGCCAAGGAGCGGGGTGCCGCCGAAATGCATGACTGTGCATTCGGTGGCGGGCACAAAGGAGAGGAACTCGCTTCTTGCGTTTAAGGCATAGATCCAGAGCGGATTAACATTGGCCGCTTCTGCGATCGCCTCGATTTCCGTTCCATAGTCTGGCTCAAAGTTATTGATGACGGATTTGAAATGGCCTGCGATATCGAAGATCTCGCTTTCGGGGCGTCCGAAGAAGGAACCATAAACCTCAATCATGCGATGGATGCGCTCTTTAAGGGCGGTTCCATGTTGAGCGCCGCGGTCGGCGGGGCCGCCAGAAAGTGTGATGAGTGGCAGTCCGCCAATTGTGGTCATGGTGTTCCTCCTGATTTGGACCTTCAGAATAGGCGGGTTTTGGCACATGATTCAAAAATGGCAGAAATAAAGGGGCAGAGCTTGTCGGAGATCACGATTTTTGCAGCGGAGGTTTCGACCTTTGGACGGATCGTCGCCATGGTGGCGATTGAGAAAGGGCTCGACTGGAGGTTGATCCCAACGGACTCGTCCTCGGCAGAGCACATTGCTCGACACCCTTTCGCAAAGACACCCGCGGTGGAAGTGAACGGGCACCTCCTCATCGAGAGTGACGCGATCTGTCGGTATCTGGATGATGTGTTTGATGGGGCTTCGCTCGTGCCTGATGACCCATTGGAACGGGCGGAGATGACCAAGTGGATGGGCTTTGTTCAGGCCTATATGTTTCCGACAACGGAGTTTGGCTTGGTCATGCCCCGGCTTATTGCGCCCCTGATGGGGCGTCCGGTTGATGAAATGCGTGTCGAGAAAGCGCTGCCCACCATCCAATATCAGTTGGGTTTGCTCGAAACGGCCTTGGAGGGGCGCACCTTCATTGCGTCAGATCGTTTAACCCTCGCTGATATCTATTTATTTTGTACCTGGATGGCTGTGGCCCATACGGCAGAGGGAAAAGTGATGCTTCATCACTCTGTGAACGTAACCAGGTGGATGTCCTATCTCGGCAGCAGAGAAAGTGCACGCAGAACGGCCTGGCCTGAAGGTTAAGGCTAGCATTTCAGCGGTTTTTCGCGTTCAATGCGCAGGTTCTTTTCTACAAGCAGGCATTTTGTGTCGAGACCGTTTTCCATTGGATTAGCCCTCCTGTTTATCGGGCTTCAGATTGCGTCCCTCTACCATGGGGCGACATACGGTTTTGCATCTCACAACCATGCTCCCAAAGCCCTTATCGCGTTTGATACGCCTGTCTTGGACGTCTTTGGATATGATACGTCAAAGTCTCCGGAAGAGCGCTCACCTGAACGCTTTTGCGATCTGGACGTGTATTGCGACAAGCTGGATAAACTCGCGTTTGCGCCGGCGATCCTTGGCGATGCGCCGCGCTTTGATTTGACTGTGTATCAACCCGGTCGTGCGGCGCTCTATGGTGCTGAGTGGCAGAAAGCTGCCGCCAGAGGACCCCCATCTTTTCTCTCATCCTGAATTTTTGATCAGCGCCTAAATCGGGCGAAATGGAGAAAAGTATGTCTATCCTTTTGAAGAAGGGACGCACTAATAGGCGTCCAAAACACCATTCAGGCGCGGTTGTTGCAGCTCTGGGAACTTGCCTTATCGCGACATCTGGTTTTGCAGCTTCCCATGGTGACCACGATCACGACCATGATGCAGAGAAACGTCACGCGGAATCTCATGAGCATGGTGCCGCAAAACTCGCCATGGCCGTTGATGGCAACCAGCTCATTGCTGAGTTCACGTCGCCGGGCATGAATATTGTCGGCTTTGAGCATGAAGCTAAAGATGCCGATGAAATTGCAGCGGTGAAAGCGGCGGTTGAAAAGCTTGGTATGGGCGCAGAGCTGATTGAGCTCAAAGGAGCAGGGTGCTCTCTCTCAGACGCCGATGTTGAAGCAGAGGGACTCCTTGCAGAGGCTCACGAGACCGGCCACCACGAGGACGACCATCATGAGGACGACCATCATGAGGGCGATGAACACAAAGGTGAGGATGCACATGCCGAGTTTGAGGCGACGTACACGTTCAATTGTGTAACGCCTGACCAACTCTCTGGAGTCTCCGTTTCCTTTTTTGAGCATTGGTCCGGGATCGAGGAAATCGAAGCTGTTTTCTTGAGTGATGACCATCAAATCTCCGCTGAGCTCACCGGCGCTGCGTCGGAGTTTGAGGTTAAATAATGGACGCAAGTCGAGCAGAAGCACGTCAAAAGACGGCGGAAAGCGCGGTGGTCATCAAAGATCTCGTGTTTTCTTGGGATGGCGGTACGCCATTGCTCGACATTGCGGACTTGCGCATTGACCGTGGGGAACGAGTTTTTCTCCACGGTCCCAGCGGCAGCGGCAAGAGCACTTTGCTTGGTCTGCTTGGCGGTGTTCTGTTACCTGGGGCAGGCGGGCTGAGTGTTTTGGGGCAGGATCTTGCAAGCCTAAGCGGTCGGGCACGCGACCGCTTCCGGGCAGATCATCTCGGCATTATTTTTCAGATGTTTAACCTCCTTCCTTATCTTTCAGTTAGAGACAATGTCGCGTTGTCCTGTCGCTTTTCAAGCGTACGAGCCGCGCTGGCTGCAGAGGCAGGCGGCGTTGGACCTGAAACCAACCGGCTTCTTAAGAACCTTGGACTGCCAGGTGCGGCAATGGAACGCCCTGTGACGGACCTAAGCGTCGGACAGCAGCAACGGGTTGCTGCTGCGCGTGCCCTGATTGGCCAGCCAGAGCTGATTATCGCAGACGAACCGACATCTGCGCTCGACGCAGACCATCGAAATATCTTCATCGATCTGCTGTCTGCGGAGTGTGCTGCTAGTGGTGCCACGTTGGTTTTTGTCAGCCACGACCTATCTCTGGCGAATAGCTTTGATCGGACCGTGGCGCTCACCGAGATTAACCGGGCCGACATGAAAGAAGCCGTCTGATGCCGATGTCCGCTCTTTTACTCATCGCCTATCGCAGCGTTGTGAACCGACGTGTCACAGCGTTGCTGACGGTGTTTTCGATCGCCCTTAGTGTCACGTTGTTTCTGGGTGTTGAGAAGATCCGATCCGGCGCCCAAACGGGGTTTTCGAATACGGTTTCGGGGACCGACCTGATCGTGGGTGCCCGTAGCGGTGCGCTCAACCTCTTGCTTTACTCTGTTTTCCGAATTGGCGATGCCACCAATAATGTGACCTGGGAGAGCTATGAAGATATCGCTTCCCGACCCGAAGTCGCCTGGGCGGTGCCTATTTCTCTTGGCGATAGTCACCGTGGATTTCGGGTGATGGGCACAACGCCAGCCTATTTTGATCACTACCGAACCGGCGACAAACAGAACCTGCAATTTTCAGCGGGAAAACGGTTCGAAGACATATTTGATGTGGTTTTAGGGTCGGATGTCGCGTCTGAACTCGCCTATGGTCTGGGTGAGGAGATAGTGATCGCCCACGGTATTGGGTCTGTAAGTTTTGCCAAACATGACAATCTTCCATTTCGGGTTGTGGGTATTCTGGAGAGGACCGGTACGCCTCTTGATCGAACCGTTCATGTCAAACTCGAAGGGATTGAGGCCATCCATCTGGGCTGGTCAGGCGGGGCGGCACCTATCGGCAGCCGCGCACCCAGTGCCACTGATGTACGTGCCGCGGATCTCGAGCCAGTTTCGGTTACGGCCGTGTTTTTGGGTCTGAACAGCCGTATTGCGATCCTCACGCTTCAACGAGACATCAACACGTACGATGAAGAAGCTTTGATGGCGATCATACCCGGTGTTGCCTTGACCCAGCTTTGGGATGTGGTGGGTGTGGCTGAACTGGCTTTGAGAGCGATTGCGACTTTCGTGATTTTGACAGGTCTCCTCGGGCTTATGACGAATGTCCTTACCAGTCTCAACGAACGTCGACGGGAGATGGCAATTCTACGATCGGTTGGGGCAGGGGCGAGCCATGTTGCTCTCTTACTCGTAAGCGAATCCGCCTTTCTCGCCAGCGCGGGCGCCCTATTGGGGCTTTGTCTGGTGCAGATCCTGCTCGCGGCAGCAGGACCGATTATTGTCGAGGCAACCGGTGTCTTTGTCGGTGGCCTCAGTGTCACCTCATTTGATCTGATAACTGTTGGCGCTGTTATCACCTTTGCGGCCGTTCTTGCCGCGTTTCCAGCTTGGCGGGCCTACCGTCAGTCGCTGTCGGATGGGCTGACCATCCGCGTCTAAGGAGCGATGTTATGAAGTTGCTATTGGCTGTTTTTGTGGCTCTTGGCTTTAGCTCGGTCGGGGCTTTTGTATCGGCTGCGGAGCCTGAGGTGATTTACTGGGAGGATCTTATGCCTCCGGAAGGTCTAAAGGCGCTGGAGGAGGCCTATGCGGCTGCAGCCGGAGCAGCCGAGCCGCTTAGCGAAGTAGATCAGGCGCAGTCTGATATCTCTGATTTGCCGGAAGATGGTGACATAATTCCAGGTGCTGACCCGGATGATCCGACAGGTAGCAAACCACCGGCGACTCAATTTGGGACCTTTGACGTGGTGGAAGAGCTCAATGGAAAAACCATCCGTATCCCAGGGTTTATGGTGCCGTTCGACATCAACCAGATGAATGAAGTAACCGAATTCTTGTTGGTTCCCTATTTTGGCGCCTGTATTCATGTGCCTCCGCCGCCGCCCAATCAGATTGTCTATGTGACGGCCGAAGACGCAGTCCCATTTGGTTGGGAACCGGTGTGGCTTGAGGGTGTGCTGGAGACCAAGACCCACATGAACCAGCTTGGCAGTGCGGCATATACGCTCAACCTGACCAAAATGGAGCCATATTCAGACGGCTAACAACCAAAGTTCTAGCTTTTTCAGTGGGTTGTCGGTCGAACCTTAATAAAATATTGAGTCCATTTCCCTAGTCTCTGCGTAGAAAATGCATGGAAGGCAGGCGGCAATGGACGCTCCATTGGCTGTGGGACAGGGAAGGTTAGAGGCGCTGGTGCACCGTTTGGTTGTGCCGGGTGAGCGCGCCCGTTTGCCTGGTCCAGCGTGGGCGCTTGTTGTCTATTCGGTGACTTTGGTGCCTGCGCTCATCTTGTTGGCTGCTGCCTGGTATCAGCCCTTTGTGCCGATTGGCGAGTTGTTGCGGGACAGTTTGCTGGTAGCGGAAGTATCACAGGATTGCTGCCATATCTATTATGGCGCCATCTCAAACATTGGTGTGTTGCTGTGGGCTGCGGGGACGGCAATCCTGTTTTTTGCTGCACTCGTTGTCGCTCTGATAGGCGGGCAGGAACACAGTCATTACGTTGTTCAGTTTGGTCTTGGAGGTTTTCTCACGATGCTTTTGTGCATCGATGATTTCTTCCTCGTGCACGACATTGTTCTGCCGAAGCTCGGTTATTCCGAAACGCTTGCCTATGTGGTCTACGCGTCTTTTGCAGCCCTCTATGTTTGGTATGCGCGGGCCGAAATTCTTGGCGCGCGCTGGCTGATGTTTCTGCTCAGTGTGGGCTGTCTCGCACTCAGCGTGAAGATCGATGTCTTCATGAACTACGATAATGACTTTCGTCTCCTCATCGAAGACGGCGCGAAACTGATTGGCATTGCAGCCTGGCTTAGTTTTCATGCGGAAACGGCAGCGTGCACCATACAGCGGTTAGGTGATGTGGGCCCTACGCCAGGAGATCGGTGTCAATCCACATGATATCAGTCGCGACCAAACTTTTTTCAGACGTTAAAGACAGCCGGCCATCTATCCTTTTGCTTGGGAATTATCGGCCTGCGCTGGCGGCGGCGCGCTCTCTCCGGGACGCTGGATACCGCATTGTGATGGGTAAGCGCGGTGGAGAGGGTTTTAGCGAATATTCCCGCTTTGTTGATGAAGCATGGGATCACCCACCGGTCGAGACGGATGTGGTTGGATTGGAGGTAGCTCTCACGAAGTTCCTGTCCGAGCGGGAGGACATACAATTCGTGCTTCCGATTAGCGAACCCTTTGTGATGTTCTTTGCTGAGCGCATGCAGACATTGCCAGGCGGTGCGACACTTGTCACACCAAGAGCAGACCTTGTGAAGACCTGCGCGGACAAGGTCACGATGCTCTACACCGCTGTTGAGGAAGACGTGCCCGTATTGCCTTGCGCCGTTCTTGTGGCGAACAGCGACAATGCCGCGCTTGGCCGAGAGGTGGGGCTGCCCCTAGTTGCCCGACCTCTGACGCCGGGCGCCAAGTTCAATGAGAAGAAGGCCGTCATAATTGACAGCTGGTCGGACTATCAACAGTTCATTTCCGACTGGTGTAAACCTGACTTTCCAATTCTGATCCAGCGCCAAGCCGTTGGCCCAAGGGTCAACGTGTTCTTTACGGCCCGTGAGGGTGAGCTGATCAACAATCTTCAAACATATATACGCCGAACCGACTCATTGGATGGGACCGGCTACGCTGTAGATGGGGTGACCGTCGCGACATCTGCGCCGCTTCTTGAGGATTGCGAGAAGCTGGCGAAGGCGCTCGACTATACCGGCATAGGCCTCGCTCAATTTATCGTTGATCCTAAAACAGGCGAGAGATGCTTTTTGGAGCTTAACCCCCGTATCGCGGGCAGTCAGGCAATCACAGAACAAATGGGTTTTGAGATGTGCCGTATCGCCGTTGATCTTGCGCTTGGGCTTGACCCCGAGCCTCCAAAAAAGGTGCGGGGAATACGGTCTGGTTTCAGATATGCATGGGTTTATGGGGACATCAGGGGTTTAAGGTTTGCGTTGGCGCGAGGAGAGATTGGCCTTGGCGGAGCCATACGTTGGGCCCTAAAGACCTTTTGGACCGCGTTGTGGGCCGACCATCATATGACATGGGCGTTACATGATCCTGCGCCAACCTTAATGTTGTTTGCGCGGCAACTGTTCCCATCGCTAGAACGGCTTTCAGGCACCTCTGTTAAGGAGAGGCAGTCGCATGGGATGGACGTGCCAGACATGGCGGGTGAGGATCCTCCGGCGAGGGGCGTATGAAGCGCATTCCAGCTGTTTCGGGCTTTCTAAAGACGTCGAGCCTTTTGATGTTGGCACGCATTGGGGGCACGGGGCTCGGGTTTCTTATCCAGCTCGCGTTGGTTCGGCTCATGCCCCCAACGGACTACGGTATCTATGTCGTTGCTCTGTCGCTGGCTGCGGTGCTTTCCATATTTTGCGCTTTTGGACTGCCGTCGGTCACGGCTCGATTTGTCGCGGGCTATCAGGAGACAGGGGACAAGGCACGGATCGCGGGCTTCATTCTGAATGCAAAGCGCCATATTGCAGTGACGGCGCTTATTTTCGGATTGGTCGTATTTGTTCTTTTGTCGAGCGGTCTTGTAGACCGTGAATATCAGATACCTTTGATGCTTGCCTGTGTATTGGCCCCAGTGCTCGCCGCCATGCGGTTTGGCGGAGCTCTGTCGAACACAGCGCGCCGGTTCTATTTGACCTACCTTCCCGATGTTACCTTCAGACCGCTTCTTCTGGTTGGTGGCCTTCTTGGCATCTACTTCCTCGCTGTTCCGATGACCACTACCAATGTGCTGCTGGTTCATCTTGTGGTGGCATTGGCTGCTTCGTGCTTGCTCTGGGTCGTTTTGCAGCCGCGCCGTCAATTCGTTTTGGGGGAGGTTCAACCTGTTTTAGAACGCAAAACCTGGCGCCAGGCTGCAACGCCGATGATATTTGTCACGTTGCTCACATCCCTTTTGGCTGACATTGATATTTTGTTCTTGAGTACACTTCTTCCTGCAGAACAGGTGGGGATCTTCAGCGTTTGCCTGAGGATCATGTTGTTGGTTGAGTTCGGCATCCAGACAGTTTTTCAGATGAGCATGCCCGATTTTGCAGAGGCGCAAGCCCGCAACGAAACCCTTCTGATGCGTGCTGCCCTGCGGCGCGCGCAACACGCGACACTTGCGTTCACGCTAGCAGCTTTCTGTGGCGTGGCGGTGTTCGGCGACGGGATACTTCTGCTGTTTGGGGAGAGGTTTACCGTGGGGGCTGATGCTCTTGTGTTTTTGATCGGCGGACAGATTCTACGGTCACTCATCGGCCCGGTTACGCAGGTGCTAACCGTTGTTGGCGCACAAATGCGCAGCCTTATGAGTTATGGCATTGCACTTCTGGTTTTGATTGCTGGCAATACACTTTTCGTTCCGATGGTCGGTCTTGAAGGGGCGGCCGCAGTTCTTTCATTTTCAATGGCGCTCGGTGCTCTACTTCAGGCGCGGGCTGTTTCGCAGAAGACCGGGCTTTCGGTGCTGAGTACGTTGTTCTCTCTACCGGACACTCAAAAACGTTTGGCTGACAGCCGCTAATCTCCGCCAGAGCATTATTCAAAGTGCGTTTTGAGCCCGACAGATGCCATCGGCTGAATGCTGTCTTTGTAGGGTTCGATGGTCTCCTTTGTCAGTATGGACGGCTCCTGCCAATCTGGTTACGGTTTCATCAACGGTAAAAGTCGGGGTGCCGGGGCAAAGGGGACAGCATGAATAAATGGCAGGTGGGAGATTTCACCGTTACGCGGGTGATCGAGATTGAGGTTGCCGGTGGCACCAAATTTCTATTGCCGCAGGCGACCCCGGAAGCTGTCCGTGACTTCAAGTGGATGGCACCACACTTCATGACACCGGATGGGCACCTGATTATGAGCGTTCATGCACTGGTCATAGATACAGGTGAGCGCAAGATTGTGGTGGATACCTGCATAGGCAATGATAAAGAGCGGGAGATCCCAACCTGGAGCCATTTGGACCTTCCGTTTTTGGATGATCTTCAAAAAGCTGGCTATGCACGTGAGGAAATCGACACGGTAATGTGTACCCATCTCCATGTTGATCATGTGGGATGGAACACGATGCTGGTCGATGACAAGTGGGTTCCGACATTTCCAAATGCCCGCTACCTGATGGCGGAAAAGGAATTCACCTATTGGCAATCTCAGGAAAGTGACGCTGGCCAGAAAGCTGTGTTTACAGACTCCGTGAAGCCGGTATTCGATGCGGGCCTGGTCGACCTTATTCCACTCAATCATGAAATCTGTGAAGGCATATGGTTGGAGCCCACTGTAGGGCACACGCCTGGTCATGTGAGCGTGCGGCTGAGTTCCAAGGGCGAAGACGCAATCATTACCGGGGATTTCATTCATCATCCATGTCAGTTGGCGCGACCTGACTGGTGTGCTGTTGTTGATTATGATCCCACTCAAAGCGAGGCGACGCGGCGTGAGGTTTTTGCGCGTTATGCAGATACACCCATGTTGGTTATTGGAACGCATTTTGCGACGCCGACAGCTGGTCATATCAAGAGTGACGGTGATGCCTACCGACTGGATGTGTAGGCAGAGATTACAATGTTGAAGACCCTTAAGGGGCGTGGGGGAGCGATGAAGTTGGTTCGGATAGGGCTTTTTGTGATCGGCGGTATTACAGTCTGCCTTGGTGTTGTGCTGGCAAGCTTGATGTTGGTGCGAGATGACCTGAGTTCGTTTGACAGCTATTTTGTCGCCCCAGAGGCAACGGCGGATCAGGCGGTAACCGTTCGATACATGGGCAACACCAACCTGCTTATTTCAGATGGGACCACGACGTTGTTGACGGATGGCTGGTTCAGCCGTCCGTCGACGAGCGAACTATTGTTTGGGAAGATTGGTCCAGATATGGACGCGATCTCGGAAGCGATGAGCAAAGGGGTGATTGCTGACGTTGCGGCGGTCATTCCTGTTCACAGCCACTACGATCATGCCATGGACTCACCAGAGGTTGCGCGGCGGACCGGCGCTTTGCTTGTTGGCTCAGAATCGACGGCGAATATCGGTCGGGGATGGGGGTTGCCGGAAGAGCAGATCCGCGTCGTCGGTTCCGAAGAACCTATCCGTTTCGGGGAGTTCACAGTCACCCTGATCAAGTCTCAACATTTTCAATTTCCCGATCCTGATATGGCAGCGGCGGCACTTGAAGACCCTGTGATCACCGAACCGCTCATCCCTCCCGTAAGTGCTCTCGACTATAAGATGGGCGGGGCTTACTCCATCCATGTGGCGCACCCTTTGGGGACATTCCTGTTGCAGGGAAGTGCAGGGTATGTGACAGGTGCACTCGATGAGTATCGAGCCGATGTTGTAATCCTTGGCGTCGGGGGTGTCGCCGCACAAACTAGATCATATCAGCAGGATTACTGGGAGCAGATTGTCCGGGTTGTTCGCCCAGACCGTGTGTTTCCTGTGCATTGGGATAGTCTGACTGATCCGCTTCAGGATGAACCGGTCATGCCGAACATGCTCTGGTCGCGGGTTTTGGATTTTCAAGCCGAAGCCGGAGTCAATTATGCGCTCGACAACGCGCGGAAGGACGGAATTGATGCGGCCCTCTTTCCTATGTGGGAAGAGATCGTTCTCTTCAAACAATAGGGTTGGTCAGTGCAGCTTTGCGAGGAAAGTGTCGATTGCTGCTGTGACTTCCGGTTCGTCCAGGAATGGTGCGTGCCCGCGGTCCTTTGCTGTCACCAAGGTTAGATTGCTATGTTCGGTCGCCATTTTCTCAGCGGTCGCCGTCGATAGCAGGTCTGAGTTTTCCCCTCGTACCAAAAGGACGGGCACGTGGGAGAGGGCCTTGAATTCCTTCCACATGGTGGGGATGTTTCCGCGCATGAGCTTCGCCGCGCGCCGGAGGCCTGTGCCAATGGCCGCATCATAATCCATTGCGGGCTTGCCGCCGTCATCGCGAAAAGTCATTCGGGCAAAGGCGTGCCATTTTTCACCGGGCATGTTCGGAAAGTAACGCTCATTCATTTGCCTGATCGCAATGGCTGCATCTTCCCATGTTGGCGGGACATTCATCTTTCCTGCATATCCCATGATCCGTTCAATGCCGGTCTTGTCGACCTCGGGCCCAATGTCGTTCATCACGACGCCCTTAATCGCTGTAGGACGATGGAGGGCCATGTTCATGGCGACGAGTCCGCCGCGAGACGTGCCGACGATGATCGCATGGTTGACGCCTGCTGCGGCCATAAGATCAAGCGTGTCGCGCATTTCATTGAGCGGCGTATAGTCGGTCCAGCCTTTGGCATATTCAGATTTTCCGCGCCCTCTGAAATCAGGGCAAATTACGCGGCGGTCTCTCGACAGCCTTTCAGCAAGGTCAGCGAAGTCCTTGGAGTTTCTCGTCAGTCCCGGCAGACAGAGGATGGGCGTTTTCGGCGATGATCGCGAGCCATAGTCTCTTGCATAGAGCTTCAGACCTTCCTGCGAATAGTAGTGAATGTCCTGGAATGTCATGCGCCTGCGTCTCCTAATCGCGTCGTCGCAATCATCGGTAGTTCGAGTGACTGTCGCAAGCGTCTTTTAGCCGCCTAATTTGTCATCGGCGATGGGCAACATTGTGCCCGGTTCCTGGGTCGAGGGCGCTGTGGGCTGTACAATGACCTGTTGGGTCGGTTTGAAGTCAGCTGGTGCTCTCGGGGCGTCAATTCCAGGCGGGGGCCGCAGAGTGATCGGTGCAGTGCTGCGGGCTATCGGCTGAGGCTCGGGAGCCGTTAACACCGGTGCTTCTGGAGCCGCTGGTGGAATTAGACTGGGCGCGGCTGGCGTCGTTGCTGTGAGAGCTGGTTGAGGCGCTGGTTCCAAGATGGGTGACGGGCTTGCAACAACAGGTGGGCGATAGCTCGGATCATCTTCCTCCACGACCGGCATCATTGCCCCGTCTGTGAGGGTGACGTCGGCTGGCGCATCCAGAGTAGGCGTCGGCAAGCTTGAGACTGCTGGCGGTGTAACTGGAGGCGGTGTCATCGCAGGGGCTTCTGGTGCAGCGGGTGGTGGCACAGAAACCGGAGGAATTGGGGTTTGCACCGGAGCCACTTGTTGGCGAGTGGGATTTGGCGCGGGAATATCACGCCTTGCTGAAGGTAATGCAGCCACTGTGGGTGATGCTGGAACGGCAATCGGGGGAGGCGCTGTTGGAGGCGCAGCGAGTGGGGTTAGTTGGGTCCGGGGCTTTGGTGTTGTCTGGATAATGGGGGCGGAGCCATCGTAGCGAGCGATATCCTGTTCAATCTTCAGATCGACCGCCCGGCCTTGAAGGCGGGCCCGGTAGACCTGCACATTTTCAATGACGCGCTGAACATAGTTGCGGGTCTCTGTGAAAGGGATGTTCTCCATCCAGTCAATGGGATCAACGGCCGGGTCGCGGGGGTCGCCATAGCGCTCAACCCATTGGGACACACGGTGCGCGCCAGCATTATAGGCCGCGATGGTCATGATGTAGGAGCCTGCAAAATCATCCAGCAAATCACTCAGGTGCGCAGACCCTAGTGTGGCATTGTAGCTCGGATCGTCGGTGAGGCGGGCGCGTTGATAGGGCACACCAATTTGGCGTGCGACGGCGCGGGCGGTCCTTGGCATGAGCTGCATGAGGCCCCTGGCCCCAGCGTGACTTATGGCGCGCGGGTTGAACTCGCTTTCCTGGCGAGAGAGGCCATAGACCAGTGCCGGTTCAACCGGTTTGCCCACCTGGGTAAAGGCCGGGAGCACCGCGGTCGGATAGCTTCGTTCTGGCAGTGAGATGCCTCGCCCGGCAGCGATTTTGGCGACCCGTACCGACAGATTTGGAAGATCCCGTTCGACCATCAGGTCCGCCAATGCAGCAAGTGCGGTTGCATCTTGAAGTGTATTTGCCAGCTCGATGACGAAACTGCGGGCAAGACTGTCCTCACCGGCTTCATTCATGAGCTCGAAGGCACGAACCATGTCATTGGCAGCAAGGGCGCCGCTGTGGGCCGCCGTCGGAGAAGGCGCAGTCGGCAGCTGCAGGAGCGCGCCGCCACCTGAAGACAGGCGTGATGTCGCCAATTGACCATAGAAAGTGGTTGGGTAGCTGCTGGCCTGCCTGTAATAGCCGAGTGCTTCGTCGGTACGACCACGTGCTTCGGCGGCCCGACCCATCCAATAAGAGCCGCGGGATTTGCTGATGGGTGTTTTGACGCCTGCTGCCAGGGTCTGGAAATGCACAAAAGCTCTGTCGGCATCGTTCAGATATTGAAGCGCTATCCAGCCTGCGAGGAATTCGCCCTCGGCGAAAGCAACACCTCTATCATGACCGTGGCCAGTCGCAAGACCGTAAGCTTCCTGGTAATGACCTTCTGTAAGTGCTTTTCGGGCAAGGATTTTTCGCTCTGTCCATGCGCGATCGGGCCGGGTAATGGAATGGGTGGCAGTGGGCGGCGTCAGGAGAAGCGGAATTGCCGTCTGGTCTTGGCCGCGTCTCCGTAAATAACGTGCATGATCAAAGAGAAGGCCAGCATCGGCCCGCAAACTTGTTGGCACGCGCGTGACAGCGCTTTCAGCGCCGCGGGAGCGGGATGCGAGCTTCAGGCGCGCATCCGCCAGTGCGCGGGCTTCTGCATTGACCAGCTGGAGCATCCGGCGGCCATCGGAGAAACGCTGCTCCCAGATGAGGCGATTGAGCCGGTCTTCATGAGCCTGAGGCGGCAGATGGGGTCGGTATTTCTTGAGGATTTCAGCTTCTCTTGACCGGGAGAACTGATGTTCGACCCAGGCGCGCTGAATCCATGTCGCACCTTCGACTTGCTGACCACTGTTCAGAAGGGCTTCGCCCAACCTTATCTTGCCTTCACCGGTAAGCGGATCACGGGTTGCAAACCAGGCAATGACGTCTGCGTCGCGCATCGGATAGTCCGATATGGCTTCTTCTGCGCGTCTTGAGAGACGGTCCTGGCGTGGCCAGTGAGGATATTGCTCCTGGAAAGCGACGACCTCCGCGACTGTGGATCCGGTTCCTTCCTTCTGGAAGCGCAGCCAGTTGAGAATGGCCTTTGCGGTTGGGTCGCTGATCTGTCGGGCGAAGGTGCGGACTTCCATCCATTTGCCCTTTTCCCGCGCATCAAGACCATCCCACAGCGCATGGCCGTCCGCCTCACTTAATAAATCTGAGGGCGGAGGTGGCGTTGGTTTGGTCAAAGGAACGGGAACAGCGCCAAGCGCAGCCGTGCTAAGCGCAAAAGTGACCGCTAGGCCTAATGCGCTGGCTTTCAGACTGGCAAAAGATGGACTCACCTCGCGATACCCCACTGTACGCCCCGACCTCTTCCGCATTTTGGCACTGGGCTCAACCTTATCGGCGCCCGACTCAATTCGATGAAAACACAGTTCATTTTCCTTCCGAAGCCGCCTTTTTTGTGGCGAAAGCTCTCACTGGAATCAGAAAACGGGGCTTTCTAAGAAAAAGCGTACAATTGTCGGCGGTCACTTGCCAGTAACAGTCGTATGCGACCTTCAGTCTGGTTAATTTGCCCCGCTAAGCACCTCATTCTGTTGCGATTTGACGGGAATTGGCTGTATGGTCCGCGCCTCATACCAGGGAGCTGTTCGGCGACTTAACCGTCGACAGCCGATGATGTTCACTCAGGAGCTAGAGAGATGTTTAAAGGGTCAATTGTCGCGCTTGTCACACCGTTCAAAAACGGTGCGGTCGACAAAGACGCTTTTGCGCGTCTTGTGGAGTGGCATATTGCAGAGGGAACTCATGGTCTGGTGCCGTGTGGGACGACGGGCGAGTCGCCTACATTGAGTGCCGCTGAGCATATGAGTGTCGTGGCGCACTGTGTTGAAGTGACGGCCGGGCGTATTCCTGTCATTGCTGGAACAGGCTCGAATAATACGGCTGAGGCGCTCGAGTTTACCCAGCATGCGAAGGATGTAGGGGCTGACGGCGCCTTGATTGTTACGCCTTACTACAACAAGCCAACACAGGCGGGGCTCTATGCCCACTTCAAGGCTATCAATGATGCGGTCGATATTCCGATCCTGATCTATAATATCCCGCCACGCAGTGTGATTGACATGAGCGTTGAGACGATGACGGAGCTCTCAAAGCTCAAGAACATCATCGGGGTTAAAGATGCCACAGCGGATCTTTCGCGGGTGAGTTCTCAGCGGTTGGCTATGGGTCCTGATTTCAATCAACTCTCAGGCGAAGACGCGACCGCACTTGGCTATATGGCGCATGGCGGACACGGGTGTATCTCCGTTGCAGCCAATGTTGCGCCGAAGCTCTGTGCACAGTTTCAGAGCGCGTGCATGCAAGGCAATTTTGATGCTGCACTCGAGCTTCAGGACAAGCTGATGCCACTTCACACGGCACTCTTCCTGGAAGCAAGCCCGGCTCCTGCGAAGTACGCGCTTGAGAAGCTTGGTATGTGTGGTAGCGAAATTCGCCTGCCGCTCGTTCCTATCGAGCCTTCGACGCGTGATGCCGTCGATGCGGCCCTAAAACATGCGGGGCTGCTTTAGCAGTTAGGACCCATGTCTTCCAAAAGCGGTGGCGCCAAGAAGAGACGCGGTGAAGACGGCAAGAAGATTGTCGCTGACAACCGGAAGGCTCGCTACGACTATTCCATTGATGACGTTTTTGAAGCGGGCATTGTGCTGCGCGGTACGGAAGTGAAGGCGTTGCGCGAGGGGAAAGCGAGCCTCGGCGAAGCCTATGCAGAAGTAAAAGAGGGAGAGGCGTTCCTGGTGAATGCCTTTATCCCTGAATACCTGCAGGCAAATCGCTTCAACCACGAACCCAGACGTGTGCGAAAGCTGCTTCTTCATGCCCGCGAAATAGAGAAAATGGGTGCAGCGGTGCAGCGCAAAGGCATGACGCTCATCCCACTTAAAATATACTTCAATGATAAGGGCCGTGTGAAAATTGAGCTTGGTCTGGCGCAAGGCAAGAGGCAAGCTGACAAGCGTCAGACCGAAAAGGATCGTAGCTGGCAGCGCGACAAAGCCCGGCTGATGCGGGAAAAAGGCTAATTCCTCTGGAGGAGAGAGCAGTATGGGTGATGACGATCAGAAATCTGGTGAACCTCAAGGTTTGATTGGTCAGATCAAAGACAAGCTCATTTCATCTAAACAGAAGACAGCAGAGCAGGGGCGCCATTTAACGGGCATGCCAGACGCCCAGCGTGCTGATCGTTTGCCACCAGGGCAGCATCGTGTCGACAAGTGGCCGGTGCTTGATCTTGGCATTCAGCCTGACGTGCCAAAAGAAAGCTGGGAGCTCACGATTGATGGGGCGGTTGAAAATCCCGTTTCATGGAATTGGGATAGTTTCATCGCGCAGCCACAATTCAGCCATGTCTCAGATATTCATTGTGTGACGACATGGAGCCGGTATGACAACCGCTGGGACGGTGTGTCGGGTGCGCACATTCTAGACGTCGTCAAACCAACAGCGGCTGCAAAGCATCTGATCTTTCATTCCTACGATGGGTACACAACCAATATCCGGTTGGAGATGTTTCAGGACGAGGATGTGCTGTTGGCCCATTCCTGGGAGGGGGCGCCGCTCTCTCGCGAGCACGGGGCACCTGTGCGCGTGATCATCCCGAAATGGTATTTCTGGAAGAGCGCGAAATGGATCAAGAGGATCGAGTTTTCTGAGATTGATCAGCCAGGGTTCTGGGAAGTGCGCGGGTATAACAATGACGGCGATCCATGGAAAGAGGATCGCTACTCGGTGTAAGCGTCACCGGCTACTTTTTGCGTGTTCGGGGGGAACATGATTTTTCGAAACTGGGTAGCACTTTTGTGCACCCTTGGGGTTCTTCTTGCTGTTCCTGCTCAGGCGCGGACTGAGAAGCCGAACGTTGTCATCATCCTGGCAGATGATCTGGGCTACGGGGATATTAGTGCCTTCGGCGCAACCGACATTGCCACACCGCATATTGATGATCTCGCGACACGGGGCATTCGCTTCACTGACTTTTATGCCGGCCACAATGTTTGTAGCCCGTCGCGTGCGGCCCTTTTAACCGGGCGCCATTCAAAGCGGATGGGGATCTCTCATGTGTTTCAGGACAGTTCTCCTGACGGTATGCCGCTTGAAGAAGTGACCATTGCGGAAATGCTCAAGGACAATGGGTATGCGACCGGCCTGGTCGGTAAGTGGCACTTGGGGTCTCAGGACCGCTACATGCCCTGGAACCAGGGCTTCGACAGTTTTCAAGGCGTTCCCTACAGTAATGATATGGGGAATTTTTTTTGGTACGACGAACAGGACGTCATTTATGAGCCGATTGATCAGGCCTATCTGACGCAGCGCTACACGGAAAAAGCCGTCGACTTCATCGACACGAGCAAAGAAAAACCGTTCTTCCTCTTTATTGCCCACAGCATGCCGCATGTTCCCATTTACGCATCACCGGACTTTCTGGGAACGAGTGACCGTGGTCTCTATGGCGATGTGGTTCAGGAGCTTGACTGGAGCGTGGGACAGGTTGTGGCCGCGCTCGAAGATGCCGGTATTCTTGAAAACACCTTGATCCTCTTTACCAGTGACAATGGTCCCTGGTTGCCCATGGGCAGCCATGGTGGTGAGACAGGCGGGCTGCGGGATGGGAAGGGCACGACGTTTGACGGTGGTCACAAAGTGCCGACCGTTGCTTATCTCGGTGGTGGTGTTGAAGGGGTAACTGTCTCTGAGCCTGTCTCCATGCTTGATCTATTGCCGACAATTGCGAACCTGACGGGAGCGACCGTCCCCGGTGACCGGGTGATCGATGGACGGGATGTCACGGCGGTGTTCACTGGTGAAGATGCTGGCGACCCCATTCCCTATTTTTACTACGAAGCCTTCAACCGCCAAATTGATGCTGTGCGTTTGGGTGAGTGGAAGTTGAAGCGAGAGCGCAGCTTCTGGGTCCCGGATCTTATCCTCTCAACCATTCTGCGCTGGGGCGAGTTTTCTCACGAGGAAATGCTCTTCAATCTCGAGACAGACCCAGGAGAGACAGACAATGTGATCGGCAGTCACCCGGAAGTTGCTGGACGGCTTCGTGCTGTTCTGGTCGAGGGCGACGCCATCGAAGCAGAACACCGGATGCGCGTCATGACGGGGACGGGTGCTGACAGAGCTGGGTACGAGCGTCTGTTAATCAGCCTTGCTGTTGTCGGCATTGTTTTGCTGGGGTTGGCTCTTGCCCTTGTCTATGGAATGTGGCGGGGTGGAAAGTCCCTGGTACGCAGAGTTTTTTTCTAGCGCCTCCGTGTAAAGGCCGCGCTTTGTGGGCGCGGCCTTCCGTTTGATCAGGCTGCTTCGAGAAGACCCTCGGCCTCCAGTGCAGATTGGACATGGGGGCGTATGTTCATACGCTCACGGAAAGCAAAAACTTTCTTCCACGCATTTAGCTCCAACCCTGAAGCTTCAACCCAGCGCAGGACAACGAACAAATAGATATCTGCGACAGAAAGTTTGTTGTCGATAAAATATTCGCGTCCATCGCCAAAGACGGTTTCCAGATACTCGAGATGTTTGACGATGAGAGCTTGAGCTCTCTCCTTGGCTGCATCGTCGGTATCGGCGGAGAAGAAGGGGCTGAAAGATTTGTGGAAATCAGATGCAACAAAGCTCAAGCCTTCTTGGACCCGTGCGCGGGCCACCAGTTCGATAGGCAAAGCCAATTCATGCTCAGGTGTTTGCGAGACAAGATATTGAACCAACGCCGAGCCCTCAGTGAGGACCTCACCATTGGCGAACTCCAGCGCGGGGACGCGTGCTTTGGCATTAATCCCTGCATAGGCAGACCCTGTTTCTGTTTGTCCTTCGGATGGGTTGTATCGTTCAAGGTCGAACTCCATGCCCAGTTCACGAAGGACAATATGGGTGGCGAGAGAGCAGGATGCGGGAACGTAATAGAGTTTCATGGGGGTGCCTTTCATTAAGCCGCATCAGCCTGATTGCTGAGCGAGGTTGATAGAGCGTCCATCAGGGACACTGCATTGCGGTGTTGAAGGTTTGGGGCGGACTGGCCTGCATAGAGGGATGTGAGATCGGTTTGGTTCGTGTCCATCGATGCTTTCTTGAGGGGGGCGACAAACCACGCCTGAACAGGGAAGGGCGCGATTTGGTTGTCTGGGCGTTCCAGCTCTTCGATCAATCGGTTGCGGACCCCACGTGCCAGACGGCCGGTGTAAGTGCGCGTGAGTGTCGTATCGGCGACAGCGGTCTTGTCGAACAAAAGCTCGCGGTGCGCGTCCGTCGTGCCGGATTCTTCGCAGGCTAAGAAGGCGGTACCCAACTGAGCGGCTGACGCTCCGAGCAGCCGAGCCGCGTCAACGCCACGTGCATCGACAATACCACCTGCAGCGATGAGAGGTGTTTCAACCCTTGCGGCAGCGGTTTGAACGAGAGCGCTCGTGCTCATGAGGCTGTCTTCTGCGCGTATGAGAAATGAAGGACGATGGCCGCCCGCTTCGAAGCCGGTGGCGACAATTGCATTTACGCCTGCCAAATCGAGCGCAACGGCTTCGGCTACATTTGTTGCGGCTCCAACGGTCAGAATACCGCGCTCCTCACAAGCACGGAGAATGTCTATGGAGGGAATGCCAAAGACGAAGCTGAGGACCGGAGGACGCGCCTGCAGTATGCCCTCCATCTGTTCTTCGAAGGATTCGTGAAACCTTTCCGGGCGTTTTGGGAGTTCCAGCCCTAGTTCGTCGTAATAGGGTTTGAACTGGGCGGCATAGGTCTCATAAGCGTCGTCTGAGAGTGAAAGAGCTTCCGGGTCGTGATCCTCAACCCAAAGATTCATGGCAAAGGGCTGGTCGGTCGCGCCGGCGATTGCTTTGGTGGTGTTGATGATCTCTTCGGGTGGCAGGATATGAGCCCCAAAGGACCCGAGCCCTCCTTTGTTGGATACCGTGCTGGTGAGTTCCACTGTGGAGATTCCACCACCGAAGGGCCCCTGGATTATCGGGAGTTTGAGTTGCAAAAGGCTCGTAAGTCGATTGTCGATGGCCATGTCTGACGCTCCGCGTTTCACTGATTGAGCGGCTCAGATAGGGGTTCGACTTACCGATGTAAATTAGATAACCTTTGGTAACCTCATTTTTGAGTTTCCATTTGGTAACCTGGTTTCACTCATGGCTGTAAAGATCCGAAAGAACAAAGTTGCCCCTCCGCCGGAGAAATGTGCGCTGACAGAATGCATGTCGGTGATTGGAGGGACATGGACCCCCAATGTGATCTGGCATTTAGGGGACGGACCGCGTCGCTTTAGCGAACTGCAGATTGATATTCCGCCTATTTCCGCAAAAGTGCTGACGCAGCGTCTGCGACAGCTTGAGGCAAAGGGGGTGGTGTTGCGCGAAGTGAAGCCGACATCGCCGCCGACTGTTGAGTACTCGTTGACCGACCTTGGGCGCGAGTTGATCCCGGCGATCCAGGCCATCGTCATGGTAGGAGAGAAGCTCAAGCTTCGCGAGGAAGCTTGAGCTCATTCTTGTTCTTAGGGTTCGACGATGTTGAACCAGAAGTCGAACACATCGAGAAGACCTAGAAGTTCCGTCAAGGCTTCTGGTCGGCCTGTGATCTTGGCACCGTCCGCCATTGCCTCTTCGACCGTTTTTTCGCCAAGTGCCAGTTGCGCGAGCGCGAGGCGTGCAATCTCAATGTCCGCATCAGGGCTGGCTGCTGTTTTACCCGGTTCATGATGCAGCACTGCATTCGTCACGGTGACCAGATAGGCTTCACCTGTATCGCTGATCTTGAGGTTGAAGGTGAACTCTTTCTCACCTGCTTTCGGGCCGTTCAAACGAACGGACATGGAATCCAGCAATTCATTGGTGGGGAGACCCCGCACTGTGTCGGACCCAGCTGGTCGTGGGAAATCTGATGCTGGCATAGGGTTACGGAGTTCCTGGGCGGCTGTCAGATAAAACGCGCGCCAGGGTCCCGACTCTGCCTGGTACCCCAATTGCTCAAAGGCATCTGCTTGAAGTTGCCGGGCGCCGTCATTGCCAGGCTCTGCAAAGACCAGATGGTTCACCAGCTCAGCTACCCAGCGATAGTCACCTTCGTCGAATGAGGCTTTGGCTTTCTGCAGAACGGCATCGGCGCCGCCAATAGCCGCGACATAGCGTTTGCCAGCTTCAACAGGTGGCCATTTATGCAGGTTGGCTGGGTTGCCATCAAACCAGCCGAGGTAACGCTGGTAAATTGCCTTGGTGTTGTGGCTCAGCGTGCCGTAATAACCGCGCGTGTACCATTCGCGCTCAAGGCTGGGTGGCAGTTTAAAGTCTTCTGCAATCTCTAGCGGTGTTTGTCCGTGATTGGCCATGCGCAGTGTCTGGTCATGGACATATTTGTAAAGGTCGCGCTGCTTCTGGAGGAAGGTGACGCTTGCATCTTTGCCCCAGCGTGGCCAGTGATGACTGGCAAACAGAACCTCTGTCTGTGACGCGTAGAGATCAATTGCCTCGTTAATATAGTAGCTCCAGGACTTAGCGTCCCGCACAACTGCCCCGCGCGGTGTGATGATATTGTGCAGATGGCAGGAGCAATTTTCCGCCATGCAGAGCGCTTTGTATTGCGGGAAGAAGAAATTCATCTCCGCAGGCGCTTCGGTATCTGGAGTCACCTGAAAGACAATTTCGACGCCATCGACGGTCAGAGTTTCGCCGGTTTCGCAGATGCTGACGGTGGGAGGAACCAGGCTCACTTTGCCGACCGAGACTGTTTTCCCGAGGCCTGCATCGACATGGCCTTTGGGTCCGGGAGGGAGCATGGAGCCATACATGTAGGTGGCGCGGCGTCCCATGGCATTACCAGCGAGCACATTTTCGCTCACCGCTGCCTCAAGGAAACCTTCCGGTGCAATGATCTGCAGGCCGTTGGCAATGTCTTCGTCGCTCAAGACACCTTTTACACCGCCATAGTGGTCCACGTGGCTGTGAGTGTAGATGACGGCAGTAACCGGCTTATCGCCGCGATGCTCGCGCATCAGGGCCAAAGCCGCTGCAGCGGGTTCTGCGGAGATGAGGGGGTCAATGACGATGTAACCGGTATCGCCTTCAATGAAGGTGATGTTAGACAGGTCGAAATTGCGGACCTGATAGATGCCGTCCGTCACCTTAAAGAGGCCGTGGATAGAGTTGAGTTTTGCCTGTCGCCAGAGGCTCGGATTCACTGTGTCGGGTGCTTCATCCTTGATGAAGTCAAAACGCGACATGTCCCAAACAGTGTTGCCGGCTTCATTTACAACCTTGGCGTCCGGGATTGTGCCGATAAACCCGTTTGAGGCGAGATCGAAATCTTCGCTCGTGTCTTCAGGCAGAATTTTCTGGGTGGCCGCCTGAGCCTTCTTGGTGGCTTCTGTGGCGTCTTTTTGTACGGACATTTTTCCCCCTGCGGATCGCTTGTTTTGTTGGGGGTAGTTTAGACAGGAAATGCCCGACGCGCCCATGCCCTAAGTGGAGAATTCCGTCTATCGGGACAGATACTCTTTCGCTGCCCGGAAGACGTCGTGGAACATGGCTTCGGTCAGTCGCCCGGTGTTCGTGTTGTAGCGAGAGCAATGGTAGCTATCGAATAGGGTGATGCCGTTTCCAAGGTCGTGCTCTGCCCCATGGGCGAAGGTGAACGCTGAGCGTTTAAGACCATACGCGCTGATGACGTTCTCATGGGAGACGCGGCCGAGCGAAATGATAACAGACAGGTTGGGCAGGGCTGCGAGACGGGCCTCAAGGAACCCTCGGCATAGTTTTGCCTCTGGCCCAGTCGGTTTGTTTTGCGGCGGGACACAGCGCACAACATTGGAAATCATGCAGTCCACAAGTTCCAGCCCATCATCCGGACGGGCGTCATATACGCCTTTGGCGAAGCCGAACTCGAGGAGCGTCGGATAGAGAAGGTCGCCTGCCCAGTCACCCGTAAAGGGTCGACCCGTCCGGTTGGCTCCCTGAAGACCAGGCGCGAGGCCCATCACCAGAAGCCGCGCAGACGCGTTTCCCAGTGACGGTACCGGTGCGTTGAACCAATCCGGGTGTGCCGCTTGGTTGGTTGTTCTGAAGTCCACCAAACGTGGGCAGAGGGGACAATCAAGGGGGGCTTCGGGTGTGTAGGTTGGATCCATGAGCTTTGTTGTGGCTTTCTGACTGGTAGAGGCAGTGGCCCATCTGATAGACCGGGGGCACATTTGCGGCAAGCGTCGGGCTATTCCCGTGGTTGGAGAGTGACATGATCTTGGTGGCATTGGGCGCCAATTTGCCGGGTTCCTGGGGGAGCCCGAAGCAGGGTTTGGAGGCCGCGCTCACCCAGTTTCCAACTTATGGGCTGACGTTAGAGGCAGTCTCGCCCTTCTATCAGACACCAGCTGTGACGCCTTACGCTCAGCCAGATTTCGTGAACGCGGTGGTTTCTGTCGCCACAGCGCTCAACCCCTCCGAACTTCTCAAACAGTTGCACCGGATTGAAGCAGCCTTTGGTCGGGTTCGGGGACAGCGATGGGCAGAACGGACGCTTGATCTGGACCTCATTGATTATGAAGGCCTTGTTTTGACTGAAACTGTCGGAAAAGGGCCCATTTTGCCCCATCCAAGAATGGCGGAGCGGGCCTTTGTATTGGGGCCGCTGGTAGATATCGCCCCAAACTGGCGCCATCCCATCCTCGGGATATCAGCCAAAGAGCTGTTTGAAGCTGTCGCGATTGAAGACCGACAGGGCTTGAAGCAGCTCACGTCTGCTTCAAAAGGCTGAAAACAAAGGGCTAAGACGCTGTTTTCCCTTGCGTTTGGCCGGTATCCCGCCTAAACAGAGCCCGAATCCAATTTCCCCAAGCGCCCGGAGTGTGACTGCATGGCTCGCGTGACAGTAGAAGACTGCGTAGACAAGGTCCCTAATCGTTTCGATCTCGTCCTTATGGCTGCCCATCGGGCCCGTGCCATGTCTGCCGGTTCTGAGCTTACGATTGACCGCGACAACGATAAAAATCCAGTCGTTGCGCTCCGTGAGATTGCCGAACAGACGGTTATCCCCGCTGAGATCCGCGAAGACATTATCGAGAACATGCAGAAACGCGTGGATGATGATGAGCCGGAAGGCGTTCTTGGCGCTGATGCTGGTGACGACGAAGATGGTGCTCCAGCGCCAGAGGTTCAGCTCGGCGAAGGTGACCGGATGAGCGAAGATGAACTCCTTCGTGCCCTCCAGGCTCAGATTGACGCGCCAGCGCCACCACGTGCTCCTGAAACAGAGGAATATGATTGAGCGGCGCCTTCCACATAGGGGCTGAGTTCTTCAAACTCCGTCCGAGAAAGCGCCGCCCGGCATTTGCTTTGAGGGCGGCGTTTTTCGTTTTGGGGTAGATTTGATTGCACGCTGCAGAAGAGGCAGTGGGAAAGAGACGGAGTGTGATGCTGCGCCAGTATGAACTGGTGGACAAGGTGCTGGCCTACGATCCGGTGGCGGACGAGGCATTGATCAACCGCGCCTATGTTTATGCCACCAAAATGCATGGCAATCAGCTCCGTCATTCCGGTGACCCGTATTTCTCACACCCGATCGAAGTCGCCGGCATTTTGACTGATTTGCGACTCGACGCTGCAACCATCATTACGGGTCTTTTGCACGATACCGTCGAGGACACTGAGGCCACGGCGGAAGATATTGCGTCGCTCTTTGGGGGCGAGATTGCTGGGCTGGTTGATGGGGTCACAAAACTCTCCCAGCTCGAATGGGACAGCGAAGACGCGAAGCAGGCAGAGAACTTCCGGAAATTTCTGCTGGCCATGTCAAACGACATTCGTGTGCTGCTCGTTAAGCTCGCAGACCGGCTTCACAATATGCGGACCCTTCATCACGTTCCCAAAGAACAGAAACGCCGCCGTATCGCGCAGGAAACACTAGACATATACGCGCCACTCGCGGGGCGCATGGGGATGCATGAATTCCGAGAAGAATTGGAAGATCTGTCCTTTCAGGTGATCAATGTTGAGGCTCGACAAGCGATTGAAGCGCGCCTTGACACATTCCGCTCTGAAAGTGGTGATGTCATTGAGAGCATCAGAGGACACATATCAGCGCTCTTTGAAGGAACGGACCTGGAAGTCGACGTCCGTGGTCGTCAAAAACGACCCTATTCAATCTGGCGAAAAATGCAGAGCCGGTCGGCGTCGCTCGAACAGCTTTCGGACATTTTTGCTTTCCGCGTTCTTGTCGCTGACGAAACAGATTGCTATCGCGCGCTCGGTGTCTTGCATCGCAGGTGGCCAAGCGTTCCAGGGCGTTTCAAAGACTACATCTCAACTCCCAAAAACAATGGATACCGCTCGATCCACACCACCATTGTGGGGCCAGAGCAAAAACGGGTGGAGATACAAATCCGCACGCAGGACATGCACGATGTAGCTGAATATGGCATTGCCGCGCATTGGATCTACAAAAACCCGGAAAAACGGACGGCTGAGAACACCTATGCGGACACGTTTGGGTGGCTGCGACAGCTGGTCGAAATGCTCGAACATGGCAGTTCAGCAGAGGAGTTTCTTGAGCATTCAAAGCTTCAGCTGTTCTCCGATCAGGTGTTCTGTTTCACGCCTAAGGGCATGCTCATCAATCTGCCACGCGGCGCTACAGCCCTTGATTTTGCCTACGCCGTTCACACCGAAGTGGGCGACACCTGCGTGGGATCAAAAATCAATGGTCGACACTTGCCACTTCGTACACCACTTTCGAACGGTGACGAGGTGGAAATCGTTCGCTCCAAAGCTCAGCGGCCGGTGCCGATTTGGGAAGCCTATGTCGTAACGGGTAAGGCCCGATCTGCGATCCGTCGGGCTCTTCGCCAGGAGCAGCTCGAGGAATTTGTTCTGCTCGGACGCCAGATGGTGCGCTCCATCTTTGAAGCCTCTGAAAAGGATGCAACTGACGCCGTGATTGAACGGGCTTTGGGTCCGCTCGGACATGAGACGTTGGACGAGCTTTTTGGGGCGGTCGGTGAGGGCACTTTGTCAGCGCATGAGGTGTTGAGCCAAGTTTACCCCGCCGGCAAACAGGGCAAAGCAGGTAAAAAGACGAAAACCCGCACTGCGGAAAAAAATGATCCTCTTAATGCCAAACCTTTGGTTCGCCTTCGCGGCGGAGAGCGGGGGCATGCGATCCGTTTTGCGGAGAATACCTTCCCGCTGCCTGGAGATAGAATCGTTGGCATTTTGACCCCGGGTGAAGGTGTTGTTGTTTATCCGATTTCGTCGCCCATGTTGGAGGCGCTAGAGGGAGAAACAGAGCGCTGGGTGGATGTTGCCTGGGAAACGCCCGAGGCAGAGGCTGGGACATTTGTCAGCCGTTTTAATATCCGAGCATCCAATGAAGTTGGAGCACTGGGCGCTATTTCAACGCTTATCGCTGACTATGACGGCAACATTAATAATATGAGCCTGGCCCAGCGCGACGTTGATTTCTACGACATGGTGGTTGATGTCGATGTGAGAGACCTCAAGCACGCCACCCGGATCATCAACGCCCTCAAAGGCTTGTCGGTGGTAAATGCGATCGGTCGCGTATAAAAATCAGGCTCTTAAGAAGCCAACAACAAAAAACTGGTATGGAATGTTATGGACGAAAAACGGGTTTTGAAGGAATTTTCAGATGCTGGGGCCCTGTTGGACGGGCATTTCGTGCTGTCGTCCGGGCTCCATTCCAGCCGGTATCTGCAGTGCGCGCGGGCGTTGATGGACGCAAAGCGCGCTGCTCGGCTGTGCAAGGCTTTGGCGAAGAATGTTCAGGACCTCATTACCAAACCGATCGACCTTGTTGTTTCCCCGGCTATGGGTGGCGTCATTGTCGGATATGAAATGGGTCGACAGCTGGGTGTTCCAGCCATCTTCCTTGAACGCGTAGACGGTGAATTTACGCTTCGCCGTGGGTTTGACATCCCGAAGGGTACGCGTGTGCTGATGGTCGAAGATATTGTCACCACTGGACTTTCTTCCCGTGAAGCCATTGCGGCCATTCGGGCGGCTGGAGGGAGTGTTGTTGGAGCGGCCTGCCTGATCGACCGCTCCAGCGGGAAAGCAAAAATTGGGGTGAAGCTTGCCTCACTGACGCAGCTTTCGGTTCCAGCCTATGAGGCTGACAAATTGCCGCCAGAATTGGCAGCTATTCCTGCGGTGAAGCCGGGAAGTCGGGGGCTAAAGTAAGGACCCATGTTTCGTCGCCGTGTTCAACTCCACCCAATTGAGCGATTACGCGAGCTTGTCTGGCCACGGCTGGGCTGGAAGCGGGCGTTTCAATATGGATGGCGGCGTGTATGGCGGCTTGGTGGGACACCCCATGCGGTTGCACTGGGAGTGTCTGCTGGCGCTTTTGCCTCTTTCACACCTTTCATCGGATTTCACTTCGCTATTGGCTTCGCCATTGCCTGGGTGTTGCGGGGAAACCTAATTGCATCGGCATTTGGGACCTTTGTCGGTAATCCTCTGACATTCCCGATCATATGGCTGGCCACCTACGACCTTGGGTACTGGCTGCTGCAGGGATCAGAAGCGCCATCTGAGCCTGAACTGCAGGTTGATATGTTGTCAGGTCAGGCCTGGGACGGCGTTTTGCCGGTTCTGGTACCAATGTTGGTTGGCGGTATCCCATTGGGTCTTGTGACAGCAGGAATAGTCTATTACCTCACTCGCAGCACGGTTGAAGCCTATCAGGCTAAACGCCGCGCTCGGTTGGCAAAACTGGCTGCGATCCAAGAAGATGGCTCGGATGAGCAAGGCGCGATTGCCGAGCTGTAAGGGCTGGCTTTTGGTGCGAGTGCGAGAGGAATAGATGAAAGACAGACATGAATTGCGTCTGGGCGTAAATATCGACCATGTGGCGACCATCCGGAACGCGCGAGGCGGCGGACATCCTGACCCTCTAAGAGCAGCTAATATTGCCGCAGCCGCTGGCGCGGATGGCATCACCGCTCACCTTCGTGAAGACCGCCGTCACATCTCCGATGAAGATATTGATCGCCTTATGGATGAGTTGACGTTGCCGCTCAATCTCGAAATGGCCGCAACAGATGAAATGATGGAGATTGCACTTCGTCATCGCCCACATGCTGTATGCCTGGTGCCGGAAAACCGGGAAGAGCGCACCACAGAAGGCGGGCTTGATGTTGCCGGCCAGCACAACCGATTGGCACCTATGATTGCTGAACTATCGGCGGCCTCTGCGCGTGTGTCTCTTTTCATTGAAGCAGATCAAAGACAGCTTGAAGCAGCCGTTAGCTTGAAAGCCCCAGTGGTGGAGCTGCATGCCGGGGCCTATTGTGATGCCTGTTTTGACGGAGATGGCCTCACAGCTGGCCGGGAACTTGAACGGCTGCAAGAGGCAGCCACAGCAGGCGCTCAGATGGGTCTGGAGGTGCATGTGGGGCATGGCCTCACCTTTGATACGGTCGGCCCGGTGGCTGCCATGCCAGAAGTCAAAGAGCTCAATATCGGGCATTTCCTGATTGGTGAGGCGATCTTCATTGGTCTGGATGCCTCAATTAGGAGAATGCGGGCCTTGATGGACGAAGCGCGAGCAGAGACACTGGGCACCTCATCATCTTGAGGGCTTCATATGATTCTCGGTATCGGTAACGATATAATCGACATTCAACGTATTGAACGGACGCTGGAACGCTATGGCGAACGGTTCATAAACCGCCTTTACACCGATATTGAACAACAGAAGTCGGAGCGGCGCCGAAACCGGGCGGCGTCCTATGCGAAGCGATTTGCTGCCAAAGAAGCATGCTCAAAGGCGTTGGGCACCGGTATTCGTCAGGGCGTCTTCTGGCGGGATATGGGGGTCGTTAACCTCAGGTCCGGACAGCCGACAATGGCCTTGACCGGTGGGGCAGCGGAGCGTCTGGCTCGCATGGTGCCGATGGATATGGAGCCTCAAATTCATCTCACAATCACGGATGATGGGCCTATGGCACAGGCAATTGTCATTATTTCCGCAGTTCCAGGCGGCAGTAACCTTTAGCGAGGTTGGGAGGGTGACAGACCTTAGTTTGTGCTATGGTCCGGCCACTTTTTACCTATTTCGTGAGTGAGCGCCGGTAGTAATGACCGAAAAAATGAAGAGCCTGCGGGAAGTTGCGTGGGCAGAGAATGTAAAGACTATCGCCTATGCGCTCCTGATTGCGCTGCTGATCCGGACCTTTCTCTTTCAACCGTTCAATATTCCCAGCGGGTCCATGATCCCCAATCTGCTGATTGGCGACTACCTTTTCGTGTCGAAATATTCCTATGGCTATTCCCGTCATTCCTTTCCGTTTAGCCCGGGTCTGTTCGACGGACGCGTCCTGTCAGGCGAGCCAGAGCGTGGCGATATTGCGGTGTTCAAAACGCCGAAGGATAACCGGACGGATTTCATCAAGCGGGTGATTGGCCTTCCTGGCGACGAGATCCAATTGAGGAACTCGATCCTTTACATTAATGGCGTCGCGGTGCCACGAGAGCGGATTGAGAATTTCATCTCCCGCGACCGATTTGGGAATGTGGAAGAGATCGCCCAGTACCAGGAAACACTGCCCAATGGCGTGATCTACACAACGCTCGATAGCCGGTTGAATGCTCGCAGTGATAATACGGGTGTCTACCGGGTGCCTGCGGGACACTATTTCATGATGGGTGACAATCGCGACAATTCCGCAGATAGCCGTGTTCCAAGTGAAGTGGGTTATGTGCCTTTAGAAAATTTTGTCGGTAAGGCGCAGGTGATCTTCTTCTCTACTGATAGCTCTGCCCGTATCTGGGAGTTTTGGGGCTGGCCCAGTGCGATCCGTTGGGGTCGCATATTCGATGGTCTAAATTGACAAGCAAATGACTGATGAAATTGCGGCATTAGCGGAACGGGTTGGACATCAGTTCAAGGATGTAACCCTGCTTCGACGTGCGTTGACCCATGGAAGCCAGGCATTGGCTCAGGGTGAGCTTGGGTATGAGCGGTTGGAATTTCTAGGCGACCGCGTCCTTGGTCTGGCGATTGCTGACATGCTGTACCATCGCTTTCGGGCAGAAGAAGAAGGCGATCTTGCGGTTCGTCTGAATGCACTTGTCCGAGCGGAGACCTGTGCCACTGTCGCGCGTGAGTTGGATATTGGCGCTGCCCTTCGCATGACAAAGGGCGAGGAGAAAGCCGGCGCGAGAGATCGAGGAAGCATTCTGGCTGATGCTTGTGAAGCCGTCATTGCGGCGCTCTATCTTGATGGGGGGATGCCCGTTGCCAGGGCATTCATTGAGACCTGGTGGGGTCCGAAGTTAGAAGCCATGAAAGCACCGCCGCGAGACCCCAAAACCATCTTGCAGGAATGGGCGCAAGCGCAGAAGAAGGGCCTGCCACGCTATGATGCAGTGGGGCGAACCGGGCCGGATCATGCGCCAGAATTTGAGATTGAATTGACGGTGTCCGGATTGCCTCCAGTTTTGGCAAAAGGATCTTCCAAACGAATGGCCGAGCAGGCTGCTGCGGAGCGGATGTTGACGCGAGAAGGAATTAGCTCATGACGAATGCTCCTGCAGACGGCGACGCAGCACAGACAAGGTGCGGTTTTGTCGCGCTGATCGGTGCGCCGAATGCCGGCAAATCGACGCTGCTCAACCAGATGGTGGGTTCCAAAGTCTCGATTGTGACCCACAAGGTTCAAACGACCCGCGCGCGTATCCGGGGGATTGCCCTTGAAGGACAGACGCAGATCGTTTTTGTGGATACACCAGGCATCTTTCAGCCCCGACGCCGATTGGACCGAGCCATGGTTGAGGCTGCATGGGGTGGTGCAGCAGACGCCGACGCGGTTGTTTTGCTTGTGGATGCCCAGCGGGGTGTTGACGAAGATGTCGAGCGCATCCTCGATGGCCTTAAGAAATCCGGGCGCTCGGCAATGCTGGCACTCAACAAAATCGACCTCGTAAAACACGAAGCCCTTCTGGCTTTGACGGCGCGATTGACAGAGACCGCCGATTTTTCCGATGTCTTTATGATCTCTGCAGAGAAAGGGCACGGCCTTGAACACCTGCGCAAACACCTCGCAGAATTGATGCCGTTGGGGCCCTGGCACTATCCAGAAGATCAAATTGCCGACATACCTTTGCGCTCAATGGCAGCTGAAATCACCCGTGAAAAACTCTATCTCCGGCTGCATCAGGAAGTCCCGTATGCCCTCACTGTTGAGACAGAGCAGTGGACCAGCCAGAAGGATGGCAGCGCCAAAGTCGAACAGACAATCTACGTGGAACGCGATAGTCAGAAGAAAATTGTGATCGGGAAGGGCGGACAGTCTCTCAAAGCCATCGGTAAGATGGCGCGGGAAGAGATGGCCGAATTGTTTGATCATAAGGTTCACCTTTTCCTTCATGTGAAAGTCCGAGAAAAGTGGGGCGAGGAGAAGGAACGGTTTCAGGAAATGGGATTGGAGTTTCCAAAGGACTGAGGGTCGATATGAGGTTAAGAACCTGGGACCTTGAGAAATGCGCTTAGCAGGAGGAGGCCGATTTGGAGTGGCGTGACGAAGGTGTCGTGCTTTCCGTCAAATCGCACGGCGAGACCAGTGCGATTGTCGAACTCTTCACGTCGGAACATGGGCGCCACGCTGGTTTGGTGCGTGGAGGTGCCTCACGGCGGATGAAGCCAGTCCTTCAGCCTGGAAACACTGTGAGCGCGACCTGGCGGGCTCGTCTGCCGGATCATTTGGGTAACTTCACCATCGACCTTGATCGCGCACGCGCCGGGATCTTGATGGATGACCCGTTGTCGCTAGCGGGCTTGAGTGGAGCTTGTGCCGTCGTCTCTGCTCTGCCGGAGAGGGAGCGCCACACGGCGCTCTATGAGGCGTTTATTGTTCTTCTTGATACGTTGGAGGAAGTCGACATCTGGCCGGCGGTGTTCGTCCGATTTGAATTGGGACTTCTGCAAGAGCTGGGCTTTGGCCTTGATCTGACGAAATGTGCTGCGACAGGCAAGACTGAGGATCTCATCTATGTGTCGCCCAAGACAGGCCGTGCGGTGAGCCGTGAGGCGGGGGAGCTCTACCAGAAACGGCTCTATCGCTTGCCACCGTTTCTGGTTGGCGGGCGTGTGACTGCAGCTGAACCGGAGGATGTTGCCGATGGCTTGCGCCTGACGGGGCACTTTCTGGAACGCTACCTGTTTGGTCCGTTTCATGGACGATTGCCGGATGCGCGCTATCGTCTGATTGACCGGCTTTCAAACGCCGCCAAAGCCAGGACACTTGGCGATCAATAAAAACCTTACGTCTTCGTCGCGACTGCGTGGTCGACCAGTGTTTCCAATGCAGTGAGAACGAGCTTGGTCGGTGCATCAAGTTTCACATCAAGCGCGTTTCTGTTGAAGAGCGCATCAAGGTGGGCTGCGAAAACGGCAGGGTCTCGTGCGCCGTCGGCGATGTTGGCCCCCAAATATCGCAAGAGCGATGCAGTGATGCGGATGACCGGGATGTGATCAAGGGCTTTAGCTGCCCCATGTATGTCTTTGCATTCTGCGATGAAGGGAGCCCGGTCAGGAAGAAGACCATTTTGTAGATCCCGGTAGACGGGCTCAATCTGCTTGATCTTCTTGTTCAGTGCGGAGATGCACTTCTCTTCATTCTCAGTAATGAGTGTGGTCATCTTCTGAAGGCGTGCTGTATCTGGCTTGTATTTGCTTTCTGTGAGATTGCGCACGTGCTTCAGGGTGGGGTCGTGCGTTACCTTCGCCAACAAAAGATTTGGCGGATTGATGAACTCGCATGGATCACCCTTCTTATCGCCGCCACGTTTGCCGACGGGTGCCTGCTTGCTTCCCTTCTCCGATTTGTCAGCTTTAGTGGTCATGGTCCATGCTCGTTTTAGCACTGTGTGTTGGCAGTCTTTGTATTGGGCGTTCAATCAAATTGCCCAGGTATCCGCATCATTTGAATCTTGTGGTGCCTCTTCTTCAGCGTCGCCCCGTTTGTTCTCGCCGAAAAAGACATCGTCTGTGTGACGACGTCGATCCGGTCCAAAATAGGGGCCTACTTTTACAAACTGTCTCGGGCGTTCAATGACGCTGATAACGCGGGTCATCAAACTCTGAGCTGAAACAGGTTTGGCGAGATATTCCGTCACACCCTGGTCCCGTGCTCTTTCGATGTTGGCCATTTCCACATGGCCTGAGAGCATGATGATCGGCACGAATGGGTTGGGGTTATCGGCATCCATTCGGATGCGGCGCACGAACTCAAATCCATCCATGGGTGCCATGTTCGCGTCGGTAATTAGGAGATCTGGCACTTGTTCTTTGTAAAGTTTCAATGCCGCTTCACCGTCAGCCGCAGTAAAGACTTTGCCCAGCCCCATAAGGATCAATAGGTCGTGGATCAGCTTGCGCATGTAAGGACTGTCGTCCACAAACATGGCCGTCAGTACACTGAGATCATAGTCAGTCGATGACATAGCATTTCCCAATAAGTCGCCTAAAGTATTCAGCGATTGTTAACGGAAAACTTTTTACAGCCGATAAACAAAAACGAAGATTTTTTATGTAAGTGCGCCTACATGCCAAGTCTCAAGGCTAGGCGTGAATCGCGCTTTTGCCGTAGCTTACTGCGACTCGGGTGTTCTTGGAACGGATCTATTTGGCTAGGACCTAGACCGTTGGAACTAGTTTTGTGCCTATTGCTGGGCCACGGCCTTGCTTAAATCCGCAATCAAATTTGTCCACGTTCTTTCGTCGTGATCTGTCCAGTGTTCACCTAGTATTTCTCGAAACGTTTCGACCACAGTGATGAAGAAGGTTTCGAAGGTTTCGGGTGGAACCCCGATCTGATCATGATTGATCTTCTCGGTTGCGATCAGACTGGTCGCGTAGTGTTTGTCACCGGTGAAGTCGAGGAAACACTCGATCACTTGTGCGAGCATGTTTCCTTTCACACTATTGTCGCGATCAAGCAAAAACAATTCACGCATTTCTGGATGCTTGGCAAACAGTCTTTGGTACACTAGGTCCGTCGGGTCGCCGTGAATTTCGGCAATGCGCTCCAGGCACTCTTCAATTGGATTGATGGTTGTTTCAACGGCACTCATAAGACTCTCTCCGGCCAACTTGCTTGGTATTCTGGCCTACGTGAGAGAGGTGATTGCTAGTCTTTCGACACGTTAGCCAGCTCCCCACTATCGCCGAGATAACCAGCCCACGCAAACCAGTAGGCGATGTGGCCGGGTAGCCGAGGAAAGGACTTTCCTTCAGAGTTTGTCAGGGCTTCTTCGGTTGCCGCCCATGTTTCTCCATTTGCGACCACTTGTCGCGGATTGTCCGTTTTCTGGAATTTGGTTCCATCGGTTCGATATGCGCGCACCGTTCTGGTGGCTACATCACCTATTAGAGTGAGAGTGAGTGCCCCAGCCACGTCGTTGACGACGGGGGTGGTCTCAAAGCTTGCAAGTGTCCAGGCCTTATCAATCCCGGAGGATCTGAGAGCGAAGACATAGGCTTTTGGGTCCAGCTCCGTTCGCTCAACGAGGGCGGGGAAGAGGAGGTCGGCGCTTTCAAAATACTCGCCATAGGGTTTGCCTGGACGATAGTCGCGACGATATCCGGTCTCAAGGGCCAGGACTTTCGTTGTTGGGTTGTTGGTCTTCCAGTCCCCCCAGCTGGTAATGGCAACGGGCAGGGTCTTGAGGGCAATATCAGAATTCGTGAGGCGCCCGACGACGGGTTTGCCAGTGAACTGGTTCCAGAGAGACTGCGTCTGGTGATCATACATCAACTTGTTTGATCGATAGAGAAACCCGGAGCTTCCGAACGTGAAGTTCGATCCGTCGGGCCGTCTTGTGTCGAACAGAATGCCGGAGCCGCACAGTGTGCAATATGCGAGTGAAACCGGTACACCTCCGACGACGTCGTTGAACATTTCGTGCCAGTCCATGATCCGCAGCGGGTAGGCCCGTACGTCCCCATTGATGGACACGCCAAACACAAGTTCATCATCGGTGAGATACACAGCATTTACTGCTTCGATGAGATCCGGGTTTGTCAGTGCAGGTATGCCGTCTTTGTAGACGCCGCCCCAGACAATCTCCTCCATGCGGATTTTGTGACTGACACCTGGATAGACGAAACTGACGAAATTCGGGTCGATAGCGGTGAAAAGGGTGGTTAGGAAGCTATCGTAGCCTTCGAAGGCTTGGATCTCTGGGTGAGCTTCCTGCCAGAGAACCCAGTCGTGCCATCGGTCACCCGCTTGTTCTCCTGTCAGGGTTTCGAGAGCATCTAAGATGAGCTCTCGTTCATCTGGAGAAAATCTGAGCCCGCGAATAAGGGCGGGGATGGCTGGTTTGCCACCGACATCTCTCAACCACTCGATGGAAACCCGTCGCAGAACGGGGGATTGGGACAGCATCTGCGCAGCCATTGTGGCTGTCTGCAGTTCATCGGTTTCATTGGCTTTTGTCGGCGCGAGGGGGCCCATAAGGGCAAGGCTTACTGTCACACTCATTGTGAACTGGGAAAGGCGCTTTTGTAGGGACCGCGGCATTTTTCTCTCCATTGTTGGAGAAAGCATAGCCAGCGCAGCGATCTCAGGGCGTCACAGCGCGTGAACTCTCCGTGAGGGCGGTTCTTTATTGTTTTTGAGCGGATTTCGACTGGGAGTGGCGCCGAATCTCGCTATAAATCAAGCATGACAAAGGCCACATTGCCCCCCGAAACACCTGACCAAGAAGTCAATCTACGTGAAGCGCTGGAAGAGCGATATCTCGCCTATGCGCTGTCGACCATTATGCACCGGGCCCTTCCCGATGTGCGGGATGGCCTGAAGCCGGTGCATCGTCGTTTGCTCCATGCCATGCGGCAGCTGAAGCTCGACCCGAATTCCGGGTTTAAGAAGTCTGCGCGTATCGTTGGCGACGTGATGGGCCGTTACCACCCTCATGGTGATCAGGCGATCTATGATGCGCTTGTCCGGCTTTCCCAGGAATTTGCGCAGCGCTATCCGCTTGCCGAAGGACAGGGCAATTTCGGGAATATTGACGGCGATAATGCCGCCGCCATGCGGTACACCGAAACCAGACTGACGGAGGTTGCCCAGCGCCTGCTGGACGGGATCGACGAGGACACGGTCGATTTCCGTGAAACCTATGACGGGGAAGAGCGCGAACCAGTCGTGCTGCCAGGCAATTTTCCGAACCTCTTGGCAAATGGTGCCAACGGTATTGCGGTTGGTATGGCGACCAGTATTCCGCCTCACAATGTAGGCGAGCTATGTACCGCTGCTTTGCATCTGATCAAGCACCCAAACACAACCGCTGCGAAGATGGTGGAGATGGTCCCTGGACCGGATTTTCCGACCGGCGGCATCATTGTGGAAAGCAAAGACGCGATCCAGGAAGCCTATGCGACGGGACGCGGGGGCTTCCGTCTGCGCGCCCGATGGGAAAAAGAAGAAGGTTCGCGGGGAAGCTGGCAGATTGTCGTTACTGAAATCCCGTATCAGGTTCAAAAGGCCAAGCTGATTGAACGGATTGCTGACCTGCTTCTCGCCAAGAAGCTGCCTCTGCTGGACGATGTCCGGGACGAGTCTGCTGAAGACATACGTCTGGTTCTGGTTCCCAGGAGCAAGAATGTAGATCCGGAACATTTGATGGAGTCGCTCTTTAAGACGAGTGATCTGGAAGTTCGTATTCCGCTTAACCTCAATGTTTTGTCGGCTGGCCAGGTGCCAGGTGTGATGAACCTGCGCGATGCGTTGAAAGCCTGGCTTGACCACCGTAAAGAGGTTCTGGTTCGCCGCAGCAAATTCCGGCTTGAGAAGATTGAGCGGCGCCTTGAAATCCTGGCGGGCTATCTGATTGCCTATCTCAATCTGGATGAAGTGATCCGGATCATTCGCGAGGAAGATGAACCTAAGCAGTTCATGATGAAGGCACTTGACCTCACCGACAATCAGGCCGAAGCGATCCTCAATATGCGTTTGCGGGCTTTGCGCAAGCTCGAAGAAATTGAGATCAAAAAAGAACACAAAGATCTCAATGTTGAGCGCAAGAAGATCAAGGCGCTCCTGAAATCTGATCCTGACCAGTGGAAAGTGATCTCTGGCGAGATCAGCGAACTCAAGAAAGAATATGGCCCGAAGACCGAGCTTGGCCGTCGGCGCTCGACGCTTGGCGAGGCGCCTGTTCTGGAAGATGTGCCGCTTGAGGCGATGATCGAGAAAGAACCGATCACGATCGTCTGTTCAGACAAGGGCTGGATCCGCTCCATGAAGGGACACATGGAGAAGACCGGCGACCTCAAATACAAAGAGGGCGACCGAGAACGCTTTGTTCTGCATGCGGAAACGACCGACAAGATTTTGTTGTTTGCGACGGATGGCCGTTTTTACACCGTTCCTGCAGACAGGCTCCCTGGCGGCCGCGGCAATGGTCAGCCTATCCGGTTCTTCTTCGATCTGGAGGAGGGGCACGACATTGTTGCGCTCTTCATCCACAAGCCTGGACGTAAATTGCTGGTCGCGTCACGAACGGGGCATGGATTTATTGTGCCGGAAGATGAAGTGGTGGCGCTCCGTCGCCCCGGCAAACAGACCATCAATGTGTCCGGCGACAATGAGGCTTGCGCCTGCGCAGTCGTTGATGGCGATCATATTGCCGTCATTGGTGAGAACCGGAAGCTGCTTCTCTTCAAGATCGATGATGTTCCAGAAATGGGACGTGGCAAGGGCGTGCGTCTGCAGAAATACAAAGACGGTGGGCTTTCTGATGTGAAGACATTCGCGCTGAAAGAGGGTCTCACGATTTTTGATCGCTCGGGACGGGCGCGGAGCTTCACGAAGTCAGAGCTTAAAGACTGGATGGGCGCGCGTGCTCAGGCTGGCCGATTGCCGCCAAAGGGTTTCCCGCGAACGGAGAAGTTCGGCAATCGGTTCGATTAAGCCCTGTTAGTCTTCAGTGGACAGGTCCTGCGCAAGCATCAGCGCGTTGCCATCAGGGTCATAGAATGTAGCTGTGCTGACCATTCCCTCGATTGTGTCGGTTGGGCCGTCGAATTTAACGTCGGCCTGTTCCAGGGCTGCTCTCGCTAACGCGATGTCAGTGACTCCGAAAACCGGGACTGTGTTTCCTGGCGACGGTTCTGTTTGTTCACCCAAGCCAAGCGTTACTCCCGCGGTTTTTGTTTGTAGTTCGCTCCATCCGGCATCGTCTGCATGATACAGAAGTTCAAAGCCAAGAGTGTCCTCATACCATCTTGCACTTGCATGTCTGTCTCGCACGGACATAGCGAGAGTGGGTGTGTTTTCCAGTGTGACAACAGGCATGGGGTTTTCTCTTTCCTGAAAATATATATACTATACTAAATGGACATTGAGACACTTGTCAAAGTGACATCGCGAACTTGGTCGTTAAAGATTCTTGAGCTGATGCATGCTGGTGTATCTGCTCGGCAAGCCCCATTGCTCGCAGCATCAGGCGCCAGTCGCACGGCGTTTGTGCAGTCACTCTCTCATTTGGAAGGTTTGGGCCTTCTGGAACGAAATCCTGGGCATGGCCATCCGCTCAGACCAGAATTTCGCCTAACTCCGGCGGGGCAGGTGCTGGCATCCATTGCTCATCGCATAGGCGTTGTCACAGAAAACAATGCGGGGGCTCTTCTGGTGAGGAAGATGTGGACCGTGCCGGTGCTGGCGGTAGCGAGCAGGCCGAAGGTCTTTTCGGAGCTGAAACGCGAGCTAACGCCCATAACGGACCGGGCTCTCTCTAAGTCACTCCGGGACCTTGAAAGTCAGAATTGGATTGAGAGATCCGTGAACGTGGAACTGCATCCTCCGCGACCCTACTACCAGGTTGTCAATGAAGGCGCAGAGATCAGTCAGGCGATTGGCTTGCCAGGATGAAAGGCGGGAAATCTCAATCGAAAACAAAGTCGACGGGCAGGGTGCCCATCGTGCCCCAATAACTCACCCGGAGTTCGTAGCTGGTATCTGAGCGCAGGCGCGTCGCGTCTATATCGAGCACGAAGGCTTCCGTTGTATTGCTGTTGGCTGGCAGGCTTCCTTGCATCATGACCTGCGGGCAGACTTCATCGAGTTTCGCCTGAACGAAGTCGCGGCGGCTATCAACCAGAACCCACTTGAAGACCTTGCAAGGAGTTGGGGCCGTTAGCGCCATTTCATTGTCGGTATTGTTGATGAGCTGGACCTGTACCTGGAGCGGGATGGTGTCGCCAGACTGCGCGCCTATTTCGCCAGAGACTTTCAGCTCCAGGTCTTCCTGAAAGTTCACCAGGCCATATTCGCTCGCAAGGCCAATGATGAGGATACCGAAAACAAGTACCAGGCCCATAGGAGAGAACGAGCCGAGACCCCGGCCGGGTTTGACAAAATCAGGTATACGCATGGCTGTAGCCTACCAGTCGGGGGTTGATCATCCAAATATCACTTCTGGAAGCCAGGTCGCAATTGCGGGGTAACGCGCAATGATGATGAGCGCCAGAATCTGGATGAAAACAAAGGGAATAACACCACGGTAAATTTGGGCAGTGCGTACTTCGTCGGGCGCGACGCCGCGAAGATAGAATAGCGCAAATCCAAAGGGGGGTGTCAGGAACGACGTCTGTAAGTTGATTGCCATCATCACCCCAAGCCAGATCGGGTCAAACCCCATTACCAGCAATATGGGTGCGACAATGGGAACAACCACAAAGGTGATTTCGATAAAGTCGAGGAAGAACCCCAGGATGAACATCACAGCCATCACAATGACAACGGGCGCTAATGGACCGAAAGCCCAAGTCGCCCAGCTGTCCGGGTCATGGAGCAGGAATTCCTGAACTGTCTCGTCACCGCCCAGACCCCTGAATACAAGGCTGAACAGGGCGGCGCCAATCAGGATCACAAAGACCATTGAACTGGTGCGTGTGGTTGATTGGACCACGTCTGAGAGGATGCCGCTGCCAAAGAGCCTGAAGCAACTAACAACAACGCCCCATGCGATACCCATGGACAAGAGCCCCGCAATGCCAATCGCCACGAGTTCCCCAGCACCGATTTCGGTTCGCGTTACGCGGAGGTCGACAATGCTGGTCAGGATAAGGATGCCTATGAGGCTTGCTGCCGCAATTATGATCGCCCGTTTGGCACCTGCCTGACGATAGCCAGCGAGGAGCAGTGACCCGATCGCACCGACGCCGGCGGCCTCTGTGGGCGTCGCGATGCCACCTAGGATTGAGCCTAGGACGGAAAGGATGAGCAGAACCGGTGGTACCAGTGCCCGGATCGTCTTTTTGTAGAGTTCGCTGCGGTTCAGCGTTTCATCTGCAGGCATGGCGGGGCTCGACGCCGGGTGCACCGCAGCGCGGAAAATCTGATAAGCGATGTAGAGCCCGACCAGCATGAAACCTGGAATGAGTGCGCCTGCGAAAAGGTCGCCTACGGACATGGTTTCAAGCACGAATAGGCCCTGTGAGGTCTGGGCCTGTTGATAGGCATTCGACAGTACATCGCCCAGCAGCACCAGCACAATGGAAGGTGGAATGATCTGCCCAAGGGTACCGGCTGCCGCGATGCTTCCCGTCGCAAGGGGAATATCATAGCCGCGCCGTAGCATGGTCGGCAGCGACAAGAGGCCCATGGTCACGACGGTGGCACCGACGATCCCAGTTGATGCGGCAAGCAGAGCGCCCACGATTGAGACAGAGTATCCCAGGCCCCCTCTGATTGAGCCGAACAATTGACCCATGCTTTCCAGGAGTTCTTCCGCGACTTTGGAGCGCTCCAGCATGGTTCCCATGAAGACAAAGAGAGGCACGGCGATCAGCGTCTCATTTGTCATCGTGCCAAAGATGCGGGAGGGCAAAGCGCCCAAAAACCCGAAATCGAAAATGCCAAGCGCGATGCCGATGAGCGCGAAGAGCAGGGCGACACCGGCGAGCGTAAACGCGACAGGGAAACCAGACAGAAGAACGATACAGGCAGCCGCGAACATCAGGATATCGAGAACATCAGCCGTCATGATCAGATGCTCCCCGACGCGCTGTTGTCATCGTCACGTGCAGGAGCTCGACCGGTGAGCGTCAGGATGGAGCGAAGGACCGTCGACAGGCCCTGCAGGATAATGAATACAGCAAAGACAGGAATGATCGTCTTCAGCAGGAAAACCGCCGGAATGCCGCTGGTCTCCCTTGACCCTTCTAGAACTCTCCAGGAGCTGGCGACATAGGGCCATGAGACGTAGATCACGAGAAGGGCGACCGGCCACAGAAACATAATTGTCCCGATCAGGTCGATGGTCGCTTTGTATTTCGGGGATGCTTCGCGATAGAAAATGTCGACCCGCACATGGCCATCACAGTAGAGCGTGTAGCCCGCTGCCAGCATAAACAGGATGCCGTGGAGGTAGATGATGCTTTCCTGCATCCAGACGCTGGAGAGGCCAAAGACATAGCGCATCATCACCACGGTGAACTGGATCAGGACCATGAGCAGGGCTGCCCAGGCAATGATCCGTCCTGTGCGATTGGAGAACGCGTCAATCCAATCGGCAACTTTAGTGAGCGTAGTCAAAATCAGCCACGTGCTTCGGTGAATGCCTGCTCGGCGATCCGGGTCCATTCGCGGGAGGCATCAAGCGATGCTTTGAAGCTCTCATATACCCGTTTGGTAATGTCGTCGGTTCCCACAGCTTCTTCCAGAACGATGTCGGACTGCTCTTTAATCCCTGCCATGATTTCCGGTGTGAACTGACGAAGCTTTACGCCGTGCTCACTCACCAGTGTTTGAAGGGATGTGGCGTTGAAATGGTTGAATTCGGCCAACGTGTAATTGTTTTCAGCCTGACATGCTGTCTGGATGGCCTGTTGCTGGAAGGGCGTCAGGGAGTTCCAGACTTCCAGGTTGAATCCTGTGGCGAGCGCTGAGCCTGGCTCATGGAAGCCAGGCCAGTAGTAATATTCAGCAACCTGGTGGAAGCCGAACGCGACATCATTCCACGGGCCGACCCATTCGGTGGCGTCAATGGTGCCTGCCTGGAGCGCCTGATAGATTTCATTGCCGGGGAGCGTGACCGCTGCGGCGCCGAGGCGCCGCATGACTTCGCCGCCAAGACCTGGCATACGGATTTTGAGCCCCTTGAAGTCTTCAAGTGTGTTGATCTCTTTGCGGAACCAGCCGCCCATCTGGACGCCTGTGTTGGCGCTCATGAAGGGTTTAATGTTGAAACCAGAAGCCAATTCGTCCCAAAGCGCCTGACCGCCGCCCCAATAGATCCAGGCGTTGATCTCATTTGCTGTCATACCGAAAGGGACAGCGGTGAAGAAGTTGTAGGCGACGGACTTGCCCTGCCAATAGTATTCGGCCCCATTGTAGATATCCGCAGCGCCGCTTGAGACAGTGTCAAATGCTTCCAGCGCAGGCACTAATTCACCCGCCGCAAAGACTTTGACCTCGAGCTCACCGTTGGTGAGTTCGTTGATACGTTTTGCTGTACGTTCTGCAGAGACGCCAAGACCCGGGAAGTTCTTTGGCCAGGTCGTGACCATCTTCAGTGTCCGGGGACTGTTTGCGATTGCTGGTGCTGCGATTGTCGTGGCCGCAGTCGCGGCGACGCCTGCGCCTGCCAAAAATGAACGCCGCTTCATGGTTTGTAACTCCCGGTACCCACATATTTCCCCTAGCCGACGACACAGAAGCGTCCGGCTGATTAGTGGGGCTCAGTATAGGGAGCGGCGTCTCGCGCGCAATGGCCTAGGAGGGGGATTTTGCAGTGTTTCGAGAGGGTTAGCGTGCTCGATTGAGAGACCTGTTTCAGTCGTCCGTGAGGACTTCCCAGCCTTCCGGACGTAAACCTTCCAGCGGCTTGAAGCGGGCCTTGTAGGCCATTTTCTGGGACCCAGCGACCCAATACCCAAGATAAACGTAGGGAAGCCCCAGCTGACGGGCGCGGATGATGTGGTCCAGAATCATATAGGTGCCGAGGCTTCGGTTTGGCTGGCTGGCGTCAAAATAGGAATAGACCATGGAGAGGCCGTCTTCGAGCCGGTCTGTCAAAGCGACAGCGGTAAGATCGCCTTGAGTTTCGCTGCCTAGTTCTTGCCGGACCCGATATTCAAAGATGCCTGTGTTCACCGTCGTGTCCTCGACCATGGAGGCATAATCAAGGGCGGTCATGTCAGACATGCCGCCTTCTGAATGGCGCCCGTCGAGATAGGCGCGCAAAAGGCTGAATTGTTCTTCGCTTGCGACCGCGGCTTCAGTGGTTCGGATCAGATCATTGTTGATCTTGCGAATGCGTTTGAAGGACTTGGTTTCGACAAACTGGTCCACGAGGACCCTAACGGAAACACAGGCTGAGCAGTCGTCACAGGCTGGACGGTAGGCGATATTCTGGCTGCGTCGGAAACCGCCGTGGGTGAGGGCGTTGTTCAGCAGATCGGCGTTTTCGCCCATCAAGTGAGTAAATACCTTCTTCTCGTAAAAGCCGTCGAGATAGGGACACTTGGAGGGTGCCGTAATATAGAACTGCGGAAATTTTGATCCGAACTGCGTCGTCACTTGATCAATGTCCGTTTTTCCATTGCGCCCGATGTGGGGTTGGTTGCGTCAGAGTCCATAATACCACGGCGCGAACAGAGAGAAAGTTATCCATAGGATGATAATCAGCGGACCGCCAACGTTCAAAAAGTCTTTGAATTGATAGTGTCCTGGGCCCATGACCAAAAGGTTGGTCTGGTATCCCATGGGGGTCGCGAAGGAGCAGTTTGCCGCGAAGATGACCGCATAGATGAAGATCATCGGGTCTACGCCGAGCTCCTGTGCCGTGCCAGCAGCAATGGGGACGAAGAGAACCGCCGTGGCATTGTTGCTGAGCATATTTGTCATAATGGCAATCAGCAGGAAAAAGGCCGACAATACAACTGCCGTTCCTGCGCCCTGAAATGCCGTGACAACGGCATGTGCAAGGAAGCCAGCACCTCCTGTAAATTGCAGGGACGCGCCCATGGCGAGTGCAGCACCAACCAGAAGGAAGATGCGTCGATCAACGGCGCGGGATGCTTGTCGGATGTTGAGAACATCAAAAGCAATCATGCCTGCAGCGCCTGCAAGGGCCGCAACCTCAATCGGAACAACACCTGAAACGGCCGCCAGGATACTTGCGCCAAAAATGATGCGTGCGCGCCAGGCTCGGCGGATGTCCGGTATTTCAGTCGCGGACCATTCCAATGGGATAACGTCTCTGTTAAGCCGCAGACCTTGGACGTCATCAGCTTCGCCAAGGATCAAGAGGACATCACCATCCTCGAGGCGAATGTCGCTCATACGTGCGCGGATCATGCGACTGCGGCGCTGAATACCGAGCACGATGCACCCGGTTTCGTGGCGGAAGCCGATCTGCTCAATGTTCCGACCAATCATGCGGGAACCGGGGGCTACGACTGCTTCGACCAATGTGATCTTTCCGGAGCCTGCCGGTGCTTCTTCACCATCATCTGAGTGGAGAGTTTCCTCCAGCATGCCGCGAAATATGTTGGAGCTTGATTTGAGGGCGTCGGTGAGGCTTTGCCTAGTGGCTGCCAAGATGAGCGTGTCACCCGGCTGTAGCGTTATCTCATCAAAAGGCGGAAGGAGCGGGTGTTCGCCACGCATGACCATGCGAACGGTCATTCCTTTTAGTGACGGAAACATTCCGGCGACTGCTGTCTCGCCTATGAGTGGGTGATTATAGGTGAGGTGTATCTGCGCGATGTATTGTTTGCCTGACCCATGACCAAGTTCATCCGTCAGACCTTCGCGTTTTGGCAATATCCGGGGGGCAACAAACAACACGTAGACCATGCCGACGCTCGCCATAACGAGGCCCGGGATCGTAAAGTCAAAAAAGCCTATCTGACCAAGCCCAAGGCTTGCTGTAATTCCTGCAGTGAGCAGGTTGGTTGACGAGCCGATAAGCGTGGTCATGCCGCCGAGGATACAGACGAAGCTCAACAACATCATGACCTGGCTGGCCTGCTTGCGCATCTGTGCGGCCAGCGTCACGAGCACTGGAATAAACATCACCGCCACAGGGGTGTTGTTCAAGAAGGCACTGATGGCCGCCACAAAGAAAAGGGTCCCGATGAGGGTTGTTTTTGGTTTGCTGCCGCCAATGGAGGCAATCCACTGAGTGGGCGCTTCCATCGCGCCAGAGTGAAAGAGCCCCTGACCGACGACAAGGAGCGATAACACTGCAACAAGTGCTGGATTGGCGAAGCCCGCCAACAGTTGGGCACTGGACAGAAGGTTCGTTCCGTCGGCGGCGATAACCGGGAACAATGTGAAAAAAATCAGGAAGAACCCGATCACGAGCAAGGACGTCAACTCAAGTGTGAGTCGCTCGGTGCTATAGAGCACGATCGCAGCAATGATGGCGCCAAAGGTGACCCACATCTGCCACGTCTCGGGGGCAAGTGCTTGCATTGATTAATGTTTGACCGTTGTTGCCGCGTTTCGTGAACCGGCATCATATCGCAATTTTGCGAACCGTCGCAGAGAATGATTGTGCTTGCGGGATATTTTCTATTGTACAGCGCTTGTCCGGATAAACACTGATCCTGAGAAAAAGTCATGAAGGCAGCGTTTTCTTCTATTGAAAAGCGCAACAGCCAGCGACAGGCCAAAGAGTGGGGTTGCTGTTATGTAGAACAACAAGGTTTGTACAAATGCCTGCACGTAGCCAGGGCGGAGGCCGTCCCAAGTCCGCATTTCGATGCCTTGCCATTGCATGCCGGGTGTAGCCGAGCGTGAGCCCCCCAGCGTCATCGTAAAATAGGCAAAAAACAGGACCGGCGTAATCAGACCAAATCCTGGCCACAAGACACCGAGACTTAGAATGCCGAGGATGCCAAAAAGAATGGACGCGGCAAAGAACAGAACGGCAATGGCGGCAAGGTCTGCCAAGAAGGCGAGGATGCGAGACCGCAATAAGCCTTTGAAAGCTTCTGGATTGTCGACAGGGTTTGGTGCGCCTGCTGCGTTGAATCTGTCCCCGATATACTCGCTCGATAAAAAATTTCCCCGAGAATTGCCTTGGGCGTCATCCATTCAATTTCTCCTGATGCCAAGAAGGCTGTCAGAGACATTTGGGGAGTTGGAGCGGTTTGCGCAAGAGGTGGCTTATCGTCCGAAACCTGGTGGGATCACAGGGGCTTCGTTCAGCAAAAGAATGCCGACTCGCCTGTTTGCTGGCAGATACACATCCTCAGGGAAGAGCGGATCCGAATCTGCTTTGCCGGCAACTTCTGAGATTTGGTCTGACTTGATGCCGTTCATCTGCAAGATACGGCGGGTTGCATTCGCCCGGTCAGCTGTCAGTTCCCAGTTAGAGTATCCCGGAATACCATCCAGCTGCGCTGCGTCTGTGTGTCCAGTTATGACCAGCCGGTTGGGCAATTGCTGGATGACCTTTGCAACTTGCTCAAGAACCAGGCGCGTGCGCTCATAGGGTTCTGCATGTCCTGGTGGGAACATGGAGCGACCATCCTGGTCTGTAAGCTGAATATGAAGTCCTTCAGGCGTTTCTTCGATAATGATGTTTCGTGACAATTCCGCAAGCTCAGGCAAATCCTGCATGGACTGACGCAGGCTTGCGGCGGCACTTGCAAACTGACTTTGATCGTTCGCTGCGTTTTGGTCTTTCTCAAGCGCTGAAGACTCAAAATCTGCGGTTCCTGGATCCGTGCCGTTAGAGGAGTCTTTGCCGTCGGAGCTAGCGGCCGTTCTTTGGTTTTCAGACTCCGGGCTCTTTGGCGCTGCAGGTGTCGAGATTGACATCATCACCTTTGGTGCAGACCCGGCCATGCGGGACCCGTCGACATCAAACGCTGTGCCGCCCATAACGCCGCCAGCACCCGACGTGGAGCGGCTGACACTTGCGGGAGCAAAATAATCGGCGAGGCCCTGTTTCTGTTCGGGCGTTGTCATAGAGATCAGCCACATCAACAAGAAGAACGCCATCATCGCAGTAACAAAGTCGGCGTAAGCAATCTTCCACGCGCCACCATGGTGGCCATGGGCAGCCTTCTTCACCTTCTTGATGATGATGGGTTGTTCGTTCATTGACATGGTGGGCTACAGCCTAGCTGGTCGGTATAGTGAGGTTGCCGGTCGACTCTTCAACTTCGGCGAAGGTCGGACGGTAAGGGGTCATCACCGCTTTGCGAGCGAACTCAACAGAAACAGCCGGTGCGTAGCCATTCATGTGAGCGAGCAGCCCTGCCTTCATGGAGAGCAAATATTTGCTTTCTGCTTCGTAGGCAGCTTTCAGAAAACTCGCCATAGGCGAGAAGAAGCCATAGGCAACAAACACACCGAAGAACGTCCCGACGAGCGCGCCGCCAATGAGGTGACCCAGAATTTCTGGCGGCTGGTCGATGGAGCCCATGGTTTTAATCACACCCAACACCGCAGCAACAATGCCGAGGGCAGGAGTACCGTCGCCAAGTGCCTGCATCGACCCAACTGCGAGTTCTTGCTCTTGATGGTGTGTCTCGAGTTCTTCATCCATCAAGGCCTCAAGTTCGTGAGCGTTTTCTGTACCCAGGGTAATCATCCGCAGGTAGTCGCACATGAATTCAACTGCGTGGTGGTCAGATGCGAAAATGGGAAACTGATTGAAGATATCCGAGCCGTGCGGGTCCTCAATGTGTGCTTCAAGCGCAAGAGAGCCTTTGGCTTTTGCGAGTTTGAACAAAGTGAATTGCAACCCAAGTAGCTCAAGGAAAGCTTCCTTGGAGTACTTTGAGCCTTTGAACATGGTGCCAAAGATGCTGCCCATGTTTTTCAGAACACTGCTGGGGTTGCCAATGATAAAGGCGCCGACTGCGGCTCCCAGAATGATGACAAATTCAAATGGCTGCCAGAGCACGCCAAGCTTGCCGCCCATCGCGGCATAGCCGCCAAACACGCAGAGACAAACTACTATAACACCTACAATCAGCTGCATCGCGAGACCGCCCTTACCTGTGATCCAGTCACGCCACTACAAGCCCATTACGTAGCAGCCATCCTGGCCTACACTTTTCCAGGCTCATTCTGCTCAGGCATTGTTAATATGGTGTTGAAAGATCCTGTCATAGGCGCGCGTTTCTTCATCTATTGGGGTAAACTGCTTACGGTCGCGCAAATCAGGTTTCGGGAATGTGGGTTGCACCGATTTTCCGGCTTGCCTAAAAGGACTCAGGTGAATTTCTTCACCAATCGGAAATGTCTGTTAAGAAATCGATACTGCATTGGAAAACCAGATGAACACCTTTGATAGTCGCTCGTTTCGGAACGCTCTTGGAGAGTTTGCGACCGGCGTTGCCATTGTGACTACTCAGGTTGGAGATGATGCCCCTATTGGAATTACGGTCAATTCCTTTTCGTCAGTGTCACTCGATCCGCCGCTGGTTTTGTGGTGTCTCGATAAATCGTCGGACCGTCTTCAGGCGTTTGAACAATGCGAGGGGTTTACGATCAATATCCTGGCGGCAGCTCAGCAGGAACTCTCCAACCGTCTGTCGCGGTCCGGACACCCGCACCTGGATGGCATTGCAGTTGATCAGGGTGTAAACGGCTGTCCGTATCTGTCTGAGGCTTTGGCGACATTTCAATGTGACGTCCATGCTCGTTACGATGCAGGTGATCACATCATCATGGTTGGGCGGGTGAAGTCTTTTCAACAGCCCAGTGCGGAGACGCCCTTAATCTACCACCGTGGTGGATATTGTGCGTTGGCTACCTAATCAGGTGTTCTCTCAGGCGGCGGTGTCGGTGTCATCTTTTTGAGATTGTCACGCATCAGGCGCATATTGTTGAGAAATTGCCGATATGCATCGGCGTCAATTCCCTCGATAATGCCTTTATGCATATCCTTGACAATGTCTTCGCCACCAGACCTTAGTTCGTGGAGTACAGGTGTCAGGAAAATGCACTTTGCCCGCCCGTCCTGTGGGTGGGGCTTACGTTCAACCAAGCCAAATTCCTCTAGTTCGGAAATATAGATCCCGGCGGATACTTTGTGGATGCCAAGGGCATCTGCAAGCTCGGTCTGCGTCAGGCCGTCTGTCTTCAAGAGAGTTACAATGACGCGCGTTTGGTTGCGACTAAGGCCGCTTCGGCTGTCATAATTGTGTTGAAGCAGCGTGCCTACTTCTGAAAATAATTCAATAAAGTAGAAAGGATCCAGCTCGTCGCGGTCTGTGTCTTGATTAACCATCTAGCTCTTTAGGCTCGTTTTGTTTTCAGCGCTTCTTTCACTAAACGGTGCGCTAGAAAGGTTTGGTAGGCAGATTCTGGCCTTTTGTCGAAGCGATTGCACTGATTTAATTGATTAAGCGATCTATGCAAATCCTGGTTGACCAAATCGCCTTTCAAATGCTCTAGTAAAGTTACATTACTAATTGTTCGGCTCGTGTGCAATCGGGCTGTTTGGGGGAGTGATACCGGTGGCCGATGAGGAAAGTGTAGTGAGTGAGGAAACAGGTGCTGGCGCGGACGCAGCAGTTGAAGCGACGGGAGACGGGGCTGCAGCCGAATCTGCGGATGGACTTGCAGGACTTGATGCTGCCGCCGCCGCCGGGACAGATGGTGGCATCTGGGAGCTTATTCCGCTTGTGGATAGAGGTGGTCCGATTGTCGTCATTCTGCTTTGCCTGTCGGTTCTGTCTCTGGCGATTATTCTGCTCAAGGTATTTCAATTCTGGCGCGCTGGCCTTACGCGCCGTGCGTTCATTGATGTTGCTATTGATAAGGTCAAATCGGGTGACAGGGATGGCGCCGCTGCAGTGCTCCGCAAGACGCGTTCTCCAGTGGCTCGGACATTGTTGGCCGGTGTTGAAGGCGCGCAAAATGGTGGAAATGCAGAAGAAGAGATCGCCCGTGTTGGGGGCAATGAGCTAGGCGGCTTGCAGAGCTATTTCCGCTGGCTTGAAGTGATCGGGAATATTTCACCTCTGCTCGGCCTCCTTGGCACTGTGATCGGGATGATCAACGCGTTCCAACAATTGCAGCTTGCAGGTAACAAGGTCGATCCGGCCATCTTGTCCGGTGGGATTTGGGTAGCGTTGCTGACAACTGCTGTGGGTCTGGCTGTCGCCATTCCGGCAATTGCGTCTCTTAATCTTCTGGAGAGCCGGGTGGATGTCGCGCGCCTTACATTGCGTGATGCGTCATCAAGGTTACTTGCAGCCCTTAAATCTGCCTAAGGCGGTTTGCCATGTTTGATGAAGCAATCCACAAAAAGAGGATCGTGAGTTTAACGCCACTCATTGATGTGGTGTTTCTGCTTTTGATCTTTTTCATGCTTGCGAGCTCCTTTTTGCAGACCCAGTCGATCGCTGTTCTCACGCCGGCCCCAGATCCGGAAGAGGTTGAGACCGATCGTCATGTGGTTGAGGTCTGGGTTCTGACTGACGGCAGTCTGCGGCTCGACGGTGAACCGATTGCGCCAGAGGCGTTGAGTGAAGGTATTCGTACCAATCTCGGCGGTGATCCTGAGGCTGTTGTCTCGATCTTGGCTGAAAATGGCTCAGCGGTGCAGCCGCTGATTTCGTCTATTGAAGCTGCCCGCAATGGCGGTGCCCAGTCCATTGGAACATCGCGAGTGGAGAGTTTGAGGTAATGATTGAATTCGAAGAACCTCCTCAGCGTCGGCCGTATGAGTCGGTTGTGCCTCTCATCAATGTGGTCTTCCTGCTGCTGATTTTTTTTCTGCTGGCCGGTACGTTGCAGCCTACTGACGACATAGATGTTGATCTGCCCGTTGGACAGGTGGATGACAAGCGGGCATCTGAGGACCTGGTGCTCTATGTCGAGGCTGATGGGTTTGTTTATCTGGGCGACCGTGTCATGGGTGCTGATCTTGCAGCCTATGCGCTGCGCGATTTCCTGGATGAACAGGGCATTTATGACGTCTCTATTAAGGCAGATGAAAATGCACCGGCCCATGAGTTGATTAAGCTCATGGAGGGCCTTCGGAACGTGGGCGTGCGGGAAGTGAACCTTGTAACGGAGCAATCTGAATGAGTGTTGCTGATCCAGATCAGTTAAACGGGTTTGAAGCACCGCGCCTTCGTACAGTGTTGCTCTGGTCGGTTGGTCTTCATTTGTTGGTGCTGGTCTATTTTTTGTTGGGTGGCGGGATCTTTGGGTCAGAAGGACCTGGAGACGGCGACGCTTTAACATTCCAGCTTGCCGCTGGGCTCGATAATAATGACGACGCTGCGGCCCAGATTGATGGTTCGGATCAACAAACGCCAACCTTCGCGGACGCGGACATTGACCCGGTTCCTGAACCAACGCCCGAGCCGGAACCAAAGCCAGAACCGAAACCTGAGGTGAAACCTGAGCCTAAACCGCAGGTTACAGACCAACTTCCAACGCGGCGCAATGAAGATGTGCAGCCTCAACAGGCGGCGACCACGCAACAGCGCGGTGAAGAAGAGGTGGCAACACCCGGCGGATCTACGGGCATTGTGGGGTATGATCACTATGGCGGTGGAGGCAACCTGGAAGAAACCATTCGTAATCGCCCGGGTAACTCACTCACCGGCAATGCGATTAGTGCGCGTCTGACTGGTCAGACGCTTTTTCTCGAGATGGGCCGTCTTGATATTCAGGGTGGTAACCGTCTCACCAATGTCGAAATCCAGCTCAATGCGGACGGGACAAGCCGTGTGAAGCTCATTTACTACCACTACAAGACCTACCATCGGGAACATTCATCTACGCGCTCGAAGCGGGGTAGTGGTCGTTGGTGGATTGAAGGCAACCGCTGGTGCCATCAATCAGAAATCATCTCATATGGCACCAAGGACTGTTATGACATGAACCTTGATGGGTCTGTCTTGCGCCTTTACTACGCGGAGTGTCTGCGGAACTCGTCCCCTCACTGCAAGTCCTACCGATTGGCGGGTGAAGGCTCTATTCGCTAGTGCTCACGGGGCGGGCGTCAATTCCATACGCGATAGGGTTTTGATCGAGGTGCGATCCGTCGCGATGGCGATGCTTCCACCCTCAGCCCAGTCGGTTGCCAGATGATCAAAGTCCGGCGATAAAGGATTGCCGGACTGGCCTGTTGAAATCATGTAGCGGGATGCATCGAGATCTGCGAGGTCATACACGGCGCGATATCCCGCCGCGTGGATGTTATCAAACGGATTGCTGGAGCCGATGGAATGCTGTCCGCGATTGATGGTGTGGTTGCCGCCGGACGAGGGGCGGGCAATCGTCAGCGCATCGCCGAGCAGCGGCAAGAATGATCCCGGTATGTGCCGGTTCACGACGGGATGGGCTTCATCCCATCTCCAGGAATTCATATTGTCGCCAAACCGTTCCTTCGAATCGGTCAGCGCCTTTGTCAGCGCCTCGTCTACGAGGTCAGCACAAGTTTCTTCCACGTCGAGTGTTGTGGTGTTGTCGCACCATGCTTCTTTGCCCTCAACGCCAGTCAGAACCTGTTCCATGAACACAGGATGGAAACGCCAGCGAGACGCAAACTCTTCCTGTAGCTCATCAGCATAGACAAGACGGGTGAGTTCCCGCATCCAGTTGAGGAACAGGATGGGTTCAGCCCTGTCACCGTCCATTCTGTGATCCCAGGCAGCAAGGCGCGCGCGCACCGCAGCGGTCTCAGGTGTGTCTGCTGCCATTCCAAGAAGCATCGGTGCGAACTTGGCGGCGAAGCTTGAGCCATTATCCATCAACATCCTATTGAAGCTATCGACAGTGTGCTTGTTGGATGCTGCGAGTAATTCTTCGATCCGCTCGGCGCGGTAGGGAAGGTCCCATTGTTTGGTGATGGAATAGGGATAGCTGTCAGAGACAATTTTGTTGTTCGCGGTGACGATCTTCCCACTTGGTGGATTGAAGCTTTGCGGCAGGCCTTCAAACGGGATTGTGCCGATCCAGCTGTTTTCGGCTTTCCATCCTGGTGTTGGAATGAGCCCCAAGGTTTCATGGGCGTCGTTGCGCACGGGGATTTGTGCGGGTGCGATAAACCCAATTTCTCCGTCGACATTGGCAAACACCATGTTCTGCATGGGCGCCACATAAGAGCGGAGAGCGTTTCGAAACTCTTCGAAGTTTTGTGCCTTGGTGATGTTGTGGCCAGCTTCAATTGTGAGGTCTGGGCGCGCAAATGCGGTCCAGGAAAGTGCGAGGACATGGCCTTCCTCGATCAGTTTGTCGGCGCCAAAAAAGTCAGACGGTAGGACGGGGCCGTTTCTGGTTGAGCGGACAGTGAATATCTCATCCTCGCCGAAACGGACTTTGATGATTTCAGTGCGCTCTTCGAAAGTCTCATAACCGTCGGGTGTTAGATATTCGTTCGGGTTTTCCCGGTTTAGTTTTTCTACGTAGAGGTCCTGCGTGTCGGGGCCAGTGTTCGTGTACCCCCAGGCGATATGGTCGTTGCGCCCAAGCACGACGCTCGGCACGCCAGCAATTGTGCCACCGACGACATTTCTGTCCGGGTAGGCGAGGTGGGCGAGATACCAGATTGAGGGAGCCAGCATACCCAGGTGAGGATCATTGGCGAGCAGGGGTTTCCCACTTGCTGTATGGCTGCCATCCACAACCCAATTGTTGGACGCCCCTTTGGGGCCCGTATCAGGGATCGCAGCAGCGGCCTCCCGGATCGGGGTGTCTGAATAGAGGCTTGCCAGGTCAGGCAGGGCAACGGGCCCGTCTCCTGGATAGGGTGGAAAGAAAGCTGCCAGTTGGTCCGTCGTCAGAACTTCTGCCAGTCTAGCTCTGGAAAGCTCACGGGTGGCATTGCCGGAGAGGCCAAGCGCCAGAAGCTTGATCATCACGACGGAATCTGCCGCAACCCAGGGTTCAGGCGTGTGCGCCATGAAGAGGAATTCTGGCGGTAGGGGGATTTCGCGTTGTGCGAGATAGGAGTTCACACCTGCGGCATAGGCCTCAAGCAGAGATTGAGTTTCTGGGGAGAGCTCGGGAACCGTCGCCTGAGCCTGCCCATAAAGATCGAGCGTGCGGAGATAGCGGTCAGCGGGGAGGGCGAAGCTCCCCAGCAGTTCGGCCAAGCGTCCCTGGCCGACACGGCGGAAAAGCTCCAGCTGCCAGAGTCTGTCTTGCGCGTGGGTTACGCCGAGGCCAAAGGCGACATCTTCCTCACTGGATCCAAAGATATGGGGCACGCTGTTTTCATCGCGGATGATTTGCACAGGGGCTTTGAGGCCAGCCAGTTGAAGGTTGCCGTCATGAGCGTCGACCGATTGGCGGGCTGCGCCATAGCGGTCCATGAGAAGAAGACCGATCACGGTAATCAGCGCCAACACGATAATTCCTGCCCATTTCCCGATTTTCAGTGCTGTGCTCATGTTTGTTTTCTTCTCTACTTTCGGGTGGCTGTTTTGCGTTATGGGGTGCGTGTCCGGTACAAGGGTGCCCAAACATCAGAATAGAGGCAAAAACCGTGGGCGTGGAAAAATCAGTCGCATTTGTTGGACTTGGCGTGATGGGTTACCCGATGGCGGGTCATTTAAGCCAAATGGGTCACTCCGTGACCGTCTTCAACCGCACGACCTCTGTGGCTGATAAATGGGTGGCGCAGCATGGCGGCGCGAAGGCGTCCACGCCAGCTGAGGCAGCCAAGGACGCTGATTTTGTCTTTTGCTGTGTCGGTAATGATGATGACCTGCAAGGTGTCACACTCGGGGATCAAGGTGCATTCGCTGGTATGAGCTCAGGTACCGTGTTTGTGGATCACACGACGGCTTCTGCGGGCGTTGCCCGTGAACTTGCAGAAATTGGCCAAGAGCAGGGCATTGGCGTTCTGGATGCGCCGGTGTCGGGCGGTCAGGCGGGGGCTGAGAATGGGGCGCTTACCGTCATGGTTGGTGGCGAAGAAGCCGTTTTTCAGATGGCACAACCGCTGATTGATTGTTTCTCAAAATCGGTCCGCTTGATGGGCCCTGCGGGGGCCGGACAGCTCACCAAGATGGTCAATCAGATCTGTATTGCGGGGCTTGTGCAAAGCCTGTCAGAGGGCATTCAGTTTGCGGAAAACGCCGGACTTGATGCAGCGGCTGTGATTGATGTGATTTCAAAAGGGGCGGCGCAATCCTGGCAAATGGAAAACCGCTTCGAGACCATGATTGCGGGAGAGTTTGAGCACGGGTTCGCGGTCGACTGGATGCGCAAGGATCTGGCGATCTGTCTGGAAGAGGCGCGCCGGAACGGATCACAACTTCCCGTTGCCGCACTGGTGGATCAGTTTTATGCCGATGTCCAGGAGATGGGTGGAAACCGATGGGATACGTCTAGCCTGATCGCGCGGTTGGGGCAAAAGTCTTGAAGACACAACGCTTTTCGTCCGTTGGCTCCATGCTGGATCAGCTTGACCCGTCTTACCCGATCTTCGTGATTTGGCCGGATGTGATCCGAGCGAAGGTGAGCGTGTTTATCGACCATTTTCCTGGCGAGGTGCTTTATGCAGTCAAGTGCAACCCTCATCCGTTCATTCTGGAAACGCTTTTTGGTGCTGGTATTTGCTCATTTGACACTGCGTCTTTGACGGAAATCTCGCAAGTGCGTGATTTGTTGCCTGACGCAAACTGTTACTTCAACCACCCCGTCAAAGGGCGGGGCGCTCTGGAAACCGCAGCAGACGTTTACGGGCTTACCGACTTTGTGATCGATGATGCTAAGGAGCTCGACAAGATCGAACAAATCGTCGGCACAGATGCAACCATCAGTGTTCGTTTTGCGACTGGCGGGACAGGTGCTGTTTTTGATCTGTCGAGCAAGTTCGGTGTGTCTGCGGATGACGCGGTACTCTTACTTCAAGATGTGGTGCGCAGGGGCATGAGACCCGCGCTTACATTTCATGTCGGCAGTCAATGTATTGATATCGAAGCCTATCGGACAGCGTTGATGACTGCGAAAACGATTATCGAGAAGGCGGGAGTTGAGCTTGCCTATCTCGATATTGGAGGTGGTTTTCCTGCCCCTTACACAGGGGTTAATGTCGACTTGGCGGCAATGCTAAAAGTGATTTCGGACACCGTGACGGAACTCACCCTCGACATGCCTTTGTTGTGCGAGCCGGGGCGTGCGCTTGCGGTAGACGGATGCTCGCTTCTGTTGCAGGTGCATTTGCGCAAAGGCGATACGCTCTATGTTAACGAGGGAATTTACGGCTGCTTGTCAGAGGTGAATATTGGCAAGTTCATCATGCCAACACGCGCTTTTGGTCGCGGTCGTACCTTGAAGGGTGACCCGAAAGCCTTTCGAATCTTTGGGCCAACCTGTGATAATCTTGATGTTCTGGATAACCCGTTTCTGGTGCCGGACGATATCCAGGAGGGGGACTGGATTGAGGTTGGCCTGATGGGAGCTTATTCGCTCGCGCTCGCAACCGGTTTCAATGGATTTGTGACTGAGACCGTGGTTGCCATTGACGGGCCGTGTCAATGGCTGGATGAGGCGAAGCAGATCGCTGAGAGCGCAGAAATCAGCCTTGAATGAGAAGCTTTGCGGCATCCATCGCGAAGTAGCTGAGCACTCCGTCTGCGCCTGCGCGTTTGAAGGCGGTCAGGGCTTCGAGGATCACACGGTCGCGGTCGAGCCAGCCCCGTTCAATGCTGCCTGCGAGCATCGAATATTCGCCCGACACCTGATAGGCGAATGTGGGCACGCCAAATTCCTGTTTCACACGGGTCACGATGTCGAGATAGGGCATGCCCGGTTTGACCATGACGAAGTCAGCGCCTTCTGCAATGTCGAGAGCGACTTCGCGGAGCGCTTCGTCGGTGTTGGCAGGGTCCATCTGATAGGTCCGTTTGTCGCCTTTTAGGGCGCCGGTTGAGCCGATGGCATCGCGGAAAGGACCGTAAAAGGCTGAGGCATATTTTGCGGCATAGGCCATGATTTGAGTGTTTGTGTGACCGGCGGCTTCAAGGCCCTCACGGATCGCAGCAACACGTCCGTCCATCATGTCGGACGGGGCAATAATGTCGCAGCCCGCTTCCACTTGAACCAGGGATTGCTTCACAAGGATTTCGACGGTCTCGTCATTCAGGATAATATCGCCGTCCATCACGCCGTCGTGGCCATGGCTGGTATAGGGATCGAGGGCCACGTCGCACAGAATACCAATATTTGGCACGGCCTGTTTGATGGCGCGAACCGTACGGCAAACAAGATTGTCCGGGTCCATTGCCAGGTCACCACCAGGTGTCCGACCTTCTGCATCGGTATAGGGGAAGAGGGCGATGACCGGGATGCCAATTTTCGCCGCGGCTTCTGCTGACTTCACCACTTCGTCAATCGACAGGCGATCGACACCGGGCATGGTGGAGACGGCCTCTCTGCCGGATCCCTCAAAAACAAAGAGCGGCCAGATTAGATCGTCTATGCTGAGCTTGTTTTCCGACACAAGGCGTCTTGACCAATCGCTATGGCGGTTGCGACGCATGCGGGTGCTTGGGAATGTCGGATTTGTGGGCACGGGCTCAGGCTCTCAATTCTTATTATGGTGGTTCTGTCATATCGGCTGGGGGACAAGCTGGCAACATTCCGTAGGGTCCGCTTTGTGAGAAAAGGCTTGTTTGACAGGGGATTACCGGGCTTTTATCACCCGCAGAACGAGATGCGTGCTTTGACTACGTATCCCAACGGGAGGTGCCGCTTTGCAATTTGATTTGTCAGAGGAACAGCAGGCGTTTCAGGACGTTGCGCGCGGGTTCGCCCAGGATGAGCTGGCGCCCTATGCGGCTGAATGGGACAGGGAAGCCATCTTCCCGGTTGAAACCATGCGGAAGGCCGCAGCGCTTGGCTTTGCCGGCATTTATGTGCGCGAAGATGTGGGGGGCTCAGCGCTCACCCGTCTTGATGCGGCTTTGATCTTTGAGGCGCTGTCGGCCGGGTGCACGTCGACGGCGGCCTATATGTCGATCCACAATATGGCATCGTGGATGATCGATCGCTTCGGCTCTGACCAGCAGCGGTCCAAGTGGCTGCCGGACCTCACCTCTATGGCCAAAATTGCCAGCTACTGCCTGACGGAACCTGGTTCCGGATCAGATGCGGCGTCCCTCAGGACAAAAGCCGTGAGAGACGGGGACCATTATGTTCTGAACGGCTCTAAAGCCTTTATCTCCGGAAGTGGCACCTCAGACGTCTATGTCTGCATGGTACGCACCGGCGAGGACGGGCCCAAAGGGGTGTCCTGTCTGGTCGTTGAAAAAGGCACACCCGGCCTATCTTTTGGTGCGACAGAAAGCAAGATGGGCTGGAACAGTCAGCCGACTGCCGCCGTCATTTTTGAAGATGCCCGTGTGCCGGTTGAGAACCTAATTGGGGAAGAAGGTCAGGGCTTCAAGATCGCGATGATGGGTCTCGACGGTGGTCGCCTTAATATTGGTGCCTGCTCCCTGGGCACGGCGCGGACGGCGCTTGAGACCGCCAAAGCCTATATGCAGGAGCGCAAACAGTTTGGTCGCCCGCTCGCCGATTTCCAAGCGCTTCAATTCAAGCTCGCAGATATGGCAACGGAGCTCGAAGCCGCACGTCTGCTGCTCTATCAAGCAGCGGTGAAGGTGGATGCCAAAGCGCCTGATGCCACCATGCAGGCGGCGATGGCAAAACGGTTTGCGACCGACACCGGCTTTAATGTCGTCAATGAAGCGCTGCAGATTCACGGCGGGTATGGCTATCTCAAAGACTATCCGCTTGAGCGGCATTTGCGGGATGTGCGCGTGCATCAGATCCTGGAAGGGACCAATGAGATTATGCGCGTCATCATTGCGCGCGAGATGTTGAAAGACTGAAGACCGAAATGAGTGAAGAGCCGGAAATTCTGTTTGAGCAGCGTGGGCCTATTGGTCTCGTAACTCTCAACCGCCCGAAGGTGTTGAATGCGCTTACCTATAATATGGTGAAGCAGCTTCATCCTCAGCTTGAGCAATGGGCCGAGGATGACTCCATCACTGCTGTTGTCATTCAGGCAGCGGGCGAAAAGGCGTTCTGCGCTGGGGGTGACATTCGGGTGCTTCATGATCAGGGGAAAGCTGGTTCACCTGAAGTGATCAACTTTTACCGCGATGAATATCGGCTTAATCGCACCATCAAGCGCTACCCAAAGCCCTATGTGGCTCTCATGAGCGGGATCAATATGGGCGGCGGTGTCGGGGTGTCGGTGAACGGTAGTCGCCGCGTTGCATCTGAACGTCTGACCTTTGCGATGCCGGAAACGGGTATCGGTTTGTTTCCCGATGTTGGCGGCACCTATTTTCTGCCACGCTGCCCAGGTGAGATCGGCATGTATCTCGGGCTTACGGGCGCGCGCCTGAAAGTGGCCGATGCCGTCTATGCCGGGATCGCAGATGCGTTCGTACCAACAGACAGACATGAAGCGCTTCTCACCCGGCTTGTTGAGGGGGAAGCTGTGGATGCTGCGATCGCAGCAGAAACACAGGCAACGGATGACGCGCCCCTGGCTGAATTGCAGGGCCTGATCGATGCTGCTTTCAGCGCTGATAGCGTGGACGCCATTCTCCAACGGTTAGACACTGATGGTGGTGAGTGGGCGACTAAGACAGCTGAAACTATCCGGTCTAAGTCGCCTCTTTCTACGCGGGTTGCTTATGGACAAATTCGCGCAGGCGCGGAGCTTGATTTCGAAGATTGCATGTCGCTCGAATTTCGGCTGACAAATAGGTTTATGGCGGCGCCCGACTTCTACGAAGGTGTGCGGGCTGTGGTGATTGATAAGGATCAGGCGCCGAAGTGGCAGCCTGCATCTCTGGACGCTGTGACAGACGAGCAGGTGGCGGGTTATTTCGCGTCGCTTGGCGAGAATGAGCTGACGTTCGACTGAACTTATTTCCGGGAGGCAAGAGATGGCGAATATTGGATTTATCGGGCTTGGCAATATGGGCGGGCCGATGGCGCAGAACCTTATCAAGGCCGGGCATGATCTGACGGTTTTTGACCTGTCTGCTGACGCGGTCAAAAAAGCAACGGATACAGGTGCCTCTGTGGCTGCTGCTGCTTCTGATGTTGCAAGGGGCGTTGATGCTGTTGTGACAATGCTTCCCGCTGGAGCGCACGTCTCGTCAGTTTATCTGGGTGACGACGGTCTTCTTGCGGCTGCCGACAAAGGGACATTGTTCATCGACTCCTCAACCATCGATGTAACAACGGCTCGCGCAGTCATCTCAGAAGCGCAAGCAGCGGGAATGCAAATGATTGATGCGCCAGTGTCGGGCGGGGTCGGTGGAGCGGAAGCCGGAACATTGACCTTCATGGCTGGGGGTGAGGAAGCAGCGTTTGCCGCGGCAAAACCCTATCTCGACATTATGGGCCAGAACATCTTCCATGCCGGTGCAGCCGGCAATGGGCAGGTCGCTAAGGTCTGCAACAATATGCTGTTGGGCATTTCTATGATCGGTGTCTCAGAAGCTTTTGTGCTTGCCGAAAAGCTGGGCCTCGACGGTCAGACACTGTTTGATATTTCTTCAACGGCATCGGGTCAGTGTTGGTCGATGACGTCTTATTGCCCAGTGCCAGGACCGGTGCCGAGCTCGCCGGCAAACCGGGACTATCAAGCAGGATTTACCGCAGGCATGATGTTGAAGGACTTACGTCTCGCGCAGGAGGCAGCCCAAAGTGCCAAAGCCGCAACGCCGCTTGGGGCTCAGGCAGCAGCTCTCTACAGCCTCATGGAGTCCAGTGGGCATGAGCAGGTCGATTTTTCTGGCATTATCAAACTGCTGAAGGGCGACCTTTAGGTCTCTCGCCTGATTTGGTTTGGACCGCCTTAACCAGGACTTAGGGTGTAATGACTAGCTTTCTGCTCGCATAACGCGAGGAGAAAACTAATGACCCCAACTGAAATCGGACTTGTTCAAGGCTCGTTTGACGCTGTTAAGCCCATTGCGGACAAAGCCGCTGAACTTTTCTATGGCCGCCTGTTCGATATTGCACCTGAGGTAAAGCCACTTTTTTCCGGAGATATGGAGGAGCAGGGGCGCAAGCTGATGAAGACGCTGACAATTGCTGTAGCGGGCCTCAATGATCTTAATTCCCTGGTGCCTGTTGTGCAGAAACTTGGGCAGGGCCATGTCGCTTACGGGGTGAAGCCGGAGCACTACGACAAGGTGGGTGCGGCACTCTTGTGGACTTTGGAGCAGGGTCTAGGTGAGGCTTATACGCCGGATGTTGATGCTGCTTGGAAACATACTTACCAAATCCTTTCCGACACAATGATAGGCGCAGCCTACGGTCAAGCTGCTGAATGATCGATCTGTAGGGAAAACATCCCCAAATTTAGGCCAAATTTGAGGTTCTGATTAAGCCACCATTAGGACGCCGCTTGTAGTGTGGTGGTTATGGGTTTGCGGCGATCTGAGTTTGAGGTTGCCGCGAGAGCGGATTTGTAGAGGTTTGTTCCATGAGTGCGATGATCGAAGAAGCAGAAACAAGTGAGCCAAGGAGTGCTTCCCCCGAAGCGCGTGAGGCCTATCTGACGGCGCTGACATTTGTTGAGCGGCTTCACCGTCGTTTGCTGGATGTGATCAAGGATGAGCTTGATCGGAGTGGCAATGTTGAAATTAACAGCGTGCAGGCGCTGCTTCTGTTCAATATTGGTGATCAGGAGATGACTGCTGGCGAGTTGCGGTCACGGGGTCACTATCTCGGATCGAATGTTTCCTACAATCTGAAGAAGCTTGTGGAAGCCGGCTACATCAATCATCAGCGTTCAGAAATGGACCGTCGATCGGTCCGCGTTCGTCTGACTCAGAAGGGTCGGGAAATCTGTGATACGATCGACACTCTGTATAACCGCCACATCGATACGATTTCTGAAGTCGGTGATGTGAGCCAGGAAGAGCTTCAGGTGATCAACAAAACCCTGAACAAGCTCGAACGCTTTTGGACAGATCAGATCCGTTTCCGCCTCTAATCCGGATCGCAGAAGAACTTATTTGTGCCGTTTCCATGAAGGTGGGAGCGGCACAAATGCGTTTACGGACTGCTGGTATTCCACATATTCGGATTTTGCTCGGGCCATGCGGCGCTCCAACAGGGAGACGCCGGAAACACGAAGCAACAAGAAGGTCATGATGGCCGGGCTTGCGACCGTGAACACCCCGTAAGGCGCATCTGCGGCGATAAAGAACAAGCCCCACCAAAGGCACGCATTACCGAAATAGTTCGGATGCCTGCTCCACGACCACAGGCCGAGCGACATGACCTTGCCCTGGTTGGTAGGGGTGGCTTTGAAGTCCCTCAATTGTGCATCGGCTAAGGCTTCGATGACGAAACCCAGCGTGAAGATGACGCAACCGAGCGCTGTGAAATAGCCGAAGGATGCACCAGCACTTTGAGAGATGCCGATTTGGAGTGGCATGGAGACCAGCCACATGAGGCCACCCTGAAGACCATAGACGGTGATGAGGGAGCGCCTGCCGAATGACGGCCCCGCCTTCTTGCGCATGGCTATGTATCGAGGATCCTCTTTTTGGCCATGCGACAGCCATCGGCCGGCTAGGTGTGTACCCAAGCGAATGGACCATAGACACGCAAAGGCGGTGAGAAGGAGCCCGGACGGGCCGGGTGCTTCGGTGAGGATAAAGGTTGTGAGCGCGACAATGCCAAATCCCGGACCCCAGAAGATGTCGATGATACTGGCATCGCGAATCCTGATACTCACACACCAGAGAGTGAACAGGCTGATGGCTATCACGGCTAAATTTATTATCAGTATTTGCGACATATACTGGATTTACCCTTTTTGTGTGGGGGCTATTAATAAGTGAAACATGGCCTCTAACTTGCGTTCATCATGGCAAACTGTTGCCGAACAACCAAAAACTGTCTCAAAGAGGCAATTTACCCTATTTGTGCTTTGACTCTGGTGTGCCGAAAATGAACGCTAACAGACGTAAATTCGAGACAGGCCGCGGGGGCAGCGCTGTGACTCATGTCGCAAAGACATCTTTTGACTATCTGATACTGGCTGCGAGCGCTGTTTTTGTGGGCGCTGTGGTCTTCTTTGCCTCATCTGCGTCAGCCGAAGATGCGTTCAACCCATGGGAGCAGCAGTGGGTTGATCCCTGGAATCCAAGTTCTGAAGCTCTCATTCCAGATACGCCTACCTCGCTTTCAAGCGTGCCCACGCTCGGGGATGCGGGCTTCTGGCCAGTGCTCCGCGCCATGTCCATGTACGAACAGATCCAAGAGTGGGGGGGCTGGAAGCCGATCCCTCGTGGAGAGAAGATCGAATTGGGCGACCGCGACGACCGGGTCCCTCTCATTCGTGAACGACTTGTGGCAACGGGCGACTTGGCGATCTCAGGCGGTGACCCTGCTGTCTATGACGAACATGTTTACGAGGGCACGCGTCGTTTTCAAAGTCGTCATGGTCTGGCGCCAGATGGTGTGATTGGCCCCAATACAATCGATACGATGAATGTGCCCGTGTCGAAGCGGATCAAGCAGCTGGCGATCAACCTTCAACGATTGAACGAAGTGTCAGAGTCGCTCGGACGTCGCTACGTGTTTGTGAACATTGCGGGCCAAGAGGTTGAAGCTGTCACAGATGGTCGGGTTGATCTTCGTCGGCGCGTTATTGTTGGCAAAGAAGATCGGCAAACGCCGGAGATCACAAGTGAGATTACTTTCCTTGCGTTCAATCCTTATTGGCACGTTCCCCGGAGCATTGCTGAAAAGGATCTGATCCCTAAAGCACGTCGGAACCCTGCCTATTTTGAGCGGCTGGGCATTCGTGTTTATCGTGGTGGCCGTGAGGTCAGCGCACGTTCGGTCAATTGGTACCGGACAAGTGCCAGCGATGTGCGACTGCGCCAGGACCCAAGCCCAAGAAATTCGCTGGGCACGGTGAAGATCCATTTCAACAACCCTTATGCGGTCTACCTTCACGATACGCCATCTAAGAGCCTGTTTGGCCGCACAGCGCGGACCTATAGCTCTGGCTGTGTTCGTGTAGAAGATGTGCACGACCTGACAGCATGGTTGTTAAGCGAAACGGAAGGGTGGGACCGGGCGCGAGTTGACGGCGTGGTCAACGACCGTAATCGTCGGGATGTGCGCCTGGCAGAATCTGTTCCTGTTTATCTGCTTTACCTGACCGCCTGGGTAGATGACAGCGGCGTCGTGAATTTCCGTGACGATGTCTATGATATCGACCGGCGGGTGCGGACATCTTCGCTCACCAGATAATCCCAGCTTTCTAAGGGCTTTCAATCTGTCTTGGATGAACTAGATTCCATTCCAAGCGGAGTGAGAAAAATGTCCCGACCTGCAAAGTTTCCCTACCTGGAATGTGATGGCGTCTTGGCCTTTGCCCATCGAGGGGGTACCAGCGCTCATCCTGAGAACACACTGCCTGCCTTCCAGCATGCGATTGATCTCGGATTTCGGTACCTCGAGACAGATGTCCATGCAACGCGCGACGGTGTGCTGCTGGCTTTCCATGATGAGGAACTGGACCGGGTCACCGACATGACCGGTCGCATCACCGAGATGGACTATGCAGATGTCGCGAAAGCCCGCATTGACGGGCGGGAACCCATCCCTCTGTTTGTCGAGTTGTTGAACAGTTGGCCAGAGGCTCGGTTCAACATTGATCCGAAGCAGGACAATGCGGCAGAGCCATTGGCGAAGGTGCTTCAGGAAGCCAATGCCCTTGACCGGGTGTGTGTGACTTCGTTCTCCGACAAACGCACCGTTGGGATTAAGGAAATATTGGGGCCGCGGTTGTGTACGGGGCTTGGGCCGCTCGGCACGACCAGGATGCGGTTTTCGAGCCTATCGGGCCCGTTCTCCGGCATTTGGGGGCGTTTCACGCAGGGGTGTCTGCAAATCCCCACGCATCAGTTTGGTGTTCGGCTGGTGGATCGACGGCTGATCGGGCATGCCCATGAGCGGGGTCTCCAGGTGCATGTGTGGACGATAGATGATCCCGATGAAATGAGGCGCTTGCTCGACTTGGGTGTTGACGGAGTGATGACAGATCGTCCGGAAGTGCTTAAATCTGTACTGGAAGAGCGAGGGGACTGGCGCTAAACGACTGGTTCTAGTTTTTGGTGACATTTTCTGCGACAATTCGCGAGTGGCGCTGACAGCAGAAATCTGCAGATTTCCTTGAGTGCTGGAACGCGTTAACGGACTATAAACCATAAACAACCACTCTTCCTATGGTGGTATGCTGGTTTATAGGCAACTAGAAGTGGAATAGACGATGGACTACGAAGGCAAGCTGTCGGAAGCGTTGACCTCGCTGCGGAACGAAGGCCGATACCGAGTTTTTGCAGATATTGTGCGCCATCGCGGAAGCTTTCCTCGTGCGACCTTTCACGCGCCGGAAGGCGAGAAAGAGATCGTTGTCTGGTGCTCCAACGACTATCTGGGAATGGGCCAAAATGAGCTCGTAACGACAGCGATGCATGAAGCTGTTGACCTTGTCGGTGCGGGGTCTGGTGGCACGCGCAATATCTCTGGAACCACCCACTATCATGTTGAGCTTGAGAAAGAGATCGCCGACCTTCACCAGAAGGAATCTGCTCTCCTCTTTACATCTGGATATATCGCTAACGACGCGACTCTGAGTACACTGGCGCGGGTCTTTGGAGATTGTCTGACAATTTCCGATGAACTCAATCATGCATCCATGATTGAAGGTATTCGCCGCAGCGGCGGCCCAAAGCGGGTCTGGCGCCACAATGATCTTGAGCACCTGGAAGAGCTGCTACAGTCCGCTCCGCTCGATCAACCAAAGATTGTCGCTTTTGAATCTGTTTACTCCATGGATGGGGATATCGCCCCGATCGGAGAGATCTGCGATCTGGCGCACAAATATGGTGCGCTGACCTACCTGGATGAAGTCCACGCGGTTGGGCTTTATGGCCCGCGCGGTGGGGGGATTGCTGAACGGGACGGTGTTCTGGACAAGGTCGATATTATCGAAGGCACGCTTGCCAAAGGGTTTGGCGTGATGGGCGGGTACATCGCCGCCAGTGAGGCGGTTGTCGACGTGGTGCGGTCCTACGCGCCTGGGTTTATCTTCTCGACGTCTCTTTCGCCGGTTCTTGTTGCAGGCATTCTTGCAAGTGTTCGTCACTTGAAATCAAGCAATGTCGAGCGTGAGGTGCATCAAGAACGCGCTCAAACGCTCCGAAAAATGCTTCTGGATGCCGGTCTGCCGGTCATGATGTGCGAAAGCCATATTGTGCCGGTGATGGTCAAAGATCCGGTTCTCTGCAAGCAAGTAGCTGATGACCTGCTAAGCGATCACAATATCTACGTTCAGCCGATTAATTACCCAACTGTTCCTCGCGGTACTGAACGGCTGCGGTTCACACCCTGTCCGCTTCATACGGACGAAATGATGGAGAGCCTGGTGCACGCCCTTGATGAGGTGTGGACCCGGCGCAAGATCAGGCGTGCGGCGTAAGTTTCCGCGTTCCAACCCCGGAAAGGGCGGCCCATCGAACACCAGCGGGGGAACCCGTGAGGTGTATTTTGAGCTCTATCCAGTCGGTGACAGCATGAAAGTGTCAGCCATCGATGGTGCCACTGGGACAGAGGTGTCGATTGTCGGGCCGGCCAAGCTGCCACAATCAGAGCTTGAGCGTGTGGCACTCAATAAGCTGAACTATGTCATGAATCAGAAAGCTGACGAGAATGAGCAGTCTGCGTCTGCTTCCCGGTCAGGAAAAGATGGCAAGGGCTGGGTTGTTTAGACCGGTCAGTCGCGCTTGCGCGGCGCACTGTTTTGTCCAAGGCCGATCTTCTTCGCAAGCTTAGAACGCTGCGCCGCATAGTTGGGGGCAACCATTGGATAGTCAGCTGGAAGGCCCCATTTTGCACGATATTCTTCAGGTGATAGGCCATACCTGGATCTTAGGTATCGCTTCAGCATTTTCAGCTTTTTCCCATCTTCCAGACAGATCAAGTATTCGTCCGTTACTGAGTCTTCGACGGAAACGGCAGGTCCTTGCTGGGTCAGACCGGCTCCTGCGTCTTCTCCCAATGCAGCAAGAACACCGTGTACGGTGCGGATCATGTCCGGCAACTCATCAACTGCGAGAGTGTTGTTGCTGACATAGGCAGCTACAATTTCTGACGCAAACTGAAGTGTTGCAGGTGATGGGGAATCGTCACGATCACTCGGCATCTTGGAATCCGACAAGAATCTAAACCAGATATCAATGAACCAATACTTGTGAGGTGTATCGCAAAGGGCGCAAGATTAATCAAGTATTTCTTCGAACTATTTGAAAAGTGATTGCGATGCTTTTTGTAAAACGCCCATATGTTTGATGACCTTTGGTATTAACCCAGCAAATAACTTGGTTTTGGTCATTTGGTGGAGGTAGGTGGTGCGACCCGAAAGGAGCTGTCCTGAACGGAGGGTGTTGGCGGTCTTTTTTTGGGGTGTCCTGGCTTGTGCGACGTTGGCGCAGGGAGACTATATGTGGTAACTAGCGCGCCTTACGTTAACGCAATCTGACTCTGGTCCGATCCCCCTGTTTGCCCTCTGGGTTCGCTCTCCAGTGACAGTTTCAGAAAAAGGTTTCAGACATGGCCGTCTCCAGCCCCGCAAGCATGGATACCTCGTCTTCGCAGTTCTTTAGTCGGTCATTGGAAGATAGCGACCCGGAAATTTTTGGCGCAATTGAGCGTGAGCTCGGTCGTCAGCAAAACCAGATCGAGCTGATTGCTTCAGAGAACATTGTCTCCAAAGCAGTGCTTGAGGCACAAGGCTCCGTTCTGACCAACAAATATGCCGAAGGATATCCCGGGCGTCGGTACTACGGTGGGTGTGAGTTTGTTGATGTCGCAGAAGAGCTCGCCATTGAGCGCGCGAAACAACTTTTTAATTGCGCCTATGTGAACGTCCAACCCAATTCTGGTAGCCAGGCGAACCAGGGTGCACTGATGGGGATGATCAAGCCCGGAGATACGATCCTGGGTATGAGCCTCGCTGCTGGCGGTCATTTGACCCATGGTGCCAAACCCAATCAGTCAGGCAAGTGGTTCAATGCGGTTCAGTATGGTGTGCGGGCTCAGGATCATTTGATCGATATGGATGAGGTGGCGAGCCTGGCGAAAGAACATAAGCCGCAGCTCATCATCGCTGGCGGGTCAGCCTATCCACGTATTATTGATTTTGCTGCCTTCCGTCAGATTGCAGACAGTGTCGGTGCCTATTTGATGGTGGACATGGCGCACTTTGCCGGGCTCGTTGCTGGTGGTGTTCATCCAAGTCCGCTGCCTTATGCAGATGTCGTGACGACGACGACTCACAAGACATTGCGCGGTCCCCGGGGCGGGATGATCCTGTCCAACAATGAAGAGCTGGGCAAAAAATTCAATTCAGCGATTTTCCCTGGCATCCAGGGCGGCCCGCTGATGCATGTCATCGCCGGCAAGGCCGTGGCATTTGGCGAAGCATTGCGCCCGGGCTTCAAGTCCTATGCAGGCCAGATAGTTGAGAACGCGCGGATGCTTGCTGGCACCCTGGTCGAAAACGGCCTTGATATTGTTTCAGGCGGAACCGACACACATCTCATGCTGGTTGATCTGCGGCCTAAGGGACAGACTGGGAATGTTGCTGAAGCGAGCCTGGAGCGCGCGAACATTACCTGCAACAAAAACGGCATCCCATTTGATCCGGAGAAACCTGCGGTTACCTCCGGCGTTCGCTTGGGTACACCAGCAGGGACGACCCGTGGGTTTGGGACTGCTGAATTCCGGCTTGTGGGTGAGCTTATTGCTCGGGTGCTTGACGGGCTGGCGGCAAATGGTGCCGATGGGAATGCAGAGACTGAAGCAGCGGTGCGGGCTGAAGTTGACGCACTCTGCAGTCGTTTTCCGATCTACGGTGACGCATAATCGAGCTGGATTTCGGTTCGAGAGGTTTCAATTGGCTGCGGCCAAATAGGGGAGTTTGAGGCAGCATGCGGTGCCCATATTGCGGAAACGAAGACACCCAGGTGAAAGATTCCCGTCCTACTGAGGACAATACGGCTATCCGGCGTCGACGCTTCTGTCCCGGTTGTGGGGGGCGTTTCACCACATTTGAACGCATCCAGCTTCGAGAGCTCACAATCGTGAAATCCAGCGGTCGCCGCGTGCCATTTGACCGGGATAAACTCATGCGCTCCGTGCAAGTTGCTATGCGCAAACGCCCGGTTGAGGCTGAGCGCGTCGAGCGTATGGTAAGCGGCATTGTCAGGCGCCTGGAAAGTATGGGCGAACCTGAAATTCCGTCTCAAGTTGTGGGCGAGCTGATTATGGAAGGGCTCCGCTCGTTGGATGATATTGCTTATGTGCGTTTTGCCTCAGTCTATAAAAACTTCCGGGAAGCCAAGGACTTTGAAGAAGTGCTTGGAGAGCTCTCAGGGCCCGGCGAAGACGACTGACGACAGATTCTACAGTTTGAACCGTAATAGTCATACGCTGCAGGGAGTGATCCTGTGACGGCGGCCTTTGACGATCAGATGATGCGCATTGCGTTGGGCCTCGCTGAACGGGGCCTGGGCCGCGTCGCGCCCAATCCATCTGTTGGATGTGTGATCGTTGATGAGGCCTCTGGAACCATTTTGGGTCGTGGCTGGACGCAACCATCTGGTAGGCCCCACGCAGAAGCCGAAGCGATTGCCCGCGCCGGCACGGCTGCAAAAGGCGCCACGGCCTATGTCACCCTGGAGCCTTGCGCTCATACTGGTAAAACGCCCCCCTGCGCACAGGCGCTCATAGATGCCGGAGTTTCTCGGGTGGTAAGCGCGTTGAAAGATCCGGATCCGCGGGTTGCGGGTGCAGGGTATACGATGCTTTCTGATGCCGGCGTCGAAGTTGTCGATGGTGTGCTGGCTGCAGAGGCGGCGCTCCTCAATGAAGGTTTCCTGACAAGGGTGAGCTCTGGTCGTCCCATGGTCAGTGTGAAGCTTGCAAGCTCTCTTGATGGGCGGACAGCTACCCATACTGGCCATAGTCAATGGATTACCGGAGAGCGTGCGCGCAACCGTGCACATCTGATGCGGGCGCGCACAGATGCAATCATGGTCGGCAGCGCAACGGCAATTGTGGATGATCCCGATCTCACATGTCGTCTTCCTGGACTCGGTGATCGCTCGCCCCGCCGTATTGTTGCTGATGGACGATTGAGGTTACCGCTTACATCCAAGCTGGTTCGCTCAGCCCATGATGTACCGGTTTGGATTTTGACATTTCCTGAAGGAGACGCCGCGCGACGCCAGGCATTTGAAGATTGCGGTGTTGTACTTATTGATGTTCCTGCAGGACCAGACGGTACGATGGACATGTCGGTTGCACTCTCATTGCTCGGCGAACGAGGCATTACCCGGTTGATGGTTGAAGGCGGCTCACGTCTTGTGTCGTCGCTTATGCGGGCAGGGCTGGTTGACCGGCTCGACTGGTTTCAGGCGCCTAAGATTATCGGTGGCGACGGATATCCGGCTTTGGTCGGGCTGGGCATTGATACAGTTGATGAAGCGCCGGGATTTGAGCTTCTTGAAGTTCTTTCACTCGGCGAAGACACGCTGCAAAGCTTTAGTGTGAAGAGGTAGGGGCCATGTTCACGGGAATTGTCACAGACGTCGGTAAGATCAGCACGATCGAGCAAAAAGGCGATATGCGTTACGTGATCGAGACCGCTTACGATCCCACAACCATTGCGCTCGGCGCCTCAATCATGTGCGACGGCTGCTGTCTGACCGTTGTGGAAAAAGGCACCATGAATGGGACCAACTGGTTTGCTGTGGATGCCTCCAAAGAAACACTTGATTGCACCTCGCTTGCCGGTTGGACAGAGGGGCGGTCAATCAATCTGGAACGTGCTCTGAAGGTCGGTGACGAGCTTGGTGGCCATATTGTGAGCGGCCATGTCGATTGCGTGGCAGAAATCACTGACATCCGGGAAGAGGGTGACTCCAAACGCTTCACCTTTCGCATCCCAACCAACCAAAAGTATTTCATCGCGCCGAAAGGATCTGTCACTCTTTCCGGAACCTCTTTGACTGTTAATGAGGTCGAGGGTGACACGTTCGGCGTTAACATTATTCCGCATACCCAGGAGGTCACAACCTGGGGACATGCAAAGGTTGGCGACAAGATCAACCTTGAAATAGACGTGCTGGCCCGCTATGTCGCGCGCCTGACACAAGAGGACTGAGACCCGTGTACAAAGAATTTCTATCGCCTATTGAAGAAGTGATCGAAGACGCCCGCAACGGCAAGATGTTTGTGCTTGTTGATGCAGAGGACCGGGAGAATGAGGGCGACCTTGTTATCCCAGCTCAAATGGCAACGCCAGAGACCGTCAACTTCATGGCAAAGTATGGCCGAGGCCTGATCTGCCTTTCCATGAATTCTGATCGGGCGAAACAGCTCAATCTGGAACTCATGTCGTCCAACAATCAATCGAGACATCAGACCGCTTTTACAGTGTCGATTGAGGCGCGGGAAGGGATCACCACGGGGATCTCAGCCCATGACAGGGCGCATACGATTGCTGTTGCGATTGATCCGACAAAGGGTGCGACGGACATCGTCTCACCAGGGCATGTGTTCCCACTCGTTGCCCGCGACGGCGGCGTGCTTGTACGCGCAGGACATACTGAGGCAGCGGTCGATATTTCCCGCCTTGCTGGGCTTTATCCCGCAGGGGTTATTTGCGAGATCATGAATGATGATGGGACGATGGCGCGCTTGCCAGATCTTGTTCAGTTCGCGCAGCTTCATGGGCTAAAGATCGCAACTATTGCTGATCTCATTGCTTATCGGCGTCGTCACGACAATCTTATTCATCGCGCGATCGAGACAGAGATCGAGAGTGAGTATGGGGGCACGTTCAACCTCAACGTTTACCTGAACACCGCAGAGTATGCTGAGCATATCGCGCTGACCATGGGTGATCTCACAACGCCGGAACCGGTTCTTGTGCGGATGCATGCGATCAATGTGTTCGATGACATGCTTGGTGCCAAGGGTGGGCGGAACAGCCTCATCGAGGACTCGATGCGGACGATCGCGAAAGAAGGTCGCGGCGTCATCGTTCTGATCCGGGATACCACGGCAACCGTTGTTTCTGACATGCTGCTTCACAAAGGCGAGTCAGAAGAGCAGGGACCGCGTCGTCTCCGTGAGTATGGGGTGGGTGCACAGATCCTGCTCGACCTTGGGGTGCATGACATGATTTTGATGTCAGATACGCCACGTCAGATCGTTGGGCTTGAAGGTTACGGCCTCCGGGTGGTTGAGCAGCGCTCGGTCGACGGAAAAAAGGTTACCTCCAAAGATGCGGAAACAGTCTGATGTCGGGTAAGCATATTCTGATTGTTGAAGCGCGTTTCTACGATGACCTGGCTGATGAGTTGGCTCGTGGAGCTATTGCAGAGATTGAGGCACAAGGCGGCACCTATGAACGGGTAGCCGTTCCCGGTGTCCTCGAGATCCCGGCCGCTGTGAAGATTGCCTCTGACGCCAGCCGGGCCGGTGGTCTCGATAAGGCCTATGATGGGTACGTGACCCTGGGCGTCGTCATCCGTGGCGAAACAACGCATTATGACATTGTGTCCAATGAATCGGCGCGCGCGCTGATGGATTTGACTATTGATGACAAGATCGCTCTTGGAAACGGCATACAGACCGTCGAAAATAACGATCAGGCCTGGGCCAGGGCGAATGTCTCTGACAAAAATAAAGGTGGCGGTGCTGCGGCTGCGGCGCTAGCAATGGCGGCGTTGAAACAGCGATACGGCGCAGGAGCGTAAATTCAGAATGTCCTCTTCGAAACCGGGCAAAGTCTCCAAACGAGCGGGCCGCAGTGCGGCACGGCTTGCTGCCGTGCAGGCGCTCTATCAGATGGACGTGGCGCAGACAGATCTGGAAGATGTGATTGAGGAGTTTGTCCACCATCGGTTCGGCCGGGAGGTAGAGGGCGAGCTCTATCATGAGGCGGAAGAGGCCCATTTCGATGATGTGGTGCGCGGCGTGGTCCGTGAACAAAAAGCCATTGATGTTCGGATAAATGATGCGCTGGCAGATGGCTGGGTCCTGGCCCGGCTCGACAGCACGCTTCGGGCAACTCTACGGGCAGGATGCTACGAACTCCAGCGGAGCAAGGACATTCCAGGCAAAGTTGTGATCACCGAATATCTGGACATTGCCAAAGCCTTCTTCGAGAACGATGAACCCAAAGTGGTAAACGCAGTTCTGGACCGGGTTGCACGCGCGATCCGGCCGCAGGAATTTGGGCAAGCGAGCGCCTGATATGGGGCGGGGCGGCGACGCAGATGCGATGCCCGATGAATTCTCACTGATTGAGCGCTTGTTCGAACCGCTGGCAGGACCTGAGGGGCTTGGGCTCAAGGATGATGCGGCAGTTTTCACGCCGCGTGTCGGATATGACCTCGTGCTCAGCAAGGATGCCATAGCGGAAGGGCGCCATTATCTTTCCAGCGACCCACCGGACACCGTTGCTAAGAAGCTCTTGCGCGTAAACCTGTCTGACCTGGCGGCGAAAGGTGCAACGCCACGCGGGTATCTTTTGTCCTGCGCGTGGTCGGCAGAAACTCCTCTCGATTGGATGCAGGCATTTGCCGATGGCCTTGAGGAGGATCAATCCAAATTTGATCTTTCTTTGTGGGGCGGCGATACGATCAGGGTTTCGGGCCCCACGGTTTTTTCACTTACTGCCATCGGTGAGGTGCCTTCTGGTCGGGCGGTGACGCGTTCAGGTGCAGCCCCCGGCGATGACCTGTGGGTCACGGGAACCATTGGTGATGCCGCTCTGGGTCTCCTGGTAGCGCAGGGCGAATATGCGGGCACTGAGCCAGAGGATAGGGATTATCTGATCAGCCGATATCGAATCCCTCAGCCACCCGTTGCTTTTGGAAAGCAGTTGAGTGGGTTTGCTTCCGCAGCTCTTGATGTTTCCGACGGTCTGCTTGCTGATCTGGACCATTTATGTGCGGCGTCACAGGTTGGCGCACGGCTTGACCGCTCTGCCATTCCACTATCTCCGGTCTTCAAGAAGTGCACGACATCTACTGAAGAGCGTTGGGGTTTGGTCTATGGGGGCGGCGATGATTACCAGATCCTCTTTGCAGCTCCCCGAGAGAAACAGGAACGTGTTGTGGATCTCGCACGTGCGGCGAATGTCCAGGTAAGTTGTATAGGTTGTCTGACTGAGGCGCAGGATGTGGTTGTGTTGGATGAAGCGGGGCAATCGATTGACGTTGCGCCCGCTGGTTTTTCGCATTTTTAGTCTGGTTGCTCAGGTGCGTTTCTCCATGAAACACCGTCGCTTGATGGGAAGGCCCGCCTGAGCTTCGTGCTCTCTTAGGATATGAAAACCAGGTGTCCACTCTGCAGGAGCGACAATCTGGTATCCATGCCGTTCGTAAAACGGTGCATTCCATGGAACGTCAGCGAAGGTAGATAATGTTGTGCGGGCGTAGCTTTCTTCCCGAGCCTTTGCGTCGATAGCATCTAAAAGACGACCACCGAGACCCTTGCGTCCATGCGCCGGATCGACAGACATTTCCTGCAGGTGCAGTGATCCGTCGAGAGCGAACGAAAGCGCAAATCCAACAACATTACTGTCAGCATGGACCGCGACAAAGGCGCCACCAGATCGGATGAAGCTTGCAACAAAATCGGGATCCGCGAAATCGCCAGCCAATTTGTCGAGGCCGACAGTTTTGAAGAGGTCCCCGGCGTTGAGTTCAATTTGTGCGAAAGCAGGCAGATCGCTCAGTTGAGCGAGTCTGATGGAATAGGTCATTTTGAGTCTTTCTAATTCCAATCAAATAGGTCGCATGCTCGACACGAGCTGCGTTTGCCCTGGGCATGGATTGTGCCGTGAAGGGCGTTTCTCTATGTGTGGCCATCGTCGGCGTGGGAATTAGCGCATGGGTACAGAGCGGTCCTTTTGTCACTCGATCAAGAAAGTACCAGAAATAGTGTGGGATGGAAGATCCTTGCAAAGGGTCGGACATTTTCCTAGCCACCGTGTTGACAGACATTGTGGCTGTTTTGACCTTGGCGATGGTAGGACCATGTCCTAGCGTCACCACATGTCTCAAATAGATTCTTCTCAAAACGACCACCTAGCGAAGCGAAACACCGTCCTTCTTTCAGGCGGGCAGGCACTCTATGGGTCCAACATGGCTGTGCTCATTACGCTGAGCGGGCTTGCCGGTGTCTATCTGTCGCCAGACCCGGCTTATGCAACTTTGCCAATAAGTGCCATGGTCGTCGGTACGGCGGTCTCAACGGTCCCGGCCTCACTCTTCATGCAGCGAACGAGCCGCCGGCGAGGATTTATGTTGGGCACTGCGGCTGGCATATTCGGCGCGGCACTTGCGATGACCGCGCTGTTTGGGAACTCTTTCGCACTTTTTTGCATCGCGCTCTTCATCTGCGGGATCTATCAGGCCTTTGCCGGCTATTACCGATTTGCGGCCGCCGATGCCGCGAGCGACGAATTCCGCCCACGGGCGATTTCCTGGGTGATGGCGGGGGGTGTTGCCGCAGCATTTGTTGGCGCTCAGCTTGTTGCGCTGTCGAGTGACTGGTTAGGGCCGGTCCCCTTTGTCGGTGGCTACGCCACCTGCGTTGTTCTTAGCCTCATCGCGTTCATCGTGATGTCATTTCTCACGATCCCTAAACTCAGCGCAGACGACCAGACGAATACGGGGCGGCCGCTGCGAGAGATTTTTTCCCAACAGAAAGCCATTGTCGCCGTTGGGTGTGGAATGGTTGGGTATGGGATCATGACGCTCGTTATGACCGCAACGCCGATTGCCATGGTTGGGTGCGGCTTGAGTGTCAAAGATGCTGCCTTCGTTATTCAGTGGCACATATTTTCCATGTTTGCGCCCAGCTTCTTCACTGGCAACCTGATTGCTCGATTTGGTGTGGGGCCTATCCTGGGAACCGGCTTGGCTTTGCTTGCAGGGTGTGGATTTGTGGCGCTTGGCGGACTGGAGATCGAGCGTTTCGTTACAGCGCTTATTCTACTGGGGTTGGGCTGGAACTTTACGTTTGTTGGCGCGACGACGCTTTTGACCGAGTGCTATACCACTGCAGAACGGAGCAAGGCGCAGGCCGCGAATGATCTCATGGTGTTCGTGGTGGTGGCGATTGCGTCTTTCGGTTCAGGCGGATTGCTCAACGGGTTTGGCTGGAATGCCGTGAACTATGCGCTCTTTCCCTTTGTTGGTGCAGCACTCCTGCTTTTGCTCTGGTTTGGTTTTCATGAAAGGAAAATGTCCGCCTAAAAGGGGGGGTATGGTTAACGAAATGCCAAGACGTCCATGGGATGTTGTCCACTCCAGATCTAATTCAGGAGTGACGTGGATGGGACAAGTCGAGGATGTTCTAAAAAACCAGCCGCTTGACTGCGGAGTCTGTAACAAGTGCTGCAGGAAAAAGCCCGGCATTTTGCTGTTTCCCGAGATTGGGGATGACCCGGCTGTATATGGCGAGAATGTTGAAATTGTCGACAATCGCCCCATCCTGAAAACGAAACCGAATGGTGATTGCGTCTATTTGGATCTTGAGACCGGGTGTACCAATTATGAAAACCGCCCACGTGTCTGCCGTACCTATGACTGTCGGTCCGACTACATCCAATGGATTGCAAAACCACGCACCGAACGACGCACGATGATGAAAAAGGGCCTCTTGAATCAGACCGTTCAAAAAGAGGGTCGGAGCCGGTTGAAGGCCATCCTCAAATCAAGACCGACTCAAATTGCTGCCGACTAGGCATATGTGCCCCTTCATGATTCGGAATGGACTGCACAAACTTTGAGAATCGACCCGGCATAGGCCGCAGTTTCAATTGTCACCGTCGCTATATAACGTGATGAGCCGAAGTCGAAACGACTGTTAGACAGTAAAATGCGTACCTCAGACTGACCCGAAGTACCCGTTTGAGGGCCAGGAGCAGCTTCGCGCTGGCAATAAAGTGGCAGAAGTCGAAACCAGCAGCCTCCTAGGCTTCGCTGCGGAAGCCTGTCCTTAATGCGGTTCGCAGCTTCTGCGCTGGTGTTCAGAACAATCTTCCAACTCGGGATTTGGCCCGATATTTCAACAAAACCTTTCCGGCGCTGCATGGTTGCGCCCATGGTTAAGGTTTGGCACTCTTCTGCCCATCTTAGGGGAGGGGGCACCCAGCTAGGAGGTGGTTGGGGGACCCTTGTCTCATATCAGAAGTTCAATCCTATAAAGGGATAAGGAAAAACTATGAGCACGTCTTTGTGGGCAATCATTGGTTGTGGCGCCTTGGCCGTTTTGTACGGTATCTGGGCATCGCGTTCAGTGATGGCAGCCGACGCGGGTAACGCGCGGATGCAGGAGATCGCGTCAGCGATCCAAGAAGGGGCTAGCGCCTATCTTAATCGTCAATACCGCACAATCGGATATGTGGGTGTTGTCATCTTTGTTGCCGTTTGGTGGCTGCTGGGTATGACGGTGGCAATCGGTTTTGCTATCGGTGCCATTCTTTCCGGTGCTGCTGGTTATATCGGTATGCTTGTGTCAGTGCGGGCGAACGTTCGGACGACCCAGGCGGCGAGTGAAAGCCTTGCTGCTGGTCTTTCCATTGCCTTTAAGTCTGGTGCCGTCACAGGCATGCTGGTGGCTGGTCTGGCACTTCTGGCTGTCGCGGTTTATTTCGGCATTTTGACTGGGCAAATGGGCCATGAAGCCGGATCACGTGTGGTGATTGATGCGCTTGTCGCATTGGGCTTTGGTGCTTCTCTTATCTCAATCTTTGCGCGTCTCGGCGGCGGTATCTTTACGAAAGGTGCCGATGTTGGTGGTGACCTGGTTGGTAAAGTTGAAGCCGGTATCCCAGAAGATGACCCCCGGAACCCGGCAACGATTGCTGACAATGTAGGCGATAATGTTGGCGACTGTGCTGGCATGGCTGCTGACTTGTTTGAAACCTATGCGGTAACGATTGTTGCTACCATGGTGCTCGCATCTATCTTCTTTGCGGGCGACATGATGGTCAACATGATGACTTATCCGCTGGCTATTGGCGGTGCCTGCATCATTACGTCCATTATCGGCACGTTCTTTGTGCGTCTTGGCAAAAGCAACTCAATCATGGGTGCGCTTTACAAGGGCTTCGTTGCTTCAGCTGTGCTGTCGCTTGGCGCACTTTATTACGTCACAGAACGGCTTGTCGGTTTCGCTACGGAGCTTACGGTCGCGGACCAAACCTTTACGGGTCAAAGCCTGTTCTTGTGCGGCGTTTGTGGCCTGTTGATCACCGGTCTGATTATCTGGATCACCGAGTACTACACTGGTGTTGATTATCGTCCTGTGAAATCAATCGCGGCTGCGTCTGAAACTGGCCACGGTACAAACGTGATCCAGGGTCTTGCTGTTTCTATGGAAGCAACGGCATTGCCTGCTTTGGTCATTGTGATTGGTATCATCGCCACTTACAGCCTTGCGGGCCTCTTCGGGATCGCCATTGCTGTGACGACGATGCTGGCGCTGGCCGGTATGGTGGTTGCTCTCGATGCATTTGGTCCTGTGACCGACAATGCTGGCGGTATTGCCGAAATGGCAGATCTGCCAGAAGACGTTCGTAAAACGACGGATGCTCTGGATGCCGTGGGTAACACAACGAAAGCTGTGACCAAGGGATATGCGATTGGTTCTGCTGGACTTGGTGCTCTGGTTCTCTTTGCAGCCTACACGCAGGATTTGATCCTGTTTGCAGCTAACTCTGAGACCTATCCGTATTTTGCGGGTGTTGTGGCTGACTTCTCTCTGTCCAACCCTTACGTCGTGGTGGGGCTGTTTGTTGGTGGTCTGTTGCCTTACCTCTTCGGCTCCATGGGCATGATGGCTGTTGGCCGTGCTGCTGGTGCGATTGTTGAGGAAGTGCGTCGCCAGTTCAAAGAGAAGCCAGGCATCATGCAGGGCACTGAGAAGCCTGATTATGGCGCAGCGGTTGACCTGCTTACCAAAGCAGCGATCAAAGAGATGGTCGTCCCATCCTTGTTGCCGGTTCTCTCGCCTGTTGTGCTTTACTTCATCGTTCTGGCCGTTGCTGACAAATCTGCTGCCTTCTCAGCACTTGGGGCCATGTTGCTCGGTGTGATCATCACCGGTCTCTTCGTGGCGCTTTCCATGACCGCTGGTGGCGGCGCGTGGGATAATGCAAAGAAGTATATCGAAGATGGCAATCATGGCGGTAAGGGCTCAGAAGCTCATAAAGCTGCTGTGACCGGCGATACTGTTGGTGATCCTTACAAGGATACTGCAGGTCCTGCGGTGAACCCAATGATCAAGATCACGAACATTGTGGCTCTCCTGCTGCTCGCGATCCTGGCTCACTAATCGGGTCATTTAAGACAAAAAGAAACCCCGCGTGGAGCGATCCTCGCGGGGTTTTTCTTTGTGTAATGACTGACTTTATCCGGCGAGCGACTTACCGGTTGAGCCTAGATCGTCACAAGCGATGAGCAGGCGGTCAACGATGCCTTCTTCGCCTTTGCGCAGCCAGGCCCGTGGGTCGTACTTTTTCTTGTAGGGTTCGTCGGTCTCAGGATCGATCTGATACTTAAACGCTTTGGCGTTTTCTTCGACGTATTTCCCCACTTGTTCCGAGAAGGCAAACTGGGTGTCGGTGTCGATGTTCATTTTGAAAACGCCGTATCCGACAGCTTCTGTGATCTTTGCTTTCTCTGATCCAGACCCGCCATGGAACACAAAGTGAAGCGGATGGTCGTTGCCGGTGGTTTCTGCCGCTGAGACAGCTTCCTGCGACGCTTTCAGGATCTCTGGGCGAAGTTTTACGTTCCCAGGCTTGTAGACGCCATGAACGTTCCCGAACGCTGCAGCTACGGAGAAGTGCCCAAGCGGCGCCAAGCGGCGATAAGCAGTTAGGACTTCATCTGGCTGGGTATAGAGCTTGTCATTGTCGATTTCATCAAGGTCTTTGCCTACGCCATCTTCTTCACCGCCGGTCACACCGAGTTCGATCTCAAGGCTCATGCCGATGGGTGCCAGACGCTTCAGCAGACGTTCGCACTCAGCGAGATTGTCTTCGAGGCTTTCTTCGGAAAGATCAAGCATATGTGAACTGAATAGGGGCTTGCCCGTTGCTTTGAAACGCTCTTCGCCAGCGTCAATCAAGGCATCCACCCAGGGAATGAGGGCCCGGTTTGCGTGGTCGGTATGAAGGACTGCACAGACGCCATAGGCCTCGGCGACGCGATGGACATGCTCGGCAGCTGAAACGGCGCCGAGCACTTTAGCTTTTTCGCCATCCTTGATGCCCTTACCGGCATAAAACTGTGCGCCACCACCAGACAACTGAATGATGATGTCTGATTTGGCTTTCGATGCTGCTTCCAAAACCGCGTTGATTGACTGTGTATTGACCACGTTGACCGCTGGCAGGGCGTATCCACCTGATTTGCAGGCCTCGACAAGGGCGATGTAGTCGGCACCAGTTTGGACGCCAGGCTTCAGTTTTGTAGACATGAATTTCTGTTCTCAGTTGGTTGGCTATTTGAGACGGCGCGCGCCTCAAACTCAGGATTAAGGTGTTTTCCGCAAGGTAAGCGGCATAGGTCGTAAAAAATCAAATGTTAGCGCCCGGGTTGAGCCGGCGCATTCTGGTTGAAGCGCCCCAAATTGCCGAAAATCTGGCCGAGAACGGTGAGTTCCTTGCCGCGAGTTGGCGTTTTACGGGTGCGGAAATCGATAATCTGCCCGTCTTCAAGGCCGTAATATCCGACCTCTTCAACAGTCTTTGTGTCATCGAAATAGATGGCAACGACCTTCCGGTCGACTTCCTCTGGTGTATAAAACATCAGCTTTTCGAACGTCGAGGAAATATAAAACCAGGTGCTGCCCTCGACGGTTGCTACAGTTGAGGGGCTTCCGAGAATCGCGGTGACCTCAGCCTCACTTGTGAGCCCGGGTTTGATCTGGTCGAAATCACGCTGGTCGTAGACATAACCCCGTTCTTCGATTTCGGTGCTGCATCCTGCTAGTGCGGTTGCAGCCATAACAGAGGCAATGAATGCTGACTTGAAGGGGGCCAGCAGAGCGGCTAAACGCTGTCTCATCGAAATACCTTTTTTGCTCCCGAAGCGGGTCCGGGGGTTGCGCAAGTCCCCTGTTGACGTACCTGTAACGGCGTCTAGATTCAAGCTTTCCTGCCGATTTGGTGGAAGAGAGAAAGAAACAATATGTTCTGGAAAAGCTGGTTTGGGGCCTCATCTGCAGATGACAGCTCTTTTCTTCTCTACAGAAATCTGGTCGATCAGGCCCGATCCCCTCAGTTTTACCTAAATGTGGGGGTTCCAGACACGTTAGACGGCCGCTTTGACATGATTGTTCTCCATATGGTTGTCGTGATTGAGCGGTTAAGCGTGATTGGGGCGCCAGCCAAGGAACTCAGCCAAAAGCTGTTTGATGTGATGTTTGATGACATGGACCAGGCTCTGCGCGAAATTGGTGTCGGAGACCTGTCAGTGGGCAAGAAAGTAAAGACCATGGCACGCGCGTTTTATGGGCGGCTTGGCGCCTATGATGACGCCTTTCAGAATGGGACTGATGAGGCTCTTCAGGCCGCACTGAAGCGGAATGTTTTCCGTGAGGCAGAGATCGCACCGGAACGATTGGAAGCGCTTGCCGCCTATCTTCAAAGGGTGCGGGCCACTTTAAAAGAGTTGGAGCTTGACGTTTTTGCCAGTGGACGTGTGCAATTTCCGGCTGCTCCAGAAGGAATACTGGCGGTTGAGGTGCGTCCTTGACCGGCGTGGACGGACTTCCGGGCTTTACCTATGTTGTGGCCCGCGACGACGTGTCTGATGACGGCCTCGAAGTGACTTTGGAGGCAAAGACCGAAGCGCGTGCGCTTCTTGCGCAAAGGTTCGGACTTCTTACGCTGGATCAGCTTAAAGCGCGTCTGGTGATTGAGCCGTGGCGAAAAAGGGGGATTAGGGTTTCTGGCACGCTTGAAGCAGATCTTGAGCAGTCATGCATTGTCACCCTGGACCCGGTTCCTGCAGAGTTGAGCGCAGAATTTACACTGCTTTATTTACCTGAAGATGTCTCTGGGCGGCGCGCCATGGAGGTCGCTGTGGATCCCCTTGCAGAGGAGCCACCTGATCCACTGCCTGTCGAAGGTGTTGATCTGGGGGAGGCAGTTGCTGAACAGCTTGCTCTTGTGCTTGATCCATATCCACGGGCTGAGGGTGCAGAGCTTGCAGCAACTGAGTCGTTAGAGAGTGGATCAGAAAAGAAGCCTAACCCATTTGAAATATTGAAAAATCTAAAAACACAAGACTAGCGCTACGGCCATTGACCCCCTACCTATTAACTGTTGTTTCGGTGGGGAGACTGGGTATTGTCTGACCGCCTGGGATTGATTGACTAAAGACTGGGCAATCGAAACCAAGAATTGGGAAAACCAAGATTTGGCGCGTGACCTAACAATTGCACTTGATGGTATGGGCGGAGATATCGGCCCGTCTGTGGTGATCCCGGGGGCAGAAATTGCCCGTGTGCGTCACCCGGAAGTACGTTTCCTCATTTTCGGAGACGAAGCGAAGATCCAGGCTGAGCTCGACAAGGAACCGCGGCTCGCTGACGTCAGCACGGTTGTTCATACGGACGTTGCGATCTCCATGGACGACAAACCAAGCCAAGCTCTTCGGCGCGGGCGCAAAACAAGCAGCATGTGGCGTGCGATTGACGCCGTGAAGCAGGGGGACGCTCAGGCTGCCATGTCAGCGGGGAATACAGGTGCCCTGATGGCGATGTCGAAGGTTCTGCTCAAAACAATGCCAAGCATTGACCGTCCGGCACTGGCCGCTCTTATACCGACGATCCGCGGTGAAAGTGTCATGCTGGATTGTGGCGCGACGATCGGCCCGGATGAAAAACAGATGGTCCAGTTTGCTGTGATGGGGGAAGCCTATGCCCGCGTCCTGTTTGGAAATGACAAGCCCAGCGTCGGATTGTTGAATATTGGCGAAGAAGAGATGAAGGGCACTGAATCGGTTAAAGCAGCGGCCCAGATGCTTCGGGAAGCCAACCTGCCTATTCATTTTCATGGATTTATCGAAGGCGATGACATTGCAAAAGGAACCGTCGACGTTGTCGTGACCGATGGCTTTACTGGCAATGTTGCTTTGAAAACTGCAGAAGGCACAGCCCGCTTGATCAGTACTTACCTGCGGGAAGCAATGTCCAAATCGATTTTCAGCAAGCTTGGATATCTGTTGGCGCAAACAGCCTTCAACATGTTGCGCGACCGGCTCGACCCAAACGTCCACAATGGTGGCCTGTTTATGGGTTTGAACGGTCTGGTGGTGAAAAGTCATGGTGGCGCAAATGAAGCGGGTATTGCATCTGCGATTGATCTGGCCGTCGATGTTTCTTCGGCTGACCTGGTTTCAAAAATTGCAGCAGACCTAGATGTGGTCGCTGAATGGAGTGACCGGATGGAAGCAGCTCAAAGTGAGGTTGTTGCGTCGTGAGTGTGCCTAGAAGTGTGATTACCGGTGTAGGCTCCTATCTTCCCAAAAAAATCGTCACAAATGATGATCTTGCCAAGATCGTTGATACCAGCGATGAGTGGATTGTTGAACGCTCAGGTATTCATCAGCGCCACATGGTGGAGGACGGTGAAAAAACGTCCGACTTGGCGCTAGCTGCAGCAAAAGCGGCATTGGCGAATGCAGGTGTTGATGCTCAGGAAATTGACCTGATCATTATGGCGACGACAACGCCTGACAATACGTTTCCTGCGACGGCAACGACCATCCAGGCTGAACTTGGCATACATCATGGCGCTGCCTTTGATTTGCAGGCGGTTTGTTCGGGCTTTGTGTTTGGCTTATCGACGGCCGACAATTTCCTTAAAGCCGGGCAGTTCAAGAATGCTCTGGTGATCGGCGCAGAGACATTTTCCCGGCTGCTGGACTTTGAAGACCGCACGACATGCGTGCTGTTCGGCGACGGAGCCGGTGCGGTTGTCCTGCAGGCACAGGAAGGCGAGGGCACTATTGAAGATCGCGGAGTTCTTACCGCACATCTTCACAGTGATGGGCGTCACAAAGAGAAGCTCTATGTTGATGGTGGTCCGTCCTCTACCCAGTCAGTTGGTCATGTCCGTATGATTGGGCGGGATGTGTTCAGGCACGCCGTGGTGAATATTGCTGACGTCATCAATGAGGCACTAGAGGCAACAAATCTTACGATTGATGATATTGATTGGTTTGTGCCGCATCAGGCGAATAAACGCATTCTGGATGGCACAGCAAAACGAATCGGATTGCCGCCGGAAAAGGTCGTGATGACGGTCGGGCAACATGGAAACACCTCTGCGGCATCGGTTCCACTCGCTTTGAGCGTGGCTGTTGCCGATAGTCGGATCAAGCGCGGCGATCTGGTCTTGCTGGAAGCCATGGGCGGTGGATTCACCTGGGGCTCTGCACTGGTTCGCTGGTAACCGGCTCTCGAACGCGTCAAATTCGACACAACATTCTATGTAAGAAGATTCCGCCATCTCATTGATATTGACGGGATAATTCCGCTGGCCTACCTTTTGTGACAACGCGAGAGGATGGTCATGGGGCAAACAATTACGCGCGCTCATTTGAGCGAAGCGGTTTATCAGGAAGTCGGCTTGTCACGGAATGAGTCGGCAGATCTTGTCGAGTCTGTGCTGACCGCAATTGGGGACAGTCTGTCTGAGGGAGAGACTGTGAAGCTATCTTCCTTTGGGTCTTTTTCTGTCCGTCAGAAGGGTGGCCGAATGGGCAGAAACCCCAAGACTGGTGAAGAGGTGCCGATTAAACCGCGTCGGGTGCTCGTTTTTCGACCGAGCCACGTGTTGAAAGAGCAGATCAACAAGGCGCTGACCGTCGCGAAGGCCGCAGGTGCGAGCCTTACGGGGGTCAGCTCAACTGGGTCGGCCGACCAAGCTGCCGATTAGGAATTGCAGATTGACCGCCACTCCAAGGAACAGCGCAATCGTTTGATATGACCGTAATAGAAACAACAAGCCCGCGAAAATCGCCTGATGCCTTTCGGACGATCAGCGAAGTTGCGGTTGAGCTGGATGTGCCACAGCACGTGTTGCGGTTTTGGGAAAGCAAGTTTGCACAGATCAAGCCGCTGAAGCGCGGTGGCGGGCGCCGCTACTACCGGCCCGAGGATGTCGATCTGCTGCGCGGTGTGCGTGCGCTGCTCTACAAGGACGGATATACGATCAAAGGTGTCCAGAAGGTCTTCCGCGATCAGGGTGTTCGGTTCGTTATGGAGACGGGTCGGGCAGCGAATGATGATTCTGTCGCTGGCATTGCCAGAACGGTTGTCGAACGCGGCGGGGACGATTCTTCCGACGTTGATGGACAAGAGAACGGTCTTGATCGAACGGCCAAGTCTATTCTGTCCGGCATTGCTCGCCGTCTTGAAGCCTTGAAGGCCGATCTGGATGGAGATGCAGACGACCAAGATTCGTCTGGCTGATAGCCAGCTTTAAAACACATTTTTCCATGTCCTGGCCCGTTGATCGTCAGAGAGTGCGCCTCTATAGTGCCGCTCCTTCTGAGGACCACCCTCCATCGCCTTGGAAGATATGACGGAGCGTAGCGCAGCCCGGTAGCGCACTTGTCTGGGGGACAAGGGGTCGTGGGTTCAAATCCCGCCGCTCCGACCATTGTAGAAAGCCGTCTTCTCCTTATTCGTGTTTTGGGGGAGGCGGCTTTTTCGATTTTGCCGCGGTGGACGGCAAGGTGGCTGGACAGCAAAGAAGCGGTGAGGCATTGTCCGGCCACGCTCTTATTTGGTCGCATTTCCGAACCACCAAAGTCTGCAACTTTTGCTGGAAATGCACTGAACGGGCAGATGACACTCAACGAATGGAACACCCAATGACTGCAATTTACGCCATTGTCGCTTTCATCGCTGTTATGGCGATTCTCAATAAAATGACATTTGGTCGGTTCGACTGATTTTAATGACGCGTAGCGGCAGTAAAAGCGGCTAAACCATTTTTCGCGGGCGCGCACTGTCTTTTGTCGCGCATTCGGACGGAACAATGGAACCCACTTTTTCTGGATACGCTCCGTTATCCGTCGAGACTATCCGGTCGTTGCATCCAGTCTATCAGCGGTTTGGTCGGAAAGGCCCAGGCTATGCCTGCGATTGGATAGAAGACGAGCTGCACCGCCCAGTGATCCGGCAGGATGTCCACGGCCAGCCAAACGGCGGCGAGGGTATAGGCGGTCAAGCCAACGAGAATGATGACTGTGCCCAGTAGTTTCCTCACGCCGATAGGCAGGAACGGCGGCTTGTAGGGCTGAGTGTCCATTTATGAGATCTCCATTCGGGCTCTTCCTACGGCATTCGCGCCGGTTCGCCAAGGTGTGGCGAGAGGTCGCGTTTAGCAGATAGCCTTGTTGCCGGCGGAGGGGCGCGCTATGTCATGTCATTATGACAGCGACCGATATTCAGATTTCTGCAGAAGTGACTGACCGTCAGGTAGCGGCCAGGCGCTCCATTGCCATTTGGCTGTTCGTCATCTGTGGCCTCGTTGCGGGTATGGTCGTGGTCGGCGGTGCGACGCGGCTTACCGACAGCGGGCTGTCCATTACTGAATGGAAACCTGTGACAGGCGCCATTCCTCCTCTTAGCCAGGAAGTCTGGGAAGAGGAGTTCGAGAAGTACAAACAAATCCCTGAATACATCCGCATCAACCGAGGCATGAGCCTGGATGAGTTCAAGACCATCTATTGGTGGGAGTGGGGACACAGGTTTTTGGGTCGTTTGGTTGGGCTCGCATTCTTTGTTCCCTTCGTTTTCTTCTACTTCACGAAACGCATAGAGCGGCCCTTGTTGCCTCATTTGATCGCCATGTTTGTCATTGGCGGGCTTCAGGGTGCGCTCGGCTGGTACATGGTGATGAGCGGCCTGACCGAGCGGGTGGATGTCAGTCAGTACCGCCTTGCGGCACATTTGAGCCTGGCCTTTTTTGTGTACGGCTACATGTTCTGGTTTGCCACGGCTCTGTGGCGACGCGAAGTGCCTGGGCGGATCAGCTTTAAGGGGCTTGAGCTGGGTGCTGCGATCGTTGTTGTTGCCATTTTTGCGCAGATCCTGCTCGGCGCTTTTGTCGCCGGCCTTAATGCAGGCTTTATTTTCAACACTTGGCCGCTGATGGATGGATCGTTCATTCCGCGTCACCTCTATCCACTTGAGTCGGTTTGGGTGAGTGCATTTGAAGATGTGCGGACTGTGCAGTTCAACCACCGGATGTTTGCTTACGCCCTTGTTGTTCTTGTGGGCTGGCACTATTGGAAGATGAATAACTCAGACCTGCAGGTTCAACAGACCGGCAACTGGGTGCTGGGCGCACTTGTATTCCAGGTGTTTTTGGGGATTGCGACGATCCTGACCGTCACACGGATTGAAGTGGCATTGCTTCATCAGGCTGGAGCTGTGCTGCTGTTGAGCGTTGCGCTCTTCCATCTTCAAAACATCGGGCGGGCCGCGCGCTAACGCGACCCGAGATATTGCATTTTGCTGGCACTCTCTAGGCTGATAGGGCCTGATCGAGGTCGGCAATGATGTCAGCGGCATCTTCCAAGCCCACGGAAAGACGGACAACATCAGGACCAGCGCCTGCAGCTTTTTGCTGCTCTTCGGTCAGTTGGCGGTGTGTTGTCGATGACGGATGGATTATCAGGCTGCGCGTGTCACCAACATTGGCGAGCAGGCTAAACAGGTTCACATTGTTTGCCAGTTTGACACCCGCGTCGTAGCCACCTTTGACCCCGAAGGTGAAGACGCTTCCTGCACCCTTTGGCGAATATTTCTTCATCAGGTCATGGCTTGGATCATCTGTGAGGCCAGCATAGGACACCCAGCTGACCGCATCATGTGCTTTGAGATATTCGGCGACCTTCAGAGCGTTTTCGCAATGGCGCGGCATGCGAAGGTGCAGGGTCTCAATACCTGTGATGATCATGAACGCGTTCGTTGGCGAGATCGCCGGACCCAGATCTCGCAGGCCGATGACGCGGCAGGCAATGGCAAAGGCAATTTCGCCGAAGGTCTCGTGAAGCTTCATCCCGTGATAGCCGTCATTGGGCTGGGAGAGAGAGGGGTACTTGTCTGACGCCGACCAGTCGAACTTGCCGCCATCGACAATGATGCCGCCCATTGAGTTGCCGTGGCCGCCGAGAAACTTGGTGGCGGAGTGAAGCACAATGTCTGCACCATGCTGCAGAGGCTTGCAGAGGTAGGGTGACGCCAATGTATTGTCGACGATAAGCGGGATGCCCGCCTCATGGGCAATGTCCGCAATTGCCGCAATGTCGGTTACCAAGCCACCTGGGTTGGCAATGCTTTCGATGAACACGGCTTTGGTTTTTGGACCAATGGCAGCTTTGATGGAGGCGGGGTCCGTCACATCAGCCCAATCGACATGCCAGTCGAATTTTTGGAACGACACACCAAACTGAGTGATGGAGCCACCATAGAGTTGGCGGGCGGCGACAAAATGATCGCCTGGCTGCATGAGTGTGTGGAAGGCAATCAATTGTGCCGCGTGACCGGAGGCTGTTGCAAGCGCGGCGACGCCGCCTTCGAGGGTGGCAACACGCTCTTCGAGGACTGCTGTCGTTGGGTTCGTGATGCGGGTGTAGATGTTGCCGAATGCCTGCAGATCAAAAAGGCTTGCGGCATGGTCTGTGTCATCGAAGACAAAGGATGTCGTCTGATAGATCGGCGTGGTGCGCGCACCTGTTGTGGGGTCAGGGGCGGCACCTGCATGAATGGCCAATGTGTCAAAACCGTAATCGCTCATGATGTTTCCCAGTTACTTCCTGTTAGATGCGCTCTAGAGGCGCTGACGTTTTGTATGGTTCGTGAATTTACAAAAGGTTGGTCACATGTCGTCCAAACGGAGACGCTCATATTCAATTTTCGGGCAGCGGTCCATGATGACATTGAGCCCGGCTGCTTCGGCTCGTTTTGCTGCCGCTTGATTGACTATTTCAAGCTGCATCCAAACAGTCTTTGCACCTATGGCAATCGCCTCGTCGGTAACGCTCCCTGCATCTTCTGAGTTCCTGAATATATCTACCATGTCTACAGGATGGGGAATGTCGGCGAGGGACGCCACGACCTTTTGTCCAAGGAGATCCTTCCCCGCAAGACCCGGGTTCACAGGGATAACCTTGTAGCCTTTTGACAGCATGTATTTCATCACATTGTGGCTGGCTCTGTTCTCCTTGTGGCTTGCGCCAACGAGGGCGATGGTTTTTGTCTCCCGAAGAATTTGAGTGAGAAAGGCCGGACTGTAATTCAGATCGTTCATTGGCTGGTCACCGGTCTTCCCATGTTGGATCGCGCTTCTCGATGAAGGCATTGACGCCTTCTTCTGCGTCATGGGTCAGCATGTTCTGCACCATGACCTCGCTTGTATAGGCATAAGCCTCTGAGACACCGAGTTCCAGCTGGTCATAGAAGGCGCGTTTGCCAATGGATACCGTCATAGAGGATTTGGATGCGATCTTCGTTGCGAGATCGCTGACTTCTGTATCAAGCGTTTCAGCTGAAACTGCACGGTTGATCAATCCGATTTCGGCCGCGTGGTTTGCATCTACCATGTCGCCACTCAACAGCATTTCCATTGCGTGTTTGCGGCTCACATTGCGCGATAGGGCGACCATGGGCGTTGAGCAAAAGAGACCAATGTTAACGCCAGGCGTCGCGAAGTGAGCGCCCTCAGCCGCAATTGCCAGATCGCATGTGGCGACCAGCTGACATCCAGCCGCCGTCGCTGTGCCATGAACTTTTGCGATGACGGGTTTCGGGTTCTGCAGAATTGACAGCATCATGGTGGAGCAGCGCTTCATGATGTCCTGATAATAAGTGCGCCCGCGGTCTTCCTGCTGTCTGGCGGCGGTCAGCTCTTTCAGGTCATGTCCGGCGCTGAAGACCGGTCCATTGGCGGCAAGAACGACAACGCGGACGGATGGATCTTCGGCAATAGCGGTCATTTCCGCAGTCAGCGCAGCCATCAGAGCCTCGGACAAAGAGTTGCGTTGCTTTGGTCGGTTGAGCGTCAGCGTGGTGACGCCTTCGCAATCGTCCCGCGAGAGGACTTCCTCCACTCGTGCAGCAGCTGCCTGTGACATGTGTTTCTCCTCGGTTTGCCCAATGTTATCGCGCGGAAGGGGTCCCGTCAGGCTTCATTTGCGGCGTCGTCGCATTCTGAAGCACCTTCTGACAAACGAATAGTTTGGCGGTTGGATGAAGCATCTTCATTTATCCGCTCCTGTTTGCTGATGCTCCATAGAGCCCTTAATGTCCGACCCAAATAGGGGAGTGACAGATGGCGAGTGGGCTTGAACCGGTGATGACCGTAGCGGAGCTGAGAGCGTTTTTTGTGGACGCCTTTCCGCAGGCATTGGGCGCCTCGGGCGATGAGACCCTGGTGGAGGAGATCGCGCCAGGGCGGGTTCTGATCCGCCGGAAGGTTTCTGAGGTAAACCTGCGCCCTGGGGGCACGGTTTCAGGCCCAACCATGATGGCGCTGGCCGATCACGCCATGTATGCGGTCATTCTGGGGCACATCGGGCCGGTTGCGCTCGCGGTCACCACCAATCTTAATATCAATTTCTTGCGGAAACCTGGGCTTCAGGACCTGCTTGCTGAGGGCAGGTTGCTAAAACTGGGAAAAAGGCTCGCTGTAGGCGAGGTCACGCTCTTCAACGAAGGTGATGAGGCTGGTCCAGTGGCCCACGTGACTTCAACCTATTCAATTCCTCCGGATCGATGAAAATGGGGTATATATATACCGCTTCATTAAGCGGCTGTATTTATTCTACTTTTTCGCCACTTATCCGTTTGACTTGACGAAACGGGTCCCCTAAAACTCCGGCCAACAGGCTCCCGCGATGGGGGCCTTCTCGTATTTATTAAGGGTCAAGGCTCCTTTCGGGGAGCGAGATTAGGGTCAAAATGAAAACCTTCTCTGCAAAACCCACAGACATAGACAAGAAATGGATCGTGATTGACGCGGAAGGCCTCGTTGTTGGCCGTCTCGCCTCTATCATTGCGATGCGCCTTCGTGGCAAGCATCTGCCGATTTTCACGCCTCATATGGACTGTGGTGACAATGTCATCGTTGTGAACGCTGAAAAAATCGCCATGACCGGCAAAAAACTGACGGACAAGAAGTATTACCGTCACACCGGTCATCCAGGTGGGATCAAAGAGACCACTCCTGAGAAGATCCTGAACGGCAAATTCCCAACCCGTGTGGTTGAGCTTGCTGTCCAGCGCATGCTGCCGGGCGGACCTCTCTCTCGCAAGCAGATGTCTAACCTGCACATCTATGCTGGTACGGATCACCCGCATGAAGCGCAGAAGCCAGAGAAGCTCGATGTTGGCGCCATGAATTCTAAGAACGTGAGGAGTGCGTAATGTCTGAAGAAGCACGCACGCTGGAAGACCTGAAAGACGTGGTTGCCCCAGCTGAAGAAGCGCCTGCTCCTCGTGAGCCAAAGATTGATGCGCAGGGTCGCTCCTATGCAACTGGCAAGCGTAAAGACGCTGTTGCTCGTGTCTGGATTAAGCCTGGTTCAGGCCGTATCACGATCAACGACCGTGACATCGAAACTTATTTCGCACGTCCTGTGCTGCGCATGGTTCTCCGTCAGCCGCTTGTTGCTGCGGGTCGTGAAAATCAGTTCGATATCGTTTGCAGCGTGTCCGGTGGTGGTCTTTCCGGCCAGGCTGGTGCGGTCCGTCACGGTATCTCGAAAGCCCTGACCTATTACGAACCTGGCCTTCGCGCGGTTCTGAAAAGCGGTGGCTTCCTCACGCGCGATAGCCGCGTTGTTGAGCGTAAAAAATATGGCCTTGCGAAAGCGCGCCGGAGCTTCCAGTTCTCCAAACGTTGATCTTGTTTGGGTTCAGAGTTCAAAGGGGCGCCAGCGAGGCGCCCCTTTTTTTGTTATGATTGCTGATTAGGCGATGAGATGGTGAACTATATGAAACGGGTATTCATTGACGGCGAAGCAGGAACAACGGGACTCCTCATCAGGGACCGGATTGTGAGACGGCGTGACATTGAGCTTTTGCAGATTGATCCTGCAAAACGGAAAGACGCGGATGAGCGGAAGCGCCTTTTGAATGCTGCTGATATTGTTTTCCTGTGCCTGCCTGATGAAGCGGCGATAGAAGCGGTCTCGCTCATCGACAATCCGGACACTGTGGTGATTGACGGATCGACCGCCTTTCGGGTGGCTGATGGTTGGACATATGGCTTCCCAGAAATGACCAAGGACCATCGGGCAGCGGTCGCCAGTTCCAAGCGGATCAGCAATCCGGGTTGTTATCCCACTGGCACGATTGCGCTTGTGCGGCCTTTGGTTGATGCAGGCATATTGCCTAGAGATTTTCCGCTGACGATCAATGCGATTTCAGGTTATAGCGGCGGGGGCAAGGGCATGATTGCGGAGTTTGAAGACGTCCAAGCGCCTGTGACATCGGAGCAGCCGTTTAGGCTCTACGGTCTGACCCTGGCACATAAGCATGTGCCCGAAATGCAGGTCTATGGTGGGTTGAATCACAAGCCTCTGTTCTCGCCAGCTGTGGGAAAGTATCGGCAGGGTATGCTGGTGGAGGTGCCGGTGCAGCTATGGTCGCTCGCGTCAGACGCCACGCCGGATCAAATTCGAGACGTGCTTAGTGAGCATTATGCAGGTGAACGGTTTGTGTCCGTTGCTGACGCCGAGGAGACGGCTGGCATTGCGAACATTGATCCCGAGGGCCTCAATCATACGAATGAGATGAAGCTCTTTGTCTTTGGAAATCAAGAGACTGAGCAAGTGCGGCTCGTCGCGCTTCTCGACAATCTGGGCAAGGGCGCCTCTGGCGCGGCCGTGCAAAGCATGAACCTTGTGCTTGGGATTGATGAGGCAACCGGGCTGACGAGTTAGGTTCGTTTGCAATTTCCTCCTTCGGTATTTGATCCTTTCCGGAGTTCCATTATGGCAAAGTTTTTCAAATACACCCTGGCAATGCTCGCCGCAGTTTTTGTGGCGGCGTTCCTTTACGGAGCAAAGGGCTACTATGATGCCGTTGCTGCGTCTGACGCTTTTGCGGTGCGCGCAGATGCGTTGATATTGATTGATCGGGGTGGTGAAGGTCTGGGAATCGGGCGACTAGACTCGTTGCTGATGGTTCAGGACCCTGGGTTTTGGGAGCACTCGGGCGTCGATCTAACAACACCGGGGGCTGGACTTACGACCATGTCACAATCCCTTTCAAAACGCCTTGGGTTTGAACAATTCCAACCAGGTGTACAGAAGATACGTCAGACAGGATATGCGCTGGGTCTTGAAAGCACGCTGTCGAAGCCACAAATCGTTGCACTCTTTCTCGATACTGTGGAAATGGGACATGGCCATGATGGGTGGGTGACTGGCTTTTTTACGGCCAGCGTCGCAGTTTATGGCCGTGAGGTGGCTGCGTTAGAAGATGAATTGTTTCACAGACTTCTCGCGGTCATGATTGCGCCGTCCAACTATAATCTTCTGGGTGAAGATGCGAAGCTTGCCGAGAGGGCAAAACGGATTGAACGTCTTCTTAAAGGCAATTGTCGTCCAGAGAGCCTCGGTGATATTTGGCTGGAAGCGTGCGGGTAGCGTCTCGCGCTGTATTTCCGATCGGGTGTAGAATCATCAAAGAGGGACGCGCGGACCTAGAAAAGGGACGTTGAGGGAGGGGCAGTATGATCGACTATCACGATAAGACGGTTCTGGTGACCGGTGCCGCATCAGGTATTGGCGAGGCAACAGCAATCGCGTTGGCCAAGCGCGGCGCGAAGGTCATTTGTGCGGATGTTGATGCAGATGGTGTCAAAGAGACTGCGGGAACCATTGGCGAAAGCGCAACGACGCTCGTCTCTGATTTGAGTGTTCCTGATGCTGCTGCACAGCTTGTGGATCAGGCCTATGAGACGGCGGGGCATCTGGACCTGATTTTTTCGAATGCGGGCATCGGACATCGCAGCAGTCTGTCCAAAGAACCGTTTGATGCGACAGATGCGATGGCAAATCTCTTTGAGATCAATTTCTTTGCTGGACCGAAGATCGCTCAGGCCTATGCCCGACGCCTTGAGGCTGATGGCAAGCGAGGACGGCTAATGGTCACCGCGTCGGAGAATTCCTTAAGCGTACCGACGGCTGTCAGCGCGGGAAGAATGACTTTCTATGGGGCGACCAAGCATGCGCTCCTGGTGGCGATGGAATGGCTGCGCATTGAGCAGGAGAAAGCAGGGCTCCTCGATCTTCATGTGCTGTTGCCTGGTGCGGTCTACACGCCTCTTGTTGCACGCAGCCTGCCGGACCCTTCCATGGCGCCGCGAGAACTAGAGCTCATCACCGCAGAACGGTGCGCTGAGCTCGCGCTCAAGGGTATGGACCTAGGCCTTTTCTACATTCCGACGCAGGCCCACCTGCTGGATGACATGCAGCCTCGTATGCGGGACATCGAGGTTTCACTGAAAGCCTTGGAGATCGAGCGGACGTACTGACCCTTAAAAGCGAATGAGGATGACCCCTGCAGCAACAATGACCGCAGCGGCGAACCCGATCCGACCGATAGGTTCTTTCAAGATGTAGGCCGAAAGAAACGCCGCAAAAATTACGCTCGTTTCCCGGAGTGCCGAAACGAGCCCTAGGGGTGCCACACTCATGGCCCAGATCACCAAAGCATAAGCTATCATTTGGAGGGCAGCGCCGCCCAACGCGATGACGCCGATGGAATTTGTTGCGCGGATCGACCGCCAACCCCGTCGATGGAGCCCGATAGAGAAAAATATGAGCCCATCGAGCAGAAACAGCCAGAATACAAAGGTCATGGGTGTTTGGGCGACACGCCCGCCAATGCCGTCCATCATGGTGTAGCTGGCAATAAAGGCAGCAGTGCCCAAAGCGTAGAAAGTTGCCTTACGTTCGTCAGAAGACCCGCCGCGTTTTTGCCATGCCAGGCTCATAATGCCGCCTGTTACAAGCACGAGGCCTGCGACGGCATAAAGAGAGATCGTCTCACCGATGACGAAGTAGGCGCCTAATGCCACCAGCAGCGGAGCGGTTCCTCTTGCGATGGGATAGACGTGTCCCAAATCGCCATAGGTATAGGCGCGTACCAGGAATAGCTTGTAGCCTGTGTGGAGGACGAGTGTGCCTCCCAGGATCGCCCAGGTTTGAGGATTTGGAAAAGGCAGGAAAGGTAATACGGGGAGAGCAAGTAAGCCGCAGGCCCCTGTCATCAATGCCAATGAGTTCAGGCGATCCTCACCCGCACGCACCATGGCGTTCCAGCTTGCGTGCATAAGGGCTGTCAGAAGGACGAGCCCGATAAGGGCGAGGCTAATGTCTGTTTCCATGGGCGGACCATAGAGGCCGAAGTGTGCTGCTGCCTATTCACAGAAACAGCAAATGGGATTGCGTGGTCGGGCGTTAAGGGAAATATGTGCTGAAATGAATGAGCAGAAACTTGAGATTGTTGCTATTTGGTCTGGTTACGTTTGCTCTGAATATCCTATAGGGTAGGGAACTGAATATCTGTGATCCTCAGCGAGAGTCGTTGAGGTGGTCTAAAAGGGGTCTGGCCAATGAATGGTCAAGTGTGCGGGGTCAATATGACAAGTGAACGCCAAACGAGCGAAGCATGTTCGTCTGCCACGGCAGGGTTTGTAGAGCGAGCGACGAAGCGTCTTGGTGCCATACTGCTTGTTGCAGGCCTGGCGGCTTGTTCAACGGCGCCTGAATGGGCCCGGCCCGGCCTCATCTATGGCGATGATGCCGAAGCAGCTGCGGCAGACCCGCGTGCTGAAAAGGATTTTCCGGAATTGGCGGATGTGCCGGGTCAAGTCCCCGCGCGAAGCTCAGCTGCTGAAGTGCAGGAAGCCGTTGATGGTTTGGCCGCCGACAGAGAGCGTGCGCGATATAGCGATGAAATTCTTCGTGGCGGTACAGGCGCACCAGCTCCAGCACCGCGCAGTGCTGCACCTGCGGCAAGCCCAGCACCGCTTCCAACCGCCGGCCTGACGTCACCTACGCCTGTCGCAGCAGCTGCTGACTCCAATGAAGGAGTGATCCCGCCACCTGAACGTGGTGGTCGGTCCTCTTTGGTCTCCTCCGTACCTGCTGCAGAGCAGGTCGTTGAACGTGCGACTCAGGCAGCTGTGACGGAACCTGTTGCTGTAGTAGAGCCAGCGCCTGTGCCGACGCCTCAGGCATCGGCTCCTGCTGCCACTGCGCCACAACCTGTAGCTGCCGCAGCACCTGTTGCACCCACACCTGCTCAGCCAGCCCAAACCACCCGTCGTCCGGCAGTACCTGCGGTACCCGACACAGCCCGGGTGAGCGCGGCGTCGACCACGCCACCTTCTGCGACGCCGAACTATCGCGAGCGTCCGCCGGTGCCTGCACAAACGAGCCAGCCGGCTGCACAGGCAGAAGTGGTGCCAACGCCCCGAGCGACGCCTTCAGTTGCAGCGACGACGCCTGTTCCACGTTCAAATAGTGCATTTGAAGCTTCATCAGCTCCTGCATTGACGCAGGAAGCACTTGAAGCTGCCGGACCTATTGTCTCCTCTCGTTTTGGTTCGTCCGGTGCACCAACAGGATCTGCGGACCCAGAAGACCCTGTGGAGGTCAATCTGGATGCCTTGAGGGGGCTTGGACCAGGGGCATCACTTGCGCCAGCTCAAGCAGCGCCAAATGGCTCGGCTTATGCAAATCAGGGCGGCCCCGGGAATATTCCACCTTATGTCGTGAGCTTTGCCCACGGGTCGACGGGGCTTAATGCCGAAGACCGACAGAAGATCGCGGCCGCCGCAGCCAGTGCAGCAGCTTATAATGGCATTGTGCGCGTGGTTGGACACGCCTCGAGCCGGACGGGCGATCTTGGGGTGGGTGACCACCTTTTGGCCAATTTCAGAGTATCCATGAAGCGAGCGAACGCGGTCGCCAATGAACTCATTCGAGCGGGCGTCGACCCGTCACGCGTGGTTGTAGAGGCAAAAGGCGATGCTGTGCCCGTCTATTACGAATCCATGCCTGCGGGTGAAGCTGGAAACCGCCGCGCCGAAATTTTCATCGAGTAGGCGCCTAAAAGCTTGAAATTGGCCATTCTTTGGCCTTTTTCAGCCGATTATTTCGTTTCTTCTTATTATTCAGCCCAAGGTTAGCCGGGGGCGCGGAAACCCGTAGTCCGACCCGGTTTTTGGCGGTATAAGAGCGCCCGATGGCGCTTTTGCCAGCAATTTGAGGCTGTACTTGCCGGAGTCCTTTGAGATGACTGAGGAATTTCATCGCATCAAACGCTTGCCACCGTATGTTTTGGAGGTGGTCAACCGCCTCAAAGCGAAGGCGCGCGCGGAAGGACGAGACATAATCGATTTCGGGATGGGCAATCCCGACATGCCGACACCTCAGCACATTGTCGACAAGCTGATTGAGACGGTGCAGGACCCTCGGACACACCGCTATTCGGCTTCCAGAGGTATTCCAGGGCTTCGGAAAGCCCAAGCTGGATACTATGAGCGTCGGTTTGGGGTGAAACTCGACCCGGAAACACAAGTGATTTCGACGCTCGGCTCAAAAGAAGGACTTGCGAACCTGGCCCAGGCGATCTCCGCGCCGGGTGATGTGATCCTCGTACCCAACCCCACATACCCGATCCATGCCTTCGGCTTCATCATTTCCGGTGGTGTTGTTCGCCATTTGCTTGGCGGTATTGAGCCAGGTGAAGAATATCTGCGGACGCTCCATCGCGCCCTAAAACATTCGGTTCCTGCACCCTCTGCGCTGGTTCTTAATTATCCAGCAAATCCAACGGGTTATGTCGCGGACCTCGAGTTCTACAAGGAGGTCGTAAAGGTCGCGAAGGCACATGATTTGTTCCTGATCTCAGACCTTGCCTACGCAGAGATTTACTTTGACGACAATCCTCCTCCGTCGCTTCTGCAGGTGCCGGGAGCCATGGATCTGGCGGTTGAATTTACCTCTCTGTCGAAGACCTTTGCGATGCCCGGCTGGCGTATGGGCTTTGCAGTAGGGAACGAACGTCTTATCGGCGCGCTCGCCCGTGTGAAGTCGTATCTCGACTATGGCGCTTTCACGCCGATCCAGGTTGCTGCCGCTGCAGCCCTTAACGGACCGACGGATTGCATTGACGAAATCCGAGAGACCTACAAAACCAGGCGGGATATCCTGATCGACAGTATGGGCCGCGCTGGCTGGGAAATCCCCACGCCTAAGGCAGGCATGTTTGCCTGGGCACCGATCCCTGAAAAATTCAAACATCTGGGCTCGCTAGCGTTCTCTATGTTGCTGCTGGAGCATGCTGACATTGCTGTCGCGGCAGGTATTGGCTTTGGCGAATATGGTGATGGGCATGTTCGGATCGGGTTCGTGGAAAACGAGCAGCGGATCCGTCAGGCAGCCCGGAATGTGAAGAAATTCCTGGAAAATGCGGACAAAATTCTCGCGGACTATGATCCATCTGGGGGCACAGTCGTCCAGTATCCGGGGCAGAAAGCGTAAGAAATGACAACACCGCTGCGAATTGGCCTGGCGGGACTGGGCACGGTCGGCGGTGGCGTCGGCAAACAGTTGGAAGCTGAGCGCGCGCGTTTGGCGGCCATTTCCGGTCGAGAGATCGTTGTTGCGGCTATATGCGCCCGTGATCGCTCAAAAGACCGTGGTTTTGACGTGTTCGGGGCAACCTGGTTTGACGACCCGGTCGATATGGCCAAAAACGCCGAGATTGATGTGTTTGTCGAGCTGATTGGCGGATCAGACGGTTCAGCCAAAAGTGCCGTTGAGGCGGCTCTGTCATCCGGCAAGCATGTGGTGACAGCAAATAAGGCGCTCGTCGCCCATCATGGCGCTGCGCTGGCGGCCCTCGCAGAGAAAGGCGGGGCTGCACTCAATTTCGAAGCGGCTGTTGCTGGCGGCATCCCGATCATCAAGGCGATGCGGGAAGGCCTTCTGGCGAACCAAATTTCCCAGGTTTCCGGCATTTTGAACGGAACGTGCAACTACATCCTGACTGAGATGGAAGAAACCGGGGCTGATTTTGCAGATGTGCTCGCAGATGCCCAAAAGCTCGGGTACGCAGAAGCAGATCCCAGTTTTGATGTCGGCGGGACGGATGCCGCGCATAAGCTTGCGATTTTAGCCAGTCTCGCATTTGGCACGGCGGTAGATTTTTCTTCAGTCTATGTTGAAGGCATCGAGACGGTTACCGCGTCTGATATCAAGTTTGCGGCGGAGTTTGGATACCGGATCAAACTTCTGGGCACGGCTGTCCGCAATGAGCAGGGCGCCATCGAACAGCGTGTCCATCCAGCACTGGTGGCCCATAGCGCGCCTCTGGCGAGCGTCTCAGGGGTCACCAACGCGGTTTCCGTCCACGGGGGATATGTCGGCAATGTTGTGCTGACCGGCCCTGGCGCTGGCGAGGGGCCCACTGCATCGGCAGTGGTGGCTGACATCGTGGATATTGCGCGCGGCATCGCATTCGCGCCATTTATTCTTCCACAATCGCAGCTCAAACCGGCTGAAACCGTGGAAATGAGCGACTATTCAGGGGCCTACTACTTAAGGCTAGAGGCTGCGGACCGTGCTGGAAGCATGGCCGAAGTCACCAAGGCGCTGGCAGAAGCAGATGTTTCCATCGAACGGATTGTCCAGCGGCCTGATCAGGGGCGTGATGGCGAATGGCTTCCTGTAGTCTTGATAACCCACGAGACTCGTGAAGCAACGATGCAGCGCGCCCTCGCGCTTCTTTCAGAACATGCAGATGTGGTGAGCACGCCGGTTGTGATCCGTATCCAAGGCAGCTAAAAGCACAAACAAATACACGTGAACCAACGGGGATAAGAATGACTTCGAAAAAAGCCGCCAATCAGGGTCTGAGCCGTACACTGGCTCTTGAGCTCGCACGTGTGACCGAGCGGGCAGCGGTGGCTGCGTCCAGGCTTTCGGGTAGGGGCGATGAGAAGGAAGCTGACCAGGCTGCTGTTGATGCCATGCGCCAGGAGCTGAATGCGCTCCCGATTGACGGCACGATTGTCATTGGTGAGGGCGAGCGCGACGAAGCGCCGATGCTCTACATCGGTGAAGAAGTTGGCACTGGTGGACCAAAGGTCGACATCGCGCTTGATCCATTGGAAGGCACTACGCTTACCGCCAAGAATATGGAAAACGCACTTGCCGTTGTTGCCATGGCTGAGGGCGGCACTTTGTTGCACGCGCCAGATGTCTATATGGACAAGATCGCCATAGGCGGCGGCTACCCGGACGGTATTGTCGATCTCGACTCGCCCGCTGGCTACAACATCAAAGCCTTAGCTCAAGCCAAAGGTGTAGACGTTAGTGAGATTACTGCCTGTGTTCTTGACCGGCCGCGGCACGCGAACCTTATCGCTGAAATTCGTGGTGTGGGTGCGCGCGTGTCCCTGATCTCAGATGGTGACATTGCCGGCGTGATCGCGACAACCGACGCCACAACGGGCATCGACATCTATATGGGTGTCGGTGGGGCACCGGAAGGTGTGCTCGCAGCTGCTGCGCTTCGCTGCATTGGCGGACAGATGCAGGGACGTCTTGTCACGAACAATGAAGAGCAAAAAGCCCGCGCCGCTAAAATGGGCGTCAAAGACTTCGATGCTAAATACTCCATGATCGAAATGGCGAGCGGCGACGTAATTTTTGCTGCAACCGGCGTCACCGATGGCTCCATGCTTGATGGAATCAAAGTGACAAAAGAGGGCGTGTCGACCCATACAATTGTGATGCGCTCGTCGACAGGAACTGTGCGTCGTATTCGTGCATTCCACAGAGCAGATTCAAAATTTGAAAACGATTGAGTGCGATATTGCACGCTTTAGGAGGCTGATTGGAGTACGAGCCGGATAGCGGGTTCCTGGGTGTCGGAAGGTCTTTGACCAGCCGTCGTTGGATCCCTCGGCTTGAAAATGATCGGTTGGCCTTGCAACTTGCTCAGCAAGCAGATGTTCCTGAGCTTCTTGCGCGGGTTCTTGCGGCGCGTGGTGTTACCGCAGACGCCTGCGAACAACATCTCAACCCGACCTTGCGATCTTACCTGCCAGACCCGTCCATCGTTGAAGATATGGATAAGGCTGCTGAGCGCATCACCAAGGCGGTTGTCGATGGTGAGCAAGTGGCTGTTTTTGGCGACTATGACGTGGATGGGGCTACCTCATCGGCCCTCCTGAAGCTCTACTTTGAAGCGATTGGCGCCCCTTTGCGGATTTACATTCCCGACCGCATCAAGGAAGGCTATGGCCCAAACGCACCCGCCTTCCTCAAGCTCAAGGATTTAGGCGTATCGCTCATTATTACGGTTGATTGCGGCACCATGGCGCACAAGCCTCTTGGTGTTGCTAAGGAACGCGGGTTGGATGTGGTCGTTGTTGACCACCATCAGGCTGAGCCTTTGTTGCCACCGGCGGTCGCAGTGGTGAATCCCAACAGACTGGATGACACGAGCGGTCTTGGACAGCTCGCTGCGGTTGGTGTGACGTTTCTTCTATTGATTGCTCTAAACAGAACGCTGCGCTCTGCGGGATGGTTTGAGGGGGATCGGGAAGAGCCCAACCTCCTGGACATGCTCGACATTGCCGCCCTTGGAACCGTTTGTGATGTGGTGCCGTTGACGGGCCTCAACCGAGCGATTGTGACCCAAGGCTTGAAAGTCATGAGCTTGCGCAAAAACAAGGGTCTTGCGGCTCTGGGTGATGTGGCAAAGATGGAAGGTGCGCCTGGCACCTATCACGCAGGTTTTCTGCTCGGTCCTCGTGTAAATGCTGGCGGACGTGTTGGCCGCGCTGACCTGGGCGCGCGTCTCCTCACAACGCATGACGGCGCTGAAGCCCATGAAATTGCGCTCGCGCTCGATACATACAACCGTGAGCGCCAGGCGATTGAAGCCTTGGTGTTGGAACAAGCGATCGAACAGGTTGATGCCATGCTGGCTCATTCGCGTGCCAATCAGCCGCCGCCCCTTATCATTGCGTCGGGAGCTGGATGGCATCCTGGTGTCATTGGGATCGTGGCGAGCCGCATAAAAGACAAATATGACCGCCCCACCTTTGTTGTTGCCATCGATAGCAAGGGTGAGGGGAAGGGATCTGGCAGGTCTGTCCCCGGTGTTGACCTCGGGCGCGCAGTGACAGCGGCCCTTGAGGCGGGGCTTCTGGTCAATGGGGGCGGCCATGCTATGGCAGCTGGTCTTACAGTCCGGGAAGGCAAGCTGGATGAACTTCATGAGTTTCTGAACAGCCGCATTGCATCGGATGTGATGGCGGCTGGTGAAGAAAGACAGTTGAAACTGGATGGCGCGCTGACGACAGATGCGGCGTCGCGTGAGATGTTTGAAATGCTCGAAAAAGCTGGGCCTTACGGCGCGGGGAACCCGGAACCGCGATTTGCGGTGCCGAGGGTGCGGATTGTGCGGGCAGATCGGGTCGGACAGAATCATGTGCGCTGTATCCTGGCGGGCGACGAGGGCGGGCGATTGAAGGGAATCGCTTTTAGAGCGGCTGATTCAGAGCTTGGAGAGAGCCTTTTGAACAGTGGTGGGGCTGTTTTCCATGTCGCAGGACGCCTCCGGGCGGATGATTGGCAGGGACGAAGAGGCGTCCAGTTGCAAATTGATGACGCTGCTCGGCTCTGATCTCAAAAACCCCGGAAAATCGACAAAAATCAGGGGATTAGGCACTTGCATTCCCGAAGGTGACCCATTATTAAAGCCGCACTGCGCGCCCTTCGTCTATCGGTTAGGACGCCAGGTTTTCAACCTGGAAAGAGGGGTTCGATTCCCCTAGGGCGTACCAGTTTTCTTCTCATTCATTGATATGCTGCAGCTGGCCTGAGATGGCCTGATCTGCGACACTTGCCCCATAAAACCAATGGGAGAGGTGTCATGAAGGTAGAAGGTGGATGCTATTGCGGCGAGTTGCGCTATGAGGTCGAAGGGGACGCCCTTTTTAAGGCTCAGTGTCACTGCCGGGAATGTCAGTATATTTCAGGCGGGTCGCCCAATGTGACCATGGGCATGCCTGAGGGCACGTTCAAATACACAAAGGGCGCACCAAAGGCTTTCAAACGCACAGATATCGACCCGTCTGTCACACGTGAGTTCTGCGGCAATTGCGGCACGAGCATGCTATCTCGGGCCCCTGGCGCCCCGGGACTTGTCTTGCTGAAGGTTGGATCAATGGATGATCCCAAGCAGTTTGAGGGTCCTCAGGTTGCCATTTACACCTGTGACGCTCAGGATTTCCACATGATCCCTGAGGGCGTTGCGTCCTTCGACAAGCTGCCTGGCTAGAAGACAGGACTCCTTCCAAAGTTAGCGGGTGGCAACCAAGTCAAATGTGATTGCCACCTCGTTCCCAACCATGGGACTCAGTGGTCCGGTTCCGATGCCGTAATCGTTTCGGTCAATGGTAAGGCTGCCTGATGCCGTGGCTTCGTCTACGTCAATATTGAGGCTGAACGGAAGTGTCACGGGGAGGGCGGTTCCCTTAATCGTCAGCGTTCCTTCTGCCATATAGCCAGCATCTGTCTTTGTCACGGTTGATGAGATGAAGCTCGCGATTGGATGGGTGGCGACGTCGAACCAATCAGCACCTGGCAATGCGCCGTCTCGCTCAGCGGATCCACTGTTTGCGCTGGCGGTCACGATCTCAACGCTAATCGAAGCCTTTTCCAGGTTGGCTGGGTCGAGCGTGATTTCTGAGGAGAAGTCTGCGAAAGATCCTTGAAAGGGCGCTCCCGCCTGCGTGCCTTCAAATGTCAGCTGGCTGCTATCAGTGTTCATGGTCCAATCACTGGCAAAAACATTTGTGGTCAACAGAAGCAAGACGGCGAGACTACGAAACACCATGAACTGTCCTTTGGCGTCAGAGAAATGGATCGCGGGCTTTGGTTCCATACTAGGAACTCCAGGGGAGCATGCGGCGCAAGATGTCATCCTTCAAAATGAAGTGATGACGGAAGGCTGCGGCGGCATGAAGTAAAACAGCCGCGCCAGCAGACCAGGCAAGGAGCCAGTGCCCCCATTCGCCGACTGCCAACCATTGATCCTTGTCCGGATCGGTTGCAATGAAACCGATATGCGGGACTGGAATAGTGTCAAACACCAGGGTTGGAATATTGATTGGTGAGGCTGACACTATGATCCAGCCGGTGAGTGGCATTGCTACGAGGATTGTGTAAAGCCCCAGATGAGTGAGTGAGGCAGCAGTCTTCTCCCACCAAGCCATGCTCTCGGGCAGCGGAGGCGGCGTATCGATGAATCGCCAGACGAGGCGCAACATCACAATGGCAAGCACGCAAATGCCAAAGGACTTGTGGAGCTGGTACAGGGGAAAAAGATTGGGATCGGAGAATTCCAGATCGCTCATATAGATGCCAAGCCCCAGGTTGCCTAAAAAGAACAGGGCAACCAACCAGTGAAAAGAAGCGGCAAGCAGACCGTAGCGTGTAGCACTATTTTTCCATCGCATTGCTGCCTTGGCTCCTAATCGCGGACGCCGGGCGGTGCCCAGAAGGTGGGAACCCAATCACGGGCAAGTTCCTTGCCGTCAAGATAGTCTGATCTGGCAATAGATTGTTGGAGATGTGAGCGAAGTCCGTCGTTCTGATCTGTTGCGCCGAGGGTCAGGCGCAGCGGATTGACGTCGTACAGGCGCAGCCATTTACCTATCTCCACCGGGTCATTGTCTGGGCCGATATTGGCTGCGTAAAGCGCGAGCAATGTGCGTTGCGCTTGAAAGTGGCCAGCGTTTGCGGCGCGCATCACCCAGGTGCGACCCTGCTGGAATTTCTCGTTGCTGCGGACTTGCTCCGTGTCGAAATCTGCTCCGCTTTCTGTCGGCAAACCACCGATTGACATGAGACAGAGGCCGTAGGCGTGCTGAGCCGACTCATATCCTCGTCCATTTCGCGCCAGCGGGCGCAATCGTTCGATGGCCGCCTCGCAGTCACCTTCGTTTTTGAGTTCAAACCCCGCCCAATAGGCCGCCTGGGGATCTTGGTAGTTGTAGCGGTCTCGGACATCATAATGGGGTGATCTCCGAGGATTTTCCTGGCCGTTGGCCAGTGCCGAAAATGGGAGCAAAGTGCTGGTGAGCAAGGAACCAGACAAACAAAGACAAAACGCGGCCGGGACAAATGTTTTCATTGGAAAACCGTATCCTGACCGCGCCTTAGTTTCAATCGACCACAGACCCTGAAATTCAGCGGTAGTGGATCAAATACCGGCTGCCGGAGACCACATAACCTTCGCCATAGCGATTATAGCACATGGTGCCACCAACCTTGGCTGGCCGCCCATGCCACTGTCCACGCTTGTAGACGGGGTGGCATGATCTGCTGTTTGTGTGACGGTAGCTGTGCCGGTCGTTATAGCCGCCATCGGAGTAACTATAATGTCGGCGAGAGTGCCCGCCATAATAGTCGTTTCTGTGGTGGCGACGCGGCGCATGATAGGGCCGATGGTGTTGTCGGTAGCGTTGATGGTGCGCTCGGGGATAGCCGTACCCGCTGCTCCATCCGATCAGGCCGCCAACCAGAGCACCGGCGATAAACGCTCCAGCGCGATCTCCGCGATGACGTCTGTGCCCGCCGTGGTGGCCGCCGCCTCCATGCCGTCCACCCCTATAATGGCGACCATGTCCGCGGCCATGGTGGCCTCTCCTGTCGCGTATGTGATGTAGGTTGCTGTTTGGTGTCAGGTTGCCCGCGCCCACAGGTCCTGCCGCCGCTGCTGGAGCGGACAGGCTGCCCATAGACCCGACTACCAGACAGGCACTGAGTGCCAATCGTGCGAGTATCATTTCCTTCTCCCAATCCTTGGACCGGTCCGCAATTGACCGGTGTCACATCCTCAGGGAGAAGGTGGTCTTCTGGGTTTGAACGCTAGATGAACAGCCTGTTCAGGTTCGCCCTCACCAATGGCCGGTATTCTCCATGGATGCCCAAGGCTCTTGAGCAGGGAGGGGCTGGCCTTCCTGAAGAAGTTCAATGGAAATGTTGTCCGGCGAGCGCACAAATGCCATTCGGCCGTCGCGCGGAGGGCGGTTGATGGTGATTCCCGCATCAGCCAGTTTCTGACAGGTCGCGTAAATGTCATCGACCCTGTAGGCCAGATGGCCGAAATTCCGGCCTTCATCCAGCTCTTCTGGGTCCCAATTGTAGGTCAATTCAACCTGAGCTTCCTCTTGGCCTTCTGGAGCCAGGAAGACGAGGGTGAAACGGCCTTCTTCCACATCAAATCGACCGACATTCTTAAGACCCAAATGGGTGCAGTAAAAGTCGAGTGATGCGTCAAGATCCGTCACGCGGACCATGGTGTGCAAGTAGCGCATGCGTGGTTTGCCTATCCTTCAGGGGTTCGTTTTGCGTATCATTTCCGGAACAGGCCACAAGGTCAAAGAGAACTGTCAGGGAGAGGGTATGTCTGGAGAGCTGAAGGCACTGATTGAGAGCAGCCAACGGACTGTCGTCTTCACGGGAGCGGGGATCAGTACGGAATCCGGCATCCCTGATTTTCGCAGTCCGGGTGGCCTTTGGACAAAAATGGCCCCGATTGATTTTCGAGATTTTATGGCCTCTGAAGAAATGCGGATCGAAGCGTGGCGTCGCAAGTTCGCAATGGATGGGAGCTTTTCAGCAGCGGAGCCCAATAAAGGGCATATGGCCGTCGCAAAATTGGTTGATACGGGAAAAGTCACTCACGTGATTACCCAGAATGTCGATAATCTTCACCAAAACTCAGGGATCCCGACTGACAAGGTGATCGAGCTCCATGGGAACAGTACTTATGCGACCTGCCTTAATTGCGGTGTGCGCTATGAGTTGGCGGAAATCCGTTCGCACTACGACGAACACGGCAAGCCACAGGACTGCCGGTTTTGCAGTGGGATTATCAAATCTGCGACGATCTCCTTTGGACAGGCGATGCCGGAAGCTGAGATGGAGCGGGCGACAGAAGCGACATTGGACTGCGACCTGTTTGTCGCGATTGGCTCGTCACTGCAGGTCTATCCGGCAGCGGGTTTCCCGATCATGGCGAAAAAGAATGGCGCGAAACTTGTGATATTAAACCGTGAAGAAACGGAGCTGGACCCGCTTGCAGACCTTGTCGTGCATGAGGAGATTGGACCGACACTCGCCCCCATTGTTCAGCTCAACTGATGTCTAGATTTGCTTCTGCGCGAAGAGAAAGCCCTTCTTTTGCAGGAAGATCTCCCAGGGGTCCGTCGAAGCATTGAGGGTTTGTGTAAAGGCTGGAATGTTTGAACGCTCGTCCGCAATCAGCAGAAAGGCCTGACTGTTTGTATGAGGCAATAGACTAGAGAGAACAGCTGTTCGGTCTTGTGCATTCAGCATATGCAGCGTTCGATCGATCAGGACAATGTCGAATTTCGCTGAGGGTGTGAACTCGCAAACATCGACAATATGGGTTTTGATGTTCAACTCTTCTTGGTTTGCGTCTTCCTGAAGTTGCATCATGCCTGACGGAGAGAGGTCGACCGCCGTAACGGAATGGCCGAGTCTGGCAATGAAGAGAGCATCACGTCCTTGACCTGCTCCAATATCAAGCACGGTCTGTTCTGGTTTCTCCAATGACGTAAAGAAGTCGACGAATGTCTTGGTGGGTTCACCAAGCGCGTGACGATGCGCTTTGTAGATTTCTTCGTATTTTGAACTCATGGCGCTTCTTACCGGGCGTTTGCCCAACCGCCTGCAAAAGGGATGACCTGGCCAGTGATAAAGCCGGAAAGAGGACCTGCAAGGAACGTGATGAAGGCAGCGGCTTCTTCCGGTTTCCCTAAACGCCCGAGGGGGATGTTTTTCAAAATCTTGGCCTTGGTGTCCTCATTTTCCATAAGCGCAGGTGGAAAATAGTCCGCACTCTCGACGTAGTTAGGAGCGAGTGCGTTAACCTGAATGTTCTTCGACGCGAGCTCACGTGCAAGAGACAAAACGAGTGAGTTCGCTGCTCCTCGTGCAGAAGCGTACATGGAGTAGTTTGCGAGGCCGTTGAGTGGCGCTGCTGAGGTGAGGAACAATATCTTGCCACCGCCCGCAGATTTCATGGACGGGACGACGGCGCGGCTGACACGAAATGGCTTAAAGACGAGGGCGTCATAGGTCGCTTCAAGATCTTCATCTTTTGCCGTATCGAGAGACGCTCTTAGTGCTGGGAAAGCGTCATTGTTTAGAAGGAGGTCAATGCGGCCTGTTTCCTCCAGCACACGCCCCGCTGCGACGACCGGATCTGCGCCACCGACGGTCTTGAGGCCGGGCAGGGCTTGTTCCGCCGCCTCGCGAGCTGTCTTGTCTGAAAAGGCGTGGTCGGTTCCATAGACCGTGGCGCCGGCTTCAATAAGCGCCTTTGCTGCCGGGCGTCCTATGAAATGTTCAATATCCGTTATTAGAACAATGGTGCCTGCTAGCTCGCTCATGCTTACCTCCAACATATTCATGTGCTTGTTCCTGATGTAGCATTTACCTAAGTGAAGCGCGATATTTTAGGGGATGCATATGAGTGGTTCGGAGAAGACGCCCTGGTGGAAGGGCGCGGTTGTGTACCAGATATATCCAAGGAGCTATGCAGACACGACGGGATCCGGGGTGGGCGATCTTGAGGGCATCAAGCGGAAACTGGATTATGTCGCCTCGTTAGGGGTTGATGCGATCTGGCTGTCTCCGATCTATCCCAGCCCAAACAAAGACTTTGGCTATGACGTTGCTGATTATTGTGATGTCGCGCCTGAGATGGGAACGCTCGACGGGTTCGATGCGCTGTTGGCCGAAACCCATGAGCGCGGCATGAAGCTCATCTTGGATCAGGTGCTCGCCCATAGCTCTGACCAGCATGCATGGTTTCAGGAGAGCCTACTCTCTCCTGACAACGAAAAGGCGAATTGGTATGTCTGGGCAGATGCAAAGGAAGACGGTACGCCGCCCAATAATTGGATGTCTGCCTTTGGCGGGCCTGCATGGTCCTGGCACCCGGTACGTCGGCAATACTACCACCATAAATTTCTGCGCCAGCAGCCGAAGCTGAATTTTCATGAACCCGAGGTTGTGAAAGCCCTTATGAACGTGTTGAGGTTCTGGCTCGACAGAGGAGTGGACGGGTTCCGCCTGGATGTGGCGCATGCCTATTACCATGACGCCACGCTCGCCGATAATCCGCCGGTGGCGATGGCGGAGCGTAGCGGCCTTAACTGGTCGCATGCTCCACGGTTACAGGAACATGTTCACGATAGCGGTTTGCCAGAAAATCAGATCGCCATGCGAGCTGTGCGATCTGTTCTAGATGAATATGAGGACCGCTTGGCATTTGGCGAGTTTGCGGAGACGCCTGAAATGATTGGGACGTATGTGGGTGAGCCTGATTTGCTGCATACGGCCTATACATTTGATTTTCTAGAGGACCGATCGCTCGCGCCCTCGGTCTTTCAGAACTATTACCAGGATACGTTGAAGAAAAACGGCGACCCCTGGCCCTGTGTCACTTTCTCCAATCATGATCTCACACGACCTGTCACCCGATGGGGGAGCGGAAGAGATGGCGACGACAAGTTGGCCAAGTTCGGACTGGCGCTTCTTTTGGCGCTGAAAGGGACTGTCCTTCTCTACCAAGGGGAGGAGCTCGGACTTCCCGATGTCGATATAGAGCGCGACCAGATCCAAGACCCGGTGGGTGAGCTCTATTTCCCATTCGGCAAAGGGCGAGATGGATGTCGGACACCCATGCCATGGATCAGTCGCGCACCGAATGCAGCGTTTACGGATGGCGAACCCTGGCTACCAATCCCGAAGGTGCACAAAGAGCGCGCTGTCGATGTTCAGGAAGCGGTGACCGACACGGTCCTGAAGTTCGCGCGGGAGGCTATCAGTTTCCGAAAGGCACACGCCTGTTTGTCGAGCGGCAATATTACTTTCTTAGAAAGCAGCGGACCCGTTCTGGCATTTGAACGGTTGCTTGGTGGGGAGACGCTCACCTGTGTCTTCAATTCAAGCAATGAGGCTGCTGTTTGGCATGGGGGAGCGGCGTCTGAGGTTATTCTCAAAGGATCCGACAGTCTGGAATTTGGAACGGGCGATGTTTCGATCGTGGGAACAGAGGTCATCTGCGGTCCGCGGAGCGCTGCCTTCTTTGGTGATCCCTCTTCAAGCTGACGCCCTGCCAGTCTCAGACTGGTTCTTTGGGTAATTTGAGCCGACGGTGATCTCCTCTAACGACTGGAAATGCGTATTATTTTCTGCTCTCGCCTTGATGACGGTTGCAATTCTGTTAAGCGCCATTGAAGAAGACTCTGTCAGACTGTCATAGGCCTGAAAAACGTGGGGCATGTCCGACCAGAGATCGAGTGTTACATCTGCGCCTTTCGATCTTTGTATTTGCGCAAACTCTACGATCATATCGCGGAGCATTTCACGACCCCCAGCCTGCAGGTAAATGGGTGCCAAGCCAGAGAAGTCTTGGAAAATGGGCGAGAGTGTTTCGCGTCCGAATTTGTTTCCCGGGTCGAGCCACTCGCCAAACTTTAAGGCCATCCATCCCTGCACCAGGTCGTACCGGTCATTGTCGCGTAGACTCGCTCCTCTTTCGCCAATGTCGGTCCAGGGACAAAGACCGATGCAAAGAGCCGGTTGGTCCAATCCCTCCATTCTCAATGTTTGCAGAAGCATCAGCGCCATATGCCCGCCGGCACTGTCGCCAATTGTGACAATATTTTTCGGTGCAGTTTTGCGTGTCATGTATGTCCAGGCTTCCAACGCGTCTTCGGCCTGGGCTGGGTGAGGGTGCTCCGGCGTTAAGCGATAGTGAGGTGCGAAGAGGACATTGCCGGTATGATGAGCAAGCATCGCGGCGAAACGATCGCTGACACCGCCATGAAACGTATATCCGCCACCATGAAGATAGAGCAATTTTGTTTCCGTACGGATCGTCTTTGGATAGTACCACGTTCCCATTGGATTTGTTGATGGTTCTGTTGTCACATCGTATTGATCGTCCGTCTCGGTCTGAACGCTATCAAACAAGAGACGGCCTTTGGCAATATCCTGATGGGTCATCGCGGCGGTGAACTGGTGGCGCACGAAGCGAATCCCAATCTCGGTATTTGCGTCCCAATCAGGCGCAATGCGCTTGTTAAATGCGTGGCGCAAATATACCTTCGTCGCGATTTGACTTAGCTTTGCAAAGCTTCGTAGGCGCAACGAAAATGGACCTGTGAATGTGAGTTTAACCATAGCTATCATCCTTAGTGGCACATTGCCCCTTTATTGCCGTGGGATGACCTCTTACGTATAGAATGAATGCGACACGTTAGGAGCGAGCGATTGAGCCCTGTTTCCAAATTGTTTTTACCACCAACGGAATTGGCAGGCTGCGTCCATTCAGCGATTTACCGGGACACACGCGGCGCGGCACTCTCTAAGGACGACAGGCTCAACTACTTCCCGGCTTCGCCATTGGTTTCAATGACGGTGGTGACGTGCGGGGAATTGCAATACCTCGCTAGCAATGATGAGGCTGGAGGCGTCGAGAAAATCTCCTCTATGCCACGGTTGTTCGTAATGGGCCCGCGAAGTAAACCGCTGGTCAGTCGGGCTGCTGGGGAGGTTGTTGCGACAACCTTGGGCATCTATCCCGATGCCTGGCTTCACCTTGGCGGCGATCAGGAATTTTCGCAAGCGCCGGAAAGGCTTGTTGCCGCTTTTGATTGTTTGACAACAAAAGAGAGGCCGGAAGAGGGATGGCAGTCTTTTTGCGGTGCGCTGGGCCCGACCTGGACCAATAGCCGACCGACCTCATGGCCTGGTACAAACGGCATTGAGGACTGGGCGCGTGCAATTGTGGCTCGCGCTCTTACGTCAGGGTCGGGTAAGAGTATCCGCTCGCTGGAAAGGCGGATAAAGCGGCTGAGCGGGCAGACACGACGTTGTCTGGATTTCTATAGCAATATTGAAAACCTTCACAGGCTTGCACTGCAAAAGTCAGACAGTTCCCTGGCGGACATAGCTTTCGATGCGGGGTATGCTGACCAATCGCATATGGGCCGTGCAGTCCGTCGCGCGACGGGACTTTCACCTGCTCGCCTCAACCAGGCAATTAGAGAGGAAGAGGCGTTCTGGTGCTATCGCCTTCTGGGTGAACGCTTGTGATCCTCGTCGGCGTTGAGTTGGCTGAGCGCTTCGGGGGTATCGAAGTCTTTGAGGGGAGAGTCATCGCCAACGGGTGCCTCGCATACGAGGTCCGAGTTTTGTGCCATCAGCGCTTTTGCCCCAACATCGCCTGTTAGGTTCAGAAGGTCACCAAAGAAAGATGCATCCCAAAGGACAGGGTTTCCGCGTTTCTTGCCGACGACAGGCACGCAGATAAGTTTGTCGTCTGCCGGATCTCGCGCATCAATGAGAAGATCAATCAAATCTGCAGTGACGAGCGGCATGTCGCCGAGCAAGATCACTGCTGCATCAACAGGTGGATCAAGCTCTGTGGCAGCTTTGATGCCCGCCTTAATGGAAGTGCTCAACCCGTCAGTAAAGTCTGGGTTGTGCGCGTAGGACATCGGGCGTCCTGCAAGCGCTGTCAGCACATTTTCCTTTTCGTGGCCAGTCACAAGGATGATGCCGTCAGCCTTTGAAGCGAGAGCGGCGTCGGCCACATGAGCAATCATCGGTTTGCCGTCAAAGTCACTTGTCAGTTTGTTGGTCCGGCCCATGCGGGTTGAGCGGCCGCCACCCAGAATGATCGCGGCCACACGAGGGGCCTGATCACTTTCGCGCTTTGCATCACGAGGTTGAGGTCGGGACGGAATTTCTTTTAGAAGGCCACCGACGCCCATGGATTGAATGTCGCAAGGCTCGACCGCCAATCCGGCCACCAGACGTTGTAACACCCAATCAGCGCCATTCAGCTTGGGGGACCGTGCGCAGCCGGGCAGGCCTACAACGGGTCTGCCATTGAGCTCGGCAAGCAAGAGAAGATTTCCTGGATCAACAGGCATGCCAAAATGCTGGACCACGCCGCCGGACCTTTCGATGGATGCCGGTACTACATCGCGTCGATCGCCGGTTGCTGATGCACCAAGAACCAGGATGATCTCTGTGTCGGTCGGTACTGCTTGAAGCGCTGCCATGAGCGATGTTTCATCATGTGGGCATGTCTGTACACTGTCCAGCGAAACGCCAAGGCTCTCAAGCCTCGCACGGACAACTGTTTCTGATTTGATCAGGACAGACTGCTTGGTCCCCTCGACGGTTGTGAGGATGAGGGCAGCGCGTTTGAGCTTATAGGGGTGCAGCTCCAGCGAGGGCGATGTGGCAGATGCTAAAGTTGCTGCCTGGTCAACGAGCTGCTTCGGCGCTGCGTAGGGAATGATTTTCACCGTGGCCACCATTTGGCCATCGGTCACAGCGTCGAAATTCGCGAGCGTCGCGACGGTGATCGACTCGTCCAAGGCGTTGATCCCGTTGATGGTCGTTTCGTTCAAATGAAGCACGCCGGGAGCTGTTGCATATAGATTGGCGCGCCCGGTGAAGGCGGTGTCAGCGCGTATGTCGGGGCCTGTGAGTGCTGTCGCGATCGTCGCGGCGGCCTCATCTTCCGGTATGTCCTCTGCGTCCAGGTGAGCTGCGTAGAGCGTTGCGATACCGGCATGTGAGAGAGTGTCGACATCTTCACTGCTCAGAACGCGCCCCTTTTTGAAGGTCTTGTCAGCTGCCCGCACTGAATGGGCGAGCACCATGCCTTCTGCTTCTGCTACGGGAAATGAGCCAAACTTCATGAGTGCTCCTGCCGAAGTGCCTGAGTGACTTCTGCAAGGATTGAGATAGCGATTTCCGCGGGGCTTTTTGCGCCAATGTTGAGGCCGACGGGCCCACAGATGCGCGCAATTTCTGCGTCGGCAAAGCCTGCGTCAGTGAGACGTTGTTGACGGGCGGCCTGGGTCTTCTTGCTGCCCAGGGCACCGATATAGAAAGCGGCCGACTTCAACGCGACATGAAGGGCGGGGTCATCCAGTTTTGGATCGTGGGTGAGGGTGACGACTGCGGTGCGGGCATCAAGCTCTAGGTTTTGAAGTGCCTCGTCGGGCCACTCGCTGATCAGGGCGACATTTGGGAAGCGCTCAGGGGAGGCGAAGGACTCTCTTGGATCGACGACGCTGACATCATAGCCAGCCTCCAATCCCATGCGTGCCAGCGGCTGCGCGATGTGGACAGCTCCGACAATGATAAGGCGGAGCGGCGGGTTAAAGACGTTGAAGAACCAGGGTATCCCATCAGGTGCTTCAGTCACACGGCTTTTGTCGGAGCGTATGGCGGCGCCGACGGCTGCGAGCATCCAATCTGGCTGATCAGTTTGGTCCTGCATGAGAGTTAGCTGTTCGTTGGTCTCAAGGTTTGACGCCAGCACAATCGGCTGTTTCGCGGCCTGAGCGCTCAAAATCCGTTTCAAGGTTTCCTGCTTCATGGGTCAGGCAACCGTGAGGGGTTCGAGATAGATTCTAATCTTGCCGCCGCAGGCAAGCCCCACTTCCCAGGCCATGGCGTCGGCAACACCATATTCCAGCACTTCTGGTGTCTCACTCTGAATGGCGTCGAGCGCACGGGTGACAACGTCGCCTTCAATACATCCGCCGGAAACAGAACCGACGAAGGTGGCATCCTCACGGATGGCAAGCTGACTGCCAACAGGGCGGGGTGCTGAGCCCCAGGTTTCGATGACGGTGGCAAGTGCAACCTTATGTCCAGCATCTGCCCAGGCTGACGCTTGCGCGAGGACATTGTCGTCTGAATGTGTTTCTGTTTCGGTCATGCTGCTGTCGGCCATTTTCTTTTTGGGGCACTCAAGGATGCCACAAGATCCTCAAAGGACGCCATGTTGTGGACAGGTCTGAATTCATCCACATGGGGTAGCATGGTTCTAATGCCAAGGGCCTTGGGCTCAAATGCATCATAGCGCAGCAGCGGGTTGAGCCAGATCAGTCTGCGACTTGCACGCTGAAGGCGGGCGACTTCCGACTCCAGGCCGTCTGCGCCGTCTCTATCCAGACCATCAGTCACTAGAAGGACCGTTGCGCCTTGACCCAACACACGCCGGGACCAGTCCACATTGAAACGTCGGAGCGTTTCGCCGATGCGCGTGCCACCGTCCCAGTCTTCAACCGCCCTTGAAACAGCTGTCAGCGCCTCATCAATATCCTTGTGACGAAGTTGGCGGGAAACGTGCGTGAGGCGTGTGCCGAACAGAAAGGTGTGGACGCGGTCTCTATGATTGGTGAGGGCGTGGAGGAAGTGTAGGAATGTTCTGGCGTAGACACTCATGGACCCGGAAATGTCGCATAGCACGACTATTGGTGGCGGGCGATGTCTGCGTTCGCGACGCTTGAGAGGGATGATGTCCCCACCCCGCAGTGAGGCCCGGAGCGACGCACGCATATCGATGAGCGAACCGCGAGAGGAGGGGCGGGTTCTGCGGGTCAGCACTTTGTCATGTTGCAGGCGAAGGCGGGAAAGGGCTTTTCGTGCTTCCGCAATTTCCGCGGCACTCATCTGTTCGAAATCCTTGGTCCGCAAGATTTCGGCCGCCGACATTGTTTCCCTGGCATCGATTTCAATGTCCGGCTCGGGTTCTTGCGCTGGCGTGTTTTCTTGATTGAGCAGCGCTTCTGCGAGCCTTCGGCTGGTCTTCTCGTCTGGATCCTCTCGCGGTAGGGTGAGTTCTGGAAGCATCATGGCCATCATGCGTTCCAGCATGCGGGGATCACGCCAGAATACATGGAAGGCCTGATTGAAGATTTCCCGCATATCCTGAGTGCGAATAAGGGTCGTGTGCAGTGCCCAGTAGAGATCACTCTCTGATCTGACTCCGGCAACTTGTACTGCTTCTATGGCGTCGAGGACCTGGCGTGGCCCGACAGGGACACCGGCGCGACGCAAGACGCGTCCAAAATGCGTGATATTCTCAGCTATATGACCAGAGCTTTCTGTCATTCGGCCGCAGTTTTCAGTTCATCCAGTATTTGAGCTGCGTCGGACCCACGTACCTGCGCAATGTCGTCTTGATACTTAAGCAGGGTCCCAAGCGTATCATTGATATTTCTTTCACTCAGGGAGACGGCGTTTAGCTGAGTGAGGGCATTGGCCCAATCGAGCGTTTCGGCAATGCCGGGCTGCTTATAGAGATCACGCTCTCGCAGCGCCTGCACGAAGGTAACGATCTGTTGAGACAGGTCTTCTGCCGCATCAGGTGCTTTCAAGCGCACGATTTCCAGTTCTCGATCTGCATCGGGGTAGTCCACCCAGTGATAGAGGCAGCGGCGCTTCAGCGCATCATGGATCTCGCGGGTCCGATTGGACGTGACGATCACGATGGGCGGCTCTGCGGCCTTCACAGTTCCAATCTCGGGAATGGTGATCTGAAAGTCTGACAGCACTTCCAGCAAATAGGCTTCGAAGGGCTCATCTGTTCTGTCGAGTTCATCGATGAGGAGAACCGGCGGACCGTTGACGTCTGGCTCCAGCGCTTGCAGAAGCGGGCGCCTGATCAAAAACCGATCATCGAACACATCTTTGGCGAGTAGATTGCGATCTTCGACGCCTTGTGCTTCTGCCAGGCGGATTTCAATCATCTGTGCCTGATAGTTCCACTCATAAACCGCGGCGGCGGTATCAAGGCCTTCATAGCATTGCAAGCGAATGAGCTTTCGCCCCAAGGCGTTTGCAAGCACTTTCGCAATCTCTGTTTTGCCAACACCGGCTTCACCTTCAAGGAAAAGCGGGCGGCCCATTTTGAGTGCCAAGAAGAGAACGGTCGCGAGGGATCGATCAGCGACATAAGCGCCGCTCGACAGCAGCGCCGCTGTCTCGTCGATTGAGGCGGGAAGAGAAATGGTCATAGGTTCAGGTTACTGCGAAAAACCGTTCAGGTCACATGGTCGCTGCAACGGCGCGTCCTGCCATCACAGAGATGAGGTGGCTGCGATAGTCCGCAGCACCATGAAGGTCGGACAGAAGGTCATCTTCAGGAACCTTGATTCCTGTGACGGCGTCGGGTGACCAGTTACTACCAAGCGCGTCTTCCATTTCTTTCACGCGGAAGACACCATTGGCACCTGCGCCTGTGACAGCAACACGAATGTCGATGGCGGTTTTGGCGACAAAAACACCGACCATGGCGTAACGTGACGCAGGGTTCGGGAATTTGACGTAGGCCGCTTTATCCGGATGAGGGAAGGTGACTTCCGTGATGATCTCGTCTTCTTCCAAGGCTGTTTCAAACATGCCTGTGAAATAGGGATCAGCGTCAATCAGACGTTTGTTGGTGTGAATCTTTGCGTCCAGCCCCAGCGCTGCGGCCGGATAATCAGCTGCAGGATCGTTGTTTGCGAGGGACCCGCCAATGGTGCCGCGGTTGCGCACAGCTGGGTCACCGATATGTGCTGCAAGATGGGCGAGGGCAGGAAGGTGCTTTGCCACGTCAGGTGAGGAAGCGACATCCGCGTGCTTCGTCGCCGCGCCTATGGTGATCGCGTTTCCCTCGGCTTTGATGAAATTGAGATCGGCGATGTTGCCGATATCGACCAGCGTTGCCGGCATGGCCAGGCGTTGCTTCAGCGTCGGGATGAGGGTTTGTCCACCGGCAAGCAATGTGTTTTCGTCATTGGCGGCGAGAAGTTCTGCTGCTTCAGCGACTGTTTGTGCGCGATGATAGTCGAACTGGTACATGGGCGTTCCTCAATCAGAGCTGGGTGATGGTGCGGCGAGCGCCGCCCATACACGTGCAGGGGTTGCTGGCATTTTGATGTCACGGACGCCGAGAGCGTCTGTAATGGCGTTGATCACGGCGGGGGGCGAGGCGATTGCGCCTGCCTCACCACAGCCCTTCATGCCCATGGGGTTTGACGGGCAGTCTGTTTTGGTGAAGTCTAGATTGAAGTCGGGCAGGTCGTCGGCGCGGGGCATGCAATAGTCCATGAAGGAGCCGGTGATCAGCTGACCGGTCTCATCATAATGCGCCGCCTCGAAGAGTGCCTGTCCGATCCCCTGGGCGATACCTCCCTGGACCTGACCTTCCACGATCATGGGGTTCACAATCACGCCGAAATCATCCACAGCGACAAAATTAGCGATCTGTGTCACGCCGGTGTCTGGATCTATTTCCACTTCGCAGATATGACAGCCCGACGGGAAGGTGAAGTTGAGCGGGTCGTAAAAGGCATTCTCCTTCAACCCTGGCTCGATCTCAGAGGTCGGGAACCCGTGGGCTGTATAAGCGCCGAGCGCAAGTTCTGCCCAGGCGAGTTCCTTGTCGGTTCCAGTGACCGTGAAGACACCGTCTTTCAACTCAATGTCGCCTGCGTCCGCTTCCATAAGGTGAGCGGCGATTTTCTTCGCCTTGGCTTCGATTTTATCGAGTGCATTTGCGAGCGCGCTCATGCCGACAGAGCCAGAGCGGGAGCCATAAGTACCCATGCCAAACTGCACGCGGCCCGTATCCCCGTGGATGATCTCAACATCCTCAATGGGCACGCCAATCCGTTCGCAGACAAGCTGTGCGAAGGTTGTCTCATGGCCTTGGCCGTGGCTGTGTGATCCGGTAAAAATCTCAATCTTGCCGGTGGGTGCAACTTGAACCTCTGCACTCTCCCACATGCCAACACCTGCGCCGAGGGAGCCCACGGCAGCAGAAGGAGCTAGGCCACAGGCCTCAATATAGGTAGAGAAACCGATGCCCCGCTTCTTGCCGCGGCTCTCGGTCTCAGCTTTGCGGGCTGGAAACCCGTCATAGTCGACCAGTGCGAGTGCTTTATCGAGGGAGGCGTCGTAGTCACCAATGTCATAATTCATAATGACTGGCGTCTGATGCGGGAATGTACGGATGAAATTCTTGCGACGGAGTTCTGCTGGATCGAACCCGAGTTCACGTGCAGCCGTCTCGACGATCCGCTCGATTAGATAGGTCGCTTCAGGGCGTCCTGCGCCGCGATAGGCATCTACAGGGGCGGTATGGGTAAACACACCGTCGACTTCAACATAGACTGCGGGAAGGGCATATTGGCCCGAAAGCAGGGTGCCGTAGAGATAGGTCGGAACGGACGACGCGAAAGTCGATAGATAGGCGCCGAGATTGGCTTTGGTCTGAACATGCAGGCCCAGAAAGGTTCCATCTTCCGCCACAGCCAGTTCTGCATGGCTCACATGATCGCGGCCATGTGCGTCTGAGAGAAAGGACTCGCTGCGCTCTGCCGTCCATTTGATCGGACGTTTGATTTTCGCGGAGGCCCAGGTGCAGGCTGTCTCTTCTGCGTAGATGAAAATCTTGGAACCAAAGCCGCCGCCAACGTCCGGCGCAATAACCCGCAGTTTGTGTTCTGGTGCCACGCCGACAAAGGCGGATAGGACAAGCCTCGCAACATGGGGGTTCTGGCTGGTGGTCCACAATGTGTATTCGTCTGTCCCGCTGTCATAATCCGCAATGGCAGCGCGGGGTTCCATGGCATTGGGGATCAGGCGATTGTTGGTGAGATCCAGCTTGATGACATGAGCGGCGTTCTTAAGGGCCGCTAGCGTTTCTGGCTTGTTTCCAAGCTCCCAATCGAAGCAGGTATTGCCCGGTGCTTCCGCATGGACTTGCGGCGCGGCCCCATCCTGCGCCCTACCAACGTCAGCTGCGGCATCAAGGACGTCATAGTCGACACTAATCAGTTCAGCGGCTGATTTTGCCTGGGCATAGGTTTCGGCCACAACCATGGCGACGTGATCGCCGACATAGCGCACAGTGTCTTCAGCCAAGATCGGGTGGGCACCGGCTTTCATTTCAGAGCCATCTTTTGAATGGACGGTCCAGCCGCAGATCAATCCGCCAAGGCCATCGGCAGCGACGTCAGAGCCGGTGAAAATGCTGACGACACCCGGTGCAGCAACAGCTTCTGTAAGATCAATGCCATTGATCTTGGCATGGGCGTGAGGGCTGCGCAGAAAATAGGCATGGGTCTGGCCTGGGCGGTTCAGGTCATCGGTATATCGCCCGGCACCTGTGATGAACCGCTTGTCTTCCTTACGGCGGACAGCCTGTCCTATTCCTGATGAGCTCATGAATTCCTCCTCCCGGAATCCCCGTGCTGAATTAGGCGGGTGTGGTTTCAGCAGCGTCCAGAATGGATTTCACAATGTTCTGATAGCCGGTACAGCGACAGATATTGCCTTCCAACTCGGCGCGGACCGTTTCTTCATCCAGGTTTGGAATCCGGTCGATCATATCAACAGCAGTCATGATCATGCCCGGCGTACAGAAACCACATTGCAGCCCATGATTTTCTTTGAAGGCTTTTTGGACCGGATGAAGATCATCGCCCTTTGCCAAGCCTTCAATGGTTGTGATGGTGCTGCCTTCCGCTTGAAGAGCGAGCATGGTGCACGCTTTCACAGCTTTGTCATCCATATGGATGACACAGGCACCGCATTGGCTTGTATCGCAGCCCACATGAGTACCGGTGAGAGCGAGGTTCTCACGTATGAATTGGACCAACAGCGTGCGGCCTTCGACTTCACCTGATACTGGTTTGCCGTTGACTGTCATGGAGACGAGAGCCATGGGCGGTTCCTCCCGAAGTTAGGCGACGGCTTTTCTTATGCCGTCAGGACGTTCGCAGGCGTCCTTTGGGTTTCTTTGTAATAAGTGTCTGCGCTTGGTCGGTCGCCGTCAAGCTGCTCGACGCTAAACGCGTGCTGGGCTTTAGATGGTAACGACGTAGATCGCAATCAATGCGCCCGCGATCACAAGTGTGCCCCACATCCAAGGAGCGAGGCCGAGCCCTGCCTCTTCATCAGGCACCAGCGGCACATGGGTCGGGGCAATGACGTCGACTTCTTCTTCTGTCGTGCCTCCTGTAATTGCTGCAAACGATGTGAAGAATTCATCCGCCATTTTTTTGGCTGTGGAGTCGATAAACCTCTGTCCGACCTGCGCAAGCTTGCCGCCTACTGTGGCCTGAACTTCGTAGCTCAGAATAGTGCCGTCACCGTCTGGGGTGAGTTTCACGACAGCGGATCCTTTCGCAAAGCCAGCAGCGCCGCCGGAGCCTTCGCCGCTGATTTTGTACCCGTTGGGGGCATCTATATCGGAGAGGGTTACATTGCCTTTGAATTTGGCACTAACAGGTCCGACTTTCGCTTTCGCAACGGCAGCAAATCCCGTGTCGCTGGTTTTTTCAACACTTTCGGCCCCAGGAATGGATTGCTGAAGCACTTCAGGATCATTGAGGGCTGCCCAAACATCAGCTTGAGGAGCGGGAATACGGAATTCGCCAGTCATTTCCATGTCAGGTGACCTTTTGGGCTAAGTACAGAATGTGTGATCCATCACATATAGTTTAGTAGAAGCGTTGCGCCAAGGAGCACAGCAATCCAAAGCACCATAGATCCGGTTGGCCAGGCGCGAGCAAGAAGGCCGTCCGGGCCATGAGCGCGTCCCAAGGCGGCTATGCCGAAGTTCACGCTCCGAAGGCCGGCGCCGATGAGGGCACCCCAAACAGCCCTGATGAGCGAGCGGATCCCCCTGATGAGCGCAGGACCGAGTTTTCTATAGGTCCAATCAAAATCGAGGTTTACCGATTTCAGCGCCAGTGGATAAATCCCGGTTCTCATGAGCACAGCAAAAGCCAGTGTGGAGAAGAAGAGAAGCTGAAGCTGCGTCACCACATGGGTCGTTGTGTAGGGCACATAGTCAACATCATAGGGTAGAAGCGCATAGAGCGGATCTGGGTAGACTCCCACTGCGATGCAGAGGAAGGCCGTGATGCCCATCGCCAGGAGCATGTTCCAGGGCGCTTCTTTTGGACGCAAGCCGCTGTCTTGCGCGAAGAAGGCGAAAAAGGGGACTTTGATGCCCGAGTGGATGAACGCCCCTGCCGACGCAAAAAGCAAGATACCCCAAACGATGTAATGACCTTCGTGCACAGAGCCAGACAGGATGAGCGATTTACTCACAAAGCCTGAAAAAAGTGGGAAGGAAGAAATGGAAGCCGCGCCAATCACACAAAAGACCATTGTGAGCGGCATGGTCTTATAGAGCCCCCCAAGGTCGGAGGCCTTGGCCGTTCCCGTTCTGAAAAGTACTGCGCCAATGCTCATAAAGAGCAGCGCCTGGTAGAGAACGCTGGCAAAGGCGTGCGCACTTGTCCCATTCAGGGCCAGTTCGGTCCCAACACCAATTCCAACCACCATAAATCCCAGTTGTTGGTTCAAGCTATAGGTCAACACCCGTCGGAGATCGTTCTCGATAACCGCATAAAAAACCGGGAAGATAGCCATGGTGGCGCCGATATAGATGAGAATTTCCGTGCCTGCAAAGCCACGTGCGAGGGCGTAAACAGCGAGCTTCGTGGTGAAGGCTGACAGGATCACTGTTCCCGTTACAGTCGCAGCAGGGTAAGCGTCCGGCATCCAATTGTGCAGCAAGGGGAAGGCGCATTTGACGCCGAAGGCGATGAAGATGGCCCACGTCGCGGGGCTTCCTAGCGTCATAGCTTCAAACGCCATAGATCCCGTTTCGCTATACTGAAGTACTATACCCGCCAATAGGATAACGCCGGACCCTACCTGAACGATGAGGTAGCGCATTCCCGTCCAATAGGCGCCTTCGGTGCGTCTCGCCCAGATGAGAAAGACGGAAGCAATAGCGGTGCCTTCCCAAAAGATGAAAAGTGAAACGAGGTCGCCGGCAAAGACAGCGCCGATGGCCGCACCTGCATAGAGCAGCGACATTGTCTGCTGGATCGTGTCGCGCACATGCCAAGCGTAGATGAGCGCAAGGAACGCGGCGAGAGAGAAGACAAATCCGAAGATGGTGGAGAGCTTATCTACTCTCAGCAGTGTGATTTCCTGGCCGACCAGGGTGAACTGACCGTACATGCCTTCTGGCATCATCCAGATTAAGTAGGCGCTGATGATCGGCACGATGATAGCGGCGAGTGCTCTGGGATGCCCATTCGGAATAAAGGGCAAGAGCGCTGCACCTGCAACAAACAGAAGGAAAGGCGGGAAAAGATCAGTCATTGCCCATCTCCTGGGATTGTCTCCCGGCTCAGCTGGTCTTCAGGGTAGCCTTCAGACACTACGTCCTTGGGCGAATAATAGTCTTCGTCGCGCTTCAGGATCACGCGCATGGCACGTGCGCAGACAATAAGTGCTGCACACATGAAGAAGCCAAAGGCTGCGTAGAACCCTGGAATGTCTTCAATGTCGAGATAGCTGTGCTTGTGATACATGAAGTCCGCTGCAACCAGGCCACCGCAGATCACAAAGAGCGCATACACGATGCGGTCTACATTCTTCATATTGTCGAGCCAAAGCAATTTGCGGCCGAGCCACGGGAGCTTCGACGAGTTTGTTTCGGGTGTTTTCATCTCGTCGCTCATGGCTGGGCTGTCCCTTCAGGGAAGGCGACCGGCTCAATCAGCGTGTAAATATCTCCTGCATAGAAGAAGAGCAGCAGACAACCAATGGCCGTGAGGCAGGGGGGAACCACACACCAGAGCGGTGCTTCCTTAATGCCTTTTGATGGGGCAGCAGTAGCTCCGAGGGAGTAAGCGCCTTGGATCTGACTTCCCATAAAGAAGCCGCGTGCGACAACAGGCAGGAGATAGGCGATGTTGAGGAGCGAGCTCGCCATAAAGACGCCCATCATGATGATCTGGCCAGCGTCTGCCGCGCCGAGCATCAGATACCATTTCGACCAAGCGCCGCCGAGAGGCGGCAGCCCGATGATGGAGAGCGCACCGATAAAGAATGCGCCATAGGTGAACGGCATCACCCGCCCGAGGCCATCCATGTCGCTTATCTCTGTCTTGTGGGTGGCGACATAGATTGCGCCTGCGCACATAAAGAGGGTGATCTTGCCCATGGCATGCATCGCAATGTGCATGGCGCCGCCCATCACGCCCAATGAAGTGGCGAGGGCCATGCCGAGGGTGATGTAGGACAGCTGACTGATAGTAGAATAAGCGAGCCGCGCTTTCAGATTGTCTTTGGTCATCGCGACAATCGAGGCCGCGAGGATTGAGAAAGCAGCAAGCCACATGAGCCAGTCTGCTGCGCCTGTGGTCGCCAGCAGGTCGATCCCGAAAATGTAGACACCTACTTTGAGCATCGTAAACACGCCGGCCTTCACAACAGCAACTGCATGGAGCAGCGCGCTTACCGGTGTCGGTGCCACCATGGCGGCGGGCAACCACCTGTGGAACGGCATGAGCGCCGCCTTGCCTATGCCGAACGCATAGAGCGCCAACAGGAAAGGCAAGAGTGTCGGATCGATCTTGTCAGCCAGGATGCCGCCCTGCTCAAAGTCGAGGGTTCCCGCGACGACCCAGGTCCAGACAATGGCAACAAGTTGGAAGCCGATTGATGTGGTAATCAAGATACCAAGATAAGTCCGAGCACCCTTTCGGGCGACGTCGGTTTCTTTGTGTGCCACCAGCGGATAGGTCGAGAGTGTCAGCACTTCGTAGAAGATGAAGAGGGTGAACATGTTCGCCGCAAAGGCGATACCCATGGCCGCGGAAATAGCGATCGCGAAGCAGATATAGAAGCGTGTCTGGTTTGTCTCATCGTTGCCGCGCATATAGCCGATGGAATAGAGCGCGGTTACAATCCAGAGACCCGCCGCGACAACGCCAAAGAGCATGCCCAGCGGTTCAATCTCAAAGGCAAGCGACAGGCCGGGCAAAACGTCAAACCAGTGGGCCGTCGGTTGAGTGCCATCGAGTACGGTTTGCAGTAATCCTAGAACGATGACGAAAAGCGCACCGGCCGTGAGCAGGCTCACCGCTTCACGCAGGTTCGGCTGTTTGTCCAGCAATGCAAGCAAAAGAGTTGCAGCGGCGGGCAGCAGAATGGTTAGGGTAATTGCGAGTTCAGGGCTCATTGGCTGGCTCCTTCGCTCCGCAGGTCAGCTGGGCTTAAGAGCATGGGTGGCGCAGCAAAGTCTGTTGCAGAATAAAGGGCATTCGCTGCTTGGGAGGCTGCGCTGCTTGTCAGCTCGCTATTGATCCCGAAATAGAGGCTTGCGACAACCAAAGCGTAGGTGGGCAAGAGCATGGAGAGCGGTGCCTCTTTGGCCTCACGACCTTCAGGTGCAGGTTCAAGATAGGCAACTTCAACAATCCGCCAGACATAGATCACGGCAATGAGCGACGAGGCTACGATCAGACCTGCAATGAGCAGGGAGCCAGTCTCAAGCGACGCCTGGATCAAATACCATTTGGAGATAAAGCCGACAGTGAGTGGCACGCCAATTAGGCTCAATCCCCCAGCGGTTAAGGCGGCTGTCGTCCATGGCATGGTCTTGCCGATGCCTTTGAGGTCGCCCAGGCGGCTGGACCCGACCTGATAGACAAAACACCCAACTGCTAAGAAGAGCGCGCCTTTGGTCACAGCGTGGTTGAACAGATGGATGATGCCTGCGGTAAGGCCTGCTTCTGTCAGCAGTGCGACCCCAAGCAGCATGTATCCCACTTGAGCTACGCTTGAATATGCCAGAAGGCGTTTTACGTCCTGTTGGAACACGGCGGCAATTGATGCTGCAAACATAGCCACGACGGCGAGCGGCATCACCACATATTCAAACGTCAGTTCCTGGACGGGGAAGTCGAACTGGAAAACGGTGAACGTGAAACGCAGCAATACATAAAGTGCCACCTTCGTAGCGGTAGCCGCGAGGAATGCGGTGATCGCAGATGGTGCATAGCTGTAGGCGTTAGGCAGCCAGAGATGCAGGGGGAACATGGCGAGCTTTAAACCCATCCCCACCAGGATAAAGACAAAGGCGACGCGGGTGACGCGGGTGTCGCCGACTTCGGCGAGTCGGACCGCAAGGTCAGCCATGTTCAGCGTTCCCGTGACCATGTAGAGAAACCCAATGCCGATCACGAAGAAGGTTGCACCAATCGTGCCCATGATCAGGTAATTGTAGGCCGCCGTTAGAGCCCGCTTGTCCCGTTTCGCACCGAAGGCAACCAACGCGTAGGTGGCTAGCGAAGAAATCTCCAAGAAGACAAACACATTGAACGCGTCGCCTGTCGCCGCAACGCCGAGAAGACCTGTCAGGCACAGCAGATAACAAGTGTAAAAATAGGAATGAGTAGATGCTTCAAACTCACGCTCAATACTCTGGCGTGCATAGGGCAAAACCAGGACACCGATCAGCGACACGATGAAGAGGATAAATGCGTTGGCTGCATCGATCCGATACTCAATGCCCCATGGGGGCGCCCAACCGCCGAGGTGATAGGAGATGACCGAGCCATCCAGAACCGAACCTAGAAGAAGCGTTGAGATGACGAACGCCGCAGAGGCAGCGATGAAGGCGATTGTCCATGCAAGGTGGCGATTGCCAAATAGCGCACAAAGAGGGGCGGCGATCAGCAGAACGACAACCTGCAAAACGGGCAAATGCGCAGAGAGGCTACTCAACATTTGTTAGGAGTCTCCGCATGAGGATGTGACGTATTCGCCATCTGTTGTTCAATGTCGAAGATTTCGTCTTCCTCGATTGTGTCAAAGCTCTCGCGGATGCGAATGATGAGTGCGAGGCCCAGAGCAGTTGTTGCGACACCCACTACAATGGCGGTGAGAATGAGAACGTGCGGCAGAGGGTTGGAATACACTTCGTTGGGATTGTCGGTGAGGATGGGTGCGGTGCCGCCGAGGATCTTCGCCATGGAGATGTAGAGCATGAACACGGATGTTTGAAACAGGTTCAGCCCGACGATTTTTTTCACCAGGTTGCCCCGGCTCACGACGACATAGAGTCCGATCATCATCAAGATGACCGTCATCCAGTAATTGTAGTGGCTGACGAAAAACTCGACTGTCATTTCATCCCACATCACCAGTCTGTATCCTTGATCTCAGGCGCGCGGGCTGCGAAGGCGACAAAAACAGCGATCATGACGCTCGCGACCGTCAATCCAACGCCGGCTTCGACGAGGAGGATGCCAAGATGTTGTCCCGCAACTGGGTTGTCGGCATCAGCTAACGCGGAATAATCGAGATAATTCTTGCCCTTGAAAAAGCTGTAAACGCCTGTTCCTGCATACAGGAGGGCACCGAGAGCAATACCCGCCCGCACAATTGCAGGCGGCGCGACGCGGCGCAGACTGTCCAATCCAAAGACCAGACCGTAGAGGATGAAGGCAACAGCAAAGATCACACCTGCCTGGAACCCACCGCCCGGGCCAAAATCACCATGAAATTGCACATACAGTGCGTAAAGCATGATGGGAGGCATCAGCATTTTTGCAACAACCCGCAAAATGAAATGGTGGTCCATTAGCTCTCTGCCTCTTCGTCTTCTTTGCGTCGTTTGGGCCGACTGGAACCATGCAGAAGCACAATCACGGCAATGCCTGCGGTGAAAATCACTATGACTTCCCCCAGCGTGTCATAGCCTCGGTAGGATGCGAGGACCGCTGTCACAATATTCGGGACGCCGATCTCATCCGGTGTGCGCTCAATATATTCGGGCGCCACATGTTGCTGAACGGGGGTGTCTGCCGAACCAAATGGCGGAAGGTCTGCAGTGCCATAAAGAAGAGCAGCGCCGGTCACAAAGACAACAAGAAGAGGAAGCACTCTTGAATGCTGCGCAGGTTTCTCGTGCTGGTGGGTGAGCGCCAACGTCCCCAGCATGAGAACAGTAGAGATCCCAGCGCCAACGGCTGCTTCCGTAAAGGCGACGTCGACCGCATCCATGGCAACAAACAGGCCAGCTGACAACAAACTGAAAACGCCCGAAAGCATGACAACTGCGAAGAGGTTTCGCAGTCTCATAATCGCGATTGCGGTGATGATCAGAAACCCGAAAAGGATAATGTCAATATAGGCTTCTATGACTTTGTCCCCTTCGGCTCTTTGGTATCATCGTCTTTGATCTCTCCAAGTGGTCTGATGCCGGCTACGAATGCCGCGTTCGCAACAGCATGGGTGCCTGTTGGGCTTGTCAAAAAGACGAACAATCCAATCAGGATGAGCTTGATCGTTACCTGGGTGAGGCCTGCTTGGAACATCATGCCGAGCAGAATGAGTTCTGCTCCGGCGGTATCGATGACACCAGCACCGTGGAGCCGTGACCAAAAATCGGGTAGGCGGATCATGCCGATGGCGCCAACAATCAGAAAGAAGCCGCCGAGTGCAAAGGAGATCCAGCTGGCAATGTCGAGAACAAGGTCGATCACTCTGCGGCGCCTCCTTTGGTTGTCTCAGCGGGAACCTCTGAGGTACGGCCAAGGGCGCGGTACCTGAAGAATTTGAGGATCGCGATCGTTCCGACGAAATTGATCAGAGCGTAGAGGAGGGCAATATCGAGAAATTCAGGTCGTTCGGTCAGGAACCCAATGAGACCAATAATCAAAACGGTCACGGTCCCAAAAGCGTTCACTGCCAAAACACGGTCGTAGACGGTTGGGCCTAGAAACGCCCTGATCAAAATCAGCGCCATTGTTATGGAAACGGCCATGGTTGCAGCAGTAAACATCAGGAGCGGTTCTCCACGGCCGAAACACGGTTACCCATATCAGTCAGTGCCTCCAGATCAGCGGCGTCGTTGGTCAATGCATGGACCAGGAATGACTGGCGTTCGGTTTCAACGGTGATGGTGCCCGGCGTCAACGTGATGGAATTGGCGAAAGTAACGCGGCCTACATCGGTCGTCTGGTTTGCTTGTACGGTAATCATCCGTTGATTGAGACGCATACGCGGTGAGAGAATGACCTTGGTGACCGCCCAGTTTGCCTTCCCGATTTCTGCGGAAAGCCAAAAAAGGTATCCAAATACACCAAACTTCAGTTGCAGCGGGACTGACTCGTGGTCAACGACCTCCATCCGTGCAGCGATGTAGACGCTGACAACGCATGAGAAAACTCCAAGCCCCAACAAAAGTGTGTTGTCTAGAAACCCTGATAGAAGAAGCCAGAGCCCAAAAAGGCCAAGGCCCATAGTGACGGCGTGAATCATTCCCCTGCTTTCGGACAAATAGCGCACAGTGTTTTTGTTATTGCCGCGCTGATCCTCGAAATGAGCTGACGAGGCGTCACTTTTGACGTGCTTACCTTGAACAGTTCATCCCTTTTCTTAATCGCTCATGCTTGAGCCTGCAAGGCGTGAGGACATAAGCACCGGCCAATTGCAAAACCTGCGTTAGCGGGTTTCAACAAGACGCAAAAATCTGTATAATTAACCATTGCCTCTTGGGGGGGGCACACTGAAGATCAAGAACGGCCGGTTTGTCGCGAGCAGAAGTGGTTCGAGTAAAGGTGCGGTATCCGGTCTGATTTCGGGGTGGGGATGGAAGAACAATTCGAATCCACCGGTGAATCACCCGAAACGACTGTAGAAATACACGGCGTTGTTAAGTGGTTTGATTCGGTAAAGGGGTATGGGTTCTTGGTGCCAGACAATGGTGCTGCGGACGTTTTGGTGCATTCATCATGTTTGCGTCAGTTTGGTCGCGATACCCTTGAGGAGGGGGCGACCATCACCTGCGAGGCTGTTCAGCGCCCTAAGGGCATGCAGGCCTCCAAAATCCTTGAGATTGATGACAGCACGGCGGTACAAACCGCCCCGATTCGACCGGCTGACAAGAATCCTGAAACAGCGGTAGTGCCTGTGGGCGACTTTGAGGTCGCCGTTGTCAAATGGTTCAACCGTGCGCGTGGGTACGGGTTTGTGACGCGGGGTGATGGTACTCCGGACATTTTCGTGCATATGGAGACCTTGCGCCGCTTTGGTGTTCGGGAGCTTGTTCCTGGCCAGGAAGTCAGTGTGCGGTTCGGCGAAGGGCCAAAAGGACTCATGGTCGCCGAGATTTCGGCCAGTGACGCTGCTGACGAGGCGCCTGAAGGCGCTCATTAGCGTGAAAAGCTAGCTCAGGTCTGGTGCGATTATTGTGTTCTGGTTTATGCAGGGCCATGGCAAGCTCTCAAAAAATCGAAAAAGACGAATTTCCATGGAACCCACCAGACGGGTTTCAGGAATCAACCACGCGTGGCCCCTATACCAGCCACAACGGGCCGTTTTTCCACAAAACAACTGATGATGGTTTCTGGCACGGTGTTCGGGTTCAGCCTCGCCATTGCAATTCCAAGGGCATCACCCACGGCGGCATGTTGATGGCTTTCGCCGATGGATTGCTTGGAACAGCGGTGTACCTGGAAACCAAGACGGTGGCGCTGACCGCTCGAATGAATTCAGATTTTCTTTCTTCGGCGCGTCCAGGTGAATGGTTGGAGGGGACCGCGAGGGTGACACGTGCAACATCCTCTGTCGCTTTTTGCGAAGCGGAGCTCTATGTGGGCGGCCGTTCTGTGCTGCGCGCCACCGGCGTTTTCAAATTAATGCAGCGTCATAAGGAAAAGGATGCGATTCCGTCCTAAATTCGGCTGATTTTCTTGTTTTTGGCATTGCACCAAATGCAAAGGGGCGGTAACAAGACGCCGTCGGGGCATGGCGCAGTCTGGTAGCGCACCTGGTTTGGGACCAGGGGGTCGCAAGTTCGAATCTTGCTGCCCCGACCAGTTTTCCCAGAAAATTAATGTGTAGATGAAAAGTGGCCCTATCTAGCGACTTCAATGCCATATTGGCTGCGTAGGTCCTTGATTGGTGTATTCCACATGTCATCGGTAATCTCGTGATAGGGCCAGCGCTTGTTCAAGCGCCGTACGGGTCCGAAGCGAACGCGCATGACTTTTGGGAACACAGTCACGAAATATTTTGTGTAGAGCCGCAGTCTCCCACCTTCCTCTTTTACGAGCTTCTGAATGATCTCCTTTACTTCAGGCATGCGGGAGTAGGCCATGGCGTTTTTCCAACCAATGTCTGTTCCACCCAAGGTCCAGGCATCCAGCATGGCTTCACCCTTGAATGATGTATCGCAGCCAAACACGACATGGGTTGCGTCATGATCGATGAACATCTTGCCGACTTGTTTTGCTGAGGCGCCGACTTCAGGCTGCTTCTCGTAGAGTTCCTCCAGGCCTTCGCGCAATGTGAGAGCGCAATCCTGATTCAAGAAGGATAAGTCTTGATTGGCCATACAACCCTCGCATCTGCAGCTTTGTGGTCTTCGGGACCTAGTTTCAGATGAGGGTAACAGTGATGTCAATTGACATGTGGCATGTCAGAAGATCCTATGAGCACAAACATAAAACAGGAGACGTCCATGGAAATCCTTCGCACTCCCGAAGAGCGATTTGAAAACCTACCCCTATATCCATTCGCCCCCAATTATTGCGATGTGGATGACGGCGAAGGCCATGTCGTGCGGATGCACAATGTGGACGAAGGGCCGAAAGATGGCCCTCTGATCCTAGCTATGCACGGACAGCCTGTCTGGTCCTATCTCTATCGGAAGATGATCCCCTTGTTCGTGGCGAAGGGCTACCGGGTGATCTGCCCGGACCTCATTGGCTTTGGGCGTTCTGACAAACCTACCAGGGTTGACGATTATACCTATGCCCGGCATGTGGGCTGGGTCACCTCGCTGGTCACTCAGCTCGACTTGCAAAATGTGACCTTCTTTGGCCAGGACTGGGGTGGGCTGATTGGCCTGCGTGTTGTTGCGGAGAATGAGGCCCGGTTCGCACGGGTTTGCATCGGTAATACCGGTCTGCCAGATGGAAAGGGCGTTCCGTTGGAACTCGCGCCTAAGATGCATGCTTATTATGAGAGCATTGAGGTGCCAACAGCGGAAAATCTAGGCTCGCATTTCGTTGAGAATACGAACGGGATGGGCTTTCTTCATTGGGTGAAGTTTGCTGCTGAAGCCACTGATTTTGTTGTCTCAAACATGGTCAAGAATAGCTCGCCTGTCGGCATTTCAGATGAAGAAGCGGCTGCCTTTGATGCGCCGTTCCCGAGTGACGAGTATATGGCAGGCGCCCGCAAGTTCCCGTCACTGGTGCCGATCATCCCGGACAATCCGGCGATCCCGGCCAACAAAGCGGCGTGGGAGGTCTTTCACAAGTGGGAAAAACCATTCCTCACAGCTTTCAGCGACATGGACCCAGTGACGGCGGGTGGCGAGAAGCGTTTCCAGGAAGAAGTGCCGGGTGCCAAAGGGCAGCCGCACACTACCATCAAGACGGGTGGTCATTTCCTTCAGCATGACCAGCCAGATGCCCTTGCAACAGTCATCATGGATTTCATCGCAGCCAATCCCTAAGCTGGCCGCCGGAACGGCTGGGGGACGCTTATGAGTTGGTGGATGACAGGGCTTGCGGGCCTGCTGTTTATTCTAGCTGTTGGTGGTCTCTATCTATGGCGGTCTAACGTGCCGCCAAGGCCCTCAGTGGGGGTCGCTACGACCCTCGTCAGTGGTGATCAGACCCGGGGCTACTATGTTTCGGGCAACGGCCCGACCGTCGTTCTGCTCGCCAGCCTTGGCCGTGCGGCCAGTGATTTCAATGAGTTAGTCGTTAGTCTTAATCAGGCAGGTTACCGAACGATAGCCATTGATCCGCCTGGTATTGGCGACAGCTCGTTGATGGACGTGGACGGCATGACGGGCCATGACTTGGCGCGTGGCGTCCACGAGATCGTCGAAAAAGAAGTGCCTGCGGGTGAGAAGATCACGGTCCTGGGGCACGCGTTTGGAAACCGCATCGCACGGACCTATGCGGCTAATTATCCCGACAGGGTTTCGGCGACCATTTTGGCGGCAGCTGGGGGCAAGGTCGCGATTCATCCCAAAGCTGCCGAAGCGCTAAGGCACAGCTTTTTGACCTTCATGCCGGATTGGTGGCGGCGCCCGAAAATCCGCTACGCCTTCTTCAGCGGTGACAATCACATTCCTGATTATTGGATGGGTGGCTGGTCCACAGGCACGGCGCGGCTTCAGGGCTATACAACCCGGAGTACGCCCAGCGAAGACTTTTGGGGCGGTGGAAGTGCGCCCATGCTGGTTGTGCAGGCCATGGATGACACGATCGCACCGCCGGAGCACACGGCGATCCTCTTGAAGGAGGAGTTTGGGGAGCGGGTCACGGTTGCCGAGATCGAGAATGCGGGGCATGCGCTCTTTCCAGAGCAGCCTGAGAAGATTGCAGCCGTCATGCTTGCCTTCTTGGCCATCCATCACCCGACAGATCGTTAAGCTGCAGCAGGACGCGCAAAATCGATTGGGATTTCGTTCAGCCAGAAAGCCCGCTTCACAAACCGTTGGAGATCCTGGGTGGGGTAGCGCATATGCCCGCTTTCCAGATGGTGCGGCGCGAATTCCAGGATGAATTCAACATCCAACCAATTGAAACCCAGTCTATTGAGTCTCCGGGCGGCTTCTGCGGCGGTAATCGTCTTTTGGGGGGTGTCTGTCATGATTGGCCTCTCCATAACGCACTGGGTGGACGACAAGTGGCGGCGGGTATCGGGTCCGCTCAACGAGGCTTTAGCTATCGGGATCCAATGACCAAAATTTGTCTCGTCTGCGAACGTTTGGTGACGGAAATGGGCTAAATGCCGGGAGCCAAGCTCTTGTTTTCGGACGCAAATCAGGCGATACAGGGGCATCAAACAGATTAAGTCTTGAGGAAAATTCCATGCTTGCGCGCATTTTTAAGCCTGCGAAAACAGCTATGCAGTCTGGCACCGCCAGAACGCGCAAGTGGATCTTGGAATTTGAGGCTGAGCAGGCACGCTCCATTGATCCATTGATGGGCTATACGAGCTCGTCGGATATGAACTCTCAAGTGAAGATGAGCTTTGAGACGAAAGAGCAAGCCATTGCCCATGCTGAGAAGCATGGAATTGCCTATCAGGTTATTGAACCCAAAAGAGGCAAGAGGTCGATTAAGGCTTACTCGGACAATTTCAAATTTGGCCGCATCGGCCAATGGACCCATTAAGCGGTCGGCGGGCGAATTGATTGTCACGGTTAGGTCCCGTAGCTCAACTGGATAGAGCACCTGCCTTCTAAGCAGGATGTTGCAGGTTCGAGTCCTGCCGGGATCGCCATTTGCGCCTTAGACCCACTCATGATCAAAAGGCCTTGCCCAAAAAATGTCTGAAATGAAGCTCGCGAAGCCCCGGTTCGACATTGGGTTGGCGACCAATAATCTCGAAGGCATGCTCGACTTCTGGCAGAAGGAAGTGGGGGTACCTCTTGATCATGTGTTGAAGGTTCGCCGTGGGCAGAACCAGCATCGCCATGACCTGATGGGCTCGGTGCTCAAGATCAATCACTTCGAAGAGGCGGTTCCTGATGCCCCGCCAGCTGGCTACCAGGAGCTCCTTATTGCGAGTGACCAAGCTCCGCAGCAGCTTACCGATCCTGATGGCAACGCTGTGAGGCTCGTCGCTGCAGGGTCTGATGGTGTTTCGCAGATTGCCGTCCGGATGGGTGTGCGCGATCTAGAGGCTCACAAGCGCTTCTATTCTGAAGCATTTGGGTTCCCTGAAAGGCCTTACGACAAAGGGCTCGCCTTTCAGGCGGGCGAGGGGCTGATCTTGCTTGAGCAGGACGACCACGCGCCGAGTGATGCGGAGTACCGTGGAAAGGGCTGGCGCTACATCACCCTCCAGGTCTTCAAGGTGGATGACGAACACAAACGGGTTCTTGACGCGGGCGGTGGCGAAGCATTAGCCCCTGTGACGCTTGGCACGACCGCGCGGATATCTATGGTCCGTGATCCAGACGGAAACTGGATTGAGCTCTCACAGCGCGCATCGATTGTCGGAAGCCTGGACTAAGGCGCTCCATCAGCTCTGTTGCGACTGTTCAATACCAGCTGGGGTCGTGGGTTTTCTGATATGCGGGCCTATCTTTGAGACGTCTGACATAGGCTCTTTGTTTGTCGGTGGGCTGCTCCAACGAACCGGTCTGAATGAAGAAATCCAGTGTCCCACCAAAGACAATGTCGGCTGCGGTGAAGTTGCCGCCAAGGACCCAGTCTTTGTCGGGAGTCATTTCTTCGATGGTCGTGAGGCACCGCTCCAGATCCCCGAAACCCGCTGACATTGCCGGGTACTCACCGACATTCATCGACGTGACCGTAAACATCGGTTCTATCGTGGTCCCTGGGACAAACATGTAGCGGTAATATTTACCTCGGGCCGGTGACCCCACTGCAGGCGCAAATCCCTTCTCAGGAAACTTGTCGGCAAGGTACGCACAAATTGCTGCAACTTCTGTGACGACAACACCGTCATCGACCAGCACAGGAATTTTGCCCATTGGGTTGATTTTGCGGAACTCGGTAGTGGCTGTATCACCAGCTTGAAGGTCGACAATAATCTGCTCTGGCTCAACATCCAGCTCGGCGAACATCCAGAGCGTGGTCATCGCGCGGCTCATGGGATTGCAATAGTGTTTCATTTGAAAGGCCCTTGTCGTTTGAGCCCCTCTGCTAGCAGCCTCTTCCTGACAGCATCCTGACAGTAGGCCTCCTGACATAAGGGTGGCAGTAGCCCTGCCGGAACGAGCCGGGTGGTCTTTTAATCACCACGTCGGGCTTCAGCGTCAAACTGCTCAAGCAGCTGACGGATGTATTTTGAGACTGCTGCGTCCTCCGTGTTTTTGCTGCGTGTGCCTTTTGGTGACGCGAGGCGGGAAAGCTTTGCATCCAGCTCTGGAGGAAGATGGATGGTTCTTGCTCGCAGGCGGGGGTGGGCGCCTGGTTCACGACGGCCTGTCGTCTGGACGCCTGCGGGCAGGGGGCTGGCGCATGCCGGACAGGTTTTGGCGCGCCATGGGGCTCTGGTAGCGCAGGCGGGGCAAGTTTTCCATTTTGTCTGGGTGAGGAAACTCAACACAATGAGCGTGGTTATCCCGACGACGACTGACATTTCCGCAAAAAGCCGGAAGGTTGTAAAATCGATTGCCGCGCCTGCGGACCGGAGATCAGCTGGGTCCAGAATCCCGGTAAGTGCGGCTATGGCCAGTGGTACGGCTATGGCAAGGGTTTGAGCCGCTGCTGAGATACCCAGCCAGACGAAAACACTCCGGCCTTTGAAATGACTGGCCACAAATGCTGCGAGGAGGATAAAGACCAGCATGACACCGGTAAGCAGCAGCAGCCCGTCCCAATCGGGCCGAAGCACTCCAAATTCCGCCAGTTTTTCTGCTATCAACGACACAGATTTGTGACCAATCGTTAACTTGGAAAAGAGCGATTCCTCGCCAATGCTCTTCAAGTGACACTATACTTCGCGGTAAGCTTACCGTTGAATTCAGAGAATTGGGTAAACGACCATGACGAACCACCGCACACCTCGTAATAGAGCCAAAACTGCTGTTCTTGCTGATGATAGAGGGCATAGGCAGCGCCTAGTGGTTGGCACGTTTGCTGCCCTTCTTCTGGCGTTGGCGGCGGTGGGTGCCATGGTGTCGCAAAGTGGAGCCGCAGAACCAGCAGCAGAACCAGCAGCAGAAGCACCGGCGGCTGCCAGCGAAGCAACGGGCCATGATCTCTATCGTCGCGGGTACTACGAAGAAGCAATTGCAGAGTGGACCACGGCTGCGGATGAGAATGGTGATGCGGGCGCCGCGTTTCGTCTCGGCGAAGAATATTTCGACGCAAAAGTTGTAAAGCGCGACGTTCCGACGGCCGTCAAATACCTGACCCTGGGCGCTGAAGGTGGCGACGATCGGGCACAGCAAGACCTGGCGACCATGTATGACAATGGCTGGGGCGTAACCGCTGATGTGGATCAGGCGGCTTATTGGTATTTGGAAGCCGCCAAACGCGGGAGCGCTGTTGCTCAGTACAATATCGCAACGATGTATGAGACGGGAACGGGCGTCGAGCAAGATATCGAGAAAGCTTATATGTATTACCTGCTCGCAGTGCAGGGGGGCTTCCCTCACTTCGCAACCACAGAGCTTGAAAATGTGTCCCGGACCATGACGGCAGAGCAGATCAAAGAAGCGACGGTGATGGCGCGAGATTTCGTGCCACTGGACGAAGAAACCGATGAACGCGACAGCTGATCAGGGGCTTTCCGGTCGATAATGACGCACTGGTAAAGGCTTGGTTTTCTGCTATTCTTTGGGTCTATTGCGCGCGATCTAACGCAGCGACAACAAATAAAAACAATATTCGCTGGCTGATGTCTGGGCGTCGTTTTCAAACGTTTGACTCTCAGGAGAGGGATGTCTCATGAATTTTGTAACTACGAAGGGCTCTAACAAGCTGTTGGTGGCGTCGCTTGCCGCTGGCATGAGCCTTGGGATGGCTTTCCCGGCAATGGCCGGCGTAAGCGAAAGCGAAGCGGCACGTCTTGACGGCGACCTGACTCCAATGGGCGCGGAACGCGCGGGCAATGCCGACGGCACCATCCCTGCGTGGACTGGGGGCATCTCCAGCCCTCCGGCAGGGATCACTTACACGATCGGCGACCATCACCCAGATCCTTTCGCGGATGATGAAGTTCTCTTCACCATCACGCCGGAGAATGCTGCAGAACATGCAGACAAGCTTACACCTGGGCATCTAGCAATTCTGAGTGCCTACGATACTTATAAAATGAATGTGTATCCGACACGGCGTTCTTGTGCATTCCCGGAGGCAGTTTACGCAGCCAACCGTGCGAACGCGGTAAATGCGTCACTTGTTGCTGATGGAAATGGAGTCGCTGGCGCTTTGCTCGGTACACCATTCCCGATTCCGCAAGAAGGCGTTGAAGTGGTTTGGAACCATAACCTGCGCTACCGTGGTCATAAGCTCACTCGGCAGTTCTCTGCTTTCTCGCCCTCGTTTGGTGGTGGGTTCACACCGATCGTTGTTCGTGACCAGGTTATCTTTACCTACGCGGATCCAACGACCGAGAAATTTGACGACCTAGATAATATCTCACTGAAATATATGCAGACAGTCGTTTCGCCTGCCCGTCGTGCCGGCGAAATCATCTTGGTTCATGACACGATCAATCAGATTGCAGGTCCCCGTAACGCGTGGTCCTACAGCCCAGGTACCCGCCGTGTGCGCCGGGCTCCAACGATCGCTTATGATAATCCCCAGTCCTATTCAGACGGCCTGCAAACTGCAGACAATTTCGACCTCTTTAACGGGTCTCCAGATCGGTATCAGTGGGAGATGCTCGGCAAGCAGGAACGATACATTGCGTATAACAGCTACAAGATCGGATCTGATGCGCTGACCTATGAGCAAATCGCTCAGGAACGGCATGTGGACCAGGACCTGCTTCGCTATGAGCTGCACCGTGTCTGGGCTGTCGAAGGAAAGCTGAATGAAGGCCAGCGTCATATTTACACGCGTCGCGTAAAATATATGGACGAGGATAGCTGGACCATGGCCGCGGCAGAACTCTATGACGGTCGCGGCGAACTGTGGCGGACCCAGGAAGCGCACATCGTTCAATATTATGACGTGCCTACCTGTTTCAACGGATCAGAAATTGTTTATGACCTGATCGTTGGCCGCTATGTGGTTCAGGGATTGAAAAACCAGGAGCCGATGATCAATTTTTTCGCCGATGAGTTGAACGAAGATCAGTTCACCCCATCAGGGGTGCGGGCATCGGCCAGCCGCTGAATCAAAATTCAGTCTAAAATGAGAGGCGGGCGCATTGTTAATGCGCCCGTCTTTTGTATGCTCGACTCTTAGCAATGGGGGAAGGGCATGTCAGAAACCAAATGGCAGAACTGGTCTGGATGGGTAACGGCGCACCCTCACACATTTCATTCGCCGCGAACCGAGGAGACTCTTGCGACGCTTGTTGGCCAAGCTGATGGGCCTGTCCGCGTGGCGGGTTCCGGCCATTCGTTCACTCCGGTCTGTGAGAGCGAGGGAACTCTCTTCTCCCTTGAGAATATGAGCGGGCTGATTTCAACAGACCTAGAGGCCAAGACCGCCAGAGTGTTCGCCGGGTCGACCATCAGAGACCTGGGGCCCCTGTTGCATGAACAGGGATTGGGTCTGATCAATCAGGGTGATATCGACCGGCAAGCGATCGCAGGCGCGGTGGGCACGGGCACCCATGGAACCGGGAACGCTCTAAAAAGCATCTCCGCAGCGGTTGTCGGATTTCGCCTCGTGACACCTAACGGAGACATCATCAATTGTTCTGCAGATGAAAACTCAGACGTGTTTCATGCCGGCCGGGTATCAATGGGCAGCATTGGGATCATGACAGAGATCGAGCTGCAATGCGTGCCTGCTTATGCACTTGAAGAACGCGGAGGACGATTACCTGTCGCGGATCTCTTTGACACCCTGGATGGCCTTCGAGATGACAATCGACATTTCGAGTTTTTCTGGTTTCCTTTTGCTGACGATGTTCTGGTGAAGACCCTCAACGTTTCTGATGTTCAGCCCAAACCTCGTAAGCGAGCTCCTGATGGTCAAGATGGCCCGGCTGATATTGCTTTCAGAAAACTATGTGAGATAAGCCGGTTTGCGCCGTTCCTGCGGGGTCGTTTTCAGAGGCAGATGACAGAACAAGGCGGGTCCCGCTATGCGGGTGATGCGCCCGGACGCTCCCGGTGGTCGCATGATGCGTTTCCGAGCGATAGAAATGTCCGCTTCAATGAGATGGAATATGCAGTTCCTGCGGAGCGGGGGCCTGATTGTGTTCGGGAAGTCGCCGAGCATATGCGTTCTTGTGGCATGAACTTTTTGTTCCCGATTGAGTATCGGTATGTGGCTGCGGATGATGCTTGGCTCAGTCCCTTCTATGAGCGGGATTCTGTCACAATCTCAATTCATCAATATCACAAACAGGCTTATGCGGAGCTCTTCCGCGGTGTCGAGCAGATCTTTCAGAAATATGACGGGCGGCCGCATTGGGGCAAACTGCACACCTTGGCCGCTGGAGACCTGCAAGAGCTCTATCCAAGGTGGGATGATTTCTGCGCAGTAAGGAACCGCTTGGACCCACAAGCAAAAATGCTGAACCCGTTCCTACGCAAGATCTTCGGAGTTGCCTAGTTAATCTTCGTCGAAAAGGGCGACGGTTTGGCCTTCTTCGATTGCGTCTTCTTCAGCGACGAGAATTTCGACAAGAGTGCCATCGGCCGGGGCCATGATGGGAATTTCCATCTTCATCGATTCCAGGATGAGGATTGGATCATCTTCCTCAAGTTTGTCACCAACCTTCGTTTCGATCTTCCAGACTTTGCCCGTGATCTCACTTTTTACTTCGACTTGTGCCACGGAGGCCTCCCGCTCATTTCAGTTTGTTTAATCTACCTTATCACGAGACATATCTGTCATCGAAGGGCTTCCAGCTCAATATCAGAGGTAAGAACAACAGCCTTCAGGAGGGCCCAGATCGGACGGCCAGGCTGTAAGTCCAATTCAGTGGCTGCGCGTTTTGTGATCCTTGCCCAGACAGGCTGCGCATTGTGGTCGTTGGACGGACGAACAAGGACATCCACCTGAGCGGCTCCCGCTTCAGTCATGATGCCAACTTCTCCGGCAATCACATTGCGGATGGAGAGGCCCGCGGGTTCGGTCGTGGATAGAACAAGGTCGCGGGCGCGAATTCGGAGCCTGACCTGGTCGCCATAACGCCCTGTGATGTTTGGTGCGGTCAGCACTCCCCAGGGGGTCTCGATGGAGAACAGGCCGTCGTCTGACCGCTTTCCTATGGTGGCGGCTACAATGGTTACGGGTTCGGGGTGCTCATTGTTGGTCGAACCACCAAGGATCAAAGATTGCACATCGATCCGGCTCAATGTTTCTTCCACACTTCCGCGGGCAAGGATCTTCCCTTGATCCATGACAATAACGCTGTCTGCAAGACGGAGTGTCTCATCCAAATTGTGGCTGACATAGAGAATTGGAAGGTCAAAGCGATGCCGCAAGCGTTCCAGAAAGGGCATGATTTCCCGACGACGCGCGAGATCGAGACTGGCGAGAGGTTCGTCCATCAAAAGAGCTGCCGGTGAAGAAAGAAGCGCACGTCCAATGGCAATTCTCTGTTTTTCACCGCCTGACAAATGATGGGGGCGCCTTGAAAGGAGACTGCTGATGTCCAACAGATCAACAATCTCGTCAAATGTACTGAGTGCTGCACGGGTCTGTCTTCGAGAGAAGGTCAGGTTGGACTTTACAGTCATATGAGGGAACAGGCGCGCATCCTGGAAAACCATGCCCAGTTCCCGATGCTCGGGAGACAGGTTTATGTTTTGTGCAGTATCAAAGAGAGCTTGTCCGTCTAGCCGAATGGACCCCTCATCAGGATCAGCCAGACCAGCAATAGTTGAGAGAAGCATGCTTTTACCAGCGCCCGATGGCCCGATGATGCCGGTGACACCTGCTGAAGCTTGAAGGTCTACGTCCAGGCCAAAGGAGCCCTCTTGCTTCTGCACCACTATTGACAGAATGCCGCTCACAACGCTTCTCCCGTCAAACGCCTGCGGACCGCCCGTCCAAGAAGCTCTGATGCAGCAAGCGTCACCACAGCGAGCACAATTGAGAGCGCGACAAGCCGATAGCCCATCTCTTCACCGTCTGGGGACTGCAATGCGCTGTAGAGCGCCAGGGGCAGGGTTTGTGTCTCGCCAGGGATGTTTCCGACAAACGCAATGGTGGCACCAAACTCGCCTAAGGCGCGTGAGAAGGCGAGAAGGGAGCCAGCGATCAGACCTGGAGATACCAGAGGCAGAATGACGGTCACGAAGACACGGGTGGGCGACGCTCCCAACGTACGCGCGGCCTGAATGAGACCGGCATCGATGGCCTCAATTGACAAACGCAGCGCTCTCACAAGAAGCGGAAACCCCATCACCGCAGCTACGATGGCCGCGCCCTGCCAAGTGAACACGAGACGCAATCCAAACTGACCATTCAGCCATCCGCCCACAGGTCCATTGATGCCCAGCAATACCAGTAAGAGATAGCCCGTCGCGACCGGCGGCACGACGAGCGGTAGGTGAACCAGGCCGTCGAGGATGATTTTCCCGGGAAAGTTTTTGCGTGCAAGAAGCCAAGCGACCACAAAGCCGAAAGGCAGTGAGGCGACAACGCCTGTAAGGGCCACCTTGAGCGAGAGGGAGAGGGCTATCCACTCTGCATTTGTCAGTTCCAACATCACCGCGCGGATACCCGGCTGAAACCATGGTCAGCGAACATGGTCGCCGCCTCGTAGGATTGCAGATACTCGAAGAAGTCTCGTGCTGCGCTGTTGGGCGTTCTGCCAACGAGAGCAAGGGGATAGATAATGTTAATGCCGTCAATTGACGGGATTAGGCCTGCTATTCTCACTTCATCATCTATCGCGGCGTCGGTTCTATAGACGATCGCCGCACTTGCTTCGCCTCTAGCAACCCATGTGAGAGCGGACCGAACGGAAGAGGCGCGAACAATCTGCCCGTCCTCAAGCCCTCCCAGACCGAAGTGTCGGAGCGCCGTTTGCGCGTAGCGTCCTGCTGGGACTGTGTTTGGATCACCGATTGCCAGCTTGCCATCACCTAGGTATCTGCGCACGCCGTCTGCGTGCTGAATATTGAGACGCGTGTCTGGGGCGTGTTCTGAGACAATAAACACTAGCTGATTGGTTAGAAGATCCATTTTGTTTTCTGGGCGGACCAGGCCTGCGCTCTCAACCCAAGTCAGCCAGTCAGTGTTGGCAGACAGGAAAAGGTCTGCTGGCGCACCGGCTTCGATTTGCCTCGCCAGTGTGCCCGAGCCAGCAAAGACTGTGCTTACAGAACATGCGGTTTCCTTTTCATATTCTGCCGCAATTTCCTCGAGAACATCTGTCGTGCTTGCGGCAGCAAAAATAGCTATTGGTTCGCACGCCGCTCCATACCCAAAAGCAGGGACAAGAGAACCAAACAGCCATGCGCACGCAGCAACGAGAGACGCTCTCATGAGTGTTTTACCAGCCTTTCGAATCCTGCCTCTAGGTCCGCGATCAAGTCCTGCGGATTTTCAAGCCCAGCATGGATGCGGATCAGGGGGCCTTCCGGCGCCCATTTTGTGGCCGTCCGATTGCTAGCTGGATCTGCGGGGATGATTAGGCTTTCATAGCCGCCCCACGAGTATCCCATGCCAAAGAGCTCCAGATCATCGAGCATGGCAGCGACGGCTTTGTCACTCACAGGTTTGAGGACGACACCGAATAGGCCGCAGGCGCCGCTGAAGTCTCGTTTCCAGATTTCATGACCAGGGTCTGTCGGCAAAGCCGGGTGCAGCACGCGGGAAACTTCGGGGCGGTCTTCAAACCATTTGGCAAGAAAGATGCCCGTCTCCATGTGCCGGTGCAATCGCACGGAGAGTGTCCGGAGGCCACGGAGTGCGAGGTAGATGTCGTCCGGTCCAGCAGTGATGCCAATCGCGCCATGGTTTTTGATCGTCGCGCGCCAGGCACTTTCATTGGTTGTGATGGTGCCCATCATCACGTCTGAATGCCCAACAATATATTTCGTCGCCGCCTGAATGGAGACATCTGCACCAAGAGCGAAAGGGTTGCAGAAGAGGGGTGACGCCCAGGTATTGTCCATGATGACAAGCGCACCTGCGTCATGGGTTGCTTTAGCGATTGCCGGAATGTCCTGCATCTCAAAAGTCTGCGAGCCTGGCGCTTCAGTATAGACCACACTGGTTTCTGCTCTGATCAAGTTAGCAATACCTGAGCCGACGACTGGATCGTAATACTCGACATCGATGCCGTACCGCTTGAGAACAACATCGCAAAAAGTGCGTGTTGGCCCGTAGACACTATCGGTGACAAGTACGTGATCGCCGGCTTTCAGATGTGCCAGAAGCGCAATCGAACAGGCCGACAGTCCAGAGGGTGTCACAAGGGTCCGATATCCGCCCTCTAGTTCAGCAACCGCGTCCTGAAAAGCGAAGGTTGTCGGTGTGCCTCGACGGCCATATGTAACCTTGGCGTCGCGGGCGTGGAGAGCCTCCACACTTGGATAGAGGATGGTTGAGGCATGATAGACGGGTGGGTTGATGACCCCGTGGTTATTATGGGGATCTCTGCCTGTTGTGACGATTGTTGTGTCTTGATGTTTCTTTTTGGTCATATTCCGCCACTCACTGACTTTTGGTCGCCGCTTCTAGTGTCGCAGCCGACTTCGTTGTAAGAATAGGGGGTGGCGGCCTGTAGCAAAAGAGCTATAGAGCCAAAGTCAGAGTTCAATACTGAGTTAGGCGCGTTTGAGGGGAGATTTCATGAACAATCGGCTTTTGCCAGCGGTTTTGGCCCTGGTTGTCGGGGTTGTAGCCGGCTTTCTGCTGTATCCAATGTTTGCAGGTGGTGGCGATGAGCCTGCACCGGCTGTTGCTGCGAGCGATAGCGCGGATCCACAGGCTGAAGCGGAACCGCTCCCCGTTGTATCGAGCCGGTCGACGCTCGACCTTGTGCGAGAGCGAGGCTATGTGCGTTGCGGCGTTAGCCAGGGCCTTCCCGGGTTTTCAAATCCCAATGATTCAGGTGACTGGAGCGGTATTGATGTTGATCTCTGCCGCGCTGTCGCCGCTGCTGTTTTTGGAGATGCGGATAAATCCCGTTATACGCCTCTGTCAGCGAAGGAACGATTTACAGCTCTGCAATCGGGTGAGATTGATGTGCTGACCCGAAATACGACCTGGTCCTTGACCCGTGACACCGCACTTGGTCTCGATTTTGTGGGCGTCAATTATTATGACGGCCAGGGCTTTATGGTTCGCAAGGAACTTGGTGTGAAGAGTGTCATGGAGCTGGATGGCGCGGTTGTCTGCACCAATACGGGCACTACGACCGAGCTTAATGTTGCTGACTTTTTCCGTTCCAACGGACTGGCTTACTCCATCGTCGCCTTTGAAAAGTCAGACGAAGTGGTTGCTGCCTATGATGCCGGGCGCTGTGATGCCTTCACGACCGATGCCTCCGGTCTTTACTCAGAACGTTTGAAGCTCGTGGACTACAATGATCATGTTGTGCTGCCCGAAATTATTTCCAAGGAACCGCTTGGACCTGCTGTGCGCCAAGGTGATGACCAATGGGCGGACATTGTTCGCTGGTCGCTCTTCGCCATGGTTGAAGCAGAAGAGCTTGGTGTGACATCGAAAAATGCCGGCGACATGCGTACGACGCAAAACCCGGCAATCCGTCGTCTACTGGGTGCTGAAGGTGCTTTCGGCCAAAACCTCGGCATCCCAAATGACTGGGCGTACAAAATCATTACGCAAGTTGGGAACTACGGAGAGTCATTTGAGCGAGGTGTTGGCGTGAACACACCTCTTGGAATTCCACGGGGGCTCAATGCTCTCTGGAAGGATGGCGGATTGCAATATTCGCCACCCGTACGCTGAACCAGGATAGGTGACCGCCCGAAAAGATACGATGTCCAGTAGCCCTCAGCCCTGGAACAATCCCAAGCTACGCGCCTTTGCGATTCAGCTTGCGGTACTGTTTGTCGTGGGATCCTTTGTGTGGATTATTATCGACAACACGATCACCAATCTGCAGCGCCAAAACATCGCATCGGGATTTGGGTTCCTAGAGAACCCTGCAGGTTTTGGCATCGCGCTTACGCTGGTTGACTATACCGAGCAGTCGAGCTACGGGCGCGCGCTGCTTGTCGGGTTTCTGAATACGCTGCTTGTTGCGGTGATTGGCATTTTTGTTGCCACGATCCTCGGCTTTACTCTTGGTATTGCACGTCTCTCCTCCAATTGGCTCGTTGCGAAGATCGCCACGGTTTATATCGAGGTGGTCAGAAACGTGCCTCTGCTGCTTCAGTTGTTTTTCTGGTATTTCGCGGTTTTAAGAGCGCTGCCCTTGCCACGGGAAAGCCTGTCACTCCTGGAGCTCGCATTCCTGAACAATCGAGGGATCTATGTTCCCGCCCTCTTGCTAGAGGGAAACGGTCTGATCCTGGGTCTGTCGGTCCTCGTCGGCATCGTCTCTGCGTGGCTTATCGGACGACATGCCAAACGCAAACGGCTGGAGACAGGTGAGATTGTTAAAGGTATCGCGTTCGCACCCTTGCTGGTTTTCGTCCTTCCTGTTCTGGCGTTTCTGGCACTCGGTATGGGGCTGAAGGCCGAGGTGCCATCACTACAGGGGTTTGGGTTTAAAGGTGGCTGGTCGCTCATACCCGAATTTGTATCGCTTCTGCTGGCGCTCTCATTCTATACAGCCGCCTTTATCGCAGAGAATGTTCGCTCCGGTATCCTTGCTGTCTCCAAAGGGCAGACCGAGGCTGCGCGCGCGTTAGGACTGAAGCCTACGCCTATTTTGCGATTGGTGGTTATTCCGCAAGCCTTGCGGGTGATCATCCCTCCGCTCACGAGCCAGTATCTCAATCTGACGAAGAACTCTTCGCTCGCTGTGGCAATTGCTTATCCCGATCTCGTGTCGGTTTTTTCGGGAACTGTGCTCAATCAGACAGGGCAGGCGGTTGAGGTGATCGCGATCACCATGACCATTTACCTAAGTCTTAGCTTGTTCACCTCTTTGGTGATGAATTGGTACAACCGCCATATGGCTCTGGTGGAGCGATAGATCATGAGCGAGTCATTTGTACGCACCAATCACGCGCCTGAAAGAATGCCTCCGAATGCCCATATCGGCGTGGTTCGGTGGATGCGCGAAAACCTCTTCTCCTCCTGGTTTAACGCGTGTTTGACCATTTTCTCGATCGTTCTTCTATTTCTCACTCTGCCGCCTCTTTTGGACTGGGCGATATTTAGCGCGGTGTTTTCCGGTGAAGATGGCGCTGCCTGCCGTGTCGATGGTGCAGGGGCCTGCTGGGCATTTGTTGAAGCCAAGTTCGGGCAGTTTCTTTTTGGCCGCTATCCCGCCGAAGAAAGATGGCGGGTGCTTCTCACCCTGTTTCTTGGCGTTGCGGGCTTGGCACCATTGCTCATTCCCAGCGAATTTCCCAAGAAATGGTTCGTTGCCTATCTGCTGGTTCCATTTCCGCTTCTCGCTTTTGTTTTTCTGTCTGGCGGGCTGTTTGGTCTCGCAACGGTTGAAACCAGTGACTGGGGCGGGTTGATGGTGACCCTCGTTGTGGCTGTGACCGGCATTGCGGCATCCCTACCTCTCGGAGTTCTTCTAGCGCTCGGCAGGCAATCCGATATGCCGGTTGTTCGGATCCTCTGTGTTGTCTTCATTGAGTTTTGGCGCGGTGTACCTCTGATCACTGTCCTCTTCATGTCGAGCGTCATGCTGCCTTTGTTTCTTCCCGAAGGCATGAGCTTCGACAAGCTGCTCCGGGCCTTGATAGGGGTTGCACTGTTCTCCTCGGCCTATATGGCAGAAGTAGTGCGCGGGGGGCTCGCTGCCGTGCCTGCGGGGCAATATGAGGCAGCTAAAGCGCTTGGGCTGACCTACTGGCAATCCATGGGGCGGATCGTGCTGCCTCAGGCGTTGAAGACTGTTATTCCGGGGATCGTGAACAATTTCATTGGTCTCTTCAAAGACACCACCTTGGTTTTGATTATTGGCCTGTTTGATCTGCTTGGCATTGTGCAGTCCAACTTTACGGACCCAACCTGGTCATCACCACAAACCGCCACAACGGGCTATGTGTTTGCGGCCTTTGTTTTCTGGATTTTCTGCTTCGGCATGTCGCGATATTCCGTCTATATGGAACGTCGCCTTGATGCCGGTGAGCAACGATAGGATATCTTATGACCGCCCCGAATAAGGCCATCATTGAAATCGATAAAATCGACAAATGGTTCGGTGACTTTCATGTGCTGAAGGATGTCTCTCTGACCGTGCGTGAAGGTGAGCGGATTGTCGTGGTGGGTCCATCCGGGTCCGGTAAATCCACGCTCATTCGCTGCATCAACAGACTGGAAGCGCACAATCAGGGACGGATTGTGGTTGATGGCATTGAACTTACAGAAGACCTGAAACGTATCGACGAAGTTCGGCGCGAAGTCGGCATGGTGTTTCAACAGTTCAATCTGTTTCCGCACATGACCGTTCTGGAAAACTGCACGCTTGCCCCCATCTGGGTTCGAAAGTTGCCTCAGAAGGAAGCGGAAGAACTCGCCATGTCCTATCTTGAGCGGGTGCGCATTCCTGAGCAGGCACTAAAATATCCTGGTCAGCTGAGCGGCGGGCAGCAACAACGTGTTGCGATTGCGCGCGCTCTCTGCATGAACCCCAAGATCATGCTGTTTGATGAACCAACTTCCGCGCTTGATCCAGAGATGATCAAGGAAGTATTGGATGTGATGGTGGACCTGGCAGAAGGCGGGATGACGATGATCTGTGTTACCCATGAGATGGGCTTCGCTCGTCGTGTTGCGGACCGCGTCATCTTTATGGATGAGGGCGAGATTATTGAAATCAAATCGCCGCAGGACTTCTTCGAAAATCCGGAACATGAGAGAACGAAATTGTTCCTCTCCCAAATCCTGGAAGATTAATCCTCTGGCGCTTCAAGCTCGATAACCTCCTGCCCGCAGGGCGTGAAGCCATTGCGCTGATAGAGCGGCAGTGCGTTGGGATGATCGAGCGTGCAGGTTTGCACTGTCAGTTTTTGGGGATGATGCATCCAGGCCATTTCAATCGTTTCGCATAGCAAAAATCGCCCGAGGCCCAAGCCCAGAAATTCCGGCAATATTCCCAGGAATGACAAGTCTGCGTTTGGCATCTGTCGGAGATCAAGCTCTGAGAAGCCAGCGGGACATCCATTCAGGTAGAGAATGAAGATGTGAATCTGATCGTCATGAATGATCTCGGCGAGCTCTTGATCGCTCAAAGCTTTTCGGGTGACCCAAAAATAATCCCGACCGACCGTATCATAGAGATATCGGTAGAAATGAATGGGGGGACGTTCGGCCCTCATGAGGGCAAATTTTCCGCGGGGGGAGGGGCAGCTCAAGCTTGGTTGACGCAGCATCTCAAGGTGCGTGACTGTTGTCGTTTTCTTCAGACCCATGCCATCACCTCCATTTTGCGCTCGGTCAGTCCTTCTCGATGGGCGCCCCATCAGTGGCCGCCCATTCAGACCAGGACCCATCATAGAGCGCAATTTTAGGATGGCCTAGGACTGTAAGCGCAAGGTAAGGAATGGCAGCAGTGACGCCGGAACCACAGGTGGTGACGATGGGCTGATTGAGATCGACACCAGCGCTTTCGAATATGCGTGTCAGCTCCGGCCGCGCTTTAAGAGTGCCGTCTTCGTTCAAAAGGTTTCCGAAGGGAAGAGACAAGCTTCCCGGCATATGGCCGGAGGAAAGCTCCGGGCGGGGCTCAGGGTCTGTTCCAGCGAAACGTCCTTGGCTGCGTGCGTCCACCACCTGTTCGCGCCTGGTTTCAAGGTTGCGCTTCATGTCCTCGATGTTACGGCGAATGGTGTTGTTCGGGCGGGCAGTGTGGTGTCGCGCAGAGCTTGAGCTGTTTCCTGCGTCGGTTTTCTGACCCGCTGCGATCCATTTCGGAAGCCCACCGTCGAGGACAGAGACATTTTCGTGACCCATGGTCTTGAACATCCACCAGAAACGGGCTGCGCTGAAAAGGCCTGCGCCGTCATAGACGATGACGTGATGGCCATCGCCAATCCCCAGTCGTTTCATGCGACAGGAAAATTTCTCTGGCGTCGGAAGCATATGAGGGAAAGGGCTGTCGTTATCGCTGATCTCATCAAGATCGAGAAACACGGCACCTGGAACATGGGCTTCCAAAAACTCCTGTTCAGCATCGCGACCCATTTGAGGCAGATACCAGGACCCGTCGAGGATTTTCACGTCCGGCGTTGTTAGGTGCTCAGCCAGCCAATCAACTGTCACAAGTGGTGGGACTGACGATGACATGTTCCTATGCTTTACATCCAAGAAGGGACAGGCAGTCCCTGTTCCTTCAGGAAGGCGGGATTGAACATCTTGCTTTGATAGCGCGTTCCATAGTCGCAAAGGATCGTCACAATGGTATGCCCTGGGCCCATCGCCTTCGCCAGTCTCATGGCACCGGCGATGTTAATGCCGCTTGAGCCACCGAGGCAAAGACCTTCGTCGCTGAGGAGATCGAAGCAAATCGGCAGCGCTTCGGAATCCGGGATCTGAAAGGGATGGTCGATTGGTGCATCTTCAAGGTTCGCTGTGATGCGCCCCTGACCAATTCCTTCGGTGATGGAACTGCCTTCAGCTTTCAACTCGCCGTTTTTGTAGAAGTTGAAGAGTGCAGCACCCATAGGATCAGCCAGACCGATCTGGATGTCTTTGTTCTTTTCCTTTAGCGCCATGCCAGTTCCCGCCAGTGTTCCACCGGTTCCGACTGCGCAAATGAAACCGTCCACCTTGCCATCTGTCTGCTTCCAGATTTCAGGACCCGTTGTTTCAATGTGTGCGAGCCGATTGGCGACATTGTCGAACTGGTTTGCCCAGATGGCTCCATTGGGTTCCCTGGCGGCGAGTTCTTCTGCAAGGCGGCCGGAATATTTGACGTAATTGTTTGGGTCTTTATAGGGGACAGCAGGGACTTCAATGAGTTCAGCCCCGCAAAGCCGCAGCATGTCTTTCTTCTCCTGAGACTGTGTCTCTGGGATGACGATGACAGAGCGGAAGCCCAGCGCATTGCCCACAAGCGCCAAGCCAATGCCTGTGTTGCCTGCAGTGCCTTCGACGATCACGCCGCCTGGCTTCAGATCGCCTTTGGCAACAGCATCCTTAATGATGTACAGCGCTGCCCTGTCTTTGACCGACTGTCCGGGATTTAGGAATTCGCATTTACCCAGGATTTCGCACCCTGTTTCTTCCGACGCCTTTTTGAGGCGTATCATGGGGGTGTTTCCGATGGCGTCCACGAGGCCGTTTTTAATGTCCATGAGAAGGGTCCTGGTTCTTTTTGTTGGTCGTTTCTTGGGGCAAGCGGCCCGGAATCGAGCTGTCCCTGCTTATAGCAAAGATGGGCATTCGAGGATTTGGCCCAAGGTGGAAAACAAAAATATTTGAGGGTTTCCTCTTGTGTTAGCGAAGTGTCTCATTATTTAATGTTTTCATTAATTAAAGGGAGACTGATATGAAGATCCATATGTTTAGCGGTAGCGGCTTTGCCTGGCGAATACAGCTTGCCTGCGAGTTAAAAGGCATTCCCTACGACCCAGCCTACATGCAGCCGACACCGGAAAACCTCAAGTCAGCAGCTTTTCTGAAGCTTAGCCCTCGTGGAAAGGTTCCAGCGATTGAAGCGGATGGATACTCCTTGTCGGAGTCGCTGGCGATTATGGCCTATCTGGAGGCAAAGCATCCTGAGCGTCCGCTGTTTGGAAAGACGCCAGAGGAGACAGGTCAAATCTGGCAAAAATGCCTCGATTTTGACCTTTACGTTTCTGGCGATTTCATTCCCAACCTGATCGCACCCATTGTCCAGGGCCGCGCGGTGAACGAAGCTGATGCAGTCCGTAAGGGTGCTGCGACCGCCCACGAGGAGCTTGCCAAGCTTGACGATGGTGTTGGCGCCTCCGGTTGGATCGTTGGTGAGAGTGTCTCAGCAGCCGATATCACCCTCTATACGATGATTGAGCCGGTCATTCGATTTGCGACCAAGCCGGAGATTCTTTCTCTTGGCCTCGGCTTCGACAGCTTTGCCAGCAGATATCCAAGGCTGCAAGCATGGAGAGAGAAAGTGCAGAGCCTGCCGGAATATGACGCGACCTATCCGGTTTTCTGGCGCGAGGTTGACGAACAGCTTGCAGCGGCAAGCTAACCAAGGAGGGTTTCATGGCACAAAATGCGATTGTAAGCCGAGAGGAATGGGTGACCGCCCGCAGAGAGCTATTGGAGGAGGAGAAATCCTTCTCCAAAGCACGGGACGCGCTCGCAGCCAAACGTCGGGCGCTGCCCTGGACAAAGGTTGATAAGACCTATGAGTTTGAGACGGAACGGGGACCACAGTCTCTCAGCGCCCTGTTTGAAGGACGCAGTCAGCTTATCGTTCAACACTTCATGTTCGGCCCGGATTGGGAAGAGGGGTGCCCATCTTGCTCATTCTGGGGCGATAATTTTGATAGAACCGTGCCACACCTGGCTGCAAGAGACGTGGCTTTCGTAGCGGTTTCACGAGCGTCCCTGAAAACTCTTTTGGGATATCGCGATCGGCTCGGCTGGTCCTTCCCGTGGGTGTCTTCTCTGGGAAATGATTTCAACTTTGATTTTGATGTGTCGTTTGAAACCGACAGAGATTCTAATCAGCCGGTCTACTACAACTACAAGGACACAATGTTTCCCGCATCAGAAGCGCCAGGGGTCAGCGTCTTTTACAAGGATGATATGGGTGAGATTTTTCATACCTATTCCGTCTATGCGCGCGGTCTTGAGGATCTCAATGGCACCTATCGATTGCTCGATACGACGCCAAAAGGGCGTGATGAAGATGCGCTTTCTTACCCCATGGAGTGGGTCCGGCGGCGCGACCAGTACTAGCGCCTTATGGTGCTAGCTTGCCTTTGTGACGGGCGAGCCAGTTGACCGCGATAAGAGTCTTCCCATCGATGATCCTCCCGTCGTCGCAGGCGGCGAGGGCATCGGTGAAAGGAACGGCGACAGCACGAATGTCTTCATGTTCATGCGCCAAGCCAAAGACACCACCGGCTTCTGACAGATCTGCTGACGCTGCATACAGATAGATGCGTTCGCCATTTCCGCCTGGTGAAGAATAGTAGGTCGATATGTGTACAAGATCGGTAATTTCGCAGCCCGCCTCCTCCTGCGCTTCTCTGCGAGCTGTTTCTTCCGGATCGTCATCGTTGTCGATGAGGCCAGCGATTGCCTCAACGAGCCAGGTTGCTTCCCCATAGCGCAGCCCGCAAGTGCGAAATTGTTCTGTCAGCAGCACGGTGTCTTGTTTCGGATCATAGACCAGCACAACAGCAACCTCACCGATTGTATAGAGGTCGCGGTCGATCGCCTCCGACCAAGTCTCATCAAATCGCCGGTGCTTTAGATGATATCTTTCGAGTTGTCCCCAGCCCTTGCCAATTGTTTCTCTCTTGAGAACTTGAACATCTTCTGTACTGCGTGCTGTGAGCGTTAGTCGCGAGGTCATGTCCCCTCCTTAATTTTGGGAGAGGCAGTTTACGCACATCTTTGACCAATCCAAGGCGAATTAGGAGCGTGATAAAGTAAGCTGGGTGACATCAACATTGCCACTCCGGAACCCGGCTTCGCAGTAAGCTAGGTAATATTCCCACATGCGCCGGAAACGTTCGTCAAAACCTAGCTCTCTGATTTCTGGCCACGCCACAAGAAAGCGATCGCGCCACCGGGCCAGCGTCTCGGCATAGTCGAGACCGAATTCCGTGCTTGTCTTCCAAGACAGACCTGCATTTGTCACTTGTGTTTTGAGCGCTGAAGGTGACGGAAGCATGCCTCCTGGAAAGATGTAGCGCTGAATGAAGTCGACACTACGTCGATAGGTTTCAAAGGAGTTGTCATCAATCGTGATGATTTGGAGTCCGGCTTGACCACCGGGGTTCAGAGCGTCGCGGACTTTCGCAAAATAGGCCGGCCAATATTGCTCACCAACTGCCTCGAACATTTCAATGGAAGCAATACGATCGAATTTCTCTTCGACATCACGATAGTCCTGGTAGCGGACATCTACTTTTTCATTCAGACCTTTTTCGAAAATTCGTTTCCGTGCGAAATCCAGCTGCTCCCTGGAGATTGTGAGGGCCGTTACATTGCAGCCAATTTCACTTGCCGCATATTCAGCGAAACCGCCCCAGCCGCACCCAATCTCCAAAACAGAATGGTCGGGCCCTAGTTCCATGTTTTCGGCAAGAGAGCGATATTTATTGTTTTGTGCGGCGCTTAAGTCTTCACCCGGTTTTTGGAAACGAGCCGACGAGTATGTCATCGTCGGGTCCAGCCAGCGCTTATAGAAATTGTTTCCCAGGTCGTAGTGATAATGGATGTTCTTCTTGGATCCTGATTTGCTGTTCCGACGAAGCAGGTGACCGGCGCGTTCAAGGAGGAGCGGAAGGGACAGACCGTTAAGAGCACCGGTAAACACGCTCCGGTTTTCCGCGAAGAGTTCCAGAACAGCGACGATATCATCGCTCTCCCAGTGACCGGAAAGAAAAGCTTCCGCCGCTCCAATGCTGCCATTCAAAGCGATGGGCCAGGCAAACTTGTACGAGTTGATCGTGATGTTTGCGGTCGTTCCCTCCTTTTCGCCCTGGAAGGTCAATTCTCGGCCATCGGGCAAACGAACGGTGAGTTGACCAAACCCAAGTGCGCTTGCGGCCTTCAAAACACTTCGTGCTGGCCAGGGAACTCCGTTGAGTGAGACCTGGTGCATAGGATGTTGCTGACCAAATGTGGGTGTTCCAACTTTACGTTGAACGGGGGCGGACATACTTTCTGCCATTGCACTACTCCGGGGCGGCTCTGCACAAAAAAATTGTGCGACAACTGGGATGCGGCAATGCCAAACAAGCTGGCTCAACGCCGCTTGCTAAAATGATAGCGCGCGGTGATTGGGAGGCAAGGGATGTATGAAAAAGGAAGCAAATCTCCCACGATTATCTTGTCATTCAGGCCTTCGTCGACGCCTCTCGTACACATGATCGTGTGTTGTTCTCATTATCTGCCTTCCCCTAAGATCCAAGCATGTTGTGCCTTCGTAGACAGTTCTTCACTGCTGCCGTTTTGCTGATCGCTTTTGGTGTATTGGTGAATTTTGCTCGGTCTGCACCTATTGTGCTCGAAGGTGATAAAGTCGACGCCGCCTATGCTGCTGAAGACGCCAAAGAGACCAGCACGGCCGATGCCAGGCCTAAATGTCCGTGTCCTACAGAAATAGAGAAGACCGATTGCGACGAAGGATTATGCAGCGTCGGACTGACCTCCATCATCGCATCACTTGCTTCCAGCAGCGCCTTTTCGCACGATGCATTTATTCTTGAATCCTGGCGCTCAGCTGGCGCTGCGCCTGAACCCGACCCTCCGCGATCTGACGTTTGAATACCGCCTTCATTCTGAAGGCATAGCAACACGTTAAATCTGTTTGTGGAGAGAACTCTTGTTTTCCAAAATTTTGGGTGACGTCCCCTCTGACGTCGAATCCGCGCGCGCGGACATGATCGCGCTCGTCCTGCGCTTAAGCCTTGGATCGGTTTTTGTTATTGGGGGCTGGTGGAAGCTGTCTCGCGCTTTAAGCCCTGACCATGCTGATGCACTGGTTAGCCGGTACATGGCTGCCGACGGATACATCAATACATTTTTTCAGCAATATTTGTTTTCAGGTGGAATAGCTGATTTTCTGACACCGCTTGGGTTTTTGATCCTTCTGTCTGCCTTTGAACTCGTTTCGGGGCTGGCTTTGATGGCGGGGTTCTTCGTGAGGGCGCTCAGTTTTTTCTATGCCTTTCTCATGTGGTCGTTTGTCGTTGCCTTGCCGGTCGTGACCGCTACAGGATATCCAGCCGACACCGCGTCCCATTTCTCGCCGGCATTGCTGGTGCAGATACGCGACGTGGGCTTGTCGGGGATGTTCCTAGTTCTGTTCCACCTTGGATCGGGCGCTTCATCGCTCGATCGGAGAATTTTTGATCGGGGCTGGGCGCAGCCTCAAACAGATTGGGACAATTACGGACTGCTGCTTCGGCTGTCGGTTGCGGTGGTGTTTTTGGTCGGCGGCTTTTTTGCTGGCTATGGCCACATCAAGTCGTTCGTGCCCATGCCTGTCCTTTTGATCCTGGTTGGTCTCTTCCTGGCCAGTGGACATCTGGTACGAGTGGCTGCTCTTTCAGCCTTTCTGATCGTTGCTTGGTATTGTTTCGGCAAAATCAGCTTTGACGCGACGCTCTGGAACAATCTGAATGCCATCAAGCGTGAACTGGCCTATCTCGGCGCAACAGCGGTTCTGGTCGCTGTCGGTGGAGGGAAGGCCTTTAGGCCGGGGACGTTACTGAGCGCGCCTCACGCCGCCCTGCTGGGGCGTAAAGAAGCCGCGTAGGGATTGGACAAAAGGAAACGGCCAGAACATAAGTTCTGGCCGTTTCAAACTGGCTCCCCGGGCCGGACTCGAACCAGCGACAAGTCGGTTAACAGCCGACTGCTCTACCAACTGAGCTACCGGGGATCAGATTGGCGGATTGTTCCGTCAATGAGCGGTGCATATAGCAAACCGTACCTCGCCTTACTAGCCCGAAATTGTCGCCAAAACTCTAAAATTCTTGTGGTTTTCGCGTTTCGTGACTAACTGGTGCATCTGGAGAGGGTTGTTGGCCTCCCAGCGAGTGTTTCGGAGAGACTTTTGGCGTTTATCAAGTTCAATGGACGGAAGATTCCTCTGCCAGGATCAGCCCCGATTCGGATGGGAGCCGGTGTTCTTCTGGTCATAGGCGGAATTTTGGGATTTCTCCCGATATTGGGTTTCTGGATGATACCACTCGGCATCCTGTTTCTTTCGGTGGATCTGCATGCTGTCCGGCGTTGGCGGCGTCAGGTAGAGGTCCGGTTGGGACGTCGCAGGCAGAGAAAGCGGGAAGAGCGGCGTTCAGGCGGTCTCGACAGACGGTAGAAGGCTCGCCAGCGCAAACGGCATGCCGCTCATCAGTACTTCCAGCATCCTCAGGTCCTGATAGTCACCGTTCAAAGACAATCTGGGGATGGCATAGGGATTGATCCCATGTGCTTCTGTTAGAAAGCCCTTCTGTGTCGTCACGGCAGTATCGAACCCCAGAAATTGTGCCAGCTCATACTCGCGAGGGCCTGCCGAACCACCATCGCCATACGGGAAGGCCAGATGACGCGGCCAATCGCCGGTTTCCTGCTTTATTCGGTCAGCGCCTTCAACGAGTTCGCGGCGGGATTCTGCTTCAGAAAGCCTCGAAAGGGCAAAATGATCGACTGTATGCGCCCCTAGCGAGCAATAGGCATGGTTGGAGAGCTCTCTTGCTTCATCCCAGGTAAGCGCACAATCGCGGGTGAGTTGCCTCATATCGACACCACAATGTCTTGCAAGGTCCCGAATTGCGATCCGCTGATCGAGCTCTGGCAGGTTCCTTAGGGGCCAATAGAGGGTTTCAAAGGCATTTTGTTTCTGCTCAGCAGTGTCCAAAGCAAGCTCGTAGTTGGTGCCTGCCCAGTTCCAGTTCAAATGGTCTTGGCACCGGATTGCTGCTTCCAACCCCATCCACCAGAGATCAAGAGTTCCGTCTGGCATGCCTGAACTCAGGTAAACGGTGAAGGGTGCCTGGTGTTTGGCGAAGATGGGCGCAGCAAATTCCAGATTGTCCTTGTAACCGTCATCCATGGTGAAGACGGCGAACTTTCGGTCAAAGTGGCGCTGCTGCAGGCGTCGGTGAGCCTCATCCATACTCACAAGGTCATAATCTAGAGCTGAGACAGTCGTCAGAACCGCGTTGAGATATTCCGGTGTGATCTCCAAAAGCGCGTTGGGGGCAAATCCATTGGTTTTAGGAGCAGGTCGCACTCTATGCAGCATAAACACGATACCGACGCCGGACAGACTGCGAGGGCTCAGGCTGTGGAGACCTGATTTGTGCAACGTCAATAATGCTGAGCGAAACAGTGTCGATTTGAGGCTCATGGCAGCTTTATGTGCATCCGATCAAAGTGCAACGACCGATACACCCAAAGGTGCATGTCCCTTGCAACGGTTGGCATGGTCGGCAGTTTGACTGTCTTTAATTGAGAAAAGATTGCAGCACGTCAATTTGTGAAGCGTAGACGCGTTTCAGAATGAGACAGGTGCTCTTGAAGGAAGCTCGGATGTCGCTTGGTTTTGATGAAATAGCGCCTAAAAGACTCGATCCAGGACAAAGCGCTCGCCGCATGCCGTTGCCGGAGCGGGCATCCGTGCTTTTGTCCGTGCACACCGAATTCGCCACCGTTGAGGCAATCTGGCGACAATTTCAAAAAACCGCGGACTGTTTTGCGTTTCAAAGCTTCGATTTTCTGGAAACCTGGTATGAGCATATTGGCGTTCGAGATAATCTAGAGATCCAGATTGTTGTTGCCTGGGATATCAACGCCAAGCCGCTCATGATCTTGCCTTTAGGGATTGAAACAAGCGGCCTCGTGCGCACGCTCACCTGGCTGGGGAATGGCGTTAACGATTACAACGCACCATTGCTTGCTCCTGGATTTACGGACCGTGTTTCACCAGGAGAATTTTCTCTTGTGTGGGAAGATATTGTTGCTGCGTTGCCAAGCCATGATTTGGTTGAACTTATGCATCAGCCGGCTGAAATCGAGGGGCAGGCCAATCCCTTTATGGAGCTTACAACAGAACTTAATGCCAGCGGGGCTCATATGACGACGTTGGGCGTCGATTTTGACGCTTACTACAGGGAAAAACGCAACGCCAAGGCTCGGAGTCATCTGCGCAATCGCCGAAAAAAGCTTGAAGCGTTGGGTGAAATAGCCTTCGTCCAACCTGACACCGAGGATGAACTCTTCCTGTCCATTGATAAGCTGATTGAGCTCAAGACCGTGTCATTGAACGCGATGGGTGCCAAAAATTTTCTAAAGCAGCCGGGCTACGAAGATTTTTACACATCACTGGCGACGAAACTGAATAGCACTGGCGGCGTCCATGTTTCTCATTTGGAGGTGGGGGGTGAATACGTAGCTGGAATTTGGGGGCTTGTTCACAAACAACGTTTTTACTATCTGCTTGCCAGCTATGACGGGGCAACCTATGGGCGCTACAAACCAGGCGTGCAGGCTCTTGTCGAAACCATGCGCTGGGCCACTGAGCAAGGTGTTAAGACCTTTGATTTCACAGTTGGCGATGAGAGCTACAAAAGCAAATGGTGTGAAATTCACATCGATCTCCACAACCATTTAGCTGCAAACACAATCCGTGGTTCCATAGCGTTGCTCAAGACCCGGTTGTTTCTCTCTGCCAAACGCAAAATAAAGCAGACGCCGATCCTCTGGGACAGTTTCACCAAATACCGGGCGCGGTTTCTGGCCAAATAGCCCTCTGGGGCTATGACGGTCTTTGTGTGCACGGTTTTTGCAATTCCTGGCATGAACCACGGTTTGGCTGTCCAAATTAGAGAAAAGACCGAAAAGCTGGGGTTTCTGGAGCACAAGAGTGTGCCAGATCGAAACACGAAATATCAGGAAGACACCCCCATGTCCCTTTCTGCACAGGAAATCAAGTACGGTTCACAGGTCGATGGTTCGGCTGATAAAACCGCGCACGAAGCTCGTCCGTCCGTTCTTCTGTCTGTCCACAATGAGTTTTCATCTGTGGAGGCTGTCTGGCGCCGGTTTGAAAAAGTTGCCGACGGTTTCGCATTCCAGACTTTTGATTTCCTGGAGACCTGGTTTGAGCATATTGGCTCGAAAGCTGACATTGAGCTTCAGATCGTCGTCGCCTGGGGCTCGAAAGCAAAGCCTTTGATGATTTTGCCTTTGGGGATCGAGCTGACCGGTTCTATGAGAAAGCTGTTGTGGCTCGGCGGCGACCTCAATGACTATAACGGACCTCTTTTGGCGCCAAACTTCCTCGAACATGTTGCGCCCGGCGAATTCTCAAAGCTATGGGAAGACATTCAGGCTGTCCTGCCTGCCTACGATATTGCGGAGCTGATGCGTCAGCCTGCCATGATTGACGATCAACCGAACCCCTTCCTTGAGCTGGACACGAAGCTCAATGCAAGTGGCGCACATATGACATCAATGGGCGGAGACTTTGATGCGTATTACGATGAAAAGAGAAATTCAAAAGCAAAGCGGCATTTTCGCAGTCGCCGTAAGAAGCTCGAAGAGATGGGTGAGACGGTTTACGTGCATCCCAAATCCGCGAAAGATATTGAAGCATCCGTAGAGAAGCTCGTTGAGCTCAAATCAGAAGCGCTGAAAGCAATGGGCGCTAATGATTTTCTAGCCAAACCTGGTTATGCCGATTTCTACAAAGCCCTGACGCTGAAATCCGGCTCAGAAGGCATTGCTCATGTTTCCCATATGGAAGTAGCTGGTGACTATGTTGCCGGCAATTGGGGACTGGTGCACAAAGGTCGCTTCTACTATCTGCTTGCGAGCTATGACGGCCCTAAGTTTGGCCGGTTTGCCCCTGGTGTGCAGGCGCTCGTCGAGACCATGAAATGGGCTGTTGGCCGAGGCGTAGATACGTTTGACTTCACCATTGGTGATGAACGCTACAAGCATGAATGGTGTGAGACAAAGATTGAGCTTCACGACCATCTGTCGGCGGAAACAGTCAAGGGACGGGTCGCATTAATCAGAGCGCGCATGCTGCTTACAGCCAAACGGATCATCAAGCAGACGCCATTGCTTTGGGAAAGTTTCACGAAGCTTCGTGAAAAGTTTGCAGCGAAATAAGAGGTGAGACTTAGACGTCTGCGGCGTCGTCGGTGAGCCGGCGGTACTGCCGGCGGTCTACGCCAGTCAGGAAGACGCCGACGCGCCGTGTCGAAGCCGCAGTGAGCGCTTTGAGACCACGCATGACGGACCTTCGGTTCGTTGCGCCCCATTTAACGCACATGACAGTTACGTCGGTCAGTTGGGACAATACTGGCGCTTCTGATGCGGAATGAACCGGTGGTCCATCGATCACCACATAGTCATAGTTTTGCACAAGCGCATACATCATCCATGTCATTCGGGATGATCCGAGTAGAGATGTTGGATTAGACACCTGGCTACCCGCTTGCAACACATGCAGCGGGGAGGCGTGATCACGGACAACAACGCGCTCAAATTCCACGCGGCCGCTCAGGACCTCTGACAGGCCCCAGGTGGGGTGTAGGCCAAGCGTTTGGTTGACACCTGGCCGACGCAGGTCAGCGTCGATGAGTAGGACACGGTACCCACTCTGGGCCATCAAACGTGCAAGCCCCCCAGCGACGCCGCTTTTTGCTTCACCATCGACAGCAGAAGTAACGAGCAGGGTGCGGGCAGGTTTACCGTTGACCCGGGCCAACAAGAGATTGGATTGGAGGCGTCGCAGCGCTTCAGCAATGTATCCGTAGGGATTTTTGATGGTACTGGCTGCGATACCAGCTGATGATTTTGCGCCACTAATTGCGGGTATCGTTCCCAGGAAAGGCATGCCTGTCTGGCGTTCGATCTGTTCAGCCGTCCGAAAACCGGGTGCCATTGCCTCTATCAGAAACACAAGAGCGACGGCGCCAAACGCAGATCCAATGATCGCGAGGATCATGGCTGATTTTCGGTTGGGCGCGGTAGGGCTTGTTGGAACCGGTGCTCGTGAGACGATGGTTGCCTTTGCAACAGAGCCGTCAGCAGATGCTCGCGCACTTGCAGCTTCATAGCGCCCAAGGAACTGCTCCAGCAATGTGCGGTTTGCCACAGCTTCTCGTTCCAGCGCACGAAGTTCGACTTCCTGCTGGCCAAGTCGGGCCATTCGACCTTTCAACCGGCCAACCCGCTCGCTCAGGGTCCGAACACGCTCGTTAGAAATATGCGCTTCGTTTTCCATACTGCGGATGAGTTTTGCCACCTCACGACCGATCTGGAGTCTCAGGTCCTGCAGGTTGGCCTGTGATGTTCTCATGCGTGGGTGCGATGGCAGCAGTGTTGCCGACATTTCGGCGATCTGGGCCCTTAACTGCACCTCTTGCTGTCGAAGGTTTTGAATGAGCGGAGATGCCAACACCTCGGCAGTCGTGTCAATGGCGCCTTCCGTATCCACCAGATCTGTGGCGAGCGATAGACGTGCCATCACCGAAGTGCGGTCGGCCTGGGCCTGAACCAATTGCGCACTCAGTTGCGAAAGTTCTTCACGAGGCAGAGTTGTGTTGTTTGCTGGGAACAGGCCAGTGCGGCCACGAAACTGTTCGACGGCAGCCTCAGACAGCGCAACCTCGTCTCGCAGATTGTCAATTTGCTCTTTCAACCATGCCGTGGCTTCTTCATTGACTGCATTTCCTGCAGCAACCTGTTGGGCAATGTAGATTTCTGCATAAGCATTCGCGAGAGCTGCTGCTCGCTTCGCATCGCTCGACGTGAACCGGATCGCAATGACTCGGCTCTCTCCGCGCCGGTAAACCGACAGGCTTTCCAGCACGTTTTCTGTAATTGCCGCAACTGATGCGCGCCTTGGTTTCGATGTCACACCGAAGATCTGGAGCAGCTGGGAGATGGCTCCGCCGTTGCGGAGTGCTGGATTGAATTCTGGAAGCTGATGCAGGTTCATTTTTCGAACCAGGGCAGGCACAAGTGCGCCGGAGGTCAGGATTTGAACTTCACTTTCAATCGAAATCGGATCAGCCTGCTGCGGCCTTTCAGGTGTGTCGAAGCGAGAAATCTCACCTGAGCGCGGCTTAACGGAGATCTGGGATTCTGCAACATAGGTCGGTTGCATGGTCAGAACCCAAAATGCACCGATTGTCAGAAAGATCACAAAGAGCAGTAGAAGGCGTTCCTTGCGAGACCAAATAGCCCTCAAAAGATCCCATGGGTCGATGTCACTGGTGGTCGGCGCGCGGCGGCGGTCGCCGAAATTGGCGTCAGCGCGGGGTGCAGCCTGAGATGGTGCATACCCTGTCATGGGAGGTGTGGCTGACGTGTCGCTCATAACCTGTTTCTGTTTCCCGCACACACAGATATCGACAGGTCCGAAAATCCGGACTTGTTCACGAAGCCTGAGTAGACGGTGTTTAGGTAACGGAATGCTTAACAGGGACGCGAAGCGTCAATGAATTCCTGCCTTTAGATGGTTTACGCAAGTTTTGAGGGAAGACATCTGGTCGGAAAGTCTTAACGAATTCGGTCTAGCGTGGAACATAATCTCAGGATCAAGAAAAAGGCCCGCTATGAGCCGGTTTTTTATTATTGCAGCGATTGTTGGCCTGCTAGGGGCATGTTCGAACACAGGCATACTTTCCGAAATGCCGGTCGCCGGACAGAATGCGCCCTATCGGCTGGATAGCGGGGACCGCCTTCGGGTCATTGTCTTTGGGCAGGAAGACCTGACGGGTGAATATGCAGTGGACGGTGCCGGCGAGATTTCCATGCCGCTCATCCAAGCGGTGCAGGCGAGGGGACTGACTCCTGACGAACTGGAAATTTCTCTTGTAAGCGTTCTGTCTCAAACTCTGCTGCGAGATCCGAGTGTGAGCGTGGAGGTACTGAACTTCCGACCCTTCTTCATACTTGGCGAGGTTAGCAGCGCTGGGCAGTACCCGTTCGTTGCAGGCATGACAGTCAACACAGCTGTGGCAATTGCTGGTGGGTATACGCATCGCGCAAACACCAATGTTGCGCGCGTAACTCGTAACCTGGGCGATCGAATCGTCGAGTTGGGTGTTGAGACGAGTGCGGCCATCCGCCCAGGCGATACCATTCTCATCCGAGAGAGGTATTTCTGAGATTTGTCATGAGTACCCGCATGTCAACATATCCTTTTCGAGTTCTGCACTGCCTGCGTGCGCCGGTCGGCGGTCTTTTTCGTCATGTCTGCGATCTGGCCAAGGCACAAAGTGATGCTGGATACGCAGTTGGGGTGCTCTGCGCCGACAAGCCGAATGACAGGCAAACCCTTGAACGGATCTCAGAGTTGGCAAAACATTGCGAACTGGGTGTTACCCGTATTGGCCTCGGGAGAATGCCTGGGTTTAGCGATGCTAAAGCCTTGATGGCGACGACATATAAGCTTCGTGAGTTGAAACCAGATGTGCTGCATGGCCACGGAGCAAAGGGCGGGTTGTTGGCTCGATGTGCACCAGCTTCCGAGCCACTCGCTCGCATCTACACACCTCACGGTGGCAGCATCCACTATGCGCCAAACAGTCCAGTGGGTTTGATGTTTGGATTGGCAGAGAGGCTTATGCTCAAGCGGACCGATGGGCTCATTCTCGAATCTGACTTTGCGCGATCTATCTTCGAACAACGGTTTGGTGAATTGCCGACAAACACTCAGGTTGTCCACAACGGCCTTGCTGAAAGCGAGTTCGCTCCCGTTTCGACCAAAAGTGATCCAGCAGATTTTCTGTTTCTGGGGGAGATACGCGAACTCAAGGGCATTTACACGCTCCTGGATGCAATCGCGGAGATCGCAAGCAAGCGGCCTGTCACTGTAGATGTCGCAGGCGATGGTCCCGAGATGGCCGCGTTCACAGCCGCTGTTGAGACTCGATCATTGTCCCATTCAGTTCGTATTTTGGGAAAAGTTCCAGCGCGCGATGCCTTTGCTCGTGCCCGGGCCGTCGTTCTTCCGTCGCATAATGATTCATTCCCCTATGTTGCTTTGGAGGCGGCCGCCGGAGGCAAGCCGTTGATCGCGACCTCTACGGGCGGCATTCCAGAGATTTTCGGTCCCCTTGCTGACCGCCTTGTTGAGCCGGGTGATGCGCAAGCTCTGCGGGTCGCTATGGAGCAGTTTCTTGAGAATGAGGCGGAATACATTCGTGACGCTGGTGACCTTCGCACGCATGTAAGAGACCAGTTCTCATTGAGCTGCATGGCAAACGGAGTCGCAGGAGTTTATGCGCACGCTGCAATGGAGCGGCTCGGCGAACCAAACGGGCACTCAAATACGACATCACACGCAAAACTGGACGCAGCAGAATGACAGACAGCCACCCAACCCAGCATGGTGCTCCTGCCGATGTGTCAATCGGATCTGATGCTGCTCAGCAGACATCTGGCTCTCGGTTTGACCGTGAGGGCCGTCCAACTGGGCCGGTACCAAAAATCGATCGCCGTTCAAAGGTTCAGTCTTCAATTTCGCCGACTGTCGTCAGAGGGACGTTGCGGCTGGTCGAGGCTTTGGTGCTTATGGGCGTTGGGGCTGGAATTGCTTGGATTTATGTAGGGTCCCACATTTGGGAGGCGCTAGCTTTTTACGCTGTGCTGACCATCGGCCTTCCAATCGCTTACGTGTTGGCAAGTGATTTTTCCCGACTTTACCGCGTCGCTGTTTTGCAGATGCAGTGGGGAACTATTCGCTCCGCGTGCGCCACATGGACGGCTGTCTTCATATTTGGGCTCATTTTTTCAGTTCTGTTGAAAGAGAGCGAGAGTCTTTCACGTATTTGGCTCGCGGGATGGTTTCTTGGCGGCCTGATTGGGATCGCTACTGTTCGGACTATTGCGCATTCAATCATCGGTGACTGGGCGGAGCAGGGCAGGCTGCAACAAAATGTGGTGCTGGTCGGTGGAGGCCAAACAGGTCAACGGCTAATTGATGCTCTTAGAGACTCTGATGTGCACTACATCAACATTTGTGGGGTTTTCGATGATCGGTCGTCGGATCGGGCACCAGAAACTATCCACGGTGTCAAAAAGCTTGGCAGCTTTGACGAGTTGGTTCGATTTGCGCGCTCAAACAGGATCGACATGCTGCTTGTCGCGCTGCCTATGACGGCGGAGAGCCGAATGCTGGAGCTGTTGCGAAAGCTCTGGGTGCTTCCTGTTGATATTCGTCTGAGCGCTCTTGATTCAAGGCTGCGATTCAAATCAGGCACATACAGCTACATTGGAAATGTGCCGTTCCTTGATATCTACAAAAAACCGCTGACCGATTGGGACTATGTTGTGAAGACGGTTTCAGATCGGATCATTGCCGGAGCGATGTTGATCGCGTCACTTCCCATCTTTGTTGGGGTTGCGATTGCGATCAAACTGGATAGCAAGGGGCCTGTTTTCTTTAAACAACGGCGCTACGGGTTCAACAACGAACTAGTCGAAGTCTACAAGTTCAGGACTCTTTCCCATGCGAACCAAGATGCAAATGCTGAAAAACTTGTCACAGCCGATGATGACCGGGTTACGGGAGTCGGGCGTTTTCTCCGCCGGTCCAGCATCGATGAATTGCCGCAGCTTATCACGGTCCTCAAAGGCGACATGTCGATGGTTGGACCTCGTCCCCATGCGGTTCTCGCAAAGGCAGCGGACCAGCTTTATGGCGATGTGGTCGACGGCTATTTCGCCCGACATCGGGTAAAGCCCGGCATTACCGGATGGGCTCAGATCAATGGTTGGCGCGGTGAAACAGACACTGACGAGAAAATCCGCCGTCGGACCGAGTATGACCTTTTTTACATCGATAACTGGTCTCTCCTATTTGACCTTTACATCATTCTGCGGACCCCATGGGCACTGCTAAAGGGCGAAAACGCTTATTGAGGCATTGCAATGGATGGATGGCAGCTTGAGGTTGGAGAGGTAAGGGATGCGGGCCGGACGGACCGGCATACTTTCTGGACGCTCGTCTGTGGCTCTCTGCTATTCCTGACACTCACAACCGGCTTCTACGTCAGCACCCAGTCAAGCGGGTCGTCATCAACACCCGCGCCCTATGATTTGCTGATGGTGCTAACCATGGGCTTCACCTTTGCGGTGGGGCTCCGGTTTCCAAAAGACCTCCGTCTACCAGCAATCCTCTGGGGTCTGCTTTTGCTTGGATATGCATTCTCGGGTATCGGCGCGCTTTACATAGAGAGGGTTACGGACTTTCTTTTGGTGTCCACCTACCTGGTTTTGAGCATGCTGTTCTTTGCTGCGCTTGTTGTGGCAAATCCAAAACGGAATTTAGCAATCATCTGGTGGGCCTACACGTTGTCAGCGGCAATAGCCGCGGCGATCGGCTGCGCAGCCTATTTCGGACTGATGCCCAACGCTGAAAACTTCCTCAAGTTCAGCAGGGTCCGCAGCACATTCAACGATCCTAATGTCTTTGGGCCTTTTTTAGTGGGACCGGTATTGTTTCTGATCTACCGACTTTCGATGTCGTCACAGCGACGCGACCTTCTCCTTGTGCCGGTTGTTGGGTTGCTGTTTCTCGCAATTCTTCTCAGCTTTTCACGCGGCGCCTGGGGGAATCTCATTTTCGCAGGTGGCATCTTCCTGGTGTTGACCTGGATGACGGCGACCTCAGCGCGCCAAATCGCACGGCTCACGCTCGCCATTTCATTGATCGGCGTTTTGGCAGCATGTGTTGTGGCTTGGGCATTGTCGTCTGATGTGGTTTCAGAGCTCTTCGAAGAGCGCTTTTCTCTCACCCAGTCCTACGATGTATCGGAAGAGGGCGGCAGGTTCGCGGTACAAGAGCAGGCAATCCAAACGGTCATTGAGAAGCCCTTCGGTATCGGCCCCTCACAATGGGCTAAGATCATTGGGGTCGACCCCCACAATGTTTACCTCAACGTTTTTCTGGCGGGCGGATGGCTGTCAGGCACCGCATTTATCGGCCTAATGCTCTCGACCATAATCCTGGGCATCAGAACATGCTTTGTTGCGACGTCATTTCAGGGCCTTCAGATTGTGGCTGTCGCAACCTTTACAGCCCATGCAGCCGAGGCCTTTATCATCGACATCGACAATTGGCGGCACGTGTATCTTTTGATGGGACTGGTCTGGGGTGGGATTGCCTATGTCCGGATCAATTCGGAGGGTACCAACAGTTCAGCGCGGCCTATTGGGGGTGTTGCGGGACGAGTGGACGGATTCGCTGCCTAAGCGGCCTGCGCAAAATACCCAGCTGATTGAAGAAAAACTGGAGGCCACGCCCAGAATCGAACTGGGGTGCACGGATTTGCAATCCGCTGCGTAACCACTCCGCCACGTGGCCTCTCATCCCGGCAAATCACAGCCGGCCAGCGGGGATATACCAAGTTCGGGCAGGCGCTACAACGAAGAAATCGCCGCAGACCTTATGAACTGCGCTGTTGTTGCTACCCTAAATCCAATTGTTTTTGGGTGCTTCGGACAGTATAAACCTGCAAGGACTCGCGTTGCTTTTGCCGCTGTGGGCATTATCGACGCTCAGATATTTCAAAGCCTTAAGTTAGAGGGACAATGAGCGAGTTGGACGCTGCCAGAAGAAACATGGTGGAGGCACACGTAATGACCTCCAGTGTCACGGATGCCCGCATTCTTGAGGCGATGAGCCGCGTTCCACGAGAGCAGTTCGTGCCGGAATCGAAGCATTCTATTGCCTATCTGGGCGATGACCTTTGTGTGAAAGAGGCAGATGACGGAGCGCCAGGCCGTTTCCTTATGGACCCACGGGTCCTAGGCAAGCTCATGGAGATGGCGGGGTTGTCGTCATCGGACCTGGTGTTGGATATTGGACCCGCGACTGGGTATTCGACGGCTTTGTTGGCGGATCTCACGGACACAGTGGTTGCGATCGAATGCGATTCGGAGCTGGCGGAAAAAGCGAGTGCCACGCTTCTTGAGCTTGGCGTCGACAATGCAGCCGTCATTGAAGGATCGCTGCCGGACGGAAACACAAAACAAGGTCCTTTCGACGTCATCTTTCTCAATGGATCTGTACCATTCGTGCCATCAGACCTGCTGAACCAGCTGAAAGAAGGCGGTCGGCTGGTTGGCGTTGTCAGAGAGGGAAATGTCGGGAAAGCACGCGTCTACGTGAAAAGTGGTGCGCAATCGACCCACCGGAACGGATTTGAGGCTGGAATACACCCGCTTCCGGGATTTGAAGTCGCGGAAACCTTTACTTTCTGATGCTATTTCCCACATATCCTCTGTGTTTATGTTCCGCTAAGGTTAATGGCCCGGTTACCATTTTCGACGCACTATGCGGCTGAACAAACCGGGTAAAGAATTTTGTATGGCGGAGTTGCGCGAGCAAATTTCTGTCTGGGAGAGGGTGAAATGACACAATCAGGTTTGAGTAAGAAACGCATGGCTTCTTTGCTTAAGGCGAATGTGGTGCGTTTACTGGGCGGTGTCGCACTCAGCGCAGTCGCGTTTACATCACCGTCTCACGCCGAAAACCTCTTTGACGCTCTGGCTGCCGCATACCAGTCCAATCCGGCGCTTTTGGCGCAGAGAGCGGGCCTTCGAGCGACGGACGAACAGGTTCCGCAGGCTTTGTCCGGCTGGCGTCCATCTCTGTCAGCGACTGGGTCCTATGGGACTGTGGAAACAGATTCATCGTCTTCAATTGGTATTCCGGGTTTTGGTGGCAAACAGAACTTTGATCCAATGACGGGCACCGTCGCTCTGTCTCAAAATCTCTTTACCGGCGGCCGTACGCTTTATGGCGCGCGCCAGGCTGAATCTTCCGTTGAGGCCGGCCGCGAAAATTTGAGGAATGTGGAACAAACCACGCTCCTCAATGCGGTGACTGCATACATGGATGTCGTGCGAGATATTGCTGTCGTCGACCTTAGAAGAAAGAACGTAGAGGTTCTTAGGCGGCAGCTTGAAGCGTCTCAGGACAGATTTCGTGTGGGTGAAATCACTCGAACGGACGTGGCGCAGTCTGAAGCCCGGCTCAGCCTCTCTGACACCAACCTGATTGCTGCAGAAGCAGCCCTGATCGCGAGCCGTGCTGCGTACGAACGGGTTGTGGGTCAAACGCCTGGCACCCTGGAACCGGCGCCGCCATTGCCTGCGCTGCCGCAGAGCGAAGCTCAAGCGATGCAGCTAGCCATTTCAGCCAACCCCGCTCTTGAGGCGGCACGGCATTCTGAGAGAGCTGCTGGGCATGCAGTCACTGTGGCAAAAGGCGGATTGCTGCCGACTGTCTCTTTAGATGCTTCATATGAGCATGCGGAAGAGCCATCAACCACGACATCGCGTTCAACGACAACGCGGGTTTTGGGCACGATTACCATTCCACTTTATCAATCAGGCTCACAATACTCCGCTATTCGAGAAGCAAAGCACTTGGAAAGTCAGAGCAGACTTCAGGTAGCTGATACATTGCGGCAGGTTGAGGAAGCTGTTCGCAATGCCTGGGAGCAGCTGAGAGCCACGCGATCGGCGATCGTCTCCAACCGCCAACAAGTCCGTGCAAACGAGATTGCGCTGGACGGTGTTCGGCAAGAAGCTCAGGTCGGGTCCCGTACGACACTTGACGTGCTGGACGCTGAGCAGGAGCTGCTGGACAGTCAGGTATCCCTCGTAACGGCTGAAAGAGATGAATATGTAGCCGGCTACGGCTTGCTTTCGGCTGTGGGCCAGTTGGGTGCTCGTGACCTTGGTCTCAGCGTCGATTACTATGATCCTGTTGAAAATTATGAAGATGTTAAACATCAATGGGTGGGATGGGGTACCAACGACGAATAGTCGTTTAAAGAGACGGCTTCAGTTGGCATTGCTGCGCTGCTGCCCTAAGATTTTCGAAGTTTCCGCCCAGCCAGACTGGGCAGCCCAAAGTACAAGTAGGATGCGGTCGATATGAGCGACGAAGCCGAAAGCCCAGAACCAACAATGGAAGAGATCCTGGCGTCTATTCGCCGGATTATTTCTGAGGATGACGAGGAAGGTGGCGAAACAGAAGCTGCCGCAGAAGATGTTGCTGCTGAACCCGCTCCAGAGCCTGAACCCGAGGCTGAGGAAGAGGATGTGATGGACCTCACCGAGATGGTGGTTGAGGAACCAGAGCCGGAGCCTGAGCCAACACCTGAGCCGGAACCGGAACCGGAGCCTGAAGAAGAACCTATGGAGCTTGAGGCCGCGCCCGAACCTGAGCCAGAGCCCGAACCCGAACCTGCTGTAGAAGCTGAGGTGCCGGCAGAAGAGGTCGAGGATGATATCGATTTCGGTGATCCATTTGAGGAGCCGGAAGAAGAAGTCGCACCAGAGCCAGAACCGCTTCCTGAACCGGTTGCCGCAAATGAAGACGATTCATCCCTTATCTCTGGGACGACAGAGACAGCCACAGCTGCCGCTTTCGGGGCGCTGACAAGCTCTCTTCTGACGTCTAACGGCGAATCCAAGACCCTTGAGGACCTGGTGGCGGACATGCTGCGGCCGATGCTCAAGGACTGGATGGATCAGAATTTGCCCGATCTTGTTGAGCGTATGGTCCGCGAAGAAATCGAGCGAGTCGCCCGGCGCGGCCGCTAGGTTTCACCGCCTCTCGGCCTTGGGTGAGAAATTGCCCAAATTGCGCCTAACCCACATTTCATGTCTGAGACAGTCTTGGATGGGCAGCCCTTGCGGGCTGCCATCCCTTATGCTGTAACGGCTGCTCAAAGCGGCCTAATTTGCTGATTCAAGGCTCTCAGGTTCGCTTTCCTTTGAAATTACGAGACTTTCCATGCTGGAAAAGACATTTCGTCCGCAGGACGTTGAAGAACGGCTCTATAAAACCTGGGAATCCTCTGGCGCCTTTAAGGCCGGAGACCCAAAACGTGTCGAAGCGGGTGCGGCTCCTTACACTATTGTCATACCACCACCCAATGTGACCGGCTCGCTCCACATGGGCCACGCGCTCAACAACACGTTGCAGGACATACTCGTTCGCTTCGAGCGGATGCGCGGTAAGGATGTGCTTTGGCAACCTGGTACCGATCATGCCGGCATTGCGACGCAGATGGTCGTCGAACGCCAATTGGCCGAAGAGGGCAATATTGGCCGTCGCGATATGGGCCGCGAGGCTTTCGTCGAGCGGATCTGGAAGTGGAAAGAGGAAAGCGGTGGAACGATCACGACGCAGTTGCGGCGCCTGGGCGCGTCCTGCGATTGGAGCCGGGAGCGGTTCACCATGGACGAAGGCCTGTCCAAGGCCGTTCAGAAAGTCTTTGTGCAGCTCCACAAAGAAGGGCTGATTTACAAAGACAAACGCCTAGTCAACTGGGACCCCACTCTGGGAACTGCTATTTCGGACCTTGAGGTCGAACAGAAGGAGGTTCAGGGCAGTCTGTGGCACTTCCGCTATCCGATTGAGGGCGAAGAGGGCCGATACATTGTCGTTGCCACCACACGCCCTGAGACCATGCTAGGGGACACAGCTGTTGCTGTGAATGGGGATGATGAACGCTACAAAGACCTGATTGGCAAAAACGTTGTCCTGCCGCTTGTCGGGCGTTTGATCCCCATTGTGGCAGATGAGCATGCAGATCCTGAGCAGGGATCAGGCGCCGTCAAAATCACGCCTGCCCATGACTTCAATGATTTCGAAGTAGGCCGTCGCCATAATTTGCCAAAAATCAATATTCTTGATGCGAAGGCCTGCCTCAATGATGAGGTGCCTGAAAAATATCGAGGCATGGACCGGTATGTTGCCCGCAAGGCGATCGTGGCAGATCTCGATGCACTTGGTCTTTTGGACAAAATCGATGATCACACTTTGATGGTGCCTTATGGAGACCGCTCAAATGATGTGATTGAGCCTTGGCTTACGGACCAGTGGTATGTTGATGCACCGACCCTCGCCAAACCAGCGATCGAAGCTGTTGAGCGGGGTCAGACCCAGTTTGTTCCGAAGACGTGGGACAAAACCTATTTCGAATGGATGCGGAATATTCAACCCTGGTGTATCTCGCGCCAGCTCTGGTGGGGACACCAGATTCCAGCCTGGTACACACCGGACGGCGAGATATTTGTCGCCCACGACGAGGACGAGGCCTATGAGCTCGCCCGGGCAAAACACGGGCAGGAGATCGAACTCACCCGAGATGAGGATGTGCTCGACACCTGGTTCTCTTCCGGCCTTTGGCCTTTTTCGACACTCGGCTGGCCTGAGGAAACACAAGAACTCGCACGCCACTACAAGACCGATGTTCTGGTAACCGCCTTTGACATCATTTTCTTCTGGGTTGCACGGATGATGATGATGGGTCTTCATTTCATGAAGGATGTGCCATTCCACACGGTCTATGTGCATGCGCTCGTGCGCGATGAGCACGGTGCCAAGATGTCAAAATCTAAAGGGAATGTCGTCGACCCACTCGGATTGATCGATGAATATGGCGCGGATGCGCTGCGCTTTACGCTTGCGGCTATGGCAGCTCAAGGCAGGGACGTTAAGCTTTCCACATCTCGCGTAGAAGGCTATCGGAATTTTGGTACCAAGCTCTGGAATGCCGCACGCTTCTGCGAAATGAATGAATGTGTGCGCGTGGATGACTTCGATCCCTCCAACGTGGACGAAACGCTTAATCAATGGATTGTTGGTGAGGTTCAAAAGACGGCTGACAAAATCACCGAAGAGATTGAAGCCTATCGCTTCAATGAGGCTGCAAACGCCACCTATCGTTTCATCTGGAACATCTTCTGCGACTGGTATGTAGAGCTCGCGAAGCCTCTGCTACAGGGTGATAATGAAACTGCAAAAGCAGAGACACGTGCGACTGCTGCATGGGTTCTGGACCAGGCGACAACTCTCCTCCATCCGTTTATGCCATTCCTCACAGAGGAACTTTGGCAGAAGACGGGTGAAGTCGGACCGGCCCGCGACGCAATGTTGATGCTGAGCGAATGGCCACGCCATACGGGCTTGGTGGATGCACAAGCTGACGCTGAGATGGACTGGGTGATCCGCTTGATCACTGAAGTGCGGTCTGTTCGGGCGGAAATGAACGTGCCTGCGGGGGCGAAAATTCCGCTCGTTCTAAAAGGTGTAAATTCTGGAACTGAAGAACGTCTTGCACGCCATTCTGGCCTCTTGTGCCGAATGGCTCGACTGTCCGACATCTCCATCGGTGCTGAATTGCCGGAGGGTTCTTTGCAGTTCGTCATTAATGAAGCCACAGGCGGGCTTCCGATTGCTGATGTGATTGACCTGTCAGCGGAGACAGAGCGCCTTCAAAAGGCAATGGCGAAGTTGGATGGAGAGATCAAAAAAATTGATGGCAAGCTTGGGAACGAAAAGTTCATCTCCAAGGCGCCTCAAACAGTGATCGATGAACAGCGGGAACGCAAAACAACGGCAGAAGCCGAAAAAAACAAGCTCGCAGACGCATTAGCTAAACTACAGGCTGCTGGATAAAACGAACCCGGTACGATAAAATGCAATGGTCGGGGTGCCGTGTTGGCTCCACCGGGTGTTTCATTTTGGGGGTATTCAGTGATTTCTAATGTATTGCGTTCTTCGGTGTTGGTTGTAGCTGGCGCCGTTTTGTCGGGCTGCATCTATTCAGGTGGAGCTGAAGCGGTCCAACATATGGATCCGGTCGTTGCCAGAGGTGCACACATTGACACCATCAATGTGACCGTAGCAAACGGTATCCAAGGCCAGGAGTTGGCAACAATAATGCCGGAAGTCCTGCGACAAGAACTGAATACCTGTGCGACAGGATCCCAACCACTGCATTTGGAAGTGAATGTTACAGGGTTTAAGGGGCAGAACGCCGCGATGACAATCCTACTGGGTGACGGGGCCAAATTGCAGGGAACTGCAAAGCTTATTGAGCCGAAAACTAATCAGGTGGTTGGTGACTACGACGTTTCTGAATCTGTTGGTGGTGGAGGTATTTTGGCAGCTGCCGGAATGGCTGACGCTGAGAGATCTCTGAGCCAAGAGTTTGCTGAATCTTTATGCAAGCAGGCATTTAGGTCGTAATTCAGGAGAGTGAAACAAATGACTTCTAGATTCATTCTGAGCATGATCGCTCTGACTCTACTGGCAGGTTGTGCATTGTCGGAGGACAAGGTTGCACTAAGGTATGTTCCCACAACGAGTTCGGCCTCTGTTGAAGCTGCAAAAGGTCTGCAAATCAATCTTGATGTTGTTGATGCGCGAACCACCAACAGGACGGTCATATCCCGCAAGATTAATGGATATGGCATGGAAATGGCGGCAATCCGCGCAACTCAAAATCCAACTGAGCTTGTTGAGCGAGCGTTGAAGCAAGAGCTGCGGTCGCGCGGGTTTGATGTTGGGAATTCAGGTCTGTCTGTTACGGCTAAACTCAACGAGTTCTACAATCAGTATGAGGTTGGTTTTTTTACCGGATCGGCAGTGTCGAATGTGGTCGTCCATATTTTAGTGGGTGACACGGTCGAGCCAAGCTTTGATAAAACCTTTTCAGCGAACCAAACTGATGAAGTCGTCTTGGCAGACGGCGCTAATGCCAAGGCGGCGTTAGAGGCTGCCCTCGGCAAAGTCGTTTCAGAAGTCATGGCAAACCCAGACTTCATGAATGCCCTGGTGAACAAGGCTGATTCCCAAACGCCAGAAGTGACGCCTTCGTCTGAAGACGTCACCAGCTAGCGCCTGAGGAATGTATTAAACCGTGGTGGATGTCGAGCTTGGCTCTTCACCGCCGCGAGTTCGCATTGCCATAAACTCATCGAACTCTTTTTGGTCCTTGGCTTGCCGAAGCTGGGCCAGAAACGCTTCAAACGCTTCCTGCTCTTCTTCAAGCCGCTTCAAGGTTTCGCTGCGATAGCCATCAAAAGCCGAGTTTCCGGTCGGCCGCGAACGGCGCCCGTGACGGCGACGGCTGCGCTTGCTGCAACGATAGTCACTTCTCCAAGATTGCATTTTTCCACTCCAAAGCAGGTAACCCAAAACCAGCAGACCAATCGGCCAGGCTAGGACGAACGCGACCACCATGATCGCAATCCAGGCACCTTTCGGCAGATCATCAAGCCTCTCCAAACCGAACCCGTTCTGGGAACCGGAAGCATCCGAGGCGTAGGACATGTGAGTCTCCTTTCATAAACATCACGAAATGCCGTGACCCTTAAGAATTGGGGAGTATTCCAGGGTGCTTCAACCGATTGAAACACACTGTTACACTTCTCTTGAGGCGGGCTTTTCTGGCGAAAAGGTGAGGGTTTATGCGGATTTTTATGTTGGCGCTGATGGTTGCTGGGTCATTGATATTTGCCCTGCGTGCCGAGGCCGACGTGTTGGGTGCGGAGGAAGCAGCGGAGAGACTATTTTCTGCTGAGGAAGTCGGACTTGAGTGGTTTGCCAATCAAGGGCTGTCATCAGCAGTACCGAGGGTGGTTCAGCAGCTACAGGATGAGCTTGGAGCCCTCCAGGCGATTGAACCTTGCGCGCCGAAATGCGTCGCGCGGTTTGAGCTGGGTGAGTTCACCTTTGATATCGCGGTTACATCAGATGGTCTCATATCGTCACTATGGATCGACCCGCCGGTCGTCTATTCCGCCTCCTTGGAGGAAGCGGTTGCAAAGTTTGAGGAACTGCCCGGCGACGTATCTGTCTACATAACAGGCGACGGAGGGGCTTTGGGCGACCTCAACGGCGATAGCGTCCTTGCCGTGGGATCAACGTTCAAATTGGCCGTCCTTAAAGCGCTGGATCAGCTGATTGGTGCCGGCAAGCTGGAGTGGCAGCAGGTCGTCAATTTCGATGATGCCTGGCGAAGTTTGCCATCGGGGCAGTTACAGGACTGGCCTACCGGCGCGCCTATTACCGTGCACACGCTTGCCAGCATGATGATTTCCATCAGCGATAACACAGCAACGGACGCACTCATTGATCTTGTGTCGAGAGGCACTCTGGAGACGGTAAGTCCCCTGAACCGTCCGTTTCTCACAACACGCGAGTTCTTTCAGCTTAAACGCAGAGATGCGACAGATCTGCGGCGGGCCTTCGCCGAGGGCAATTTCGACGAGAGAATGCGGATATTGGCCGGATTGTCTGGCAAGACTCTGCCAGCGATAGGTGACCTCAACACTGACCCACTATTGCAGATTGAATGGTTTTTTTCTGGCGAAGAACTCTGCAAATTGATGAATGACGTTCGACACATAGACGTCGTTCAAATCAATCCAGGGGTCGCACTCAAGAGTGATTGGAAAGAGGTGGCCTACAAAGGCGGAAGTGATTTCGGCGCTCTCAGTTTCACAACCGCACTTACATCCAAGGACGGCAAATTGTATTGCGTGAGTGCTACATGGAACCACGTGGAAGCATTGGATGAGACGGCCTTCTCCATGCTCTACGCGGGGCTTCTGTACCATCTCAAATGAAAAGGGCGGCCCAGAGACCGCCCTTCATTCGTCCTACTTGGATTTATCAGTCAAACATGATGACGGAGCGGGCGAGCTCACCGCGTTCCAGTTCATCAAACGCACTGTTCACATCGGCCAGTTTGATCCGTTGTGAGATCATGTTGTCGAGCTTCAGCTTGCCTGCCATGTAGAAGTCTACATAGCGCGGCATATCAACCGGGAAGCGGTTTGATCCCATGAGCGAGCCTTGGATCTTCTTTTCAGCGAGGAAGTCTGCGCCGTGCAGCTCGATATTCGTGCCGAGAGGGATCATGCCGATGACCGTTGCCGTGCCGCCCCGAGCGAGCATTTTGAACGCTTGCTCTGTTGTTGGTTTGAGGCCAATGGCTTCGAGCGCATGATGAACGCCGCCACCGGTCAGTTCCATGACCTGTGCCACAGGATCACCCTGCGAGGCATCAACAACGTCAGTAGCTCCGAACTCTTTTGCGAGATTAAGTTTAGATCCCTGCATATCGACCGCGATGATGCGTCCGGCACCGGCGATTGATGCACCGTTAATCGCGGCAAGGCCGACGCCTCCACAGCCGATGACAGCCACTGTTTCGCCGGGCTGGACTTTTGCTGTGTTTGTAATCGCGCCAACACCTGTTGTCACAGAGCAGCCAATCAATGCCGCGACATCCATTGGCATGTCTTTGCGGATTTTGGTGCAGGCATGTTCATGGATCAACATCTGCTCTGCGAAGGAAGAGAGGTTGAGGAACTGATACATCGGGTCAGCCGCATTGGCGAGACGAGGTTCATCGTCTGGACCACGCTGCGTCTCAGTGCCTGGGCAGCGTGACATGTGCCCAGTGAGGCAGTGCTCGCAATGCCCGCAGAAGGCGCTCAGACAAGTAATAACGTGATCGCCGACAGCGACAGTGCGGACCTCAGATCCGATCTGTTCGACCACACCGGAAGATTCGTGTCCCAGAACCGCTGGGAGGGGATAAGGATAAGTTCCGTTCACAAAATGCAAGTCAGAGTGGCAGACACCCGCCGCCGCTGTCCGGATGAGTACCTCGTGGGGCCCTGGTTTGTTGATCTGAACATCTTCGATCTGGAGTGGTTTGCCCACCTCCCGTAACACAGCCGCTTTCATGTTTTCGCTCCCTTAGATTGCTTCTTGGCAATGTGATTTTGATTGTTATGGGAATGTTGGCGTGGCGCGGAGCCCGCGTCAATGGCAGAAAGGCGTAGGTTTTGTGCGACAAAGCACCCGATTTTTGGGGTTAGTCGTCGCGTTCACCTGTAGTTCAGTCCGGGTGTCTGAAGCTCGTGCATTTACCACATAGACTATTCGATCAGCGCGAATGCCCAGAATTGGGTACTATCCCGTCACCAAATCAGCTGAGAGTCACCTTATGCCGCGTACCTTCCTAAGCTCCATTTTCCTAAAAACCGCACTTATCCTCCCGATGACCCTCACGGCAGCCTATGCCGATTTTGATCGCGGTCTGGAGCTCTATCAAAGTGGCGATGCGGCTGGGGCAGCAGAGGAATGGAAACTCGACGCTGAAAACGGGAATGTCATTGCCGCATTCCTGGTGGGACACATGTACAAATCAGGCAATGGCCTGACCAAATCTTCGCGCCTCGCATTTCCTTTCTTTCTACAGGCCGCGCAGCGTGGACATTCCGATGCTCAGGTCGAAACAGCCCTCTACTACTACAATGGCGACGAAGAAGCTGACATAGAGCAAAACTATCTGGAGGCTGCGAACTGGTTTGATAAAGCAGCACTGCAGTTCAGTGGTCCGGCACAGTATTATCTGGGCGTGATGCATCGCGAAGGCCAAGGTGTTGCCCGTGACAGGATAGAGGGTATTCGCTGGCTCTCTCTATCTGCGAACAAATTTTATGTACCGACCTACCTCCTGCTCGCGGAAATATACGCAAAGGGCGATGGGGTGGTCGAAGACCCTGCAAAGGCAGCAATGTATCTGGATCTGGCTCGACGCTATTCCGACGCGTCGAATAGAAACAAAGTGTCAGACGTGTACGATGCCACAGAGCGCTACATCAGCGCAGATGAGCGCGCCGAGGGCCGACTACAGGCGCAACTCTGGGTCAATGCAAACGATAAACGCTAAGCCGCCCGTCAGATAATTTGATGTTCTTCGCCATACCAGAGCGGTGAGCGGGAGAAATCGATGAATTTCGCCTCATCCTTGAGCAAGGTCACACCCGCTCTTTGGCCTTCCTCAGTTGAAACCGCAGCGCGCAAATCTTCCAGACTGTCCCACCAAAGCTCAGCAACGCCATCATAGATGGCGGGTGCGGCTTCCAGCGATCCTGCACGTGAGGCACGGGCCCCGTCATTCTCCGCCCATTCGCGGGTGTGGAGCTGCACGTATTTCTTGATCCTCAGATCGCCAGCAACCGACTTTACCAGCGGTGCGTGCTTGTTCAGCCAATAGCCCTGAAACTCCTCAAGGCTCAACTCATCGCGTTTGGTCAGACAGAATGTGATCCGGATCATGGCCGGTTCCTCCCTCGATTTCATTTCTGGTTGCGGCTATCGTAGCAACAAGAGGGATCGTTTGCATGAAGATTGCGGTTGGTGGTTTCCAGCACGAAACAAATACATTTGCGCCTATGAAGGCGGACTGGAGCGCGTTTGAACAAGCGGACAGTTGGCCGGGACTTCAGGTCGGGGAGCCCTTGTTGACGGCGTGTCTGGGCATGAATATTCCTCTTGGCGGGTTCCTCGAACAAGCCGGGCGCCTTGGCCATACTTTTGAACCGCTTGCGTGGTGCTCTGCAACCCCGTCCGGGTTTGTGACGCGCGACGCATATCAGCGTGTCACAGCGTTGATGTTAGACGCTCTTTCCAAAGTTGTTGAAGACGTGGATGCGGTCTATCTCGACCTTCATGGGGCCATGGTCGCGGAGCATCTAGAAGACGGCGAAGGGGCATTGCTGAGAGCCGTAAGGGATGTTGCTGGCCCAGACATCCTCGTTGTCGCGAGCCTTGATCTGCATGCCAACATTACGCAGCAGATGGTCGACGCCTCTGACTTCCTGACGGCCTATCGAACTTATCCGCATGTGGACATGGCAGAAACGGGCAGGCGCTCGGCGCGCGTGCTTCATCAGATTACAATTGAAAACAAGAAGCCTGCGAAAGCCTTTTACAAACCGAACTTCCTTATCCCTCTTACAGGGAGTTGTTCTCTGGTTGAGCCAGCAGCCTCAATTTATGCGGAGATAGGGAAACTGGACACTCACACTGGCAAGAATGAAGGCATATTAGGGGCGTCTTTTGCTACTGGTTTTTCGCCAGCCGATATTCACGAGTGTGGACCCGCGATCTTGGTTTATGGCGCAACAGCCACGGGTGTTCAGCAAACGCTTGATCACTTGAAAAATCGGATCGTCACGTCGGAGTCTGATTTTTCCGCGCCGCTGCTGACGCCCAAAGAAGCGATCGAGCTCGCACTAGCAAATCAATCAGACGCCGGTCCGATTGTCCTGGCCGACACGCAAGACAATCCGGGAGCGGGCGGCAATGGGGATACGGTTGGCATCCTGAAGGAACTGATCGCCTCTCAAGTCGACGACGCAATCGTTGGCGTACTCTATGACCCCAGCGGAGCGAGTGCGGCGCATGCCGCGGGTGAGGGTAGCCAAGTCTCCTTGAACCTAGGCGCCCACTCAGGCGGGGCCCCAGAAGAAACACCAGTCTCAGGTGACTTCGCTGTCCTTCGTTTGTCGGATGGTGAATTTGATGCGACCGGGCCTTACTATGACGGCATTCGATTGTCGCTTGGGCCGACAGCATTGTTGGAGATAGGCGGTGTGAAAATCGTTGTCGGATCCAAGAAAGTTCAATGCGCAGACCAAGCCATGTTTTCCCATTTGGGTGTCGACCCAAGGCAACAGAAGATTGTGGTGGTCAAAAGCTCCGTGCATTTCAGAGCCGACTTTGAACCGATCGCAACGGATGTCTTGGTTGTTTCAAGCCCCGGTCCTAACCCCGCTGACCACCGGACTCTCGTCTACCAGAGTCTTCGCAAAGATATCCGCCTGATGCCAGGAGCAAAGGAAACGTCATGACCACCATCGTTCAACGACTCGACATGATGGTGCGAACCACAACCGCTCAGGAATTGTTCGACCGACTTGGCATGACGCCTCTTTTTGGGGGCATCCTTTTTGCGGTGCTATGGGGTATTGCGGTTCTGTCGGTCGAAGCAATCACAGGCCGCCTCTTTGTTGAGCGATCAGGAGAACAACTAGAAACCTTTCTGGTGGAGTTGGGCCTTGCCCTCATTCTTGGCGAACTGCTCGTGTTTGTCGTCGCCGCGATGGCCGCACATGAGAACAGGACAGACCGGACGATAGAAGAGCTTAAGCTGCTGCCCGAAGTTCCAAGAGACGGGATTGCTCGGACTGAATTGGCGCTGAATGACTATGGATCCGTTCGGCTCGCCGTCGTCGCTTTGAGCGGGTTTCTCTTTGCGTTTCTGGCACCCATCCTCGAATTTCCAATCGTTGGAAATTATGATGCGTTTAACCCGGCCCACTGGTCTCCTGAAGTCTACGTCCACAGGATAGTGGGGCCCGTTCTTGGGGCTGGCGTTGCACTTCTTGTTCATGTGATCATTTCTGACTCGGTGCGTTTCTGGGAACTTGCTCGGGAAATTACCTCGATCGAACTCACCGATCTCGGTCGCTACATGCCTTTTACAAATCAGGGTTTGTCCAACGCGGCGATTGTTATCGGTTTTGTTGCCCCGTTTGCGTTTGTTGCAATCGTTGACCGATATGTTCTGCTGGTCGCATCCATCACGCTCTACGGCGTCGTTGCAGCGTTAGCCGGTCTGTTTTTGCCGGTATGGGCGTTACGAGAACGCATCCAGATAGAAAAGGCCAAGGAAGCCGCATGGTGTCATGAGCGCATTCCAGTGGAACGTGCAGCTCTGCGGGATGCCAAACCCGGAGCAGGGCAAGACCTAGCTGGCCTTTTGATGTACCTAAAGGAAGTTAATGAGGTCCACGCTTGGCCGGTTGCGCCCGGTGGCATCGCACGCTTTACGCTCTTCCTTCTCATTCCACTGGGGTCCTGGGGAGGCGGAGCACTGGTTGAGCGTTTGGTGGATTCAGCGCTGGGCTGATCAAATATCCAGCTCAATCCAGACCGGCGTGTGGTCAGAGGGCTTTTCCCGACCGCGGGGTGCTCGGTCAATATCACACGCGGTCAGGTGATCAGCCGCCTGCGGCGAGAGCAACAAATGATCGATGCGGATGCCATTGTCTTTCTGCCAGGCGCCGCGCTGATAATCCCAAAAGGAATAGCGGTTGGGTTCTGTGTGGCAGGCACGGAATGAATCGGTGAAACCCAGATTCATGAGTTCGTAAAACTTCGCGCGAGTTTCCGGTTTGAAGAGGGCATCATCTGCCCATGCTTTGGGGTCGTAACAATCATCTTCGTGGGGAATGACATTGTAGTCGCCTGCCAGCACGAGCATTTCTTCGTTCTGAAGCAGATCTTTCGCATGAGCGGTCAGCCGATCCATCCAGCCGAGCTTGTAAGGATACTTCTCAGTGTCCACCGGGTTGCCGTTGGGCAAATAGATGGCACCGACACGCACCACATTCTCACCAGCCAAAATGAGTGCTTCCACGTATCGTGCTTGCTCGTCGCTCTCGTCGCCAGGCAATCCTGTCTGGATGTCTTCAAGGGGAAATTTGGAAAGAATGGCGACACCATTGTAGGTCTTCTGACCATGGACCGCGACATTGTACCCGAGCGCCTCAATCTCTTCGCGCGGGAAGGCATCATCCACACATTTGAGTTCCTGCAGACAGACGACATCTGGCTCTGCCTCCTCCAACCATTGAAGAAGGTTTTTCAGACGTGCTTTGATCGAGTTGACGTTGAATGTCGCAATTTTCATTGAGTAAGTTCGCTTTCGGCCTCAGGTGTTTGACGCCGAACTTACCATGTGCGCGCCCAGAGGCCGCTCAAAAAAATCAGACAGAGAAGGAGGTCCCGCAGCCACAGTTGGCAGTCGCGTTTGGATTATTGATCTTGAATGCCTGACCAATCAGATCGTCCGCGAAATCGATCTCTGATCCGCCCATATACATCTGGCTGACGCTGTCGATCAGAACGGTGGCACCGGCTTTTTCGAGAACCAGGTCGTCATCCTGACGGGTGTCGTCCAGCGTGAAGGCGTATTGGAAGCCTGAGCACCCGCCACCATTTACCGAAACGCGCAGCACTGTATCGCCGCCTTCGCTGGCCATAATCTGGGCAATGCGTTTGGCAGCACTGTCTGAGACCGTAATTGGCTCGCCAAGACCGGGCAGTTCCAAGGTGGGTGTTTCGCTCATTCCTCAAATCCCTTCGACTGATAGGGGATAGTTTGGAAGCATTATAACTCTTCCTGCAGTCCATGTAAGTACAGCAAACAGATTGTCAAAGAGGTAAAAGGACTGATAGAGCGATTCAGGTCGCAAAATCCAAGTTTCGAGGCACATTTTGGCGATAATCAACCCGGCAGCAACGGCATCCTTTGCCGCAAAAGCAGAGAAAAGCCGTGGGCGTATTCATGCCGAACATGAAAGCGCGACCCGGACAGCATTTCAGCGGGATCGGGACCGGATCATTCATTGCAATGCTTTTCGGCGTCTCAAATACAAAACCCAGGTCTTCGTCTATCACGAAGGTGACTATTTCCGGACTCGCCTGACTCACTCTCTAGAAGTCGCCCAGATCGCACGGTCGGTGGCCAGGGTCTTGGGTCTGGATGAAGATCTCGCAGAGGCATTAGCCCTGGCCCATGACTTGGGACATACGCCATTTGGTCATGCGGGAGAGCATGCACTTGATACGTGTATGGCTGACTATGGCGGGTTTGATCATAATGCGCAGGCATTGCGGATCGTCACCAAACTTGAAGAACGATATGCCGCCTTTGACGGACTCAATCTCACCTGGGAAACTCTTGAGGGGCTGGTAAAACACAATGGTCCTGTTGTCACTGCGGCTCGATCCACCGATGAGCTGCCCAGAGCCATTGCAGAATATGCCGAAACCCAGGACCTTGAACTTCATACCTATGCATCGGCAGAAGCGCAGGTAGCGGCTCTCGCCGACGATATTGCCTATAACAATCATGACATTGATGACGGTCTGCGCGCGGGCCTGTTCACCATCGATGACGTTCTTGCTGTCCCCTTAGCAGGCGAAGTCTTTCGTGAAGCAATTGATGCGAACCCGATGATTGAAGAAGGCCGGATCATCTCAGAAGCCGTTCGAGCGCTGATTGGCCGGATGGTCAACGACCTTATTGACGAAACCAAAAGGCGCCTTACTGCATCTGGTGTCGCATCGGCAGAAGACATTCGGGCACTAGACCACCCAGTTGCGGCCTTCTCATCAGAGATGCGAGAGAATGACGCTGCTCTCAAAGCATTCCTGTTTGAAAGAATGTATCGGCACTACCGGGTCAATCGGATGTCGAGCAAGGCCCGTCGGATTGTCGAAAACCTGTTTGAGATCCTTCACAAGGAACCAGAATTGTTGCCGCCTGAGTGGCAAGCTGGGTGCGATGGCTCTAAGGGCTTCAAAACGGCTCGGCGGGTTTGTGACTTTATCGCCGGGATGACCGATAGGTTTGCAATCATGGAACATCGACGATTGTTCGACCTGAACTCAGAGCAGTAGTTTGGAGCTGTCATTTCTGGCAATTATTGGGCTGGAAAGGTAGCCTCCGCGCCGCTAGAGTGCGCCGCTTTCCAGCCCCATCACCTGGCCAACATCAGAATTGAAGAACCGGCACCATTCATGAATATTTTCAGCCATTTCGAAGAGATCGTCTCTGAAGCGCTCAGCAGCCTTCAGAGCGCAGGCACCCTTAGCGCCGACCTTGATCTTGCCCGAGTGGCTGTCGAGCCGCCGCGGGACACATCACATGGGGACATCGCAACCAATGCGGCGATGGTGCTTGCGAAACCTGCTGGAATGAAGCCCCGCGATCTCGCAGGTCATGTGTCAACGGCGCTCGAGGCCAGCGGTCATTTCACCAAAGTGGATGTCGCGGGCCCTGGTTTCATTAACATGACTGTTCGTGACAGTTTCTGGCAGACCAGGCTTGCAGATGTGCTTGCTGCCCGGACAGCCTATGGCGTTAGCGAGATGGGGAAGGGCCAAAAGGTCAACGTAGAGTATGTCTCCGCTAACCCGACAGGGCCGATGCATGTAGGACATACCCGGGGTGCTGTCTTTGGCGACGCGCTTGCCAATCTGCTTGTAAAAGCGAGCTTTGACGTCTGCAGAGAATATTACATCAATGATGCGGGCGGCCAGATCGGCGTGCTCGCTGACAGTGCCTTCCTGCGATACCGCGAAGCACTCGGTGAAGAAATCGGAGATATTCCGGAAGGGCTTTACCCCGGCGATTATCTCGTTCCTGTTGGACGTGCGCTTGCGGCTGACCATGGGGACAAGCTCCTATCGATGGAAAAAGCAGAACGCAATGACATCGTTCGGGCGGCCGCTGTTGATGCGATGATGGACTTGATCCGGGGCGATCTTGATGCGCTGGGAATTGAACATGAGGTCTTTTTCTCAGAGCGCGAACTGCATCAGTCTGGCAAGATTGATACGACGCTCAAACAGCTTGAGAACAAAGACCTGATCTATGTGGGCGTTCTCGAGCCGCCGAAAGGCAAGACGCCAGATGATTGGGAGCCGAAGCCACAGACACTTTTTCGCTCAACCAATTTCGGGGACGATGTCGATAGGGCGCTGAAGAAGTCAGACGGCAGCTGGACCTATTTCGCGCCTGACATTGCCTACCATCTCGATAAGTATCAGCGGGGCTATACGCACCTGATTGATGTTTGGGGTGCGGACCATGGCGGCTATGTAAAGCGGATGAAGTCTGCTGTAGAGGCGGTGACCGACGGTGGCGCCGATCTCGACGTGAAAATCTGTCAGCTGGTTCGGCTCATGCGGAACGGGGAGCCGATCAAAATGTCCAAACGCGCAGGCACGTTTGTGACACTCCGGGATGTTGTGGAAGAAGTTGGGCGCGACGCGGTGCGCTTCATGATGCTCTATCGCAAAAATGACGCGCCTTTGGATTTTGATTTTGCGAAGGTCACGGAGCAGTCAAAAGACAATCCTGTCTTTTATGTTCAATACGCTAATGCACGGATTCACTCTGTGCTCCGCAACGCAGCGGCAGACGAAGGTCTTTCCGGGGTCGATATTACCGATGGCGCTCTGGCCACGGCAGATCTTGGTTCGTTAAGCGATGAGGCAGAGCTCGGGCTCATCAAACACATGCTTCAATACCCACGGATGATTGAAGCGGCAGCAGAAGCACACGAACCGCACCGGGTCGCGTTCTATCTATTCGAGTTGGCCTCGAGCTTCCATGCGCTTTGGAACAAAGGCAAGGACCACCCGGAATTGCGATTTATCGTTCCAGAACAAAGAGATGTTACGCTTGCACGGCTCGCATTGATTCGGGCGACGGGGTATGTGATCGCTTCAGGCCTTGGGGTATTGGGCGTGGAGCCTATCGAGGAAATGCGCTGAATGGCGAATATGGGTCGCGGCAGCGAAGAGCATTATGAGCTCGACGCGACGGACGAATTTCATACCTATGACGCCACGGATGGTGGTGGCGGCGGACGCACGCTGTTTGTGCTCTTAGGGCTGCTTTTCGCAGTAATCCTGTTTGGCGGGGTTCTTTATCTCGCCTATCAACAGGGTATGCGAGAAGGGGCCCGGAACGCACCACCGGTGATTGAGGCCGATGGCTCGCCTGTAAAAGTTGCCCCTGACGATCCGGGTGGCATGGAAATCCCGAACACAGACAAGTTGATTTACGACCGGATGAATGGCGAAGATCCGGCAGAACCCGGCGTTGAGCAGCTTCTGCCGCGCGCCGAAGAGCCGATGACGGTCGAAGACCGCACACCTGCGCCGAAACCAGAGCCTGCCGACCCGATGCCGGTTCAGCCACCAGCGCTTGATATTGTGCCTGATCCAGAAGCAATCGCGGCGGGCGAAGCACAGGTTCCTGCTGAGGGCGCGGACATTATTCCCGTTCCTGTCGCACCGGCGTCCCGCGGGGATGCAGCAGTGCCCCCGCCGACGGTTCTTCCGCCGGTTGCGGTCCCAGATACGCCTCCAGCTGTTCAGCCCAGCGCTAATGGGAGGTTTGTCATCCAGATTGCGGCCTTCCGCGACCAGGTTCAGGCCGCGGCCGGGTTTGCGCGTCTTAGAACGGCTTATCCGGACCTAGTCGCAGGCCTCACGCCAGATGTTGAACGGGCGGACCTTGGGGATCGCGGCATTTATTTCAGGCTGCGGCTTGGTGCCTTCCAGACTAAGGATGCGGCGACGGCGCTCTGTACCCGCCTTAAAGGGCGCGGACAGGACTGCATCGTCAAGGAACGCTAGGCCACCAATCCCATGACCTCATCGGCAATCTATGGATGTTTGGGCCTCACGCTCACGGAGGCTGAGAAGCAGTTCTTTAGGGAAAGTGATCCCTGGGGCTTTATCATTTTTGCCCGCAACATCGACAATCCGGATCAGGTGAAGGCGCTCACCAGCGAGCTCAGAGCCGCTGTTGGCAGGAACGCGCCAATCCTGATTGACCAGGAAGGCGGACGGGTTGCGCGCCTGAGACCGCCACACTGGCGCTCTTATCCACCTGGCCGGCAATATGGTGAAGTATATGCGACATCGCCGTCTGACGGGCTCACAGCAGCTCGATTAGGGGCCCAGCTTATTGCCCTGGAGCTCAGAGATGTCGGCGTAGATGTCGACTGCCTGCCTGTGCTCGACGTGCCGGTTCCTGGTGCTCACGATGTCATTGGAGACCGCGCATATGGAGAGACCCCTGAGATCGTTTCAGCCCTAGGTAGGGCTGCCTTGGAAGGTGCACTGGTCGGCGGTGTTCTGCCGATTATCAAACATATTCCGGGGCATGGTCGGGCCGGCGTTGACAGCCATGAAAAGCTGCCAATTGTTGATACGGAGCGTGCGACGCTGACAGCGACAGATTTTGCCCCTTTTGCGGCCATGGCCGAAGCACCGCTGGCTATGACCGCGCATGTGATCTACAGCGCAATTGATGACGCAAACCCAGCTACGACCAGTCCGACTGTGATTTCTGAGGTTATACGCGAGGAGATCGGGTTTTCCGGGGCTCTTATGTCCGACGATCTTTCCATGAAGGCCTTGGGCGGCAGTTTTGAGGAACGTACAAAAGCGTCCCTCGATGCGGGTTGCGATCTGGTCCTGCATTGCAACGGGGACATGAACGAGATGGTGGCGGTTGCCAAAGAGGCTAAAGCACTCACTGGAACCTCACTGGCACGTGCTGACCAGGCGCTTGCGATGCGAACAGACCCAGAACGTGTGGATTTAGAGGATCTTATCCACCGTTTTTCATCCCTTGTCTCGCTTTAAGCTGGAGAGGCCACGCGAGAATCGGCTTATTCTCGCCTGATTGTCAGCAGCATATGGGGGTGTTGCCGACTTCCTGTATCAGCCCTGAATTGTGATGCTCGAGCCTTTATGACTGACCAAGATGCCCAAATAGAGCCGACCGATCAGCAGACACCTGTGCCTACGCCAGATGATGGGGAGACCGCTGCGCAGGATAATGAACCCGCAGACGCTTCAGGCGATGCTTTCGAAGAAGGTGGAACGCGGGTCGAAGTGGCTGTCGCTCAAGACGGGCTGGTTGTTGATATTGACGGCTTTGAAGGCCCTCTTGATGTTCTGCTGGCATTGGCCCGAACGCAAAAGGTCGATCTTTCAAAGATCGCGATCCTGCCTCTGGCAGAGCAGTATCTCGAATTCATCAATGAAGCCAAACGCCTAGAGCTCGATCTTGCAGCTGACTATCTCGTTATGGCGTCCTGGCTGGCGTTCCTGAAGTCGAAGCTGCTTCTTCCACCGCCAGAGGAGGAAGAGGGGCCGAGTGGCGAGGAAATGGCCGCCCGCCTGGCGTTCCAGCTAAGACGCCTTGAAGCAATGCGCAACTCCGCTGCAGAGCTGATGAAGCGCAAGCGCATGGGACAGCATGTGTTTCAGCGCGGCGCCCCAGAGGGCATTCGTGTAACGCGTACAAGTGTTTACACCGGTACACTCTATGATCTTCTGAAGGCCTATTCGGAAGAACGCATCCGGGCTCTAAAACCCACAAAGATGACCATCAAGAAGCAGCCGGTCTTTGCCATCGAGGCAGCACGGCGTCGGCTTGAGAAGATGATGGGCATGTTGATCGATTGGGATCGAATTGACGCTCTGCTGCCTGAGGAGTTCGCCACCGGCAAAGAACGGCGCACGGCCTTGGCAAGTACGTTCAGCGCGTCTCTCGAGCTCGTGCGGGATGGACATATTGAAGTTCAGCAAGGCGAGGCCTTTCAACCGATCTTTGTGCGCAAACGCGAGGTTCCTCGCGAAAACGACCGGGACACCGAGCCCACACCAGACACCCAAGAAGCCGAGTAAGCCATGACAGACGAGCAGATCAACGACATCGTGGAAGAGACTGAAGAAGAGGCCGCTGAAGAGGTGGAACCTGCGGAGGCGATGGCTGAAGAGGAAGGAGCTGCTCCTGAAGGCGAAGAAGTCTCCTCAGAAGAAGAGGCTGCCTCAGACAATGTAACGCCTTTTCCAACAGCAGATGACCACGCCGCTCAGCTCCGGATGATTGAAGCGCTTCTCTTTGCAGCCGCTGAACCGCTGGACATTGACAGCATTGCCTCTCGTCTGCCGGACGGTGCTGATGTTGGCGCTCTCATTGAAGATCTGCAGAAGATGTATGCGCCCCGGGGGGTGAATCTCATTCGTCTGGCGAACAAATGGATGTTCCGGACCGCTGATGACCTGACCTTCCTCATGGAACGCGAGGCGATCCAACAACGGAAGCTTTCCCGCGCTGCCATGGAGACACTCGCTATCATTGCCTATCACCAGCCGGTGACGCGGGCTGAGATCGAGGAAATTCGAGGTGTGAGCGTTTCCAAAGGCACGCTTGATGTTCTGATGGAAACCGGTTGGGTCCGCCTGCGGGGCCGCCGTAAGGTTCCAGGGCGTCCAGTTACATACGGCACCACTGAAGAGTTCATGATCCATTTTGGTCTCGAAAGCATTGGCGATCTGCCGGGACATGAGGAGCTGCGCGCTGCTGGCCTTCTGGAAGCTAATCTTCCACCTGACTTCGATGTGCCGACGCCATCTGCTGAAGGTGGGGACGGAGATGGTGATTTCAGTGAGGATGAGCCCGAAGAAGAATATGGCCAAGCGCTGGATGAGCACCTGGAGAGTACCGGGGAAGAGGAAGTCGCCGAGAAGGCCGGTTAACCTATCCTCCTCTTGATGTTTCCCTGTAAGCGCCCATTTGTGAAGAACTGGGCCTAAATCATTGAAGTATCGCAGTAAATCTGAGATGCTCGGCTCTAATTCAGTTGATGATCCCGCGCTTGTTGGAAGCAGCGGATTTGGAGAGAGACAATGGGACAAATAGGTCCGTGGCAAATCATTATTGTATTGGTGCTTGTTGTTTTGCTGTTTGGTCGCGGCAAAATCTCCGAGCTGATGGGTGACGTTGCTAAAGGCATTAAGAGCTTTCGCTCAGGCTTGAGCGATGACGAGCAAGCCGCCGCAGAGCAGGCGGATCCAAAGACTATCAACGCTCAGCAAAGCGAAACAACGACCAAAGACAAAACGGCAGCAAACTAGTCGCGGTCTTCGCGGAACGACGTTAGCGGAACAGCTGGGGACCCATGTTCGACATTGGCTGGACTGAGCTTCTATTCCTTGGTGTTCTCGCCATTCTGGTGGTGGGGCCAAAAGACCTGCCGCGTATGATGCGGACCATCGGTCAGTACACGGCCAAGATCCGCGGTGCCGCTCGCGAATTTCAGCGCAGCTTTGATGAAATGGCCCGCGAGAGTGAGTTGGATGAACTGCGTAAACAGATCGCGGACGTGAAAGCCAACAATCCGATTTCCCAGATGAAAGACGCGATCACGCATCCGCTCGATTCAGTTGGGAAGGCGTTGGATGATGCTGGAAAGCCGCTTCCCGGCCTGCCAGATGAGATGGTTGGAGACGCAGCGGAGGCAGCAGCTATCTCCAAAGAGCCCCTGCCTGAAGAGAAACCCGAGGCTCCCAAGACCGAAACACCTAAGACCGATATCGCCCGGGACGCTGCCCAATGAGCGAACAGGATATTGATGCCTCCCGTGCTCCATTACTTGAGCACCTAATTGAGCTTCGTCAACGGCTGCTCTATTCAATCATTGCGATCGCAATTGCTTTTGGCGTCTGCTTCTATTTCGCCGATCAGGTTTTCAACATCCTATTAGGACCCTTTGAACAGGCTGTTGGTGACGCGAGTGAAGTGAAGCTCATCTACACAGCTCCGCAAGAATACTTCTTCACTCAGTTGAAGCTGGCACTCTTCGGGGCGCTCTTTATTGCCTTTCCGGTTCTTGCGACCCAGATCTACATGTTTGTGGCGCCCGGCCTCTACAAGAACGAACGCGGCGCCTTTCTTCCGTTCCTGCTTGCAACACCGATCCTGTTTTTGATGGGCGCATCGCTGGTCTATTTTCTCATCATGCCGCTGGCACTCGGTTTCTTTATCGGGATGGAACAGACCGGTGGCGAGGGACAGGCCGCTATCGAGCTACTGCCACGGGTTAGCGAATATCTCGGCCTCACCATGACGCTGATTTTCGCCTTCGGCCTCTGCTTTCAGTTGCCAGTTCTCATGACCTTGCTTGGACGTGCAGGTCTCATCACTGCAGCTCAACTTCGCAAGGGCCGAAAATACGCTGTGGTAGCCGTATTTGCCGTTGCTGCAATACTCACTCCGCCTGACATTATCAGTCAGTTAGGTCTCGGGATTCCAACACTCGTTCTCTACGAAATCTCTATTCTTTCTGTGGCGCTGATTGAACGGCGGCGCAAAAAGGATGCGGAAGAGAAGGAAGCGGCTGAGGGCGAAGCGACACCAAGTGCGTAAGTCTCAATTATCGTTCGGAAGCCACGGCTAGACGGGATTCCGGGAGCCGCGTATACACCGGTATTGAATACCGTTTTGTGTATTTTATTGATTCGGTTTCCTGTATTTCTACCGTTTTGGGGCTTCCCATGTTCGATATCAAACTTATTCGCGATGACCCAGCTGCCTTTGATGCGGCCCTTGGCAGACGGTTCATGGACCCGCAATCGCCCCGCATTCTGGAGCTTGATGCCAAGCGCCGTGAGGTCGTGGCTGCGATGCAAGAGGCCCAGTCGCGCCGGAATGCCGCTTCCAAACAAATTGGCGCGGCAAAGGGCAAAGGGGATGAGGAAACGGCAAACGCCCTGATGGCGGAAGTAGCTGAGCTCAAAACCAAAATCCAGGAGGGTGAGGAGGAAGAACGGCAGCTCGATGCGGCTCTCAAAGACATTCTCTCCGGCCTGCCCAATCTGCCTCATGAAGATGTGCCGCTCGGCGCAGATGAAGAAGCCAATGTAGAGCGTCACAAAGTTGGCGAGCCTCGTCAGTTCAATTTCGAACCCAAAGAGCATTTCGATATTGGTGAGGCCCTCGGCCTCATGGATTTCGAGACAGCTGCGAAACTGTCTGGCTCCCGGTTTGTGATCCTGCGTAAACAGCTTGCACGGCTGGAGCGAGCCATTGGCAACTTTATGCTCGATCTGCATACAACAGAATTTGGGTATCAAGAGATTGCACCACCGCTGCTTGTCAAAGACGACGCAATGTTTGGCACCAACCAGTTGCCGAAATTTGCGGAGGACGCCTTCCATACAGAAGATGGCTTTTGGCTCATCCCCACAGCGGAAGTGCCGCTGACCAATACTGTCCGTGAAAGCATTCTGTCGGAAGAAGAGTTGCCTCTTCGGATGACTGCCTACACCGCGTGTTTCCGCTCAGAGGCCGGATCTGCCGGTCGCGACACACGCGGCATGATCCGGCAACACCAGTTCTCCAAGGTAGAGCTCGTAAGCATTACGACACCGGATCAATCTGCAGAAGAACATGAGCGCATGCTTTCTTGCGCGGAAGAAGTTCTGAAGCGCCTCGACCTACCATTCCGCACCATGACGCTGTCGACCGGTGATATGGGATTTGGCGCGCGGCGGACCTACGACATTGAAGTATGGCTCCCGGGTCAAAATACCTATCGGGAGATTTCCAGCTGTTCGGTTTGCGGTGACTTTCAGGCGCGCCGCATGAATGCGCGCTATCGCCCAGACGGAGAGAAGGGCACGAAATTCGTTCATACGTTGAATGGATCTGGCCTCGCGGTCGGTCGAACTATGGTTGCCATTCTCGAGAACTACCAACAGGCAGACGGCAGCGTTGCTGTTCCAGATGTGCTGCAATCCTACCTCGGTGGACTCGAGGTCATTACAGCAGATGGCTAAACGTGCTCGAGCGAAGAAGAAACTGCCGTTAGACGGCACCCGTATTCTTCTGACCAATGATGATGGCATTCATGCACCGGGACTGAAGGTGCTTGAGAAGATAGCGAAACAATTGTCATCGGACATTTGGATCGTTGCGCCTGAGAGTGAACAGAGTGGGGCGTCTCATTCGCTTACGCTTTCGCAACCTCTTCGGCTTCGCAAAATCTCACCGCGCAAATATGCGGTGGAGGGCACGCCGACAGATTGCGTGTTGATGGCCATTCGCCATGTCTTGATCGACAATCCGCCAACGCTTGTCCTGTCTGGTGTGAACCGGGGACAGAATGTCGCCGACGATGTCACCTATTCCGGCACGATCGCCGCGGCCATGGAGGGAACCGTTCTTGGTGTTCCCTCAATCGCGCTCAGCCAGGCATTTGGTTTTGACGGAACACAGAACCTACATTGGGCGACAGCTGAAACTCATGGACCTGGGATAATCCAGGAACTGGTCTCAGTTGGCTGGCAGGATGATGTGCTGATGAATGTGAATTTCCCGGACGTGCCCGCCAGCAATGTTGGGGGAATTGATATCACGCGACAGGGAAAGCGTGACCAGTCTCTGGTCAAGATCGAAGAGCGGGTCGACGGGATGGGCAAACCCTATTACTGGACCGGCTTTCAGCGCATCCCTTCAAACCCACCAAAGGGTACCGATCTGCGGTCTATCTATGACGGACGGATTTCCATCACGCCCCTACATTTAAACCTCAGCCATGGATCAGCTCAGAAGAAGCTCGTTCAGGCCTTTTCGGACCCGTAAATTTTATGACGGCTGGGGAAAAATCAGAGGGTCTGGAAGCTGCAGAAGAGCTGGAGGCCGGCAAAATCCGACTTGTTATGGCACTTCGGCGTCAGGGCATTCGGGACGGACGGGTTTTATCTGCGATTGAGCGGGTTCCCAGGGAGACCTTTGTCACCGGTTCCTTCGTAGAGCAGGCTTATGATGACCATGCTTTACCCATCGAGTGTGGCCAAACAATCTCTCAGCCCTACGTCGTGGCCTATATGACGGAAAAATTGGAGGTCGGTGAGCGCATGAAAGTGCTCGAAGTGGGCACGGGATCGGGTTATCAGGCGGCTGTTTTGGCCCAATTATGCCGCCGCGTTTACACAATTGAGCGATATCGGACACTTTTAAACGACGCTGTTAAGCGTTTCGAAATTCTTGGTTTCCACAATATTACCGCGCAGGTTGGTGATGGCGGCAAAGGGTGGCCCGAACAGGCTCCATTTGACCGGATTATCGTCACTGCGGCGGCGCCTGAAATACCTCTCGAATTGGCTAACCAATTGAAAGTAGGGGGTATTATGGTGGTGCCGGTAGACGTAGAGGGCGGACAAGAAGGCCAAAAGCTTGTCCGGCTGACACGTCATGAAGACGGTGCAAACGTGGAAGAACTTCTTCCCGTGCGATTCGTTCCGCTTGTTGAGGGGGTCGCGCGCGAAAGCTGAGGGGGAAAAATGTCCCTAGATGCGGAAAATATTGAAAAAAAACTTGGTCGGCAGGCTCGCCGGGCGGGGGTTTTCCTTCTTACGCTAACACTGGCGTCCTGCGCTGGATCCTCAGATCCCTGGTGGGACAGTCAATATGACTATCGCAGCTACCCAAGCGCGTCTTCATCCAGCAATTCATCCGGACCTGCGGCACGACCACGTCCGCGGCCTCAGACCACAACCGCGTCTGTTCGCAATCGTGCAAGACCGACTGCGCGTCCATCATCTACTTCGGGGCCACGTTCAAGAACCAGCATCGCCGCGCGCACTCATGTGGTGAAACCGGGTGAGACGGTCTATCGCATTTCATCCATGTACAAAGTTGAGCAGGGCGATCTGAAGTCTGCCAACGGCATCGGCCCAGATAACAGTCTGCGCGTCGGCCAAAGGCTCTCTATTCCAGGCGATCAGCCGCGAGATACACAGGTTGCTGCAGCACCTGCACGGCCATCTACCGGCGCGCCGACGCCACGCAGCAAACCTCCTTTGGCAACACCGCCTCCTGCAACCGGCGATTTCATCTGGCCTGCTGAAGGACGGATCATTTCCCGGTTTGGACCCAAGGCTGACGGCCTCCACAATGACGGCATAAATATCGCTGTGCCAGAGGGTACGCCGGTACGAGCTGCTCAGACAGGTGTGGTTGCCTATGCCGGGAATGAGCTTCGTGGCTATGGCAACCTCTTGCTTGTCAGGCATTCAAATGGATGGATGACAGCCTACGCGCATAATGGTGAGCTTCTGGTTCAACGAGGAGCGACGGTCACCAAAGGCCAAACGATCGCCCTTGCGGGACGAACCGGCAGTGTGCAAACCGCTCAAGTTCACTTTGAGATCCGACGCGGCTCGCAGGCGCTTGATCCTATTAAAGCCATGAGCAGCTAGCAGATCTCAGCTGAGTTTCTGTCCCAAACGTCCGGCAACATCCTGGATGTATTGCCAGGCAACGCGGCCTGAGCGGCCGCCTCGGGTTGCCGTCCATTCAATGGCACCGACGCGAAGCTCTTCTTCCGAGATTTTTAGACCGTGATGGGATGCATAGGCCTGTACCATGGACAGGTATTCATCCTGACTGCATTTGTGAAAGCCAAGCCACAGGCCAAACCGGTCTGACAGGGAAACGCGTTCTTCGACGGCCTCGGAGGGATTAATCGCCGTTGACCGCTCGTTCTCCATCATGTCGCGCGGCATCAGATGGCGCCGATTAGATGTTGCATAGAAGATCACATTGTCTGGGCGTCCTTCGATACCGCCTTCCAGGACCGCCTTGAGGGATTTGTAACTGGTCTCATCCTTGTCGAATGAAAGATCATCGCAAAAGACCACCGTCTGACGGCCTGCACCCTTCAGCAGCGTCATGAGGGCTGGCAGGCTTTCCACATCTTCCCTGTGGATTTCGACGAGAGCAAGCGCACCGGGGCGTTGCTGGTTGATCGTGCCATGCACTGCCTTGACCAGCGAACTCTTTCCCATGCCTCTGGCGCCCCAAAGAAGCGCATTGTTGGACGGAAGGCCCTTCGCAAACCGCTCTGTATTCTCCAGAAGCTGATCTCTCTGGCGATCCACCCCCTTGAGAAGACTGATGTCAACACGGGCGACGGACAGGACGGGGCTCAGGGCCTCGGCGCCGGATTGCCAAAGAAAGGCGTCAGCAGAGCTCAAATCACCAGGGTTGCTCGGTGCGGGCGCAAGGCGTTCCAGAGCTGTCGCGATCCGCTCCAATAGTGCCTGTCCAGGTGTTGATTTCATCTTGGTCATGGGGCGGGACCGTATCATTTGAGCCTTCTTCGTCAATGTTGTCCAAGGGGTTCTCCCCGAGTTATCCTGAGGCCATCCGATATCGCTAAAAAACGCCCTAAGTCCCGGTTTGCAAAGGGATACTGGCTTTGCAAAGCGTGCCCGTGCCGGTATAGTCCGCGCCAAACTTGACCTAATGCCGGATTCTGTTTTCTGGCCGCCACGGAGAGCCATCGAATGTTTATTACGCCCGCCTATGCTGAAACCGCCGCCGGGGGTGGGGGAGAGCTTCTATCGTTCGTGTTTCCGTTGGTAGCGATCTTCGCGATCATGTATTTCCTTGTTATTCGCCCTCAACAGAAACGGGCGAAAGATCACGCGGAAATGGTAAACGCAGTGCGCCGCGGTGACGAAGTGATTACCGCGGGTGGTATCATGGGCAAAGTCACTAAAGTGAGCGACGGCGACGACGTTCAAGTTGAAATCGCTGATGGTGTTCGGATCAAGGTGATCAAGAGCACACTGTCAAACGTTCGCTCCAAATCTCAGCCAGCTCCTGACGCGGCAAACACAAACAAAGACGCCTGACGGTCACTCCGTTTCGCTTCACTTAAAGGCGTTCTCATGCTTCGTTTCGAACCCTGGAAAATCACGCTGATCGTTCTGCTGAGCCTTGCGGGTCTCATTTACACGATCCCGAACTTCTTCGCTCAAGAGCAGCTGACTGACCTGCCGGATTGGGTACCGCAGCGCCAAATAGTGCTGGGGCTTGACCTCCAGGGTGGCTCTTATCTGCTGCTGGAAGTTGATACGCAGGCTGTTCAATCGGAGCGGCTGGAGAATCTCCGCGCTGACGTTCGTGCAACTCTTCGGGACCGTGAGCTAGAAGGCGGACCGATTGGCTACACAGGACTGGGCATCTCGCAGGGCGAAGTTGTGGTCCGAATCCGCAAGCCAGAGGATGAAACGCGTGGTCTTGAAGCCCTGCGCGGTCTAGCAACTCAGATCAACACCAACCTGTTCACAGGTGCGGCAGAACTGGATCTGGACGTTACGCTCGGGGAAGGCGGCAAGGTAACACTTGCGCCGACAGAAGCGTCGAGCATTGCCAGAGCACGCTCAGCTGTCTCCCAGTCCATTGAAATTGTTCGTCGCAGGATCGACGAACTGGGCACAACGGAACCCAGCATTCAACGCCAAGGGGACAATCGAATTGTGGTTGAGGTGCCCGGTCTTGATGATCCTGAGCGCCTTAAAGCACTCCTTGGCAAGACGGCGAAGCTCTCCTTCCGATTGGTTGACCAGACTATGACGGCTCAGCAAGCACTTGCGACCCGTGTTCCGCAGGGTGCCGAAATTCTCTATCTGACAGAGTTTGAGCCGCCGCAAGCTATCTTGGTGCGGAAACGGGTGATGGTAAGTGGTGAAAGCCTGACGGATGCGCAGCCGGGGTTTGATCAGCAGACAAATGAGCCCATCATTACCTTCCAGTTCGACACGTCTGGCGCTCGTAAGTTTGGCGAAGTCACAGCGGCAAATGTTGGACGTCCATTTGCTATCGTGCTTGATAATGAAGTCATCAGCGCACCTAATATTCGTGAACCCATTCTTGGTGGGCGTGGGCAGATCTCAGGCGGCTACACGGTTCAGACAGCCAATGATCTGGCCGTCTTGCTGCGTGCCGGTGCATTGCCTGCCCCATTGAACATTCTGGAAGAACGAACGGTTGGCCCTGGCCTCGGTGCTGACAGTGTGGAGGCTGGACGTATTGCAGCCATCATTGGCTTTGCGGCGGTGATCATCTATATCGCGCTTTCCTACGGCCTGTTTGGCGTGTTTGCCAACATCGCGCTTATCATCAATGTGTTCCTCATTGCAGCGACGCTCTCCATACTTGGTGCCACTCTTACATTGCCTGGTATCGCGGGTATTGTTCTCACGATCGGCATGGCAGTTGACGCAAACGTTCTCATCTTCGAACGCATTCGAGAAGAAATCAGGAATGGAAAAACGCCGATCAATGCCATCCAAATTGGCTATGACAAGGCGCTGACGACCATCCTTGATGCTAACATCACAACCTTCATTGCAGCGGCAATCCTGTTCCAGCTTGGATCCGGTCCTGTCCGTGGGTTCTCCGTGACACTGGGTGTCGGGATTATCACATCTGTTTTCACCGCCTTCGTCGTTACCCGACTGATGGTGGCTCTTTGGTTCCGTGCTCGGCGGCCCAAAGAGTTGATCCTTTAGGAGCGCTGCCCATGTTTAGACTTAAGCTCGTTCCTGCAGACACTGCCTTCAAATTTATCGGTTTGAGGCACGTCGCCTATGCCGTGTCCGCTCTAATGGTCCTGGCATCTATGGCTTTGTTTTTTACAAATGGCCTCAACTTCGGGATCGATTTTCGCGGCGGCACCATGATCGAGATCGGGACCGAGGGGCCAGCTGATATTGGTGATCTCAGAAACCGGTTGTCGTCCCTCAATCTTGGAGATGTCCAGGTTCAGGAATTTGGCGCCCCGAATGATGTGCTCATCCGAGTGGAGCAACAGGCTGAAACGGAGGGGAGCGACCAAACCGTCGTTGAGCTCATCCGTGGTGAGCTTGGCGAAGGCGTTGAGTATCGGCGGGTCGAAGTTGTCGGCCCGAAAGTCAGTTCTGAACTGGTCGAAGCAGGCACACTTGCTGTTGTCATAGCTGTGATCCTGATGCTGGTTTACATCTGGTTTCGTTTTGAATGGCAGTTCTCTGTAGGTGCTGTTTTGGCGCTCATGCATGACGTCCTTCTAACTATTGGCATATTTTCGATCTTCCAGCTGGAATTCAATCTGTCGATCATCGCGGCGATCCTGACCATTGTCGGATACTCGATGAATGACACGGTTGTTGTGTATGACAGGGTGCGGGAGAACTTGCGCAAATATAAAAAGCTCGATCTGGGTGAGCTGCTTGACCGCTCCATCAATGAAACGCTGTCGCGTACGGCTATGACGTCAATCACAACCCTTCTTGCGCTATTGGCCCTTTATATTTTTGGCGGAGAAGTCATTCGCGGATTCACGTTTGCGATGATGTGGGGTGTCTTTATCGGTACCTATTCATCCATTTTCATTGCTGCACCGCTGCTAATGATCCTCGGTGTGAAACGTGACTGGAGCGTAGCCGCACCAAGCTCAACTCCATCAGTATAGGCGGATGGAACTCTCCAATACTGACTTTGGCAGCCAACCACCTATAGACGCTTATGGTGAGATGGGCTTTCGCATCGACAAGAAACGTGTCGAAGGCTCCATGTATCTGCTGCCTGATGTCGGCATGTTTCCCTGGGGTGTAACGGCGATTGACCAGGTGACACCAGATCATTTTGTAGAGATTGCTGCGGCGATCGAAAGCTTTGATCTTCTTCTGATCGGAACCGGAGCTTCTCTGCAGTTTCCGTCGAAAGAAGTAAGGGAGCACCTCATCAACATCCCTTTGCATTTTGAGGTTATGGACACTGGCGCAGCGTGTCGCACCTATAATGTCCTATTAGGAGAACAACGGCGCGTCGCCGCTGCGCTCATTGCCGTTGAATAAAGAACTTTCTTTACTTTTCTTCGCTTGGATTGCTTGGCTTTTCTGACCGAAGCTCCTAATCTCATTCGGTAATTTCTTTGGCTCGCCCGGTGAGTCGTATTGGTATTGGCCGGCTTGATCCGGTCACCAGTCTAGAGGGGCGAGAATGTGGCTTGTGCGTTGACCATCTAGCGCGCACGCAAAAAAGGGGGACAGCAACCCATGTCTGCAATTCTAGATTCGCTGCGAAATACCGTTATTGCCGGTTTTGTTGTCGCAGCCGTTCTTCTTCTTATGTACCTGAATTGGGGTGGCACATTTGACCACGCCTTTGGTGCCTTCATCATGCGCTGGCTCCATGTCTTGAGCGGAGTCATGTGGATCGGCCTCTTGTGGTATTTCAATTTCGTTCAGATCCCGAACATGGGAAACATTCCTGACGAACAGAAACCCGCCATCTCAAAGGTAATCGCACCGGAAGCTCTCTGGTGGTTCCGCTGGGGTGCCATGGCGACCATCGTAACCGGCATTCTGCTCGCCTCTATGAACGGCTATCTTCTTGATGCCTTCACACTGGGTGCAATGAACGGATTTGCGGTTGAGAAAAACATCGCCATTGGTATTGGCATGTGGTTCGGCACAATTATGTGGTTCAACGTCTGGTTCGTCATCTGGCCAAACCAGAAGATCGCTCTTGGGATGGTTGATGCTGACGCAGATGCGAAAGCAAAAGCAGCCGGAACAGCCAAAGCTTTCTCGCGAACCAACACTTTGCTTTCGATCCCAATGCTGTTTGCAATGGTTTCAGCGCAAAACATCTACTAATAGGCGTCGGGGAATACCCCCGGAGCTTACTGGATTTGCGGGGCTGCTTTCATCTGAGAGCAGTCCCGTTCTTTTTGGCATGAGGCCCATGAAGCAGGACCGTTTCCACTATTGTCTTGATCAGCTGAAGCGGTTTGACCATGACCGCTACCTGGCTGTGCTGCTCACGCCGGACGCAGTCCGCGCTCCCTTGGTGGCATATTTTGCCTTCGATGCGGAAATGATGCGTATTCCCACAACCGTCAGCGAGCCGATGCTCGCCGACATCCGATTCCAATGGTGGCGCGAAACACTTGAAACCATGACGCCGTTGAGCAATCCGGGGCATGAGATTGCAGCCGGGCTCGCGGAAACATTCTTCGGTCATGGGTTAGTGCCAGCAGATCTGGTTTCACTTATAGACCTTCGAGCGCGTGACCTCGCCGAACACCCCTTCGCTACACTGGAAGAACTCGTCGAGTTTCACCAGCAAGTCTCGGTGCGTCATTTGGAGCTTTCCAGCCGTATCACTGGTGAAACCCTGAATGATGAAACTTCAACAATCGCCACAACCCATTTGATGGTCGCCAGCTTGATCAATCAGCTGCGCCGGATCCCGCACGATGCGGCGTCCTCTCAATTGTCCCTACCTTTGGACATAATGGGCCGACATGACATCGACCCTCATGCCTTGTTTCAGGGAGCATCATCACTGGGGCTCCATCTTGCTCTGGAAGAAATTCTCAAGCATGCGGATAAGCTCATGTCCGAGGCTGGAGATCTGGACTTACGTTCAAATGCGAGGCTGGTCCCAGCCATGCTGCCGACGATATTGCGCTCACTCTATGCTGGGAAACTCAGATCACCGGGGTTCGATCTTTTCCATCACTCGAGTGATGTTCCCGCCTTCAGGAGACAGCTACGCTATCTACGGGTGATATGGTCAAAACAGTTTCAAGCCTAATCTGCGGCAACCGACGCTGGATTTAGCCAAGCATCAAGATCCTGCAAGGCTCGATGGCTCATGGCTGTCTTTCGTGCTCGGCCTTTTTCTTTGCCGCGAAGCCGTTTTCCGTCCGTTGGCTTCGGCACCTCGATCGGCGGCAGGAGCCCATAATTTACATTCATGGGCTGGAAAGTTTTCGCATCCGCACCACCGGTGATGTGACTGATGAGGGCCCCAAAAGCTGTTGTTTCGGGTGGCGGCGTTGGGATTTTACCTGCAGCTTCTAGCGCTGCGAAGCGCCCAGCCATCAATCCCATGGCAGCGCTCTCAACATATCCTTCGACGCCGGTGATCTGACCTGCAAAGCGAATGTGCGGATGTGACTTCAGACGCATGGTGTCATCAAGGAGACGCGGTGAGTTTAGAAATGTGTTTCGGTGAAGGCCACCGAGCCGGGCGAATTCCGCTTTCTCCAGTCCTGGGATCATTCGGAAAATGCGCTTCTGTTCGCCATGACGGAGCTTTGTTTGAAACCCCACCATGTTGTAGAGCGTCGCCAGCTTGTTATCTTGGCGCAACTGCACAACTGCATAAGCTTTAACGTCCGGATTGTGCGGATTGGTGAGACCGACAGGCTTCATTGGCCCGTGGCGCAGGGTTTCGCGACCGCGTTCGGACATGACTTCAATAGGAAGACAGCCTTCGAAGTAGGGGGTGTTTTCCTCCCATTCTTTGAAGTCAGTTTTGTCGCCTTCCAGAAGAGCGGTGATGAATCTATTGTACTGCTCCTCATTCATGGGACAGTTGATATAGTCCTTGCCGTCACCGTCCGGACCGACCTTGTCATATCGGGATTGATACCAGCAGACGTCAAAGTCGATCGTGTCTGTATAGATGATGGGCGCAATCGCATCGAAGAAGGCGAGTTCATCCTTGCCGGTTGCTTCGCCGATGGCGCTGCTCAGTGCTTCTGACGTAAGCGGCCCGGTTGCAATGATGGTCGGTCCCCAATCTTCGGGTGGCAGTCCGAGAACTTCGCCACGCTCAATGGTGACGAGGGGATCTGCTTCGAGAGTCTTTGTGACCACGTCGGAAAAGTGCTCGCGGTCAACGGCGAGAGCACTTCCCGCAGGGACCTTGGCTTCTGCTGCCGCGGACATGATGAGTGATCCGCACTTACGCATTTCCTCGTGAAGGAGGCCAACGGCATTGTTTTCCCAATCATCCGAGCGGAATGAATTGGAGCAAACCAACTCCGCCAGCCCATCTGTCTGATGAGCGTCTGTGCCGCGGTCCGGGCGCATTTCGTGCAGGATTACCGGCGTTCCGGTCCGGGTCACCTGCCAGGCAGCTTCCGACCCGGCCATGCCGCCACCGATGATATGAATGGGTTTTGTCATGAGAGGTGAGGTATCAGGCTTCGCGGCCTGCGGCAACTGTCAGGATTATGACCAAAACCATCTACGACCATACCGGGGGACGTTTCTGGATCCAGGGCTTTTCTTTCTCCAGCTGCGCAGCCAGCCGGAAGAGGGTGGCTTCGTCACCATAGCGACCTGTAAACATCATCCCGAATGGCAGGCCCTTTTCGCTCCAACAAAGCGGGAGTGAAAGCGACGGCTGACCGGTAAAGTTGAAAGGCGGTGTGTAGGGGAACGCTTTTCCCTGGCGTTTATTCACTTCCCGCGGTTCCAGACGGACAGGGTCTATGACGCCAATTTCTGGCGGAGGTGTTCCCAGCACCGGCTGGAGAAAGACATCAAACTCTTCAAAATGTTCCAGGACTTTTCGGTTGAGCAGACGAAGAGTCTGCCAACCATGCATGGCTTGTTCTGCAGTCACCTTGGATCCACCTTTGAAGGCCGCCCAGGTGAGAGGCTCGAGTTCATCTTCGCGCGGCTCACGGCCAATCTGTTCAATACGGCGACGCATGCCAGCTGCAAAGTTTCCGGCACTGACGGCACCTTGCGCGCGGTAGTAAGCTTTAAAATCCACATCCAGGCTGCGGTCAATCATCTCATGGCCGAGGCTCTTCAACATATCCACGGTATCTTCAAAACCCTTCTGAACTTCTGGATCGATGGGCTTTTTGCTGGGCGTCTCGCTGGAATAGGCGATTTTGAGTTTCCCAGGGCTCTGCTGGATTTCCTCCATATAGGGACGTTCTTTTGGGGGCGGCGCATAGGGGGAGGCGGGTTCCGGGTATCCGGTCGCATCGAGCATGGCGGCGCTGTCGCGCACAGTCCGAGACACCACATGATCGACACTGAAACCAATTGCTCGGTCAAAGTCATCCGGGCCGTTGGGATTGCGGTCACGTGTGATCTTCATTCCCACAAGACCGCAACAGGCTGCCGGAATTCGAATGGAGCCAAGGCCGTCACTCGCATGTGCCAGCGGGACAATCCCGGCACCAACGGCCGCGGCGGCGCCGCCAGATGAGCCACCTGAAATATGATCCGGGTTCCAGGGATTGCGGCAGGGCCCAAGCAGGCCGGACTCCGTCGTTCCTGTGATGCCATATTCTGGTGTGTTGGTTTTGCCCACAAAGACAACGCCTGACTCGCGGAACCGTTTGGTCAGCTCACTGTCCATAGTGTCGACCGTGTCTTTGGTGAAGGCACTGCCATTGGTCCGCGGCCAGCCGGTGACTTTCAGCCCCAGATCCTTGATGAGAAACGGGACGCCCTTGAACGGTCCGCTGGGCAACTCGCTCTTTGCAGTTTTTCGTGCGTCTTCGTAGCCCTTGTGGACCACAGCATTGAGCGTGTCATTGTGCTCTTCAATGCGCTCAATGGCAGCTTCCGTCACTTCGGACGGTGTCACGTCGCCTTTAGAAACCAATTCCGCCAGGCCGAGCCCGTCATAATCTGCATATTCCTTAAAGCTCATGTGATCCTCCCCAGGATGGTCCGTAGTCGAAATTCGTTAGTTCCAGATTGCTGGATTTTTGCCGGCCCATGGCTTTGCCTGTTCCAGTTGACCCGCAAGACGATAGAGCAGGCCTTCTTCACCAAAGCCGGCGGCAAACATGACGCCCACCGGCAGACCAGTCTCACTCCAGTGCAGCGGCAAAGAAATGGCAGGCTGGCCCGTCGCGTTTTCAATGGCAGTGAAAGGCACATAGTCGATAACTGGCGCAAAGGCTTCTGCTGCATTGCGATTGCCGATGTCGATCCGCCCAAGTTCAATCGGCGGCGCGCCCAGCGTTGTCGTCATCCAGAGATCGTAGGTAGAGTGGAAGCGGGCCATTTCCCGGCCTAACATCTGAAAACCCGCAAGCGCATGTTGATATTGCGACGCCGTAACTTCCTTGCCTGCCTGGTAAAGCCCCCAGGTGAGACCTTCCAGCTCATTGTCTCCCGGCGTCTGTCCGGTCGCTGCAGCAAAAGCATCAATGCCTGCAGCAAGGCCCGCCGCCCAAACCGCCATGAATGCTTCGGAGAGCATCTCCATAGGGATCGCGGGAGCTGCTTCTTCGACATTGTGCCCAAGGTCACTTAGAAGTTTGGCAGTGTTTTCGATGGCTCTGACACACTCTGGATCAAGAGGCTTGCCTTCGAGATCTTTCGTGCTGAAGGCGATGCGCAGCTTGCCCGGATCGCGGCTCACTTCGTCCAAATAGGGACGTTCTTTGGGTGGCGCAAAATAGGGATCCCCTGGCTCCGGCCCTTCCGTGCAATCAAGCATCGCCGCACTGTCACGCACGGACCGGCTGACCACATGTTCACTGATGAGGCCGCCCATCACATCACCGAGGACGGGACCGAGCGGGTTGCGCGCCCGTGTTGGTTTAAGGCCGACAAGGCCACAGCATGCAGCAGGAATGCGGATAGAGCCTCCGCCATCATTTGCATGGGCGAGAGGAACAATGCCAGCTGCGACGGCTGCACCCGACCCGCCAGAAGACCCACCTGTAGAATGTTCGATGTTCCAAGGATTGCGCGCCGCGCCATAGAGCGCAGACTCCGTTGTTGGCAGCAGCCCGAATTCAGGAACATTTGTTTTCCCGAGGATGGAAACTCCAGAAGCTTTAAACCGTGCCGTCAGGGTGGAATCCTGAGCTGCGGGGACGCCCGACATAAAGCGCGACCCGGAGCGGGTTTCAACGCCCGCCAGATCGCCCATGATATCTTTTAGAAGGAAGGGGACGCCTTTGAACGGACCATCCACTGGGTTTTCAGCAGCTTTGCGGCCAACTTCATAGAGTTTCGTCACGACAGCATTCAGCGTAGGGTTGTGTTTCTCAATCCTGGTTATGGCCTCTTCGGCAAGTTCGGTGGCGCTGACGTCACCCTTCTTGACCATCTCCCCGAGCGCAAGCCCATCAAGTTCCGCATACTCCTTCACCGACATGGCATCTCTCCCGTGCTCATATATTCCTATTGCGATCATGATAGGCAGGAAATGACGGATGTGTCACGAAAAGGGAAAGGGTGCTGGTCCCTCAAAAGTAAGGTCATCAAGGGTTGGCTGGGTGTCAGACGTCCATTTAGGCACATGGAACGTCGCCCGTCGTACAACCGGCTGACCCTCTGGCCCCGGGTCTTCCAATACCGGACCTACATTGACGAGGGACACCGTCGCGCCATCTTCGGCGATTGTGGCAAGACCAAATCCATGAGCGTTCCCATCCAGATAGTCCAATCCGGGGCTCGCTTTATCGGAAGCGATCAGCCCTGCCAGGAAAGCACTGCCGGAGTAGGCTGCAGTCAGACCACTCAACATGCCATTAACGACCGTGTTGTTGAAATTCTCGACGAGCTGCCCGCCGCTCTCATAAGCCACAAACTGACGGAACGGATCGCCCTCCGGCGTGCCGCGTTCAGCGCCATTGAAAAGGTTGCCGGAACTGATGCTCGTGGTCGCAAAATCAACTGCGACAAAGTCGGGGTTGTCATCGTCCAGGTTGGGCGCAAGCCGACCTGCGGCATGGGTGTGATAGTCACCCGAACAGGAAATGGTGTTGGCGATTTTATTGTCACGGAGAAATGCCATCAGCTCGCTCAGCTCACCTGGAAAGCCCTGCCAGGCATCGACGCCCAGATAGCTGTCTTCCAAATTAGCGGCAGGCACATTGTTCAAATCCAAGCGGAGTGAAACTGCCGGAATGGAGTTTGCCCAGATGCGCCAGGTAGCCGTTGAGTTCTGCATTGCGGCCTTGAACCAGGCTTTTTGTTTCGCTCCCATACAGGTCCCCGCAGGACTGTTTCTTCTGGGATTGTCGATCTCTTTTTCTTCGTAGGTCAGCTTCTCCAGAGGCTGTCCATCATTTGCCGTTTTGCCCGCATCCAGTTCCTTGACGAGACGGACTGGCGCGAGGCGGGCGCTCCCGCTCAAAAGCTCCCGTACTTCTTCCGTCAGGACGGGTGGGCTGCGATAGGACCGCAAATCTGTCACAACAAGGTCCAGCATTTTGCCCCACGAGAGAGACCGATAGATCGTCATAGACTCAAGTGCGCGGCGATTATCGTCGTTCGTATTCAGGAAGGTTGCGTCATAGTCTTCATAGGCCGCATCCTGCACTTGTGTAGCGGTGAAATCGCTCGCTTCATTGGCAACATCTCCAATTGAGGTTGCGTTTGTTAGGAGCGCCGGGATGAACTCAAACCAGGCCTGGTTCGCGGCGACCTTTCGTTTCTGTGCCGGGATACCGGGCCGAAAATAGGTGTCGTGACTCTGCCAGCTGTCATTCGTGAATTCGTGATCATCCCAGGTACAGACGAACGGGAAGCGCGCGCGCGCCGCCTGCAGGTGAGGATCCTCCAAATAAGTTTTGTAGAGGTGGCGATAGTCATCGACTGTTACCGCCCAGGTAGCGCCCTCTGTCCAATAGGGTTTGGTGCCGTCGGGCACCCATGGAGTGGAGCCATCGGGGAAGGGCGGGATTTTTCTCGACGCGTCGACGCCCGCTGGTACATCGCCGATAACCTCATAAATGAAGTCACCTAAATGTAGAACAAAGTCGAGTTGCTCCCCTTCAGGTGCCGCCTCATCATCGGCGACAAGCCGTGCCCACGCACCGTAGAAGCCGGATTCATATTTCTGGCAGGAGACGAAACCGAAGCGAATAGGACGCTCTGCTTCAGCTGCCGGCGCTGTTCGTGTCCGACCGGTATGAGCGCCCACCTGACCATCAGCGATGAAGCGATACAAGTATCTCGTGTCCGGTGTGAGACCTTCAACGAACACGCGTGCGGTGAAATCGCTTTCTGCGGTAACAGTGATCGATTTTTCAACAACAACGGAAGAAAAAGTCTCATCCACCGACATCTGACAAGTCAAATAAACAGCGCCACCCGGCATATCAGGGACCGCCCTGGTCCAGAGCAAAACCGCGTCCGATTGCGGGTCGCCGGACGCCAGTCCCTGCGGAAACCGACTTGTGTTGATGCGGGCTTCATCAGCAAAAACCGGCGATACGCCGATTCCAGCAGTTGCTACAAAACACCCCGCCAGGCCGGTAAAACTTTTCAAGAAGTCGCGACGGTTGAGATTGTTCATATTGTCCCCTGGGGAAGTGCCGGTTTCATGAAACACCGGTTACATTTTGATAATCAAGCATTAGTCTATCCAAATGTTAGCGGCGGAGCACATAGCTCTTTTGTGAAATGGGGGTGACCAGGGCTTGCAAAGCGAGGGGCGGCGCTGTGAGGACGTAACAGGTGAGGGAACATCCTATGGCACCGTTCAAATCGCAGCAGCTGCCGTGCCTTGGTTGCGGTACAAAAAACGCAAGTGGTGACGCAAGTGCCCCTTGCCATGAGCCAACAGTTGAAAAGCAGACAGCGTAACAAGGGACATCAAATGACGAAATTACCTGTGGCTCAAATCGCAGCAGACAGCCTCAAGTTCCCCATTATGAATGTCCGCGCACTGATACAACGCACCGGCGCAGCACTCAGCATTCTTGTTATTGGCATAGGCGCGATCATTGCGATCACTTTTTTCTCGGTGAGTGGTGAGTCCAGCGAAAGCGAATTAGCAACCGCGGTGTTCCTTGGTGTGCCAGTGATAGCTGTTGTCTTTTTCATTGGGCAATCAATGCTTGCAAACGGAGCATTGCAAGTCGTCCTGGATCATCCACTTGGTAAAACCTGGTTCTCTTTTGGCGAGAGAGAGTTCCGATTTCTGCTCTTCGTACCGTTTAGCTTCGGCTTGCTTTCCGCAGTTGGGCTGATTTTCGCGATTGTGGCCGCTTTGCTCACCATGATCACAGGCGGATCAAGTGCGCTGTCTGGCGATGACGCAAACCCACTATGGTTCGCTCTAGCGGGAGTTGGAGGCTTTCTGTTCTTTTTCTACCTCATTGTCCGGCTTTTGCCTCTCTATGGGTTTATAGCAATCGAAAACCGGTTTGCTGTTGTCGACGCCTGGAACCTCTCTAAAGGCCACTTCTGGAGAATATTAGGAACGGTATTGCTCGTGGGTCTTGCAGCCAGCTTGATTTCCGGCGTCGTAAACTCAGCGATGCCACCGACCGTGTTCCTCAGCATAATGGATATTGAAGGACTTCCCGACGTGCCGGGCATGCCCGCTGAACAACCAGTAGCAGTGCAAATCCTGCAGTTTCTGATTTTTGCCTGCGTTCAAACTGCCGTGCTGGTCTATTCAATATTTGCCAACTTCGCTGCCTATGGCTTGATCTTTAAGGCGCTGCGAGAAGGCACCACGCCTGAAGCCGAAACCCCGACCAAACAGCTGACCGCCTAGCGCCATCAATCATTCAGCTGCCTGACGGGGAGAGCGCTTCGTTGTCTTGCGCTTAGGTGCCGCCTTTTTCTTTGCGGCCTTTTTGGGTGCAGCTTTTTTGGCCGCGTTTTTCTTACCTGAGGCTTTTGGCGTTGATGTGGGTGTAGCTGTCTTCCTGGCCGCGACTTTCTTCTTCGCTGGTGCGCGTCCAGAGCGCTTCAAAAGAGTGCGGAGATATTGCCCGGTATAGGAACGGGGCTCTTCGGCCACACCTTCCGGACGGCCTTCAGCAACCACTTCGCCGCCGCCGTCGCCACCTTCGGGGCCCAAGTCGATGATCCAGTCTGCCGTCTTGATGACCTCCAGATTGTGCTCAATCACAACAACGGTGTTGCCGGTGTCGACAAGCTCATGCAGTACGTCGAGCAGCTTTTTCACGTCATGGAAGTGGAGGCCAGTCGTTGGCTCATCCAAAATGTAGATTGTGCGGCCGGTCGCGCGCTTGGAGAGTTCTTTCGCAAGCTTTACGCGTTGGGCCTCACCGCCGGACAGGGTGGTCGCCTGTTGGCCGACCTTGATGTAGCCAAGGCCGACCCGTTGCAGTACATCCATCTTTTCGCGCACGGTCGGCACCGCTTTGAAGAAGCTTTGGGCTTCATCAACGGTCATGTCGAGGACGTCGGCGATCGACTTGTCCTTGAACTTAACTTCCAGTGTTTCGCGGTTATAGCGCTTGCCGTGACAGGCATCACATTCCACATAGACATCAGGCAGGAAGTGCATCTCAATCTTGATGACACCGTCCCCCTGACAGGCCTCACAGCGACCACCCTTTACGTTGAAAGAGAATCGACCGGGCTTATAGCCGCGTGCTTTGGCTTCCGGCAGACCGGCAAACCAATCGCGAATATGGGTGAAGGAACCCGTGTAGGTCGCGGGGTTAGACCGCGGCGTGCGGCCAATCGGTGACTGATCAATGTCGATAATCTTGTCGAGATGTTCCAGTCCTTCAATCTGCTCGAACGGAGCAGGATGTGTGCGTGCATTGTTAAGACGGCGTGCAATGGCCTTGTAAACGGTCTCGATGAGAAGGGTGGATTTCCCGCCGCCTGAGACACCTGTCACGCAGGTAAAGGTGCCCAGCGGAATTTCTGCGGTTACGTCTTTCAAATTGTTGCCGCTCGCGCCCGTAACGCTGACTTTTTTGTCGTCCGATATGGGGCGACGTTCCGCGGGAATGTCGATCTGCTCGAGGCCTGTTAGGTATTTACCTGTCAGGCTTTTAGGGTTCGACATAACTTGCGCGGGTGTGCCTTTAGCTACAACCTCACCGCCGTGAATGCCGGCACCTGGACCGATATCAACTACATAGTCTGCGGTGCGGATCGCATCCTCATCATGTTCGACCACGATAACCGTGTTGCCAAGATCACGCAGGCGCCGAAGCGTAGCCAGCAGGCGATCATTGTCACGCTGGTGGAGTCCGATTGAGGGCTCATCCAGAACATAGAGGACGCCTGTGAGGCCGGAGCCAATCTGAGAGGCAAGCCGGATGCGTTGGCTTTCACCGCCAGAGAGGGTTCCGGAGTTCCGCGAGAGGCTCAGATAGTCGAGACCCACATTGTTCAGAAAGTGGAGGCGTTCACGGATTTCCTTGAGGACACGTCCTGCGATCTCGTTTTGTTTCTTGGTCAGCTGCTTGTCGATGCTGGCAAACCAGGCATCTGCTTCCTTGATGGAAAGCTGCGCGACCTGGCTTACATGGCTGTCGCCAACCTTTACCGCGAGTGCTTCCGGCTTCAGGCGAAATCCTGAACAGGCCTCGCAGGCTGTGACGTCCTGGAACTTTTCTATCTCTTCGCGTGCCCAGGCACTATCTGTCTCCCGCCAACGGCGATTAAGGTTCGGGATCACACCTTCAAATGGTTTCTTGTTTTTGTAGGACCTCAAGCCATCGTCATAAGAAAAGGTGATGGCGTCGTCGCCAGACCCGTAGAGCACCGCATCTTGCGCCTTCTTCGGCAGTTCACTCCACGGCACTGTGACAGAAAATTTGTAGTGCTTCGCGATGCTATCCAGCGTCTGTGTGTAGTAGGGCGATGTCGATTTTGACCAGGGCGCGACAGCGCCTTTACGGATCGACAGTCCCGGGTCAGGGATCACGAGATCAGGGTCGATGAAATACTGCGTGCCCAACCCATCACAGGACGGACAGGCGCCAAAGGGATTGTTGAAGGAAAAAAGCCGCGGCTCTATTTCATCAATTGTAAATCCAGAGACAGGGCAGGCGAAACGAGACGAGAATACGATCCGTTCCGGTTCTTTTTCACCGTCTTTCACATCGGCAAATTCAGCGACTGCAATTCCGTCCGTCAGCTGCAGGGCAATCTCAAAGGAGTCCGCCAACCGGTTCCCTAAATCATCCCGCACGACAATGCGGTCAACAACAACGTCGATATCGTGTTTGTATTTTTTGTCGAGGGTCGGCAGGTCATCGAGCTCGTAGAACGCGCCATCGATTTTCACCCGCTGAAAGCCCTTCTTCAGGAGTTCTGCAAATTCTTTGCGATACTCTCCCTTGCGGCCCCGCACGATGGGCGCCAGCAAATGGAGACGCGTGCCTTCCGGCAGCTCTTTTACTCTATCCACCATTTGTGTGACCGTCTGACTCTCAATGGGAAGTCCTGTGGCAGGCGAATAGGGGATGCCAACACGGGCCCACAGGAGACGCATATAATCGTAGATTTCCGTCACTGTCCCGACAGTCGAGCGCGGGTTACGCGACGTGGTCTTCTGCTCAATGGAGATGGCCGGTGAGAGACCATCAATCTGATCCACATCAGGCTTCTGCATCATCTCCAGAAACTGGCGCGCATAGGCCGACAGGCTCTCGACATAGCGCCGCTGACCTTCCGCATAAATCGTATCGAACGCGAGAGACGACTTGCCGGACCCAGACAGGCCCGTGATCACAATCAGCTCATCGCGCGGCAATTCAATCGTGATATTCTTCAGATTGTGCTCGCGGGCACCGGCGATGGAGATGTTCTTTTGCATAAAGGTACTCGTTCTTCCGACGTTTTGCGGTTTACGCAGGTTATTGCTGATCTTGTCTGTGCCGGGCCAGGTAGGCTGGGCGTTCTAGCGCGAAATAGTTGTGCAGCATATCGCTCTTCATCAGATCTCTAATATAGGGCAGCCCCAGCTTTTTCATCACCGCCTGTGAGGGATGATTGTCCGGTAGGACGACGGCAACGATCCTGGGCAGCTCCAATCCTGCAAATCCATGATGCAACAGACACTTTGCCGCCTCCGTTGCGTATCCGCGGCCCTGTGCCTCCACCCGAAAGTGGTAGCCAATCTCAGGTTCTCCGGTCTCAGGCAAGGGTTGGAGAATGGTCTGGCCCAAGAAGTCGTCCGTCTTTCTATCAAACACGCCCCAGACCCCCATGCCCGTTTCCTCGCGAGTGAGAGAGGTCCTTTTGAGCCAGTGCTGTGCTTCCTCAAGCGTTCCTGGCTCCTTCCGCCAGAAAACAATCCGCAGATCGCCAATGATGGAATGAAGCAGATGCGCCTCGTCCTGCTTATAAGGACGCAACTGAAGGCGTTCTGTCAGTAGGACCGTCACGACCCTGATCCCCCTTCGGGTTGACCCAATGTGGACAATAGGAACATAATAAGAACAAATGCCATTACTGCTCGATTCTGGCAAGTGCCAAGTTGAGCGAAAAAAGAGCAGCTTTATGGCTCTTTTTGACGTGGCAGTCGTTCGGCTGTTGGTTTAGGTTCGGCGACAATTAACCAGCTTTAAGCGAATAAATGAAGGGGCGTCTCAACATGGCCGGAAGTGTCAACAAAGTCATTCTTGTGGGAAATCTGGGCGCGGATCCAGAAATCCGCAGCATGCAGAACGGCAACCCGGTGTGTAACCTGCGGATCGCCACCAGTGAAAGCTGGCGGGATAAGAGCTCAGGGGAACGCCGTGAGCGGACCGAATGGCATCGTGTGGTGATCTTCAATGAAGGTCTGTGCCGGATCGCCGAGCAATATCTCAAAAAGGGCGCGAAAGTTTATATCGAAGGTCAGATCCAGACCCGTAAGTGGCAAGACCAGCAGGGTCAGGACCGGTACTCTACAGAGATCGTCCTGCAGGGCTTCAATTCCACCCTCACAATGCTCGATAGCCGGAACTCTGGTGGCGGCGGCGGCGGTGACTTTGGCGGATCATCGAGCGGCGGGTATGACCAGGGCGGCGGCGACTTCGGTGGTGGCAGTGGTGGCGGTAGCGCGCCCATCGATGATGAAATTCCGTTTTAATCAACGGATGAATTGACGTTAGAAGCGTCCTACCCCGCATGAGTTTGGGGGCTCCTTTTTTTGCTTTTATTTCAATTGCTTAGAGGGTGGTTTCTGACGTGCATTTTGTTGCTTGGCCGGGTGCCAAATGATAGAATTTCAGGCAAATAAACAGGGGATTCGGATGTGTTCCGGAGCCCCTTTTTTCAAGAGCAATAGGGGCAGCTGTTCGCAGCCATAAGAGCTCCGTTAAAGGTCTGAATTTGTCCGATACACACGATACGGAAACGCCAGGTGAGGAACCTGTTCCCGAAGCCAATGGGAATCTAAACGGTGGTGATGGCGGTTCCTCCGGCGGTACTGGAGGCGGGGGTGTTCCGCCTGAGCGTGACGTGTCGCCAATCGCTATCGAAGAGGAGATGAAAACCTCTTATCTCGATTACGCGATGAGCGTGATCGTGAGCCGGGCATTGCCTGACGTGCGAGATGGTTTGAAGCCGGTTCATCGCCGCATCCTCTATGCGATGAACGAGAGCGGCTACGACTGGAATAAGCCTTATAAGAAATCTGCCCGTATCGTTGGCGACGTGATGGGTAAATATCACCCGCACGGTGACCAGGCGATTTATGATGCGCTTGTGCGTATGGCCCAGGATTTCTCTTTGCGGCTTCCATTGTTGGACGGACAAGGCAATTTCGGCTCTGTGGACGGCGATCCGCCGGCAGCGATGCGTTACACAGAAACGCGCATGGGCAAGCCAGCCCACGCTTTGCTCAATGACATCGACAAAGACACAGTCAATTTTCAGGACAATTACGACAATTCCGAGAGTGAGCCGGAAGTCCTTCCAGCTGAGTTTCCAAACCTACTGGTCAATGGAGCCGGCGGCATTGCCGTTGGCATGGCGACCAATATTCCGCCGCACAATCTGGGAGAAACCATTGATGCCTGCCTTGCACTCATGGATGACCCTGAATTAAGCATCGACCGACTGAATGAAATTATTCCGGGACCGGACTTTCCAACCGGCGGCATGATCCTCGGACGTCAGGGCATCCGATCAGCCTATCACCTTGGCCGTGGTTCCGTGCTCATGCGCGGCCGCACAGAGATTGAAGAGTTCAAGAAAGATCGCCACGCAATCATTGTCACCGAAATCCCCTATCAGGTGAACAAGGCAACGATGATTGAGAAGATCGCTGAACTCGTTAGAGATAAGCGGGTAGAGGGTATTTCCGACATTCGGGACGAAAGCTCCCGTCTTGGCATGCGTGTTGTGATCGAACTGAAACGCGATGTTGTGCCGGAAATCATTCTGAACCAGCTTTATCGTTTCTCGCCATTGCAAACCTCGTTTGGCGCGAACATGGTGGCGCTGGATTATGGCCGCCCCGCGCAAATGAACCTTAAGCAAATGCTTGAGGCATTCGTTGCGTTTCGTGAGGTCGTTGTTGCGCGACGCACAAAGTTCGAACTTAATAAGGCGCGGGACAGGGCTCACGTATTGGTTGGTCTTGCCATTGCTGTTGCCAATATTGATGAGGTGATTGCGCTTATTCGTTCTGCCCCGGATCCGGCGACGGCACGAGCGCAATTGATGGAACGCCATTGGCCCGCGAAAGACATTACGCCGATTGTTGAGCTGATCGACGACCCTCGCCACAAGATTGCAGAGGACGGCACCTATCGGCTGTCTGAGACACAGGCACGGGCCATTCTGGATCTGCGGCTGCAACGCCTCACTGCGCTTGGTCGCGATGAGATTGGTGACGAGGTTCGGGAACTTGGTGAGAAGATTGCCGACTATCTCGAAATTCTTCGGTCGCGTGATCGTATTCTCACGATCATTCGTGATGAACTCGGCGCAATCAGAGATGAGTTTGCAACGCCGCGACGCACTGAAATCATGGAAGCCGCGGATGATGTCGAAGATGAAGACCTGATCCAGCGGGAAGACATGGTCGTTACCGTTAGCCATCAGGGCTACATCAAACGTGTGCCTCTCTCGACTTACCGTGCACAACGGCGTGGCGGTAAAGGCCGGTCCGGCATGGCGACGAAGGATGAAGATTTCGTCGCGCGGATTTTCGTTGCAAGCACGCATTCGCCTGTCCTCTTCTTCTCGTCGACCGGCATGGTCTACAAGATGAAAGTCTGGCGCCTGCCGCAAGCCACGCCGCAGTCCAAAGGCAAGGCAATGGTGAACCTGTTGCCACTTAAATCTGGAGAGCGCATTACCTCTGTAATGCCGCTACCAGAAGATGAGAAGAGCTGGGATGCGCTCGACATTATGTTTGCGACGCGTTCCGGCAATGTCCGTCGGAACAAGCTCTCTGATTTCGTACAGATCAACCGGAACGGCAAGATTGCCATGAAGCTCGATGAGGGCGACGGCATTGTGGGCGTTCAGATCTGTACTGAGAATGATGATGTTCTCCTCACCAATGCCGGTGGGCGTTGCATCAGGTTCCCGGTCACCGATGTTCGTGTCTTCTCCAGCCGGAATTCTACTGGTGTGCGCGGGGTTAAGCTGGATGGAGAAGACCAGACGATCTCTATGACCATACTCAATCATCTTGATGTGACACCTGCAGAAGCCAGGGCCTATCTTAAGCAGGCTGCGCTCGCCCGTCGGGCAGCGACTGGTGAAGAGATCGAGGAATCCTCAGAACCACTGGAAGACGATGATGACGGCGAGATCACGACCCTCTCGCCAGAACGCTATGCAGAACTCGGCGCGCATGAACAGTTCGTTTTGACTGTCAGCGTCAAAGGGTATGGGAAGCGGAGTTCTTCATTCGAGTACAGAACATCCGGTCGTGGCGGCAAAGGCATTATTGCCATGGCCGTGTCTCAGCGCAACGGCCAGCTCATCGCCTCGTTCCCAGTAGAAGAACAAGACGAGATTATGCTGGTAACGGATGGTGGCCAGTTGATCCGTTGTCCGGTCAATGACATTCGGGTCGCGGGGCGTTCAACGCAGGGTGTAACCATCTTCCGAACTGACAAGGAAGAGCAGGTTGTATCTGTTGAGCATCTTGGTGATAGTTCGGAAGAAGAATAGGCCTCGCGCCGCAACCGCAGGAATTTCCCATGAAACGTGTTGGCCTTTATTCCGGGACTTTCGATCCCGTGACGTACGGTCATATCGACATCATCCGCCGGGCATTTCGTCTGGTGGATCATCTCGTCGTTGGGATTGGTGTTAATTCTTCCAAGACACCTCTTCTTAGTTTCGAGGATCGTGCCGCGCTTATTGAGGCAGAGACTAAGTCTTTTGGCGAGGAAATCGGGTCTACACTTGAAGTAACTTCTTTCAAAGGCCTGGTTGTTGATGCGGCAGACGATGTAGGTGCTGGCATTATAATCAGAGGCTTACGCGGCACCGTTGACTATGAATATGAAGATCAAATGGTAGGCATGAACGGGATATTGAATCCACGCGTTGAAACTGTGTTTCTGACGGCTTCACCGGAAGTTGGTTTCATTTCATCGACCCTTGTCCGTCAAATTGCCACAATGGATGGTGATATTTCCCGCTTCGTGCCGCCTTCAGTAGCGGAAAAAGTGCTTAGCGCCGTCAAAAACAAGTAACGGTGTGATCAAAGGAGTTTTTATGTCTCGAGTTTTTAGCGCGCTTGCAGCCTTTGCATTGATGATTGGGCTTTCAGCACCGGCCTCGGCCCTGGATCCAGAAAACACTCTCTACCTTGATCTCAAAGACGGGCGTGTAGTGATTGAACTATTGCCAGATATCGCGCCGAAGCATGTGAAAAGGATCAAGACGCTCACACGCGAGGGCTTCTATGATGGGATCGTCTTTCATCGCGTGATTGACGGCTTTATGGCTCAGACGGGCGACCCAACCGGCACGGGCCGGGGTGGCTCGGATTATCCGGATGTTCGTGCTGAATTTTCGAGCGAACCCTTTGTCCGCGGCGTCATTGGCGCAGCACGCTCTCAGCATCCTGACAGCGCAAACAGCCAATTCTTTATTGTCTTTGATGATGCCACTTTTCTCGACGGCAATTACACAGTTTGGGGCCGCGTCGTGAGCGGCATGGAATTTGTCGACAATATCAAGCTGGGCGAGCCGCCTGTGAACCCAGACAAGATTGTCAGGCTTCAAGTTGCAGCTGACGCTGCTCAATAAAATCAACCTCAACACCACCAGACAGGGAATTCTACTTAATGGCTGATATCAAAGACCCGGAAAACGCGCTGTTGCTCGATCTTGAGCACGGTCGGGTAACCATCGAGCTTCGTCCAGATCTTGCTCCAAATCACGTTGCGCGGATCAAAGAGCTTGCGCGCGAAGGCTTCTATGATGGGATCGTTTTTCACCGCGTGATCGAAGGCTTCATGGCACAAGGTGGTGATCCAACCGGCACTGGCATGAGTGGCTCTGGCAAAAACCTTGATGCTGAGTTCTCTGCTGAACCACACGTTCGCGGCATTTGCTCCATGGCGCGCGCACAGGACCCGAACAGTGCTGACAGCCAGTTCTTTATTGTGTTTGACGACGCACGCTTCCTCGATAATCAGTACACCGTCTGGGGTCAGGTCATCGATGGCATGGAACATGTCGACAAGATCAAACGCGGCGAGCCTGTGCAGGATCCCGACAAAATTGTGAAAATGCAGGTTGCTGCTGACGCCGCTTAAGGCTCAGAGCTCACAGAGAATATCCCATGCGGGTTGATGCATTTGATTTCGACCTACCGGACGCGCGGATTGCCTTACGGCCCGCGCGTCCTCGTGATTCCGCACGTCTACTCGTTGTGGGGCCCAATGCTGGTCACCTTAAGGACGCTGGCGTTTCGGAACTACCAGACCTTCTTCAGCCAGGCGATGTGTTGGTGTTCAACGACACGAAGGTCATACCAGCACGGCTTACAGGAACACGGGAGCGCAATGGAGCGATCGCCAATATCGAAGTGACGCTCCACCAAAGACTTGGGCCTGACGAGTGGCTCTCTTTCGCCAAACCCGCAAAACGGTTGGCGGATGGCGATGTCGTCCAATTCCAGGGCGGTTTGGAAGGTGAGGTGCTTCACCGGGCCGGCGGTGAGGTTCATTTCAAATTTTCTGCCTCCGGACCGGCTCTGGATATCGCCATCGCCGAAGCAGGGGTTATGCCGCTGCCTCCTTACATCGCCAGCAAACGGGCAACAGATGAGGCAGACCTGGAAGACTATCAGACGCTTTTTGCAGATGAACCAGGAGCGGTGGCTGCTCCCACAGCGGGCCTTCACTTCACGCCCAATCTGATGAGAGAGCTTGCAGAGAGAGGCATCGAAACGGCGAAGGTCACACTGCATGTGGGCGCAGGTACGTTTCTGCCCGTGAGCGTCGACGACACGGATGCACATAAAATGCATTCCGAAGTGGGTGTAGTCACCGACCAAACCGCCGATCACCTCAACCGAGTTCGAGCACGGGGCGGCCGGATTGTATCTGTCGGCACAACCAGCCTCCGGCTTCTTGAATCCGCTGCGGGGGATGATGGGCTCATTCAAGCCTGGTCTGGTGCAACTGACATTTTCATCACGCCTGGGTACCGGTTCAAAGCGATTGACGCGCTGATGACCAACTTTCACCTGCCCAAATCTACCCTTTTTATGCTGGTGTCTGCGTTTCGATCGCTCGATGAAATGCAGACTGCCTATGCGCACGCCATAGAGCGCGAATATCGTTTCTATTCTTATGGCGATGCCTGCCTGATTTTTCCGGAGACCTGAGGCCAATGAGCTCTTTTACGTATGACCTGTTGGCTGAAGATGGCGCTGCGCGGCGCGGTGTCATCCACACGCCACGTGGCGACATTCAAACCCCCGCCTTCATGCCGGTGGGCACTGCTGGTACGGTCAAAGCGCTTTACACAGATCAGGTGAAAGAGACCGGCGCGGACATAGTGCTTGGGAATACTTACCACCTCATGTTGCGTCCGGGCGCTGAAGAAGTTGCCGCGCTTGGAGGCCTTCATTCCTTCATGAACTGGCAGGGACCCATTCTCACCGATAGCGGTGGCTTTCAGGTCATGTCTCTCTCCAAGCTTCGGAAGATGAGCGAGGAGGCGGTCACCTTTCAGAGCCATATTGATGGCTCTTCCTACGAACTATCACCAGAACGCAGCATTGAAATTCAGTGCCTCCTGGGCGCTGACATTCAGATGGTGCTGGATGAGTGCACACCGTTTCCAGCCACCCACGAAGAAGCCAATCATTCCATGCAACTTTCAACGCGCTGGGCGCAGCGCTCAAAGGACGCCTTCAGGGCGCAGATGCACAGAAAGGAAGGGCAGGCTTTGTTCGGGATCGTGCAGGGAAGCGTTTATGAGGATCTGCGTCAAACAAGTGCCTCTGCATTGCAGGAGATCGGCTTTGACGGGTACGCAATTGGAGGTCTTGCAGTCGGTGAGGGCCAGGAAGAAATGCTTCGTGTGCTCGACTTCACTACCCCCATGCTGCCCAAAGACCGACCACGTTACCTCATGGGCGTTGGCACCCCGGATGACCTAGTAGAAGCTGTCTCACGGGGGATCGATATGTTCGATTGTGTGATGCCGACCCGCTCAGGCAGGCACGGACAGGCCTTTACCCGGTTCGGCAAAGTTAATCTTAAAAATGCCCGGCACGCGAATGATCCCCGCCCACTAGACGAGACAAGCTCTTGTCCGGCTGCCCGGGATTACTCCCGCGCCTATCTGCATCATCTTCTTAAAAACGGTGAAATCCTCGGAATGATGCTGCTTTCCTGGAACAATATTGCCTATTACCAGTCCCTGATGGCAGATCTTCGGGGAGCCATTGCTGCCGGAGAATTCAGTTCCTTTATCTCCGGCTTTAAGGCAGCGCAGGCGGCTGGGGATCTGTCGCCGCTCTGAATGCATGTGCGTTAAGGCTGTGTTTACCATGTGAGTGCCAAATCAGTTTACTGATTTCTCTACACTGGGACCCATTATGCCAAGCATTTCAGGCAGCTTAAGTGGACATGAAGACTTCGAGCTCGGTATTCCGCGAAAGATCCCTGTGACTTTTGAGGCTGAGATACCAGACGAAGGTGCGGCTGATGGGCTTGTCTTCCTTATCCCAGGTTTCGGTGAAGATACGGACGAAGCCTATACCCGCCTGACACGACGACAGATTGCTGCGAAATACAATTTGGTGGTTGTTTCTGTTCGCGCACATTGCCACTTCTGTCGGCCAAAGCAGTCCATGCCTGGTGTCGCCGTCTCGATCGAAATTGATCCATGGTCCATCGCCAAAGTGATCGGCGCACTGGTCCTGCAGGGAGACAGCTTGGACGGCCTGCGTTCCGCGGAAGAAAAAGACGCGCTTAGATTTCTGAAGTCCCGTAAGGACCACAAATTTTCGCTGTCAGCCGCACTCATTCCACCTGGCGAGGATTATCAAAATTTCGGCGTCCTTGCCGCATTGGACCATCTTTTGGTCCTGAACAAGCTGATTGATGATGGTGTCGAGTTTGATCAGGGCAACATCATCGCGGCGGGAACATCTCACGGTGGCTACATTGCCCATCTGATGCAAAAATTCGCGCCAAACACGATTTCAGCAGTTCTTGAATCATCTGCCTATCCGGAGACGCTTCCAGCGTATCTTGGCTTTGGCGGCGTGGAGTACAGAGCTATCGATGGGAACATCGAGTTCGTCTGTTCTACGAAAACTGCATGGAGCAACGAGAATATCGGGGCTCCGAACTATTTCGGTAGCGACCAGGCCCGCATCCGCAATGTCTGCGATCCTGATCATCTGGAAACGACGCTCGGAGTCATCGGCTCAAGAAAGACGCAATTCCGCATGGTTCACTCCTGCCGCGACCGGCTCGTTAACATCGGCCTGAAGCACGACCAGACCAATCTTCTAAGAAGCAGGGGCTTCGACGCTGACCTCGAAGTCATAGACCAAGCAGATGTTGACGGAAGGATCATTACGACGCTGGAACATGGGTTGGGCATCGGACTTCATAGTCTTTTCGACCGTTTTTATCCCTCGCTCATCAGGAAGCCTGCTCAAACGGACCGGGACCTGAAAACCAGGCTTTGTTTCGCAGGAAATCGCACCAATTACGTGGTTGACCACGGTCAGTCCGGCGTAATTGCGAGCATCTCGGCCAATTCACATGAACCAGCGAAAAGTGACGCATTATCTGCATAATCTGGCGCTATTTGGTTGACCAAGCTGGCTGGTATGACTAGGTTCCGCCGGTCTCGTCGGGGGTATCCCCGATTCAGAGGGCCCTTAGCTCAGTTGGTAGAGCGGCTGACTTTTAATCAGTAGGTCGCAGGTTCGAATCCTGCAGGGCTCACCATTTTTCTACAGACATTTACCGCTGCTTTTGATGGCGTTCCGGCGACCGGTTGGTCGCTGGCGCGCGTATAACTGGTCATCTTCAGCAACCTGGCTTTGATCCATGCGCGCCTTTTTCTCCCTCTCGACCATCCTTCTTCTGCTCGCTTCGAATGCCGCCGCACATACAGTAGATCTCACGTCGCTGCCTCTCAGTGATGGCAGGGTCTCCAGTGAGCCGCGCGCCGGATCGATCTTTGCCTGCCAGACCCGTTTCAATCCAAATGCGCCCGGCGCCCAGCGGTCAGGAGATTGGCTTAACGAAATAGCCGGGACATTCGATCTCACCCGAAAACCCACTGTCGATGGGAATGTTGTTCACCTCTCAGAACTCGAAATCGTGGTTTCGGGGAAACATCGTTTGATAACCGGCAATGCGTTGCCGGATCATCCGACCGGCCAGTTCCCGGTCTCGCGCTCTGATGACGCCTATTATTATGATCGCAATCCCAATACGATCCGCGCACACGCTTTCTCCGTCTCCTTGCCAACGAACCCAGCAAACGCGGAGCGTCCATCATGCCTGCCGATGGGCGCCATAGGGATCATGTTGACCGGTGCCGTCCTGTTCAACGCTCTTGATGCGCGGGGTGAAAATGCGCTGGCGCACGAAATTCTGGATAATTGTCAGGGCCATCCCCAGCGAAGTGGCCTCTATCATTACCATGGCAAAAGCCCTTGCCAGAACGACCTGGGCCCGGCAACCGAACATTCCACCCTCATCGGGTACGCTCTCGATGGCTTCGCCATCTATGGCTATTACGGGGAAGGTGGAGCCTTGCTTACAAGCGGTGACCTGGACGAATGTCATGGGCATGTGGGGCAGGTCATGGTCGATGGTGAGATGCAGACGATCTACCACTATCACGCAACCCCTGATTATCCGTACACGCTATCCTGCTTCAAGGGAGACCCGACTTCCATTGCAGGTCTGGCGGAGAGGGCCAGGCGCGCTGGTCCCGACGAGCCAAGACGCAGCGACGGGTTTGGTCGACCACCTCGTAGGCGTCCCAGGTAAGCTCGAGGTAGCCGGGCCCGTTTACCAGAAATTTACCCTGTTTCTATGGAATGCGAAGGAGTCCTTAGCGTCCCGTAGGATACGCCATGTCGTTGCTGTCATTCTGGAAGAAATACGAACGAGATACAGTCTCGCAGCGTATTCTTGAACGCCTGGAGCAAACACCAGACCGACTGTACGCCCGTGTTCATATAGGTGATGCGACGCACTCGATTAGCTATCGACGCCTTGCAGAGGGTGCTGCGCCCTACGCAGCGGCTTGTGCGCAGGCAAACCTTGCTCCCGGCGACAGAGTCGTGGTGCTGAAAGAGCAGGGGCCTGATCTTCTCTACGCCTTTTTTGGTGCGATGTTCGCCGGAGCCGTGCCCACTATTCTGGCCCCTCCCAGTCCCAGACAAGATCCTGCGCACTTCTGGCGCGGGCATCGTGAAGTCATGGAGCGTATTCGCGCCCAACTCTTGTTCACGACTCCAAAACTCAAAACGGAGCTCAACAGCTTCCCAACAGGCCATGACATCGCTGCGGTCACGGAAGAAGATCTTCCAACCGCTTCCAAATTGCCGATACCTGATACCTCATCACAGGATGTCGCCTTCCTGCAGCACAGTTCAGGAACTACAGGTACGAAGAAGGGCGTCATGATTTCGCATGCTGCGCTTCTGCATCAGGTTGATGCATATGCGAGGCGTCTGGGTCTAAGTGAAGATGACCATATTATTAGCTGGCTGCCGCTTTATCATGACATGGGCCTCATCGCATGCTGCCTGTTGCCTTTGTTAACCGGCGTTCCGGTCACCATGATCAGTCCATTTGAATGGACGATGCGTCCAACCCAATTGTTCGACCTGATAGAGCGCACAAAAGCGACGCTTGTTTGGCAGCCAAACTTCGCATTCCAGCATCTGATCAATTGCGTCCGACCGGATGACGATTGGGACCTCTCATCAGTTCGAGCTTTCGTCGATTGTTCAGAACGGTGCCGCCCAGAAACGCTCGATCAATTTGCCTCCAAATTTGGACCTATGGGTGTCAGAAAATCTGCTCTGCATACCTGCTATGCCATGGCAGAAACCGTGTTTGCAGTGACCCAGAGTGAGCCGGGCACTGCGCCGCGGACAGAGACAATCGATACTCAAGCCCTCATCGATGAAGGCGTCGCACGCCCGACGCTCGACACCCATGCGACAACGAGCTCAGTGTTGTCCTGCGGGAAGCCTATAGAGCAGATCACAGTCCTGATAATGGATGAAGAAGGGAACCGTCTGCCAGATCGCCGGATCGGGGAAATCTGCGTCAGCGGCCCGTGCCTTGCCCGTGGTTATGATCGGCAACCAGAAAAGTCGAGCCGGGTTTTTCGGGAAGGCTGGTACCACACACGCGATCTTGGATACCTGTCCAACGGTGAATTGTTTGTCACTGGTCGTATTGACGATCTCCTGATTTTAAACGGGCGAAATCATTATGCGCATGATCTTGAATTTTCATTGCGCGATACATCGGGCATCGTTCCCGGACGTGTGATTGCATTCTCCGAGTATCGCGAAGACCTGGGTAGCGATGTTTTGATTGTCCTCGCTGAAACACGAGAGACTGACACTGCAGCTCTGAAAACAATCAAGAAGAACATTCGCGACAGAATGCTGGATGAGACGGGACTGGTTCCGTCTTCTATCCATCTATTCGCACCCATGTGGTTGATCAAAAGTACAAGCGGCAAGATCAGCCGTGAAGCAACAGCGAACAAATACAACTCTCCCGCACTGGAAGAAGGCCTTACATGACATCGACCAATGAGACATTTGGAAGGGTTTGCTCAGTCATCGCAGCTGAACTGGGCTGCCTTGAGTCCGATCTCAGCGCTACAACAACGGCCGAGGATGTGGATGGATGGGATTCTCTCGCCCATGCCCGCCTAATTATGAGCTTGGAAGACAAACTCAGCATCCGGTTTCCAGGCGAAAAACTGTTTGATCTGGACTGTATTGGCGATCTCGTTTCGCTCGCTGATGAAGCCCTGGCGCCAAATGAAAGAACACCCGCGTGACATCGCGTAGGTTTGAAATTGAGGGACAGCCGGATTTCGAACTTCGGACCGAGCGAAAGAAGCCAGTGGCTGTTATCGCTGAGGTTCCCGACGCGGATATAGCCGACGGTCTCGTCTTTATCATCCCGGGCATGGGCGGAGAAAAGGACGCTGACTATTCTGCAATGCTCCGTCGTTATATCGCCGCCAAATACAATCTCATTGCAGTCTCTGTCGACGGGCATTGCAATACCTGCCGCCCAGCGCGATCAACGGAATTTGGCGAAGTCGGCTTAGAGATAGAGGGAGAATCCTTACTCGATGCCGTTAGCCGCTATGTCATTTCCGGTGGCCAGATTGATCGCAAACTAGAAACTCATGCGGACATCTTGGAAATGTTGAGAGCTGCTGCGCCAATGCAGTTTGCGATTAAAACTGTGCTTAATCCACCAGACAACCAATATCAAAACTTTGGCCTGCTGTCGGCGATGGATCATCTTTGTGCGTTGAATGCGCTTTCCGACTCTGATCTGCATTTCGACAAATCAAATGTGCTCTGTGTCGGCTCCTCACACGGTGGGTATATCGCTCACATGATGCACAAGTTAGCGCCCAATAGCTTCAACGGTATAATTGATGCCTCCGCCTATACTGAAACGGCAACGGCTTTCATCGACGGTGGTTGGAAAGAAGCCAATATCACAGACGGAAACCTGATCTACACCTGCTCGACACAACAAAAGTGGCAGTTTTCAAATCCCGGGTTGCCAACTTTCTTCGGACCGGACCGGTCTCTCATCCGAGATACCGCCTATGACGTTCACATGCAAACAGTTGCCGCAGCTGCATCTCGAAAATGCCAGTTCCGGATGATCCATTCGACAAACGACGCTGTGTCATCTCCTGGCCTCAAACACCATCAGGCAGAAATGCTTCGCGACCTAGGCTTTGACGCCTCTCTGGAAATGATCGGTGCCGATGATGTGGACGGAAAGTTCATCAAGTCAGCAGACCATGGGATGGGGATCGCGCTTAATCTGCTCTTCGACCGGTATTACCCAACGATCGAGCGCCGTGACGGCGTCACAGACCGGGAGCTTGAAACTGCGCTCAATTTCGATGGACCGAAATACAGCTATCGGATCGCTCATCATTCGTCGGGAATGCATTTGGCAGCAACATGCGACACGCGCTCGCCGCTCAGTAGTGAAACAGTTGATCGCCTTGCGGGCTAGTTCGGAAGACTAACGTCCATCAAGCGGCACAACCTGGCACCAGATGCCCCGGTCCTTCAGGCTCGCGCACCGGCTCTCTGCAGCGGCAGGGTCCACCGGCCCAGCCACAAGGCGACGATATAGACCGTCATGTGCGCTTCGATAGTCCACCACTTTGAGGTTGAGGTCCGCCAGTAGATCGCCATGTCCTGCTACAAGTTCATTCCACCCGCGTTTAACGTTCTCCGTGTCCCGATAAGAGGCAAGGTGAATACCAACAGATGGAAAGGCTGTCGCGCCTGGTGGGATGTAAGCGGCAACATCAGCAGATTCTGGTGAAATCGATGCTGTGATAGGGCCAAATGCCCCTTCAATTGCCTGGAGGCGCGCTTCAATGCCATTTTCGGCCGATACGATGCGCTCCATGGATGGCCGGACAACAGAGTAATCGATCCTCAGCGTCGCCAGGTCCCGTTCCAGGCGCTCAACGCGCTGTTCTAACGTCTCCTGTGCGCCGGGCGTCGCGTTTGATGTCGTATTTCCATTAGGGCCAGCGCAAGCCGCAATTCCTACCGCAAGACATCCGATCAGGAGGTAATTGGGCAGAGATCGCATTGTTTGTGTTCTCCGTCGGGACATTTGTCCAATCCCCAAGTTCATCATTAGCTATCGAAGTGCACTCGGTGATGAATACCGGCGCGAAACCCATGGTTCTGGGTAGAGTGAGTCGCGTATGCGGTCAAATCGAACAGGCCCGAAACGCTCTCCGCTCACTTTGCAGGCAGTCCGCTTAATATTTCGTCAACCATGTTGTTACGGAGCTCAAGAAATGCGCAGTGAGCCTTGCACCTGGCGTCCGGCCCGACTTTTGCTCTTATTTGCTCCACAGATATTTGAGCCTCAGGGCCGACAAAGGGGATTGGACAACAAACGATGGGTTTTGACGGATTTTTTTCACTGCCAACAGCGGCCCAAGCCGGCATTGTCGCTTTTGGTGTGGCGCTGATGCTTCTTGTGATTGCCCAGATGCTGATGGCCTCGGCCCTAAGGAACAGGTCGCACGCGGCTGCCCTGGAAGGGCTGCGCAAGGACGTGAAGGCTCTCGCCCAAACGAATGGAGGCGGCCAGACATCCCATTCCTCAAATGGCCTCGCGCGCCCTCCAAGACCCATTAAACGTAGAAAGGTGCGTCACAAACCCAAATAGTACTGTAAGGCCTTGATTTTCGCGGAACGCGCGTATAACTCCACAATAATTATTTGGAAATAATTTTATTTCCCATGTTTTTTTGTGAATTGAGTTTACTGTGGTAAGCGCAGCTCTACATTCCAATCGCGGCACCACGAACGGGCAGTGCGTGGTCTTAGGTGGCGAAAGAGGCGATCCTGAGCATATTGCCAGTGCTACAGCACAGATGGGTTTTGCGGCGGCTCAGGCATTCGACGCGGACCAATGGTTTCGCACGCCATGTTCATCGCCAGCGCATGTAACCCCCATAATCATTCTTGATGCCACAGAAGGTATTGGCGATCAGGACAGGCACTTTGCGCGGCTGGTGAAGTTCCTGGATCTCACGGCACCTGTTGTGCTCGTCGCTAACATGGCTCTGATCGGGTATGAGCAGGAGCAGTTTGAGCTGGTCCAAGAAGAATTTAAAGACGTCCTGTCCGCGGCAAATCTTGTGCCCTCATTTTTTGGCCCGCTGCCACTAGGACGGCCCGATCTCACTCCATGGTGGCAAGACGAAGGTTCTCTAGACACACTACGGACATCGTCTGTGGCCTCAACATCGCCTCCGCTACGCATGAAAGTCATCTCTTCCACGAACGATGACGGAGGGTGGATCGTCACCGGAGCCACGATCTCCGGCGCTATTGGCACGGGCGATGAGATCTTGTGCTCACCCTCCAACCAACGAAGCGTGGTGGCAAGCGTTGAAGAAACAGAGAAGGGAGTGTTGCAGCTCACATTCGACACACCGCACTTTGCAGAGCCCGGTGAAGTTGTCTCACATCAGGAAGAGCCACCGATTGAGACAGATGTCTTCAGGATTAAGGCAATTTGGTACGCCGACCAGCGGACACAGGGTGACCGGGTGTTGGTCGAAACGTCTTATGGCCGGACGCAAGGCGCGATTCAGTCTGTTGAGCAGATCCTGTCACCCTCGACCTTCAAGACCGCGCACGACACGGAAATCGCCAATGGCGCCCTCGTTGAAATCGTTGTGCGCGTCGACAAGGTCATCGCACTTGATCACATTGGAAATTTGCCGTTTGCGGCGGGGGTCAGTCTTCTAGAACCAAGTGAAGGTTCCGGTCTGCTTGCTACGGGCTATATCTCTATGGAGGGTTACGCAGACCAGCGGCATTTGTTTGCGTCAAAGGCGATCAACACAACACCTATTGAATTTTCAGTTGGAGAATCCGACCGTTCCGCGAGAAATGGTCATGAAGGTGGGGTTCTTTGGTTCACAGGCCTGTCTGGTGCTGGCAAGTCGACACTAGCGGTTGCATTGGAAGCGCGTCTCTTTGAGAAAGGTTACCAAGTCTTCGTGTTAGATGGAGACAATGTTCGACAAGGTCTTACGTCAAATCTGGGCTTCTCACCTGATGACCGTTCAGAGAACATCCGGCGGGTAGGGGAGGTAGCCGCACTCTTTCGTCAAGCCGGTGTTATCGTAATCTCTTCGTTCATCTCACCCTACAGATCTGATCGAGATCGGGCGCGACATGCCGCCTATTCCTCCTTTCACGAAGTTTATATCAAAGCGGACATTGAGACCTGTATCGGTCGCGATCCAAAGGGGCTCTATGAGCGGGCCCTCAAGGGAGAGATACCTGAATTCACCGGCATCTCCGCCCCGTACGAGGCACCTGACGCACCAGAATTGGTGGTGGATACGGGCGCTGAAACCATCGAAGCCTGTGTTGAGAAACTCGTTAATTACGTGGATAGGAACTTCCGGGTATAACCATACAAAGGGTTTAGACCAGGAGGGATGCATGAGCGTTCTAGTTACGGGCGGGGCGGGCTATATTGGCAGCCACATGGTATTGGCACTCGCTGATGCCGGTGAAGACGTCACAGTCCTAGATAATTTGTCTACAGGCCTCAGAACGGCGGTTGATGCCCGCGCTGAACTCGTCGAAGGGGATATTGGAGACGCTGAACTCGTTCGTTCAACGATCAACCGCAAGAATATCACTGATGTCGTGCATTTTGCTGGATCGATTGTGGTGCCTGAGTCCGTCGCCGATCCGCTCAAGTACTATGCCAATAACACGGCTAAGACCCGCAGCCTTATCGAGTGTTGTGTGACAGAGAATGTTCCACGCTTTGTCTTTTCGTCGACTGCGGCGGTTTACGGCTCGCCTGAGCAGGTGCCTGTAACAGAAGATGTTCAGCTGAACCCCATGTCCCCTTACGGACGCTCAAAACTAATGAGCGAGTGGATGTTGCAGGACGTGTCCGCGGCTCACGAGCTCAATTATGTTGTATTGCGATACTTCAATGTTGCCGGTGCTGATCCAGCAGGGCGTTCGGGCCAATCCACCAAAGATGCAACGCACCTTATCAAGGTGGCTGTTCAGGCAGCTCTTGGCATTCGAGACCATATGAAAATTTTCGGTGATGACTACGCGACTATGGATGGCACCGGCGTCCGCGACTACATCCACGTTAGCGATTTGATCTCTGCACATGAAGCTGCTGTGAAGTACCTCCGATCAGGGGGTGACAGCCTAACTGCCAATTGCGGGTATGGGCACGGATCAAGCGTCAAGCAGGTCATCGAAGCTGTTGAACGCGTCGCTGGAAAGAAAATTGAAGCCCGGTTGGACGCAAGACGCGCTGGAGACCCTGCCGAGATTGTTGCAGACGCTGACCTTGCACAACGGGTTCTTGGATGGAAGCCAGAGCATGACGATCTGGACGAAATCGTAAGAGATGCCTATCGATGGGAAAGCAAGCTCCTTCAGGCAGCAGGATAACTCCCAGTATCGGAGAAGAAATCGCAGAAAACCAAGTATTTTTGGCCTGTTCATTCGGTGACAGCGCGATGAAAGCCATGCTATCACTCCCCTGAGCTGTCGCAGGGTGCAGCGTATTCGAATAACTCGGCGGAGCTAAATTCGCGTGGCAAGCAAAGACCTCCCATCGTCAGGTACCCGGCATCGCACCGCCGTCATACTTCTGTTTGACGTGGCACTCGCAGCCATTTCCTTTCCGATTGCGCTATACCTGCGCCTTGGTACCGGCCTCTTTGCCTACGACTGGGATCTCGTTGTGACGTCGACGAGCATCTTCACGCTCGTTGCAGCTATCGTCATATTCCAATCGAAACTCCACCGTATTCCCTGGCGCTACATTTCTGTGGATGATGCATTGCTTTTGGGTCGAACGGCGCTGATCATAAACATTACTTTTCTCGTCGTGATGTTTCTCACTGCTCGGCTTGACGGCATTCCGCGCTCGTCAGTTGTCATCGATACAATGGTCCTTACGGCCTTGTTGGTAGGCGCGCGCCTGGGTGTTCGGTTGTGGTATGAGAAGCAGATAGGGCTGTTGCGCATTTCAGGAGATACGACCAACGTCCAATCTATCCTTCTGATTGGAGCGACGGATGAAGCAGAAGCCTTCATCAGAAAGATGGCCCGCGATCCAAATGCTCGATACAGGGTTCTCGGCATTGTGGAAAACGGTTCGCGCCCGATAGGCAGCCGCATCAGAGGTGTCAAAATTGTCGGTGATGTGGACCAGCTGCCCAACATCATCCTCGGATACAGAAACATCCTCTCAAGTCTGGTGCTTGCTGATCCAGATATGCGTGGCCAACCCGTTCGCGACCTTCTGGAAACCGCGCGCAGTCATAGTCTAAAACTCGACCGCCTGCCGCAGATCTCGCTTTTAACAAAAGCGTCCGCGCAAGAAATTGATATCCGTCCTGTCGACGTAGAAGATCTTTTAAGCAGGCCGCAGGCGGAACTTGACCGAGATGCAATGGCCGCCCTCATTGGCAACAAGCGTGTACTTGTCACCGGGGCGGGCGGCAGCATTGGGTCAGAGTTGGTGCGGCAGGTGGCCAGCTTTGGCCCCTCGCATCTGACGCTGTTCGATAATTCCGAATTCAACCTGTACGAAATTGACCGTCAACTTGGTGAGAACTTTTCGACGATCTCTCGATCAGCAATCATTGGGAACGTGCGAGATGCTGACCATGTCGAGCGGGTGTTCACCCAAGAGCGACCCGAGATTGTGTTTCACGCAGCAGCCTTGAAGCATGTTCCTATGCTGGAGCCGCAACCATCACAAGCGGTCCTTACCAATGTGATGGGCACGAAACACATTGCCGACGCAACTGTGCGCCATGGCATCGACACGATGGTGATGATTTCGACCGACAAGGCAACCCACCCGGTAAACGCCATGGGCGCCTCCAAAAGGATTGCGGAGACCTATTGCCAAGCACTCGATATTGATGCCCGCAAGGACAACCGGACCCGGTTTGTCACGGTTAGGTTCGGCAATGTGTTGGGGTCTGCGGGATCGGTCATACCTCTGTTTGAGAAACAACTTCGCAAGGGTGGTCCCATCACGGTAACCCATGAAGAAATGACACGCTATTTCATGACTATCCGTGAAGCTGTTGAGCTGGTCCTTCAAGCTGCAACCTTGAGAGATGACACAATAGACGAGGGTGGTGCAATTCTCGTTTTGGACATGGGCAAACCCGTGAAGATCCTTGATATGGCCAACGAGATGATCAAACTCGCTGGATTAACGCCGAACCAGGATATTGAGATTGAAATCACCGGCCTGCGGCCAGGAGAACGTCTTTACGAGGACCTATTTGACGATGCTGAAGAACTTCTGCCCACAAGCCATGCTGCCATGATGGCAGCGCGGCCACGGGTTGCGGATCGGGCCTTTGTTGAAAAGGGGATCTCGGCGATGGTGCAGGCAGCCGGGCAAGGCGAAGATGCCACTGTTCGAGAGTTAATGGGCAGGCTTATTCCCGACTTCACAAGCGCGGAAGCCAAGGTGGGCCAAAATCCCTCATCAGCGCACACTCCCAGCGCAACAGAATGAAACATTAAGTTATTTTGGGTGAAAATGGTGATATGCCATTTTCTGGCGCGGATTCTGGCTGGCTACAGCCACTTATACAGAGATGAAAAAGTTAATGAGCGGACGCGATACCACCGTCATAGTGCTGGCTGCTGGCAAAGGCACCCGCATGAAATCAGCGATGCCGAAGGTCATGCATGAAGTAGCTGGACGGCCACTCCTTGGTCACGTCTTGTGCGCTACTAAGGCAATTTCCCCTGAGCAGATTGTGACCGTTGTTGCGCCTGATATGGAGGATGTCGCTGCCTACGCCAAGTCATGGGGCGATGAGGTGCAGACCTGCATCCAGCACGAGGCAAACGGTACGGGCGACGCGACACGAAGTGCGCTTGACGAAATTCCGCGGGACCCCGGTGTGGCACTCGTCGTTTTTGGCGATGCAGCCTTCCTCGAAGCTGACACTCTGAATGAAATGCGGGAAAAATGCGCAACCGGATCAGCCGTTGTCGTACTTGGGTTTGATACGGATGATCCAACCAACTATGGCCGCCTTGTTCGTTCCGCCGATGGCGCCTTAGAACGTATTGTTGAGGAAAAGGCCGCCACAGAAGCCGAGAAAAAGATCACTCTGTGCAACAGCGGTGTGATGGCTATTTCCCGGGAATTGCTACACGACATGATTGCCGATCTCCAGCCTAACCCGGCGAGCGGTGAAATTTATCTCACGGATCTGCCACAGATTGCACAAGACCGCGGTCTTATATGTTCGACAACAGCTCTCGAAATCGGCGACACCGTCATTGGCGTCGATAGCCGAGGCGATCTCGCAACTGCTGAAGCCATTTTCCAAAAACGACTGCGCGAGAAGTTTCTGGCTAGTGGCGTAACGCTGCATGATCCGGAGAGCGTCTATTTCTGTATCGACACGCAGATTGGCAAAGATGTCATTGTTGAACCAAACGTAGTGTTCAGGCCCAAAGTTAAGATTGGCGACAATGTAACGGTCAAAGGCTTTTCACACTTGGAAGGTGTGCACATCGAAGAAGGTGCTGCTGTTGGTCCGTTTGCGCGGCTCCGTCCTGGGACACGGGTTGGCCCGGGCGCGAAGATTGGCAATTTTGTTGAGACAAAGAAGGCCAATATCGAGGCAGGAGCAAAGATTAGCCACCTGACCTATATTGGCGATGCAAGGGTTGGCGCAGAGGCAAACATCGGCGCGGGGACGATCACCTGCAACTATGACGGCTTCAACAAGCATTTCACAGATATCGGGGCAGGTGCCTTTGTCGGATCTAACAGCTCCCTCGTAGCACCGGTCAAGATTGGTGATGGCTCCTACATTGGGTCCGGTAGCGTTGTCACAAAAGATGTGACACAGGACGCGCTTGCTGTTTCCCGTGCCAAACAAATGGAAAAGAGTGGCTGGGGCGCTTCTTTTCGTGAAAAACATCAGAGCTCAAAAGAGAAGAAAGACTGAACCATGTGCGGAATCATCGGTGTCGTCGGCGACGAAACAGCTTCTCCTATTATACTTGAGGCGCTTAAGCGGCTTGAGTATCGCGGATATGACTCTGCAGGCATTGCGACGCTTCTTGACGGGGAAATCAACCGTCGTCGAGCAGAAGGCAAGCTGTCCAATCTAGAATCCTGTCTGCGTGACGATCCTCTGAAAGGTGTCATTGGCATTGGTCACACCCGCTGGGCGACCCACGGCGCACCCAACGAGAGAAACGCCCATCCGCACGTCACTGAGGATGTAGCAATTGTTCATAACGGCATCATCGAGAACTTTAGAGAACTCAAAGAAGGCCTGGTCGCCTCGGGAGCTGCATTTCAGACAGATACGGACTCTGAGGTTGTGGCACATCTAATATCATCACACCTCAAAAGTGGGCTTGCACCTGTGGACGCAGCAAAAGCGGCTTTCGATATGCTCGAAGGTGCATTTGCGCTGGGTGTTGTGTTCCAGGGGGAAGAGGACCTTATTGTTGGTGCGCGTCGTGGCAGCCCGCTTGCCGTTGGCTATGGCGATGGCGCGATGTATCTCGGCTCTGATGCCTTCGCGCTGGCGCCTATGACCAATCGTGTCACATTCCTTGACGATGGCGATTGGGCAGAAATTCGACGCGCCAGTGTTACAATCCGAAACGCTGCCGGTGATATTGTTGAGCGCCCCATCAAAATTACAGATGCGTCTTCTCAATTGGTCGACAAAGGCAACCACCGACACTTCATGGCGAAGGAGATCTTCGAGCAACCGGAAGTCATCGGACATACGTTGGGCGACTATATCGATCCGATGAGCGAGACGATCAGACTTCCACACGTTCCCTTTGATCTGGCAACCGTCCCAAAAATCACAATCATCGCCTGTGGCACTGCATCCTATGCGGCCCATGTTGCAAAATACTGGTTTGAAGAAAAGGCGCGAATTTCTGTAGAGATCGATATCGCGTCGGAATTCCGTTATCGCGAAGCAGCGCTTCCTGACGGCGGACTCGCTATTTTCATCTCCCAATCAGGGGAGACTGCGGATACTCATGCAGCTCTCAACTATTGTCGTGAGCAGGGTCAACACATTTTGTCGATCGTCAACGTGACGGAGTCGACCATTGCCCGGGCGTCAGATGCAATTATGCCAACATTTGCAGGACCCGAAATTGGGGTTGCATCGACAAAAGCATTTACCTGCCAGCTCGTTGTGCTTGCAGCCCTCGCTATTGCGACAGGTCGAGCACGTGGCACGATCTCACAAAATGAGGAGAACCATCTTGTCCGGTCTCTGCTTGAGGTTCCCCGGCATGTTTCCTCGGCTCTCGGCCATACGGCCAAATTGGAAGAACTCTCACACTCGCTCGCTCGCGCACGTGATGTGCTTTATCTGGGCCGTGGGGCCAACTATCCGATTGCGCTGGAGGGCGCTCTCAAACTCAAGGAAATCTCCTACATCCATGCAGAAGGCTATGCTGCTGGAGAATTGAAGCATGGTCCGATTGCACTAATTGACGAAGATGTTCCCGTCGTTGTTATTGCGCCCAGTGACAGACTGTTCGACAAGACGGTCTCTAACATGCAGGAAGTCATCGCTCGGGGCGGCAAGGTCCTCCTGATCTCCGATGAAAAAGGTATTTCAAGGGCAGCCGATGCACCTTGGCAGAATGTCGAGCTCCCAACCTGTGATCCCTTTATTCAGCCAATTTTGGCCACGATCCCTGTGCAACTCCTGGCGTATTTCACGGCTGTGGCAAAAGGTACAGATGTCGATCAGCCGCGAAATCTCGCGAAATCCGTGACCGTTGAGTAAGAACAGAGCTTACAAGGCATGCAAAACGTGGTTTCATGCCCCTACAAACCTTAAGGGGAAGGGGAACCATGTCTTTTCAAGAAGCAATTTCATCTGGCCTGTCCAGATATATCGACTTCGACACACGGTCATCGCGTTCTGAGTACTGGTTTTGGGTGCTGTTCGTCATCCTCCTATCGATAGTTGCAGGTGTCATCGACAACTTGCTTTTCGGATCATCCATCTTGGGCACACTCGTCACACTTGGACTGTTGGTGCCTGGGATCGCTGTTGGTGTTCGTCGTTTGCATGACATTGACCGCAGCGGTTGGTGGTACCTGATTGCGCTCATTCCACTCATTGGGGCACTTGTCCTGATTTACTGGTTTGTGCAGCCAGGAACACCGGGCAGCAATGAGTATGGCGACAATCCCCTCGGAGACGCCGCGTCGAGTTAAGACAAAACGCCGCCACCTCCGGAGATTCCTCCACTTGAGCGAGAATCCTGGGGTGGCGACAAAACCAGTACATTGACCTACTCTTTACCCCTACAGCCGCTGTGATTCGGTCATTGACCGGCTCATGGAAGATGGGGTGAGAGAGGCATGTTTGTGAACCTGACTGCTGCCATAGATGGCACCCGAGCATCGCTGCGCATTGGGCTCTTTCTAGGAGTTTTTCTAGTAGGCAGCGCCTTGGTATTCCAAGCAAATGCTGCGACCAGTGAAGAGGAAGCTGACGCAATCGCTTCCTTGAACGCTGGGACGGCCGCTATTCAGTCTGGTCGAGCATTAGAAGCCATTGACTATCTAAACGCAGCGATTGAGGGCAATGCACTCGATGCTGAACGGATGGCTCTGGCTTACCATCACCGGGGAATCGCCAACCAAAAGTTGGGGCTCGGTGGTCATGCGGTCGCGGACTATACCAGCGCCATCTGGCAAGGCGGATTGCCCGCCAGCATCTTACCACGGAGCTACTATAATCGAGCGGTAGCTTATGCTGGGATGGGACAACAGGAGCGGGCAGCTCGCGACTATGACAAAGCCATAGAACTAGCGCCGAATTATGCGTCGGCCTTTCACAACCGGGGCAATTTGCGCCGCCACCTTGGGCGCCATAGTGAGGCGATTGTTGATTATGATCGTGCCCTGACCCTAGGCATGGGCGCCCGCGCGCATCTTACCTATTTTGCACGGGCGCTTTCGCACAAAGAACTTGGGAACGAGCGGGCGGCGCTCGCAGATGCAGCGCACTCGCTGGAACTGGAGGTGAACTTTGCCCCGGCACAAACTGCACTGGCAGAATGGGACGGTTCACGCCTAACCCAGGTAGCCGCCGCAAAGCCCGTCGAAGCACCTATCATTACTGCATCTATTCCTGAACCTGCACCAACAATTACTGCATCGCAGGCTGCTCAATCATCGCAGCAAGTGTCGTCGCCCGTTGTCACAGCAAGCGTGGAGAACGATCGCAGCGAAAACACCCGATCTGCTGACCTGGATGGCATCCGTATCCCTAATGCGGCTTCTAGCGCCGGCCAGGCCGTAACACTGACCCCGCCCAATGTTGCTGCCATCGAGCCTCAGAGCGGCAATGTTACTGTACGCCCGTTATCAGAGGCACTGCCACCTCCTCGGGCGACCAGCACCGGCTGGGAAGCTACCGTAACGCGCTTTGTCCAACCACCTTCGGCGTCGACAGGAAACCCAGTGCGGGTCGCGGCTGTTCCATCGGGTGATCCCATGACCACGGCATCTATTGATAGTTCCAGGCCAACCCCGGTTTCCCGCGATGGAAACCTTCTGGCACCTGCACGACAAACTCCAACTGCGACGCCGGTTCGGGTTGCAGCAGGCGCCGCGACAACTGCAAGTGACGCCAGCCCCGCACCGCGTGGTCTCCGTGTACAAATCGGATCCTTCCGCTCAGCGTCGGATGCGACGGCAGCTTGGGATAAAACCGTAGCGGCCCATCAGGTATTAATCGGTCAAAGGCAACCCTACATCGTAGAGGCAGACCTTGGTGCGCGCGGTATTTTTTACCGACTGCAGATTGGACCAGTGCATTCCAGCAACGAAGCTAAAGCCCTTTGCAATGCGCTCAAGGCTCGGGGGCAAGACTGCATTCTGGCAGCCAGATAGGATGCCGTTCTTAGTTTGATGGTTGGCTTGGTCGCGTTACGACATAGCTGGCGACGCCGATAAGAATCGAAACAACGCCAAAGACAACTATGAGAGGTGCGTTGGTGCCAAGCGCCAACCACAGACCGCTGGCTGTCATCATGGAAACCGCGATGACCTTCGCACGGATCGGAATGATCCTGTCTCGTTCCCAGTCGGCGATGTAGGGCCCGAAGTACTGGTTTTCGATGAGCCAGGTGTGAAGACGTGGCGACGATCGAGCAAACGCCCAAAGCGCTGCCAGCAAAAAGATCGTTGTCGGCATGACCGGCAATACGATACCGATGGCACCGAGCGCCACACATACCCATCCCAGGCCCTGAAGAAGATGCCGTCGGTAGGCTCTTTCAGTTTCAACAGTCATCTCAATGCAGGTCCGCAGAATCTCGTTTGCGGCTTCCTTAAGATTGGCCAAGTCGGCTCCCAGCTCACATTGCAGCGGACTGACGCAACGTCTTGTTGGTCTTTTGGTGCCTTCATGTCCGCGTGCTCCTTATTGTTGTCGAAATGCAAAAACAATCGGTAAACTGCTCTCTAACACCCAGAAACCGGGGCATTTCAGCCTGATCTGTCTGGGAAATATAGTGCCTTATAGCATTCAGGGAAGAGACACATGGCGCAGAACACGATCGGTCTCAAGGCCTTTGGCGGATATATTCCACGGCTCAGACTTCAGCGGAAATCAATTACGAGTGCAAATGCCTGGATTGCCCCAAACCTTGTCGGCAAAGGCAAGGGTGAGCGCTCTATGGGAAACTGGGACGAAGACAGCCTGACGATGGCCGTCGAGGCGGCCCGTGACCTGCTTGGCACAGACGAGGATCGCACTCACATTGATGCGGTTTATTTTGGCTCCACGACGCTTCCCTTTAGTGACCGATTGAACTCAGGGATCATCTCAGCCGCCTTAACACTCGATGAGGGCATCCAGGCAGTCGATGTATCATCCACCCAGCGTGCTGGTACGACCGCGCTTCTTCAGGCGTTGAACGGTGTCGGCGGTGGCGCGAATAAAGAAGCCCTTGTCTGCGCTGCCGATCACCGGAAAGCCCGCGCAGCGAGCGCTCAGGAGCTGGAATTTGGTGATGGGGCGGCGGCACTCTCAGTTGGATCAGACGATCTCATCGCAACTTTTCTAGGCTCACATACGCTCACCGTCGATTTTGTCGATCACTTCCGTGGCAGCGGTGAAGAGTTTGATTATGGATGGGAAGAACGCTGGATCCGGGATGAAGGTTTCAGCAAAATTGTTCCCAAGGCTGTTGCCGGTGCACTTGAGAAAACAGGACTAAGCGCTTCTGATATTGATCATTTTGTGATGCCTTGCACCTTTGCGCGCCTGCCACAAAAACTCGCAAAGATGTGCGGGATCAACCCAGACGCCGTCGCTGACCCGTTGGGCGCGGTTTGCGGAGAAACAGGTGCAGCTCATGCGCTGGTGATGCTCGTTCATACGCTACAGAACGCAAAGCCCGGCGAGAAAGTAATGCTTGCCCATTTCGGTGGTGGGTGCGATGTGCTCATTTTCGAAACCACGGATCTTCTGGCATCCATGTCATCCAGGCGAGGCATTATCGGATCACTTGCGGATCGACAGGAAGAAACGAACTATATGAAGTTCCTGACCTTCCACGGCCTTGTTGAATGGGAACGTGGCATGCGGGGCGAACAAGACAAGAAGACCGCTCTCACCACACTCTACCGGAACGAAGACACTGTTATGGGCCTTGTCGGTGGGCGATGCACCGAGACCGGCGTGGTTCAATTTCCGCGCTCTCGGATCTCCGTTGCGCCGAACAAACCCACCGTAGACACGCAGGAGCCCTACAAGTTTGCTGATCGGAAGGCGACGATCCTTTCGTGGTCTGCAGATTTCCTGAGCTTCTCTATGAACCCGCCAAACCATTACGGTATGATTGTCTTTGAAGGCGGTGGCCGGATCATGATGGATATTGGCGATGTCGTGCAGGGCGAAGTCGACAGCGGCATGGAGGTGCGGATGGTTTTCCGTATCAAGGATTTTGACGATCAGCGCGGATTCAAGCGCTATTTCTGGAAAGCCGTACCCGTTCGAAACGCGGTACCCGCTGCCCAGGCTGCTGAATAGAACAAGTAAAGACACTGACAATCTAAGTATCTCATCTCCGGCACTGTCCGGACGACCCGATGGAGGGAAGAATGGCACGAGGCATTAAAGACAAAGTCGCAATCCTAGGCATGGGATGTTCCAAGTTCGGCGAACGCTGGGACAGCGGCCCGGAAGAGCTGATGGTCGAAGCCTATCTCGAAGCGATGGAAGATGCCGGCATTGAGCCAACACAGTTGGATGCAGCCTGGTTCTCCACTCACATTGATGAGATCGGTACGGGAAAGGGTGGCACACCTCTTTCCGTGGCATTGCGCCTTCCAAACATCGCCGTGACACGGGTAGAAAATTTCTGCGCGTCTGGTTCTGAAGCGCTTCGCGGCGCTGTCTATGCTGTCGCATCTGGCGCCGCCGACATTGCGCTGGCGCTTGGCGTTGAAAAACTCAAAGACACGGGCTATGGCGGCCTGCCTGTAGCCAATCCCGGCACACTCAATCCGCAGTTGACACCGAATGGTTCAGCGCCTGGCAACTTCGCTCAGCTGGCCTCTGCCTATCGGGCAAAGCACGGCGTTGATAAAGATGATCTGAAGCGGGCAATCGCGCATGTGTCGGTGAAGAGCCACGCAAATGGCGCCAAAAACCCGAAAGCCCATCTGCGCAATGAGGTGAGCGAAGAGCAGGTGATGAACGCACCGATGATCGCTGAACCGCTTGGGCTTTTCGATTGCTGTGGTGTATCGGACGGTGCCGCTGCTGCGATTGTCACCACGCCGGAAATCGCAAAAGCCATGGGCAAGAGCGACATCGTGACCGTGAAAGCACTTCAGCTTTCTGTGTCGAACGGCCTCGAAAGCCAACATAACAGTTGGGACGGGAGCTATTTCCACACAGCTCGCATTGCCGCGAAGAAGGCCTATGCAGAAGCCGGCATTGAAAACCCTCGCGAAGAAGTATCCATGATGGAGGTACATGACTGCTTCTCCATCACCGAGCTTGTCACCATGGAAGACCTGTTCATCTCTCCAGAAGGTGGGGCAGTGAAAGACGTGATGGATGGCTTCTATGACAGCGATGGCGATGTGCCCTGTCAGATTGATGGTGGTCTTAAATGTTTCGGTCACCCGATCGGGGCGTCAGGTCTTCGCATGGCCTATGAGATGTATCTGCAGCTTCAAGGCAGAGCAGGGGAGAGGCAGCTTCCCAATCCAAAGATTGGCCTCACCCACAATCTCGGCGGCGCGCCGTCTCAGAATGTGTGCTCCGTTGCCATTATTGGAGCGCACGACGCATAGCTTTTTTCCACATCAGAATGAGTAAGCCAGGCATTTGTGCCTGGCTTTTTTGTTTCACCGTTTCTTTGCAACGATAAAGCGGCTGAAAGCGTTGTGGTTTTCACTGGTGACAATCTCAAATCCCGCCGTAACAAATTTTGCTTCTATATCTGAGCCCTTCAGAAAGCTGACATATGGCGCCTTCCCAAAGAACTGCATGATCGGAATTGCAATACGCCCGACGGCGCGCCATTTCCAATCAGCGAGGCAGGGGGTCTTGGAGATCAGCAGTCCGCCAGGTTTCAGCCGCGCGTACAGCGCTGCGAGGTCGCCTTCAAGGTCGGGCAATAGATGCAGAATGTTGAAACCGGTGATCGCATCAAATGATTTCGCTACGAGCTTCGGGTCAGCAGGCGTCGCCTGGACGAACTCGACATTCCCTACCTGCTGTTCGACAGCTTTATCTGCCGCAATCTTGATCATGTTCGCTGAGATATCGGTTGCGGTGATATGGGCAACTGCATCAGCCATTAAGAGGGCGGTGCCGCCGGTCCCACATCCAATCTCAAGAAGTTTGTCACCAGGTCTGAGATGTTTCCTGGTCTCGACAAGCGTGTGCTCGTAGGCCGCCTGATCCTTTATGGGCGATGCTGCGTATTTGTTCGCCGTCTGATCCCAAAATTTGGCGTCGCTTGTCATTGGTCTTCCTTTGCAAATCAACCGGATGGTTGTTCTACGTAAATGCACGGCACTCAAAGATAAATTGGCTAAATCAGTACCTCTGATATACAAAAATGCATGGATTGGCAGAATATCACTTTTGACTGGAACCAAGCGCGGTCTTTTCTGGTCACCGCCGAGGAGGGGTCCCTATCTGGAGCTGCTCGAGCCCTTGGCCTCACCCAGCCCACGCTTGGACGGCAAGTGGCCGCCCTGGAGGCAAGCCTTGGCGTGACCCTCTTTGAGCGGGTTGGAAAATCGCTCGCGCTGACAGACGCCGGGCGCGAACTTCTGACCCATGTGCGAACCATGGGGGAGGCGGCAGGACGGCTTTCGCTCAGCGCCTATGGGCAGTCTCAGATGTTGGAGGGCAAGGTGAGCATCACTGCGACCGACACCATGTCCACCTACCAGTTGCCGTCCATCCTCAAATCTATCCGGAAGGCAGCGCCAGGTGTGGAGATTGAGATTCTCTCTTCCAATAGCTTGCAGGACCTTCGCCGCCGAGAAGCTGACATCGCTATTCGGCATGTGAGACCTGAGGAACCCAACCTTATTGCCAAGCTTATCTACGAAACGTCCGCTCATCTGTTTGCCTCACCCGCTTACCTGGACACCTACGGTCGCCCCACCAGTCCGGCAGACCTGTCCGACGCCCTGTTTGTTGGTTTCGAAGATCCAAGCCGAATGCTGCCGGCTCTCGCAGAAATTGGACTTCACCTGAGACGCGATCAGTTCAAAGTCACAACGAATAATGGCGTCGCCATGTATGAAATGATCCGACAAGGTCTGGGTATTGGCTTCATTCCCAAAGACAATGGACCGGATATTCTGGGCTTTGAGCAAGTACTACCTGATATCCCGCCCATTCCGGTACCCGTTTGGCTCACGACACACAGCGAAGTACATACCAGCCCTCGCGTGCGGCTCGTATTCGATATCCTCGCTGAGGCCTTGTCGTGACAAGCAAACACTGCTGACATAGGAGTGTCAGGAGTGATGTTTGATGCTGTCATCCACTCTTCTGCATTAACGGAGCTTGATCATGCCCATAGACACAAGGCCCGTCGGTCAGCTTAAGAATATCGGGCCGACAGTCGCCAGACGTCTGATGGAGATCGGCGTTATAACTCGACAAGATTTAGAGGCTGTCGGGCCCGCAGCCGCCTATCGACACATAAGTGCGAACCACCCGGGAAAACACCTTCCCGTCTGCTACTATCTCTACTCTTTGGAGGGAGCCCTCCGGGACCAGCACTGGAATGAAATACCGGAGGAGGTCAAGAGAACCTTGCAGGAGCAAGTGGTGTAACAGCATCAACGTTCAGGTTTCTAGCCAACAGCTTCGTCCACAGGCGCGATGACCACGTGGAGTTGATCGATATAGTCAGAATCCTGTTTAGCAAGCGGAAAGACGCCTCGATAAATCTGTTTGTGCTCTTTCCCTGGCAAAGGGATATTGGCGCGTGCAAAAACCGGGACGCGTCCTTCTACAACTTCATGAAACTCCTGCCGGCGTCTTTCAGCGGCCTCAACGGGTAGATCATCGCCGAGTAGTTTTCCTGTGTAGTCGATCCCGAACAATTCACAGCATTTCGGCCCGGCGAAGCGGTAGCGGTAGACCGGTGGATGAGAGCGAGGAAGGTCATCCAATATGAGCAACCAGGGAAGAAGGGACGCCACCGCCAAAGGGTCAAATTCTTGGCCGGAGAGCACACCTGCTTTGGTTTTATGGTCTTCGAAATGACGGAGGTAGGCCCGGACTGGGTGACCTTCTGGAATTACTTCTGCCTGAATGGCCTGAAACGGCATTCATGCCCCCAACTCAAAACACCCGATTGCAGGTGCATATACCTCTTTGTCTGAATAAATAAATTGGGGTCAGTCTGGATAAAATCAAGACTTTAGATAAAGGTATTTTACCTTTTCCAGAACATATCGATGCGCCGCGCAATGTCTGTGCGCAGATTCATATGGAATAGGTTGTAGTCATAGATGTGGTAATCTCCGCCAAAGGTACCATAAGTGAAGCCCTCATCATCATTCGGCGGCGACACAACCAACATGCCGTCATCACAAGCTGCTCCGGTTGCTTCTTGACGAAGAGCGCGAACAGACTCTTCGCTGTCTGCGAAAGGCTGCGCCCCGAGGTTTGCCGCTGCTTCCGCGACCCCACCAAGGCTTCCAGTAATCGGATTAACGCAGGCAATCTTACGACCATTGATGTGCTGCAACTTGCCATCGATCCAGATTTTTGTCGTTTCCTTCCAACCCATTGTTTCGGCTTCGGATGTGACGGAGTTCCAGTTTAGATAACAGCCGGTAGTATGCGCCTCTCGGCAGGGGCCTACACCATCTGCGCCCAATTCTTCAGGTATTGAGAAACCAATGAGATAGGCTGCCACCATCCGGTTTGCGAGATTGGTCCCGGCGATTTTTTCCTGAAGCAGTTTCATTCCATGGAGTGATCCCTGGCTGTGAGACGCCAAAATAAACGGGCGGCCGTCGTTCAGGTTTTCGATAAAATAGTCGAACGCCTTCGCAACGTCTGTGTAAGCGAATTCGAGGGCTTTGTAAGCGTCTGGCTCTTCGCCCATGAAGGCGTAGAGCGTCGCCTGCCGATAACGTGGCGCGAACACACGTGCGCTGCCATTGAACACAGCAGCCTGATGGCGAAGTACACCATCATCCAGGAACTGTTTTGTCTCGTCTGGCTCGTCATAGCGAGCGTTCCACATATCGTCTTGATAGTATGTAGTCGGATGGACGAAGAAAACATCCACGACGGCTTCAGCCTGGGAGTCAACGGCACCACTTTCAGGCGGCACCACATCTGCATTATCGGATTTCGTAGGCAATGCCGCCCAGGTATCGGCCTGGGAGTAGTCAGGGGCGGGGGGCACGTTGGCGACGTCAAACGTTGCAGAGGGTTTGAGGAAAAGACGCTGGCCAAGCTTGGGATTGAGATAAAGCGTCAATGCGCCAACAGCGGCAATAACAACCAGCCCGGCAACTCCGTAGAAAATCTTTTTCAACATGGTCTCGAAACTCTGCCTTACGTGTTTATATCTTCGCCGCCCGCTATGAACTCGGCCATCAAACGGGACGCCTCCTCATCTTCGAGAAGCAGCGCTGAAAATTTCCCTCGTTCTTTAGCACACCCTTCGCCAAGTGGGGTAATAGTCGCTGATTTAACCAAAGCCTTCGCGTCCGCAAGGGCTCTGGCGGGCTTACTCTTAAAGTCTTCCGCAATCTCAAGAGCAAGCTCAAGCGCAGTCCCAGCTGCTAAATGGTGAACCATACCCGCTTCAACAGCTTCTTCTGGGTTGAGGGTCTTCCCACGAAGAATGAGTTCGAGCGCTTTGGCTTCGCCAATTACCCGAGGCAGGCGCTGGGTTCCCCCTGCACCGGGGAAGATGCCAATGTTGGTCTCAGGCAGACCGATGCGATAGTCACCTTCTTCTGCAATCCTGATATCGCAGCAGAGTGCGAATTCAAAACCGCCTCCCTGACAGTATCCGTTGATCGCCGCAATTGTCGGTTTTCTGAGCTGGTCTACCTGATCAAACAGATGCGAAATGGGGTTGCCGCGCTTGCCAGCTTCCATCAGTCCCGCTGCGTCGAGCCCACTCTTTTGAACGGCGTCGGTCGCCCCTTGAATCTCCCCAACATCATAGTGGCGAATAAACACACCAGGAACGCCGCCCGTGAAGATGACAGCTCGGGTACCGTCATCCTTTTCAATCGCATCCAGGTGCGCCGCAAGCTCTTTGACCTGGGCCTGATTGAGATATCCTCTCGGCGGATTGTTAAAGGTGACAACCGCCAAACCATCTCTTCTATCCATGCCGACCAGGGGGTCACTCATGACCGTTTTTCCTTCAATGCTTTTCTGTAGGCAGAATATTTTGGTTGGTCGATGGAGAGTTTCGTCAGCGTGCTGGCCCAAAGATGCTCCTTCAGACCTGGTGTCTCAAGGGTGAGGGCGCCGGTTTCGATATGATCGCTCAGTTTCTTGTTCAGCACCTCAAGATCTGTTTCTTTCGAAGACAGGAGCGCCTGTAGTCGAGCGACTTCCATTACATTCGCCGAAGGAGCTGCCTCCAACTCCCGATGGACAATGTCGAGAGCATTTGCGGCGACGAGGGCATGGAAGCGTGTCCTGCCGTCAAGCTCAGGCAGCACTTGCTCACGCATAAAATCGCTCACTACGCCAACGATTTCCAATGAGGTTGGTAGATCTTGCATTTGCCCTCTCAGTCTGCTGCCAGGAGATATAATAGGTCAATTTCGGTTTCCGACGACCGTCGGCCGATGGCAGCCCGTTCGACGGATCGGTCCATGCCTGATTTGAATGCCTCATACATGGTGGTGCACATGACCCCCCATTTGAGCGTGCCGAGCACTTCCCAGAACTTCACCCGATCTGGATCAACCTTGGGCCCGCCGGATGCTTCATACGCCGCGAACATATCCTCGCGCCCCCCAAAGCCGCCAACCGGCTTATCGATGCCGCCAAAGCGCCAAGAGTTCACGCATATCCAGCCCATATCCTCCATTGGATCACCCACATGCGCCAGTTCCCAATCAAGAATGGCTGAAACGCCATGTTTCGGATCGAACATGATGTTCCCGTTTCGGAAGTCTCCGTGCACGAGTGTCGTCCGATCATCCGCTGGCACATTGTCAGACAGCCACTTAAACGCCAAATCGAAGACCGGGTGAGGGTGACCATGGGTTTTGTAGACTTCGCGATATCGCGCGATTTCTTCAATGGCCGGGGATAGGCGCAAAGGAGGCAGAGATGCCACTGGCACGGCATGAAGCTTTGCCAGGGCTTCCCCGCATTGGCCAGCGAGCTTCGGACGGACTGAAGCGAAGTCTTCACTTCGAACAATCTTCGATCCCAATGTCTCCCCATGCACGTGGTTCATGATAAAGCCGCTGCCAAGTCCATCTGAGGCTGATGCAACATATCGCACTGTCGGCACGACAACACCCGCCTCTGCTGCGAGCTGGATCAGCTTGGCTTCTGTTTCCAATCCCACGGCGGTTCCGCTCGCATTGCCATCACCACCACCGGGCGCTCGACGCAGGATCAAGGCTTCTGCCTCGCCGTCCTTGTGTGTCTTAAATGACCATGTCTCCTGACTTGCCCCGCCAGACAGGCGTTTCAGGTCAGTGATCGTGGCTCCGCCGAAATGTTGTGCAGCTACCCTTGTCAGGCCTTCCGCTAATTCTTCTGCTGGTGTTGTCATGATCAGAGAAGCCCAGATGGTTTGCCATCAATGATCTGGTCAAGATATTCAGACAGGCCATATCCAACATGTCCGTCGCAGCGATACTCCGTCATGCCTTCAGTAATACGCGTATTGAGTTGCTGGCCATCTGGCGTCTTGCGTCTATTCCTGAGCGGGATGAGGGAGAGGACCTTCCCGTCGACAGTGTAAGTAGCGCCAGATTTGGTCTTCACGTTTGCCCTGAGCGATGTCTGGTAGAAGTTTTCGTCCCATTCACTTTCGATTTTGACATCCTCAATCAGATCGTAAGCACCGTCTTTAAGAACCATCCCGCCATGACGTTCCACGCCTTCTTCGTTAGTCACAATCGAAATCATCATGCCGAAATCCCTCCCGAAATTCATCGGTAGCCAGCGATACCAATTGATCGCCTGCCAGTGGCGAGGCCCCCAGCTTTTGTCTCTCAGCCCAAAGCCTGAGACGGACCACTCTTCATCCCCGACGGTGATTGTTCCGCTCGCCGCCATGTGCTGTTCATAGTGAGCCTTGGCAAAGGACTTCTCAGGATCAACCTCCAATGACGACCCATCATCTTTTACGGTCTCGCCGCCGAACATCGGGGAGACGCCCTCATAGTCGAGCGAGACAGTGCAGGGCACTGTTGGGTGGTCCTTGAACGCTTGAGACGGGTTTGCCATGTCGAAGGGCTTGTCGAGAAGCAGGACCTTGCCTTCGTAAGTTACCTTTAGCTTTTTGAAGGGCTCGACCACCTCAACTTTGAGGCCACCGGCATCCATGGCGTCGTTGTTCTCGATCTTCGGACGGCCAAACATGAACCCGACGCGGCCATCTGGCAGATAGAGGCAGACTGACGTCTCCGCATAATGTTCGTTCGGCCGATTGCCGATGCGAAACCAACCTCCGACCTTTTGGTCGGGATCGAACATGTTGAAATACATGCTCTCATTGTAGTTGGCTGCCGCATCCGGCGTATGCGTGTACTCGTCCTCTGGATCGAGCCGCAGCTTGAGCCCTTTTGCCATTTCTGCCATGTCTTTCTCCCGTTCGGTTTTGTCTATCTCGTTCGCAGACCTGGGAGCTGCGCGGTCTGATCGCGCTCACCATGCTCGATTGTTACGAGGCCGGGCCTTGTCACCCGGAAATCACCATATATTTCTGACATGAAACACCGTAGATGGTAAGGGTGACCTAGGGTTAAGTAGAGGCCAAAAATGACAGACCCGAATGAAGGCGATCAGCACCACATCATACAACCCGCCAAAAAGGCGGGGATTACTTCGCGTCTTCGGACGTATTTTCTGACCGGCCTCGCGGTCGCCGCACCCATATGGATAACGATCTATCTGCTTAGATGGTTTGTCGAGTTCATTGATACCTATGTGGTCGGGTTCTTTCCTGACCAGTATCACCCGGATCAACTGCTTCCCTTCACGGTGCCCGGCATCGGGGTGATCATTGGTCTGGTAGGACTCACTGTTCTTGGCGCGCTCACAGCGAACTTCCTCGGGCGTCGCATTCTGGCGTTTGGTGAGCGGCTTGTTGATCGAATGCCGATTGTTCGAAATATCTACAATGCGCTGAAACAGATTTTCGAAACCGTCATTTCGCAGAGTGGCACCTCGTTCCGGGAAGTCGGCCTGATCGAATATCCCCGTCGAGGACTCTATGCACTCGTCTTTGTTACGACACAGACAAAGGGCGAGGTTCTGGAGAAGGCGTCCACGGACGACAGCCTGGTCAGCGTATTTCTTCCGACAACACCAAACCCCACATCAGGCTTCCTGCTGTTCGTCCCAAAATCCGATATCACGATACTTGATATGTCGGTGGAAGAGGCAGCGAAGCTGGTCATCTCAGCAGGCCTTGTTGAACCTCCCAAAGAACCGGGATCAACAGAGCCTGCCGGAAATGATGCGGACACTAAGTCCTAAAGCCAGGCCTCAGAACATTGTCTAAGAGACAAATGTGACCGAATTTTCAATGGGAGCGCGATTGGTCCGCAGGCGGTTGACCGGCGCTGACACGTCTTCTTTGCCAACAGCCAGACCACAAAACAGCATCTGCTCATCAGGGGCTCCGACAAAACCGGAAACAAATTCCGGCCATCTGCTCCAGGCTTCCTGAGCGCAGGTCGCGTATCCAGCTTCTTCGAACAAGAGCATTGCTGTTTGCAGGTACATGCCCAAATCGGACCATTGCGGCGCGCCCATGGAGCGATCGATAAAGCAAAAAATCGCAGCCGGTGCCCCGAAGAAACGATAGTTGTTTTGTAGCCACTCTAAGCGCTTGAGCTTTTCATCCCGACTGATCCCGAGCAGGGCATACATCTCTTCGCCGACATTGTACCTATATGTGCGGTACGGTTCGGTAAGGCCTTCAGGGTAGACCGAATATTGCGGTTTTTCGCCAAGCGGGTTCTCCTCCATTTTCGCTTCGAGCTCCAAGCGGAACCGGTCCATAGAACTTCCGGAAAGAACATAGAGCTGCCACGGCTGCACGTTGCCACCAGATGGGGCGCGAAGGGATTTTTCCAACACTTCTCGGATGACCTCGTCGGGAACCGGGTCAGGTAAAAAGGCTCGCGCGCTTTTTCGATTTGCAACGGCGTCAGAGACTGACATAGACATTGATAACTCCTTTATCGATAATTTTATTATTGATAAAATTTTATGTATGTGCAAATCTTTGGAATGACAAGAGATAGTTTAAGAGAAAAAAACAAACTCGCGCGTCGTGAGAAAATTCTGACGAATGCAATGAGCATGATCGCTGCCAATGGCGAGCGCGGGTTTACCTTGAAGCAACTCGCTGAAGAGTCAGACGTTACAATTCCGACGATCTACAACCTGCTAGGCGGCAGGGAAGAAGTTATTCTTACCTCAATTGAGCTCGCTCTAAGTGAGGTCGACGACGTGCTTACGGCGGAAGGGCCTCTTACCGGCGTTGATCGCGGTCTTGCGCTCCTGGATTCGCTTTTTGCTTTGTTGCGGTCAAACAAACGCACCTATAAGGCCGTTTTCCGAATTCTCTATGAGTTGGAGTCAAGAGCGGTCAGTCAGGCGATGGGCGATCTCTTTCGCAGAACCGGCAGTCGCTTTGAACTCATCGTCAAACAAGCGACCAATGAGGGCGATTTAGGCGGAAACCTAGAAAATCTGCCGCTTGCCCATAATGCAGTTCACTCCACTTTGGGCGCGATCAGGATGTGGTCTGTTGGGTCGTTGAAGCACGAGGTTGCACTCGCCCGCGCCAAGTACGCCTTCCTTGTCGCTCTAATGTCCGACGCTACGCCTAAGGGGCGCAAAAAAATGATGATGCAGTTGAAAGCGTCTGAAGAGATGTTGAACAAATAGATGCAAACTTCTTCCAAACCCGCTCCAAGGGACCGGCAGGTTTTTGACTGGAACGGGCACCAAATTGCGGTCTGGCAGTATGGGGCGGGTGAAGACCTGGTACTTCTCCATGGCTTTCCCTCATCATCGCGAGACTGGGACGAAGTCGGCAACGAATTAGCTGAGCATTACCGCATCCTGCAATTCGACTTCCTCGGCTATGGCAAGTCAGACAAACCAGCTCACACTTCCTATTCCGTCTATCGTCAGACAGCGCTCGCAAGCGAGATTATCGGCGCTTATTGCATGGGACCCGCCACAATTGTCGGACATGACCTTGGTGGCATCGTGCTGCAGATATTGCTCTTGGGAAAATACGGCACGGCAGATGAACTCATCAGCCAAGCTATTTTCATGAACTCCAGCGTCTATGCAGATCTATATCGCCCGACGCTTAGCCAACGCCTGCTGACAACCCCAATTGTCGGCGGCTTGGTTGCCCGTGCAATGTCAGAGCGCTCCTTTCAGAAAGGCGTTCAGGCGACCGGTGGGCGAAACCGGGATCGGTTACGTAAAGAGACCAGTCGAATGTGGGAGGACTTCGCGTCCGATGGCGGCAAGCTTCTGGCGCCAAGGCATCTTGTTTACATGAAAGAACGGTCTGACGCTGCCAACAAGCTTGAGGCCGCGATGGAACAATTCAACCCTCAGCGACTGGCCTTTTTGTATGGAGATGCTGATCCCGTATCTGGTCTGCCTCAACTGGAACACATCAGATCGAGAATTCCCGCTGCACATAGTCGACAGTTAGAAGGGTTAGGGCATTTCCCTATGCTAGAGGATCCGCATTGCGTAGCGGCAGCGATCCACGACGCGGTTTCCAACAAGTCTTATCAACCAGACTCCAAGTAGCGTATCGCTTCGTCCCGCTCAAAGAGATAGAGCAAGGTACGGAGCGCCTTGCCGCGCTCGGTCTGGAGTGAGGGATCTGTCTCAAGGATCAGACGCGTGTCGTCATGAGCGGTTGCGAGCAGATCGGCATGGGCCACTGGATCGGCAAGTCTGAATTCCGGCAGGCCGCTTTGCCGTGTCCCCAGAACCTCGCCAGCGCCGCGCAGTTTTAGGTCCTCTTCGGCGATCCGGAATCCATCCTCTGTTTCGCGCAGGATGTTGATCCTGGCCTTAGCGGTTTCGCCAAGAGGTGTTTGATAGAGAAGCAGGCAGCTTGATTTGCCGCTGCCGCGTCCAACCCGCCCTCTGAGCTGGTGGAGCTGCGAGAGGCCAAACCGCTCAGCGTGCTCGATTACCATGATGGTGGCTTCTGGCACATCGACGCCCACCTCAATCACCGTGGTCGCAACCAGGATCGAAATCTCGCCCGTCTGGAACCGTGCCATAACCGCGTCTTTCTCCGCCGGCTTCATCCGCCCGTGAATGAGCCCAACCTTGTCGCCGAATTCTGCCTTTAGCGCCGTAGCACGATCTTCAGCGGCGGCAACATCTAGATGCTCGGATTCCTCAACCAGCGGACACACCCAGTAAGCGCGCGCGCCGCTGGTGATCGCGCGCCCGATCCCGTTCACAACCTCATCCAAGCGGGAGTTGGGGAGGGCCCGTGTATCGATAGGCTGACGACCTGCTGGCTTCTCTGTCAGGCGCGTCACATCCATATCGCCATAGACAGTGAGCGACAGGGTGCGCGGAATGGGGGTCGCTGTCATCACCAGCACGTCCGCCGGAATGCCACCTTTGGCTGAGAGCTGAAGCCGTTGGTGCACGCCAAACCGGTGCTGCTCATCAACAACGGCCAATGCCAGGTCCTTGAACGCTACATCGCCTTCGAAAATGGCATGGGTGCCGATGAGAATGTGGATGGCACCGCTTTCCAGGTCAGCGAGCAGTGCCTCACGCTTCTTGCCTTTGTCGCGCCCCGTCAGGACTTCCAGCCGAACGCCCACGGCCTCACAGAGAGGGCCAAGACTTGCGGCGTGCTGGCGCGCAAGAATTTCTGTCGGTGCCATCATGGCCCCTTGAGCGCCAGTTTCGACGGCATTGAGCATCGCCATCAAGGCAACGGCCGTTTTGCCGCTGCCGACGTCGCCCTGCAGCAGCCGAAGCATGCGCTTGTTGGCGGCCATGTCGCCGTCGATCTCTGCGAGCGCCATCATCTGCGCGTTGGTCAGTTTGAAAGGCAGGGCGCTCAGCACCTGGGAGCGCAGCTTGCCGTCACCTCGTGTTTCCCGACCGGCTCTCGAGCGCATCCTTGTGCGGACGAGGCCAAGCGCCAGCTGGTTCGCCAAAAGCTCGTCATAAGCCAGCCGAGATCGGGCAGGGGTTCCCGGCTCCAGATCAGTTGCACTTTCCGGTGCGTGGGCTGTCGCCAGCGCCTCTTTCCAGGCGGGGTAGTTTTGTTTGGCGAGCCAATTGGGTTCCTGCCATTCGGGTAGGTCTGGCACCAATTCAAGAGCGCCCCGCACGGCCTTTGCCATAACCTTCAATGTGACACCCGCCGTCAGCGGGTAGACCGGCTCGATCAGCGGCATTTCTGCAGCGTTTTCCGGCGCCACGATATGGTCCGGGTGAGGCATTTGAGGGTCGCCCTGATAGTAATCCACGCGACCTGAAATGATCCGTCGCGAGCCCTCCGGCAGGACCTTTGTCAGGTAATCCGGACGGGCGCGGAAGAAGATGAGCGGCATCTCACCAGTTTCGTCTGACACATGAACGCGGTAGGGCAAGCGCTTGTTTCTAGAGGGAATATGGGCACCGACATCTACTTCGAGCGTTGCAATCTCCCCGTCCAGCGTCTCAGCGATTTTGGGACGGTTCCGCCGGTCGATCAGGCTCGCTGGCAAATGCCAGATCAAGTCGATGACATGTTTCCCGACGGGTTTTTCAAGCAGCTTCTCCAGCCGCGGCCCAATGCCGGGCAGCCGCGAGATGGGTGCAAAAACAGGAAAAAGGATTTCGGGCCGCATGGGTTTCCGTCAATCGGTTGAACATGTCGTTATCTTACCCAATCCTACCCGGGACGGGCTGACAGGCAGAGCGGAAACGTATATATCCTGCGGCCAAAGCACTACCACCGATATTGAGGATTTCATGACCGACGAGACGCTAGACGTCCGCCGCAAGCGGCTGCAGTTCCGGGCCTGGCACCGGGGCATCAAGGAAATGGACCTCATAATGGGTCGGTTTGCCGACGCGCATATTCAGGAGCTCGACACGCCCGATCTAGACCTGTTTGAGGCGCTGCTCGAGGAACCCGACGATCAGGTCTATGGCTGGATCGCGAATCGTGACCCTGTGCCGGACGCCTTCAATACCCCTATTTTCAAACGCATCTGTCAGCTCGACTTCATGGGCACGGCGGTCCCCAAGAGGCCTGAATAGACACCGTGACGCTTCATGATCGCATTTTGACGTCTAAGGGACAGCTCACCCTCGGCGAGACACCTGAGGGCTATGACGCGCTGGTCCTGGCCGATATCGCTCGCGCTGCAGCCGCGCCAGTGCTGCACATTGCGCGGGACGATGCGCGCCTGAGCGCGCTGGCGGAGGCACTGGCCTTTTTCGCCCCCGATCTTGAGATATTGAGGTTTCCGGCCTGGGACTGTCTTCCCTATGACCGTGTCTCGCCGCAGTCCGAGGTTGTGGCACAACGCATGGCGACACTTGCGCGCTTGGTGCACCTTGGCGACCCGAAAAGGCCGCTTGTGGTGCTCGCGACGGTCAATGCGGCGCTGCAGCGGGTGCCGCCACGCCAGTTGTTGGAAGAGGGAGCCTGGGCAGCCGCTGCCGGAGACCGGATCGATCTGGACGGTCTCTTGGAATATCTCACCCTCAATGGATATAACCGCACCGGCACTGTCAGGGAGCCTGGTGAATATGCCGTGCGCGGCGGCATTGTTGATCTCTATCCACCGGACGGCGACACAGCGCTGCGCCTCGACATGTTCGGCGACACGCTCGAAGCGATCCGGACGTTTGATCCGGAAGATCAGCTTACAACCGGAAAGCGCTCGCGCATGGACCTGGTTCCGGTAAGCGAAATTCATCTGGATGGGGAAGCGATCCGCCGGTTTCGGGCAGGATATGTCGCCGCATTCGGGGCTGTCTCTGACGCTGACCCGCTTTATGAGGCCGTAAGCGAAGGCCGCAAGCACCACGGCATGGAACACTGGCTTCCGCTTTTCCATGAAAGCCTGGACACGCTCTTCGGCTACCTCGAAGGTTCAAAAATCACCCTGGATCAGCTGGTGGACGATGCCCGTCAGTCCCGGTTGGACCTGATCAAGGATTATTTTGAGGCGCGTGAAACCGCCCTCAAAATGAAGAACCTGGAAGGAACCAGCTTCAAGCCGTTGCCGCCTGCCGCGCTCTATCTTGATGAAGAGGAATGGCAAACGCAGCTCGCAGAGCGACAAGTCCGGGTTTTCACGCCGTTCGCGCAGCCAGACAGCGACACATCGCTCAGCCTTGGGGCGAAAGAAGGTCGAAGCTTTGCGCCGGAACGTCAGCAGGACGGCGTCAATGTATTCGATGCGCTCGCCACTCATATTCGTGGGTTGCGGGCCACGAAGAAGCGCATTGCCCTTGCCAGCTGGAGTGCAGGCGCCCGTGAGCGTCTTCAAGGCGTACTGAAGGATCATGGTGTCGAGAACATCGCTCCGACTGACGATTGGGCAAGTGTGCTTTCGAGCAATCCGGCAATGGTCCACTTGTTGGTGCTGGGACTAGAGACCGGCTTTGAGACGGACGATGTCGCCGTCATCAGCGAACAGGATGTGCTAGGCGACCGGCTTGTCCGACGTCACCGCAAGAAGCGCGCTGACAATTTTCTGAAAGAAGCGTCCAGCCTGTCACCTGGTGATATCGTGGTACATGTCGATCACGGGATCGGCCGGTTTGACGGATTGCAGACGATCGACGTGACGGGTGCACCCCATGACTGCGTGCTCTTACTCTACCATGGGGGCGACAAGCTCTTCCTTCCCGTGGAGAACATCGAGCTCCTTTCGCGCTACGGGTCAGATGATACTGTGGTTCAGCTGGACAGGCTGGGTGGCACTGGATGGCAGGCGCGGAAGGCCAAGCTCAAAGAGCGCATCACAGAAATGGCGGGAGAGCTGATCAAGATCGCTGCTGCGCGCGAGTTGAAAGACGCTCCGAAATTTGTGCCTCAAGAAGGGGCCTTTGACGAATTCTGTGCACGCTTCCCCTTTGACGAAACTGATGACCAGCTACAATCGATTGAGGCTGTTATCGAAGACCTGTCCCGCGGCCGTCCGATGGACAGACTTGTCTGTGGTGACGTGGGTTTTGGCAAAACAGAGGTGGCACTGCGCGCAGCCTTTGTTGCAGCCATGGAAGGTCGCCAGGTAGCCGTCGTCGTGCCCACGACGCTGTTGGCACGTCAGCACTACAAAACGTTCCTTGAGCGCTTTAAGGGACTGCCGATCCGGCTCGGACGTCTCTCGCGCCTGGTTGGCACGAAAGAAGCCAATCAGACCCGCGAGGAACTCGCCAATGGTCAGGTAGATGTAATCATTGGGACCCACGCACTGCTCGCCAAGAGCATCAAGTTCAAAGATCTTGGCCTATTGATCGTCGATGAGGAGCAGCATTTCGGTGTCTCCCACAAAGAACGTCTGAAGCAACTCAAAGCCGATGTACACGTATTGACGCTGACCGCGACGCCCATTCCGCGAACGCTCCAACTGGCACTCTCTGGTGTGCGGGAACTCTCGATCATCGCCACGCCGCCTGTCGACCGTTTGGCGGTCCGGACCTATGTTACGCCGTTCGATCCCGTGGTGATCCGCGAAGCAATCCTGCGAGAGCATTATCGTGGCGGCCAGAGTTTCTATGTCTGCCCACGTATTGCTGACCTGGGAGAGATTGAAGAGTTCCTCCGCGAACAGGTGCCGGAAGTGAAATTCATTACGGCCCATGGTCAGATGACGCCGAGCGAGCTCGAAGACAAAATGACCGCATTCTATGACGGGCAATATGATGTGCTTCTATCCACGACCATTGTGGAGTCAGGCATTGATATTCCCTCAGCCAATACGCTGGTCATTCACCGGGCAGATATGTTCGGCCTCTCACAGCTTTACCAGTTGCGTGGACGTGTTGGACGGTCGAAATCTCGGGCCTACGCTTATTTCACAACACCAGCCACGCGGAAGCTCACGGCCAACGCCGAGAAGCGCCTACGCGTCCTGCAGTCGCTTGATAGCCTTGGTGCCGGGTTTACGCTTGCAAGCCACGACCTCGACATTCGAGGAGCAGGCAACCTATTGGGTGATGAACAGTCTGGTCACATCAGAGAAGTTGGCTATGAGCTCTACCAGGAAATGCTGGAGGAGGCGGTTGCCCAGCTTCGTGGTGAAGACGGCGAGGGATCAGATCAATGGTCGCCACAGATCAATATTGGCACGCCGGTTCTCATCCCTGATCACTATGTCACCGACCTTGACGCCCGTATGGCACTTTATCGACGGCTATCACAGGTTGAAAGCCGTACGGAGATCGATGCATTCGCTGCCGAACTGATTGACCGGTTCGGGCCGCTGCCAGAAGAAGTCGACTCGCTTCTCAAAATTGTTGAGATCAAAGGCTTTTGCCGCGCTGCTGGGATTGAAAAAATCGACGCAGGACCAAAAGGAGCTGTGCTCACATTCCGTGACAATGCTTTTGCAAACCCGGTTGGGCTGGTTGAGTTCATCAATGATGAGCGGGATAGGGCGAAGCTGCGTCCCGATCACAAGCTCGTCTTTAAGCGCGCGTGGGATCTCTCCGAAGATCGGCTGGAGGGAACCTTCAAGCTCGCCCGGAAACTTTCTGAACTGGCTGCGGAGACCGTGGCGGCTTAAGCCTGTGCGGCGGGTCGCTCCACCAGCCGTTCCTGAACACGACTGAATACCTTGGTCAGCGTTTCTACATCCTGAGCACCAACAACGGAGAACTTGTTTTCAAACAGGAAACAGGGCACGCCGGTGACACCCATCTCGCGGGCCATATGGTCTTCATATTCCACCTGTTTGCGGTCCGCGTCGCTGGCGAGCAGCTCCTTCACCAGAGCCACATCCATGCCGATGTCGGAGGCAACTTCGATTAGCACTTCAGCCTTGCCGACATCCTCTCCCTCTTCAAAATAGCGTTTGAAGAGAAGTTCGACCGCTTCCATTTGAAGACCGGCACTTGCCGCCCAGCGCACGAGACGATGGCTGTCGAGAGTGTTTGGCGAGCGCTTGATCTGGTCGAAAGCGAAATTGATGCCTTCCTTCTCCCCAAGCTCAGAGATCATTTTGCCTGCTTCTTTCGCACGCTCAGAGCCGAACTTCCGCTCATAGTATTTTTGCCTGTCTACCCCTTCCGCCGGAATTGTGGCGTCAAGCTGATAGGGCCTCCATGAAATGGAAATCTCAACGTCTTTGCGATCCCAGGCACTGACGGCCTTATCCAAGCGTTTCTTGCCGATGTAGCACCAGGGACAAACTGTGTCGGAAATAACGTCGAGCTGCATGAGACTTCCTCGGGTCAGTGTATTTTGATGCTCATAGTATGACGCCTCTCCACGATCCACGCAAAACCTGTGCGCTCACAATGACTTGACGACAGTCATGTGAAACATAGGATGCGCCCAGATCTCATCTCAGGAGCTTCCATATGTCTTTTGTGCCACCATCTCCCCAAGACCTCACAGGCAAGGTTGCTATCGTTACAGGCACGACCAGTGGGCTTGGCCATCGGTTTGCCCAGGTGCTGGCGGACGCAGGGGCTGCAGTCGCGATTACAGGGCGACGGGTCGATCGGTTGGAAAGGCTAGGGAAAGAAATTGAAGGGATGGGAGCACGTGTGCTTCCAATTCAGCTCGATGTCACCGACGTTTCGTCCATCGAGCGCTGTGTTCGCGAGGTTGAGACCGAGCTCGGCCACATTGATCTGCTGGTCAATAACGCAGGGATGAATGTGCAGTCGCCTGCGGTCGACATGTCGCCAGAAGACTTCGATACCATGATGTCCACCAACATGCGGGGCGCCTTTTTTATGGCAACCCACGTTGCCAAACGCATGATTGAGCGAGGAGAGGGGGGCAATATCGTCAATATCGCCTCTATCGGCGCCCATACTGTCCTGCCTGGGCTTGCGACCTATTGCATGTCCAAGGCTGCTGTTGCCATGATGACGCGATCGCTTGCCCATGAATGGGCACGACACAAAATCAATGTCAATGCGCTTTGCCCCGGCTTTATTGAAACCGAACTCAACAGCGAGTGGTTTGCGAGCGCAGGAGGCGAGAAACAAATCAAAGCGTGGCCCCGCCGACGTCTGGGCCAAGAAACTGATCTGGATGGTGCATTGCTGATGCTCGCTTCAGAGCAGGGGCGCCTGATGACTGGATCGGTGCTGACCATAGATGACGGACAATCATTGTAACGCCATACCGATTTCGTTGACCATATGGCAAAACCTGATTCTACTATCTGTCCGGGAACAAACTATTTTCGCGAGAAACCAGGCGTCGCCATCAAACTTAGACTGATCTGTCTATTCAACTAAAAGCGTGTGTAGTACTTGGTTATAGGTCGATGTTGTTTTTTCCTCCAATCAACGATGCACTCACACATTGTCAATAACTCGCCTCTAATTTTCGCTTCTGTGTGGTGCTCGGCATAGATCGATTGGGATGAATATCGGTCCCACACAAGTTGCGACGGGAGGCGTACGGTGTTTGAGGCAAAGGTCAGTGACCTGAAATGGAGGGTGCTTGCGCGGTTTGAGCGTGAGCAAAATACGCTTTCCTTTTCTGAAGCTGTTAGTAGCCAAGAGAAACACCATCACTACCAAAGTGAGACACCGTTTGCCGATACGTCTTTCTGTGTCTCAACTGTGTATGCCCGGAAGAACTGGCAGGGGGTCGTGGTACCTTGTGCCAGGAAGAAAGCAAATCGTCTCATTGTCCGTCCCCATCTGTGCTGGGAGTTTCCTGAGGGATTTGTCGGCGACAGCGGAGGTATCCCCTGGCTCCATGAGATGTTCGAACTGCATGCCCGTCGCTTCTTCGATGCCTATGCGGGAACGAGGACACATTCGGGCAAGACAACATACTTTGTCGGTGTCGAAACCATAATGAGCGCACGCGATATTCAGGAGAATGCAGGAGCACCAATTGAACTATGGAACCGCACGGTCACTTCCTACCTCGCCAGGTCACACGGTGATGAGGAGTCAGTAACAACCTCTAGCCCGCGACCTTTGAAAACGCCGCTGCCAATTGGCGACGGAGCAGCTTCCCGTTGGGCGAACGGGGTAGCGTTTCAACGAAGACCACTTCGCGGGGCTGCTTATAGGTGGCAAGGTGGCCAGCCGTGTGGCTAAGGATGGACGCCGCATCCGCTTTGTCTAGATCAGCCGGAACAACAAACGCAGCAATAATTGACACGTCAGATCTCACCTGAATTTCGCACACACCGACCTCTGCCACATTTGAGTGGGTTGCGATGACCGTTTCCACTTCCAAAGGTGAAACACGGTAGCCCATTGCGTTCATCACATCGTCTGCACGGCCTTCATACCAAAGGTAGCCATCCTCATCGAAGTGCGCGAGATCACCTCCCACAAACCAGTCGCCACGATAAACGGCCGCGTCTTCATCGGGACGATCCCAATAGCCAAGCATCAAGCCTGGGTCAGAGCGATGGATGGCCAGCAGCCCGATACTCCCGGGTGTCAGAGGAATCGTGCTGTTTGCGTCGTCTGCATCGAGAATGGCAATTGCGCGCCCTGGCTGTGGTTTGCCGGGACTACCTTCTCGGGTCTTCATACCGGGTCCCGTTGAAATGTAGGTTGAACATTCGCTCATGCCGAGCGCTTCATAGAGGTTGGTGGCTGTTGCCTTCTGCCAGTCTTTCAGAAGGGCTGGCGACAACGCTTCTCCAGCTGTCAGACCGTGTCGAAACTTCGCCAAATTGACGGCCGATAGATCGCAATATTTCAAGATTTGTCGATAAAGAGAGGGAACCGCCGCTAACAAGGTGGCTTCATATCTCTCCAGTAGAAGCGGCCAAACCTGGACGTCCTTTTTGCCAGTAAAGAGAACTGTTGTCGCTCCGTTTGCCCAAGGGTCCGTCAGTCCAACACCTAGCGTGTAGGTCCAGTTGAAGGCGCCTGCATGGAGAACAATATCGTCGCCGCTGATGCCGTACCATCCCTGGTACATGGGGCGCCGCCCCCAAGCCGCTCTGTGTGCATGCAAGACCCCTTTGGGCGTGCCGCTGGTTCCGGACGTATAGACGAGATAGCCCGGGTCATCTGCACGCGTGGCCGCATAATCGACAGTCCGAGCATAGGTGATCATTTCCGCTATATCATCCGACGTAAACCGCATAGCGTCGCCCGTCGACATGTCAAACTCATCAGCTATCGCGATGGCACGGGCACCGGAATCGTCCAGCAGGAAGCCTGCTTCCTCGACGGTAAGCTGTGAGGATGCTGGCAACGGAACGATGCCGGCGGCAAGCGCACCGAAAAACAAAAATGCGTACGCGCTGGTGTTGGGGAGACGGATCATGAGGCGATCGCCCGGCTTCAAGCCCGAGTCAAGGAGCGCAGCAGCGATGCGCCGTACCGCACCATCCAGCTGCCCATAGGTCCACTGTTCCGCTGCGTCCTTCGGTGCTTTCTCATCTTGCACTACGATCAGCGCTATTTTGTCCGGACATTCCGCTGCATTGGTCGCCAGGCAATAGCGCGCCATATTAAACTCAGTAGGCGGCAGCGGCCCTGAAAAAGCTTGGGGTATTTCCGTTGGTTTCATAAGCTTGGTCTACAGCGGCTGTAGGGCATTGCCAAGTATTGGCACGAGTTTTTGGGGGTAGGGTGGCAACACCAGTTGAGGGAAAAACCAGCATCAATGTGAAGGCTGGGGGGCTGACACCGGACGGATACCAAGTGATCGCTGACGGTGTCGGTTGGGAGTCGCGTACCATCAGTCAGGCCCGCGATCTGATCGTTAACGCTAGGCATGTTGTGACTGCGTGGGATCAGGGCAGGCTCGCTGGCATGGGAAGAGCCAGCGGCTCCGGTGCTCACTACGCCCACCTGTCTGATATCGCGGTGCTACCTCATCTTCACGGACAGGGTTTCGGAAGTGCCGTCCTGCAGCACCTGCTCAAGCTCGTGGATCGGGAAGTCCGCGATGATGCCACCGTGACGCTTCATGCAACGCCCGGCACCGAACCGTTTTATGAGCGATTTGGGTTCAGTTCCTCCGCAACTCCGTTCCTTATGACCAGATCGCGACAGGAATAAGCAGTGCGCCCCTGCGTCACTCAGACGGAGCGGTCTGCATGGTTTACGCAGCCCCTCTCGCGAGGGTAAAACCGTAACAACAAACGCAAAATCAGGGAGAATGCCATGGGCAAGGGACCGCTCGCAGGAGTGAAAATCGTTGAATTCGCCGGGATCGGGCCTGGACCGTTTTGTGGCATGCTTCTGTCCGACATGGGTGCCGACGTGGTGCGCATTGACCGCAAAGGGGGCGGTGGGGGCTCAAAATTCGAAGTCGGCGCTCGTGGACGGCGGTCTGTCGCGATGGACCTGAAAAACCCGGAAGCTGTCGAAGCCTGTCTGAAGCTGATCGAAGAAGCGGACATGCTTCAGGAAGGCTTCCGTCCTGGTGTGATGGAGCGCCTAGGTCTTGGCCCTGACGTGTGCCTCAAGCGGAATCCAAAACTCGTTTATGGTCGTATGACCGGCTGGGGGCAGTATGGCCCACTCGCTCAGGCCGCTGGGCACGATATCAATTATATTTCACTGACAGGCGCTCTTCATGCAATTGGTCGGCCTGGTGAGAAACCAGTTCCCCCTCTTAATCTTGTTGGCGACTTTGGTGGTGGCGCTCTTTACCTGGCACTCGGAATGGTCTCGGCACTCACGAGCGCGCGAACCACAGGCAAGGGGCAGGTCGTGGATTGCGCGATGACGGATGGGTCCGCGTCGCTCATGTCGATGTTCTTTGGATTCACCGCATCGGGCATGTGGCAGCCGGAAAAAGGCACCAACATGCTGGATGGTGGTGCGCATTTTTACGACACCTATGAAACCTCTGATGGCAAATACATCTCCATTGGATCCATCGAACCTCAATTCTATGCGCTTCTGCGCGAAAAGGCGGGCCTCACAGAAGATCTGTGGGACGCGCAAATGGACCGGGCAAAATGGCCTGAGATGAAAGAGAAGATCGAAGGGATCTTCAAAACCAAAACACGTGATGAATGGTCCGAGTTGATGGAAGGGACAGACATCTGTTTCGCTCCAGTCCTTGGACTTGATGAAGCGATCGATCATCCCCACAACAAAGAACGGCAAACGATCGTTGAAATTGACGGAGTGAAACAGCCAAACGTCGCACCGCGCTTCTCAGGCACGCCTTCTGAAATTCAGGGTCCACCTCCTGGCGTTGGTGCTCACAATGACGAAGCACTGTCCGATTGGGGTTTTTCTGCAGGCGATATTGATGCATTGAAATCATCTGGTGCGATTTAAGTAGAGGCGTTCCATGTCTGCATTGCCTGGCACAACAGGCCGCCGGCGTATCTATCTGATGCGCCACGGTCATGTTGACTATTTCGGAAAAGAAATCAGAGAGGCCGGGGGCGACTTCTCCGTCGTGCCCCTAACGCCACTTGGCCAGGAACAGGCAAAGGCTGCTGGCATTGCCCTGTCACACGTCTCTTTCGACCGGGCGGTCTGTTCTGGCTATCCGCGAACTCAGCAGACGGCCGAATATGTTCTGGCCGCACAACCTTCTGGTACCGCGCCAGCCCTGGAAATCGATTCTGGGTTGGTTGAGGTGCATGGCGGCGATTATGGCCACGTCAAAAGCCGCGCAGAGATGGCAGCCAAAATGGCGTTTCACTTCGACATTGCCGGTGAACCAGGCGCGTCCATGCTTCCCGGCGGAGAAGCATTTGCCGACGCCATGGCGCGCTCCGTTGCTTCAATCGAACGCCTGCTCGGCGAACCGGGATGGCACACCATGCTGATCGCCGCGCATGAGGGCATTAACCGCTTGATCCTCGGCTGGGCGAGCGGGGGCGGACTTTCAGCAGTCCGCGCCTTCGAGCAGGATACAGCGTGCATCAACGTGCTCGATTTCGACATGGTCCCCAATGAAAATGGAGGCACCAAGATCGAACGGGTCATGATCAAGGCAGTCAATTTGACGCCCTACAATTACGTCAAACACGGCATGAACATGAATAGCCTAGAAGCCATTTTCGCTCGTGACCCCGCTTGACGCGACGTGATTTCAGTCTGGCGTGACATCTGCCTCCTTCGTGATAGGGTTTTCCCCATGACATAGGAGGAGCTGCGCTATGGGACGGGAACTACATGGAACTGTCGATCATCTTGGCGAGATGAAAACCCCTGCACCAATCATCAAGGGCTTTCACCATATTGCCTACCGGTGTCGTGATGCGGAAGAAACCAAGAAATTCTACGGCGACATTCTGGGACTAGAACCCGCCGCGGCGCTCGCCTTTGATAAAGATCCTAGTGGCGCCGACAGGCCCTTTATGCATCTTTTCTTCAAAATGGCAGACGGCAATTACATTGCCTTTTTTGATGCACCAACGAGCGCTGAAGATGATCAGTTCAACATCAAGGATGGCATTGAAGATTACCATTTCGCCTTTGAAGTGGAGACGATGGAAGAACAGCAAAAGTTCATGGACCGCCTAGCTGAAGCGAAAGTGCCCTGCGCTGGACCTATCGACCATGAATTTTGCCATTCCATCTATTTCTTCGACCCAAGCGGACTTGCGTGTGAGATCACTGTTCGCGACAAGAACCATGACGCCTATCTCGACAACGAAGCAGCGCACATGGAAAAGCATATTCGAGAATGGGAAGAGAAAACGCGTGCGATCAAACAGGCGCGTCTTCAATTATTTGCAGCGGATTAGCCTACCCGTGCCTCCGGGAAGAGGCGCAGGAAGTTCTCCGCATAGAAATTGTCTTTGATGGCTTCCGCGCTATCCGCCAGGTATTTCTCGAACTTCCGGATTGGATCGCGCCCCCCTTCAACATGCGGATAATCGCTGCTGAAGAGATAGAGCTCCGAGTTCGAGTCATCAATCAGACGCGAGACATCCTCATGCGGGAAGGGTGTGAAGCCCATTTGTTGGGTCAGTTGTTCTGATGGCTTGCGGTCGAACCGAATGGATTCATCAACTCGGCTATAGATTTTCGTGATGTCGTCCAGCCGCCGAAGCATCTCCGGTACCCAGCCTGCGCCTAGTTCCACTGCCGCACCGCGGAGGTTTGGGTGACGTTCAAAAACACCATCCATCACCATCATGCTGACAAAGGTTTCCGGTGGCTGATGCATCAGCGCCGCATCTTTGCTCCGCACATTTTCGCCACCGCCCATCCAGTCCTTCACTGCCTTACGGCCATTATTGCTCCAGGATTTAAGCGCCTGTAGTGGTGATCCACCAACATGAAGAACGAAGGGTGTGCCGCTTTCAGCAAGTCGTGCCCAAAAGGGCTCCAGGTCCACGTGACCTGGCGCAAAACCAATAGGCGCACGGTGCGGCACCCAGATTGCCTCCATGCCATTCTTCAGCGCGAACTCAAGTTCCTCGATCGCGAGTGCAGGATCATCAAGCGGAACAACACCAACACCCATCAAGCGGTCATCGTCTGAGCAGAAGTCGGCCATGTGACGATTGTGGGCACGGGTCGCGCCATATCGGAGTTCAGAGGAGGTCTTCGAGCTTGGATGGAAAGGCATGACCACAGAGTGGGTTGCGAAAACAAGCTGCTTCTTGAAGCCCAGCATGTCCATGGCGACCTTTCGGTCCGACTTGTCAAAAGCCCCAAGCGCCTGAATTTCTTTGGATGTGTTGATCAGGGTGTCGCCCAAATCAATCATGCTCTGCACATGTTCGCGGCTATGCTTGCCGCCCTGATCCATAATCTCCGCGACTTCTTCATCTGTGACGAGTGAGGCGCTGTAGCTCACCTCCGGAATCTGATCCCGCAGCTTCGGGTCCGCGTAGTCCTTCAGGAAATTCGGCAGCTCCATAATGTGGCTGTCTGCGTCATAAAAGGCGCGAGTATCCGGGGCATAAGCCATAATAAATTCCTCCCATTTTTGATTGCAGTGAGCCTAATGGGAGTCTGACGTCCACGGAAGCATAAGTGTGTTTTCGGAAAAACTCAGACGTTGTGCATTGCAGCAAATTTCAAGTCGAATGAAAGCCGAAATAAATGACAGCAGCAGACATTGGTCCAGGACCTAAGCTGACTGATACTCTCGATGCAACTGACCGACCAGTGACTGGACGCTCTCCACACGGTCAATGACACCTACGCCATGTCCTGCTGACCATGTGTTGGCCCATCGTTTCACTCCGGACTGCGGGTCGGTGAAATTCACGTCCGGGTCCTTTTCTAACGCATTTGGGTTCATGCCCGCTGTAATGAGCGATTGTCGCAGCCAATTCGCATCAACGCCTGTCACAGCATTGGTGAGGATAAGGTCATCAATTGTGCTGTCGACTAGCATCTGTCGGTAGTCGCTGTGTGCCAGGCTTTCATTGGTGGCGATGAACCTTGTGCCCATATACGCGAGATCAGCGCCCAGAACCTCCGCTGCCTTAATCGCCCGCCCGTCTCCAATGCCCCCGCCAAGGACAATCGTGCCGTCGAAAAACTCACGGACTGCCGGCACGAAGGCAAACCCCGTCATATTGCCGGTGTGACCGCCAGCACCAGCAGCAACGAGGACAAGACCATCAACACCTGCATCAGCCGCCTTGCGGGCAAACCGCACAGAATTCACATCAGCAAACACAGCGCCCCCATATGCATGGACCCGGTCAACGATCTTGCGCGGGCTCCCTAGCGCCGTGATCACCAGCGGTACTTTGTATTTTTCAACCAGAGCGAGATCATCTTCGAGACGATCATTCGATGGGTGAACAACTAAGTTGGCGGCGAGCGGGCCAGCATCTGGGACGTCGGCCAACCTGTTGGCGACGTCATCCAGCCACTCGTCCAGGATGGCAGGAGTTCGAGCGTTGGGCGTGGGGAAGCTCCCAACAATTCCCTGCTGGCACGCCGCGACGACCAGGTCGGGACCAGAAACGAGAAACATCGGGGCCGCAATCAGCGGCAGCTTCAGCTTTCCTTTCAGGCAATCAGGCAGCGGCATTTTACTCCTCCGCCCACCAGGTGTTTATCTTGTATCCGTAGAGGGATGTCTCCTCGGGGTGCTTCAATCGTGCCCAATGGGCGACCCACTGATCTGGCTGGTAAAAAAGAGGAATAACATAGTCACCAGACAACAAAACCCGGTCAAGCGCTCGGACCGCAGCGACAAACTCTTCTCGTTCGCGGGCCGCGAGCATGGCTTCTATCATGCCGTCGACAGCCGGTTCCCTCACGCCCATATAGTTGCGGGTCCCGTCCTGATCGGCAGCGTCTACGCCCCAATAGAAACTCTGTTCATTTCCTGGCGACAGGGACGCGTACCAGAAATTGAAAATCATATCGAATTCATATGTCTGCCGAATCTGTTGATATTGGCTTGAATCGACATACCGAACATTGCCTTCGACGCCGATGCCCTTCAGAGCATCGGAATAGTTGAGGGCCAATCTCTGATCTTCAGGTGTTGCGACCGTGATCTCAAATGAAAGGGGCTGGCCCGATGCAGCCTCAACCATCACACCGTCCTTGATGACCCAGCCGGCGGTCTCCAACGCCTTAATCGCATCCCGACGGTTCTGACGATTGCGCGCTGTGCCATCACTCACCGGTGCAACAAAGCCGTTGGCCATTATGCCGTCGCTGACCACGCCGGCATAAGGCGCGAGAAGGGCACGTTCAGTCTCGCTTGCGGCGCGTCCTGTGCTTGCAAGCTCAGAGCCGTCATAGAAGCTTTGTGTGCGCTTGTAAGCGCTGTAGTAGAAATTGGTATTTACCCACTCGAAATCAAAGACAAGTCCAAGGGCGGCGCGCACCTTCGGATCACTGAACACAGTACGGCGTGTGTTGTAGACGAGGGCCCGCATGCCGGATGGTGTTGCTTTCGTGAAACTTTGCAGCTCAATACGCCCGTCGCGTACAGCAGGAGTGTCAAACCCGGTGGCCCAGCGGGTCGGATCATCTTCAGGTCGGATGTCATAAAGCCCTGCCTTGAAGGCTTCGAAGGATGCATTGGCATCTCGGAAGTAGTCGTAGATCAGCCGGTCGAAGTTGTAATGTCCGCTATTTACGGGGAGATCTTTGCCCCAATAGTCCGGCGAACGGGAGTAGACGAGGCGCGCACCCGGCTCAACGTCTGTGATCACATATGGACCGCTACCAACAGGAGGTACGAGGCTTGTTTCATCGAAGGCCCGAGTTTCGTAGATATGTTTGGGAATAATCGGCATCAGCCCCATGATGAGGGGCATTTCCCTGTCGCCGTCGGGCCCGAACACAAACCTGACAGTTCGGGCGTCGGGCCGCACAATCTCTGCGACTTTCGAATAATAATATTTGTGGTTGGGTCGGCCCTTATCGCGAAGCGTTTCCAGCGAAAAGACGACATCATCAACTGTGACCGGAACGCCGTCGGAAAACCGCGCTTCTTCTCGGACGCGAAATTCCACCCACGATCTGTCGTCAGGTGTTTCAACGGTTTCCGCGAGAAGGCCATAAAGGGAGAAAGGCTCGTCATAAGCACGCGCCATGAGGCTCTCAAATACGTAATCTCTTATGCCACCGCCCGACACGCCTTTGATAATGAGGGGGTTCAGACTGTCGAAACTGCCAATAGCCGCGAGTTTCAGATCTCCGCCTTTGGGCGCGTCTGGATTGGCATAGGAAAAGTGCGCAAAATCAGAACCATGAAGCGGTGCCCCATGCATGGCGATGCCGTGCTGAGGCTCTGCGAAGGCAGTTGCGCTCGCCAGCCCAACAAACACACTTGATACAAATACCGTGGCTTTTTGCCCGAGACCCATAAAATTCCTCCCAAAACACCAACAAAGCTACCCCGTTAACGCTTGTCGCGCTTTTTCCAGGAAGGTGCAAGGCGGGTGTGCATCTTCGGTCCGCACAGCTTATACTACTGGAATCGACGCGGGGGTCGTTGGGGCGGATGCCCCTGAGCAGAGGAATTTTTTATGTTTGAATTAAGGCGTGCCGCAGCTGCGCTATTTGTTGTTGCGTTTTTCTTGGGTAACTCGATCTCTGCGCAGGCTGAGACAGTCACGGCTGCTGATGGCTCAACAGTCGAAAAATTCGGCAACTGGCGAGGGAAATGTGCATCCCCAGACGGAACGAACAATATCTGTACGTTATCTTTCGAGATCCGTTCTGAGCAGAGCCAGTCTGTCGCCCTGTTTTTTGCCATCGGCCGTAACCCGAACAACGAATACTACGCCATCACGATCGTGCCTTTGGGAACCCATCTGCCCAATGGTGTAAAATTTAGCGTTGATGGTACAGAGCTTGCTGCCATCCCGCTTCAGGTTTGCATCCCCATTGGTTGCCAGTCGATATCACCTGTTGCCGTGGACAGCCTTCAACGTCTCAAAGCCGGCAACAATATGACTGTCGACTTTGTTGATATTCGCAACGGCCCTGTCACGCTGAATGTCAGCTTGTCCGGTATGACGGCGGGGATCAATTGGCTGGACCAACAAGCCCCAAGCTAAAGCCTGGATTGTCAGTCTCGCGATGGCACGCTGAACATGTAGTAGCCCAGAACCAGCATAAACATGCTGAATGCGCCCACGACAATCATCAGGTAAGTAAAATCTGCATCGGTCATTTTTGTCCTCCATAGCGTTTGGAGGACAAAAACGTGAATGCGTCCGCTGTTCATTGATCCAGATCAACTGGCGACCAGCTTAGATGATCAGTCGCGGCGCGTCGGCTTAATCATGCTGCGCACCCACGTAAAGAGCGTGTTATGCCGAAGCAGATATCTGCTCAGTTTATCGATTTCGTGGTAGAGCGCTTCGCTGTCACCTAACATGTCGGAACGCAGGCGGAACTCCTTATCGGGATCCAGTTGTTTGATGACCTTGGCCGGATTGCCTGCTGCGATAACGTTTGCCGGGATGTCCCGCGTTACAACGGACCCCGCGCCAATGATCGAGTTTTTGCCAATCGTGACACCTTTGCCGACGATGACCCGGCTGCCGATCCACACGTTCTCTTCGAGCGTCACGGGTGCATACTTGTCCCGCTCGGCGGTGCGATCATAGGTATCGTGCCAATCAGAATCGGAGATGTAACACCCGCTGGCGATCATTGTATTGCTGCCGATGGTAATCCGCTCCGATGCGATAATCTGATTTCCAGGACTTATAAGAACAAAGTCGCCAATGTGGATTTTCCCAACACGGTCTCCGCTGTCCCAAGTAGCCAGGCGGATCATGTTGCCTTTGGCGGCCCGGAGGTGCAAATGCGAACCGGCGCTTATGTTCGCGCCCCACAACTCCACACCTTGCGGGTACGCAACGTCCAGCCCGGGCCCAACCTTGTCGAATTGAGGTTCCAGGAATCGTCGAACTTGCCACTTTGAAAATGAATCGCGCAGGCGGCGGATGAAGTAGGGACGGGTATCACGCCGCATGGTCCGTGTCCTTTTTAGCGCCTTCTGTCGGGCACCGTTAGTCTTTACCGCTAGTGCGCCGCTTCACCCCTTAGGGTGTAGATGCCGCCTTCCATAGGACCAAACATTTTGGGTACATCTGAATGGCCAACAGGGTCGCCGGTCTCATCTTCCAACAGGTTTTGTTCCGATACATAGGCGACATATTCAGACTCGGAATTCTCGGCCAGCAGGTGATAATAGGGCTGGTCTTTGCGCGGCCTGATTTCCTCGGGGATCGACAACCACCACTCTTCGGTATTGTTGAAGGTTGGATCGACGTCAAAAATCACTCCCCGAAATGAGAAATATCGATGCTGAACAATCTGCCCGATATGGAATTTTGCCTGTCTGTCGATCATCACGCCTGTACCTGTGAAGTGGGCCTGTAAATACCCAGCGTCTCTCAATTTTACTGTGAATCGGGTGCTTTTGATAGCTGCCTTAAGATCATGCAGCAACCCCTTGTGGAATAAGATCTTTTAGCGCCCGGTATCCGATCAAATGAATGTTTTCCTTCGCGAGATGGTCCGCCATCTCTCCGCTTAAGAACATTTCGAGGTCCATCACGCGCGACCGCCAATCAGGGCAGATGCCTCTCAACTCAGCGGTGTCATGACTTGGGTGAAGGATGAAATAGCTCATCTGTCCGGGCTTAATCGAACTCAATGCCTGTTTTGTTTTCCCTGCGCGATCCTCCTCGTCAGAGAGAGAGACGCTCAATATCCTATCTAGCGTGGGCACACCCGCATCTTCCAATTCGCCTGTACGACGCTCGAAAAGCGTGCAGCTCTCCTCTGAATAGCCGCCAAATGCCCATTGTTCCGCTGTGAGGCGGAGTGCAAAGGGCGGAATTCCATACTCAAGTGCGAGGTCAACAAACACATCGTAAAGGGGCCCGTGCATTACCGACCCCATATGCGTGTCTATGTGGGTAGGCTCAATTCCAGCCGCCTTGGCATGCTCAATTTGTGCTTTGAGCTCAGCTTTGACCGCCTGCGGGTCCGCTGCTTTCGCGACAGCTTCTGATGTCTTTGGGAACTTGGCCTCCTGGTCGGTTAAACCACCGGCCGCCGCGCCACCGGTAAGGGGGCCCCAGCGATAAGGATGCCATTCGCTGGTCAGCGTTGCATGAACGCCCATATCCACCTCAGGGTGCTCCCGACAATAATCAGCTGCAGCGTTAAACCAGGCACAGGGCACCATCGCAGATCCACAGGAAACTGCACCAGCTTGCCATAGGTCGTGGAAGGCGCTCACGGATGCTTGGCACATGCCAATATCATCGGTGTGCACCAGAACCACACGGTCCGCTTCGGAAAATCCCAGTTTTTTGAGCGCTGGATTCGGTCCCATTCTGTCTCCTGTCGGTATCTGTGTTGGGAATTCTACACCAATCTATAGAAACACGCCCAGCACCCTTGATCCTGCCCAAGGGTCACGCAATATACGCGACACAAAAATTCATGACCGGGACTTCCGGTTACCTCACAAGGAATATCGCATGAGCAACTCAACCGAGAAGCTGTTTTCGCCATTTTCATTCAATGGTCTCACCATTCCAAACCGAGTGGTGATGGCACCGATGACACGGAATTTCTCTCCAGGCGAAGTTCCAGGAGCGGACGTTGCGGCCTATTATCGACGCCGCGCCGAAGGAGGGACGGGCCTCATCATCACAGAAGGCACAACCGTTGGGCACCGCGTGTCTACGATGGCGGATAATATTCCGGCATTCCATGGCAAAGCAGCACTTGATGGCTGGAAAAATGTTGTTTCAGAAGTACACGAGGCCGGTGGCAAGATCATGCCGCAGCTGTGGCATGTAGGAACCATGCGCAACCAAAAGGAAGCGCCAAACCCAGAAGAGCCAAGCGCTGGCCCTTCTGGTCTGTTTGTGCCGGGTAAACCTGTCGCAGACCCGATGACTCCTGAAGACATTCAGGCTTGTATCGATGCCTTCCGTCGGTCAGCCGGTGCAGCCCGCGAAGCTGGATTTGACGGCATTGAACTCCACGGTGCGCACGGATACCTGATTGATCAGTTCTTCTGGGAAGGAACCAATCAGCGCGACGACGAATATGGTGGGACAGATGCTGTCGCACGCACGAAGTTCGCCGTGGACATTATCAACGCTGTTCGCTCGGAGGTTGGGGATGATTATCCGCTCATCCTGCGCTTCTCTCAATGGAAGCAACAGGACTTCGACCATAAGATCGCACCAACATCAGAAGAACTGGCCGCATTCCTGAAACCGCTGTCAGACGCTGGTGTCGACGTGTTCCACTGTTCCACGCGTCGTTTCTGGGAACCTGAGTTCGAAGGGTCGGACCTAAACCTTGCTGGTTGGACCAAGAAACTCACGGGCAAGCCTACAATCACTGTGGGCAGCGTCGGCCTGTCAGGCGAGTTTATTGCCGCCTTCGCGGGCGAGGGATCTGAACCGACCAGTATTGATAAATTGCTGGATCGCCTCAATGCTGATGAATTCGACATGGTGGCGGTCGGTCGGGCTCTGCTTGTTGACCCCGAATGGGCAAACAAGATCCGCGATGGCAGGGCAGATGAACTCAAAACATTCACCCGCGAAGCGATGACCGAACTCGCTTAAAGTGATTTGGGACTGCCTTCTCAGGGGCGGTCCCATTTACCTCTCCGCATCGGACTATTGTTTGCCTCGCATCGCCGGTTTATAGAGAGACGAGGGGCAATAAGCCTCAGGAAACCGGGATCTGGGGACCAATTGTCAGACATACCTTCCATAGACCTGCCGGTACGCGCACTCTGCCCAAAATCCATCCTCATCTATTCCTGTGAGGAAGTCATCGGCGACGGCATCTTGAAGCTTAGTTTTGCACAACAGGTCCGCCAGCGGTTTCCCGACGCGAAAATCACCTGGGTCGCGGGCGTCGGCAAGACAGTTTACGCGAGCATTCTGAAGCCTATCGCCTTGAAGTTTATTGATGAGGTGATTGAGCAAGCAGGTATCGGCGACAAAACCCATCAGCTGTTTACCAAATGGTCGCCGCTTCCTGGACGCAAATTTGATCTGATTATTGATACGCAGCGCCTTGTCGCGCGAACGATGATCGTGAAACGCATACCGCACACAACGTTCGTGTCCGGCACTGCCGATTTCTTTTTCTCAGATGTCAAACCGCCAAAGGACTTTGAATCAGATCCGTCCTTTGTAGGTGGACTGATCGATATGCTGGATCTGATATCGCCTCGACCAGCAGACGATGGTACAAAAGTCTTTGATCCTTCTGCAGAACACCGGGCTGCTGCAGCAGCCTTGCTACCTTCAGGTTCCACCTATATCGGCATTGCACCAGGAGCTGGGGATCGTCGGAAACTTTGGCCGGTCGAACGTTACTTCGAACTTGCGCGAAAACAATTGGCGATCGGGCGTATACCAGTCTTTCTTCTCGGGCCTGACGAAGCGGAGCTAGTGGCGCATGTTCGTGAGGAAGTGCCAGAAGCACTTCTGCCTGAGTGGGACCGGGCAGACGGTTTTCCCCACATCAAGGGTCCGATGCTCGTCATGGCGCTCGCCGCACATATGTCGGCCGCGATTGCGAACAATTCTGGCACTGGACATATGCTGGCGGTCGGCGGTGCGCCGCTCGTGTCAATATTTACACGACATGATCCAGCCAAATATGCAGCGCAGGCGAGGGGACTCAAAATTCTCCACGCACTTCGTGATTATGGTGTCGACGATGCATCACGCATCCCTCTGTCGGCAGCGCTCGATGCGATCGATACTTTCGTAAAATATGAAGAGCCGTTGATCAGGTAGAACGAGACCTTAAAGACCGTAAGCTTTGCCAAGCTCAGGATCCCGTTCTGCGACGCGTTTCGCCAAATCGACGATCACCTTAGCCTGTTTCCAGGTTGCATCGTCCTGCATCTTGCCATCGAGCATTACAGCGCCCGTGCCATCCGGCATGGCTTCCAGAATGCGCAGAGCGAACTTCACTTCGTCCACATCCGGGCTGAAAACTTTCTTCGCGATATCAATCTGGACTGGGTGCAACGACCAGGCGCCAACGCATCCGAGTAGGAAGGAGTTGCGGAACTGAACTTCACAGGCATCCGTGTCCTGAATATCGCCGAATGGACCGTAGAAGGGACGAATACCGTTGGAGAGGCACGCGTCTACCATACGAGCAACTGTGTAGTGCCAAAGATCCTGCTGCGCAAAGACCCGACTGCTTCCATCTTCTTTTGGATCTTCAATCACGCCGTAGGACGGATGTCCGCCGCCAACACGCGTGGTTTTCATTCCCCGTGATGCGGCAAGATCGGCAGGACCCAAGCTCATGCCATGCATGCGCGGGCTCGCCGCCGCAATCTCATTCACATTTTTTACGCCTTGCGCTGTCTCCAGGATGGCGTGAATAAGGATAGGCTTTTTAACGCCATGTTTTGCTTCAAGCTGAGCCAACAGTTGGTCTGCGTAGTGGATGTCCCAAACACCTTCCACTTTGGGCAGCATAATCACGTCGAGCTTGTCGCCAACGGCGCTGACAATCTCAACAATGTCGTCCAACGCCCAAGGGCTGTTCAGTGCATTGACCCGAGTCCAAAGGCCCGTGTTCCCAAAGTCATTCTCCTGCGCAACCTTGATGAAACCAGCTCGAGCCGCTTCTTTTGCATCAGCGGGTATTGCGTCTTCCAGGTTCCCAAGAATCACATCGACCTTCGGAATGAGATCTGGAATTTTAGAATGAACCTTCTCGTTATGCGCTGGGAAGAAGTGGATCATTCGTTCCAGCGCCAATGGCAGCTCTTGGAAGGGTGCCGGCGCACCAATTGACAGGGGCTTATAGAATGAAGCTGGGAGTTTCATGAGATTCCACATGTTTGGTGTCGATTTGCGCCGCAGCATAGTGCCCGCGCAGCAATTCTACCAGTTTCAATTTTCTATTGAAAATCAGCCGGTTAGGGCTTCCTGCGCGCGCGTCATTGCCGCCTTGAACTCAGCGGTCTCAGAAACGCGGTGCTCGCCTTTCACATAGGCTTTCGCATTCTCGTAGTAGAAAGCCGCATTCATGATGTTTGCTTTTGAGTTGTCACGCTCTTTGACCACCTTTCCGGGCGATCCCATGACAATGGAATTGTCAGGGATGACGGTTCCCTCGGTCACGATTGTATGTCCGCCGATGATGGAGTTCTTGCCGATCTTTGCGCCATCCATGATCGTTGAGTTGATCCCAATCAAACAATTGTCGCCAATCTCCGCACCATGAATTGTGCAATGATGCGTAATTGAACAATTATCGCCAATGATTGTCGGCGTGGTGTTGCCAACATGGATCATCACAAAGTCCTGGATGTTTGTGCGTTTGCCGATCCGCACCTCATACATTTCGCTGCGGATGACGGTATAGGGCCAGAGAGATGCACCCTCATCGATGAAAACCTTCCCATAGATAAGGGCTGTTGGATGGATAAAGGCTGGCTTGTTGAGTTCTATTCCCGGACCAAAATCAGACATGTTTTTCCTCATGCTTTTTGTTGTTCTTGTTCCACTGGACCTGCTGCCAGAATAGCCACGAGGCCGATGATCGAGGCTGCAGCACCATAAAGATAAGATGCGGTATATCCATTCGCTGCCTCATAGATCAATCCATATGCGGCCGGTCCACTAGCGACGCCCAGAGTTGTGAATAGTTGAGATGTGGAATAGATGCGCGCATAGGCCATTGTACCAAATGCTTCTGCTATGAGCAGAGGTTGCATCATCAGCAAATTACCTACGGTCACGCCGAACAATGCGGCGACCATCAACAATGTGGTCGGTGTTGCAGCAACAGCGTAAAGGCTCAGGGCGATTGCCTGCACGATCAGGAGTCCGCCCATGAAGAGCCGTGAAGAGATGTGTGGGAGAACCCAACCACCTGCCAGACGTCCGGCAATACTGAACCCCGCCATCACCGACACCGCCAAGGCAGCCAGATCGCGATCGTCTGCGCGTCCCGCCACCAAAGAGAACTGATGGGCGATAGAGCCAACCTGAGCCATCATAGATGTCATGAAGGTGACCGTTGCAAGGACAAAGAAGCGACTGCGAACGGCGACATGGTATGGGACACCATTTACCGTCGGCGCACTACCTGGTGCCCCGTCAGGCACGTCATCGCCGTCCGCCGCCAGCCCCATGGATGCAGGACTTGGACGAAAGAGCAGCATTGCCACAGGGGCTATGCCAAAAAAGAGCCCTGCACCAAGCCAGGGAGCGGCGCCGGCAAGGCCCAATCGTTCAATCAGTTCCGCAGAGAGCGGCGTGAGCAAAATCCCTCCAAGGGAGAGGCCGGTGGAGGCAACGGACAGCGCCACAGAGCGCTTCTTCTCGAACCACCGAGCAACAAGAGTTGTGCAGGGCAGGAGCGCACAGGCGGAATATCCGACGCCGAAGAGCACGTAGAACAGGTAAAGCTGCCAAAGTTCATTGACCCATCCCGCGCCAGACAAGACCAGACCAGCAAGCACTGCACCTCCGGCGATTGTCCATCTTGGGTCATATCGCTCGATGAGCCATCCAACGCCTAGGCCCGCAACACCGGACGAGACGAAAAATGCAGCTGTCGCCCCTGACGTATAGCCAACTGAAAAGCCCCGCTCATCGACAAAAGCTTCCAGATAGACGGATAAGTTGTAAAAGCCAAAACCGGCAGAAACCGTCATTACGACGAAAGCCGCGAAGACGATGTACCATCCATAGAAGAGGGGAGGCCTGCTGGAGGGCCCGGCTGACGTAGCGTTTTCTGTCATTCGCCTAGCGCGTTTAGAGAATAAGGAATGTCGATGCCTAAGACATACCAGACGTGCCGTCGCTGGCGAGAGCCAATTTGAACTAATCCACGTTCTGGCTTCGCAATTGAGTTTGCGAATATGTGGCGATACAGGTCTTCATCGGCTAAGACTCTAGGCAAATAAATACAAGATACAGATAGGGAGAGCTGTCATATGAAACTCTATAACTCCATTGGGCCAAACCCACGGGTCGTGAAAATCTTCATGGCTGAAAAGGGGATCGAACTTCCTTTTGAAGAAATCGATATTATGGCAGGTGCCAACCGTCAGGCTGAGTACCTCAAAGTGAACCCTGCCGGACAGCTACCAGCGCTTGCCCTCGACAATGGCGACATCGTCACCGAAATCACCGCCATCTGCGAATATCTTGAAGAGCACCAACCAGCTCCTGCGCTTGTTGGCGCTAATGCTGAAGAGCGGGCAGAAACGCGCAAGTGGGTTCGCCGGGTTGATCTTGGCGTTTGCGAACCTCTGGCAAATGGTTTTCGGTTCGCTGAAGGGCTGCCCATGTTCCAAGATCGTTTTCGATGCCTGCCAGAGGCGGCCGATGGCCTAAAGGCTGTTGCACAGGACAAAATCAAATGGCTCGATGAACAGCTCGAAGGCAAGCAGTGGCTTGCTGGGGACCGATTTACTTTGGCCGATATCCTTCTATTTGGTTTCCTTGAGTTTGGTGCCTCTGTCGGGCAACCCATTGATCCAAACAATAAGAACATTGTTGCCTGGTACGACCGCGTGCAGGCTCGGCCGAGTGCAGCAGCGGCTGCATAAGACAGGTTCAAGGGTCGGAATTCCTCCGACCCTTTTTTCCATTCCAAAAACCGGTGTCGGGGTCGACGATGAACGAAGAAATTCTTTCCATCAAAACATCTGATGGCGATATGGAAACACTTGTGGTTTCCCATGACGATGGCGCGAAGCCGCCTGTGGTCATCTATATGGATGCCCCCGGCATCCGTGAAGAATTGTATGGGTTTGCACGCCGTATCGCGACTGAGGGCTATACCGTTCTGTTGCCAGACATGTATTACCGGCTCGGGCGTCTTCGTTTCGACATGGCAAAGGCAGATGAGTCTGTTCGCGAGGAAATGTTTTCTGCCATGCGCTCCCTCAACAATGCGCTGGTCATGTCCGACACTGCCGACATTCTGGCATGGATGGAGCGAGACTCACGGATCAACCCTGGGCCCGTTGGCTGCATTGGTTACTGTATGAGCGGGCAATATGTTGTGTCTGCCGCAGGCACATATCCAGACCAATTCGCAGCCTCTGCATCGCTCTACGGAGTTGGCATTGTTACGGATGCGCCTGATACACCCCACAAACTTGCATCCAATATCAAGGGCGAGCTCTATCTTGGCTTTGCTGAAACGGACGAGTGGGTGCCAGACAATGTCATTCCTGATCTCCGCTCAGAACTAGATGCGCACTCCATCTCCTACACATTGGACGTTTGGCCAGGGACTGGCCATGGATTTTGCTTTCCTGAGCGTGAGGCCTATGTGAAAGACGCTGCGGAGCAGGTCTGGGGAAAGGTCTTCGATATGTATAAGCGCAAGCTCTGCTAAGACGCTCGAATTGGTAAACAATCTTTACTTCTTTGGCACCGCTACGATAAACTCTGTGGAAGCGGCGGGGGCCGTTAAGTTGGAGGGTTTTGTGGGTAACTTTGTTCAAGCAATCATACTGCTCGGTGCGGCCATAATCATTTCGGCGTTGGGCGTTACCTCGGCTACGGCCCAACCGACATATGAAGAATTCCGACACTGCCTCGACAGTCCAACCCAAGGCAACGTTTCTGCTGGAGACAGTTGGTGGAGCAGGCGAAGTGCGGAAGAGCAGAAGTATATGATCGAGCTTCCTTGCGAAGAAAAATACATCGTTGCGGTTTGTGTGTTTCTCCATGATCCAGATCTAAAAGGTTGCACCAATACAGGTGTCGCTCGGTTCCGAGCTGACAGGCATTGCGCTGCCCAAGGTCATGAAATTTTGTCGGAGGAAAGGGCCGCTTGCTCGCAAGAGTACGTAGCGAATTTCCAGCCAGTGTTTTAATATCCCTACATGAATGACCTTCCTCCCGCTGACTGGGAGTCGCCCGCTGCGGTGACACTCGGCAAAAAAGTCCTGGAAATTGACCCTGAGCGCGGCTACGTCAAAGCTTCCTATGTTGCTGGCGAAAATTTCGTTAATCGCGGAGGGCGTATCTATGGTGGTTTTCTTGCCGCCATGCTGGATGGCTTATGTGGTCACGCTGTACGATCTACGACCACCACGCCAACACCCCAAGTGACGCTTGAACTCAAAACAAGTTTTCTTGGCCGTGCGGACCAGGGGACCCTTATCGGTGAGGGGTGGGTTCGACACCGCGGCAAATCAATTGCCTTTGCCGAAGCGGAACTGCGTCGCGAGGATGGTGAGCTTGTCGCCCGAGCCAGCGCTACTTTTAAGCTCGGACGACCATCACAGCCAGCCAGTTAAGCGGCTATTTCTCGAAGATACGGGAGGCGCCCCCCAGAAGTGAGCCTTCTCCTTGGTCGGTGCCCCCTGCAGACGGCGCATGTTCCAGCACTCGGTCGGCCAGGCGTGAGAAGGGCAGGCTTTGCAGCCATACGGTGCCTGTGCCTTGCAGAGTTGCCAGGAAGAGACCTTCGCCGCCAAAAACCATAGACTTCAGACCACCTGCGCGCTCTATGTCGTACTCAAGAGATGGCGTGAACGCGACGATGCAGCCGGTGTCCACGCGAAGCTTTTCACCATTGAGCTTCTTTTCGACGATCGTGCCGCCTGCATGCACGAAGGCCATACCGTCCCCCTGCAGACGTTGGAGGATGAAGCCTTCGCCCCCGAAAAACCCAGCGCCCAGCTTCTTCTGAAAGGCAATATCAATGCTTGTGCCCAGCGCTGCCGCGAGGAAAGAGTCCTTTTGGCAGAGCACTTCACCAGTCATCGCCTGGTTAAGCGCAATGATCTTGCCAGGGAATGGAGCTGCAAAGGCAGCAGACGCTTTCTTCGACCCTTGATTGGTGAAGTGAGTCATGAAGAGAGACTCACCGGTAAAGGTGCGCTTGGCGGCCGAGAACAGTTTGCTCATCACGCCTTCATCAGGCTTTGACCCGTCGCCAAGGCGTGTCTCGAATTCGATGCCGTCTTCCATGTAGTTCATGGCGCCAGCTTCGGCGACGACGGTCTCGCCAGGATCAAGTTCGATCTCCACCAGCTGCATATCATCGCCGATGATCGTGTAATCCACCTTGTGGCAGTTCATGTTCTTCTCCCGGTGATTTCGCTCACCATGTATCGATGAATGGTCGTTTCGGTGTCGCATCATGCGACTTGGGCGGCAGCGACTTCAAGCCTCGCATGATCCAGTGTCGTGTTTCCAGTGGATCGATAACACCATCAATTTCCAAGAAAGAGGCCATGTTGATCGCCTTACCTCTGGCGTAGGAACTGGCGACCATCTTCTCGAAGAACTCCTGGCGCTCTGCCTCATCTTCAATCGCTTCCATTTCGCGACGATATCCAAGGCGCACCGCACCCTCCAGCCCCATGCCGCCAAACTCACCGGTCGGCCATGACACATTGAAGAAGGGGGCATGGAATGTCCCTCCCGTCATTGCCTGCGCGCCCAGGCCGTAGCCTTTGCGAAGGACAATGGTGAAGACCGGTACCGACATGTTGGCTGCAACAACAAACATGCGCGACACGTGACGCACCTGGGCCGTCTCCTCCACCTCTGGACCTACCATGAAGCCTGGCGTGTCACAGAAGGAGAGGATGGGGAGGCCGAACGCATCACACAATTGCATGAAGCGGGCAGCTTTATCCGCTGCATCAGCATCAATCGCACCGCCCAAATGGAACGGGTTGTTCGCAATCAAGCCCATCGGGCGACCTTCGATGCGGATGAAGCAGGTCAGAATACCGACACCAAAATCTTTGCGCAGTTCAAGCACGCTGTCTTTGTCTGCGACCGTGTCGATCACCGTGCGCACGTCATAGGCCCGCAGGCGGTTTTCCGGGATCAGATGCCGCAGCTCTCTCTGGTCTGCAGCCTCCCACTTTTTAAGACGACCCTGGAAGTAGGAGAGATATTTCTTGGCGGCAGCCACACCTTCGGCTTCATCAGCAACCGCTATGTCAACGACGCCGTTTTTCTTGTGGACGTCAATCGGGCCGATATCTTCTGGTTTGTAGGCGCCCAGTCCACCACCTTCAATCATGGCAGGACCGCCCATACCGATGTTTGAGTCAGCCGTTGCAATGATCACGTCACTGCACCCCACGAGCGCTGCATTCCCAGCAAAACACCGTCCGGAGACGATGCTGATCACTGGTACATTGCCGCTCAACGCAGCGAAGCTTTTGAAGGTTGGCACATCAAGCCCTGCGACACCTGCCGTGTCTGTATCACCCGGACGTCCGCCGCCGCCTTCGCCGAAGAGAATGAGCGGAAGGTTCCATTGATGCGCAAGGCCTAACATGCGGTCGGTTTTCTTGTGGTTCATATGACCCTGGGTGCCAGCAAAGACAGTAAAGTCATACGCAAGAACCATTGCCCGTGAGGCTTCCTCGTCGAAGTCCTCGCCATTGATGGAGCCTACCCCTGTGATCATTCCATCTGCCGGACTCATTTTGATCAGGTCTTCCATCGACCGACGGCGACGCTGAGCCGCCAGGACCAACGCACCATACTCAATGAAGCTATCGGGATCACAGAGATCATCAATATTTTCCCGCACGGTCCGCTGATTGCGTCCACGACGGCGTGCGACGGCATCCGGGCGACGTTCATCCAGCCCGATGGCGTGCCGCTCTATGACTTCTTCCAGGTCAGGGCGAACAAAATCCAGATCGACAGCAGCAGCTGCTGCACTTTCAGACATCCCCACATCTCGTTCTTCAATGAAGAGCAGAGGCGCTCCCTCAAATACCGTGTCATCTGGTTTGGCTGCCATCTCACGAACAATGCCGCCTGTTTCTGCGGAGACGATGTGCTCCATTTTCATGGATTCCAGCACAGCAATCTGCTGACCTGGCGCGACACTGTCGCCCTCGGCAACGTCGATGCTCACGATGCGTCCCTGAAGATGCGCGTTCAAAGGACGGGTGCCGTCCGGACCTGTCGCTTGCACGGACGGGGCAGCGGTCGCGCCAGTTCCCTTGCTCATCGCAAACCGTGCTGGGCGTGCTCCTTCTTTCACCAGCTCCGCTGTCTGATCCGCGATGAAGGTCGTGTAGACGTCGTTTGCCGCAAAGGCAGGCATGCTCAGGAGGTTTTGGTGAAGCAGGATGTTGGTCTTCAGGCCCTCAATAGAAAACTCATCCAACGCGCGCTGGGCTCGCTTCACGGCATCCTGGTAATCGCCGCTCGGAGAATAGGCGATTAGCTTTGCGAGCAGAGAGTCGTAGTGGGGGTTGCTTGTATATCCGGTATATCCAAATCCATCGACGCGAATGCCGGGGCCGCTGGGTGCCTGATAGACTGTCAGCGTCCCACCTGACGGCAACGCCTCGCCATCCGCATTCATGCTCTCCATATTGATCCGCAATTGGATCGCGTAGCCTCGCGGCTCCGGAACCGTGCCAAGACCGATTGCGTTCAAGGTCTTGCCTGCGGCGATCCGCAATTGGGTTTTGACAAGATCGATGCCGGTTACTTCTTCAGTGACTGTATGCTCCACCTGCAGTCGCGCATTTGTCTCCATGAAGGAGAAGCTCTGATCTGCTTCGTCCACCAGAAACTCAAATGTGCCTATATTGTCGTATGACGCTTCTTTGGCGAGCTTCACTGCCGCCTCGGTCAGCTTTGTCCGCAATCCCTCGCTCAGCGTTGGGCTGGGGGCGATCTCCACCAATTTCTGGCGGCGACGCTGAAGAGAGCATTCACGTTCCCCAAGATGAACAACATCTTTGCCATCGCCCGCGATCTGAATTTCGATGTGGCGCGCCTTTGTGATGAGACGCTCCACATACACTGCGTCGTCTCCAAAGGCAGATTTCGCTTCCGACTGGCACCGTGCATAGGCCTCATCAATCTCGTCGGCCCGATGGACCGGTCGCATGCCACGACCGCCGCCTCCGGAGACAGCCTTGATCATCATGGCTGCGTTGGAGCCGAGACTGTTGAAAAAGGACTTCGCCTCTACAAGGCTGGTCGCGCCATTTGTGCCGGGCAGGAGTGGGACGCCTACCTGTTCTGCCAATGCCCTGGCGCGTGCCTTGTCACCAAATAGGGCGAGGGCCTCGGGGTTTGGTCCGATAAAGGTGAGGCCCGCGTCCTTACAGGCGCGTGCAAAGTCCACATTCTCACTCAAGAAGCCGTAGCCGGGATGAATCGCGTCACATCCAGACGCTTTAGCCGCTTCAATGATCTGCTTGGCATCGAGATAAGCTGGAACACCGCTGCCTCTCAAGCCGACAGAATCATCAGCCACCTGCACATGGAGGGACGCCGCATCATCTTCTGAAAAAACTGCGACTGAGCCGATGTCCATCTCCGCAGCTGCACGCGCAATACGCACCGATATCTCGCCGCGATTGGCGATCAACAGTTTCTGAAACCCCATGAAATGTTTGCCCCGTTTACTCCCCAGTCCGGCCAAATGCGTCCGCTGGTGGTTATTGTGAATATCGATGGCTTTAAACTACCAGAATGAGGGCAAGGGGATCAAAACTCCCCGCTACCATTGCCGTCACCAACGTCGCCACCTTGGGCTGACACGATAATCTGCATCAGCGGCGCTCGGTTCAGGACGGTGATTTTCCCATATGAGACGTCAATCCAGGCCTTCTTTTTCCAGGTGCTGAGTTGGCGGCCAACGGCCTCTCGCGTGGCCCCAACCATCTGACCCAACTCTTCTTGAGGAAGATGCAAGTCAATGAGCACGCCTTGGTCAGCTGGTACCCCATGTTTGTCAGCGAGATCCAGCAGGCGTTTTGCGAGGCGGAAGGTCACATCGTGAAAGACTGTCTCCTGAAGCAGCTCGCCCACCAGTTGGATTCTTGCACCTAAGAGCTCGACAATCGGCATGAACATGGCCGGTTCGCTGGTTGCAAATCCCAGCATATCGTCGCGGCTGAGACAAAGAAGGTCGGTTGGTTCAGCAGCTGTTGCATCCACCAGGCGGCTGCCACCTTCAAACAGTCCCAACTCGCCAAACCACTCACCGGTGTCAGCCTGATTGAGCGCGACCGTCTTTCCCTCGGCTGAGTCCACCGACAAGCGCAGGCGACCTTTGAGGATGCCGAAATACCGGTCTGAGGCGTCTCCACGCGCATAAAGGGGATCGCCAGCGTCCAATGAGAGTGGCCTCGCCCGTTCCAGCACAACGGATCGGGCAGGCGCTGGGAGGACCGAAAAGAGGGGACTCATCATGACCAGGTCGTCACCGCTGATTTTCTGGCCTGGTTTTCCCATAGCTTTCCCCGTTTTCTACATTAGTCGGGACAAATGTGACCCAGATCGCAGTCTCATTTCCAGCTTCTCTTTAAGAGATTGCCATGGCCTGACGCAGGCCGCACGCAAACGGAGGAAATATCATGTCTGTTCAAGAAGTCATCCCGACCAGTGTTCGTGAAAGTGTCTCCCCTGAGGAATGGGAAACCCGGGTCAATCTCGCCGCCTGCTATCGCCTTGTCGCGCATTATGGCTGGGACGATATGATCTTCACTCACATTTCCTCCAAACTCTCTGACGGTACCTTCCTCATCAATCCTTACGGGTTTTTCTTTGATGAAATCACCGCCAGCAGCCTGGTCAAGATCGACCTTGAGGGAAACAAACTGGATGATTCACCGCATTTCGTGAACCCGGCTGGCTTCACCATTCACAGCGCCGTTCATGAAATCCGCCATGACGCCAATTGCGTCATTCACCTGCACACAATTCCCGGCACGGCGGTCTCGACCGCAGAAGAGGGACTTTTGCCGCTCAATCAAACAGCGATGCTGATCCGCGAAGAGCTCGCCTATCATGAATATGAAGGTGTTGCGGTCGATCATGACGAGCGCCCACGTCTACAGGAAGACCTAGGCGACAAAAACATGATGCTCCTGTGGAACCATGGCACGTTGACCGTGGGTGAGACCGTCGCTGAAGCTTTTATGCGGATGTATTATTTGGAGCGTGCCTGTGAAATGCAGGTGGCGACGCTCTCGTCCGCCAAACAGCTCCATAACCCGATGCAGGGAATTCCAGAGAGAACAGCCACTCAAGGCACTGACCCAGAGCTTGCTCAGAAAGTGACAAACCATCTGGCATGGCCGGCCATGCTTCGGAAGCTCGATCGGATTGACCCGTCCTATCGCGACTAAACTCCACAGCACAAAAAAAGGCGGCACCTATTTGGATGCCGCCTTTGGTTTTGATGATAAGCTGAGCTCTAGGCCTCAACCTCAAATGTCAGGCCTGCATTTGCGCGCAGACGATCGATGATCTCCATGCCAAAGGCTGGTGCTGGTGTGTAAATACCACCCGGCAGATCCGCCACGTTCTGGATCAAGCAGATCGCGCTTTCTGAAATCATCTTGGACGTCGAGCCATAGCCTGGGTCCTTGTCGCCAGTTACGCCGACCTTGATAGAGGCACCATCTGGCATTTCCCCGACGAAGAGAACATCATAGTTGCCTGCTTCACGCTCTTCCTTGGAAGGTCCTTCGCCAGGCTTTGGCGCATCATCACCACCGGTAATGTCGGTCGCCGCAATTACTTCTGCCGTTTTCTTGCCGGTTTCACCAGGGCCCGCCAGCATCATTTCGTCATACTGAAAGTCCGTGCCATAGGCATTGTCCATCAGGAAGTTTGAACGGTGGATGTTCTTAGTATTGATGACCGCCATAAAGAAGGGGGCTACCCACATGCCCACGGCTGGATCTTCGTAAGGCTTCATGCCATCAGGCTGCTCAATGCCTTCATAGCCTGGAGCCAGGGAGTAGGGATTGAACAGGTGACCCATCATCGCTGGATCCTTCTGAGCCAGTTCAAACGTCGCCCGGCCACTCGCAGCAGTACCGCCGGAGAGTGTGCCATTCATGGCGCGAACACGGCCTTTGACCCGCGGTGCTGGCTTGCCGAACTTGGCTTTCGCCTGCTCCTGCAGGAAGTAAACACCCATATCGAATGGGATTGAGTCGAACCCACAGGAGAAGACGATCCGCGCGCCGGATTTTTTGGCGGCTTCACCATGGGCGTCGATCATTTTCCGCATGAAGGGAACTTCGCCACAGAGGTCAACATAGTCTGTCCCAGCTGCTGCACAGGCCGCCACGAGCGGCTCCCCATAGAGCAGATATGGACCCACAGTGGTGATCACGACTTTGGTTCTCTCGACCATATTCTTCAGCGCTGCTGGATCAGCTGCGTCTGCAGCAATCAGAGGCGTATCAGCTGGCGCGCCGATCAAATCACGGACAGAGGCGAGTTTTTCAGCGCTCCGGCCAGCCATGGCCCATTTAACCGAGCCATCCGCATACTGCTTGCTCAGATATTCCGCTACCAGGCGGCCGGTAAACCCGGTGGCGCCATATACGACAATGTCGAACTCTCTTGTCCCTGCCATCACTTTATCTTTCTTCTATTGTACGTTTCTCACCGCGGAAAAGCGGCTGAAGCCCTAAGGAACCTATCACGGGGTAACCATATTCAACAGGGACCCCAAACTTCGATTAGCGGTTTTCTTCAAAACCATATAAGACCCGGGTTTGCCAGCGCGGCAGCTCCCTCGCCAGCGCTCAGAGCCGGAACATTAGAAGCTATGTCAGACCCCCATAACATCAACCCTGTCCTCGCGCGCGCGCTTGAGAAAAAGGGATATGCCTCTTTGACAGAGGTGCAGGAAGCGGTCATCGCGCCTGAAACTGATGGTAGAGACCTTCTGGTCTCCGCCCAGACGGGATCGGGCAAAACGGTTGCCTTCGGCCTCGCAATCACGCCAACCATTCTCGGGACTCAAGAAGTATTTGGACCGGCAGTGCTGCCTCAGGCATTGGTCGTCGCGCCAACACGTGAGCTCGCCATTCAGGTGCAGCGGGAACTGACCTGGCTCTTTGGCGAAGCAAAAGGAAAGATAGCATCATGTGTGGGCGGCATGGACCCCCGTGCGGAGCGCCGGGCACTCGCCCGTGGGGCTCATGTTGTGGTGGGAACACCTGGTCGCCTGCGTGACCATATTGAGCGCGGTGGGCTCGACATGTCTGGCCTTCGCGCCGTGATACTCGACGAAGCGGATGAGATGCTCGACTTCGGGTTCCGGGAAGATCTTGAGTTTATTCTCGACACCGCGCCCAAAGAACGCCGGACATTGATGTTCTCCGCGACCGTCCCGCGCACGATCAGCAATATGGCTAAGCGGTATCAGAAAGACGCATTGCGGATTTCGACCGTCAGCGAACGCGGCCAACATAGCGATATTGAGTATCGGGCTCTGTCGGTCGCGCCGAGCGACAAAGAAAACGCCATCATCAATGTGCTGCGTTACTATGATGCAGAAAGCGCCATTGTCTTTTGTAAGACCCGTCAGGACGTTAATCGTCTCTCGAGCCGCTTTGGCAATCGCGGCTTCTCCGTTGTCTCTTTGTCTGGCGAACTGAGCCAGAACGAGCGAACCCATGCATTGCAGGCCATGCGCGATGGGCGCGCCCGGGTCTGTATCGCAACAGATGTGGCTGCGCGCGGTATCGACCTGCCGGGGCTGGAACTTGTCATCCACGCGGACCTGCCAACGAATAGCGATGTGTTGAAGCACCGTAGTGGCCGGACAGGTCGCGCAGGCAAGAAGGGCATTTGTGCCCTTATTGTTCCTCACACGATGCGCAAACGCGCGCAGCGATTGCTGCAGGGCGCACGGCTAGAAGTTGAGTGGGCTGCGGCGCCAAGCCTGCAGGAAATCCAGGCAATGGATACAGAACGCCTTCTCACAGATCCGTTGCTCTCGCAAACCTATGACGAGAAAGCTCTCAAACTCGCCCAGGAGCTCCTGGAACGTCATGGCGCAGAGCAAGTGGCCGCTGCCTTCCTGCAACAGCGGCAGACAGACACGCCATCAGCTGAAGAGCTTCTCGACGCGCCCGTCCACAAGGATACTCGTGCGAAACGAGAAAAGCAGCAACGTGAGCGGGAGCCGTTTGGTGACTCGGTCTGGTTTAAAATGACGGCGGGTCGTAAAGAGCGGGCAGAACCCAGTTGGCTGTTGCCTATCATCTGCCGCCTGGGCCATGTGACCAAACGCGAAGTCGGTGCCATCAAGATCGGCGAGACTGAAACCCGTTTTGAAATCAAAGCAAAAGACGCTGGCCGCTTCATCGACGCAGTAGCGGCATCCGGCGGTGGCGAAAAATCTATCCGGATCACCCAGGAAGAAGGTGCAACGGCTGAGTGGGTTCCCGAAGTCACCTCGCTTGAACGTCCCGCAGCTCCTTCGAAAAAGAAGGATGGGGAGCGGAGCAAGTCCAAACCGCGCAAGAAAGAAAAATGGACGCGCGCGCAGAAGAACGCCGCTAAGAAAAACAAAGCCAAAGCTCAGTCCAACGAGAAAAAGAAAGCCCGCAAGACGCCCACCGACGGCGGCGGCGGTATGGACGCCCTTATCCGGAAGCCGAAAAGAAAGCCGTCCTAAGTGCTTTCACTACGGTATCGCTCAATCCATTGTTTGCTTTCAGCGTCGGCCATTTTGGATGTGGCTGGTTCGACGTCTCGCGCCATAGCTGGATCGCGGTCCACTGCAGTAAGCAACGGCCGCAGCACTGATTGAGGATCTCTAGCGAGGTCCTCATAGGTGACTTGCAGGGGCGAAAGGCCCTGTGCTGCAAACCAAGTCTGCCACGCGGCATCAACTCGGGTGAGGGATGCAATCTCCTTTTCGATCGCTTGGGCATCGTAGGTGACAGGTAGAGGTTCCCCCAGCCCCTGACGCACCGATCCATCAGATGAGAGGTGCCACTGACCGCTTTGTGCAGCCCGAATGAGCGACACCGCCTGCGCGACTTTGTCTTCCCTGACGAGGTTCACGTATAGCGGCGAACCGAAGGCTCTTTCGAACAAGGCGGCATCGCATTGTTGTTCCGGGAAGAGTGCTGAGATCCGGTCCACAAGCCCCTCTACACTGTCCCACATGAGACGAAGACCGAATGTGCCTGAGCTATCTGTTCCATGTTTCCGGATCGCAGTCAGATAGGCGCGTTCAAACTCTGTTGAGCCTGCAATATGGTCATCGTCGACGCCCAATCGTTTCGTCCATTCAGGGACCGACTCGGGTCGATAAAATGATTGGGGCTTACCGAGGGCACCCGTCGCGGCCATCAGATCGCACAACATGGTGCTGCCGCTTCGCGGATTCGCGCAGAGAATGATGGAGCGGTATTGGGACATAGGCTCAGCCTAGGAGCACCGCTTTGCACTTGGCAACGCCTACGCAAAGAAAAAGGCCGCAGCTGAGCTGCGGCCTTCGTCATGAGGCTGGACCGGGGTGTTCTATCCGATCGAACCTCCCTCACTCAAGCAAGATCAAAACGATCCAGGTTCATGACCTTGGTCCAGGCGCTTACGAAGTCGATCGCGAATTTCTCGCTTGCGTCTTCACTCGCATAGACTTCGGACAGTGCTCGGAGTTCCGAGTTCGAGCCGAAGATGAGATCGGCCCGCGTTCCGGTCCATTTGACCTCACCACTTGCGCGATCTTTTCCTTCGAAGACCGCATCATCATCCGACGTTGCATTCCACGTGGTGCTCATGTCGAGCAGGTTCACGAAAAAGTCGTTGGTGAGTTTACCTGGCTGGTCCGTGAAGACACCATGTTTCGCACCGTCGGCATTGGTGCCAAGGACCCGCAGGCCACCGACAAGAACCGTCATCTCCGGTGCGGTCAGCGTGAGCAGCTGTGCCCGATCAACCAACAGCTCCTCAGCTGAGACTGTGTATTTGGCCTTCAGGTAGTTGCGGAAACCATCAGCTGCTGGTTCCAGCATTGCTACGGATGCGACGTCTGTCTGTTCCTGCGTGGCGTCAGCCCGGCCAGGAGAGAAGGGAACCGTCACGTTCTGTCCTGCATCCTTCGCAGCTTTCTCGATGGCTGCACCGCCTGCAAGAACAATCAGGTCAGCCAAGGAGACTTTCTTGCCGCCAGACTGATACGCGTTGAACGCATTCTGGACTTCCTCCAGTTTGCCCAACACGTTGGCCAGCTGCGCAGGCTGATTGACGTCCCAATCTTTCTGGGGAGCCAAACGAATGCGTGCACCGTTGGCACCACCGCGCATATCCGAGCCTCGGAAGGTGGAGGCCGACGCCCAAGCAGTCGATACGAGTTCTGATACGGAGAGCCCCGTCGCCAGGACTTTTTCCTTCAGGTTTGCGATATCCTGATCATCGACCAAGTCGTGCGTCACTTCAGGGATAGGGTCCTGCCAGTTAAGAACTTCTGCAGGTACATCCGCGCCAAGGTAGCGCGACCGCGGCCCCATATCGCGATGGGTCAGCTTGAACCACGCCCGTGCGAACGCATCGGCAAACTGATCCGGGTTTTCATGGAAGCGCCGTGAGATAGGCTCGTAGATCGGATCCATACGGAGCGCCATGTCTGCAGTCGTCATCATCAGCGGCACTTTTTTGCCGGATCCATCAACCTGCGGCGCATGGTCTTTGTCTGCAAGGTCTTTCGCTGCCCACTGGTGGGCACCGGCAGGGCTCTTAGTCAGTTCCCATTCGTAGCCGAACAGAACGTCAAAAAAGCTGTTGTCCCAGGTCGTTGGGGTAGGGGTCCAAGCGCCTTCAATGCCGCTGGTGATCGTATCAACGCCTTTGCCAGACTTGTGTGTGCTGAGCCAGCCCTGCCCCTGTGCTTCGATTGGCGCACCTTCAGGTTCAGGACCCACTTGTGCTGCGTCGCCAGCACCGTGACCCTTACCGAAGGTGTGACCGCCCGCTACGAGGGCAACCGTTTCTTCGTCATCCATCGCCATACGCGCAAAGGTATCGCGAATGTCGCGACCTGAGGCTACAGGATCAGGATTACCATTCGGGCCTTCCGGGTTCACATAGATCAAACCCATCTGAACAGCAGCCAGGGGGTTTTCCAGCTCGCGTTCACCGGTGTAACGGTTGTCGCCCAGCCAGCTGTCTTCTGCACCCCAGTAAATGTCCTGCTCTGGCTCCCATACGTCAGCGCGACCACCGGCAAAACCAAATGGCTTCAGCCCCATGGACTCAATAGCGCAATTGCCTGCAAGGATCATGAGATCAGCCCAGGAAAGCTTGTTGCCGTATTTCTTCTTGACCGGCCACAGCAGCATACGGGCCTTATCGAGATTGCCATTATCAGGCCAGCTGTTGAGCGGTGCAAAACGCTGTGTGCCCGTGCCGGCTCCACCACGACCGTCAGCTGTTCGGTAAGTCCCGGCGCTGTGCCAAGCCATCCGGATGAAGAGGGGACCATAGTGACCGTAGTCCGCGGGCCACCAATCCTGAGAGTCCGTCATCAGATCAAAAATGTCTTGCTTCACAGTAGCCAGATCAAGCTTCTGGAACTCGGACGCATAGTCGAAGTCTTCTCCAAGCGGGTTGGACTTCGCAGAATGCTGGCGAAGAATGTTCAGCTTCAACTGATTGGGCCACCAATCCTGATTAGATGTGCCTTCACCTGCCGTGTGTTTTTTCGCGCCACCTGAGAAGGGGCATTTGCCTTCACCGTCCATCTTCGCCTCCGATTGCTATGCAGACCCTAATTTAGAATCTCTCTAAACAGAGATATAGCAACTTAGAATTATTCTAACAAGGGGTGAGGGGCAAATTTCTCAAAAAGAGTCTCAGGCCGCCCGTCACGAGGAAGCCTAGCGACTGTTGTGATCGTCTTAATTGCAGATCGACGTGAGCTGCCAGGCGTGACATTCCACTGGCAAAGACCGTGCAAGATCTGCCCAAGAATCACCTGTCTGGCCATCGGTCAGTGCCGCCAAAGCTATTTTTTGGTGAATAGCTTCTTTTTGGACAGCACAGGGCGGGCGGTACGTTATCCCACCTACGATAGGTCCAGCCTGAATAGAAAGTGGCGGAGGGAGTTGGGTCCGAACTTGTGAGGTACCAAGGGGGTTTTCGCAAGAGCTGCAGGATTTGCATGGACGCCATGTTTTACGTTTTTACTTTTAGCAATCCATTGTCTGCAGATTCCTCAAACTCCCATCTATCCGCCACACACTCGAATGTTTCATCTCGAAAATAGAACAAATAGTGTCTTTGCGCTTCTGGTGCTTGAGCTATTTCCTGCCAGTCATTTGGCGCGTCCAACAGATGTTTGTCTCCAGAAAGCTCATAAAACTCACCCCATTCCGGCAACAGTTTGCTGAACCTGCATTGTCCAAGATACCAACCTTCATCGTTAGTTTCGCCAAGCCTGTATTTGGAACAGTTTTTGAAAATGATTGAACCCGTCTCACCTTCTTGAAAAATCGGATAGAGGAATATGTTGAGGAGAAATTTGACGGTGACATCGGCCCCGCTGATTTGAGCGGACGGATAAGGATCGTTGGGGTCGGCATTCCACCTATGATTCAGCTTATTGAACTCAAACGGCATGACCTTCTCCGTTGCTCAATAAGATCAAGAAACTACAGACCACAAAAGTGGCGGAGGGGGTGGGATTCGAACCCACGAGACGCTTGCACGCCTGCCGGTTTTCAAGACCGGTCGATTCAACCACTCTCGCACCCCTCCGCAGGGGCATTCAAAGATGCTTATCGCATTTCCGTTGGAAATGCTGAGGCGACTCACCGGGTGAGTTTCCCGGCGCGGAGATCGTTTAGCAAATATCGCGTCCGGGTACAAAAGAAAGCTTCATCAAATTTCTAGCGCCTGATTTCGCTGATGGGGAGGGGGACCGGCTGAACCCAATCCGTCTTGCTTTCAATCGCCAACTCAACGCCTGTGTCGGTCACAACGATGCGCTTCCCGGCTCGCGCAGGCAACGGCACCTTGTTTTCGATGCAATAGGCAATGAGGGATGCGACGATGTCGGTTTCAGTGAAGCTGATGGTCTCCTCATCGTCGAAGGTGATCTCCGTCGACCCAGCCCCTGTCTTATCGACCCCGACGCCCCTTATCTGTGGTGCGCGATACCGAATGCCGCCGCGCATTTCGTTGTACCGCATCAACGCTTCCAAAAATTCGTTCATTGAAAAGACGATTTCACGTTTTTCATGCGGCATGGTGAATCGAACCGTTCGGCGCTGATGGTTAAAATGGCTTAATCAAACCCGAGGGAAACAAGGTTAACGGGGACGATTTTGCGCTCATCGGATGAATAAATCGGTAAGAAATGGACTTTGCCAAGTTTCCCGCAGTTTGCCACAATGCGCCGCAACAAACTGGCGTCAGGGGGCGCTGCAATAAAGAACGAGTTGGGTGGAGTTTATGGCGATCGATTTTACGCAGTGGTGGGTACCCGCAATTATTATGCTCATATTGGGCACAGGAATTTTTATTGCTGGCTTGCGCGAATACAGAATGCCAGCACCGGTTGCTCCAGCCCCTGCAGAAATGGAAGAAGCCAGCACAGACGCAGCTGCGGTGCCTGCCGGTAAACAGAAGAGCGGCTTTCTCGTCCGGACAAGTTGGATCTGGGGATCTGTCCTTGTTGGTGCAGCGGCGCAAGCCTATCTGAGCTACATCGCCGTTTAACGACGACCTAACATCTAAAAACCTTCAGGCAGGGCAGGCAATTGTCCATCATCGGCAAGCGCCAACACCGCGTCTATGAACTGCGTGGTTTCCTGTGTCTGTGCGTGGTTCAGCAACATGGTCGCTTTGCTGATCATCTCTTCGCGTGAGAGCGCCGCTTCGGGATCACCTTTCGCGTGAGCCCGCGTCTCTGCGATGATCTCCCCAGACTTAAGCGTCAGGGTGACAGAGCTTCCCCAGGCGCGGGGATAGGCAGACGCATATGGCTCTTCGAGGGACGGGCGAACTTTTACTCTTGCAGGTTGAAGGTTGGACCGCGCCTCCTCGCCGAATGCTGAGAAGTCCACTGTGTCGCAGAGCAGGCCTGCCGCCACGGTGTGATGCAACGAAAACTTCGCCTCATATTCTGTAGTCGGATTAATACGATCACAGACATCGATGGACGCCTGGTAGACACCGACATCAACTGTTTCAATCATATCGTCAGTCAGTGTCTGCCCTTTTTCTTTGAGTGCGGCGCGGATGGATTGAGCAGCATCAATCGCGGGATGAGTGTGCCTGCAGGAAGGCCAGGGTTTGATGGACGTGGTCGTCAACTGCCAGGGCGCGTCCGCATCTGCGAGCACTGCGGACGGATCAGCATCAGGGCAGGCAGCTTTGAAAAAACCTTTGTCACCTTCAAGAATTTTAGGTGGGCCTGTGAACCCATGTTTTGCAAGCTCGGCAGCACGGACACCAGCTTCAGCTGCGTGGCCCGCGTGAAGGTGTTTTGTCATCGCTCCCGTCTCAAGAAATTCCCAGAGCCCTGCCGCCTGACTTCCGGCATTGCCGAGGGCATGGGTCGCTTGCGCGTCGTCCAGGCTCAAGAGGGCGGCGGCGGCCATGGCTGATCCAAATGGACCGCAGGTCGCCGTGTTGTGCCAAATCCTGTAGTGCTCCGCGCCCACAGCCATGCCGATACGGGTCGTCGCCTCAAATCCGTGGAGGATTGACGTCAAAAACGCCCGGCCTGAAACGCCGTGCTTCACCGCCAACACCCAAGCCGGCGGGACGACGACACAGCCTGGGTGAACCACGGACCCCCGGTGCAGATCATCCGTTTCCAAAATATGCGTAAGCGCGCCCAGCAGGAATGCGCGCTTCCCTGTTTCGCGCTGCGTGTTGCCAATGCCATCAGCGCTGCTCCAGGCGAGCAAGGCCCGGCCTGGTTCAGAATTCTGTCCAGCACAGGTATTTGCAATGGCATCCAGAACAAATAGGGCCGCGGCAGAGAGGTCTGCCTCTGTTACCGGTTTTGATCGGATCAGGCTCACCAGGGAGCGTGTCAGGGACGGTTCCGGACGGGTCAAATCATGAACTCTCATAAAGGTTTTATTCGCACTCTCAGGGACAAAATCGGAAGTCCCTAGCAAGTCTGTTTTGGGCGCCATACTGACCTCCCGGGGCGGGAGACGCAATGAACCCTGTCTCAGGTGGGCTGAGTTTCATGGCGCCCGGATATTTGGGGCGGTATAAGAGAATTCAGAGGATTTGACCTGATTCGGTTAAACGCAGGCAGTGCAGAACATGGACAATCAGAAAGCCACCGATACGACATTCCGTAGTGGCAGGGGCATGAAAGCCATGCCGCGCCCAAAACGTCCATCACTCCGACGGTTATCGGCGGTGGTCGGCTTGTTGATGAGCCCCTTAGTGGCTGCGGGATGCGCTGAAGCTCAATTGGGTGCCCATGTGGCCAAGTCTCTGGGTCAAGGCACCGGCGGCGGTGTCTACAAGGTCGGCAATCCCTACAAAATTGATGGCGAGTGGTATTACCCGGCAGAAGATGAAAACTATGACCAGAAGGGCGTTGCTTCCTGGTATGGGCCGAATTTCCACGGGAAACCAACCGCCAATGGCGAAGTGTTTGATCAGAATCTTGTAACTGCCGCCCATCCCACGCTGCCCATGCCGATCTATGCGCGGGTGACAAACCTCGAAAACGGTCGGTCCCTCGTTGTCCGGATTAACGACCGGGGGCCGTTTGCTGCCGACCGGGAAATTGATCTTTCCAGACGGTCAGCTGAACTTTTGGGGTTCATAAAGCAGGGAACAACACAGGTTCGGGTTCAGTATCTGCGCCGTGCTCCCTTGGAGGGTGATGTCCCGAACGTTCAATCCGTTGTCGCTGAAAATGGTTTCACCTCGCCGCCACCTCAACAACCTTCAGATCGTCGTAATGTGATCGCTGCCCCGACAGAAGCGGTACAAGTCGCATCGCTGACGCCAACCTATCCCGTGAGCGCTGCTGCAGGCACCTTACTGCCAACCGACATGGCGCCGATCCCCGATACACCTGCTGCAACGCAGCCGTCGCCCACGCAGTCTTCCAACGTGGCCGCGCCTGTCCTGCCGGGCACTTATGTGCAAGCGGGCGCTTTTGCCAATCAGGCCAATGCCGAAGCTCTCAAAATCCAGCTGTCTGACCTCGGGCCTGTCGATGTGAACCCGATCAATGTCAACGGCACAGAACTCTACCGTGTCCGCGTTGGTCCTCTGCAAGACCCGCAGGCGGCCAATAGCATGTTGCAACAAATAACCGGGCGTGGTCACACAAACGCCAGAGTTGTCATCGAATAGTGCGTGGCGCGCTAATAGCTTGCGGGCCTTAACATCCAAAATCTGAAGAGTCACATGATCGTTCGCCTAATTTCTCACAGCATAATCGCACTGCTTTTCGTCGCTGGCTCATTCTCAGCGGCCTCTGCATCGGGTTTTGAAACCAAAGCCACCTTCGCCGTTCTGATGGACGGGGAGACCGGCGACATCCTCTATGAGAAAGAGGGTGATGTCCTGATGGCGCCCGCCAGCATGACAAAGCTGATGACCATGACGCTTTTGTTCGAGGCCCTGAAAGAAGGACGCCTCAGCCTCACTGACACCATGACTGTCAGCGAAAATGCCTGGCGTCGCGGCGGGGCCGCGTCTGGTTCATCGACAATGTTCGCAGAGGTAAACTCGCGTATCCCTGTTGAGGACCTGATCCGCGGTGTAATTGTTCAATCGGGCAATGATGCCTGCATTGCTATTGCCGAAGGCATGAGCGGTTCAGAAGAAGCCTTTGCCGAAGAAATGACCCGCCGCGGTAGAGAACTCGGTCTCGCACGGGCTGAATTTAGGAACTCTACCGGTTGGCCACATCCCGAACATAAAATGACCGCGCGGGAGCTTGCACAGCTCGCCCGCCACCTGATCTACGACTTGAGCGATTATTATCCTTATTACAACGAGCGCGAGTTCACCTGGAACGGCATTACGCAATCCAACCGCAATCCGCTTCTCTACATGAACCTAAATGCCGACGGTCTAAAAACGGGTCATACTGAGGTGTCCGGATATGGCCTCGTCGCTTCAGGTGAACAGAATGGCCGACGGCTTATTCTGGTGGTGAATGGCCTTAGTTCCGAACGTGAGCGCTCGGAGGAAAGTGAAAAGCTTCTCCGGTGGGGCTTCCGGGAGTTCAAGACCTACGACCTGTATGCAGCTGGCGATGTCGTTGAGAACGCCGAAGTCTGGCAGGGTGTCTATGACCTCGTGCCTTTGGTCGTCGCTGAGGATGTGAGTCTGACGCTAACACGAGCGGCGCGGCGCGATATGAAAGTATCGGCAAACTGGGACGGGCCCATTGCCGCTCCCATCAAGGCGGGGCAGGAAGTAGGAACGTTGACCATTCAGGCTCCTAACGCGCCCACACGGCAGTTCCCGATTTACGCCGGTGCCAATGTCGATCAGATCGGCCTTTTTGGACGTGCCATGAGCTCTGTCCTTCAGATGGTAACAGGCGAATAGGTCCTCATGAACGCCAGTCGCCCGCATCCAGGACGCTTCATCACATTTGAAGGCGGTGAGGGGGCAGGCAAATCAACTCAGATTCGTCTTCTCAGTGATGCCCTGGAGAAAGCCGGATACGCAGTGTTACAGACACGCGAACCTGGTGGGTCACCTGGTGCTGAGGAAATTCGAGCACTGCTTGTTACCGGCGATGGCGATCGATGGACGGGCATGACGGAGGTTCTGCTCCATTTTGCTGCCCGGGCCGACCATCTTGAACGCGTTGTTCGTCCGGCCCTGAGTGAAGGAAAATGGGTTCTGTGTGACAGGTTTGTCGACTCATCCATGGCCTACCAGGGCGTCGCACAGTCGTTGGGCAAGGATGTGATACGCGATCTCACCAACCTTGTGGTGGGTACCACCATGCCGGACCTCACCTTGATCCTTGACCTGCCCGTCGCCGATGGCCTTACACGTGCTGGAGCTCGCGGTGAGGGCGAAGACCGGTACGAGAAAATGGGGCAGGCGTTTCATGAGGCCCTGCGTCAGGCATTCCTCGATATCGCTACCGATGAGCCTCAACGCTGCAAAGTGATTGACGCCACAGCCGACATCAACGCCGTTCAGCAGGCTATCTGGGCTGAAACAGCGACGCGCTTCGACCTCTGACAGAGTGGGATAAGCCATGCTAAGCTTGACCCATGAGTGACCTTCCAGAACCCGACCGACTTGGCGATTTCAAGCACCCCAGAGAAACCAATGTTCTCTATGGGCACAGCCATGCCGAGGAAGCGCTGTTTGACGCCTTTATGAGCGGACGGATGCATCACGCCTGGCTGTTGACGGGCCCCAAGGGTATCGGCAAGACGACACTCGCATATCGGATGGCGAAGTTCGTGCTCACCTATTCCGATGCGGAAAAAGCTCGGGCGATGGGTGCAGAAAATCTGTCTGTCTCTGAGGACATGCCAGCCGCGCGCCAAATTCTCGCTCAAGGACATCCAGACCTGCTGGTCATCCGACGCCCTGTCGATGAGAAGACGAAGAAAGCCAAGTCCGTCATTCCTGTTGATCAGGTCCGAAAGACCTCTGGCTTTTTCGGGAAGAGCGCAGGAGCAGGTGGGTGGCGCGTCTGCATTGTGGACAGCGCTGATGAAATGAATGCGAACTCCGCAAATGCCCTGCTCAAAGTCCTAGAGGAACCGCCTGCAAAATCCCTATTCCTGCTCGTGAGCCACCAGCCCGGACGGCTGCTGCCCACCATTCGGTCGAGATGTCGGCAATTGCCCATGCCTGCGCTTAGTAGCAGCGCCATGGATCAGGTGCTCGGCGCCAATGGCGCTGATCTCAGCGCTGACGACATCGCTGCTATTGATGTTTTGGCGGAGGGAAGTGCCGGACGGGCGCTCACCATTGCATCAGGCGATGGTCTGGAGCTTTATCGATCCATGGTCGGACTGATCTGCCAGCTACCAAGGCCGGATATCGCGGCGATGCACGCCCTTGCGGACAAAGCCGCCAGACGGGGTGCCGAACAAACATTTGACATATTGGTCGACCTAATGCGCGATTGGGTCGCCCGGGCGGTACGCCAGGGTGCTGGCGGTCCTGCAAACCCCGATATTGTTCCTGGCGAAGCCACTGCCATGGCCATGCTGGTTCATGGGCAAAACCTTGATCGCTGGGTCGAGGTGTGGGAAAAGATCGGCGAATTGGCCACACGCGCAGAGGCGCTTAACATGGATCGCAAGTTGGTGATTTTGAACGCATTTTCGATGCTCGAGGCGGCTGCTTCCAGCATGACCCAGTCTGCTTAACCTGTCGCCTACACCTGTTCCGTTCCCACACGTCATCCTGAAAAGTGCTTCTCAATATGTCCGCCGCAAAATCCTTCTACATCACGACCCCGATCTACTACGTCAATGATGTGCCGCATATCGGGCATGCCTATACGACGCTCGCGTGTGATGCGCTGGCGCGTTTCAAACGGCTTGATGGCTATGATGTTCTCTTTCTGACCGGTAATGATGAGCACGGTCAGAAGGTAGAGAAGTCTGCGGAAGCGCAAGGCATTACCCCGCAAGAACTTTGCGCACAGATTTCGGGTCGCTTTCAGTCTCTTGCCGAGACCATGAATTTTTCAATCGATGACTTCATCCGCACGACCGAAGAGCGCCACATCAAAGCCGTGCAGGACATCTGGAAGCGGATGGCTGATAAGGGAGACATCTATCTCGACTCCTATGCCGGCTGGTACTCCGTCCGTGACGAGGCGTTCTACGGCGAAGACGAGCTGAAAGAGTCTTCCTCTGGCGACAAGATTGCGCCTACCGGTGCACCTGTAGAATGGGTTGAGGAGCCAAGCTATTTCTTCCGGCTTTCCGCTTATCAGGAAAAGCTGCTTGAGCTCTACGACAAGCCAGGGTTCATTCGGCCTGAAAGCCGCCGCAACGAAGTGGCAAGCTTTGTTAAAGGCGGGCTGAGAGATCTTTCAATTTCCAGAACGACCTTTAACTGGGGCGTGCCAGTGCCTGGCGATCCCGATCACATCGTCTATGTCTGGCTTGATGCGCTCACCAACTATATCGCGGCGGCAGGCTATCCCGACGCTGAGAGTGACTTGTTTGAAAAGTTCTGGCCTGCGGACGTACATGTCATTGGCAAAGACATTTTGAGGTTTCACGCGGTCTACTGGCCGGCCTTCCTTCTCTCTGCCGGCATTGAGTTGCCCACCCAGGTGTTTGCCCATGGGTGGTGGACAAATGAAGGCGAGAAGATTTCCAAATCGCTTGGTAATGTGATTGACCCGTTCGAGCTGGTGGACACCTATGGTCTTGACCCGGTCCGGTACTTCCTGCTGCGCGAAGTGCCGTTCGGCAATGATGGTGACTTTTCCAAGACCGCACTCGTCAACCGGATCAATTCAGACCTCGCCAATGACCTTGGCAATCTCGCCCAGCGCTCGCTTTCCATGCTGAACAAAAATCTCGGCGGCATTGTTCCCGAACCCAAAGATTTGCAGCCTCAGGACAAAGCCATTCTTGCGCAGGCGGATGCAGCCCTCGTCCTCGCTCGCGGCCATTTTGATGACCGGGCCATCCACAAAGCTCTCGGCGCCATCTGGGATGTTGTGGCTGAAGCCAATCGCTATTTCGCGGGCGAAGAGCCCTGGGCATTGAAGAAAACAGACCCTGAGCGTATGGGCACAGTGCTATATGTGACAGCAGAAGTTGTCCGCAATGTAGCGCTCCTAGCGCAACCGGTTGTTCCCGCTGGTGCTGCTAAGCTGCTCGATGTGCTGGCAGTGCCGGAAGGCGAGCGGACTTTCGCCTTTTGCGGGTCTGACCATCGTCTGAGCCCCGGCACCGAGCTTCCAAAACCTGAAGCGGTTTTCCCACGCTATGTGGAGCCGGAGGCGTCTTCATGAGTGCGCGCCTGGTCGACAGTCACTGCCATCTGGACTTCAAAGATTTCAACGGCGAGCTGGATGATGTCGTCGCACGCGCTGGCGAGGCGGGCGTTGGTCTGATGGTCACCATCGGAACAACCCTTCGCGGATTTGAGGGTGTGTTAAAGGTTGCAGAAACCTACGACAATATTGTCTGTACAGTCGGTATTCACCCGCACGAAGCAGAAGCCGAACCTGACGTTGATACGGCGCGACTTGTTGAGCTGGCGCAGCACCCGAAGGTTGTTGGCATTGGGGAAACCGGGCTCGACTATTTCTACGAACACAGCCCACGCGATGCCCAGAAAACAAACTTCCGCGCGCATATTGAAGCCTCGCGGGAAACTCAATTGCCGCTTGTCATTCACACGCGCGACGCGGACGAAGATATGGCAGAGATCCTGACAGAAGAAATGGGGAAGGGGGCGTTTCCCGCACTCCTCCACTGTTTCAGTTCGGGCCGGGCGCTTGGTATGACCGCCCTTGATCTTGGGCTCTATATTTCGCTTTCCGGGATCGTGACGTTTAAGAGCGCTGCGGACCTGCAGGAGATCGCTAAAGACGTGCCGCTGGACAAGCTGCTGGTGGAAACCGACGCGCCTTATCTTGCTCCCGTGCCGAAACGCGGCAAGAGGAACGAACCCTCCTTTGTAGCCCACACGGCTGCGAAAGTTGCTGAGCTTCAGGGCATTGAGGTGGATACACTGGCGGCGGCCACGACAGACAATTTCTTCAAGCTTTTCACCAAGGTCTCGCGGGAGGCGCTTGCATGACCACCCGCTTTACAATTCTGGGCTCGGGGTCCTCGGGTGGTGTGCCCCGCATTGGCGGTTATTGGGGCAATTGCGATCCGGACGAGCCGAAGAACAGCCGGAGCCGTTGTTCGCTGCTCGTGGAGCGCTGGAAAGACGATCCCGAGAAAAAGACCAGCGTACTCGTCGATACCTCGCCGGATATGCGCGCGCAGCTTCTGGGCACCGGTACCCAATGGATCGACGGTGTGCTGATTACCCATGATCATGCGGATCAGACTCATGGCATTGATGATCTACGCATGGTGGCGATCAACCGAATGCAACGGGTTGATGTCTATCTGGATGCCTGCACGTCAGAAACGCTGATGTCTCGATTTGGCTATTGCTTTCAAACGCCGGAAGGTTCGAGCTACCCTCCCATCCTGGACGCCCACATGATCCGCCCGGGCGAGCCTGTGACGATTGAGGGGGAAGGGGGCGCCATCACTGCTCTGCCGTTTGATCAGGACCATGGGAATATCCGCTCGCTTGGGTTTCGCATTGGCTCTGTTGCTTATTCCGCCGATCTGGTGGGATTGCCAGAGGAGAGTTTTGCTTTCCTTGAAGGCGTCGAGCACTGGATCGTGGATGCGCTGCGCTACAAACCGCATCCAAGCCATGCTCATGTGGAAATGACCATGTCCTGGCTTGAACGGCTCAAAGTCGCCCACGGGGTGCTCACAAACCTTCATGTGGATCTGGATTATGCAACGCTCGCCAAAGAGCTTCCCGATGGTCACGAGCCTGCCTATGACGGGATGACGATTACCGTCGAGGACTAAAGCAGGGCGCAAAAACAAGGTGAAGACATGTCGATAAGCACCTGGAAACGTGATGGTTTTGAGATTTCGATAGATCTCGATCGGCTCGACAAGGACTGGCTTCTCGGCGCGCTCGCCAAAACCTATTGGGCCGCTGAAAACACACCTGAGACGCTCTGGAACAGCATTCAACATGCGCGCGGCTATGGTGTTTATGGTCCGAACGGTGCGCAGGTCGGCTTTGCGCGCGCGGTGACCGACATGGCGCGGTTTGCCTGGATATCAGACGTGGTGATTGACGATGAGGCGCGGGGCCGGGGGCTCGGCAAATGGCTCATGGAAACCATGGTGAGCGACCCGGCACTCAAAACCGTGCACCTGTGGACGCTCGCCACAGATGATGCCCATGGCCTTTATGAACAGTCCGGGTTTGGGCTCACGGCCAAGTCAGAACTGGCGGAGCAGTTCATGCACCTCAAACGCCAGAAGATGTGAGCGCAGCTCAGGCTCAGAGGTCCCCAGATTCAGAGATCATTGTGTGCACCGTCACAGAACGGCTCGCGTTTGGTGTGCTTACACTGGCAGAAGAAGAGCGTGCGGTCTTTCTCGGCCTTATATTCCATAGGTTCAAACGACGTGCCCTTGTGGGATCCATCGCAGAAAGGCTGGTTGGCTGATTTCCCGCAGCGGCACCACCAATAGCTTTCACCGGCTTTGACCTCAACCTGCGCGGGTTCTTTCGCGGCAATTGTCGGCTTGTCCATGATTGTCTCCTCCAGACGTGGAATTCCTTGGAATTTTGGGAATTTCGCAGATTCCTTAGAGTCTATAGAAGCCCATGCTTGAGATCAGGTCGACTGGAAAGATGTCAAATATTTTCCATAATATAAACAATCTGGACTATGAGGTTGCTTCGTTCGGGGTCTGTTCAGGCCGCTTCGGAGGGGAGGGAGACCCCTGCGTTTCTGGTCACGTCTTCAGCGATCCGTACACAGATTGATTTGGCTTCGCCGTGTGCCTCCCATGCGTTGCGCCATGCAAGGCCGACCTCTACCGGAATATCTGCCAGATTACATAGTGTTATGAGGTTCTCGGGAGAGGGGACACACCGTCCAGTGCGCCAATGTGAGACGGTGGTCTGTGACCAGCTCTCTCTAGCCGCTAGGTGGCGGTCTGATCGCACGTTGTGGTTTTGTCGAGCCAAGTCCATCAGCGTCGAAATATTCATGTCCATCATCCCAGGTCGGCGGTGCTGCCATCAAATAAAATAGCAGTATTCGCCCAAGTAACAAAATCATTGACGAAGCCCGGTTAGCTGCGCCTTTTTGATTGGTGATTGTTATTCAGACAATCATTTGTCCTCCCAGGACTGGGGGTGTTGGTGAGCCTTTCTGTGAGCTGCATCAACACCCTAATCCGGGGGAGGTGACACAAACCGGAACTGGGAGTTCACCAATGGTTCATTTTCTCGAAAAAGTCTTAATAGGATGCGCCTTCGCGTTGGCCGTCCTGCTCATGTGGGTGACGGTCGCGTCTGGCCCCGCATTCTCAATCGGCCACCCGGATGTCTTGCCCTACACAGGGCCGCGTCCGCCGATCACGTTTCAGGTCACGTTGGGCAGGCCAGACGATATTAAGAACGCCTGCGAAATTCTGACCGGCACCCGGCACAACGCCTGCGCGAAATTCAAGACAGAGAAAAATCTCTGTTGGGTTTTTGCTCCGTGGCCGGACGATGCCGACGATAAATATCGGTTTGACCTTCTCGACCATGAGGTTGGTCATTGTGTCTCAGGTCCTTGGCATGGGTAATAACTTCATCCCCCGCGCTCATGCGGCAACCTACTACGCGAGAAACGGTCTAAGTTTCTGCGTGGATCGTTTTCAGGCTCGGAACATGGGGCAGGCGAGAGCGTTTGCTATCCGCAGGGCTCCCAAGGACATGAGGGCCGTCACCATAGACGGCCCAGAAGACAGCATCTTTTTTGAACTCGAATTTTCCCGTGAGGCGGTTGACAGCAGCCCCACGGGTTTGAGGGCGGGTGCGCCGGGGCTTTAGCCCCGGCCCCCAAACCTCTCGCTTCTGGGGCGGCTCGCCGCCCTTAAAACAAAAAGCTGTCCCGGCGCGGAGCGCACAACCTCAAACCAAAGGAAAAATAATGGCTAAGAAAATTGGATTTCTGTCAGAGACCGCCAGCAAGGTGACTGGTGAAGTCGGCTATATGGGCAAGATTGATGTTGCCGGGATGGAAGGCAAGTGTGCCTTGGTTCCGCAGGTCAAGCGGTCAGATCGTTCGCCGGACTATGAGGTCCAGATTTATCGCAAGGGTCGATGGCTGAATTTCGGGGCGGCATGGATTAAAACGCCAACGGTCGGCGGTGAGGATTTTCTATCTCTCACAGTCGATCATGAGTTGATGGAGAAAGCTGTCTATTGCGCTGCCTTCCCGCCGTCTGAGGAAGATGACGAAGGTCAGTGGGCGATTGTCTGGGGGCGTCCTAAAGGTGGGAATGCTCGCGGTGTTGCAGAAGCCCTTGAAGATGAAATCCCGTTCTGATGGCAAGCGTCGCTCATACGGTTGACTGGCCCCCGGTCTCCCTCTGGCAGGCTCCCCAGTATGAAAGCTGGGTCACTGTGCCAGACGGGTCAGTTGTGGGGCTGGTCTTCCGCTTGAGTGGCAATGATGTCGTGATACGTGCGCCACTTCATATCGTGATCGATATAGCGTCTCACGCCTTCAAGAAGGGCCTTGCTGACGATTTTCAGATTGGATCATGGCGATGGCACTCCAAGCGCCTCATGAAGCCACTACAGGCCATGCGGGATGCTTTCAAAAAAGATCAGGAATTTAGACGGCAGGTCTGGCGCGCAATGGAAATGCTCGGCTGGCTTGGTCATCCACAAGTGAAATTTTGAAAAGCGGGGGTGCTTGTAGCACCCCCCCCTAGGATTACAGAACGATATGGAATTGAGGAAATTGCATCATGGTCTTGACGGTCTGGACATTACCTTTCAGGGCTGCGTGGGTGTTGCTCTCCTATCTTTGCTGGGCCGGGCCAAAGAAGTGGCTCAGGAAAGTAAGCAGCCTGAGCATGTCGATTTTAAAGGCTTACCTTTTGCCGTTTCACCCACAGGTGTCTCAGGCTATCGATACGTTGTTGACACAGGTCCCGATGGAGAGAAGTGGTTCTTCGCAAAGTCTTCTAAGCGCGATGGATGGAATATCCGAGTGTCGGTCGCGTCCATGTCATTGGCGCTCCATGGCTATGTCGCGGCCAAGGAACGTATCTGGGAGAGGTTAGAGCTTTTCGGGGCATGGGTGATGGATCACTCAGTCTCCCGTGTTGATTTTGCCTGTGACTTTGAGGCTCCAGAATTTCAGATTAAGCCGGAATGTGTTGTCGCGCATTGGCGCATGACACAGAGCGAATACACAGAGACGGAAGCGGACGGCGGCTTTCATATTGTCCGGCAAGCGCGCCGCGTGAACTCACTCACCATTGGTAAAATGCCCGGTCGCCAGATCATCATTTATGACAAGCGCCGGGAGGTAATCGACCGCCGAAAAACCTACTGGTGGGGCATATGGGAAGCGCCAAAGGAAACGCCTGTATGGCGGATAGAGGTCAGGGCGGGCAAGCGCGAGCTTAAAGACCGTTGGAACATCTCGACACTGGAAACCCTAGAGGCGATGTTGCCGGAAATCGTCGGCTCTATGCTGATGGATATTCGATTGCATGAAGAAGATCAGGCAGACACGAACGTCACGCGCCAGTCTTTGCATCCGATCTGGGAAGCGGTGACGGAGGCCGCGCTTGATCCCTTTGCGGCGGATGTGGTCGCGCCGGACCCTGAGCCGATCATTCGTGAAACTCAACAGCAGATCAAAGATAGGTATCTGTCGCTTGTGTCGGGCCTCACGGCGTCCTTGAGTGTTATTACGGGGGTTAATGACCTTGAAGAGTTGGGAGACGGCATAGCTGCCTCTATAGGCGCTCATGTGAGAGCCAACAAAACAAAATTTTTAGACAGTCAGAAGCGAGCGCGAAAGCGATTGCGATTTGTGGTGGATGAGGGCGCATGGAGCGTCCCGACAATGTAGGAGGCACCATGCCAAAAGCTGAAAATCCGACACTTGGAAATATCAATTGCGATTGCGGGAATACCGTGACGGTGCGCTTGCAGAAGGGGCGGAACCGGAAGGGCTATTTCAAATGCGGTTGTTATGAAAAGGCGGTCCTGACCGCCGAGAAAACCGAAGAGTTCTTTCCTACAACGCCAGACAGTGTTGCCAAATCAGAGGTAGAAAATGCCGAGCCCAGCACCCCAGACCAAACCACTGACGCCAGCAACAATGCCGACGCTGGAACCGACACCGGAAGCGAGCCCGCAAAACCAGCCGAGCAATCTGGAACCGACTGGGGCGTCGGGACCGCTTGGTGATTTAGACGATCTGGAAATTCCGTTTTTCGAGGCGGAAGCGGGTCCGGAATTTGGGCCGGAACCGGGTGGCGTTTCCACACCGGGCCTAGCTCCGGGCATCCTCACGAAAGATCAGTTTTTTGGAATGTTCCGGGCGTTGATTGCGGCCCCCAATGGCGTGCTGGCATTCCAGAAAAAACCGCAACTGACAACGCTTGTGATTGCGGAAAACGATCAAGCGGCTAGGGCGGCATCCGATGCGCTTTGGGATACCTGCAACGAGGTTCCATGGCTCCGCTGGATGATTGAGCCCGGTAGCGTGTGGGCTCAACGTGCTTTTGTGATCGGTGGCTTTGTGGTGCCGCTTTCGATAGCAGCGCGGGCGGAATATGTTGCGCTGAACGCCAAGCCGGTCAATCCGGAACCAAAAAAGACAGAGGGTGGGGCCGCGCCGGTTGATGAAAACTTTGCACCAAACCCACCGGAGTTTTCTGGGTGAGCAAGGACGCGTCGATAGACTGCATTTTTGGAATGCGCGGTTCGGGAAAAAGCACCAAGGCGATTGAGCTATTTCGGAAATCCAACATGCCGGGCATCATCATTGATCCTACCCGCTCATGGGGCAAGGATTTGGGTATTGAGGTTTCTGGATCACTGCAAGCGGTGGTCTCGAAAATGCGGAACAATTGGCGCAAGAAATTCCGCATTGTCTATAAACCGCCAGCCGGTCATGAGGCGGCTGCCCTGCATCATATATCCGGATTATTGTTCCGGGCTCAGTCTGGATATTTTTCTGAAAAACACAGCCGCCAAGTCATGCTGGTGGCGGAGGAAGCAAATCTTTCCTATCCGTCTAGGCCGCTCCCCGGCAACATGCAGGGATTTACAGATGCGATCCTGCAAGGAAGACACTACGGGATCAACATTATTGGAATTTCGCAGCGCCCGGCGCTGGTTCATCCCAACCTGCGGGGCAATGCAAGCGACACCTATGTTTTTCGGCTAGCAGATGATCGCAGCCGGTCGGCGGTCATGGAAATTTGCGGAACACGACACCGCCCGACGCTGCAATCTCTGAAGAAATACCACTTCATGAAGATCGCAGACGGTGACGTGACGCTGGGCAAAACCCGCCGCCCCAGCCGCTAATGCGGAATTATTTTCGGAAATTCCGGAATTATGTTGGCAAATCGATTTTTGTGCGAACAGTGGGAAGCCATCTTGAAAGGGCTTCCGCCGATGGCACTGAATTCCAAAATTGTGATCTCTGGAATAGTCGCTGGTGTTGCCGCTTTCGTAATCAACGAAATGGTCGTGAGACCCTACTTGGAGCAACATTATGGACAAGTTCGCTAAGGCAGCATTGCCAGTGGTAGCCGGTGTCGTGATCGCCGGTCTTCTGATGCATTACGGCAGAGACCTTCCTCTGATCGGTGATGCGCACGCCGGTTTTGACAGCTGATTTCTGTTTTCCGTAAACGGATCAATTTCTGAAAAGGAAAACAAAAATGCCACGTCAACTTAAATCGCCGCAGGTCAATGGTGTGGGAACGGGTCAAACCGCCACACTCACGTTTCCGACGAGTGGCACCTTTCGCGATATTCACCTGCTCTACAAGCGAGCCGGTGTCGTCGCAACGCAAGCCCAGATGGAAGCTGAGATTGAAGAAATTCGGCTCAACATCAACGGCAAGACGCAGCAAAGCTGGACCGTCGCCGATCTGTTCAAGCACAACGCCTTTTTTGGCACGCCTCCGGCTGATGATGGATTTATCCCAATCATTCTTGTGCAGCCTCACCGTCGCGAGACGGCTGGGGAAGATGTCTTTGCCTGGGGCATGGGTGGCGTTTCGACCTTCACGATTGAGGTGGATTTCGCAGCTGGCATCGTCCCTGCGATCACGCTGGACGTTTACACAGATTGGTCGCCAATTACGACGCCGCTGGGTCTGATCCTCAAGACCCGCCATATCAGTCAGGTCGCGGTCGCTGGTGTTGGTCGCTTGACGGTTCCGAATATTGATGCGCAGCAAAATTATCTCGGCTGGCACATTAAAAGCCGGGATTTCAGCAACCTGCGTCCGAAACTCGAAGGCGCTGAGTTGGTGAATGCACCCATTGAGGTGCTGCACAAGCGGCTTGAGCAATACGGCCTCGTGCCGCAGGCAGGCTGGACGCACCTTCTGGCGGACTATGACCGTCGTTTTGGTGGCAGCTTCCCACTGGCTCCGTCCAAGCAGTTCCCGCAAGGGCCGCTGTTTGAATTCGAGGTCGAAATGTCGGCGGCAAATTCGTTCGACATGATTGGGCTCGCGGTCGGTCAAGCGGACTGATCTTCGGCGCGGTAGAGCATCAAGGCGGGCGCGGTTTCACCCCGTCCGCCTTTTTTGAAAGAGGTTAAAATGCCTTCATTTAGACTACCCCAGCCAAGACCCGGCACGGTCGTTCCCGGCAACCCAAGCGCGTCCGATAACATCTTCGATAATATTGGTTCGTCGGTTGGCGGTGTATTGGATCGTCTCTTTGAGCTTGGCAGCGGTGTTTTTGAGCAAGCGGCGGCGATCAAGTCTGTAGAGCTTCAGCGTGATTTTGCTGAGTTGCTGGGTGTGAGTTTTGATGACCCGGCGCAAGCCCCGGCCCCCGTTGTCACGTCTCAGGCGTCGAGCGGTTTGCCCGTGTCACTACCTATCTTGTTGGCGGGAGCGGGTGCACTCGCTCTTCTGGTGGCTGTATGGCCAAGAAGTCGATAGGCGGGAGTAAAAATTTGGACCCGTTCAGCGCATTGGGCATCGGCGGTCTGCCGTCCTTCTCGTTTCAGTCTGGCCCGGCGCTGTCGAGTGCGAGCAATGAAACGACCGTTGGTGTGCGCGTCGGGAATTTTTCAACAGGCAGCTTCGCAACGGGTGGCGCGTCCATTGATGAGAGCGGGCTCGCCACACCCTTGTTAATCGCTGGAGGATTGTTTGCAGCATGGCTGATCTTTCGCTGAGAAAAATTGATGCGGAAACCGCCGCTCAGCACCTCTCCCGCGAGAGCCTGTGCGGGCCGAAAGGCAAGCCGCGCGAATGTGATCCGGGGTTCTTCACGGAAGAGGTGAAGGCCGGTCGCATGGCCGCTGTCGGGTTCTTCCTGGCGGGCGATCACATTGCCAGCGTGGCTTTGGGTGCGTGTGAAGGGCAAACCGGCAAGGAACTGGAAATCAATGCACTGTCGGGCGATGTCGAAAACGTAGAGCTTATCTCTGAGGGTCTTGGTCTTCTCGAAGAGTGGGCCAAAACCAAAGGCTTCGCTCAGATGCGGTTCCATACATTCCGTCGAGGCCTGATGGCGATTAGCGACAAGCGCGGCTGGTACCCCTCAGAAATTGTCATGAAAAAGGTGTTCACATGAGCAGTTCCCGTAGTCAATCAACGGCGCAAAGTCGGACCGTCACAACGACGAACACCAACAATTACGACAACCGTGTAGCTGTCACTAGCGATGGTGGCGACGTGCAAAACGTGTCTGGCGTTGGGACTATTGTCGGTGATGTAAATCAGTTGGGCGAGGGGTCTTTCATCTTTCAAGGTGAGGGGAACCTCAATTCCCGCGTTGTTGTGAATGCGCAAACTCCCTTTGGCGAACCTCCGCGCGAGGTGATAACAAATGTGAACGTCACACAGAACATTTCTGCGAATGACCCAAGGATCGCGCAGCTGGCGCTAGAGACTGCGGGTGCGTTCCTTGATGACACATCGTCTCTTATTGATGCGGCGTCTGAGGGCGCTCTTGGGTTGGTGGATAGTGCCATTGGCGATATTGCGGCGCTCCTGGGAGACCAAGGAACGGAAAGCCGGAATTTCCTGACCAACATCTTGAACCAGATCACGGGGGCCAATGCAGACACATTGAGCGGCGTTTCTGATCTGACTGAGGATGTCTTGTCGCGCCTGTCTTCTGGCCAGTCAGACACGCTGAGTAGTATTTCAAGCTTGAGTGAGGATCTGGTCAGCGAATTGGCCTCTACGCAGGCGGGGGCGCTGGATGGTGTTCTATCCTCTATCGCAGAGCTTCGTGCGGCCAATGAAAACAATGCGGCCATTACGCTTGAAGCGGTTGACGCCCTGGCAGCGACGCGCACAAGCGAGGGCTCCCAACTGGTAGACAGTCTGCCCAAGCTGGCGGGTGTCGCGATGGCCAGTGTTGCTGCGTTCTATCTTCTGAAAAAGGCGGCATGACATGAGCGATATGGTACGGGTCTCAAACTTCAGCTGTAAGCAAGATCAAGAGCAGGACATGAACATATCGGGCACGCGTTTTTGTGTCCTGAAATGCTCGTCACCTGAGATCATGCTGGATTTCGGAGATGGATGGGTGCGCGTCCCTCGTAGAAGCTCCGTGACGCTGCCCAAGATGGTAAGAAAAATCCGGGTCAAGTCGCCAACGGGTGCGCCGGTTCGCGGCGAAATCATGTATGGCGACGGTGAGGTCATGTTCTCAGGTTTCGAACCGTCTGTGAAAATGGATAGCCTGGTTTACATCCATAGCTCTGTGAGTGAGACGGTCATTGCCCCCTCACTTAACACCCATGGGATGACGCTTCATTTTGGGCACATGCGAAGCGTGTCAGATGATCCGTACATGTATATCAACAACCCAAATTTTGTATTGGCACATGCGAATGGCGGAAATCGATTTTTGCCAGCGCCCATAGAAGTGAGGCCCAATGTGGGGCTCTATCTCACAAATAATTCGGGACAGTTTGTGACCACAAGTGTGTCCTATGAGCTTCACTGACCGAGGGCGGAATAATGGAACAAGATAAAGATCAGCGCACGGATGAAATCAGAACCCAAAAAGGGGAGGTTTTCACTTTTGAAGACGGCCTGCTCACGGGTGTTGAGGGTGTGGCTGCGGAAAAAGCAAAGGGCCTAATCGGCAAGACAATAGAAGAGGTTTTTTCTCATGAGTAGCGAAACTCTCCTTGCAGGTGGCCTCTTCATGATCGCAGCGGCGCTTGCCATGCGCGAACAGGAAACCGGCACGCCGACGCCTTCCGGTGTGAGTGGGGCGGTTACAACGCTACGCGACACAGTGTCGCCAAGCGTGCTTTCCGGCTTTGATTTTTCCAGCATCTTCGGCCCCAAGGATGAACCTCAGAAGGTCGCCAGCGTTTCTCATGACGTAGATATTCTGGCGCGCACCCTCTGGGGTGAAGCGCGAGGCGAAAACCGGGAAGGTCGCGAGGCTGTGGCCTCTGTGATCATGAACCGGGTCGCGTCAAGCCGTTATCCTGATGCAGCGGCAAAGGTCTGCCAACAAAACAAGCAATTCTCAGTCTGGAATTTTGGCGACCCCAATCGCGCGAAAATTCTCGCCGTCACGGTGGGTGATCCTGTCTTCAAAGAGTGTTTGGCCATTGCGGAGCGCGCCGTCTCCGGGTCGCTGATCGATAAGACAGGCGGCGCGACCCATTACCATACGACCGCCATCCGTCCTTATTGGGCGGAAGAAGAAAAGATCAGTGCCCGGATCGGGTCTCATATTTTTTATCGGGGGATTGCCTGATGACACGTTCAAAGCAGATACCAATCATCGCAGCGATTGCCGGGATTGCATGGGTTCGGTTTGTTTCGGAGGAAACGGTTTCAACGGATGAGATGATCCGCGCCGCGATTATTGGTGGAGCTGCGTATCTGGTCTGGAAGAGCATTTAGAGAGGATCGTCTATGCATCCCTTCATTCTCATCGGTCTTGTTGGCGTTGGCTATCTCACCTTCCGCGATCTTGACGAAACGCTGGACGCGGCCACCCGATTGACGGTTGCCGCGACGGCTGCGGGCGCTGTCTATATCGGTGGCAAATGGCTGAAGGTGATTTGATGGCAATAGAGCTTTTTGATTTGGCTGTTGCCATTCTCACGGTCCAGGTCGGCGCGCTTTTTGGAATTGGAGGGTTGCTCTGGCAGGTCTCAAAGAATGGTGAGTATGCCCGTGGCATTGATACGCGTCTCACCAATGTGGAGAAAAGATTGCCCATCGTTGGGCTCTAGAAAGGAACGTGATGGAAAAGTGGCTAAAGCAACGGGCCAAAGAGCCCACAACCTATGCGGGGCTCTCCCTGCTAACGCTGGGGGCCGGTCAGGTGCTCAAGATCAATGAGGCTCCGGAAATCGCTGGCGCTATTGAGCAGGCCGCTCCGGCACTCTCAGCGGGTGATTATGTGACGGGCGGGGTCTTCCTGCTATCGGCACTGGCCTCCATCTTCATGCGGGAGCGGGGTGAATGAGTGAGATTTGGCACAAGCCCGGCACCAAACGACTGGCTAAGGGCTGGAAGTATGTGAAGGGCAAGGTTCAACCTGTCTGGGTTGGCGATGGTCCGGACCCGCGGAAGGCTAAGCGAAAAACCGCTGAGAAGAAAAAGGTGGCTGTCAAAAAAGAGGAACCCAAAAAGCCGGAACCGGCTCCCCGGAAGTTCCTCCCAAAGCATCTGCGGTAACGGCATCTCGGCTGTAGAGACCGGAAGCGGCTCCCGTTATTGGGGGTCGCTTTTTTCTTGCGCGCTGTCTGACCATGCCTTTTTGTAGAAATTCCAGGCATATGCAAATGCTGCCGCAATGGCACCGACAAGCGCCATGTCAATGATGAAATCTCGTTCACTATTTACAGCAGCCCACCCAAATGCGAAGCCGGCCATAGTGATCACGCTTACAAAAAATGGGTGTGTCTGAGAAATGGGGGCGTTTGCTCGTTTGTTGCTGAGCTGAATAAACCGTTTCCATCGTGACATTTCATCTCCTCCCAAGTTTCCGCGAGATGATGCGTGAAACCGACTTTTCGTGCAAGGCGCCGCCATTCCACCTGTCAACCGCTGGGTGTCTGGCGATCTCTTTGTTGGTGTGGCCCAGGGCTGCCAGGCGCATGATTTCCCGGTCACGGTACCAGCGGCGCGCGCTTGTGCGGTTCTTGAGAGCCCAATCGACCCAATGCTGTATTTGCGCCTCAGTGGTGCCTCTACGGGCCGCTATAGAGGCAACGGCATTGCCTTCTGTGAGCCCGCCAGCGATCAATTCAGCCACCGTTTTCCAGATCTCTTGCAGCTCGCGCTGTTGCTTTTTATGGTCGGCGCGGGCTCTGAGGCGGGCGGCATCACGCCGGAGAGCGGAAATTTCTTGCTCGAGAACAGCGGCACTGGCCTCCAAAACGCGTGCTCTGGTCTCATATCCCAACATTTTTACCCCCGTAACAGTCCCAGGGGCCAAAGTAGAACCATGCTTCTTTACTAAACCGTTATTTGCTGCGGATGCCGTCAAGCGCTTTTTTACCATAATATAAATTATGCGCCAAATGTTCGTGTACTCGGAAAAGTTTTAAACGGAGCGCCATGATATAGCTCACAGCGCTCCACTTCATCTAATAAAGACGGATACTCTCTTCTTCTTCACCACGTTTATGCAGTTCAGACAAAACTAAGATCGCCTCATATACTAGTGACCGAAAATCCTTCCCAGTATCTTGCTGCAACCTTTTCACCCGCTCTTCAGAGCGTGGGGACAAAGTCACGGTCACACGACGTGAATTATCCCGGCCTCTTTGCGAAACCGGATGTATCCGACAAGCCTCTTCGTCAGGATGAAAGTCTTCACGAGCACGAAGAGCCCGCCTAAACAATTCAGAAATACTAGCAACTTCTAGCTCATCCATAAGAACACGCAAGTGATTTTCTGTGTCAGAATCAATCCACAGCTGCCGGTTTTTCCAACCACCGTCTTGTCCGTCTGACGACTTACTGCCTCCGTTATTCCTGGCAGAATTGGAGAGTCCGTGAATTTTTGTGACGAGCTTTTCCGCCTGGCTCACAACAGATTCTAGTACCTGCCCCCTAAAACCAGCCGAATTATCGACATCAAGATCTACTGAGTCGTCAACACCATGGGCAAAGCTACTCCCAACAAATGCATAATTCGCCGTAGGCCAGGTGAACGACGAAAGCATCGTCGAATGCAAATTCTCTCTCCGTTTTAAATGATGGAACATGATTTTCATCTTCCTTTTCTAGACCGACTTAAAAGCATCAGAGCGCTTGGGTACAACTGCCGGGCATCTAAAACCCTAAACCCACACAGCCGCACCCAAACCACATCTTCCATTTGAATTTTCTTGTTCGCCAATCAATGCAATCAAAAAGACATCCTCCTCTGACGCTTGCCTATCAATGTTGTTTTATAAAACAGTGACTTCATTTTTTGACATCACCTCAGTGCTAAACGTCAGTGTTGGTCATTTCGATAGTCATCATGCTGAACAATGGCAAACACAGTGGAACATTTCCTGCTATCGCTCCTCTTGACAGGGTTCTTCAACCTTGTTTTGAAGCAACAACTTTGGCCGTTTTTCTTCTACATCGTACTCATAGCGTGTCCACTTAGCTGAGATCAGCTTCGCGAACTTAAGAACAAATTCCTTTCTTACTTTTATCGGTCGAGTTTTCATTGGAATACTTTCTTCCAGTGAATTTAAGCAACGAACGGCGCAGGATTGCCCCGCTTACGAAGGAGATCGTACATGCTTAGCATGCACACGTCAACAGCATTGCCAAAGCTGAAAAAAAGCAGACGGAAACCAACATCCCGAAACAGGTTTTGGCGGGCGTTAGTTCATTACCCTACACGAACACTTGCGCTTCCCCCTCGCCTCAGACATCGTTTGGGAAACACATTCCAAAAAAGAACTTCAGGGGGTTCCCATGCTCAAGCTTCATTTCGCACCTAATTCCCGCGCACAGCGCTCTCTCTGGCTGCTGGAGGAGCTGGGTCTCCCCTATGAGCTGAACCGGATGGATTTCCACCCAAAGGACCTCAAGTCAGACGATCACAAAGCCCGCCATCCCCTTGGTCGCATTCCGGTTTTGGACGATGGCGATATTTCCATCTTCGAAAGCGGCGCGATTGCCGAATACATACTTGAGCGTCATAAGAATGGCGGTCTGAAGCCTGCCGTGGACGATCCGATCTACCCGGAATATCTGCAATGGTTCCACTATTGCGAAGGCATGGTGATGCCGCCGGTCAACACGATCGTGGTGCACACCCTACTCTTACCACCTGAACGCCAGGACGAGACCGTACGCGGCCAGGCCCAGCGCCTACTCACCCGTGCACTCGCCCCGGTCAATGACGCCATGGAAGGCCGGGAGTATATTCTGGGCGACTTCTCCGTCGTCGACACCATGCTCGGCCACGCCATCTACATGTCCAACCGGCTTGGCTGCGTCACCGACGAGATGACGAACCTGAAAGCCTATGTGGAACGGCTTGAGACCCGGCCTGCCTTCCAGAAGGCCATGTCTGCGTAACAACGCGGCCCACCAAAATGCCTGTTTCTCGCCATTGCTCCTCTGTTTGATATAGGACTATATACCTACACCGACAATCCCGCACCATAGGAGGGCCGCAATGGCGACAGGCAGGTATAAGGGCAAAAAGGACCGGATGACCCAGGACGAGTGGCATGACAGCCTCATGGCCATGCGTCCGGCCTATGGGGAGCTGGTGAAAATCACCATGACCCATCGGATTCAATCGGTTCAATACAGCGCCGCCCTCATCTGCATGAACGCCATGGCGGATCTCGCCAAACTGCATGGGCGGCACATGCATCACTATTTTGGCTCGATCCCGGACAATAAGAGCTTTTAGGAAGGCCGGAAGCACGCCACCGGAACCTTCTCTGTTCTCGGTACGATAATCAGCCGCGCCATCTAATGTCCAATGGTCTGGATTGTCTCAGCGGTGAGATACAAACCTCAATGCTTATGTGGAATGCATGGAGGCTCTGATGGCATTATTGCATAGCCGGAAACAGGATTTCCCGGCTATGCAATTCGCACGTGTGTACACTTATGAACGACGGCCTGGCGCACCTGGTTGCGGCAGATTTTGCTCAGGTTTTTCAACCTCTTCAACTGGTAGCGGTTGGAAGGAGCAGACCTTCTTCCGAGCAGCCTGATCCGCTGCATTGAACTCGCCCTTGAGTTGAGCGAGTTCGTGTTCGCGATCCTCGGTCGCCGCGAGTCCTATAAGAGCTGGCCAGAACAGAACGAGACCTACTCCCATCATCGCGGCGTCGGCATCGGCATTCTCGTCCTGCAATCCGGCAATACGTCGTGCTTCAGCAGCAAGCCTTTGGCGTTCTTCAGCCAGCTGGTCACATGACCAATTCTCATACATTGTTGGGCTGACATACCTTGCTTCAATTGAACTTGCATGAGACGCGCAGCCGGCTACGGCCAGGCTAACTAGCCCAGCTACTATTTTCTTCATTTTTATTGAACCCCTTGAACACTAATTACTGTATTTCCCCAAATCGTAAAATAACCGAAGTGTTTCATTTTGCCAAATCGATCATTCAGAAATACAGCGACACACTATTAAACAAAGAAACATTTGAAGTGGTTGAGATCCCTGACAATTTTCCTTCGCGATTTCATCGCGTTATAAAGCTCCATCCCAATTGAACCGTTCCAAGGTGACCCCATGTCTCTTAAAGCCGCAATTATCCCCGTGACACCGCTTGAGCAGAATTGCTGCCTTCTCTGGAATGATGAGAACATGCTGGGTGCGGTCACCGACCCCGGGGGCGATCTTGAGAAGATCGAAGGCGCGATCAGCCAGATGGGAGTGAAACTCGAAAAGGTGCTGCTGACCCATGGGCATCTCGACCACGCTTCAGCTGCTGGCGAGCTTGCCAAAAAGCATGGCGTAAAGATTGAGGGGCCTCACCGGGATGATCAGTTCCTGATCGATGATCTGCCTGAGCAAGGGGCCAAATATGGCATGCCGAGCTATGACGCCTTTCTGCCGGACCGTTGGCTGGAAGATGAAGATACGGTTGAGCTTGCGGGCCTTACGCTCCGCGTCCGCCACTGCCCCGGCCATACACCAGGCCATGTGGTTTTCATCCACGAGCCCTCAAAGCTTGCCATTGTTGGCGATGTGATTTTTCAGGGATCCATCGGCCGCACGGACTTTCCCCGCGGCAATCATGAGCAACTCATCTCATCTATCCGCGAACGCCTTTTTCCGCTCGGCGGCGAGATTGCGTTCGTGCCGGGCCATGGCCCCATGTCGACTTTTGAGTTTGAGAAGAAGAGCAATCCGTTTTGCTCTGACATGGCAGTCGGCGCCTAGTTTTTTGACGCGTTTTCGAACCGCAAAACCGCACACACTTTTGCTGAAAACGCTCTAGGAGACCAACAATCCACTTCGAGCCGCGTGTCCAAGCACGCGCATGGTCGTTGCTTTAGAGCGCGCTTCTGGCGTTCCCTCGATCGCGGCGAGAGTGACCTCACCTTTCGAGACGGCAGCCGCCAGCTCGTCGGCGATCTGACCCACTGTCTGCGTGCCATCCAGCCGCCCGAGAATAAAGCGCGCGGTAGTATCGACGGCAATAGAATGCGGCAGCAGGCTCGCCAGATGGGAGTCACCACGACGGGCTTGTGTGAGAGCCAGGGGGCCGAGAACGGGGCGTTCTGACAACCAGGGTATAGCTCTGCTCTCCGCCTGGTGGGCGACGATGGCGCCTGCGGGTAGAAGTTTCTCAGTGACTGCGAGCAGGACCTTCGACACATCAGCATGGTCAACGGACCGCATGCCCGTCGGTTTCAGCGCCGTGACGACATGGTCGACCAAGCGGTCGCCGCGCACGGGAAAATATCTGTGTCGCTCCATCAGTGCGAGTGCCACGATTTCAATCGGGTTCGTCGTCCGATATGTCAGCGGCCCGACGAAAGCCACCTGTGCACCTGAGAGCAGCGCCTTGTCCGATAGAGATTTGTCGCCGCGTGAAAGCTCACTGGTAAAGCAGAGCGAATTGAACGCCGAACTCAACTCAAATTCTTCTTTCAACCGGTCTGCATGCACCAGAAGAACGTGGCGCCGTTTTGTATTCGTCTGCTGGTCAATCAGGCCAAACAGATCCGCCGTGCTGAGCAATGAAACATCTGCCGGACGCTTCGTTGTTGGTATCCGGCTGAGATTGGATTTCGCGGAATCAAGATCACCGATGGGCTTTAGTTTTGCCGCGTCTGCCATTGCCAAAAACGCCGCAATGGTAAGAGATTGATGTTGTGGGTCCAAAAGATCCCGATAGATCTCCGCGTCTGACGCGCGCGCCAAGCGAACAAGTTCCGCCAGGAGCGGACGTTGGTCCTCCACCTTTTCAGCAGACATTGTTTTTGCAAGGTTCGTTACGCGGAGCCGGACGATGTCTACATTTTCTTTCGGGTCACCTGTTTGGTCCAGGTCTGCGCAGAAGCGGTCTCTCAGCCCCTCAATCAGATCCCAACCAGGACTGACATCAACGCCGATGCACGCGACCCCCTTCTCGCTCAAATGCTTCTTTGCCAGCACCAGGAGTGCCATGCGCTCCGCTGTTGTCGCCGTTGAGAAGAGGTCTGCCGCGGTGACGAAATCAAACGTCTCCAGACCGTCGCTCTCGAAAGTGGCGAGATTGATTTCGCCTGAGGCGAGGTTTTGCACACCACCCTTTTGACCAAAGTCTGCACCTTCAGTTAGGGGAGTGGTCGATGCAGCGGTGAAGGTGACTTGAGGATAAGAGATGGCGTGGGCTGCTAGGTTGACGGCTGGTTGATTGGAGATTTCCAGATAGTGCGCGCCCTCTAGAGCTGGCGCGGAATAGCCTTCAACAAGAGCCCTGGCGCCCAGTCTGGAGGGCGACAGATCCGACAACACTTTTTGAGGACCCACATCAAGACCCGCCGCGCGCAGAGGCGTGGCGTTGCTTTGCTTATCTGTGGCGAACGTCGTCACGTTCATCCCCCAATTGGTCAGCCCAGTCGTCTAGTAAGTTAGAACTAGAAGCTTAACGTGGGGTGGACATTTCCGCTCGAATAGGCTTCCTTGTAAAAAAATGACAAAAAGTCAAAAAGTACGGACCACCCGTACTTAAAACGGTTGATTACCCGGGGAGACACAATGAGTGACAACCGACTGCCACGTTGGCGGATCGCAATGTTTAGTTTGCCTGCAATTCCAATGTCGGCGTTGGGCCTGCCAATCATGGTCTACCTGCCGCCGTTCTATGCCGGCGAAATGGGCCTGTCGCTTACAATGGTTGGGACCATCTTCCTCATCGCCCGGTTTTGGGATGTCTTCACCGATCCAGTGCTCGGCATTGTTTCTGACCGCGTTCCCAGTCGCTGGGGGCGCCGCCGTCATTGGATCGCGATATCCACGCCCTTTCTGATGATCCCCGCTTATATGCTGTTCATGCCGTCTGATCCCTTATCTGCGATGTGGATGTTTGGCTGGGTATCTGACGTCTGGTCCTTTCTTGGAGGCACGCCGAGCACCACGGCTGTCTATCTTCTCAGCTGGATGATCATCCTCTATATCGGTTGGACGCTGCTTACGATCTCTCACCAGAGTTGGGGCGCTGAATTGTCGCCGGACTACGACGAGCGGTCGGTGATTCAGGGATGGCGCGAATTTGCACTGATCTTTGGCATGTTCACGGTGCTTACCCTCCCTGCCATCCTCGAGAGCGTCCAAGGAGAAACAACCGGGGCCGCAGGGGTTCAAGCAATGGGATGGTTCATCATCATTCTGCTTCCGATCACCATCTTCCTTGCCGTAACGCTGGTTCCCGAACGCCCGTCGGTCAAGCCCAGCAGATTCGACCCCAAAGAAGCGCTGCAAATTCTCCTGACCAATCGCTTGTTACAGCGAATTCTCGTGGCCGACCTCCTGGTTGGCATCGCGCCAGCCATAACGGGCTCTCTCTATATCTTTTTTGCATCCCAAGTGATGGGGTTGGGCGACAGTGCCAGCCTGCTATTGCTGGTCTATTTCATTGCAGGCTTTGTTGGTGTTCCCATGTGGATCAAACTTGCCACCACATCCGGCAAGCACAGGACCCTCGCCTATGCGATGATCTATGGCGGCATTACTCTGCCGTTGGTTGTCTTCTTTCCAACAGAGAGTTTCTGGTGGCTGTTTATCGGAAACACCACATACGGAATAGCCTATGGCGCGGGGTCTTTCCTCCTGCGGTCGGTCATGGCGGATGTCACCGATTATGACAATTTGGAAACGGGCGAACAAAGAACGGGCATGTACTATGCCCTCCTCTCCATGACCAGCAAGATTGGTTCTGCGCTCGCCATCGGCATCACCTATCCTCTTCTCGACTGGATCGGGTTTGATGCGAGTGGTGGAAACTCCCGAGAGACACTTGATCAACTGCTTTACATCTATGTTGGGTTTCCAGCAGTCTTTATGTTTGCTGCCGCCGCGGTGATGTGGAACTTTCCTCTCAATAGAACGGAACAAAAGCTATTGCAGGAGCGTATCGCAGCCCGTGACCAACATAAGCTGGACGAGCACCCTGCAACCGATGCCGCGGCTGCCATTGCACAAGTTGGCACAGCTGGTGGCGTCGTCGATGAGCCGACCAGGTAGGGGAAATTAGGTGAAGGGTGCTCCCGAAGATCTCCGCTCAATAGACGCGCTGCTCACAATCATGGCCTCCTTGCGGGACCCTGATGGTGGATGCCCGTGGGACCTTGAACAGAATTTCCGAACAATTTCCCCTTACACGCTGGAAGAAGCCTACGAGGTTGCGGACGCCATTGAACGAGGCGATCTGGATGATCTTAAGGAGGAGCTCGGCGACCTGCTTCTTCAGGTCGTATTCCACGCTCAAATGGCTGAGGAGCAGGGTTCGTTCGCCTTTGACGATGTGGTTGAGGGCATTTCATCGAAGATGGTACGGCGCCACCCACATGTTTTTGCAGACGGGACGTCTGATACACCTGAGGGCGTCGCGGCGACCTGGGATGAAATCAAGCAGGCTGAAAAAGACGCCAAGGGCAAGACGCCATCGGGTCTGCTGGATGACGTGCCGGTGGTGCTCCCCGCCCTCACCCAGGCCGTGAAGCTTCAGAAACGCGCGGCCAAGGTCGGGTTCGACTGGCCCAGCGCAGCGCCTGTGCTCGACAAAATTGAAGAAGAAATCGGCGAGCTGCGCGTTGAAGTCGCTGCGGAGGATCAAGACAAGATTGAGGAAGAGTTCGGCGACCTTCTGTTTGTTCTCTCAAATTATGCGCGCCATCTGAAAGTGGATCCTGATGCAGCCCTTCGCCGAGCAAATCAAAAATTCAGAAGCCGGTTTTCCATGATGGAACAATCGGCTGGGTCTCGGAACACTAATCTTGCAGACCTGTCGCTGGAGCAGCTTGAAGAATTGTGGGTCCAGGCGAAGAAACAGGAAAAAGGGGACTAGGCAAGAACGTCCCGGGCGGCTTGCCACAGAGCTTCATTGGCGGCCAATACATGGGGGCCTTGAAGAGTCCGCGGCCGATAGTCTTTGTCCGTTTCCACATTTCGAGCCACGCCGCCCACCTCGCTTAAGAGCAGGCTCCCAGGTGCGTGATCCCAGGGCAGCATACGGTGGTAGACTGTCAGGTCTTTCACCCCTCTGACGATATCAGTGTACTCACGGGCAGCGCACATCTCGTTTTGGGCGGGTTGAACCAATCCCTTCAGGTGAGACAGACGCTTGTTCCATTTTTCAGGAAAGTATTTTGTATAGAAAGCACCTCGTGCATCTTTCAGGTCTATTGGCGCAGTCCGCTCAGACAAATCTTTGGTGCTGTTCATTTCAACCAGAAATGCGCCCCCACCCCTTTCTGCGATGAACATCTCATCGAGTGCCGGAAAGAAAATCGCTGAATGCAACACATCGCCTTTGTCAGCAAAAGCGACCATTGTTGCGAAACTTGGATTGCCCTCGACAAATAGAGATGTGCCATCGATCGGATCAACATACCAAGTTGGGCCTACCCCGGCGGACTTGTGGAGTAGTTCCGGTGTTGCTGCCGTCGCTTCCTCACCTACAACGATAGAGCCTGGCACCATGTCCAATAGCCGCGGTGTCAAAAACGCTTCCGCCTCCCGGTCTGCGATGGTGACAAAATCACCCCTGCTCTTCTCCTCAATATCCTGTGAGGTAAGAGACCTGAACCTGGGCAAGATTTTCTCTGCGGCCGCTTCTCGCAGCAATGCTGCAAGCTGATCCACATTTACGGTCATTCAGCTGCGTCCGCGAACTCAGCCAGTGCACCTCGAACGATCAGAGGAAATTTCTTCTCAAAGCGGCCCATTTCGGGGCCGCCAAGGTCAACATTAACATGCGTTGTACCTTCATCATCCGGCTCGCTCTGCCGGACGTTACCGTGTCGATGCAGCCACGCGATCGCCTCTCCGTCTTGAGGTGCAATGGCCAGATGAAGGCTTGTCGTGTCGCTATCAAGCAGATCATCAAGACGGCTCAGCAGTTCCTCAACGCCGGTACCCTTCAGTGCGGAGGTCACGATGGTATTGCTGTCTCTTGCCGCCAACTCAGCAAATGCCTCAGCGGCGTCTTCGTCGAGCAAGTCGGACTTGTTCAAAACCTCGATCAGCTTGCCTTCGTCGCGGGTTTCGAGGTCAACGCCCAAACTCTTCAGTACATCCGCAACGTCTGCCTTCTGGGCGTCTGTTTCATCATGTGCCACATCTCTCACATGCAGGATGATTTCTGCTTCCAGCACCTCTTCCAGCGTTGCCCGGAATGATGCAATCAGGTGGGTGGGCAGATCCGAGATAAATCCTACCGTGTCAGACAGGATAATTTTTCGTCCGCTTGGAAGCTCAATTGCCCGCATGGTGGGATCGAGGGTGGCGAAGAGCAGGTCTTGGGCGAACACGTCGGACTCAGTGAGCCGGTTGAACAGAGTTGATTTGCCCGCATTGGTGTAGCCAACGAGAGCGACAACCGGATATGGCGCTGACCGTCTCGTCTTGCGGTGCAGCTCACGGGTTTTCTTGACCTTGCCAATATCTCGTTCAAGACGATTGATCTTGTCTTGTAACGCCCGTCTGTCCGCTTCAATCTGAGTCTCACCAGGTCCGCCCAGAAACCCCACACCGCCACGCTGGCGTTCCAAGTGAGTCCAGGATCGCACCAGACGGCTTTTTTGATAGGTCAGGTGGGCGAGTTCAACCTGCAGTCTCCCTTCCCGGGTCCGGGCACGTTCGCCGAAAATCTCGAGGATCAACCCTGTTCGGTCGAGCACCTTGACCTTCCAAGCCCGCTCCAGATTACGCTGCTGCACCGGTGAGAGTTGGCCGTCGACAATCACAAGGTCGACATGCTGTTTCTTGATTTTTTCGCCGAGTTCTTCAACCTTCCCACTCCCCATAAGTGTTGCCGGTTTAATCGCAACGAGTGGGATGATATCTGCAGATTGGATGTCCAAGTGTATTGCCGCAGCGAGCCCAACGGCTTCTTCAAGCCGTTCGGCGGCAGAGCGGCGCTGATCTGCTCCCCGCTTAAGCCAAGGAAGTAAAACAAGAGCTTTGGTTACCGGTTGGTCGTCGACCTGAAAAGCGGCCCGAGAGTGTTTTTCGCTCCCGGTTCCGTTCACGTCACCCCACTTTGGATGGTCAGTCGTCAAGCGACCTCAACTTTCCTCTTCTTCCCCCTCGAACAGGGAGACAGGTTGTCCTGGCATAATCGTTGATATTGCATGCTTGTAGACGAGTTGGGAGTGCCCATCCCGACGCAGCAATACGCAAAAATTGTCAAACCAGGTTATCACACCCTGAAGCTTAACGCCGTTCACGAGAAAGATTGTCAGCGTCGTCTTGTTTTTTCGGACGGTGTTGAGAAACGTATCTTGGAGATTTTGCGGTTTATCCGACATTTTTTTCCATTCCAGGTTCCACCGATATCATCTTTTGCCTAGTTTTCCTTCTTTGGCATGAGATGAATACTGCTCGAACCTTATATTGCAAGGCGGCGTCATTTCCACATCAACGCTGCCTTCCTCCTGATTTAGCGGGAGAGGGCCGCCATCCCGCCGTGATCACTCCAACCCCGACCTGGCCCTGCAATATCATATAGGCCAAATCGACACCTGGTCAGTACCCAACCAGCCTAAAGTTCGAAATCCCTTAAGTTAGGGCGACTTTCCTGCCCTCTCGCGATAAAGACCATTCAGTTTTTGTGTCATTGGTCCCGGTCTGCCATTCGATATCTGATTCTGATCAATCGAGATGACCGGCAATGCCCCCACCGTCGATGCGGATGAGAAAGCCTCTGCAGCGGCCAAAGCCTCCATCCTTGAGAAAGCACGTTCTTCAATAGAGACCCCGAGGCTCTCAGCGCATTTCAGAAGTGCCAGGCGCGTAACGCCCCCGAGAATGTGCGTGTCCAACTGCCGGGTGACGAGGGTTCCGCCATCAGTAACGATCCAGGCATTTGTCGATGTTCCCTCGGTGATGTTGTCTTCGCCATCCACAAGCCAGGCTTCATAGGCTCCAGCGTTTCTAGCACTTTGTTTCGCCAGCACATTCGCCAGCAATCCTGTCGACTTGATATAGCACCGGTCCCAGCGTTCATCAGGACGGGTGACAACGGCAACGCCTTCGGAGCGGCGTCTGGCGAGCGCTTTCTCATCGATCGGCTTTGCCGTGACGACGAGCGTTGCTGGCACCTGTCCCGCCGGAAACACATGATCACGACGAGCGACACCACGCGTCACCTGGCAGTAGACGATACCGGATCGAAGGCGATTTCGTCGAAGGACCTCCCGGTAGATTACGGCCAACACATCCGACGTCACAGGGACCTTGATCTCCAATTGATTGAGTGACCGCTGAAGCCTTTCAAAGTGCCATTGCTCATCGATAAAGTGTCCGCTTTCAACAGCACAGACCTCATACACGCTGTCTGCAAACTGGAACCCACGGTCATCAATATGTATCGCGGCATGGCCGTGGGGCACATAGCGGCCATTTACATAAGCGATCCGGGTCACGACATCATTTCCTTTCTCAGCTTTGCCATTGCTCGCGGCTGAATAGTGCGACCAGAGCGAGCAGCTCCAGCCGACCGAGAACCATCCCAACCACCAATATCCATTTTGTGATCTCAGCCATTTCCGGATAGGACGGGCTCTCGCCCAACATGGAGGGTCTAACTAGATCGTATGCGGGGCCTGCATTTCCGAGCGCGGAGGCAGCTGCGACAAGTGCTGCTTCGAACCCCAAACCCGTAGCCGCCAAGAGCGCCGCCAAAATTGCATAGACCACCAGGAACAGAACAAAGAAGCTCCACACAGACTTCATGATCTGAATGGTGATGGACCGGCGTCCGAAATGGGTGCGAATAATGCCATGGGGATGTGTTAGCCGCTTTAATTCTCGTGAGCTCTGCTTCACCAACAGCGCGATGCGCATCAACTTAATCCCACCTGCGGTGGAAAGTGTCGCTCCGCCCACGAGGATCAAGCCAATCACAAACACACTCGACAAACCCGAATTTAGTGACGGATCCGGTGACATATAGGCTGTTCCAGAAATCAGGCTCATTGCGAGGAACAATCCATTGCCCAGTGCCGCAACAACATCCCCCGTCTCCCCAAGCGCCAGAAAGGCAAACAATACGCCTGCGGCCAATACAGCAGCTCCAAGATAGACAAGCTCAGGATCTTCTCGGTATTCCGTTCCCCTTCCACGAAACCCTGCACGGTGGGTCGCAAAATTGATGGCCCCCAGTCCCATGAACACAAAGAGAAATGCCATCGCCCATGGTGCTCTAAACTCCGAAAGTGCGGTGTCCGATGGCATGAAGCCGCCTGTTGAAATGGTGGACAAGGCCAAACAAAATGCCTCGAAAGGCGGAACCCCACCGGCCCAGATTGACAGGAATGCTGCGGCTGTAAACACAGCATAGATGCCGCCAACGGCTTCGGCTGTACCGCGAAACCTGTCCAGTGCGCGGGACTTGTCGGCCCGAGTCAAGGGCGATACGCGCAGCTCCATGCCACCGACACCAAGCGGTGCCAATACTGCGGCTCCCATGACGATGCTCGCCCACCCTCCAAACCACTGAAGGACCGCGCGCCACATGATGATGGCTCTATCCACATCATCCAATGTCGGAATAACCGACGCGCCTGTTGTAGTGAAGCCTGATATGGCTTCGAAATAGGCATCTGTCAGATTGCCTAGGAAGCCGGAGACGTAGAACGGAATAGCGGCAAATAGAGGGATCGCCAGCCAGCCCACGACAACAAGTGTCAACAGATCGTACTTAGAAGGGCGGTGCTTTACGTCACGAAAAGCCATGATGAGGGCCCCGCCGGAAAATCCGACAAAAAGAAGAGAGAGTGAAAACGCAATGACCGACTGGCTCTCAGCATTGTACAGCGCCGTTGCCCATGGCAGAAGTATTGCTCCCGCTAACAGCAGGAGAAGCCAACCAAGGGCATGCAGGACAGTGCTGTAACTCATGGTTCAGCCCACATCGACGTGATCAGAAAAATTCAAGACTGACACGGAACATTTGCTCGACAGTCGCGACCTGATCGCGTTGGGCAAACATAACCACCTTATCGCCAGATTGAATCTCGGTAGAACCACTAGGGGTAATGACTTCACCATTTCTTGCGATCGCACCAACGATGAGACCATCAGGCAATTCAACTTCCCTCAACGGCTGCCCAACCAACGGAGAGGTTTCCAATGCTTCTGCCTCAATCACCTCCGCGGCGCCATCTTGCACCGCTTGGAGCCCTCGGATACGCCCACGCCTTACATGACGCAACACGTGGCTCACTGTTGTCGACCGCGGGTTCAGAAATGCATCAATCCCAAGGGATTGCATAAGCGGCGAATAAGTCTGGTTGTTAATGAGACTAAGAGCGCGGCTGGCCCCTTCTCTTTTTGCCAGCACACAAGTCAGCAGATTGACCTGATCGTCATTGGTGAGCGTCACAATGGTCTCAGTCTCCTGGACACCCGCTTCGCGCAGAAGCTCTGGATCGAGCCCATCGCCGTTTAGGACAATGGCGCGCTGCAGTCTGTCAGCGGCAAATATGGCGCGATCCCTGTCGCGTTCGAGAACTTTCACGCGGACACCGCTGTGCTGCTTCTCCAATTCTTGAGCCACATAAAGCCCGATATTGCCAGCACCAACGATTAGAACCTTCCGCGCCTCTTGTTCTTCATGGCCAAAAATGGACAGCGTCCGGCGGACTTCTGACTTGTCAGCAGCGAAGTAGACCTGATCGCCCACAATCATCTGATCTTCTGAGTGTGGAACAAAAAGATTTCCATTGCGGACAATTCCAACAACCCGGGCTTTCAGGTCCGGGAACAATTCGGTGAGCTGCCTCAATGGTGTGTTCACGATGGGACAATCTTCATCCAAAGCAACACCCACAACATTCACAGCGCCGTCGGCGAATTCGAGAATGTCAAACGCCCCTGGAACAGCCAATCGACGCAACACTGTACGGCCAACTTCCAATTCCGGTGAGATAATGACATCGATAGGCATGTGATCGCGGGCGAAAAGGTCCTGGAATCCCGCCTGCAGATAGCTCTGCGCTCTAATTCTCGCGATCTTGGTCGGCACATTGAAGACTGAATGCGCGAGTTGGCAGGCAACCATGTTGACTTCATCATGGAAGGTCACAGCGATCAGCATGTCAGCGTCCGGGGCGCCGGCGCGTTCAAGGACATCTGGATGGGCGCCATGTCCCACAATTGCCCGGACATCCAGGATATCGGAGACTCGTTGCACCAGTTCTGCCGACTGATCGACGACCGTTACGTCATTGTTTTCAGCAGCCAATTGCCGGGCGATACCAAAGCCTACCTGCCCAGCGCCGCATACGATGACTTTCATATCATCTGTTCTTTCTTGAACATGTTGTGAGGTGTTGGTCCATTGGGGTCCCCATTTCTAGACCTGCAGTGAAGCGCGGTCTGAGGTATTGACACCCAGAGATTTCAGTTTTCGATGAAGGGCAGATCGTTCCATCCCAATAAAGGCAGCCGTTCTGGAGATATTCCCCCCAAAGCGGCCAATCTGCGCAATCAGATAGTCCCGCTCAAAGGTCTCACGCGCTTCCCGCAAGGGCATTGACATAATGTGCTCACCGCCAGACCCATTCATACCGTTGGAGGGCGTGGTGCTCTCGTCTGTTGGCAGCTTGTCGGCGGTGATCACCGCATTAGGATCCGACGATGTCAGTATCATCAACCGCTCAATGTTGTTCCTAAGCTGACGCACATTCCCTGGCCATGAGTAAGATTGCAGGGCGGCCATTGCATCTTCGCTCACTCGACGGGGCGGCAAACCTGAAGATCTGGAAATCTGCGCGACGAAATGTTCCACGAGCACAGGAATATCATCTCTGCGCTGCTCAAGAGAGGGCACATTTATCGGTACAACATTCAGGCGGTGGAAGAGATCCTCGCGAAACCGTCCTGCTGAAATTTCTTCACGAAGATCTTTGCTTGATGATGAGACGACGCGAACATCAACTTTTACTTTGTTGTTGCCGCCGACCCGCACAAAAGTCTGTTCAACGAGTACACGCAAAATTTTGCTTTGAGTTTCTAACGGCATATCCGCGACTTCATCTAGGAAGAGCGTTCCACCGTGAGCCTGTTCAAACACACCGACCTTGCGCGGTCCATCTGTTCCCTCTTCTGTCCCAAAAAGTTCGACCTCCATCCGATCCGGGGCCATCGTTGCTGCGTTGATCGCTAGAAAGGGGCTGTTTGCGCGCCGGGACGATGCATGAAGCAATCGAGCGACAACTTCTTTCCCACATCCAGAGGGGCCGCAGATCAGGACACGGCTTCCTGTTGGGGCGACCTTCTCAACGGTTTGCCGGACGATATTCATATTTGGAGATGCGCCTATCAACGTCGTTTCCTGGCCGACCTTAACGCGCAGTTCCGCATTCTCTTTGCGAAGACGATCCGCTTCAATTGCTCGCCTGATAATCAGGATCAACCGATCCGCCTTGAAGGGCTTTTCAACAAAGTCATAAGCGCCCTTCTTTATCGCTGAGACTGCAGTCTCAATGTTCCCATGACCACTGATGATTACGACGGGCAGGTCTGGATATCGCTCGGAGATCACATCCAGCACTTCGAGCCCATCCAGGCGACTTCCCTGCAGCCAAATATCAAGCACTACAAGACTCGGCATGCGTTGTTCCAACGCCTGCAGTACACCATCACTGTCTGCGGCTACTCGCGTATCATACCCTTCGTCAGACAGGATGCCTGAGATCAGTTCGCGAATATCCGCTTCATCGTCAACAATTAGTATTTCGGAAGCCATCAGCCGCCTCTACCTGTTTCTACTAAACTCAGTTGGTCCATTTTGTCGGACTCTTTGTTCTCATCGTCGGTCGCATCATCTGATTGATGATTGATGCAGGGGAACCGAAGCACCACTCTAGCCCCGCTCGCCCATCCCTCTTCTTTCGGTGCGTCCAAAAGGTCGAGCGTCCCGCCATGGTCTTCCATGATCTTTTTAACGATCGCCAATCCTAGCCCCGTACCTTTTGTGCGCGTTGTCATGTATGGCTCGGTCAACCGCATACGCCCTGTATTCGGTAGGCCCCGGCCAGTGTCAGTTACCAATATCTCAATGTCGCGCCCATCAGATGTTACGCGGGTTTCAATTTTATCGGTGCCGTCCGACACCTCTTCCTCTTTGCCCTCGATCGCTTCTGCTGCGTTCTTCAAAATATTAGTAAGGGCCTGGCTAATCAGCCGCGCGTCGCCTTGAAACCTAATCGGTGCTTCTTGCAAAGAGAGATCATACTCGGTTTCGGGATGCGCGACGCGCTGAAGAAAGACAGCTTGGCGAACAATTTCACCAAGGTCAGCGTCTTTCATCACTGCCTCGGGCATCCGCGCAAAGGAGGAAAACTCATCAACCATTCGTCCAATATCGCCTACCTGACGAATGATCGTATCTGTACATTGCTGAAACACTTCGGGGTCGTTTGCTACTTCGTCTGCATATTTCCGACGGAGACGCTCAGCTGACAGCTGAATCGGCGTCAGAGGATTCTTAATTTCATGGGCGATACGCCGCGCAACGTCCGACCAGGCGGCATTGCGCTGAGCAGCAACGAGTTCCGTAATGTCATCGAAGGTCAGAACATATCCCTGAAGATCACCTCCAGATTTCTCGCCGGTAACACGAACATTAAGCGTTCTCTCTCTGCCGGAACGGAGCAAGACCACTTGGTCCCTCGCGGACCCTCGCACCTGGCTCATCGCGGCAAGAACAACAGAGGACAACTCAGGTGCCGCCTCTGACAGGAGGTGGCCATCAAGCGATGTATCATCGAAGCCCAAAAACTCCCGAGCAGCACGGTTCGCATGATTGATCCGCATGTCAGAGTCGAGGCCGACCACACCCGCGCTAACACCCGCGAGCACCGCTTCCGTAAAGCGGCGGCGATCATCAAGCTCATAGTTGGCTGTTACCAACTCATTTTGTTGGTTTTCAATTTGGCTGGTCATGCGATTGAATGCCCGACCAAGCGTTTCGATCTCATCATCATTGTTGCCAATATCGACCCGTGTTGAAAGGTCGCCACCACTGACGCGTTCGGCAGCACTCACGAGGCTTCCGATCGGCGAGACGATACGGTTTGCAGCCCACAGGCCCAACCAAATTGCCGCAAGCAAGACAACGAGCGCCAAAGTCACATAAATAAGAGCGAAGGTAACCTGAACAGAACTCAGCCCACCTTCAAGCGTTTCATATTCAGTCACTGCTGCTTGCGTGAGCGCAAGGTGATCGAGTACGCGCGCATCAACAAACCGAGCAACATAGAGATAGGTGTTGTCAAATGCCGGAAGTTTTACGAGCGCTCGAATCTGATCGCCATCATTCGCCGTGTAGAGCACGACCAGCCCCTCATCGGCCTTATCAAACTGACCTGCACCGGGAATTCCCATAGATGGTGCCACAGCAGCAGTCGCGCGTAGCACCGTTTTGCCTTCGCGATCAACGAGGTAGGCTGCGGGGAGAGAACGAAGTGCAGCCTGGGTCGCCAGGAGTTGCTGCCCACGTTGGTAGTTTGAGGTGAGGTATGGTGCGGCCCGGTTAAGGTCGTTTGCCATTGCCAACACATCCAGCCGCAAAACCTGGTGGTGCTCATCAAGATAGGCTTCCGCAACTTGCAGAGCATTGTCGATGATGGCCCGTGTGCGTTCGCTGAACCAGGTATCAAGCCCCCTGTCCAGCGTAACGACGGCGAAGACCGCGACCGTGATTGCCGGCAAAATAGCGATGAGAGAAAACATCATCACCAGGCGGGCGTGTAGCTTTGCCCCCGCGATGCCACTCTGACGCTCCATCACCAGGCGGATGACCCGCCACCCAATAAGGCCCGCGAGCACAAGCGCAACGAGGAAATTGGCAAGCAAAAGTGCCGTAACAACACCTTTTGTTGTCGGCGCAAACGGCGTAAGCCCCGTCAAAGTCATATAGGTGAAGGTGCCCAGGAACACGGCCACGACAACGAGGCCGATCGGTAGTGTTGTGCCCAGGCGAAAGCGTCTGCCCAGATCGGACTTCCGCACCCAGCCGGACCAAGCGGTCATGTAGTCGATTGTCGCCATTGAGGCTTCGAACCATTCTGAACTGTTGCCGCTCTGCCCCAAACAGGGTCAGAACCTGTGTCGCGAAGGTCACGGACCGCCGACGACCGGCGCATTCTGGCGCTTGTTGCGCGCTCTTTCAACAACAATGTTGCAGGATTACATCAGTTCGTAGAACTGGTTGCGATGGAGGTTAACGGGGCATTCGCACAACCTGAACGTCCAGTTCACGTATTTTCTTCCGAAGAGTGTTCCGATTAATGCCGAGAAGCTGAGCTGCCTTGATCTGGTTGCCCCTGGTCGCCGCCAAGCTGATTGTGAATAGCGGCTTTTCAATATCCTTGAGGACCCTCTCATAGAGGCCTTCTGGCGGCAGCTGGTCGCCATGCGACGCGAACTCACGACTGAGCGCTCGTTCCACCATTTCCTCCAAGCCTTCGTCCACTTCCGCAGGCTCGGACACAGGACCGAAAGCGGGCTCGGTCAACTCAGTCTGCAGCACAGACAAACCAATCGTGTCTTCTGTGTATAGAGCTGCCAGACGGCGAACCAGGTTTTCAAGTTCGCGCACATTTCCGGGCCAGCGATAACGTTTCAAAAAATCCATGCCGTCGGTATCAACCGTCTTGTGCGGCAATCCCTCTTCCTGCGCCAAGGTCAGGAAGTGCCTCACAAGGTCAGGGATATCTTCGGTGCGCTCGCGCAATGGCGGGAGCCTGATCGGAACGACGTTCAACCGATAAAACAGGTCTTCTCGAAACAGTCCCTGATTAATGAGCTGCCTCAAATCGCGGTTGGTCGCTGCAACTATACGGACATCTGTTTTGATGGGCGTTCGCCCACCAACTGTCGTGTACTCACCTTCTTGAAGAACACGTAACAACCGGGTTTGGGCTTCCATTGGCATGTCACCAATTTCGTCGAGGAAAAGTGTACCGCCTTCCGCTTGCTGGAACCGTCCTGTGCTTCGCTGGCTGGCTCCGGTAAAAGCCCCTTTCTCATGACCAAAGAGCTCGCTTTCGATCAATTCACGGGGAATTGCCGCCATGTTGATAGCCACAAATGGCCCGTGTCGGCGTTTCCCATAATCATGCAGCGCCTTCGCCACCAGCTCCTTGCCCGTTCCACTTTCGCCTGAGACCATCACGGAGAGATCGGTCTGCATCAGGCGAGCAAGAACCCGATAAATTTCCTGCATAGCAGGCGACCGACCTATCAGCGGGATCTTGTCTTCATCATCCGGCTGGGCAGTCGGCACAGCGCTCGCGCCCGGTGTCGACAATGCTCGTTCTGCGACTGCCACCACTTCATTCAAGTCAAATGGTTTTGGAAGATACTCGTAAGCCCCACGTTCAGCGGCGGTGATTGCCGTCATCAACGTGTTCTGCGCACTCATCACAATGACGGGCAATTCAGGCCGTACCTTCTTGATCCGCGGCAGTAGATCAAACCCGTTTTCGTCTGGCATAACCACATCGGTAAAAACCAGATCTCCGTCGCCTTGGTTTGCCCAGCGCCAAAGTGTCGCCGCGTTGGACGTGGTCCGCACGTCATACCCCACCCGACCAAGGGCCTGACTCAAGACAGTTCGGATAGCTGCGTCATCATCTGCAATAAGAATTGTTCCAGACGGCATAGGCTAGTTGTCCCTTAGTTGGGTTGCATCATCTGCCGAATGCATCGGCAGCAACACACGAAAAATGGTACGTCTTGGTTGGCTGTCGCATTCAATGATGCCGCCATGATCCCCGATAATTTTTGCAACGAGCGCCAGCCCCAATCCTGTACCCGAAGCTTTCGTGGTGACAAAAGGGTCGAACAGGTAGGGCAATAAATCGTCAGGAACTCCAGGCCCGTTATCGATGATGCAGATCTCAATCGGCAGACCGACGCGCTCCTGACTACCAGGAACAGAGAGACGAACTCCCGGGCGGAACGCCGTCGTTAGCGTAATCTCGCCCTCTGGTTTATCAATCGCTTCAGCAGCGTTCTTCACCAGATTTAAAAATACCTGGATGAGCTGATCCTGATCTCCTGGAACCGGCGGCAGCGAGGGATCATATTCTTCGGTAATCTTGAGGGAGCTGGCAAAACCATTAGCAGCCAGCTGTTTTACCCGGCCCAAGACAACATGAATGTTTGTAGGTACACGCGGTATCGGCCTTTCGTCAGAAAAGACTTCCATCCTGTCAACCAATCCACAGATACGATCCGTTTCGTCACATATCAGGCGTGTCAGCGCACGATCATCTTCACTGGCTGCTTGTTCGAGCAATTGCGCAGCACCACGAATGCCGGAGAGTGGGTTCTTAATTTCATGAGCCAGGACACCGGCCATACCGGCAACAGATCGCGCAGCGCCTCTATGTGTCAGCTGGCGGTCCATCTTGTGAGCCATGGTACGTTCTTGCAGAATGACCAGCACCGCGCCCGGCGCATCAACGATCGGCGACACCTGAATGTCGACAGACCTCTCGCCAAAACGAGGCGAAGCAAGCTCCACACCGTACTCATTGACAGACGCTCTGTTTTCCATGACTTGGCCAATCAAGGACAGCAGCGGGCTCCCAAAAGAAACAAATTCGGACAGTGGATACCGGGTGAGCACTGCACGACTTGCGTCAAAAAACTGCTCAGCAGCGTCATTGACGAAATTGGCCTGCAGATTGTCACCAACTGAAATCACCGGATGCGGCATGGCATTCAGCAATTGGGCGCCGTCGGGCGAAACGCTGCCGCCATTGGCGTTCAATTCATGAACACTCATGCCGCTGTCCTTTCGGCTTCATGTGTGAAAAACCTTTCAAGACCTTTTAGGACAAAGGTCGGGTCGTCGCTTGGCAGGATCTGCGCTTTAAGAGAGGCGACATCGCATTGCCAATCCGTCGCGGCAGCGTCTAAATACCATCCCAGATGTTTTCGAATAATCCGACTTCCCAACCGTTCGCCATAAAGCGCCAGCGCATCCATGTAGTGAGATCTGACAATCTCCCACCTTCCTTCAGCATCAGGTGCTTGCGTCACGTCGCGGTTCGACAATACGTCGTCAATCTGCCGAAGGAGCCACGGTCGGCCATTGGCACCGCGACCGACCATGACACCATTGGCCCCAGATGCTTTCAGACAGGCCTTCGCATCCTCTATTGAGAGGACATCACCATTGGCGATCACGGGGATATCGACAGCCTCGACAACCGGGCGAATTGCCTCCCAGTCCGCCTGTCCTTTGTAAAACTGACACCGTGTGCGCCCATGAACCGTCACAAGTTTGATACCGGCAGCCTCTGCCCGCGAGGCAAGTTCAGCCGCATTGAGGGAATTGTGATCCCAGCCGAGACGCATCTTCAGCGTGACAGGAAGTGCTGTTGCTTCAACAGTCGCTTCTATGAGCGTCAGCGCATGGTCGAGATCCCGCATGAGTGCAGAGCCCGACAATCCAGATGTCACCTGGCGTGCTGGACAGCCCATATTGATATCGATGACATCGGCCCCTGCCTTCTCTGCAAGCCTGGCCCCCTCGGCCATCCAATGAGGTTCCCGCCCGGCGAGCTGGATCACCAGCGGATCAAGAACTCCGCTTCCTGTCGCACGGCGCACGACATCAGGTCTGGCACGTGCCAGCTCCTCACTCGCAACCATTTCCGAAACGAGAACAGCCGATGACGTCTTGGAGACAACCACACGGTATGGCAGATCCGTTACGCCGGACATGGGCGCCAGAAAGACCCGACTTGGATAAGTATGCGCCCCAACAGAAATGGTCATTAATTAGGCATATCTCACGTTGCTTATTTCTTGAGCAATTAGTACCTATTCCACCCCTGAAGCGCAATGTCTAAGTCGCAAAAACCAGAAAAAACAAGGGAAATCCAGCACTTGCCAAGCCAGCAGTTAGGTGCGAAACGAAGAATATGCGTGTTGTTGCCCTTATTGTCGCCGCGGGTCGTGGGACCAGAGCAGGCGAAGGCTTGCCCAAGCAATACCGCCCCGTGGGCGGCGTGCCCATCCTTGCGCGCACGCTTGGCGCTTTTAGTCGCCATCCAGACATTGAGAGCGTCCTTGCGGTCATCCATCCTGACGATCGGGCACATTACGAAAGATGTACTGGTGATCTGCCGAAGCTGTTGCCGCCCGTTGCAGGAAGCGCAACACGGCAAGCATCGGTGCTTGCTGGACTGGAGGCGTTAGCTGACGTCGACCCTAGCCATGTGCTTATCCATGATGGCGCACGCCCCTTTGCAGCACCAGAAATGATTGGCCGGGTCGTCGCAGATCTCAAGCATCACGAAGGTGTCCTGCCCAGCCTGGCGGTGACAGACACTCTTCGCGAGCAGGTGGACGGGGTTGCTGGCGAGACGGTTGATCGATCCAAACTTGTCCGAGCGCAGACGCCGCAGGGCTTCGCATACAAAGCCATTTTGGATGCACACCGGGCCCATCAATCCGACGATTTTACAGATGATGTCGCGCTTGCATTGAGAGCGGGTATTCAAACTCAGCTCGTGGACGGATCAGAGGATAATTTCAAAGTGACAACGCCGGAAGATTTCGAGAGAGCGGAGCGTTTCTTGAGCGCCTCTAACGAAACACGGTCAGGGTCCGGATATGACGTGCATCGGTTCACCGACGGCGACCACATCACTTTGTGTGGTGTGGCCATCCCCCATACACACAGCCTGTTGGGGCATTCCGACGCTGACGTTGGACTGCATGCGATCACCGACGCTTTACTCGGTGCAATCAGCGCCGGTGACATTGGCGATCATTTTCCGCCCACGGACCCAAAGTGGAAGGGAGCGCCCTCGAGGGTTTTCCTCGAGCATGCAGCCACATTGTTGGCCGGCCAAAATGGTCGAATTTCAAATGTGGATGTCACGCTCATTTGCGAAGCGCCGAAGATCGGCCCTCACAGAGAGGCTATGCGTAATGCAATCGCAGAGATCGTCAGCGTCTCGCCAGATAGGGTGAGCGTTAAAGCGACAACAACTGAAGGCCTTGGTTTCACAGGCCGTGGTGAGGGCATTGCCGCGCAAGCCCTTGTCACGGTCACGGTCCCTAGATCGGCGGGCATGGAATGACCCGACTCGCCGAGCTGATTGCAACATGGTTTGGTTCTGGCTATCTGCCCAAAGCACCAGGCACTTGGGGTTCGCTCGCTGCACTCCCTTTCGCATGGGTAATCCTAAGCTTCATTCCAAACCCCTTGTTCCTTCTCGCCGCAAGTGTTGCCCTATTGCCAATCGGTGTCTGGGCGTCGGGCCTGCACAGCAAAACTCTGGACACCCATGACGCAGGAGAGATCGTCGTCGATGAAGTGGTCGGCCAGTGGATTGTTCTCGCCGTTGCGCCCTATTCCCTTATGGGCTGGCTTGTTGCCTTTGTCCTTTTTCGCCTTTTTGATGTGCTGAAACCCTGGCCGATCAGTTGGATCGACAAGCGCGTGTCAGGTGGTTGGGGTATCATGCTGGATGACGTGGCTGCGGGCATCTTTGCAGCCGTTACCGTTTCGTTGATCGTTTTCGTCGTTGGAGATTTTTGAATGTCATTGTTTCCCCGCCCCATTCTCCAACTCGCGGAACTCGTACTGGCAGATGCCAGCGAAAAATCCCTGAAGATTGTCACAGCTGAAAGCTGTACCGGTGGCCTGGTCGCAAGCTGCCTCACCGAAGTTGCGGGTTCTTCCGCAGTCGTAGAACGAGGCTTCGTGACCTATTCCAATGAAGCTAAACGGGACATGCTGGGTGTGCCAGGCGACATGATCGCCGACCATGGTGCCGTCAGCGAACCGGTAGCTCGGGCGATGGCTGAGGGTGCCCTGGAAGATTCTCGCGGCCATGTCAGCGTTTCGATTACTGGCATTGCCGGCCCCGGCGGCGGCACCGCCTTAAAACCCGTAGGCCTTGTTCATATGGCCGCCGCCCGCCTGCGCTACAGCATTATTCACGAGGTTTATCGGTTCGGAAATGTGGGTCGGGATGAAGTTCGGATACAGGCCGTGCAGGCTGCTCTGGAGCTCATTCGTCGACAGATTGACCGCTGAGAACTATCCCTCTGGGTCCCCGTAGAGCTCATCGGCGCGATCAAAAAATGCGGTGACAATTTTGTGCACGGCCTTATCGAACATGCCCGTGATCATTCGCTCCATCATTCTGCTTCGAAATTCAAAGTCGACGGCGAAGTCGACCTCGGTTCCCTCAGCAGTGGGTTCAAAGCGCCAATGATTGTCGAGATGTTTGAAGGGACCGTTTACATATTCCACGTCAATTGTTCGATGTTCCGGATTTAGCGTTACGCTGCTTCGAAACGTCTCGCGGAACATTTTGTAGGAGATCAGGACATCCGCGATGATGACCTGATTGTCTCCTGCGGTCCCGCGACTACGGACGCGCACGCCGGTTACCCATGGCAAAAACTGCGGATAACTTTCGATATCCGAGACAAGTTCAAAAAGCTTCTGCGGTGGATGCGCGACGAGGCGGCGTTCTTTGTGGGCGGGCAAGGATTCAGCTTTTTGAAAGTTGCGCGTCGCGTGCGGCACGCAATGCCGCGAAATCTGCATCAGCGTGATAGGATGAGCGCGTCAACGGGGTCGCAGACACCATCAAAAAGCCTTTGGACCGCGCAGTTGTTTCATAGCCCTGAAACTCCTCAGGGGTCACGAAACGATCAACCGCCGCATGTTTGCGTGTTGGCTGTAAATATTGCCCCACCGTAAGGAAGTCGATATCGGCAGAGCGCATATCGTCCATCACCTGCATCAGTTCTTCTCGGGTTTCGCCAAGACCGACCATGACGCCAGATTTTGTGAAGATGGTGGGGTCCAGTTCCTTTACCCGTTGCAGCAAACGGATGGAATGGAAATATCGCGCGCCCGGCCGGATCGACAGATAGAGCCGTGGCACGGTCTCCAGATTGTGGTTGAACACATCAGGCCGCGCTTCCACGACAACCTCAAGTGCCCCTTCCTTCCGCAGGAAATCAGGTGTCAGAATTTCTATGGTTGTTTCTGGTGTGCGGTTGCGAATGGCACGAATGGTCTGCGCGAAATGTTCTGCGCCACCATCCTCCAGGTCATCGCGATCAACAGACGTGATCACTACATGACGCAAGCCGAGTTTCTCAACTGCGTTGGCCACATTCTCTGGCTCTTGGCCGTCAAGGGCGTCCGGCAGGCCGGTGCTCACATTGCAGAAGGCACAGGCCCGGGTACAGGTGCCGCCCATGATCATCATGGTGGCATGCTTCTCGGTCCAGCACTCTCCAATGTTGGGGCATCCGGCTTCCTCACACACGGTGACGAGCCCATTCTCACGAACGATCTTTTTGGTCTCAGCGTAGACTGCAGACCCGGGCGCTTTGACGCGGATCCAATCCGGCTTGCGCAGCACAGGCGTGTCGGGCCGGTGCGCCTTTTCCGGATGCCTTGCTTTTTCCTTGGGCCGCTTCTGATCGCCGCCGACTGTTTTTAGGACCGTTACCATGCGTTTCTATCTGCTCAAGTCTCGAAGTCTCTATATGGGAGTATAGACCGAAAAAGTTAAGATCGCCCGGTGAAATCAGGCGTATCCCAATCGCACAAATTGGTCATCGGGTGCGTCCACCTCGTTCAAGGCGGCGTGAAGCTTATCCGCATATTCCCCGGCTAGAGGCGTTCCTGACAGATCAGTCTCCTCGGCTGGATCATTCTTCAGATCAAACAGCAGGTTGGGCCCGAGTTTGGGCGGTGCCCAATAGGGCAGCCGATCATTCTCGCCCCAGGGCTGACGGATCACGGGGACCTTGCTGCCGGGCATTCGGTCCAAAGCGGCTCTGTCATCCGGCAAAGGCAACTCATCCTCCCGACGCAGGAAGTGGGTCGGCATGGTGGACCAGCGGTTTGAGAACATGGAAATAGGACGATTGGTCCCATCGCTCCCACGCGCATATTTATGGGTCCCATCAATCAGATGCACTTCCCTGCCCCACACACCGGAGAGGAGCCAATCTCGAACCGAGGGTCGGCTGCCATCCATCAGCGGCAAGAGCGAGTGCCCGTGGGTGCGCTGTCGAATATTGTCTTTGATGCCAAACAGATCCGCCAGAGTGGCAAAGAGATCGACGCTGGTTGTCAGCGCATCACAGGTGCAGGGTGACACACCCGGCGCAGCAATCATGAGAGGGATATGCCCAAGGGTCTGATAGATGGGCACACCGGGTTTTCCCCATAGATCTTTCTCGCCCAGATAATGACCGTGGTCGGTGCAGAGGATGAACACTGTGTCGTCCCAAAGGTCCTTCGCATCCATGACATCGAGCACTTTGCCGAGCCAGTGATCGATCATGGTGAGTTTCGCGCCATAACACGCCCGGATCTGTTGTGCCTGGCGCTCGGTGAGTACCCCCTTCTCCAACGCGCCCTTCATGTAAGGCGGCCAGATCATATGAGCGCCTTCCCAATCCGGGTCATACATGGACGCATAGGGTTCGGGGGTATCAAAAGGCTCGTGGGGATCGAACTCATCTACAAACAGAAAGAAGCGATCATGTTGGTCGGCATTGTCTTCGAGCCAGGACGCGGCCGCCTGCATGGTGCGTGGCCCCGGAAAGTCTGCTTCGCCTTTGAAATAGCCCCGACTGTCATCATAGGGCATGTGCTCCCGGCCGAAGTTCGGTGCGCCCGCCCAGCTGGGGTCAGGCTTTGTCTTCCAGAGGTCGCCCTCATGGCCTCTCTGATAGTCCCAGGCAGAAAAATCCACGTGATAGTTTTCGCCACCGGTTTCAAAGAGATGGGGGTGATCTGAAATCAGCTGAGAGGTGACGCCCGCCTTTGAGAGTTCATAAGTAATAGCATCTTCCCAAAGCTCGATGGAGCCCCACGGCCGCCAGAGAAAGTCCCAGGCACCACACAAGATGTCGTGCCGCGCGGGCATACACGGAAGCGATCCCACATAGTGGTTCATAAATTTGGTCGATCGCGCGCCAATGCGGTCCAGATTGGGGGTGCGGAATTCCTCGCCCCCATAAGCGCCCAGCATATGTCTGTTCAGACTATCGAGCAGGATGACGACGGCATTCTTTGGCCCTGTTGAAACAGGCTGTCCCTGGTCTTCCGACATCAATCGTCCTTTTGCCTAAAGAGTGGCCGCTCTTGCCTCAGCTTCACGCTTACGTCTTCTTCGCGCGGCTGCCCAAAGATTGAGACCCTCCACAGAGATTGAGAATGCGATGGCGAAATAGATGTAGCCACGTGGAATGTGGAAATGGAGACCATCGGCAATGAGCGAGGCGCCCACCAAAATCAGGAAGGCCAATGCCAACATTTTGACGGTTGGATGCCGCTCGACAAAACCGCCAACCGGCCCAGCCGCAAACAACATCACAGCCATGGCGATAACAATAGCGACCACCATCACCTCAACATGTTCGGCGATACCCACGGCGGTGATGACACTGTCCAAAGAGAACACGATGTCCAAAACAGCAATCTGAGCAATTGCCATCGCAAAACCCATCGACCGCGCACTGGGTTCGTGCTCTTCTCCTTCGACCGTATGGTGGATTTCCGTCGTGCCTTTGGCGAGCAAAAACAGGCCACCGAAGAACAGCACCATGTCCCGCCAGGAAAAATCCATGTCGAAGGCGTTGAAGACCGGTTCGACAAGACTCGCCACCCAGGCAATCGAGAATAGCAGGACAAGCCGGGTAAGCAGCGCACCTGCCAACCCCCATTTGCGAACCGCATCTCTTTGATGCTCTGGTGCGCGGGACGCCAGGATTGTCAGGAAGATGAGATTGTCGATGCCAAGCACGACTTCGAGCAAGGTCAGCGTAAGCAGGCTTGCCCAGACTTGGGGGTCGGTCAGAAGTGCAGTCATGACTCTCTGGTACTGTTACGGTTCAGATGTGCAAAGCCCGCCCAAAAGCGTCCAGCACGGATTCATGCATCATCTCACTCAATGTCGGATGAGGGAACACCGTTGCCATCAAATCTGCTTCGGTCGTCTCTAATTGACGAGCGATTGTATAGCCCTGGATCAACTCCGTGACCTCGGCACCCACCATATGGGCGCCCAGCAACTCGCCGGTTTTCGCATCAAAAACCGTTTTAATCAGCCCCTCTGCCTCACCCAGCGCAATGGCTTTACCGTTTCCGATAAAGGGAAAACGCCCAACCTTGACTTCGTGCCCGGCCTTTTTTGCTGCGGCCTCGGTCAGGCCGACACTCGCCACCTGCGGATGACAATAAGTACAGCCCGGGATTTTGGTTGTGTCCATGGGGTGAACGCCTTTTACGCCCGCGATTCGTTCCGCGACCATGACACCTTCGTGGCTGGCCTTGTGGGCCAGCCAAGGGGGACCGACCAGATCACCAATGGCGTAGACGTTCGGCACGCCGGTTTCGCACCATTCATTCACCGTGACATGGCCACGATCCGTTTTCACCCCAGCCTTCTCGAGACCAATGTCTTCAATGTTCCCGGTAATGCCGACTGCGGAAATCACTTTCTCAGCTTTTAGGGTCTCGGTCTTTCCACCAATGTCGATGGTTGCCGTCACACCCGATTTCGATTTCTTCAGGTCCGTGACCTTCGCACCCGTCAGCAGGTTCATGCCCTGCTTCTTGAACGACTTGGCAGCAAAGGCTGATATCTCTTCATCTTCTACGGGAAGGACGCGGTCCAACAGCTCCACAACCGTGACTTCTGCACCAAAGGTCTTGTAGAAACTTGCAAACTCAATCCCGATGGCGCCGGACCCAATGACCAGGACGGACTTGGGAATGGATTTCGGCACCATGGCTTCGCGGTAGGACCAGATCGTTTCGCCATCGGGTTCGAGGCCCGGCAAGGTTCGTGCACGCGCGCCGGTCGCAAGAATGATGTTCTTAGCCGACAGCTCTGTCACCTTGCCATCGGACTCGACTTTGATCTTGCCCTTACCCGACAAGCTGCCATTGCCGACGATGACATCGACTTTGTTTTTCTTGAGAAGAAACTGAACACCTTGCGAGAGTTGCCCCGCCACGGCGCGCGACCGCTCAACGATTTTCGCGCCGTCAAAAGAGAGCCCTTCGACTTTGAGACCGAACTCTTCTGCCCGCTCTATGTTGTGATAGATCTCCGCAGATCTGAGCAGAGCCTTGGTCGGGATACACCCCCAATTAAGACAGATGCCGCCAATCTCGGACCGTTCTACAACAGCCGCTTTCAGCCCCAGCTGAGACGCACGGATCGCCGCGACATAGCCCCCAGGACCAGAGCCGACAACAACAACATCATATAATTTTTCAGCCATTGTCTTGTCCTCACAGCAACATAGAGGGGGGATATTCGATGTAGGACTTGAAGGCGGCGAGTAGCTGCGCGCCCAATGCTCCATCAATCGCCCTGTGATCACAGGAAAGCGTCACCGTCATCACAGTCGCCGCTTTCACTTCACCGTCCACGATGATCGGCCGTGGCTCACCAGCTCCAACAGCCATAATGGCTGCCTGTGGAGGATTGATCACCGCAGTGAAGTTCTTGATGCCAAACATGCCGAGGTTTGACACAGAGAAACTTCCGCCTTCAAATTCAGCCGGTGAGAGTTTCTTGTCTCTCGCACGGGCTGCCAGCTCTTTCGCCTCAGCCGAAATTTCAGCAAGGCCCTTTTCATCTGCACGGCGAATGATCGGTGTGATTAACCCACCTTCCAGAGCCACCGCAATGCCGACATCCGAGTGGTGATGCTGGAGTAGCGCATCATCTGCAAAACTCACATTGGCCTCTGGCACTTTTTTGAGCGCCAGTGCTGCCGCCCGGACAATGAAGTCATTGACGGATAGCTTGACGCCTGCATCGGCGCCTTCTGCGTTCAGATGTTTGCGGACCTTGAGTAGCTCATCCAGTACGCAATCAATGGTAAGGTAATAATGCGGAATTTCCTGCTTCGATTGTGTGAGGCGGCGCGCGATGGTTTTGCGCATCGAGTTAAGCGGGATCTCGTTATATGTGCCCTCTTCATAGAATGCGCGCGCATCAATTGAAGACATTGCTGTCGGGGCTTTGCCCGCTGCACGGACGGGTGTTTTAGGTGCGGCTTCGACATCCACCTTCACAATGCGGCCGCGTGGGCCGCTCCCTGTGACAGCAGAGAGATCAATGCCTTTATCTTTAGCAATGCGCTTCGCCAAAGGGCTTGCGAATACTCGCCCACCCGCCGGTTTTTCTTTCGCTGGCGCGGGTGCGTCTGCGGCTTTTGCAGGCTTGGTGTCTGGCGCAGGACTTTTTTCTGCAGGTGCAGCGGGCGCTGACGTTGGTGCTGCGAGGTTCTCAGCGGCACTGGCATCCTCACCCTCTTCCAGGATCACAGCAATGGGCTCGTTGACCGGCACGCCTTCTGTACCTTCGGCCACCAGAAGCTTGCCCACAGTTCCTTCATCAACGGCTTCCACTTCCATGGTCGCCTTGTCGGTTTCAATCTCAGCAATAAGGTCGCCGGAGCGCACCTCATCACCTTCTTTCACCAGCCATTTGGCTAATGTGCCCTCTTCCATCGTAGGGGAGAGAGCGGGCATGAGAATTGGTATTGGCATGACGTTCCTCCCTAGCGATACATGACTGAGTTTACGGCAGCGACAACTTCCGGCGCACTGGGTAGTGCCAGCTTCTCAAGATTGGCGGCATATGGCATCGGCACATCTTTTCCGGAGATGCGAAGGATCGGGGCGTCGAGATAATCAAATGCCTTCTCCTGCACTTGCGCCACAATTTCCGATCCGATCCCACAGATGGGCCAAGTCTCTTCCACCACGACAAGCCGGTTTGTCTTCTGTACTGAGGCAATGATCGTATCCGTGTCTAGCGGACGCAAAGACCGCAAATCGATCACCTCTGCCTTGATGCCGTCTTCGGCGAGCTTGTCAGCTGCGTCGAGCGCATAGGTCAGTCCCATGCTGAAAGAGACGATCGTCACGTCAGTCCCCTCGCGAAGGATCTTGGCTTTGCCGATCGGCACAACCCAATCATCTGTCTCCGGCACATCAAAAGAACGACCGTAGAGGATCTCGTTTTCCAGAAAGACAACCGGGTTCGGGTCACGGATAGCGGCCTTCAGGAGGCCCTTCGCATCCGCAGCTGAATAAGGTGCGACAACTTTCAACCCAGGCACATGGGCGTACCACGAGGAATAGTCCTGGCTGTGCTGCGCACCCACACGGGCTGCTGGACCATTGGGTCCGCGGAAGACAATCGGACAGGTCATCTGCCCGCCAGACATGTAACGCGTCTTCGCCGCAGAGTTGATGATGTGGTCAATCGCCTGCATGGCGAAGTTGAACGTCATGAACTCAACGACGGGTCTAAGGCCTGCCATGGCTGCACCAGACGCCAGACCTGCAAAGCCGTGCTCTGTGATCGGCGTATCGACAACGCGGCGCGGTCCGAACTCCTCAAGCAGACCTTGAGTGACCTTGTAGGCGCCCTGATATTCGGCAACCTCCTCGCCCATGACGAAGACATTTTCGTCCGCGCGCATTTCCTCGGCCATGGCATCGCGGAGTGCTTCGCGCACGGTCGTCGATTGCATGTCTGTGCCGTCTGGAATTTCTGGGTCCGGAGCAACGGCAGCGGTTACTGGGGCAAGTGCAGCGTCAGATGCTGCGACTTGGACAGACTGCTCCGCAGCGGATGCTGTCGGCTTTTCCGCCGTCGTCGCCGATGGAGCATCAGCAATCGCAGTGGCGTCTTCACCCTCGAGCAACAGCACCGCGATCAAATCATTGACGGGCACGTTTTCCGTGCCCTCTGCAACAACCAGCTTGCCGATGCGGCCTTCATCAACCACCTCAAGCTCCATTGTCGCTTTGTCAGTCTCGATCTCCGCAATCAAATCACCAGAGCTTACTTCGTCTCCTTCTTTCACCAACCATTTGGCAAGCGTGCCCTCTTCCATGGTTGGAGAGAGTGCGGGCATCAAAATCTCGATACTCATGCCTGCACCTCCTCAATGATATCTGTCCAAAGCTCCGCGGGTTCTGGCTCCGGGCTTTCCTGCGCAAAGTTTGCCGCTTCGGTGACGATAGCCCGAACCTCAGCGTCGATTTCTTTGAGGCCCACTTCGTCGATCTTTTTTGATTTCAGAAGTCGCGCCTTAACCTGTTCGATTGGGTCATGTTCTTCGCGCATGCGGTTCACTTCTTCCCGCGCACGATATTTGGCTGGATCCGACATTGAGTGTCCACGATAGCGATAGGTGTTCATCTCAAGGATGAAGGGTCCATTGCCGGCTCGACAAGATGCGGCGGCACGAGCTGCTGCATCTTTCACCGCGCGCACGTCCATTCCATCTACCTGTTCGCCAGGAATGTTAAAACTGACGCCGCGTTTGGAGAGGTCCGTCTGCGCAGATGCTCGGCTGATCGCTGTGCCCATTGCATATTGATTGTTCTCAATCACATAGACGACCGGCAGCTCCCAGAGTTCCGCCATGTTGAAGCTTTCGTAAACCTGACCCTGGTTCGCCGCGCCATCACCAAAATAGACAAAGGACACATTGCCATTGTCTTGATACCGATTAGCGAATGCGAGACCTGTGCCTAAAGACACCTGCGCACCAACGATGCCGTGACCGCCGTAAAAGTGTTTCTCGGAGGAGAACATGTGCATGGAGCCACCCTTGCCGCGGGACAGGCCGCCTTCACGGCCCGTCAGCTCTGCCATCACCCCTTTAGGGTCGAGGCCCATTGCCAGCATATGGCCGTGATCCCGATATCCAGTAATCATCTGATCGCCTTCAACCGACGCCATCTGCACGCCGACGACAACGGCTTCCTGACCAATGTAGAGATGGCAAAACCCACCGATGAGCCCCATGCCATACATCTGGCCCGCTTTTTCTTCGAAGCGGCGGATGGTGAGCATCATCTTGTAAGATTCCAGATCTTCGTCGCTTGAGAAGGCTGGGACTTCTGGCTGTTTTCGGGGAGCGTTCTTTCGACTTGCTGACTTTTTTGCCGCTGTCTTTCTGGGGGCTGCCTTCTTGGTCGACATCTATATCCGGGCCTCGCGGTTGTCTTGGACGAGAAATGCGTCAATTCCAATGCAGACGATACGGCTTAAATATTTGATTTGTATGAAAAATTTTGTGATGAACTGAATTTCGGTTAAACAGGCCATAAAGCAGGCTATTTACTGAAAGTCAGTTTCGACCTATTGGTCGGAATCACTTCGGATCACGATAAATCGTCAGTTCGTCCGGTCGGGAGACACCCAAATAGGCACGGGCGCGCTCATCAAGCAGATCCGGATCCAGGCTCTCAGGACGCAGCAGAGCTACCTGATGCTCCAGACGGGCGCGGTCAGTGCTTACAGCGTCGAGGTTCTCGCGCAGTGTCTCAATTTCGACGGTCAAAGCAGACCAGGCACGTAGTCCCTGATCCCCCTTCACCGCGTTCACGACAAAGTAGGTCAACAACAGCCCACACAGGATAGGCAATACCAAGAGCCGAAGCCGAAGAGGTTCATGAGTTGAGACGAGACCAAAGCGTTCCATGAGCGTCAGAGAATCACAGAGTGATTCGTCTGGTCAAGCGGAAATGATTCGCGATTCTCTCAATGAGTCCAAATAGTTGGGAGTGTGTCTGCGGGGACTCACTCAGCCGGGAAGGTCGGTTCTGGATCACCAGCGCTCCACTGAGGGTATTTTTTCATGACCGCCTTGAACCGATCAGATGCCAGAAAGCGCTCCAACCAGCCACGGAGATGAGGCCAGTCTTGCTCGTCAAACCAGGCGCGGTCGGTGTTTGCGAACTGTCGAATAAAGGGAAGGATCGCGTAGTCGGCGAAGCTCGCTCGGGGACCACATAACCAATCACCCTCCGCCAGACGCGTATCCAGATCTGACAGGATTTTCGACGCCTCTGCCCTATGGTCCTCAGCGACTGCACCATCGTAGCGATTGGCATATTTGTAGCGATCCAGATGATGTTTAAAGGGACCATCATTCTGCGCTACGAGCTTGTCCATTAACGCCCGATCAGCATCCAGCCACCCTTCCGGGTCCGCCTCTGACAACGCCCAGTTCATCACATCTAGGCTTTCTTCGAGCACGCTGCCATCACCAAGCAAAAGAACGGGCACCGTCGCCTTGGCAGAAGCCTCAATCATCTCAGGTGGTTTGTCTCGGAGCACCACTTCGCGCAGGGCAACCGATTGGCCGCTTGCCGCCAATGCCAGACGAGCCCGCATGGCGTAGGGACAGCGCCTGAAAGAGTACAATGTGGGCAGATCCTGGGTCATTCTGTCAGCTGCATTGGTTTCTCGTATTTGGCACCCAGATGTTGTTCGTTACGGGCCCTCGCAAGGTCAATCTGCTTCTGTCGCGAGGTGAAACGCGCCTTTTGTTCCGGGCTTGATGCATCGAAACAGTGGGGACAACTCACGCCGCGCTCATATTCCGGCGCTGCCTTTTCTTCCTCTGAAATCGGGCGCCTGCAGGCGTGGCACATGTCATAGCTGCCAGGTTTGAGGCCGTGCTCAACGGACACGCGCTGATCAAAGACAAAACATTCGCCCTCCCAGAGACTTTCTTCCTCCGGCACGTTTTCCAGATATTTCAGAATGCCCCCTTCGAGGTGGTAGACATCGTCAAAACCTTCGGCCTTCATGTAGGAGCTCGCTTTCTCGCAGCGAATGCCCCCCGTGCAGAACATGGCAACCTTTGGTTTTCCGCCTTCGCTCGCCCTCTTTTTCAGTGCTTCTACCCAGTCTGGGAACTCCCTAAAGCTTGCTGTCTTTGGGTCCTCAGCACCCTGAAATGTGCCAATTGCCACTTCGTACTCATTGCGGGTGTCGACCAGGATGACGTCTGGATCTGATATGAGGTCGTTCCAGTCCTCGGGCTTCACATAGGTACCGACCTGCTTGTTTGGATCCGCAATGGGTTTTCCGAGCGTCACAATTTCCCGTTTCAAACGCACTTTCATTCGGTGGAAAGGCATCTCCTCCGCGTAAGAGTATTTGAGGCTCATCCCATCGAAACGGCTGTCAGATTGAATGTAGGAGATTGCTGCTCGGACGCCCTGTTCAGGCCCCGCAATGGTTCCGTTCAACCCTTCCTTAGCAAGCAGGATTGTGCCCATCACGCCATTGTCCCGGCAAATGGACTGCAAGGGCGCCTGAAGGGCTTCAAAATCAGGCAGCGAAGTGAACTTGTACATCGCCGCTACGGTGAAGGTCTGTTGAGTACTCATCTTTCTTGTCCTGCTGAGTTTCCAGATTGGTTACCTCTCCCGACGCATTTCTGCAAGCTGAGGCCACAAATCGACAGCAGAAATGGGGTTTTCTGGGGTTCTGACCACTAAGACCAACGGCACTTCATGTTTTGTAAAAGGGATAATGCCACCCTACACCTAAGCCTTTGGTCCGAAACCAAAGTTTAGGGTGTGGGTATGACGTTTGATGAAGTAGTTGCGCAATCGCTGGCGCCAGAGACATTGCAAAGCGTCTTCAATGCCTATCAGCAGGCGCAGACCGGCAGTGACGTCGCAGCTCAAGATCAGCTGCCAATGCGAACAATGGCTGCTCTTCTGCCTAACGTCACGCTTATGGAACGTGTAGACGATGACACAATCATCTATCGGATTGCCGGCGAGGCGATCGTTGCGCGCCTTGGTTTCAACCCTACCGGCCAGAACTTTCTTGACCTGATCGCGCCCTCCGTGCGCGCCGAAACCGCACTCACCAACAAAACCGGGCTGGATGAGCGGTGTGGGCATTATTCAGTTTATGAAAATCAGTATGAATCTGGGCGTCGTATGATAAGCGAAAGCCTAATGCTTCCAATGCGCAAAACTCCCGGTGGCGGGGTCGCATTCATTTTCGGCTATCACGTACACCACAAAGCGACCGACATAGGTGCCCTAGGTGCGCGAACCGCTCTCGGTGTCCGATGGATCATCGCGGATTTTGTCGATATCGGATTTGGTGTTCCCAACGCACCCTCTGGCGCAGAACAATCTCAAGGACGGAGGGAAGCCTGAACATTCGGATTGAAAGTTTGATGAGTCACGGGAATGGCTTCCAACCGCTTGGTGATAAAAGCACCAGCCAACGGTCTACGCCATGACCTTCGACGAGCTCATCTCCTTATCTACGGCTCCCGACAAAGTTGGCGCATTTGTCTCTGCCTATCGTGCGTCGCAAACGGATTGCTCCATCGGCCGACGGGATCTTCTGCCCATGCGATCCCTCGCGCCCATGCTCGCAAATATTACCATGACGGAGCATGTCGACAACGACACCATCATATTTCGGATTGCGGGCGAAAACATCACCGACCGATTGGGATTTAACCCTGCTGGTTGCAACACGTTAGACCTCATCGCACAGGAAAAACGAGATGAAGCCGTTGCACTACACAACGTCATCATCAACCACCCATGTGGATCCTATGTCGTATATGAGAGTGTGTTCCAATCGGGCCGTCGGGCGAAAAGCGAGAGCATTACTTTTCCACTACGGAAAGATGCACTTACCGGCACGTTCTTCTTTCTCTCCTACCACCTCCACCATGAAGCCACGGGCTTTACCGAGGTCGGAGAGCCCACGGCTCTTGGTTTGTCAGAGATTCTAACGGAGCTTATCGATATTGGTTTTGGTCATCCCGAATTGCCGGACGCTGTAAACAAGCCAATCCATGAGCCTGCTGTTTGAGGACCGTCCTCGCCTTCATCATTTGTAAAAGCAAAAATGTAAGTCTGTTTGGCGCCCTGGACTTCGCGTCGGGAAAAGCAGGTGGTGACATGACGTTCGACGAACTGACCGCAGAGGCACACGACAATGAGGGATTCTCTCACTTTTTGTCGTGTTATCGGGCTGCACAAGTGGGTGCTGCGCCTGCAAGCCAAGACGCCCTTCCAATGCGTCGGCTTGCCAAAATAATGGCACATGTGACGTTGCTTGAATGGGTCGCTCCGGACCAAGTCACCTATCGCATTGCAGGCGACGCAATAGTCGAACGGTTAGGTTTCAATCCGACCGGCACAAACTTCCTAGACCTCCTCCATACAGATCAACGGCCCAGCTCAGTTGACGGCCACCAAATCATGATGGCCCACCCGTGTGGCTGCTACCTGGTTTATGAGAGTGAATTCGAGAGTGGTAGCCGCGCAGTGTTGGAGACGATTACCCTTCCTATGCGGAAAACAGCGGATGCTGAGGCGAAACTCTTTTTCAGTTTTCATTCGCATCACAGCACCACGAGTGTTGTCGAGAACAATACTGACACGGCACTTGTCGTGAACTGGCGGCGAATGGAACATGCCGATATCGGATGCGGTGTGCCAGCGGAAAAACCATTGCTCCCTTCGTCTATAAGCGAAGCATCAACAGCCTAAGAGCACCGACTTGCCGGAATTTCAATGCTGGCCGATTTGGGCTAGTCCAGAGATGGCTTACCGCGGAGTTTCTTTTTGTCACCAAGCTTGGTCTTGGAATTGAGACGCTTGCGCTTGGATGCCTGTGTTGGCTTGGTTTTCACGCGGTACTTCTCTGGTTTTGATGCCTGCCGCAAAAGGTTGAACAACCGCGTGCGGGCAGCTTCTCTATTCAATTGTTGCGACCGGTGTTCACGCGCTGTGATGGTCAATTTTCCGCTGGCCGACAACCGTCGACCCGCGTGTATTGCCAATCGTCGTTTGATAGCGGGCGTCATAGACTTTGTTCCGGCAACGTCAAACCGAAGTTGCACAGCTGTCGCGAGTTTGTTGACGTTCTGGCCACCAGGTCCACCAGCCTGAATGAAGGTCTCTTCCAGTTCAGCTTCGTCTATCTCGATCCTGTCGTTGATGCGTATCTTGGCCATCACACACCTTTATCGGGACTTCAAATAGCTGGCTGCTGCGACTCCACATGAACGACCAAGAGCCATGCAGGCATTCAACAGATAGCCACCCGTTGGCGCTTCCCAGTTCAGCATCTCACCAGTGCAGAATGTTCCTGGTTTGGAAGTCAGCATAAACCCCTCATCCAGCGCCTCAAAAGCGATACCACCAGATGAGGAAATTGCCTCCTCAATCGGCCGGGCGCTGGTCAGTTTGATGGGCAAGCTTTTGATCGCCCCCGCAAGTCTCTCCACATCATCCAGTCTATCGGGTGCACATTCTCGGATCAGATTGGCTTTGACACCTGATAGGAAGACCGTTTTTTTCAGATGAGTTGAGAAGCTCTTCGATCCTCGCGGCTTGGACAGGCGCGTTATAACTTTATCAAGCGATACGTCCGGCATGAGATCAAGACGAAGGACAGCTTCGCCTTTTTCTTCGATGGCTTCGCGCAGGGCGCGCGCATGTTGATAGACACCACTTCCCTCAAGGCCGTACTCAGTGACAACACATTCGCCATTCAGACGCACATCGTCGGTGGTGAGCGCGACCGCCTTTACGGGTTCACCAGCGAAATGCTCTTTGAAGTGATCTGACCAGGCGACATTAAAACCACAATTGGCGGGCTCGAAGGGCTGAACCTCAATACCTGCCTGCTTCACGAAAGGCACCCAGCTCGCATCAGAACCGAGTTGTGGCCAACTTGCCCCGCCGAGCGCCAAAATGGTTGCATCCGCTTTGATGGTCTTTTGACCTTCCGGCGTTTCAAACATCAAGATACCCGCGTCGTCCCAGCCTCGCCATTTGTGTCGGACATGGACGATCATGCCACGCGTCTTCAGCTCGCGTATCCAGGCACGCAACAGAGGCGCCGCTTTCATGCTTTTCGGGAAAACGTGCCCCGATGTTCCAACAAAGGTTTTGGTGCCCAGTCCCAACGCCCATTCGCGAACAGCATTCGGCGGAAAATGTTCAATAGCATTGTCGAGGCTTGGGCGCGCGTCTCCAAAATGTGAGAGCAGTGTATCAACGGGCTCGGAATGGGTGAGGTTGAGACCACTCTTCCCAGCCATCAAAAACTTCCTCCCTAGCGAAGGCATAGCGTCGAACAGGTCCACAGCAATACCGCGACGCGTGAGAGCTTCGGCAGCCATCAACCCGGCTGGCCCACCACCAATGATGGCAACTGTTACTGACACAGAAAAAGCCCCGCTTGCTTGCTGATGGTGAATGCGCCGTCACGATCAATCACTGCCCGTACTTTTGGCCCTATCGTCTCGCACGCCGCAAGCACGCTACCAGGCTCAGGAAACAGAGACGCGGTAGATTTAACGTATTCGATTACGGCATTCGCATTTGGCACAACCAATTGTCCGGCGAGCACTTCCAGCTCAACCTTGTCGAAGTGCCTGCCCAATTGTTCGGCACCATTTTCAAGTGTGAACTCGTCGGTGAAGTTCGAATACCATTCGAGGCCTTCATCTGTGAGGAGTGCCTGCAACTGCTGCATGTATGCGCTGCTATTGGTCGTCGCACAAAAACAACCACCGGGATTGAGCAAGGCCCTCGACGCTGCCAGCGCCTTGGGTCTGTCGGTCACGTGATACAGCATGTGTTTTGCCAGGATGAGATCGAAGCCTTCTCCGTCAGCCCGAAGGTCTTCTGCTGACACAACCTGGTAGGTCGCAGACAGGCCTGCATCAGAGAGGCGTTTTTCGGCCGCCTCCACCATCCCAGCCGAACTGTCAGTCAGGACCAGTTTCAGGTCTTTTGGAAGCCGCTCCGCATTCCTGGCCCAAAACTCCCCATTGCCACAGCCAATCTCAAGAACTCGCCGCCCCTCAGACAGGGGCAGTTTGTCGAGAACCCAATGCGAAAAGTCCACATAAGGTGCGGTGTAGTTCTCATGAAACGCGATGCGCGTCGCGAGATTATTGTCTCGCTGGTACTGCGCATCGCTGGTCATGGATCAGCCTTTCAGGATCGAACGACCGGCATATTCAGCGGCAGGTCCGAGCAGCTCTTCAATGCGGATGAGCTGGTTGTATTTCGCCAACCGGTCAGACCGGGCAAGCGAGCCGGTTTTGATCTGACCACAATTGGTCGCCACAGCAAGGTCTGCGATGGTCGCGTCTTCGGTTTCACCTGAGCGGTGAGACATGACAGCGGTGTAGCGTGCCTTGTGCGCCATCTCTACTGACTCAAGTGTTTCTGTCAGCGATCCGATCTGATTGACCTTCACCAGAATGGAGTTGGCGACCCCCATCTTGATGCCATCGTGAAGCCGCGCCTTGTTCGTCACGAACAGGTCGTCACCCACAAGTTGCACTTTGTCGCCGATGCGATCGGTCAGGGCTTTCCAGCCATCCCAATCGTCTTCATCCATGCCGTCTTCGATGGAAATAATCGGGTAGCGGCTGACCAGATCTGCCCAGTAATCAACCATGCCACCGGCGTCGAGTTTTTTGCCTTCGCCTTTGAGGTTGTAGACGCCACTTTCGTGGAACTCGGTCGAGGCAGCGTCGAGAGCGAGGTACATATCTTCGCCGGGCTTATAGCCCGCTTTTTCAATCGCCTTCATGATGTAGTCGAGCGCTGCATCCGTTGACGCAAGATTGGGGGCAAACCCACCTTCATCACCCACCGCCGTGTTGTGACCATCCGCTTTGAGCTCTGACTTCAGTTGGTGGAACACCTCTGCGCCCATTCGCACAGCTTCGCGGATGTTTTCCGCTGCGACCGGCATGATCATGAATTCCTGAATATCGATTGGGTTATCTGCGTGCTCGCCGCCATTCACGATGTTCATCATGGGAACCGGCAGCACGCGCGCCGCAGGACCGCCGATATATCTGAAGAGTGGGAGCTCAACGGACTCAGCCTGGGCTTTAGCGATTGCCATGGAAACGCCCAGAATGGCGTTTGCACCGATGCGAGCCTTGTTAGGGGTCCCATCAAGCTCGCACATGAGGCGATCCAGGTGGATCTGCTCTTCGGCGTCCATCCCACCGATCGCGTCGAAGATCTCGCCATTGACGGCTTCCAGCGCCTTCAGAACACCCTTTCCGCCGTAGCGTCCATTGTCCCCATCTCTGAGCTCAACGGCCTCATGAGCACCTGTAGAGGCACCAGAAGGCACCGCAGCACGTCCAACGGCGCCGTCCTCAAGGACAACGTCGACTTCAACGGTGGGGTTTCCGCGGCTATCGAGAATTTCGCGGCCGACAATGTCGATAATGGCGCTCATGAGGGGCTCCCATAGGTAAGTGATCTGCTGTTGCGCGATACATACCCAAGGCGGACCCGGTTCGGAAGCGTTTTGGCGCAAATTTCGTGAATTCTCTTGAATCTGGCGCCTCAAACGACGGAGATGGGCGAAATCCGCCCGTCTCGACCGCTTTGATTATCTATCTGCCCAACTTCGCGTCCAGGCTCAGCGCGTCCTCGTCACGGAATGCGAGGAGTACGAGTGTTGCGGCGAACACCGTGAGTGATGGGAAAAAGAGGACTTCCCGGGTTTCTTCCGACAACAGGTAGAGGCCCAGTGGATCAACAATGTATTTCCAGATCGCGAGCAGACCGAGGCCCAAAACAACGGACTGGATTGGATAGGTAAACTTGCGGAACAGGCCCAATACGATTGAAAGGCCGAGCAGCACCTGCAACGCGCCTAGAGGCAGTTGAAGGGCATTCAGGCTCAGCACCCCCCCATAATAGGTTTCAGATACGCCGATAGATGCCTGGGGCGCAGCAATTTTAATGAGTCCCCAAATTGCCAGCAGGAGACCGGTTCCGGTTCGGAGTAACAGCAGTGAAAGAGGTTTCAGCATTGTCTATTCTTTCTTCTTGTTGGACTTCGATCGAGCCAGTGGTTCCAGCGAGCCCGTGTCGTCATCTGTTTGGCTGAGGGATACCAATGATCCTTTCTGGCGCGCAAACGCGCATCCAACACTTCTGTGTGAGGACGTCTGCGCCTTGCAGATAAAGTCAGAACCCACCCGCTGATTGTCCTCCAAAAGACGCTGTTTTCTGCGCTTTAGGCCTTTTTTGACGTCCGCCTATTGACCTTGTGCGCCCGACAGGTTTCAACACGCCCATGAAGAGCACAGACACAGCGATGGTCCTTTTTTCGGGCGGGCAAGACTCGACGGTTTGCCTCGCCTGGGCGTTGGAGCGCTATGGGTCCGTCGAAACCATCGGCTTTGACTATGGTCAATCCCACAAGGTCGAGCTGGATTGCCGAGAAAGGATCAGGACCAAGCTAACTGATGATTTCCCGCAATGGGGTGAACGGCTTGGTACCGATCATCTTCTTCATCTCAACGCGCTAGGCGAAATCAGTGAGACTGCCCTCACCCGCGATCAGGAGATCGTCATGGGGGAGAATGGCCTGCCCACAAGCTTTGTGCCGGGACGAAACCTGCTCTTTCTGACCTACGCGGCTGCCGTCGGGTATCGACGCGGCGCTTCCCACCTTGTCGGTGGCATGTGCGAGACAGACTTTTCTGGCTATCCGGATTGTCGCGACGAAACACTGAAGGCACTCACTCATGCAATCAGTTTGGGCATGGACCGCCCGTTCACGCTGCAGACGCCGCTGATGTGGATCGACAAACAGGCAACCTGGACAATGGCTGACGAGTTGGGCGGACAGCCCTTGGTCGACCTGATCATTGAGGAAACCCACACCTGCTACAAAGGCGATCGCACCCACCGCCATTCTTGGGGCTATGGATGCGATGACTGCCCAGCTTGTGAGTTGCGAGCAACGGGCTTCAGCAAGTGGGCCCAGCGTGTTTCTGGAACGGCGGACTAGACGTCATGTACTCGGTCAAAGAGATTTTTTTCACTCTTCAAGGCGAGGGAAAACAAGCCGGGCGTCCGGCTGTCTTTTGCCGTTTTTCCGGCTGCAACTTGTGGTCAGGGCGCGAGCAAGACCGCGCAAGAGCTATCTGTACGTTTTGCGATACTGATTTTGTCGGCACTGATGGACAGGGTGGCGGCAGGTTTCCTACTGCCGAGGAGCTCGCTGCAGAAATTGCATCCCATTGGCCAAGCGAAACGGCAACGGCACTTGGAGATGCAGTGAAATATGTGGTCTGCACTGGCGGCGAACCTCTGCTGCAGCTGGACACGCCTCTCATCCGTGCATTCCACGATCATGGCTTCGAGATTGCGGTCGAAACCAACGGCACCCTCGCCGCGCCAGACGGCATCGACTGGATTTGCGTGAGTCCCAAAGCGGATGCCCCCTTGGTGCAGACGAGCGGGTCAGAATTGAAACTTGTTTTTCCTCAGGATCTTAACCAACCGCCTCAATTTGAGGGGCTCGCCTTTGACAATTTCCTGCTACAACCCCTCGACAATAACGACTATCAAACGAACGTTCGCGCGACCGTAGACTATTGCCTTGCACACCCTCGCTGGCAGCTGTCGCTGCAAACACACAAATATCTCGGGATTGACTGATGCGTATCTACAAAGAATTCGGTTTTGAGGCTGCGCACTTTCTGCCGTCTGCTCCCGACGGACACCCGAACAGTCGTTTGCATGGACACTCCTTCCGCGCCGTTGTCTGGATGGAAGGCGAGCCGGACCCAGAAACAGGGCTCATCCGTGAATTCGGCAGTCTGTTGGACGTCCTCAATGAAGTAAAAGCTGACCTTGATCACCGGTGCCTCAATGAGATTGAAGGTCTCTCCGTGCCAACGCTGGAAAACATCTGTGTTTGGCTTTGGGGTCGCCTATCACCAAATCTCCGCCGTCTTTCACGAATTGAGATCCATCGCGATAGTTGCCGCGAAGGCTGCGTGTATGATGGACCCGGCAACAGCTCAAAGGCCTGATAGCGATGGCAGACTATACCGAAAACCTGACACAGCTTGGCGCCTCGACCGACGCGCCCGCCTCCCCGGACCTTGCGACCCTGGAACGTGTTCCTAATCCACAGGCCGGGACGGACTATGTTGCGCGGTTTGTCTGCCCAGAATTCACCTCCCTTTGCCCTGTTACAGGTCAGCCAGATTTTGCCCATCTTGTGATCGACTATGTACCTGGCGATTTCCTGGTCGAGTCCAAGTCACTTAAGCTCTACCTGCAGTCGTTCCGCAACCACGGCGCGTTTCACGAAGATTGTACCGTCGGCATTGGGCGCAGACTTGCTGAAGAACTGACGCCAAAATGGCTGCGTATTGGCGGATATTGGTATCCGCGCGGCGGTATTCCTATTGACGTATTCTGGCAAACAGGCCGTCCACCGGAAGATGTCTGGCTGCCCGACCAAGGTGTTCCGCCCTATCGGGGACGGGGATGATGTGCCCATATGAGACAAATAAAGTTCTGCCGTTAACGTAGATTGTTGGCATTTTAGCAAACCCTGTCTGACAAAATTGTCTGTTCCTGGTTGCTATGAAGCAGCCCGATGAGGATCGGACCCGCGGACGTGAACGGACCAACAACATCTGAAGACGCAGACATTTCTGCGCGAGAGACAGTTGCGCCAGATGCATGCACGGATGCTACACAAGCAGACCGAGATGAGATCACACGCGACTCGCTTGGCGTGACGGCAGCGATAGTTGGGGCGATCTATCTTTTCCTGGGAATTTCGCACATCTTTTTCGTGCCTCCCCCTCACAATGTTCCGCTTGCCGTCGCTGCAATTGCTACCTCTTTTTTCTTCGGTCTCATTACCCTATTGAGTTACCGATCCCAAGTTCCCGTGACTGCTGCCAATCCCGTCCTCTTTGCTGCCGCGCTGGTCGTTCTTTCAAATGCGTCATTACATATTTATCTGACCGACGATCTGATGCAGGCGACCAACCTTGCTCTCATTCTCATCGGATGGGGTCTTTTCGTTTTGTCGCTCCCGTGGTTCATCATGTTTTTCTGCTGCACCGCTATCGCCTGGCTTGTCCTGCAACAAGCCGTGACCTATGACGCGCAAATCCTTACCCACTACACATTTATGTTGTTGAGCGCTGCGGGCATTAGTGCAGCCACGTTCATTGCTCGGTTTAAAACCTACAATCGCGTGATTGCTTATCGCAAACATGATCTGCAGGTTCAGGAATCATTGCGGCAAGCGATGGCGAGAGGTTTTGAGGCAGACGTTGCCGAAGAGCGCAACGACGCAAAAGACACATTCATCGCTCATCTAAGTCACGAATTGCGGACCCCGTTGAATGCAGTTGTTGGCTTCGCGCAAACGATGAAAATGGAAACCATGGGCCCTATTGGGAATCCCAAATATCTTGAATATGTCCAGGACATTACCGATGCAGGCAATCATCTAACCTCAATACTTGAAGACCTCCATGATCTGGTCCTGGTTGAAAAAGGTCAGCTCAAGGTGACGCTCGCGACGTTCGATGTTCCGAAGGTTCTAGAAAGCTGCATGTCGTTGGTTGAGCATCGCGCGGACAGCAAGAAAATTCTCGTCCAATCAGAGTGTGAACCTGCGCTTGCGTTCGTCTCTTCAGACAAGCAGAGGTTTCGCCAGATTTTCGTAAACCTGCTCACCAATGCCATCAAATATACGCCTGAAGGTGGCACCGTCTTGTTCCAGGCTTCAATCTGCAACGATGGACGTTTGCTTTTCGAAGTAATTGATAACGGCGTTGGGATGGGTAGTGAGGAGTTGAAAAAGGCCGTATCACCTTTCTGGCGAGCTGGCCCCGACATGTCTGTCGGTGATGTTGAAGGGTCAGGCTTGGGACTTGCTATCACAACACAATTGGTAGAGCTGCTCGGAGGCACATTCGAGCTCAAAAGCGAGAAAGGTGCCGGAACAACAGCACGTGTCTGGCTACCTCAGTCCTGTCGCGCCTACGAGTTACCCAGTGCCACATCTTTTGCGCAGGATTGGCGCGCCTAAACCCCTAAGGTTCAAGCGGCACTATACCAGTCGACTCTGCGCAAGTGCCGCTTCAATAAATGAGCTGAACAGTGGGTGCGGGTCCAACGGTTTCGATTTGAGCTCTGGATGGAACTGCACACCCACGTACCAAGGATGGTCGGGGATTTCGACGATTTCGGGGAGCAATCCGTCTGGCGATGTCCCAGAGATGATCATGCCCGCGGCCTCAAGCTGCTCGCGGTAGGCCATATTGACCTCATAGCGATGCCGGTGTCGTTCGCTAATGGTCTGCCCGCCATAAATTTCGGCTACCTTGCTGCCTTCCGTCAGAACAGCATCATAGGCACCCAGTCTCATGGTCCCGCCTAGATCACCACCATCTCGGCGCTTCACAAGTTCGTTTTCCTGCATCCACTCCGTCATAAGACCGACGGCGGGTTCTGGCGCATTCGCGCGGAACTCAGTGGAGGTTGCATCTTCAAGCCCCGCAAGATTTCGCAGCGCTTCGATGACAGCCATTTGCATACCAAAACAAATTCCGAGATAGGGGATGCCACGCTCGCGGGCAAAATTTGCTGCTGAGATCTTTCCTTCTGCCCCCCGCTCCCCGAAACCGCCAGGTACGAGAATGCCGTTTACGTTCTCAAGGTGCTGGACCGTATCTTCTTTCTCGAAAATCTCAGACTCAAGCCATTTCACTTTCACGCCGACTTTGTTGGCGATACCGCCATGGGTCAGCGCTTCTGTCAGTGACTTGTAAGCATCTTTAAGGCCAGTGTACTTCCCAACAATGGCGATGGTCACTTCGCCTTCTGGTTCACGTAGGACTTTTACCAGGTCCAGCCAGTTTTCTAGCTCTGGTGTTTCAGCATTTTCAATGCCGAAAACGGAGAGAACTTCGCGGTCCAGGCCTTCAAGGTGATAGGCGTGAGGAACGTCGTAGATTGTATCCACGTCCATTGCTTGAATGACAGCACTCTCGCGCACATTACAGAACAGGCCAATTTTTCGTTTTTCGCCTGCCGGAATTGGTCGGTCGCATCGACACATCAAAATGTCGGGCTGAATCCCGATAGAGCGGAGTTCCTTGACCGAGTGCTGGGTCGGCTTGGTTTTCATCTCCCCGGCGCTCGGAATAAACGGCATCAGCGTCAGATGGATGAAGCAGGTCATGCCGCGCGGAAGATCATTGCCGAGCTGACGAATTGCCTCAAAGAATGGAAGGCCTTCAATGTCGCCCACCGTGCCGCCGATCTCGCAGAGAACAAAATCGACACCTTCATTGCCGTCCAGGACGAATTCTTTGATGGCATCTGTTACATGCGGAATGACCTGCACCGTCCCGCCAAGATAATCACCACGGCGTTCTTTGGTGATGATGTTCTGGTAGATCCGCCCGGTCGTGATGTTGTCGCCCTGGCTCGCCGGAACACCTGTGAACCGCTCGTAGTGGCCGAGATCGAGATCTGTTTCCGCCCCGTCGTCGGTTACAAAAACCTCGCCGTGTTGGATCGGGCTCATGGTCCCTGGGTCGACGTTCAGATAGGGGTCGAGCTTGCGCAAGCGCACAGAGAAGCCGCGCGCCTGCAGGAGCGCACCGAGTGCTGCGGATGCCAATCCTTTACCAAGGGAAGAGACCACGCCGCCGGTTATAAAGATGTACCGCGTCATGGACCCTCAAACTATATGGAACGCACAGCGATTCGAAGCGGATAAATACGCTGCTGACCGTTTCTTTAAGACAGTGGCTAAGAAGTCCCGGTTTTCGGGAGCATTACTCGGCGCGTGGAACAAGTGGACCCTGCGATGCTGGCTCCTCAGCCCCCAATGGGGTTGGCGCCGGCGTCACAGGAACCGCATCACCATCGGTATTGGGCACCAATGGTACGGACTCATCGACTGGCACCGTGTCCAGGATCGACGTATTGCCACCTTCCTGCTTGTAGAGAAGCGTCAGGCTGATGCTTGTCAGAAAGAAGAGACCTGCCAAAATCGCCGATGCGCGGGTCAGCAGGTTGCCTGCGCCCCGGTTGGATACCAGTCCGCCTCCGCCGCCACCGCCAATGCCCAATGCACCGCCCTCTGAGCGCTGTAGCAAGATCGTGGCAACAAGTGCAATTGCGATCAGGAGATGGATCACAAGCAGAATGGTGGCCATAGGTGGCTCCTCGGTGGCTGGGTTTCTTGCCCAAACGATGAATTCGCGGCCTTATGTCGGGCCGGGCGTTTTCTAGCCCACAAATGTTCGTTTTGCCAGCCCAGAACCGCTAAATATCTCGGACTATCCCAGACTTGAGGCCCTGTAGACACTGGGCGGCATCCCCAGAGACTTTTTGAAGTCCCTGCTGAAATGAGCGCTATCGGAAAAACCGCACCAAAAGCCAATCTGAGTCAAGGAGAGCTCCCCAGCTTCCAGCAGATGACAGGCTTCTCGTACCCTCACCGCTCGGACAAGTTCCGAGAGGCTCGTTTCTTCGTTTGAGAGCGATCTCTGAAGGCTGCGAACCGGTTGGCCGAGCTCCTGAGCAATCACCGGCCAAGCCCAGACCCGAGCCACATCGTTGGAAATCAGCCGTGTAACAGCTCCTGTCACTGGGCGATCCTCATTTCCCCCATAGACGATCAGCCTTTCCGTATCGCAGTCTTTTGACATTGCCGGCGCAAAACCCTGCCATTCAATTCTGCCCGCCGCTGAACTGGCAGAAAGCATTTCATCACTAATTACGATCTGCCCAGCCTCGATGAGTGTCAGTTCCCCGCCGTTTTCTGGGGTCAATTTAACCGATACACCGACCGCGCCAATCTGCTCCAGAAGCGTCGTAACGACTCCCAACATCAACAAATCCTCCGCCGGGTGGGTTTCTCCGCCTGTGTTCTTGTACCGCCGTGTCTCAAAGGCACCTGCCCCATCGGTGGTTAGTTCAAGTCGATTTGTAGAATGCGTATAGCGTTCAAAACGCTGCCATTTTTCCGCCAGCACAGCCGGTGTATGCGACCGACGCAGGACGTGGAGGATCGGATCAAAGCCCACATGCTTTAAATCTTCCCGCAATTCAAGAATCAGGGCTGCCCCAGCTGCCTCATAGGCTTTTGCTAGCAAATCGGCCTTAAAGCCAGCGGGTGCCCTGGCTGTATGGGTGCATTCCGGCATGACAAGCGTTGGCGGCAGCAAATCAGGGCGCCGTGCTTCAAGGCCACGGATCACCAAGGCTGTCAGGCCAGAACTGGTCCAGCCACCCTTACTTTCCGGTCTGCCCTTGGTGCTGGGCGCCTTGTGCATCACAATTCCCATGCATGAAATCTTTGGTCTGTGGCGGATATGTTCAAGTCTTTAATTGCCAGAAGAGCTAACTCGAAGTCAGGATAGACCTTCCCAGGAGACCGAGTTCATGTCCGATTCACAGCCTCACCCGGCAACACGTTCGATTTACGCCGCCGCCGCTGGATTTCTTGTTCTGCATATCATCATTTTGTTCGGTGGGTTTACCGCCCTGGCTGTGGAGTTTCAGTTTCCAGACGTGCTTCGCCTCCCAACACAGGAGCGTCTGGCACTGTTTCGGGAGAACCAGCCCATCATCGTGGCAACCTATTGGGCGCTCACAATGTCTGGATTTACCCAGATCTTTGCGGCCGTTTTCTTGGGCTTGGCGTTAAGGCCTTATAGAGGTGGCCTTATCACCCTCGCCCTCATCTTCGGCACCATTACGGGTCTCGGGCAGGCGATGGGGTTCGGCCGGTGGGCTATTTTAATGCCCTATCTCGCAGAACAGATGGCTGATCCAACGATCAGTACCTCGGCCAAAGAGATGATTGGGCTGATCGAAGGGAGTTTCAATCGGTACGCTGGCATGCTCGTCGGCGAGCATTTATCCAACATTGCCATGGGGTTCTGGTTGTTTTTTACAGGTCTAGGCATCCGCAAATCCGGCGTTCTCGACCGGCGCCTTGGCACCATGTCCGTCGCCTTAAGCCCGATCATGTTCATTCTGGCTGCAGAGCAAATGGGCTATGCTGAAAGCGCACTCGCCTTGATCACCAATTTCGGTCTGCCGCTGCTCGCAATCCTGCATTTTGGGCTCGCGTGGCAGCTGATCCGGCGCAAAAACCTCGACGCAGCGCCAAATCTTGGCATGGGGTTTGGTATGGCCGCCCTCGTTCTGTACGGCGCAATGGTCACGCCAACGCTGCTAAGTTGACCTGATTTCAGGCACTTACAGTCCTTTTTGGATTCAAACTCTTAAATCGATCAGAGATAGGCTGAGATGATCCCGAAGAAATCTGTGGCCTTCAGGCTGGCGCCGCCGACCAGGGCACCGTTCACATTGGGTACGCCCATAAGCTCTTCAGCGTTTGAAGGTTTAACCGACCCGCCATAAAGGATACGGAATGCGTCGCCATCGCTTCCAAATCGCGCCGCTAAACGCTTGCGGATATGCGCGTGCACCTTGGCCACATCCTCAGGCGTTGGCGTCCGGCCGGTGCCGATCGCCCAAACAGGTTCATAGGCAATGACTGTGTTTTTGGCGGTAAAGCCATCGTCCAGAGAGCCCTTTAGCTGGCTTGTGATGACTTTAAGGGTGTCACCTACATCCCGCTCTTTTTCTGTCTCGCCAACGCAGACAATGGCCGTTATGCCTGCCCTGTGAGCTGCCAACGCTTTCGCTTTCACCTCAGCGCTGGTTTCTCCATGATCGGCCCGGCGCTCTGAATGGCCGACGATAACGAACTTGGCACCGACATCTTTGAGCATCTCAGCGCTGACGTCCCCGGTGTGAGCGCCGCTCTGATTGGCATGACAGTCTTGGGCCCCAATGGCCACTTTGCTGCCCTTGGCCTTAGCGGCGAAAGACTGAAGAGATGGCATGGGCGGGCAAATCAGCACCTCACATGGCACACGCCCAGCTTTCTTAAGCTTTGTGTTGAGGGCATTTACCTCTTTCACAGAGGCTTTCAGGCCATTCATCTTCCAATTGCCGGCGACCAACGGTTTTGGTTTTCTAACAGCCATTCTCTCGTCTCCCTGAAAGCTCTCATGCGCACTTTGCGTCTGCGTTTACCAGAACTGTCAGCATGCGCCAAGAAAGAGCCGTTGCCCATGCCAATTTTCTTTTATGCCACTTGCCCTTAACTGGACCGCGCCCGTATCATGCGCCCCGTCTGGAGGCACTGATTTGGCGTCTCTTTTTACACTTACTGCCAGGCGGCGAAAGACAATACGCACATGCTCCACCAACTGAGAAAAACAGCAAGCGGCTGGGTCGCTTACCTCATTATCATTCCACTGGTGGCTGCCTTCGCAGTTTGGGGCATTGGTGACATTCTGACGGGGTTTGGGAGCGACACAGTCCTTTCCGCCGGCGACACCGAAATCAGCGCGCAACGCTTCAACGCAGAATATGCGCAGCGCCTTGACGATTTCAGTGAGCAGATAGGGCAATATGTGTCGCCTCAGGATGGCCGACGCTATGGCATTGATCGACGCGTCCTCTCTCAGTTGGCTGGCTCTGTGGTTCTCTCAGAAGAAGCTCGGTCTCTTGGTCTTGCGGCCTCAGACGAGATGGTCGCAACGGACATCCGAACAGACGAGACTTTTTTTGGTGCCTTCGGGCAGTTTGACCGTCAGACATTTGAACTAGCTCTACGTCAAAACCAGCTGTCAGAGCAGGTCTTCATTGCCGACCGTCGCGAATTTCTGACCCGGGACCAGCTGCTCTCAACAGTCACTGCAGGTGCTACTCCTGCGGCAGGCCTCGCTGAAGCACTCTATGAGTATCGTTATGAGCGCCGCAGTGTTCGTTACGTCACCCTGCCACCGGACCTTGTTGACACCATCGAGGATCCTGCAGAAGACGTGCTTGAAGCTTATCACAGCCAAGCTGCCATCAGGTTCACACGTCCTGAAACCCGCTCCTTCAGTGTTGTAACAATCCGGCCAAGCGATATCGCCCCAACGCTAGCCGTCGATGAGGAAGTGTTGCGTTCGGAATTCGAAGACCGTCGTGGCTCCTATGACCAACAGGAAACCAGATCGGTTGTACAAATTCCTACACCCGACGCAACCAAGGCACTAGAGGTAAGTGAGAAGCTACGCGCTGGCGCCGCGATCGAAGAAGTGCTCGCAGAAATCAACCTCAACATCGATGATGTCACCATCAGCGACGCAACAATCACGGGGTTTCTTAGCCCCGACATCGGCAATACCGCGTTTTCCCTTGAAGAGGGAAAAGTCAGCGACCCAATCGATGGACCACTTGGGCATGTCGTCTTGATTGTCACGGGGGTCAAACCCGCCGTACCCGCAGTGTTTGAAGATGTGCGAGAGGAGCTGCAGCAAGAATTAGTGGCTCAACAGGCCTCCGACGCTGTGTTCGACATTTACAACGAAATCGAAGACGAGCGAGCTGGCGGTGCCCTGCTCACTGAAATTGCCCGTGGCCAGTCATTGGACATTGTCACGGTCGAAGACGTTACAGAACAGGGTTTAACCGTTGCTGGTCCACCTCCTGCGAACATGCCAAATATTCAGGGCTTGATGCCGCTTGTTTTCGCAAACGACATTGGGATTGAGATCCCTGCTGGAGATCTGGACGACGACGGCTATTTCTGGGTTGAGGTGACAGACGGTACACCTGCAGAGTTAAATCCGCTTGATGAAGTTCGCGACGAAGTCGTTGCGCTTTGGAAACGCGAGCAGCGCAAAGTGCTCCTCGAAGAGTTAGCGCAATCACTTGTAAAACGTGGAAATCTCGGCGAGAGCATGGATAAAATTGCCGAAGAGTTTGACCGTGCGGCGCTTACCTCTCAGCTCATGGTTCGTCGGTTCAACAATGAAACCTTCTCTCGGATAGGCGTCACAAACATATTTGCAACGCCTATCGATAAGTTCACGCATGCTCTTGCCGGTTTTGGGGACAGCATTGTGTTGATGCAGGTCACGTCAATAGAGACACCTGAGCCAGGTGATGGAACGGCTGAGCTATCAGAGATCGAAGACGGATTAAAAACAACCGCCTCAGATGATCTCATCGCGTCACTTGTCGTTGCCTTGCAAGAGAAGTATGAGGTTGAGGTAAATTACGGGCTTCTCGATCAGATGCTGTCACCGGGCACGGGCGGCTGATCTAGTCGCTCCAAACAGACTATTTTGACCAGAGCGTTTTCCATTTGAACGGAATTTCGAGAGACGCTCGCATTTATGTATTTGTCGCGTTTTCGAACATTAAGGGCCTGCACCTTTTTTTTGAAAACGCTCTTAAAGGAGACTGACCCTGGCTGTGGCCCGGGTTGGAATGTTTCATGTTTCATCCAGCGTTTGACGAATTTGGGTCTGTCTACTCCAATGGAGTTGCTCAGGTCGTCTGGACACGCCTGGTCGCAGATCTTGAAACGCCGGTCTCTGTCTATCTTAAGATTGCGGCGGAACAACCAAACAGTTTCCTTCTGGAATCCGTCGAGGGTGGCGATACACGTGGGCGCTATTCCATCATTGGCTTGAGCCCAGACGCAATCTGGAAAGCTCAAGGCGACAAACCTTCGCTTAACCTGAATGCTGAACATGACCCTTCTGCGTTTGAGGCTTGTGGCAAAGGGACGCTGGACGCTCTTCGAGATTTCATAGAAAGCGCTCACATTGAGCTGCCTGAGGACCTGCCGCCTATGTCGGCAGGCGTTTTTGGGTATATGGGCTATGACGCTGTGCGTCTGATGGAGCATCTGCCGAACGAGAACCCGGATGTGCTGGGCCTACCTGACGGACTTTTTCTGCGCCCTACAATGATCGCCGTTTTTGACTCAGTTAAAGATGAGGTCATTCTCGTCACACCCGTGCGCCCCAATGACGGCACCACGGCCAAAATGGCATATGAGAAAGCGCTCGACCGGCTTGAGCGTACGATCACGCGTTTTGATCAGGCGCTCCCCCATGCTGAGCCAGAAGTCGATGTAGCAGCTTTGCCTGCACCGACCTCCAACACGCCGAAAGAGACCTATTTCGACATGGTCGCCCGTGCGAAGGAATACATCGCCGCCGGTGACATTTTTCAGGCAGTCCTCAGCCAACGGTTTGAGACGGATTTCGAACTTCCACCCTTCTCTCTCTATCGGGCCCTGCGCCGTATCAATCCGTCGCCCTATCTCTTCTTTTTGAACTTCGAAGGCTTTTCCCTTGTCGGCTCCAGTCCTGAGATTCTCGTGCGTGTGCGGGACGGCAAGGTCACCATTCGCCCGATAGCGGGCACTCGTCACAGGGGAGTGAACCGCGCAGACGACTTAGCCATTGCAGAAGATCTGCTCAGCGACCCGAAGGAACGCGCTGAACATCTGATGCTTCTGGATCTGGGTCGAAACGATGTCGGGCGCGTTTCCAAACTCGGTTCTGTTGAGGTGACTGACCAATTCGCGCTCCAATACACATCTCATCTCATTCATATCGTGTCGAATGTGGAAGGCGATCTTGACCCACGTTTTGATGCCATCACAGCACTGATTGCCGGGCACCCAGCAGGGACTGTCTCTGGCGCGCCCAAGGTGCGCGCGATGGAGATCATTGATGAGTTGGAGCTGGAAAAACGCGGCGCCTATGCGGGCCTCGTTGGTTACTTCTCAGCTGCTGGTGACATGGACACCTGCATTGTTCTGCGAACAGCAGTCGTCAAGGACGGTAAGATGTATGTGCAGGCGGGCGGTGGTGTTGTCGCTGACTCTACGCCTGAAAATGAATATGCGGAGTCGGTGAACAAGGCGAAAGCCCTCTTCCGGGCTGCTGAAGAAGCTGTCCGGTACGCGTCAGAGGCTGGACGCGGCCAGTAACCCAGCATCGCTTGGTGTGTCCGGGTCCGCCATTTTGCTGATGGGCGCAAGCTCCAGGCCTTTGCTCGCAAGACCTCTGGTCCAAACTTCAAGCACATCCAGCGTCAGCTCATGGGGGTGGGCAATCGCTATCGCCCTACCCGCCGCACGTGCGGTGTTTTCAAGCTCATCCAGTTGCGCAAGCAAACCGTCAGCGCCCGCTGCATGATCCAGAAAGACATCCCGACTTACGGTAGACGCTCCCGCTGCTTCACCGATCTTCGCCGCAAGGGTGTTCGCTGTTGTTCGACTATCGAGAAAAAGCAATCCTCGAGCACGCGCCTCACGCATAACCGGCAGCAATGCACGGACGTCTGCAGTAAACCGGCTTCCCATATGATTGTTGAAGCCGATGGCGCCGGGAAACTGATCCAGCTGGCGAGCCAAAAGAGATGCGATCTGGTCGCTTGATTGATCAATGAGAAGTGCGTTGGGCCCGGGATCAGCGTCACCCTCCGGCTCCATGGGAATATGCACCATCACCTCATGGCCCCGCGCCAAGGCTTCTTCAGCAAGGCCTTGAGACGCACGTCCATATGGCAAGAAAGAAAGGGTCACCTCGGATGGGAGAGCAATGGCTCTTCGGGTCGACTTTGGGTCAAGCCCAAGATCATCCATGACGATGGCAATCTGTGGGCGCAGAGGTTCTGCCAAAGGCAAGCTCGCCGGCTCGATGATGGGTTGAGTGGTCTCCAGAACCACCTGCATATCCGCTGCATCAAAATCGGCGGGTAGGTCGAGGAAGTCGGTTTCGGGCTTTGCTAAAGCCGGCTCGGCCTTCGCCCCCGGGAGCGACACGTCAATGTCAGCAGCGGCGGCCACCAATGGGTTGGCAGGTATTGTGATTGCTTGAGCGCTTGCCGGGCCCAGAACCCGGGGCATGGGTCTATTGGACGCCAATGGCACTTCTAGCCCAGCCGACGGTGCTGTCTCTACAGTCTCTAGAACGGCAACCAGATCGGCATCTCTCTCGGGGATCACATAGCCTGCTGCGAGGCCAACCAACGCCCCGAAAGCCAGCGCAGCGCAAATAGCAAGCGCATAACCGCCCGACCCAGCCGGGTCAGACGGTTTGCCGTCGTTTTGCTCGTCCTGCTGCACGCTGTGTTTCCCTCACCGCATATTTGTCCACAAAGGCGGACGGCCCCAATATGCAGTAGAATTTCACCCCTATTTCACCATATGTAGTACATGGTTCGCAATGGAGGGAATAGGCTTATCCACAGGTTTTAACCGGAGATTTGACCCTCTTGTTGCCGGAGATGGGCGTGCCTATAAGAAAGTCCCTATATTGCAGGCACTTAAAACATGTTGTGGAAGGCACAAGCCGTAGACATCCCACACAGGTATGGAGTTCGCAGCGATGCTGCTATTGATCGATAATTATGACAGCTTCACCTACAACCTGGTTCACTTCTTGGGTGACGTGGGTGCTGACTGCGTGGTGCACCGCAATGACCAGATCAGCGTCAGCGACGCGCTGGCCTTAAAACCGGATGCTGTCGTCATCTCTCCTGGTCCCTGCGATCCCGACCGTGCCGGTATCTGCCTTGATCTGGTTTCCGCAGTTGCTGAGGCAAAGCTGCCTCTCTTTGGCGTGTGTCTTGGACATCAATCCATTGGGCAGGCGTTTGGTGCCACCATCGTTCGGGCGCCTGAAATGATGCATGGCAAGATGAGCCCGATCTCGCACGAGGGAATAGGCGTCTTTGCCGGACTGCCAAACCCTTTTGAGGCGACCCGGTATCATTCGCTCACCATTGCCCCGGAGAGCCTTCCCGACTGTCTTGAGGTCACGGCGCGCAGCGACGATGGCGTCATCATGGGCGTGCAACACACGTCGCTTCCCATTCATGGGGTTCAGTTTCACCCAGAAAGCATTGCGTCAGAACATGGGCGCGACATTCTTGCCAATTTCCTCGACCTTGCGGGCGTTAAACGCACGGTCCCAGCCTGAATTGCCACCGAATAGATTGAACAGTATGACCGACTTTAAAAGCCTGATTGCCAAAGTAGCCGATGGGCATGCCCTTTCCAGCGGCGACGCTGAGGCCGCCTTTGACGCCATGATGTCCGGAGAGGCAACATCGGGGCAGATCGGCGCCTTCCTGATGGCACTGCGTGTCCGCGGGGAAACCGTGGATGAGATCACGGCAGGTGCCAAGATCATGCGATCAAAGGCCGTCCAGGTCCCTGCCCCGGCAAATGCGATCGATACATGTGGCACAGGCGGCGATGCCTCTGGCACCTACAACATCTCTACCGCGGCATCCTTCGCGGTCGCCGCTTGCGGAGTTCCTGTTGCAAAACATGGCAATAAGGCACTGTCGTCCAAGTCAGGTTCTGCCGAGGTCCTGGAGAAACTCGGCGTTAAGCTCGACATTGGCCCCGATCAGATCCGTCGCTGCATTGATGAGGCAGGCATTGGTTTTATGTTTGCACCGGCTCATCATTCGGCGATGAAGCATGTGGGCCCAACACGGGCTGAACTTGGTACACGGACGATCTTCAATCTTCTTGGGCCTCTTTCTAATCCAGCGGGCGCTAAATTTCAGGTCGTTGGTGTGTTTGACGACAAATGGGTTGAGCCTCTCGCCCATGTCTTGAAGAATCTGGGCTCCACGAGAGTTTGGGTCATGCATGGAAGCGATGGGCTGGACGAGCTCACCACCACCGGACCAAGCCGTGTGGCAGAACTAAAAGACGGAAACGTTTCCACCTTTGAAGTGACGCCGGAAGAGGTTGGATTGCCACGGGCTGCAGCTGCTGACCTTAAAGGCGGCGATCCGGACGAAAATACAGCCGCCCTTCGGCGGCTCCTTGATGGAGAGAGTGGCTCCTATCGCGATATCGTTGCGCTCAATGCGGCGGCCTCTCTGGTCGTCGCGGGCAAGGCACCTACACTCAAAGACGGCGTACAGATGGCTGGCGATGCGATCGCATCCGGTGCGGCAAAAACAGCACTCGACAAGCTTGTCGCTGTTTCAAATGAGGCCTAACCCATGGCAGACATCTTAGAAAAGATCGGTGCCTACAAGTTGGAGGAGATTGCTGCTGCAAAGGCGGAGACCTCCCTGAGCGCGCTGGAAATCCAGGCGAAAGCTGTGTCTGCACCGCGTGGCTTTGCCAAGTCTCTTCAGGCTTCGGTTGATGCCGGTCGTTACGCGCTCATTGCAGAGATCAAGAAAGCCAGCCCGTCCAAAGGATTGATCCGGTCTGACTTTAATCCGCCTGAGCTTGCAAGAGCCTATGAAGCTGGTGGCGCAACCTGTCTTTCCGTATTGACAGATGGCCCGTCATTTCAGGGCGCGCCAGAATTTCTGACGTCAGCGCGAGCCGCTGTTTCTCTGCCAGCGCTGCGCAAAGATTTTCTCTACGACCCATATCAGGTTGTGCAGGCACGTGCCTGGGAAGCGGACTGTATCCTGATCATCATGGCAAGTGTCAGCAATGCCCAAGCAGCAGAGCTCGAACAGACTGCCTTTGATTGGGGTATGGATGTGCTTATCGAGGTTCATGATGGCGATGAGCTGGACCGGGCTCTTAAACTCAAGAGCCCGTTGATCGGCATCAACAACAGGAACCTGCGGACATTTGAGACCAGCCTACAAACAACGTTAGATCTTGCCCCGCGTGTACCATCGGATCGCATGGTTGTTGGCGAAAGCGCGCTGTCAACACCGGCCGATCTCGCGACGCTGTCTGGAGCGGGGGTCAACACGTTCCTCATTGGCGAAAGCTTAATGCGACAGAGTGATGTGACTCAGGCTACCCGAGACCTGCTTCAGAAGGAAGATGCATGACGGTCCACATCCGGCCGGTTGAACCTGACGAAATTCCCTTGCTGGGTCCCATTGAAAAATCAGCCGGTGAATTGTTCCGTGATCATGGCATGGATGATGTTGCCGATGGCGGACATATGCCCGCGAATTTCATTCTATCTTTCACTCGGTTTGGGGGTGCCCTTGTCGCCGATGTGGAGGGTGCGGTTGCAGGTTTCGCCCTTGTCGCTGCGTATGACAAACATGCCCATCTCTATGAAATATCAGTCGCGCGGGAGTTTCAGGGTCAAGGTGTTGGTCGCAAATTGGTTGAGGAGGCTTGCAACTGGGCGGTTTCGCAAGACTATAAAGCGCTCACCCTTTCAACATTTGGCGACGTTCCCTGGAACGCGCCTTTCTATGCGACACTTGGGTTTGACCTACTCCCAGAGTCAGAATGGAGCCCGGCCTTTCACGTATTGCGGGGCCGCGAAGAAGATGCCGGGCTCGACATTGCTCGGCGGGTTTTCATGAGAAAGGAACTTGCATGAGCGACAAGAAGCTCAGTCACGTTGATGCAGATGGGCGCATTGCGATGGTCGATGTCACCGATAAAGACGTGACAGACCGTGTGGCAACAGCCTGCGGTCGCATCACAATGGAACCAGCGACACTCTCTCTTATTCTCGAAAACCGCATCGCCAAAGGCAATGTTATTGAGGCGGCACGTCTCGCGGGCATTATGGGGGCCAAACGGACGCATGATCTCATCCCGCTTTGCCATCCTCTCCTTATCAACAAGATCGCCATCGACATTGAACCCGATGAAAGCACAAGCTCTCTCAATGTCGAAGCGACAGTGCGGGTGTCTGGAAAAACCGGTGTCGAAATGGAGGCGCTGACAGCAGTGACCGTTGCGTGTCTCACCATCTATGACATGGCGAAAGCGGTTGATCGCAGCATGACCATTGGCGATGCACGCCTCACTCACAAGTCGGGTGGCAAATCCGGGACCTTCAACGCATCATGAGCCCTGCCCCTCTTCTTCCTGTTGACGATGCCATCGCGCGTATTGGGTCTGCAATCACGCCGCTTGCCACAGAGGAGGCGGCGGTCTCTGATGCAGGCGGGCGGATCCTCGCCGAGCCGCTTACGGCAAGACGAACCCATCCGCCTTTTGATGGCTCTGCAATGGACGGCTATGCGGTGCGCCTTGCAGATACAAGCACCGTTCCGGCACGGCTTTCCGTTGTTGGCGAGAGTGCTGCGGGTGGCTCTTATGACCAACAACTTGGCGACAGCGAAGCCGTTCGCATTTTCACCGGTGCGCCCCTTCCCACAGGTGCCGACACTATTGTTATTCAGGAGAACACTGAGCGTGATGGTGACACCGTCAGCATCAATGAAGCGCCGAAACCCGATCAGCATATTCGCCGTGCAGGCATTGATTTCACAGAAGGGGACAACTTCTTTGCGGCAGGCCGAGTGCTTTCGGCGAGCGACGTCGCTCTTGCCGCCGCCATGAATATTCCGGACCTGTCAGTCTTCAAGAAGCCTCGTGTTGCCTTCTTTGCAACGGGTGACGAACTTGTCTTGCCTGGCGAGACACCCGGCCCAAATCAGATTGTCAGCTCGAACAGCGCGGGTCTTTCGGCACTCATCACAGAGCTTGGCGGTGTTCCGCTCGACTTAGGGATTGCACGGGACAATGAAGCAAGCATCCGTGAATGCGCAGAGCGGGCAAAGGAGGCTGATGTTCTAGTCACCGTTGGTGGTGCATCGGTCGGCGACCATGATCTGGTTCAACCGGTTTTGACGACGATGGGGCTCAGCGTGGATTTCTGGCGGATCGCAATGCGTCCAGGTAAGCCGCTCATGTTTGGTGATTTCAATGGAACACCATTCCTAGGCCTGCCCGGCAATCCGGTTTCAGCGCTTGTCTGTGGGCACCTCTTTTTGCGAGCAGCGATTGCTGCAAGACAAGGTGCCCGAGCCGCCCACCCTGCCCTAGTGCCGGTGACCTTGGGTGCAGACCTTCGTGAAAACGATAAGCGCCAGGACTATTTGCGCGCGACCATTCAGATCGTCGATGGCGCCTGGATAGCGTCTCCTCTCAACCGGCAGGACAGCTCTATGTTGAGCGCACTATCCCGAAGTCACTGTCTGCTGGTACGCCCGCCGCACGCTTTGGCGGCTCAAACTGGCGATATCTGCCCCGCTGTTTTGCTCCGCGCTCCGGACTTATCCACAGTTTAGGGTTGACGGGTCACGAGAACCAAACTAGAACAGAATCAGATGTTTTTGATTTGTTCTCAACCGTCATAAGTTGTCCACAGATCTAAGACCGCTCAATGATTTGGTTACTGGACTTTATAGCGCTCAACTGGGGCTCATGAAGTACAGGCATCTCGGAGACTGCTGATGCTGACGCGCAAACAACATGAATTGCTTATGTTCATCAACGAGCGGATCAAAGAGACCGGCGTGTCTCCCTCGTTCGATGAAATGAAGGATGCGCTCGATCTCCGGTCCAAATCAGGCATTCATCGGTTGATTACGGCCCTGGAAGAAAGAGGGTTTCTAAGACGGTTGCCCCATCGGGCGCGCGCCCTTGAGATCCTGAAGCTGCCTGAATCCGCGTCGCCAAGTTTTGGACGGAACAGCGGCTTCTCCCCATCGGTCATTGAAGGCAGCCTTGGGAAGACGCAAATGCCCTCAACACTCCCAGCCAACGAAGACGCCATGCCGATTTCGGTCATGGGCCGGATCGCTGCTGGTACCCCCATTGAAGCGCTTCAGGAAGAAAGTCATCAGGTGTCTGTGCCTGTCGATATGCTGGCGCGGGGCGAGCACTACGCGCTTGAGGTCAAGGGCGACTCCATGATCGATGCCGGTATTCTCGACGGCGACACGGTGGTGATTGAGCGCTGCGATACAGCGAATAATGGTGAGATTGTTGTGGCACTTGTGGACGACCAGGAAGCGACACTGAAGCGGCTTCGTCGCAAAGGGAATTCGGTGGCTCTTGAAGCTGCGAACCCTGCCTATGAGACCCGGATATTTGGCCCTGATCGTGTGAAGGTTCAGGGGCGACTTGTTGGACTGCTTCGTCGCTATTGAGGGGCATACTCTGACCAGGGCCTGTTGCCCCGCCAGTCGCGCACTGTTTCCACACGCTCAATATTGCCATCTTCATCCAGATAAATTGCGTGTGCGCCGTCGCGTGCAACATCAAAACGATCAATGATCAGAATGGCGTTGCAGGACTCGCGTGCCCTGCGGCGGACGGGAACCGACGCTATGACGATATCTGCTTCCCGGCAATCATCACCAAGCGCGGCTGACGATGTTGGCAAAGCGACGATGGGGGTTCCTTCCGCCACACACCCAATTTCATCACAGGGTAAACGACGGTTTGAAACATCTGTCTCCGGCGCCTCCCCATTTCTTCGCAACCAGCTTTCACGAGCATAACGCGGCGTCCTGCCTGACCAAAGATACCGTCCTCCGTCTTCTTTTACGGCTGCGAGCTTGGCATCCCTGTTCACGAGAATGTCGGGCGTATTTGGCTGCGATGCCAGATAAAGGCCCAAAACAAGCGGAATAATGCCTAAGCGGCGAAGACTGGTTTGCCAGAGCGCCATCCACACGCCGCCAAGCGAAATCAATCCAAGGGCAGCTGCTGAAAAAGACCCGATTGTGACGACAGCGCCGCTCCAATTGCTGACTTCCTCAGACACCCATATGACACCCGCAAGCCCCACCTCCATCACCCAAAGAGCAGGCCCCTCCAGCCCCAGCGGCATGAGGATGTAGGCGATGAGTGCCGAAGGCATGATCAGCGTACCGACGAGCGGCATAGCCGCCATGTTCCCAACAAGCCCGAACGCCGCCATGCGATTGAAATGGAAAGCCGCAAATGGCGCAGTCGCTGCTCCCGCCACCAGGCTCGTGATGCACAATGTCATCAGGTACACTGCGCCCAAGCGTATCGCGCCAGAGAGGCCCGTCGCATTTTCCCGGAAACGCAGCAGCTGCATCTCCCGGTTCTGATAGACGGCAACGAGTGCTGTCACTGCAGCAAACGACATTTGAAATCCGGGTTCCAACAGGCTCTCCGGCCTCATCAGCAGAACAATGACTGCTGCCAGGGCGACGTTGCGAAGTGAAAACGCGGGACGGTCGATCAATACCGCGATGAACATCAGCGCCGCCATGATGAAGGCCCTTTGGGTCGCCACCGATCCGCCTGACAGAAATAGGTAGGCAAGAGCACCTAAAAGAGCGACGGACGCCGCCCACTTCTTAATCGGAAACCGGTGGGCAAGACGCGGAACGAGTGCGAGCGCCGCACGGACCAACCAGAACAACGTTCCTGCAAAGAGGGCCATGTGCAGTCCTGAGATCGCGAGAATATGGGCGAGCCCTGCATCGCGAAGATCCTGTTCAACATCCTCGTCGATGGCATGCCGGAGGCCCGTCATGAGAGCAGCGGCAACGGGTCCCTCTTTGTCCGACATGTGGTCAATCACATGGCGCGCCACCACCTCCCGCACCGACGCGACCGCTACCTGCCACCCCCCAAGTCTCTCGCTTCTCAATATCTCGGGTGCAGCAAGGGTGACACCCGTCCCACCCAAGCCCCGGAACCAAGCCTGACGCGCAAAATCGAACGCTCCTGGTGCGACAGGTTCCGCCGGCGGCCACAGCATGGCCCGGGTCTCAATTTCATCGCCCGGCCAGATGGGCGCGTGTTCCTGCCGCACGCGCAGGCGAACAAGTGCTGGAACATTCGTGTCTGGTATCCCCCCGATGAAGGTTGGTTTCAAAAGAAGGGTGGTTCCGCCTTCCTGGTTGAGGCTGGCCTGCATCACCCGACCTTGGATCGGAGCGCCACGCATTTCTGCCTGTAGTACAGGCGCTGCAACACTGATCGAGCGTAGCTGTGCCGCAAGGAACCCGAGTGCTGCACATAACGCAAGGGCTGCTGCGATCGCGAGCCAGCCTTTGTGGCGCATCAGATAGGCTGCAAGTGCGGCTCCAAGAAAGCAGACAACCGACCACCCGAAATAGGGTTCGGCCGGGAGAGAAAAATAGGCAGCGATTCCCCCGGCTATACCGACGGGCACCCATAGGCTCAAATTGGCCTGTTCGCGGGTGCATAGATCTCGCCAGCGTAGCCTTGCCCGTCGAAAAAGGCTCTTGAGGAGACCTTTTGCATCCTCAAACGACCATTTGGGCGGGCGATGAGGCGTATTTTGAGGAAAAACACGCATTTCGCCATTTAGTATGGCCGAAAAATCGCAGCATTGTGCGAAAAAGTCATGCTCAACAGGTCTTTGGTCAGAGCCTGTGATGTGCTAAAGAACCCCAGCCGAAGGGTCGTATTTCCCTCGCGGCGACGTAGCCTGTGGGTCTCCATTTCCGGCGCACCTTCCAGCGGTCTTCCGACCCGGCTTGCCCATATTGTGAACCACACCCCACCGCGAGAAGCGTCTCGCGATGTTACTGGAGCTTGATCGAACCTTTGAGCGGATCTGATACAGTCGTAACGCGTTTTGCCCCCTCTCCAACTGGCTTCCTGCATATTGGAGGGGCACGGACGGCGCTGTTCAATTGGCTGTTCGCACGCCATCATGGCGGCAAATTCCTGATGCGTATCGAAGATACCGACCGCGAGCGGTCAACTGATGAAGCAATCGACGCGATTTTTGCCGGTCTGAGCTGGCTTGGCCTTAAATGGGATGATGAGCCGGTTTATCAGTTTGCGCAGCAAGCACGCCATGTCGAAATTGTTCAGCAGCTCCTGGCCTCTGGAAATGCCTATCACTGCTATTGTTCTCCTGAAGAGCTGACTGCCATGCGGGAGAAAGCCCGCTCTGAAGGTCGGCCCATGCGGTATGACGGCACCTGGCGCGACCGGGATGCGGCGGATGCCCCAGATGGGGTCGCCCATGTTGTGCGCTTCAAAGCCCCGAAAGAAGGCAAAACGCTGGTCAAAGATCAGGTCATGGGTGATGTCACCTTTGACAATGACCAGCTGGACGACCTGATCCTGCTTCGGTCTGACGGGACTCCCACCTATATGCTGTCGGTTGTTGTCGACGATCATGACATGGGGATTACGCATATTATTCGGGGCGACGATCACCTGACCAATGCGGCGCGGCAGGCGCAGATTTATGAGGCGCTTGGTTGGACGCCACCAATTTTCGCTCATGTTCCGCTTATCCATGGGCCTGATGGTGCCAAACTGTCCAAACGTCATGGCGCCCTTGGCGCAGAAGCTTATCGGGACATGGGGTATCTGCCTGAAGCAATGCGGAACTACCTTGTCCGTCTTGGCTGGAGCCATGGGGATGACGAGACCTTCTCCACTGACCAGGCCATTGAATGGTTCAACCTGGACAGTATTGGCAAATCACCGGCACGGTTCGATTTCGCCAAGCTCGAAAACCTCAATGCGCACTATATTCGGCAGGCCGATAATGACCGTCTGACTGAGCTGACACTGGCCACAATGCAGACCCTGGAGGGATGGCCAACTGAGGACAGCACTTTCCAGAAGCGCCTCAGAACTGCCATGCCAGGCCTCAAAGAACGCGCAAAAACACTGGTTGAGCTCGCCGAAGGCGCTGACTATCTACGTCAGTCTCGGCCGCTTGAACTCACCGGAAAAGCCAAAAAGGCTCTTAAAGATGATGCCCGGATTGTTTTGGGTCGTCTCGCAGACGCGCTACCTGAAGATGCGGGATGGACATCAGAGGGTCTTGAGCACGCTATAACTGAGTTTCTGACTGCCGAAGACATCAAGCTAGGCAAAGTGGCGCAGCCGCTGCGTGCCGCGCTGACGGGCGGCAGTGTGTCACCGGGAATTTACGACGTACTCGCATCACTCGGCCGAGATGAAGCCATCGAGAGGATACGAGATCAAGTTTAAGCCTGAGCGTCCGGCAGTGGCCGGAACTGCATCAGGTATCTATAATGCCGCAACCATTCTCGCCCCACGGAGCCACATTTTTCCGGGGCGGGAGGACAAGTGAAGGAACAGGTCAACGCCATGACGATAGATAGAAGTGCACGACAAACAAATGAAACTGCCAAGCTCGAAGTTGGCGGCGAAACCTACGACCTGCCCATCTTCCAAGGTGTTGTCGGCCCGCGCGCCATCGACGTCAGCAAGCTTTATGGCCAATCGGGTTATTTCACATTCGACCCAGGCTTTACGTCAACTGCCAGCTGTGACAGCGACATTACCTATATTGACGGCGACAAAGGCGAACTGCTGTATCGTGGCTACCCTATTGAGGGACTCGCCAATAGCGGTAACTTCCTGGAAACAGCCTATCTGTTGCTGAACGGCGAATTGCCGACTGGTAAGGAATTCTCAGAGTTTGAAAAAGCCATCACCAACCATACGATGGTCCATGAGCAGATGCAGAACTTCGTTCGTGGCTTCCGCCGCGATGCGCACCCAATGGCCATTATGGTCGGTATGGTCGGCGCCCTCTCTGCGTTTTATCACGACTCAACAGATATCAACGATCCACACCAGCGGATGGTTGCGAGCCGTCGCATGATCGCGAAGATCCCAACGATCGCCGCCATGGCCTACAAATATTCTATCGGCCAGCCAGTTGTGTATCCGCGCAATGATCTGGGGTACGCCGAGAACTTCATGCACATGTGCTTCGCGGTGCCTGCAGAGGAATATCATGTCAATCCAGTGATCGCGAAGGCGATGGACAAGATCTTCATCCTCCATGCCGATCATGAGCAGAACGCATCCACATCAACTGTACGTCTTGCTGGTTCGTCAGGTGCAAATCCTTTCGCATGTATCGCAGCAGGCATTGCCTGCCTTTGGGGTCCCGCACATGGTGGCGCCAATGAAGCTGCGCTGAATATGCTGGAGGAAATCGGGTCTGTAGACCGCATTCCGGAGTTTGTGGCGAAAGCAAAAGACAAAGACGATCCCTTCCGTCTCATGGGCTTCGGTCACCGCGTCTATAAAAACTATGATCCGCGGGCAACCGTCATGCAGCAGGCTTGCCACGAAGTACTGAAAGAGCTGGGCATCAAAGACGACCCACTCTTGGACGTCGCGATGGAGCTTGAGAAGATCGCGCTGAGCGATGAATACTTCATCGAGAAGAAGCTATACCCAAATATCGACTTCTACTCCGGCATTACGCTGAAAGCCCTAGGCTTCCCAACGACCATGTTCACTGTCTTGTTCGCGCTCGCACGGACGACGGGTTGGGTTGCGCAGTGGAATGAAATGGTCCGTGATCCAGAACAACGGATTGGCCGTCCGCGTCAGCTCTACAATGGCGCTCCAAGCCGTGACTATGTCGACGTTGCTAAGCGGTAAAAAGCACTAAAAGACATATAAGAGAGGCGCTTCCCAATAGGGCGAGCGCCTTTTTTATGCAGCAGGCTTTTCACCTAACATTTCCAGCACAACATTTGCAGCCCGGGTGCTGGGGCTCGGGCCGCCGACGCCCATTAGCTCACGCATTTCTGCCAGATCAAGGAGCGCCTGCCTCCTCTCTTTGGTATCGCCAATCAGCGGAACTAGAGCAGTACTCAGGTCCTCAGACTTACAGTTGTGCTGAAGAAATTCCTTCACTGCCGGTCGGTCCAAAATCAAATTGACCAGCACAACCGTCGGAACCTTGAGGAACCTTGAAACACTCCAGGCAGCGATAGGGTCAATTTTATAAGCCACAACCATTGGAATACCGGCTAACCCCAACTCCAGAGAGACGGTGCCAGACGCAGCAATCGCGGCAGTCGCAGCTGCAAACGCCCCCCGTTTCTCTCCGTCACCAAAAGCCAAAACAGGCTCGACCGGCCAGTCTTTCACAGCTTCGACAACCAGACCCTGAACATGCGGCACCACAGGAATAACAATACGCAGGCCATTGTGATGCGCCGCGACTTGCGCCGCCGTCTCGCCCATCAGACCTATAAGACGCTTCACCTCGTTGGTCCGGCTTCCGGGCAATACAAGCAGCACCGGCACGTCAGGCGCGATGCCTTTCTGCTCGCGAAAGGCTGAGCCCTCCTCTGAGGAGGCGATCTTCTCAATTGCCGGGTGCCCCACATACTCGCAATCCAGCCTTGCTTCTGCTCGAAAGAACGCTGGTTCAAAGGGGAGCAATGCGAGCACTTTGCGCAAATAGGTGGCCATGGCTTTCGCGCGACCGCGCCGCCAAGCCCAGACACTCGGCGAAACATAATTGGCGATTGGTATCTCTGGCGCCCTTTTGTGGATCCGTTTGGCGACTGTGTGGGTGAAGTCGGGACTGTCGATGATCACCACCAAGTCCGGCTGTGTCTCAACGGCATGACGCGTCGTCTCTGACATACGGCGCAAAATCAGGGGCAAGCGCGGAATAACTTCCCGAGGTCCCATGACGGCAATATCTGTCATGGGGAAGATCGACGACAAACCTTTTGCTTCCATGCGCGGGCCGCCCACGCCTGAGAAGCACACTTTGTCACCCAGGACCTCTCGGAGAGATGTCATTAATGCGGCGCCTAGCGTATCGCCCGACGTCTCACCGACCACAAGCATAACGTGATGTTCTGTCATGCGCCGCCATCTCCGGTACCAGCGGGAAGCCCAACAACGAACAAGCCCAGTTCGTCCGCGCGCCTTCCCACACCCTCAATATTGGCTATCAGTGCGCCAGACGCTTCATAGGCTATTCCCGCAAGCCCGGCCGCCGCTGCATTCTCAACTGTTGTGAGCCCCAATGTGGGAAGATCAATCCGCCTCTCCTGCCCTGGTTTGGGCAGTTTTACCAGAACACCGGATTTTCCAGGCCGTCCCGGCAATCGCGCAACACGATTAAGCATTTCATCCGTACCCGTATTGTCTTCGACATCCAGGATCTGTCCACCCGCGATGACTGCCCCTTGCCCCAAGTCTTTCGCGCCGCGTTCTCGAACGACTTCAATAGCCAGTTGAATGTCTGTTTCATCGGCTAAGGAAGGTTTGATCACCGTCAATGATCCAGCGGGCGCAACGAGCTCAGCAGCAACCTCCTCAGCAGGCCGGATATGAAATCCATGGGTCTCCTCAAAGTACCGAACAGTGCCGCTTAGCAGACCATCGTCCCCACGCCTCAATAGACCCAGTACCCGCACCAACGACCGCAAGACGGTCATATCCGGTCGAAAATTAAAAAGGGTCGGCCGATCCAAAGGCCCGATCATGACCAGGTCGCGACATCCCGCCTGCTTGAGCAATTCGATAGTCTTGCCCAATGCGCCATAGCGGACCCACGCGTGGGGGAATTCGGTAATCGCCGCATCGCTCCACCCCTTGATCCCCACTATAAAAACCGGGCGTCCCTCAGCGACAGCGGCCTCGGCAACGATGCTCGGCAATTGGCCTCCTCCGGCAACAATTCCGAGAGCAGATTTTTCAGGTCGTGAAGCGCTCATTTCTGATCCGCGCTCTCTACGCCTTAGTCATCTGCCGCAGCCCGCGGCATACAAATAGATCTGCTTGTCTCAGCTTTGATGAAGCCAATGATATCCATAACATCTTGCTGCTCACTAAACAGAGCCGCCACGTCTTCAACGCGCTCACGCAGCGTTCCCTCTTCTGCAAAGAGCATTCGGTAGGCTGCACGAAGCGCGTGTATTTGTTCTCTTTCAAAGCCACGCCGTTTCATTCCAATCACGTTCAAGCCTGCGAGACGTGCTCGGTTTCCCAACACCATGCCGTAGGGAATGACGTCATTCTCCACACCACTCATGCCACCAATGAAAGAGTGCTTCCCGATCCGGGTGAATTGATGCACGCCGGCACCGCCGCTCACGATGACGAAATCATCTATGATGCAATGGCCGGCAAGCATGACGTTGTTGGACAGGACGACACCGTTCCCCACCTTTGTGTCGTGCCCCACATGTGCACCGGTCAAAAAGGCACAGTTGTTGCCAACCTCTGTTATCAGACCGCCGCCTTCGGTACCTGAGTTCATCGTTACATGCTCTCGGATCATGTTGTCAGACCCGACGATGAGCTCACTCTCCTCGCCTTCGTATTTCAAGTCCTGCGGTGGCTGTCCGATTGAGGCAAAAGGAAATATTTCTGTGCGGGAACCCACACTGGTTTTTCCCTCCACAACAACATGCGAGTGCAATTTCACGCCATCTTCCAGGCGTACGCGGGGGCCTACAATTGAATAGGGTCCGACAACAACATCAGATGCCAGCTCTGCAGAAGCATCGACAATTGCTGTTTGGTGAACTTCGGTCATTCGCCCTCTTCTGCGTCACGGATCATGGCTGCATAATCCGCTTCGGCAACAACCGCGCCATCCACTTTTGCAATTCCACGGAACTTCCAAACAGGTCCACGGTTCTGCAACTTGGACACGTGCAACTCCAACTGATCGCCAGGCACTACGGGTTTGCGGAACTTCGCTTTATCAATCGCCATAAAGTAGACGATCTTCTTCCCAGCGTCGCCTTCTGTTCCATGAATTACAAGCGCTCCGGCCGTCTGAGCCATGGCTTCAACAATTAGCACACCAGGGAAAACAGGATGTCCTGGAAAGTGCCCTTGGAAATAGGGGTCGTTAATCGTGACATTTTTTACGCCCACAGCGGATTCACAACCATCCATGTCACGAATTTTGTCGATCAAAAGCATTGGATAGCGATGGGGGAGTAACTCCATCACTCGGTTTATGTCCGCAGACCCCAATTCTCTGACACTTTCTTCTTTTAGCTCACTTGTCGTCTCAGTCATCTCTCTGCTTCCAAAACTGAACGTCCTATACAAACCCCTAATCTTCTGACTCAGGCGTTCGAACCTTTCTTTTTTCCGTAGTCTTTCGCCATTCGTTGCAACGCGATCAGCTCGCGCTGCCATTCCCTGACAGGCTTGGCGGGTGTGCCACCCCAGCGCTGCCCCGCTGGAATATCATGAATAACGCTCGACCTCGCTGCGATCTGGACTCCATCACCGATTTTGATGTGGCCGATCGTTCCAACGCGAGCTCCCAGAGCTACATAATCACCAAACTCACCACTACCTGACAGACCACATTGAGCAACAATAATGCACCCTTGTCCGATGACCACATTGTGGCCAATCTGAACGAGATTATCGATTTTTGTTCCCGCACCAATGATTGTGTCAGGCCCTGCACCCCGGTCTATCGTCGTGTTCGCGCCAATCTCAACATCGTCCTGCACAATCACACGGCCAAGTTGTGGAATTTTCTCGTGTGTCGGCAAGCCCATCGCAAAACCGAAACCGTCCTGACCGATACGCACACCAGCATGAATAGTGACTCGATCTCCAATATGGGCATGGGATATGGAAGCCCCCGGTCCAACATAGCTGTCTCTTCCAACAGTGGTTCCCCTGGTTACCACCGCGCAGGACGCAATCACCGCCCCTGACCCAATTTCACACTCTGCGCTCACCACGGCGCCGGGCTCGATCGTCGCACCTTCATTCACCTTTGCCGAAGGGTGAATATGGGCAGCTGGACTGACAGTTGATGCATCACCAAAAGTATCTGAAGGGCGGCAGCTTGTTGGGTAGAAGCACTGCGCAGCAAGCGCATAGGATCGGTATGGCTGATCGCTCACCAACAGCGCCACACCCGCCGGAGCCTTTTCTACAAACTTCCGGCCGACGATACATGCACTTGCTTTAGTTGCTTCAAACGCTGGGACATATTTCGGATTGTCGAGAAATGCGATCTCGTCCGCCCCCGCTGAGTCGAGTGGCGCGACATCAACGATGGAGATGGTTTCATCAGATCCTTCGTGCACTGTTGCTTCAATGCGCGATGCCAGTTCTCCAAGTGAAAACGGTCCCTCTTTTTCAAAGAAGCGAAGATCAGCCATGGTCGCTACGGGTCCCTGTCTTCTGCGTGACTATTGGCCAGATGTATCTGGGTTCACTGGTGTCACCGTCAGCTTTGACAGCCGTTGATTTAACAGCGCCATGGCTTCCGCGGTAATATTCAGATCCAAGCCGCCAGCGAGTACATTTGCCTGATCAATCAAAAGGCCAGCATTATGCTTCTGTAGCAGCTCGCTAAATATAGGTTTGATCACCTCGGCGATTTGATTGTTTGCCTGTGCCCGCCCGAGCTGAATGCCCTGTTGACGCACTGCAACCTTTTGAACATGTGTTTGTTGGCGCTGCTGAAGATCAGCTGCTTTTGCCTGCAGCTCATCTGGGGTGAAGTCTGCTCGTTTCTCTCGAATACCTTCTGCCTCAGCCGCAAGAGCCTGTCTCGTCGTTAAGTCTTCCTGTTGAAGCGCTGATGCCAATTCCTGCACCTGACGCGCAACGTCTTGTCCCACATCAGAATTGGTGAACAATCCAGCCATATCCACGATCAGAATGACAGTTGGTGCCTTCTCCGCCTGTGCAGATGTGCTGATCCCCACCTGCATAGCCAGCACAGCGGACATCAAAATGAAAGCCGCGGCAAATTGTTTTGCTGCTTTATAGAAATACATCATACTTTTTCCGTTGAGTTAGAAACGCGTACCCGCTGAGAACCTGAAAGCTTCCGTTTTATCGTAGTCTTCTTTTTGGATTGCTTGGCTCAAATCGACCCTGACTGGGCCAAATGGCGATTGCCAATAAATACTGATCCCGGCAGTAACCCGAGGCGTGAGATCGTCCTCAGCTATAACCAGCGTCCCGATATTTTGCTGGTCTGCCAGACCAACGACTCCCACGTCGGAGAAAAGACTTGTCGTGATATCCAGTGCTTCGGGTAAAAAGTTCGGGAAGGTAATCTCCGCACTACCTACAGCGTAGGCCTGTGCCCCGAGCGCATTGTCAGATACGAGGTCGCGTGGTCCAACTCCAGAACGCTCAAAGCCACGGAAATCAGACCCGCCGATAAAGAAGCGGTCTGAGATATTTACATCCTGTCCGATGCCTTCGATTGATCCCGCTTTGAGGCGAAAGCTTGCCAAGAACTCTTCGGTGATTTCATAGTACGTGCGTGCGATGATCTCGTTTCGCACATAGCGTACAGAACCGCCAACCCCTGCAAATTCCTGATCAATTTCTAGATCCCAACCACCGGTGGGGTCAACGGGATCGTTTCTTCTGTCCAGATAGTATGTGTACCCAACCGACGATTTGATCTCATCGCGCGGTTGAATGAAGGCTCGCGCAGCCGTCGTCAGGTTGGTGATTTCTTCGCGACGAAGCGCATAACGGGTGAGTATTCTTCCATTTTCAGAGAGCGGAAACCCAAAGCGGAACCCAAAACCTGTAACCCGCTCATCAAAGCCCGATTCATCTTGGAAATCATTCTCAATACCGAAAACGTCAACCCCGGCGACCAAGTCTCGGCCTAGGAAGTAAGGCTCAGTGAAACGGAGGTCAATTTGTTGGCTTGTTCCAGAAAGCGCGAGCCTCAACCGCAAGAGCTGCCCCTTACCCATGAAGTTGCGTTCCGTCAGACTAATATCAGCAAGCGCACTGTCAGCAGACGAAAATCCAAAACCGAGCGATAGCTCGCCAGTAGATTGCTCCTGAACAGCAACGTTAATAACCGTCTGGTCAGGTGCGGAGCCAGGTTCTTCTGTAACTTCCACCGCAGAGAAGAAACCAAGCGCTCGAATACTCTTTTCTGATCTCTCCAGTAGGACCCGGTTAAACGCATCCCCCTCGGCCATCCGCATTTCACGGCGAATAACCCGGTCGAGCGTACGCAGGTTTCCATCAATATTAATGCGCTCTACATAGGCGCGAGGTCCTTCTGTTATCCGGTAAGTAACAGCAGCAATGAGCGTCTCTTTGTCCCGGCGCACACGGGGACGCACTTCCGAAAATGCATATCCTTTGGTGCCAGCCTCAAATGTCAACGCATCAACGGTCTTGTCGATCAGACCGGCATTATATGTGTCACCTTCGAGTGTCAGAATCAGAGAGTTCAGTTTTTCAACATCCAGCTTGTCCAACTCCGTCGTCACCTCAGATGGCCCGAAGGTATACTTTTCACCCTCTTCCAAAGTGAAGGTGATGAAAAACTCTTCGCCATCTCGACTTAAATCGGCAACAGCTGAGACCACCTGAAAATCGGCGAACCCTTCTGACAGGTAATGACGCCTTAGAAGCTCTCGGTCGAATGCGAGTCTGTCTGGATCGTAATTGTCTGAACTAGACAAAAACTTCCACCAAGCAGATTCAGCGGTAGCGATAATTTCGCGAAGACGTCCGTCTGAGAATTCTTGGTTTCCGATGAAGTTAATGCCACCGATCTTAGTGACAGGTCCCTCATCAATTTCGAACACCAAGTCGACCCGGTTCTGAGGAAGTTGGATGACCTTTGGCTCAACAGTCGCGGAGAAGCGACCAGACCGCCGCATAACGTCAACGATGCGTTGAACATCACCCTGCACCTTTGCGCGAGTGTAGATCGTGCGGGGCTTAAGCTGAACCTCGGTCTCAAGCGCGTCGTCATTCACCGCACTGTTGCCTTCAAAAGCAACACGGTTAATTACGGGGTTCTCTGCAATCGCTATGATGAGTCGAGTGCCTTCCCGGCGAATGGTCACATCCGCAAAAAGCCCGGTTCCGAATAGTGTTTTGAGAGATTGGTCAACCTTCTCGTCGTCATACACATCGCCTTGCTTGAAGACCATGTAAGAGCGCACGGTCTCAGCCTCGATGCGCTGATTGCCCTCAACAACAATGCTAGAGATGACGTCGTTTGTCGCCACCTGAATTGAATCGAATGCAGGTTCTGCTGCATGAACCGTGGGTACCCATAAGGTCGCGCTAGCCAGCGAAAAGGCGCATGCAAGTGGCAGCATCATTTTCGTCTGGAGACTATTTCTCATATCTGTCATTCGCGTCATACGCCTCATACGCTCGTCCTCGCATTAACTCAGGAGGTTCGAAAGAAACTCAAACACCCGAAGGTGAGTTAAATCATTCCACGTCGCAAAGACCATCAGCATCATCACCAATGCAAGACCAATGCGAAAACCGTATTCCTGCGCATTATCGCCCATGGGCTTTCCGCGCACCGCCTCTACGCCATAGTAGAGTAAATGCCCGCCGTCGAGCATGGGGATCGGGAATAAGTTGATCAACCCAATACTCACCGACAAGACAGCGGCAAGATTAATCAGAGCGGCCAACCCTAGCGTCGCCACCTGACCAGATGTCTGAGCGATACCGAGTGGCCCTCTGAGCTGGCTCGTGTCCTCACGCCCCACAATCATGTCACCAAGGAACTGGAATGTGCGCGACACAATGAACCAGGTCTGTTCCACGCCCATCCAAAGGGCTGTAAATGGATCATGGCGCACATGTAGCGAATTCGCGGGGTCTGGATCCGCGCCGATGCCGAGCAACCCAATCCGCTGCACGTTGCCGAACCGGTCTGTCATCTCATGAACAGTTGGCGTTGCTTCCAACAGGACATTTTCGCCGTTTCTGTCAACGATGATTTCAAGGTGCTCATCAGCACTGAAGGAAACGATCATCTGCATTTCGCGGAAGCTGTCGATCTTGGTTCCAGATATTTCCAGAACCCGGTCTCCAACTTCGAAACCTGCGGCTTCAGCCGCACTGTCGACACGAACCTCTGCAACGAGCGGCGCGACGATCCGTTCGCCAAACGCCAGTATCAACCCAGCAAAGATAACAATCGCAAGAATGAAATTCGCGACGGGTCCGGCGACCACGACGGCTGCGCGACTTGAAAGTGGTTTTGCGTGAAAGTTGCCTGCAGCCTGCTCCGGCGTCATGTTTTCGAGTGCATCCTTTGACGGTGTACTCGCCGCGTTTTCGTCACCCAAGAACTTCACGTATCCGCCAAGCGGTATCCAGCTAATCTTCCACCGGGTGCCTTTGCTGTCATTCCATCCATAGATTTCACGGCCAAAGCCGATTGAGAAAGTCTCAACTGTGACCCCAGCCCAGCGAGCCACCAAAAAGTGGCCTAGCTCGTGAAAAAACACGACGATGGTGAGAACGAACAAGAAGGGAATCACATAGCTGATCAAAGATCCGCCTACCCCCCCAATTCCGGTGATGAATTCCATACTGCCGACAGTAACTCTCGTTTAAGGGCGATGCCCTCTGTTTCCCCCTGGGGCGCTCGCGCGTCCCGTCACCTCTTTGAGATTTTGCTCCGAAGCGAAGGCATACCCTAATTCAGCTCGCGCGGTTTTGCACCCATTCCTGAGCTTTTTGACGCCCCAAATCGTCTAAATCCAACACATCGTCTAGTGTGGTAAATGAGGCGACGCCCTCTTTGGCAGCAAAACCTTCCAAAACATCCGCCGCAAGCGCCGAAATATCCAAAAAACCTATTCTTTCCGCAAGAAATGCTGCTACCGCGATTTCATTCGCTGCATTCATGACAGTCGCGGACCCATTGTCTAATCTCAGCGCCTCCGCAGCCAAAGCAAGGGCAGGAAACCGCTCTAAATCTGGGTTTCTGAAGGTTAACTGACCGATTTCTGCGAGGTTTAAACGATCGGCTGGAGTCTCCATCCGCTCCGGCCAGGCCAGCGTATAGCTAATCGGCGTACGCATATCGGGTGATCCCAGCTGTGCCAAGACGGATCCATCATTGTAGGCGACCATTGAATGAATGATCGATTGAGGGTGAATCACAACGTCCAGTTTTTCGCGCCCAACCGGAAATAAATAGTGGGCTTCGATCAATTCCAGGCCCTTATTCATCAAAGTTGCCGAATCGACCGAAATTTTTGCCCCCATCGACCATTGAGGATGTGCCACAGCCTGAGCCGGCGTCGCCTTCCGCATGTCCTCGATAGAGGTCTCCAGAAACGGCCCTCCTGATGCTGTCAGGATGATCTTGTCGACGCTCTCCAGCCTCGACTGGTCTAGCACTTGGAAAATGGCATTGTGCTCAGAATCTGCAGGAAGAAGTGTCGCTCCAGACGCTGCCACCTCTGCCAGAAAGATGTTCCCGGCAGATACAAGACATTCCTTGTTGGCCAAGGCAACATGTGCACCCTGGCGAACTGCCGCAAGCGTTGGGGCAAGCCCGGCTGTTCCTACGATCGCAGCCATAACCCAATCAGCCGGCCTTGCACCTGCCTCCTCCAGAGCGCTTCGTCCAGCTGCGCATTCGACACCCGTTCCGGCAAGTGCATCTCGCAGATCGCTCAGACATGTTTCGTCCCCGATCACTGCGAGTTCGGCATCGAATTCCTTGGCCTGATCCGCAAGCGCTTTTACATTCGATTGTGCCGTCAGCGCCACGACATCGTAGGTGTCGCGATGGCGCCCGATGAGATCGAGTGTGTTGCACCCGATCGAACCGGTTGACCCCAAAATAGACACACGCCGCCGAACGGCCTCTGGCTTCAGCACGGGAGTGACGCTCATGACATCCACCCGACCAGATAGTGCACGCTGATGACCACCAGCGCCACGAAGGTCGCGGCAAACATGAGGCCGTCGACGCGATCAAGAATGCCTCCATGGCCAGGAATTATAGTTCCTGAATCTTTGACACCGGCGCGGCGTTTCATTGACGATTCATAGACGTCACCTGCCTGCGACAGAAGCGCGACCAGTGCTGCAAACACAGCCAGACCGACCAATATGCCGGTGGACATTGTTATGCTCTGAACATCTGCCCAGACAAAAACCGCAACGCTTACAATTGCGGCGGAGACCATGCCGCCAATCAGTCCCGACCATGTTTTGTTGGGGGAAAGACGTGGTGCCATTTTGGGTCCGCCAAATGTGCGCCCCACGAAATAGGCGCCAATGTCTGTTGCCCAAACAACGCCGAGAAGCCAGATGATCGTCAAGCGTCCCATGTCGCTGTCACCTCGCAGCCAGGCGAAGGAGGCAACCGCGCCACCGACATAGGCGAAACCGATAAGCGTGCGGGATGGAGGCAAGTCTGCCCAAAAACACCATGCCATTGTCAGGCCGAGAATTGCCAGCAGGAGCACGAACGCCAGGCCGGCATCGCCCGCTCCCATAGCCAGAAGATAGACAACCAGCCCAATAGTCAGAGCGATTTGCTCAGTTGCACCCGACCCCTTCGGTGCAGCCAGCCTTGCCCATTCCAATGCCATCAAGGGACCGGCGATCAGCAGCAAAGCAAGAAAGGCGGTGCCCCCAACCCAAACAGCTCCCAGGACAATCGGGGCAAGAACAACAGCCGATGCAACGCGAACGCCAAGCGACGATGATTTTGGTTCTGCGGGTGTAGCGGTGGTCAACGTCCCTTACCCTTCCCCAAACCGGCGATCACGAGAGCGGAATTCTGAAACGGCGTCCTCAAGAGTGTCCTTGGTGAAATCCGGCCACAACACATCAGTGAAGACGAATTCAGAATAGGCGCTTTGCCAAAGGAGAAAATTTGAGAGCCGCTTTTCCCCACTGGTCCGGATAACAAGATCTGGATGCGGAATACCGACAGTGTCCAAATGAGCTTCAATCGTATCCGGCGTGATTTGGTCAGGCTTGATCTCGCCACTGGTAACTTTATGCGCAATGCGTCGAACCGCTGCGGCAATCTCCAAATGTCCACCATAGTTGAACGCTATAACCAGATGAAGATTGGTATTGTCAGCAGTCAGGGTTTCAGCTTCTTCAATCAGAGAGATAATATCTGGATCGAGATGCGTTCGTTCGCCAATGATTTTGATCTGCACCCCATTTTGATGGAGCTCTGCAAGGTCGCCGCGAATGAACAGTCGCAGCAGACCCATGAGATCTGAAACTTCTTCTGGACCTCTATTCCAGTTTTCCGATGAGAACCCAAAGAGAGTTAGGTACTCAACGCCAAGATCACCGGCTGCGCGAACAATCTTTCGGACCGCGTCAACGCCCGCCTTGTGACCCAATTTCTTTGGCAAGTGCCGCTTGGCCGCCCATCGCCGATTGCCGTCCATGACAATCGCAACATGTCGCGGCGCCTTGGCCTCCGCGGTTTGTTCTTTTTCGATCGGCGTCACAATTCGGTTCCGTTCCGCTAAGTCAGCATAGACAGTCCTTCTCCAGACCGGCCCTTAGACCTGCATAATCTCTGCTTGTTTCGTCTCAAGCATCTTATCGATTTCAGCGATGAACTTATCGGTCGCCTGCTGGACTTTTTCTCCAGAAGCCTTTTGCTCATCTTTGCTCATATCACCGTCTTTCTCCAGACGCTTAAGTTCATCCATCGCATCCCGGCGCACATTGCGTACCGCAATGCGTGCTTCTTCGGTATATTTGGCAGCAATTTTGGTGAGTTCCTGGCGGCGCTCTTCGTTCAATTCCGGGATTGGAATGCGGAGCAACTGGCCGTCAACTGCAGGGTTTAGTCCGAGACCTGCTGTCCGAATGGCTTTTTCCGTTGGTCCCACAAGCCCCTTGTCCCAGACCTGAACCGTGATCATCCGGCTCTCAGGAACCGTCACAGTGCCTACCTGATCGATTGGCATCATTGATCCGTAGGCCTCGACCTGAACAGGCTCCAAGAGGCTCGCCGACGCACGGCCTGTGCGCAAGCCTGAAAATTCGCTCTTCAGTGCCGCAACGGCTCCTGTCATTCGACGATCCAGATCTTCAAAATCCAGTTCCTGTGCAGCCATGGTTCCGTTCCTTTTGTCTATCGACTTTTTACTTCAACAGGTTCGGTTGGTTCTACGCCCCACCGTCCACCTTCGTAAACAACCCATTCCCGCGCAGCACCTCAACGAACCCGCCAGGATTGTGAATTGAGAAAACCAGAATGGGAATGTCATTCTCCCGCGCCAATGACACGGCGGACGCATCCATCACCTTCAGGTCTTTTGCCAGCACGTCTGTATAAGACAGCCTGTCATAACGTTCCGCTTTTGGATCATTCTTGGGGTCCGCTGTATAGACGCCGTCGACCTGCGTGCCTTTGAGCAGCGCGTCGCATCCCATCTCAGAGGCACGTAGCGCTGCCGCCGTATCTGTTGTGAAAAATGGATTGCCCGTGCCGGCTGCAAAGATGACAACGCGACCTTTTTCCATATGCCGTTCTGCTTTGCGACGCACATAAGGCTCACAGACACTCATCATTGGAATGGCGGACTGCACACGCGTTGGCACGCCCATGCGCTCGAGTGCATTCTGCATAGCAATGGCGTTCATGACCGTTGCAAGCATGCCCATGTAATCAGCGCTCGCGCGTTCCATGCCCTCGGCGGCGCCGGACAGGCCGCGGAAGATGTTGCCCCCGCCAATGACCAGACAAACCTGCACACCAATATTGACGGCCTGTTTCACCTCATCGGCAATACGGTCAACTGTCCCCACATCAATGCCGTAAGCCTGGTCGCCCATAAGCGCTTCGCCTGAAACCTTTAGGAGCACTCTCTGGTAGTTTGAGTCACTAGCCATTTAACGCCTGCTTATCCCCTTAGGGTTGATAGCAACCAACCCTTGAACTTTGTGAAGCTTGCTTCGAAGCGTGAAACCGGTGATCCGCTTTCGCTGCAACAAGCTTTAGCAGCCCTTCTGCTTTCCCTGAAAGGCAAAAGACCCACATACAATTAAGGCGTGCGAGGCGGGACCGCGTCAATCGCGAATCCTTTTCTCACACGCCTCAACAATAGCGCTCCCGGTGGAGCATGGCGACCTTGAGGTCCCCTTTCCCACCAGAGTTCAGGCCGTTTTTAGCCCTTTGCAGCTGCAGCGACTTCCGCTGCGAAGTCTGCTTCTTCTTTCTCGATGCCTTCACCAAGAGCCAGGCGGATAAAGCCGGCTACCTTGATTGGAGCTCCAACGTCGCCTTCGGCGTTTTTGACAGCCTTTTCGACCGTGTTTTCGCCATCAATAACGAACGTCTGAGAGAGAAGAACGACTTCTTCGTAGAATTTCCGGATACGGCCCTCAATCATCTTGTCGATGATGTTTTCAGGCTTGCCAGATTCACGTGCTTCAGCTGCAAGAACGTTTCTTTCACGCTCAACAACGGCCTGATCAAGCTCATCAACGCTTGTTGAGAGTGGGCTGGTTGCCGCTACATGCATGGCGATCTGCTTGCCCAATGCGGCTAGCTTGTCAGTGTCGCCTTCAGACTCGAGAGCGACCAGCACGCCGATCTTGCCAAGTCCAGGTGCTGCCTGGTTATGGACGTAAGAGACAACGACACCGGCATTGACGGACAGAGCTTCTGTCCGACGCACGTTCATGTTCTCGCCGATCGTGCCGACTGCTTCAGTGACATATTCTTCAATCGACTTGTCTGATCCAGGGAATTTCGCTGCAAGCAGCTTCGCCAGATCGCCACCAGTTGTGTTGGCAACGCCTGCGATGCCACTGACCATGCTTTGGAAGTTTTCGTTACGAGCAACGAAGTCCGTTTCGGAATTCACTTCGACGACTGCGCCTGATGTTCCTTCAGCAACAACACCGACAAGGCCTTCAGCTGCTACACGACCAGCCTTCTTAGCGGCTTTTGCCAGGCCCTTGGTCCGCAGCCAATCAATGGCAGCTTCCATGTCGCCGTCTGTTTCTTTCAGGGCTGCCTTGCAGTCCATCATGCCTGCGCCGGATTGCTCGCGCAGTTCTTTCACCAAGCTTGCTGTGATTTCAGCCATTGGTAATCCTCATTTGAAATAGGGGGTCCGCCTCGCATTCGCGAACCGGACCCTACTTAACTTAAGTAACGCAGTTAGGTGACAGTCGCGTTGTTAGGACGCGTCTGCGGGTGTTTCTGCTGGCGCAGCTTCTGCTACAGGTTCCGCCGCTGCGGTTTCCTCAGGCAGAACTTCTGCGATTGGCTCAACCTGCTCACCTATATCAACACCGGAATCTGCCTGGCTCGCCGAGATGCCATCAATGGCAGCGCGGGAGATCAGGTCGGTATAGAGAGCGATAGCCCGTGCCGCATCATCGTTCCCTGGAATTGGGTGCGTGATGTTGTCCGGGTTGCAGTTTGAGTCGAGGATCGCAATGACAGGAATGCCGAGCTTGCGGGCTTCCTTAATAGCGATCTCTTCCTTGTTTGTGTCAATCACAAACATGATGTCAGGAACACCGCCCATGTCCTTGATGCCGCCAATGGACAGCTCAAGCTTGTCGCGTTCGCGTGTCAGGTTCAGGAGCTCTTTCTTTGTGAGACCTTTACCTTCACCACCGAGCAACTCTTCGAGTTCGCGCAGACGGCGAATGGAGTTGGAAATGGTTTTCCAGTTGGTGAGCGTGCCACCGAGCCAACGGTGGTTGATGTAGTACTGAGCGCACTGCTTGGCCGCCTGAGCGATTGGCTCAGATGCCTGGCGCTTGGTGCCGACAAAAAGAACACGGCCACCTGCAGCAACAACATCGCGAACAGCGACGAGAGCCTGGTGCAAAAGCGGGACGGTTTGTGTCAGGTCGACAATATGGATGCCGTTGCGGTCACCGAAGAGATAGCTCTCCATCTTCGGGTTCCAACGGTGAGTCTGGTGACCGAAGTGAACACCGGCCTCCAGCAGTTGACGCATAGAATATTCAGGGAGTGCCATGACGCCCTTTCTCCTTCTTTTCCGGTTGAACCTCTGCGGGGGAGCCCAGGAGTCCGAAATGGAAACCCCAAGGACCGGATCGAGTTTTTCTATGAGGGGGTCGTTGGCATATGCCGCACACCCCGTGAAAAAGCCCGTATCCCCGCATGTGGAATGGGCGAACGTATAGGGCTGGCGCCTGAAAAACGCAAGCGCCAATTGGGGTTAGAGCAAAATCGGCCCGATTTTGACGCCTGGTCAGATGTCCTGGACGTCCACGACGCCCGGAACGGCCTGAATGGCGGCTCTCACAGGCGGGGTGATATGGAAACGCTCCTTCAACTCCACCTCCACTTCGCGCCCTTTGCCGGCCAAAAGCACCAGCGAGACCACACCTCGCCCCTTGTCAGGAAGGCGGGATTTGACCGACTCCAGCGGGCCTGGCGTATCGAGGAAGATTTTGAGGCCATCGGCGGCTGTAGCCGCCACCTCATCGACGGGCCGAACGGATTGGGCGCGCAGGCGCACATCATCCCCTTCGCGGTCAATTTCCACACCAATCACAACAGACCGCCCTGGTTCCAGAAGCTCCCGGAAGGAATTCAGCGCCTCGGAGAAGACCACCACTTCAAACCGGCCCGTCGGGTCGGAAAGCGTCACGAATGCAAAGGGATTGCCTTGCTTTGAGCGCCGGTCCTGGCGGGCGGCCACAGTGCCCGCAACCCGCTCCGCGCTTGATGTCTTCTGCAGTAATTCCGCATAGGTCACGACACCGGTCTGCTTCATCGCCTTGGCATAATCGTCCAGCGGATGGCCCGAAATGTAGAAGCCGACAGCGTTGAACTCCTCATTCAGGCGGTCCATGGGCAACCAGGGCTCAACCTGCGGCAGGACAGGGTTGTCCATGTCGCTTTCCATGGCATCGCCAAAGAGGCTGACCTGATTGCTTTCACGCTCATTTGCTGCCTGGTTGGCAAGGCTCATAATCATGTCCACAGAGGCCAGCAATTGCGCCCGATTGGGGTTCAGGCAATCCAGAGCGCCAGCGCGCACCAAATTTTCCAGCTGACGCTTATTGATGCCTTTCGGGTTGAGCCTCCGGGCGAAATCAAACAGGTCATTAAAAGGTCCGTTTTCCGCCCGCTCTTCAGCCAGCTGCTCCATCGCCTGACGGCCGACATTCTTGATGGCCCCCAATGCATAGAGGATCTGGCCATCCTTCACATCGAAGATGGCCTGGGAGTCCTGCACGCTTGGCGGGCAAACCTTTATCTTAAGTTGATCGGCTTCCTGTTTGAAAACATGGAGCTTTTCCGTGTTGTTCAAATCCAGACTCATGGAGGCTGCGAGGAACTCGACGGGGTAGTTCGCCTTCAGATATGCGGTCTGATAGGCGACAAGCGCATAGCAGGCGGAGTGGGATTTGTTGAAACCGTAACCTGCAAACTTGTCGACAATGTCGAACACGTAGTTCGCCTGTTTCTCCGAAACGCCCTTCGCAGACGCACCCTCAACAAACCGGGCGCGCTGTGCATCCATCTCGGACTTGATCTTCTTACCCATGGCACGGCGCAGCAAGTCAGCATCACCCAGCGAATAGCCCGCAAAAACCTGGGCCACCTGCATCACCTGCTCCTGATAGATGATGACGCCATAGGTGTCGGCCACCACCGGCTCGATGGTCTCGTGGAGGACTTCAGGCTCTTCCCGCCCATGTTTACAAGCCAGATATTTAGGAATGTTCTCCATCGGGCCAGGGCGGTAGAGCGCCACAAGCGCGATAATGTCCTCAATCGTGGTGGGTATAGCCTGACGGATCAGGTCCCGCATGCCACCACTTTCCAGCTGGAAGACCCCGACCGTCTCGCCCCGCTGCAGCATCTGGTAGGACTTCTCATCATCCAGTGGCAGGTTGGAGAGATCGATCTTGATGCCTCGCCGTTCGATGAGCTCGACCGCCTTTTGGAGCACTGTCAGGGTTTTAAGGCCCAGAAAGTCAAACTTCACGAGGCCTGCCGGCTCCACCCATTTCATGTTGAACTGTGTGACGGGCATGTCAGATCGCGGGTCGCGGTAGAGCGGCACCAGTTGATCCAGCGGGCGATCCCCAATCACCACACCCGCAGCGTGGGTAGAGGCGTGCCGATAGAGCCCTTCAAGGCGGAGTCCCATTTCCAGGAGCTTGGCGACTGCTTCCTCGCTGTCGCGTTCTTCGCGAAGGCGCGGCTCACCTTCAATGGCCTCGGCAAGTGTCACCGGATTTGCCGGATTGTTGGGGATCATCTTGCACAGACGGTCGACCTGACCAAAGGGCATCTGAAGCACGCGCCCGACGTCCCGGAGAACGGCCCTGGCCTGGAGCTTCCCGAAGGTGATGATCTGAGCCACCTGGTCGTGGCCATAGCGATCCTGCACATAGCGGATCACCTCATCGCGGCGGTCCTGACAGAAGTCGATGTCAAAGTCTGGCATCGACACCCGCTCAGGGTTCAAAAACCGCTCAAACAGGAGGTTAAAACGCAGGGGGTCCAGATCTGTGATGGTCAGCACCCAGGCGACGACTGAACCGGCACCTGACCCACGGCCCGGACCCACGGGAATATCGTGGTCCTTGGCCCATTTGATGAAGTCCGCAACGATGAGGAAGTAGCCGGGAAAATCCATATTGATGATGACGTCGAGTTCAAAATCCAGGCGATCCCTGTATTCCTTCTCGGTGGCAACAGTTTCTGTGGTCGCCAGCCGGTGGGTCAGCCCTTCATGAGCTTGGCGTCGCAGCTCATCGGCTTCGCTCACCTCACCATCGCCGGACCCAAAGCTTGGAAGGATCGGGTCCCTGGTGTGTGGCCGATAAGCACATCTGCGGGCGATTTCGATCGTATTTTCAATAGCTTCTGGCAGGTCGTTAAACAACTCCACCATCTCCGCCTGACTCTTGAAATAGTGCTCAGGGGTCAGGCGCCGACGATCCGTCTCAATCACATAAGCACCGGCTGAGATACATATCAGCGCGTCATGGGCTTCAAACTCATCCTTCTTCGTGAAGAAACACTCATTGGTGGCCACCAGTGGCAGATCCATCTCATAAGCAAAGTCGATCAGCGCCCCTTCTGCCTGCCCCTCTTCGGCCATGCCGTGACGCTGCAGCTCCACATAGAGACGATCGGCAAACATTGACTGAAAGCGCGCTAGAACCTCTTTCGCCCTGTCCTGCTGCCCCTCCACCAACAACCGATTGATGGGCCCAGCAGGTCCGCCGGTCAGGCAGATAAGCCCCTCACTCAGGGTGGCAAGCTCATCAAAGGAGATATGGGGATCGTCGGTGCCTTCGGTCTCCAAATAAGCTTTGGAGGTCAGCCGCATCAAATTGGCGTATCCCTGCTCATTTTGAACAAGGAGAGCAATTGACCCATCAGGGTCTTTCCGCTCATTGCGACCAAGGCCAGGACCATCATCATCAAGACCCAAGTCCAGCGCCAAAGTGCACCCAGTTATGGGCTGAATACCGGCTTTTGAGAGTGTCTCAGATGCTTCAAGCGCACCGAACAGATTGCCGGTGTCGGTGATGCCCACTGCCGGCATGTCGCCATCGCGAACAAGACCTGGCAGCTCTTTCAGGCGGATCGCGCCCTCAAGAAGGGAATAGGCCGAATGGATCCGAAGATGGATGAATTGCAGACCGGCTTGTTGGTTGCCTTGCAGGCTGGCATGCAACTCGCGGGATTTTCTGCCAGATACGTTTTTGGACATGGGGGGCTCTCATTCAAGACGGTTGAAAGGGCGACCCATCAAATGATGCGCCAGCCCATTCCCTCAGATGCCCATTGTCGGACGCGGCCCCCGCCGTGTCACCAGTCCCTGATACGGAAAGTTGTGGAAAAGACGAATTATCCTGCGACAGCGGCCTTAGCTATCTCGCTCCAGAGGAGCACGGTCCACCCCATTGCAGCAACACTTGCCAACGCTGCGATGTCCTGAAACCAGCGCGAGACGCCGCCCTCTTCTTCAACCTTTTTGATCAGCTTGCTCATGGTCTAGCTCCTCCTATTGAGCGCCAAGTGTTCTTGTTTTGTTCTTTTTTGTCAACCCCAAACAAAATGGCCCGAAACCTCACTTTTTTGGGACATCATGATGACCGTGGTCTGCGACGCTCTGTCCCTCGACCGTTTTCCTGGAATGGCTTATCTTCAGGAGAACCATACGGGTGCGTATGTTCTGTGGTCACAATTTAAAGGCGAACCAAGATGTCCCGTTCCGATGCCCTGCCTTCAGAGAGCCAACTGCACACCTATGCCCGCCCCCAAGATTTTTTGGACTGCTTCAGCGTCACCTTCAGCAATGAATGGGCAAGGACCGGAGCAAACATGACAGAGATCGCTGCTCTGGCCACGACCGTGGAAGTCCCCGGCGCTCAACCGCTCATGCAGCTGCGCGACCTCATCGTTAAGCCAATGGGCCTCAAAACTGCGGACGACTTCGATGATGGAGATAGCACTAGCCAGAAGCCGGAACCGCAGGTCGGGGATAGGATTGGCTTTTTCAAGATCTACAGCATTGGCGACAACGAGATCATTCTGGGCGAGGACGACACGCATCAGGATTTTCGAGTCTCGGTCTTTCGCACTCAGGAAACGCCATCCAGGCTCTATCTCGCCACCTGTTGCCAGCGCCACAACGCATTCGGATATCTCTATCTGGCCGCCATCCTGCCGTTCCACAAATTGATCGTGAAAGGCATGCTAGATGGGGTTGCCAAGAAGCTCTCAGCCGCCGGTGACGATCCGGTTACAGCTGCCTGAGCTTATCTACTGACTAAGGAGAACCCGTTACAGGGAGGCGTATTGTTCTGCCAGAGCGGCACCTTCAAGCAGCTTCCCATCATGCAAGAGGACAATACGGTCCATCTTTCCGGCAAGGTCTAGATTGTGGGTCGCGATCAATGCTGCTGCACCCTCGCCTCTGGTGACGTCCACAAGTTCACTGAAGACAGCTTTCGAGGTCTTGGGGTCGAGGTTCCCCGTAGGCTCATCAGCCAGAAGAAGCTTTGGCTCATTCGCCAGCGATCTGGCAATCGCCACCCGCTGTTGTTCGCCGCCTGAGAGCTCTGACGGCCGGTGGTTCAGGCGGTCCCCCAGACCAAAGCTTGAAAGCAACCTGGCTGCTTCTTCTTCGGCGTTTTTCTTAGCTGCGCCCGCGATCATCTGCGGCAGCACTACATTCTCTAGGGCGGTGAATTCGGCGAGCAGATTATGGGCCTGATAGACAAAGCCAATGTCTTCCCGGCGGATAGCGGTGCGGTCCGCATCGTCCAAGGCACTGCCATCCACACCATTGATGATCACACGTCCACTGTTGGGCTCTTCCAGAAATCCCGCAATATGGAGCAGTGAGGATTTCCCGGCACCAGACGGCCCGACAAGGGCCACGATTTCACCAGGCATCAGGGTGAGCGAGAGCTCATCGAAAATATGAAGCTCGGTCTCGCCCTGAACATAGGTGCGCGTAACCTCATCCAGGATGAGGGCTGGTTCACTGCTCATAGCCCCACTACTCATAGCGAAGCGCCTCCACTGGATCGAGGGACGCAGCCCGCCAGGCGGGATAAAGCGTGGCCCCGAATGACAAGACCAGCGCCATAATGACAACAGAGGCGACCTCAGATGGGTCCATCTCCGCGGGCATGCGCGAGAGGAAATAGACCTCAGGTGAGAAGAGCTCGGTCCCCACAAGCGCTGATAGTCCCTGGCGCAGGGTTTCAATATTGGCGCAGAAAGCCGTACCGAGCGCAAATCCCGCGAGGGTTCCCAACACGCCAATACTTGCGCCGGCAATAAAGAATATCCGCATCACAGCACCTCGAGATGCTCCCATGGTGCGCAGCACGGCAATATCTCGCCCCTTGTCCTTCACCAGCATGATGAGGCCTGAGATAATATTGAGGGCCGCCACAAGCAATATCAGCGTCAGAATGAGGAACATCACGTTCCGCTCCACCTGCAGTGCACTGAAAAAACTCTGGTTGGTTTGCTGCCAGGTCCAGATACGCAGCAAAGGTCCGGCAGCTTGTGCCACTGGCACGATGAAGTCGTTCACCTGGTCCGGCTCCTCCACCATGACTTCAAGAGCGGTGACGCCATTGCCTGTACGGAAATATTTCTGAGCTTCTTCGAGACCCATAAACATGACCGAGCTGTCATATTCCGACATGCCGATTTCAAACACAGCCTGAACCGTGTAGGCGCGCACGCGAGGAGCGGTCCCAAAAGGAGTAACGGCGCCCCGCGGGGACAGCAGGGTCACCTGATCGCCAATGTTCACCCTGAGCGCGGCCGCCAATCGACTGCCAAGCGCGACACCGCCGCTTGTGTCAAAATCAGCCAATGTGCCTGCAATGAGGTTTTGAGACACAGAGCCAAGCCCGGCAATGTCGGACGCGCGCATGCCGCGCACAAAGGCCCCGGCGGCATTGCTGCTGCTCGACGCCATGACCTGGCCTTCAACCAGTGGGGCCACGCGAACAACACCGTCGACCTTGCGCATCGCCTCCGCAACCGCGTCAAAATCGCTGACGTTGGTGCCAAGCGCTCGCACCATCATGTGGCCATTGAGGCCAAGGATTTTGTCGAGCAGTTCGGTCCGAAACCCGTTCATAACCGCCATGACGATGATGAGAGTTGCCACCCCCAGCATGATCCCCGCGAAGGAGAAGCCGGCGATAACAGAGATAAACCCTTCGCGGCGACGGGCGCGCAGATAGCGCAATGAGACCATCCATTCGAACCGCGAGAACGGTCCTGTCGCAGATCTCTGTGTAGTCTCACTATCGGTTGAGCCGATCGCCGTATCTGTCATACGTCCTGTCACTCCAAGGCCTTCACGGCCAAATCCAGCGCGGTCTTACGCTCCGGTCAACGCCTTCAGTGCAGCTTCCGGCGCCATTTCTTCACGATCGCCAGTCGCTCTGTTCTTCAGCTCAACCACACCGGATTTCAGCCCACGCGGGCCAACAACAATCTGCCAGGGCAGACCGATCAAATCCATGTTCGAGAACTTCGTCCCGCCGCGTGCATCTGTGTCGTCATAGAGGACATCTACACCCGCAGCGGTCAATTTCGCGTAAAGCTCTTCGCATACCCGGTCTGTCTCAGCGTCCCCGGATTTGAGGTTGATAACACCAGCCTTATAAGGAGCTACAGATTCTGGCCAAATTATGCCGTTCTCATCATGACTTGCCTCAATAATTCCGCCCATGAGTCGAGAGACACCAATTCCGTAGGATCCCATCTGGACCGGCACGTCTTTGCCATCAGGTCCTGTAACAACGGCGTTCAGGGGCTCTGAGTATTTCGACCCAAAGAAGAAGATATGTCCGACTTCAATGCCGCGGGCTGACAGACGGTCTGCTTCGGGCACCTCGGCTTCAAATTTTGCCTGATCGTGAATTTCGTCCGTCGCAGCGTAGAGCGCGCGACGTTCGTCAACGATGGAGGAAAGATCCGCGGTGTAGTCCACATCCTCGCCAGGGATTTCCATCTCGATCAGATCTTTGTGACAGAACACTTCAGACTCGCCGGTCTCGGCCAGAATGATGAACTCATGGCTGAGGTCACCACCAATAGGTCCTGTATCGGCAGCCATGGGTACCGCCTTCAATCCCATTCGGCCGAAGGTGCGCAAGTAGGCCACAAACATGCGGTAATAGGCTTCGCGTCCTTTTTCCTCATCCAGGTCGAAGGAGTAAGCATCTTTCATCAGAAATTCGCGTCCCCGCATCACACCAAAGCGCGGCCTGATCTCGTCGCGGAATTTCCACTGAATGTGATAGAGATTCATAGGTAGGTCTTTGTAGCTCCGCACCCCATTTGCAAAGAGCTCCGTCACCATTTCTTCGTTCGTTGGTCCGTAGAGCATCTCCCGATCATGCCGGTCGGTGATGCGGAGCATCTCTTTGCCGTAGCCATCATACCGACCTGAGCGCTGCCAGAGTTCCGCTGATTGCAGCGTTGGCATCAGGAGCTCGACAGCCCCTGCCCGATCCATCTCTTCGCGCACAATCTTTTCGATGTTTTTCAGCACCCGAATGCCCAAGGGCAACCAAGCGTAAATCCCCGCGGCGGTCTGTCGGATCAGGCCCGCACGCAGCATAAGCCGATGAGACACGATCTGTGCTTCAGCAGGATCTTCTTTCAACGTAGGGAGCATAAACTGGGATAGGCGCATGGGAATTGACGTCTCTGATAACAGCGGGAACACGAGCACCACCGCTCTCACCAGAACGCCGCCGCTTCGAAATTATGCGTCAGTATTAGGGACTTAGCCGCCGGTTGGCAACGCCCATCACCACACGTCTAGCGGACGGCTGGATCACCGATCGACGCCTGACGCCGATCCTTAAGAGAGGTGAGAAAACCGCGCACATCCACATCTGGCCCTTCTGCGACACCACGCCCTGAAAACAGGTCATGGGGACCAGCTTCAAGCTGCGCGGGCGTGTATCCCATATCAACGTCATAGGTGCGGTCGATCTGGTTTCTCAGGAAGCGCTGCGCGCGATACCACCGATCTTTAGCCGGGCCATCCGCGCAGGAGGCTAACTCTGCGGGGGCAGTTGCCCCCCATCGGCGCTCAATGCATTGGTAGGGATCGAAGGAGAGTTCGTAGACTCGCGCAACTACATCATCGAGGGTCAACCGGACTGGAGCACCATTTGATCGAGTGTAGGTTGTGACACAATTAGCACTCTCTTCATCGTACGCATTTATCAGGTCACCGATGAGATCGTTCCCCTCATAGCTTACCGTCGAGGCCCCCTGACGGTTCATCTCAATCAATGCCTCTATATGATCTCGTTGTTCTTTCAGTGCCGTTTTTAGCCGAGCATCACGGGAGGGTGTTGAGTAGAACTCCCAATATCCGAATGTGCCGTAGATGTTCTGTGGCAATTTCCCGGGGGCATTCACTTTGTCGATGCCATTCAGGATGGCGGCATCAACGGCCTGTTTCCTTGCCCGAACATCATTGCAAAGAGAGCGCATGGAAGAACGGATTTCCCGAACGGGTTCCATCACCAGATTGCCGCGCGCCATCACGGCCCGGACATAATGGTAGTAGTCCAGTGTCTCACCATTTCTGGCAAACGATGCCTGCCGCCACTGATCCAACGCCCGTTTTGATGTGTCTGGCGAGTCGGTGCCGACATATTGCATTAGCGAAAAGTTCTGTAAGGCCTGGTTTGGTGTGGCTTCAATATGTCCGCCAACAAGTGTGCCATCGGCAAGTCGCGTTGCACCGACCAAACGAATGGGACGCCACTCCTTAAACCCGGTTCCCTGCCGAGGGTGGGTTCGGAGAAAGTTCCGCCCGTAAAATGAGCGGGACACTGAATTGTCCGGGTGCGCTGACAATGTCAGCACGCGTCCATCATCTTCAACGCGCCAAACCAGCACAACATGACCATTCACATCATAGACAATGGTGCCAGGGCGGATTGAGTCTCGGTTGATGATCGGTGAGTACATATCTGTGAAATAGGTCTGATCATTTGCCGCCGCATGGTGTCGGTAACTGCCCGTTGAGATGGCACTTCTCAGGTCCACGAAAATTGAGTTGGCGTTTATCCCGTTTTGGGTGGCAGGCACGGACTTGCGAGACACCACCCGGTTGCCACTGCGGGTATAGCGAATGTCCCGTGTCCATCCAGACTGGGGGAGAACGCCGTTCTGATAGGCGAATGGCAGGCCATTCATCCAGGCGTAGTAGGCCCGAAACAGATAGGGGAAATCGGCGCAATCAGCCCGAAAGCGCATGTACCCATGGCGATGCCGATAGGGGTTTGCCGGGCTCTCCAGACAATCATCCACATTCGAGCAATCAGCCGCCCCAATAGCGGCGACAAACTCCGAATATCCGCGTTCGTCTGTTTCGGTCCAAGTTTCCTGGGTGATCCGCCAAGGCTGTGCTGGGGCTGCGTTGGCCGCAACCAGATTTGCACCAACCATGCCCATGGCGACACCTGCGCCGAAGACCATTTTCCATACAGATAGGCCAAAAAACTCAACTAGCTTGGAGATCATCCCCATTGCCCCTTTTCCGTACCCCGACCGAGACGCGATTGCAGGGGCCAGCCTCTAAAACGGCTGGGCAAGAGTCAAGGAAACTCGGGGAAAGGTGAGGGAAATCGAGGGATTGTGACCGATAGAACTCGGTTAGGGTGTCACGCTGATGTGGCTCTCACAGGCTGTACGGAGTGCATTTTCGTGCATCCAGACCAGTTCCTGGCCGTCCAGCATGATGCGGCCGTTCTCTGGCTCATATGTCACCGTTGCGACTTCCAGGCGCGGAGACACTGCGATAGAGCTGTTTGGGAGCGGATTGATGCGCACATCAAACTCGTAAATCGGGCGAAGCGCATAGAGTTCGGCAGGCTCAATATTTGCTGGAACCGTCTTTGCGCCGTTGATCGTAACACCGGATTTGAAGGCGACGTCTTCGCGGGGCTGGTGTGCGGTCACAATCGCGCAGCTTCCCGTGCTGATCTCAACGATTTCCGGCTTTGCCCGAGATTCCAGAACATCAGCGCCTGCAAGGCCTGCTTCTTGTGGCACAGGATCACCGCTTGCGAAAAAGCCCGCGAGGAGAACTGCTGCCATTTGTGCCTGATCGTTCATGGGATCATCCTAACGCTCAACCCTTTAAGGAGTCCTCTTTTCGGGTTAACCGTCTTTCAATAAATTTGGCGAGATATCGCTTCCAATCATAAAAAGCTCATGAAAACCGGGCCTTTTTGACAAAAGCTGCGGTTGTTTGGCTTCTGGAGAATTGTGGATAACACGCTGAAGACAAGTCTTAGCACCCATTCCGTGGACAGAACAACAGGCCGCCCTACACAAACGCCTGCGACAAAAAAACATGGTGGATGGACGAGCCGCCTTTTCCATCACCTTAAACGTCAGCGGTCTCTATCCGAGACACCTGTCAGGTGTTCCACCAGGGCTGATCTGAGAAGGCGCGCAAATCCAGTTCATGGGTCCAGGCACTGCGGTGTTGCTGGGCAAGATGAATATAGGTTTCGGCAATCTTCTCTGGCAGAAGCAAACCGTCATGCTCCAGGCCACGCTCTTCTCGAAGTTTCTGGAAAGCCTCCGGCCCGAGCAGCTTGCCCAGCGTATCTGGGGCATCAACGGCGCCGTCGACCAGAATATGCGCCACATGTATGCCCTGAGGCGCCAACTCAGCATTGAGCGATTGGCACAGCATGCGTCGCCCGCCCACAGCCGCCGCATGGGCATGCTGGCCTGCATTGCCACGTACAGCGGCGGTGGCCGACGTGACGAGAATATTACCGGTGCCCCTTTCCGCCATAATCGGCGCCATCGTGTGGGCAAGACGAAACAGAGAGAAAGTCGCGATACGCCAGCATCGTTCAAATGCTTTGTAGCTGGTGTCGGTGACAGATCGGTTGCCGATCTGAGCGCCGAGATTGAAGACGACCGTATCAATGGGGCCAACATCCTGCTCTGTCTTGACAATCAGGTTCTCAATTACATCAGGCTCGGTTGCATCCAGGATATGGCCATGCGCCCTCCCGCCATCTGCCGCAATCTGAGTGACCATCCGATCCAAGCCTTCTTGATCGCTCCGTCGGCAAAGGACTGAGTAGTAACCATCTGCAGCGAACCGCCGCCCGACACTTCCACCAATCCCCGCGCCCGCGCCTAATACCAAACAGACTTTTTCCATGCGGCTTCTCCCCTGCAGCGTTTACGTGGGCCGACCGTAGCAAACCTGAAACACCTGTAGGCCTGCTTTCGGCGCGGTCTTTCAACATGATCAGGATGGATCGGGAACTGCTGATTTTGCCCCCTCAATTTTGACGCCATTAGAATCGTTCCGAGATAGCCATAAAAAGGTTCCAAAATTGCGTGACTCAGTCGAAAACCGCCGATATATTCCCTCACCATAAAAAGGGGCTGGGCATTAAACCCAAGTCTAGGGAGGACACATCTGGCCAAGAGCGGACCACATCACGCTCGGCTTCCGGGAAAAACCTGATCGAAGCGCCAGATGGGATGACTGCAGCAAGGTCGTGGAAACGCGCCTTGCTTTTTTTTGCCTGCATTTCCGACGTAGCTTTCATTTATTGACACTATTCATGTCAATAGTACGATAGGACCTCACTTAGAGGGGGCGTCTGCCGTGAAAAAGACATTCGGGTACATTGTTGTGGTTCTTATCGTGGTCATAGGTGGTCTCGCCAGTTTTCTATTTCTGGCGCCCCGCCCTGCAGACACTACCGATGTCAGCATTTTTGAGGGTGATGCCTCACTGATTGATTATTGTGATTTGCCAGAACTTGATGGGTCTGGCCTCAAAGCTTCGCAAATCCCCAAGGCCTATACGCCTGGATGCGGCTGGGAGAGCTTCCCGAAACCCATACTTGCAAGCTGTACTGAACCCCTTGCTGAAGACGTAGTAGACATGCGTGGCCTGTGGATCGCGGAAACAGGCGCCGTCGGCCATGTGGAACGCATAGAGCAATGCGGCGATCGGACCGTCGTCACGTCCTCAGGCATCATTCACGATTTTCACACTGACGGGACACTCGCCAACGGATCGCGAGACGTTGAGCCGCCCAGCTGCATAAACACGTTGGCTACCATTGAGTTCAACGATGAGGGCGTGATGGAGTTCAGCCCCTTCGGTCTTCCCTTCACGATCGTTACCCGCCGCATGGATGGCGACGCACTGGTCTGGACCTATCCGGCGGTCGACGGAGATACGCGGATGAAACGGATCTGCAAACTCCCCGACCGTTATCTCGGCTACCAGCGACGTGACTAGTATTTTTCGTCGAAAGTGGGAGCAAACGGCAGGTCATCGAGCCCCACTCCACTATGCTCCAGGAACCAATAGACAGCACCGAAAATTAAGGCTGACACAGCGGTGGTGATGAGAACCTTGCGGATGATCTGAGGTCGGACTGGCGCGCTCGGTGCTGATCCTTCCTCGATCTCACCGACCTCTTCCTGTGTCACGATGCCAAACGGCAAAACAACGAAGAGTGTCAGCCACCAAATGATGGCATAGGTCGCGAAGCCGCTAACAAGGGTCATGGTCGGTTATGCCTGTTCCAGTTCAACCAACGTCCCAAACAGATCTTTGGGGTGAAGGAAGACAACTGGCTTTCCGTGCGCACCAATCCGTGGCTTGCCGGTACCGGTAATTGTCACGCCGTGGTCTGTGACCTGCTCACAGGCAGCATCAATGTCATCAACCTCAACACAGATATGATGGATACCGCCTTTGGGGTTTTTCGCGAGGAAACCCGCAATCGGTGAATCCTCACCCAGCGGCTCTAACAGTTCGAGCTTGGTGTTGCCAAGATCAACAAACACTGTAGTAACTCCATGATCCGGCTGTGGAACCTGCCCGGACACTTTGGCACCGAACTTCACCTTATACATCTCAGCTGCCTCGGCGATGTTTGGTACGGCGATGGCAACGTGGTTTAGCTGACCCAGCATTTGTAACTCCTCGTAAATCTCAAGCTTCTATTTAGGCCCATGCTTGCGTCGCGGCAAGCGCCTGAGCATTTCCAGGTGAAGTGGTCTCGGTTCACCGTCCGGAAATGCGATGAAATGAATGACTAGACCCTTGTAACGATTACTTCGACAGCAGCTTTTTTGCCCCATTCCTTGCGGATAGCGCCGCGAACGGCCCGGCGCAGATACTCGCTCACCTGGGCCTCATCTTTCCGCTTCCGCTGCGGCAAATGATCCAGGGCATTGTTCAAAGCGTCATAGGCGTGTTCATCAAAACGCACGCCATAATTATCTCGCTCTGGCAATCCGATCAGACGGATTTCAGGATCTCCCTGTACAGCACCCTTTTCATTGAGCGCTACCGACACAAACACAGCACCAGCAAACGCTAAGCGGCGGCGTTCCTGAATGCCGGCATCCCAGGACGGGACCAGAACATCGCCATCCATTACGACCCGGCCTGACGGCACCTCATCCACCACTTCAGCAGCCCCGGGGGCGAGCCTGACCATATCCCCATTCTGGATAACCAATGTCTCAGGCACCTGAAGCTCCTTGGCCAACGCTGCGTGCTCCAGCAAATGCCGAGCTTCGCCATGAACAGGGATTGCTAGTTCAGGTTTGATCCACTGATACATAGCTGTCAGTTCATCGCGACAGGGATGTCCCGACACATGCACAAAATGATCTTTCTCCGTAATCACCCTGACGCCTGCGCGCGCGAGGTCATTTTGCATCTCGAAGATGGCGACATCATTCCCGGGGATAATCCGTGAAGAGAAGATGACCGTGTCGCCTTCTTCCAGGACGATGTCACGATGCGCATCAGCGGCGATCCTGGCAAGCGCTGCACGTGGCTCACCTTGGGAGCCGGTACACAGAAACAATACTTTGTCTTTTGGCAGGTAGCCGGCGTCGGCGGCCTCAATGAAAGGCGGCAGGTTTTTGAGGTGTCCTGTACCACGCGCTGCCGCGATCACACGAAACATGGACCGGCCCGCCAGGACGACATGCCGCCCGTTCGCCTCCGCCGCGCGAATGACACTTTCCAGCCGGGCGACATTCGAGGCAAAGGTCGTGACCACCACTCGCCCGTCGAGCCCACCAATTAGCTCTGTCAGACTGCTCCCGACATCAGCTTCAGAACCCGCCTCGCCCGGGGTAAACACATTGGTGCTGTCGCAGACAATTGCGCGTACGCCCTCTTCGCCGATTTCGGCCAGGCGTTTGCTGTCCAAAGTTTCCCCTATCACCGGGCCCGGGTCGATTTTCCAATCGCCTGTATGCATGACGGTACCAAGCGAGGTCCGGATGGCCAGTGCATTGGGTTCTGGTATGGAATGGGTCAGCGTCACGAATTCGATATCAAACGGTCCAAGATCAAACCGGGCGCCCAAATCGACAATGTTGAGTGGGACCTCCTGCTCGATCCCCGCTTCAATCAGCTTGCCCTTCACCAGTTCTGCAGTGAACGGTGTCGCATAGACCGGGCACCGAAGCTTAGGCCAGAGGTGGGCAACAGCCCCGATATGATCTTCATGGGCGTGGGTCAGAACTATGGCAATCAGGTCCTGCCGATGCTCTTCAATGAAGGTCGGATCGGGCATGATGACGTCCACGCCCGGCGTGCGCCCGTCAGAAAAGGTGACGCCGAGATCCACCATGATCCACTTGCGGTCTTCCTCCGTCCCAAATCCGTAGAGGTTAAGATTCATACCGATCTCGCCTGTGCCCCCTAAGGGAACGAAAAGCAGCTCAGCATTGTCAGGTGAATTGTGGTTCATGCCCTACCTTACCGGTCGGTGCCGCTGCTGCCAAAAAAGACGTCGCCAGCCGCAATCGGCTGAACGATACCCGATGGCAGGCGCAATTGAAGAGCACCGTCTTCTGACAGATCCTCAAACGTCCCGACAAGCGTCTCATCTGAGAGGCGCACAGTGATTTCCTGCCCGACACCGCGGGCGCGCTTTAACCAGGCCTCGCGGATCGCGGTGAAACCGCCCGGCTGCTGCCAGATCGCATACCATTTATCAAATGAGCCTGCGAGAGCGGTTAGAGCACTTTCAACACTGCAGACGATGCCACTTTCTGCCTGAAGGCTTGTCGCGGGATAAGGCGTGTCCTCAGGGAAATGAACGAGATTCAAGCCAATGCCAATGGCAAGCCAGCTTACGTCCGATCCCCCTGCACTTTCCGACTCCAGAAGAATGCCGCTTGCCTTCTTGCCATCTACCAGGAGGTCATTTGGCCATTTTAGGCTTACCTTGACGGCGACCTCATCTGGCAACAGCATTGAGGCTGCGTCATGGAGTGCCAACCCCGCTACAAAGGAAAGCTCTCCAGCCTGAGCAGGACCGCATCCTGGCCTAAGCAGGAGTGTGCACATGAGATTGCCAACCGGTGACGTCCAGGCGCGACCTCTGCGACCCCGACCTGCTGTCTGTGTATCCGCAACGATCCAGACAGGCCCGCTCACACCGCGCGCCGCGACGCGTTTGGCCTCTTCATTGGTGGAGTCAATCTCGCTGTGTCGGTTTAACCCGTATCCTGCAGGAACAGCGAGAGTGTCTGGCATTCCCTAGTGCGCTGTCTCAGCTGGCGCCGCAGGAGCTTCAGCTGCTTCCACCGTCGGAACCAGAGAATTTGCAGCACCTTCCGCCATCTTCAACACAGGAGTTGGGTAAAGAATGAACAGGAGCGTGAACAAGGCCGAAACGGCGAGAACAGCTCTGATCTCTGATCCCATGGGACCGGCAAACGCAGGAGCCGGGTCATCGAAATAGATGATCTTCACTACACGGAGGTAGTAGAAAGCTCCGACGACACTCGCCAGAACACCAATAATCGCAAGGGCATAGAGCCCGGCATTGATGGCAGCGAGGAAGACATAGAATTTTGCAAAGAACCCGGCGAGTGGCGGTATGCCTGCAAGCGAGAACATGAGCATCGCAAAGACGGCCGCGAGCATGGGCTGGTTCTGCGACAGACCCGCAAGGTCAGAGATCTCTTCAACCGGTCCTTCTTTGTGCCGCATGGCCAGGATGCAGCAGAAAACGCCCGCATTCATGATCAGGTAGATGGTGAGATAGATCACCACGCCCTTCACGCCTTCGGGTGTGCCTGCGGCAAGCCCGACAAGCGCAAAGCCCATATGCCCGATGGAAGAATAAGCCATCAGGCGTTTGATGTTGGTCTGACCTATCGCAGCGAAAGCACCGAGCACCATTGAGGCGATCGAGATGAACACAACAACCTGCTGCCATTGGAAGACGGCATCTGCGAAGCCGCCATACATCACACGCAGGAAGAGCGCCATGGCTGCGATTTTCGGCGCTGCGGCGAAGAAGGCCGTGACCGGCGTTGGCGCGCCTTCATACACATCAGGCGTCCACATATGGAACGGAACGGCGGAGATTTTGAACGCCAGACCTGCCATCAGGAAAACCAGCCCGAAAATGAGGCCTGTCGACATGCCATTCAGTGCAATGACGCCAGCGAGCACATCAAAGTTTGTCGTGCCCGAGAAGCCGTAAATCAGCGATGACCCGTAAAGCAGCATGCCGGAGGCAAGAGCGCCAAGGACGAAATATTTAAGGCCGGCCTCGGTTGAGCGGGTGTTGTCACGATGGAAGGACGCGACGACGTAGAGCGCCAAGCTCTGCAGCTCCAGGCCCATATAGAGCGCGATGAGGCCGTTCGCAGAGACCATCATGATCATACCCAGCGTGGCAAGGAGGATCAAAACCGGAAACTCAAACCGATCAATGTTCTCACGTGCCATGAAGCCCTGAGCCATAAGAATTGCAACGGCTGAGCCTGCGAGCACAAGACACTTCATGACAATGGCGAAGCCATCCATCACAAAGGCGCCACCAAAAGTCAGGACCCGTTCGTCTGGCTGGCTGATGACCGCAAAAGCCGCCGCAATCAGAAGCACAATGGATCCGATGCTCACCGCGCGGCTTGATCCATCACCTCTGAACACACCGAGCATGAGCAGTGCCATTGCACCGACAGCAAGGATGATTTCCGCAAGGGCGGGACCTAAGTCCGGCATGGCGAGGGCGGTTTCCATAGTCTCTGTATCTCCAGACGTCTTGCGCGTTAGCGGCCGAAGCCAGCCCAAGCAAAGTCAAATGTACCGCCACCGGCCAGTTCATGGGCCTCCACAGCGGCAGAGTAGTTCGCGACCAGATTGTCGACGGACACGGCGGTCACATCCAAAATTGGCAGCGGGTATACACCAAAGAAGATTGTCGCAACGATGAGTGGCGCCAATGTCGCAAGCTCTCTCGGGCTTACATCTTTGATGTTCTTCAAAGTGTCTTTTTCCAATTCGCCAAAGACAACACGGCGATAGAGGTACAGCGCGTAGCAGGCAGACAAGATGACCCCGGTTGCCGCCAACAGAGCGACCCAGGAATTCACCTGGAACACGCCAACAATTGTCAGGAATTCGCCAACAAACCCACTGGTGCCGGGCAGCCCCACATTCGCCATGGTGAAGACCATAAAGGCAAACGCGTAGATCGGCATCCGACTAACGAGCCCCCCATAGGCCGCTATCTCGCGGGTGTGCATCCGGTCATAGACAACCCCGACACACAGGAAGAGTGCGCCAGAGACCCAGCCGTGGGAGAGCATCTGGAAGATGCCGCCCTGCACCCCTTGGGTTGTGGCCGCGAAAATGCCCATGGTCACAAAGCCCATATGCGCGACGGACGAATAAGCAATCAGCTTTTTCATGTCTTCCTGCACCAACGCAACCAGCGAGGTGTAGATGATCGCAATGACAGACAGCCCGAAAACCATCGGTGCGAAAAGGTCCGACGCAATGGGGAACATGGGCAATGAGAAGCGCAGGAAGCCATAGCCGCCCATCTTCAACAGGATGCCTGCAAGGATAACTGAACCCGCTGTCGGTGCTTCCACGTGAGCATCCGGCAGCCAGGTGTGCACGGGCCACATGGGCATTTTCACCGCGAAGGACGCGAAGAAGGCGAGCCACAGCCAGGTTTGCATGCCAGCCGGGAAGTCATAGGCCAACAGAGTTGGAATGTCTGTCGTGCCGACCTGCCAATACATGGCCATGATCGCCAGCAGCATGAGAACGGAGCCGGCCAGCGTGTAGAGGAAGAACTTGAAGCTTGCATAGACGCGCCGTGCGCCGCCCCAGACACCGATGATCAGGAACATCGGAATGAGGCCAGCTTCAAAGAAGAGATAGAAGAGCACCAGATCCAGAGAACAGAACACGCCGATCATCAGCGTTTCCAGGATCAGGAATGCGATCATGTATTCCTTCACGCGGGTCTTGATCGCTTCCCAACTGGCCAGAATGCAGAACGGCATCAGGAAAGTTGTGAGGATCACAAACAGCATGGAAATGCCGTCAACACCCATATGGTAATTGATCGCACCACCGAGCCATTCGCCCTGCTCAACAAACTGGAATTCGGCTGTCGTCTTATCGAAGCCTACCCAAATAACAAGGGACAAAGCAAAGGTGATTGCGGTCGTCCAGAACGCCACCCAACGGGCATTCCGAGCAGAGACCTCAACACTGTTAGGTATGGTGAGGATGAAGAGCGCACCGACGAGCGGCAGGAAGGTAATTATTGAGAGCCATGGAATTCCAAACATTAGTGGGAACCCCCGAACATGAAGTAAGTCGTCAGAGCTGCAATGCCCAGAAGCATGGCAAACGCATAGTGATAAACGTAACCGGTTTGGAGTCGATTAATGCCGCGCGTCACATCAAGGACGCGTGCAGCGATCCCGTCCGGCCCAATCCCGTCAATCGTGCGCCCGTCTCCCTGTTTCCAGAAGAAGCGACCAATCCAGAAGGCAGGCTTCACGAACAAGAAGTCGTAGATCTCATCCACATACCACTTGTTGAGCAGGAACTTGTAGAGAAGCTCCTGTTCTTTCGCGAGCACCTTCGGGGTCTCCGGGCTGCGGATATAGAAGTACCAAGCTGTTACAAATCCAAGGGTCATCATCACTAATGGCGAGAATTTCACCCAGGCCGGAACATGATGGAGGTCCTCAAGAATATTGTTGCCTTCAAGCGTGAAGATCGCGCCAGCCCAAAAGCCCTCTGCAGAGCCACCGATAAAGAGGCTTGAGAACATCGCACCCGCCCCCAAAGCACCACCTGCCAGCAGGAACAGCGGGATCATCATGGATGGTGGGCTCTCATGTGCATGGCTCAACACTTCGTTCGAGGCGCGGCTCTTGCCATGGAACGTCATGAAAATAAGGCGCCAGGAATAGAAGCTCGTAAAGAGTGCAGCCACAACGGTTGCCCAAAAGGCATACATGTGGACAGGGTTTTGAGCTGCGAAGGCGGCTTCAATTACGGCATCCTTGGAGAAATACCCCGCGGTCAGCGGGAATCCCGTGAGCGCCAAAGTTCCGATCAACATCATGACCCAAGTGACAGGCACAAACTTGTAGAGACCGCCCATCTTGCGCATGTCTTGCTCGTCCGACATGGCATGGATCACAGATCCACTGCCTAAGAAGAGGAGCGCCTTAAAGAAGGCGTGGGTAAAGAGGTGGAACATCGCCACTTCATACGCCCCGACGCCAGCGGCCACGAACATGTAGCCCAGCTGTGAACAGGTAGAGTATGCGATCACACGCTTGATGTCGTTTTGAACAAGGCCAACTGTCGCGGCAAAGAAAGCGGTCGTTGCCCCGACAAAGACGACAACGGTGAGTGCATCCTGCGAGAACTCAAAGAGTGGCGACATGCGGCAAACGAGGAAGACGCCGGCCGTCACCATGGTCGCCGCGTGGATCAGCGCGGATACAGGCGTCGGGCCTTCCATCGCATCCGGCAACCAGGTGTGAAGCAGGAACTGCGCTGACTTGCCCATGGCGCCCATGAAGAGCAGCAGGCAGATCGTTGTGACGATTGGGAACTCTGCGCCCAGGAACATGAAGCTGTCATCAGCCAGCCCCGGAATGGCTGCGAAGATCGTGTCATATTCGACAGAGCCAACGGTCAGATAGATCGCGGATAGCCCGAGGATCAGACCAAAGTCCCCCACCCGGTTCACAACAAAAGCTTTGATCGCGGCGGCATTGGCCGTTGGTTTTTTGTACCAGAAGCCAATCAGCAGATAGGACGCGAGCCCCACCCCTTCCCAGCCAAAGAAGAGCTGCACCAGATTGTCTGCCGTTACCAGCATCAGCATGGCAAAAGTGAAGAGGGAGAGGTAAGCAAAGAAGCGCGACTGGTGCGGGTCGTGGCTCATGTAGCCAACGGAATAGATGTGCACGAGCGCGGACACATTGGTCACGACCACCAGCATGACCGCGGTCAACGTATCGATGCGTAGGCGCCAGTCAGCTTCAAAGGAACCGCTGTCGATCCAGGTCAGGACCTGGATGGTTTCAGCCTGGCCCTGAAGCGCCACATTATAGAACGCAACCCAGCTCAACAGAGCTGAGATGACAAGGCCGCCACAGGTCACCCACTGTGATGCGGTGACACCAATCTGGCGCCCAAACAGTCCAGCGATCAAACATCCGACGAGCGGAAGGAAGACAATTGCTTCGTACATGTGCCGCTCAGCCTTTCATCAGGTTGATGTCTTCGACGGCGATGGAGCCGCGATTACGGAAATAAACAACAAGGATCGCCAGACCGATGGCCGCTTCCGCAGCCGCGACGGTCAGAACCAACATGGCAAATATCTGCCCTGTGAGATCGCCCAGATGCGTGGAGAACGCCACCAGATTGATGTTCACGGCGAGGAGCATCAACTCAATCGACATGAGGATAATGATGACGTTCTTCCTGTTCAGGAAGATGCCGAAAATCCCCAGCGTGAAGAGGATCGCCGCCACCGTCAGATAATGTGCAAGACCGATTTCCATGTGCGTTTCTCTCGTGACCAGCCCCTAAAGGCCCTGGCCAGGCTCCACCTTCTTAAGTTCTACTGCGGTTTCGGCCGTGCGAGCGACCTGGTCCGGAATACTCTGTCTTTGTGCGTCCGGCTTCTTCCGGAGCGTCAGCACGATGGCGCCGATCATGGCCACCAGCAAAACCATGCCGGCTGCCTGGAAGAAATAGACATATTGCGTGTACATCACCTGACCGATGGCCTCTGCATTGGTCACATCTGCCATTGGCGGAATTGGGGACGCTGCTATCGACGCGACTTCAGGTGCGAGCGTCCAAGTGCCCGCAACCAAAAGAAGTTCAAGTAGGACGATCAGCCCAACCAATGCGCCGACAGGCATGTATTGCAGGAAGCCTTCGCGAAGTTCTGCAAAATCGATGTCCAACATCATGACCACGAAGAGGAACAGGACTGCGACAGCGCCCACGTAAACGATGATCAAGATCATCGCCAGGAACTCGGCCCCCATGAGGACGAACAGACCCGCCGCATTGAAGAAGGCCAGGATCAAAAAGAGCACGGAATGCACAGGATTACGGGCAGCAATAACCATGAAGCCCGCAGCAATAGCGACGCCTGCAAATATGTAAAAAGCTATGGTGGCGACGATCATTGCCCCTTTGCCCTCTCTCGTGTTGCGTTACCCGCCCCCGGCACTTACCGGTATGGCGCGTCGAGTTCGATGTTCTTAGCGATTTCGCGTTCCCAGCGGTCACCGTTATCAAGCAGTTTCTCTTTTGTGTAGAAAAGCTCTTCGCGTGTTTCCGTTGCGAATTCGAAGTTTGGTCCTTCAACGATTGCATCCACTGGGCAGGCTTCCTGACAGAAGCCGCAATAGATGCATTTCGTCATATCAATGTCGTAGCGCACGGTGCGCCGGGTCCCGTCATTGCGACGGGGACCAGCTTCAATCGTGATGGCTTGTGCTGGGCAAATCGCCTCGCAGAGCTTGCAGGCAATGCAGCGCTCTTCGCCGTTCGGATAACGGCGCAGCGCATGCTCCCCTCTGAAACGCGGGCTTAGAAGGCCTTTTTCATACGGATAGTTCAGTGTCGCCTTAGGCCCGAAGAAGTACTTCAGAGCCAGGACAAAGCTTGTAACAAACTCCACCAGAAACAGGGAGCGTACAGATTGTGTCAGACTGGACATGGATCAGCTCTCCTTCAGGTTATGGCGCAAGATCGAACGCGACCAGGACACCAGCTGTCACCACGACCCAGCCGAGCGATAGAGGGAGGAAAACTTTCCAGCCCAAACGCATCAGTTGGTCATAGCGGTAGCGCGGCACATAGGCGCGAACCATCGCAAAGAGGAAAAAGACGAAACAGACCTTGAGAACAAACCAGATGATGCCAGGAACAGCATGCAGTGGTCCCCAATCAAAGGGTGGCAGCCAGCCGCCAAGGAATAGGATTGTCACCATCGCCGCCATCAGATTGATCGCAACGAACTCGCCCAGGAAGAAGAGTAGGAACGGCGTCGACGAATATTCTGTGGCGTAGCCAGCAACCAGTTCGGACTCCGCTTCCGGCAGATCAAACGGTGGTCTGTTGGTCTCAGCGATTGCTGAGATGAAGAAGATCACGAAGGCTGGGAAATGAATGAGCCAGTACCAGCCGAACATGCCAGCACCTGTATCTTGGGCCCGAACAATATCCGAAAGGTTCATCGAGCCTGCCGTCATCAATACACAGACGACGATAAAGCCGAGCGACACCTCGTAAGACACCATCTGCGCGGCAGACCTGAGCGCACCCATGAAGGGGTATTTAGAGTTGGACGCCCATCCGCCCATGATGATGCCGTACACACCCAGGGACGAAAACGCGAGAACGTAGAGGAGCCCCACATTGATATCGGCAACAACCCAGCCATCGTCAAAGGGGATGACTGCCCATGCGCTCAAGGCCAGTGTCGCCGTGATCACGGGCGCTAGAAGATAGATGCCCTTATTGGCGCTTGAAGGAATGATCGCCTCTTTGAAGAGGAACTTGGTCAGGTCGGCGAAGGATTGCAGAAGTCCCCATGGACCCACCACGTTTGGTCCGCGGCGCATTTGAACAGCGGCAAAAATCTTCCGGTCAGCGTAAAGAATGTAAGCGGTGAAGAGCAGCAGCCCCACCAGAACACCCAGCGATTGGCCGACAATGATAAACAGCGGAAAGCCGTATGTGGTCCAGAGCTCAGCCATTGGTGCCGGTCGCTCCTGCTTCTTTGTTGCCGTAGGTCGCAGCACAATCCGCCATGATCTTGCTTGCTCGGGCAATCGGGTTCGTAAAGTAGAAATCGGTTATGGCGTTGCTGAATGGCACATCGTCCATTGAGCCGCCAGGTCCGCTGGTCACACTTGCAGCACTTGAAACTGTATCAACCTGTGCGAGATGCGGGTGCACCTCAAAGAGGGCCGCGCGAAGCTGCTGCAGGCTGTCATAAGGAAGTGTCTGCCCCATCACATCGGACAGTGCCCGGAGAATGGCCCAGTCTTCTCTGGCATCCCCGGGTGGGAAAGCTGCCCTGCGGCCCATCTGCACGCGGCCTTCGGTGTTCACCCAGAGAGCGCTCTTTTCTGTGTAGGTCGCTGCAGGCAGGATGACATCAGCGGCATGTGCGCCTGCGTCCCCATGCGTTCCCTGATAGATGACAAAGGCTTTTTCAAGCTTACTTGTATCAATCTCGTCCGCCCCAAGGAGGAAGACAAAATCCACATCGCCAGATGCTGCTGCATCCAGAATGCCGGCGACATCTTTGCCACCTTCGCCCGGCACAAAGCCGAGGTCCAGACCGCCAACGCGGGCCGCAGCCGTATGAAGAACGTTGAAGCCATTCCAGTTGGCAGAGATGGCGCCTGACTTTTCAGCAATCTGAAGAGCTGTTGCGTGCACCGCAGCGCCATCACTACGGGTCAGCGCTCCCTGCCCCAGAATGATCATGGGGCGTTCAGCAACTTCAAGAACACGGGCAAACGAGTGAGACCCATCTGCGATTTCTTTCAGCGTCTGTGGCCCAGCGCCTAGATGCTCTGTGTCATAGGTAAGGTCTGCATCTTCGCCAACGATCCCGACAGGCAATCCGCCCTGGCTCCAGCGCTTACGGATGCGCGCATTCAGGACCGGCGCTTCTGTACGTGGGTTGCTGCCAATGATGAGCAGCGCGTCTGCGTCTTCAATACCAGCGATAGATGAGTTGAACAGATAAGATGCCCGATCGCCTGCATTCAGCTTGGTTCCATCCTGACGGCAGTCCAGGCTTGTTACACCAAGCGAGGTCATCAGGTCTTTCAGAGCACCCATGCCTTCAACGCAAGCCAAGTCACCGGCAATCGCCGCCATCTTTTCTGGCGTTGTCGAATTCGCTTTGGCCGCAATCGCCTCGAATGCTTCGTTCCAGCTTGCAGCGCGCAGCTTGCCGTTTTCACGGACATATGGACGGTCAAGACGCTGAGATTTTAATCCGTCCCAGATGAAGCGTGTCTTGTCGGAGATCCACTCTTCGTTCACGTCTTCATTGAGACGCGGCATCACCCGCATGACTTCTTTTCCGCGCGCATCGACCCGAATGGCCGACCCAACGGCGTCCATCACATCGACGGACTCGGTCTTGCGCAATTCCCAGGGACGCGCCGTGAAAGCGTAGGGCTTGGATGTCAACGCGCCCACAGGGCAGAGATCAATCACATTGCCGGACAGTTCAGACGTCAGCGACTTTTCAAGATAGGTCGTGATCTCCATATCTTCACCACGCCCAATCGCACCGATTTCCGGTACGCCAGCTACTTCCTGCACAAACCGAACACAGCGTGTGCAGTGAATGCAGCGGGTCATGATGGTCTTAACCAGCGGGCCCATCTCTTTGTCTTCGACAGCGCGCTTGTTCTCGTCAAAGCGCGACGTATCGACACCGAACGCCATTGCCTGGTCCTGCAGGTCGCATTCACCGCCCTGGTCACAGATCGGGCAATCAAGTGGGTGGTTGATGAGCAGGAATTCCATCACACCTTCGCGGGCGCGCTTCACAGTTTCAGTCTTGGTGTGAACAACCATGCCGTCCGCAGCGGGCATGGCACAACTTGCGACAGGCTTTGGAGATTTCTCAATCTCGACAAGGCACATACGACAGTTGCCCGCAATCGACAGACGCTCGTGGTAACAGAAGCGCGGCACGTCTGCATTGGCCTCTTCACAGGCCTGCAAAACGGTGACCCCGTTTTCCACTTCGACTTCTACGCCATCCACTGTGAGTTTGGGCATGGGTCTACTCCGCCGCTACCGGCGCTGCACCACCCGCCTTGCGGGTCGCAATACGCTCTTCAATCACTGGCCGGAAATGCCGGATCAACCCCTGGACGGGCCAGGCGGCCGCATCACCGAGGGCGCAAATCGTGTGACCTTCCACACGCTTTGTTACGTCCAACAGCATTTCAATTTCTTCGACTTCTGCTTCGCCCGTCACAAGGCGCTCCATCACGCGCCACATCCAGCCGGTGCCTTCCCGGCATGGGGTGCACTGGCCGCAGCTTTCATGCTTGTAGAAAGCGGAGAGACGGGCGATCGCTTTAATCACGTCGGTGGATTTGTCCATGACGATGACTGCTGCTGTTCCGAGACCAGACTGCACGTCTTTCAGCGAGTCAAAATCCATAAGGACGGTATCACAGATGCTTTTCGGCAGGAGCGGAACAGACGATCCACCCGGGATGACGGCGAGGAGGTTGTCCCAACCGCCGCGGACACCGCCACAATGCTTTTCAATGAGTTCCTTCAGCGGAATGCCCATCTCTTCTTCAACGTTACATGGATTGTTCACGTGACCGGAGATGGAAAAGACTTTGGTGCCGGTATTGTTCGGACGACCAAGCCCGCCAAACCAGGATGCGCCACGGCGCAGAATGGTTGGAGCAACTGCAATGCTTTCCACATTGTTTACTGTGGTCGGCGCGCCATAGAGCCCCACATTGGCTGGGAATGGCGGCTTCAGGCGCGGCATGCCCTTCTTGCCTTCAAGACTTTCAATCAGCGCTGTCTCTTCACCGCAAATGTAAGCACCTGCGCCGTGCACAACGTAGAGATCAAAATCCCAACCGCTGTCAGCAGCATTCTTGCCTAAGAGGCCAGCGTCATATGCCTGGTCAACAGCGCGCTGCAATTGCTCGCGCTCGAAGATGAATTCGCCGCGTACATAAATGTATCCGGCGTTTGCGCCCATGGCGAAACCGGCAACAAGGCACCCTTCGACGAGCTTGTGCGGATCGTGCCGCATGATCTCGCGGTCTTTACAGGTGCCCGGTTCGGACTCATCGGCATTGACGACGAGGTAATGCGGGCGGCCATCGGACTCCTTCGGCATGAAGGACCATTTGAGCCCTGTCGGGAAGCCAGCGCCACCCCGACCACGCAGGCCAGATTGTTTCATCTCGTCGATGATCCAATCGCGGCCTTTTGCAATCAGGTCTTTTGTATTGTCCCAATCGCCGCGACGACGAGCGCCTTCAAGGCCATAGTCGTCCAGGCCGTAAAGATTGGTGAAGATGCGATCTTTGTCCTGCAACATTAGTCAGCTCCCCCCACTTCGGTGAGGCTTGTAAGCTGCCCTGCTGGCTCAGACCCTTTGCGGTCACTCTGAGGACCAACCTTCACAGGCCGTCCTTCCTTGAGGTCCGTTAGAAGCTTCTCAAAATTTTCAGCGTCCAGATCTTCATAGAAGTCGTCATTGATCTGCACCATGGGCGCGTTAGCACATGCCCCAAGGCACTCCACTTCCATCCAGGAAAGTTTGCCGTCGCTGGACACCTGCCGCTCATCGCCGATCATCTTCTTGCAGACTGCTTTCAGATCATCCGATCCGCGCAACCAGCAAGGTGTCGTGCCACAAAGCTGGACGAAATGCTCACCCACCGGCGACAGATTGAACATGGTGTAGAAGGTCACAACTTCCATGGCGCGCATGTGCGGCATGTCGAGGAAGTCTGCAATGTAGCGAATTGCAGGTTCAGGCAACCAACCGCCTGCCTGTTTCTGCGCTCGCCATAGAAGCGCGATGATCGCAGAGGCTTGCCGGCCGTCTGGGTATTTTTTGATCTGACCTTCAGCCCAGGCTTTGTTTTCTGCCGTGAACTCAAAACTGTCAGGCTGGTTCGGGTCCAGTCTGCGCACACTCATCGGTCAACCTCCCCGAACACAATATCCAGTGAGCCCAGGATCGCTGAGACGTCAGCGAGCATGTAGCCCTTACATAAAAAGTCCATTGCCTGCAGATGCGAAAAGCCCGGCGCTTTGATTTTGCAACGGCTTGGCTTGTTCGACCCGTCAGAAACAAGATAGACGCCAAATTCACCTTTCGGCGCTTCAACGGCTGCGTACACTTCACCGGCAGGCACGTGATAGCCCTCGGTATAGAGCTTGAAGTGATGGATCAGGCTTTCCATCGACTTCTTCATGTCGCCGCGTTTTGGCGGAGCGATCTTGCCGTCAGTGGTGACGACCGGCCCTTCAGGCATCTGCTCAATACATTGACGTATGATGCGCACTGACTGGCGACATTCTTCGATGCGGATGAGATAGCGATCGAAATTGTCGCCGTTCTTACCAACGGGAATGTCGAACTCAAGGTCGCTGTAGCACTCATAGGGCTGCGAACGGCGCAGGTCCCAGGCCATGCCAGATCCGCGCACCATAACACCTGAGAATCCCCAGGCCTGCGCGTCAGCAGCAGACACATTGCCGATATCCACATTGCGCTGTTTGAAAATCCGATTGCCCGTCAGAAGAGCATCGACATCGTCAACGATCTTTTCAATGAAGTCGCAATAGGCATGAATGTCTTCCAGCAATTTAGGTGGAAGATCCTGATGAACACCGCCAGGACGGAAGTAGGCCGCATGCATCCGGCTCCCGGACGCGCGCTCATAGAAAGACATCAGCTCTTCGCGAACCTCAAAGCCCCAGAGAGATGGCGTGAAGGCACCGACATCCAACGCCTGTGTCGTTACGTTCAACAAGTGATTGAGAATGCGGCCGATCTCTGAGTAGAGCACGCGGATATACTGGGCGCGTTTTGGAACTTCGATCCCCAGAAGCTTTTCAACCGCCAGGGCATAGGCATGCTCCTGATTCATGGGCGCCACATAGTCGAGGCGGTCAAAGTAAGGCAGAGCCTGGAGATAGGTCTTGTTTTCGATCAGCTTCTCGGTGCCACGGTGCAGCAGTCCAATATGCGGATCAACTCGTTCAACCACCTCGCCTTCAAGCTCGAGCACCAGGCGCAGCACGCCGTGCGCTGCCGGGTGTTGTGGTCCGAAGTTGATGTTGATGTTTTTGATCTGAGACTCGGCCATGGATTATCCCTTATCCCCGGACTTGGGGCCCTCAGATGCTTTTTCGTCACCAGGCAACAGATATTCAGCGGCTTCCCACGGACTTTCGAAATCGAAATTTCGGAATTCCTGAGTGAGTTTCACAGGCTCATACGCCACCCGCTTCAGCTCGTCGTCATAGCGAACTTCCACAAAGCCGGTGACCGGAAAGTCTTTACGAAGCGGATGCCCGGTAAAGCCATAGTCGGTCAGGATGCGACGCAGATCAGGGTGACCGGAAAAGAGGATGCCATAGAGGTCAAACGCTTCGCGCTCAAACCAGTTGGCTGCGGGGTATACGCCAACAACGCTTGGCACTTGTGCCTCTTCATCCGTTTCCAGCTTCACACGGAGCCGTTGGTTCTGATGCATGGACAGCAAATGGTACACAACGTCGAAGCGCTTAGTCCGACCCGGATTGTCAGCGCCGCAAATATCGACCAGCACAGAGAAGTGGCATGCCGGATCGTCTCTCAAGAACTTGAGGACCTTGACGATCTTGCCAGCGGTAGTCGCAAGCGTCAGTTCACTGCGGTCGACCTCTGATGAGACAATCGCATCACCCAAACCGGCGGCAATATGATCCCCTAGATCTTGCAGACTTTCGTCCATGTCGTTTTTCTCAGACAATTTGCATCTCTAACAATGTGGTCACCATGGCAAGAACAGCTCACCATTGCGGTATTCTTCTAACGTTCGATCGTCCCAGTGCGTCGGATTTTCCGCTGCAAGGCAAGGATGCCATAGAGCAGAGCTTCAGCAGACGGAGGGCATCCAGGAACATAGATGTCCACCGGAACAATCCGGTCGCACCCGCGTACAACTGAATAGGAATAGTGATAGTAGCCACCGCCATTGGCACATGACCCCATCGAGATCACGTAGCGGGGATCTGGCATCTGGTCGTAAACCTTGCGAAGCGCAGGCGCCATTTTGTTTGTCAGCGTTCCGGCCACGATCATCACATCCGACTGACGCGGACTGGCGCGCGGTGCTGTGCCAAACCGTTCAAGGTCATAACGCGGCATGTTCGTTTGCATCATCTCAACGCCGCAGCAGGCCAGACCGAAGGTCATCCACATCAATGAGCCCGTACGGGACCAATTGATCAGATTGTCTAATGATGTGACGAGAAAGTTCTTGTCAGCAAGTTCATCTGACATCTGCTTGAAGAACGGGTCATCAGCCCCAACAGGCGCACCGGTCTTTGGGTCAATGACGCCTTTTGGAGCATCGGTAATGATTGGACTAGTGGTCATACGCGCACTCCACACATCTGACGGCGAAAAAGGCTCAGTCCCGTTACTCTCAATCCCATTCGAGGGCGCCTTTCTTCCACTCGTAGATAAAGCCGATTGTCAGCACGCCAAGGAACACCATCATTGACCAAAATCCGAACAGGCCGACATCGCCAAGGGATACCGCCCATGGGAAGAGGAAGGCGACTTCCAGGTCAAAAATGATGAATAGGATCGCGACAAGATAAAACTTCACGTCAAAACGCATGCGGCTGTCGTCGAAAGCGTCAAACCCACACTCATATGCAGAGAGTTTTTCCGGGTCCGGGTTCGATGGGGCAATCACAAATGGGACGATCAACAACGCAATAGATATGACGGCCGACAGACCGAGAAAAATCACGATCGGCAGATACTCGCTTAAGAGCTGTTCCATTTTCAGCACCTGAATGGTCTGGCCTAGTGTGGTGGTCTGGCCTGACCTGTCTGCGGAAACCACACCATTGTTTTCGCGTCTGCGAAGACTGGGTGATTCTCGCTTGTTGCCCCTCTAAAATCGCGCGGAGTATAGCCCTCGCCTGCCCCAAGTCAAACGACTGAGCACGTCAAAAACACGCTAAAATGCACAGATTTTTGAGGCTTTTTGCCGCGCAGGAGCGAGCGTTTAAGAACCACTCGCAGGTCCGGCTCGCGGAGGTTCAAATTGATCGGCATTGGAGCCGATTCCACCCGGAACCCGGGAAGATCATTCCGCACATTTTTGAGAAAAAATGGCGGGAGTGACGGGACTCGAACCCGCGGCCTCTGGCGTGACAGGCCAGCGCTCTAACCAGCTGAGCTACACCCCCTAAAACGAAGGCGAAACGCCTTCGGGGATGCGGTGATGTACGGCAGGCCCTAGAATCTGTCAAGCAGCGAATGGCTGATTTCTGCGTTTATTTGCTTCTCCTTATGAAGCCTAGGGTTGAGGCCTTCGATTTGACGGCTGAGCCTCGTGATTGACGGGACTGGCAGGGTATTTCGTTGCCCGGTTTGGCGATTCACCTGCATTGGCCCGTCGACCAGGCCAGCAATGCACCACCTCTCAGGGTCTGGAGAGAAATTTGCCCGTAGAACGACGGAGAACCAGCAACCAACGTTGAATGAACGAGCGATGAGGCACGCATACCGCCATGGGTAGCGGGAATCCTACCAATTGGCGTGTTGTTTGCGGCGGCGATTGGGCATTCGAGTCGATATGCCAGATGACGCCGCCCCTCCCCCTCTTGCCTGGTGCCATTTTCTGCCACACGCAGTGGCGCACCGGCAGCACTGCAATTTTCAACGCCTTTCGCGCAGACCTCCGCTTCATGTGTTTCTATGAGCCCCTTCATGAAGGCCTGCGTGGGATGACTGCGAGCAAAGCCATGCGGTACGACGCCGACGATGTTCGACGCATGGGACATGAAGGTCTCTCAAAGCCCCACTTCGCAGAATATTGCCAGCTTCTAAAGGGAAGCCGTGGAGTCCCTGCCTTTCCAGCGCGGTGCTCCAAACGTCTGCTTGCCGGGTCGCGCCAGAACTTTCTGCAGCTAATAGAGACATCCTCAGTCGTCTGGTTGCTCCCCAACAGGAGAAACCACAGCAGCACCTCCGACCTTTACAAAGAAATTGTTCATAGAGGACCAATACGCCCCGACACCTAGGTGACTTGCTGAAGTGCCGGCATTTGCCTAGAGTGGACAGATGCTAAGATAACACGCCAGAAAAGACCTCATCGACCTTTGCCCCAAAAGTAGGGGTGAAGGTGTGTCGCCCGTTGCCAACAGCAATGTCGGGCTTTGCGCATGTATTCACATCGCGCTCTTTCTGGTTCTTCAAAAAAATGTCTCTATTCAATGTGCCTACGCGGCTCACGCCCGCAGTGCGCGTAACCACATATTATTTCGTTCACTCAATGAGTGTGGGCGTCATCAACGCTTTTGTCGGTATCTGGTTTGCGCATAAGGGAATCACACCTGAGCAAATCGGCTTCATCACCTCAGCCCCCCTTATTGTCCTCTTGTTTATTGGCGTTGCCGTCGGGCGTGTCGCGGACCAAGCACCTGACTGGCGGCCAGTCATCGTTGTCGGAGCCGTCATATCTGGCGTCCTTCCCTTAGGCCTCTTCTTTGCTGAGGGGTATGTCGGCATTCTGATCGTCTGGACAGTTTGCGTTGTTTCCCAAATGGCCATTCTGCCTGTCGTCGATGCTGCCTCCATCCGACTTGGGCGACGGGTAGGATTTGAATTCAGTCATCTTTATGCCTGGAAAACCATCGGCTACATGCTCACGATTTTTGTCGCGGGCTTTGCTATCGCAGAGATTGGTATCACTGCGTTTGTCCCGATCTTTGTTGGTCTGTCTTTGCTGAGAGCTGCCACGGCGTTTGGCCTGCCGCGGTTTCGTGAAACCAGAGAGGCTCTCAAAGCATCGCGGCACACAGACTCACTGCGCGATGTTCTGCGTCCCTGGTTTCTCTTTCCGCTGCTTGGATGGGCTCTGGTCCATTCAACGCATTTTGTATTGAACGGCTTCCTCGGTCTGCTCTGGCACGAGCAGGGCATTGCCGAGAGCACAATCGGACTCCTGATCGTCGTTGGTAGCGTCGCAGAGCTTGGCATGTTTGTCGGGTTTAAGCGGTTTGCTGGTCGTATCACACCGCGTGTACTCATCGTGGCGTCGTGCCTGGTCGCGGTGGTTCGGTGGACAGCCTTCGCCTTCTCGCCCTCCGTTCCCATTCTTTTTGGGTTGCAGCTTCTCCAGGCACTTACCTATGCGCTGGGTTTCCTCGCCTGCACTCATTTCATCGCAGATGTGACCGACGAGAGTATCGCGGCCCAGGCACAAAGCTTCTTTGGGATTTTGCAATCCGGCATCGCAATCCTGGCATTGGTTTCTTTTGGCTGGCTCGCGGCGATGTTTGGCGCCTACGCTTTTCTAGCATCCGCCAGCCTTGCGGTATTGGGTGCTCTGCTTGTTGTGATCTCCATGACCCTCAAGAAATAGAGCACCCAAATTCGTCACGTTAGTCCTTGGCGTCGATATCGCTTGCGTCATGACGCTCAGGAACCTGGCTGCTCTCTTCGCCCCATACGCGGTTTACTTTCTGACCGCGTTTTACAGCTGGACGGGTGAAGATTTCGTCGGTCCAGCGGTTCACGTTTTTGTAGGAGGCCACATCAAGGAACTCTTTGGACTCGTAGAGCAACCCTTTGGCCAGTGCGCCATACCAGGGACAAGTTGCCATATCAGCGATTGAATATTCATCGCCTGCCAGGAATTGATTGTCGGCCAAATGACGGTCCAAAACGTCAAGCTGGCGTTTCACTTCCATCGTGAAGCGGTTGATCGGGTACTCGTACTTCTCTGGTGCGTAAGCGTAAAAGTGACCAAAGCCACCGCCGAGATATGGTGCGCTGCCCATGAGCCACATGAGCCAGGACATGCACTCTGTGCGTTTCTTGTGATCTTTGGGCAGGAAGGCATCAAACTTCTCAGCCAAGTACCAAAGGATCGCACCAGACTCGAAAACCCGAGTTGGCTCCTCGGTGCTGTGGTCCATGAGGGCCGGAATCTTCGAATTCGGGTTGATGTCGACAAAGTCACTGCCGAACTGGTCACCTTCACCAATGTTGATCAGCCAGGCATCGTATTCAGCGCCTTTGTGCCCCAGCGCCAGCAACTCTTCCAACATCACGGTGACTTTAACGCCGTTCGGCGTCGCCAATGAATAAAGCTGCAACGGATGTTTTCCAACCGGCAGTTCTTTCTCCTGTGTGGGGCCTGCAATAGGGCGGTTGATGTTCGCGAACCGTCCCCCGCTTTCACTGTCCCACGTCCAAACTTTTGGCGGTACGTAAACGTCTGTGCTGCTCATATGAAGTGCTCCTGCCCTGTTGATTTCCGATTGGACACTAAGTGCCCACGCGGTTAGCCAATTTCAATAGTTGGCAAACCCTACCCAATCTCGAGCGGCAATCACACTATTCACACGCGGATTTGATGGCGCGGGTGTCTACTGCCACATCCCCATTTGGAACAGCGGGTGTTTTTAAGATCCTGGATTTTCGGAATAAGGAAAATGGTGGGCGGTGACGGGATCGAACCGCCGACCCTCTCGGTGTAAACGAGATGCTCTCCCAGCTGAGCTAACCGCCCGTTCAGAAGTGTCTGAAGCGCCGCCGACATTAGTCATGGAACGCCCCACGTCAAGCGCCAATTGCACCCATTTTGCCGCAATACATGGCTAAAAGCCTTGATATATGCTCAAGCCAGGTCACAAACCGGGGACATCCATGAAAATCATCGTCAGATTGCTCAGCGCCGTTGCACTCACCCTTGCCGTTTCGCTCACCTGGCTGTTGTGGCCAACCTCCACCCCAGCCTTTGTCGGCGCAAATGGTGACCCGGTTTCCGGTAGCATTGCGGAGGAAGAGTGGGTCGAAGTGAACGGTCTCGCTCAATGGACTCTCACCAGGGGCCGAGACCGAGACAACCCCATTCTGCTGGTCCTCCACGGTGGCCCAGGTGCTGGCGAGTTTGCCTGGTTTCGGGCCTACAATAGCAGTCTTGAGGATGAATTCGTGGTCGTGCATTGGGATCAGCGTGGCGCCGGTAAGAGCTTCGATGCGGACACTCCCGCTGAGACTATGAACCTTCCCCAGATCATCGCCGACGTTGATGTCGTCGTTGATCATTTGCGCGTCAAATTCGGGCGGGACCGAATTGCCGTCCTCGGGCATTCATGGGGATCTCTTCTGGGTACAACCTATGTTGCGGCCCATCCCGGCAAAGTGTCAGGGTATATCGGGACGGGCCAGATCTCAGACATGGCAGCCAATGAAACTTATTCCTATGCGTTTGCTCTGGCTGAAGCTGAACGCCTTGGCAATGAAACCGCGATCGCTGAATTGACGGAAATCGGCGCACCACCTTACGGCGTCGACGAAACGATCGTTCAACGAGGGTGGCTGACTGAGTTTGGCGGTGGGCTCACTCACGATGGACGCTCTCAGGTCAACCTCGCCTGGACAGCCCTCTCCATTTCAGAGTTCAATCTGATTGATCTCATCAATCTGGTTCGAAGCGCCCTCTTCTCAATGGATCACTTGTGGGACCAGATCGGCGACATCAATCTCGACCAGACCTACCTGTCCTTTGAGATGCCTGTCTTTTACATTCTGGGTCGCCATGACCATCAGACACCGTCTAAGCTGGCTGAAGCCTATTTCAATCGGCTGACGGCACCGGACAAAGAGCTCATCTATTTCGAGAATTCCGCGCACGCGCCGCCATGGGAAGAACCTGACCGTTTTTTCGATGTGATGGTGAATGACATCAAACCACGGCTCCTTCCTGACCGGTAACCGCTACCGTCCAGGGACGCCCTCAATGTCTGCTTTGAAGCGATAGAGGTAATAAGGGGCTGCCGCCTCGATATGGGACTTTGACTGAAGCATCTGGTCCGGGATGGCACTATCAGTGAAGTAGTAATAGCCGTCACCGCCATAGGAAATGCCGTCCGCCCACCGTATCCGGTCGCTGGCGATCAGCGTTTGAAGCGAACCATCCGGTGCCATGCGTGCGACCCCGCCATGCTCGACATCTGTGATGTAAACATTGCCCTCAACGTCGATACTCAAACCGTCACTGAGCGGCTTGTCCCCCATTCTCTCGACTGCCGCCGCTACAATGCCGCGCGAGGCAGATCGATCATGCAGGACAGATGTCGGGACGCGGTAGAGACCATCATGGGTCATCGCACCGTAATAGACATAGTCACCCGCCGCATCGACCACGATGCCATCCACACCGGGTTTGAGCGCGATCAGCCCGCCAAAGAATGTCATGGTCTTCACAGGATTTTCGATAATCCAGTCCTGGGCGATGACGGATGGGTGATCTTCCAGAACCCTCCAGGCCTCCCCATTCTCCATGTCATAGACAACCAGCGCCGGATTCTTCCCGAAGAAGCTCACATCAGCGATGTAGACATAGCGCCCATCTGGCGACACAGACAGATCGTTCAAGAAAGACGCCCACTCGCCGACATCGCTGTTGAACGTGACCTCATGCACGATTTCGCCACTGGCAAGGTCAAACGCGGTGAGGCTTGCGCCCGCGAATCCGTGATTGCCATGATCAATCACCCAGAGACGGTTCTGCTGATCAATGGTGAGACCAAGGGCGGTGACAAAGCGGGTCGCTGAAAGTTCCCGTGTCGGATATGGAATGGCTGCGCCATCGCGCACTTCATACAGCACAGGACCGGTCGGTCCAGATTCCGGGTGGACGGTAAAAAAAATACGACCGTCTGCCGAAGCAGCAACATTTCCAAAAGGCTCTGGGAATGCCAAGACGGTTTCCAATGCCTCCTCACCAAATAGCGGTGCCGTCGATAGGTCTGAGTAAGGGGCCCCACCGCCATACAGGCTGTAAAGCGCGAGGGCTACGATGACCATGAATGCGACCAATGCCAGCGCTGTGTTTCTTAGCCAAACCATATCCATCTCCTTGCCCGGTTCCGTTCTGGCGCATAAGCTGGAGATGATAGTTTCCAAAAGCAACTAGGTACCTTTAGGTTTCCATGCAAAAAATTGATCTCAGAAAGGCACCAGACGCAGGCACCTGGCAGAACGAAGCTGGTTTTTGGGCAAAGGTTGAAGAAGCTGGCGCTAATCCGGAATGTGATATTCGGCGGTTGCTGCGGGTTGTCCTCAATCGCTGGGCACCGCTTATCCTTCTCAACCTGGCTCAGGAGCCCCGCCGGTTTGGCGACCTGCGTCGCAGGATCCCGACCCTGTCACAGAAGGTCATGACGCAGAACCTGCGCGCACTTGAAGATGCGGGTCTGGTCTCCCGTTCCGTCGTCGACACGTCTCCGCCGCAGGTCACCTATGCTTTGGAGCCCGAGTCGGGTCCTTTGATTGAACATTTAATGCAGATCGCCGCCTGGGCGAACGACTATACCGCTGACGCCTGACCCGAGCGCTGGCCCCAAGCGCAAAAAAGTGCTTGCCGCATAGCCTGATTTCAGATCAAAGGCAGACTGTAAACCCGACCTCCTTTCGCACGGCCGCAGATAGATGCGCCGTGTGGAGATGAACCATGACGCGCAGTCTCGCTCCTTTCTTTTCCTTGTTTCTCTCCACAGCAATCCTATTGCTGGGTGACGGCCTGTTTGGAACCCTTCTGCCTATCAGGGGAAGCCTCAACGGCTTCTCAGCCACCAGCCTCGGGCTCATGGGGTCAGCCTATTTTGCCGGCTATATGCTCGGCGCTTTGTTCGGGCCTGCGGGCATCATGCGTGTGGGGCACATCAGATCGTTCGCCGTTTTCGCCTCGATTGCGTCGGCGGCCCCACTTGCTCACATGCTCTTTTCAGACCCCATAGCCTGGGTCGTGCTTCGGATTGCTACAGGCTTTTGCATTGCCGGTCTCTATATGATCATCGAGAGCTGGCTCAACGAACAGGCCGACAATTCCAATCGGGGAACAGTCTTCGCCGTCTATCGGGTGGTGAGCCTCGCTGCGCTTACCGCGGGACAGCTGGCGCTTAATCTGTTTGACCCAAGTGGCTTCGAACTCTTCGCTGTTGTGGCCATCCTGACGTCTTTTGCGCTTGTCCCTGTTTCGCTCACAAAGGCGGTGCAGCCTGCCCCGCTTGAGACCGCACGGGTGAAGCTCAGCGAGCTCTGGTCGATCTCCCCGGTTGGTGTGATGGGCTGCTTCATCGTTGGGCTGGTCAACGGCCCATTCTGGGCGCTAGGGCCAGTATACGCGAGAGAAGTCGGGCTCGACATTCAGGGCGTCTCCTTTTTCATGACGCTCGCTATTCTAGGTGGTGCCTTGCTGCAGGTCCCCGTTGGTCGATTGTCCGATAAGATCGATCGTCGATGGGTTCTGATCTTTGTTCTTGCCGGAGTCGCGCTCACAGCGGCCTATCTCAGCCTTGCTCCCGGACAGGTGGGAACCTCTGGCATCTATCTCGGCGCCTTTGCCTTTGGCGCATTTGCACTCTCGCTTTATGGCCTGTGTGTCGCACAAGCGAATGACCACGCGGCGCCGCACCAGTTTGTGCTTGTGGCAAGCGGCCTCACACTCGTCTTCGCAGTGGGTGCGATGACGGGGCCCCTCGCCATCTCTGGCCTCATCCCGCTCTTCGGTATCGGCTCGGTCTTCGCATTGTCTGCGGTGTCCTCCGGCTTGTTCATCTTTTTCGTGCTCGCACGCATCCTTGCCCGCGAGGCGGTGCCGGAAGATGAAAAAGAGGACTTTGTTGCCGTGCCCATCAGTCAAACCACTGCGGCACCGCTGGAGCTTGACCCTCGGGCTGATGGCGAAGAGGACATGCAGAGCTAAGAGCTCCCAACAAAAAAGGCCGGCTTCCGCCGACCTTCTTGCGTTCTCAGGCTTGGTGGTTCCAAACCGGAAAGCGTTAGCTGTTCACAGCGTCCTTTAGGCCCTTACCAGCTTTGAATTTTGGCTGGTTCGATGCCGGGATCTGGATCTTCTCACCGGTCCGCGGATTGCGGCCTTCAGAAGCGTTCCGTCGCGTTACATTAAAAGTGCCAAACCCAACCAGGCGGACTTCATCGCCCCCCTTCAGGGTGGAGGTGATTGTATCAAATACGCAGTCGACGGCTTTTGTGGCGTCGCCTTTTGCCAGACCAGTCTGATCAGCAATGACGGCAATGAGATCGTTCTTATTCACGTTCGGCCCCTCTAGGCTGCGGGGAGCGAATCCCCAGGAGATCAGGGAAAAGTGTAAACACCCTCCCTGAGCGGGGTCAAAGAATTAAGCGCAGAAATGCGCAGAATTCTGCGAGTTTTCAGATAATCATCGCTATATTGCAGGTGCGAACGATGGGCAGAAAAAAAGCGCTGATCTCACTGGAATCCCCAGGTCGAAAAGCGCTTTTTCTGTTTATTTAGTGGGCAGTAAGCCCCTCAGCTGATGTGTTTTGTACGCCGCGTTCTGCTTGTTGCGCTGCGTAGGCTTCCTCATCCCACTCAATCGCTTCCGGCATGGAGGTCAGAGCACGTACCAAGACCTCATCGACGGTCTCCACCGGCACAATTTCCAGCTGATTCTTCACATTGTCGGGAATATCAGCAAGATCCTTGGCATTGTCCTTCGGAATCAAAACCGTTTTGATGCCACCACGAAGCGCTGCAAGCAGCTTCTCCTTAAGGCCGCCGATCGGCAGAACCCGCCCACGCAGGGTGATTTCGCCAGTCATCGCCACATCCTTGCGGATCGGAATGCCCGTCATGATCGACACGATGGTGGTCGCCATTGCGACACCCGCGCTTGGGCCGTCCTTCGGGGTTGCCCCTTCTGGCACGTGGACGTGGATGTCCTTGCGGTCAAAGACCGGCGGCTCCACACCAAACGTCGTTGCACGTGATTTCACGTAAGAGCTCGCTGCAGAGATAGACTCTTTCATGACGTCTTTGAGGTTGCCTGTGACCGTCATTCGGCCCTTGCCAGGCATTTCAACGCCCTCAATCGTCAGCAGCTCGCCGCCGACTTCCGTCCAGGCCAGGCCTGTCACGACGCCAACCTGATCTTCTCCGTCAATCTCACCGTGGCGGAACTTAGCGACCCCAGCATAATCAGCGAGGTTGTCTATGGTGACATTGATCGCCGTCTTCTCTGTGGTGATGAGTTCCTTGACCGCCTTGCGGCACAAGTTCGAGACTTCCCGCTCCAAGCTCCGGACCCCTGCTTCGCGGGTATATGTCCGGACCAGCTCCAGCAGGCCTTCATCGTCGATGGTCCACTCTTCTGCCTTCAGACCATGGTTTTTCATGACCTTGGGGATCAGGTGACGACGGGTGATCTCCACCTTCTCGTCTTCAGTGTACCCAGCGATCCGGATAATCTCCATCCGGTCCATCAGGGGACCTGGAATGTTGAGCGTATTCGCTGTCGTTACGAACATCACGTTCGAGAGGTCATATTCAACCTCAAGATAGTGATCCATGAAGGTGTTGTTCTGTTCCGGATCGAGCACCTCGAGCAAAGCAGACGAAGGATCACCCCGGAAATCCGCACCCATCTTGTCGATTTCATCGAGCAGGAAGAGCGGGTTGGAATTCTTCACCTTCTTCATCGACTGGATGACCTTACCGGGCATGGAGCCAATGTATGTACGACGGTGTCCTCTGATTTCTGCTTCGTCGCGCACCCCACCAAGTGACAGGCGGGCGAATTCACGACCGGTCGCTTTGGCGATGGATTTGCCCAACGATGTCTTACCCACACCAGGAGGCCCTACAAGACAAAGGATCGGACCTTTCAGCTTATTGGCCCGTTGCTGGACAGCGAGATATTCAACGATGCGTTCTTTGACTTTCTCCAGGCCATAGTGATCCGCATCCAAAATCTCTTCAGCTTTAGACAGGTCTTTTTTGACCCGACCTTTCTTGTTCCAAGGAATTGAAAGGATCCAGTCGAGATAGTTCCGAACCACGGTCGCTTCGGCAGACATGGGGCTCATCTGTTTGAGCTTCCGCATTTCTGCATCGACTTTTTCGCGGGCTTCTTTTGAAAGCTTCGTTTGCTCGATCCGGCTTTCCAGTTCGTGCAGTTCGTCGCGGCCATCTTCGCCATCGGCCCCGCCCAGTTCCTTCTGGATCGCCTTCATCTGTTCGTTGAGATAATACTCGCGCTGCGTTTTCTCCATCTGGCGTTTCACGCGGCTGCGGATTTTCTTCTCAACATTGAGAACAGAAATCTCGCCTTCCATCATGGAATAGACGCGCTCTAACCGCTCAGCGGTGCTCGCAATCTCGAGAAGTTCCTGCTTCTCTTCGAGCTTGATGTTGAGATGGCTCGCAATGGTGTCTGCCAGCTTCGCGTAGTCTTCGATCTGTGTCACAGACCCCAGAACTTCTGGTGGCACCTTCTTGTTGAGCTTTACATAGTTTTCGAAGTGTCCTGTGACAGTCCGCGCGAGTGCTTCAAGCCGCTCATCATCAGCATCTGTGTCAGGGACTGGTGTTACTTCTGCTTCAAAGAAGTCTTCCCGACCGGTGAAGCGCTCAACCCGCGCACGGGTCGTTCCCTCCACCAAAACCTTCACGGTTTGATCGGGCAATTTCAGGAGTTGCAGAACCTGCCCCACCGTGCCGACATCATAAATGTCACTTGGATTTGGGTCATCATCACCTGGGTCTTTTTGAGCGACCAACAGGATCTGTTTGTCGTCCTGCATCACTTCCTCAAGTGCACGGACCGATTTCGCCCGACCGACGAAGAGCGGCACGATCATATGTGGAAATACGACGATGTCGCGAAGAGGCAGTACAGGCAACACACCACCGGTAAACTCCGGCGCATCTTCGCTTGAGTCCTGTGCCACTGCTTCGTTTTGAGGTTCGTCGTGATTGTCACTCATATTGGAAACCTTGTTGTTTCTGGAGGCCGCTTTGGTGCATTGCCTGCGCTCACCCAGGTCCTGAATTTCTCAGAAGTATGCCATAGGATTGCTGAACGAATGCTGACCATAAAACTAGTCGGATTCGCGCAATTCAGGCTGATTATCATCCAAATCAGCGCATTTCATGTCGATTAACAGAGAAATGGCCCTGAAGGCAAAAGCTTTCAAGGCCATTTCAATAGATATTATGGAAAATATTTTCGCAGATCAGGCGCTTGTCTCTACGTCACCCGAGCGTTCGGAATAGATATAGAGCGGTTGCGCATCGCCTTCGACGACCTCAGCGGAAATTACAACCTCCTCAACGCCTTCCAGAGCCGGCAGCTCAAACATGGTGTCGAGCAGAATGCCCTCCATGATGGACCGCAAGCCACGAGCACCGGTTCTGCGCTCAATCGCTTTATTGGCAATCGCTATTTCTGCATCTTCTGAGAAGGTGAGCTTTACATCTTCCATGTCGAAGAGGCGCTCATACTGTTTCACGAGTGCATTTTTTGGCTGTGTCAGGATTTTGACCAGCGCATCTGTATCAAGATCGCCAAGGGTCGCAATCACCGGCATACGACCCACAAATTCTGGGATCAAACCGAACTTCAGGAGATCTTCAGGCTCAAGCGCAGTGAGCACCTCACCGGTCTTACGCTCATCAGGATCTTCGACCTTGGCGCCGAAACCAATGCCAGAGCCCTGACCGCGAGATGAAATAATCTTTTCAAGACCTGCAAAAGCACCGCCGCAGATGAAGAGGATATTGGTCGTATCGACCTGCAGGAACTCCTGCTGCGGATGTTTGCGTCCACCCTGTGGTGGAACCGACGCAACAGTACCCTCCATAATCTTCAGCAATGCCTGCTGCACACCCTCACCTGACACATCACGGGTGATGGACGGGTTGTCAGACTTCCGGCTGATTTTATCAACCTCGTCAATATAGACGATGCCGCGCTGGGCCCGTTCCACATTGTAGTCTGCCGACTGCAGCAGCTTGAGAATAATGTTCTCAACATCCTCGCCCACATAGCCAGCTTCGGTGAGTGTTGTTGCGTCAGCCATTGTGAACGGTACATCGATGATACGCGCCAGCGTTTGGGCAAGCAGCGTCTTACCGCACCCGGTAGGGCCGATCAGCATGATGTTGGATTTCGCCAGTTCAACGTCATTGTTCTTTGCAGCATGGCTAAGACGTTTGTAATGGTTGTGAACGGCAACGGAGAGAACCCGCTTGGCGGCGGCCTGACCAATTACGTAGTCATCGAGCACTTCCATAATTTCTTGAGGTGTAGGCACACCGTCGCGAGATTTCACGAGTGAGGTTTTGTTCTCCTCACGGATAATGTCCATGCACAGTTCAACGCATTCATCACAAATGAATACAGTCGGTCCGGCAATCAACTTGCGGACTTCATGCTGGCTCTTACCGCAGAAGGAACAGTAAAGCGTATTCTTGGAGTCACCGCTTCCGCCGCCGCTTACCTTGCTCATATACTCTCCTTGTGGCCCAACCATGCGGACCGTCTTTCAGTTGGCAAACGTCACGACACGATTACCCAGTTTTCGTTCCAACAGCCTACACGCTCAAAATGGACATATTATGGCTCGGTATAATCTCAGACCGATGTCCAGATGTTCCGCGATTCACGCCCGTTGAACCTGTCTTATCATACGAGCATGTTAGCGGCGGAGGCATCAAGATTTCATTAATACGTTCATTTTCAATGGGTTAGACCCTAGATAACTTTGTTTTGACCAGATGAGATCCGATCAGAATCGACCAAATCAGTCCTCAGCCTTGCCGAAATCCTCGCGCGTGGCGCCAACTTTGTCGATAAGACCGAAATCCATTGCCTGTTCAGGTGACATGAAATTATCCCGTTCCAACGCGTCACGGACGGTTTCAATGTCCTGCCCTGTATGTTCCACGTAGATCTGGTTTAAGCGCTCGCGGAGCGCCAGTGTTTCACGCGCGTGGATTTCAATATCAGTCGCCTGGCCCTGGAACCCGCCTGAGGGTTGGTGAACCATAATCCTGGCGTTCGGCAGAGCAAAACGTTGCCCCTTTTCGCCTGCGGCGAGGAGCAATGACCCCATAGAGGCTGCCTGGCCCACGCAAACTGTCGTGATGGCTGGCTGGATGTATTTCATGGTGTCATAAATCGCGAGACCAGATGTCACAACGCCGCCTGGGGAGTTGATGTACATCGAGATTTCTTTGCTCGGATTATCTGCCTCAAGAAACAGCAGCTGCGCTGTAATCAGCGTCGCCATGCCATCTTCGACCGGTCCGGTCACGAAAATGATCCGCTCTTTCAAAAGGCGGGAGAAAATATCGTAGGCGCGCTCCCCACGGTTGGTCTGTTCGACCACCATTGGCACCAGGTTCATCGTGAGCTCAAGAGGATCTTTCATGGTTCGCTTTCCAAGGGTTTGCACGCATCACTTCACTGGCACACTGTTTGGGAACAGCGTCACTGCCAGCCGGGTCGTCCCACAACTAGGCATAGGATGATTCGGTAAATGGACCGTGGAGAACTATAGCGCAAGCACAAGATTCTTCACCGTCTTGCCCATAATATGGGGATGAAATGTAAAAAAGCCATTCAACCACCCGAATTCTCAAAAAGCCGCGTATAATCCCAGGAATTGTTCCAATTTGCGGTCGGGAGGCCCCATGCGTTTCGTGTCATCTGTTTTTGCCCAATCTGGCCGGATTTTTGGGCTCGCCCTGCTCCTGCCAGTCCTCGCAGCCTGTAGCTCTGAAAGAGCCGGGGACGTCACCATCATTAAGCACCCCGCTTATGATTGGGATCTCAATGACAATGGCGCGGTGACGAAGGAAGAATACAAAGCCTATAGGGAGGGCATTTTCACCAGCGCCGATGCGGACCGCAACGGGGTCGTTGATGAGGATGAGTGGGACGACATTCGCGACGACAATGAAACAGGCATCAGACGGGCCGCTTTCATCGCACTCGATTTCGACGGGAATGGCGTTTTGACATTTGGCGAGATTATGGCGCTGCCGGAATCGGACTTCTTTGCCTTGGACACAAACGGCGACACGGTCATCAGTTCCGCTGAGCTGAATGATGCCTCTAAGCGGCGGACGCGCGGCGGATTGAGACGTCGGGATGCCGACGAAGGCTTCAGGCGCGATCCCGATGCGGGGACTTACTAACGGGTCTTAGACTCACAGCATCAGACACAAAAAAGCCGGAGATCACTCTCCGGCTTTTTCTTTTGGGTTTTCTTGAAAGACTAGTCGTCCTTCTTAGCGGCTTTCTTCGGTGCAGCCTTTTTCTTCGCAGCAGGCTTTTTCTTCGCTGCCGTCTTCTTTTCAGCAGCAGGCTTCTTGGCCGCAGCTTTCTTTTTGGCAGCTGGCTTTTTCTTAGCCGCAGCCTTTTTCTTCGCAGCAGGCTTCTCGTCAGCGTCTTCAGCGTCGGGGTCTGCCGTCAACTCTTCTTTCGTCACAACCTTGTCGGTGACTTTGGCGAGCTCCGCAATGAAAGCAACAACCTTGTCTTCAAATAGTGGGGCGCGGATCTCAGCAATCGCCTGCGGGTTCTTGGAATAGAATTCATAGACCTGCTGCTCCTGACCTGGGAACTGCTGAGCCCGTTGTGCCACAGCCCGGTTCACTTCCGCATCTTCGACTTTTACATCGTTCTTGGAACCGATCTCAGCAATCACAAGTCCTAGGCGCACACGACGTTCTGCAATTGTCTGATACTCAGCGCGAAGCTCTTCTTCAGGCTGGTCAGCGTCTTCGATCTTCTTGCCTTCATTTTCAAGCTCATGCTCGAACTGATGCCAGATCTGATCGAACTCCTGAGTCACCAGCGTCGGTGGCAGCTCGAAATCATGCAGTTCGTCGAGCTTGTCGAGCATGTCCCGCTTCAGCTTGGCCAAGGAGACATTGTCATAGTCGGCCTTGATCTGACCCGCCATTGCTTCGCGCAGCTTTTCTAGGTTCTCCATGCCGAACTTCTCGGCAAACGCGTCATCAATGGTGACCTTTGCAGGACCTTCAACTGCTTTGACCGTGGTTTCAAAGACTGCTTCTTTGCCAGCTAGATCTGCCGAACCATAATCGTCCGGGAACGAAACCGTGACGTCCAGTTTCTGGTCAGCTTTGGTGCCAACGAGTTGTTCTTCAAAGCCTGGGATAAACTGGCCGGAACCCAATTCCAAGCGCGCATCGTCCGCTGTGCCGCCATCAAAGGCTTCGCCATCTATACGGCCAATAAAGTCGATGACAACGAGATCGCCATCTTCTGCTTTACCGTCTTTGGGCTCGAAGTTTTTCTGAGCTTCGGCAAGACGTTCGACGGCTTCGTCGATTTCAGCGTCATCAACTTCAGCAACAGGTTTTTCCAACTCGATCTTGGAAAGGTCTGCAATTTCGATATCAGGAACGATCTCGAACGCCACTTTGAAGACGAGATCAGCTTTTCCGTCGATCACTTCTTCAACTTCGCCTTCCAGATTGATTTCTGGCTGCATCGCGGGCTTCATTTCGCGCTCTTGAAGCACGTCACCGCTCGACTGGCTGACTGTCTCCTGAATCACTTCTGTCATGACCTGGCGACCAAACGTCCGACGAAGATGGCTTACAGGCACTTTGCCAGGGCGGAAGCCCTTCAGGCGCACCTGATTTTTCATTTCGTCGAGCTTGCCGGAGAGTTTTTCTTCAAGTGCGGCTGCTTCAATCGTGATGGTGAGCTCGCGCTTGAGACCCTCAGAAACCGTCTCGTTGACCTGCATGACTTTTATCGCTTCCGTTCGCTTTAAGCCGATATCGGCTCGATTATTCCCGCTTTTCCCTCAAAATCAGGTCGTCACGAACCCCGGCGTGGTGCGGGCGAAGGGACTTGAACCCCCACGCCTTGCGGCACTAGAACCTAAATCTAGCGTGTCTACCAATTCCACCACGCCCGCTTAACCAATCACCTTCGTGTGACGCCCTAAAACCTAGCTAAAGACTGTGCTCTGTAAGTTTTGCTAACAAGCAAGTTGAACAGTTCATAGCCCAAAGAAGGCCTCCTAATCCTCATTTGGGAGGACTCGGGGGGATTTTGGGAGGATTTTATAGAGACCAATACCCCCATTTAACAGCGCTAGATCCGGACAGTTTTCACCTCTAGCTCTGGCGCTGCGGAGAGGTCACTATCAGCTGGGGGATAGTAACGCAAGTTCGTTTCGGATTGTTTCCGTCAGATGAATTTCCTGGCTAGTGCTCTACCCTTATCAGTCAAGCGCCAACGTTTGACCCTCATATCCAAAGGGTCATCGTATCCTTCAATCAGGCCATAGCCATCTAACCCTCTGCGCCGCTTTGGCCCAAGATCCATCAACTGCCGCGAAAGTGTGGGTTGATGTCTGTTTAAGCGTACGTTGAGCTCCTGCGTTGTCAGGTCTTCCTCGCACGCAATAGCCAAAAACAGTTCAATAGTGCTGATTGACAACGAAGGGCCGAGCTCATCGACCAGCCTCTCAATATTGTTTTTCAAAACGCCAAGGCGGATGCCTTGTAGATCCGGCTGAGGTTCTGATTTTGGTATCTGGGGCAATGGTAAGTGCCAGTCCGTTGTAGGATATCCCAACTAGAGTAGTTTAACCTCCAAGTACCCGCAGCAGAAAAGTCCCCCCACGCAATGCTGCGTCGGAGGTCCAAAGCTTTGATTTTATTAGGGGTTTGTAGGTAGTAAGCACGGTACCTAAATCTAGCGTGTCTACCAATTCCACCACGCCCGCACGGATTACCTGCCATAAGGGCAAAAGCGAGCCGCTGCATTCGTGCCTTAGAAGGCTGAACGCGGCTCGTTTGAATTTGGCGCCCTCTATAGCAAGGGTGTTCGGTGTTGGAAAGCCCAATAAACGCAGGTATTTGCTGGGTTGGCTCAGCTTTTGGCAGGCTTCGCGCCCCTTGCCCACTCAGGGTGGCTCGCTGCGGCTCAATTTTGCACCGGACTGGTACCGAATATCAGCCTATCTGAGGTCGAAACAGGGCTGCATAGTCGGACCACCCCGCGCAACCTGACCCCCCTGAGCATCCCTTGGCAACGATCCTTCTGAACCCTCAAATGCCCAGCCCGCGCGCCTTTAGCGACAGGCTCAACACAATCCTGACGATCAGCGCGGCTCATATCACCTATGGCTGGATCGAGTGTGGTCAGACATCCTTTGCAGCGGTTGGGTTGGTCTGCACGACCCTTCTCATTCTCAGTCAATGGGGTTTTGGCCAGACCCGGCCCTGGTTGTCACTTTGGCTTGCGATATGGTTCACCGCCCATTTGCTTGGAATGCGATATGGGCTTTACGCGCATTCTTCACTTTTTGACAAAGCGATGCATGGCGTTATCACCGCCGGCTTCGCAGTGATGTGGATTTCATGGATGCGGCCTGCCCTTGCTGGATCAAGACTTGATCCTGGCACCGCTACCTGGGGGTTACTCCTACTTACGATCCTCTTCACGCTCGCCACCGCAGCGCTGTGGGAGATATTTGAGTTTGGTATCGATCAGACCGGCATGTTCCGTGCCCAAAGGGGGCTAGATGACACCATGTACGATATGATCGCAGCCCTGGTGGGCGGCTGCCTCGCCTGGTTGTGGGAAGGGCTGGGCGAACGCCGCCGCAATCAGCCGAGGATGCCTTGACCTAGTTGCCCACCTCAAAGGACGCAGACGTTCCTTCAAAGCGCTTCTGATCACCTGATTGCATAGTGGCCAGCCCAAAATGTCTGATCTTGTACGTACCGGGTGCCAGAGTGTCAGGCGTTTCCCACAGGACCTGGGCTATCAGCTGATTTTCCTCATCCCCTTCACGCCACCGAATTTTTGTTTCCCAGTCACCGTCTGTCGCAACCTTCTCCCATCCACCCTCCACCTGTCGTTCGATCTCAACGAATGTCGATAGAGCGTCATGGTCTGCGGTGGGATTTCCGGATCGGAACTCTGAGACCACCAAATCGCCAGGTACATATGATGTTCGAGCAAGCGGAAACGCTTCGCCAAACTCGCCGCCTTCCGGCACCCCATCTGCACTGCCATCATGAAGAGCTGTCTCCGGCGCTTTGCCCCGCCAGTCATCGTACACCACGGTGTTGCTGGTCGCCTCGCCAGCTTCCATAGCTCGCGCTAGCGTCGCCGCTGTCTGGCGGTACGCTGCAAGCGTCCATTGCCCATGAAGGGTATGTCCGCCTTCATACTGCTGAACCAGGTACTCCTCGGGCGTCGTCACATAGCCTGCGTAGCCGTTCACATAACCAGAGATCACAATATGGGAAACCCAATCGCCCAATTCTGCACGAACAGTTTCCTTGAGCCGTCGTGCCGCCATGGTGGTGACTTCAGCCGGCACCGTCAGGATGACGAGCTGCCCGACCCGCGCCAGGCCGATGGAGCGTATCTGTGATTGCAGTGGCGGGGTGCCTGTTCCGGTTTCAAACAGGATCGGCTTCGGGCCCTGACAGTCGATGACGTCGGCGGTTGGCGCCGGTGCCCCGGTCAAGAAGCCGATCAGGAAATCGAGATAGAAGCGGGACTCGGTCATGCCTTCCCTAAACAGGAAATGGCCGCCGCCGTCCTCTGTCGACCCACCCGCAAATGAATAACCGTAGGCAGAGGGACAGGTGGTCTTTGCTCCTGCTCCGGTAAACTCATCGGCCACGTCCAGACCAGAAAGATCCACATAGAGTTGCCGATAATCTACCTGTCCGGACAAAGGTTCTTCCGCGGTCTCAAACAGATCGCGAGCCACAGCCAGTTGTCGGGATCCGATGATGGCCGTGCTTTCAAAATCATCTTTACCGGGTCCGGTATTGTTCAGATTGAGATTGGGTGTGATGTCTCCAGGCGTTGACTGCGCAAACGCGGCGACAAAATCATCTGCAGAAGCATAGTCAACACCCATCGCTTTTTCGAACGCCAGCGACGCGTAGCCTTTGTGGTCGCCCGAAATGAGTTTGTTGTCATAGGTCATGGACGTTGGGTGCACAGCGAACCAATTCACCATGCCGACAGGCCCATTAGCTCCGACAAAGCTCAGGAGCGTCATCTCTTTGTCCATTGGCGCGGCATATCGTGCGCGTTCTTCGGCTGGGTTTTGCACGTAGGCTGCCATCGAGCGATTGGCGCCTGCACCCTCAACTTCTCCCTTATTGATGAGTATGTCGCCTGGCTGCAGATCGTCGTGGGCTGCGGCGATCGCACCGACAATGCCCTCTACGATCCGTTCAAAACGTTCTGGGTAAAATGCTCCTGCGAGACCGAGCTCAACTCTTGTATGCCAATGTCCGCCAACACCAGCATGGGTGTGGGTGGCACTCAGGATCACATTGTCGAGGGTGTAGAGACCCTGATAGCGCGCCTTAAGGCGATCGAGCACTTCAAGTGTAATGTTGTGCTCTATGCTGCCAATGTCAGCGCTCACAAAAACAAGGCGTTTGCCATCGTCAGGTTCTGCGATGATGAACGCCCGAGCCCGCTGACGAATATGAAGACCTTCGGTCAGCTGGTCCTCGCGACCAAAGCCCCACATCTGAATACCAAAGGCTGGACCGGTAATGTCGGTCATTCCCCGACCGATGAGGTATTCAGCTGCCTCTGCCCGGACACCTGATGTTCCAACGAACAGTACCAGCGTCAATAGACATTTGATTATCAGATGGTTCATCTTGCTGCGTGCCCCCAGATGCCAATCACAATTGGCAGCATCTTTAAACATGGGCACATAAAAAGCTAGTTTTGACTATCTATTCTTGATCGTCCTCACAGCAGCTTCTCAAGCCACATCACATCCCAATAGCGGTCAAACTTCCGTCCGACTTCAGAATAGGTTCCTACCGGTTCAAAGCCGAAACGCTTATGCAGCGCGAGCGATGCGTCGTTTGGCAGAGTGACCCCTGCGAGCGCCCGGTGCACATCTTCTCCTTTAAGAGCGTCGAAAAGCCGGGCATAGAGCGCGGACCCGAGGCCCTGACCACCGGCTTGCGGATCAAGATACACACTCACCTCAACCGAGGTTCCATACGCCGCTTTTGGGCGATAGGCACCGGAGCAAGCCCAACCCAGAACTGCTTCGTCCGTTGCTGCAACAAAGCACTGATGACGACCGCTTGTGCCTAGTTTCTGCATCCAATAAGCGCTGTCTTCATCCGTCTTTTCTTCGATGTCGAAGGTGATGGGGGTCTCGCGAATGTAGTGATTGTAGATGTTGTTAATCTGGGGAATGTCGGCGTTCACTGCCCAGCGGATGGTGACGTCGCTCATGCAGACAACTCCTGCAACAAGGTCGGCAATTGTTCCGGCAAGTCCTCCGCGATCAAGCCCCGGCCCACTCTACGGCCTGCTTCCCCGTGCAGCCAAACCGCTGCAGCCGCAGCTGAGAACGCAGGCATGCCCTGAGCGAGGAGACCCGTGATCATGCCTGCCAACACATCGCCTGAGCCTGCAGTGCCAAGTTCCGGTCCAGCGTTCGAGTTGATTACTGCCCTGCCGTCGGGGGATGCAATAATGGTATCGGGGCCCTTTAACACGATTACCGCGTGAGCGATCTTTGCTGCGGCCGATGCCCGTTCGAGTTTCGACCCGTCCAAATCAGGAAAGAGCCGTTTGAACTCACCTTCATGGGGTGTGAGCACAACCGGTCCGGCAAAATAGTTCTCTATCGCGACAAAAAGATCACGCGGGATTTCTTCAAAGGACGTCAATGCATCTGCATCAAGTACCGTCGCCGCGCCTGACGTCAGTGCCGCTTGAACATTCTCACGCGTCTCTGCCCCAACACCATTTCCTGGACCAACCAGGATGGCGTTTTTGCGCTTGTCATCCAGCAGGGCGGTGAGTCCCTCTGCGCCCTCAAACCTTTGCAGCATGATCGCTGTCAGATGCATCGCATTTACTTGAAGTGCATTTGGCGGCGAGGCAACAGTGACAAGCCCTGCCCCAATCCGCAGAGCGGCCCTTGCGCCCAGACGCGCTGCGCCGGTTGCACTCGCGCCGCCAGAGATGGAGACAGCGTGGCCTCTTGCATATTTATGGCCACCTTCATCAAGATCAGGAAATTCGGCCTGCCAAACAGAGGGATCGTTTTCGGTCAAGGTGATGTCGAGTTCGCCGAGAGCGTCCGATTCAATGCCGATATCTGCGACAATGATCTCACCACAATGGTTGCGACCGGGCAGCAGAAGATGCGCTGGCTTTTTTCTGAAGAACGTCACGGTCATAGCAGCACGAAAGGCAGCGCCTCGCACGCGCCCTGTATCCCCATCGATACCGCTAGGAACATCGACCGCCATGACCGGCGTGCCTCGCGCGGTCGCAGCGTCCACGAGTGCTTTTGGTGTTCCTTCCAGATCATTTGAAAGACCGGCACCAAACAAGGCGTCGACGATCAGTTCTGCATTGTCGATTGCATCGGGTGTCAAAGAATAAACGGGTCCGTTCCACCTATGTGCCACATGTCCCGCGTCACCCTGGAGCGCTTCTCGCTCTCCCATTAGAAAAATGGAAACACCCCACCCGGCCTGCCGCAGCAGACGCGCGACAACAAACCCGTCTCCTCCATTATTGCCAGGGCCACAGAGGACCGCGACCTGGCAGCGGTCAAACCGTTCCTTAATGGCGTCAGCGCAGGCTTTACCTGCCGCTTCCATCAGGGTGATTCCACTTATGCCGCGTGCAATAGCCCATCGGTCGGCGGCGTACATTTGATCAACAGTCAATATCTCACTCATCAGGTGAGTATAGGCGTCTTGCGATGGCGGAAAAAAGGCATCGCTGGCTCTAACGAGTCGGTCCATACCTCTGCGCATATTGCTTAGGTGTCATGCCGCTGGCTCTGGCGAATTGTTTTCTGAATGCGCTTTCATCAGCAAAGCCGGTAGCCAGCATCAAATCCGGCACAGGCGCAGCAGTTGTTTCGATCAGCCGTTTGGCGACCCCCATTCTAATCTGATTGATAAATGCTTTTGGGGTCACGCTCGTGGTTTCTGCGAGACGTCGTTGTAACGTTCTTGACGTTAAGCCTAGTTCGGACGCGACGTCGCCCACCGTAGGTAGGTCTGGCAACGAACCCAGGACGATCCGTTCGATGCGCTTTTCAAGCGGCGGGTTTGCCGTCATCAACTCCATCGTCCGAAATGCGGACTGGGAAGGTGGCGACCTCTCGATCATTGCAAATTTAGCGACCAGTGAGGCCAAGGAACGAGACTTCAATCTCTCGATCAGGTGAAGGCCGAGATCCAGGTGGGAATAAGGCCCTGCCGCACAAATGATGCCACTGTCCTCGGTAAGCGTTTCCTCCTCACTCAGGTGAATATCCGGGTAGTTTTCTTTCAACTGGCTTTGCGCCCACCATGTTGCTGTGGCCTTGCGGCTCTGCAGGAGGCCAGCTTCTGCGAGCAGAAAAACAGCGCTACATTGTGCTGCGATCACACCGCCAGCCGACGCCCAATGCCGCAGCACGTCTGTTTCTGCGACTCTCGTTTTCACGGACGTGCCGAGGTCAAGACCCTTGGTCATACAGCCCGGCACCACAAGCAGATGGCCCTTCTTTGCAGTGGGCAGCTTTCGTGCCACTGGCAGCGCTATTCCCTCTTCGGTCAGAACAGGCTCTGCTGACAAGCCGACAATTATGGGATTGAGCTGTGACCCCTTTTTTCCCAATTCCAGCGAAATGCGGTTAGCAAGATGGAATATTTCGGACAGGCCCAAAACGGCTGACCCAACGCACCCGGGTAAAGCCAAGATGTAAATCCGGTGCATGAAAATGGCCCTCTACAGGTTTGTCGCATTTACCCATATATTTGTCTTTTTCGCCAATGGTCAACCCGGAAGTTCTGCGCAAAGTTCGGGACAAATTCGCAATCCAGAGGTTCAGACATGCAAAACACTTCCCTTACCCCAACATTGAAATTGCTGCGCGGCGTCCTGGTCTTCAAAATCGGCGTGACTGTGCTTCTTTGGGCCGGACCGCTTCTTCTGTTTCCGGTCTCGCTGTTTGAAACGCTCATGGGCGAAGCCCCTGCCCCAATCAGCTATGCTCGCCTGCTTGGCGTCGCCTACCTGGCACTTATCGTGAATTATGCAGGCGGCTTCGTCCAAGCAACACGGGGATCGATCCCATGGGTCACGATCTGGACGGGGCTTGTAAGCAATGGTGGCGGACTGCTGATGCTGACCTACCTGAACCTTTCGGATGCACAGCAGACGTCGCCACTCACACTTGTCTCGATGACAGCTCTCGCAATGATCGTGGCCGGCCTGACTGTTTGCACAGCTAGGCTAAGGTCGTCAGTTGGCGCAACACCAGCGACAGCCTAGTTGACTTTGGTTTCAGCCTCGGTGCCCTGCTCAAGTACGGAGAGCTTGTTGCCCTGCGTTTCAAAGACAGTGACAGAGCAATTGTCGGGCCGGAAACAAATGACCCGCGGATCGTCCAGTGCGTGACCAACCGCTGCATTGATGGCGATGAAGTGAGAGAAAATCACCGTGTCGGATTTCAGTTCGAGCAATGCATCAACCACGGACTGCTTCCAGCCGACCAGATTAAGATCATGACCGATGGGTGCTTCAGTCTCAGCCCAGGTTCCGGTCATGATTTCTCTCAACCAGACACCGCGTTCTTCAAGACTTAGGTTGGGTGACGGGATTTCAGCGACCCTGGGTTCGATGATCGTCGTTTGACCCCACGCAGCAGAAAGCGGCACGCTTGTTTCCTGACAGCGTCGCAACGGGCTCGACATAGTTGGGAGTGCCGATGCCTCGCGGGACATGATTGCTTTCGCTGCCGCCTCTGACTGCGCGCGTCCCAGGTCAGAAAGGCCTGGGTCTTTGTCTTCACTCCAGCCAGCCGCGGCTTCACCGTGTCGGATCATATAGATTCGTGCCATTCCAAACTCCCATGCCGCGGCAGGAAAACTGTCGACCCTATCGACAGAACTCAATGCGGCGAATAACGTTCCAATATGTCAATGCGGAGGGAATAGCATGTCCGACCAAAGCGGTCCAAATAGTGGCTCCAACAACTCAGATATCGTCAAACTGATCTATTTACTCAATTTCGGTGGATTTGTGACCGGGGGCCTCACAACGATTATCGGGTTGGTCATGGCCTATCTCCGACGTGCAGATGCTGATGATCTAACCGAGACGCATTTCACCTATCAGATACGCACCTTTTGGATCGGCTTGCTCTACTTCACCATCAGCGCGATCTTGTTCGTCTTCGTGATCGGCATGCTCACCATGGTCGCCACGGCCATCTGGGTGATCGTGCGAAACGCCAAAGGGTTCTTCTCGATGAACGACAATGAACCTGTGCCTGATCCTGAAACCTGGCTTTGGTGACAAAAAAGGCGGCACAAAGAACCGCCTTTTGAAGTTGAGGTTCCGCTCTGGACTTATGCGAGCGTGAAAATGTTGAGCCCGGTATCTGTGTTTTCAACCGTCCCAGGGCGGCCAAGGCTTTCCTGATTGAGCAAGCTTTGAATGTCGGCCTCAGCGGTGACATGCGATACGAACCGTGCATTATCTGCATCCAGGCCTCCCATAACGATGCCAAATTCTGGGCCATTGCGACCGTGCATCACAGTGAAGGTTTCGATCTTCGCTGCGCCGTTTGGTTTTTCTTCGACACGCGGATGGTCCATCGCATCAAGCTCCGCCTGATAGTTTGCCGGGTTCTCCCGTTTCCAGGGTCCCTCAGTCGGCGTCGTTGAATAGAGGCCGATCCCGTGCTTCGTCACATAATATCCATTCGACGTGCACATGCCCTTCTTGCCAGGATTGGCACGCAGTTTCTCAACCATGGTCGCGATGGAGTGCATGACGTAATTGTTCCCGGCACCACCGAAGTAAGGCAGGCCGCCTGTAACCGTCAGGGAACGCGGGTCTCCGACTTTGATACCGAGTTCCTTCATGCCGATTTGCACTGCACTCGGGAAGCAGGAATAGAGGTCCATGATATCGATTTCATCAATTGACCAGCCGGCCTGCGCAAAAGCCTTCTGTCCCATCGTCCGGATAGCCGGGCTTGAGTGGAAGTTCTGGCGCTCGGTCAGGAACCAGTGGTCGTTCGCATCGCCGGAGCCGTGGAGATAGACCCACTTGTCTTCTGGCACGCCAAGCTCACGAGCCTTCTCAACAGACATCATGACGACGGCGGCGGCCTGATCGACAGCCATGATCGCGTTCATATATTTTGTGTATGGGTAGCCGACATAGCGGTTGGCATCACTTGGCGTTGCAATCTCTTCCGGTGTCCGCTCAATGGGAAACCAGGCTTGAGGGTGCGAAGCAGCGACCTTCGTGAAGGGCGACATCAATTCCCCAATGAACATCTGGTGGTCTTTGACAGACCGTCCTGCTTCTCCGCGCAGTGCATTTTCAAAGAGCGGATAACAATTCACCGGATGTTGAAGCTTGTGGAGGTTCTCAACCTTGGTCACCCCTTCTTTTTCATATCCGATATCGATCCGAGCGCCGCCCGGATCATCGTTCCAGCTCTCCGGCGTCTTGCCAGCCATCAGGAGTTTTTGCATGGAGCCGAAGCACTCAACGCCCGCGAGCAGAACCACGTCCTGGTCGCCTTCTGCAATTTTTTCTGCGGTGTAGTTCACCAGCAGCTGGGGCGTGTTGCCGCCAGTTGGGCCATAACAAGTATTTGCCGGTGTTGCGCCCAGCTTATTGGCAAGAGTCTGGGGCAGATTGGCGTATTGACTGATTGGCAGTTCCCGACTGCCAGGGCTGTCAATCACAAAGCGGGTGCAGGTGATGGTGTCGAGCTTGCCAGTCAACTCGGCGACCGACGTGTCTGCAAGCGCGAGCTTTGCGGCGTCCGCCATCAGTGAAGCAGGGTCTTTGACCTTATCCAGGTCTTTTTCTTTTTGAACTACCTGCCCACATCCAACCAGGATGGGCGTGCGCGGATCTACCATCCGATTACTCCCGTTTGTTTTGCTCTCACGACTAATTGCCCGTGAAGATAACGATAGGCCCTGCGCTGTCCAGTGGGCCGATATGACGTCGCGTCTTGTGCCACTCACGCGCTGTCACAGAAATGTCAGGTGGGTTCAGTTGGATTTTCGATGAACGCACGTATCTACTGGATAACCTCAAAAAGGGCTGCACCATGACCGACCAAGAAAAAAACCCAACACCAATAAAAGTCACCCTCTATCGATGGGCCGGACAATGGGGACCTTTCAAAATAAAAATTCCTTGCGGCGAATGTGCCCTTACGGTCGATATCATTGAAGACACGATGGCCAATGAACTAAATGGCGTTCCCATCGAACTTGATGTCCGCGAATGGTTGTCAGAATGGTGGAAGCCACTCCGCAAAGGCGCCTGGCATGCGCCGATCGTTCTGGTTGAGGGAGAGGTTGTTTCAGAGGGCGAAGCGCTCAACCGCGGTGTGTTGGCTGAGAAAGTCATGAACATCGCCACCGAGCGTTTCGAGATAGAGGGCAATCAGGTTTTCGGCAAAGAGAATTGCCCGCACTGCATACGCGCAAAAAAATATCTGGACGATGCCGGGGTCGAATACACTTATCATGATGTTGTGAAGAATCCCGGCCGTATGTATGAGATGTTTCCGCGCGTGAAAGCTCACATCGGTGAGAAGACGCCTGTCACCGTTCCCCAAATCTGGCTGGACGGAGGCTATATAGGCGGAGCAGACCAACTCTCCAAAATACTTGGTGTGAAAATTCCACCGCAAAAGGACCGAGCGCGCTCGTCGCTCTCCCCTTCACGCTGGTTTGGTCGACGCTCAAAAGCCGCGGCAGCTTAGCGCTGACGATTAATCCCCGCCCACAGGGCAATAAGCAATAGCGGCAACACCAATTCGACAATCATAAGCAGAATGAAAAGCGGATGCGGATGCCCCAGTGTCATAAGAGACAGAAGTCGACCTGCACCACCTGCGAAGAATAGCCCTGAAAAAATGGGAACAAGTTTCAAGTTCTCCTCAAGGCTGCTTGCAGCTCGAAGTACAATAACTCCATAGGCAACCCAAAAAACTGAATAGAACCGAAGCTCGGAATCGACATTGGGCGATGACATGCCCTCGAGTTCCTGTGGGTCAGACAGAAAGAAATTGATGAGTGCTGCAAAAAACTGCCCCGTGGCATCAGATCCCAGAAGCAACATCGACAGCCCGATGCCAATTGCTGCGGCACCCAGAACAAACAGGTTCGCACGCAAGATCAGTTTTATCATGGTAGCTCCAATTCTGTTCGGTCCGAACGGTGGTCCAAACAGTTGCACACACAGGAATTGGTCCGCATCAGACAGATTGTCACGTGGAGACCGCACCACTCCAACATGACTCGCCTATTGCTAAGCTGCTGCTGGGGTGACAGCGATACGACCTAAACTGGGTTCTTCTCGCGATAGTCAAAAGCACTCAGAAGAAAACGCGCGCCGAGGATCAGTGCATCCGCATTCACACTGTGATCAAGACCCGGCATGATTTGCCCTGCCGCAACGATGCCCGCTTCTTGCAAAGCCTCCAATGCAGGGGCTTGAGCGCTCGCTGGGACGATGGGGTCTGCATCTCCGTTGATGAGCATTACGGGCGGTTTGCAGGTTATTTCATCTGCCAACCGATCCCTCCCGACAAGACCACCTGCATACCCTAACAAGGCAGCTGGCGCGATGGCCTGCCTGAGGCCCGCATGCAGCGTCATCAACGTGCCTTGAGAAAAGCCCACCAATGCCAACCTGTCTGCAGGCAGCCCCACAAAAGAGAGCTCCTGGTCGAGCGTTGGTTGAAGCTCGTCAGCGGCATTCTCAACTTCAGGGAAAAGAAGCGGATGGCCGGGAGGCAATCTGGGTATCCACTGAAAACCGCCTGGTGCATCTGGACAGGGCGTTGGTGCAGAGGGCGCAGTGAATGCGACATCCGGCATGGACTTCGCCCAATAGTCAGCGAAAGACATGAGGTCGGCTCCGTTTGAGCCAAGGCCATGCAGAAACACGACAAGCCATTTTGCGTCACCGCTTAGCGCTTCTCTGCGGAGGGGTTCACTCATCCGAAATACCTTCTTAGGCGAAAGACACTCTCTTCGAGCACCTCAGGCTGTTTTGAAAAACAGAAGCGAACCATGTTTCCCGGAATGCCCACACCTCCATCGCGTGGCTTGTAGAATGGGCTGACCGGGATTGCGCTGACGCCCGCGTTCGCAGTTATCTCTTTACAGAAGTCCAGATCGGTCCCGTTATAGCCTAGGCCGGAAATATCGGTTGTGACGAAATAGGTTCCATCAGAGCGCACGACATCAAATCCGACCGCCGCCAGACCTTTGGACAGGAGATCGCGTTTCTGCTCCAGATCCGTCGCCAGATTCTGGAAATAGGCATCCCCCTGCCCGAGCCCCCAGGCCACTGCCAGCTGAAACGCGGGGGGCGTTGTGAATGTTACAAACTGGTGCGCCTTGTTAACGAGCGCCAGCAGGTCTGGCGTGGCGGTCACATAGCCAATTTTCCACCCCGTCAGAGAAAATGTCTTTCCCGCTGAGGCAATGCGTACGCAACGGTCTCGCATGCCAGGCAAGGCCATCATCGTCTCGTGGGCTGCTCCGGTATAGACCAGGTGCTCGTAGACCTCATCGAGGATCACATAGGCATCATGCTTTTGCGCAAGATCTGCGATGCCCTGGAGCTCGGCTTTGGAGAAGACCTTGCCTGTCGGGTTCATGGGCGTGTTCACAACAATGAGCTTGGTCTTGTCTGAGAACGCACCAGCCAGCACCTCCAGATCAAGATCCCAATTGGGCGCCTCCAGCCCAACCGTCACAGCGCGCGCACCTGTTGCCTCAACCATGGGCAGGTAAGAGTCATAGAAGGGCTCAATGAGGATCGCCTCGTCGCCAACGTTTAAGAGCGCCAGGAAACAATCGGCCAATGCCTCCGTTGCGCCTGATGTCACGAGAGTCTCCGTCTGCCAATCGACATTCAGCCCATAGAAACGCGAGTCATGATGGGCGACCGCTTTTCGAAGCTCAGGAAGCCCCATAGAAGGCGGATATTGGTTGGGTCCGGCCATGATGGCCTGGGCGGCCCGTTCGCGAAGCTCCACCGGTCCCTCGTCATCCGGGAATCCTTGACCCAGATTGATGGCCCCATGCTCCATCGCCATTGCCGACATGGTGCTGAAGATTGTCGTCCTGAGCCCTGAGAAGACTGTGTTTCCTGGCCGCATTGCTCCCCCGAATGAACTGATTTCATGTGCCGCGGAGCATTTCAGAGGTTCGGAGATCGAGCAATGACCAGCTGCACAAAGCTCGGAAGACTATTTTTTGTGCATCTGCCTATTTTTTGTGCTCAATATCTGCTCAGGAAATGAGCGACATATACTAGATACTCATGCAAATTATTGATTTTAAAGGGCTATTTGGAGCCCAATGCATTGGCATAGCTTGTGCTAACTATGTATTACCGCGGCGCGGCGGTGGCGCGTCACATTGCAAGCTACTTGGGCAAGCTTTACAGGATTGCACCGGATAAGAGCGAAAAACATGGCTCACCGGTCGGTCAGGAAACAAAACGATGAAAAAAATCGAGGCAATCATCAAGCCGTTCAAGCTCGACGAGGTGAAGGAAGCACTTCAGGAAGTTGGGCTGCAGGGCATCACCGTGACCGAAGCTAAGGGCTTTGGACGTCAAAAAGGCCACACAGAGCTCTATCGAGGCGCTGAATATGTGGTCGATTTTCTGCCAAAAGTGAAAATCGAGGTGGTACTCGACGACGAAACCGTAGAAAAAGCGGTTGAGGCTATTCAGAATGCGGCCCGAACAGGACGCATCGGCGACGGGAAGATCTTTATTTCCTCCGTCGAAGAGGCCATCCGCATCCGCACCGGGGAAACCGGCGACGAAGCAATTTAATACCACACGCCCCTCCCGAGGGGTTTGTGCAAATCCAACCGGTAGGCAAAAGCCTGCCATTACTTTCGAGACACAGCAGGGAAAGAGAACACCATGGCCGATGCCGCCGCTGTCCTACAGACAATCAAAGACAAAGACGTGAAATATGTGGACCTTCGGTTCACCGACCCACGCGGAAAAATGCAGCACGTGACCTTCGACATTGCGATGATCGAAGACGAAGACTTCTTCAATGATGGACAGATGTTTGACGGCTCTTCGATCGCTGGCTGGAAAGCGATCAATGAGTCCGACATGGTGCTGATGCCAGACTGCGCCACTGCAACCATCGACCCATTCTACGCCCAGACAACGCTCGCTATCTTCTGTGACATTGTTGAGCCGAACACCGGCGAGCTTTATGACCGCGACCCTCGTGGTACCGCAAAGCGCGCTGAAGCATATCTGAAGAGCACTGGCATCGGTGACACAGTCTATTTCGGCCCTGAAGCGGAATTCTTCGTCTTTGACGATGTGCGTTTCTCATCCTCGCCTTACAATACGGGCTTCGTTCTCGACAGTGTTGAGCTGCCGGACAATATGGGCACCGAGTACGAAATGGGGAACATGGGCCACCGTCCTCGGACCAAGGGTGGTTACTTCCCCGTGAACCCAATCGACAGCGCACAAGACCTGCGATCTGAGATGCTCTCGACAATGGCTGAAATGGGCGTCGAAGTTGAAAAGCATCACCACGAAGTGGCGGCGGCTCAGCACGAGTTGGGCATGAAGTTCCAGACCCTCACCACGGTCGCCGACCATCTGCAGATCTACAAGTATGCAATCCACAATGTGGCGCACGCTTTTGGCAAGTCTGCCACCTTCATGCCGAAGCCTGTCTTTGGAGACAACGGTACAGGCATGCACTGTCACCAGTCGATCTGGAAAGACGGCAAGCCAACATTTGCTGGTAACGGTTATGCGGACCTTTCAGAATCCTGCCTCCACTATATTGGTGGCATCCTGAAGCACGCGAAGTCACTCAACGCTTTCACCAATGCCTCAACCAACTCCTACAAGCGTCTGGTTCCAGGCTACGAAGCCCCGGTTCTCCTCGCCTATTCAGCGCGTAACCGTTCTGCCTCCTGTCGTATTCCATACGGCACGTCGCCTGCTTCCAAGCGGATCGAAATCCGCTTCCCGGATCCAACCGCCAACCCATACCTCGCTTTCTCTGCGATGATGATGGCCGGCCTTGATGGCATCCAGAACAAGATCCATCCTGGCGATCCAATGGACAAAGACCTCTACGCACTTCCACCAGAAGAGCTGGCTGACATTCCAACAGTTGCCGGTTCTCTTCGTGAAGCGATCGAAAGCCTGGACGCTGACCGCGACTACCTCATCAAGGGCGACGTGTTCACCAACGACCAGATCGATGCTTACATTGAGCTGAAGATGGAAGAAGTTGAACGTTACGACATGACGCCTCACCCAGTTGAGTTCGACATGTACTATTCCGTCTAAGCACGGATCTGCATTTACGGAAAAGGCCGGTGTTTTCATCGGCCTTTTTCTTTGACCGAAGCACCTTATTTAATTATTTTGTTAAATAAGGTGCGAAAGCGCCCCCTAAAACAAGAGGCGCCGATATGAAGCTTTACAATGCCAACGCTGGGAACCCAAAACGGGTTCGAATATTCATCGCCGAAAAAGGGATCGATATTCAACGGGTCGATCTTGAGGCCGGAACTGACACACGCACGGATGAATTCCGCAAGGTAAATTCCCTCCAAGAACTGCCGGTACTGGAACTCGATGACGGAAACATCATCACTGAAAGCGTCGCCATTTGCAGATACCTCGAAGCGCGTTTTCCTGAGCCTCCGCTCATGGGGCGCGACGCCTTCGAACAAGGTGCCATAGAGATGTGGAGCCAACGAATATTCCATCAGCTGTTTCTGCCGCACGGTCACTACGTGCGCCACACCATCCCTTTGTTCAAAGATGTGGTCAGGCAGATACCAGAATTCGCCGCCGCAGAACGCGCGGTCATTCCGCAAAGATGGGAATGGCTGAACGAAGAAATGTCCGACGGGCGCCTCTTCATCGCCGGGGACAATTTCAGTATGGCGGACATTCACGGCATGGTGGTTCTGATGCTCGGCGGCTTCTTTGATCTTCATATACCGCCAGCGTGCACCTTCGCCAATCGGTGGTCAGAGAGAGTCCGCACCCGTCCAAGCTGGGATTCATAGACCATCCGTCCACTGACGTTTATCCAAACACTTTGTCTCATTTTTTACTCTGTTTACTGATTTATTGCGGCCGCAGAAAGTAGGTCAGCACTGCAGACTCATAGTGCGACGCGACGTCACATCGCACGATTCCCTTGACACGAAGCCGATTCCTTGCTACAAAGTTAATGCACATTCAGAAGGAGGTTTCGAAGATGACCCCACCTGCGAAGCGTAGCGTAGCTTGAAAACACTGGCGTATATGTCACGTTCAAGCAGTGAGAAATTCCAAGATAGATTGAAGCGTAGAGTCCGATTGACGTGTGCAGACGCGCAGCTCAAACGCAAAGGATTTTAGGCCAGATAGCGCAACACATACCTTTAGCCACAGCTGCATCAAGCAGCGTCGGTCTCTAGACATACGATGAAAAGCCCGGCTCTTTAGCATGGGCACGTGCGAGAAGCACAAAAGCAACCCCGTCCCAGGTCGCCGACCTGAGGAGATCGGGGTTGCGTTGTTTTTGAACTCCGTCCCTCCAGAACCGCTCGTCCTACCGACCTAACTGAAATCTCATATCGTCCGCAATTGATATACTGCGGCATACGCCAGCATTAATCAGGTGCTACTTGAGCTCACGCCGCAGTTCCTCAACGACCCTTTCTAGCGGTATTGAACTTGGCGGGTCTTTCTGGAGAGCAGGATCAGCGCTACTGGCCTGCAGATCATTAACCGTTGGCGCACCAAACCCCAGCTCAGGCACAACCCAATCAATAGGTGTCGACCACCACTTGTGCTGTTTGTTTTGCTCCAACTCATTCAGCCGTGTCGCAATTCCGTCCAGGGGTGTACGTGACTTTGGTGCAATTGAGACAACATCGAACCAGGATTCCGCGCGGTAACAAAACCTATAACGCATCCCTTCGTCGTCTGAGTAAGCAAGCAGCACGCGGTACATATCACCTGCCGCATGTCGAAGCCCCATGGCAGTAATCGCCCTATTAATCTCAACAACCACCAAATCGTCCGCCTCAAAGCGTGTGACACGCACGCCCTCGCCTGCGTCAATTTTTCGAATATCCTCTACAACCTGGTCGCGTCTCTTCGCCCAACCGTTTTGGATGGAAAACGGGTCCTCCAAGAGTTTTTCCTGCAAGAGCCTGAAACAGTGCTGATAGGCCTCTGCCATGTTGGTCAGGTGCTGCGCAGTTATCGGCGCTCCATAGAAAGGCTCAAAGCTTTCAACCTCCTTCATAAGAGTGAGCTCCAAGACCAACGCATCCGGACCCGTCCACATCGCCAGATCACCGTTGGCCGCTGTTCGCAGGATCAGGTCCTGGTGCTCCAGAGCAAGGTCTGGATTGAGGACGCAGAACGCTGAGAGCACCCCGTCTGCATCGATATGATTGTTCGTGACAACCGAGTACTCGCCCAACAATTCCTGCCGCTGAGCTCCGGTCATCCCAGCAAGCATCAGAGCGGAACCGGTTGTTAAATCATGGCGGAGCGGCGCAGGCGTCGAATGTCCTGGCCAGTGGCTGATCGTCCGATATCCGTCCGCATAACCATCTACCATGAGCGTCTGTTCAGGATCCAACCCGGCATGAAAGGATTGAAATTGAATATCAGACATCGCGCATCTCCTTCTGTTTACAGAAGGAGACACCTCTTTGCCCATTAAGTAAAGTTTTTTCTTTTTTTATTAAGCCGGGAGCCGCTCCGCGAAGAGCCGTGCGTAAAGACGCGCTCGGGCGTTCAGGTCGCCCGGTTCAACCCAATTTCGGTCCATCCGTTCCCATTCATCTCGCTCCGGATCCAGGCCCAAGTCCTGAAGGTAATCACTATCTGCAATGAAGAATTGTCGACGGTAACCGAGCAGATAACCGCCATGCTCCGCCTTGATCTCAACAGCTTCTTTGTAGTCTGCCAACCAGATGTTCTGGTGCACCATCATCCGTTTCGGACAAAGGATGGTGCCGAAATCTCCTCCAACTTCATCACCTTCCATCGCATGCGCCAAAGCCGCCCAGGTGCGAAAGCCAAGTTCCATGGCAATGACGTTGAGGCATAGACGGCGCTTGACCTGCCCGATCAGTTCCTGGTCCGTTGACGATGCCATTCCCGGCAGTGCGCGCATGCGCCCAACATGAACAGACGAGCCTTTTTCGACTTGTTTGTGCAGTCTACGGGCTTTGGACTTTAGAAATGTCAGGACATCTGTGACTGTTTCGCCCAAAGGGTGATCCTGTGGGGGATGAGCCTGCGGTTTTTCTGACTCCATAGACCCAAAAATTTTGGACATGGGCGTCACTCTCCTTATCGCCCCTCTTCCGCTCCATGGGGTCACAAGAAAGCAACGTGCTGAAATCAGACGGTCGCTCAACAGATGGGCGGGTGCTTTCGCTTTTGGCGGACCAGGCGCGCCCGCAGCGCCTTGCCCGCGTCTTCTACGTCGCTCGGACGTACTTAGCAAGTCGCATTAGGTCCTCACAAATTTGGAGGTACGCGGATCGTCCAACACATAGAGTGTAAATTCGTCGTAGAACTTCTCGCGCCCGAGCTCCTGAATACGCAGATGTTCTGGATGAGTCCGCCAGGCTTCCAGAGCCTGCGCACTCTCCCACTCATGAACGGACACCCGCTCGCCGTCCTCAGCGAAATATCCCTTCCACGAGATGAAGCCCGGCATGGCGCGGGCAATATCCCCCATCTCGTCAGCCAAAGCGTAATACTCATCGGCGTTTTCGGACCTCACCCGTGCCCGGAAAATGGCAACAATCATGGCCTCTCATCTCCTCGAAAAATCAAATCCAATAGAAAGGCTGCACGGTCTTCCACCGAAACCTTGGGTAGGACAATGGGATCATACCCAAACTCTGTAAAACTCATTTCAAGACGTTCGTATTCTTCGACTGCTGAATCAAAGCTCGTTTTCCGCTCTGCGTCATTCTGGAAAATCTCTGGCCAGGGCGGCGTCAGAAAGACAAAGTCAGCATAGCGCCTGGTGTCGATGAGGCGCTGATGTTCAGGGCGAAGGCGCCCGTTGATGGAGGAGACAAAGGAAATCGCATCGATGAAAGACCGGTCGTAGAAAACCGGTCCGTCCAGAGAGGCTGCTTGCTCGAATGCATCAACCGACCTCTCAATCGCTTTGATGGCAAACGCCTCAGGGTCCACCCAAGGCAGAGCGGAGCCTCTTATCTCCTGTTCCTCACGAACAATTCGGCGGCCGGGTTCCTCGAACGTTGGGAACCCTAGCCGCCGCAACACTTGCAATAGTGTGGACTTGCCGCCGCCGGAACAGCCCGACAACACGTAGCGTATAGGTCTGCTCACGTCAGCACACTCAGCGAACTCCCGCCTCCTCGAGGTGTGCGCCCAACCGCCCAGCGATCCACGCAAAAAACATGCGATAATCACTCACAAGAGACCAGAGTGGATAGGTGAAGGTCGCTGGCTTGTTCTTCTCTATTGTGAAGTGAGCAACCCAGGCGAAGAAGTACCCTGACAACGGGGCGGCGAGAAGCCACCATGCATTAACAAAGATCCCCATACCGAGTGCTGCAATGGACAGCGCTGTTCCGATATAGTGCATGGTGCGACACGCGGGAACTGAATGCTCCTGCAGATAATAGGGCCAGAACGCCGCATAGGTTGCGATACGGCCACTTTCACTTGTCTCAATTGACATGACACATCTCCTCTTGGTTAGAGTTCACGCAACATCTGCAGATTTGGCCACGACAGCAGACCGGGACCCTTTGCCCTGGAAAACTGGCCAGGCCAGCTGTTCACCCAACGTGACGGGCTCTAGGTTTTCAACGCCAAACTCTTTTGGCACCTGACGTGTAATCTTTGCAGTCCCGAACAATACATCCCAGAAAAACAGCAGATTGCCGAAATTTCCTTTGTAGTTGGTAACGCCGTCATCCTTGTGGCGACCATGATGGGCTGAGTGGGTGGCCGGTGTGGAGATTGTGCGCTCAACAATCCACATAATCGGCGACAGCCATTTGATTTTATACAGAGGACCATCCCACCGCACGTCTGAGTGGGCGCCAAAGATCACCAACATTTTGACGACAAGGTAGAAGGCGTAGACGTAGCCAAGACCCATATAGATCAGCACTCCGGCGAACCAAATGCCCGGCATCATCGCGTAGTAGAAAAGGTTGTTCCTGTACACGACGCGTACACTCAGATACTCAGAATTGTGATGTGACCGGTGGAGATTATAGAGCCACGGGAACGTGTGGGACGCCCTGTGCCACCAGTATTGCGTCATATCTTCAAAAACGAGCAAGATCGCCACTTGGGCAATGATCGGAAGGCCGATCAGCATGTTCTCTGTACCAGGCGCAAAAGTGCTGGTCAGCCATGTCGCTGAAAACAGGACCATTGGCTGTGTGAATGCAATGAGCGCAAACGTTGAGACAATCTCGACTTTAGCATCGTCTGGCTTTTCACCCTCTTTTTTGAAGAATCCTGTCCTAATGGCTTCTGCCACTGCAAACGCGATGTAGAACGCCAATATCAACAATATTTCCGGTTTCATGCCGACCTCCTCTGGTTGCAGCCCCTTGATAGGCGACCTGAATTCGCTAAAATGTATAATATTTTACATTTGGAGGTTTTTTGTCCGGTCGACTCGATTATGGACTTCCTGGGCTTCAAGAGACCCTTCCCGACACTTTGCGGGAGGCGCTCTACGATGCAGCTGTTTCTCTCAAATATTCAGACGGACAATTGATACAGGCACGGGGAGACACGGATCCGTCGCTGACCATCGTCAAATCGGGAGCCGTCAGATTGGGGCAAATTGGCATCGACGGCAGCTATGCCGGGATGGCGGTAATGGGACCTGATCAGTTCTTCGGGGAATTTACGATTTTCGGCGGACTTCCGCGTGAGTTCGACGCGGTCGCTGTTGGTCCAACGGTGATTGCGAAGATAAGCAAAACACGGTTTGACCGTCTCCTCGATAAACATCGAGGCATCAGATCCTATTTCCTGGCGTTCCTTGCACAGCGCCTACATGCCGCACTTACATTTGTTGATGACCTACGACACTTGCCGCTGAACGCCCAAGTCGCCAAGACCCTCAATATGATGCACCAGGCCGACGGCAAAAACCCGGTTATCAAAGTCACTCATGAAGAGCTCTCCGAAATTCTGGGCGTAACCAGGGCGTCGATTAACAAGGCCCTTCGGCAGCTCGAAAAAATCGGATTGATTGAGCGGGCCTACGGACGGATCGAGATACCGTCCTCTGCAAAACTGGATCAGTGGGTTCAAAGTCAGTCCAGGCCGAACGCTGCAGAGAGCTGACAGATAGTCATAACTTTCCTTTGGCGGACTGCTCCCCCTAAACTGTTCGCAAAGCGTCACGTATGGAGGAAACCATGGCTGTTGCGACCCGTAAGACCAGTGCGAAAAAGAAAACCGTCAGCCGAAAGAGCCCGTCGAAAAAAAAGCCAGTCCCCTCCATGAAAGAAGCCACGCTGATTACCGGCGCATCGGGCGGTATTGGTGAGGCGCTTGCAGGTGAGTTTGCAAAGGGAGGCTCGAACCTAATCCTTGTTGCCCGGTCAAAAGACAAATTGGAGGCCATTGCCGCGCACCTGATGGATGAACACGGGATTGCAGCCATCGCTCTCCCCGCGGACCTCTCCAAACCCAATGCGGGCCGAAAACTGTATGAAGCGGTCATCTCCAAGGGTGTTCATGTGGAGACCCTGGTCAATAATGCAGGCGTGCTGGAAATGGGGGCCTTCGCCGATATCCCCACCAAGCGGCATCTGGAACTGACCCACCTAAACATCACGACGCTCACAGAGCTCACAAGCCTGTTCGTGCCCGGCATGGTAGAGCGGAAGGACGGCCGGATCCTGAATGTCGCGTCTATCGCTGCATTCCAGCCCATCCCATCGCTTGCAACTTATGCGGCGACGAAAGCCTATGTCCTGTCGCTCACGGAATCCTTGTCAGAGGAACTCAAACCCCACGGGATTACGGCTACAGCGCTCTGTCCTGGCGTGACCGCCACCGACATGGTCGCGAGCGCAAAAGAGAGCAATGAGACGGCGGCAAAAATCCCCGATTTTATGGTGTCTGACGTCGCCGGCGTTGCGGCCGAAGGCTACGCCGCTTGTATGAAGGGTGAAGTTATCCGCGTTCCGGGTATGGTCAATTTGGCCGCCGCCGTTGCAGGACGCGCCTCGCCCCGCTGGCTGGTTCGAGCCGTCTCCGGCGCGCTCGGTCGCCTCGCCCTTTAACACAGGGACATGAATCAACCCTTTGATTTCGCTACGGTTTAGGTCACACTATTTTTAAGCGGTCGGGGGACCGGGTTCTCGTCCAAGAGACCCATTTAACATTGAGGAACGCCGGAAGAACCGGTTCGATCGCTCATGCAAATGCGTGAGCTCAGGGAGGAAATAATGGATCACAATATTGGGCTGATGCTCGAAAAACGCGCGCATCTCAACCCCAACCTGGAAGGTTGCGTTGAGACCGAGAGCGGTCGCCGCTTCACCTATGCCGAGCTTGATGCCCGGTGCAACAAAACTGCGAACATGCTTTCGGGCCAGGGCGTTAAGCCAGGTGATCGCGTTGCACTGCTGATGATGAACGGTGTGGAGTTCATGGAATCCTTTTTCGCGATTGCGAAAATCGGTGCCGTCTGCGTACCGCTCAACTGGCGCCTGACACCGGATGAACTTTGCTTCATCCTGAAAGACAGTGGCGCCAAAACACTCCTATTCAGCTCAGACTTTGCCGAAGCCGTTGAAGATATCCATGGACGTGGTGGCGATGCCACAGACATCTCCCGCTGGATCAGCGTTGGCGAACGAACTGCAATCGCGGAAGACTATGATGCGTTGCACGAAGCCGCTGCTGACAGCCGACCCGCGATTGGTGCAACCGAAGATGACATGCTCTTCATCATGTACACTTCCGGCACAACAGGCCTTCCCAAAGGCGCTGTGCATACTCACAACTCTACGCTGTGGGGATCTCTCACATCACTTGCAACAAGCGATATGCAGCAGAAGGACAGGTACTTGCTTGTTCTTCCACTCTTCCATGTCGGTGCATTGAGCCCGCTCATCGCCTGCGTACATGGCGGAGGTACATCGGTCATCATGCGTGGCTTCGATCTCGACGCCATGTGGACCAATATCGAAGCTGAGAAGATCACTACTATGCTGGCGGTCCCCGCCATGCTGAACTTCATGCTCCTTTCTGGCGCAAAAGACACCAGCAACTATTCATCGCTCCGCTGGGTGATGAGCGGTGCGGCTCCGGTTCCGGTAACTCTGATTGAGACCTATGCTGGCATGGGGATCGAAATTCATCAGGTTTATGGCCTGACCGAAACCTGCGGCCCCTCTTGCTTGATCTCTCCAGATGACGCGATGGCCAAGGCTGGTTCAACCGGCAAGGCATTCTTCCATACCAACGTTCGGGTTGTAGATAGCGACGGCAATGACATCAAGGCCGGCGAAGTTGGTGAAGTCCTGGTCTCCGGCAAGCACATCATGAAAGAATACTGGAACCGCACCGACGCCACCGCCGAAACCATCGTTGATGGCTGGCTTCATACGGGCGATCTGGCGACCGTGGATGAGGAAGGGTTTGTCTATATCCAGGACCGCATTAAAGACATGATCATTTCCGGTGGGGAAAATATCTACCCGGCAGAAATCGAAAATGTGCTTTTGGCGCATCCCAAAATTCAGGACTGCGCAGTTATCGGTCAGCAGAACCAGCAATGGGGTGAGGTCTGCCTTGCCGTTGTTGTTCGCGAAGATGACAGCCTGACTGAAGCTGATGTCATGAAGCATTGTGACGGCAAGCTCGCCCGATACAAACTTCCCAAGGGTGTCGAATTTGTTGATGCCATTCCCCGGAATCCAACAGGTAAAGCGCTGAAACGCATATTGCGGGATCAGTTCCCGGGCGAAGAAGCCAAAGCCAGCTGAAGTACACAGCTATTCCAATTCAGCCGGGCACGCATGTTTCGTGTCCGGCTTTTTTCATGCCGCTCTACATCCATTTGAGCCATCTGAAAAAAGTGTAGAGCCCGGTTGCCAAGGCGGCACTTACCCCACATACGATCCAAAAAGCGTAAGGAGAGTTGACGCCAGGAATACCGCCGACATTGACCCCCAAAAGGCCGGTGAGGAATCCGAGCGGCAGAAAAACGGCAGCAACTATTGAAAGAACGAGCATATTGCGGTTCATTTCCTCTGCACGCGATGCCACCCATGCATCATTAATCACTGTGGCCCGTTCTCTGGCGGCATCAAGTTCATCCACGAGGCGCACTGTCTGATCCGATATCTCACGTATCAAAAGCCGCTCCGTGTCTTTAAGTGGGGCCGCATCGATTTGACTGACTCTCTCGAGCGCAGCCCGCTGTGGCGCAACGTAGCGACGCACCACAATCAATTGCCGTCTTAGTTCGCTGAGCGTTGTACGTCCAGCTCCCCCGCCGCCGCCCGACAGATTTTCTTCCTCAAGTTCATCCAGCTGTTCCACCAACTTCATAACCATGGTCTCAATCTTGGCGGAGATGCGGTCAATCAATTCAAAAACAAACCGGCTGATTGTTGTCGGCGCATCATCGAACTCACAAGACTCTGAAATTTCGTCAACTGACAAAACATGCCGGACTTGAACGCTGATAATTCTCTTTGGCTCAATCCAAAGCCGCACTGAGACCATGTCATCTGGTTCCGCGTGCGTATGAGTATTCACGCCGCGCAAAACGAGCAGGAGCCCCCCCGCCAATTTGCTGAGTCTTGGCTGAGTTTCAGGTGCCAGCAGGCCTTGAACGACAATAGGTGTGAGCCCAAGCTGACTAAAGACCTCAGCGTCGTCGAAAGGTTGGTGATTCTGCACCCGTATCCATTGGTACTCAGCTTCATTTTCAACGTAGTTGCTGGGCAAGCCGTCCATAAGCACCGCCTGGCCCTCAGCCCCAATCGTGTAAGTAGAAACGCTGGTTTCACTTGGTGTTTTCATAGAGAGCCCCTGAATCCGCGACTCGTGTGAAGTGTCTCAATCTTATACCTCTGAGGCCAAGGAGTCCGAGTAGCTCTGATGTGCAATCTGCCCCTAGGAATGCTAACCAATAATCATACTTTCGTTGCAGATTCGGTGCCGCGCCTGATCTGCAGGCCAATTCCCGGGGGGTGCGCGTGGCCAACAAGAAACTTGAAAACCGGTACGTTAATGATTTGCGCCGTCAGGAGTTTATCCTCGATTCAGCGCGCGGGTTCCGTATTCAGGCACTCCCGATCGTGCTGTCGGTGCTCTTCCTCGGCGCTATTGGTATCTCGGTTGCCTCTAGTTCTCTCATAGGGCCTCAAGGGGGCATTAACGCAACGCTGATCCTTGTCATGTCGGCGATCTTTGGCGGCTATATGGCGCTAAACATTGGCGCCAATGATGTGGCCAACAATATGGGTCCAGCCGTTGGCGGCAAAGTGCTCACGATAGGCGGCGCCGTTGCGATTGCAGTGGTATGTGAAGCTGCAGGCGCCCTTCTTGCCGGCGGTGATGTGGTTAGCACGGTTGCCAAAGGGATTATCAGCCCAGAAGGTTCGGTCGACGAAGGTGACTTCGTTCTCCTCATGATGAGTGCTCTCATCGCGGCAGCCCTCTGGATCAATTTGGCGACAATTTTGAACGCCCCTGTCTCCACGACACATTCCATCGTCGGTGGTGTGCTGGGCGGCGGCATTGCTGCGGCTGGTCTCAGTGTCGTCAATTGGCCCACCATGGCCAGCATTGCAGCCAGTTGGGTTATCTCGCCAGTCCTTGGTGGTGTGATAGCCGCAGCGCTCCTGGCCTCCATCAAGGTCCTCATCCTCAACAAAGAAGACAAGCTCGCAGCAGCTCGGACATGGGTTCCGGTGTTGATCGCACTTATGGCGGCGACGTTTGCAGCTTACATGGCTCTCAAGGGGTTGAAACGGATTTGGAAACCTGGCCTGGAGGAGGTCTTCCTCGTCTCAGTCCTTGCCTTTGTTATCGCGGGCGTTCTGTCCATTCCCTATATCAAGCGGCTATCGTCAGGTCTGCGGAACAAGAAGAAAGACATTCCGCGCCTGTTTCATCTGCCGCTCATTCTCGGGGCGGCGCTTCTTTCCTTCGCTCATGGCGCTAACGACGTCGCAAATGCCGTTGGGCCGCTTGCCGCCATTGCCTCTGTTGTTACTGAAACATCTGGCTTGCAGTCAAAGGTCGCCATCCCCTTCTGGGTATTGGCAATTGGGGGCGTGGGGATCGCCATTGGCTTGGCGCTGTTTGGGCCCAAGCTTATTCGTACTGTCGGCGAAAAGATCACCCGCCTTAACGCCATAAGAGCCTATTGCGTCGCCCTCTCCGCCGCAGTTACAGTTTTGATTGCGACGAATATGGGCTTGCCTGTGAGCTCCACCCATATCGCCATTGGGTCAATTTTCGGTGTGGGCTTCCTCAGAGAATATCTCGAAAATCCAAAGCGGAAAGAAGGTCGTCGGAAAGTTCTTCTGAGCGCAACGCCTGACGAAGCACTGCGTCAGCCTGCGATCCGTCAGAAGCGGAAGCTGGTGCGTCGGCGATTTGCTTATTCAATTGCTGCTGCATGGGTCATCACCGTTCCTGCAGCGGCAGCCCTGTCGGCAACGATCTATCTAATTTTGGCGATGCTGTGAAGGTCTGGTAACAGTGCTTCGAAACCTTCGAGCGCCCCATGGATGTCCGGACCGCCTGCGATTTTTCGCGCATCTGACAATGTCACCCAATGACGGTCTCTGTTTTTACGCTCAGGCCAGTCGTCATGCTGTTCAGAAAAATGCAAAGGGATATATGTGACGATCAAATCACGCGGACCATCAGACAATTGTTTGACCGCCTGAACGTCATGGGCAAACTGTTCCAGCATCCGGCCACGGATACCTGCTTCCTCATAAGCTTCACGAAGTGCCGCCTCAGCTGCGGTCTCGCCTTCTTCCACAGCCCCTTTAGGAAATATCCAGCGTTCATGTGTACGCGACGTGATCATCAGAACCAACGGCTCTGTCTCACGAATGACAAACGGGATAGCGCCAACCTGGCGTAGCATGACCAACTCCTAGATTGCAGAATTTTGCAAAACCTTACTAGCAATGCGTGCATTCTCTGCGGATTCGGCACCAATGCCAAGAGCAGTGCTATCTAACCCGCTTTTCCCACTCCTGACATGAACCGTCAGGAGGACATGCTAGAGTCTCCACGTGACGGATATGAAACGGGATGCCCACAAAAATGACGAGAAATTCTCAAATCCCATTTGAAGCCGATAGCGTTGCGGGTGTGTTCGATACTTATCAGGGCAAAGCCCGCCAGAAGCTTCTGGCGCTTCGCAGTTTGATTTTCCAAACGGCTGCCAAGACTGAAGGCGTTGGAGATTTGCAGGAGACCCTCAAATGGGGACAGCCCAGCTACCTGACGCCAGATACCAAAAGTGGCACGACTGTTCGGATTGATGCGATCAAGGATGATCCGGACCATGTGGCAATCTATTTCCATTGCCAGACAAACCTGGTCCCCACCCTCCGGGATATGTATGGCGACAAGCTGACTTTTGAGGGTAACCGGGCACTGGTGCTCGATGTGCGGAAGAAGCTACCGGAGAAAGAGCTGCGGCACTGCCTCGCCAGCGCCCTCACCTATCACCTGTCAAAGAAAAAGAAGGTGTAGGAGCCAATCAGGCGGCTTCTATCCTTGCTTCTCGCTTTTCCAGAATTTCAGCATGCGCCCCGTAACACCGTCGCGGACGATGATCATATGATACAGAGCCGCGACAATATGTAGGCCGATCAACGCGATGATCAGGTTCGTCGTCAGTTCGTGAAATCCACGAATGTAAAGGAATGTGGCTTCTGCCCCGGTGCCGTCCCCGTAGGCGAACAGACCAAAAGGCGTCACAAGAGTATCCGCATTGATTGCGCTCAGAATGCCTGTGGCGATCAGTGCACAGATCAAGCCATAGAGCAACCAATGCGCTGCATGTGCGAGCAGCTTTTGGTAGCCCGGCATTTCAGACGGAAGTGGCGGTGCACCATGTTTCCATCGCAGATAGATGCGAATGCAAAACAGGACAGCCACGATGGTCCCGAGCGTTGCATGATCGGAGCGTGACTCGAAACGATCCAGTTCAGTCATGACGCCGCCGAATTTCTGCGCGATGTAGAGATCCAGCATGATCGCAATTGCCATCAGCCAGTGAATGATTTTCTGCCCAACCGCAAAATCGTTTCTTTGTACCTGCGCCACGGTCATTCGCCCTCCTGCTTTGGCTCTCTTTCTGCGTTTATCCCGCAGCAGCCGTCATGATTATTAATTATGTCACTTGACATATTTATTGACGTTTTATATGTCAAGTGACATGGGCACAATTATTTCAACGGCAACCAAAGCAAAGCGCCGTCAACAGCAGCGAGCCGCGGAAACGCGGGATGCTTTGCTGGATGTTGCGACTGAGGCGTTTGCCAACCACACTTTTGACGGTGTCTCAATTCGAGCGCTCGAAACCAGTGCGGGTGTTCAGCGTGGTGCTGCCGCCTACCACTTCTCAGACAAAGAGCGCCTCTGGAAAGCAGCGGTTGACCGGATATTGGCGGTTCTCCAATCGCGCATAGAACCTCTGGCGCCCGTACTGAATGACCTCGGCGATGAAGGCAAACTCCGCGCAGTCATCACGGCCTTTGTGCGGTTTAGTGCTGAAGCTCCGGAACTCAATCGCTTGATCATTCAGGAAGGCCGCACAGAGAGCTGGCGTCTCGACTACCTGATTTCTACCTTCCATCGCAACCGTTTGGCGTGGTTGCAGGACTTTGTCGGGATCGTCCAAGACCCACATCTGTTTTATATGACGGTCGGTGCTGCCACGCTGGTTTTCAATGTGGAGCATGAATGCCGCGAGCTCTTTGGCGTGGACCCAATGAAGGATGACTTCATTCGGGAACATGCCAACCGTGTCGCCGACATGGCTGTCTATCTGCACAACCAGGAAAAGGCATAGAACCCATGATGGGCAAGTCGAAAAAGAAACCCACGACCGTCCTTGTGTGCGGCGCCTCAGGTGGTCTTGGCACCGTGCTCGCCCGCACGCTTCAGGACAAGGGCATGACAGTGCGGGGAACCATGCGTGACCCCTCCAAATCGACCACTCCGGACATCGACATGCTGACAATGAATGTGCTCAACGAGCAATCCGTGATCGAGTGCCTTGCGGCGGCAAAAGAGGCGATGGGCTGTGTCGATGTCGTGGTCAATTGCGTCAATGAGATGGTACTCGGCTCAGTTGAAGAAACCTCCATGGAGGAACTGGCCCGCGTCTATGACATTAATGTTCTTGGGCTTGCCTCTGTAGCCCGCGCTACCGTTCCAATCATGCGGGCGCAAGGTCATGGACTTATCATCTCTATGAGTTCGCTCGGTGGTCTGTTGGCGGTGCCTTATCTCAGTGCTTACACTTCCTCGAAGTTTGCTCTCGAGGCGTTCAGTGAAGCGCTCTATCACGAAGTGAAAGCAGACAATATCGATGTGGCCATCATGCAGCCGGTGGCCATGAATATGGACCGGGCAGATGTTGGGGATCATTTGAAGGTTGCAGCCGCTTCTGCGGAAACCTCAACGACCCAGGCGATTGTGCGCATGATGGCGAAGGACACGCGCGAGAGCAAACTCACGCCAGAAAAGGTATCGCTCGCCATTTACGATGTCATCAAAAGCAAAAACCGTAAGCTCCGCTACCCGCTTGACCGCGCGCGTGTCCTCGGGAAGGTCAAGCGCATCGCGCCCCAATCGCTCATCAACAAGATGATTGATGGATTGGTGCGCGATGCACAAAAGGCATCCTAAGGGTCAGCCGAACTACTCAGCGGCTGCGCGCGTCTCGACCGTTTGCGGCCCACGAATGAGACCACCTGGACGCTTGTCTGTCACGACGCCTCCTTTGAAGGTCACCTGCCCTGACTTGATCGTGTAGTCATAGCCTTCCGCCTTCTGAAGCAGGCGCTTACCGCCTGCAGGCAGGTCAAAGGCCAGCCATGGCTTGCCGAGCTTGATCCGGTCCATGTCGACAACGTTCACATCTGCGAGATAACCAGGCTTCAGAACACCGCGGTCATGCAGACTATAGAGACGGGCTGTATCGAGGCACTGACGTTTGATCGCATTCTCCAGCGAGATGGTTCCGCGTTCCCGGTTCTTCACCCAATGCTCCAGCATGAAGGTTGGGCTCGCCGCATCGCAAATGGTGCCACAATGAGCACCACCGTCAGACAGGCTGTTCACTGTGTCATCGGCATGTTGGAGATCCACAAGGAAGTCCAGGTTGCCGTCCACATAGTTCAGGATCGGCAGGTAGATGAAGCCTTTGCCGTCATCGGCCATCATCATGTCGTAAGCATATTCAGCGCCGGACTTGCCTGCGGCTTTAGCACGGGCAGCGACACTCTCGTCCACCTGAGGCTCGTAATTAAAGTCTTCATCCATCTCGAACTGCTGTGCCCAGCCTTCCGTGATGATGGCGAAGATTTCCCCCAGGTCCACATTCTCCGGCACCATGGGCTTTTCGCTCAACAGTTGCGCCTTGAACGCCGGATCTTTGAGTTTTGCATATTGCTCCTCCCAAGGGAGAAGGCTTATCGCGCCCCAGCTTGGGTGAGAAACAAACGGATGCACAGTCCCGCGCCAGGCCATGACAATGCCGTTTCCGCGCAGCGCGATCTGCGCGACGATGTTTGCACCATTGTCATTTTGTGCACGCATCTGGGAGATCTGCTCTTCCAACGGAAAAGCCTTAGCGGGTGACTGCAGTGCCGCAAATGTCACCGGCATGCCGGTTTCCCGGCTCAAGTCTCCCATCCACTCGAACTCTTTCCATTCCGGCTGAAGGTCTGAGGCCATTTCAAAAACACCGTGACCCGCCCGGCCCATGGCACGGCCAATGCCGATCAATTCTTCTTTCGTGGCCGTTGTACCTGGCACCAGTTCCCCGTCAACGGACCGGTGAAGAATGGTGCGCGATGTTGAGAATCCTAGTGCACCTGCTTTCAGGCCATCTTCTACAATCTTCGACATCTGTTCGACATCTTCGTCCGTCGGAACAGCACCAGGCCTTTCTCGCTCTCCAAGAACGTAAGCGCGCACGGCGCCGTGCGGGACATGCGTTGCAACGTCAACAGTACGTGGTAGGCCTTCAAGTGCATCGAGATATTCCGGGAAGGTTTCCCAATTCCATGGCAGGCCTTCAGCGAGTGCGGTACCGGGAATGTCTTCCACGCCTTCCATGAGACCGATAAGCCAGTCATGCTTGTCGGGCTTCGCGGGTGCAAAGCCCACGCCGCAATTTCCCATGACAACAGTTGTCACGCCGTGCCAGCTGGACGGCGCCATTTCATCGTCCCAGGTTGCCTGACCATCATAGTGGGTATGCACATCAACAAAGCCCGGCGTCACAATCTTGCCGGTGGCATCAATCTCTTCGCGACCCTCTGCTTTAACTTCGCCCACCAGTGTTACGCGGTCACCATCAATGGCCACATCGCCCACGAATGAAGCCGACCCTGTTCCATCGACAATCGTTCCGCCTCGAATTACCAGATCATGCATGGTTTCTCTCCTCCAAATGACTAATTGTCATCAGGGTATCAGGTTCAGCGAGCGGATCAAATTTGTTGGCTGCCCCAAAGCGGAAAATCTGACAGGGACATTGTCCTTCCCACGAAGATGAAGACTGGTGACGCTGGGGAAATGGATACCGTGCCCGATAAGCTGCTCGGGTTGCTCACGGCCTTCAACGACCCGCGACACTGATTGACCACCACGCCATACAGGAAGCCCGCCGCGGTGGGTTCCAATTTGTAGGATCCCACCGCAGCCTTCCCGTCCACCTACATGTCTGAGTTATGCAACTTTCAACAACTCGATCTCTTCTTTGGCCGCTGTGATTTTTTCGTTGGAGTCTTGCCCCATCGCATCGGCGGCAACAAAGGTCACATCTGAGATGCCGATGAACTTTAGCGCCTGCCTCAGATAAGGGGTCGCAAAGTCGATGTCGCTGCCCACCGGGGTTCCGCCCGACGCGACAAGAACAATCGCCCGCTTGCCCTGAAGCAAACCGACGGGGCCGTTTTCCGTGTACTTGAACGTCACGCCCACGCGGGCAACCATGTCGATCCAGGCCTTGAGTGTCGCCGGAATGCCGAAATTGTAGATCGGCGTGCCGATGACCAATGTGTCGGCCTCCAACAACTCCTCGATCAGACTGTCCGACAGAGCGAGCTTAGCCTTCTGTGTTTCGCTGCGCGCGTCGGCGGGGGTGAAATTGGATCCCACCCACTCTTCATCGACAAACGGCAGGCCTTCAGACACATCCCGCTCTTTGACGAGAATGGCCGTCTCGCTCGCCAGATGGTCGATGACTTTCGATGTTAGCTCTCTGCTTACAGAGCCTGTTTTGCGGGCGCTCGCTTCAATGCGCAGGATGGTGTTCGGGTTTGTCATGATGATCTCCTTTCGATGTTGAAGGGGATATATCATTTCTGATTTGGAGAATTAGTGGTCCTAATGTAAAAATACTGTTCTCAAAAGGAGAACAAATGGACCGATTTGAGGAGTTTGAGACCTATGTTCGTGTTGTCGAGGCGGGATCTCTGACGGCGGCCGCCGAGCAACTGAAGATCGCCAAGTCGGCGGTCAGCCGGCGTCTGAAGGATCTGGAAACACGTCTTGGCGTGCAACTGATGACCCGCACGACGCGTCAGATAACCCTCACGGACTCGGGCAAGGCGCTTTATGATCGGGCGTTGCGGCTGCTGGCTGATTGGAAGGAGACGGAAACCGCGATCAGTTCGGACTCGGCTGACATTTCCGGTCTTATCAAGGTGGCCGCTCCCCTGTCCTTCGGCGTTGCGCACCTCGGGCCCGCCATTATGGACTTCACGGACCGTCATCCGGATGTGCAGTTTGACGTCGATTTTAATGACCGCACCATCGACCTCATCGCGGAAGGGCAGGACCTCGCCATCCGGATCGGCGAATTGCGCGACTCCGGTCTCGTCGCGCGCAAGCTCGCGTCGATCAAATCCGTGGCGTGTGCAAGTCCTGACTTCATCAAACGCAATGGGCTTCCGAAAACACCCCAGGACCTCGAAGCCTTCCAAGAACTTCGTTATTCCAATCGATCCGACAAGGCCTGGCACTACAGTGCGCCGGACGGATCGCAAGGGACGATCAAAATGTCGTCGACGATTGCGGGCACCAATGGCGAGTTCCTGAGAGATGCTGCACTGGCCGGCAGAGGTATTCTCATCGAACCCTGTTTCATCATTCACAATGAACTCCGTAACGGATCCCTTGTCGACCTGTTCCCGGACTATGAATGGCAGAGTCTCGCCGCCTATGCGGTCTATCCCCCCACGCGGCACCTTTCCAGCCGTGTCAGGGCCTTCGTCGACTTTCTGGTCGAACGGTACAAAGGCACGCCTTATTGGGAGAAGTATTAGCGTATTGAACCGTCGTCACAGATCAAAAGTGAGCGTCGCGCGGCGCCTCTCGTCGTTCAGCCTCGAAGCTCTCCCCTGCTTAACAGGGCTGCCCATGACAGTTTCCTTGCCGGTGTGTGCATGTGGAGTGACGTTGTAAACCGAGGAGACACCCAAAGGTAAGACAAGCAACCGCCTGTTAAATCTGTCAGCTAGTCTAGTTCGATGCCCAATCGCCTGACCTTGAATTCTGCGAATTCCGAGTCTTTGGATATTGCTCTCAATGCGAGTTTGGACTTTTTACTGATTTCCTGCAATTCATCTGGTGCATCTGTGAAACGTTCGAAATCCAGACAACGTCCAATTACAGCCCTTTTGTCAGAGCCTTTTAACTCTCTAAATAGCGCTTCGTATTCCTCTACGCTCTTGCTGGCAAGGAATTCAATATCACTTGGATTCCAACCGCTTTGTTCGACTATTCGCAGCAGCACGCCCGCCATATCTTGCTTCACGACAACCCCGCCCATTTTTTTCTCAAAGGCCATCCGCACCTCTACCTCTGAGAGGTCGTTGCGGTAAGGAGATCGATCAAGATCAAACACTTCATCATCTTCAGCGTGCGTATCAACAAACGTTTTGATGAGCGCGTCTACTTCGTTCTCAAAACCCAGCTGCTTGCAGATTTGTACCGTCTGGTTCAAATCTCGAGGTGACAAGGCCAATGCGTTTAGCTTGAACGCTTGGGTCATATCCCCCACAAACTGTTCAGGTGTGCCGTCGAAAGAATCATCCAGAGATTTCCAGACGTCGTAGAAAGCTTCTCTGGATTGTTTCTTGTCTATTTCGTTTTGTTTTCGTTGCGCTTGATCGCAGAGTAAGTTCATTTGGAAGTACCCGTTGTCTACAGCATCGATTGCAACTCTATCCAGATCGCTAAAGGGGTAAAATTGGTACTTGGTAATCAACTCCTTCCAGGAACTTTCTTTTGATGACAGCTCTTGTTCGCCGGATCTATAGCCAGAAAAGGGCGCCATCACTTTCAGAATGTACTCCTTTGACGGAGTTTCCTGCTTTCCGTATTTGCTCCACATAAAGAGTGTGGTCACTTTGCAAAGCTGCTCAAATATCGATGGATCATAGCGATCCATTGATCCTTTGATTGTCAGCAAGATCCGTTCGACACGACGCATCAACCTCAAATTGTCAATTCCTAGCTCATCAAAGAACCCCGTCAACCATTCAGTTAGATGACCTTCTGAGCTTAATGCAATTTGCGCGCAATCACGTGCCGAACGTTTGAACAGCAGAGAAATGTCGACCACTTTTTCGGCCGTTCCGTCAAAATCTCCCTGTTCACCCTCAAGAGGTTCGTCGTTCAAAATCAGAACGATCTTGCACTGCTTCTGCTCCTTCAGTTGGGAGATTAGGCCCATCAAATCCTCAACATCGAATTTGCTCGACGCCCTCTCCAAGTCATCGAAACAGATGAGCTGTTCTGAAATCAGAAAGTAAAAATACGACCTCGTCACGTCAGCCAAGCCCGAGATTGATTGTAGTCCAGGCACGAGGCTCACCAAATCTAGGATACGTTTTGCGCGCGAAGCAGGTCGGAGCTGTTTGAGGATTTCCTTGGAGTTCTCCACTAGCGTGTCAAGTGAGGCAGGCTGGCCCAGTTGATCACTCTTTTGTCTATTGTCAAAAATCGACTGCTTTACTTGGTCAAGATCGTTCAAACCGTATAGCGAAACATAAGAGTATCGATTGAGGGCGATGTCTGATCTGCAGCTGGCACTCTCAATCTCTCGGTTCCAAAGGTAAGTCTTGCCAACTCCCCACCTGCCACGAATCTCCAGCACTTCGGGTACTGGGCTGCTTAAAAAACGACGTATCTCTCTTTTGACATCTTGCATGCTTGATCCTAATCAGCCCTACCGCACCAACGCGTCTGCGGTGCGGGCTTCGTTTTTGGCGTAATCGCGGAAGGCCTTGAAGACGCCCATCTTGGTATCCGGGTCCTGGCCATCTCCCATGCGCAATATCTGCAGGCAGAACCAACCCTGCTGTCCCCAGCCGTTGAGACCTTTGACAATCGCGAAGGGCGAATGCGGCCCGAGCCAGCCGGGTCCGATTTGAAGTGTCTTCTCAAACGCCGGGGTTTCTGTCATCGCGCCGGACAGCAATTTGTTTGGCACGTCTGCATCCACACAGAGTGGACGGCCAAGGCCCACCATGTCCATCTCGCCAGATGCGAGGGCCGCATTCATTCCCTCCACTGAGCGGAAGCCGCCGGTGACCATGAGCGGCATGGTGGTCGCTTTGCGGATGTCGGTTGCATATTCCAGGAAATAGGCTTCGCGCGCGATGGTGCTTTCCGCGCGTTTTTCCGAGCGGTCGGGATTAAGCGTCATGTCGTCATAGCCGCCCATGCGCGGTTGCTCATAGGTGCCGCCTGAAATTTCCAGGAGGTCGACCGTCTCGTCGTTCAGCCATTTGGCAACCTGAAGCGAGTCTTCGTGAGAGAAACCGCCGCGCTGGAAGTCGGCTGAGTTGAGTTTCACCGAAACCGGAAAATCCGGCCCCACGGCGCCACGCACCGCACGCACGACTTCCAGGAGAAGCCGCGCCCGGTTTTCCAGACTGCCGCCCCACTCATCCGTCCGTGTGTTCACGTCGGGCGAGAGAAACTCTGAGATCAAATAGCCATGGGCGCCGTGCACCTGCACGCCTGTGAAGCCCGTGTCGCTGGCGATCTGTGCTGCATGGGCAAAGCGGCCGATCACATCCCTGATTTCCTCACCCGTCAGCGCTCGGGGCTTACCGAACTGGCTGCCTGGCATTTCAAGGGCAATGTCTGATGGGCCTACGGGTTCCTTCGCCACCGACGCGGGTGTCTGACGGCCCGCATGGCTGATCTGCATCCAGAGATGGGTATCGTTCGCGGTGCCTGCCTCTGCATAAGCGCGAAGGGCGGCAATCGCCTCGTTTGACTGAGGACCATCAATCGCCACATTGCCCGGCCTCTCCATATAACGCCGGTCCACCTGCACATTGCCGGTAAGGAGCATGCCCGCCCCGCCTTCCGCCCAGCGGCGGTAGAGCGCCTCATGGCGGTGGGTCGCCTTATTGTCTGGATCGCCCAGGCCCTCTGTCATGGCAGCCTTACAGAGACGGTTCTTGAGCGTTACACCACAGGGCAGTGTCAGCGGGTCATTGATAGTGGGCATTGGATGGGCTCCAGATGTTCTGCAGGTGGTAAAATGTCGGATAAACGATCATAGGAGGCATTCTCTTCCGCATTCAAGCTGGCTGAAGAGTAGAATGAGGTTTGATTCGGTTCCGGGTCGTGCACCCCCTATTCCTTCGAGTTCCTATGCCCGCCAAAAAGAAAACCACTACATCCAAGCCCAAATCTGACGACCTTTTCGGCTCGCCCAAAGCTGGCGCCGGTGCAAAGAAAGCCGCACCCAAGGCTGCTGCAAAAAAGACGGTGTCCAAGAAGGCTGGCTATTCCGCCAAGGATATTGAGGTGCTTGAAGGGCTGGAGCCCGTTCGCCGGCGCCCTGGCATGTATATTGGTGGCACGGATGAAGGCGCGTTACATCACCTGTTTGCCGAAGTGCTCGACAATTCCATGGACGAGGCGGTTGCCGGTCATGCCAGCTGGATTGATGTGGAGCTGATGGCAGATGGCTCGCTCAAAGTTTCTGACAATGGGCGCGGCATCCCGGTCGATCCGCACCCTAAGTTCAAGAACAAGTCCGCGCTTGAAGTCATCATGACCACGCTTCATGCGGGCGGGAAGTTCGGCGGCGACGCCTATGAGACATCCGGCGGTCTGCACGGGGTTGGTGTCTCCGTCGTCAACGCGCTTTCAGACCGACTGCTCGTGGAAGTTGCCCGCGATCAGCAGGCCTACGAACAGGAATTTTCGCGCGGGAAGCCAAAAGGCAAGCTCAAGAAAAAAGGTGCTGTCAAAAACAAGCGCGGCACCAGCGTAACCTTCCACCCGGACGCGGAAATTTTCAAAGGCGGGCTCAAGTTCAAGCCTGCGCGTCTTTACAAGATGGCACGTTCCAAAGCCTATCTTTACGGCGGTGTTGAAATACGGTGGTCCTGCGATCCCTCCATGGTGGGTGACAAGGATCAGACGCCCACAAAAGACGTGCTGCATTTCCCAAATGGGTTGGTGGACTATCTCACCGTCTCAACTGAAGGCCTGACATCCGTCACAGCGGAGCCTTTCACAGGCCGCGTGAAGCGGGAGAATGGCGGCCACGGCACAGTAGAATGGGCCATTGGCTGGTACAATAGCGACGGCTTTATGTCGTCCTATTGTAATACGATCCCGACTGCCGACGGCGGCACCCACGAGGCCGGCATGCGCGCGGCGCTCACCAAGGGTCTGAAAGCCTATGGCGAATTGACGAACAACAAGAAAGCCTCGCAGATCACGGCTGACGATGTGATGACTGCCTGCGGGGCGCTGCTTTCTGTCTTTATCCGTGAGCCGGAATTTGTCGGCCAGACGAAAGACAAGCTCGCAACCGTCTCAGCGCAGAAGCTCACTGAGGGCGCGATCCGGGATCACTTCGATCATTGGTTGTCAGAACGTCCCCAGCAGGCAGCAAAGCTTCTGGAATGGGTAATTGATCGCTCGGAAGAGCGGCTGCGGCGGAAGCAGGAAAAAGAAGTCAATCGCCAGTCCGCGACGCGAAAGCTGCGGCTTCCCGGCAAGCTCGCCGACTGCTCTCAATCAGGCGCTGCGGGTTCCGAACTCTTTATCGTTGAGGGTGACTCGGCTGGTGGTTCCGCCAAACAGGCACGAGACCGGAAAACACAAGCCATCCTTCCCCTGCGCGGCAAAATTCTGAACGTCGCAAGCGCGTCTGCGGACAAGATGTCCCAGAACCAGCAGATCAGCGATCTTATCCAGGCGCTAGGTGTGCGGCCCGGTCAGTACTACCGGAATGAAGACCTCCGGTATGAGAAGATCATCATCATGACCGATGCGGACGTGGATGGTGCCCACATCGCCTCGCTTCTCATCACCTTCTTCTTTCAACAGATGCCAGAGCTCATTCACAGCGGCCATCTCTTCCTCGCTGTGCCGCCGCTCTACAAGCTCGCCCAGGGCAGCAAGACGGCCTATGCCCGCGATGATGCCGACAAGGACCATCTGATGGCGACCGAATTTAGCGGTCGGGGTAAAGTCGAAATCAGCCGCTTTAAGGGACTTGGCGAGATGCTACCCGCGCAGCTGAAAGTAACGACGATGAACCGGGCCAAACGCACCCTGCTTCAGGTTGTAATGCCCGAAGATGAGATGGCAGAAACCCGTTCGTCTGTTGCTCGCCTCATGGGCAACAAGCCAGAGCTTCGCTTCAAGTTCATCCAGGAACGGGCGGAATTCGCGACGGATTTGGACATTTAGGCCTGGTTTTGAGGCTAAATTAGGCTTGTCGTTCTAACTGTTGCGCAAAAACCACGAAACCTGTGGCCGTTTTGTTGACATTCCGCTGTCAGCTCGTATGTTCCGGCCAATTCGTATGGCAGCACTGAACTCTAGCTGCCACGCGTCGCGCAGACTTCCACCATCCGGGTGCCCGTCACGCGACTAATTTACAACGGCAGAAATAGAGACATATGACAGCTGACGAAACGGGCAGTGAGCCCAAAAAGACGTTTGATGAACTCGGCCTTGGACCCAAGGTCCTTGATGCCATCAATCAAGCTGGTTACACAGAACCGACGCCTATTCAGGCACAAGCCATCCCCGAAGCGCTGAACGGACGAGACATTCTCGGGATCGCGCAAACCGGTACCGGCAAGACCGCCTCCTTCACCCTTCCGATGATCGAAAAGCTTGGCCGAGGCCGAGCACGGGCTCGCATGCCGCGCTCGCTGATTGTGGAACCGACCCGCGAACTCGCGGCGCAGGTCTCAGAGAATTTTGAAGTCTACGGCAAGAACCACAAGCTCACGATGGCCCTGCTCATCGGTGGCGTGTCGTTCGGCGACCAGGAAAAGAAGCTGGACCGCGGTGTGGACGTGTTGATCGCAACACCTGGGCGGCTGCTTGACCATTTCGAGCGTGGCAAGGTTCTTCTTACCGGCGTTCAGACGCTGGTGATTGACGAAGCTGACCGCATGCTAGACATGGGTTTCATTCCTGATATTGAGCGCATCTGCAAACTCATTCCTGGCAAGCGCCAGACGCTCTTCTTCTCCGCAACCATGCCGCCGGAGATTACGCGTCTCACCAAGACGTTCCTGAAGGACCCCGTCCGGATTGAAGTTGCGAAAGCGTCCTCCACGGCCTCAACTGTGACGCAGAAACTCATCCCAACACACCGCCTCGATAAGCGCGATGTACTGCGGGACATTCTGAAGACGGAAGATGTGAAGAACGCCATCGTCTTTTGCAACCGAAAGCGCGATGTAGGTGTTCTGCACCGTTCTTTGGTGAAGCATGGCTTCTCTGCCGGTTGTCTGCATGGTGATCTAGATCAGTCTACGCGGACACGCACACTTGCTGGATTCAAGAAAAACGAAATTCAAATTCTTGTGGCAAGTGATGTTGCAGCCCGCGGCCTCGACATCCCAGCCGTGAGCCATGTGATCAATTTCGACGTGCCAAGCCACGCGGAAGACTATGTTCACCGGATCGGCCGGACAGGTCGCGCAGGCCGTGAAGGCGCAGCATTCATGCTGTCGACCAAAGAAGACGGAAAATATCTCGCGGCGATCGAGAAACTGATTGGCAAGCCCATTGATGCCGACAGTGCATATGGCAAGGACGGCAAGCCAGCTAAGCCAGCAGCAAAAGCGTCAAAGGCCGACGCGGAAGCTCCGAAGGCTGACGCAGAGGCACCAGAAGCCAAAGAAGAAGCGCCGAAGAAGCCTCGCAGCCGTGGACGTCGTAAAAAGACCGAAGAAGCGCAGGAAGCTGTTGCTGAGACAGCTACTGAAACTGTTGAAGCAGACGCAAACACTGCTGACAACGGTAAGGAAGAAGCACCGAAGCCCAAACGCACTCGGACGCGGAAACCTGCTGCAAAGAAAACAAAAGCAGCGGCCGAGCCTGTGCAGGCAGACGAAGGGTCAGAATCTGACACCAAGCCGATGCGCGGCAAAAAGGGCCAGGACCCATTCGGTGGTCACATGCCTGCCTTTATAGCGCGCCCTATCGTTCGTCGGGCTCCCGAGCCAGAAGACGATGAGCCGGAAGTGGAAGAAGCTGCAACCGAAGACGCATAAGTCGTAAATGTCTCGCTAGCACCGCTACCGGGTGTGCACTGAACGTCTTGTCATCGCTTGCCTCATCTTTGTATCAAAATTGGGTTGATGTTCCCTCTCGCATGACGCATTCTGATTTAGTAATTCACTATTACTACCTGGGAGGGTGTTATGGGGAAGCTTCATAGAGCGGTATTGGCTGTGCTTGTTGCAACAGGCATCGGCGCTACATCGACTGCAATTGCTAAAGTACCAGAGAGCCAGGTTGCACGGCTGGGGCGTGATTTGACGCCTCTTGGCGCTGAAAAAGGCGGCAACGCCGATGGGTCGATCCCTGCCTGGACTGGAGGCCTCTCCTCACCTCCTTCTAATGTCACTTATCAGGTCGGCATGCACCATCCCGATCCGTTCGCAAACGATCCGCTCCTCTTCACGATTGATGCCAGTAATGCCGCACAATATGCTGACCGGCTGACAGGGGCTCACAAAGCGCTGCTCGACACCTACAGCAGTACCTACTTTATGCCCGTCTACAAGACCCGTCGGACCTGCACGTTCCCGGACAATGTGTTTGCTGCTGCTCGGAACAATGCTCTGGTTGGCGACCTTGCCGCAGGTGGCAATGGCGTGGTCGGCGCTATCATGTCCAAACCCTTTCCAATCCCAAACAATGCGTTAGAGATTATCTGGAACCACATGCTGGTCTTCATCAACTATAAGGCAACCCGCCAGTATGCGGCGGCGATCCCAACAGCAAGTGGCGACTATACACTTTACACGGTTCAGGATGAGGCAATCGTCGCGTGGAACGATCCGACGAAAGAAAAGGCCGAAGACCTGGAAAATATCTGGGCTCTTTACATTGCTCATACCGTCGCACCAGCACGGCGTGCGGGAAACGTCACGCTCGTCCATGAAACTATCAATATGGCTCAGCAACCTCGCCTTGCCTGGCAGTATAGCCCCGGAACACGCCGTGTGCGTCGGGCGCCAAATATTGCCTATGACAATCCTGGTGTGAACTCAGACGGCATGTTCACGGTTGATAGCTTGGGCGGCTACAATGGCTCACCAAACCGCTACAACTGGACTGTGATCGGCAAAAACGAATACTACCTGCCGAACAATAACTACCGGTTGGGATCTGCAGAGTTGCAATATGACGACATCATCGCGGCTCGCCATATTAACCAGGAACATACGCGTTACGAACTTCAGCGCGCGTGGGTCATTGAAGCAAACCTCAAACCAGCAACTCGACACGTTTACCAGCGTCGGCGCATGTATCTGCAGGAAGACAGTTGGGGCGTCATTGCGACCGAACTTTATGACACCCGGGGCGAGCTTTGGCGGACTCAAGAGGGCTATCCGAAAACCGCCTACGAAGTGCCACTCTGCGCGGGTGCCGGCATGGCCTATTATGACCTCACAAACGGGCGCTATCTGATGGGTGGTATGATCAATCAGGAACCTGCAGTGAATTTCTTTGCGACAGAGCTTCGCGAGGATCGCTACACGCCGGCATCGATAAGACGACTGGGCGTTCGTTAACTTCGGCAAGACAACAAAAAAGGGCGGCTCGCAAGCCGCCCGATTTCCATTGAGGTGGTAACACCTATTTCTTGATCTGGCTTGCCAGGTTTTTCTGCGTCTTCGCGCCGTAGGGCGGACGGAACATCTCCGCGACCATTTTAGACTTTGATTGTGTGTAGATTGACTTGGCGTGGCTAAACTCTTTAAAGCCATCGAGACCGTGATAGGCCCCCATGCCCGACGGGCCAATCCCACCAAACGGCAGATCTTCCTGGGAGATATGCATGATAACATCATTGACGGTCACGCCACCCGCAGTGGTGTTTTTCAACACCTTGTCCTCTTCGGCCTTGTCCTCGCCGAAATAATAAAGGCCTAGCGGACGATCGTTCTCGTTGATGTAATCAATGGTCTCGTCACTCTCTTTGTAAGTTTTCACCGGAAGCAGAGGACCAAAAATCTCTTCCTGCATAATCTTCATATCGTCCGTTGCATCGAGAACGATGGTGGGCGGAATTTTGTGGGTCTGCTGCTGAGAGAAGTCCTCGTTGGCCGGATTGACCTCAACAATTTTCGCGCCCTTCGCCTTAGCATCATCGAGATAGCTGTTGAGGCGATCAAAATGCCGCTGATTAACGATTGATGTGTAATCAGGATTGTCTTTGAGAGTCGGATACATCTTCGCGACAGATTTTTCAGCAGCGCCGACAAATGCGTCGACCTTACCTTCTGGAACGAATACGTAATCTGGGGCCAGACAAATCTGACCCGCATTCAGCGTTTTCCCATTCATTATCCTGGCAGCTGCATCTTCTACATCTGCGCTCTTGGAAACGATCACAGGTGACTTGCCGCCCAATTCTAACGTCAAGGGCACGAGATTTTCAGCGGCGGCCCGCATCACATGGTGCGCAATTGAAGTCGCGCCGGTGAAAAGCAGGTGATCGAAAGGCTGCCGGGAAAACGCTTCGCCAACGGCAGGACCACCGGTTACCACGGCTACTTCTGTCTCATCATAGGCTTCGCGGAACAGGCGGGCCATTACGTCAGATGTGACGGGCGTATACTCCGACGGCTTGATAACCGTCCGATTGCCAGCAGCAAAGATGCCTGACAGTGGGACAAAGGTGAGATTGACGGGGAAATTCCACGGGCTAATGACACCGACGACACCCTTTGGCTGATACTCAATCCGCGCTTTGGCACCTAGCAGACCCAGCGGGAACATGACTTTCCGCTTCTCTGGTTTCATCCACTGTTTGAGATGTTTCTTTGAGTGCTTCAGTGGGCCGATCGAGCTCATAATGTCGGTGAGAAGTGATTGTTCGATGCTGCGGTGCCCGAAGTCGGCAGCCATGGCTTCGGCCAACTCCTTCTGATTGTCCACCAGAAGAGCGATGGCGCGGTCAATCCAATCGATCCGCCGCTCCAGACTGGGGGCTCCTTCTTTGATGTGGGCTTCTTTTTGGCGGTCTACAATCTCTCTGATTGCGCCACCAGCAGAGTCCGCTTCGGAACCTCTTGTATCTTCAGCTACGCTCATTTGTACCTCCGAATGGCGGCCCCAGCCGCGCTATTATTGCCTCCGCGCGAACAAGATTGTGCCTGCTCACACCCATTTGAGTTCCTGGGGCTGGAATTCTGCTCCCCGGCGTCTCATCTGAGTTTGAGACTAACATTGCCTTTCATATAGCGCTACATGGTCAAAACCGCACGAAACAGCGGGTTTTCCCAGCCAAATGCCCCATGGATGTCCCAAAATTTACGAACACGTAATAATCCCCACGTAGATTGATAGGCGTAGGGAAAATCTATCTGATCCGGGGAAGCATCGTGACATCTACAGCCAACACCTCACCAGCTTTGGAATATGGCGCAAAAGCTATGCAGCTGATGGGCGACAACAGTATCGAGCCAACCCCCGGTGCGTACGGCGTTTGGTATGCCTACGCCTCTGGCGAGAACCCCGAAATAAATACAAAGATCAATGATCGCTTTGAAGCCTCGAAGCCGTTCGACTCACCCTTCATGTATGAACTCGAGTCGCTTTTGAGCGCGCCGGAAGAGCAGCTGACCGATTCAACGATTGAAGCTGGCGAGCAACTGAGCGGCAAGATGGACAATGTCATCGAGCTGATCGCAAGCGTTACTGGCGACACCAACCGATTTGGAAAATCGATGCAGGGTGTGAGCGATGCGCTCACCAGCGAGATTTCTGCTGCTGACCTAGGACAGGTCGTCGAAACAATTGTTGCAGCAACTAAACAAATGGAAACACGGTCTCGGGAGCTTGAAGAGAAGCTCACTGAGTCCAAGAGCGAAGTCGAAGAGCTTAGAAGCAATCTGGCTCAGGCACGCAGCGAAGCGCTCACCGATCAACTGACCGGCATCGCCAACCGAAAAGCGTTTGATGAAGTTCTTCTGAGTTCAATCGCAGAAGCATCGCAAAATGGCTCCGAAATGTGTCTTGCCATGGCAGACATCGATTTCTTCAAGAAATTCAATGACACATTTGGTCATCAGGCCGGTGACCAGGTTCTCCGCCTGGTTGGCCGTTGCTTAAGTAACAATGTGAAGGGTCAGGACACACCCGCACGCTATGGCGGCGAGGAGTTCGCAATGATCCTTCCAAACACCGCATTGGATGACGCGATCAAATTGGCGAACCACATTCGTGAGACCGTCAAATCTCGTGAGCTGGTGAAAAAATCCACTGGTGAAAATCTAGGTCGGGTAACAATGTCCCTGGGCGTTGCGCAATTTGGAATGGGTGACACGCCCCAGACCATGATTGCCCGCGCTGATGCCGCGCTCTATGAGGCAAAGGAACAGGGCCGGAATCGCGTGGTCGCAGCCGACAGTGCAGCCGCAGCGGAGCCAGCTCAAGCTGCCAGCTGAATCAGCACGGCACCATCGCTCGTTTTTCCGTAGCGTCGGACCGGCTTTACCGCTGAATCCCCTATTACACTTTCGTCCATCGTCGCGTACCGGTAAGGTTTGCGCCAATTTTGGCGTGTCCACTGCTGCGTATTTGGGGCATGTCGTCAACTATGACGAGGACTTATGGAAACGATCACATATGAAGTGTCTGAGGGCATTGGCCATCTGACGCTCAATCGGCCCGAGGTTTTAAATAGCATCAACATGGAGATGATCGCCGAGTTTCGCTCTGCGGTTGCCGATTTCGCCGCTGACGACAATGCGCGCGCTCTGTTGGTGACAGGTAATGGTCGAGGTTTCTGCGCCGGGGCTGATCTATCCGCCAATGTGGCTGGCGATGAGGACATGTCTCGCGGCGAGCGTGTGGCTCACGGGATGGACATCGGGTTTAACCCGATGGTCCGTGAACTATCAGAAGTGCCCAAGCCAGTTGTGACAGCCGTCAACGGCATGACAGCAGGAGGCGGCGTTGGTCTGGCGCTGGCAGGCGACATCGTCATTGCTGCGCGGTCAGCAAAATTTGTTCAAGTTTTCGGGCCTCGTCTGGCCCTCATCCCTGACATGGGATGCACCTGGTTCACCCCTCACCTTGTCGGTCGTGCCCGTGCGCGCGCGCTTGCCCTATTAGGCAACAAGCTTCCGGCCGAAACCGCTGCTGAGTGGGGCTTGATCTATGAGTGTGTGGATGATGAAAAGCTAAACGAGACAGCAATGGGATACGCAAAACAACTCGCTGCAGGCCCGACCAATGCGTTTGCTGAAATCAAAAAGGCGCTGGACATGGCTGAGCACAATACGCTCGCCCAACAATTGGACTATGAGCGCGATACGCAGGGCAAGCTGGGTGACCATCCGAATTTTGCCGAGGGCGTCGTTTCGTTTCTCAAAAAGAAAGAACCAGAATTCGTTGCAGGGTAAGATGCAACAAAACAAACAGGGAGAAGTCTATGGACTTTCAACATGTAAGACTTGAGATCAAAGATGGAATTGCGACGCTTACGCTCAACCATCCAGAAGTGATGAATGCAGTATCGATGGAGATGCTGCAGGGCCTTGAAGAGGCGATGGATGTGGTCGAAGATCCGGACAGTAAAGTGCGCTGTCTTGTCCTGACTGGCGAAGGCCGTGGTTTCTGTACGGGCGCCAATCTGCAAGGGCGCAATGAAGGCCCTCAGCCCAAAAACCCGGATGCGGGATCGGCGCTGGAGAAGGCCTACCACCCCTTCCTGCGCCGTCTGCGCAACCTGCCTGTCCCCCTGGTCACATCAGTGAATGGACCAGCTGCTGGCGTCGGCATGAGCTTCGCGCTCATGGGAGACATGATCCTGTGCGCTCGGTCTTCCTACTTCCTTCAGGCGTTCCGTCGCATTGGCCTTGTGCCTGATGGTGGCTCAACCTGGCTGCTGCCACGCCTTGTGGGTCGTGCCCGCGCCATGGAACTTTCCATGATGGGCGAAAAACTCCCCGCGGAGACAGCTCTACAGTGGGGTCTGATCAATCGCGTTTTTGATGACAACGCGCTGCCAGAAGAAACCGACAAGATCGCCCGGCAATTGGCCGACGGTCCTTTCTCCCTTGGTCTGATCCGTCAGCTCTACTGGGAAAGCGATGACAATACTTATGAAGAACAGCTCAATCTGGAGCGGCAGCTTCAACGGAGCGCTGGACGCAGTAGCGACTTCAAAGAGGGCGTGAAGGCTTTCCTTGAGAAACGCCCTGCGGAGTTCAAAGGCGAGTAACTCAGCAAGAGAGAACAGAAAAGGGGCTGCTTCTTGCCGAGGCGGCCCCTATTTCTTTCTACCGGCTAATTTTTTCTTGGACGTTTTCTTCCGCTTGGGCTTGGTCTTCTTGTTCCTTGTGGCGGCCTCAATCGCCGCCTTCGCCCACTCGATCAGTTCTTCCGGCTCATCATACAGGCGGCCCGGTATCTCCCAGTAAGACATAGAGATCTTGCGCCCCTCCTTGCCGTCTTTGGGTGGGGCTTCATAGAGGAACTGCGTCATGCCTTCGTCTTCGAAGGCACCCTTATTGATGTCATCAGCTTTAAAGTGAAGCGTCTCGCTGGCAATGAGGCCAAACATCAGGTCGCGATAGTAAACCCCGGCGCCACCAAACATGTTCCGGATGCGGATATCCCCGAGCGGGTCAAGCGCCTCCAGCACGAAGGCTTTGTACTCCGAGCTGACTGCCATATTCAGACTTAGTTGGACGCTGCTGCCGGTGTGATCGTGAAGCTTTCGCCACAGCCACAGGCATCCACGGCATTCGGGTTGTTAAACTTGAAGCCACTGGTAAACGTGTCCTGCTCCCAGTCCATCTCTGTACCGATGAGGAACAGGATCGCTTTGGGGTCAATCAGAATACGCACGCCCTTGTCTTCGACGATTTCATCCAGAGGCGCGATGTCCTCTGCGTAATCCATCGTATAGGCCATGCCCGCGCAGCCACCGGTTTCGACGCCGATGCGCACGCCGACAAAGTCTTCTTTGGCGTTGGCCATGATGGCCTTGACCCGATCCGCAGCGCGATCGGTTAATGTCACAGCTTTTGGTCGTTCTCTCACCGTCGTCATAGCAACTCCGATCAGCCGGTTGATTTCCTGTATCGCTTTCGAACCGCAGAAGCAAAAACTTCTGCCGAAAACGCTTAATACATATTCAGCGCGACACGCGCTTCATCGCTCATCCGGCCAGGATCCCATGGAGGATCAAACACCAGATTAACATCCACATCGCAAATTCCGTCAACTGAGCGGATCGCATCGGCGACCCAGCCCGGCATTTCACCGGCGACAGGACAGCCTGGCGCCGTCAAAGTCATATCCACAACCACATCGCGGTCATCAGACACGTCGATTTTATAGATCAGGCCCAGTTCATAGATATCGACCGGGATTTCCGGGTCGTAGACCGTTTTGATCGCCCCGATCAGATCATCGGTCAGGCGTGCTAATTCATCGGCTGGAATCGCCGACTGTGAAGCAGCTTCACCGGTGGTCTCCGGTGTTGCCTCTGATATGGCCTCTTGTGGCAGATCTTCACTCATATCCTGATCCACTTATTCTTTCGTTGCTTAGCTAAAGAACTTGATTGCGCCTGTAATCGCATCTGCCAGGGCATCAACTTCAGCCTTCGTATTATACATCGCAAATGACGCGCGACACGTGCCTGTTACATCAAAACGGTCCATGAGCGGTTGTGCGCAGTGATGCCCTGCTCTCACAGCAACTCCGGCCCTGTCAATCACAGTCGAGACGTCATGTGGGTGCGCTCCCTCGACAATAAAAGACATGATCGCGCCTTTTTGAGGCGTCGTCCCCAATACCTTCAAGGAATTGATCTCGGACAGACGCTCGGTCGCATAGGCAAGGAGCTCTTTTTCATGAGCATAAATGACATCGAGCCCGATTGAAGAGACATAGTCGACCGCAGCGCCCAGCCCAATGGCTTGCACGATCGGTGGTGTTCCTGCCTCAAAGCGGTGCGGCGGCTCCCCATAGGTCACCGTTTCCATTTTCACTTCGCGGATCATCTCGCCACCGCCCCGATACGGGCGCATGGTCGCGAGCTTATCGCGCTTGCCGTAAAGGACCCCAATACCACTGGGGCCGTAGAGCTTGTGGCCGGTCAATGCCAGGAAGTCACAGTCGAGGTCACGCACATCGGTGACCATGTGGACAACGCGCTGGCTTGCATCAATGAGGATCGGAACGTCGTGGTCATGAGCGATGCGCACCATGTCTTTTGTCGGCGCAATTGTGCCGAGCGCATTGGACATACCCGTTACCGCAACCAGCTTCGTGCGCGATGAGAAGAGCTTTTGATATTCTTCAATCAGCAGCTCACCGTCATCGCTCACTGGCACCCACTTGAGCACAACACCTTTGCGCTCCCGAAGAAAATGCCAGGGCACAATGTTGGAATGATGTTCCAGGACGGAGAGGATGATTTCATCCCCTTCTTCCAATTCAGATCCAAGGCTGTCTGCGACAAGATTGATTGAGTCGGTTGCACCGCTGGTGAAGATAATTTCATCTGACGAAGCTGCGTTCAAAAAGGCAGCGATCTTGTCTCGCGCATCTTCGAATTTTTGTGTCGCTTCGTTTGAGAGATAGTGAAGCCCGCGGTGCACATTCGCATACTCGTTCTCATAGGCGCTGCGCGTCGCATCAATAACGGCTTTTGGCTTCTGGGCCGATGCGGCGTTGTCCAAATAGACAAGCGGCTTGCCATAAACCTCCCGTGAGAGAATGGGGAAATCGCGGCGGATGGCTTCAACGTCAAAGTCTGCTGCCAGGGGAGTGTTGCTGTCGATCATGTTCATATCCTACGCCTCCCCCTCTGATTTCACTTCAAACCATTGTGTTGCCCGCTCGGTCAAGGCATCACGAGCAACCTCATGGGAAATCTGCTCCAGCACATCTCCCAGAAAAGCAGAAATCAGCATTTGACGCGCTGTCTGCTCTTCAATGCCTCTTGAGCGAAGATAGAAAAGTGCATCACCGTCAAGTTCACCAATTGTGCTGCCGTGGGCGCACTGCACATCATCGGCATAGATTTCAAGCTCGGGCTTCGCATTCATGGCCGCGTCTCTTGAGAGAAGCAGCGCATTGCTCATCTGCTTTGCATCGCTCTTTTGTGCATGGGGTGCAACAATCACCTTGCCCTGAAACACACCTGTTGCCTCATCGTCGAGCACGCCTTTTGCAAGGGCTCCACTGGTGCAGCCGGGCACCGCGTGATCAACCACAATGGTTGAGTCGAGATGTTGCGTTTCCCGAAGCAAATATGCCGTGTTGCTTTCTGCGTGCGCGTCTTCACCAGAGAAATGCAGCGCCGATTGTAGACGGCCAGCACGCCCGCCGAGAGCGAGTGTGTTTGCAATGTAGGATGCGTTTGATGCGACATCGCCCAACACAGTCGACAAGTGGACCGCTTCTGTATCTTCATCTTCCAATCGAACATGGGTAAGCGAGGCACGCTCTCCCAGGTTGAGGTTCGTGACGCGATCCACAAGGTAGGCGCCGCCCCAGCCGATCTGGGCTTCAAACAGCGTCAAGGACGCACCAGCCCCCAGCTCAATGACATTGCGCGTATGAGCGACAGTCGCCCCACCATCCGGCGTATAATGGATAAGCTGTACCGGCTGCTCCAGCTGAACACCATCACTCAACCGAATAACGGCACCGTCTCTAGCGCAGGCTGTATTCAAAGCGGCAATGGGAGCCATCGCTTCCGGGCCATTGGCATCGAAAGCGCTTTCGAATTTGGTACCCCGCTCCAACGCTGCCTCTAGTGGCAGAACTTCGACACCCTCGGGCAGGCCATCCAGTTCTGACAGATCTTTGCGAAAGAATCCGTTCACAAAGACCAGCTTGTGAGATGCAATGCCTGCGAATGGATTGCTCCGACCTTCCGGAACCAGCACCGCGCCGTCATGAGGCACGGCCGGATGCCAATCTGTCTTGGCCACAAGACGCGACAGGTCGGTATACCGCCAGGCCTCTACACGACGATGGGGAAAGCCAGCGTCTGCGAAACTTGCCCGCGCAGCTTTGCGTCGTACGTCAAGCCAGGCAGGTCCTTCAGCGGCAACGCTGTTTGCGTCCAAATATGTGAGAGCCTGATCGCTCATGCTGCACTCTCTGTCATGTCGGTATAGCCGGATGCTTCCAGCTCAGCGGCAAGCTCTTTGCCACCAGAACGGATGATCCTGCCCTTCGCCAATACGTGCACATGATCAGGCACGATATAATCCAACAAACGCTGATAATGAGTAATCACAATCATCGAACGATCGGGAGCGCGCATGCGATTCACCCCATCAGCGACGATTTTGAGGGCATCAATGTCGAGCCCTGAATCCGTTTCATCCAGCACCGCCAGCGAAGGTTGAAGCAGCGACATCTGCAAAGTCTCTGCCCGCTTCTTCTCACCGCCGGAGAAACCGACATTCAGCGGGCGCTTCAACATGTCTTCTTCGACTTTTAGCTCTTTGGCTTTTTCACGGACGAGCTTTAGAAACTTCACAGCATCTAGCTCATCTTCGCCGCGGGCTTTCAGCTGCGCATTCACGGCAGTTTTGAGAAATGTCATGGTGGTGACACCAGGAATCTCTGTCGGGTATTGGAACGCCAGAAAGATGCCCGCAGACGCGCGTTCTTCAATCGACAGCTCTGTCAGGTCCTTGCCCTTATAGGTGATAGACCCTTTGGTGATCGTATAGTCCTCACGACCGGCCAACACGTTTGACAAGGTGCTCTTACCCGATCCGTTGGGGCCCATGATCGCGTGGACTTCGCCGTCACCAATGGTGAGCGAAATGCCTTTCAGGATGGGGGTCCCGTCTACACTTGCATGAAGGTCTTTAATCTCAAGCATTAAGCTTCATCCTTACTCTTAGCCATTAGGCCCAACGAACTCGGCGATGACTTCGATTTTGCCAACGATGTTCGCATTGAATTCATCCAGGTCTTCGGCGGGAATCCAGTATTCCTCATGGACCCGACCACCTACTATTTTCTTTTCGAACCGAGCCAGATAGTCGCCCTGAACATCAAACCGGGTGACAAAGCCTCGCTCTCCCTCCCCTTTTGCATTCCAATCACGCGCGATCTTCGCGGCGTACTCTTCGTTCGTCACCGGATAAAAAATCGGCTGTTCCGGCAAACGAGGTGGAAAGGCGCGGAAGCCAGCCTCCTCGATCAATTGCAGTTCATTTGGACCGACTGGCCTATAAAGCGTCACAATATCGCTCATCAAAACCTACCCAACACTGCCTTCCAGGCTGATGCCCACCAGCTTCTGAGCTTCAACCGCAAATTCCATAGGCAATTGCTGCAGCACGTCGCGGCAGAAGCCATTAACGAGCAGCGCCACGGCTTCTTCTTCGTCCAATCCACGTTGGCGACAATAGAAGAGCTGGTCTTCGCTGAGCTTTGACGTAGTTGCCTCATGCTCTAGCACCGCACTCGGGTTCTTACTCTCAATATAAGGCACCGTGTGCGCAGAACAGCGATCACCGATCAGCAGACTGTCGCATTGGGTAAAGTTCCGTGCGTCTTCCGCTTTCTTGTGGACCGACACAAGGCCGCGATAGGTGCTCGATGAACGCCCCGCAGAAATGCCTTTGGAAATAATCCGGCTCGATGTGTTCTTGCCGAGATGGATCATCTTGGTGCCACTATCGACCTGCTGCAGATTGTTCGAAATCGCGATGGAGTAGAATTCGCCTACGGAATTGTCACCGCGCAATATACAGCTCGGGTATTTCCAGGTTACTGCTGAGCCCGTCTCAACTTGTGTCCAGGAGATTTTCGAATTGTCGCCACGGCAGTCGCCCCGTTTGGTCACGAAGTTGTAGATGCCGCCTTTGCCATCTTCATCGCCTGGATACCAGTTCTGAACTGTGGAATATTTGATCTCCGCATCTTCCAGACAGACGAGCTCAACCACCGCTGCGTGCAGCTGATGCTCATCGCGCATAGGTGCCGTACAGCCTTCGAGATAGCTCACATAGGCACCGTCTTCGACGATGATCAACGTGCGCTCAAACTGCCCCGTATCCGCTTCATTGATGCGGAAATAGGTGGACAGCTCCATCGGGCAACGCACGCCTTTTGGAACAAAGACGAATGACCCATCTGAAAATACCGCAGAGTTCAGCGTCGCAAAGTAGTTGTCCGTGACGGGAACCACTGTACCCAGATATTGCCGCACCAGCTCCGGGTGGTCCTGCACCGCCTCGGAAAAGGAACAGAAGATCACACCGGCTTCTGCAAGCCGTTCTTTAAACGTGGTCGCAACCGACACACTGTCAAACACGGCGTCGACGGCCACGCCTGCAAGTGCCATCTGCTCAACCAGAGGTATGCCCAGTTTCTCGTATGTCTCGAGAAGCTTTGGGTCGACCTCATCCAGGCTTTTTGGACGGTCATCGTCGCTCTTCGGCGCCGAGTAATAGTAGGCATCCTGATAGTCAATCTTCGGGTAATTGACCTTGGCCCAATCAGGCTCTTCCATGGTCTGCCACCGGCGGAACGCATCAAGGCGCCATTCGAGCATCCATTCAGGCTCGTTTTTCTTGGCTGAGATGAAACGCACCGTGTCTTCGTTCAGGCCCTTCGGGGCTTTCTCCGACTCGATGTCTGTGGAGAAGCCATATTTGTACTTCCCGACAGCCTCATCAACGGCTTCAACTGTTTCTCGTGTGGCAACCATATCGCTTACCCTTCCGCTGCAGCCAGGCGGGGGCCTGAACCGCTGGTCCGCTTACTCATCTGCACTGCTTTGATCCAAGCGGTACAAAACTTTTCTATATCTTTTTCTGTTGTCTTCCATCCGAGGCTTACCCGCACGGCACCGCCTGCAAGCTCATCATCCACACCCATCGCGTCCAATACGTGTGAGCGGGCGACCTTACCTGATGAACAGGCAGATCCGGCACTAACCGCAAGTCCTGCAAGATCAAGCTGCATCAGCAATGTTTCAGCCTTAAGGCCAGGTGCCGCGAGACAGCTTGTATTTGGCAGCCGATCAACAGAGCCGCTGAAGAACTCAACATCAGGCACAGATGCCTTCAGGCTTGTCTCCAACCGGTCTCTTAGGGTCCGCATCTTTTCTGCATCATTCATGTTTGCGGCCAATGAAGCCGCAACACCAAAACCTGCAATGCCGCTCACATTTTCTGTGCCGGACCGACGCCCGCGTTCCTGGCCGCCGCCCGTCTGGCGCGCAGCAACATGCGCATCCTTTGCCAGCACAAATGCACCCACGCCCAATGGGCCACCGATCTTGTGCGCAGACAGCGTCGCCATATCAGCGCCGGTCATTTTCATCTCGAAGGTCGCTTTGCCCGCAATCTGAACTGCATCTGTATGCAGGAAACCGCCGTGCCCATGCACCAAGTCAGCGATTTCCTTGAGAGGCTGCAAGACACCGGTCTCATTGTTGGCTGCCATGACGGACACAAATGGATGGTCGCCGGCACCGACAAGTAAACCCTCTAGGGCAGCGAGCGATACACGCCCCTGATCGTCTACGGGAACTTCTGTAGCCGGAACATTTGCTTCTGCGCTGGCAAGCTTTGCGGCTTCCGCGACTGAAGGGTGTTCAACAGCTGAATAAAAGATTTCTGTCGCACCGCGTTCTGCCGCCTGCCTGAACGCCAAATGGTTGGCTTCGGTTCCACCGCTGGTGAAAGTCACGCAATCGGGCTCAACGCCAACGAGGCTTGCCACGGACTGTCGTGCAGTTTCAACGAGCGCGCGTGCGTCTCGTCCTTCTTTGTGAACTGAGGACGCGTTGCCGATGCCGTCCATTGCCGCGCACACGGCCTCACATACTTCCGGGCGCAAAGGCGCGGTCGCATTGTAGTCGAGATATGTACGCTCACCTGTCATCGGCTGGTGCAGTCATTTCCTGTTTTGCGGCCAAGATCTAAGTCTTGTTTCTATGTCAGGGCCACAGTTCGAAGCTAGGTGTCAACCTGCCACATCTAATGAAAACTCCCGGGTTTCGGGGGTTGTCGTGGCTGGTGTGGCATCTTGTTGATGTGCTGATCGACGAACCTGACGGTTCATAACATCTTCCAGCGACACACTGTCCAGATAGAGATGAATCTGATGTCCCAATTCGTCCCATAGATCATGTGTCAGACAGCGAGACCCGTCCGAGAGGCACCCGGTTGATGAATTGGACTTGCATCTTGTTGCCGACATGGGTTCGTCAACAGACAGGATGACATCCGAGATACGCGTTTCTGCCATGGTGCGTGCCAGCAGATATCCGCCGCCTGGGCCCCTCACAGAGCGCACCAATCCGCCGCGGCGCAGCCGGGCAAACAATTGCTCTAGATACGAAAGCGAGATTTCCTGGCGAGATGCAATATCTGCCAATGACACCGGGCGTCCCTCGCTATGTTTCGCCAGGTCGGTCATCGCCATAACGGCATAACGGCCTTTTGTGGTCAGTTTCAAAACTACTCTCCTTTGGCATTGAGCGCGGCGCCATGCCGCCTCTTCCCACCCACATTGTCCCGTGATCCCCACGTACGGGTTTTCGAGACCATGACCAGTCCAATATCGCGCACCTCAGCATTTAGTTGCGCATTGGGCCGCTGCCTGTGTTAAGAAACGGCGCCTTTTATGGCATCTCAGACAATCAGCTAGGGTAAGAAGCGGGCGAACCGTCCTTTTACCCACCCTGGTAGTCAAGTATTTAGAACTTTATCCCCGAACTTCCAGCTTTAATAGCTGATTATTTTAGTCGGGAATAGAGGATTGCGGAGAAATGGCAGAAATCAGCCATTCTTTTGCGTGTTCAAGGAACGAAAAGATATGCCGGAAGTTATTTTCAATGGTCCTGCGGGACGGATCGAAGGCCGCTACCACATTAGTGGAAAGCCAAATTCTCCGTTGGCGCTGGTGCTGCACCCGCACCCTCAGTTTGGCGGGACCATGAACAATCCGGTGGCCTATTCGCTCTATCAGACCTTCGTTGAACGTGGCTTCAACGTCCTGCGGTTCAATTTCCGCGGTGTTGGCCGCAGCCAGGGTGTTTTTGACGGCGGTATTGGCGAATTGTCGGATGCGGCGACCGCCCTTGACTGGCTGCAAGCGCAGCATGCTGAGGCCCCTCAATGCTGGATTGCCGGCTTTTCCTTTGGTGCCTGGATTGGAATGCAGGTTCTGATGCGCCGTCCTGAGATTGATGGTTTCATCTCCGTCGCGCCACCAGCGAACATGTATGACTTCTCGTTCCTTGCACCCTGCCCATCATCCGGCCTCATCACGTCAGGTAGCGTTGACCAGGTGGCACCGGAAGCAGATGTGCTGCGGCTGGTTGAGCGTCTCAAAACCCAAAAGGGCATCGTGATTGAGCATCAGTCCATCGCTGGGGCCAACCATTTCTACGATGACCATATGGATGACATGCTGGGTGTTGTCGGAGGCTATCTCGACAAGCGCCTTGCCCCTGCACCTGAGGCCGAGGAAGAAGAAGCCAGCTAGTAGTTGGTTTGTCGCATTTTCGGACGCTGAACCGGCATCCACTTCAGCTGGAAATGCTCTAGGCCGGCATCTTCTCGGCTCGGTGAAGCACGCCACCGGTTTGCGGTTTGGGCACTTTCGTCGTTCCTGGAACGCTGAGCGGCAGGCCGCGGAGCGAGCGGACTGCCAGGTAGGCGAACGCCTCTGCCTCAACATCATCGCCACGCCACCCGACGCTTTCTGCCGGCTCTACAGGCACACCCAGCCGTGTGCGCAACTCATCCAGAATGGCTGGATTGTAGCGCCCACCACCACACACAATCCAAATGTGCGGCTTGGTTGGCAGATGCTCCGTCGCCCGCTCAATACAGGCCGCTGTAAAGGCGGTTAGCGTTGCCGCCCCATCCTCCAGGCTCAGGCCCGCTACCGGGTCCATGGGGAAATCCAGTCGGTCGAGGGACTTGGGCGGTTTTACATCAAAAAACGGATTGTCGAGCATTCCGCTCAAGATCGCTTCATCGACCTTGCCCGCTTTGGCCAACTGACCGTCCACATCCATCCGACCAGCACCATGCGACTGCACCCAATCATCTAGCGCGCCGCTCGCGGGCCCAGTGTCAAAGGCCAGAATGTCGTCGGGACCGTCGCCCAGCCAGGTGACATTGGCAACGCCCCCCAAATTCAGAACAGCAATGGGGCGCGGACCTTCGAGATTTGCAGCCAGGGCTTTGTGATACAGCGGCGCAAAGGGTGCGCCCTCTCCGCCCGCAGCCACATCGGCGCTGCGGAAGTCATTCACCACGTCGATGCCCAGCGTGGCGGCCAGCTGGTCGCCCCGCCCGATCTGGACCGTCCATTGTTGATCGGGCGCATGAAGGACGGTCTGACCATGAAAGCCAATCACGTCGATTTCTTCCGGCTTGAGACCGTTTTCATTCAAAAACGTCGCAACGGCTTCTGCATGTGCCGCCGTCAAATTCTTCTCTGCCGTGGCAACAGCTTCAGGGACGGGATCTCCTGCTTTCCAGTGCGCAGCCGCCTCCACGGCCTGACGCAGGTAAGCACGCTCCTCATCTGAATAGATAAGGGCTCCGGCGGGGCCCGGGTTCAGGAAGGTTTCGCCGTCCGTTTCCAGCCCTGCAATATCGATCCCGTCCATAGAGGTCCCGCTCATCAGTCCGATTGCGATATAGGTCTTTGTCATAACTGAGCTCCCCCCTTGCCATTTTGGCCGTAATCCGTGATACACCAGCCGGACGCCGCACCCAAGCGGCAGCGTTATTTAATAAGTGGCCTGATCCCATGAGCAGTTACAAATCTGATTTCCTGAATGTAATGGAAGAGCGCGGCTTTATCGCCCAGTGCTCTGACTTTGACCTGCTCGACGAGCGGCTGTCTTCAGGTATTGTCACGGGCTATATCGGCTTTGACTGCACGGCACCTAGCCTTCATGCGGGCAGCCTCATTCAGATCATGATGTTGCGCTGGCTGCAGCAGACCGGGCACAAGCCGATCGCATTGATGGGTGGCGGGACGACCCGAATTGGCGACCCTTCGTTCAAGGATGAAGCGCGCCCACTGCTGACCGATGATCTGATCGACCAAAATCTCGCTGGTATCAAAAGCGTCTTTGACAAGTTCCTGACCTTCGGTGATGGCCCAACGGATGGCATCATGGTCAACAATCGGGACTGGCTGGACGAGCTTCAGTACATTGATTTCCTGCGCGACTATGGCCGTCATTTTTCCGTCAACCGTATGTTGAGCTTTGATAGCGTGAAACTTCGCCTGGATCGGGAGCAGTCTCTCTCCTTCCTTGAGTTCAACTACATGATCCTGCAGGCCTACGATTTTGCAGAGTTGAACAAGCGCTTTGGATGTGACCTGCAAATGGGCGGCTCCGACCAATGGGGCAATATCGTCAACGGGATTGAACTTGGACGACGCGCGGACGGGGCGTCTCTTGTGGGACTCACCACCAATCTGCTCACCACATCAAGTGGTGGCAAGATGGGCAAGACGGCAGATGGGGCTGTCTGGGTGAATGCGGACATGCTCTCGCCCTACGATTACTGGCAATACTGGCGGAACACGGAAGATGCAGATGTGGGCAAATTCCTGCGGCTCTTCACGGAGCTGCCGCTGGATGAAGTTGCCCGCCTTGAAGCGCTGGAAGGCGCTGAGCTGAATGACGCCAAAAAGGTGCTCGCGACCGAAGCGACCGCCATGGCGCACGGCCGTGCAGACGCGGACAAAGCGGCGGAAACCGCGCGAGTGGCGTTCGAGACGGGTGCCGTTGCCACTGATCTGCCAACAGTCGAAATCGCATCAGCGGATCTTGATGCCGGACTGGGTGTCTTATCTGCTTTCGTCACAGCAGGGCTTTGCGGGTCGAATGGCGATGCACGACGTCAGATCAAAGGCGGCGGCGCAAAAGTGAATGACAAGGGCGTTCAGGACGAACGTGGATCCCTCACCAAGGATGACGTGACAGCTGAAGGAGTGATCAAACTCTCCATCGGCAAAAAGAAGCACGTGCTTCTTAAGCCGGTTTGAGACCAGCCTGCTGACACTAGCTGTCAGGACTCTACATTTAGGGTCGTGTGACCGTCGTAAAAATCACCTATCCTTGCGTCACGGGCAGCAGACAGCGTTGCCGTTCAGACAAAAGGACAGGGATCATGACCGACGAAAACCCCAGCATCATCTCTCACGTGTCTATCGGCACCAACAAGTTCGATGAGGCAACGGCCTTCTATGACAAGGTGGTGGCGACGATTGGTGCCAAACGCATCATGGAACATCCAGGCGCTGTCGCTTATGGCAAACTGTTCCCTGAATTCTGGGTGCAAACGCCCCATGATGGGGGCACAGCCGAAACAGCCAATGGCGTGCATTTCAGCTTTTTCGCCACTTCCAAAGAACAGGTAGATGCTTTCTACAAAGCCGCTCTCGACGCTGGCGCAAAAGACGATGGGGCAGCCGGCCCCCGTAGCGACTATGGCGCGGGATATTATGGCTGCTTCGTCTATGACCTGGACGGTCACAAGATTGAGGCGATGCATTGGGATGAGAGTGCGGGCTGACAAAGTCAGCCCACCTCTGCTTCAATCGCCGCGTCTGCGATCTTTTTCCTGCTTGGCGCGTTTGACCATTTTGCCGAAGCCGCGGTCGCGATTGTGACGCTGGGCGAGCGTCTCCGTATTGCGGGTTTCCTCTGCCGCAAGCTTCTGCCATCGCTTTAACCGCTCCGCATCCAGGCTGCCGTCTTCAATGGCCACGCGAACGGCGCAACCGGGCTCCTGATTGTGGCCGCAATTGTTGAACTTGCAGGACGCTGCCATTTCCAGAATGTCGGAGAAGACTTCTTTGATGCCTTCTTCGACATCCGTCAGCTGAATTTCACGCATGCCGGGCGTATCAATGAGCCAGCCACCCTCCGGCAGGCGGTGAAGCGTGCGACCGGTGGTCGTATGGCGTCCCTTGGAATCGTCAACCCGCACGTCGCGGGTCTCGATATCGTCGGTGCCGATCAGCGTGTTGATAAGCGTGGACTTTCCCACACCGGACGACCCGACAAAAGCCACCGTCTGACCAAGCCCACACCAGGGCTCCAAACGTTTGGCAGCTGCTGCATCCCTCGCATCAATGGTTTCAACAATCAGGCTGGGATGCAGGGCCGACACAGCCTTGGTAAACTCATCTGGATCGTCAACGAGATCAGCCTTTGTCAGAATGATGACCGGTGTCACCTGTGCCTCATGTGCGAGCGACAGGTACCGCTCCAGGCGCGCGAGATTAAAGTCAAAATTGCACGACGCCACGATAAAGAGCGTATCCACATTCGCCGCGATCAGCTGTTCGCCGCGATGTGACCCCACAGCCTTTCGTTTGAAAATGCTCTTGCGGTCCAGCAGCCTTTTGGGACGAAAGGTCTCCGGCTCAAGGAGAAGCCAATCTCCCACCGTCGCCTGCGTGCCTTCTCCATCCTTGGAGATATAGGGCATGGTTGTTCGATCCAGATCCACGCCGATCACATGGATCTGATTGCGATGGACAGACTTCACCCGCGCCGGGATGCCGTTCTCTAGATCATCTGCGTCTAACTGACTTGTGAAAAAATTGCTCCAGCCATAATCGGCCAGTTCAGAGATTTGAATTGTCATTTTGGTTCACCAGCATCTGTCCATGCACACAGTGCCGGACAGAGAGAAACATGCCGACGACCTGGTCGATAAGAACCCCAAGCCATCGGATTTGGAGCTGGCGCGAAACTGAAACTGCGAGGAAGCGTATCAAGGGCCTGCATCGGTGAGACCCTGGTTTGAGACACGTTCACTCAATGCTCCACTATTGGTTCGCACCAACGGTCTGGGAGACACTGACAATCATAAAAATCCCTTCCGCCTTTTCGGCTTACTCATCGCTCGCTTGGCAAGCATGCCAACAATTCCTGTTGAATATACTGCGCTTTGTGTTTCTTGTCAGGCGCGAATTGCGACGCAAAAGCCCGGCAAGTCACGTTGCCGGGCTTGAACGTCAGCTTGCTTCTGTACTGCTTATTCAGCAGCCGTTCCCGACAGTGCGAAGATGGCGTCCTTGCCGTCCCCACCATTGATCTCTTTGAGATATTTGATGCCTTCTTCGGCAATATCATCGCCCACCATGCGGTCGCCTTCCGCATAAAGTTCCTGCATGTCGACATAGGCTGCATAATGCGGTGCGGTGCGTTCGGTGATGATGCCCGCTTTCAGGAGTGTCTTGATGAGAGTACGGAAGATGCTGGTGGACTTACGCATCTGGCGGCGGGCTTCCTTGTCACCCATCGCCTCCATAAGCGCTGATTGCACCCATTGCCAATCAAGACCGATTTTGGCGTACATGTCCTTCTTCTGCTCGGGCCCGCTCGAATTGCGGAAAAGCATCATAAAGACTTCCAGCGCCCAATCTTCGATCTGGTCGCGCTCTGCTTCCGGCAGGTTTGGTACGGTGCGGTCGGCCCAGATCTTTCCGAATTTGTGATGGAATGCTTCATCGGTCATCACAAGCTGCATCAGCCGGGTGAGCACTGGGTCTTTTGCGTTGGAATAGAAGCTTGCGAAGGTACCCATGGCGAGCCCCTCGAGCACCATCTGCATGCCTACAAGCTTTTTCCAGACGACAGGTGTTCCCACCAGTTCCACCAAAAGCTTTTCCAGCACCTGCCCGCAAGGTGTAGGGCTACCCCATCGCGCTCTTATATATTGCGAAAATCCGGTGACGTGGCGTGCCTCTTCGCGAGTCTGGTTCGCCGCATATTCCTGAGCGCCAGGATCGCGCATAATGTGGCAGAGCGAGGCGGAGAGATTGAGCGCACCCTGCTCCCCATGAAGGATGGACGACATGGTCCAGCGCACACTCTCATTCACCAGGAAGACTTTCTGATCCTGGTTGAGCTTGTCCGACACTGCCGTGCGCAGTTCCAGGTTCATGTCTTCCGAAATGAGCATGTCCCGCTCAAGGTCCCATGGGGTCGAGAAGTCGATATATTTTGTATCGAGCGGGTCCCAGAAGTGATCGTGTGTGGCGGAAATGATTTTGTCGAACGCGGTTGACCGGCTGCCATAGCGGTCAACTTCCATCATGGCAGGAAAGTCATCCGGCGCGACTGCGTCGTAAGCCGGGTCGATGGTCATGTTTTTTTGATTGTCAGACATTAACTGGGGCCCTCCTCCAAGGTCTTCAGTCGAAATGACGTCCCCGTCACTTTAATCCTGAAATCTTCTTTTAGCCAAATGTCGGGTAGGCATTAGGGTTGGGGCGTAGGTGGCGGAGCCGGCGAGGCCCCATTTTCTGCGGTTGTTGGCGCTTCGGGCTCCATGACTTCGCCAAACTCAAAGATTCGGCGCAAGAAGCCGGGTGCAAGCGCTGCCAGCGGATTCACGGTGATGACTGGCTGCTCGGTTGTTCCCCGCATGGCGTAGGTCGCCGCGAAAATGCCTTCGCCATCCCGACCGACCAGAATGTCGCCAAGAATTGGCACAGCACCAAGCGCAGAGTTCAGCGTATAGGCTGGAACAATGGTCCCGTTCAGATCAAATATGCCTTCTGCGCGCCCGACCTGGCCTTTGATGGTGAGACCAATCGCTGGACCGCTCATGCGGGCGTCAAGCACGTGGAACCGTTCCGTCGTCATCTGGAACGGCATATCAAGTTTCACGAACCGAATGCCTTCGCCCTGAAGGGTGTCGCCAATGCCAGTGAGCGAACCGACCGTCAGCAAGTTAGCGAGCAACGGCGCATTCACAATGCGGAAATTGTCGACCACAATCTTTCCATCAAGTGGAGCCCCAGGAACCATATCATCAAAGGTGCCGGTCAGATCCAGTTGACCGCCGCTCATGCTTTGGTAGAAGTCGATGCCTCTGAGCACGCTGCCCGCAGCATCAGACTGTGCTGCCACCACGCGCCTGCCATCTGACGTCGGCGATATGGTCGCACGAAACTTAGCGGTCTCGCCGACATCTCCCGAGACCACAAGGCGTTGTGTTTCGCCTTTCAAGACTAGGAGATCAACGTCAACGTTTTGCGCCCGCACACCCCCATGCGCCAATGTGGTCGGGAACCGGGCCGTCAAGGAGATGTTTGTCTCCTCCTCTGGTGAAATCTCAGGAAGAGGTGCCACTTCAATCTCGCCTGCTACATCCGCCACCGCAACCGGGTCCGGTGTCGAAGTTTCAGCGGCTGAAACAGGGGCGGTGCTGCCAGAGAAAAGATTGGTGAGCACACCTCGAGCGTCGAACCGGGGGCCTTCGGCATGCATCTCCAACACGCCGTTCTCAAGACGCGCCGCACGGAAACTTGCTTCTGTTTCCGAACCGAGACGCGCATGAGGCAACACGATCTCCAGAACATCGCCATTGCCTGCCAGCAAGACTGAGCCGGAGAGATCGATCTCCGCGCCAGCGATCGCGATCGCGTTGAGCCTTACCTTTCCTTCATCTTCAAAAAGGAGGTTGAAGCGCCCTTGAGCGGGCGATCCAGCCGGCTTCGACCACAATATGGTCTCCTCTTTGAGAACGGCGTCGGTCAACATCATCGTTACAGTTCCATCGACAAGGTCAGGACCGGATCCACGCACCGTCACATCGGATGTGATTGGGCCATTGACGATAGTCGCAACGCGAAGACCCAGTGCATCGCGCTGTTTGTCATTGGTTGTGCTCCGCAGACGGAAAATACTTGAAGGTTCGTTACCGCTCTCGAAGGTTTCCTGCCACGCCAGATGGACAGGCACACCGTTCAATGTGATTGGGCCCTCTGCGTTCAACCCCTGACGTTCGACCTGGATGACAAGTTCGCCACCGTCAATGGAAACCCCCTTGATAACATCCGGCAGACCGACATCACGGGCGACAGCGCGCCCTGAGAACCCGACATCGTCCATCGTTACATCTTTGGCGAGTGGAAGTGTCAGAGACGCCTGAACTTCGCCATATCCGCCAACAATTGCCGGGTCCATTCCGAAACGCGAAATAAATCCGAGCGGCTTATGATCCAGCAGTGCGAGTACGGTCGCTGTCGCGCCGGCGACATTCATTTCGATTTCGCCGGGACCACCTCTAATATGCAGTGCTGTGGCCGCAAAGTGTCCAGAGTTGATCTGTAGCCGGTCACCTGCAATGTCGATATAGGCTCGGTCCACCCAGGCGTCGAACCGGTCACCCTTCAGGTGTCCCCGCCCGCCTACACGCCGCAAGGGCGGCAGCTCACCCAAATACTTCACAGTGGCACCTGACATTGCGAATTCAAGATCAAGCGCCTGATCCGGCAGCTTTTCCTGTCGGTCCGCTGCCGCAATCATGCCACCTGCAAGATCGATATTAATCCGCGCACTTGTGATGCTTCCGCCGCTCACATTTTCGGAAAACCATTCACGTGCGCCCTTTGCCAACGGCACCGGCCAGATATCTCTCAGACGATCAGTCAAAATGTTAGAGGCTTCGCCTTGGGCAGTGATTGCAGGCGACTCTGGATGATCGGCTATCCTCCCAGACAACGCGAGCATACCCTCACCAACTCGGATGGAAAGTGCGCTGATATCTGCGGCGAGATTGTCGAAGTCCAACCGGCCCGTAAATGAAATAGCGTCAATATCGGCGACACCCTCTGTGAAGCCCTCTATGTCGAGGAAGAGGTCTTTTGCGTTCAGTGCTACGGTCGCGCCGGATATATGAAACCCTTCCGGCTGGTCGTACACAGCGTTGCCGCTCAGGGTGCCCTTATTGTTCCCTGCTTCAAAATCCAAGCGTTTGAGCAGCAGGATATTTTCAGCTGGATCAAGCGTCAGTTCTGCGGTCGCCCCATCAATTGCGAAAGGCTCTGACCGATCGGGCAAGCGAGCTGTTCCAGCATCGATCGTGAGATCCAATTCAGCGCCTAACCAGACACCGTTCTTCCCAATTGTGACCGTGCCATCTCCAGCAACTGGTGCATCCAGGAATGCAAGGTCAGAAAATATGGGAGCGTTGCGCGCAAGGGCCGCTGGCACAAACCCGCTTCCCTTCACGTCAAACCGCACCCTATCGGCACCGGCCGGTGCACTCCCCAACATTTCCAGATCTAGCCGTGCTTCACCAGCAAAGAGCTCTGCATCAAGGTAGGCCGTTACACCGTCAAGGCTTCTGCTCAGCTCAAGGGTTGCATCATCTGTTTTCCACTCCACCTGGTTCACTTTGTCGATGAAGCGCAAGGAACCGCTGCGAATACCAAAGGACTGCAGCTCGCCCAGAAGTCCTTCCTCGCTTGGAGGTGCTGCCAGTTGCGTCATCACGTCTTCAAGACTGATCAACGCTTCAGCGTCCGCCTGATCAGGGTCGTCAGTAAGCGACAGTTGGACACCGGTGTCTGGTCTGCGCACAATCGCTGCGCTGACGCCAACCAGTTCCACACTTTGCAACGCTACATTTCCGCGGAGCAGTGATCGAGCTCTCAGGTCAATTCGGATTTCAGGGACCGTGACCACCGGTTCGTCTGCTGCGTCATGAAGTTCAGCGCCTAAAAGGCTGATCACCAGCTGTCGGTCCTCAGGAACCCAAAGCAGCATCGTGTCTTGCAGCGTCAGCCTTCCCTGCTGCAGCTCCGCGTTGGCCTGTTCCAGGATTGTCTCATTGAGGAAACTGAGCGGAACTGGCCCAGCGGCCAAACGCCAGACAAGCAAAGCGAGCAGGACCGTCGTCGCCGTCACAAGGACGCCGAGCGCTTCCAGTCCATATTTGACCGCTGGCCGGATCAAATCTAATACCGCCTCATTCTCGCTGCTTAGTCTCGCTGGGTAGATCAGCCGGCAGCCTCAGAGCGCCCAATCATCCCGTCAAAGACGCCTATGGCCTTCACCATCAAGGTGCCTATCGACTCTTTCCTTTGATGTCTCATAAATATGGCACCAAGGTGTTGAAATATCTCAAACTCCGCTAGTTTCTGCCGATGAAATTGACGAAGAATTGAGCCTCCCTATTCGCGGCAGTCCCCATTTGCTGACGCTTCTCATGAAAGAGACCTGAAAATATGGCCAAAGAGCTTAAAGAGGGCTTGAAAGCCCCCGCCTTTTCCCTCCCGACCGATGGCGGCGGCAAAATCCGCCTGGCAGACCTCAAGGGCCAGAATGTTGTGGTCTATTTCTATCCAAAAGACATGACCCCTGGCTGCACAACGGAAGCCATCGATTTTTCAGCACACGGCGCGGCCTTCAAGAAGGCAAATACAGTGGTGATTGGTGTTTCCAAAGACAGTGTTGAGCGACATGACAAGTTCAAAGCAAAACACGATTTGACCGTAACCCTCGCTTCTGACGAAAGCGGTGCGATGCTGGAAAAATACGGCGTCTGGCAAGAAAAGAAGCTCTACGGCAAAGTCTTTATGGGGATCGTGAGATCAACCATCCTGATCAATGCTGAGGGAAAAATCGCGAAAATCTGGCCAAAAGTTCGGGTGAAAGGGCATGCAGACGACGTTCTAGAGGCTGCGAAGGCGCTCTAGATGCCGCCCACACGAGACACATTGCCGTTCGCCACAGTCAGCGAGGCAGCTCTATCGGTACTTCAGACAGCCAATGCTGATGCGAAGGCTGATCTGGCACAAAAAGTTGGGGCTGCATGGGCTGCAGGATCGCTAAGCTTCGCTTTTGGCCATGCATCGCCATTGGACCGGCCTGCGCGTCCAGCACGACCTGAACTTCGCCTGCCACGGGATATGCCCCGCAGACGCGCAGGTGGTGAAAAAGGTCGCTTCGCCCTCTTACATTCACTCGCCCATATTGAGCTGAATGCGATCGATCTGGCCTTCGATATGGTGGCCCGCTTTGGGCGGTGCCAGCCCCGAGACTTTACCTCTGACTGGATCAATGTCGGAAGCGAAGAAGGTAAGCATTTCAACCTCTTAAACGATCGGCTTAAAGCGCTATCGGGCACTTATGGGGACCTGCCTGCCCATGACGGGCTTTGGGATGCCGCTTTCGCCACGCGGCATGACCTTCTGGCCCGATTGGCTGTGGTGCCGATGGTGCTGGAAGCACGTGGCCTGGATGTTACACCGCCGATGATCGACAAGCTCATCCGTGCTGGCGACCAGGCGAGTGCCGAGATACTCCGCATCATCTACGAGGATGAAAAGGGCCATGTGGCAGCGGGAAGCCGTTGGTTTGCCTCAGAAATCGCCACTCAGAAGCTTGATGCGGAAGCCACCTTCCACGATCTGGTCCGGCGCTATTTCAAGGGTGACCTGAAGCGCCCGTTCAACGACGCCGCAAGAGCAGCGGCAGGCCTGACTGCCGGCCTTTACGAGCCGCTTGCCAAGCCCCCCAAATAGTCCTGAATTCCTTACCACGCTCATTGCAACTGGCCTCATCTCCGCGAGATTCAGAGATTCCAAATTTCAGGTAGAGATTTGGGTGTGGAAAACTCATTTTTGTCGCGTGAGCTTTAAGGTTAATACGATATGTTAAGGTCCATCTGTTGAAATCTTTGTCAATATAGGATGGAATTGCGTCCTAGTTTGCCTGTGGGGTTACAAGGGGTTGTCGAGGGGCATGATTGAAACCATCTCAAGATTGATGGATAGGGCGCGCGTAGTGGTCGCCCACCTGTATGCAGAGCGTCAGATTTATCTGCGAAGTCATGGACATGTGCAGTTTATCTCACTGTCACCACTGACACAGATTGGCATGGCCGCTATCGCTGTGGGCTTTCTGTCGTGGGTTGCATTCACGTCTGTGAATGTTGTTTTCAAAGAACAGATTATCGCGTCGAAAGACCGGCAGTTTGTAAAAGTCCAGGCAGCGTATGAAGAACGCATTGCGCAAATGCAGGCTTCTTATGACGACCTCAACGGTCAGCTGATTCTGGCGCAAGAACGCTTCATTGCGACGACCCAGGAACTGGAAGCAAAGCATGACCAGATTGCGGAGGTTCTGAACCATCGCGAAGCTGCGGTTCAGTCGCTTAATTCGCTGCGCACACGCATTGCTGAAACACAATCAAATGGATCAGGTGGCAGCCGAAGCAACAAAGTGATGATGTCGCTCGCCGAGGCACCCGGCGCACCGCGCGTCTCCCGCTCTGAAACTGTCACGACCTTAGGCACTGCTGGCCAGTCATCCAGCCTTTTCAATATTCTTTCAGGCGACACACCGCTCATGTTTGGCGGACTTCTGAGAGGATCGGTTTTTGGCAGCGACCCAAGTTTCGATCTGGACACCCGTCTTTCCAGCCTCGATCAGGCACAGCAAAGTCTGATCAATTCTATGGAAGAAGCGACGGACAAGGAAATTCGCGAGCTTGAGCATGTGATTGCCATGACCGGTGTTACATCTCCGGAAGAATTCATGGAGCGGGTTGATGCAGAGGGTATCGCCAGCGGCGGTCCTTACATTGATCTCGTTGGCAGCGATGGGCTTGCAGGTGGCGGCACCGCGACCTCGTTCAATCGTCAGGTACAGCGCATCGCGCAGAACCTTGACCACCTCGCTGCATTAAATTTCACGGTAGGTCTTCTTCCCCTGGCCTCTCCCCTTGAAAACTATCGCATTACAAGTGACTTCGGGCCACGGATGGACCCGTTCAAGCGTCGTATGGCATTCCATTCCGGATATGACATGGCGGCGCCCTACAACACACTTGTTTACGCACCTGCCCCCGGTGTGGTCACCTATGCAGAAAGGCGCGGTCCCTATGGTCGCATGGTCGAAATCGACCATGGAAATGGGTTCCGCACTCGCTACGCTCACCTCAACAAGATCAGCGTAACCGCCGGTCAAGAAGTGGGTTTTCAGGATTTGATCGGGAAAGTTGGATCTTCTGGTCGATCAAGCGGTCCACACCTTCATTACGAAGTGTGGTTCGACGACCAGATCAGAGATCCATCAAAGTTCATTGAGGCAGGTAGGTATGTTTTCACGCACGAAGGATAATGAGAAGCCAGTGAGCGCTCAGCCAGCACCACAGCGGCGTCCCAACTCACGGACGGCACCGTCAATTATCTCCAATGACCTTGTCGTTCAAGGCAATCTGATTGCCGGTGGCGATATTCAGATTGACGGAACGGTTGAAGGCGATATCCGCTCCGCTTCCATCACAATCGGCGAACAGGCGTCCATCAGCGGCGAAGTTGTGGCGGACGACATTGTTATTCGCGGCCGCGTTGTTGGTGGCATCCGTGGTCGCCGCGTACAGCTTTGCTCTACGTGTCATGTCGAAGGCGACATTCTTCACGAAGCCCTTGCTGTTGAAACGGGCGCGTTCTTCGAAGGCAATTGCCGTCACTCGGACGACCCACTGGCAGAAAACGCTCAGGCAAGTGAGCCTGCACGCGCAGCGGCAACGCCGCAGCCAGCCCCTGCTCCCGCAGCAGCGACAAAGTCCAATCGGAGCCCAGCGCCAAAACCCGCTGAGAGCCCTGTCGTCGTCAAAGATGGCGGTGTGGTGGTAAAGCGCCCCGCAGCTGAATAAATTCAGCGACAATTGAATCTGAAAAGCCCCGCGGCGCCTGCTTCGGGGCTTTTTTCTTTGGCGCATTGGAACTATAGGTCGTCATGGTTGATGGCCTAATTCGGCTATTCTGCGGTTCGTGGCTCAGGCCCCGTCAGGCTAGGGCGCCCCGCCGAGCACTGCCAGAATAGCCACCAACCCGTTCTTCGGCCAACACCCCTCACGAAGGTCGGTGATGCTGAGCGCGATGAGGCAGACAAATGCAGCAGAGATCAGAATAGAAATTGCGAGCAGGCAGATCGTCAACCTGCTTGTTTACATTTGCAGGTCTGTTGCAAACTCCAATTCTTCGGGGCGAGAGGCCCACTGATCCAGTTTATGTTTCCCTGTTTCGAGTAGTTCAGCCAATTCTTCCGCCAACTGCCGCGCCGAAACTTCCGTCCTTATCAGTTCTTTTTTCCAATATCGTTTTCCTGCTCGGTCCTGGAAGGCACATATCCAAAGGTTCAAGGTAAGATCAGTTTCGTCAGCCAAATATACTTGAATCAGGCAACGCACTTCCTTTCCCCATTCCAAAAAACGAACCGGCCCATCTTTGGAGATTTTTTTGAGATCCAAATTGTACTTCGAAGCAAACGAACAAAAGTCTGGGTCCATAGTCTTGAGTGATGCCTCTAAACGTTCCAGTTGTTCTCTTGTTCCATGCCAACCACCATTCGCCATATTACACCTGTCGTTTCAAAACAGTCTTATAGTCCACACCTAGTCCGCCTTGTTCAAACCGCGAACCAGCCGCCGGGCCTCAATACAAACCGTCGCTGATGAGCCACTCTTCGACGGCGCATGAGGTAGCCCCTATGTTTTACTGCTCGACAAGCGGTAGATAAGCTTTCTGTGTGAACCGGACCACTTTGCAATTCGCCTTAAGAATCACCATCTCGACTTCTCCGGGCGCTGGTTCTAACTCGTGTACCGGGTAAGCCGCCGGGTCTCTACTCCCCACAATAAGCCAACGATCTCCTTGATCAGTTACCTTCAACGGAAGCTGAGTCTCAAAATCGTCGTCGCCATAAACATGTCTGAACAGCATTTCCGCCAACGCCAACGCAATCGGCTCTGTAGCCAGTTCGATACCAGCCACCTCATTTAGGAACATGCTTAGATCTTGCTTCTCATTAGCCATCGCGCTTTCCACATTCCAAATCAACACTAGCGATAGAGCACCGATGATCGACTTTGCTTGGATCTGCATGTTTCTCAATCCTCGTAGTGTTAATCAACGCACATCGCGACTTAGCATCTTATTGGTATCCAGCTCTCTGAAACTACCCTTTGTATGATGGCCTTCCCTATAGTGGAGGATTATTGGGATAGCTGGTAGTAACTGCCCCGGAGCCTCGGCTTCGGGGCTTTTTCTATGGCGGGTCAATTTTATAGATTGTCATAATTGACGATCTATAAAAACGCGCATACGGTTCTCATGAATTCAGGAGCTGCCATGCCACGCCCAAGTCTTAAAGCTGTCCGTACCCAGGAAATTCTCCAAGCCTACGAGGCCTGTGTGGCTCGGTATGGATTGGAGGGGGCAACCCAAGAACGCATCGCAGAAGAAGCAGGCGTGAAGCGCACATTGCTGCGCCACTATCTTGGCAACCGAGACGACATGATCGATGCGCTGATAGATCACGTCATCGATAAGTTCGATGCAGGGACGGCACTTTTGATTGAGGTGCTGCCAGAAACCAACCGCATACCGCCGCTGCTCGACATTTTGTACGGACATTTTGGCGCGTCAGATACCAATCAGGTAGCTGCCATTCAGGCGCTGTCAGCGGCAGCCGACAAATATCCAAAGGTGCGAAGGACAATCCTTCAATCTATGGATCGGCTGGTTGCGGCCGTCGAAAACGAACTTCGTCTCGCACACCCAAATGCACTAGATGACGCTCGCTACCATGCAGTCGCGTTTAGCGTCACCCACCTCTATTTCAGCATAGACAGCTGTTCCGGGCTCAACCCACCAGAACCCTGGTGGCAACACGCCCGCACCAGCGCAGAGCTGCTGATCGCCTCATTGGAGCAATCTCATGATCAATGAAAAACCCGGTCTCATGCCTGTTTTGCCTGTCGAGGCCTATACATCCCAAGCGTGGTTCGACCAAGAACAGTCCGCCATTTTTTCCAAAGCCTGGACTTTTGTTGGTTTCCCAGAAGACCTTCCTGATACGGGTGACCATGTAACGGTCCAAGCTGGCCTCTACTGCCTCATTGTTATTCGGGGCGATGACGGCACTCTGAGAGCGTTTCACAATATCTGCCGACATCGCGGCGCGCGCATGTTGCGGCCTCACGGCAAATCGGCAAGCGCCATCACCTGCCCCTACCATGACTGGACGTATGATTTTAAGGGCAATCTCAAAGGCATTCCCGACAAGGAAAAAGAATTCCCAGACATCGATATGACCTGTTTTGGTCTGCACAAGGCGTCCGTCGCCTTGTGGCGTGGAATGATCTTCGTCCATCCGGAAGCGGAACCGCCGAGCATTGAAGACTGGTTTGGGCCGATCGAAAAACATCTCGGGCCTCACAGGCCTGAGACGATGGTTGAAGTTGCAGAAATGGCTACGGAGACCGAGATCAAAGCAAACTGGAAATTCGTCGTAGAGAACTTCCTGGATGCCTACCATCTGGCACACCTGCATTCAGGCACACTCTCCATGTACGACCATGCAAATGCGGAGACCGGCCTTTTTGGAGACCATTTTGCATTCTACGAACCACTGGCTCCAGAATACGCAGAGGACATTGAGAAAAATGCGCCCAGCCCGCTCGTCGATTTTGGGACAGGACGGATGGGGGTTTATGCGCCGATGTTGTTCCCAAATATCGGCTTAAGCGAGACAGAGATCGCATGGTCGACTTTTCATGTAACACCAGTCCGCCCCGACCTCACCATTGTGCGCACAAGAACCAAGTTTCCCAACGTCCCGCAGTCTAAGTACGCCAAGGCCGAACGAAAATCCTATGGCTTCTGGCGCAACAAAGTACGCGGGAAATATGCGGGCAACCCCGAGACCGACCCCATGTCCAGTGGCAATTTCATGGCTGAAGACGTTTTCGCCTGCGAACAACAACAGGCCGCACTTTCATCCCCCTTCTTTGCTGTCGGTGCATCAGCTGACACAGGCGAAAAGCCGGTCCGTGATTACCAAACAGTCATTGAGAGATGGATGAAGGCAGCTGATTAATCCAAATCGGCGACTTCGGCAGTCGTGCCGTCCACACGAGCCGCGAGAGCTGCGGCCATGAAAGGATCGAGGTCGCCATCAAGTACACCATCCGGGTTGCCTGTTTCCACGCCGGTCCGCAAATCCTTGACCATCTGATAGGGCTGCAGGACGTATGAGCGGATCTGGTGGCCCCATCCGATTTCTGTTTTTGAAGCGGCTTCCGCGTTGGCTTCTTCTTCGCGGCGCTGCAGCTCGGCCTCATAAAGACGGGCGCGCAACATGTCCCAGGCGGTTGCCCGGTTTTTGTGCTGAGAGCGTTCGTTCTGACATTGCACCACGATACCTGTCGGTTCGTGGGTGATGCGCACAGCACTGTCGGTCGTGTTCACATGCTGCCCGCCCGCGCCGCTCGCCCGGTATGTATCAATGCGACAGTCGCTTTCGTTTACTTCGATCTCAATCGTGTCATCAATGGCCGGGTAAACCCAGACAGACGCGAAACTTGTGTGGCGGCGTGCATTAGAATCGTAGGGCGAAATGCGCACGAGCCGATGCACGCCGCTTTCGGTTTTCAGCCAGCCATAGGCGTCCTCACCTTTAACAAGGATGGTCGCTGACTTGATGCCCGCTTCTTCCCCGTCATGGCGTTCGATCAGCTCGACCTTGTGCCCCTTGGCTTCAGCCCATCTTGTGTACATGCGCAGCATCATGGAGGCCCAATCCTGGCTTTCCGTACCGCCTGCGCCGGAATGGATTTCCACATACGAGTCCAGGCCGTCGGCCTCACCAGACAGGAGTGTCAGGACACGTTGGCGCGCTGCGATATCGCGGGCGGCTTCGAGCGCTGTCTCAGCCTCCTTGATGACGTCCTCATCACCCTCGGCTTCCCCCATCTCGATCAGCTCAAGATTGTCGTTCAGCTCCGCCTCGAGGCTTTGATAGGTTTTGATGCTGTCTTCAAGCTTTGTGCGTTCACGCATAAGCGCTTGAGCCTGTTGGGGATTGTCCCACAGGCTTGGATCTTCAGACCGCGCGTTTAGTTCGTCCATCCTTTTCTGGGCGGTATCCCAGTCAAAGATGCCTCCTCAGCAAAGCCAACGAGTCTCTAATCTCGTCCGCGATCGCTATCGTTTCTGCGCGCATAGGTAAGTCCTCTTTATCTGCGGCGCGACCATACCGGCGCATTGCTGATTTGACTAGTGAGATTGAACAGTCGGGTAGTCCGGCGTCAGTAAAGGCCGCCGGTTCCATTGCCAAGTGGCGTCGATGTCCTTGAGGTCACCGGTTGCCCATCTGGCCCGACAATGTCACCCAGATCAGGCACACCACTGTTCACCGGCTCTGCCGCCCGGGGCTCAGTTCCCTCTTTGAACGCTTCGAGGATGACATTGCTTTCGCCTGGCCCCGCCAGCAGACCTGTTTTCGCATTCACCCGGACAAGGTTGATGCCCGCTGGGATACGGAACGGAACTGGCGCTGTATCAGCGAGCGCAGCCGTCATGAAGTCTCTAAATATAGGCGCAGCGACCTTGCCGCCGGTTTCCCCACGACCCATAGGGCGGGGGCTGTCAAAGCCAACAAAGACGCCGACCACCAGGTCAGAGGAAAAGCCAACAAACCATGCGTCGCGTTCATCGTTGGTTGTCCCTGTCTTGCCAGCTAGCGGATGCCCAACAGCACGAACGGATGTGGCTGTTCCGCGCTCAACCACCCCCTCTAGCATGGAGACAACCTGATAGGAGGTTTGGGGACTTAGCACTTGAGCGCGGGTATCGGGCAGCTCAGGTGTTTCCTGGTTTTCCCATACATCCGCGACGCATCCGTCACAGGCCCGCTGGTCGTGACGGAACACGGTTGTTCCTCGACGGTCCTGAATTCGGTCAATCAGCGTTGGGGTCACCTGACGGCCACCATTTACCAGCATGGCATAGGCACTTGTCATGCGCAGGAGTGTCGTCTCGCCGGCTCCCAACGCCATCGAAAGAACGCGAGGCATATTGTCAGTGATCCCGAAGCGGCGGGCATAGTCTCGTACCGTTCCCATACCAATGTTTTGAGCCAGACGCACAGTCATGACGTTTCGGGATTTCTCAATCCCCAGACGCAATGTGGAGGGTCCGTAGAACCGGTTCCCGTAGTTCTCCGGCTTCCAGAGCGCGAGCCCCGGTCCCTGGTCCATCACGAAGGGCGCGTCAAGCACCATGCTGGATGGCGTAAAGCCGCGATCAAGTGCTGCTGCATAGACAAAGGGCTTGAAGGCAGAGCCCGGCTGCCGCGTCGCTTGTACCGCCCGATTGAATTCAGACAGTTCGTAGGAGAACCCACCTTGCAGTGCTAGCACACGACCGGTGTGAACATCCAACGCCACAATGGCGCCATTCACCTGCGGAAGTTGTCGCAGTGCGTAATGCGTGGGTTTGCCATCCTCACCGAGGACAGGCTCGACATAGACGATGTCACCAATAGAGACCACGTCATGTGGGCGTTTCACTTCAGCGCCGACGCGCTTGTCATCAATGTATTTCCGCGCCCAGGTCATGTCCTCGAGCGGGATGGTGGATGTCACAATCTCATCGCGGAATGAACCAGAAACTTCCCGGGTCGGTCTCAAGCCAATTTTGGCATAGTCTTCTGACAGGCCGATCACAGTCGCGAGTGTCCAGGGGGCGAGATCCGTCGCCATATCAATCTCAGCGAGCGCGGTTGTCCAGGTGGTGTTCGGTGCCAGCGTGTCAACCGGCCCGCGCCAACCATGGCGCTGGTCATAGGCAACCAGACCCTGGCGCAACGCATCACGTGCCTGGCCCTGCATTTTAGTGTCGAGGGTCGTTCTGACTGACAGGCCGCTTTCATAGAGCTTTTCTTCGCCGTAGCGCTCATACAGATCGCGGCGGACCTGCTCCACGAAATAGTTTGCTTCAACAAGCTGGGCCCCAAACGCCCGAGGCGTCACCACAAGATCTTCTGCGCGGGCGACCGATGCCTGATAGGTGGAGATAAAGCCATTATCGAGCATCCGCCCGATCACCCAGTTTCGGCGGCCGATCGCTTTTTCGCGACGGCGGAATGGATGGTAATTGTTTGGCGCCTTAGGCAGCGCTGCAAGATAGGCCGCGTCCGCCAGGCTGAGTTCGGTCAGGCTCTTATCGAAATAGTTGAGTGCTGCAGCCGCCACACCGTGAGAGCCAAGCCCCAAATAAATCTCATTGAGATAGAGCTCCAGAATCTGATCCTTGGTGAAGGCCCGCTCAAGCTTTAACGCGAGCAAGGCCTCCGTCACTTTGCGCTGGAAAGTGACGTCGCTGGTCAGAAGGAAGTTTTTGGCCACCTGCTGTGTGATGGTCGATGCGCCCACAAGGCGCCGATCATTCATCACATTCCAGACATTCGTCACAACCGCGCGCATGATGCCGCGGGAGTCGACGCCAGAGTGGGTGTAGAAATTCTTGTCCTCAGCGGCGAGGAATGCCTGCACCACATGTTCGGGGATCGTTTCGATGGGCACAAAGATGCGCCGCTCGCGCGCATATTCCGCAATCAGGCTTCCATCGCCTGCGTGGACGCGGGTCATGATGGGCGGCGCATAGTCTGCCAGATGATCGTAAGACGGTAGGTCGTTGGAAAGACGCCATAGCATGTAGAATCCAGCCAGCGCTGCGCCCAAGCCCAGCACAACCAGACCCGCAAATAGAGTGGCAAACACACGCAACATGCTTCGATTGGCCCCTTTCGCCGCATTCGGTGCCGGTGATGCCACCGGCTCAGCCCCATTCATCCGGCGTCGCGACACGATGCCAGACCATAGGTTTACCACGGCTGTGCGCAACCGCGAGATGTAGTCTTGTGAAAATAGGGCCAATTTGATGCGCTATGGTTAATAAAACGGGGGAAACCATCGGTTTTCAGGTTCTACTCATCAATTATGGCGGTCATTTGACCCCTCGGGGATAAGTCCGAGGTCCGGTATCTGGCTTAGTGATTCAGGAAAGTAGGGTTTATTAATTGAACATGTTCATTTAATAGCCTATATAGATCTCGATGCCGATGACAACCTGAGGAAACCGCTGATGACCGCCCCTTCAATTGACAAAGATTTCGCCGACAAGTTCATCCACTCAGTCAACAGACCGCTCGAGTATGGCGTCTACTTTCTCTTTCATGATTGGTGGGCGGAAGCACCGCAGTCGGCCATCGACTCATATTTGGAGCTATTGAACGAGTTGCCTGAGACGAAAAAGTTTTTGGATGAACGCTTTCTCGCCGACCCCATCCCGCTAGAGCGTCTGGCGAGATGTGCGCCGGGCACGCTCGGCCACGGTTATCACAAGTTCATTGTCGACAATAAGCTCGAGGCGAACCTTGGCCGGAACTACAAGAAATTCAATGAAGAACTGACGAGCTCAGGAAAGCTGGATCGCCTGCCAGATGAGCTCAGCTTCTTTATGGTTCGTGGCTTCCAGGTCCATGACATCATGCATGTGCTGACGGGATATGAAGCAACCTATGCGGGAGAACTGGCCGTTGCCGCCTTCTATCTTGCTCAGCTTCAATTCCCCTATCACGCGATGCGCATGGCGGTAACGACCGCACACATGGCTTATCTCGACCCGAAAATCATCACCTGGGGTATGGATGCCATTTGCGACGGATGGCAGTTTGGCCGCACGTCTCCCAACATTCAGTTCGAGCGGTGGGAAGACGAGATTGACACACCGCTTGTCGACCTGCGCCGGAAATGGAACTTGAACACAGAGGCATTGGCGGCGTAAGCACCAAGCCAAGGTTCAAGGAAAGGTAAGATGGCAAGAACAGCCGCAACACCAGAACAGCGGGCGCAGATACGGGATAAAATCCGCTCTGCAGCCGCTGCCGTGTATGCAGAAAAGGGCGTCGCTGGAACATCTGCCCGCGCCATCGCCGTGAAGGCTGGCGTGTCAGTGGGAACGCTCTACAGCTACTACGCCAACCTACCAGAATTGATGCGCTCCCTCTGGGCAGAACCTGTCGCGGAAGAGATGGTGCGGCTGCAGGCTATGGTCAAGGCGACTGCAGATCCGGCAGACGCAGTTGAGGCTTTGTTGAAAGGCTATGCAGATTTCGCCTTGGCCAATCCCGATATCCTCCGAGGTGCGTTTTTGTTTGTCGGGCAAGAACAGGAAACGGGACTAGGCCCTGCCCCGGCGCCCGTTGAGTTTAAACAGATGCTCTGCGACGCTGTGATTGCTGGACAAAAGAACGGCCAGATTAAACAAGGTTCAGCAGACCGGATCGCCCACCAACTTTGGGCAGGCATTCATGGCGCGCTGGCGCTCCCCATCAATATCGAGAGCCTCGACTTCGGCTCCCCCCAACAGCTGGTCAAGGATATGATCGCCACGCTCATGGGGAGCATCAAAGCCTAACCCAGCAAGGCTGGGGCGCGCTTTCAGATGCTCCCTCACTAAGCCTTACCCATCAACTTGCCACCAGATCTCGCATTGTCATTTTGCCCAGCTGCGACATGTGCACTTCATCGGGACCATCAGCAATCCGACAAAACCTTGCACGGGTAAACACGGCCGGGATCAGCGTGTCCTGACAGACGCCCTTCCCGCCAAACACCTGCATGGCGCGGTCGGCGACATCCTGCGCCATTCTCGGCGCAACAATTTTCACCATCGAGATATAAGGCCGAGCCGCATCAAGCCCTTCTTTGTCCATGACATCTGCAGCCTGCAATGTCAGCAAACGACATTGCTCAATGTCACACCGACTGCGCGCAATCTCGTGCTGCACGCTGGTTTTTTTACTGAGCTTCTCTCCAAAAGCAACGCGCTCTTCCGCGCGCTCACACATGAGCTCAAGGCAACGCTGAGCAAGACCGACAAAGCCCATGGCATATTGGAATCTGCCAGGGCCCAATCGCCCTTGCGCAATCTCGAAGCCGCAGCCTTCCCCCTTGATCATGTTGGTCACAGGAACGCGGACATCTTTGAACAAGAGTTCAGCCTCGCCTCCTGGTGAGTGAAGATTGTCGAAAGCCCGCAGGGGCCGGACAAGTTCAACTCCAGGCGTGTCGCGCGGCACCAAAATCGTCGAATGCCGGCGGTGCCGGGATGCGTTGGCGTCTGTCAGCCCCATAACCAACATGAGCTTGCAGCGCGGCCCAACCGCGCCCGTCGTCCACCATTTACGACCGTTCAACACATACTCGTCGCCGTCCCGCTTGATTTCCAATTCCATATTGGTGGCATCGCTGGAGGCAACCTGGGGCTCGGTCATGGCGTAAGCAGACCGGATGTCACCTTCCAGGAGCGGTGTCAGCCATTCTTCCTGCTGCGCCGGCGTGCCGTACTTCGCCAGCACCTCCATGTTGCCGCGGTCCGGCGCGCTGCAATTAAAGATTGGTTGGGCCCAGATGACTTTGCTCATCGTCTCAAAAAGCGTCGCAATCTCAAGATTGGTCAGGCCCGGACTCCAGGGTTCATATTCTTCCGGCAGAAACAGGTTCCACAATCCAGCTTCCTTGGCCTTACTCCGAAGCTCATCAAACCAATCGGGCGTTTGCCAGAGATTGGCCGGGTCGAGTGTAAACTCTTCGTAGTCATGCTCTCTTGGGTAAATATGCTCCCTCATGAAATCTTCCAGGCGCGTATTCAACTCAATGACTCGTGGTGTTTGCTCAAATCCCATCGTGCTTGCTCCCCCAAAATGCTGATTGAAATTCCCAAAGAACCGAAATTATCGATGGTGCCGAGTATAGCGCGTACAACCGAATTGTCGGGCTTATCTTCGTGTGCAATGAAGATTCAGAAGGCGTCTCCCTCACCTATGGATGCCTCTAAGGCTTAATCCTGTTTGGGATTATCAAGGTCAGGTCAGGGTCAGATCGACACCATGATGCCCCGGTTGGCTGTGACCTTATTGTCGAGCATATCGAGCCAGATCTGCTGCGCTGCCTCAGCGCCCTTGATGACCTCCACATCAATATCCTTCTTCACAATCTCACCCAGATCTGCCCCTGCCTGGTTTGCCCGTTCAAACAGGACACCCGCTCCCCAGTCAGCATCACGTTTGGCGATATGAGCTGGTGTAAAGAAAAATTCAGGCTGTGAGCCTGGGAGTTCATCGGTGACCCGCTCAGCGTCCCAATGAGTTCCGCCTACACTCACGCTCTTTTGCATATCGTCGGTGAGGAACTCATGAAGTTTTTTCTTCAGCGGTCCATCGCCGGACATGTCCACGAAGACAGAGGGTGCATTGGCAATGGAAGCTTCTTCCTGGCCATAAACAACAACCTGGTCGCAATTTCCCAAGCGCTCCACAAAGCCTGCATTTGAGGGAGAGGTGAGGCCAATGACCTTACCTTCAAACGCAGGGTCGTTTGCCAGGAAATGCGCCAGGGCAAAGCCTGTCTTCGAGGAAACAGAACCAATCAATATCTGTTGAGCATCGAAATACTGGTTGTCGTTGAGATAGTCAGCCAGAACAAAAGCTGTCATGAAGAGCGGAAACAGAAGGCAACGCTCATCCTCAAGTGCCAAAAGGTAGGCTGGTCCCCCTGCCGTTCGCTGATATTGGTTATAGAGGTCTGGCAAGTCCTTCCGATGCGCGGCCACATCGGTAAACCCAGCGTCACTAATGTTGCCCGCTTTCAAAACAACATGGCTGGCCATGGGGAAGAAGCCATAGAGGCGTTCGCCCACCTTAATCTCCGGCGAGCGTGACTCAACAACTTCAGCGATACCCCAGACCGTGAGCTTGCCCCAACCGTCCTCTCCAGTTGGATAATAGCCCCAATAGCCGATGAAATCGCCAGAGAGCGCATAGCCCACATTGTTGGACGTGAGCGCAAACTTGTCGATCCGGACGAGAACGTCGCCGTCGGCAAGGGACTCTGATTGCCCGGTCACGATCTTCGTCTTACGAAAGTCTTTTCGATCGATCCAAATTTCAGTGATATCCATCATGCACTCCTGCCCGGGCGCGGGCTCTTAGTCGAAAATCCAGATTAAATTCTGCGTCAGAGTAGCCAGGCCCAACAGCAAGGTACTTGGTACCCCTACAAAGTGACCGGACCCTGAAAGCTTCGCAGGTCTCCATCGCCCAGGCCCCAGAAAAAGCAGCGCGTCGGGTTTGGCAATTCAACAATTTGCGGAGAGGTCAACGACACTTTCTTTAGGGCGCCCCCATCCGGCAGCACGATGTTGTCATCGGCATCAGGCTCACCGAGCGTTCCGACATAGTCGCCGTCGGGAAGAGACAGAATGGTCAATGTACGCCCTGCTTCAAAACCCAGCCTGTGGGCTTTTTCAACCATTGCCACCAGCGGCCCGCGTGGGTCTGTCGGTGGTGTAACTTTTCCCATTGCTGCAACATTGATACAGCGGAGCCCCGCAATCACCCTCTCTCGTAGCGGATGCTCAGGCAGGCCCGGCGAATGGAAAAAGGCAAAGGCGTCCATGGAGCCTCGTGCAAACAAGGTCTTCGTCAAAGGGGCTTCGACTTCCATTTCTTCATATTGTTGAGCGGTTACGGGCATACTGCTCATCCAAACCAACCCGGTGCTACGGTCCGTGACTTCCATATAATAATTGTCGGAGACTGGCGCGAAAAACCCGCCTTCTGGAAGCGCAGCCTGCATCAAACCTTCGAGTGAGCGTTCTTGGGTCGTCGTCATGCCTTGGTTCCCCGCTGTGACTTAAGAAATTGGATGACCTCGTGTGCATAAGCTTCCGGAATATCTTCCAGCAAAAAATGGCTGCCGCCCTTTAAAATGATGGGCTCGATCGATTGCGCTCCGGGAATAGCTGGGCGCACGGTATTGTGTCCTTTGGGCGCAATCTGGTCCTTGTCCGAAAAGAGGTTGAGGAAGGGTTTTTCAAAAGCCTTCAGCTTTTCCAGCGCGTGCCAGTTTTCGACCAGGATTGGGTTGTCATTCCGCGTGGGCAGCATCTGCGTGAACTGGCGATTGCCTGTCAGGTATGCCTTGTCCGGATAAGGAGCGGCAAACCCCGCAACGTCTTCAGCAGGCATGTCGGACTTCACAATCTTTGAAAGCATCTTCCAATGCTGCCAGTTCTTTTTGTAGCGCACGTAGAGTTGAAATGCCCGTAGCATGCCCGCCCCTGGCCGTGCCATCTTTTTGATTGGCGCACTTGGGTCGAGGACAGGTATCCCCGTGTTGGACATGATGATGCTGTTCACCCGGTCCTGATGATCGGCAATCGCACGCAGACCGATGATCCCACCCCAATCGTGCAGAATGAAGTGGGCATTGGTGAGGTCGAGCTTCTCGAACAGCGCTTCCGCAACCCACTTTTCATGGCGGTCTATGGTGTAGTCGCTCATCTTTGTGGGCTTGTCAGAGCGCCCCATCCCGATCATGTCAATCGCGATTGCGCGGTAACCTGCCTCTGCGAGGACCGGGATCAGTTTGCGCCACATGTAGGACCAGGTGGGGTTGCCATGGATCATGACAACCGGCTCCCCATCACGCGGGCCCTCATCCACATAGTTCATGCGCAAGGTGCCGCCCTCGAAGTCAGACACCTCGACATAGTTTGGCGAAAAAGGATAGCCCGCTAGGTTCTCAAAACATTCATCTGGTGTTCGACGAAACTCCATTGCTTATTCCCCCCACACTTCCAGGTGGTTCGCCCGTTCCACACGCCGCGTCGTGCGAAGGTCCAGCATGGTTTCCAGTCCAGTCTCCGCAAACAATTCGCGAATTGCTTTTTGATCTGCCTCGCCTGCTTGGGCAAAACAATCCGTCAACCGCTGCAGCAGATAGAAACGATACGGCATCACGGCAGTCTTGATCTCATGTCCGCGCCAATTGAACTCAGCCATGCCGATGCCGCGTTGAGCCGGGTCGTCCAACCCATTGGTGCCGGGTTCAATGTCGGGACCCTCGGCCAGCCAGTTGTTGGCGTAAACCACATGGGCTGTAATTTCACTGAGATATTCTTCAGCGACATACCGCATCAAGTCTTTCAACGTTTCAGGCATCGCATCTGAACTGAACAGATCCTGATTGGCTTGCGCGCGTCTATGGTCCACATAAGTTTCCGGCCCATTCATAAGCTCGGTCCATCTGAAAACACGCGGTGCAACTCGCTTCATCATCGCGGCCGGATAGGGGTCCCGACCGAGATGGGCGAAAAGCGGATTGAACAGGCCATAGTCGCCAATAGTCGCCTGGCCACCAAGGAGGAACGCGGACACTGCCAGATGAGCATCAAACCGTTTTAGAAAATCCTGATAGGCCGCCTCGATGGTTTTCATCGTCTCGGGCACAACGCCAAATACGACGGCGGCATTGCGCATACGGCCGCTGGCGAAATCAAACATGTCGCCTGCCTCTTTCTCATTCAGAGATCCAGGCATCGCCTCAGCGAAAAAATTTTTGATGAAGGGCAGATTATGTTCGTCGAAGTTCCAGCGGTAATGCATGGCAGGCCGCAACAAGCCCTCGCCACCAAACAGTTCGAACAGATGAGTAACAACACGCAAAACAGCGTTCTCCGGCACGATCGAATGCTTGCCGAGATTTCGTTGTTCGAAATAGTCAAGAATGTCCGTTCCATCCTGAAGGATTGAACCATCCGCTGCGACGACAACAGGCATGATCATGCGCCCAACTTTCGGGACAATCTCAGCTGCAAAATCGGGATGCCCTGCGCCGCGTTCTTCAAACGCCAGGCCGTGATGGCGCAAATAAGCCCGCACCTTCCCGGTATAAAGCGAACCAGAAATTCCATAGAGGGTGTAGGGGGCTTCAGACATAGATTGGTTTCCTCACCTGCAAAACAAATGACGCTCTTAGTGTCAATTTAAATTGACATAGCAAATGTCAATTGTCTAGATGTCTGGAGATTTTTGCTGAACACCCCCTGACCGGAGCATATCGCCATGAAAAAACTCGGACTTATCGCAGGTTGCCTGGCTGTTTTAGTCGGTCTCTTTCTGGTTGCTCTGCCAACGCTCCTCCATACCGCAGGCCTTCACCCCACCTATCCCGGTGAGGCGATTGATCTCTCCGGCAAGCGGGCTCTGGTCATCGCCACCAACCATGGGGTGCTGAATGCGCCTGGTGAAACCACAGGGGATCCAACTGGTGTGATGGCATCCGAGTTGACCATCGCCTACTACAAGTTTCTGGATGCAGGAATGGATGTGGATGTTGCCAGCGTCAAAGGCGGTGAGATTCCTATAGACCCTCAAACCTTGTTGTTCATGATCAAAACCCCGGAGGATAATCGTTTTCTGGATGACCCTGACCTCCAGGCGAAAGTCACCAATTCAAAACGCATCGATGATCTCGATTTTGCCGGGTACGACATCATCTTCATGTCTGGCGGTTGGGGCGCCGCTTATGACCTCGGCTACTCGCAAGTGCTTGGGGACAAAATCAGCGATGCTTATGCTGCCCAGACACCGATCATCGGGTCTGTGTGTCACGGGGCTTTGGGATTGATCAATGCTCGCGACACAGAAGGTGCGCCGCTGATTGCAGGACGGCGGATTGCAGGCGTGACCAACAAGCAGCTTGAAGAGCTGGGAATTAAGATGACCCCGATGCACCCTGAAACAGAACTCAGGAATGCTGGTGCCGTTTATGAAAGCCGATCGGCTTTTCTCGACTTCTTTGCGACCCATGTAGTGATCGACGAGGAGCGCCGGTTTGTTACAGGACAAAATCAGAATTCAGCACACGAGACAGCGTACAAAATGATGGTGTTAGCAGCCGAAGCACAACGGTAGCGGAGCAACTAAGTCGGTCGGAGGCGCGCCTAGCAGGTGCCTTCGGCGTACCGCTCGCCGAGGCACATGGGTGCCGACATAATCGTGTTTCTGATGAAGAGCATCAAAGTCTAGGACCAATCCTTACTGAGCCTGATTTATCCGCTCATGGAGAGTATCCGAGACAGCCCATTCACGCCCCTCTTGGCGCAAATAGTGCCGATACATTTTTCGAAACTCCGAGCAGATCGCATCTGAGATCTGGAAGACAGGCCGCTCCAGGCCGCCCGGTCGGTCTGTCAATATGAGATCCCGGATCGCATCCTCATCTTCGTCAAAGACCTTGTTGGCGATCAAGCCGAGTCCGGAAAGACCCATGGCGTTGACCACCTTCTTAGCGAACGTATTGTTTGCTGCGGCAGAAGCAATCGCGAACCAGACGTGGCGTTCATCGCTTGGCGTCACAAAAATCCCGGCGACGGTGCCGCCACCAAAATGCTGCCGCACATGCCCTCCCATGAACCACTCTGCTTTTTGATTACCGCCAATCGCCTCGACATGCTTTTGCAGTTTCCTGGTGGTCGGTAGCCCCGTGTCGATCCACCATCCCGCAGCTTTGTCATATCGAGCGGTGAAACCGCGACCATTGGCATGGTGTTCAAACTTGTAAGGTGGCACCCGAACCTTGGGAAAAGCGAATGTTGCCTTGTGAAGGAACGGTACGTGACTGTCTTCCAGCGCCGTCTCTACGGTGAGCACAAAATCGCCCTCCTGATGCCGTGTCCAATAGCGATGAGCATGCGTTTTCTTTGCCGGTGAAAAAACCTCACAAGCCGGTGGTTCATGGCTAGGCACAGCCTGATGATCCATCCAGATCCAAACAATCCCGTCACGTTCACGGATTGGGAAAACGTCAACCCGGGCGCTTGCAGGAATCCGCTCATCAGCCGGCTGGGAAGGGATTTCGATACACTTGCCCGATACGTTGAACTTCATTCCGTGGAATGGGCACTGCACGCAGTCATCAATGATTTTGCCTTTTGACAGGTCTGCCCCGCGGTGCGGACACATTGCATCCATTGCTCGCACGAGACCCGTCGAGTCGCGGAAGAGCAAAACCTGCCGCCCCAAGATCTTTTTGCGTACTGGTTTTGACTTCAGGTCATGTGACCAGCCGGCCCAGTACCATGTGCGGTGAACAAACATAATGTGCTCTCCTTGTATCTAGGTCTCACTGTTTGGCACAGCGACAACACCTCAAGAACCTCAATTTAGGTCAAATGACCTTTTTGTCAATCAATTTAGGTTGACCGACCCATTTTCCAGAGATAGACCAATGACATGAACACCGCCGTACGACAGCCCTATGCCAAAGGCGTTCGCCGCACAGAGGAGATTCTGTCGGCGACCAGAGAGATGTTGATCCATGAAGGTGCTGAGGCGCTAACAATGCGCCGTGTCGCCGCCAAACTCGACATGAGCCTGAGTAATCTACAGCACTATTTCACGACCAAAGAGACATTGATCAACGCGCTCGTCGACGCACAGTATGAGGATTATGTCGCCGGGCTTGATGAGAGGGTGGAACCCGGTCAGACGCCCGAAGAGCAACTCGGGGCGTTCGCTCAGTATATTTCCGACGACTATCAGACAGATGAAGGTTCAATCCTCATCTGGGAGCTATGGGCATTCACCGGGCGAAATGCCTATGTCGCAGACACCGTCAACAAGGCGCATGAAAGCGAACGACGCATTGTCCGCAAGATCATCGGTCAGATTTCGCCAAATGATTCCAAATCACAATTGGAAACAAAAGCAACCGTCATCACATCTATGTTTGAAGGTGTCGGTTTGTTCGTAGCACCCGGACGCCCACAGGCTAAGAGCCGGAAGGCAGTCACAGAACAACTAAAAGCCGCCGCCATCGCGATTGCGCGTGCCTAGTTAGTACGTGCCTTCAGCCAGTCGCTCGCCAAAATAGCTGTCGACTGATTTCACAAGCGCCCCCGCCACGCGTCGGCGCCAGCTGGTGGTTGTGAGATTACGTTCATCAGATCGGTTGGTGAGGAAGCCCAGTTCTACAAGAACTGAGGGAACGTCCGGCGCCTTTAGGACGCGGAAGCCCGCAAACCGATGCGTACGTTGAAGGAGCGGTGTCACCCCTTCCGCATTGCGCACAACGGTGCGGGCAAAGCGCACGGAGAAGTTTTTCGTTTCGCGCTGCGCCAGGTCGATGAGAATATCTGTGACTTCTGAGGACTCGCCGTGCAGGTCCACCCCAGCAATGACGTCAGACCTGTTTTCCTTGGCAGCCAGCGCGGCAGCTTCTTTATCAGATGCGTTTTCAGACAGGGTGTAAATCGACATGCCGCTCACACCCCGGCGGTCAATGGCGTCCGCGTGAATGGAGAGGAACAGGTCAGCGTTCTGTCGACGCGCGATGTTTACCCGTTCGCGCAACGGGATGAAGCGGTCTGTGTCGCGGGTGAGATGAACTTCGTAGCGGCCGGTTGCCCGCAGCTGCGCGCCAAACTCTTTGGCAAATGCCAGAACGACGTCTTTTTCAAGCGCCCCAGACTGACCATGGGTCCCCGGGTCAACACCACCATGGCCCGCATCAACGACGATGACCCGTTTCCGGTCAATGTCTGCTGTTGGCTCTCTGGGTGTCGACACAGGTGGCGCGGCGGCCGTTGGCGCGGCGATCGGACGGCCAAGGCCCACGCTCTGCGCAAACTCCGCTGGCGTGGCTGCCTGCAAGTCCACAACGACGCGATGCCCAAAGCCGCTTTGAGCCGGCAAGGCAAAATGACGGGAGATTTTTACTGGCCCTGTTGCATCGACCACGATGCGGGAGAGGCCCTCTTGAAACTGTCCGTACCGAAAACCGGTAACCAGTCCTCGTCCGGTCTTGCCTGCTTCCGCGGGCAACTGAAAATTGACATCCTGCAGATCGATTACCACGCGGTAGGGATCTGCCAGGGTGAAAACGTTCTGGGGAACACTTGTGCCCTGGCCAAAATCGATAACGAGCCGGGTCACATCGCCCTGCTCACCAAGGCGCAGGTTTGAGACAAGCGCTTTGGCGCTCGTCACTGCCGGCCCTTCAGCTACTGCGGGCCCTGCCAGCCCCAAGCCACTCACAACGAGAAGGCACGCCAATACAGGCGCTGCCAGGCCTCTCGCCCAGCGAGCGATCAGCTGATCAATCTTGATGAATGGGTCTCTACGCATACGCTACCTGGTCCTGTCGCCACCGCTTCAACGATGATTCTCCGCGTCTCCGCGCGAAATCACACAATCAACGTACCCCGCCTCTTCGGCATCACCTCACTGGTCGTTTGGCCTCTGACCGGTCAGGACGCCAAAAACAGAATGGAATGAATTTCCCATTTTCCGTTTCGGTGCCAAATTGACGTGTTTCGCTTGATATTGCGTTACTTTGCGGGATTTTAACGCAATATCAACGGTTAAAATGGTTAATGCTTTCACACCGGAATAGATGATGGCGCAAAGCATTGCTTGCCAAGCCTGAATCCAAAACGGTACAAGACACTCACCTAATTCGACGATACGTCAATTGAGTCGGGCCATATCAAAAGATGGGCCGACAGACGGGCGGGAGGAGGCGGTTTTCGGAGGAAAACTGCCCGCTTATTCGAAGAAATAGCCCGGAAATCGGGCGATATTCGAAAAAAGCTCATCCCACCAGCCCGGAGATGTATCGCCTCGGTTTGATTGACCTTTGCCATCCGGCTTTCGCCAAACAAACCACATCTGGACGAATACTCGTCTTTATCGGTTGCAGGTGCCCAGCAACCAACCAAAGCAAGGGCACACAGAGAAACGATGCAAACACCGCAGTTCATGACGACAAGCGAAGCGAACAGGATGGTCCCAATCGACCCCCTCATGCGCCGCTTCAGCGTCCGCGCGTTCCGTTTGCCCCCATACCTTTCATCAGACCATGTCTCTTCCGCTTCGGCCCTGCGCCAGAGCCTGAACCGGCATGGCTATCAAACAAACGCCGCCCCATTGCTGCCAGGCCTCTTAACCGAGCCCTGCCCCCGCAATGGCGTGATACGGCGTCTCGGAGAACCCACTCATGGGAAACAAAATGCTCATCGATGCCGCCCACCCGGAAGAAACCCGGGTTGTGGTGGTACACGGAAATCGAGTTGAAGAATTTGACTTTGAATCCGAAAACAAAAAGCAGCTGCGCGGGAATATCTATCTCGCCAAGGTAACGCGGGTTGAACCCTCGCTACAGGCGGCCTTTGTTGAATATGGCGGCAATCGCCACGGCTTCCTTGCCTTCAATGAAATTCACCCGGACTATTACCAGATCCCCGTCGCGGACCGCGAAGAGCTTCTGAAGGAATGGGCTGCGGAAACCCGCGCTCAGGATGACGACGAAGACGAATCTGACGACGCCAGCGCAGACATTGAGTCAGATGCTGACAGCGATGCAGATACTGAGCTGGACGCTGCTGCAGAAGATGCCGATGTGGCGGAGAGCGAGGGTGACGAGGAAGAAGCGGCAGATGTCGCATCCGACGAGACAGTCGAAGCCATGGGCAATGAAGATGCCATAGAAGAGGCACAGCCTAAGAAACAGCGCCGGCAGCTTCGGTCCTATAAAATTCAGGAAGTGATCAAGCGCCGTCAGGTGATCCTGATCCAAGTAGTCAAGGAAGAACGCGGCAATAAGGGCGCTGCGCTCACCACCTACCTCTCTCTCGCCGGTCGCTATTGCGTGCTGATGCCGAACACGGCTCGTGGCGGCGGCATTTCCCGCAAGATTACAAATGGCGGCGATCGCAAGAAGCTGAAAGCGGTTGCGGAAGGCCTTGATGTGCCGGAAGGCATGGGGCTCATCGTTCGTACTGCTGGGGCGAAGCGCACGAAAACCGAAATCAAGCGCGACTTTGAATATCTACTCCGTCTGTGGGAGCGGGTCCGGGATCTCACCTTGGAGTCCATGGCCCCTGCCCTCGTTTATGAAGAAGGCAGCCTCATCAAGCGGTCCATTCGGGATCTCTATTCCAAAGATATCGATCAGGTACTGATCGAAGGCGATGGTGCGTACCGTGAGGCAAAAGACTTCATGCGGATGCTCATGCCGAGCCACGCAAAGAATGTGCAGCCTTATAAGGATCGCGAGCCGATCTTCCAGAAACACAGCATCGACACTCAGCTTGATGCCATGTTCTCTGAGACGGTTACGCTCAAATCAGGTGGCTATCTCGTCATCAACCAGACAGAAGCGCTGGTTGCCATTGATGTGAACTCCGGTCGGGCCACCAAAGAGCGCAATATTGAAGCGACGGCACTTAAGACGAACCTTGAAGCTGCGGCAGAAGCTGCCCGTCAATTCCGCCTTCGGGACCTTGCAGGCCTGATCGTCATCGACTTTATCGATATGGACGAGAACCGGAACAATCGGTCCGTTGAGAAAAAACTGAAAGAAGCGCTGAAATCAGATCGCGCTCGTATCCAGGTCGGTCGCATCAGCCATTTCGGTCTTCTTGAAATGTCGCGCCAGCGTATGCGGGCTGGGATTATTGAAGGCTCTACAGTGGTCTGTCCGGCCTGTAGCGGTTCGGGCTTTGTGCGTTCTGTTGAGTCAACCGCCCTCCACGTCTTGCGTGCTGTTGAAGCAGAAGCTGTCAAAGGCAAGAGCCCGGCCTTCACGGTCACAGTGTCGCCTGAAGTTGCGATTTACATTCTCAATCAGAAGCGCTCCCACCTGTTGGACATCGAGGCCACTTACGGTGTGTCTGTCTATATCGAAACAGACCGCGACGTGCATGGCTCCGACCACAAGGTCGAGCCCGCCGCTTCGCGAGGTACCGTTCAGGTACGCCCTCCTGTGACGGGAACTGACGTGGCCGACGAGGTGGCAGACGAAGAGTCTGAGACCCGCGCCGACAATGATGATGAAGAGGAGCAGCCTAAACGCAAGCGTCGGAGACGGCGTCGGCGCGGTGGCCGCAAATCTGAGGATGAAAACGGGACAGAAGCAGACGCAGACGCGGAAACAAAGTCAGCTGAGGAAACTGCCGACGCCAATAGTGAGGCTGACGCCGAAGACAGCGCAGAAGCATCTGAAGGCAATAGCGACGAAGACGGGTCAGAAGAAGACAAACCGAAGCGCCGTCGTCGCCGGGGTCGCCGGGGCGGACGTCGCAATCGCAAGACTACTGATGCAGATGGCGAAAACACCACTTCAGATGACGAAACGGCATCGGACGATGCAAGCAATGTAAGCGACAGCAGTGATGATGCTGAAGCCGATGCTGGCGAGCCTGAAGAAGCCCCAGTTCTGGTTGCCTATTCTCGCGAACCAGACGCTGAACCAGAAACGCCGAAGACAGACGCTTCCGATGAAGCTGTTGCTGAGGCGCCAGCGGCTGATCCAGACCCCGAAACAGTAGAAGCAGAGACCCCAGAACCTGAAGTGGTTGAAGCCGAAGCTGTGGCACCTGAGCCAGAGCCAAAAGAAGAGAAGCCTGCCGGTCCCGCTAAGAGTGGATGGTGGCGCCGTCGCACGTCCGCTGACTAGGTCTTCTTCAGAGACATCAGAAAAACACTCAAGGGCGCGGCGGTCATATGACCATCGCGCCCTTATTCATTTCAGAACAGCCACTAACTCAGAACGGCTCTATCTCTCTTCTGTAAGCCAGGCTTGGCCTTCAGCATAAAGCGCGCGGGACTCGTTTGTATTATCCACAATCTGCGGTCCTATCGCATATCCCTGCATCGCAAGAGCACCCCCAAGAAACTTGTAGGCTGGATCATAGGTCTCCGTGTCAACGAACCAGGACATGAGCCAGAAGCGGAGCGACGGCAGCACGCTATCCATACGGTCTTTCTGATAGACGCAGATCCTACGCAAGATCTTCCACTCCCCCTCTCTTCGTTCCACAAAATCAAAGAAATAGGCTTCCGACGAGAGGTCTAACTCCACACCGGGGTTGGCTCTCGCTGTGATGGACGCCGGCGTAATGGCAATGGCCCGGTCGCCTACCACATCAACAATTGAAGGCTTGATCTGGTGGACAGATACAGCTCCGCCTTCTGCCATTTTTATGGAGGCATCCACAAATTCAGAAAATTCTCCGGTGAACCATGTGACCTGGATCGTTCCTTCTGCGTGGAACGTCGTACGCAACTCATCCCACATGCCATGGTCCCTATAGAAGGCCCACTTGTACATAAGCTGACTTACGTCAGACCGATCTTGATAGACGGTCTGACGCATTTCATCGGCCATAGCGTTCCCACCAACCAACAGGGTCGCCAACAAGAGCGATGACAAAAGATTTTTCATTTGGCACCCCTATTGAACGATTTCCATCCAAGGCTGTCGATTTTCTTCGCCACCGAAAAAATCAGGATCCCAGAACACTCTCCAGAGAGAGACCCCCACTGCTTCGCCACGTGGCTTAGCGTCGAGGGCTGCGATCATCTCATCGCGGCGTTGTGCATGCTCCTCGACTGCTGCGAGATCATTCTGTTCCGAAGGATCATCCTCCACATTGTAGAGCTCCATATCATCCTCTCCGAACCGAATGAGTTTCCAGGGATATTGGAACAATGCCTCTCCATCGAGCGCCACTGTCATATAGTCCCGAACCTCCCCTGACTGCCCATCTTGCAACACGGACCATCGGTCGATGCCGTCAAACTCCCGATTACCCGCATCGCTTTGCAGCAAAGACAGGATTGATGGGAGGACGTCCTGCACCGTGACCATGTCTCCCACCTGCCGCGATTGCAGCTTGCCGCGCCAATAAAGGAATGAAGGAACGCGGACACCACCCTCGTAAAGGGTGCCTTTGCCGCTCCGCAAAATGCCGTTGTCGCTTCCCCCCTCGAGAAAGTTCACACGCGCAAATTCCAGGATCGTCAACGGCAATTCCCAATCACCGAACCATTCATCAAGGGTTGTGAAAGCACTTAGAGCAGCTGGGGGCGCCGCAGAGGGATTAAGGCCACCATTGTCACTCATGAACCAGATCAGTGTATTGTCGAGCATCCCCTGCTCTTCCAAGGCATCAACGATCTGGCCGATGCCTGTATCCAGTTCCGTTACCATGGCCGCATGAACGCGGCGATTGGGGTCTTCTATGTCAGCATAGGTCGCAATCGTTTCTTCAGGCGCCTCATTAGGCAGGTGTGGCGCGCTAAAGGCTGCATACAAAAAGAGCGGTTCATCAGGGTTGCGGTCTTTGATGATGCGGACGGCTTCGTTGGCCATCAAATGGGTCGCATAGCCTTCTTCTCGCAGAACCTCTTCGTTGCGCGCCCAGTCATAGCCACCGCCATGGACATGATCCCAATAGCCAATGCCGCCGGTCAGGTGTCCATAGAAGGAGTCAAACCCCCTCGACGTGGGCAGATATTCACGCTGACGAAAGCCTAAATGCCATTTGCCAACCAGGGATGTCTGGTAGCCCATATCTTTGAGGTATTGAGGCAAAATTGTCTGGTCTAAAGGAAGGCCCGTCGGCACCAGTTTCGACAAAGCCCGTGTAATCCCGAGACGTGCGGTCGAGTTACCCGTGAGCAAGGACGCTCGGGTCGGGCTGCACATAGGCTGCGCATAAAAACGATCGAGCGTCAGCCCGTCATTCGCCAAGGCGTCAATGCGGGGTGTGCGGATCTCGCTTCCCTGGTAGCCCAGGTCTTTCCAGCCCAGGTCATCTGCGACAATCACGATGATGTTTGGGAGTGGCGGCGCCTCAGGCACGATGTTGTCTACAACGTCCTCTGTCGCCCACGCAGATGTTGAGATCACAAGACAAACCAAGGATAGAATTCTGTACATGTGGCTTACTCCTGATTGGCGGTCCCGCAGGGTCAACTCCACCCGCTCCTTGCCATTAGTAACCACAAGCACCGTGCTTTTTCCAGCATGTGTACCGTGAACAGACCATTCAAAAATGACTAGGGCAAATCTGCCATATTTTGGGACTGATTGGGCGCTGGCCTGTCCTCATAAAGAGCGTCACTTTGCGTGACTCTATGCGCCCAGCCACTCTTGAAGACGGCGAGCGGCTTCTGCCATATCCGCGGTCTTTCCCGCAAAGGAAAAACGCACATATTGATATCCGTGGGTTGGATCAAAGTCTGCGCCAGGTGTTGCAGCCACTCCTGCTTCCTCAAGCATGGCTGAACAAAAGGCGGCACTGTCGTCAGTCAGATGAGACACATCTGCATAGAGGTAAAACGCTCCGTCTGCAGGCGCGAAAGATGTGATGCCTGCCTTTGGTAGTTCCCGCAACAAGAGCCGTCTGTTTTCCGCGTAGATCGCGACATTCTCATCAAGGCAGGTTGTCTCATCAAAAGCTCGCTCAGCTGCTATCTGCGAGAGCGTCGGCGGTGAGATAAACAAGTTCTGTGCAAGACGTTCAATTGGCCTAACCAGGCGCTCGGGCACGACAGCCCACCCCAGTCTCCAGCCTGTCATGCAGTAATATTTGGAGAAACTGTTGATGACGATGGCTTCGGCGCCTGCTTCAAGAGCAGACACGTCCGACCGCCCATAGGTGATACGGTGGTAGATCTCGTCGGAGAGGAACCATCGGTCTGCCGCTTCATTGTGTTTCACTAGGGCAGCCATCTGTGGGCCGGTGAGCATCGCCCCTGTTGGATTGGAGGGACTTGCGACCAATACGCCCTTCAATCTTCCATACTTTGCTTCTGCCTCATCTATCAGGTTCGGGGTCAGGACCCAGTCTGTTTCAGGGCCAACCGGAATGGAGACAGGCTCGCACCCCAGAGCGCGAAGGGTGTTGCGATAGGCTGGATATCCAGGTTCCGGCACGCCCACCCGGTCTCCTGATTCAAAACATGCCAGAAAGGTGAGGATGAAAGCGGCAGAGGAGCCAGCGGTCACAACCACCCGTTCCGGATCAACCGTTACAGAGTGATGCTCGGCATAATATCTGGCGACGCGCGCACGCAACGAGGGCAGGCCCAGAGCATCAGTATAGGCGAGCGGTCCCGCATTCAGGGTTTCGGTTGCGATCGATCGAACAGTGTCCGGCGTGGCAGCACCTGGCTGCCCCACTTCCAAATGCATGATCGAGCGGCCCGCAGCTTCAAGCCGGTTTGCTTCACGCATGACATCCATCACGACGAATGGGTCAACGTCGCTCCGGGCAGACGGATTGGGTTGATCAGCGGACATGAATTGCTGTTAGTTGAATTTCGATGCTATCCACCGACGGCTTCCGCACCAAGCCCCGCTCCGTTAGGATCAACGCCAACTTCACAGGCGGTAGTGCCAGCCGGGCTCAAGGGACAACTAATTGCGTTTACAAGTGGTGCCGGCCCCGGCGTGGCGGCCCTGATTGCGTCAACCAGTCCAGTTCCATCGCCTGTCAGTAACTGACGCGCAACTTGTTGAACGCCAGCGACCGCTGCCGGGCCGCCCCCGGAGGCCCCAACATACGCCACAGTCGCTTTGTCGGGCGCTATTGCAATGACAGGTGCTAAGAAAGCTGGAGCCAGGCCGCTTGTTGGCTCATCTGGTGACCGCGCCATAACCACACCCGTCCCGCCTGCAGTGCGGCCTGTACCAAACGACCCATTGCTCGTAACTGCGCAGGCAACCGCATCGCCGTTTGCGCCGGATACGGCAAAGCCTGTTGATCCAAGGTCATCAGGCAATTTCCCCTGCGCACCCAGTTGAAGCGCTACCGCATCTGCCGCTCGAGCGGCACCAGCACCATCGCTTGGTGCAATGTCTTGAAGGCCCGTCCAGAGGTTTTCTGCAAATACCCCCGCACCTACCGTTGCTGAGGGGATGCGTAGAGTCACAGCGCCTGCAGAAACACTGCCAGCATCGTTCACAAGCGGACGGTAGTTTCGCAGATCATCAGCGGAGACATTGCCTCCTGAATCCTTGATCGCAGTTGCAAAAACTCTCGCAGCATCACCTGTGTAAAGGGCAGACACGCCACGGGATCGAATGAGGCCCATGGTCGACGCCAACTCAATCTGCGTCGCCTCCTCAAGCTCTTTTAGTGGCAACCCCGACGGCGCAAGCAAGCCGCGGGCGAGTGCCTGGTCGCCCCGGATCGTAACTGCGTTACGCTGGATAGAACGCGCCATTGCTCGTGAAACGGGTGTGCCGGTCGCTGCTAGCCGTTCTGCCGGGGCTAAGAGATTGGACCAGGACGTTTGGCCAAAACGGGCATGCATCAACGCAAATCCGCGGACGTTGCCAGGAATAGCGACGGGCCCACCCGCGCTCGCGCGCCGGGGCAGAAACTCAATGCTCTCAGTCGTTCGCGCGGACCTGTCATGTACGAGACATATGCCACCGCCGCCCAAGCTGGCCGCCTGCGGTTGCGTGACAGCCAACGTGAAGTAGAGCGATACTGCTGCGTCGACCACCGTTCCGCCTTTTTCAAGGACATCTCGGGCAATCAGCACAGCCTGCGGCTCGTCCGCAACAACAAAACCGCCGATCCCGCCTGCAGTATTGTCCTCCGCCGATGCCCGACCAACACCGGTCAACCCCCTACTGCTGCGGTCTGCCGTTATTACACTGCCGAGCGATGCGCTTGTGTCCGGCTCACTTGAGCCCAGCAGACTGCCACATGATGCAAGCCCAATCGCCAAGCCTAAGGCTGTCGCGACTTTAAGAGTGGAAGGCGGCGAATTCCGACGATTATCGCCAGCGCGATCAAATTTTGGCCTCATTAGATCTTCATTTTCCCTAGGTCGCAGAATGGATTTCTCTGACAGGCTGGCCACCTGCTAACTTCCGGTCTAGCACCTCATGCCCTCTGTCTTCAAGAAATGGTCCTGGAAACAACAGTGCTTAACCTTGGCTAGTCCCATTTGTCGCAACAGATTAACCAAGACGGGCTGTAAAAGCACTCCCCTCTGTTACACGTATAGTCTGGGATAGCTGCCACAAGCTGTATGGGTCACATGTGCGCGATATATCTGGTCTGTTATTGACCCTGTGCAGCTGCTCTCCTACGGTCTTGGCGTTGGGGTGCACTTGATTTGCCGCACGGACTTGCGAGCTGTCGGCTGAGTAAAATGAAGTATCGATCCGGCAAGCATGATGCTTGCGAAGTCGATCTGGAAATGGACGTTACGATGTTTACTTTGAAAGCTCGCCGACTTCGTATGCTCTCATCTACCGTTGCCATGTTCATGGCCATGCTTATCGCCTTGCCGATGTCTGCGCAGGCCATGGGTCTTATTCGGGATGCAGAGACCGAATATCTGATGCGAGCTTTCTCGGATCCCATCTTTCGAGCCGCTGGTCTTGATCCAAATGCCGTCAGAATACATCTCGTCAATGACGGTTCACTAAATGCCTTCGTCGCTGGCGGCCAACGCATGTTCCTGCATACCGGCCTCATCCAGCAATCAGACCGGCCCAATATGTTGATCGGCGTTATCGCGCACGAAACCGGACATATGGCTGGTGGCCATCTGTCACGCACTCAGCAAGCGTTGAAATCAGCTGCTGTGCCGGTGATTGTGTCTACCCTGCTCGGCATCGGGGCCATTGTCGCGGGTGCGGGTGATGCGGGGTTTGCCCTCATCACCGGTGGCCAGACGCTTGCTCAGCGAGATTTTCTCTCCTACAGCCGTATCCAGGAAGCATCTGCCGACCAGGCCGCGGTCACCTATCTGGATCAGGTGGGCTGGTCGGGCCGAGGGATGATGGACACATTCTATCTCTTCCGCGGTCAAGAAGTCCTAAGCGACCGCCAGCAAGACCCATATCTGCGGTCTCACCCGCTCTCCACGCAGCGCCTTAGCGCCCTGGAGGACCGAGTGCTGAACTCACCGTTTGTTGATGTGCAGGACCCTCCGGAGTGGATATCCGCCTTCGAAATGATAAAAGCCAAGCTGCACGGCTTTATTGACAGGCCCGCTGTCACCATCCGCCGCTATCCAGCGTCGGACACCAGCATCCCAGCGCGATATGCGCGCGCGGTTGCCTTTCACAAACTGGGTGATCTTGCGCGGGCGTTGAACGAAATCGAACCACTGCTCGCCGCCATGCCCAACAATCCATTCATTTGGGAACTAAAAGGTCAGGTCCTCTTTGAAAGCGGCAAAGTGGAAGAATCAGTTGCCCCCTATCGCCGGTCTGTTGAACTTGCTCCTGGCTCCCCGCTCCTGCATGTCGGCCTCGCTCAGTCCCTGATTAGCCTCGAGCGACGCGAAGAAACCATTGAAGGGCTTCAACATCTAGAAGTTGCACACCGGACCGACAAAGAGAACTCCCGCGCCTACCATCAAGCCTCAATCGCCTATGCGCGCCTTGGCGACTATGGCAATGCTGAGCTGTCTACCGCAGAGCGCTTCTATGTTCTCGGACAGCTGCCGCGCGCTAAACAGCATGCTGCCCGTGCACAAGTTGAGATGGACGAAGGAACACCTGGCTGGCTGCGGGCTGAAGATATTTTGCAAGAGAAACCACAAGGAAGCTGAGATGAAGTACGGGCCTCGTTTGCCTCATATGATTGCCAGACTTATGGGTACGGCGACTATTGCCGCAACGCTGGCATTTGGGAGCACGGCAGTTACAGCAGAAAGCGCTCAATCTGAGTTCAATGCAAATCAGACAGAAGCCATCGGCCAGATTGTTCGAGAATATCTGCTTGAGAATCCTCAAGTCATGATCGAGGTGTTTGACAAGCTGGAAGAGCAACAGGCCGCTGCAGAAAAGCAAGCCGCTGAGGCGGCAATTGCCAGCAATAGCGACGGGCTTTTCAACGATGACTATTCCTATGTGTATGGCAATCCTGACGGCGACGTCACGGTCGTTGAATTCTTTGATTATAAGTGCGGATATTGCAAACGCGCCGTCAAAGATGTGATTGCGGCCGTGGAAGAGGATGGCAATATCCGTCTCGTCTACAAAGAGTTCCCCATCCTCTCTGAACAATCTGAAGTAGCCGCACGCGCCGCGATGGCCGCCATCTCTCAGAATAAATATATGGAGATGCACCTGGCTCTGATGGCCACCAGCGGAGATCTAGATGAAGATCGTATCATGCGTATTGCCGATGATGCAGGGCTCGATACAGACCGTCTGAAGCAAGACATGAAGGACCCTGGTATTCAGGCCGCGATCGATCGCAACCATCAGATCGCTCGGGAGATTGGCATTGAAGGCACACCAGCCTTCGTCATTGGCAGCCAAATGGTTCCTGGCGCAGTGGGCAAGGCACGGCTGTTGGAAGTCGTCGAGCAGGAACGGACTGCCTGCGTCAGCTGCTAAAGATTTTTGCCACATTTCCGGACGGTGAACCGCCAAGTCTGATTTGGCACTTCACCTGGAAATGCTCCAACCAATCGTCAGTCTAGATGAGCCCTGCAACGGGTGAGCTTGGGTCTGCATAGCGTTTGCGCGGCATCCGCCCAGCAAGATAAGCAAGACGCCCAGCTTCCACTGCCTTCTTCATGGCTTCGGCCATGAGGATTGGCTCTTTCGCTTCTGCAATAGCGGTATTCATCAAAACACCATCGCAACCGAGTTCCATGGCGACGGCTGCATCCGATGCTGTGCCAACACCCGCGTCCACAAGCACCGGTACGTTTGACTGCTCAACGATAAGGCGAATGTTGATCGGTGTTTGAATACCAAGACCAGAGCCAATTGGCGCGCCTAGCGGCATGATGGCAACGCAGCCCATCTCTTCCAGGCGCTTGGCGAGCAGCACATCGTCTGAGCAATAGACCATGACCTTAAAGCCCTCTTTGATGAGGAGCTCTGCTGCGCTCAAGGTCTCAATCATGTCGGGATAAAGGGTTTTGCGGTCGCCCAGCACCTCAAGCTTTACGAGGTCCCACCCACCCGCTTCGCGCGCAAGACGCAAGGTTCGGACAGCCTCATCGCCGGTGAAGCATCCGGCCGTATTGGGCAGGTAGGTGTATTTTTTTGGATCGACATAATCGACCAGCATGGGCTCGTTCGGATTGGTGACGTTCACCCGGCGGACGGCGACGGTCACGATTTCAGCACCTGAAGCATCGATGGCGCGGGCCGTCTCCTCAAAGTCCTTGTACTTGCCGGTACCGACAATGAGCCGTGACGAATAGCTTTCGCCGGCGATGGACCAGCTGTCGCGGGCGCCTGTCTCTTCTGTTTTCACTGCTGCCTCAGCCATCCAAACTCTCCTTACCCGCCGCCGACAAACTGGACCAGTTCCAGCGTGTCACCGTCTTGTACTTCCGTTGCATCATAGGCGGATCGCCGCACAATTTCGAGATTATGCTCAACCGCCAGCTTTTGCGGGTCGAAGCCGAGTTTGACCAGAAGGCTCGCTACGGTCAGCGGTCCTTCGAAGTCATGTCGCTCTCCATTGATGGTCAGGATCATAGGGATTCTCGATTGTCGGTCTGGGCCGGATAATGAGAGGACACGCGCACCAATTCAAGCGGTACCTGCCTCCATCACCCGCGGCGCGCAAGCACAAGCCGGACAAATTGCAGTGAGGACAGGCCCAGCTGCCATATCAATGCAAAGACCAGCGGGCTCGGGGAGGCAAGCGTCAGCGAATTCACCACGAGCCAGACGATAAGCAAGCCATTCCCGCCAGCTGTCAGCGTGCCCACGGCCACCGAGAGGCCTGCCCTGTCGTCCTCGTCCAGTCGACGCGTACCTAGGAAGGAGATGACGATCGACGCGGCGAGAACAACGGCAAGGACCGCTCCAGCAATGCGCCACACCTCATCGCCGCTGAACCCAAGACTTTCAACTGCCATGGGCAGGAGTGATCCGAAAGCAGCGCTCAATGAATAGGCCAGGAGGGTCAAGGTTCGGTAGCGATCGATAGATGGAAACGTGTCCCCTCTATGTGCGATGGCGACAACGATGCCGGAGAAGCCAGCAAGTGCGACGGCAAATTCTGTGATCGTTGAAAACGCATCGGCATCCATTGAGACGGTCCTTTGAGACTGGCCTATTGATCAAACATGCCCGAAATCAGCCAAATCCGAAAGGTTGAGGATCTGCCGGGCACCTATTTGGAGATAGACTCCTTGAACCATGCGATTGCTTTTCGCCCAGGTGCGCAGCCCTTCCCTCGCGGAATCAGAGGTTTCCAGTGCGCCCCTCGACGCCCGCGATTTGCCGCGCTATCCATGGTCCCAACGCTAATTTGGGAGGAAGAAGCCGATGAAAGATGTGTTGGATTTTACCGGCAAGCGGGTGCTTGTTGTTGGGGGCTCAAGCGGGATTGGCAACGGGATCGCACGGGCCTTTCTGGATGCTGGCGCAGAAGCACATGTCTGGGGCACGCGGGCAAACGCCGCTGATTATTCGGGCGATGACGGTTCCGATCTCACCGGCATTCACTATGCCCAGATGGATGTGAGCGACTTTGACGCGATTGAGGCCTATGCCCCACCTTTCGATAGCCTTGACGTTTTGGTGCTGAGCCAAGGAACGGTGCTCTACAAACGACAAGAGTTTAAAATGCCAGGCTGGCAGAAGGTCATGGATGTGAATATTGGCAGCCTGATGGCCTGCTCTGAAAAGTTCCATGACATGCTGGCGGCGTCCAAAGGTTCCCTCATCACAATCTCATCAACGGCGGGCTATCACGCCACACGAGGCAACCCGGCGTATAGCGCGTCGAAGACCGGCGCGATCGGCCTCACCAAAACACTCGGTGAAGCCTGGGCGAGCGATGGCATTCGGGTGAACGGCATTGCGCCGGGACTGGTGGACACAAAACTCACCAAGGTCACGACGGAAAACCCGAAGCGCCTGGAAGGCACGCTCCGCAACATTCCAATGCACCGTTTGGGCACACCGGAAGATATGGCGGGTGTTGCCCTCTTCCTTGCGTCACCTTTGTCGGCCTATGTGGTGGGTCAAACCATTCCGGTCGATGGCGGCCTTATTCTTTCTTAAGGGAAACACCAAATGAAAGCGCTTACGAGCCATGGGGCCGGCGACATTCGCTACGAGTCCTACAAAGACCCGGAATGCAACGCGGAAACCGACGTCATTGTGAAAATGAACACGTGCGGCATTTGCGGCTCTGACCTGCACATCTATCACGGAGCCCAATTCACCGGCGATACGGGTTTCTGTGTCGGTCATGAAGCGACCGGCGAAGTGGCAGAAGTCGGCCGCGGCGTGACGCGTTTCAAAGCGGGTGATCAGGTCATGCTCTCCGCCGCGGTCGGCTGCGGGTCGTGCGGCCCCTGTCTCTCTGGTCATATCAACCAATGCGCCAACAATCAGATGGGCTGCTATGGCCTCGGTCACAATCTTGAAGGCTGTCAGGCGGAAGGCATTCGCGTGCCGATGGCGGATTTCAATCTGCGGGCAATCCCAGAGGGTATCTCCGAAGATCAGGCGTTGATGCTCACCGACAACCTGCCGACGGCTTACCTCGGATGCCTCAATGCGGATATTGGCCCCGGCAAGACAGTGGCAGTGGTGGGGCTTGGGCCCATTGGCCTGATGGCTGTCGAGATTGCCTTCGTGCTCGGCGCCTCAAAAGTCTATGCGCTGGACCTGGTGCCAGAGCGGCGTGCCCGGGCTGAAAAGCTTGGCGCCATCCCGGTTGATCCTACAAATGCCAAAGAGAGGCTGATGGAGGAAACCAAAGGCCGAATGCTCGATTGTGCGGTAGAAGCTGTTGGCTCCGACATCACCATTCGCACCGCTATTGATCTGGTCGGTGCCCAAGGAACCGTCTCCGTCATTGGCGTCAATCAGAGCATGGATTTTAAATTCCCTATGGGCCTTGCCTTTATCAAGGGCCTCACCTTCCGGATCAGTGCCTGCTCGGTACAATGCCATTGGGATGAGCTGATTTCGCTCATTCGTGGCGGACGGCTGCATCCGGAAATGGTGATCACGCATCGGATGGGTCTCTCAGAGGGTGCGGAAGCCTATCGTCTGTTCGATACCAAGGAAGATGGCGCGCTTAAGATGGTCTTATCCGCCTGATCTACTCAGGTATTTGGCGCTTAACTGATGGAATTCAGGGCTTCCAGCGCGTATACAACGCATATCGTTGGGACGACTCGCGTTAACCCAGCGCCCGCGTGTTAACCCACCTGGGCTGGAATGCGCGTAGGGTTCAGATGTTGGGGGGCGGACCACATTTTCGCCCTTTTCGACTTCTAGATAAGCATGCCCGATGGGCATTTCGATTTTCGGCAGTTTTCTGCCGTTTGTGGGCTGAAAGAGATGATGGATACGGGGCATGGCTAAGCCAATCTATGTGCTGAACGGGCCGACCTTGAACATGCTTGGCACGCGTGAGCCTGAAATCTATGGGACGCGGACACTCGCCGACGTCGAGACGATGACGGCTGAGCGGGCGACAGCCCTCGGGCACAGCATCGACTTCCGTCAGTCTAACTCCGAAGGTCAATTGGTTGATTGGGTCCTGGAAGCGCGTGAACAAGCTTGCGGCATCATCCTGAATGGTGCTGCCTATACTCACACATCTGTTGCCCTGATGGATGCGATCTCTGCATCTGAGCTTCCCGTCGTGGAAGTTCACATCTCGAACATTTTTAAGCGGGAAGAATTCCGCCACCATTCATTCGTTTCACCGGTTTCTCTCGGTGTGATTTGCGGGCTTGGTCCGATCGGCTATGTATTGGCTGTCGAAGCTCTCGCAACACATCTGGGCAGCTAAAATACAAAAGAGGGCACAGAGCCACATGAGCACAAAAGGCGTTGATCAGGACTTGATCCGGCAACTCGCAGATATTCTGACGGAAACAGATCTCAGCGAGATTGAGGTTGAAACGGAAGATTTGAAAGTGCGTGTCGCGCGCCAATCACAGGTTGTGAACGTTGCGGCCCCGGTCGCTGCAGCACCGGCTCCCGCACCTGCCGCCGCAGCGTCAGCTGCTGTCGCTGCTGAGGGCAGCAGCAAAGCCGCCCATCCAGGTGCCGTTCCTTCTCCCATGGTCGGCACGGTCTATGTCGCCGCGGAACCAGGAGCCGCCGCATTCGTCAGCGTTGGCAGCCAGGTCACGCAGGGGCAGACAGTGCTCATTGTTGAAGCCATGAAGACCATGAACCAGATCCCAGCGCCGAAATCCGGCACGGTGAAGGAAATCCTTGTGGAAGACGGACAGCCGGTAGAATTCGGCGAACCTCTCCTCATCATCGAATAAAGCCGGAGCCCGCGCCCCAATGATCGAGAAAGTTCTCATCGCCAATCGCGGCGAAATCGCGCTTCGCGTCCATCGGGCCTGCAAAGAGATGGGCATTTCCACCGTCGCTGTGCATTCCACGGCTGACGAGAATGCCATGCATGTGCGCCTGGCAGACGAAAGTGTTTGTATCGGCCCTCCTTCTGCGACTGATAGCTATCTGAACATACCAGCTATCATATCTGCCTGCGAAATCACTGGCGCGGATGCGGTGCATCCCGGCTACGGGTTCCTGTCTGAGAATGCTCGCTTCGCTGAAATTCTGGCAGCACACGACATTACGTTCATTGGACCAACTGCCGATCACATCAATCTGATGGGCGACAAGATCGCAGCAAAAACGACAGTCAAAGATCTGGGCATTCCAGTCGTTCCTGGTTCGGATGGCGGCGTGACCACCGATGAAGAGGCCATGCGCGTCTCGAAAGAGATCGGGTTTCCGGTTCTTGTGAAAGCTGCCGCAGGTGGTGGTGGTCGTGGCATGAAGGTAGCACCCACAGAAGATGATCTTCTTGAAGCGCTTCATACGGCCCGCTCAGAAGCGAAAGCGGCTTTTGGCGATGATGCCATGTATATCGAGAAATATCTCGGTGAGCCGCGCCACATCGAAGTTCAGGTGATTGCCGACTCCCATGGGAATGTGGCGCATTTAGGTGAGCGCGATTGCTCCCTCCAGCGCCGCCATCAGAAGGTGTTGGAAGAAGCACCCTCGCCTGCCCTCAATGAGGCTGCGCGCGCCAAGATTGGTGAGATCGTTCGGAACGCCATCGGCAATCTCGGTTATCTGGGTGTCGGCACCATTGAGTTTCTCTACGAGAATGGTGAGTTCTATTTCATTGAGATGAACACACGTCTGCAGGTGGAGCATCCTGTCACTGAAGCCATTACAGGCATTGACCTGGTGCGGGAGCAAATCCGCATCGCTGCGGGCCTTGAGATGAGCTTCACCCAGGAAGATGTTGAATTCTCTGGCCACGCGATTGAGTGCCGGATCAATGCAGAGCATCCCAAGACCTTTACGCCGTCGCCTGGAACCATCAGAGGCTTCCATCAACCTGGCGGGCTTGGTGTCCGTGTCGATAGTGGTGTGTATGCCGGATATCGGATCCCGCCCTATTATGACAGCCTGATCGGCAAGCTGATCGTTCATGGACGCAACCGCAATGAATGCCTGATGCGGCTGCGGCGGACTTTGAATGAGTTTGTGATCGAAGGCGTGGATACAACCATTCCCCTCTTTCAGGAACTCGTGAATGAGCCTGACATCATGAATGGCGACTATCATATTCACTGGCTTGAAGAGTTTCTCGACCGCTCGTGAGGCACCGAAACAGTTCGATGGATGAGATCAATCCAGAGACTTTGCTCCGCGCCTATGCGTATGGTGTTTTTCCTATGGGGGAAGCCCGCGGATCTGACATTCTCTATTGGGTTGATCCAGAGCTTCGCGGCATCCTGCCCCTCGACACATTCCATGTGCCACGGCGCCTCGCGCGCACCATCAAAGCTGAACCGTTCACCGTGAAGGTCGACACTGCTTTTCGCGCGGTTATGGAAGCATGTGCGGAAGATATGCCGGGACGGGGCGGCACCTGGATCAATGCCGCAATCCTCAAATCCTATACCGAGCTTCACGAACAGGGACACACGCATTCCGTGGAATGCTGGCAAGGCGATCAGCTTGTGGGGGGCCTATATGGCGTTTCGCTCGGTCGCGCGTTTTTCGGGGAAAGTATGTTCAGCCATGTGCGAGACGCAAGCAAAGTGGCGCTTGTGTACCTGGCCGCGCGACTAATCCAGGGTGGTTATGTGTTGCTGGACACGCAATTCGTTACGTCCCACCTCTCGCAATTTGGCGCGATAGAAATTCCGCGTGAGGATTATAAAACCCATCTCGCAGCGGCACTCACTGGTCAACCAGGTGATTTCTATTCGATAGGTTCAGACGTATCGGGCGCTGCCATTTTGCAATCGATCAGCCAGACATCGTAGACCGGGTGCTCCACCGCATTGAGTCCTGGGCTCGATGCAAACATCCAGCCTGAAAACAGACGTTCCGGTGGCCTCGGGAGAGATGGTTCCGCTGTGTCTTTTTCCGCTAGTTCATCCGCCAACGTCTTGCCGACGTCAAACACTTCAACAAACGCCGTAGTTTCCGGCGTCTCGGTTGGCGGACGCTTATTACAACTGTCTGCAAGAATTTCGAGTGTGCCGAACTGAACCCGCTCGCCGATCGGCACTTCCAGGCGGGTAATCCGGGCCGTGATCTTGTCGAGACCTGTGAATATGGCAGTCTCGCCAACCGGCGCAGCGTTAGCTGTCACAATTGATGCCACAAGCATCGCCGTCGCGAGGACCGTCCTGCGAATGCTGCTCAGGGCTGAGGTCACTCGCTACCACCTTGTGCACTGAAGACCGCCTGGCCAACAAGCCCGATCAAATCGATCGACCCTTGTGTGAATTGAATCTCATCACCGCTCGCCAACATGTCTTCAGACCCGCCCGGCGTAATCGAGACATAATTCCCGCCGAGCAATCCTTCGCTTGTAATTTTTGCTGACGAGTCAGTTGGGAGTTGAACCTCGTCTGTCAGGTTCAATGTAACCACCGCGAAATAATTGCTCGTGTTGAGAGACTGCGCTGTCACCGTGCCGATTTTGATGCCCGACATGCGCACGTCTGATCCAGTCGCAAGACCATCTACCCGATCAAACTCTGCTGTCACTTCAATGCCGCTGACATTTCCAACATCTGAAACAGAATATCCATAGGCCAGAAAAGCAGCCGTAATAGCGATTACGATGCCGCCGACCAGCGTTTCGACAAAGCTGTTATCCATCTTTAACTTCCCTGCCTTTGCCAGCCCCGAGAAGGTCATTGAACCTATTAGGGCTGTTCGGCGGATAGCGCACCGCCGGAATCACTCACACTATCTCTACCGTTTAATGATATTCCGTTTGGGAATTCCTAATAAGGCCTGTATCGCGCAGAAGTGTGGCTATCTTGCGCCATTCCGGGAGCTTTTTGCGCTGATATTCCGTTATTTCGGGGACCAAGCGTCATAATCGCCCGTCACACGGGGTCGACCGCCTGCGGTCGAGAGGCTGCCATCTGGCCGGTAAGCATAGGGTGTGCCTGTGAGGTTCGGCTGGTGAGGCTTGTGCCACTCGCGAACTGTGAACTCTTCCTCTGTGGGAATGGTATCGACAGTCTTGTGCATCCATCCGTGCCATTCGGGCGGGATACGCGATGCTTCGACCAGGCCGTTATATACAACCCAGCGACGGTCCTCTTTTGACCGGTAATACTTGTTTCCCTGAGCGTCTTCGCCCATCAATTCACCATTGCGCCAGGTGTGAAAACGCGTAGCCAGTGTTTGGCTGTGCCACCAGGTGAAAAACTGTGCCAGAAAGCTCATTTGAGGGCCCTGATTTCCATCTCGCTTGCACGGTGCGCACGAGATTCTTTGTAAGAAACGCGGCGAATATGGCATTCCGCAGGGGTTCCGTCCAGCCCCCCGCAAATCAAACTAAGATGCTCTGGGCCACCAGATCCAGATGCCTGAAATACTGAGTATCAGCAGCAAAACGGCGGCGCCATCCATCACCCACACGCCTAGATCACCGAAAAATTTGCCGGAATGAAGGTCTAGGATAATTCGGTAGATAGGAAGACCCTCGCCGCGGAGGTGAGCATTCATCGCTGGGACATATTCGGGTGGAATTGGTGTATCCAACGCCCATGAAACGGCATCCCAGGACGTCTCAATGGGTTTCCAAACAGATGCGTCCCCGTTCGCTGCGAAGAGGTTATCTCCTGCCCGCGCCACCACACGTCCTTCTGCAAAACCGATGGTCGTGATTTCTGCGGCGAATGCTACCGGCAGAAACCGCTCAACCAATTCACCATCTTTAGTCGCCAGGACAATCTCCCGTGGCGTTGCGAGTACGATCAATTCTTCAAGAGCCACGGCTCCCTGCAGCGCTCGGACGCCACCGATCAACGGCGCCTCCCCAACAAAAAGCCACCCTCCGGCCCAGCTAACAGTCAGATCACCCAATTCAAAAGCGCGGGCCGCGTCGTCAACCCCTGCGATGCCATACCAATCAAGTATCCAGGGACTTTCAATTTTGGTATGATCAAGGTCCAGGGAACTAGCGTGGTTTAGCAGGAGTCCTGTGACGCTTAGGAGAAGGACAAATGCGGCAGCGGTAAGTCCAAGACGCCGGTGCCAAATACGTACCCATCTTACCTTCGGCATGGATCAGGTCTCCTCCCGCACGATGGCGTCAAGACGCAGAGCAAGGCGTGCAAGCTTTGTGAGCGCCCGCACTGACAAGGTTGCTCCGGAAATTCCATCAACCTGTCTTGAAAGGGTCCGATCTTCTTCCAATGTCATGCCGCGAAACTGATCGGTAAAGAAAGGGTAACGCACTTCCCAGCCATGACTTTCCCGATAGATGAGAACCTGCACGCGTTCAATTGCGCTCGCCTTGATTGAAATGCCCGTCGTAATCGGTTGCGTTTTGCCAATTTCCTCCAAGATCCAAACAGTGCGTTCAGAATCCTGCCAATAGCGCATCCGCAGGCCGCCTGGCTTCCGGCCGAGGATCTCCTGCATCTCTGCCTTAAGGTCACCCTTCAGCCACAGGAATGAGGGCTCCGGCGCTTGGGTCCCAAACACCTCGGAGAGAAACACATCAGGTTCCATAAAGACGTCGACCGCGCGAGCTGGCGCAGTCATAGCAATAAGCAGCATCAATGGAACAATGAGTGATTTTTTGAGCATGCCGATCTCAGCCAAATAGAAACAGGGCGCCGGAGCGACGCCCTGTTCGTTCTTACGCGATAGCGCCCAAATTTAGAACTGGAATCCGACGCCAAGATTGACGCGATTGTCTTCCGTGCCTCCGGCTGGTGCACTATCAATTTGATAGTCAGCTTTGAGCACCGTGTCTGGAGTCGGCCAGAAATTTGCGCCGAACCGCGTTTGGGAGAATGTGGAGTCGGTGTTGTCCCCTCCATTGTTATCCCATTCCGCATACTGAACAAAGAAGCCAAGGTCACCAATGTCGGTGGCAAAGCGGTATGACGGTTCTACATACCATCCATATTGCTCGTCGCGACCGACGGCAGCTGCAGCGTTACTGTCCAGATCCCAGAATGCCGCCAAAGCGCGGAACCCAACCTGACCAGGGCCAAACGCCATTAGTGCATCAACATGTGCCTCCAATAGAGTCGCTGGTGTTTCTTCTGCTGTACCTTGCGTCACGTCAAATTGGTGCTGTGCTGTCACACCAACTTCCAAACCGGGCATGCCTGTCCACTGCACCCGACCGGTGAAAGCCCCATCGGCTGCGCGCGCCTCAGCGACCTTTTGGCGGCCGTTGCGGATCTTGAATGCATTCGCCCCAGTCGTGGGAACCTGCAATCCTGAATGATACATCACATTATAGCCAAAGCCGTTGGTCAACTGACCGTGTGCGCCCACACCCGCTTCCCACCATGTGGTTGGAATGATGTTCTTTTCGACTTCATTGCGCTCAACGCCATAAAAAGTCGGTGGCTCGTGCTTTTCATTGAGAATGCCGACAGGGATGAGTTGCACACCTGCGGTCAAAGAGTGGAACTCGGCGATGTCGAACTCTAGAAATGCCTGTTCTAGCTCAACTTCGCCTGGTTGACCTTCTCCTGCGAGCGCATGCTCCAGTTCAATCTCCGAAAAAAAGCGAACGTTGTCTGTGAACTCGTGCGCGATGAAAAGGACAAACCGGTGAAAGTCGACTTCGTCTTTGTCGCCGCCATTGTAGTGAAGCTCACCGTACCCGCCGAGCGAGGTCCGCTGCCACCAGCCAGGTTCTGACGAACCACCCCCGTTCGAGGCGATTTCTTCAACCACTTCGCCGGTTGCTTCAACTTTCTCTTCCGTATCTTCAAGCTTGGAGGTCAGCTGGTTGATCTGGGCCTGTTGGGCCTGGATCATCTGCCACATCTCTTCGCGACTTGGCAGATCATCCGCGAATGCGGGCGCTGACAGAAGCGCCACGCTCATGCCAAGCACCCCAGTTCTGATAATTCTATTCATATGCATTTTCGATCCCATTTCCCCCCTCTACGGATATCTATGGGTAGAGGGGCTTTCAGCGCCCACCCAATGGCGCTTCTGCGAGTCATTTTCAACATTTTTATGAGAGTGCTTCGCATTAGTGAAAATATGTGCTAATTCTGCATCATGAAAAACCGAGCCCAAATTGCGCCGGCTGGGCACGCATCAACGCAAGCTCCGGCAATGTCTCGCCGCAGGTGCCTTGTTCTTTTTGCCTCAGCTGCGACGCTACCCTTGCCCGTGCACGGCAAATCGACCATCCCTCACACTTGGAACGGGGTCGCTCTGGGCGGTGATGTCTCAGTTACACTGGATGGTTTCACGGCGACAGAAAGCGCACGATTGACCGACCTTGCAGTGATGGAGCTCCATCGGTTGGAGGGAATCTTCAGCCTGCATCAGCCCCTTTCGGCACTCTCCTGTCTAAACAGGAAAGGCAGCTGCGCGGCCGCCCCCCCCGAACTGATAGATGCTTTGGCGGTTTGCGGCCGTCTACACGATCAGTCTGGCGGAGTCTTTGATCCGTCTGTCCAGCGTTTGTGGGAGTTTTACGATGCTCAATCACAGCAATCAGCGAACAATCAGACGACAAAAGCAAATTTCGTAGCGGCTCAGGATTCTCTGGGTTTTGACAGAGTGGAGGTGTCAGACCGTCAGATCTCTTTGCCTGATGGGATGTCTCTCACGTTAAACGGAATTGCTCAGGGGATCGTAACTGACCATATTGCAGAACTGTTGCGAGATGCCGGTGCCCGCCACACGCTGATTAATCTCGGCGAGTTCAGAGCCCTTGGTCCAAAAGCAGACGGGACTGCCTGGCAGATTGGGCTCCGGGACCCAAACGCCGCCTGGCGCCTCAGTAACGTGGTTCAGCTTAGAGGGGGTGCCCTTGCAACGTCGGCGGGATCTGGACACAAGTTTCGCGAGGGCCATCACCTTATTGACCCTGGGACAGGCAAAAGTGCGGCCTACTATTCGAGCGTAACCGTCGCTGCTCCCACGGCGACGCTGGCTGACGGCCTCTCAACAGCTTTGTACCTATTGCCATTGCCTCAAGCGCAAGAGTTGGTTGGTAAATTTGATAGTGTGGCGGCCCGTTTTACCCTTTCCGATGGACGTTTTGTGACCACGGAAGGATGGGGCGATCTCGTGCTTTAGAGATCCAGGTCCCAGGCATCGCCTGCAGCCACTTTTTGTTCGGCCACTGCAACGGCTGCTTTTGGAAGCTTCAATGTCAGCTGCTGGCGCATCTGCCCCTCTTCTTCGAAGAAAGGACGTTTATCAGCAAGTATCCAGTCGACCCGGTGCAGAAGGTTTGCAGGGGTCAACGGCTTGACGAGAAATTGACTGGCGCCAGCTTCAAATGCCTGACGGATTAATCTCGGACGGCCGTGTGCCGTCAACATGATGACCGGAATGAAGCAAGCTGGCTTGTTGTCGGCTTTCCGCAAAACCTCGAGAAAGGAACAGCCGTCCATCGGCTTCATTTCCCAATCGCTGATGATGAGATCCGGCTGACGGATCTTAATCTCCGCCAACGCCTCGGTGCCATCTGTTGCTTCGCGGATAATCTTGACGTCAAACGCCTCCAGGATTGTGTGGACAAGCCGGCGCATGTGGAAATTGTCATCCACCACCAATACATCGAGCGTACTGAGCTCGCGCCCGTAGGCGTTGCTATGCTTTGCCGCGATGGTTTGCATGTCCAAAATAACCCCGTGTCTCCTGCAGGCGGTCACTCGCTGGGCGTTTACCAAGAAGACCAAGCATTCCTGCCCATTTCTTTTACGCGGTAAACCCTTCTGATTAGTAACCAGAGCACGTGGAAAGGGTCGATTCGCGAATCCTTCAGCGAAGATATTCTTCACCGAACGCCCTCGCCCCACATATTTCGAGGCCCGTACGCCATTCGACACAAGTGCTTGACGACCCCTGCTCAGACCACCACAGTTTGTGTCGGCTCAGATGAAAAACACTGCATCTGGTACCAACCGGACATAAGGCGGCGATCAGGTTCCGCCCGTCCCTTGAGCAGCTGACACAGGGAAATTCCCTATTGAGTCAGTGGGTTAAGGACACGGGACCGCAGGAAAGCTGCCTTCTATGCTCCTCCTGGACCAGCCTGGAGACATCTGACCGAAAGATAAGAGATTGGGTCTCGTCGGCGGCGATGGGTCCCTTTGCAAGAGGAATATGGGGGCCAAATGCGCATACAACGGTGTTTCACAGACGAAGCCAAATCGCCTTATGAGGGGATCGAATTCCGCACGACGACGAGCGAGATCCGAAACCCCGACGGCACGATTGTGTTTCGACTTGATGACATCGCAGTGCCGGCAGACTGGAGCCAGGTTGCGGCCGATATTCTGGCGCAGAAGTACTTCCGTAAAGCTGGTGTGCCTGCAGCGTTGCGCCCAGTCAAAGATGAAAACATCCCAACCTGGCTTTGGGCTCATGAAGCAGACGAACCCCGTCTGGATGACATGCCAGAAGGCGAGCGCTTTGGCCCAGAAAAAGACGCCCGCCAGGTGTTTGACCGGTTGGCTGGCACCTGGACCTATTGGGGCTGGAAAGGTGGCTATTTCGACACCGAAGCAGACGCACGTGCTTTCTTCGATGAGATGCGCTTTATGCTCGCGACCCAGATTGCTGCGCCAAACTCCCCACAATGGTTCAACACAGGCCTTAACTGGGCCTATGGCATCGACGGTCCGGCACAGGGCCATCACTATGTGGACTTCCAAAGTGGCGAGCTGACGGTAAGTGACAGCGCCTATGAACATCCGCAGCCCCACGCCTGCTTCATTCAAGGCATCGATGATGACCTCGTGAACGAAAACGGCATCATGGACTTGTGGGTTCGTGAAGCCCGTCTCTTCAAATTCGGATCTGGGACCGGCTCCAACTTCTCGCACCTGCGCGGCGAGAGCGAACCTCTGTCGGGCGGTGGGAAATCCTCCGGCCTCATGTCCTTCCTGAAAATCGGGGACCGGGCTGCAGGGGCCATCAAATCCGGCGGCACAACGCGGCGGGCTGCCAAAATGGTGGTGGTTGATGTGGACCACCCCGACATTGAGCACTTCATCAACTGGAAGGTGATCGAAGAGCAGAAGGTCGCCGCACTCGTCACCGGTTCAAAAATCAATGAGAAATTCCTCGGCGCCGTGATGCGTGCCTGCGTCAATTGCGAAGGTCCCGAAGGCGACTGTTTCGATCCGAAGAAAAACCCTGCCCTTCGACGCGCCATCATTGCTGCGCGCGAAGCCATGATCCCGGAAAACTATGTTCAGCGGGTTATTCAGTTCGCCAAACAGGGCTTTAAAGAAATTGAGTTCCGCACCTATGACACAGATTGGGATTCAGATGCCTATCTCACGGTGTCAGGCCAGAACTCCAACAACACGGTCCGGGTCACCGATGACTTCTTGAACGCAGTTGAGTCAGACAGCGACTGGCATCTGATCAACAGAACAGACAGTGCTATTGCCAAGACGCTCGACGCGCGGGAACTTTGGGACCAGATCGGCCAGGCCGCATGGCAGAGCGCTGATCCTGGGATCCAGTACCACACAACGATCAATGACTGGCACACCTGTCCGGAAAGCGGTGAGATCCGCGCGAGCAATCCGTGCTCGGAATATATGTTCCTGGACAATACAGCATGCAACCTTGCGTCCATTAATCTGATGCAGTTCCGTCAGGCCTCTGGACGCTTTGACGTTGAAGCATTTGAACATGTGGCCAAACTCTGGACCGTGGTGCTGGAAATCTCTGTCCTGATGGCGCAGTTCCCATCAAAAGAAATCGCAGAACTTTCCTACAAGTTCCGCACACTGGGCTTGGGCTTTGCCAATATTGGTGGCCTGCTTATGTCCCAGGGCATCGCCTATGACTCAAAAGAAGCCCGTTCGATCTGTGGTGCGATTTCCGCGATCATGACCGGCGTCTCCTATGCCACCTCAGCGCAGATGGCGAAGGAACTGGGTGCCTTCCCGGGTTATGGCGAAAACGAGAACCATATGCTCCGCGTCATGCGCAACCATCGCGCGGCGGCTCATGGGGAAGCCACAGCCTATGAAGATCTTTCGACCAGTCCTGTGCCGCTTGATGCGCCAAACTGCCCACAGGGTGACCTTGTGGAACATGCGCGGGCTGCCTGGGATCTTGCGGTCTCCATGGGCGAGAAATATGGCTACCGCAACGCCCAGTCGACAGTAGTTGCGCCCACGGGCACGATCGGTCTGGTGATGGATTGCGACACGACCGGTATTGAGCCTGACTTTGCGCTGGTGAAGTTCAAGAAGCTCGCCGGTGGCGGCTATTTTAAAATCATCAACCGGGCTGTGCCTCAGGCGCTGCGGACACTCGGCTACAAGCCCGAGCAGATCGAAGAAATTGTCGGCTATGCAGTAGGACACGGCACCCTGAATGGCGCGCCAGGTGTGAACCATGAAACGCTGACAGGCAAGGGCTTCACCCAGGAGGCGCTTGAGCTTGTTGAAGACTCGCTCGCGACGGCCTTCGACATTCGATTTGCGTTCAACAAATATTCGCTTGGTGAGGAGTTCTGTGTCGAGGCGCTCGGCCTTGATGCAGGCGCAATGGATGAGATTGATTTCGACATGCTGGCTGCCCTTGGCTTCAGCGCGGACGAAATTGAAGCTGCAAACCTGCATGTTTGTGGCGCGATGACGTTGGAGGGTGCGCCCGGCCTCGCAGAGGCGCACCTTCCCGTCTTCGATTGCGCAAACCCCTGTGGTCGGACCGGCAAGCGCTTCCTCTCCGTGGAAAGCCACATCCGTATGATGGCGGCGTCACAGCCTTTCATCTCCGGCGCGATCTCAAAAACGATCAACATGCCGAATTCTGCCACAGTGGAAGATTGCAAAGAAAGCTACATGCTGTCCTGGCGGCTCGGCCTCAAAGCCAATGCGCTTTATCGCGATGGCTCGAAACTCTCCCAGCCACTGAATGCCCAGCTCGTGGACGATGACGATGTGGATCTGGAGATGGCAGACGACGCGATCGCTGCCGCACCAACCCTGATCGAACAACCCGCAGCCGCCCAGGCTGCGACACTGGCGCAGAAGCTTGCCACCAAAACAATTGAACAGGCGCGCACGGCGTCAACAAACTCGCTTGGTGCGGCAATGGTCGATGGAGAACGCGGTGAACGGGCGAAACTCCCCGACCGTCGCAAAGGCTATACGCAAAAGGCCGTTGTCGGTGGGCACAAAGTGTACCTGCGCACGGGCGAATATGAAGACGGCACGATCGGTGAAATCTTCATCGACATGCACAAGGAAGGCGCGGCCTTCCGGTCGCTCATGAATAATTTCGCCATCGCGATTTCTTTGGGCATGCAATATGGCGTGCCGCTTGAAGAATATGTGGAGGCCTTCACCTTCACCCGCTTCGAGCCTGCTGGCCTTGTGCAGGGCAATGACACGATTAAGAACGCGACCTCGATCCTCGACTATGTGTTCCGGGAGCTCGCGGTGTCCTATCTCGGACGCCATGACCTCGGCCATGTGGACCCAGCAGACCTGATGCCCGACGCCATGGGCGATGGAGAGGGTGAAGGCAAACTGCCTCCGAAGCCGATGCCCGCAACTGCGATCGCATCACCTGGATTTGCGCGGAACACGCAGCTCGCAAATCTTTATGTGGTGCGCGGTGGTGCCGCCACGGTGCGCGCCGGCGAGGTTGCTGAAGCCCTCACAGGGCAAACAGAGGCAGAGCCTGAGACCATGCTGATGACGGAGACTGAAATTGTCGCCACAGAGCAGATTGCCGTGGCAACGACTGTTCAGGCCGGATCCGGACACACAAGGGCGGGCAACACGTCTATCTCACGGACCATGTCCGCCGCAGTGGAAGCACGCATGAAAGGCTATGAGGGAGAGGCGTGCAGCGAATGCGGCAACTTCACCATGGTGCGGAACGGCACCTGCCTTAAGTGTGACACTTGCGGCGGCACGAGCGGCTGTAGCTGAAGAAACAAAGAGGGGATTTTACCCCGTTTTGCGACTTTCAATGATCCGGCATGTTGCGGTTGCATACGCATATGCCCGCCCGGCGGCATCTTCGAGGACTCCGTCAGCGATCACCATACTCTTGGTTTGGTCAATGACTTTTGCGGATGCTGTCAGCGCCTCGTTGTACGGAACCGGCCTCAGCATTTTTACATTCAAATCGACGGTGCCATATCCGACGCCCGCAGGTAACATCGTATGAACAGCGCAACCTGTTGCTGAGTCCAGCACTGTCGCCGCGAAACCACCATGTACTGCGCCTAGTGGATTGCTGTGCCGATCATCTGCCTTTGCCTGGAAAATCACACTCCCCTCTTCGGCTTCCACAATCTTCATCGGAATAACGCCGGCTATTCCTTGATCGCCCATATTACCGGGCAGTGTGATCGCGAATTTCATAAGCTCAAGGCCCGACATTTCTTCTAAGTTCATCTCAATCATCCTTTAATTTTCTGGGTTGGTTTGGGTTGGTTTGGGTTGGTTTGGGTTGGTTTGGGTTGGTTTGGGTTGGGTTGGGTTGGGTCGGGTAGCGTCGACGTCATCGATGGCCTTCTTGAGAACATCTCAAACCAACTTGCGAGCTCAGGATTATCCGAACGCCACATCAGCTCTGTAAATCTGAAATCTAGATAGCCAAGCGCACATGCCGCACTGATCTCGCCAATTGTGATGTGTTCGCAGAAGGTTGAGATCTCTCTATTCATGCACTCAACAGATGCCCGAATACGCTCTAGCTGCCGGTCGATCCAGCTGCCCCACGTTGCCTCTTCGTCACGAAACGTGAGTTCATATCGCAGGATCAAGGCTGCATCCATGAGGCCGTCTGTCAGTGCCTGCAGATGAAGTGCACGCCATCGCCTCCCCGTTTCTGCAGGAAACAAGTCTCCATCAGCCACTGCATTTAAATACTCACAGATCACTCTGGAATCGTACAGCGTGCACCCGTCTTTCAACTGAAGGACCGGAATCTTGCCCAACGGGTTCAGCTTGACGAGGCTTCGATTGGCCTGAACCGGCGATAAGTGCCCTGGGTCTTGGAACGCGATCTGATCGACTATACCGAGCTCTGCAGCAAGCACTCTACATTTGCGCGTAAAGGGTGAGGCGTGGTTTCCAAATAAAATCACGCGGAAACCGCTTCCAAAATAGATTCATCAAAAATGACGATTGGTTTGTGACTGGGCAAAACCAATCGCTCTGGTGCGTCATCCAGCTGGATTATTTCAGACTCAATTGCGCGAGGGTTGATCGTGCCCGCCTCTAGTTCCGCGACGACATCCGGCAGGAAGTTTCTCGTGGGACTAAAAGTGGATCTCAATGTCACACCGGAATAGTGCATTGCCTCGATTGGGATCGAAACATCCTCAAGATAAATCACCACATTTTCGACAACGGCCCCATAGGCCGCTGCGAGCAAACAAAACCTCAGGGACTGCTCGCCCTGTCTTTCGTTGATGATCACATCATAGACAGGGGGAACTTCGAGGCTTTCCGACCAGATGAGAGTTTCAGCCCCAATGTCTTTTGCAACAGACAAACGAACAGGGTCATCATCCACATAAGTGACTTGGCAGGCCCCTGCGGCCAAAGCCCACTGCGCAGCGTATAGTCCGTATCCTGCGTTGCTCGTAATCAGAACTCTTGCATCAGGTTTCTTTTGAATGTGTGGTACGGTCGTGCTCCACGCATCGCTTAGAGTATCGCCCGCTGCCACCGCGGCGAGTGGGTCTACGCTTTTCGGTATTTTCACCAATGCATGGGACGCATAGGGAACTCGATAGCTCTCGGAGAACATGCCTCCAAAATCAGACCCATCTGGCATTCCATAAGTCGCGACAATGGGCACATTTTTTTCGTGGCAATTCAGCGGGTTTCTACCCCGACAGGACGGACAGACCCCGCAGGTTCTGTGATAGGGAACGGAAACAATGTCGCCAACCTCTAGTCCCTCAACCGCGTCACCCAAGTCCACTATCCTGGCGACAGACTCGTGTCCAAGCGCGAAGGGTGGTTCAAACGGACTGTTGCCTGAGATGATCATCGTGTCGACGTAACACGCGCTCGCAGCGATGGTGGATACGAGAACTTCATGATCTGCCTGGATGGTCGGCGCGGGCACATCGCGCCATCCCAATCTATTCACTTCTTCAAAAAATAGGCTCCGCATTGCCCCTCACTTACTCTAACTAGCTGATTTCTTTAGGAATAGCTCTAGTAACTTCATTTTGGTAAGTGACTGTAGCGAACCCATAATCCCTTTTCAAGAGTTACTTTCCATATTAGAGTCAGTAGCAATTCTGGACTAAACGGAAACACTGCAGATGCCGCATCGGACCCCGAGTACCCATAGATCGACCTGCCCGCTTGCGAGCACACTCGACTTTATCGGTGACAAATGGAGCCTCCTGGTCATTCGTGACCTGGTCTATTTTGGAAGATGCACCTTCAAGAAATTTCAGGATGCAGCTGAGAGGGTTCCGGCCAAAACACTTGCGGACCGTCTGAAAAAACTGGAGGCGCTAGGGATCATCGCCAAACACCCCTATCAAACGCGACCGCTCCGCCATGAGTATGAATTGACGGAAAAAGGACTGGCGCTCATTCCTGCTCTCAAAGCTCTGACACTATGGGGGCAGGCGCATATCGACGCGACAGAGACAATCGTTGAAGTTAAAGACGGTGTTCAAAAGATGACCCGGCCTGTCTCAGTTGACCTTGCTTGGTTAGACGTATCCTAATTCTGTATGCTGACTACACACGCCGCGCGGACGGGATCTCAGGCAGCCGACACCGTTAGGTCTCTGGTTTTTCCAACCACCTTTGGCGTTCACGCTTCTTCGAACGTGAATACCTCCTCCAGGGGGCGGTTGAACTCGCGAGCTATCAGGAAGGCGAGTTCCAGCGAGGGTGAATAGGCCGCCTTCTCAATCGCCACAATGGTCTGCCGGGTAACGCCAACGCGCTCTGCCAATTCTTTCTGGGTCATCTCATCATGATCAAACCGCAGGCGGCGAATAGTGTTCGCGACGCGGGTCTTCTTGGCTTTGGTCGTCACCATGTTTCAGACGCCCTTCCGGTAGAAGCGGAATTGAACCAGAGACGCGATGATGTCGGCCCCTGCAAAGGAAAACATGATCAGGTGGAAGACGAGAAACGCGCTGCCGCCGAATGCCAGCACCAACATGGATAGAACAACGCCGGTGCCGGTCAGATAGTGCGCGATTTTGAGGCTTTTGAGTTCAATCATCTGGTCGCGCTCATCCATCATGTAGGCGGTTTCATCCTCCATGTCCCCTGCAACCTTCGTGAGAACGATGTTGAACGCAATGACCACGACGAAGGTCACGGCGATGGTGGCAACAACAAGCCCCAGAATGCACGCGCCCAGCAGCGCCAAAGCGCCTGGTCCATCAAAGCGCCCTGCGTCTGCCAGGCCGGACACCACCCAGCCATAGGTGCTGAACACCAACACCATGGAGATGAGATAGGCCACGATATTTCGTTCTTTGAATGACAGGGATTGCAGCATGAGGCTCGGTCTCCTTCGGGATGGGGCGCGGTCTGCCTGAGCAACCACGTCAACTCTGATATACCTCATGTATGTAATATCTTACTTTGAGTCAAATATTTTTTACACATTTAGCTCTTTGATGCTTAGACTTTGGGGAGTGAGCTCTCGGACTGAGGTGAGGCTTGTTCTGCTCTTTCCCTCCAAATAGAAGTGTCATTGCCGGACCCACGGGTCTGGCTTCGCCAGCCCGAGGACAAGCTTGCCCGGCAATCCTGGGGCGGCAAATATAGGCCTGAATTTCCTTGCCTCTGTTTCCGCTTGTCATTCTCGGGCTTGACCCGAGAATCCATGGCGAGTCGAAATACCCTATGGACCCTCGTGTCGAGCACGAGGGTGACATTTTTGTTTAAAGGACCCTGCCCCATGAGTGAGACCCCCAAAGGATATTGGATCGCCCACGCCACTGTCACCGATCAGGCCAAATATGACGAGTACCGTGCCGGCGTCGCTGCGCCATTTGAGAAATATGGCGCGAAGTTCCTCGCCCGCGGTGGCGACTTTGAGGTGGTGGAAGGCACCTCTAAAGAGCGGCACATCCTCGTCGAGTTCCCAAGTGTGGAAGCCGCCAAGGAATGTTTCCATTCGCCGGAATATCAGGCCGCCAAAGCCAAGCGCAAAGGTGCTTCAGAGAATGACGTGATCATTGTCGAGGGCGCGTGAGCTGCGACCCCGTCGCCGAGATTGACAGAACCAGCCATAGGAGCCACCATATCCCTATGAAGTAGATCGCTTAATCCCACTCCAATTGGCACGTCATGCAGTCGAAACACTGTGTGCGCTATTGGGCTTGCTCACTTCAATTTGAGGATTAAACGATGACCATCGAAGGGAATTGCACGTGTGGACGCGTGCAATATGAAATCCACGGCACGCTTCAGGATCTCGCTTATTGTCACTGTTCCGTCTGCCGTCGCACGTTGGGCGCGGCGTTCGGAACCTATGCACGGGTGGTAGCCGAGAAGTTCACCTGGGTGGCGGGTGAAAAGTCTGTACAAGCTTATGAATCATCTCCGAGCGTTTATCGGTGCGCCTGCGGAAGCTGTGGCTCGCCCTTGGGCGCCAGAGCCGAGGATGGGAGCTTAAGCTGGGTTACCCTCGGAACTGTTTCAGGGGACCCCGGCGTGCGGCCGGCAGCACATCTCTTTGTCGGGTCGAAAGCACCCTGGTACGAGATCACGGACGACCTGCCCCAGTTCGATGAATGGCCACCTGAATCGTCCGTGTTCTTCGCGCAGTTTTGGTGAGGTGATCCTTCGAGACTAAAGCTTCGCCTTCTCCTCAGGGATAAACCGATTCAAATCACTCACCTCATGGCGAGGAGACGTGTGTGCGCGCTCTGGAACCAGGGAGACAGTTTTAGGAAGGAATAAGTCCTGACATGACAATGGCGTTGTGGAAGTGGCAGACTGACTGAAACAAAAGGATGCTGCCTCATGACGTCAATCACACGTTTTGCTTTTGCTCTCCTCGCCCTGTCCAGCTTCTCAGGCGCCGCTCTTGCGGGTCATCATGAGGCAGGTGAGCAGAATGCACCGGCAGCTGAGGCCAGCGAGGCCGGTTTCATTGCGCAGGCCGCTGACGAGATTGGGCTTCAGCGCGTGCCGGGGCTCGAAGGACTTACCGCTGCTATTCTTTATGGCAATCCGGACGAGCCTGGCCCCTATGTCATCCGGGTGCGGTTCGACAAAGACGTGCGCAGCCCGCCCCACTCCCACAATCAGGATCGCTTTATCACCGTGATTGAGGGTACATGGCATTTTGGTGTGGGGGCCTCAGGTCGTTGCGAAGGTACCACGCCCCTACCCGCCGGGAGTTTCGCGTTTCATCCCAAAGGAGAACTGCATTATGACGGGTCCTGTGGTGAGCCGGTGACCGTGGAGATTCGCGGCCAAGGGCCTGTTTCCACGGACTTCATCCAGTTCAACTAACGATAGGCGCTTCCCCATGTCCTCCATCATCCCCCAACGCATGACCGCCGAAATTGACGGTGATTTTGTCGTCTTTCTGATTGGCATGCGGATCAATAAATGGTGGCTGCCGCACAAATGGGTGCCGGTGTCGCGCGCCATGTTCCGCATGCTGAAAGAGCTGGAGAATTCAGCATCCGACGATACTGGGTTCCTGGGGGTCGAGCGCGCCGGAAGCGTTTTCATTCAATATTGGCGTTCTTTCGATCATCTGGAAACCTATGCCCGCGCAGGTGACCATGAGCACTGGCCTGCCTGGGCCCGGTTTAACGCGCTTCTTGGCAAGACCCGGGGGGATGTGGGGATCTGGCATGAAACCTATCTCGTCAAAGCGGGCTCTTACGAAAACGTTTATAGCGGCATGCCACCATTCGGGCTTGGCAAAGCCATGGAGCCGCAAGGGGGACTGGTGCCCGCCACCGGCTCGCGAGAGGCCGCCCGGGACCGACTTCGCTCCCAATAGGCCGTGCTCCCAACTGCGGGGATTTGTCACGCAATTGGCGCCTCCCGAGGAACAGACCCTCAACTAAAGATTTATGTTTTGCATTCATTCTGAGCCTGCCGATGGGTTGTCGGCTGAGAGCGAGGGTGCGTGCGCAAATCCAAACTGGTGTCAGAGGCTACAATGGCTCTTGCCGATCTGTGGTATCGCACGCGCGATAGCTTAGGCGTTCGCGCACCTCATAAGACGGACCTGCCGCTCAGGGACCTTGCCCGCTTCATGCCCAACCTAGCGCTGGTCCGGTTCGACACGGACGGGCGTGCAAAGTACGAGCTTTTCGGCACCAAACTTGTCGAGCTCGCAGGTGTCGACCTCACCGGCCATTATCTGGATGAGACGTTTACGCCAGAAGCCCAGGCGCAGCGTAATGCTGGTATGGCCGACTTCAGTGCGACAGCAGGACCGGACGCGCTCCGTGCACGCTGGTCTGTCGGTCAAGCCACCACCACCAGCGGCCGTGTGGTCCAGGTGGAAGACCTGGCACTGCCCTATTTCGACGGGCGGGAGTCCGAGATGCGCCACATGAACTTTGCATCCATTCTGGGCACGCTGGATTTTGGTGAAGGGATGTCCGGCTTTGTTGAAGCTGATGAGATGATCTGGTTTGACGCAGCACTGGCACGTCCCGCCTGGCTTTACATGAGCCAGCCGGAAACACTGGCCGCTGCATCCAGCTAAAACTCTACAGCACATATGGAAAAGCTAAGGATTTCATCCTAAAACACAGCACGCCTAAGGCGTTACCACCAACATGACCGATGAGGCGAAAGAGCAATTTCTCAACGTCGTCACGATTGCTGATACGCTGGAAAAACAGGGTGTTGCAATCAATGGACGGTGGTTCATCGGTGAGGTCGTGACGCAGGACGGACGGCGCGTTGAGTTTGAGGGCCTTACCCTTCCCTTTTTTGCAAAGGCTGGTGAGATACGCCGAGCGACCTACAACGCTGTTGTTGGTGGAATTGCGCTGGGGGACGAACTGGGCATGCACTATCCGAAGGCTGATGGAGTTGAATTCAACGCGCTGAATGACCGGCCAGCATGGATGTATCTCCGCCAGGAGATTGCGGCAGCGGAGTGAGTTTTCCAGCCCATTGGTTCTGGGACCTAGACAACGCCCCCACCACACATTAAAACCTCCATTCCACCTATGGGGGTCTCTGTGTCATCAGTGATTGTTAAGTCAGAAGCAATGATCGCGTTCGCCTCGCTTTGGTATGACGCACGCGCAGAGGCGGGCCTCTCCATACCAGCAAAATCGGACCTGCCTTTGCGGGGGCTCGCGGCCTTTATGCCCAACCTATTGCTGCATCGTCTCGATGATGACGGACGTGCTTTCTGTCTGCTTTTCGGGACGGCACTCACGGATGCTTTTGGCGATAATTTGACCGGCACCTATCTGGAAGAAAGCATGGCAACTGTCGATGCTGAAGCGCGCAGACAGACCTTTGAGGCGTTCTTTCGAGAACATGGTGAAGGTGTCCCCTTTGGTCGGTGGGTCAGTGGCTCGCTCAATAGCCGCACAGGCGATGTGATTGAATTTGAAAGCCTGGCACTTCCCTACATTGAACCTTCAGATGGCTCCACCCGCCTCATGGTCCACGTGCTGCCGCTCGCCAAATTGAGTTATGGCGACCGGCTAATCCCCCAATTTACAGAGAAAACCGTGCGTATGTTCCAGCCGGAAGGGCCGAGACCCGATTGGCTGATGCCACCATCCTCGACCTGACGTCTTACTTTTTTTCCGGCGGTGGAATGTGACGGAGATGAAGCTCGCGCAGCTGATGATTGGCCGGCTCTGAGGGAGCCCCCATCAGCAGGTCTTCTGCCTGCTGGTTCATTGGATACATGGTCACTTCGCGAATGTTCGCCTGATCAGCCAACAGCATCACAATACGGTCCACACCCAGCGCAATTCCTCCGTGAGGCGGCGCGCCAAAACGGAAGGCATTCAGCATGCCCGCAAAGTTCTTCTCTGTATCTTCATGTGCGTGGCCCGCGATCTCAAATGCCTTCAGCATGCAGTCCGGATCTGCATTCCGGATCGCACCTGACCCCAGCTCATAGCCGTTGCAGACCAGGTCGTATTGCTGACCCATCACATCAAGAGGGTCCTGCGTGTTAAGCGCTTCAAGCCCCCCTACAGGCATTGAAAACGGATTGTGCGAGAAATCGATCTTGCCTTCCGTCTCGTCAAATTCGTAGATCGGGTAGTCGGTGATCCAACAGAAACGGAAAACATCCTTCTCTATCAGTTCAAGCTCGGTTCCGATCCGGGTCCGGGCGTTGCCCGCTAGCGCTGTCGCAGCGGCTTCCTTGTCACAGGCGAAGAAGAGCGCATCGCCAGCTTTGACACTCGCTTTTGCCGCCATGCCTTGCAGAATGTCGGCGGGGAAGAACTTGGCAATGGGGCCTTTGCCCGCCAGCACGCCGTCCACTTCTTCGAAAACGATGTAGCCGAGGCCGGCCGCGCCCTGATCTTTCCGCGCCCAGTCATTGAGCTTGTCAAAGAAGGAGCGTGGACGATCTCCGGCTCCCGGTGCCGGGATGCCGCGCACAATGCCACCCTGAGCAATCACGTTTTTGAATGCCTTGAAAGTCACTTCATCAGGGGTGAAGAACTCCGTGATGTCGACGATTTCAATCGGGTTGCGCAAATCCGGCTTGTCATTGCCGTATTTCAACATCGACTCTTTGTATGGAATGCGAATGAAAGGCGCTTTGTCGGCCACACGTGGCGTCGCCATCTCACCGGCGAACTTGCCGAAGGTATCAGCGGCCACTTTTTCCATCACTGCAAAGACTTCGTCCTGCTCAATGAAGCTCATCTCGACGTCGAGCTGGTAGAACTCACCTGCAGAGCGGTCGGCGCGGGCATCCTCATCGCGGAAACAGGCCGCGATCTGATAGTAGCGGTCAAAACCAGCCACCATGGTCAGCTGCTTAAACTGCTGCGGCGCTTGCGGCAGCGCATAGAATTTGCCGGGATGCAAACGGCTCGGTACCAGGAAATCGCGTGCACCCTCGGGGCTCGAGGCCGTCAGGATCGGTGTCTGGTAGTCAAGGAAGCCCTGATCTTCCATAGAATTGCGCATGGCGCGAATGAGTTTGGAGCGCAAGACGATGCGCTCGTGAAGGCCATCGCGACGCAGATCAAGGAATCTGTTCCGCAGGCGAATGTCTTCGGGATATTCAGGCTCACCGAAAACAGGCAGCGGAAGCTCTTGCGCTTGCGACAGGATCTCAGCGTCTTTTACGAGGATCTCAATCGCACCTGTTGGCAGGTTGGCGTTCACCGTGTCCTCAGACCGGGCGACGACGGGACCATCAATGCGCATGACAGATTCAGCACGCACGCGCTCAGCCAGCTTAAAGCCCTCCCCCATATCAGGGTCAAACACCAGCTGGGTCAGACCATAATGGTCGCGCAAATCGATAAACAGCAGACCGCCGTGATCACGCTTCCGGTGGACCCAACCTGATAGGCGCACAGTCTCGTCGACATTTGATTTGGTGAGCTCGCCACATGTGTGGCTGCGATAAGGGTGCATTTTGACTTCAACCCTGAAAAAAGGCAGGAATTACAGGGTCTCAGGCGGATGCCGACCCCAGTTCTGGGTGCCGAAAAGCGCATGAGACAGCTGATTTGTCAAGGTCTGAGGGTTCGGGCTTTATCAGGCACTCATTCCGCCAGAGAGGGCCTGCGGATGGGGGCGACAGACCGGCCAGATTACGGTATAGGGGCCTCATGGAAATTATTACGACAACGGCGCAGCTGGAAGCAGCCTGTGGCCACCTGGCGAAAGCCTCTTACATCACCGTCGACACTGAGTTTATGCGGGATTCGACCTATTGGCCGATTCTCTGCCTTATCCAGGTCGCTGGCCCCCGTCATGAATACATCATTGACCCGCTGGCCGACGGCATCGACCTCGCCCGCTTCTATGAGCTGATGATGGATCGAAATGTCATCAAGGTGTTTCACGCTGCACGCCAGGACATAGAAATCTTCTACCATGAGGCGAAAGCCATCCCTGATCCGCTGTTTGACAGTCAAGTAGCAGCTATGGTGTGCGGGTTTGGGGAGTCTGTTGGGTATGAAACCCTGGTCCGGAAGCTCGCCAACGGCAAAGTCGACAAATCCTCCCGGTTCACCGACTGGAGCCGCCGACCGCTTACCGACAAGCAATTGAACTACGCGATGGCTGATGTCACCCATCTGCGGAAGATCTATGACGTACTTGCCCGCCAGATCGCAGAGAATGATCGCATCGCGTGGGTCGGCGAAGAGATGGCCATCCTGCAAAACCCTGAGACATACGCTCTGAGGCCTGAAGCAGCATGGAAACGCATGAAAATGCGCGTGAAGGGCCGCAAGTCTGTCGGCGTGCTGATGGAGGTGGCCGCCTGGCGGGAGCGGCAGGCGCAAGAACGCGACACGCCGCGGAACCGTATTATGAAAGATGACGCCCTCTTCGAGCTGGCTAATCAGCAGCCCAGAGACCTCAAAGGGCTGGATAATCTGCGCGCGGTTCCCCGCGGCTTCTCTAACAGCCGATCTGCGCCAAGCCTACTCGAGGCAATCCAAACGGGCCTCAGCCGAAACGAAGCCGACTTGCCAGATATTGAAGACCCTCGCCCGCTGCCGTCAGGCATTGGACCTCTCGTAGAGCTTCTTAAAGTGCTACTGAAGATGCGGAGCGAAGAGCACAATGTGGCGCCCAAGCTGATTGCCAATGTGTCTGACCTAGAGCAGATCGCCGCATTTAAAGATGCCGACGTCAAAGCATTGTCTGGGTGGCGGAATGAAATTTTTGGCCGCGACGCCTTAGCCCTAAAGAATGGGGAATTGGCCATATCTGCACGCGGACGCCAATTGAAGGTCACCCGTATACAGACCGAAAGTTTGTTATCGTAAACTTTTGATTCACCATTGGAAATTGATGCATCGCCTTTTAACTAGAATTTAGAATTCTCCGTAGATCCTGCCGAGAACGGGATATTTCAGGGACGGGGATCTAAATGTTGGGCGGAATTTTCAATGCCAATATCGGCAAACGGATTTTTATTGCAGCAGTGGTGCCTATTGTCGGCATCGCCTTGTTTGCTGCCTATATCATCAGTGGCGAAGTCCAGCGTTATGCGTCGCTGAACCATCTCCATACATTGGCGTCCATCTCTCCCAAAATCAGTTCGGTTGTAAATGAACTGCAGGGAGAACGCGGAACCTCAGCGACATACATCTCTTCTGGCGGAAATGGCGTATGGACAACCCGTCTTGACCAGCAGTTCGCATCTACTGATGCGGTCCTAACTGACATTCTGCCTTACCTGCAGGAATTCCCAGCAGCAGACTATGGCGTGCAGGTGGAAGAACGCCTGACGCTTGCCCTGGCAGAACTCGAGCGATTAGAGGGTTTCCGGGACCGCACACGATCTGCACGTACGACCATCGAGGCAACCGCAGAATATTACACACAGACCATTCGTCAGTTGCTCGACATTGTTTCCGTCGTTGCCTCTCTCGCTGATGATGCAGAAATCAAAGGCCAGAGCATTGCCTATATGAGCCTCCTTGAGATCAAGGAGCGCGCTGGGCTGGAACGCGCAATGGGTGCCAAAGGCTATGGCGCAAAGGCATTTGACTCACTCACTCACACTGAGTTTGTGACGCTCATCGGCCAGCAAGATTCCTACATGGAAGTTTTTCGCGCCTATGCCTCGCCGGAGGCTGTCGCTTTCTACGATGAAACCCTCGTAGGCACGCAAGTTGACGATGTTGAATATTGGCGTGATATCGCAGTCGAAGCCGGCTACGACATGCTTTACGACGAGGTCACAGACATACAGTGGTATGACGGGATTTCGATGAAAATCGATCTCATCACCCAGGTTGAGGATTTTGCCTCCAAAGAGATGATCGCCACTGCAGATGGCGCCCTCAGCTCCGCCTGGATGGCTCTGCTCATCACATTGGCGAGTTCCATTGGATCTCTCGCCGTTGCCGGCGCTGCTTGTTATATCGTCGGTCGATCAATCACCAAACCGCTTGCCAATTTGCAGGACGTTATGGGTGAAGTGGCAGATGGTGCTTTTGATGTTCAAATTTCTGGCGCTGACCGTCGCGACGAAATCGGAGACATGGCACGCGCTGTTGAAGTCTTCCGTGACCAGGGTGCAGCTGCTGAGCGTTTAAAAGAAGAGCAGGAGCTAGCCGAAAAACGGGCCGCGGACGAGAAACGCGAAAGCCTCAACAAAATGGCGGACGACCTCGAATCTTCAATCGGTCAGATGATTGACGGTCTAACTGCATCTTCAACTGAACTGGAAACCACCGCCCGCTCCATGAGCGAGTTGGCAGGTACAACGAATGAAGAAGCAATTTCCGTGAGCAATGCCAGCACCGGAGCGACGCAAAATGTCGAAACGGTAGCTTCTGCGGCAACGCAATTGTCCAACGCCATTGGCGAGGTAACAGAGCAAATCTCCTTGTCAGCTGCTCTGACGCAGGAATCGCGCGAAGCTTCTGAACAGACAGATGTGCAGATGAAAAACCTTTCTGAAGCAGCAAACCGCATCGGCTCTGTGATGGAACTCATCCAGGAAATAGCAGAGCAGACCAACTTGCTGGCACTGAACGCCACCATTGAGGCTGCCCGTGCAGGTGAAGCTGGCAAAGGCTTTGCTGTCGTTGCATCAGAGGTCAAAGACCTTGCCAATCAGACCGCCAAAGCTACCGGCGAAATTTCAGATCACGTCAACCGTGTACAGGAAGAAACCAAAACTGCCGCTGAAGCCATGACTGGCATCGCCAACAAGATCGGCGAAATCAATCAGGTTACATCAGCTGTATCTGCAGCGGTTGAGGAACAGAGCTCGGCCACGCAGGAAATCTCCCGCAGCGCAGAAGAAACAGCTGAGATGAACCGGAATGTCTCTTCAAGTGTGGACACTGTTCGCACCGCAGCGGAACAAACCGGCACGGCGGCTGATCAGGTGTTGAGTTCTGCAGAGGAGCTTTCCAAGACAGCTGAAGGCTTGCGCAAACAAGTCGGCGACTTTGTTTCGTCAATCCGCGCAGCTTAATCCATCTAACGAACCAAGAAATCAGAAGGCCGCTTCTTTGGGAGCGGCCTTTTTTGGGCTGGTTCAGACAATCACCTTCTTTGACTGCACATCCAGTACACGGGCCAGGGCGCTCAAACGCTTCTCGACAACTTCACCGCAAAAGGCCTGGTGTGACCTTTGAACGTTTAATGTCAGCGCATCCTTGGTGAGGACGAGACGTGTGTATGGCAGCACACCAACCGTCGCGGCACAAAGCGTAAAAGCAACACGCAGTGCAAGCCCCAGAACCTGCGCACGGTGATGATCTTCTTCCTTAAGTAGGCCCGACAAATTGCCGAAGGCGGCGGGCTCTCCTGCGCCTTCATGACGGTGAAAGCCCACGCGCGCCAGGAAGACACGTTCGGCATGGTTCACGCCGGCCAAAGGCGCCAACAAGGTCTGCTCAAACGCATGCATTGCACGGTAGTCAGGATGCACATACCAACCGATGTCTGCGAGGCTGCACGCGGCAAGCCGCAACCGTTTCTGCCCGTCTGTTTCGCCGAGCCCTCCCGGACCGAAGAGAGGCGCCACCCAATCACCAAGTTCATGCCTGTGTTCTGGAAAACGGACCAGACGCTTCGCCAAATCGCTTGCACCCGCCAACAAGGGATCGCCTGTGCGATCTGCGTCTGACAGTTGGTCAAACAGGACACCTTCGCGGAGGCCATAGGCAGAGATTTCTACCTTCTTCACCTTGGTGGCTGCGATCAATCGGCTAAGCACCATCGCCCCGAGAGGGAGCGCACCGACCCGCCTGGAGGAAACATCAGGAATCTTTGCCAGCGACTTTGGTCCCAACCGCTCAATCAGTTTGGCAAGGTCTGCGGCTTCTGAGGCCGGCATTTGATATTCGTGCAGCACCCGAACGGGGTATTCATTCTGTGCCATATGAATTCGGGCAAGGTTTCGCCAGACACCGCCAACTGCGTACAAAGTGCGCCCTTGCGCTTTATCCAGCCAATCAACCTGATCGAAGGCCTTGTCAATTTCCTTCAGAATTTCCTTTTGCGATAACCCGCTCCCCAAAAGACGCAGCGGCCCCAGGGGAAGCGTAACGCCCTTCCCCGTCACCCCTTTTTTCAGGTCAACAAGTTCCAAGCTCCCGCCGCCCAGGTCGCCGACAATGCCATCAGCATCTGGAATGCCCGATAGCACGCCGAGGGCGGCATAAGCTGCCTCCTCCTTACCCGATAAGACGCGCAATTCCAGACCCGTTGCAGCTTCAACCTCTGCGGCGAAAGTTGCACCATCTGAGGCATCACGCACCGCAGCGGTGGCAACCATTGCTGTATGCTCAACGTCCAGCTGAACAATGAGAGCGGAGAAGCGCTTCAGGGCCCTCATCGCCCGTTCAACGCCATCGGGATCCAGGCGTCCGGTTTCGCTCAGTTGTGCACCAAGACCCGCCATAACTTTTTCATTGAAGATCGGCACTGGGTTGCGCTTTGCACTTTCATAGATCACCAGCCGAACAGAGTTCGACCCAATATCTATGATCCCAAAACGTCCCTCAATACGCGTATGCGGTTCGGCTCGTTTGTCGAGCTCGGGTCCGTCAATATTACGCTGGAGGGTGGTCACCGGAGGAAGGCTCGTTTCGCTTTAGTGATTTGCCGCGACCCGACAAGCTCGCATTGTTCATAAAGAAGGTGTGCGCGTTAAACGGTTCCACCCCTGATTGCCGCTCAATACGCTCATAGCGACCGTCGGGCAACATATACCAGCTTTGCTCATTGTCCTTGATATTGGCAACCATGATCTGGTCCAAAATCTGCTCATGGACCGTTGGGTTGGTGACAGCAACAAGGTTTTCCACCCTGCGGTCCAGATTCCTAGGCATCCAGTCAGCTGAGGAGAAGTAGATTTTCGCCTCATCGGACGGCAATTCATGTCCATCGCCAAAACAAACGATTCGGGAGTGCTCTAAAAAGCGGCCGACAATGCTCTTGACCCGAATGTTGTCTGACAGACCGGGGACACCGGGCCGCAGGCAGCAGATTCCGCGCACAATCAGGTCAATCTGGACCCCCGCCTGACTGGCGGCATAGAGCGCATCAATAATGATTGGGTCCACAAGAGAATTCACCTTCACCCAGATGGATGCCGGTCGGCCCGCTTGTGCGTGCTCCATTTCCTTCTGGATATGTCCCAGAAGGCGTGCGCGCAGGTTCTTCGGCGACATGGCGATTTTTTCAAGGCGCTCTGGCTCTGCATATCCCGTGAGGTAGTTGAAAACCTGCGCAACATCACGACCGATCGCCGGATCATCTGTGAACATGGACAGGTCGGTGTAGATTTTCGCGGTGATCGGGTGGTAGTTGCCGGTGCCCAAGTGCACATAGGACCGCAGTTGACCGCTTTCACGGCGCACCACGAGGCTCATCTTCGCGTGTGTTTTCAACTCGATGAACCCGAAGACCACCTGCACGCCAGCACGTTCCAGATTTCGCGCCCAGACAATGTTGGCAGCCTCATCGAAGCGGGCCTTAAGCTCGACCAAAGCCGTCACCGACTTGCCAGCTTCGGCCGCCTCAATCAGCGCCTGAACAATGGGCGAGTCCTTGGACGTCCGATAAAGCGTTTGCTTGATGGCGACGACGTCCGGGTCGGCAGCGGCTTGCCTAAGAAACTGGCAGACAACGTCGAAGCTCTCATAAGGATGGTGGACCACGAAGTCCTTTGCGCGAATGGCTGCAAAACAGTCGCCCCCAAAGTCCCGGACCCGCTCTGGGAACCGTGCATTGTAGGCGGGGAATTTGAGGTTCGGGAAATCATCGACAATCAGTTGGTCTGTCTGCGCAAGACCAATCAGGCCATCGACCAAAACCAGTTCTGCGTCGCCGACTTCGAGCTCTCGGACCACCAGCTTGCGGAGACTCTCTGGTGTGTTCTTTTCCATCTTCAGGCGAATGACGCTGCCGCGCCGTCTGCGCTTGAGTGCGGACTCGAAGAAACGCACGAGGTCTTCGGCTTCTTCCTCAATCTCAATATCGCTATCGCGCAAGACACGGAACGCACCCTGGCCAATCACCTCATATCCAGGAAACAGTCTGTCCAGGAAGAGACGGATCAGATTTTCCTGACTGAGGAACCGGATCTCACCTTCTGCGTCGTCAGCCTGCGGCAGACGCACAAAGCGCTCAATCTGCTGCGGTACGGGCAGAAGCGCGTTCATCAGCTTGCCATCAGTCACGCGGCGTAGTTGAAGGGCCAGGCAGAAGCCGGAATTGGGGATAAAGGGAAAGGGATGTGCCGGGTCAATAGCCAGAGGGGTCAGCACCGGGAACACGGTCTCAAGAAAACGCTCTTCAAGCCAGGAGAATTCCGAGGGCGCTACCTCACCTGCATCAATCACTGAAATCTTGTTCGCCCGGAGCTCGGTGCGCAATTCTTCCCATTGGCGCTGCTGCTCTGCCATCAGGAGGTAAGCGGTTTCGTTCACGCGCTTGAGCTGTTGGGCAGCCGTCAGGCCATCCTGGCTGCGGGTTTCGACGCCTGCATTAACCTGGCCGCGCAGGCCCGCAACGCGGACCATGTAAAACTCATCGAGGTTGCTGGCCGAGATCGACAGGAACCGCAGCCGCTCCAAAAGTGGGTGGTTTCTGTTTTCCGCCTCTTCAAGCACGCGTTTGTTGAAGGCCAACCAAGAGAGTTCCCGGTTCATAAACCGCTCAGGCGATTCTGGATCTATCGGGGCGACTGATGGGACCGCTTCATCGGCCTTGTCGGCAGATTGACCGTCCTCATTGGCGGCGTCGAATGGTCGGGGCGTGCTCATACTGGTTTCTCACGGACTACTGGGTTTCCACGGGCTGCCGGCCCACTTCATTCAAAGGGCCAGTAGGTGGTCTTACTCCCTTGAAAACTAACTCAAATTTGTAACCGAGTCATGACGATGGGGTTGCTTCCTTAAGCACTTCAGCCACCAAAGGCACCGTAATCCGCCGTTTTCCGGCGAGAGCGGCCTTATCAATGGCGGCAACCACCTGCCGAGCGGCCTCGATGGAGCGATCCATATGGGTCGCCAGATAACTGAGTGCCTGTTCTGGCGCACGCAATTGGCGATCCTGGAAGAGCTTTTCGAGGACAGCGCGCAGAAGCTCATCATCGGGAGTCCCAAGCTCGGCGGTCACCACCGCCCTTACGCGTGAGGCAAGATCGGGCAGCTTGATCGTCAGACTGGCCGGGCTCTCCCTGGAGGTCATCAACAGGGAAGCCCCCTCCTCCTTAGCCAGGTTCATGAGATGGAAGAGTGCTTTCTCTTGCTCTTCTGAGAGTTGATCCACATCTTCCAACAAGACGGCCTTAGCGGCGCAGAGAGCCGGTACACGGGCCTCATCAAGCTCAGCAGCGGGAACTGAGACCGCATTGCTCGCTGCCTTCCAGACGGCTCCCAGGTGGCTTTTTCCGGCGCCAACAGGGCCCACCAGCATCGCAGCGTGTGTCGGCCAGTCAGGCCATTGATCCACCAATGCGACGGCGGCTCTATTCGCCTCTGCAACCAAAAAGTGTTCCCGCTCAAAAGCAACACGATGGGGCAGATCCAGAGGGATTTGCGATGGCGTCACGTACCCTCTCCGCCATTCCCCTGATAGAGAGAGCTCACCAGGTATTTGGCGGCCGCAAAGCGGACCAACACGCCCATGGCGGCGGCGACGGGCACAGCCAGCAGCATGCCCACAAAACCAAAGAGATAGCCGAAGGCAAACAAGGCCAACATGACCCAGAGCGGATGTAGCCGGACGCGGTCACCCACGAGCTTCGGCGTTAGAAAATTTCCTTCGATGAACTGTCCGACACCAAAGACGCCTGCAATGGCAATGATCCATCCATAGTCAGGCCAGAACTGGACAACCGCGATGATCATCGCCAGCACAAAGCCGACAATGGTTCCGACATAGGGAATGAAGCTGATGATCCCGGCGATTGCACCCACAATGAACCCGAACTCAAGTCCCAAAACCGACAGGCCGATGGCATAGAAGCTCCCGAGCAAGAGGCAGACTGCCCCCTGCCCGCGCACAAAGCCAGCCAGGACTTCATCTATTTCCCGTGCAATCGCCCGGATGGTTGCCGCATGGTCCCGAGGCAAAAGACCATCAATGCGGTCCACCATATTGTCCCAGTCGAGCAGCATGTAGAACGCCACAATGGGGGTCACAAACAGTAGCGATAACAAACCAACAATGGCTATACCTTGCTGCCACACGGCGGCAAGTGTTTGCAGTAACCAGGTCAACAACCCCTGTGCACCATTCGCGATTGCATCCTGAACATCTGTGCCCTCTCCAGCGAGCATTTGACCCAATCGGCCTTCACTGAAGCTCTCCATCAAGCCCTTCGCGCGGTCGATCAGTCGTGGGACATTTTCGAGGAAGGAAACCATCTGCTCATAGGCCACAGGCATGAGCACAATCAGCGATGCAAAGAAGAGCAGGATGAAAAGTGCTGTAATAACCGAAGTGGCAGCCAGTCGAGACAAGCCCCATTTTTCAAGCTTGTCAGCCGCTGGGTCGAGCAGGTAAGCGGCAGCCAGCCCCGCAACGAAGGGCAACAGGACACCACTCAGCAGCCAGATAAGCGCTATGAAGATAAAGAAACCGGCGACCCAAAACAGCGCCTGACGTTGAATGGTCATCGGATTTGTCCTCGGTTGCTGGCGGGATGCTCAGCTTTAACGAATGGCTGCAAGGTACCAATAGCCTTCAAGATTATTCAGGGTCAGGCTTTTCTGAGCCAGGTTCAGCTCCAGTGTGTCCACGGTGCCGACATAGTCCAGTTCCACCTGTGCGCCTTCTGTAGAAATTGCAACGATGGTGGTTTTCTGAATGAGGGGGATCTGAGCCAAACGGTTCCTAATCGCCTGCCATTCACCAATTGACTCATATGCAACAGAGGCAGAGAGCACCGCACGCTCTGCAAACCGAACCGTGCTTTCTCTCTTCCAGTCAGCCTGGGTGGCATCTACAAACCGTCCGGCCAAACGGAAGGCGGCGGTCTGAAGCGAGGGGGCGCTTGCCTCCCGTCCGGACCAAGATTTGGGCGCGCCTTCGCCAGTGGGGTAGGTAATGACACGGACGGACAACGCAGAGGGGGTATCACCGGTCTGTGCGTGAGCCACAATGACCCGATCAGCGCCATAGCGCGTGGCAAGGTTCGACAATGCGGGTCGGTCACCGCCAAGCGCCTGCTCAACGGTGAGCGTCGTCATGTCGCCAATGTCGCCGAGGGGCACCACCATGGGTGTCAGAATGTTGTCCAGATCGGTGCCTGCCCAGGCTGCCGTCCAGGCGTTTCCTTCATCCCAGAGACGGTCTCCGGTTGCATCGGTCAGGACCGGCACGATCACTGCTGTTCTTTCGCGGCTCTCCGAAAAGGGGATAGACCTTGCCGTGAAAAGGTTTCGGACTGCATTGGGCTGAAATTTCACGCTGAGGTTGGCCAGATACCTGGTTGCAGACCGCTTCTCATTTGCCACCTGAAAGGATCGAACCATCCCTTCCGCCAAGTTGGTGTCTACCGTGGGAAGAAGGGACCAGTCTTCCTGGAGCGCCAGGCGCTTCAGCAAGACCTCCAGCGCCCGGCGCTGGCCGTCTGCCACGGCGGCGTTTCGGGCCTGAGTGGCCGTTTCCGCCGTTGCATCAATGGAGATGCCTGTCACAGTGAAGACATCCGCAGCTGCAGCGGGCGTTCCCATCGTGCCAATCAGCAGGATCAAACCCGCCAATGCACTGAGATTTGCCAGATTGCTGATCTTTCTGATTTGCCGTCTCATACCCACTCTACTTCCCCGATTTGGAGCGATTTGCGCCCACTGACGCCTTGGTTCTGCGCAAACTACATCATTGAGCGCCCACCATGAAGCTCTACGAGGGCTAAAATGGGGCCATTTGCTGTCAAGTTCGCCTTGCATCACGGCGCGTTTTGCGGTGTTTTGAGCGCGAACTTCGAGGGCGCTCCTCGTCGATTCCTTCGAACCTGATGCAAGGCCTTCCCGCCCTATGACCGATTCTTCCGACGACCGCCCCAATCGCTATACCTACCGCGACGCAGGCGTCGATATTGATGCCGGCAATGCCCTGGTCAAAGCCATCGCACCCCTGGCGCGTGCTACCGCACGTCCGGGCGCTGATGCGAGCCTTGGGGGCTTTGGCGGGTTCTTCGACCCCAAAGCGGCTGGTTTCAAGGACCCTCTTCTGGTTGCTGCCAATGATGGGGTCGGTACAAAGCTCAAGATTGCTATTGAGACAGGCAAGCATGACACGGTCGGTATTGACCTGGTTGCCATGTGCGTGAACGACCTGATCGTTCAGGGCGCCGAACCGCTGTTCTTCCTCGACTATTTCGCAACCGGCAAATTGGAGCTTGAAGAGGCAGAAGCCGTTATTGCGGGGATCGCCAAGGGCTGCGAGATGTCAGGGGCTGCTCTCATCGGTGGCGAAACAGCTGAGATGCCTGGCATGTATGCTGAAGGCGACTACGATCTCGCTGGTTTTTCCGTCGGCGCAGTGGAACGCGACGCAGTGCTGCCCCGGCCTGATGTCGGGCCTGGCGATGTGCTTCTGGGCCTTGCCTCAAGTGGTGTGCATTCAAACGGCTTCTCCCTGGTGCGGCGCCTTTTGAGTGATCACAAAATCGGATTTGACGCCCCCTTTCCCCCGTCAGCCCAGAGCGGTGCAGGCGAAACCGTTGGCGACGTTCTGCTCACGCCCACCCGCATCTATGTGAAGCAGCTGCTCGCGGCCATGAAAGCGACGGACGGGATCAAAGCGCTCGTTCACATCACCGGCGGCGGATTTACGGAAAATGTCCCCCGCGTGCTGCCGGACAATATTGCAGCCGATATTGATGGCACCAGCTGGTCCCAACCGCCTGTATTCAAATGGCTGGCTGAGCTTGGCGGGATCGACAATGCGGAGATGGGCCGAACCTTTAACTGCGGCATCGGCATGGTTGTCGTCGTTGATGCAGCGCGTGCAGATGCGGTCACGGCAGCGCTTGAAGCAGAAGGCGAAAGCGTTGCACAGATCGGCACCCTGCGCGCCGGTGAAACCGGTGAAGTTGTGATCAATGGTCAGTTGGGATCGGCTACATGAAGCTTGGCATTCTCTTTTCTGGTCGGGGTACCAACCTCAACGCCCTTATCGACGCCTGCAAAGATGAAAAATATCCGGCAGAGATCGCCATCGCGATTTCAAACAATCCCAATGCCGAAGGTATTGCCATCGCTGAGGCTGCCGGTATTCCGGTCCAGGTGATCAATCACAAAGAATTCGAGGACCGTGACACCTTTGATGCCGCTCTTGATTCCACATTGAAAGAAGCAGGTGTGGAGCTGGTCTGCAATGCGGGCTTTATGCGCATCCTCACCAGCGGTTTCGTCAAGAATTGGCACAATCGCCAGCTGAACATCCACCCGTCCCTACTGCCTGCCTTCAAGGGCCTGCATGTTCATGATCGGGTTCTGGAATCAGGCGTTCGATTGACCGGCGCTACAGTTCATTTTGTCCGCGATGAAATGGATGAGGGACCGATTGTTGCTCAGGTAGCAGTCCCGGTGAACTCAGACGACACTGTTGAGACACTGACGGCACGCGTTCTAGAAGTCGAACATCAGATCTACCCAATGGCCGTCCGCTTGGTTGCGGAAGGCAAAGCCCGCGTTCAGGGTGAGCGTGTAACCATTCAGGGTATGCCAGAATCAAAAACGGGCCCGCTCTATGTTCCAGCACTCACCTGAGCGCCGAACCGAGCGGACCCGCTTCTGAGTCTCATGAGGATTTTTGGAGCCCGGTTTCAATCGATCGCGAAACCGAGCTTTAGTCCAATTTTCTCATCGCATTTCCGAACCACAAAAGTCTGCAACTTTTGTTGGAAATGCTCTTAGCCAACCAGCTCAGCGTCTGTGAAGAAGAATTTGATTTCTTCGGCAGCTGTTTCTGGTGCGTCTGAGCCGTGGACAGAGTTTGCTTCGATGGACTCCGCGAAATCCTTGCGGATCGTGCCGTCAGCCGCATCGGCTGGGTTGGTTGCGCCCATGACTTCACGGTTCTTGGCAATGGCGTTTTCGCCTTCCAGAACCTGAACCACAACGGGGCCGGATGTCATGAAAGCGACCAGGTCGTTGAAGAATGGACGCTCTTTATGCACACCATAGAAGCCCTCAGCCTGCTCCTTGGTCATGTGGATACGCTTTGAAGCCACAACGCGAAGTCCGTTTTCTTCGAAACGGGCAATGATCTGGCCCGTCAGGTTACGGCGGGTCGCATCAGGCTTAATGATAGAGAAAGTGCGTTCGAGAGCCATTTGGCATTCCTTAGTGTCAGAGATTGTCGGTAATGACCGGATTGCGCCCGCATTGGGCTGGAATTTGCGCGGGTTATAGCGGGGCTTGGTGGCATCGGCAACCGGCGCGTGCTAGATAGCCTGCTTTCCTTCCAAAGCCCAATGGTCTGATTGCCTTAGCCTCATGTTGCATATTAACGACATTACCTACCGGATAGACGGACGCCTGCTGATTGATCATGCAACGGCGGCCATTCCGGCTGGTCATAAGGTGGGCCTTGTGGGGCGGAATGGATCGGGGAAATCGACCCTTCTGAAGCTGATCACCAAGCAGCTTGAGCCTGAAACCGGCGGCATCTCGCTCCCGAAACGCTCGGTTATTGGCGGCGTGGCGCAGGAAGCGCCAGCGGGGCCCATTAGCCTCATCGACACAGTCCTTGCCGCCAATACAGAGCGCGCTTCCCTCTTAGAGGAAGCCGAAACGGCAACTGATCCCCACAGGATTGCCGAAATTCAAACCCGCCTTGCGGACATGAACGCCCATGCGGCCCCGGCACGGGCCGCTACCATCCTCGCGGGCCTTGGCTTCGATGAAGAAACACAAGCACGTCCCTGCTCCGATTTTTCCGGTGGTTGGCGGATGCGGGTTGCGCTGGCGGCAGTGCTCTTTGCTGAACCCGATCTGCTGCTGCTTGATGAGCCAACCAACTATCTCGACCTGGAAGGGGCGATCTGGCTGGAGAACTATCTCAAGACCTATCCCTACTCCGTGATAATTGTGAGCCATGACCGCGATCTCCTGAACCGCTCTGTTCAAGGCATCCTGCATCTCGACCAGATGAAGCTCACCTACTATCAGGGTGGCTATGATCGCTTTGAGCGCACGCGCCGTGAGAAGCAGGCCCTGCAGATGGCGATGAAGAGCAAGCAGGAAGATGCCAAACGGCATATGGAGAAATTTGTCGAACGCTTCCGCTACAAGGCAAGCAAGGCGCGACAAGCACAAAGCCGTCTGAAAGCCTTGTCGAAGCTAGAGCCGATCCCGGATATTGTGGCGGATCGGATGCTGCCCTTTCACTTCCCAAACGCAGAAACACCGCTTTCCTCTCCAATCGCACGCATGGAGGGGGCCGCGGTCGGCTATGAAGAAGGCGTACCGGTTCTGTCAGGCATGGACCTTCGCATTGATCAGGACGATCGCATTGCGCTTCTAGGGGCGAACGGCAATGGCAAGTCAACCTTTGCCAAACTTCTCTCCAATAAACTGACCACGCAGGCAGGGAATTTCTATAGATCCAAAAAGCTGCGTGTCGCTTACTTCGCCCAGCACCAGCTTGATGAATTGCACGCGGATTGGAGCGCCTACGATCACTTCCGCGAACTGATGCCGGATGCTACGCAGGCACAGGTTCGCGCGCGCACAGGCGCGGCCGGTTTTGGCGCAGACAAAGCAGATACGAAAGCTGGAAATCTGTCAGGTGGTGAGAAAGCGCGATTGCTCTTTTCACTGGCAACGTTCCACAAGCCACACCTCATGATCCTTGATGAACCAACAAACCACCTGGACATCCAGGCGCGTGAAGCCCTGGTCATGGCGCTGAACGAGTTTGAAGGCGCTGTGATTCTGATCAGTCATGACCGCCATCTGATTGAGATGACGGCAGACCGACTTTGGCTGATCGCTGATGGCAGTGTCTCCCGGTGGGAGGGCGACCTTGCCGACTATCAGAAGTGGTTGCTTGATCCTGCGCGACGCAATGGACCGCTCTCTCACGTGGACGGCGACGAAGAGGCAGATGCGCCTGACCCGGAGGCCACCCGCAAACAACAACGCCAGGATGCGGCGAAAGCGCGTGCATCAATCGCGCCGCTCAGGAAAGACATTGAGGCAGCGACTGCAGCAATTGAGAAAGCGCGCACTTTTATCGAAAGGGTCGATGCACGGCTTGCCAATGGCGGGCTCTACCGGACGGATCCCGACAGAGCCGCCGAACTTGTCCGCGGGCGCAGTGCCGCGCAAAAATCCCTCGACAAGGCAGAGGATCGATGGCTCCGGGCCTCCGAGGCATATGAGAAAGCCAAGGAGGCCATTGCCAAAGGCGATGACGCTAAATCGAAGACCTACTCAAACTGATCGCCCAGAACACCCGCGGCGATCTGACTACCCGTGCGGCGCGCATCATGCCCAACAATGATAGCGATTTCAGGGTTGGCTGCTTCCAGTTGCTTTAACTCAGCAACTTGGGCATGGGTCCGCGCGCGGTCTTCACCAAGAAAGCCGTAGCTCACGAGATTGGGTCGTGTGCGGACCTGATCAATCCCAGCATAGTTCCAGGCGACATCGCCGATGAAGAAATATTCCTGCCCATCGTTCCTGCGCACATAGACAATCTGACTGCCGGGTGTGTGGCCTGCTGCTTCGATCAATACGATTCCGGGAGCCAAAGCCATCATGCCGTCATATGAAAGCGGCTCATAATCCTCAAGTGCACCTTCTGGATAGTGCACATCCCCCCACTTTTCCGGATAGGCCAGTTGCAGGTCAGTCAAACGAACCTGATCCAGCAACGCAATCGCGTCTGGGTGTGCCACAGCCCCGCCCACATGGTCATAATGTTCGTGTGTGAAAACAATCTGCGTTGCATTGCTCAATGCACTCATCAAGCGAGCATAGGAATCATCGTCGAAGAAGGCAGCTCCGCCCCCGATCGCAGCCTGATCTTTACTCATGGCAGCATCGATCATGATGTGCCCATCTGGATAGACGACCTGATAGGCATAAATCGGCAATTGATGCGGCGCCCAGCTCCACCCGGTGATCACCGCAGCGCCAGGAAACTCAATCCCGACCGGCGCTTCCGTATTCACCCTCGTGGGAAGTGGCCCTTCAATGCTGGTGCTGAGTGCGCGAACCTCATTGAGATCGATTGAGTAGAGAGACTCATCAACGTCGCTCATTTGAAGCAGTGCAATATAGTAGCCAAGGCCACCAAGAACCAAAATGGCCAGAACGACCGCGCCAAGCTTTTTCATTATTTTACCCCACTCATTGTGCCTTCAACTCAGGCTTTCTTTTCCCAGCCACCGGCGTCGTTTTGTTGCCAGTAGGTTACATCATGACCACCCTCGCTGAGGGTTTTCCAGTGATCGCGCGCAGCACCCACAGCTTCGTCGTCCCGACCGTCGAACATCAACACACAGCGTTCATACGGCCCGATTTCGCCGGGCACCGCACCATCCACCAGGAACAGAACATCGGCCCCATTTGGGTTTTCGCCCGCAGCCGTCAGCGCCACTGGTTGCTTCTCCAATGGTCCATCTTCCTCAGTCCCATGAGGCAGGAAAGCATCATCGCTATAGGTCCACAGCGCACCGTTCAGAGCGTCGAGGCGCTCGGAATTACCAACCTGGACCACGGCTTTCCAGCCCCGTTCCAGGCTCCGCTCCAAAAGCGTTGGCAGCACCTGTTCGAGCGATGTTTGCTGCAGGTGATAAAAAAGAACCTCGGTCAATTTTCGTAGTGGTCGGTGACCAGCTTGTTCAGCAAACGCACGCCATAGCCAGAGCCCCAGCTTGTATTGATTGCACTCGCTGGCGAATTCATCGCTGTGCCCGCAATATCGATATGCGCCCAAGGCCGACCGTCGACAAAGCGCTGCAGGAACTGCGCAGCCGTAATGGAACCACCATAACGGCTCCCCACATTCTTCATGTCTGCGAATTTGGAATTGATCATCTTGTCATAGGGCTCGCCCATCGGAAGACGCCAGACCTTCTCATTGACCGAGAGGCCTGATGTCGTGAGCTGTTCGCTCAGCTCATCATTGTTGGAGAAGAGACCGGCATATTCCTGCCCGAGCGCTACCATGATGGCACCCGTCAGCGTCGCCAGATCAATCATGAATTTCGGATCGAACTTGTCCTGCGTGTACCAAAGCGCATCTGCCAGAACGAGACGACCTTCTGCATCTGTATTGATGACCTCGATGGTCTGGCCATCGGCGGCCGTCACAATATCACCTGGGCGCTGCGCGCCAGCGTCTGGCATGTTTTCAACCAGGCCAATCACGCCAACTGCATTGACCGGTGCCTTCCGTGCTGCCAATGCGTGCATGAGACCGGTCACACAGGCTGCGCCGCCCATGTCGCCTTTCATGTCTTCCATACCAGCACCAGGTTTCAGCGAGATGCCGCCTGTGTCAAAGCAAACGCCCTTGCCGACAAAGGCAACCGGCGCCTCTCCCTTTTCGCCACCCATCCATTGCATTGTAACGAGCTGGCTTTCCCGCACTGAGCCTTGCCCAACGCCGAGCAGCGCCCCCATGCCCAGCTTCTGCATGGCTTTTTCGCCGAGCACTTCCACTTTCACCCCAAGCTTGGTGAGCTCTTTCGCACGACCCGCAAATTCGGTGGGGTGAAGTATGTTGGCTGGTTCATTGACCAAGTCGCGCGCAAGGCAAACACCGTCCGCGATCTTGCCGAGAGGAGAAAAGTGCCGTCGTGCCTGGGCGGTCACCGCGGACATGATTGATACTTTATTGAGCTTGCTTTTAGACGGCGCAGGACGCTTTTTCTTGGTTTGGTATTTATCGAATTTGTAACCGCGCAACTTCGCACCAAATCCCAGATGGGCAGCAGCCTCGTCTTCGCCAACGGCAGAGCCTTTGACCGGGTCGATTGCAACAGCGACGGTTTTGTCAGCTGTCTTGTCCAGGTGACCTACGAGCGACCCTCCTAGCGTTTCATAGGTTGCCGCGGTGAGCTTCTCCGGTTTGCCGAGCCCCACCAAAACCACGCGGGCAGCGGAGATGCCTTTAGGCGCGATGAGATCAATCATCTGACCCTTCGTTCCTTTGAACTCGGCACCTTTCATGGCCCGTTTCAAAGCCCCGCCCGTCTTTTTGTCGATTTCCGCCGCGCGGCCGCTCAGAGGCTTGCCTTCGGCCGCAAACACAGCCACTGCGCCTGTTTTGGGCAAGGAAAAATCGGCAAAAGTCACATTCATGGATCGGGTCCCTTTAGTTTTCGCTTTTCTTCACGTCATTTCTGGCTTTTTTGGCAGAATTTTGCTGAATTCTGCGCCTTCCCAGAAAGGTTAAAATGGATTAACCATTCATTCTTAACATGCAAGCTATCCTAGTGTGAATTCGGGGCCTAGCGCCTTTTCGCATCACAGCTTCTAAGACTTAAGGACGACACGCGGATGATGAGCGGCTTCACCCGCTATATACTTTGGCAGGCGACAGGCCCGCTATTGCTTGCGACGCTTGCACTCACAGGGATCATATGGCTGACCCAGGCACTGCGGCTGCTCGATGTGATCATCGCCCAAGGACAGGGTGCGGGCACCTACTTTTTCCTTACATTGCTTTCCATCCCCAGTGTGCTCACTCTGGTGCTGCCAATTTCGCTCTTCATTGGGGTGCTCTATTCACTTCATCGACTGTATTCAGACAGCGAACTGGTTGTCATGTTTTCGGCCGGGATCAGTCGTTGGGGAGTGGCGAAACCCTTGTTGATGCTCACAGCGCTGGTGAGCGTCGCAATCTTGAGTCTCAGCATCTACATCGCGCCCGCTGGCTTACGGGAAGTCAAGAAGCGGCTATATGAAATCCGCGCTGACTTCGCCTCGGCGATGATACGGGAAGGTGCCTTTAACAACCCTATCAATGGGCTCACTGTCTATGTTCGCAACAGAAAGCTGAACGGGACGATAGAAGGCATTCTGGTGCACGACAATCGGGACCCTGTCGAGCCCGTCACCTATATGGCAGAAACTGGGAACATGGTGTTCTCGAACAGTGGTCCGCGTCTGGTGATGTTCAATGGAAACATCCAACGGGCCAGCAATGCAGATGGGGAAACATCCCTTAGCCTGCTCTATTTCGATAAATACACCTATGACCTCAGCCAATTCGCTTCCGGCACGTCGACTCAATATTACGAAGGCAGGGAACGCTATTTGACGGACCTTTTATGGCCGGCCCCAGACGACGTATACGCAGCCAACTACAGACCCCGGCTCCTGGCAGAAGCGCATGACCGTCTAGCAGGCATCCTTTATCCGTTTATGCTGACCTTTATCGCGCTCGCAAGCCTGATTTCCGCTGAGTTCAACCGGCGAGGGTATGCATTCCGCTTGGGGGTTGCTGCTGTCCTTGCGCTCGGCGCACGTCTGGTTTCGCTGGTTCTGTTCAGCACCACGGTGACCTACACCGGCGCTGCGCTTGCGATGTACCTTTTCCCCTTGTCGGTCTGTGCTATCGCCGCGATGTCCATCGCAGGTGTTCAATTTGGACGCGTACTCGCACCAGTTAGAGCTTTGATGCCATCTAAAGCGGCGCTCCAGGGAAGAGAGTCTTAAGCCACATGCATGTTTCCTGGACCTTTTCACGATACTTTAGCCGTCAGTTTCTCTCTGCCGTGGGCGTGTCGTTTCTTATCTGTCTGGCCATCATTTTTCTCGCTGACTTTGTTGAACTGCTGCGACGTACCTCCACCAAAGATGATGTCAGCATTGGGATCGTTCTCGCGATGGCATTGCTGCGTCTTCCAAGCCTTGGTTGGGAGGTCATGCCGTTTGCCGTACTAATTGGTGGTATGGCTTCACTGCTCCGCCTTAATCGCAGCCAAGAATTGGTGGTTGCACGCGCCGCTGGAGTATCAGCCTGGCAGTTTCTTATGCCTGCCGTATTGGTCGCGTTTGTCATCGGCGTGGTTGCAGTAACCGTCTACAACCCTGTTGCCGCAACAATGGTTTCCCAATTCGGGCAGCTAGAGAGCAAATTCATCAAAGGACGCGCAAGCCTTCTATCCGTCGCACAAACGGGATTCTGGCTTCGCGAGTCGGATCAAAACGGAAAATCTGTTGTTCATGCCCTGCGGGGCAGCAGCACCGATGGGATTGCACTGCAGGACGTGATCATTTTCCGATACACAACCGATAATGTATTTGCCGGACGCCTGGATGCCTCGAGCGCGGATCTGCGCCCCGGTTACTGGCAGTTAAAAGATGTTTGGCTGGCTGAGCCGTCCGGACAACCAAAGTTTTATGAAAACTACCAGCTAGCCACAGAGCTTCAACCGGAGCGCGTGCATGAAAGCTTCAACAGACCAGAAACCATCTCTTTTTGGGATCTGCCTCAGTTCATCGAACTCGCTGAGGAGGCCGGTTTTTCGGCTAAGCAACACCGGATCCATTTTCATTCCCTGCTCGCCAGTCCGATCTTGTTCGCCACAATGGTCCTAGTCGCGGCAACGTTCTCTATGCGCATATCTCGCCTAGGGGGTGTGGGCCAACTCGTCGTGGCTGCCATTTTCGCTGGTTTTATGCTGTTTTTCCTCACACGACTCTCCCTTGCCTTTGGCAGCTCCGGCATCATTCCACCAATTCTAGCTGCATGGGCCCCGGCACTGATCGCCATGCTTTTGGGCCTTTCTGCCCTTTTCCACCTAGAAGATGGTTGAATCACCAGAAAATCACCAAAAGTGCCAGAGAAGATCTGCAAGAGATTTCGATAGTCTGCTAGACATTGTGTGATGAGATGCGTTGGGGGGATGTGTGAGTTGCGACGAGCGGGGATGATTGTTTTGAGTTGGCTGCATTTCGCTAGTGCCCGGCACAGCGCATGGTTTTTCGCTACATTCCTGTTGCTCGTAGCAAACGGTGTTTCCGCAGCTGAGATCGAACCAGGCGGCGACGTTCTGATGCAAGCCAACGAACTGTCTTACGATCAGGAAACACAGACCGTCACCGCAACCGGTGATGTAGAAGTGGCCTACGGCGATCGCATTATGACCGCCGATAAGATGACCTACAATGAAGCGACGGGCGTCGTTGTGGCCACTGGTAACGTTGTCCTTCTGGAACCGAGCGGAGATGTCATCTTTGCAGAACGGGCGGAACTTTCTGATGAGTTGCGCGATGGCGTGGTCGACACACTTCAGGTTTTGCTGGCGGATAAATCGCGGCTTGCGGGTAACGAAGCCCAACGCCGCAACGGAAATGTTACGTCAGTTTACAAGGGGGTCTTCAGTCCATGTGAAGTCTGCGAAGAAGAGGGAAAGACCACCCCCCTCTGGCAGATCAAAGCATTCCGTGTGATCCACAATCAGGAAGAACAGAGGATCATTTACGAAGATGCTTTTTTTGAACTCTTTGGAATTCCAATTGCGTATGTGCCGTTCTTTTCACACCCAGACCCTACTATAGAGAGGCAGTCTGGCTTCCTGGCTCCTTCGTTCGGCAACTCGAGTGATCTGGGGACATTTTTGAGCGTTCCTTATTATTGGGTCATCTCAGATCACATCGATGCGACCATCGCTCCTACCTACATGACCAAAGAAGGTGTTTTGTTTGAGGTTGAATACCGACAGGCATTAGAGAGTGGGGCCTTCGAAGCGGATGTGGCCGCAATTTGGCCCGATGGAGAACCTATTGCAGGTACACCAGCGGATGAAAGTTTCCGAGGTAGCTTGTTTGCTCATGGCGATTTTCAGATTGATAAGGAATGGAGTTGGGGGTTTGAGACCCAACTAACGTCTGACGATACCTTCCTTAGGCGATTCAACATCTCCGATGAAACCGACCTCACCAGTACCGCTTACGTCAAAGCTGAAAACGGTCGAAACCTTTTCACCGCTGAGGGGTTCTACTTTCAAGGCCTCCTCTCTACGGACAACCCACGCCAGACGCCTGTCATCGCACCTTTAATGAACTACCATCATGAATTTGGCGGACAAGTTTTGGGTGGTACGACAGCCCTTGATGTTAATGCCATGATCTTGAACCGGAACGACGGGACTGACTCCCGCCGTCTATCGATGGACCTCGGTTGGGATGCAGAGACCATAACATCTACCGGTGAAGTCTATTCGTTCTTCGCTAATATGCGCGGCGACGTCTACCATACCGACAATGTCCTGCTAGACAGCGGGCAAACCTCCACGCCTACTACCGTCGCGCGCGCGCTCCCAACTATTGGTGCAGAGTGGCGCTTGCCACTGGTCCGCCACGGCGGAACAACACGACAGCTGATCGAGCCCATCGTCCAGTTGATCTACGCCCCAAACACCGGGGATCGGGACGAGATACCCGACGAAGACTCACTCAGTTTTGAATTTGATACATCGAACCTCTTCGATGCCAGCCGTTTCGCTGGATTGGATCGGTGGGAAGGCGGATCTCGCGCGAATGTCGGCTTCCGAGCGTCAATCTTTGGCGAAGAAGGTGGGTCAGCCTCGGTTGAATTCGGACAAACATTTAGGCTGCGAGAAAACAATACATTCGATAGTGCATCAGGTCTGAGAGATCAGGAGTCCGACTATGTCGGTCGCATCTCTTTGGTTCCCTCGGAAAACCTATCCATTGACCATCGTTTCAGATTGGACAAGGACGATTTTACCTTCCGGCGCAATGAAGTAGATGCAATCGCTATCTGGGGGCCGTTAACGACTACGATAGGGTATGCGTTCTTTGATCAGAGCCTCTCAGCTGCACTTGGTGAACGTGAAGAGTTTGTCGGATCTGCCACCTATGCGCTTACGGATTATTGGAGCCTGGCTGGCTACACAAGGCGTGATATTGAAGGCAAACAAACCCTCAACAATGGTATCAGCATCGGCTATGCTGATGAGTGCATGACTGTCGGTCTTGGGTTTTCGCAATCCTTCACTCGAGATCGTGACATTGAGCCGGAGAATTCCATTATTTTCTCCATCGTCCTCAAACACCTGGGGGGCACGCAATTTACCCGCGCATTGGGGTCGAATTCAGGGAGTTAAGACGCCTCTCCTGTTGATCGAGCGGGCGAAAATTGTATTGTGGATCCACTACTTAGCGGCATTTTGTGCCGCATCTTTTGAGGCTGTTTCCCTGATTGAGAAATTGATGACCCAAGTGTCCCAGCGTGCCACCTTACTGACAGTTAACAACATGACAGCAGCTTTTTGCCAGTTGCTGCTCGCTGTCGGACTCCTTTGCTCATTGTCTGTCCAACCAGCGCGTGCAGCTGGCGAAGTACTTGGTATAGCAGCCATCGTGAACGATGCCGTTATCTCCAAGTATGATCTCGACCAACGCGTCCGTCTTGTTGTCGCCACCTCGGGCCTTCAACCGACTCGTGAAAATATCGAACGGATCCGTGAACAGGTTCTTAGGTCGCTTATAGACGAGAAACTTCAAATGCAAGAAGCAGAGCGTCTTGAGCTGCCTGTCGATGATGAGGAAGTTGACGAGTCGATTACCGGCATTGCCCAACGTGCGGGAATGACGTCTGAAGAAATCATCGAATATCTTGACGAAAGCGGTGTCAATGAAGCCGCACTCAGAACGCAGATCACAGCTGATGTCGCTTGGAACCGCGTAATCAGCGCACGCTTTGCGCCTTTGGTGCAGATTGGCGACGACGAAATTGACGAAACCCTTGCCCGCATTAACAGCGATGCCAGCCAAGTTCAGTTTCAACTCACTGAGATTTACCTGAGCTTCGATAACCCCAGTCAGGAACGTGAGATGGCGCAGGGCGCCCAACGCTTGGTCGAACAATTGCGTGCTGGAGCTCCCTTTCCCAATGTAGCTCAACAATTCAGCCAGGCTGCTTCTGCCGCCAGCGGCGGAGATATTGGATGGGTCTCAGAAAGCCAGTTAGCACCTCAGATTGCGGAAGCCGTCGTGCGCATGGATGTCGGCGCCGTCTCCAACCCAATCAGATCCCTGAACGGCTTCTACATAATGCAGTTGCGCTCAAAACGGCAGGGGCTAGGGCCCAATCCGTTGGAGACTCGTTTCCAAATCATTCAAGTTGTCTTCTCACTTGCTCCCGAGGCACCAGAGCGCGCTCTGCAGGCACGGGTGGCTCACGCAAACAAATTTAGGGCCGAGTTTAAGACATGTACGGGTGCTGCAGACCAGATCAAGGAGTTTCCTGCCGCACAACTCAGCCAACCATCCACGTTGACAGCGGCTCAGCTCCGAAACCCAATGCGTGACCAACTGTTGAAAACTGAGGCTGGTACAGTCGTTCCCATTGGGCGGACAGATCGTGGGATCGAAGCACTGATTGTGTGTGACCGTAAAGATGATGTTGGCAACCAACCAACGCGAGACTCCATCGAAAATACACTGTTCAATCAGGAGGTCTCCATGATGGCGCGACGGCACTTGCGAGACCTGCGACGCGACGCCGTTATCGAATACCGGTAACCCCCCATCTCGCCTTTTGGGGCCCAGCCTTTGGGAGGGCCGATAATGTCTTTCGATGATACGACCTCTATTGGGCCCCTCGCGGTAACCATGGGAGACCCCGCCGGAATTGGTGGTGACATTCTTTTGGCGGCCTGGGCACAGGCCAAAGAAGCAGCCCTGCCATCCTTCTTTGCGATCGACGACCCTAAGCGTCTCAACGACCTCACTAAACTGCTGGACCTGGATGTCCCCATCCAAACAATCTCATCGCCCAGCGAAACCAGCGGCATTTTTTCACGTGCTTTGCCTGTGCTCCCTGAACCGCTCGTCGTTTCATCGGAACCGGGTAGTCTGGATGGGCGCAACGCGCCAAGTGTTATTGCATCTCTCAAGCGCGCGTTGGAGCTCACGCTGAACGGCGACGCAGCAGGCATTGTCACAAACCCGATCCATAAACAAACACTCTATGCAGAAGGATTTGAGCACCCGGGGCACACCGAATTTCTGGCCGAAGCGACGGGGGGTACACCGGTGATGATGCTGTCCTGCCCCGGCCTCCGGGTTGTGCCTGTGACAATCCATATTCCGCTTGCCGATGTTCCTGATCAATTGACGCGCGACCTCATCGTATCAAGAGGTCGCACGTTGGCTGCCGCGTTGGAACGCGATTTCGGATTGGCCCATCCTCGCATTGCCGTTGCAGCGCTCAACCCTCACGCTGGCGAGAATGGGGCACTTGGGTCGGAAGAAGATCAACTCATTGCGCCTGCAGTCCAGATGCTTTGTAATTCAGGCATCAATGCCACGGGACCTTTCCCAGCGGACACGATGTTTCATACAGAAGCCCGCCGCGGATATGACGCGGCGCTCGCCATGTACCACGATCAAGCCCTGATCCCCCTCAAAACCATTGATTTCGACAATGGTGTGAACACGACATTGGGTCTGCCGATTGTGCGCACGTCGCCAGACCATGGCACAGCCTGCGACATAGCGGGAACTGGCAAGGCGAACCCAAGCAGCTTTATGGCAGCATTGCGCCAGGCAAGTGCCATCGCTGCCCACCGTGCGATTGCCGCATGAGCGACGCTGACGGTCTTCCCTCCCTACGCGAGGTCCTGGCGACGCATGGACTGGACGCCAAGAAATCTCTGGGCCAGAACTTCTTGTTGGATCTCAACCTGACAGGGCGCATCGCGCGGACCGCCGGTCCGCTTGAAGATGTAACTGTTCTGGAAATCGGACCTGGCCCCGGCGGTCTGACACGGGCTCTTCTGTCCGAGGGCGCCGGCAAGGTTGTGGCGATAGAGCGTGATGAACGCTGTTTGGCGGCCTTGCAAGAAATCTCAGATGCCTATCCCGAGCGCCTCACAATTGTGGAAGGTGATGCTCTGCAGCTTGATCACAGGAGCAGCGTCTCCGGCGCGGTCAGGGTCGTTGCCAACCTGCCCTACAATATTGCAACGCCTTTGCTCACGGGTTGGCTGGAGACAGAGCCCTGGCCGCCCTGGTTCAAAAGCCTCACTTTGATGTTCCAGAAAGAGGTCGCTGAGCGGATTGTGGCGCAGCCTGGCAGTAAAGCTTATGGACGGCTCTCCATCCTGGCCCAGTGGCGGTGTACCGCTCAAAAAATGTTCGATGTCGACCGGATGGCTTTTACGCCTCCGCCCAAAGTGACGTCGTCCATTGTCCATCTGGAGCCACGAGATGAGCCCTTAGCGGAAGCCGACATTGACGATCTGCAACGGGTCGTCAAAGCGGCGTTCGGTCAGAGGCGGAAAATGGTGCGGGCGAGCCTCAAGGCCCTGGCCGTTGATCCTCTCGCCCTTTGCGAGATGGCGGATGTCGACTCGTCGGCCCGTGCTGAAAAGCTCTCTATTGAGGAGTTTGCGGCTCTTGCGCGTGCCTATTCCACTCTGAAACGGAGTTGAGCCGGCCCTCTGCCCGTGCCACATTGCGCCCAACAAATTTGGGCAATCAAGCCAAACAGGGAACGCATCATGAAATCTGAAGCCATTGTCGAATATGGAGCCCCTCTGCAGTCTGTAGAGAGCGACCTCCCCACGCCTGAGGGCTCACAAGTCCTTCTCAAAGTTACCCATTGCGGTGTTTGTCACTCTGACGTTCACCTGCATGACGGACATTTTGACATGGGTGGTGGCAATAAGCTCGATGTTCGCGGCGGCCGAAAACTCCCCTTCACACTCGGTCACGAGATTGAAGGCGAAGTGATCGCGGTTGGACCAGACGCTGAAGGTGTTGCGGTTGGTGACCAGCGTGTGGCTTATCCATGGATTGGATGTGGAGACTGCCCGACTTGCCGACGCGGTGAAGAGCATCTTTGCAACAAACCTCAAAATCTCGGCATTCAGGTCGCTGGTGGATACTCCACTCATGCCCTCGTGCCACACCCGCGCTACCTGCTGGACTATGCAGGCGTCACCAAAGGCCTCGCGGCAACTTATATGTGCTCTGGCCTCACTGCCTACTCAGCCATGAAGAAGCTCGGCGACATCAGCCCGGAGGAGCGGGTTGCCGTTGTTGGTCTCGGTGGTGTTGGCATGATGGGCCTGCAATTCGCCAAGACACTCTTTGACGCGGCACCAATCGGTGCTGATGTTGATGAGAATAAGCTGCAGGCAGCGATGGGTTCTGGTGCGCACGCTGTCTACAACCCAAAAGATGATGACGCGATCAAGAAGGTGCTCGCTGACACCAATGGCGGCGTTCCAGCCGCTGTCGATTTTGTTGGGTCTGAATCTTCGCTCCAGTTTGCCTCGTCCATCGTGCGCAAAGGTGGTCAGGTGATCGTTGTCGGTCTCTTTGGTGGTGGCTTCTCCATGCCGATCCCCATGTTCCCCATGCGGGCGATCAGCATTGGCGGTTCTTATGTGGGCTCGCTTCAGGAAACGATCGATATGATGGAACTGGTGAAAGCCGGTGAAATCGATCCAATCCCAGTTGAAGAACGTCCACTCAACCAGGCAACCAAATCGCTCGATGATCTGCGGACTGGAGGTGTCATGGGCCGGGTTGTTCTGAAACCATGAGCAATAGCGCCCAGTTTTAGCTCTCGCTAAAACTGGGCCATCGTTTCTTTTCTCGTCGCGTTTCCGGACAGAAAACCGCAAGCGCAGTTTTCTTGGAAACGCCATGATCCGTATCTGGGGACGCGCCAGCGCTTTCAATCTTCAAAAGGCCTATTGGGCCCTATTGGAGACGGATCAACCTTACGAACGAATTGATGCGGGCGGTGACTTTGGGGGCCTCGATAGCCCTGATTTCCTCGCCCGCAACCCCAATGGGCGCATCCCCGTCATTGATGACGACGGGTTCGTACTTTGGGAAAGCCAGGCGATTGTTCGCTATCTGGCTGAGCAACATGCCCCGGCTCTTCTCCCAGATGATGTCCAGGGACGCGCCCTTGCATCGCAATGGATGGATTGGGCCCAGACCAACCTTCTCCCAGCAGCCTTGGATCTCTTTTGGGGAGGTGTTCGCACCCCCAAGGAAAAACAAGATGCGGCGTTTGTTGCGCGCGCCTTGAAGAGAACCATCGCGGCGCTCGCGCTTTTAGACAAAGAGCTTTCGACCCACGACTATCTCGTCGGAAACAATTTCTCTCTTGCCGACATTCCGGCGGGCACCTGCCTCTATCGCTTTTTTGAAATGGAGGGTATTGAGCGGCCAGGACTGGCGCATGTGTCGGCCTGGTACGCGCGGCTCTCAGACCGGCCCGCCTATCAGCAAGCGGTCATGGTGCCGTTTGACGATCTGATCGCCAAAGAGAGCTTCTGAAAAGCCTAATCTTGATCTAAAGCGCCTGCTGGAGCTGTTGAACGAAGGTGCGCAGGCCCACACGCCGTTCACGGCGAACGCGTTCGGCCACAAGAATAGCGGTGAGTTCCTTCAGCGCCTTCTCAACATCATCATTGACGATGATGTAGTCATATTCCGCATAGTGGCTGATCTCATCAGACGCCTTCGCCATCCGCCCAGCGACCACATCGGGCGGATCCTGCGCGCGTGTATTCAGGCGTTTCTCCAGCTCGTGACCGCTCGGTGGCAGGATAAAGACCTTCACAAGATCGTTGGATGCGGATTCTTCCAGCTGCTGTGTGCCCTGCCAGTCAATGTCAAACATGACATCATGCCCAGCGGTGAGCGCCTCCTCGACAGGCCCTTTTGGTGTGCCGTAATAATTGTCGAAGACTTTGGCATGCTCCAAAAACTCGCCTTTGTTTCGCATCACGCCAAAATCTTCGGTGGTCAGGAAATGGTAGTCCTTGCCATCTTCCTCGCCCGGGCGCGCCTTACGTGTGGTGGCGGAAACCGACATGGTGATCTCGCCATCACTCTCCAGCAGTCGCCTGGACAAAGTGGTTTTCCCGGCGCCCGATGGAGAGGAGAGCACAAGCATCAATCCCCGACGATGAATATCAATCTCACTCATTCGACGTTTTGCACCTGTTCTTTCAATTGGTCGATCACCGCTTTGAGGTCGAGGCCAATGCGGGTGAGGTCATTGTCCGCGGCCTTTGCACAGAGCGTATTGGCTTCCCGGTTAAACTCTTGTGTCAGAAAATCAAGTCGGCGTCCCACCGGTTCGTCGCTGGCTGCCAGATCGCGTGCCTGGGCAACATGGGCGGTCAGCCTGTCCAGTTCTTCCCGCACATCTGCCTTCGTCGCCAGAAGCGCTGCCTCCTGCGCCAGACGATCCTCTGGAAGTGAGGATGAGGCGTCCAGTAGCTCTGCTACCTGGTCTTTAAGGCGTTTGCGGAAGGCTTCTGTGCCGCCGGCTGGAGATTTGGCCGCTTCGTTTGTGAGCGCCTCGATCCGATCAATTTGACCTTTCACGATCTGATCAAGTTTCTGGCCTTCATCCCCGCGGGCCTTCGCCAGTGACGTCGCAAGTTCTGCGAAAGACGATTTCAGTGCCGCGCGCAGCGCTTTCTGGTTGGCCTCATCTTCCTCAACCTCGGCGGTTTCCAGCACGCCGCGGATCGAGAGCAATCCATCAGTGGTTGGTGGTGCTACGTCAGCGCCCTGCTCCGCTGCCGCCTCAGACACCTGTTTACTCGCCCGCAAGACATCACGCAGCATGGCATCGTTCACGCGCACTGTTGTTTCAGCTGCTGACTTGTCCATCTGAAGGGCCGCCTGACAATTGCCCCGCTTAATCGCTTTACCAAGCTCATCGCGCAATGTGGATTCCAAGTCTTCGAACCCTGAAGGCAGGCGAAAACGGCAGTCGAGGCTCTTCCCGTTCACGCTTCGGATCTCCCAGTGCCATCGATACGTACCGTGATTGCCCTCGGTACGGGCAAAGCCGGTCATGCTCTTCAAGGCCATGGAAACATCCTCAGATTGGGAATCAACAGGCGCGCAATTCGCGCATAGAGCAGTATAGCAATGCTCGAGCTCATTGGTCTCTACTGACGGCGGGAGCGCTCAATCCGGCGCCATTTGGCGACATTTCGGTTGTGCTCGGCAAGTGTCTTCGAAAACACATGACCGCCTGTGCCATCCGCAACGAAATAGAGATCATTCGTCGTTGGCGGATTGAGCACCGCGGCAATTGAGGCTTCTCCTGGATTTGCAATCGGTGCCGGAGGCAGACCATCAATCTGGTAAGTGTTATAGGCAGTCTTCCGATCGATTTCCGACCTACGAATAGGGCGTCCAAGCGGCCCTTGGCCATTTGTGATGCCGTAGATGATCGTCGGATCGGATTGCAGCCGCATACCGCGTCTGAGGCGATTGATGAATACTGCAGCCACACGGGGGCGTTCTTCTGCAACACCGGTTTCTTTCTCAACGATTGAGGCCAGAACCACGGCTTCCTCAATTGAGGTGATCGGCAGATTTTCCGCGCGCTCCTCCCAGAGACGCTCAACCACTTCAATATGAGCCGCTTCCATTTGCGCAACAATATCTGAGCGGCTTGTGCCTCTGGTGAAGAGATAGGTTTCGGGCAGCAACGCCCCCTCTGTGGGAATGTCTGGCACCTCTCCGACAAGCACCGGGTCGGCAGCGATGATCTGTATTGCTTCCCAGCTGGTGAGGCCCTCCGCCAGCGTGAGCTTGTGCAGGATAGACTTTCCTTCACGGAGAATGTTTGCAACCTCGACCATGCTTGCATTCGCGGGGATGTGATATTCACCCGCTTTCAGGGTAGCCGCCCGGTCCACAACCTGAAGCGCAATCCGGAAGATAAGGGCATCTGTAATGAGGCCCTGGCCTTCAAGCTGCGCTGCTGCCTTATTGAGGCCGGTCCCTCTTTCCAGCAGGAATACGCTGTCCGCCTCGGCTGGCCCCGCGCGCTCAAACTGGTCTTTGGCATAGTAGAATGCACCGACTGCGGTGCCCGCAGCCACCAACACCCCCAACAATCCAATCGTGAGTATCCAGCGCAGCCATCGTCGTGGTGGCTTTGCGCCGTCTGGTTGTTCTGCATCGGCAGACTTACCCTCGTCTGAGGAAGTGTCCTCAGACGTCACACTGTCATCGGCTTCGTCCGAAACCTCTGGCTTTGGGTCGTCCGGTGTGCTGCTCAAGCGTCAACTTTTTTCATGACCAGCGAGGCATTTGTGCCACCAAACCCAAACGAGTTAGTGAGAACCGCATTCACTGGTTTTTCGCGTGCCTTGAGCGGCACCAAATCCATCGCCGTCTCGACAGACGGGTTTTCCAGATTGATCGTTGGCGGCACGATATTGTCCCGCATCGCCAGGATCGAGAAGATCGCTTCGACCGCACCCGCAGCACCGAGAAGATGTCCGATGGAAGATTTTGTCGACGACATAGACATGGTCTCAATGGCATCGCCGAAAAGGCGCGAGACGGATCCCAGTTCAATCTCATCGCCAAGAGGCGTTGAAGTGCCGTGCGCATTTACATAGTCAATGTCCGCAACACCGAGGCCCGAATGTCCCAGCGCCATCTGCATTGAACGGAAACCCCCGTCCCCATCAGAAGCAGGAGCTGTGATGTGATAGGCATCGCCGGAAAGACCATAGCCTGCTACTTCTGCATAGATTGTCGCGCCGCGTGCCTTTGCGTGCTCATATTCTTCGAGAACAACAACGCCTGATCCTTCGCCCATAACGAAGCCATCACGGCCCTCATCATAAGGACGGGATCCTTTTTCAGGCGTGTCATTGTATCCGGTTGAAAGAGCACGGCATGCTGCGAAGCCCGCAATGCCCAAACGGCTGATCGCGGACTCAGCGCCACCTGCGACCATCACATCGGCATCGCCGAACATGATCAGACGAGATGCGTCGCCAATCGCGTGAGCACCTGTCGAGCAAGCGGTCACGACCGAATGGTTTGGACCTTTAAGGCCATATTTGATGGAGACATATCCAGAAGCCAGATTGATCAGGCGCCCTGGAATGAAGAACGGGCTCACCCTACGTGGGCCTTTGTCGCGAAGTGTGATCGCGGCTTCTTCGATGCCCGGGAGGCCGCCAATACCGGACCCGATCATCACGCCGGTGCGGCACTTTTCTTCTTCGCTCTTTGGCTCCCAGCCACTGTCCTTGATCGCCTGCTCTGCAGCTGACAGAGCATAGATAATGAATTCATCGATCCGCTTGGCTTCTTTAGGCTCCACCCAGTCATCCTGGATGAATGCCCCTTCGCCTTCGCGGGGAACCTCACAGGCGATCTTGCAAGGCAGGTCGCTTGTGTCGAATTTGGAGATCATGCCTGCGCCGGACTGGCCGTCCAGGACGCGTTTCCAGGTGGTGTCGACGCCGCACCCAAGAGGTGTGACCATTCCCATGCCTGTAACAACAACACGACGCATTCGCATACACTCCAAATTCGGTTGGATCTTGTTCGTTTAGCGGATCCGAGGATCCTCTTTCAGCCTACGCTGAAAAGACGACGGGCGCATGCACCCATTGGATGCAGCGCCCGACATCGTTAATTCGATTAGGAATTCGCGCTGATGAACTTTACGGCGTCGCCAACGGTCAGAATGGTTTCTGCCGCATCGTCCGGGATTTCAACGCCGAACTCTTCTTCAAAAGCCATGACCAGCTCGACATTGTCGAGGCTGTCTGCGCCAAGGTCATCGATGAAGCTTGCGTTCTCTTGCACCTTGTCGGCTTCACAACCGAGATGCTCAACAACGATTTTCTTCACGCGCTCTGCAATGTCACTCATGTTCTGTCCTCAGATCCTTCGTGTTCTTCCCCGGCGCTCTCGCCCAGGATTGTTTGCTGGCACCTTGCTGGCACCGGATGGCTGGCCTCGCGCAGACGCGCTTGGAAACTCGTGTGGTGGGTGAGGTTTAACGCCTCATCTTCTCCCTGTTACCACGTGGCGGCTGTTCTGGCCTCTTCACGCCGCTTTCGCAAGTAAAAATCGCCGGTTAGGTAACACACTTTTTGGCCCTGCGCCAGTTTTGACACTCGCGAAAACGACCGAATAGCACATATCTAAGTCTTTGATTTTGCTTGTCTTTAAATCATGATCATGCCGCCGTTTACGTGAATTGTCTGGCCCGTGACGTAAGCGGCTTCTTCTGAGGCCAAATAGAGCACGCTGGCGGCGATTTCGTCACCTGAACCCATACGACCCATGGGAATCATTCCGTTGACCCGTTCCTGCTGACCGTCGTCCAATGCGTCCGTCATAGCGGTTGCGATGAAGCCAGGCGCCACACAGTTTGCGGTAACGTTTCTAGAAGCGACTTCCTGAGCAATAGACTTGGTCATGCCCGTCACACCTGCCTTAGAGGCGGCATAGTTGGCCTGGCCAGGGTTCCCCATGGTGCCCACGACAGACGTGATAGAGATGATCCGCCCCCAGCGACGCTTCATCATGCCCCGCATGGACGCGCGCGCAAGACGGAAGGAAGCCGTCAGGTTGACTGCCAGGACGGTGTCCCACTCTTCATCCTTCATTCGCATGAAGATGTTGTCTTTGGTGACGCCAGCATTGTTCACCAGAATATCAAGCTGACCCATGGCCTCTTCAGCCTGTTTTGGCAGGGCATCCACAGCCGCGCTATCGCTCAGGTTGCAGGGCAGGATATGAGCCCGCTCGCCGAGTTCTGCCGCAACGGCTTCCAACGCCTCAACCCGTGTGCCCGACAGCGCCACGGTGGCTCCCTGAGCGTGGAGCGTTTTGGCGACGGAGGATCCGATGCCACCCGAAGCGCCTGTCACCAGCGCAGTTTTTCCGGTTAGATCAAACATGAGTATCTCCTTGAGCTTTCCCGCTCAACTATTTGAAATCAAAGGGTTTCAAGAATTGACGCAATGTCTGAAGGCGTCCCGACAGCTGCGCCTCCAACGGACTTGTCGATACGCCGCGTGAGGCCGGTCAGCACCTTGCCAGCGCCCGTTTCGACCAATTCAGTGACGCCTTGGGCAGCCAAATATTGAACGCTTTCGCGCCACCGCACCATGCCGGTTACCTGCTCCACGAGGAGCTTCCGGATCTCGTCCGGGTCCGACACAGCTGAGGCCGTCACATTGGCAACGACAGGCACAGAGGGTGCCTTCATATCTACACTGGCCAGAGCTTCGGCCATGGCGTCGGCCGCGGGTTGCATCAGAGCGCAATGGAAGGGTGCGCTCACGGGCAGAAGCATGGCGCGCTTGGCGCCCTTCTCCTTGGCGAGCACGGCAGCACGCTCGACGGCTGCCTTGGAGCCTGAAATCACAACCTGACCGTCGGCATTGTCGTTGGCGGCTGAGCAGATCTCGTCGCCTGCAGCTTCTGCGGCGACAGCCTGAGCGTCTTCAAAAGAAAGGCCCAGCATGGCGGCCATGGCGCCCTCGCCTACTGGCACCGCTGCCTGCATGGCGCGGCCACGGGTTTTTAGAAGACGGGCTGTATCTGCCAAGGTGAAAGTCCCTGCAGCTGCCAGAGCGGAATATTCGCCTAATGAGTGTCCGGCGACAAAACTTGCTTTGTCAGCCAGCGACCAGCCGCCTTCGCTCTCCAGAGTGCGCATCACGGCCACAGAGACCGCCATCAAGGCAGGCTGGGCGTTTTCGGTCAGGGTCAGCTCATCTTCCGGGCCGCCCCACATAAGGGCCGTCAGATCCTGGCTCAGCGCGTCGTTTACTTCATCAAAAACGGCCTTGGCTGCAGGAAAGGCGTCTGCCAGTTCCTTACCCATGCCAACTGCCTGAGATCCCTGTCCTGGAAAAGTAAATGCCCGTGTCATGCGTCCCCGCCTTAATCCTTTGTCATTCGTGACCCTTAAAACCCTTGAAATAGGGCCAAAGTCAGGCGGACAGAGATACAGGGTGGCTCAGGGGAGTCAAGCTGGCGGAACGCCGGCTAGAACGCGTGTTCGAATAGTGCTGAATCCCCTTGCGTCCTGCCTTTTCCTGACTATAGTGCGCCGCTTCAGAGAGGCCCCGGTTGGGGGCTGAAGGAAGCGCCAATTGCCCATTTCTCTTGGGAAGGTTGGCAGGAGAGTTCTCCGCGCTTCCGGTGTCTCCGCTTCTTTGATGCACCTTTAGAGCCTTCCGGGGCTCAAAGGGGGCTTTGCGCCGGGGTCCGTATTTTGAGCGACGTCTTCAGACGGATCGCTTAGAGAAAGGAAGGCCGATATGCCTCTTTATGAGCATGTCTTTATTTCGCGCCAGGATGTGAGCGCGCAGCAGGTTGAAAACCTGACGGAGCAGTTCTCCAACATCATCACCGAAAATGGTGGCACCATCGCAAAAAGCGAATATTGGGGTCTCAAAAACCTTTCCTACAAGGTGAAGAAGAACCGCAAGGGCCACTACCAGCTTTTGAACATTGATGCGCCCCACGCAGCTGTTGCTGAGATGGAACGCCAGATGGGTCTGAACGAAGATGTTCTGCGCCACCTGACACTGCGTGTTGATGAGCATGAAGAAGGCCCATCAGCAATGATGCAGAGCCGCAACGACCGTGGCCGTGGCGGCCGAGGCGATCGTGATCGTGGAGATCGCGGCGGTTTCCGTGGCGGTGACCGTGATCGTGGCCCGCGTGAAGATCGCGCGCCCCGTGAAGCTGCAGCTGCCGAAGCTGCTCCTGCCGCTGCTGTTGAGGAGAAAAGCGAATGAGTGTCCCACAAACAGCCGCTCGTCGGCCTTTCTTCCGTCGTCGCAAGACATGTCCTTTCTCTGGCTCCAACGCGCCAAAGATTGACTACAAGGATACGAAATTGCTGCAGCGTTATGTATCTGAGCGCGGCAAGATCGTGCCAAGCCGGATCACCGCCGTATCAGCTAAAAAGCAGCGTGAGCTTGCCCGTGCGATCAAACGTGCCCGCTTCCTCGCTTTGCTGCCTTACCTGATCAGCTAAAAATTCCCGGTCGGGCAGACGGCGTCGCCTCTGCCCGGCCTTTTTAGACGTTTGTTAATCGCCTCGGAGATCTTCCCATGCCGCCATATTGGGCCATCGGTGTTGGGGCCGGTCTTGCCGGGGCGTTGTTGTTTCTAACAGCCGGTGTCGGCTCGCCGATTCTGGGCCTCCCCCTCTTCTTTGCCGCCCTTCCTGTTTTTCTGGCAGGTCTCGGCTGGGGCTCCAGATCGGCCCTCATTGCCGCAGTAACGGGATTCGTCGTCCTCTCCTCTACCTCCAGCTTTACCGCCGGGCTTGTGTTTCTGGTGGCAGATGGCCTTGCTGTCGCCTGGCTCGTCCACCTTGCTCTTCTGCATCATCAAGAGAGCGCTCCGCGCCTCACGCCTGCTGATGCCGCTCGTTTGGCACGCAAAGGCGAACCAGCAGAGGCTGAGACTGCCGCCACTGAGGAACCCGAAGACCCCGCCGTCACAGAATGGTATCCCGCAGGCGCGCTGGCTGTCTGGACGGCACTCATCGCCGTCGGCGTGCTAGTTGTGTCGGGCCTCTCAACAATGGCCATGGGCGTCGAGGGTGGCCTTGAAGGCGCGCTGAGAATACTTTTGGCAGAAGACCTCATTGAGGGCCGTGCAATTGAAGCCGGGCTTCGAGAGCTAGGTCTCAGTGCAGACCCAGAACGCATCCTCAGCCTCATCGTGATCGCCCTGCCGGCCTTTGTGGTCATGGCCTGGAGCCTGCTCACGTTAGGGAATATGTGGCTCGCTCAGGTCATTCTGGAGCGTGCTGGCCACCACCTGCGACCTACCCCGAACCTGCTGGATATTGAGTATCCCCCTTTCCTTCTGGCCCTCTTTCTGGCAGCGCTGATCCTGTCGCTCATCCCCGGTTCGGCGGCCCAATTGGGCGGTGCGATCATGATTGCGCTGCTTGTCCCATATTTTCTGTTGGGTCTGGCGGTAATCCATGCTATTTCGCGCGCTTGGACGGCCCGGATCGCACTTCTGGGCGTTTTTTATGTTTTGCTGATTTTTACCGGATGGCTGATCGTACCGGTCTGCCTGATCGGACTCGCGGAACCCTGGGCTGCCTTGCGCGCCCGGTTCGCACAATCTGAGGCCCCGACGGGCAAGGAGATAAGTTAATGGAAGTGGTTCTTCTGGAGCGAATTGAAAAGCTCGGACAGATGGGCGATGTGGTTCAGGTCAAAGACGGGTATGCCCGCAACTTCCTGCTGCCACGTGGCAAAGCATTGCGCGCCAACAAAGACAACCTCTCACGCTTTGAGGCAGATCGCGCACAGCTGGAAGCTCGCAATCTTGAGCTGAAGAAAGAAGCTGAAGCGGTCAATGAAAAGCTTGAAGGCTATTCAATCATCGTGATCCGCCAGGCTGGTGAGACAGGTCAGCTTTACGGCTCCGTTTCTCCTCGCGATATCGCGGAAGGTTTGACCGAAGGCGGCTTCTCCGTTGCACGTGGACAGATTGTTCTCGCAGCACCGATTAAAACGCTCGGCCTTTACGATGTAGCCGTGAAGCTTCATCCAGAAGTGACATCGACTGTGGTCGTGAATGTTGCCCGCACAGAAGAAGAAGCTGAAGCACAGGCACGCGGCGAAGACATCAACGCCATGAACGACGATGATGACGACGAGTTGGATGCCAGTGAATTCTTCGAAGAAGATGCAGCACCAGAGCTTGAAGATGATGCAGCCGAAGAAACGGACGCCTCAGCAGCAGAAGAAGAAGCTGAAAAGCCTGCTGAATAAACATCTTTCGGTCTATCTGTTTGAAAAAGGGCGCTTTGGTGCCCTTTTTTGTTGCCCGAGAGTCGAACCACCGTCTTGATCTAAGACGGAATTCGCCCTTCAATGAAGGTCCCAGTGGTTCGTCGTTTAGGGGCGCAGGTCGGCAATCTTCGGATTGGTTCCTCGCAAATGACATTCGGCAGCCAAATGAGGGGAAAAGCGCTGTCGGCCACCTGAAGTTCAGGAGGCGAAAAATGTTTGCGTTTGTACTCGATCGATTGATTTCACACGGCAACCTGACGCTCATCAACGCGTCGGGAGACGCTCGCCATTTTGGCGACGGCAACGGCACGCCCGTCACCATGCGGCTCCATAAAAAAAATCTGGAATGGGGGCTCGGTCTAAACCCATACCTCAAGCTTGGTGAGGCTTACATGGATGGGACTCTCACCATCGACGCTCCCGGGCGCATCTATGATGCGCTCGACATCATCCTTTCCAATGTCGGCATTGCCTGGGCCCATCCACTCGCCAAACTCGTTGGACGTATCCGGCGGGCCAAGCGGCGGATTGATCAATTCAATCCGGTCGGAAGAGCGCGCGCCAATGTTGCCCATCATTATGATCTGGATGCTGGGCTCTACGATCTCTTCCTGGATACAGACAAGCAATATTCCTGCGCCTATTTTGAGACACCGGACGTAGGCTTGGAGGCAGCCCAGCTGGCCAAGAAACGTCATATTGCAGCGAAACTGGACCTTTCCCCAGAGACCCACGTCCTGGACATAGGCTGCGGCTGGGGCGGCATGGCCCTTTACATCGCCCAGGAGACCGGTGCCCGCGTCACCGGCGTTACTTTGAGCGAAGAGCAGTACAAAATCGCAACCGAAAGAGCCGCTCTTGCCGGTCTCTCAGACCGCGTCCAATTTCGTCTCCAGGACTATCGGGAGGTCGACGAGACATTTGATCGCATCGTCTCTGTCGGCATGTACGAACATGTCGGCGTACACCACTATGATGAGTTTGCCGCCAAGGTTCACGCGCTTCTCAAACCTCAAGGGATCGCCCTGATTCATACCATCGGGCGACTTGATGAACCGGGCGCAACCAATCCGTGGATCGCGAAATATATTTTCCCGGGCGGGTACATTCCAGCGCTGAGCGAGGTCGCGCCAACGCTTGAACGCCACCAATTGCTTCTGTCTGATCTGGAGGTCTTGCGGCTGCATTATGCGTCGACGCTCCATCATTGGCGCGAACGCTTCCTCGCGCGGTGGGATGATGCCGTTGCCCTCTACGATGAGCGGTTCGCGCGCATGTGGGAATTTTATCTGGCCGGGTCAGAGACGTCATTTCAGCACGAAGGCATGGTGGTGTTTCAATTCCAACTAACCCGGCAAATTGATGCAGTCCCCCTCACCCGCGACTACATCTCCGATTGGGAACGAGACCATTGCGCCCCGCTTGTCCAGAAAAAAAGTGTCTCGGGCGGTTGATTGCTGGGTGAACTAAAACTATCGCCCAAATTTGTCCCCGTTTTCCACAGGCAGCGAAAATAGTTTTGCGAATCGCAAGCGTTCGCTTCCGTGGCTCCGTTCATTGACGTAAAACGGAGGCATGGAAAGCATGCTGCCTGCATATGACGAACTGGAAACCGGCCCGGCAACTGGCGACGAGGAATATCGCGTCGCGCCTCATAATATTGAGGCTGAACAGGCTTTGCTCGGGGCGATCCTGATCAATAATGATTCGTTTGATCGCATCGCGTCCTTTCTGGAAGTAGCTCATTTTTACGAGCCTCTTCATGCTCGCATATTTGAGGCGGTGTCGAAGCTGATTTCCGGCGGCCACATCGCGACGCCGGTCACGCTCAAAAGCTATTTTGATCAGGATGAAGCCCTGCAGGAAGTCGGCGGCGCGCAATACCTTGCCCGTCTTGCCGGTGCCGCAACAACCATCATCAATGTCGCTGAATATGGTCGCACGATTTATGACCTGGCGGTCCGTCGCGATCTGATCCGGGTTGGCGAGGAAATTCACAATCGCGCCTTTGATGCAAGTGTCGATGATCCACCGTCCGCTCAGATCATGGATGCTGAGCAGTCTCTCTACAGCCTTGCTGAAAAGGGCAAGTATGAGGGTGGCTTTCAAAGCTTCTCAGACTCCATGCGCATGGCCGTCGACATGGCAGCGCAAGCGTACGAACGTGATGGGGGTCTTTCCGGTATTTCCTCGGGGCTGCGAGACCTTGATGAACAGATGGGTGGGCTTCAGCCGTCTGACCTGATCATCGTTGCTGGCCGCCCCTCTATGGGCAAGACAGCGCTTGCCACCAATATTGCGTTCAACGTGGCTAAAAACTACAAGGCTGAGCACCACACAGACGGCACGGTTGAAGTCAAAGACGGTGCCATTGTTGGATTTTTCTCTCTGGAAATGTCGTCTGAGCAATTGGCGACACGCCTGTTGGCTGAACAATCCCGGGTCCCGTCTGGCAAAATCAGACGCGGTAAGATTGACGAGAATGAATGGCACCAGTTTGTCGATGCCAGCCGGGAGCTAGAAGGCATCCCTCTCTACATTGACGACACGGGTGGTCTCAACATCGCCTCTCTGGCTGCACGGGCGCGGAAGCTCAAGCGGCAACGCGGGCTTGGCCTGATCGTGGTCGACTATATCCAGCTGCTGTCAGGATCTGGGCGGGCGAGCGATAATCGGGTGCAGGAAGTCACCGAAATCACGACCGGACTTAAAGCGCTCGCCAAAGAGCTTAATGTTCCGATCATGGCGCTTTCCCAATTGTCGCGTCAGGTTGAATCGCGGGATGACAAGCGCCCACAGCTTTCTGACCTACGTGAATCAGGATCGATTGAGCAGGATGCAGACGTCGTAACGTTTGTTTTCCGAGAAGAATATTATGTCTCCCGCCGCGAGCCTTCCGAGGGCACGCCTGAACATCTGCAATGGCAGACTGATATGGAACAGGTCTTTGGTAAGGCCGAAGTCATTATCGGCAAGCAGCGTCACGGTCCGACCGGCACTGTGCGATTGCAGTTCGAAGCGGAAATCACACGCTTTAGTGACCTTGCCGACAGTGACCGCCTCCCTGACTATATGGAGTGAGTGACCTTGCCGTCCGACAGCACTCCCCACGGATCCGGGGCCGATCAGGGGCTCGAGGCTGAAGAGATAGATAGCGCTCGTGCAGCCGCCTCCAGCGGAACTCTCGACATCAATCTGGACGCGGTCGCGGACAATTACCGCTTGATTCGATCTGAAACATCTGCGGAAGTGAGCGCCTGCGTGAAAGCAGATGGGTATGGCCTTGGGCTCGTACCGGTTGCCCGCACGCTTTCTCAGGCGGGCTGCTCGACTTTTTTTGTTGCCACCGCCCTAGAAGGTGCAGAACTTCGCGCCGTTCTCCCCAAGGCGACGATCTATGTGCTGAACGGTCTCTATGAAGGGGCCGAACGCCTTTTCGAAACTGAAGACCTTCGTCCGTGCCTCTCAAGCCTCGAAGAAGTCCGTGATTGGGCGTCTTATTGCGGGCAAACCGGACCGCTGCCAGCGGCACTCCATGCAGACACAGGCATTCGCCGTCTGGGCATTCAGGTTGCCGACATTAGCACAGCAGCTGATCTCGCAGCCTCATTTGAGACCGACCTCGTCATGAGCCATCTGGCCTGCGCAGACGATGCGGATCATCCCTTAAACAACGAGCAGCAGAAGAGTTTCGATAGACTCCGTGCTCAGCTCCCAGAGGCCCCCTCCAGCCTCGCAAACACGGCTGGTATCCTGCTTGGTTCGCGGTTTCACTACGACCTTGTCCGACCGGGGATTGGCCTTTACGGCACCAATCCCTTTCCTAATCCCGGCCACCCCTTCCATCCTGTCGTGACGCTGACCGCTCGCATCATGCAGGTGAAATCCATCGAAACTGGCGCTCAGGTCGGCTACGGGGCCACCTTTACGGCTCAGCGTCCTACCCGGATCGCCACAATTGCTACCGGATATGCAGATGGCTATTTCCGAGCACTCGGGAGCCCGGATGGGAGTGGCGTCTCGGTGACAATAGGCGGCCACTCAGCCCCGGTCATCGGACGGGTTTCCATGGATATGATCACTGTCGATGTGACCGATCTGCCACCGGACGTTCCAAAACGGGGATCTTTCGCAGAATTGATTGGAAAATCCGTCACTGTGGGGGATCTTGCCCGGGCAGCAGGTACGGTTGGTTACGAAGTGCTTACGCGTTTGGGGTATCGATACCACCGGACGTACACTTCGTCGGTTGGAATCAGTGCTGACTGATAGATTTATGACTGGGGCAGAGGGAGCATAGGTTTGAATCCGCTGGCGATAATCGGCAATGTTGTGATCACAGCTCTTGGCGAAACCGGGCGGTTGTCCCTGTTCACCTGGAGAGCTGTCACCCATATCCTTCGCCCGCCCTTGTACTGGCGGCTGATCGGTCAGCAAATGATGCGGATCGGATATTTCTCCCTACCCGTCGTTGCCCTAACGGCTTTCTTCACGGGTGGCGTGCTTGCCCTGCAAATTTATTATGGCAGCGACCAGTTTAACTCTGAGAGCATCGTTGCGACGATTGTGGCACTTGGCATCACTCGGGAACTTGGACCGGTTCTGGGCGGCCTAATGGTTGCCGGGCGCGCAGCGGCAGCCATTGCGGCTGAACTTGGGACCATGCGTGTCACGGAACAAATCGATGCGCTCTCAACCCTGTCGACCAACCCTTTCAAATACTTGGTCGTGCCCCGTGTCGTCGCGGCGGTTATTACGCTGCCAGCGCTTGTTTTCATCGGAGATGTGATCGGTATTTTCGGGGGATTCGTGGTTGGCACACAGACGCTCGACTTCAATTCTGGCGTCTATATCAAGACCACCGTCGATTTCCTGGAGCTTGACGACATCACATCTGGTCTCATCAAATCAGCGATCTTTGGTTTCATTATCGCCATCATGGGCTGCTACCAGGGCTTTCACAGCCGCGGGGGTGCACAAGGTGTCGGACGCGCAACAACAAACGCTGTTGTCTCCTCTTCCATTCTTATTCTTGCGGCGAACTATGTAATGACGTCGCTTTTCTTCTCGTCTTAAGGCTGGATCCATGAACATCTCCGTACCGGCAAAAGACATTAAGATTGAGCTGAACAACGTTCACAAACGGTTCGGCAAAAAGATTGTCCTTCACGATCTCTCCCTGACCATTCCAAAAGGCAAATCGCTTGTCGTGATTGGTGGATCGGGTAGCGGTAAGTCCGTCATGCTCAAAAGCATCCTAGGCATCATTCGCCCGGAAAAAGGCAGCATCAAAGTTGATGGGAAAGACGTTACCAAGCTCTCGACCAGCGAGCGCGAGAAGACGCTTCGGAAGTTCGGCATGTTGTTTCAAAATGCCGCCCTTTTTGACAGCCTTCCCGTCTGGGAGAACGTCGCCTTCGGCCTGATCCAGGGTCGCAATATGAAACGCAAAGACGCCAAAGAAATTGCCCTTGAGAAGCTGGGTCAGGTTGGTCTCACGACCGACATTGGCGATCTCTATCCGGCGGAGCTTTCGGGTGGCATGCAGAAACGCGTTGGTCTGGCCCGCGCCATCGCGACAGACCCGGAAATCATCTTTTTTGATGAACCCACGACAGGCCTTGATCCTATTATGGCTGATGTGATCAACGACCTGATCGTCAACAGCGTTCAGAAACTCGGCGCGACCGCCCTGTCCATCACCCATGACATGGCAAGTGCGCGAAAGATCGCCGATTACATTGCGATGATCTATAAAGGTGAGATCATCTGGGCGGGTACCCGTGACGAAGTCGACAATAGTGGCAATGAGTATGTGGATCAGTTCATCCACGGTCGCGCTGACGGACCCATCAAGATGGATGTGTTGAAACCTTGATGGCCGTAGCTCACGCGCCGTCTCTCGACCTGTAAGGAAGATCGTGGCAAAAGCCCGCCGTCAATTTGTCTGCCAATCCTGCGGCGCGCAGACGCCGCGCTGGGCCGGTCGTTGCGACGGCTGCGGCGAGTGGAACACAATCTCCGAGGAAGTCGCTGAAAGCTCTGGCGTGGCCGGTGGCCCTGCCAAGGCGAGCTCAACCAAAAAGGGCCGTCAGATTGCCCTGGTGCCGCTTGCTGGCGAGGCGACAGAGACACCACGTCGCAGCACAGGCCTGAAAGAGTTTGACCGCGTGCTGGGGGGTGGTCTGGTGCCAGGTTCTGCGGTTCTGGTCGGCGGTGATCCGGGGATTGGCAAATCCACACTCCTTCTTCAAGCTATGGCCCGTCTGGCGAATAGTGGTGCGGAAACTGTCTACATCTCCGGCGAGGAAGCGATTGACCAGGTGCGTATGCGCGCGCTCCGGCTTGGTCTTTCTGACGCGCCGGTTGCGCTGGGCGCGGAGACGAACCTTCGTGATATTCTGGCTACGCTGAAAGACGGCCCAACACCTGATGCCATCGTTATCGATTCTGTTCAGACCATGTGGACCGATACGCTTGAATCAGCGCCAGGAACAGTCTCCCAAGTTCGAGCGACGGCTCAGGAACTCACGCGTTTTGCCAAGCGGTCGGGAGCAGCGATGATCATCGTGGGCCACATCACGAAAGATGGGCAGATTGCCGGCCCCAAGGTGATGGAACATATGGTCGACACGGTGCTCTATTTTGAGGGCGAACGTGGCCACCATTTCAGAATTCTCCGGGCGGTGAAGAATCGGTTTGGCCCGGCCAACGAAATCGGCGTCTTTGAGATGGCTGAAGGTGGCCTGCTGGAAGTTGAGAACCCCTCTGCGCTCTTCATCGGCGAGCGGGACCGGGAAGCAAGCGGGGCTGCTGTCTTTGCCGGTATTGAAGGCACGCGCCCCGTTCTTGTCGAAATCCAGGCACTTGTCGCACAAAGCGCGCTGGGCACCCCGAGACGTGCGGTGATCGGTTGGGATAGTGGACGACTTTCTATGGTGCTCGCCGTGCTTGAAGCCCGTTGTGGGCTCTCAATCGGCAACCAGGACGTTTACCTCAATGTGGCTGGTGGCTTGAGAATCGGAGAGCCCGCAGCCGACCTCGCTGTGGCGGGTGCCCTTATCTCCTCCCTTTCCGGTCTGTCGATCCCGCCGGACACAGTTCTCTTCGGTGAAATTTCCCTTTCGGGGTCTCTTCGCCCGGTCAGTCAGATGGAAGCACGGCTCAAAGAGGCTGAGAAGCTCGGCTTTAAACACGCCATTCTGCCGAAAGCCGCAGGGCGCCAGAAACCCTCTGCCGGCAAGATGAAGCTCACAGAACTGGAAGACCTTGGCGATCTAATTGCCAAACTGTCGACCGGTGAGGCCTCTCCGCCACAAGCCCGTGAAGCATAAGGTGACCCAGACCGTGATGAGCGTTAGACTGGCCCCATGTGGCGTTCGAGTTGGGGGACAGACCCGTCATGACCCTTTTTGATATTGCAGTCATCGCGATCATGATCGTTTCCGGCCTCTTGGCCATGGTGCGAGGTTTTGCCAGCGAGATCCTGTCGATCCTTGCCTGGGTCGTCGCGGCGCTTGCCGCCCTCCTCCTTTATCCGCTGCTTATTCCGCTCGTTCAGGCAGTCGCTGAGCCTTATTGGCTCGCGCTTACGATATCGGCTGCAGGGATTTTCATTGTCGTTTACATCGCCATCTCAGCTCTCACCTATCGATGGACAGACCGTGCGCATGGTGGCGAGATCGGCTTCCTTGACCGGTCGCTGGGCTTCATTTTTGGCGTATTTCGGGGACTTCTTGTCATCGCCATCGCCTTCCTGCTCTTCACCTGGCTCGTTCCGGATCGGGACGACCGGCCGGAATGGATTGCTGATGCGCGTCTTTTGCCCTTGGTCGACTTTGTCGCAGGCGGGCTCTCCTCCCTGGCTGCGCAGCAATCAACAGCGCCCACGGAGCCTTTCTTTACGCCTGAGGGACGGCGCACGGCACCCCCAGCAGGTTCGGGGACAGAAGAGCCTAAATCAGACACTGACAGCGACGATACGACAGGGTATAAGCCTTCCGAACGGAGGGGGCTCGATCAACTTTTCGAAGCCACACAGGAATAAAGGACGATCACCCAGATGTCCGAGACAGGTTCCAAAAACGGTTCCACGGCAGATTCACTAGGCTCCAGAGCCACATCTCAAATGCAGCACACCCCGCCAGAATATGGTGAAGGTGCCAGTGTCATTCTGGACAGCCATGATGAGCTTTATGCAGATCGACTGCGCGAAGAGTGCGGCGTCTTTGGCATATTCGGCCATCCAGATGCAGCGGCGCTAACCGCGCTGGGCATGCACGCCCTGCAGCACCGCGGCCAGGAAGCCGCCGGGCTCGTTTCCTTTGATGGGGAGCATTTCCACTCTGAACGACGCATGGGCCTTGTTGGGGATCATTTCACCAGCGCCAAAATGATGGATCGTCTGGCCGGTACCGGTTCCATCGGTCATGTGCGCTATTCCACCACCGGCGGAACCATCTTGCGCAATGTTCAGCCACTCTTCGCTGACCTGTGGGGTGGCGGCTTCGCCATTGCCCATAATGGCAACCTGACCAACGCGCTGACACTTCGAGACGATCTGGTGCGCTCTGGTGCTATCTTTCAGTCAACGTCCGACACAGAAGTCATTCTGCAGCTGGTCGCCCGTGGACGGCACGACCGCACAACAAACCGCTTTGTTGATGCACTTCGACAAATTCAGGGCGCCTATGCGCTCGTTGCTCTTACAAACAAAAAGCTGATTGGTGCACGCGATCCCCTTGGCATCCGCCCCCTGATCCTTGGCGAGCTTGATGGGGCTCCTATCCTCACATCCGAGACGGTCGCACTCGACATTATTGGCGCCAGCTTCGTTCGCGAGATCGAGCCCGGCGAGGTGATTGTCGCGACCAAAGACGGAATTGAAAGCCTGCATCCTTTCCCGCCTATGCAGCCGCGTCCTTGCGTGTTCGAATATATCTACTTCGCACGCCCCGACAGTGTTGTCGGTGGTCAGAGCGTTTACAATGTTCGTCGCCAGACTGGTGAAGAGCTTGCCCGCGAGTCGCACGTAGATGCCGACGTTGTCATTCCGGTTCCCGACTCTGGGGTTCCGGCAGCGATTGGTTATGCGGCGGAAGCCAAAATCCCGTTTGAGCTTGGCATTATTCGCAACCACTATGTGGGCCGTACCTTTATCGAACCTACACAGCACATTCGTGCGCTCGGTGTGCGCCTGAAGCACAATGCAAACAAGGCGCTTGTCGAAGGTAAGCGGATCATTCTGGTCGACGACAGTATCGTGCGGGGCACGACGTCTGCGAAGATTGTCAAAATGATGTATGAAGCCGGCGCCAAAGAAGTGCACATGCGCATTTCCAGCCCACCCATCACCCATCCAGATTTTTACGGCATCGACACGCCCGAACGGGACCAGTTGCTCGCCGCGAACTATGACCTGGAAGGCATGCGCAACTATATCGGCGTCGACAGTTTGGCATTCGTGTCCGTCGATGGTCTTTATAGAGCGCTCGGGTTTGAAGGCCGTGACAATGACAATCCGCAATTCGCCGATCACTATTTCACCGGTGACTACCCAACGGCACTTATCGATCATCAACAAGAAAAACGCTCCGCCCAGCTGTCACTGCTGACGGAAATCGCTTAAGAGCAGACCAGATTATGGCAGGACGACTTGCAGACAAGCTCGCGCTGATTACAGGCGCGTCACGGGGAATCGGCCGGGCGGTCGCGCTTGCTCTGGCCGCTGAAGGGGCTCACGTCATTCTGGTGGCACGCACTGTCGGCGCCCTGGAAGAAGTCGACGACGAAATCCAGAAAGCAGGTGGGACAGCAACGCTTGTTCCTCTCGATCTTACCGATTTCGACGCAATTGACCGCCTGGGAGGCACGATCTTCGAGCGTTGGGGCAAATTGGATATCCTGGTTGGCAATGCGGGCATCCTCGGGCCGCTGACACCAACCGGTCACATCTCGCCAGATGATTGGGACAAAACCTTCGCCGTTAATGTCACCACGAATTACCGCCTGATCCGATCACTGGATGCGCTGCTGCAACGGGCGGAAGCGGGACGTGCCGTCTTTGTGACGTCGGGCGCAGCACAAAAATGCCGCCCTTTCTGGGGCGCCTACTCCGTCTCGAAAGCCGCACTGGAAGCCCTGGTCAAAACCTGGGCACACGAAGTGGAGAAGACGGAACTTCGCATCAATATGGTGAGCCCCGGTCCCATCGCGACCAAAATGCGGGCGAAAGCCATGCCGGGGGAAGACCCTGAGACGCTGCGGACACCAGAAGATATTGCACCACTCTTCCTTGATCTGGTGAGTGAAGGGTGCACCCGCCACGGAGAAGTTGTTTCCTTTCAACCCTAAAGCTGAGCCTCAAGCCAACCGGGCATGTCTTGTCATTCGACATGGGCATCCTTACTTTAGTTGTCTTAACCGACACCCGCATGTTTAAGGAAAAGGACGATGGACAAATAGACCGAGCATAAGGAATTCCTCTTGCTGGAGATTTGATCCATGCCACCATTTTTGGTTGCAGGCGATAAGCTAGCCTATCTGTTGCCTGACGGCACAGACCTTTTTTCAGACATCACTTTTTCCATCAGACCCAACCAACGGGTTGCCCTTGTCGGCCGCAATGGCAGCGGCAAGTCGACCCTTGCCCGACTGATTGCGGGAGAAGTTGTGCCCTCGCGAGGCCGCCTCACGGTTCACGGGCAGATTGCCTTGCTGGCACAGGACGCAGCGCCCCCGCCGGATTTGCGGATTGTTGACTATCTTCAAGTCGGGACGACGTTCGACGCGCTGACACGATCCAACGCAGGGACCGCAACAGCGGACGACATATCCCTCATTGCTGATGATTGGGGTCTTGAAGATGCCCTCCATCGACAGCTTCAGACGGTGGGCTTAAGGCACATGTCGCCAACGCACTTGACCACGAACCTCAGTGGCGGCGAATGGCTCAGACTGCAAATCCTCGGTGTTCAACAGGCCAACCCCGACATTCTCATTCTGGATGAACCGTCCAATCATTTAGACCAGGACGGTCGTGCTTGGCTTGAGACCTGGCTGCGCAATGCACCTTTCGCCTGGCTGCTCATTTCACATGACCGCCATTTACTCGTCCTTCCCAAAGAAACTTGGGAGCTCACGCCCACAGGTCTCGATATTTATGGCGGCAATTACGCCCGCTACCTCACAGAAAAAACATCGCAGCAGCAAGCGGCAATCACACGTGTTGCCCATGCGAAGCAGGCTGAACGGCAGGCGCAACGCGACCAACAAGTGGCTCGCGAACGTCTGGAACGTAGGGCAGCCAAAGGGCGCAGGGAGCGCGGTAAAGGAAGTCAGCCAAAAATCGTTCTTGATGGTCGAATGGCACGGAGCCAGCATACGGCCAGCCGACTAACCCAGATCAAGCATGCCCGCCTCTCGGCTGCCGAAAGCCGGGTTGCCACTGCCCAGGCTGAGGTTAAGGAAACGACCCCCGTCCTGTTTAACGCAGGTGCCAGCGAAGTACATCCACACCAGCCGGTGCTCGACATAGAGGGACTTTGTTTTGGCTATGACGCCCGGACACTTCTGAACAATTTCAATTTGGCGATCAAGGGACCACAACGTCTCCATCTGGCCGGCGACAATGGCAGCGGCAAATCAACACTTCTGGATCTGATCGCGGGACAGAAGATGCCAGACAAAGGCATCGTGACCTGCCGGGTCCCAGTGGGATATTTGTTGCAACGAGGAGATCACGGTGCCGAGGCAACGCCACTTGATCGCTGCCTTGCCTATCGCGCCGGTTGGCAAGAGACGGACATCCGTACGAGCCTTGCCCGTGCTGGTCTACGACGGGAGAAAGCAGTGACAGCGTTCGAACTGCTCAGCGCTGGAGAGCGTTTGCGTGCCGACCTCGTCCGGCTGCTCAATTGTCCCGAGCCCGCCCAACTCCTCCTGTTGGATGAACCCAGCAACCATCTGGACATGGAGGCGTTAGAAGCGCTGGAAGCAGCCCTCAAAATCTATCGCGGGGCACTCATGTTTACGTCGCACGACCCTGTTTTTGTCGAGAGCATGACTGCATCAGATGTCGTACAGCTGGCGCCAGGCTAGCCCAGCTTGCGCTTGCTCGCCTTCGCCGCGAAGGGATTATCGCGTTTGCGCATGTTCAGCCGGATAGGAACGCCTCGCAGATCAAATTCTTCCCGGAGCGTATTCACAAGGTAGCGCTTGTAAGATGTTGGCACTTCATGCGCCCGGCTTGAGAAAATCGCAAAGGTTGGTGGGCGGCTTTTCACCTGCGTCGCATAGCGCAACGTGACCGGCCGGCCCCTTGATGCTGGTGGCGGGTTTTTAGACGATACAATGCTCAGCCACTTATTGAGTTTGGCGGTTGGAATGCGTGCATTCCAGATGCCGTGAATTTCCTCAATCTTTGGCATTAATTTTTCAACGCCCTTCCCTGTCAATGCAGAGAAAGTGACGATGGGCACACCGCGAACCTGCGGCAGAAGACGCCCCAACTTCTCTTTCAGGTCTTCCATGGTCGCCTGGGGTGTTTCCACCAGGTCCCACTTATTGACAGCGATGACCAGCGCACGCCCTTCCTGTTCAACCAGATCTGTGATGTGCAGATCCTGTTTTTCAAACGGAATGGTCGCATCAATCAGAATGACGACAACTTCTGCAAAACGAACGGCCCTCAGAGCATCTGCCGCCGAGAGTTTTTCAAGTTTCTTCGTCACCCGGGCGCGACGTCTGAGCCCGGCCGTGTCATGCAGTTTGACGCGGCGGCCGCGCCACTCCCACTCAACGCCGATGGAGTCCCGGGTAATGCCTGCTTCGGGACCGGTGAGCATTCGGTCCTCACCCAGCAATTGATTGATCAAGGTGGACTTCCCTGCATTGGGGCGTCCGACCACGGCGACACGCAAAGGTGTTTCAAGATCAGGCTCATAAGGAGCGTCGGGATCAAAGCCCTCGTCGTTCTCCAACGCGTCCTCGATCGCCTGATTGGCTTCGGATTCTTCAAATGCCCGCGCAAAAGGCAGCAGCGCGTCATAAAGATCGCCCAGCCCTTCGCCATGTTCCGCCGACAGCGGAAGTGGTGCGCCGAGCCCCAATTCATAGGCTTCCATTCGCCCGGCCTCACCGGCACCGCCTTCGCACTTGTTGGCGGCCAGAATGACGGGGGTTTCCACTTTTCTCAGAAGCTGGGAAAAATAGGCGTCTGCTGGCGTGATCCCGGCGCGCGCGTCAACGAGAAGCAGACAGACATCGGCTTCTGAAATTGCCAGCTCCGTGCCCCGTTGCATTCGCGCTTCCAGAACATCGCCTTTGGCGTCTTCAAGCCCGGCTGTATCAACGATCGTAAACTCAAGGTCTGCGATGCTGGCGTCGCCTTCTCGGCGATCTCGGGTCACGCCAGGCGTGTCATCGACAAGCGCGAGCTTCTTTCCAACCAGGCGGTTGAAAAGAGTCGATTTGCCCACGTTGGGGCGGCCGACAATGGCAAGTTTAAACGGCATTGGTTTCCCGTCCGCCTTTCACAGCGGTTCCAGATATGTCAGGCCCCAGGAGGCCACAGGGCCAGAGGGGGCGCAGGACACCTGAGCTACTACTTCAAAGCAACGACACGTGCGTCATCTGTTAATACAAACAGCGTTTCATTGGCGAGTATTGGTGGCACAAATACAGCGTCCGGCAGCTCAATACGGCCTAGTTCCTCACCAGAATATGGCGACAAGGACACAGCTTCGCCGAGGGAGGATACCAGAACCAAGCGATCGCCAGCGAGCACAGGTCCACTCCACTCGATCGGGCCATCACGGTCTTCCTCGTCTTCAAACCGCTCCAGCTTCTGTATCCAACGGATACGACCATCGCGCCTGGAGAGCGCTACAACTTCTGCGTCCAGTGTCACCACAAAGATGAAGCCGCCAGCCACCCAAGGGGTCTGCGTGCCCGCAATATTGCGTGTCCAGACGCGCTCGCCCGTTCGAATATCAATGGAAACAGCGCGGCCTGAATGGCTGACCGCATAGACCCGACCTCTGTCGATCACAGGGCGTCCGGCAATATCGTTGAGTTCCGTCAGAGACGTAACATTGCCTGTACGGGTCAAGCTGTCTGACCAAAGCGAGTTGCCATTTTCCACCCGCAGCGCATAGAGCTCCCCAGAGGAATATGGAACGACCACGATAGACCCTGACACTGCCGGAGATGTGGCGGCCAAAATCCCGGCGCTCTCAACAATCCCTCTGTGCCGCCAGAGAACAGTCCCGTCTTCGGTGTTCAGGCAGATCATTTGGTTGTCTGACGTGATGGTGAACATCCGGCCACCATTCACCGTTGGCGCGGCCCGGAACGGCGTTCCCAGTGCGCTCCGCCAAATAATCTCGCCGGTCCCTGCATCAAGAGCAATTGCCTCACCAAAGCCGGTCGTGACAAAAAGCCTGCCGCTCTCAAACGCAACACCGCCGCCGCGACCTTCATCAGCGTCTTCGTCTTCCGGAGCAAGCTCTGTTTCCCAGGCTTCATCGCCAGTCGTTGAATTAAATGCCCGCACGACCGTTTCTGTGTCCAGGACATAAACCTGTCCGGCGGCCGTGACTGGCGCCGTGGCAAGCTCAGTAGATCCGCTCGAACCAGATCCGGCATCGCTGCTCCACAGAACATCTAGGGAGCCTGACGCCTGCAGATGGTGCATCGCGTTATCTGCATAGCCACCTGGTTGTGGCCAGTCTTCGTTTACGTAGGGACGTGGAAGCACAACTTCCAAGGAGGCCAGACGCGGGTCGGCCTCCAGCTTCCGTTCAAGCGCCATAACTGAGATACGTTCGCCTGGGATCCTCTCTTTATCATCTGATGAGACCAGATCGCCGATGGTATCGCATCCAGCCAATGATACAGCCGCAACCAGCCCCAATGTCGCCATACGCCATGTTGTCATTGCGCTTCTCCTGCTGGTTCTGCTGAGTTAGCTGATGCATCATCCTCTGGGACGTTGTCAGAGGCCTCCAATGGAGTGGTTTCTACCGTAGGCACATGGGGTGCTATGAGGGCAAGCATTACGTGAGCCCGATCTCTGACACCTGGTGTCGCTGTTTGATCGCCCACAATGCTCTGAAAAAAGCTTTGCGCCTGAGCATATTTCTGCTCCGCAAAAGCTGCCATGCCCAAGGCCTCTCTCGCAGGGTTACGCCATGGCTCGCCGTTGCCAGCCAGCGGTACCAGACGGATCGCCAGATCATCAAAACTTGTCCGGCCGACCAACAAGGTGCCTGATTTGACCTTTGCAAGGTCTCTCAATATGTCATCTGCGCCGCTATCTGCCGCTACCGCATCATAAGCGGCAATTGCTGGATCAACCTCTCCAGCATCTGCGAGCGCGCCCGCCGCTCTTAGCCGGGCAAGTGCTGCATATCCGCTCGGTGACCGGTCTGCCAAACTGTTGAAAATACCTGCTGCGTCCGCACCATCCTGGTTCGCCTCTGCGATCGCAGATACAAATGCCTTTGAGGCTTCTTCAGCCTGCGACTGCGAATAGGCACGCCACCCAACGATCAGACTGGTGAGGGCAATTATGCCAACCACAAACCCGATCAGATAGATACCGTATTTGTCCCAAAGCTGCTGTAGACGGTCGCGGCGAATGTCTTCTTCGACTTCGCGAAAAATGTCGGCCAAGAATAGTCTCCGAAGTAGGTCGAGGCGTCTGCCTGAATGGCAGTCCCGATGGCGGTCTTGCGGCCGTAAAGTAACGTCAATTCAATGACTTGCCAACCGCCCTTACCACCACAAATGGGACGGATGACGAATTAGTTTAACGGCTCAATCGACCTTCTTCATGGCATACGTATGCTCTTTGGCTGGAAACGCCCGACCACGTACTTCATCTGCGTAGGCTTCTGCAGCTCCGGCAATTGCCGCGCCGAGGGTCGCGAACTCCTTAACGAACTTCGGCGGCTTGGGAGAGAGGCCCAGCATGTCTTCGAGCACCAGAATCTGGCCATCGCAGGCAGCAGACGCACCAATACCGATGGAGGGAATGCTGATCTGTCCCGAAATTTTCGCGGCGAGTGGCTCTGCCATCCCTTCAAGCACAACGGCAAACGCACCGGATTCCGAGATAACGAGGGCGTCGTTCTCAATTTCAGCCCAGTCTTCCTCAACCCGGCCTTGTGTTTTAAAACCACCCATCACATTGGTGCTCTGAGGCGTGAGGCCGATATGAGCCATCACAGGGATGCCCCGCTCGCTCAGATATTTAATGGTGGGGCCCATACGCGCCCCGCCTTCAAGCTTCACAGCGGTGCAGCCCGTCTCCTTGATAATCCGACAAGCATTCCGGAAGGCGATTTCCGGCGATTCTTCATAAGAGCCAAATGGCATATCCACTACGACCAAGGCCCGCTCGGTCCCGCGGACAACGGCAGCACCATGGGCGATCATCATGTCGATGGTCACACCCAGCGTGTTTTCCATGCCGTACATGACCATGCCGAGACTATCCCCGACCAACAGGAAGTCGACATAAGGATCAATGTAGCGCGCGGTGTGCGCGTGATATGCGGTTAACGACACGATGGGGGTATTGCCCTTACGTGCCATGATTTCTGGAACGGTAATTCGCTTGATCTTGGTGTGAACCGACATGGGTACGACCTCCAATTGTGACCGCATTTCACCCAATGGGGCGACGGGGGGCGGCCATTGCCCCTGCCATATGGGGCAATTAGAGGCCCTGGTCAAGCGTAGAGGAACGCCCTTTTTTCTTTAATGTTTTCAAAGGCTTAAAGTTCATTTTTGTTAACTCTGTGCCCGATTGGAGTCATGTTTTGCTGATTGAGACACCCCCATCCACCAACATTGCCGTACCGGTCACAAAGGATGAAGCATCAGAGGCCAGGAAAAGAGCAGCGTCTGCCTGCTCGCGAGGTTCCGCGATGCGCTTCAGCGCATGCATCTCTCGAACAAATTCACGCATCTCGTCCGTGTTGGCCATGACGTCCGCCATCGCCGTTTGAGTGCCACCAGGAAGCAAGGCATTGGAACGAATGCCCTGTGCGCCATACTCAACCGCAAGGGATTTCATCAGGCCTATCATCCCAGACTTGCTCGCGGCGTAGGCCGCAACACCGGGCATTGCGGCGGTGTAGCCGACAAAAGAACTCACAAAGACGATTGACCCCGCACCCCGTTCGAGCATTGCCGGGATTTGATGTTTGGCCCCGAGGAAAGCGCTGGTGAGGTTTGTCGCTAAGACCTCGTCCCATTGATCAGCGCCCAAATCGATCACCGGACCCATGGGACCGAGCGTTCCGGCACCATTTATGGCGATGTCCAAACCACCAAAGTCCAAACGGGCGCATTCCACCAGGTCACGCGAAAATGCCTCCTCACGTGCATCTCCAGCGACCGCGACTGCCCTGCCCCCATCTGATTCAATCTCGGAAACCAAACTGTCGAGTTCGACCTGGCGTCTTGCGCCAGCAACCACAGCAGCTCCTTCTGATGCGAGCCTCAGTGCTGTCGCACGTCCAATGCCGGAACTTGCTCCGGTCACAATGGCGACTTTGCCCTCACATGAATTGTTTGCTTTCACCATCTAGCCTTCTCCGTAAATTACCTTGAGGCAATCTAAAGAGGTCCGATGGCCGCGGCTGGCCGCTTTCGGCCTTTCAATGAGCGGAGACGGTGACGAAGACTAGCAGTCAGTGAACCTGAAAATCCGGCGGGCTCGCCGCGCCCTGCCCAGAGAGCACCAAATCTCTGTACATGACGGAAAGTATGGCGACAGAAATGATCTGCCCGAAGACACCAAGTACCGCACCTCCAATAACCCCACCGATTGGGCCCAATACCAAGGCGATGATGCCGATAAGAATGCTAACGACAATAGCGATGGCCAGGAGAGCAAGTATGTTGAGAATGTGTGCCCCGAAGATACGCAGCACATTGTCCTGCGTGGCGTCTAGGATCGCGCGGGCGTCCACAGCTGCATCTGTTGCCACGGCTGGAAGCAGCAGAGAGAGACGGAGTGCATAGGCCAAACCTGCAACCATAAGCACCAGTCCTACTGGGACCGCAAAAACCGACAAAGCTGTTCCCGCCCCGACAACCATTACAAGAATGCCCGGAACGACCAGGAGAGAAAGAAAAATCGACGTCAGCATAAAGCGCGCTTCACGACGGCCAAACTTGAAATAGAGCGCCGAGGAACTTGTTTCACCCAGCAAAATGAACCGGTGCCATGCCACTGCAATGATGGGCCACAAAAACAGACCCAAAAGCGTTACAGCTACGGCCTGCCAGCCCCAGCTGGCCTGGAACATGGCTTCGACATCTGAAGGATCGATCTCTTCAGTAACAGATTGAATTGATAGCGAGTGGAGAACGTTAGCTGCGATGTAGACCACGACTGGTGCCCAAACGAGTTTCACCATGTCACCGAAGTGAGACCAAGCGCCCTTATAAGACTCCTTAACTGTCCCTACTATGTCGAGCTTAGCCATTTACTGTCCCCTGCTTCTATTTCTTCTATTGCCCGCTCGGCCCCAACGCTTCAGCACGTTCGCGGAATTCTTTGTCGTCAGGGCTGATTTCGTGCGCACGCAAGAAATCACGGCGTGCGTTCTCCGCATCGCCCATCGCCTCGAACAAGAGACCGCGAACATAGAAGGCTGCCGGGTTCTCTGGGTTTAGCTCGATTGACTGATTGATATCGCTCATCGCTTCTACGGGCCTATTCAACTCGCGGTAGGCATTGGCGCGATTTGAAAAGAGCAGTGCATCGCCGGGCGACAGTTCCAGCGCGGACGAGTAATCCACAACAGCCATTTCCAGATTGCCGGTGTTTTTATAGGCAACCCCGCGATTGAGGAGTGCGACCACCATGTCGCCCCGCTCCAGGTCACCAGATTGAATAGCTCTGCTGCAATAATAAATGGCGAGCTTCATGTCGCCGCCGCGGAACTGCTCGTAGCAATTATTGTTGTCTTCAACACCGTTGGCCTGAACGGCGCTTATTGAGCCAAGCAGCGCTCCAACAATCGCCAAACCTTGCATTCCACGCATGCCACTTCCTTCACCACAAACCAATCTTGGCGAAAGACTACCTGCCTTTAGGGAGCGTGGGAACAGCCCGTCAGCGGGAAAATGCTTCTACGGCCACGGCGGTGTTCATGAAATCGCGAAAACGCGACCACTTGCCGCCCGTCATCGTAATCACGTGAACAAAATCCGACTTGATGGTGCCCGCTGTCGCTTTTGGCGTGAGGTGCAGATGTCCGGTAACAATCACCTTGTCCTTGTCTGCCAGGAACTCTTCCGGTTCAAACACGTGAATATCCACTGAAGAGAGAACCGTCTCAAAGAAGGATCTGGCTTCATCTCGTCCCTTATAGGTCCCTGCATAGGGAATGATGTCTTCAGGACCGTAAAACTCGATCAGGATATCGTCATTCACAAATTCGAGTATGCGAGGAACATCTCCTGCGCCAAAGGCTTCAAAGAGTTTTTGTGTCTGGGCAATATTCAGATCTTTATCCATCACGCGGCCACCGCTGCATTGCGGACGAACCGTAGAACCAATCGCTCAAATCCATGATTTAGAAGGCTCGCTGTCTGCGGCACAGGAAAGGACCCACCGAACAGGACTTCATCACCGCGAGCCAAAACACCCTCTAACAATACCCGCGCCTCCAGCTTCGCCAGCGCTGACCCCAGACAGTGGTGAATGCCGACACCCAGAGTTAGCTGCTTGTTGAGGTTGGATCGGTCCATGTCGAACCGATCAGGGTCTGGAAAGACGGACGGATCGTGATTGGCAGCGGCAAAGAAGAGCGCTACCCAATCACCCTTTTTGATATCGGCATCGCCGACCCGTACGTCCTCTGTCGCGATCCGGAAAAGACGTTGCGGCGGTCCGGAATGCCTCAGGGTTTCATCGATGAAAGGAACCAGAAGCGTTGGATGGCCTTTCAACCGTTGGTGTACGGGCTTCATCGTCGCCAGATTGTAGAGCAGATTGCCGATCAAAAAGGTTGTGGTTTCAGCGCCTGCAACAACCAAGGTGATGCAGAACCGGATAACCTCTTCTACTGAGAGTTTCTCTCCGTCTGCTTCTGCCTCAAGGAGTGCGCGCATTAAACAATCGGGCACAGCCTCTCCGGCTGCTATGGCGCTGGCCATGGCAGAGACTTTTTCAACAAAATAGGCCGCAAGCTCCTCATTGCTTGCCTGACGCTGTTCTGCGGTCAAATCGGCTGACAGCATAAAAGCGGTCGCCCAGTGACGAAATCGATCCGCATCTGCAGCTGGCAACCCAAGCAGGTGCACCATCACACGTGCTGGCAGGACTGATGCCACTTTGTCCATCACATCGACATCTTGTGGGCCCAACTCGCTCAATAGCTCTTCCACAATTGCTCGAACTGCAGGTGCTTCTGCCTCCATCCGTTTGCGTGAAAACGCCAGATTAACGATCCCCCGCAGTCGGTCATGCTCTGGATTGTCATGATTAACCAACATGAGGGTCGGTGCTGAAGAAGCCTCTTGCAACGGATCTCGCGAAGAGAACGTACGATGGTCGCGCGCGGCAGCGGCTACATGATCGTAGGAAAGGAGGATCCAAGCTGACACCGGCTCATCCTGGCCGGGCACAGTTCCAGGTGGGTAATCCGCATACCCCTTTACCGGACACACCGGTCTCAATCGCGCATAAAGTGGGTAAGGGTCTGCGATGGTTGACGGCGCGGTAAGACGCGCCAAATCAGCTGCGATTTCGGATGCTCTCATCTTTTCCTCCCCGAGACGATCCTTTAATTTACATCATAAACTATTTCCTATGTAAATATTTAAAGCCTGACGAATTGGCAAGACCAGCCTAGACTCGCCAGAAAGGCCCAAGGGATTCGCGACATTCATGCCTAAGAACAAAACCAAATTAGGGACTGAACAAGCCCCGGCGGATGCAGCGCGACGCTTTCTCGAGTTTTACTATCCAATTCACTACAAAGCCGGTTTGCGCGTGGAGGATTCCATGCGCGCAGGTGAAATAGGACGTCATCAGGTCGCCATTTTATGGTTGATCCACTCGGAAGGCACTGATGGTCGGCAAATGAACCGAAAAGATATTGAGCGCCATCTCGGCGCCTGGTTTGAAATTTCAGGCGCTGCCATCACAAAAGCTATCCGGACCATGGCAAGCGCCCCCCTCTCACTGTTGACCGTCGAAGAAGCTGCCCATTCAGGTCGAGAGAAGGTCGTCACCCTGACACGCACCGGCGAAAAATTCGTGGATGGCATGATCAGCCGCGGCGATGCGTTTATTCAACGCATCATTGAAACCATGACTGACGAAGAGATCAATCAGGGCCTCCACTTCTTTCAGCGGATCTCTGACGTAATTGATGATCTGCGGTAACCAGTGACGCGTCTACTGTGACTGTTCGACCATGTAGTCGACGGCTGCTTTTAGTTCGTCGTCAGTGCAGTCAAAGCACAAGCCTTTTGCTGGCATTCCATTGAATGCCGCTAATGGTGCTCGTGTACAAAACATCAATGCCTTTGGCGATTACAGGCGCCCAGGCAGCCTTATCCCCGAGCTTTTGAGCGCCACCGGCTCCCGATACATGACAACCAATGCATTTAGAGGCATAGATGTCTTCGCCAGAGCGTGGACCAGCTGCGTTCGCGACAGAACTTGTTGTCGTCAAACCCAAAATCAAAAGACCTGAAAGAACAGTCTTCATAATACTTCCACAATTCATTTCGACCGACATACTCTCTTAGCGATTGAGGGCACGGTCGGAAACCTGAAGGGTAAAGTCGAAACTCAGAAAGCAACCGCTTCCAATGTCATCTCAGGCGAATCCATTTCCTTTGTGAGCCATGCCATGAAGGCTTTTAGGTTTTTCGAGTCGGATTTTTGTGGACCTGCAATGACACGGTAGACCAATCCCTCAAGACGTATGTCTGGACGATAGGGCAGCAACCAGCCCCGCGCCACCATATCCCCAGCCAAGACATTGCTTAGGAGTATAAGGCCCTGTCCAGCCAAGCCTGCCTGAAGCACTTCCTGCTCCTGTAAGAACTCTCGAACCTTCGTATCTTTGGTCGACTCATACTCTGCGACAGCAAACCAATCCGTCCAGCTGATGTGTTTCAGGTCCTTCGACATCCAGGCCGTATTGATGAACTCTGCCTGAGGTAGATCTTCTAAACGCTCTATGTAATCTGGGGAGCCAAACGCACCGACGCTTTCTCTCACGACCAGGAAGTCGTCCCTCGAACGCTCATTGCCTCCATATCGAATAGCGATATCAATCGTCCGGTCCCGCTGCAAATCCACGACGCCCGTCGAGGACACCGTCCGTATATGGATTGATGGATGCTGCTCTTCGAACGACTGAATACGCGGTGCCAGCCAAAGCGATGCAAAGGCCGGTGTGGTTGAAATGGTTAGCGTGTTCTCGGCGACGCAAAGTGCGTCGAGCGTCGCTTCGATCCGGGAGAATGCGAAATCCGTAGCCTCAGAGAGTTGGCGCCCTTCATCGGTCAATGAAACCTGACGTGTCCCTCTCAGGAACAGCACTACCCCCGTTTGCGCTTCCAGTCCGCGTATGTGATGAGAAATTGCGGTCGCTGATACATTCAACGCGTCAGCTGCGGCCTTGAAGCTCCCGAGTCGCGCCGCGGCGTCAAACGCTCTAAGTGCGGCCAATGATGGCAAGGACATGGCAACCCTACAGATGAGTTCAACTCATTTATATATGGTCAAATTGTGTTTGTCATTCCCATTTAAATTGCCATTTTTGATCCATCCTGCAGCTGATGAAGACATTTTTTTCATTCATCAGCCAGTTATTGAGGAACGGTCGAAACTGAATGAACGGAAACAGCCATGTCCACACTTCTTCGTATCGATGCGAGCGCCCGGCATACGCGGTCTCTCACCCGCATGATGAGCGATCATTTTCTCCAAACTTCGCATCGGACCGCTGCCGATATTAGGGTGATTGAGCGCGACGTGGGCTTGCATCCCCCTGCGCCGATCTCTGGGTGCTGGATTGATGCCGCTTTCACCCCTGCTGATCAGCGGACGACAGAACAGAGAGCGCAGTTGGAAACCTCTGACCGGCTTATTGATGAGGTAGAAAGATCCGACGTCATCCTGATGGCGACGCCCATGTACAATTATGGCCTGCCTGCGTCTCTGAAAGCCTGGGTGGATCAAATTGTGCGGGTTGGCAAAACCTTTACCTTCGATCTGTCACGGGGTGATCGACCGCTGGAGCCGATTTTCAGCGGCAAGACCCTCGTTCTGCTGACCGCAGCGGGAGAATTTGGCTTTGGCCCAGGCGGCATTAACGCCGATGCTGATCATCTCGTTCCCCATATACGCACAATCTCAAAGTATCTTGGCACCGATAGCCTGCACCACATTGGAATTGAGTATCAGGAGTTTGCTGACGAACGATTTGAAAGGTCAAAGGCGGATGCAATGACCCGCGTCGAAAAGTTGGCGGCGAAACTTGCGGACCGTAGCGTGACTCATCAGACGGTCAGTTAGCGATCATTCCCACTCAATGGTGCCTGGTTGTTTGGGTGTCAACGTGCGCAGTTCGCAATAAAATCAGTCGCGCTGACGCGCGACCGATAACTGTGTGAGCCATCTGCAAAGAAGACTGCATAGTTGGCTGACAACAGACAAAGCTGCCCATCCTGATGCCTAATAGGCGGCCTTGATGGCTGCGACGGTGTTCTCTGTATTGTCGATGTCGCTCGCGATCATCCGGAAATTGGTGAGAGCTGCATTGTAGCCATTGTAGAACGGCGTGATCGCGCCTGCTGTCGCGTCTGTAACGACCATGATTTCGAACCCTTGTTCGGCGAGTTCGCGCATATGAGACTCGGTGCACAAGTTGGCTGACATCCCCGCAAGGATGATCTTGGAGATACCTGCTTTGCGGAGTTGCAAGACCAGGTCGTTCGTTTCCGGTCCATAGATTTTGTGGGGGCTTGTGACCACGGTCTTGCCGTTATTGATATATGGCTTGTACTGCTCCAGCCAATCAGAACCAGACCCTTCAAACCCCTCAACGGTCAACTGACCCGGACGATCAAACATCCTGATAGTGTGCATCACCACTTCAAGCGCTCCTTCGTGCTGCCATTTGTGATCGGTCGGAAAATAGTAGTGCGGTGAAATGAACATCGGCATTCCTTCGTCGTCCGCCGTTTTCATCAACGCCTCGAGGTTCTCAACAACACCGTTGGCATGAACACTCTCGCCGACCACCGCCCAGGCGACACCATCTTCAGATAGAAAATCATTTTGCGGATCGGTAATGACGAGTGCCGTCTTGCCCTGCTCAATCTCGAAACCTGGGTCCGGCAGACCGTCATTGACCGGCGGTAGATGAGCGGTTGCCGCCCGGGATTTTTCATCAGCACTGGCCGGACCGCTGACATAGGTGACGAGCGCAAGAATACTCACCGCGAGGACCAGGGCGTGATTTGCGCCCCTGGTAATTCTGTGCATGAATTGTTTCATAGATTGTCTCCGATCTCTTCACACTGTTGGATGCATGTGAGTGTCTGGAATCGGCGTTGTTTAACAATATCGATTTCAGCAAGCTATTGATGACAAGCCGTCATCAATTGAGAGGGCAGAGAATGGATTCTATTGGCGAACTAGCCGTATTTGTCGAAGTGGTGCGCAGTGGCAGCTTTGTCGGCGCATCTCGTGAGCTTGGCGTCACGCCGTCTGGTGTGAGCCGGAAAATCAATCGATTTGAAGACAGGCTGGGTGTTCGATTATTCAACCGAACGACGCGGTCGATCTCCTTAACCGAAGCCGGCGAAGTTTTGTTCGAGCAAAGTGAACAGATCCTAGACTCGATCAAAGCTGCTGAAGACATAGCGATGGACCTGAGCGGCAAGCCACGCGGCCAATTGCGAGTCGCCGCATCTGCTGCTTTATCTGTTGGGGTGATTATGCCCTTCCTGAAGACGTTCAGCGAAAAATTCGGTGACATCGTCACCACGACGGTTCAGGCAGATGGCAGCATCGATATCATGTCGGATCGCGTTGATGTCGCACTCGCCTTTGAGCGTCCATCGGAATCCTCCTTCATCATTCGCAAGATGATTGACGACCCCTGGATCGTCTGCGCGGCGCCGGATTATCTGAAACGGTTTGGCAAACCTGAAACACCTGATGACCTAAAAAACCACCGATGCCTAACTATAAATGCTGGTGACCGCACGACAGACCGCTGGGAATTCGACATCGACGATAAAACGGAATCCTTTGCGGTCGAAAGTGCGCATTCAGGTATTGGACTGGCGTTGAGGGAGGCAGCCCTACAGGGCGTCGGCATCGTAAGGCTCGCGCACTTTCTTGTCTGTCAGGATGTGCTGGACGGTCGGCTTGTCCCCCTACTCTCCCAATACGCACCAGCCTGTGAGCGCGCGATCTATGCCGTTTACGCCGACCGCAAGTATCTTCCCTCCAAGGTTCGAGTTTTTGTTGACGAGCTTCAAGAGCATATGTCCGAAACCATGATCCAGCCATTCCCCAGAGGAATGGTGCCCGAGGTTTAGGGTTCGCCAAGTTCGATTTAGCGCGGCGCACGGCTCGTTGAAGGCTAGGTGCGCTGAAGCGTCATTCCCACTCAATGGTCCCGGGTGGTTTGGAGGTCACGTCATATACGACGCGATTGATGCCGCGGACTTCATTGATGATCCGTGTCGAGACGCGCCCCAGGAAAGAATGCTCAAACGGATAATAGTCAGCCGTCATGCCGTCGGTTGAGGTGACGGCGCGGAGTGCACAGACATAATCATAGGTCCGGCTGTCCCCCATGACGCCCACGGAACGCACGGGCAGTAAGACGGCAAATGCCTGCCAGATCTCATCATAGAGCCCAGCTTTGCGGATCTCATCCAGATAGACCGCATCGGCCTTTTGCAGGATATCCACTTTCTCGCGGGTGATTTCGCCTGGAATACGGATTGCGAGACCAGGTCCCGGGAACGGATGACGCCCGACAAATGTCTCGGGCAGGCCGAGCTCACGTCCCAATACGCGCACTTCATCTTTAAAGAGCTCGCGCAGCGGTTCCACAAGTTTCATGTTCATGCGTTCCGGCAGGCCGCCCACATTGTGGTGACTCTTGATGGTCACACTGGGACCGCCGGTGAAGGAGACGCTTTCAATCACATCCGGATAGAGCGTGCCCTGGGCAAGGAAGTCTGCGCCACCAATTTTCTTCGCTTCTTCGTCAAAAACATCGATGAAGGTCGAGCCAATAATCTTCCGCTTCTTCTCCGGATCGGAGACACCTTCCAGCTTGCCGAGGAAGAGGTCGCTTGCATCTGCATGGACCAACGGAATGTTGTAATGGTCGCGGAAGAGATTGACGACTTCGTCCGCCTCCCCTGCTCGCATGACGCCGGTGTCCACAAAGACGCATTGCAGCTGATCGCCAATGGCTTCATGAAGCAGCACTGCCACAACAGAAGAATCCACACCGCCGGAAAGACCGCAAATGACGCGGCCTGAACCGACCTGTTCACGCACCTTGGCGATTTCGGTTTCCTTGAACGCCGCCATGGTCCAGTCGCCCTGGCAGCCCGCAATCTTGTGGGTGAAGTTCTTTAGAAGGTCCGCGCCACGTGGTGTGTGTACGACTTCAGGGTGGAACTGAACCGCGTAGAATTTCCGCGCTTCGTCCGCAATGGCTGCATAGGGTGCGCCTTCAGAGACAGCGACGGTTTTAAACCCTTCGGGAAGTTCAACCACCCGGTCGCCATGACTCATCCAGACCTGTTCTTCGTCGCCAGGTTTCAGCACCCCTTCAAAGAGCGCGCAGTCTTCGACTATTTCAATGTCGGCACGCCCGAATTCCTGATGGTCATGGGCCTCGACGCGCCCGCCAAGCTGGGCACACATTGTCTGCTCTCCGTAGCAAATGCCGAGGACCGGCACACCCGCCGTGAACACAGCCTCCGGCGCCCGCGGTGTATCTGTACCGGTTACGCTTGCAGGTCCGCCCGACAGAATAATTGCCTTTGGGTCAAAGGCCTCAAGGACCTTCGCCGCTGAGTTGAAGGGAACGATCTCACTATAGACGCCGCTTTCTCGCACGCGGCGGGCGATGAGCTGTGTTACCTGGCTGCCAAAATCAATAATCAGAATACGGTCGGTCATGCGGCTCTACTGATGTTCAGAGAAATATGGGTAAGGGACTCACCATCCCCAGTCGATTGAGTCAAGGAAGGGCACGCCCTCATTCCACGCGCTCCAGAATGGTGGCGAAAAACCCGTCTGTGTCGGTGCTGTGCGGGGTCAGACGCAACCGAGGCCCCTCGGCCGCAGCGGGCATGGTTTCGCCCTCTGGCCAGTTCGACCGCCAGTCGCGTTCCTGAAACATGGTGATCTCTTTCAGAAACGCGTCGATCTGCGCGTCGTTCTCACTGGGCAAAATAGAGCAGGTCACATAGATGAGCCGTCCCCCAGGTCGTACCAGACGCGCGCCGCGGATCAAGACCTCAATCTGGGCTGCCCGATAGGCATCTAGCTTCTCTGGGGTGATTTGCCAGCGGGCTTCCGGCTGACGACGCCAGGCGCCGGTGCCGGAACACGGTGCATCCACAAATACGCAATCAACGAGACCTTCCAGATCTTCAAGATCCGGATCAGCAGCGTTCGGGTCGAAGGGATGAAGCCGTCGGGTTTCGATTGTTCCTGCACCTGCCCTGTCCGCGCGGGGTTTCAGGCGCCCTAGGCGCCGCGGGTCTGTGTCGCAGGCGATGACCGAACCTTCACCAGACAACATAGCAGACAGCGCGAGAGCTTTCCCCCCCGCGCCGGCACAGAGATCAACCACGCGCTCGCCAGGCTGCACACCGGAAACCATACAAGTGAGTTGAGAGCCGAGATCCTGGATCTCCACCAGACCCTCATTGAACGTCTTCGTATGCGTCACACGCGCATTGCTTTTAGAACGAAGGGCCCATGGCGTCCCCTCGCAAGGATCGGTCTCGATGCTTTCCGCGCCGAGGCGTTCCCTAACATCCGAGCGCGTCGCTTTCAGCGAGTTCACTCTCAGGTCCACAGGTGCGCGGGTATTCAGTGCGGCAAGCTCGGCCTCGAGCCTTTCGCCAAATGCACTCTGAAGTTCAGGCAACAGCCATTCTGGTACATTCATACGTACATGTGCCGGCGCACTTTCCAATCGTGCAGGCAGACCAGCCAGCGCTTCTGTCTCCGTCACGGTCAGCGGAACAGGCGCAAACTTTGCCCCGTCGAACAGACTGCGAAGCTCATCTGGCGACAGGCCATCTTCAATCGTTAGAGATGCTTGAATGAGTGATCGGGGCGTCGTGCTGTCAGCAGCAAAGCTGTAGAGGGCGCGATTGCGCAGCACGTCAAACACGCGGGCCTGGATCGCTGCACGGTCTTTTGACCCTGCATAGCGGTTGGCCTTCGCCCAGGCAGCAGACACTCTGTCCGCCATTTTTCCCTTCGCGATCTCACCGAGGATTTCAATAGCTGCAGAAAGGCGGGCGGCAGGTGTCATAAAAGTCTTCTGTTTTTGAGGTTAACCGCGAGCACCCGGATAGTTGGGCGACTCCCGGGTGATGGTTACGTCGTGGACGTGGCTTTCGTGCAGGCTCGCCGCAGAGATTTTGACGAATTTCGCCCGCTCGCGGAAATCTGCCATTGTCGCAGCACCGGTATAGCCCATGGCTGCGCGCAGCCCCCCCACAAGCTGATGGACGACGCTGCCGATCGGACCTTTATAGGGCACCTGACCTTCGACACCTTCTGGCACAAGCTTCAGCGTGTCCTGAACATCTTTTTGGAAATAACGGTCCGCAGACCCCACCGCCATAGCGCCAACGGAGCCCATGCCACGATAGGATTTGTAGGAGCGCCCCTGATAGAGGAACACCTCGCCAGGACTCTCTTCTGTTCCAGCAAAGAGGGAGCCGATCATGGCGCACTCCGCGCCTGCTGCCATTGCCTTGGCAAGATCGCCGGAGAATTTAATGCCCCCATCTGCGATCACGGGAATGTCTGCTTTTTGAGCTTCTTCCACACAATCAATGATTGCTGTCAGCTGTGGCACACCAACACCTGCCACGATCCGTGTTGTGCAGATGGAGCCTGGGCCGATACCAACTTTCACAGCATCGGCACCGGCATCAATCAAAGACCGTGCGGCTTCAGCCGTCGCGATGTTTCCAGCGACAACCTGAACATTGTTGGAAAGTTTCTTTACCCGCCTGACAGCTTCTGCGACATGGATTGAATGCCCATGGGCTGTATCGATCACGATGAGATCAACACCAGCATCGATCAGTTGCTCGGCGCGGTGAAACCCATCATCGCCAACCGTCGACGCCGCTGCAACGCGCAGACGGCCCTGATCATCCTTACAGGCATCGGGGTGGGTTTGGGCCTTTTCCATATCCTTCACGGTAACAAGACCAACGCAACGATACTGATCATCCACCACGATCAGCTTTTCAATACGGTGCTGGTGAAGGAGCTTCCGAGCATCATCCTGGGTCACGCCTTCGTTCACCGTGATGAGGTTCTCATGGGTCATGAGATTGCGGACAGGCTCTGCAGGATTGTCAGCAAAGCGCACGTCGCGGTTGGTCAGAATACCCACGAGCTTCTGGGATGAGGGTTCGACAACCGGAATGCCAGAAATGCTGTGGCGTTCCATAAGAGACAGCGCATCAGCCAGTGAGTGATCCGGCGCAATGGTCACCGGGTTCACCACCATGCCGCTCTCAAAACGCTTTACGCGTCTGACTTCTTCTGCCTGTTCATCCGGGGTCATGTTCCGGTGAAGGACGCCGAGACCGCCAGCCTGGGCCATGGCGATTGCCAATCGGGCTTCGGTCACCGTGTCCATGGCGGACGAAATGAGTGGAATTCCAAGTTTGATGGAGCGGGTAAGACGGGTGGACGTGTCAACCTGACCTGGCATTACGCCGGATTCGGCGGGCTGCAGGAGCACGTCATCAAATGTAAGAGCTTCGCGGAACATGGGGCCAACCTCCGGCTACAGCGGGATAGTGATGTTGGCGCTGGTGTGTAACACCAGATCGAGGAATTGCAAAGGACGATATTGTGACACAGCCTTGCATAATTCATGGGACGCCCCTGCCCCGCTCTAGACCTCGCCTTCGTCCTCTTCCTGGCGTCCCCGAAAGCCGGTGGCGAGCACATACATTTCCGAAGAATCGGCCCGGCTAGCAGCCGGTTTCACGTGCCGAACGGTCTTGAAATCCTGCTTCAGCATGCGCAAAAGCTCTTGTTCTGCGCCGCCCTGCAGCACTTTGGCGCAATAGGTACCACCGTCGCACAAAACATCGTGGGCAAACTGAGCCGCCGCTTCGGCGAGCGCCATAATACGCAGGTGGTCGGTCTGCTTGTGTCCCATGGAGGCGGCTGCCATATCCGACAGAACGACATCAGCCTCGCCGCCGAGCCATTGCTTCACCTTGGTATCGGCATCTTCCTCCAGAAAATCGAGCACATAGAGGTCGGCGCCAGGAATCGCGTCGACTTCCTGGAGGTCGATGCCCACGACCTTTCCGTTACCTTTATCCGAACCCGTCCGGGCGACCGATACCTGTGTCCAACCACCAGGCGCGGCGCCGAGGTCAACGATCCGGCCGCCTTTTTTGAGGAAATGAAACTTGTCGTCCATTTCCGTGAGCTTGTAGGCCGCGCGCGAGCGATAGCCCTCTTCCTTCGCGCGGGTCACGTACGGATCGTTCAGCTGTCGTTCGAGCCACAGTTTGGACGAGAGTTTACGCCCCCGCGCGGTTTTGACCCGCTCGCGCAAATTGCGCCGGCCGCCTTTGCGGCTGGAACCGCCTTTGTCAGCTTTCTCATTCATATTCGCTGCTCATGACTGTGGCTCTCCCGTCGCCGGAGAACCACCCTGATTTGCCTGTGATTTCCGCCTGCGTCGCCGTCTGCGCCGGCGGCGACCAGCGCTCCCACGTGTTTGATCAGCTTCCATCAAAGAAAACAAGATGCCTTCTCTCAGGCCCCGATCTGCAACCCGCAGCCGTTCAGCTGGCCAGGCCTGCGATATGGCATCCAAAATCGCGCAGCCTGCAAGGACCAGGTCCGCCCTCTCCTGTCCGACGCAGGAATGAGTGGCCCGCTCTGCCAATGTCATGCCCAACAGGGTTTGCGTCACTTTCGACACATCCTCAAGGCTCACCCAGGCGCCATCGACCTGCGACCTGTCGTAGCGTTTCAGCCCCAGATGAACACCGGCGATGGTCGTCACCGTTCCTGATGTGCCCAGCAGATGGAACCGCTTCTCGGCGCACTCTCTGTCCTCAAGACGCTGTTTGAATGGCGCCAGACGCTCTGCCACATCGGCCACCATGTCCTGATAAAGCGCTTCAGAGACCTCATCACCGCCGTAGGTTTCCGCGAGAGTCACCACACCACAAGGGAGGCTTGTCCAATCGATAATTTCAGGCTTGGGCTTGTCTTCATGATGCACCCACATGAGTTCGGTGCTGCCGCCGCCAATATCAAAAACCAATGCTGCAGCATGCTCGGGGTCTAGGAGTGGTGCGCATCCTCCTACCGCCAGCTGGGCTTCATCCGCTGTAGAGACGATGTCGAGCTCAATACCGGTTTCCTGTGCTACCCGCGCGATAAAATCAGCCCCGTTTTCTGCAGTGCGACAGGCTTCCGTTGCGATCGACCGGGCGCGTGTGACGCCGCGGCGCTTCATTTTGTCTGCGCAGATTTTGAGCGCTGCCGCGGCCCGGTTCATCGCGTCGTCGCTAAGCTGACCTGTGGAGGCCAGGCCTTCCCCCAACCGCACAATGCGGGAATAGGCATCAATGACGCGGAATCCGTCGCGGCTTCTTTTGGCGACGAGTAAGCGGCAATTGTTGGTGCCTAAGTCGATGGCTGCATAGACCGGCGGATCTTTAGGAACAGCAGGTTTGGGCTGTGCCGGGCGTGCTGCTTGAGTTTCTGGTGCCTGTTTTTGGTCTTTGGCGGAGGTCTCGGCAGCAGGGTTGTCTGCCTTCTTGCGGCGTCGGCGCCGGCGTCTTCGCTTTTTGGGTTGGGCGGCGTCATCGCGCGGCGCATCTACGCCAGACGTTTGCCCAGCGACCGTGTTTGATCCCTCCACAGGTCCCGCATCCGACCGAGATGCCGCTGCCTCCCCCGAAGCAGCCTGGGACCGATCTCCCGTATCCGTCACATCGATCCACCTGGGAATACGGCCCTCACAAAGCAATCTGCGCCTTGTTCGCCCGTCTCAACCAGGGTCCTTTAATCGTTAGTTGAGGAGAGCCTAACAGGTTCAGCCAGACGAAGGAATGGCCGGATTAAGGGGAATATCCATTGGTTGACGGCAAGGCTCGCGACACATAAGTTCTGGCCCACTTCAGCAGGCCTTTGGCCCGCGCGAAGCCACCCGGATGGGGAATCGTCTAATGGTAGGACGCCTGACTCTGACTCAGGTAGTCTAGGTTCGAATCCTAGTTCCCCAGCCAATCTTTCTTTCCTGAGAAAATGATACTCGACCTCCCTCTAGGATCGTGGCCCGCTCAAAGGCTGCCTTCGACCCGCTGCTTCAGGGCAGCGTTCATGGCTTCAAAACCCGCTTTTGTGTCGTCACCGATAAAGGCGAAGATCGGATAGCTCAGAAAGCCCGTGAAATTCTCGCCATGACGAAACAGGGTCGTGCCGCCGCCTGTCTCCTCCAGCAGGAAATAGTGCTCGCCGTCGAAGATGCCGGGCACACCTGCATCGCCCAGCCACCGCAGCTCGACATTTTCGGTCGCAACCAGCACCCGGGGTGTGAATTCCATCGGCGATGCACCTGGCAGCTGCAAGACATTGCGCAATTGTGCACCCTCTTTGACCTCCCCCTCCATGGAGATGATCAAGGGATTCCAGTCTGCATGGCCTTCTGTGTCGGCCAATACGGCCCAGACCGCCGGAGCTGGTGCCGCAATTTCGATTTCTGTGTAAACCGAGGGGCCCGTCACTCTGCCGATCCCATAGATGGCAATGGCTGCGACTGTGATGAGTGCGGTGATCCTGATAAATTTGCGCATGTTATTTGGTCCTTTTGATCGCAAGCCAGCCGGGCGGCTCTGATGTGTCGGACCTCAGAATTGAATATTTTCTTTTTTATATAAATTCTCGTTTTCTTGATATTTTCCATAAATATTTTAATATTCCTCATGCCCCTGCAGTTGGAACACATCCGAACATTTCATGCGGTCGCCAAATGCGGCTCACTCCTGGCCGCGTCGCGGCAGCTTGGCCTCACGCAGCCGACGGTTGGCCGTCACATTGACCTTTTGGAAGATTCTCTCGGGCTCAGCCTTTTCACCCGGGGACGCGAAGGCATGCGCCTGACGCCCAAAGGCTCCGACCTCTTAAGCGCCGCAAATGAGATGATGGACACGGCGACCGAGTTTGAGCGTGTCGCCGCGGGCCTTGAAGACCGGATTGAGGGCACCGTTCGCATCTCCGCCAATGAGATATTCGGGACGCTGCTTTTGCCGGGACTGCTCGCCCCTTTCATCTTGGACCATCCGGAAATCGAGATTGAGCTCGATGTAAGCAATCAGGTGTCAAACCTGCTTCAGCGAGATGCTGATATTGCCATCCGGCTTTTTCGTCCTGACCAGAATGATCTCATCGCCCGCAAAATTGTCGATCTGCCGCTCGGGCTGTTTGCCCACCAGAGCTACCTTGCGCGAAACCCTGCCCCGCAAAGGGCCGCTGACCTGAGAGATCACGTGCTTGTTGGTCAGGACCGCAACACCGGTTTGATCAGCGCTTATGAGGCCGCAGGTGTCTCACTTCGACAAAGTGACTTTGGGTTTCGGTGTGACAATGACATTGCGGAAATCAATGCGGTTCGCACTGGGATTGGTATTGGCCCGCTTCATATAGGCATGGTGTCCAAATGGTCAGATGTGACACAGGTCTTACCGGACACGCGGGTGCCGCCGCTTGAGCTCTGGCTCGCCTGTCACGCAGATGTCCGCCACAATAAGCGCATTCGGGTGGTGATGGACTTTCTCGCCGAGAAGCTAAAGACCCCCTACGCCGCTTCTATGCTCTGACCGGACTTCAGTAGCGCCCTGCTCAATCAGACGCCGCTGCGGTCTCGCGCGCATAAAGCGCAGGCAAAAGATCTGACAGATATCCCATCTCTTCTATCGCATGGATCATGAGTGCCGTGGCAGCCTGTTCGTCCAGCAGAAGGTACCTTACCAGGGCTGTGTTGCCCAAGATGCCCTCAATCGAGGTGACTGCTTCATTCCCCTCCCGGCGGGCGACATGACCCATCCAGAAATTGCTGCGCATCTCCGCGCCCCATGGCGTATCGCGTACAACATGGCACATTTTGGCGACGTAGATTGGCTCGTCCAAAAGTCCCGCCCGTGCACAGAGAACAAAAGTGCCTTCCACCAATTCAGGAAGCGGCCCCAACACTTGCTCCGGCGGAACAAACTGGATGCGGAGCTTCTGCATTTCACCGCCGATATATTCATGGACCAGGTGACTTGCGCCCACGATCTCGCCAGGGGTTTTGTTTTCCCAGTCCATCCAGACATGGGCAGTTGGGTGCCACCAGGAATAGTGCTCACTTGTCTGCAGGAAATCTGTGAACCACCATGACACCATTTCCGCTTTGACATCTGGCATGCGGGTCAGGGCAGACACGTGATAGGTCCCGTCTGCGAGGCGCTCCACACCGGTTTCAAGCGCATCATAGCCCGGCGCAAGCGCGTCATCCGGATTGATGGTGTTGCCAAACGGCACCCAGCCCCAGATGGCAACTACTAGTGCCGCCCCACCCAAAACCCCTATCGCCTTTTTCATGGTCAAACCTTTCCGTCTGGACATCGGCATTTTATTCCATGTATATAGATTTTTCTAGTTTTTTCTATGATCATAGAATTTATGACATGTGACGTCGGAAACCAAAGGATCCTCTGATGAAAATTCCACGACTTCTGTTTGCGCTCGGCGGTTTTGTAGGTTTATCCGCACTCGCGATTGTTCTACTCAGCGCCAATCGCTCGACCTTGATCAACTGGCAGATAGAACGGGGCGTGCAGGAAGGTGTGGCCTCACAGGAAATTTCCTCGACCCGCTTTGAATTGATCTTCTGCGGCACCGGAACACCTCAATTCTTCCCGGATCGGTCCCAACCCTGCCTCGGGGTTATCGCGGCTGGAAAATTCTTCCTGTTCGACGCGGGGCAGAATGCATCCAGGCAATTGAGTGCGACAGCGTCTCCTTTCACAAAACTTGAAGCTGTTTTCCTGACCCATCTGCATTCTGATCATATGTCTGGTGTTGCCGACGTGTTGCACAGCAGCTGGTTGATGGGACGGCAGCATCATGTGAATGTTGTGGGCCCTCCAGGCACGCAACAGCTTCTCGACGGCATTCACCAGGGATATTCAAACGATATTGAAGAACGCCAGCGTGTGCTTGGCGTTGAATATCTGGAAACCACGGTGAAGTTAGGCCAAGCGACGGAAGTCACCATCGACAATGAAGATGCTGTGGTGGTCTATGATGCTGACGGACTGGTTGTGGAGGCCTTCCGGGTAGACCATCCCGACTGGCCTTATGCCTATGGTTATCGAGTATCCTATGGCGGTAAGACAGTGGTGGTGAGTGGGGACACGAAATACACACCCGCTATCGCCAAACATGCAGATGGTGCCGACATGCTGATTCACGAAGCGGTCAATCTCGACATGATGGAGCAGATTGCCTCGGCGCTGCGGCAGTTTGGTGGTCCGGTGGACCCCGATCGGCTCGCCCTTATCAGCGCGGTCCATACCCCGACGCTTGAGGTCGCCCGTGTCGCAAAAGAAGCCGATGTGAAAAAGCTGGTTCTCACACATCTGATCCCTCCTATCCCATCAAATTTTGTCGCAGAGCAACACTACAGTAGCGGCATGGACGACATCTATGACGGCGAGCTGGTAATGGCCCGAGACGGGATGCGGATTACGCTGATAGAATAGAGAAATCGATATCCATCAAGGTATGAATTCAGCATGGCACATACATCTTCTGAGCGATCTCGAGGGCGCCCCCGTTTAGAGAAATCAGATGACTTGCGGCGTGCTTTCCTGGACGCCGCGGTCGAGCATTTCGGTGCCCGCGGTTTTGATGGTGTGTCCTTAAGTCAAATCGCCACAGAGGTTGGCGCCGATGTGGCGCTCACGCGCTACTATTTTGGTTCAAAGCACGAGGTCTGGATCGCGGCGATCAATCATTTGATAAGCCAGATTGAGGAAGATTTGGGCGCCACCGCCTCTGCACCCGTGAGCAGCAACTCAGCCCAACTCAAAGACGCGATCCGGGATTTCATTGCCATGTCCGCGAAATGGCCACAACTCAGCCGGATCATTGTCTTCGATGGAGACAAGACCGACGAACGAGGCAAGTATATCGCTCAACATGTGGTCCAGCCCTTCTACAAACAACTATCCAAATTGATCCGGGGTGCAAAACAGGAGGGGGCTATTCCAAATGTTTCTGAACGCACTCTCTTTTTCATGATCACTCATGGTGGCTCATTTCCGATGGCGCTCAGCGCGCTCACAAATTCTTTTCCTGGCGGAGATATCAAGACGCCAAAGGCGGTAAAGGCACATGGCGACGCCATCATCGAGCTGATCTTCCACTCCAGCGCGAAATGATTGGTCTCGACACACGAAGTCTGATCGTGCTGGGCGTGGTGTGTCTCTTCGCAGTCCTTGCACCCATGCAAAGCGCGCACGCGGACGAGACGATAGACATTGTCATCGTTGGGGACACGGGCTTTAACAGTGCCGGTGCGCGTGTCACGCCTGAGGGCGGCTATAAGCAGGGTCAGCTGGTGCGCATTGACGATGCGCTGTCCGGCATCCGCCACGAACTCAGTGCGGACATTGTGCTTGCCAATCTGGAAACTGCCGTTACAGCGCGAAACGATCTTCCCAGTGTTTCCAAGCGCTTTACCTTCCGAACCCATCCCGAAGCCATTGAGGCGTTTGTCGGCGCTGGAATCAACGCCCTTTCACTGGCGAACAATCACGCGCTTGACTATAGGCAGCGGGGCGCTGGTGAGACACTCCTCCATTTGGAGGCCATGCGCACAGGCGGGCTGCTCGCCTTTCCCGGTCTAGGGCGCACACGCGAAGAGGCCGCCGCCCCACATCAATTTTCTGTTGGCACAACGCCGGTGGCCATTGCCTCCATCGGCATTGGCGGTTGGGGGCTTCCGACCACAAGCTCAAAGGCCGGCATGCTTACCTACCCAAACGACTTTGAGACTGTAAGCGCAGCTCTCCAGGGAGCGAACGCAAAGCTGCGCATCCTTGGCGTCCATTACGGGCGCGAGTTCCAACCTGCAACATCAGAGACAAGCCGCGCGCGTTTTCGCTCTGCCATTGCGCCAGACGGTCTGACTATCATTGCTGGTCATCACAAGCACATCGCTACCGGCGTGGAGATGGTTGAAATGCCTACAAGTGGCATCGGTCTCATCTTCTACGGCCTCGGTAATTTTCTGCATCTGGGGATGCAAAATATGGGGCGGCATGATCTCTGCCATGATTTTGGATTACTGGGTCGTGTCCGACTGGCGCGTGCTGATGACGGCAGCCTATCGCTCGTCTCCGTTCGTGTGGTGCCGCTGGCGGATATGCACCGCGCGACCAAACCCCTGGCACCAGAACCTGCCGCTCTGCGTGTGGCGGTCCTCAATCATCTGTCCGCTCAGCTCGATGCTCCTGAGCGCGGCGCGATGGGTTTGCAGTTTCGCGTGCAGGAGGATGGCTCCGGGCTCTGGTGTAATCCACAGGCAGAGGATAGCGCCTGTTCTGAAGCGACTGCTCCAGCTGCCGTATCGCAAAGCATGGCCACACGCATTGCGCGCGCCTGTCGACGTGTTCTTACCCGCTAGGCCAAACGATCTCCCAGCACATCCTCGGGCATGGCGTGGATCCACGCCGCAATTTCTTGCAGGTGTCCACATGGGTCGACATCGTGGCAGCAATGACTGACCTCCAGCGGATTGTGTGCCGGATCCGGCACAGGCATGCGTCCCGTCTCGCCAAAGACTGAGGCCACTGACTTGGTCAACATGGTGACCGCCCCTTCGAAGACCACGCCCGCCACGCGCACGTCTTTCAAACGGTCAACGCCCAGGTCAAACGGGTCGTCTTCTAGGACTGCGAAGTCTGCCTTCTTGCCAGCAACAATGGATCCAATCTCATCATCCATGCCGAGCGCAAAGGCGGCATCAATGGTGATACCGCGCAGAGCCTGCTCCAGGCTCAAACGCTCTTCCGGTGACACCTGCTGGCCAGAACGGGTCACGCGTGCCCCCGCGCACCAGGCGAGGAAGAGTGGCTCAAGCGGTGCCATCATGAAGTCTGAATGAAAAGAGACCTTCATGTTGTTGCGCAAAATGGATTGAGATCGCACGAGCTGCCCCCCGCGTTCAGGACCGAGATCAAGCTCCGAGAGTGTGTCTGAAAGTGCGTGAATGTAATAAGGATTCACGCTCGCGTGCGCCCCAAGAGCGGCCATACGGGTTGACTGCGCATTGGTGTGAAAACCCACATGATGCATCATAAAGCGATGATCGAACCGTGGCTTTGCATCCTGTGCCTGGGCAAGCGCATCAAGTACGGAGTCCATACCCTTGTCCCCATTTACATGGACATGGATCTGATAGCCCGCTTCCCAGAAATGTCTTACGCCGCCAGCCAGGACATCCGGCGTCATGATCCATTCGCCCTCATGCCCATCAGTATAGCCCGGCTCATTCATCTGCATGAGTGCCGAGAACATGGCGCCGTCAGCGAAGAGCTTCACGGCTTTCAGAAATCGCACGCGGCCCTCGTCTTTTCCAAGAAGCTCTTCCATCGCGCCCTGCCCGGCAGCAAAGTCGATCTCTGCATCCGGCGCGCCATTACCACGTCCGGACGCCCGGTTGCTGAAGCCGCGACCGTCAAAAACGTTCACGACCCGCATAGGCCGTTTTGGCTGCTCAATAACGGCATCAATGGCTGCCAGCTCAAAGTCTGGACTGATGGTGCCAAATAACATGTCGGCGGCGGTCGTGATGCCTCCTTGAAGCATCAGATCGCAGGTGATGCCGAGGCCCTTTCGGTACCAATCATCAGCCAACAGGGTCGACATGAGTTTGCCCATGACCATCATGTTGCCGGTTTCAAAGAAATGGCCCTGCGCAAAATCAACCTGCGGATGATCACCGACCACGTCTTCCGTCAATCCCAGGGCCGCCATTGCAGCACTGTTTAAAAACGTCTCATGGAAAGAGCGTTGAAAAAGAACGACGGGTCTATCTGGTGCGATTTTGTCGAGTTCGGGGCGCCCCCATTGTCCGTGTTCCAGTGGCTGATACCCGAAGGAGATGAAGGGTTCTCCCGTGTCAGTTCGCGCGGCAAGGCGCTCCTTTAACCGGGCCTCATATTCTTTGGGCGTGTTAGCTGCGGGATGTATATCGCCCCCTGCCATGCGCCATGGCTCCGGCGCAATAATCTCCATGGGTGTGAGAAGAGCCCCCAGAAATGGGTGAACATGGTTGTCGATGAACCCCGGCATGAGAACCTTGTCGGCAAAGCGGTCGTCAATTGTGACATCCCTTCCCTTAAACCATGGCTCCATGGCCTCGAGAGATCCAACAGCCATGATCCGACCTTCAGATACAGCGACGGCTGTTGCGTCGGGCAATGATGGGTCCATGGTGATGATCTTGCGTGCGGTAAATACTGTGACCACCGGCATTGATCTTCTTTTGGGTTTTGTCACGTCACGTTTCCTGAAAATTTGTCTCATTTTTTCATGATTGTAGCATTTTTTCAGCAAAAGGACAGCTCTATGGCTGCCGGAAATCGAACCAGCAGCGCTTCCATTTTGAGGCTGAAAGCGGTCATTTCTCGACCTCAACTTGTTCGCACCTGCTTGCGCCCTTAGGCTGAGTGCGCCAAATCGATTGGAGGCCATTGAGTATGGATTCGGCTGTTTTATTGGACGAGTTTGAGGGATTGCTCACGTCAGCAGAAGCCTGGATACACCTGCATATCCTCACCTGGTCCGCTGTTGAGCAGGCTGGGGTCTTAGCGGTCGGGTTTCTCATCGCATTCTTCGTTCAAAAACGCTTTGCTCTGCCCATTACCTCCTTCGCGGCAAGTTCAAACAACCCGCGCTTCTTCAGCAAACCTGCGGAGAAACTCACCCCCCTCATCCTGCCTCTAACAGCGATGATCCTGGTGTGGATCGGTTTCATTCTTCTTGTGCAGCTAGACCATCCGTCAGAAATGCTCCGGGTGGCAGGCAATCTTCTATCAGCATGGGTTGTTATTCGGCTGCTCAGTAGTTTCCTCAAGCAGTCCGCCTGGTCGCCATTTATCGCAACAACTATCTGGGTAGTTGCGGCGCTGGCAATTGTTGGGTGGCTTGATCCACTCCGTAGCGTACTTGATGCAGCGGCCTTTCAGGCTGGTGACCTGCGGATTTCTGCTCTAGGTCTTATTAACGGCATTCTGCTTCTTGCAGCGTTCCTGATCGTTTCGCAGATGCTTGTGCGCCTAACCGATGATCGGATGCGCGCCATGTCTGGCGTCACTCCGGCGGCACGCGTCCTGCTCGTCAAACTGCTGCGCATCGTCTTCATCACACTCGCCGTGGTAGTGGCGCTGACCAGCGTGGGAATCGATCTCTCTGCTGTTGCGATCTTCTCTGGCGCAGTTGGCATAGGCATCGGCTTTGGACTGCAGAAAGTAATTTCCAATCTTTTCAGCGGCATTCTGCTGCTGTTGGACCGCTCGCTAAAACCAGGGGATGTGATTGAAGTCGGCGATGCTTATGGCTGGATCGACAAAATGGGCGCCCGCTACATCACAGTTGCGACACGTGACGGCAAGGAATACCTGATCCCCAATGAGGACATTATCACTCAGCAAGTGATCAATTGGTCTCATAGCAACAAAGCTGTTCGGGTCAAAATCGGGCTGGGCATATCTTACGGCTCCGACGTGCGCAGGGCGATGGCTTTGATGGTTCAGGCCGCAAACGACCACGCTCGCGTCCTTAAAGATGCGGGACATGATCCGCAGGTGCGCCTCACAGAGTTCGCCGACTCATCCCTCAACCTGGAGCTCCGCGTCTGGGTTACCGATCCGGAAAAGGGCATGGTGAATATTGCCAGCGACATTCGGCTCGCGATCTGGGATCTGTTCCATGAAGAAGGGGTTGAGTTCCCCTTTCCCCAGCACGATGTGCATGTTGCCTCCGCAAGCGGGTTGGAAGCAGTTCTGGAAAAATACCTCAAAGACCGGTAAGAGCCGAGGAGAGCTTTCTTTACTGTCCTCGCACCCGCCACGGCAAATCAGATGTCTGACACTTTCGATGTGATTATTCTCGGCGCCGGCGGCGCCGGACTCATGTGCGCTGGTATTGCCAGCCAGCGGGGCCTCAGTGTGTTGGTTCTCGATCACGCGAAAAAGCCAGGAGAGAAGGTCCGCATTTCAGGTGGCGGGCGGTGTAATTTTACCAACATCAACACCCAGGTGGACCGCTTCCTATCCGCCGACCCCTATTTCGCCCGAAATGCTCTGAGTGCCTATACCCCCAGTGACTTTATTGCTCTCGTCGAGGCTTATGGCATCGCCTATCACGAGAAGACACTTGGTCAATTGTTCTGTGATGGGTCCTCCCAACAAATCATCGACATGTTGCTCACCGAGTGTGCCAAAGGCAGTGCAGAGATCAGACTGCAATCTGAGATTACTTCAGTTGCGAAGAAGGAACGTGGCTTTGCCGTCGGGACAAGCAGCGGTGACGTTACTGCCGGGGCTCTTGTGGTTGCGACCGGCGGGAAGTCCATCCCCAAGATGGGGGCGACAGGCTTCGGCTACCAGCTTGCCGAGCAGTTTGACCTTCCAATCGTTTGCACACGTCCCGGGTTGGTGCCTTTTACCTTCGATCAGACATGGAAGGACGCGCATGCAGACCTGCCCGGCGTGGCGGTTGACGCAGAGGTCTCCACGGGTGACATCAGCTTTAGAGAAGCGCTTTTGTTTACGCATCGGGGCTTGAGCGGCCCTTCCATCCTTCAGGCTTCTTCCTATTGGCAGGAAAGTACGGCGCTGAAAGTCAATCTCCTCCCTGACACGGATCTGTTTTCGACCCTTACGGAAATGCGCGATGCCCGCCCTAAGACAGACATCACCGTTGCCATATCGGAGTTCCTGCCGAAACGTCTCGCCAAAAGCCTGACGGACGATTTTGACGGGCACCGACGCCTTGCTGATCTATCGAACAAGAAGCTGAAGAGCGTCACTGACAAAGTTCAGTGCTGGGCACCTATCCCTGCAGGCACAGAAGGTTATCGCACGGCTGAGGTAACTGTTGGTGGGGTCTCGACCAAAGCTCTCCATCCGAAAACGCTGGAGGCCCGGTCTGTTCCCGGGCTCTATTTCATCGGTGAGGTCGTCGATGTCACCGGATGGCTTGGTGGCTACAATTTCCAGTGGGCGTGGGCATCTGGCGCAGCAGCAGCACGTAACCTCTAATACTTCTACCAGGGCAACGCTTTCCCTTCATATGAAAAGAAGCCCCCAGTTTCATCTGCAGACAATTCGTCAATCGTCATCAACAGACGCTCTGCTGCCTCCTCTGGTGACTGTAGTGCCAAGCCACTCTTAGCAAATGGTGAGGATAAATCTGTCGCGACGGTGCCCGGATGAAGTGCAACGCACACAGCTGAAGGCTTCCGTCTTTTCAGCTCTATCGCGGCTGTTCGGACGAACTGATTAAGAGCTGCCTTGGACGCGCGATACCCATACCAACCCCCGAGCTGATTGTCGCCGATGCTCCCAACTTTTGCAGAAAGAGTGGCAAAGACCGACTTCCCCTCTTTCGGCAAAAGCGGAAGAAAGTGCTTCATGAGCAATGCTGGACCTGTTGCGTTTACGGCAAAGAGGCGGGCCAATTGCGCGCCGTCGAGCTGCGCAATACTCTTTTCCGGCATCATTCCACCCTCGTGCAACAGGCCGGTGGCATCGACGATGAGCCTAGGGAGCGCCGCTGAATTGGCAATTGATGCGGCGGTTTCTTCGATAGTTTTTTCAGAAAGCAGATCGACGGCTGGGCTTGTGGATCTTCCAAACTCCCTGACCTCAGAAAAGCGACCTGATTTCGCAATCGCATGCACCAAGGCGCGCCCAATGCCACCGGTCGCTCCCACGACAACAGCGACACCGCCCGGCGGTAGTGATGTCAAATTGATAGATCTGGCCAACATGTGCTCCGCTGCATCAAGGACATGGCCTGTCTACGTGCTTAGCTTGGTGATAGATCAGAGCGTCAGCCTGCGCCGCGGCGCTTAAGCGCCTGTATTTCATTCTCCAACGTGTTCAGAAACTGTGACCGGTCCCGCGCTGTGAAGCCCGCATTGTAGGTCTGCGTATTATTGCTTTCCCGCAAATGCTGTTTCAGCTCCCGCATGCCAAGTGCCATGCCGATGTTTTCTTCACTGAAAACCTTGCCTGTTGGGCCGATAACTTTGGCTCCATTTTCGAGACAGCGCCCCGCCAAGGGAATATCGGCGGTAATCGCGATGTCATTTTCTGTGGCGCGTTCTGCAATCCAATCATCAGCAACATCTGGTCCTTCTGCCACGACAATCTGTTGAATTAGCGGATGGCGCCGCGGCCGCATGCCAGCATTGCTTACGATGAAAACTGTCAGTCCGTGCCGCTCGGCGACCTTTTCCACTTCGTCTTTGACCGGACATGCGTCCCCATCAACATAAATTTGAATCACACATGCCCCCTTAAACCTTTGTCGACCTTTACCGCCTCGCAGCGCTCACTCTCTTAAGGTACATCCCCACATTTTACAGCTGCCATTCTCAATACGTTAACAAAAGAAAAAGATGTGATGCATGAGCAAGTCACCAGCGCACCCGATTAACGGCAAATTATCTTCTCAACAGTAGAAGGTTAAATAAATCTGCATTCTCTGTTTGAGGCCGGGGACATATTAACACATGCATAGTCGCCAAGAAGGACTAGCCGAGTTGGGTGAGGGTGGGCACGCACCGCCAATACTCTCCAATCGGGCTCGTGGCGACCGCGGCGAGACGCCCTCAGGGGCGGGCTGGTCCTACGATATGCACCCGATCACAATGGGCTTCCTCAACCCCAAGGCCGAAGAAGCATACCGACAGGACAACTACGAACGACAGATCGGTTTTACTCGATTTTGCATCGTGGCGGGCGCTGTCATCATGGCAGCCTTCGGCATCCTCGACTATTTCATCGTCCCTGACATTCTTTATGAAGCCTGGTTTATCCGGCTAGGCCTTGTCTGCCCTCTTCTGCTCGGCATCGTTGCGCTATCTTACGCACCCTGGTTCAACCACCGCCATCAGTTTTGGCTGTCTTTTTCCATGGCGACACCTGGCCTTGGTGTTGTCGCCATGATCGCGTTGGCGGACGCGCCGGGTAGCTACCTCTATTATGGCGGTCTGATTGCGATCATTTGCTTCAGTGCATGTCTCTGGCGGCTGAATTTTATGTATTCGCTCACCTGGGCCTTGGCCACCTTCACGGCGTATGAAGCCGTGGTTCTGTTTATCAACCCCCAACCTGAGAATGTGTTGATCAACAACACAGCCTTCATGTTGCTGGGCATTGCCACCTGCAGTTTCCTGACCTATGTGCACGAACGCCAAATGCGTTTCGCTTTTGTAGACAATGAACGGTTGAAATCAGAGCGCGAACGCTCTGAAGAACTTCTCGAGCAATCAGAGACCGCGAACCGAGCAAAAAACGACTTCCTTGCAATCATGAGCCATGAGCTTCGGACGCCTTTGAACGCGATTATCGGCTTTTCGGAAATTATCGCCACACAGATGTTCGGGCCGATCAATAACGAACGATATGCGGACTATGCTGGAGATATTCGCAATAGCGGTTCCCATCTTCTCAGCATCATCAATGACATTCTGGATCTGTCAAAAGCTGAAGCTGGAAAGCTAGAGCTTGACGAAGACGCGCTTGACCCCGTGGAAGCGCTCAACCAGACAATGCGCATGTTCCGACCCCGCGCCAGCGAACTGAAGATCAAGCTAACATTCCGTGTTCGTGACGACATTCCCTGGCTGTTAGCTGATCCGCGTCTGTTCAACCAAGTGGTTATCAACCTCACCTCCAACGCCCTGAAGTTCACACCAGAGGGTGGTCAGGTAGGTGTAGAGCTGGGTCTTACAGATGCAGGAGAGCTTGAGCTCAAAATTGAAGACACGGGCATCGGCGTTGACGAAGATGATATTGAGCGGATCTTCGAACCCTTCGTGCAGGTCGAAAATGCAATGAGCCGGACGCAACAAGGCACAGGCCTTGGCCTACCACTGGTGCGAAAAATTATGGCATTGCATGGCGGCGATGTACGTTTGGCGAGCCGAAAAGGCTCCGGGACGAATGTGCATGTCACATTCCCCCGCAGCCGTTTCGTTGACGCTCCGTCAGAAGACGGAATGCGCTGGGCAACCTAACAGGTCGCCAGTAGTGCTGCCCTCAGCCTGGCTTACGGACGGTCATGACGTAGACGCATTTGGTCTTGTCTTCTTCGAGCGAGATCCGCTCACAATCCAGACCATCTACCATGTCCCACATCTCATCCGCTGTCCGATAGACCAGACTCCAGTCAGTGATGAATTCAAGCGGCCACATGCAGGTCTCTCGACCCGTTTTTACATTCGCAAGTACCATGTATCCACCTGGAGCCAGCTGATCATATAAGTCGTGGGTCAATGCCTTCGCTCGGCGCGCAGAAAGATAATCATAGAGCCCGAGGCTGTAGATCAGCTCCTGAGGTGGCAGTGAGTTGAACAGTGGTCCAGCCTTTAACAGCTGTGCGAAGGAGGCTTGCAGACATTGTATCCGTGCCTTCCCACCATGCCGCACAACCTGCGGGTGCGCGTGCTCATAAGCATAAGACAGAGCGTCATGATCTTGGTCGATCAGGGTGAAGTTCACAGGACGCGCCAAGGTGTCCGTCTTTAAAAACTCAGCGACTTCATAGGCAGATCCACAGCCAAGGTTGGTGATGTTCATCACATCGCTGCCAGCTGTTTCGCGCACTTTCTCGCCTATGAACTTCTGAGTCATGCGCAGGCGGGTGCCAACGCATTCCCCGGTCTCGATCCCGATGCGATGCAGAAGTTTTTCGTAGGGTGTGTCGCCAACTTTTTCCCACCGATACACATAGTTCATAATCTGGTAGTCACCGGGATAGCCCAATGGCTTTTCATAACATCGGCGCATCACTGGACCCGGCATAAAATCGGGCGTCAGAACCTGTTCGGTGTAGCGTTTGTGTTCGGCAAGCGCGATGGGATCGTTCAGCATCGGAAATGTGATGTCATTGCCGCGATACCACAGCTCTTTCCACTGTGGGACCATCTTGTCTTCACACGCGACAAGCGCTTCATGAAGTTGCTTTGCTCTGTCTTCTTCCGACACGTCGCCAAGCCTGTCCTCAAAACGAGAGAGAAGGTCGCGATATGAGCGGAACAGATAGATGATTTCCGCCGCAAGTTCCTGATATTCAGGCAGAATGTTTGAAGCTGTCCCAAACTGGGGGTCAGAAAGCGCACGAGACAGAAGGAACTGGTCGTGATCCGTCACCACTGACGGAATATCGATATAGCCGGTGGTCAGCTCGACAGCGACCGTCGTACGGACACCGCTGGGTTCAATGCGGCGGATGCGGCCTGAGCCTTCATACAGCGTGTCGTCTGCGATGCACAGTCGCACCGGAATTTCGTCTCCTAGTCGACCGTCCCAATAATCGAGTTCACCGCTTTGCGCGGCAAGCCCGGTCATTGACACATCTTTCAGCGCGGCACGGTCGCCGCCCAAGTCCACAGCAGGCACGATGTCCTTGAATAGGTGGTCAGCCCTATACCGTTCAGCGCGGTAAAAAACCTTTCGGCCTTTTGCGCCTGTGAGCTGCTCATATGTACGCATTATTACTATTCCTTGATGAGCAAAACTAATTTTGCCGTTTCAATATAGAACACCCGAATCCGATTTGGTTACAAATTTCCAGGCTTACCCAAAGATATGCAAGGCATTAGTACCGTATCGTTTCAGATCACTCCTTACGTGCATTTGCAATTTCACTGCCACCTTTATCCATTAACCGTAACAAGGGCGGTAGAAGGAACCAACAAATCCCGAGTGCCACCAAAACGATGATGGACGTCTGAATACCGAGGGATCGGTTGATCTGAAAACCTGACAGAGACAGAACAAAAAACCCTGCCGCAAGCGATACGCTGGTAATGACCATCGCCACTCCGACCGTTGAAAAGACGGTTTCAATCGCTTCAGCAGGTGACGCACCACCTGCCCGCTGACGTCGATATTTCATAAGGAAATGTATTGTGTCGTCCACCACGATCCCCAATGTCATCGTGGTGATCACTGCCCCGGCAATTCCGATATCCTGAATGAAATAGCCCCAGAGCCCAAACCCAACTATTGCCGGCAGCAAATTTGTTGCAAGGCTCAAGGCACCGAATACAAAGCTGCGCAACGCGAACGCGATGATCAGTCCGATAATCAGAATGGACACAAAGGTCCCTGTGATCATCGACCGGATATTGTCGTTGGAGAGGTAGGCGAACAAAACATTGATACTGATGCCTGTTGTCGCTGCCTGACCCGGCGCGTACTGCGCCAGCCAGCGAGTTGCGCGTTCGTGCAATTGCCGGATCTCACCCGATGTCAGCCCCCGCATGATGATCGTCACTCGGCTGGCGCTTCGCGAGACATTGATCCTGTCTGTAATTGACGCGCCATAAGGCAGCGATAACTCGTACAGGAGAAAATACTGCGAAATGAGATCAGCATTGTCTGGAATGCCATTGCGCGCGGGCTCATCTGCTACCCGCATGGCGGTATGAATGCGCCGTGTGATCTCGGAGATGTCAGCAATGCTTGCAACACCCGGTTGTTCGCCAAGCCACCCAGTGAAATCTGCTAGAAAGTGCTGGTACTCTGCTGTGTACACACCACCGTCCACACCTGTCTCCAGGTCGAACTCCATAATGTTGAGCCCTGTGAGACGTTCCTCCGCAAAATCAGATGCCACACGATATTCGAACCGATCATCGAAATAGCGCACAAAATCATCGTCCAGCCGGATTTTTCCCAGTCCACCTATGGTGGCCAGGACACCTATGGTGACCATGATCAGCAGGACCCAGCGAAATCTGTTGATGCTGCGCCCGACACCGGCCATCAGCGCTGCAGACCGGTCGTTCGAGGGCTTCAGCGGCAATAAGGTCAGAACAGCAGGCAACCAGGTGAATGTCAGCAGATAGCTTAAGACGATGCCCGCAAAGACGATGTTCCCCATATCATTGAGCGGCGGCGCATCAGCCCTGTTCATGGCAAGGAAGCCGACGGCCGTTGTGAGGTTCGTCAGGCCAACCGCCGCGGCATTTGTTCTGATGGCCTGCTTGATTGCGGTTTTGTTGTCGGCGCCAGATGCGAGCCCATGCTTCACCGCAATAACCACATGGATGGTCGACGCCAGAGCGATAGAAATCACAATGATCGGCGCAGCTATCGATGCCGGCGTAATAATATGGCCAAACCAGCCAGCAACACCCATTGAGGCCAAACTTGCGACTCCCAAAATGGAGAGGACTGCAATGGTCGCGTTGCGAGACCGCAGGAATACGGCAACGATGATCGCTGCAACGATCAACGCAACCGGCACCAGCAATCGGGCATCCACATGCGACGCCTCGTTGAAGGTTGTCATCAACATGACGTTGCCCGTCAGATGCACCCTTAGATGAGGGTAGTCAGCTTCGATCTTCCGAACGAATTGATGCGCCGCCTCTGTGATCTCTTGCACCTCAGAGGAAGCAGAGGGCGGCAGTCTGAAATTGACATTGATGCCTGTTGTCCGACCATCGGCTGAAAGCAGTCGATTGACGACCAGCCGATCGTTCAAAGCTTCCTTCTCAATCGCTGCCGCGGCGCCGGGTGTCAGTTGGCCGGATGAGGGGACCATCTCCAAAACTGAGAAAGCGTCCTCATCTGACACAATGCGTGGAAAATTCGAGAGGCTCTCAACCTGAGTGGAGTAAGGGAGCCGCCACGCCTGATCCGTGATCTCGACGAGAGCTTGCAACGTCTCAACAGTTGCAATCCTTCCCTCCCCTTCATCGCGAGAACTGATCGCAAACAGGATATTGTTATTGTGGGAAAACTTTCGTTCGAAACCGCGCAGCTGCTGCAGTAGCAGGTTTTGTTCCGAATAAAATATCCGGGTATCGAACGATACCGTGAGGTTCTTACCGCCCGCAATCATTCCCAAAAAAAGGATCATCCAAATGACGAGAACCAGTCTGGGATATCGCTGACTGGCGTCACTTGGCCAAATACTAGTCAGGTGCCCCACTCCACTTCACTTTACATGCCATTGACTTGATAGTTTCTCGCTGCGGCGAAAAAGCTGATCTTTCGTACTGATTTGTGAGAGCGTGCCCTGACAGGTGGGTTTCCTTCAATAGTTCTTTGTAATTGGAGAAAAAAATAAACGCAGTGTGTGCTCAATCGTCGGCAAAAAGGTGTGTTTTTGCACCTCTCACGAAATATTAATCAAATAAAGGCATGGTTTCATCTAATTGGGGGCCGCTGAGTACGAAAGTGACCAGCGCCGGAACTGCGATGAAACACGTGATTGATGTCTGAACTAGCCACAATCAGCTCCTCAGAGCTTCGAAAACTCTCCCAGCGAGAGTTTCTGACCGGCCTGTCTGAGATGTCGCCGAGCGCGATTGATCGTTTCAAACGCATGCGAAAACTCAGCACCGAGCACAATGACACGCTGACAACGTTTCTCCGCCAGCACCCAGAGAAAAGACTGACAGCGGAAAACAGCAAGGCTCAGCCTGGTACCGCGAAGGTCAAAGCGAAAACGAAAACAAGCGCACCTAAGCCACAACAAAAGCAAGCTTCGGCGAAACAACCGGTAGATGATGACGGTTATGTGCAGCTTTGGTCGCGCGTCCGGGCTTGGTGGGACGGCGAAGAGTTTGCTCCACAGCCCCAAAAATCCGCGGCCAAGAAGCCGCGCATGCACATCGACCCTGCAGATAGCGCACCGGTCGATCCTGTAGCTGAGCGCCTTCAGATCATTCAGAGTATTTGGGGTGAAGGAAATTCACTACCGGGCGGAAAGTCCATGACGCTCAATCTGCTGGAGGCCGCCAAGCCATCAGCCGACACCGTGATAGCGGATCTAAGCGGTGGCCTTGGCAATGGCGTTCGCCATATGGCGTCTACACTTGGAACGACAGTACATGGTTTTGAACATGACAAGGATCTAGCTGCTGCCGCCCACAAAATCTCCGAAGCAACAGGTCTCACTGAGCAAGCATCCATTCTTTCCTTCGATACAAAGAAGCTTGATACGGTTCTGGACAAAGATCGCTACAATATCATTGTCGCAAGAGAGTTCCTCTGTTTCCTCGACGATCGAAAACAGGCTCTATCTGTGATCGGTGAATCCCTGTGCCCGAACGGTTCATTCGTGTTTACCGACTTCGTCCTCGCCAATCGGTCGACAGAGAACAAGTCCGTTATCGAATGGCGCCAGGCGGAGCCCGCAAAACCCTATCCCGCGACGGCAGACGAGTATCGGGAACTGCTCATGGAGCTTCGCTTTGATGTGAAATCCATGGATGACATTACCAGTAGCTACATCGCAGCCATTCAGACAGGCTGGAAAGCAATGGTCGAAAGCCTCAAATCGGGTTCTTTCTCACGTACCTATGTGGACGCGTTGATGGCGGAAGGCCAAGTCTGGCTCGCGCGCTCCCGTGCCCTAGAAAGCGGCCAGCTTCGCGTCGTGCACAGCCGCGCGGTAATGCAACGCGGTCCCAAGCGCTCTCTGACGGACGCCATGTCGATTGACTAGGCGCTAACCGGGCACCACCCGCTGCCACCTCCCTGATTTCGTTACAAAAATTTACAATTTCTTCCTTGCTGCGTCTTGGCGCGTGATATATCGATCCTATATATAGCCACGATACGCAGCCCCCAAAACAGCGTGGAAGCCTCATTTTTCCCATATGAGGCCTTATTGGAAGTATGGACGTCAAAATACTCTGCCTTGGTGCACTGGATCTCGGTGACGCCACGGGATATGAGATCAAGAAAATGTTTGAGACCGGCATCTTTTCTCATTTCCATGAGGCGAGTTTCGGATCTATCTATCCTGCCCTCACCCGCCTGACAGATGATGGATTGCTCACCTGCAAATCCCAGCAACAAGGCGGGCGACCAGACAAGAAAATCTATTCGATTACGGCTGAAGGCCGACGGGAGCTCGAGCAGGCGCTGGCCAAACCTCTGGCAGAAGACCGATTCAAGTCAGAGTTTCTGTTTGTCATGCTCTTCGCAGATATGTTGTCGCCAGAGCGTGTGACCAGTCTGCTTGAAGACCGTGTCCAGGGTATTCAAAGCGAGCTACAAGAGCTTCAGTCGGAGCAGGACAGTTGCGTAAACCCCGGACAAGAGTTCGTCCGCCGATACGGGGAAGCGGTTATGACAGCTTCCCTGAAGTTTATCGAAGAGAACAGGCATCTGGTGGAAGACCCGGTGCGTAATAACGAGGTGGAGCCGGTGCGCTGACAAACGCCGGTTTCTGAAACGACATGTCGATGCATCAATCGACAATTGAGCCCACTGAGCGGCTAAAAACAGAAGGTTGACTAAGATGAGCTTGCGGCGTTCCCACATATTGGCGCTGATTATTGCAGCTATCATTGGTGCATGGGTTTTGTCAGGCCAGATCGGCAATGGCGATGCTGAGGTCGTTGAGATCGACGAAAATGGCGAAGTCATCGAGCCCACCGACACAGAAGAGACCGCTGCACGAACCCCCAGAGTTCGGGCCGCGATATTCCATGCTGAATCTCGAAATACAGAAGTTGTTATTCGCGGCCGAACTGAGGCCGTCAGGTCCGTTCAGGTCAGAGCTGAGACGTCAGGAACCATCGTAGAGCTGCCTGTTGAAAAAGGCGCGTCAGTGCAAAAAGGCGAAGTAATTTGCCGATTGTCTCTCAATGCCCGCGATGCCCGCATGGCAGAAGCAGAAGCCCTGATGAGGCAGCGGTGGCTCGAGCTTGATGCCGCACAGAAATTGGCTGCACGAGGCCACAGATCAGAAACGCAGGCTGCGGCATCGCAAGCTGCCTATGATGCCGCACGAGCGCAGGTGAAGCAGCAGGAAGTCGAGCTAAGTCACACAAGAATACTCGCTCCATTTGATGGCGTCCTGGATGCGCGGCCCGTTGAAGTCGGCGACTATCTTCAGGTGTCTCAGCCGTGTGCAACGATTGTCGACATGGATCCCTTCCTCGTGATCGGCCAGGTCGCCGAAACTGACGTTGATAAACTCCAGGAAGGCACGGTTGGCATTGCAACTCTGGTAACTGGGGAGACCGTCGAAGGCAGGGTACGTTTCATTTCGACCACTGCTGATGCTGCAACACGCACTTTCCGCGTCGAGCTGGAGGTTGCCAATCCTGATCGGAAGCTTCGCTCGGGTGTAACTGCAGAGATTAAGGTTCCAAGTACTGAAGTCATGGCACACCGGGTGCCGCCTTCCATCCTGGGGCTGGATGACGCGGGAACCATCGGATTGAGAATCCTGGATGAAAACAATGTGGTGCACTTCCAGCGCGTACAGATACTGGCAGATGGTCCCGCGGGCGTTTGGGTTACCGGCCTGCCAACCAGCGCGAAGCTCATCACAGTCGGTCAGGACTTTGTAGTCCCCGGCCAAACAGTCGATGTGACCTATGAAGACGAGTCGGGGACTGCCTCATGAACAGCTTTATTGATGCTGCAATAGCGCGCAGTAGAACCGTCATGACATTGATGGTGCTGATGGTGCTCGCGGGCGTGTCAGCCTACATCTCCATCCCCAAAGAAGCAGATCCGGACATTCAGATTCCGGTTTTCTATGTCTCCATCGTCCACCAGGGCATTTCCCCTGAAGACGCTGAGCGGCTGTTGATCAAGCCTATGGAAACGGAGCTTCGTTCTCTTGAGGGTCTTGATGAATTGACGGCCATTGCGTCGACTGGCCATGCTGGGATCATCCTTGAATTCGATGTGAGCTTTGACAAGGATTCTGCCCTTGCCGATGTTCGTGAAAAAGTGGACCTGGCTCAGGCCGAACTACCTGGCGATACCGAAGAACCCCTGGTTCGCGAATTCAACACCTCTCTCTTCCCGGTCTTGATCGTTACGCTGTCGGGCGACGTGCCTGAACGCACACTTTTTCAACATGCGCGTGCCTTGCAGGATCAAATTGAAGGCAGCGTCTCCACAGTTCTACAGGCAGAGCTTGTGGGTCACCGCGAAGAACTTCTTGAAGTGATCATCGATCCCTCTCGCATGGAGTCCTATGACGTCTCGCAATCTGAGTTGATCAACGCCGTATCCCTTAACAACCGCCTGGTCGCCGCTGGTGCTGTGAATTCCGGGGAAGGTCGTTTCTCCGTCAAGGTACCCGGTCTTTTTGAGGACCGCGACGACGTGCTTAATCTCCCGGTCAAAGTGTCAGGAGACGGTGTTGTCACCCTGTCTGATCTTGCCGATATTCGCCGGACCTTTAAGGATGTGGACTCCTTTGCCAGATTTAACGGCCAACCTGCGATTGCGCTGGAGATCACCAAGCGCATTGGCGAGAACATTGTCGATAACAATCAGCAGGTGATTGAGGTCGTTGAGAGATTTTCGGAAAACTGGCCAGATGAAATTCAGGTGAATTACACGCTTGATGCGTCAACCTGGATTTTCCGTGCCCTCGGATCGCTGCAAGCGTCAATCATTACAGCGATCGCGCTCGTGATGATTGTCTGTGTTGCGGCGCTCGGCATGCGCTCGTCCATCCTGGTGGGTGTCGCAATTCCGACGTCGTTCATGATCGGCTTCCTTTTCATGTCCATCATGGGCATGACCGTGAACATGATGGTGATGTTCGGCATGCTTTTGTCGGTCGGTATTCTGGTCGATGGTGCCATCGTGGTGGTCGAATATGCTGACCGGAAAATGGCAGAAGGTTTGGATCGTCTCGAAGCCTACTCGCTTGGCGCGAAACGCATGTTCTGGCCGATTGCGTCTTCGACGGCAACGACACTTGCAGCCTTCTTGCCCATGCTCGCCTGGCCAGGCGTTAGCGGCGAGTTTATGTCCTACCTGCCAATCACATTGATCGTGGTTCTGACTGCCTCCTTTATTACCGCTATGCTTTTCCTGCCGGTTCTTGGGTCGCTCGTTGGCAAAACGGAAGATCAGGACAGCGAAGTCCTGAAAATGCTTGCAGGTGCCGAAACGGGCGATGTCCGGCTGCTTCCTGGACTGACAGGGTCCTATGTTCGGATGTTGGACAAACTTGTTCATCACCCCATCTTGGTCCTGAGCGGCGCCAGCGTCATCCTTATCGTCACCATGGTTGCCTACGGTACTTTTGGAAACGGCGTCGAGTTTTTCGTCGATACTGAGCCTGAGCAGGCAATCATCCTGGTCGGCGCGCGGGGCAATCTTTCAGCTACCGACATGCAGGGTCTCGCTGAAGAGGTTGAAGCAATCGCGCTGTCGACGGCAGGTGTGAGAACTGTCTTCTCTCAAGCTGGCACCTCTGTCGGCGGTGGCGGCCCTGGCAACGGCGGTGGTGATCGCCCCGCTGATCTGATCGCCGAGATGATGATCGAGCTCGATAAGTATGAAACACGCCGAAAAGGCGCCATCATCCTGGAGGAAATCAGACAGCGGTCCGCCGAAATTCCGGGCATCACGGTTGAGGTTCGCAAGCGGGAAGACGGTCCGCCGACAGGTAAGGACATTCAGATAGAGCTGACCTCAGACGATGTGGACGCTCTCCTGCGCACCACGGACTTTATTCGGCATCACGTCGACACGACGGATCTGGGTCTGATTGATGTGGAGGACTCTCGTCCCCTACCGGGAATTGAATGGGTGCTCTCCGTTGACCGTGAGATGGCAGGCCGATTTGGGGCCGATATCACAACTGTTGGCGCCACCGTGCAGCTCGTCACAAACGGTATCCTTATTGGCAATTATCGCCCTGATGACGCCGAAGATGAAGTCGACATTCGCGTACGTTACCCAAGCGAATATAGAAGCGTCGCGCAGCTGGATCAGCTTCGTATCCGTACCAATAATGGTTTGGTGCCGATCAGCAATTTTGTCTCGCGGGAGCCACAACAACAGGTCTCGACCATTGAACGCATTGATGGACACCGACGCTATACATTGAAAGCCAATACAGGCGTCAATCCAGCGACCGGTGATAAACGCAATGTGGACGAAGTCGTCGGCATTCTGGAAGCCTGGCTTGCCGAACAGGAAATTGATCCTGCGGTGACGGTCAAATTCCGCGGCGCAAATGAAGAACAGGCTGCTGCAGGCGACTTTCTTGGAAAAGCGATGCTTGCCGCCCTCTTCCTGATGTTCATCATTCTGCTTACACAGTTTAACAGCTTCTATTTCTCAGTCCTGACGCTCTCAACGGTTGTTCTTTCAACAGTTGGCGTGCTGCTTGGGATGATGGTAACCGGTCAGACTTTCTCCATCATCATGACGGGGACTGGGATCGTGGCGCTTGCGGGCATCGTGGTGAACAACTCGATTGTGTTGATCGACACCTATCAGCGCTTGTTGAAGGATGGCATGGATGAGATTGAAGCCATTCTGCGCACAGCCGGACAGCGTTTGCGGCCTATTCTGCTGACGACGATCACAACAATGTTTGGTCTGCTTCCCATGGCCATTCAGGTGAATGTGAACTTCTTCGCCCGGGAGATAACCTATGGTGGCCCGGTTGCTGCCTGGTGGGTGCAGCTCTCAACTGCAATCATCTTCGGACTTGGCTTCTCAACATTGCTGACCCTTGTACTCGTCCCAGTTCTGCTGGTCGCCCCCAGTCGCTTCAAGCGCTCCTTCCAGGAACGGCGTTTCCTGCGAAAAGATCCGGAAAGCTGGAGACACTCACAGCCAGCCGAATAGGCACATGCTCAAGGCTGCTGGATGTTTGGATAGAAAGGCCCTGCTGTTACAGCGGGGCCTTTTACTTTGAGTCTGCCAGAAACTCATCTTCGTCATCATCGGAGACGAAAGCGGTGCGTTTTTGGTGGTGTCGGTAGCGCATCGTGCTGACGGGTAGAAAAGCCAGATATCCAATCACAAGCACGCAGAGCGTGATCCATGGATAGCTGAAGAGCACCGCAACAGAAAGAGCGACACCGAGCAGCACGGGGAGCATTTCATCCCTGCGTACCCGCATGCCCAATCGCTTCCCGGAGAAGCTTGGGATTTTGCTCACCATCAAGAAGGCTATTCCCGCAACATAGGCGGCGATAAGCACCGGCACATCTTTCAGGAAATCAACGCCGATGAAAGAGAGATAGAGCGGCAACATGACAAGCCCCGCCGCCGCAGGTGAGGGCACACCAATAAAGTAGTTGGCCGTCCAGGCGGGTTTATCTGGATCTTCAAGAGCAACGTTAAAACGCGCCAGCCTCAAGGCACAGCAAACGGCAAACCCGAGAACGACAATCCACCCAAGTCCCCCCAAGCCGTTTAGCGTCCAGAGATAGAGCAGCATGACCGGCGCCACGCCAAAGCAGAGAAAATCAGACAGGGAATCCAGCTCAGCTCCGAACTTGGTCGTCCCTTTGAGCAAACGCGCGACGCGACCATCAAGACCGTCGAGGATCGCGGCCACGCAGATGGCCAGAACAGCCAGCTCAAACTTGCCATCGAGCCCGAACCGTATCGAGGTCAGGCCTGCACACAGCGCCATGACAGTGAGGCTGTTGGGCACAAGACTGCGTATGGGCAGCGTTTTGAGACTCCGACGCTGGTGGGTCCCTGCCGCGCGGTCACGCGATCCGAATGGAGAGATTGCCATGGTCTGCTCCTCTGTTCTGTCTGCTCAGGGTTCGCGCTCGCAGTCTCCGCCTCTTAGCGGATTTCTGCAAGCCGTGCTGTTTCGTCCGATTTCGTGTCAACGAGCACTGTTTCACCAGCGATCATGGTCTGACCAACAGAAACCAAGGGTGTTTCGCCTGGTTCAAGGTAAACATCGACCCGGCTGCCAAAACGGATGAGTCCGAAACGTTCACCTGCCTGCAGAGCGTCACCGTCTTTCACTTCGTTAACGATGCGGCGGGCAACGAGCCCGGCGATCTGCACCACGACATAGCTTTTACCGTTCGCTGTATCGATCACCAAGGAATGGCGCTCATTATCGTCACTGGCCTTATCAAGGTCCGCGTTCAGGAAAAGGCCTGGGCGATAGGCAGTGCGCGTCACCGTGCCGGAGACCGGCGAGCGGTTCACATGGCAATTGAACACATTCATGAAAATACTGATCCGCGGACGGGCCATTTCGCCAAGGCCGAGCTCAGGCGGCGGCGCTGCCTCTGTGATGAGGCTAACCACCCCATCAGCGGGAGAAATAAGCAAACCGTCTCGCGCCGGCGTCAAGCGGTCAGGATCGCGAAAGAAATAGGCGCACCATGCGGTCAAAATCACGCCCAGCCAGCCAAGCGGTTCCCATAGAAGGAAGAGAAGCAAGGTGACAGCGGCAAAAATGAGAATGAACTTGTGCCCTTCTTTGTGAATTGGCACGAGAACAGAGGTGAGTGCGTCCATTGACGGTTCCTAAGCTAGATTGCGCGGCCATGCCGCTCTTTTGCCCACCTTACCGCGACGGCGGCTTCAGGTTAAGCGCTCTCTTAGACCTTTTGGGGTTCGCTTAATGCTTGTGTTTCTGCCGCTTCTTCCAGCTGGCGGTTCCACATATCTGAGTAGGTTCCGCCTAGCCCCAAAAGGTCTCTATGGCTGCCCCGTTCGATGATCTGACCTTTGTCCAGAACCAGGATCTCGTCTGCATCCACCACCGTGGACAGCCGGTGGGCAATGATCAGGGTCGTCCGGTTTTCAGAGATAATGCCGAGTGCCGTCTGTATTTCCCGCTCCGTCGCGCTGTCGAGTGCGGAAGTTGCTTCATCCAGCATCAGGATGGGTGGATTTTTGAGGATGGTGCGAGCAATGGCGACCCGTTGTTTTTCGCCACCAGACAGTTTGAGGCCCCGCTCCCCAACCATCGTGTCAAACCCTCTAGGCAGGTCCGCAATGAAATCCGAGATTTGTGCGAGACGTGCCGCTTCTTCAACTTCCGCGTCCGTGGCATCAGGCCGACCGTAGCGTATATTGTAACGAATGGTGTCATTGAAGAGCACCGTGTCCTGAGGCACGATCCCGATTGAAGCGCGCAGACTGTCCTGGTTGACGCGTGAAATCTCCTGGTTGTCGATGGTGACCGAGCCTTCCTGCACATCATAGAAGCGGTACAGAATGCGGCTGATGGTCGACTTCCCTGCCCCAGATGGCCCAACGAGGGCCACGGACTTACCGGCAGGAACCTCGAAGGAGACGTTCCTCAGAATGCCCCGGTCCGGATCATAGGAAAAAGAGACATCATCGAAGCGGATAGCACCCCCTGAGACTTTAAGCGCCTCAGCGCCGGGTTGATCGACGATTTCGGGTGGCACTGCGATCAGTCCGAACATGGTTTCCATGTCGACCAATGCCTGCCGGATCTCCCGATAGACAGATCCCAGCAGATTGAGCGGCGCCGACAGCTGGATCATGAAGGCATTCACCATGACAAACTCACCAACAGTGAGATCGCCGGCTGCCACACCATAGGCTGCCATCAGCATGAGCGCGATCAGGCCGAAGGTGAAAATGAGCGTCTGCCCCGTATTCAGAACGGACAGCGACGTGGAGGTGCGAATAGCCGCGTCCTCATATCCCTCTATTGCTTTGTCATATCGGCTGCTTTCGTGACGCTCATTGCCGAAATATTTGACTGTCTCGTAGTTGAGCAGGCTGTCGATGGCCTTCGTGTTGGCTTCTGTATCCCGGTCGTTCATTTCGCGGCGAATAGCTGTCCGCCACTCGGTCGCCCAGTAGGTAAACGCGATATAGAACGAAATCACACCGCCGGTGACTGCTGCGTAGCGCCAGTCGAAATTCCACCAGAGAATACCAGCGACAAGCAACAACTCGATGATGGTCGGGAAAATACTGAAAAGAGAAAACCGCAGCAGAAACTCGATCGCCTTGGTGCCGCGCTCAATAATACGGCTTAGGCCGCCTGTCCGGCGTTCCAGGTGGAACCGGAGCGACAAAGCATGAATGTGTTTGAAGGTACGCAGAGCCAATGTCCGCACGGCGTTCTGCCCGACACGGGCAAACAGTCCATCGCGCAACTGAGCCATAGCGATCATCATGATGCGGGCCACACCATACGCCACAACCATGGCCACGGGGACCGCGACCATCGCCGTGGTACTCGTCTCGTCTGTCGTCAGCGCATCGACCGCATCGCGATAGAAAAAGGGTGCATAGACAGTGAATGCCTTCGCCACGAACATGGCGATAAAGGCCAGCACCACCCGCGTGCGCAGATCAACCCTGCCTTCCGGCCATAGAAGCGGCAGCACAGAACGATAGGTACTGGTTGTTTGTGGTGGCAGTGAGAGATTAACCGGCTCGCTCATTGCCCCAATGCGTGGCGTCATGCGCCCTCCTCTGGTGCCCGTTCACTCTATCTCTTCAGATTTTCGCAGAATGCAGAAGAAAACACCCCGGCCTGAGAGACCGGGGTGGGAAACAAGCGTACTCACTATTTAGGGCCTATGCACCTTCGTGCCAAGGGGGCCTTTGCCGCCGGGTCCAAAGGCGCTCAAGTAAGCCCTATTGAGCAGGCGTGGAGAGAACCTGTCCTGGATAGATCAGGTTTGGATCGCGGATCTGGTCCCGATTCGCCTGATAGATTGTCGTATAGCGATAGCCGCTGCCATAGAGCTGGCGAGCAATGTTCCAGAGATTGTTGCCGGGCTGGATGACCACCTGACCCTCAGCGATCTGGCGGCGGACATCTTCCGCCACACCGCGCTCGAACGGCACTTCAACGCGAGCGGAGACCTGACCATTGGCATCCAGCTGGTCGATCCGCATGGTGTAGGTACCTGGTTCCACTGCGCCGTTCGGACGAAGTTCCCAGCGGCCTTCCCCGTCAGCTACGGCGTCCCCGATCGGTTTGTCGTTCAGGTAGATCCGAACTGTGCTGTTTGGTTCCGTGATACCGGAAATGATGACGTTGCCATTCTCGTCATAGTCGACCGCTTCGAGAACAAGATTTCCCGCATCTGATGGCACACCAGGGCCTTGCAAAACGCGGCTCGCTTTGCCGGGCTCCGCCAACACAACCAATGCCTGTCCACCTTCCTGTTCAGGAACGGAAACGGATACTGACTGGGTGGAGTCAATCTCACTGCCGTCTGGGTTGCGTGCGGTGAGCGTGAGCTCCACGTCGCCGGGCGCCAATGGCGTATCCAGAACAATCACCCACTCGCCGCGACCGTCTGCGTCGGCCGTCGCGATGGCGGTTCCGTTTCTTTTAAGCGTTATCGTCGCCTGCGGTTCCGAGCGGCCGGCGATCACGGCCATGCCGTCTCGTTCAACACGGACAATGTCGAAGGTCGGAACAGTTTTCTCAGCAACTTCTTCTGTCGGCTGGGTCTGCTGAGACTGGCCTATTTGGGTCGTGGCCACCGTTTCGGTTTCTTCATCCCCGCCCATAAACAGGAACAAAGCGATGATGATGGCGATGATTGCCGCGGCTGCCGCGCCGCCAATGGCTAGGTTTCGCGATGACATTGGCACAGACCCCTCTTTCGGTTTCTTCCGTCTTGGTTATTCTGCCGACTAGTCTACCGGCCCATGCTACCTGGCCTGACGAAAAATGCTTCCCTCGGCCACGCGCATGGTTAATACCTGTTCCGCACTGGGACGCAGGTCACAGTACACAGTGTTCATGACGTTAGAGTGCAAATACGGCACCAATTTGGAGCCCTTCAGATCGAAAATAGCAGGAGACCGCATGCCCCGCCTAAATGTCTGTGTTTATTGCGGCTCCAGCAAAGGGGACGCGCCCAACTTCTCTGAAATGGCGGAAAGCCTTGGCCGAACCTTTGCTCAAAGTGATGTGGGGCTTGTTTATGGCGGTGGCGGTATCGGCCTTATGGGCATTTGTGCCCGAACGGTCATGGCTGAAGGTGGCCACGTAACCGGCATTATTCCCGGTTTTCTGCAGACCAAGGAGATCGCTTACAATGAGGTGAGTGAGCTTCTGGTGGTTGGCTCCATGCATGAGCGCAAACAGAAGATGTTTGATCGCGCCGACGCCTTTCTCGCCCTGCCCGGCGGCATAGGAACACTAGAAGAAGTGATCGAGATGCTCACCTGGGCACAGCTCGGACGGCACAACCGCCCCATCCTCTTTCTCAATCTCAACGGTTTCTGGGATCCGCTGATCGGCCTGTTTGACCATATGATGGACCAAGGTTTCGTTCAGTCGTCAATCCGCGCGCAATATGCGGTTGTAGATCGGGTGGAAGACGTCCTTCCCCGGATTGAAGCGGCGCTGTAGAGAGAACACGCGGGGTTGGCGGAACCGGAACAATTGTCCCGGCTCCAAGTTTATGTGATCAGGCGACAGCCTCAAGCTTCACTTCACCTTCGCTCAGAAAGCAGGACTTGGTGAAGAGCGACAGGTCGAGCGGATTGGGTGTACGCACGTCTGCCAAAGTTGGAAGGTCATCTGCCGCCAACTCATATTTCCGGTCAATCTGAGAGATCAGAATGATGATGTGACCGGCCTCGTTGGCGAACCTTCTTAACGCCTCAATCTGCTGATTGATCTCTGGGCTACTCCGGCGTTGATCCAGGATCTGCAGATAGTCGATAGCAACCACCGTGCCGCGCGGCTTCTCTTTTAGCCGGTCGACGATGTAGTGCGCGTCGATGTCGTCAGATGTATCGACGAGCAAGGCCGCACCCAGTTTTTGCGGGCCACTGCCAATGGATTGCAGGCGATGAGCTACGTCTTCTTCGTTGTAATCCAGCGTGAAAAATGCGCCCTCTGCACCGTCCTTGATGGCTTCGGTAATGATCTCAAGCGCCATCAGGGTCTTGCCATGTTCCGGCCGGGCCCCCAACAGCACCAGATCTCCTGGCTGCAGTCCTGACAAAATGTGAAAAGCGGGACGCTCCGAAGCATAGCGGCTCGCAAGAAGACTCCAACTGGTGAAGCCTTCTTCTTTGGCAACCTGGTTGAGCGCTTCGTTAAGCGGGACGCCGGTTTTGCGCGCCAGCAGTTTTGCCTGACGCTTTAGTCGATAGATTGGGGCAGTTAGTCTCATACGAGAACCTCCTATTGCGAGCGGTCGTCACAATCCCTCCTTATGCGCATGCTCGAACAGATGGTTCGATGAGTTGGGTACCCTACATGTGCAATGCTTCCCCAATGGAGGGGGGAGGCTCGAGCCAAGCCTTAAAAGGAGGCTAGGCCCGTCAGGCAGACAGATCAATTGATTCGTACCTGGAGCGTTCTACGTTGACCGCGCGACACGGCGGAGTTCCCGCTCGCGCCGCCAGGTATCACAGCTGAAGAGCGCCAGGCCCGCCCAGATGAGACCGAAAGTCACAAGATGGGTGTCTGTCAGCGCTTCGCCATACATCCAGACTGCGATCACCAGTTGAACTGTCGGGGCGAGGTATTGCATCAGGCCCAGGGTGGCCAAGCGAATGCGCTGTGCCCCATAGTTGAACAAGAAGAGCGGGATGACTGTCATGGGTCCTGCCAGCATCAGCAGGAAGACAGTCCAAGAGCCTTCATGCATGAGAGCTGTTCCCGCGCCGCTTTCCATGAAGGCCAGATAGCCTATGGCAAACGGCAATAGGATGATCACCTCAATGGCGAGCCCTTCAAGGGGGGCAACCTTCGTGATTTTGCGCAGATATCCGTAGATCGCAAAAGTTACGGCGAGAAAGAGCGATATCCACGGGACCTCGCCAAAATCAATGGTCATGATGAGGACGCCAATCGCTGCCAGCACAACAGCTGCGATCTGCGGCCTCGTCAGTTTTTCCGACAGAAAGGCAACCCCGATCAACACGCTGATGAGCGGGTTGATATAGTAGCCAAGGCTCGTTTCCAGCACCCGCTCTTCATTGATCGAATAGATGAAGACAAACCAGTTGGTGCCGATGATCAGGCTTGTCGCGGTCAGAGTCAGGAGCAGCCGCTTGTTCGTAAGTGCCGCAACAAAGGCGGCCCGGCGGTTAAACAGAAAGATCAGCCCCACTGTCAGGAGCACGCTCCACAGCGTGCGGTGTGCCAGAACCTCGTAGGCCGACACGTGGGTGAGCTGTTTGTAGAAAATAACGGTCAGGCCCCAGAAGGCATACCCAGACGCTGCGCCGATGCCGCCCAAAAGGGCCTCACGGCCAACATCCTTCTCCGAATTTGTACTCACCCCAGCTCACCATGTTCGGAAGCCCGGCTGAGCGGGCTTCCGCTTTAGCGTCGGGCTGAAAATCAGGACTCAAGTTCAGGCAAAGGTCCGAAGAAACCATAGACTTTCGAAATCATGCCGTCATCGTTCGTCATGCACATATCGAATCCGGTCATGACCAATTCGCCTTTACTATGTATAGCCCAATTGTAGCGATACAAGCCGTTGTGTGAGTCTACGCCGCTGGCTCGAGAGTTCACGGCGTCTGGTACAATTTCCGTCCGAAACTCGTGGACCATCTCAACGAATGCATCAATGCCCGTCACGTCCTTACTTGGATCGAGAAAATGCACGTCTGGTGCCACCGCCTTTTCAAGGTGCCCACGAACCTTGGACAGATCGTGTTCGTTCCAAGCTGCCAGCATGTGATCGAAATGTTCGGGGTAATTTTTCATCAATTTTCTCCAATATAAAAACCGACTGTCTGTCGGTTTTATCTTTGCAGAGAGTTGATGTAAAGTGGGTTTATGGCGACTCAATCAGAAAGACGTACCGCGACACGCGCGTCCCTTATCAGCTCAGCCGAAAAACTCTTTGTGACCCAAGGGTTTGAGGGAACATCCACCGATGACATCCTGGCCGCCGCGGGCGTCAGCCGGGGGGCCATGTACTATCACTTCCCCACGAAACGGGATGTGTTCGAAGCCGTGTTCGTCGCCACATCTGATGGGGCCATCCTGCGATCGGGCCGCGCCGCGAAGAAATCAGACTCGCCTCTGGAGAGCCTGATCAATGCCTGCCTCTCCTGGCTGAAGGAAGTCCGCAAACCCCAAATCGCCACGATCCTGATTGATCAGGCGCCACAGGTGCTGGGCTGGGAACGGGCACGAGACCTGGAGGCTGAAACAAGCCTTGGCCTCATGACGGCGGGGCTCAAAGCGGCGAATGAAGCCGGCGAGATCGACGTACCGTCAATTGAACTATCGGCACGCTTTCTGAATGCTGTCCTTGCGGAGGCTGCGTTGGTGGCATTGCACAGCAGCCGACGGGTGCCTCAAAGCGAATTGGAAGCCTCCATCCGGCACTTCATCGTCAGCCTGTCTGCCAAGCAGTAACCGGATCAGCGTCCAGGCTGTTTGAGCGTTGCCTGACTGCCGGACGTGAGCGGCGCAGGCGCATCATCTCGCAACAGCTTGTAGGTGATGCTGTCCGTCAGGGCCTGGAAGGAGGCATCCACAATGTTGGGGGAAACGCCGACAGTGAACCAGCGGGTGCCGTCGGCATCTGCACTTTCGATCAGCACGCGAGTGACCGCTTCTGTGCCCCCAGTGAGGATACGCACCTTGAAGTCCACGAGACGGATTTCATCGATATAGGACTGATATTTTCCTAGGTCCTTGCGCAGCGCTTCATCGAGAGCGTTGATAGGGCCGTTCCCTTCGCCGACAGAGATGAACTGTTCCCCATCCACCACGACCTTCGCCGTTGCTTCGGAAACGGTGACCAACTCTCCCACCGCGTTGTAGCGACGCTCGATAAGCACGCGGAATGAGTTGACGGTGAAATATTCCGGGACCTGCCCCAGCATGCGGCGCGCAAGAAGCTCAAAGGATGCCTCAGCGCCGTCATAGGAGTAGCCGAGATATTCCCGCTCTTTTACTTCATCAAGCAAACGGTTGATACGCGAGTCTTTGCTGTCCACATCGATGCCCGCAGCCTCAAGCTGAGCTAGAACGTTCGAACGGCCAGACTGATCTGAGACAGAGATGTGGCGTTTATTACCCACACTCTCCGGCTCCACATGTTCGTAAGTCGCCGGGTTTTTCATGATGGCTGATACGTGAATGCCCGCCTTTGATGCAAAGGCGCTCTCACCAACATAGGGCGCGTATCGATCCGGTGCGCGGTTCAGCAATTCATCCAGTGTGCGTGACACATGGGTGATGTCTTTGAGCTGCTCTTCCGTGACGCCGATTTCAAAGCGATCCGCATATTCCGGCTTCAAGAGGAAAGTTGGGATGAGCGAGACCATATTGGCGTTGCCGCAGCGCTCGCCCAATCCATTCAAGGTACCCTGCACCTGACGTACGCCGGCGCGCACCGCAGCAAGTGTGTTTGCCACAGCGTTCTCTGTGTCATTGTGACAATGAATGCCAAGCCGGTCTCCAGGGAAGTCCTTCGTGAGATCCGTCACGATCTGTTCCACCTCGTTGGGCAGCGTGCCGCCATTCGTGTCACAGAGGATCGCCCAGCGTGCGCCTTCGTCAAGCGCCGCCTTTACGCAGGCGCGTGCGTAGTCCGGGTTTGCCTTATAGCCATCGAAGAAGTGCTCGCAGTCGATCATGGCCTCGCGGCCCCGCGCGACAATCGCACGTACGCTGTCTGTGATGGTCTCCAGGTTTTCGTCATTGGTGATGCCCAGCGCCACATCCACATGGAAATCCCAGCTTTTGGCGACAAGGCATACCGCCGAGGCTGAGCTGTCGAGAATGGCAGCAAGGCCCGGGTCATTATCCGCAGACCGCCCTGCCCGTTTGGTCATGCCAAACGCGGTAAAGGTCGCGTGCTTCAGCCCGGGATCGGTGGAGAAGAAATCCGTATCCGTGGGGTTAGCCCCGGGGTAACCGCCTTCGACATAGTCGAGCCCGAGCTTGTCCAGAAGGCTCGCAATGAGCTTTTTGTCCTCGACAGAGAAGTCGACGCCTTGCGTCTGCGCGCCGTCGCGCAATGTCGTGTCGAAGAGGTAAAGCCGTTCTTTGCTCATTTTCTTGTTCCAAGTTTCGGCAAAAACATGCCGTCCGTTCCTGCGTTGCCGCCGGCCGGTTCTTTACGTCTGGATTTCTGAAGAAAACGTGCTCGAACGGCGGCGGCCAATGCTATTAGCCGCTGATAATCAGACCCTTAATAATGATCGCGTTGATGATATTCATCGGATCGGTCTCGCCGTTAATGCCTAAATTCAAGCCTTTTGTCCGCCCAAACGAGCCAAAGCCCGCTCGCGCCCGAGAAGAGGTAGCAGGTTTGCGAGCTCAGGTCCATGGCGAAGGCCGGTGAGCGCCAGTCTGAGTGGCATGAAGAGCCCCTTGCCTTTGCGGCCAGTCTCTTCCTTGAGTGTGGTTGTCCAGGTCTTCCAGGTGGTTTCATCCCAGGGCTCAGCGGGCAGAGCAGCCGCTGCTGCCGTGATGAATCCAGCATCGTCGGCTTCGATAACCGGCTCAACCGGACCGTGAGCGACGTGCCACCATTCAGCCACCCCGTCAAAGAGAGTGAGGTTAGGACGTACCGCGTCCCAGAACTCCGCCCCACCGTCTATACCGCGCTCTGACAGCCTGTCAGCAACATCGGCGAAGGGTGTCATATGCATAAGGGCTGCATTGACGCGCTCCAGCTCCTTCATATCAAACCGGTGACCGGAGCGGCCCACTTCACCCGGGTCAAACTCATCGGCCAGCAATTGCAGATCAGATCGTGCGACCGCCGCGTCCGAGGTGCCGAGTTTCGCCAGGAAAGAGGTGACGGCCATGGGTTCAAATCCGGCATCGCGGAGTGCTCCGATTGAATATTCACCGCGCAGTCGTTTGGAAAGCGGCTGGCCTTCTTCATTCAACAGGAGCGAGTGATGCCCAAAGCGGGGCGGTTCTGCGCCCAGCGCCCGGAACACCTGAACCTGCGCACCGGTATTGGTCACGTGGTCTTCGCCACGAACGATGTGGGTGATTTCCATATCGATGTCGTCAACCACGCTTGGGAGCGTATAGAGGTAAGACCCGTCGCCGCGAATGAGAATGGGGTCAGACAGGCTCTTCGTGTCGACCTTGACCGGCCCCAGAAAGAGATCATTGAATTCAACCACTTCCGGGTCGAGCTTGAAACGCCAATGGGGCTGACGACCTTCTGCTTCGAAAGCTGCTTTCTCTTCATCTGTCAGATTGAGTGCCGCGCGGTCATAGACTGGCGGAAGCTTGCGACCCAACTGGCGTTTGCGTTTGCGATCCAGCTCATCCGGGGTTTCATAGCACGGATAGAGGCGTCCCTCGGCTTTCAGCTTTTCAACCGTCTCCGCATAGCGATCAAACCGGTCTGACTGGCGAAATGTCTTGTCGTGCATCAGGCCGAGCCAGGCCATATCCGCAACGATCTTGTCGGCATATTCCTGGGTGGAGCGTTCTGTATCCGTATCATCCAGGCGCAGTATGAAGGTGCCGCCTTCCTTCTTTGCAAGCAGCCAGTTGAACAAGGCCGTGCGCACATTGCCGACATGGATGGTGCCCGTAGGGCTCGGCGCAAATCTAAGACATGCAGTCATGATGTTCCTTACCGCGCGTCGCGATAACCGTTGGTGATGGGGTAGCGGCGGTCCCGCCCGAAATTACGCGACGTGATCTTCACGCCAGGCGCTGCCTGTCTGCGCTTGTACTCGGCAATATAGAGCAGATGCTCAATGCGTTTTACAAGATCTCGGTCATGCCCCCGCGCAACAATGTCTGCGAAGGGCATTTCCTTCTCAACCAGACATTCGAGAATGTCATCAAGCACCTCATAAGGCGGTAACGAGTCTTCGTCCTTCTGGTCTTCACGCAGCTCAGCCGAGGGGGGTTTCGTGATGATGTTGACCGGGATCACTTCGCCCTCCGGTCCGAGGCCGATCGACGGCTTGTTTGCATTCCGCCAGCGACAGAGCGCGAACACCTGAAGCTTGTAGAGATCCTTGATCGGATTGTAGCCACCATTCATGTCGCCATAGAGCGTGGCATAGCCGACGGAGACTTCCGACTTGTTGCCCGTTGTCACGACCATGCTGCCAAATTTGTTGGACAGTGCCATGAGGATGGTGCCACGGGTTCGCGACTGAAGGTTTTCCTCCGTCGTGTCTGACTGTGTATCAGCAAACATGGGATCAAGCGCTTCCAGGAAGCCCTTCACCGGCCCTTCAATGGGCACGCTGTCATAACGCACACCGAGCGCTGCTGCACATTGCTCCGCGTCGCTCACGCTTTCGTCGGCTGTGTATTTATACGGCAACATGACGCAGTGAACTTTATCCGCGCCCAGCGCGTCCACCGCCATGGCAGCGCAGATAGCGGAGTCGACGCCACCGGAAAGGCCGAGCACCACGCCCGGAAACCGGTTCTTGGTGACATAGTCGCGGAGGCCCAACACACAGGCATTGTAAATCGCTTCATCCCCATCAGGGATTTGCGCCGAGGCTTCTGCAGCGCAGACCCAGCCAGCCCCTTCGCGGGACCAGGTGGTGACCAGGACGTTTTCTTTCCAGGCGGGCATTTGCGACGCTAAAGACAGATCGCTGTTCAAGACGAAGGAGGCTCCATCAAACACCAGTTCGTCCTGTCCGCCGATCTGATTGAGATAGACAAGTGGCAATCCGGACTCGTTGATCCGCGCAACACAGTGCTGCATGCGCGCGTCGTGCTTCTGCGTATCAAAGGGCGAGCCATTTGGAACAAGAAGGATCTCAGCGCCGGTTTCTTCCAGACATTCGGTCACATCTTCAAACCAGATGTCTTCGCAGACCGGCACCCCTAAGCGCACGCCTCTGAAGGGCAATGGCCCGGGCATGCTGCCCGCAGCGAAGACACGAGGCTCATCAAACACGCCATAGTTTGGCAAATGAACCTTATGGCGCTTCCCAACGATCTCACCGCCGTCGATCAGAACCATGGAATTGTGGAGGCCCGTCTCTTCGCGAGACGGTGCACCTATGAGGTATCCAGGGCCACCATCGGCGGTGTCTTTCGCGAGCTCCGCCAGTGCCTCGTCCACGGCCAACTGGAATGAGGGCTTCAAGACCAGGTCTTCCGGCGGGTAGCCGATCAGAAAGAGCTCGGGAAACATGACCAAATCCGCACCCTCTACCGCTGCATCAGCGCGCGCGGATCGGGCTTTCGCCATATTGCCTGCAATATCGCCCACGGTTGGGTTCAACTGGGCGAGGCCTATTTTCAACTGATCGGTCATGGGTAAAGGCTTCAGACTCAACTCTCTGTCAGATTGGAGACGTGTTTCTAGCTTGCTGTTCGTACATGAACAATAGGGACCACAAATTACGTAACGAATATGGGGTTTTACAGGTGGTGCATCCCCCCCTCCCTGTCTATATGCTGGCGGCAACAAACATTAAAAATGGGGAGAAATAGGATGGCTGAGACAGCAAATCGCCAGATCCTGCTGGTGGAAACACCCAAGGACAAGCTTGGTTCAGAACACTTCAAGATGGCTGAAACAACGGTGCCCACTCTCTCAGATGAGGGCACTCTTCTGCTGCGGACCCATTATATCTCCCTTGATGCTGCAAACCGGGCATGGATGCAGGGCGCGACCTATCGCGACGCGGTGGAATCGGGCCAGGTGATGGCTGGCGGTGCCATTGCAGAGGTAATTGAGAGCAAGTCGTCCGACTTCTCGGCTGGTGACCTCGTCTTCGCCGACACCGGCTGGCAGGATTATGCTGTGGTTCCTGCGAAGGCCGCTCAGAAGGTGCCTTCGATGGAGCCAAAGACGCATCTTTTGAGCGTTTATGGCGTTGCCGGGCTCACCGCCTATTTCGGCCTTTTGAACTGTGCGACGCCAAAAGCAGGTGAGACCATTCTTGTCTCCGCCGCCGCTGGTTCTGTCGGGACGCTGGTCGGTCAGATCGCTAAAGCCGCTGTCCCTGATTGCACCGTGATCGGCATTGCCGGCTCGGACGAGAAATGCCAATGGCTGAAAGACGAGCTTGGCTTCGATGCAACGGTGAATTACAAGACCGAGCCAGTCTTCAAAGCTCTGAAAGCCGTCGCGCCGCAGGGCATTGACGTTTATTTCGACAATGTTGGCGGCGACATTCTGGAAGCGGCCCTCTTCCGCATGAACAATTTCGGGCGGATCGCCTGTTGCGGTGCCGTCTCGCAATATGATGGTGCGCCACCCTCTGCTGGTCCGCGTGGTGTTCCCGGCCTCATCGTCACCAAGCGCCTGAACCTGCGCGGCTTCATCATGTCCGACTTCCCCAATGAACGGGAAAAGGCGCTCAAAGACCTGGAAGGCTGGGTTGCTGAAGGCAAGATCAAGGTGCAGGAAGACATTATTGACGGGCTTGAGAATACGCCCGCAGCATTGATTGGTCTTCTTGCCGGTGAGAACCGTGGCAAACGCATGGTCAAAGTGATCTAGGCAAGTTCACGTGAGCGCCCGACCCAATTTCCTGATCTTTATGCCGGACCAGCTACGCGCCGATTGCGTCGGTGCGTTTGGCAACACGGTTGTGCAAACGCCTCATTTGGATGCGTTTGCGGATCAGGGTGTGAAGTTCACCAACGCCTTCTCTCAAAACTCCGTCTGCAGCCCGAGCCGGGTCTCCATGTTCACCGGCTGGTATCCGCATGTGCGGGGCCACCGGACTCTCACCCATCTCATTAAGCCTTGGGAACCCAATCTCCTGAAGCTCCTGAAGGATGGCGGGTACAATGTGGCCTGGGCAGGTGCCCGCGGCGATACATTTGCGCCGGGCGTACTTGAGGAAAGTACTGACTTTCACGGCTTCACCACCTACCCCTCCATGTTTTTTGAATTTGACAAAACACCGCGCGAGGGTGCGCTCGCGCGGGCTTTCTATCATGGCGAACGCAAAGGCAAGGATGGAACCGGTGACGGACCATTCCTTGATCTTGATGAAGCCAATCTACAGACCGCCATTCAATGGCTGGAAAATGCGCCCGAGGCCCCATGGGTTCTGTTCATCGCTCAGATTTTTCCACACCTGCCTTTTGAAGTGGAAGAACCCTTTTTCAGTCTGCATGATCGTGCGGACATGCCCAGGCGCGCGCAGGCAGACCTATCGACAAAACCCCGGTTCATGCAGAAGCTCAAAGAGACCCATGGTCGTGACCGCCTTAGTGACGATGAATGGAAAGAGATTGTCGCCACCTATTACGGCATGATTTCGCGCATTGACGCCCAATTCGGGCGGCTGATGGATGCGCTGAAAACCAGCGGTCAGGCTGACGATACGATGACGCTCTTCTTCACGGACCATGGCGAATATGCAGGCGACTTTGATCAGGTGGAAAAGTGGACCAGTGGGCTGGACGATTGCCTGGTGCGCAATCCGCTCATTATTGGCGGGCCTGGCGTCTCAGAAGGCGGCACGGCGGAGACCATGGTGGAGATGGTCGATCTTCTCCCCACCCTGCTCGACTATGCAGGGATTGAGGCGAACCACACCCATTTCGGCAAGAGCCTCAAACCGGTTCTTGCCGACCCGACAACGCCCCACCGTGAGCTTGCTTTTTCAGAGGGGGGCTACACGAGAGATGAAGCCGATCTCGTTGAACAGGCCGACTTTCCTTATGACCTAAAGGCCGGCCTGCAACAGGAAGACCCTACTTTTGCCGGCAAAGCTATTTCCGCTCGGAGCCAGGACTGGACCTACATTTATCGATTGTATGAGAGTGATGAGTTCTACGACCGGACCCACGACCCGTTGGAGGAGCACAACCTCATCAAAGATCCAACGCACCAAACAAGAATCAGGGACATGAAAGACCATGTCCTTACCTGGATGGTAGAGACCGCAGACGTCATTCCCTGGGATACAGATCCAAGAAACTGAACAAACCAACTAATTACCAACCTAACAGGAGACAGATATGTCAAACATGATCAGCAAAGAGGTTCAGCTGGCTGCACGGCCAGATGGCGAGCCAAAAGACAGTGATTTCCAGATCGCCGAGGTGGCGGTTGCGGCACCCGGCGCTGGCGAGTTTCTCGTTCAGAACCTCTGGATGTCCGTCGACCCCTATATGCGCGGTCGCATGATGGACCGGGAAAGCTATGTGCCTCCGTTCCAGATTGGCGAAACCATGGATGGCGGCTGCATAGGTAAGGTCATCGAGTCCAATAATGAAAACTTTGCCGTTGGCGACTATGTGAATTCCATGAATGGTTGGCGCGAGCTTTATGTGACCGATGGAGCCATGGTGAACAAGATCGACCCTGCCATGGGGCCCATTGAAGCAAACCTTGGCACGCTCGGCATGCCTGGCATGACAGCCTATGCTGGCCTCTTCAAAGTCGCTGGCCTGAAAGACGGCGAGAATGTCTTCGTCTCAGCAGCCTCAGGTGCTGTGGGTGCTGTGGTCTGCCAGCTTGCGAAAGCGCATGGCTGCTATGTGGTGGGTTCTGCTGGGTCTGACGATAAGTGCAAATGGCTTGAAGACGTGGCCGGCATCGACAAAGCGATCAACTACAAGACCTGTGGCGATCTTGATGCTGCCGTCCGAGATGCGTTCCCGAAAGGCATTGATGTCTATTTCGAAAATGTCGGTGGGGCACATCTGCAGGCGGCCATCAACTATATGAATCCGCATGGACGCGCAGCACTTTGCGGCATGATCGAGCAGTACAATGACAAAGAGCCGCGTCCCGGTCCGAACAATCTCATTCAGATTGTCGGCAAGAGCCTGAAGCTTGAAGGCTTCATCGTCTCCAACCATCTCGACATTATTCCGGACTTCTATGCTGAAATGGCGAAGCTCATTGGCAGCGGCAAGATGAAGACCGAGCAAACTGTAGAAGAAGGTATTGAGAACGCGCCTAAGGCATTCCTCAATCTCTTCTCTGGTGCTAATTTCGGCAAGATGCTCGTGAAGATCAGCAACGATCCGTCTGCATAACCCGGCTGGCTTTTCGCCATCCCCATTGCTAAAATTTATGGCCCGGCGGCATCTGCTGCCGGGTTGTCTTTTGGAGGAAACGACTGTGCCGACGACGAACCAACGCTGGGTGCTTGCATCCCGACCTGAGGGAAAACCCGCTCCTGAAAACTTTCGGTTGGAGGAGGTCGAAATTGCTGATCCGGGTGAGCATGAACTTCTCATACAGGCGAAGTACATCTCCATTGATCCAGGCATGCGGTCACGCCTTTCTGCTGACAGCTACGCCGCGGCCCTGCAGGTTGGAGAAGTCATCGAAGGAGCGATGGTGGGCGAGGTCGTTCAGTCAAACAATGAGAAGTTCGCTGTTGGCGATCTGGTCACTGGCGGCTTTGGCTGGCAATCCCATGCGCTTTCTAACGGTCGAGGACTGGCGAAGCTTGATGCCTCTATGTTCCAGGGGCCACTCCGTGTCACCGCGGCCATCGGCGTGCTCGGCATTCCCGGCCTCACCTCCTATTTTGGCCTTCAGGATTTAGGCCAGCCCAAAGAAGGCGAAACAGTTCTGATTTCTTCTGCAGCTGGCCCCGTCGGTGCCACGGCTGGTCAGATCGCAAAAATGAAGGGGTGCCGCACCGTTGGCATCGCTGGCTCCAAAGAGAAATGCGCTTACGTCACCGGCGAGCTCGGATTTGATGCCTGCATCAACTACAAGGAAGTGGCCAATCTGGAGGATGCCATCAAAGGCGCCTGCCCAGATGGGGTTGACATCTATTTCGACAATGTGGGCGGCGAGATGCTGGATGCAGCCATTGCCAATACAAATGAGCGTGCAAGGATCATCATCTCTGGTGCCGTATCGGAATATAACAAGGCGGAGCCTCGTGGCATTCGCAACACGCTGCGCTTCATCACCCACCGTTTGCGGATGGAAGGGCTTGTTGTGTTTGACTATTTCAAGCAGTTCCGCGATGCCCAGGCTGAAATGGGCGGCTGGATTATGCAAGGCAAGCTGATCTATACCGAAGACATTAGCGACGGTCTGGAAACTGCACCGACTGCTTTCGCTGGATTGTTTGAAGGCGAAAACTTCGGGCGGCGGCTTGTCAAAGTGAGTTGATTTACTCACGAAAAGTTCAATTTCCTTCAGTACCGCTTCCTTCCTGTCTGTGAAAAAGTCTCAAGACATTCACGATATGAGGGCGCGATCATGCAATCAGTGAAAGAACGTTATTCGGCGGCGGCTTTCGAACGGGAAGAAGCGCTTTGTTGTCCGGTCGACTATGACCCGAAATATCTGAAGATCATTCCACAGGAAGTCCTGGACAGAGACTATGGCTGCGGGGATCCGTCTACCTATGTGCGGTCTGGCGAAACGGTTTTGGACCTTGGCGCAGGGGGCGGCAAGATCTGCTTTATCGCCGCACAGATTGTAGGACCTGAGGGCAAAGTCATCGGCGTTGACGTGAATGACGACATGCTCGAGCTCTCCAGAAGCGCACAGCCCACCGTCGCGGAACAGCTCGGCTATGACAATATCGAGTTTCGTCATGGACGGGTCCAGGATCTAAAGACGGATCTCGATGCATTGGATCATTGGCTCAGCGCACGGCCTGCAAAATCTGCCGCTGACTATAAAAACCTTGAGGCACATCTCGCCACAAGTCGACAGACACAACCTCTCATTGCCAGTGACAGCATCGACGTGGTGGTTTCTAACTGCGTACTCAATCTCGTGTCTGACGAAGAAAAACCTCAACTGTTTCGCGAAATCTTCCGGGTACTGAAGCCTGGTGGGCGTATTGCGATTTCAGACATTGTTTCTGACAAGGACTCGCCTGAACATCTCAAAAATGATCCAGACCTCTGGAGTGGCTGCATTAGCGGCGCGCTCACTGAGAAAGGCTTTGCCGACGCGCTTTCTGAGGCTGGTTTCGCGGGCGTGAGGCTCGACAAGCTTGAGCAGACGCCCTGGCAGGTTGTCGAAGCGATTGAATATCGGTCCGCAACCTATGTGGCTCACAAGCCTGCTCTTGCGACCTCTGACGAAGAAGAGATGGACGTTATCTATACAGGCCCCTGGGAACAGGTCACTGATGAAACGGGCCTGACATATGAGCGCGGTACCCGGACAAAAGTCAGCGGCTCAGATGCCGACCGGCTGCGCAGCGGTGCTTATGCGGGACATTTCGTCATCTTTGGCGACGAAGAAGACGGCAATAGCTGCTGCTAACAAAAAAGGCGGGCCAGTCTGGACTGGGCCCGCCTCTTCTAAATCACTCGCTTGCCGTCAGATGGAAACCACCTTGTTTTCCGGCGTACGGCTGTCACGCTCTTTTTTCAAGCCTTCGGAGATCATGAAGGCAAGCTCCAGCGACTGACTGGCATTCAGGCGCGGATCGCAATGGGTGTGGTAGCGATCCGACAGATCCTCTTCGCCGATGGCCTGAGCCCCGCCCAAACATTCGGTCACGTTCTGGCCAGTCATCTCGAAATGAACGCCACCTGCATGGGTTCCAAGATCGCGGTGCACACTCATGAATTGCTGCACTTCCGCAAGCACCCGGTCAACAGGGCGGGTCTTGTAGCCGGTTGAGGCCTTGATCGTGTTGCCGTGCATCGGGTCACAAGACCAGACAACCTTGCGACCTTCTTTCTCGACCGCCTGAATGAGCGTTGGGAGATGCTTTTCAACATTCTCCGCGCCGAAGCGGCAGATAAGCGTCAAGCGTCCGGCTTCATTCTCCGGGTTCAGCGCATCGATCAGGCGGAGCAGATCGTCGGGCTCCATCGAGGGGCCGCACTTCATGCCGATCGGGTTTTTGACACCCCGGCAGAATTCCACATGGGCATGGTCCGCCTGGCGCGTGCGATCGCCAATCCAGAGCATATGAGCTGACGTGTCGTACCAGTCGCCGGAGGTTGAATCGACGCGGGTCATCGCCTGCTCATAGCCCAGCAGCAAAGCTTCGTGGCTCGTGTAGAACGACGTTGTCTGCAGCTGCGGCACGGTGTTCGCATCAATGCCGCAGGCCCGCATGAAGTCGAGCGCTTCAGTGATACGCTGCGCCACGTCTTCGTAGCGCTTCTTGCCCTCGCCTTCTCCAACAAAGCCGAGTGTCCAGCGATGCACATAGTCGAGGTCCGCATATCCGCCTGTCGCGAAAGCCCGGATGAGATTGAGAGACGCTGCTGACTGGCTGTAGGCCTGCAGCTGACGGCGCGGATCAGGAATACGCGCTTCTTCTGTAAACTCGATGCCGTTGATGATGTCCCCGCGGTAGCTTGGAAGCGTCACATCACCAATCGTTTCATTGTCCGACGAGCGGGGCTTTGCAAACTGTCCGGCAATCCGTCCCACTTTCACAACGGGTACCGCTGCGGCATAGGTCAGCACCACCGCCATCTGCAACAGCACGCGGAAAGTGTCACGAATATTGTCTGGGTGGAATTCAGCGAAGCTTTCAGCGCAATCACCACCCTGCAGCAGGAACGCACGCCCTTCACAAACTTCGGCCAAATCCTTCTTCAGGTTTCGGGCTTCGCCTGCAAAGACGAGCGGAGGCGATTTCGCAAGGGTCGCTTCTACGTCAGACACCACAGCTGCATCTGGATAGGTCGGGACCTGGAGAATAGGCTTCTCTCTCCAGCTTGTAGGGGACCAATTTTTCGATGCGCTGCCGTCTGGCATGGCTAACCTCTTGTAATAAAGCACTTATTCGCAAACCTTCCCTCGCATCAATCCATCCACTCCACGCAAATCGCGGGATTTAGGAGGGTGTGCTCGGAAGGCGGGATGTTATAGGCCCAATCAGTTCCAATGAAAAGGCTAAGTGCTTGAGATGGTTAGTTCCTTTGGGCAATTCAATCGCGTTCACCTGCCTGTGAAATGCTTATCCAGCCATTCCCTCAGCCCAGCGCTTCTGCATTTCGGCTGGTGAAACATCCTCGGTCTGGGTTGCAACGAACCAAGTATGACCAAATGGGTCTTGCAACATGCCGCTCCTATCGCCAAAAAACTGGTCTTTGACCGGGCGGAGTTCCACGCCACCTGCCTCAATGGCGCCAGCGAAAACGCTGTCCACATCGTCTACATAGATATGCAGCTTAACCGGTGATCCACCGAGAGTTTCCGGCGATATGGCACCAAAATCCGGGTATTCGTCGGACAGCATCAGCGTCGACCCGCCCAGTGCCAGTTCAGCATGTCCAATTCGCCCATCAGCCGGATCTTCGAGACGATATTTTTCAACCGCGCCAAAGGCTCGGGTGTAGAAGTCGATTGCCGCTGCACCGTTTCGAACCGCGATATAGGGCATCAGACCGTGGGTGGTGACATTGGTCATGATTGTTCTCCTTGCCAGAACCATTTAATTACGTTACGTAGTGTTTCATAATGATTGACAGAGTCAAGAGCGAAAAACCAAAACGCGGGCGACCTCGCAGCGAGGCTGCACGTCGAGCAATCCTGGATGCGGCAGCGGGTCTTCTAGAAGAAGGCGGCATATCAGCCGTGACGATGGAGGCCGTTGCGGCCCGCGCGAAAGTGGGAAAGCCCACGATTTACCGATCCTGGCCGAATGCCCAGGCGCTTGCCATGGCCACCCTTATGGAAGCGGACACAGCGCAAACTAATGTTCAGGAAACCGCTTCTCCCTTGGCAGATCTGGAGCGACAGCTTCTCAAGGTGGTCGAAAAATTCGCGACCAAACGAGGTAGCCAGGTTCGGCTTATGCTTGCAGCAGCGGAGCAAGATAGTGAAATTGCCAAAGGGTTCCGCAATCAGGTGATCCTGAAAAGCCGCGTTGAAGGACATGACCTTTTGACCCGCTCGATTGCTGCCGGAGACATTCGTGCGGATGCGGATATCGAGATCGCCCTCGACATGATTTATGGCCCGCTCTTCTATCGCGTGCTGATCGGGCACCTGCCGCTCGATGAAACGTTCGCCAAAGGGCTACTTAGAGAAGTGCTCCGCGGCCTGCAGCAAGCAGATTAATCAGCCGCTTTTAGTTCTGGGGCGACCCATTTCTCTTTCATGGTGACCAGTTCTTCCGCCGCCGTTGGATGCACCGCGACAGTCATATCAAACTGGGCTTTTGTAGCGCCCATGGTGACGGCGATGCCGATGGCCTGGATCATCTCACCTGAGTGCGGACCGATTATGTGACAGCCCACAACTTTATCCGTCGCGGCATCGACGATGATTTTCATCATAGTCTGTTCGTCGCGACCAGATAGAGTGTGTTTCATGGCTCTGAACTTTGATTTGTAGATATCAATCTCAGAGAACTCCGCACGGGCCTGTTCTTCTGTGAGCCCCACAGTCCCAATCTCGGGCTGGGAGAATACGGCTGTCGGAATGATGGAGTGATCCACGGCTTGGGGGTTATTGTTAAACACGGTCTCGGCGAAGGCTGCGCCTTCGCGGATCGCGATCGGAGTCAGGTTTGCGCGGTCGGTAACATCGCCCACAGCGTAAATGTTTTCCACATTCGTCTGAGAATATTTGTCGACGATGATTTCGCCTTTACGACCCGTCTTGATGCCAACTTCTTCCAGGCCCAGACCCCTGGTGTTGGGGTCACGACCAATCGCAAACATGACGAGACCGGTGTCCAAAACCTCGCCGTTGCTCAGATGCGCTTTGTAGCCGTCCCCTGACTTTTCAATTTCGGTGAAGACGGTACCGGTGATCACCCGAATGCCCTTTTTTTCCATCTCTTCATGAAGGGTGGCACGTAAATCATCGTCAAAGCCGCGCAGAATTTCTTCGCCGCGATAAAGCAGCGTCGTCTCAAGGCCAAGACCATTGAAAATACCTGCGAACTCAACGGAGATATATCCACCGCCCGCAACAATCACCTTCTTGGGCAATTCATCCAAATGGAATGCTTCATTGGAGGTAATGGCGTGTTCGCGTCCCTTCAGGCTCTCGTCCACATTTGCGGTTGCACCCGTGGCGATCAAAATCTTGTCTGCGGTTACATCGCGGTCTTCGGCCACCAGGTGGACTGTATGGGCGTCTTTCAGGACCGCCCGGCTATCGATGATTTCAACGCCCGAATTGTTGAGATTACGGATGTAAATCTGATTAAGCCGGTCAATCTCTTTGTCTTTGTTGTCGCGGAGCGTTGTCCAATCAAAACTCGCTTCCGGCACCGTCCAGCCGAAGCCTGCCGCGTCTTCAAACTCTTCCTGGAACTGGCTTGCATAGACAAAGAGCTTTTTGGGAACGCAGCCGCGAATGACACAGGTACCGCCAACGCGATATTCTTCGGCCACCGCGACCTTTGCGCCATGTGATGCAGACATGCGGGCTGCTCTGACACCGCCCGACCCTGCGCCGATCACGAATAGATCATAGTCAAATTTTGTCTCAGACATGGCGCAGTCCCTTCACGCTCTTGTTTATTTTTCCGGATCGTTCAGACGCAGACGTAACCTTATTTCGGCTCTACCAGATGTGTGCCGTCGTCAGTTCCGACAATAGCCACATTCGCAATCCCGATAAAAAATCCGTTATCGACAACACCCGGGATCAGATTCAGCGCCTTTTCCAGCCCGTCCGGGTCAGGAATTGCGCCGAATTTGCAGTCATAGATGAAATTTTCGCTGTCGGTGAGAAACGGCTCACCATATTCATCGGCCCGACGCTCAATTGCACCAGTGCATCCAAAGTCCGCGGCGACGCGCTTGATCTTCTCTTCCGTCGTGCGACATCCAAACGGGATGACTTCAATGGGGAACGGAAACGCGCCCAGCGTTTCAACCTGTTTGGAGGCGTCAGTGATCACAATCATGCGGTCGGACGCGGTTGCCACAATTTTCTCCCGCAACAAGGCGCCCCCGCCGCCTTTCACCAGCCGCAACTGCGCATCAAACTCGTCAGCGCCATCAATGGTGATATCGAGATGTGGCGTGTCAGACAGTGTGGTAAGGGGGATGCCCAGTTCCTCGGCCAACGCCGCGGTGCGATCTGAGGTCGGTACGCAGACGACGCGGAGCCCACTTGCAACCTTTTCGCCCAGAAGCCTCACAAGATGTTCCGCAGTAGAGCCCGTACCGAGGCCGAGCTTCATACCATCCTCAATAAAATCGAGCGCGCGTTCCGCTGATCGTTTCTTCTGGTCGTCTGCGCTCATCCCGCCTTCGCCTCTCTGCGAGGCAGATCAGAGACCGGCCATCGCGACATATTTGATCTCAAGGAATTCCTCGATGCCCCACTGGCCGCCTTCGCGACCGACGCCTGATTCCTTCCACCCGCCGAACGGGGCCACCTCTGTGGAGATGATCCCTGCATTCACGCCGACCAGCCCATATTCGAGGGCGGCGGCGACTCGCCAGCAGCGGCCAATATCGCGGGCATAGAAATAGGCCGCAAGACCAAAAGGTGTGTCATTTGCCAATTTGATGGCTTCTTCTTCCGTTTCAAAGCGGAAGACGGGCGCAACAGGGCCAAATGTCTCTTCACTGGCGATTTTCATCTCCGTTGTGACATCAGCCAGAACCGTCGGCTCATAGAAAGTCCCGCCCAGCGAATGACGTTTGCCACCAGTCAGGAGCCGCGCCCCCTTCTCGACCGCATCGGACACATGTTCTTCGACTTTCTCGACCCCTGCCATATCAATGAGCGGTCCCTGGCCGACGCCTTCTTCCAGGCCATTGCCCACCTTCAGCTCCGCCGCTTTGGCGGCGAGTTTCCCGACAAACTGATCATAGACATTGGCATGCACCAGGAACCGGTTTGTGCAAATGCAGGTCTGACCGGTGTTGCGATATTTAGCCGCGAGCCCGCCCTCTACCGCAGCATCGACATCAGCATCATCAAACACAATGAAGGGCGCGTTGCCGCCAAGTTCCATGGACATTTTTTTGATGGTGGATGCACCCTGCTCCATCAAAAGGCGGCCAACTTCCGTTGACCCGGTAAAGGTGAGTTTTCTGACCTTGGGATTTGAGGTGAGCTCGCCTCCGATCTCTCCGGACTTACCCGTAAGCACCGAGAATACCCCTTTGGGCACTCCGGCCCGCTCCGCGAGCTCAGCCATGGCGAAGGCCGACAAGGGTGTTTGCGTTGCTGGCTTCGCGACGACAGTGCAACCAGCGGCAAGAGCAGGCCCGACTTTTCGGGTGATCATGGCAGCTGGGAAGTTCCATGGTGTGATCGAGGCGACGACGCCCACTGGCTGCTTCAGGACAACGATCTGGCGGTCGTCCGAGGGAGCGGGAACAATACTGCCGTGAATGCGTTTGGCCTCTTCGGCATAGAACTCCAGAAATGACGCCGCATACGTGATTTCACCCTTGGCTTCGACCAGCGGTTTGCCCTGCTCGCTTGTAAGTATCAACGCCAAATCGTCGGCGTTCTCCATCATCAAATCGAACCACCGCCGCAAGATGGTGCTGCGTTCCTTTGCGGTTCGTGCAGCCCAGGCAGGCCCGGCGTCATAGGCCGCGTCAATGGCCTCTTCTGTCTCAGTTTTACCCAGAACAGGCACTTCCGCGATCAGCTCGCCCGTTGCCGGATTGGTGACTGCTGTCTTGTCAGCACCCTGTCCGGTCCAGCTCCCATCAATGTAGCAAAGCGTGCGCAGGAGATTGGGGTCGCGAAGGTTCATGTGGACTGGTCCTCTTGGTCATATCAGTGGACCATTGCGGGTCCCTATTCGCGCCATCTTGCGCATTCTGTTGCGGATGCATCAAGGGCCTGTCTCCATGCATGGACCTATTCGACACAAAATATTCGACACAAACCAATCGACACGGGGGCCCAATGGGGGGACCATGAGCCTCAATGACTGAGACAGCTGCATTTTCTGACAGGTACACAACCGCTCGAGATCGCTTCGTGGAAGCCGCTCAAGCAGCTGGTGGAGATGTGCAGCACTTCGTGAACCCGCATGCAAAGGGACCGGCAGACGAGACGCTCTCTATGGACACGGCCTGGTTTGGCCCAAGAGATGCCAGCGCAGTCCTCCTCAACACATGTGGCACCCACGGTGCAGAGGGATTTGCCGGATCGGCCGCCCAGCTAGACTGGATCCATGGCCGTGGGCCGACCTGGCTGCCTCCGGGTGTTGCTGTCCTCATGGTCCATGCGGTTAATCCGTTCGGCTTTGCCTGGTGCCTGAGGGGCACCGAGAACAATGTCGACCTCAATCGCAACTGGCTGGATCATGGTGTCCCCCATCCGGAAAACCCGCTCTATGACCAGGTACACCCCTTACTCTGCCCCAAGCATATTGACGAGAAAGCGATCCGACGCCTTCTAAATGAGGGGGCCCGTCTGATTGCCAAACACGGCCAATGGGCCCTGGAAGACGCTATCAGCCGCGGGCAGTACACTCATCCGGATGGGTTTCACTTTGGTGGAACGTCTCTGGAATGGTCCACCGCAAACCTTAAGGCGATTGTAGAGCGTGATCTCGCCTCTGCCCGTCAGGTTGCCTTTATCGACTGGCACACCGGACCTGTAGGAGATGGGGAGCTCATTTTCCTCAATTTTTCTCAGCCAAGGTCGGTGGGCCGCACCCAAGCCGAGCGATGGTGGGGGCGCGATACCTTGAATGCCGCCCACGTGGATCAATTGTGGGGGTCAAAACGTCCAACTCGAAACGGGATTCTCTTTTGGGGAATTGAGGAGGCCTTATCCACCCGCGCAACCTTTGCAGGTGCCGTGGTGGAGTTCCGATCTTCCAGCCCTAAGTCCAACGCAGCCGAAGCGCTTCGTGTCTCCATGCTGGAGCGATGGCTCCGGTTTGAAGGCGGACTGGATGCCCCGGAGGCCACGTCTTACCTCGCCGAAATTCGAGAGGATTATGCGCCGGATCGTCAGAGCTTTAGAGAGACTGTCATTGGCAATGCACGAGTGACCTATACACAGACCCTTGCCGGACTTGCTGAATGGCGCGGCGCTGACGCAGCGGATTAGACTCACTAGACGCGTTCTTTAAGAGATTGAATCAACAGGTTCAGGTTTTGATTCAACACCGGGAAGGCAAGAGCAAGTTATCCTCATCCAATCTATGAGCGTTTGCGTCCGTCAGAACTTGAGTCCGGTTGCGACAATAAGTGGTTGGAATTGAATCCCTTTATGACTTATCCACAAAGCATGTTTTTCAGAATGTTTGCCACATCCGGCAAATCGCGAGAAACGCTCCGATCTTTTTTCCGTCGCATTTTCGAACCATAAAAGTCTGCAACTTTTTTTTGAAAATGCTCCAACCGATTGGCTTCACCTCATGAGTTCCTCTGCAGTCGTCCTGTTTGATCTCGATGGCACCCTTGCCGACACGGCACTCGACCTCTGCCACACCATGAATGTGTTGCTGGAACGCCATGGACGGGCGCCCGTCCCCGGTGATCAAATGCGCCCCATGGTGGGAGCAGGTGCCCGAAAAATTATGGAACGGGCCTTCGCGGCGACCGGCGCGCCGGCCGATGAAACCCAGCTCGATGGGCTGTTCGAGGAATTCCTCGACTATTACGGAGACCATATTGCCGACCATACGGTGCTCTTTCCCGGTGTTCTAGATCAGCTTGAAGCACTCCGCGCGCGCGAAATAGGTCTTGCAGTCTGCACAAACAAGGCTGAGCGGCTGACCCACCAATTGCTGGATGTCCTGGAAATTGCGCATTTCTTCCCGGTTGTGGTTGGTGGCGACACACTTGATGTGAGGAAACCCGATCCGCTTCACCTGACCGAGGCCGTTTCGCGCTTGGGTGGAGATGTCGGTGGGGCCGTCATGGTGGGTGATAGCAGTCCAGATATCAGAGCGGCGGAGGCAGCTTCGATCCCCTCCGTCTGTGTGACTTTTGGCTATACAGACATTCCAGCCCTGGATCTCGGGGCCGATCATCTAATCGACCATTACGACGCCTTGCCCACGGCGCTTAAAACGCTCCGGCCCGACCATTTTTGATCGCTAACACAGATCCAGTACATCATTGCCATCTACCAGGCGGATGGCGCGGTAGTCGCATTTGCCGGTGCCTCGTTGGAACAGCGAATTGGCGATCAGCCAGACCTGCACCACCTTTGCGGGCACTTCCCCTCCGATGGCTTGCTCATAGTCTTTCCGGATCGACCGCTCCTCTGAGAGCCATTTTCCAACGTCCTTTTTGGTCCGGATGACCCAGTGGGTCTCGCGCTCATCCCACCAGGCGAGGGGGCATTGAAAAATCGTGTCCTCAGCCAGTGCCGCCGACCACATGTAGGTCAAATCCAGTCCATTATCGAACTCAACGGCGATGGAAAGATAGTCATGGGTGGGCTCAATGTCCTCCGGCAGTGTGGATGGCAGCTGGTGAGCAATCCAGTCCCAATTGAGCGTCAGGGTGTCTGTCAGTGGTCGTTCTGCAGGGATCTGCAAAATCCCAACATCTTCATGGGTGGTGCAGTGGATGCACGCATCTTCCTGCTTCTCGGCGGCCTGATATAATTCACCCTCACCCAGTCGCCAGAGGTAGTGCCATCCTTCCGGCGGGGTGGCTGCGTCGTCGAGACGGTTGACACCGTCTATCAGCAGGTCAGCAAGCGGCTTTTCTGCTTTTTCAGCCAGATCCCTGAGTGCGTCAGCGGCGTTCCCCTTAAACTTCAGGACTGCGACATCCAGTTCTCCTTGCGGCCCGGCAGGCACCTTTCCGCCCAAAAACTCGCCTTGCTGGTTTTCCCAGACACCGGGGCCTGCTGCGATCAGGGACAGACGACCGGACCCTTCTGCAACGAAAGTGGCCGCATTGGAGGGCACTTTGAAAACATTGCCGTCCCCTATCCGGGCCCACAAAGCAGCACTCGGCGGTAGTCTTATATCCAAGGGCTTGGACATCCAGAAGACGCCCTGCGCCAGCAAAGTAACTTCATCACCTGTTGCGACAGAGATGCCGGTGTCTGTCCACTCTCCGCCTTCAGCCGGCAGCACATGGAACGACGCATCCAAGACCGACTTGTCACTTTCGGTTGCCAAGACTGGCGTCATCTGGCTTTTGAGCGACGCGCTTTGCACTACTGCATTGCCGTTCACCAGATAGCGCCCGAGGCGCGGGACCGCGAATCTCGTCAGCGTCGACAGTGCGCCCAGTCCACTTGCTTTTTCCGCCATTCATCGTCCTCCTTGGAGAGACGCTGCCATACTTGGATGGCTTATGGAAGACAATCGCAGGCTGCGGACCGGTCCTAATTTCTCAGAAGAGATTGAGGACGAACTGTTCGGCGTTCAGGGAAATTGAAATCTACAGATGTCTGGACCGGATCAAAAATGCCCTCCAGGGTCGACTTCACTACCCCTTCGGTATGACAGACGGTCTCGTTCACTTCGCCAATCGATTTGCATTCAATATTGGCGGCGTTGATTTCATAGGAAAAATAGTTCCCTGACCCAACGAAGGTACAAGGTGGCCGGCCAAAGAAGACGTGCTTGTATTCTGCAATCTCCAGATCCGGCAGCTGCTCAACCGCGCGATTTGATGTTTCGCTTGTGCGGTGGCGAAAATAGACCTTGTGGAAATGGGTGTCGAAATAGAGGCGTCCACGTGTGTAGAGGCAGAGCTGGGTAACAGAAGTTTCTGTTGGCGCCATTGTGGGCGGTACAATTGGTGCGTCGAAGCTAAGGGACGCAGTCACAGACCTTGAGGGTGGAATGAGATCAATTGCCCCCTTAAAGAGCGACACAGATTTCTGATCTGGCGACAGGAACGCGATGCTCCCCACATAGTCGGTTTTCCCGACATAGGAGGTCCCATAGTTCGCGACTTCAAAAGAAAGCGTATCGGAATCAACGGCGATGCCGAGAAATTTCAGCCGTAACTGCTGCTCCCATTGGAGCAGGAAGGCGACCAAAACCATGATCGCTAGAAAGATCAGAAAAATCCTACTCAGTACTGCTGGAAACAAATCACCAGCCCCCAAACTCAACTCAGGCGCTGCTCATACTCGGCAGCTTCCTTCCCCAGAGGGCAAATTTACCACGAGAATGGAACGCTCGCTGAAAATCGTAACTTATGGTTAACCATGCGGGGCGAGGCCAGCTGCTGCGACAAAGTCAGATACCGATTCCTCGTCATACCCTAGCTCCGCGAGCAGCTGCTCGGTGTGCTCACCGAGATGGGGTGCCTGACGCTGTATACCTGCCTGGGTCGCGCTAAACCGGGCCGCCGGACGCGGCAGGCGGAAGGAGCCCAGATCCTCTTCTTCGTGAGTCTTGATAATCTCGTTGGCTTCGATCTGTGGATGATCCAGCAGTGTTGTGCGGTCCAGGATTGGCGCACAAGGAACCTGATTAGCATCGAGCACACTCAGCCATTCGGCACTTGTCTTGTGCTGCAGAACCTCCTGCGTGAGCGATAATCGTGCAGGCGCATTCACGACCCGCCCGCTTGGCGTGTTGAAACGCTCATCCTCTAGCCATTGTGGCTGATCCAGCGCGGCGCATAGGCCTTTCCATTCATCGTCCGAGACGGCTCCAACGGTGATGTACCCATCCTGGGTTTTGTAGATCAAATCCTGCGACAGCTGCGCCCGGGCTGCATGCTTCTCCCCGCCCGGAAAAGTAAGAGCCACCAGACCTTCTGCCCACAGGAAAGCGATCATGGCATCGAGCATAGAGAGTTTGATGTGTTGCCCCTCACCCGTCCGTTCCCTCGCAAACAACGCGGCAGTGATTGCCTGCGCTGCGGTGACGGCCGTCAGCTTGTCGGGAATGATGGTGCGGATCATGCGCGGACGGCCAGTGTCCCGGTCTGCCTGAATGGCTGCCAGACCGGAGAGCGCCTGGATCACCGGATCGTAAACACGTTTTTTGGCATAAGGGCCCGTTTCCCCAAATCCCGAGATCGAAACATAGATCAGATTTGGTTGTTCCTTCCGCAGATCTGCTTCGCCGATCCCCATGCGCTCAGCCGCGCCCGGCCTGAAATTCTGAACCACGACGTCTGCGGTGCGTACTAGCTTTTTCAGAGCCTCAAGGCCCTCAGCACTTTTCAAATCCAAGACGAGAGAGCGCTTGTTTCGGTTCGCCGCAAGGAACGTCGCCGTGCGGTCGCCCTTTGCAGGCCCTAAAACCCGCACCAGATCACCCGTCTTCGGCTCAACCTTGATGACATCTGCCCCCTGGTCCGCCAGCATCATGGTGGCGATGGGTCCTGATATCATCGTCGTCAGATCTACAATTCTCACCCCGTCCAATGCACCTGGCATGTGACCACCTTCCTAGTTGTTATGGAGCCATTCTGGCCAATTTGGCGTCGCACGCCAATCACGGTTGCGCTAAAGGACCGTATCTGCATTCTTGCGGCCATCCATATTCACATTAAGCCGCACTGGGAACCTAATGACAGACACGCAAAAAAATGCTCCAGAAAAAAACACGCTCATGGAGACGATGGGCTTGGTCCGGACCCTCTCCGTTGATGCTGATGAAGGTCGTGTTGCTCTGGAGTTTGAAGCCAAACCCTCTCAGTGCCATTCAGGCAACATTGTGCAGGGTGGGTTTGTTACCGGCTGGATTGATGCCGCTATGGCACAGGCGCTGATCGCAAAGACGGATGCAAAGCTGCTGCCTCTGTCGCTCGACATCAAAATTGCATTTTATGCTGCAGCGCATCCCGGTCTCGTCCACGCAGAAGCCTGGATCGAACGGCTCGGGCGAAAAACAGCTTTTGTCGAAGGACGGTTGACGACACCGGACGGCACTGTCATCGCAAAAGGCATGTCGACAGTGCGCCTCGTCCCGATGGGTTCATGATCCCAATAAGAGCTCAAAATTTGGTGATGCGGTTTACGTGTAACCGTGCGTCAGACACCAAAAAGAGATAGTCTGGTTTCAACTTTTAAGAGTCTGGACCAATAAAGGGCCATGAAGGAAAAAGAACTTAGACTGGCCCTGGTGTGCTACGGCGGTGTGTCGTTGGCTGTCTATATGCATGGGGTGACGAAGGAGTTCCAGAAGCTCATTCGTGCCTCAGCGCTCTATCACCAGATTAGCGATCCGGCAGACCGGCCTGACGAAACCTACCTCAACGTTAATGATGATCCCGAGCGCGAAACAGATACGGAGAGTGTCTATTTCGAACTCCTGCAGGAAATCGGGCAAGAACTCGATCTGCGTGTGTTTGTTGATGTTATCGCCGGGGCGTCCGCCGGAGGTATCAATGGCGTCATGCTCGCCCGAGCCCTTGCTCACGATCTGCCGCTTGATGCTCATCGACATATGTGGCTTGAGAAAGCCGACATCACCGCGCTGATGGACCCGGAAACCATTGCCGGCAAGTGGAGCAAGGCGTTCCTTCGCCCCCTCTTTTGGGACATTAACGATCGGTGGTTGAAGAAGATCGCGCCGGAACTCGAGATGCGTGAAAAGCTCTCCACCTTCATGCGGTCAAGATGGTTTGAGCCCCCCTTCTCAGGCCATCTCATGACCGACATGTTGCTTGATGCCTGCCACGCCATGGGGGACCCAAAATCGCGCCGGGCAAGCCTTCTGCCAACGGGACAAGAGCTCAATCTGTTCGTGAGCGTCACGGACTTCTATGGCTATGAGCAAACCATTCCGCTGCACGATCCGCCCATCGTCTCTGAGCGTGAGCACCGGCACGTCTTGCGGTTTGACTATCTGCAGCATTCTGATGGTGACGTGCAAAGCCAGTTTGATGCGAGCCACATTCCAGGTCTTGTTTTCGCCGCGCGGGCAACATCTTCCTTTCCTGGCGCGTTTCCGCCTGCACAGATCAATGAAGTAGATCGAATTTTGAACCAACGCGGTGAGGAATGGCTGACGCGCGACCGGTTTATCGCGCGAAGTTTCAAAGCGATGATCGACATTGGGCACAACCCGCTTACGAGCTCCTTCATCGATGGCAGCGTTCTGAACAACAAGCCCTTTGCAGAAGCTGTGTCTGTCTTGTCAGACCGTCCTGCCTACCGCGAGGTGGACCGGCGGGTGATCTATATCGACCCCGATCCCGAAAGTGGTGAAATTGAACGGGGCGGTGCGGCGCCAGGGTTCTTCCAGACGTTGCGGGCTTCCCTGTCAGACATCCCACGTACCGAGCCCGTGCGCGATGAGCTTGCTGAGATCAACGAGATCAGCCAGCAAGTCCACCTCTATCAGGAGGTGCTGAAAGCCACCCGACCGCATATTCAGCGCGCTATCACCGGCATTCTGCCAGATGGCGTCCCGTTGCACCCGACACCGCACCAACTGGCGCAGTTGCGTCAGACGGCAAATGGGCATGCGGCTCGCGACGCGGGCTACGCTTATGACGGCTATATTCAAACCAAGGTCCTGTCGGTTCTGAGCTGGATCTCTGACATGCTGGCGGATCTCGCCCCTCAGGTCGCGCAACCAAGCGCACGGGCAGCGCTTGCCAGGTCGGTTGAAGACTGGGCACGGGCGGAAGGAATTTTCCCCGTCGAGTTTGAAACGGGCGACAGGACCGATGAGTTTTCGCCAAGTACAGCCCGATGGGTGACGTTCCTTAGACGTTTTGATGTGGGCTTCCGCCAACGCCGCTTGAGATTTGTGATCCGGCGTCTCAACGAGCTCTACGCGAGATCAGATCAGTCAGATACGCCTCTCGACAGTCATGGGCTAGACGAATTCAAAGGCGTTCTCTATAGAGCGCTAGAGCGGTTGCAGCGGCGGGATGTGTGCTCTTTCTTTAAGTCTGAGATTCACGATAAAGCCGGAAAACTGCTTGCCAATACAGGCGGAAAAGCATCGCCGGAAGAACTGGATCCGCTCCTTTCTGAAATGCGCAATGCGCTGTCATTGGTTGAAGTGGACACGCTGCTGGATGATGAGTTCTCGATCATGATCGTGAATTTCCTTCCGGACGAAACACGCAAAGAGCTGATCCTCGCCTATCTCAGTTTCCCGTTCTTTGATGTGCTGACCTTCCCACTTCTGCGATGGCAGCCGCTTGATGATGTGGATACCGTTCTGGTTGCGCGCATTAGCCCACAAGACTGCACAGCGCTTGAGACCTCCGGGACCCGCACGGCCCTCAGAGGGCGGGAGCTCGGTCACTTTGGTGCCTTCTTCAGCCGCGAAGCACGCGAGCATGATTATGTCTGGGGACGCCTGCACGCTGCTGAGCGTTTGGTCGACTTTGTGGTTGATGCCGCCTCATCTGGACTACAGACAGTCTCGATCAATGAAGAGGCGATCAAAAGCCGACTCTTCCGGGCCATCCTCAAGAATGAGGCTGAGCACCTGACAAAGAGCTCAGAACTGCTGCGCGCCCTCTCTGACAGGACAGATGCCCTGCTTGCCGGAGAGGCGACCGATACTCAATAGGAAGTGTTTGGCGCCGTCTCGACTTGCGTCAACCAGCCATCAATGTCTTGCCAGACCACTTCCCGTTGCAGGTCGCGCAGTAGCATGTGCCATCCATCCGGATAGTCTTTTGTGGTCAGCTCATTGCTAAACCGCCCTCGAATATCATTGACCGGTCCGTGGGGAATAATTTCGTCTTTGTCGCCATAGAGCAGAAGCGTTGGGTGCTTGATTTGCTCGATGGAGAGATAGGCAGCTTCCATCAATTCCACCAATCCGTAAATAGCGTCGATCCGCGTCTCTTTGATTACGAGCGGATCGCGGGAAAAGGCACGCAGCATCTCAATGTTGTCTGAGGGCCATCGCTCCAGCCCTTCCCCTGTCAGGGTGTAGTCCGGCGCCGTGTGGGCCGCCAACCAAAGCGTACTGCGATAGAGCGGGTTCAGAGTGGTCCATCCCCACACGGCAGGTGCCACCAGAATGACCCCATCAACATTAAGTCCGCCGTCCCCGATAGCGGCAAGTGTCACTGCACCCCCCATGCTTGTTCCAAGTACGAAGAGAGGTGTTTCTGGATGGCGATCTTTCAGAAGATTGATTGACGTTCTGAGATCGCGCGTAAGCGCGTCCGTGCCCGCCCACTTTCCATGACCGGGGGCCCTGCCAAAGCCCCTCTGGTCATAGGCATAGAAGGTGACGCCGCGCTCAGCAAACCAGGGACCTGGCATCTCAAAAGCGCGGGAATAATCGTTGAACCCATGGACGCCAAGAATGATCGCTTTTGGTTCCGCTGTCGCCCAAACCCGGAGAGGTAGGCGCGCAGCGTCTTCCATGATGAGTGTGTCGGCAACGAGCGCTGCTGACCGAACAGGCGTTCCAACGGTGAGCGTTTGTGGCGCACAGGCCGCGAGCAGGAGAAATGCGGCGATCCAGAACCTCATCTCGTCAAGCGCTCTTTTTCAGAAGTCTTTTGACCTCTTTTCGCAGCACTGGCAGCAGGTCGGTTTCGAACCAGGGGTTCTTCTTCAACCAGACATTGTTCCGCCAGGAGGGGTGCGGCAGCGGCAAGTGCGTTGGCATATAGTCACGCCAATGCTCAACCGTCTCTGTCAGGTTTTTCTTCTTGGTTTTGCCGAGATGGTAGGCTTGGGCGTACTGACCGATTACCAGCGTCAGTTCCATGTTGGGTAGCGCATCAAAGAGTTTTTCCCGCCAAAGCGGTGCACATTCTTTTCGCGGCGGCAGATCGCCACCTTTGGCATCCAGACCAGGGAAGCAGAAGCCCATAGGCACGATGGCGAGTTTGGTGTCGTCGTAGAACGTGTCACGATCCATGCCCAACCAATCACGCAGCCTGTCCCCACTTGGATCATCAAAAGGTACGCCCGATGCATGAACGCGCGTGCCGGGCGCCTGTCCCACGATGCAGATGCGTGCCTTCGTTGACACCTGCAAGACGGGCCGAGGCTCGTGAGGAAGCGGCTTTTTGCCGCCTTCTTCAAGGCACACCCGACAATTGCGAATGTCTTTAACGAGAGTTTTGAGAGCCTTAGCCGTCATAAGAGCTTCTCTCCATTGGAGCCGTTCATACCTGTGAAAATATTAGAACAGCTCCAGCTGGATTGTTTACACGTTTTCGGCATAGCCCTTGGATGAGCATTTTGCAGGCTCTCGTTTCCCCAAGCCTTAAGCAGATGCTTCGCGAACCATGTTACGGCCAATAATCATCTGCTGGATCTGGCTGGTGCCTTCGTAGATCCGGAAGATACGAACGTCCCGGTAGAAACGCTCAACACCATAGTCAGCGACATACCCAGCGCCACCAAAAATCTGCACCGCTTTGTCTGCGACGCGGCCAACCATCTCTGAGGCGAAATATTTACAGCAGGACGACTCGGTTCCTACATCTTCACCCGCATCACGACGCTTGGAGGCGTCCATCACCATGCAGCGCGCCGCATAAGCTTCGGTCTTGCAGTCTGCGAGCATGGCCTGCACCAGCTGATGATTGCCGATAGGCTGTCCGAACTGCTTCCGTTCCGCCGCATATTTTGTGGCATCTTCGATAAGTCGTTCTGCCACGCCAACACAGACTGCCGAAATGTGAAGGCGTCCACGTTCGAGCACTTGCATGGCCGTGACAAAGCCCTTGCCTTCCTCGTCGCCGAGCAGACAACTGGCTGGGATACGGGCATTGTCAAAAATGACATCGCAAATATGCGCGCCCTGCTGGCCCATCTTTTTCTCTGATTTGCCGAGCGAAATACCCGGCGCATCGGCGGGACAGACAAATGCTGAGACACCCTTAGCGCCAGGCGTGTCCGGATCGGTCCGCGCCATCAAGGTGAACATGCTCGCTTTCGCTGCATTGGTGATATAGCGCTTCGTGCCATTCACGATGTAGTGGTCACCATCACGGATCGCTGTTGTCTTAAGCGATGCCGCGTCTGATCCCGCCTCCGGCTCTGTCAGTGCAAAACTTGCAATGGCTTCGCCTGTTGCAAGCTTTGGAAGCCACTCTTCTTTCTGATCCTGGCGACCATGCATGACAATGCCCTGGGACCCGATACCGACATTCGTCCCAATGACGGAGCGGAATGCTGGAGATGTTCGTCCCAGTTCGAAAAGAAGCAGGCACTCCTCCTCCATGGTGAGGCCAAGCCCGCCATATTCGGTCGGGATTGAAATGCCGAAAAGGCCCAGGTCACGCATTTCCTGAACGATCTCTTCAGGTACTTCGTCGTTTTCCGACACTTGATCTTCAATGGGTCGGAGCCGTTCGTCGACAAACCGTCGAATAGTGGACAAAAGTTGATCGCGTGTTTCGAGATCAAGGGCCATGCGTTCCCCGCTAGGTCTGGTTGCAAAAGTTGCGGGACTTTAGGCCATGGAGCTAGCGGGCGTCAAAACATGGGCCCGCAAGTCGCTCAGGTGCGATAGTAGACGGATGCGCCCAGGATATTGGTGATCTGGCACCCACCATTGGAAAATGGCAGATAGATCATTTCATGGCGTTTGAAACCGTCTTGAAGCGCACCATTGGGACCAGCCATAGCAATAGGTTTTCTCTGGTCTACTACCCATGCATATGTCTCGTGAAGCAGCTTGCCTGTCGGAAGACCGTGAGACTCGATGGTAGAAACTTCTTGCCCACAGACATTTACGCCAAACGCGTTGATGACGTCTTCGCCCATAATGCGAAAGCGAAAGCGCAATGGTTCGTGCTCGACAGCGATGACAAACACTTGTGACAGTCGTTTTGGAAGAGCAACAGGGTCAATACAGGACGAACAGGGCATTGGCATGCCATCTCGCGCCTTGTTCCAGAAGTCATGCATCTCGCGGAGCGGGCCTGCCTCCAATACGGAAACCTCAACCGGTTTTATCTGGTCATTGCCAACCTTCCTGCGAAGTTCCAAAACCTCGCTGGAGTAAGCAGACACAACATCAGTTTTCTCGGGGAGCCCCATCTTCGCCGCCGCCTTCATTACTATCGTCCATCTATTCTGTTGGAATTCTCCTAATGAAGACCTAAATAGAGGCCAAGACCGCCATTTCTGGGGCAAAATGAGGCCATTTCGGTGGCTTTTCCACGCGCGAACTGAGACAAAACAAAAAAGAAGGATGTCAGATCATGAACGCACCTACTGGACGGCTTGAAGGGTATCAGGCCTGGGAAGGGGGAACGGACCCTTTTGAAGACTATGCCGGGCCCTATTTCTTCAAGAAGATGGAAGATGGCTCCATCAAGTGTGCGTTTGAAGCCCTCCCCCATCACTGCAATGGTGGCGGCTTCCTGCATGGTGGGTCGCTGATGACATTTGCCGATTACGCGCTGTTCGCTCTGGCGGGTGATGTGCTGGATGGACCCGGCGTTACCGTCTCCTTCAACTCAGAGTTTATTTCCGCTGTCGGCTCAGGCAACTTGATCGAAGCCACCGGCGAAGTCGTTCGCAATACCCGCTCCATGATCTTCGTACGGGGTCAGGTAATTTGCGGCGATGACACGCTTTTGAACTTTAGCGGTGTGATCAAACGCATCCGGAAATAGCCCCAAACACATGGTAGGATGCGTCTCATGGTAACGCTCAGCGCTCTCGATCAATCCCCCATCCGCGAAGGTGGCACCGGCGCGCAAGCGCTGCAGGAGACGATCGATCTTGCGCGCGCCTGCGAAGCTGCTGGCTACCAACGTTATTGGGTTGCTGAGCACCATAGCGGTTCCTCTTTCGCAGGCTCTGCCCCTGAAATCATGATCGGCGCTATAGCGGCGGCGACGAATACCATTCGCGTAGGGTCTGGTGGTGTCATGCTGCCTCATTACAGCCCGCTGAAAGTTGCCGAAACTTTTCGGGTGCTGCACGCCCTCTACCCTGATCGCATCGACCTGGGCCTTGGACGCGCACCGGGTTCCGATCAGAAGACCAGCCGCGCACTTCAGCCGGGACCTCAAGCTTATGGGATTGATGTATTCCCGCAGCAGGTTCAGTTGCTGCAGCAATTCCTGGAAGACGCACAGGGCCTCAAAGGCGACGCGGGCGGTCTACCTGTCGATCATCCCTATCAGGGCATCCACGCGGTTCCACGCGGACCGGGCATGCCTGATCTATGGATGCTGGGTTCAAGCTCAGATGGTGCGGCCTATGCGGCCCAGTTTGGCATGCCGTATTGTTTCGCCCATTTCATCAATCAGGATGCTGGACCCTCGCCACTCGAGATTTACCGCAACAGCTTTCGACCGTCCGGCATTACCTCGCAGCCACGCGGGTCGATCGGCGTGTCCGTCATGGTGGCTGACACGGAGGAAGAAGCCGAGCGCCAGTCCGCTTCACGGAACCTGTGGGTTCTCCATCTCCTGCAAAACAAGGCAGGGCCGTTTAAGTCGCTTGATGACGCACTCGCCTTTCCGCTCCGTCCCGACGAAGTACAGATGCTGCAGAGCGTGAAGCAGCGCAGCATTACCGGCACACCAGAACAGGTGCGGGGACGTCTTCTTCAGATGGGCGCGGAATATGGTGTCGATGACTTTGTCATCCTGACCATCACACCAGACCATGAAGCCCGGAAGCGTTCCTATCAGTTGCTGGCGCAAGCCTTCGAGGTAGCGCACGCTTAAAGCGGGAGAGCCAGCGAGATGACTTACACCACTCTGCGCTGGCTTCTCATCCCTGCGACGATCCTTCACAATTTCGAAGAATGGGCGACCCTTCCTCTTTACGGTCACGTCGGCACGGTACTGCAGCAACGCTTTGGCATTTCATTGGAAATACCAGCCTTGCCAGTGATTGAGGTCGCCCTTCTGCTGGTCAGCCTCGCGTCGGTGGCCCTCATCATCGCCGGGTCTGTCGGGACGCCCTCGCGGACCAAGACCTGGCTGGTCTGCTTCGTTACGTCTATCTACCTGGCGAATGTTTTTATTCCCCATGTCCCTGCCGCCTTCATAACAGGTGGTTATGTGCCAGGCCTCGGTACTGCGCTGTTCATAAACCTGCCGGTCTGCTCACTATTGCTGCGTCAGGCGACACGAGAAAACATGCTCAGTCAGCGTTCGCTTAGCTTGACAGTGGGTCTGGCCGTCGTGAGTTTGCCAATCATCATCACGGCGACTTTCTGGGTTTCATCCTTGTTGATCACCGCCTGAGCCTTAGTCCGCTGGTAGCGGCTGCACGGCGACTTTCTGGGTTTCATCCTTGTTGATCACCGCCTGAGCCTTAGTCCGCTGGTAGCGGCTGCACAGTTACGCCTGGAATGACTGATCCCTGCTCTGCATCACCCCGCCTTACCGCGCGGCGCGCATAGGCTTCTCTGATGCGCGTCAGGCGCTCGGCCGTGATCGGGAAGTTCCAAATCACCAAGGCGGAGATGGTCCAAAGGCCAAGAGGCAGCAGGCAATAGACCATCACAATGCCAAACGTCCCGCTTTCGGTTTGCGCCTCCGCCTGGGGATCAAATCCCAGGAACGCGATGAGCGGCAGCGCAATGCCAACACCTGCGGCTTCAAAGAACTTCCGTGCAAACCCCAGGAACGCAAACAGGAGACCGGTGCGGTGTTCGCCCGAACGCATCATGTCCAAGTCAACAACGTCAGCGAGCATTGAAGCACCCAAAATCGCCCCCGCGCCAAAGGCAAAGCCTTGCACCATTGTGATCAGGAACATCGCGACAAAGGTAAAGTCAGGCGACACGGGAACGATGAAGTAGACAACCAGCGGCACCGAGCTGAATGCGAGCATTGACAGGAACACAGCAACGCAAAGCGCGCGATGCTTGCCCATCTTGTTGCCCAGCGATACCCAGAATGGGGAGCCGAGCGCCGCAGTGCCAAAGAGTACGAGGATGAGCACAAAACCTGCTTCGCCCAGTTTCAACACATGATCGTAAAACAGGATCGCCACCGCAGCGTTCAATGATCCGGCCAATGCGCTCACCATTGTAGAGATCAGGACGCGGCGAAATGGACCATTACGCATGATGGCTTTTAGACCATCCGCCAACGAAATTGTTTGCGTCGTCTGCGGTGCGGGCTCCCGGATTTTCCAGAACAGGATCGCCGCGCAGAGAGGCAATAGGAGGATCACCATCCATCCGAGAGATGCCATCGCCTCTTTGGAAACAGAATTTAGTTCGCCTTCTTGCGTTTCGGCGCCTGATACAATGGCCCACACGACAGGAATAAGGATGGCTGAGATCAGACCAATCAGCAGGAAGACCTCTCTCGCGCCAGTAATGCGGCTACGTTCGCGATAGTCGGTCGAAAGCTCCGCGCCCCAGGCGCCATAGGGGATGGTGATCAGCGTGAAGCCGAGGTAAATCGCTGAGATCCAGAGAAACAAATATCCTAGCGACACTGGTTCACTTGGCACAAACAACATGAAGGCGGACAGCGCCATGAGCGGCACGCCCAGGGCGATCCAAGGTCGGCGGCGACCAAAACTGCCTCGCGTCCGGTCACTCATGCGTCCAATCAGCGGATCAGTGATCACGTCAGAGAAACGCGCCAGCATGAGGACCACACCGACCGCGGCAAGGTTCAACCCAAGTGTCCCGCTATAAAATGCGGGGATGTAAATGGCGATGGGCAGACCAATCACAGCGAGGGGCAAGGTCATTTGCGCGTAGGCGACCAGATGCCCAAAGGGGACCCTGTCTTGCGAGCCGCTTTCTGATTCCCCTGTGTGATCTATTGCCGACATTACGTCTCCCCTCGACCCTCAAATCTTGCCGCAAAACAGTAACACAAATTTACGACCCGCCAAAAACCACTGAAAACTGCCAGAAATTCGTTTATTTCGGGATGACCGAAACCTGTTCATCTAGTTCAGGAACTGTTCAGGTGAATCTTGTCATCTTCATTTCAACCGCTGGGAACGGCGGCCTGAATGCCCTGGCTAGATTGTCATGCGTTATCTGGTTGGGTCCTGAGGGGGCAAGGCGGTGTCTGAATGTACCCCCGGCCACCGCCTTCGCCCCTCTCAACTTTCCCCTCAAAAAAACCATCAGGCAGTCGCACTCGGTCGTGCGGAGACACGCTCATGCCAGGCTTTGAGGTTGGCTGCATCTTCAGGAATAGGGATGCCGACAAAGGTCGCAAAGTCGATGACACAGAGCGCCGTGATGTCTGCCACCGTAAAGCTGTCACCGGCAAAATAGTCACGGCCTGCGAGGTCTTCGTTCAGCCAATTCAGAATGAACTCAGCGCGTTTCTTGCCGGCTTCTCCAGCTTCCTTGATCTGTCCACCAAGAGCCGCTGTCAGTGGATGGCAATGGCGCCAATATGCACCCACTGTGCCAAGCAGCTGAAACTCAATCCGGCGGTTCCACATCTCAACCTGCGCCTGCTCAAGCGGTGTTGATCCGAACAGTGGGTTCTCAGGATTTGCTGCTTCGAAGTAGCGGCAGATTGCAAGGCTCTCCGCGATACAGGTGCCATCATCCAGCTCCAGAACAGGTATCTGCTGGAGCGCGTTCTTTTCTTTAAACGCCTCAGTCCTGTTTGCGCGTTCCATCACCGGTGTTTGTTCCAGCGGAACGTCGATGCCCTTCTCCGCCAGGTAGATGCGGACGCGCCGCGGATTGGGTGCGCGTGTGTCGTCATAGATTTTCATGGGTGGTTCCTTTTTGGGTTACGAGATCATTCCGATGGTGGCACCGGTCATGGCAGCAGCGAGGGTTCCCCCTACAAGCGCTTTCATGGCCAGTGATGTAATTTCCGGGCGACGCTCCGGCACAATGGCGGACAGCCCCCCGATCATAATGCCGACAGAGCCTAGATTGGCGAACCCGCAGAGCCCATAGACCATGATCAGGCGGGAGCGCTCAGATAGGTCTTCCACCGGCGTCTGGGTCAGGCTCACATAGGCCAGGAATTCGTTGAGGATGGTCTTAGTTCCCATAAGCTGGCCCGCGACTGCCGCCTCACCCCAAGGCACACCCATCAGAAAAACCAATGGCGCAAAGAGCCAGCCGAAGATGCGTTGAAGTGTCAGCGGCGCATCACCGACACTGGGGAAGAGGCCCAGCAGGATATTGGCGAGCGCGACCAGCGCAACGAGCACCAGAAGCATGGCCAGGATATTCAGGAACAAGGCAAGCCCATCGAGCGTGCCTCGGGTCACTGCGTCCATGCTGCTTTGATAGCCCAGGTCTTCTGCGCTCACCTCACCGTCCGTCGGTGCTTCGTCGACGCTGCCGGGCACCATCAGCTTGGCGACCAGCACAGCTGCTGGCAGTGAGATAAGCGAAGCTGTCAGAATTTGTCCCATGGCGCCTTCAAGGATGGACGAGAGCACAAAGGCATAAAGCACGATCACCGTTCCCGCGACGGTGGCAAGCCCGACCGTCATCAGGATGAAAAGTTCGGAGCGTGTGAGGCGTGCCATGTAGGGCCGAATAAGCAGCGGCGACTCCACCATGCCCAAAAACACGTTGGCCGCTGTGCCAAAGCCCACAGCTCCGCCGAGGTTGAAAGATCGCTGCAGCGCCAGCGCAAAGCCTTTGGTGACCCAGGGCAGAATCCGCCAGTACCAGAGGAGCGCCGACAAGGCCGACACAACCAGCACCAATGGCAGCGCCTGAAACCCCAAGACAAAAGCGTTTTGCGGATTGGCAATATCGAAGGGTGCATCGCCGCCGCCAACATAGCCAAACACAAATGAGGTGCCTTCATTGGTTGCTGCCATCAATGTGTCAACAACACCATTCAGCGCAATCAGCGCCTCACGGGCGAGCGGCACTTTGGTGAGGATGAGCGCAATGAGCACTTGCAGACCCAGGCCAGTGGCGATCAAACGCCAGGAGAGCCTGGTCCTGTCTTCGCTGATCGCCCATGCGAGCGCGGTCAGCACCAGCAGTCCCAAGGCGCTCTGCGCCGCGTAAATCGTCATGAAGCCCCCAAATACCGCTAAACAAACCCCCGCATCTTAAGGGCAGGCATTCCCACGGCAACTACAAAGCCTTGAAATCTCACCCTTTTTACCCGTCATACCCTTGGCTTGACCCTTGGAGCCCGCTCGGGCACAAAGAGCGCCAAATTTCCCGTAAATCTGCGGGCGGAGGGGCTTTTGTTCAATCTGGACGCGCCGCTCGCATATTCATAAGAAACATCTCACAAGGAGACAGTCAGACATGAGCATTAGCTTTGAAGGCAAAGTAGCCATCGTTACCGGCGCAGGCGGGGGCCTTGGCCGTTCGCATGCTTTGGATCTTGCCAAGCGCGGCGCAAAGGTCGTTGTGAACGATCTGGGCGGTTCTGTTGACGGGTCTGATGGGTCTTCAGCCGCTGCTGACGCTGTGGTTGCAGAAATCAAAGCAGCTGGTGGTGAAGCCATCGCCAACGGTTCTTCTGTCACTGATGATGCTGGCGTTGCCAACATGGTCTCTCAGACCATGGACGAGTTCGGTCGCATCGACATTCTGATCAACAATGCCGGCATTCTTCGCGACAAGAGCTTCGTGAAAATGGAGATGGGCGACTTCCAGATGGTGATCGACGTTCACCTGTTCGGCACCGTGAAGCCAACCAAAGCTGTGTTCCCAATCATGAAGGAACAGGGCTATGGCCGCATCATGGTCACGTCTTCTTCTTCCGGCCTCTACGGCAACTTCGGCCAGACCAATTATGGCGCTGGCAAGCTTGGCGTTGTTGGTTTCATCAACACGCTGAAGCTTGAAGGCCAGAAAGACAATATCCGTTGCAACGCGCTCGCCCCTGTTGCCTACACACGGATGACAAAAAATCTGATGCCACCTGAAGCCGAACAGATGCTCACACCTGAAAGCGTGACACCTGCTGCGATGTATCTCGTTTCCGAAGATGCTCCAACCGGCACGATTATGTGCGCAGGCGCTGGCGTCTTCTCTGTTGCGAAGATCATGGAGTCTGATGGCATGTATCTCGGACGTGACGGCCTCACAGCTGAAGACGTTGCCGAAAACTTCGACAAAATCGCAGACATGTCGAACGCCAAAGCCTTCTTCATGGGCGGCGAGCAGACCGGCAAATTCTTCGAAAAAGCATCCGGCAAGTAAGCCTCACGCTTTTTCAAACGTTTTAAAAGGGGAGCCTGCGCTCCCCTTTTTTTGTGCCCGCCGAGCCACCAGCTTGTCTCTCCCGCACTCCCGTTTCATAGTCGGCTCCAGAAAAGAACACCAAGAACAGGACCTAATCCCTTGCTCAAAAAAATTGGCCTTTCTCTCCTTACACTGCTGGCGGTTCTGATATTTGGCGCTCTGTTCGTCCATCAGGATTTCTATTGGAACAAACGGGCGGCGGTGTTTGAACGCGAGGGCGAAGTACGAGGCCAGAACGGCATGGTCGTTAGCGCCCATGCGCTGGCGAGCCAGGTTGGCATTGATGTTCTAAAGCAAGGTGGCAATGCGTTTGACGCGGCGGTTGCGGTGCAGTTCGCTCTTGCCGTTGTTTACCCACAGGCGGGCAATATTGGCGGCGGCGGCTTTCTGGTCTACCGGCAGGCAGATGGCGCCACCGGCACATTGGACTATCGCGAACGGGCGCCCAAGTCCGCCCATCGGGACATGTATCTGGACGGAGAAGGCAATGTTGTTCCAGGTCTCAGCCTCACTGGTCCCCTTGCCGTCGGTGTTCCTGGCACTGTTGACGGCATGGTGGAAGTCCATGAACGCTTTGGTACGCTTCCCTTTGCGGAGCTGGTACAACCTGCCATCACACTCGCCAGCGAAGGCTATGTCCTGACGCCGAAGGGCGCGGGTTCACTCAATCGCTTCCGCAACACCTTTTCTAAGGTCAACCGATTCACCCCTGCAGCCCTCAAAGACACGCCATGGGCGGCGGGCGAAGAAATCGCCCAGCCTGACCTCGCCGCCACGCTCACCCGCATTCGCGACGCGGGGCGTGCTGGTTTTTATGAGGGTACCACCGCAGAGCTGATCGTCGATGAGATGGAAGCGGGCGGTGGTCTCATCACCCGTGAAGACCTGTCAGATTATCGATCTGTGTGGCGCGACCCCATTATTGGCACCTATCGCGGCCACCGAATTATCTCCATGCCACCGCCCTCTTCGGGCGGCATCGCTCTTGTCCAGCTTCTCAAAGGGGTTGAGGCCTATGACGTGGCGGCTATGGGCCATAATTCAACAGACCATATTCATCTGATGACCGAACTGGCACGGCGCGTCTATGCGGATCGCGCGACCTATCTCGGGGATCCGGATTTTGTCGAGGTCGACATTCCCCGCCTCACCGGCGAGGAATTCGTGAGCGCGCGTATGGCGAGTATTGATATGGAAAGCGCTACGCCCAGCGAAGACGTAAAACCCGGCACGGTGGAGGTGATCGAGAGTGTTGAGACAACGCATTATTCGATCGTCGACAAGCAAGGTAATGCAGTGTCGGTCACCACGACGCTGAATGGCATGTTTGGCTCTAAGCTTGTTGTGAAGGGAGCCGGTTTCTTCCTCAATAATGAGATGGATGACTTCTCTATCAAGCCCGGTCACCCGAACCAGTTTGGCCTTGTGGGCGCAGAAGAAAATGCGATCCAGCCTGAAAAGCGAATGCTGTCTTCCATGTCACCGACGATTGTCGAGCAAGACGGCGACCTTTTCATGGTTGTGGGATCACCGGGCGGCTCCACCATCATCACCTCGGTGTTCCAATCCATTCTCAATGTGATCGATTTTGGCATGAGCGCACAGCAAGCGGTTGATGCGCGGAAATCACACGCACAATGGCTGCCGGATGTCATTCTGATGGAACGGGGCAATCCCGACGTTGTCACCTTGGTGGGGCTGGTTGTTCGCGGGCACATGCCCGTCATCTACCCGTTCTTCGATTGGGAACTCGGGCGGCTTGAAGTGATCCTGGTGGAGGAAGATGGCACGCTTATCGGCGCACCAGATGATACGCGCGGGTACGACGACACGGCGATTGGCTATTAGGGCGGTAGGAAGATTCGCTGTGGCACTTCGGTTCCCGCAGATCGCTCAAGCGGTATGATCTAGCTAACGGGAGATGCCTGCTGATTTTCGAACCGGTTTGACCGCATCTGCTGGGCCTCTACAATCGGGGACCTTTCCATAACCTCTGTAGGCTCCCATCTCTTTTCTCCGACTTTTCAGCCTTCTCATTGTCAGCCTCGTCTGGCTCACACCTTCAGCACATGCCGAAACCTGCGACATTGACCGCCCGATCATGTTTGGGGGGCTCGATTGGGATTCCGCCGCCTTTCACAATGAGGTGGCGCGGATCATCCTTGAAGAAGGCTATGGCTGTGAGACTGATGCCATTCCAGGTTCCACCCTGCCGCTGGTGACGGGCCTTGGGCGCGGCGATATTGACGTGCTCATGGAAGTCTGGCGGGACAATCTCGTGGAACCCTGGACGGCCGCCCTTGAGCGCGGCGACGTGATTGATCTTGGCATCAATTTCCCCGATGCGGTTCAGGGCTGGTATGTGCCGCGCTATCTGGTGGAAGGCGATCCGGACCGGGGCATCGAAGCGGCAGCGCCTGAGCTCAAGTCTGTCTACGACCTGCCCCGCTATGCCTCCCTCTTCACCGATCCGGAAGAGCCCACGAAGGGGCGCTTCTATAATTGCATTCTGGGCTGGCAGTGCGAGCTGTTGAACAACGCAAAACTTCGCGCCTATGGCTTGGATGAAACCTTTACCAATTTCCGCCCAGGCGCCGCGTCGTCGCTTGCTGCCGCCATTGCTTCTGCCTATACGCGCGGCCAGCCTATTGTCGCCTACCATTGGGGCCCAACATGGGTGCTCGGCAGCTATGACATGGTGATGCTGGAGGAGCCGCCCTATTCAAGAGAAGCGTGGGAAGCCTTCAGCGACGACCCTGACAATGCGCCACCCACCGCCTATCCAACGACAGAAGTCTCCATTGGGGTGAATACGAAATTTGCCGCCGAGGCGCCGCAAGTCGTCGCCTTTCTCAAGCAGTATAAAACCACCTCCGCCATGGCGAGCGAGGCGCTTGCCTACCTCAACGCCAACAAGGAAGCAACAACACGGGACGCAGCTCAGAACTTCCTGGAGACCCGCCCCGACGTTTGGCGCAAATGGGTCTCACCGGAAATTGCTGCGCGTATTGTGGGCGAGCGCAGAGAAACAGAAGCATCCTCCTTTCCCCAGGAATGGCGTTTTCCCATCTCAGCCTGGGTCAATGAGTGGATCGAGGGCTTTGTCGCCAACTATGGCGGTCTCTTTGAAGCTGCAGGCAATCAGGTCCTGAAACTCATTCTTCTTATGGAAGACGGCCTGCAAGTACTGCCCTGGTGGCTGGTGCTTGCCATTGCCGCGGTCGTCGGCTGGCATGCCACGGGAAGTCTTTGGGCGCCGGTCGGGTTCACTCTCGCGCTCTTCTCTGTTGGGGTATTGGGGCTTTGGGACCTCGCTATGCAGACATTGGCGCTGACGACCGTCTCTGTGCTGCTCGCCCTGGTGATTGGCATTCCATTCGGCGTGATGCTTGCCAAACTTCCGCGCGTGCGACGCTTCTCTTTGCCCGTTCTGGATGCCATGCAGACCCTGCCGAGTTTTGTCTATCTCATCCCGGCATTGATGCTCTTTGGTCTCGGCAAAGTGCCTGCTGTCTTCGCTACGGTCATCTATGCGACGCCGCCGCTTATTCGTCTAACGGACCTTGGCATTCGCCTAGTCGCTGATGCGTATACAGAAGTCGCCGCCGACCTTGGTGCGGAACGCTGGCAGCAGCTTGTGGACATTGAGATGCCGCTTGCTCTTCCCAACATTATGGCGGGCATCAATCAGACCATCATGATGGCGCTTTCCATGGTGGTAATCGCTTCGATGATTGGCGCGCGGGGCCTTGGCGAACAGGTCCTGCTCGGCATTCAGCGGCTGGATGTTGGCCAGGGCCTCACAGCGGGCATTGCCATTGTGGCGCTCGCCATCGTATTTGATCGGATCACGCAAGCCTATGGCAAGCGGGAGATTAAGCGTCCGGCTCTTCTTCAGCCCCTCAAGCGGCTACTCCAGGGCGTAAATCAAAGAGAAAGCTGATGGAAACGCACAGCTAGTGAACCGGAATGCAGAGCCCGGGTTCATCGCGCATGGTGTCTCATGGCTTGCTGCCCTCAACGAGCGGAAGTGAGGCATCTCTCACCCACTCACCCATGGAGCCGTCATAAACTGCCACATTGGTTTTTCCTGACATGAGGCAAGCGAAAGCATCGATGGTGGCGGAGATACCGCCACCGCAATAGGCAATGACAGGTCGGTCATCCAACAGTCCCGCTTCAGATAGTGATTGTTTAATCTCCGCTGGTGCCCGGAACTTTTCATTTTCCAAGAGTGTGTCATAGAAAACATTGATGCTGTTTGGGATATGCCCGCGTCGGCCATAGTGGTGATCGCCAGTCCCCGCATAGACTTCTGGCGAGAGCGCATTCACGGTGCAGATACCGACATTGTCGATGGCAGCAACCACATCTTCTTTGTCGGCAAAATGCTCACGGAGAGCGGATGATGACCATTCTGCTGCAGCGTAGCTCGCTGGTTCCGTCGACAGTTCAAGGCCTGCCGCTTTCCAGGCTTTCAATCCGCCGTCGAGAATGGCCGCTTTTTTGTGGCCACAATAATTCAGCAACCACCAGGCACGGGTCGACCACATGGTCATGCTGGTTGAATAGAAGACAACGTCACTGTCCTCACTTATCCCGGCATCCGCGAAAGCCTGGATGAGCTCATCATCTGGAAGCCGGGTAAAGCCCACCGGACTGTTCTTGTCGGTCAGTTGGGCATACTGATTGAGGAACGCAGCACCCGGAATATGTTCTTTGTCATATACCGCCTGTCCTGATGTTGGGATCATCCCACCTTTCGGATTGGGCTTGAGATAAAAGGACACATCAAACAAGCGCAGATTGTCGTTGCCCAGTTTACCGGCAAGTTCATCAGCGGAGATCAGATATTCCGGATGTGCAAAGCCCATGTAGTGTCTCCCAGTTTTTGATACCGCTTACGCGTTCAGTTTTTCACATTGAAGCACATTCTACCGTTCAATTTTGTAGAATAAGAACAACGCAAATGAACGGTGATTAAGAGAACGACGCACGCAGTTGGCTAGAAGGTCTTCTCCATATGCCAGGCGCGATCGAGAATCGGTCCCTTGTGCGTTCCGATCTCATAATCAAAAGTGCGCGTCACCGACCAGCCATGTTTTTCGTAGAATGCCCGTGCACGGTCATTTCCTTCTGCGCAGTGTAGCCAGATGGTTGTGTGTCCTTCTGCCCTGAGGATGGCTTCGACGGTCGCAAGCAGCCGTGGTGCCACCTGCTTCCCGAAGTGGGATGGCAGCACGAACACCTGCCCAATCCCATCACCTTCCCATCCGGAGAAACCGAGGATCTCTCCTTCCTCTTCCGCCACAATCATTCGGTCGATGTTGGAACCGACACGGGCTTCGAAATAGGGAAGATCACGGTGTTTGGCGGCCTCCGGTTGCAGATGTGCGTGCCCTGCGTGCCAGCTGTCATTCCAGACACGGGCCAGAGCCGGAACATCCGTCTCTTCGGCTTTTCGGATATTCACGTCATGCACGGACACGTGTCACTCCCATCCGGAGATGCCCTCCCAATATTCGCCCTTAGTTTCCTGGGAGAAAATGCTGTCAGAGAAGTGCGGTGTGTTTCGTTTTCAATGCATCGAGAGTAACAGTCTGCATCACCGACCCGTCGTCATCCAATCTTTGTGTCAGCACCCCGTCAGGCGCATAGAGACTGAATATTACCAGCGCCCCTTCCGGACCACCCTGCTCGATATGGTCTTCGATTCCGGACGTGTGCGAATAGTCACCGACCTGACGGATACGATGGCCAACTTCTTTGCCGTCAACATAGTCGTAGACATGGAACTCACCTTCCAGCACGATTGAAGAAGCTGGTGCGAAGTGGCGATGAAAATGGCAATAGGCATTGGGCGCCCATCGATAGAGCACATCTACATGGGCATCATCGTGGAAGCCCAGAATTGTGCCCGAATAATCAACTGTCCGACCTAGGGACGTGCCCGTGTAGCGTTCCCATGTATGTTTGTCTTGATTGAGAAGATCCATATTGTCCCTTCACCTCCCTCAAATACGCAATAATCTGAGGGTAGCTCCAAGGTTTGTGTCCGTCCAGAGCAGGTGGCAGTTCATCAAAAAAAGGGAGCGGATCGAAATCCACTCCCCTAATTCTTGTCAGCGATTGTGGAGTGCCTTAGAGGCCCAACACTGCTTTCGCCATGATGTTGCGCTGTACTTCATTCGAGCCCGCAAAGATCGAGGTCTTACGAACAGAGAAATAGTAAGGCGCGATGACCTTCGCGTATGACGGGCCCACATCTGGTTCATTGGACTGAATCAGCGTGTCCTCAACATAAGGCTGTGCGTAAGACCCCACTGCTTCCAGCGCCAGTTCCGTACAGGCCTGCTGCAGCTCTGTGCCGCGGCATTTCAGGAGGGAGCTTTCAGGTCCGACATTGCCGCCGGTTGAAAGTGCAGAGAAGATCCGCAGTTCCGTGAATTCCATTGCGCGAACCTGGTTCTCAATGTCAGAGACCTTGGCTTTGAATTCGGGCTGATCGATCAGCTTGCCACCGTCAATGTCGGTGTCGGCTGCAATCTTACGGATATTCTGAAGCGAGTGGTAAAGGCCCGGCGAATAAGCGTTGCCGCGTTCGAACTCGAGCAGGTACTTCGCATAGGTCCAGCCCTTGTTCTCTTCACCAATGCGATTCTCAATCGGAATCTTCACATCATCGAAGAAGACCTGGTTCACTTCCTGGTGTGGTGCAGGTGACCCATCAAGACAGACGATGGGTTCAACCTTCACGCCGGGGCTGTCCATCGGCACGAGTACGAAGGAAATACCTTCCTGACGCTTGCCCTCATTGGACGTGCGCACAAGACAGAAGATCCAATCTGCATGCTGTGCTACCGACGTCCAGATCTTGGAACCGTTCAGCACATAATGATCGCCTTTGTTTTCAGCTTTCATCTGCAAGGAAGCAAGGTCCGACCCGGAACCTGGTTCAGAATAGCCCTGGCACCACCAGACGTTTGTTTCCTGAATGTCGGGCAGGAACTTTTTCTTCTGCTCCTCTGTGCCGAACTTCATGATGACAGGCGCAACCATGGTAATGCCAAAAGGCACTGTGTGCGGCACGTGAGCCCCACTCATTTCAACATCGAAGATGTATTTCTGCGTTGCGGTGAAGCCTGGGCCGCCATGCTCGACTGGCCAGTTAGGGGTCGCCCAACCTTTTTTCGCCAGTGACTTCTGCCATTTCACGTGCAGATGCTTGTCGATATAGCCGTTCTTCGATCGCGATACCTGGTCACGAATATCATCCGTGTAGTGTTCTGCGATGAAGTCTTTCACTTCCTTGCGGAAGGCTTCGTCTTCTGGACTAAAAGAAAGGTCCATAAATGTCTCCTACTAAGACTGACTGGAATTAGTCGAGGATGTCGAGATACTGAATGTCAGGCGCGCCAGCGAGAACAGCGCCGAGTGCAGGACCAGCAGCCTTGAAATATTCTGTCTGACCGTGCGCTTCGAGCGCTTCCTGGGATGCGTATTTCTCCATGATCACATAGGTCTGCGCATCAGCTTTAGACCGGGTGAGGTCGTACTGAAGATTGCCGTCTTCATTGGACTGAACTTTGTCCCGCAGATCTTTGAAGGTCGCTTCGAAATCAGCTTCTTTGCCTGCCTGTACTTTCAATGTCGCTACAACGCCAATCACGCCCATGGAATTTCTCCCTGAATATTGTGGATTTTGAATTTGACCGGACTTTAATGGCTGAGGGTCCATTCAGCAACGAAAAGCCTCTGCAAAAACGGGCAAAAAGGCGGTGCATATATGTTCAGCACCGCCTCTCAACCGACCGGTTTCCCTACGTATTTTTCCTATTGGCCCGTATAGGAAGGTGCACGCTTCTCAAAGAAGGCGTCGAGCGCCTCTCTGTGGTCGTCTGTGTGATGCGCCAGAGCCTGCATATTGGCCGACATTTCCATAACCGTGTCATAGGAGTTCAACATGCCTTCGCGCATCAGGCGCTTGGTCATGCGAAGCACATTTGGGGACTGACCACAGATGCGCGCTGCCAGCTCGTTTGCCCGGGCCATCAATTCGTCATGAGGAACGACCTCTGACACAAGGCCCCAGTTTTCTGCTTTCTCAGCGCTGATCACGTCGCCCGTGAAAAAGAGTTCCGACGCGCGGGCCATGCCGATGATCTTTGGCAGCAGCCAGGCGCCGCCGTCTCCTGGTACGAGACCGATTTTGAGGAAGGTCACGCCAAACTTAGCCTTGTCCGAAGCGATGCGTGTGTCACACATGCAAGCCACGTCATTGCCAAGACCAATTGCCGGGCCGTTAACGGCGGCGATCACCGGAACCTGCATGTTCCAGATTGATTTGACGATGCGGTGAATGCCATTGCGGTAGCGATCTGCAATCTGCACGCCTGGACCGCCGAAGCCCCCGCCCTTCTCACGCATCGCCTTAACATTGCCGCCTGCAGAGAAAGCAGAACCGGCACCGGTCAGGATTACACAGCGGACATCCATATCTTCATTGATGCGTCGCGCCGCTTCCGTGAAGTTATCAGCGTCTTCTGCCTCACCTAAAGGATTACGACTTTCGGGCCGGTTGATGGTGAGAGTGACGACGTGGCCGTCTTTTTCGAAAATAAGTGGATCTGACATGGATCTATTTGTGTCCCCGCGTTCCATCCGCGCCATGCGGAAATTATTGTTTTATTTTATAGGCTTAAGTGGCAACTGTCCTTAGATCAGCACGAAACAGGCCCGGTTTTCCACCGGTTTTCTGCCCCGCCAAAAGTTTTTTAACCAAACTCCCGAAGTGGTTTTTAACACTTTTGGCCGAGGCTCCGCGCTGTTGAAGTCCGGGATCGCCTGTTTAGAGGTCCTGTCATGCCGGGGGGCTCTGGGACAATGAGTACATTGCTGAACTGGTGGACTGGTCTTTGGCCGGTCGACGAGCGGCATGTTCCGGTCGTCCAGCAGCTTATGCGGCAACTCGCGACGACGCATGCGGAGGGCTACAAGCAAAACCTTCCAATGGTCTTTGTCCTTGCACCCACTTTTCTGTTTTGGAACGCGTGGCAGATCGTTCTGGGTTGGGTCGTGGCCGCTACCCTCGCTCAGGTGATTAACTCCGCAAATGCCCGCGCTTTCCTGAAAGCATCGGAACACTCGCCCCTTGCTGTTCAGCAGAAACGCATATGGGCCGCGAGACTGGTTCTTTGTTCTGTCTTCTATAGCGGCATGTGGGCTTCTAGCGTCGTACTATTCTGGGCAGACGGTGTTCTGCTCAACAATTTCTATCTGCTTGCAATCATTGCGATATCACTTGCGCCCGTCACACTTTTGAATTCCGCCTACCTTCCAAATTTCTTCGGTGCCGCCGGCATCAATTCCGTCTTCATGCTGACGAGCCTGCTTGGTCATCCTGAGCCGGTTTATTGGGGCATGGCTATCGCATATTGCATGTTCTTTGGGTCCATGTCGGCGCACGCTGTTCGCATCAACCGATCGGCGCGGACCATGATTGAAATGTCGATCGAAAAAACTGAACTCATTGAAGCACTCTCTCACGCAAAGAAAAAATCCGATGAGGCACGGGCAGCTGCAGAGGATGCAAGCCGCGCCAAATCTCAGTTTCTCGCAAACATGAGTCACGAACTTCGCACACCGCTGAATGCCATCATCGGATTTTCGGAAGTGATCAGCCGAGAGGTTTTCGGTCCGCTCGAGAACAAAAAATACCATCAATATTCCGGAGACATTCATTCCAGCGGTCGGCATCTCCTTGCACTCATCAATGATATTCTCGACCTATCCAAAATTGAGGCTGGGCAATACTCGATTTTTGAAGAGCGGGTCGATCTCTCCATCATAGCTGACGATTGCCACAAGCTTTTGGATCTGCGGGCCAGCGTCAACGATATCAAGATCGAACGACGGTTTAGTCGGTTGCTTCCAGAACTACATGCGGACAAACGCGCGATCCGGCAAATTTGGCTAAATCTTCTCACCAATGCGGTGAAGTTTGCCCCAAGCGGCAGCCGGGTTCACATCGTCGCCGACTATGGATCTGACGGATCCTTCTGCATTGGCGTCCATGACGAGGGACCAGGGATCGCTGAGGACGAGCTGGAAAAAGTTCTGGAGACCTTCGGCCAGGGCAAGGAAGGCGTGTCCCGACCAGGTTCTGGCACTGGACTTGGGTTGAGTATCGTGAAGGGCCTCGCGGAAGCCCATGGCGGGCGCTTCACGCTTGAGAGCGAATTGGGTGTGGGCACGCGTGCCAATGTCCTGTTCCCTCGCAACCGCGTGCTGCCAGCAAGCCCAGATTCAATCAACCGGCTATCAAAAGCCTATCCTTGAGGCGGGCATAGAAAAAGCCGCGAGACTGAGATCCCACGGCTTTAAAGTTCTAACTGTCAGTTGCGTTAGGCAGCTGACGAATAGCGTGTCAGGTGATGGTCTACATTGCCGAACTGTGTGTCGATCATTGTCAGGCGCTTGAAGTAGTGACCGACATTGAGCTCATCAGTCATGCCCATGCCGCCATGCAGCTGAACAGCTTGCTGACCAACAAAACGACCTGCTTTGCCGATCTGAACCTTTGCGCCTGATGCTGCTTTGAGACGCTCTTCTTCGCTCTCACCCAGTTTCAGGGTCACCATGTAGGTCATGGAGACGGACTGCTCATAAGCCATGAACATGTCGACCATGCGATGCTGCAGAACCTGGAATTTGCCGATCGGCACGCCGAACTGCTTACGGGTCTTACAATATTCGACTGTCGCGTCGTTCAGCTCTTTCATGCCACCAGCAGCTTCAGCGCTGAGCGCTGCAATTGCCTGGTCTGTGACTTTTTCGATGAGCGGCAATGCTTTGCCAACTTCACCAATCACAGCGTCTGCTCCGACTTTCACATTCTCCAGCGTGATTTCGGAAGCGCGGCGACCGTCTACTGTTGGGTAGTCGCGGGTTGATACACCAGCGGCTGACTTATCAACGATGAAGAGCGAGACACCGTCTGCATCGCGCTGACCACCGCTTGTGCGAGCGGAAATGATGAGTTTGTCTGCCCATGGAGCGCCCAGCACAACTGCTTTGTAGCCATTGATGACATAGCCATCGCCATCAGCTTTCGCCGTGGTCACGAGGTCTGCCAGATTGTAGCGGCCCTGCGGTTCCGCATAACCGAACGCCCAAACATTCTCGCCACCGATGATGCCGGGAACATGCGCTTCCTGTTGTGCAGCTGTGCCGGCTTCACGGAGGAAACCACCGCAGATAACGACTGTTTCCATGAAAGGCTCAATCACAAGGTTGCGACCGAATTCTTCCATAAGGATCATTGTTTCGATCGGACCGCCGCCAAGGCCACCCTGTTCTTCAGAGAAAGGAGCTGCCAGAAGGCCGAGTTCAGCGAACTGACCCCAGATTTCCTTGCTCCATCCGTCCGCGCTCGCAGAAATCTTGCGGCGTGTGTCGAAATCATATTTGTCCTGAAGGAAGCTCTGCACCGTGTTGCGCAGCAATGTTTGTTCTTCAGTAAATGAAAAGTCCATGATGGTTCGTCCCTGCGGTCGTCGTTCTGCTGTGTTTTTTTGAGGTGTCGCTCGCAGATGGTTCCACGAGCGACACCCTTTAATTGGCTATTGGCCTATGTGTTAGAGGCCCAACACCATTTTGGCAATAATGTTATGCTGAATTTCGTTCGATCCGCCATAGATCGAGGTTTTCCGCATATTCTGATAGTTCTGAGCCACCCCGATGGAGTATTCCGGTCCGGGTGTGAAGGCATTGTCGCCCTCGCCCTTACCATGCGGCGCATATACGTGGGCGTAGTTGCCGACGGCCTCTAGAGCCAGTTCTGTGATCCGCTGCTGGATTTCCGTCCCCTTGATCTTAAGGATAGAGCTCTCAGGCCCAGGTCCCTGCCCCTTGCTTTCAGCCGCCAGCGTTCGCAGTTCGGTTACTTCCAGCGCTGAGAGGTCGATCTCGACTTCTGCGATCTTCCGACCAAATTCGCCATCTTTGATCAGCGGCTCGCCGTCCATCAGCTCGCTGGCTGCGATATTGCGCAGACGCTCGATTGCCTTTTTGGAGCGGGCAACACCTGCAATCCCTGAACGCTCGTTGCCGAGCAGGAACTTGGCATAGGTCCAGCCTTTGTTTTCCTCGCCGATCATGTTCTCAGCAGGGACTTTGACATTGTCGAGATAGACTTCGTTGACTTCGTGCGCGCCGTCCATCGTGATGATAGGGCGCACTTCGATGCCTGGGGTCTTCATGTCGATCAGGAAGAAGGAGATGCTTTCCTGCATCTTCGCATCGGGATCGGTGCGTGCCAGGCAGAACATCCAGTCGGCGAACTGCGCCAGGGTTGTCCAGGTTTTCTGACCATTGATGATGTAATGATCGCCGTCGCGAACAGCTTTCGTCTTGAGCGACGCAAGGTCAGACCCCGCACCAGGTTCTGAGTAGCCCTGGCACCACCAGTCCTCACCATTATAGATGCCTGGCAGGAAACGCTTTTTCTGTTCTTCATTGCCATAGGTGTAGATCACAGGGCCAACCATGGAGAGCCCGAAAGGCAGCAGCGGCGTCGTTTCCGCGCGTGCGCATTCTTCGTTCCAGATGTAGCGCTGCGTGATCGTCCAGCCGGAGCCGCCGTGTTCAGCAGGCCAATGCGGCGCGACCCAGCCTTTTTTGGCGAGAATTTTGTGCCAGGCAAGCATGTCGTCGCGGCTCATATCACCACGAGACCGCGTATTGGTTATGCGTGGATAGTTTTCATCGATGAAGCTTCGAACTTCTTCGCGAAACGCCAGGTCTGCTGACGAGAAACTCATGTCCATTGGAAGTACCTCCTGGGTATTCTTGCCAAATGCCGAAGGGGGGTCTCCGGCGATTAGATTTGGCGGGATTTTACTGACAAACTGTCAATCTGCAAGGAAACTAAGCGCCCGGTTTCTGAACAGCAACGGCTGCAGATCTGCACAGATCAATGGCCAAGACTGACCCCAACCCACTGCTGCCCTGCAGGCCGATATCAAGAAGTGGTTCTAACCCCAGTTCCGTCAAGAGGCGCTGATGACCGCTGTCGGCGTCTGCATGGGTCGCGCGACAATGGGCGATTGTTGCCGGGTTCAATGCCCTTAGAACTGCAGCTGCCGCGACGGAAACTGGTCCATCAAGGAGGACGGGGATCTTCTGATACCGAGCGGCCAGAATGGCGCCAGCAATGGCTGCAAATTCCCTTCCGCCGACACGGCGGAGCACTTCCAATGGGTCTCTTACATTGCCCTCAAGACGTGCGACAGCGCTTTCCACCGCCTGTTTTTGGTTCTGCCCCTTTGTGTCGGTTGGTTCCCCGGCGAGCCAATCTTCAGCGGTCCCGCCAAATAGAGCGAGAGCAACAGCAGCAGCGACCGTGCGATTCCCTGCCCCTATGTCGGTCACGCACAGCAAATCTGCCCCACCGGCGATGGTTTCCATGCCAAAGGCCATGGTGGCGGCACAGGCTGCTTCGTCCAGTGCATCTTCCTGAGTGATGTCGGGTGTTGGGAGATCGAGCGCTAAATCAAAGACCTTGAGGCCTACATTGCTCTGCAGGGCGGCACGGGAGACCGCAGCGCCACCTGCAGCGATCAGCTCAACCTGCTCCTGCGTGGCCGACATGGGTTCATCCGCAACACCCTGGTCGAGAATATTGTGGTTTGCCGCGAAAACGGCGACCAGTGGCTGCGTGATCGCGGGATTTTGGCGGCCCTGCCAGGCGGCCAGCCATTCCCCCACACCTTGAAGCTTACCAAGGCCAGCTTCGCTCTGAGACCGCACGCTGTCAGCGGCCTCATTGTCGGGAAGCGGCGGCCCCTCAATCAATCGGCGAATATCATCAAACGGCAGGCCGGTTGCGGCACGGTCCATCGGGGGCTCCTGACTTTTACTTTTGTGGGGCTATATAGAGCGTTCAGCGCCCAATGGCCAAATCAAGAACTGCCTTGTATGGTCACGCCCTCAGAGAAGAGAGTGAACCCAATGTCGACCGATCCCATTAAAAGCCCCTGCAAACGTCTCTGCGCTGTCGACGGTCGGCTGGGCTTTTGCCGTGGATGCGGACGTACGCTGAAAGAAATTGGCGGCTGGAGCCAATATAGCCACGAAGAGCGTGATGTGATTATGGGTGAGCTGGACGGTCGCTTTGCCGACGTCGGCCTGGTAGCACCGGAATAGGTTTAGGCCGTATCTTCTACCGCGCGTGTACCGAGCGGATCGGTATTCAACACTTTTCCGTCTAACGCGCCAAGCCAATCAAGACTCTGGCGCATGCGAACAATCTCACCAATCGCGATGATGGCAGGACCCTTAAACTCTGTGCGTTCGATTTCAGCAACCGCCGTTCCAAGTGTTGCCTCCAACACTTCCTGATCGGGCAGGCTTGCATTGCGCACGAACGCAATAGGTTCGCTTGAAAGCCGACCATTCTCCAACAGCAACCTGATGATCGCGTCGAGATGAGACAACGCCATATAGAGCACGATGGCGGGTGAACCCTTCGCGATGGCCGCCCAGTCCAGGTTCTCAGGCACATCGCCACCAGCCATGTGACCTGTCACAAAGGTCACCGCGTGATTTGTGTCGCGGTGCGTCGCCGGAATGCCGGCATAGGCGAGCCCGCCAATGCCAGCCGTAACACCGGGGATCACCCGGAACGGAATGCCCGCTTCAACGAGGCTCAGGGCTTCTTCACCGCCACGTCCAAAGACGAATGGGTCACCGCCCTTGAGGCGCAGCACGCGTTTGCCTTGTCGGGCGAGCTCAATGAGTTTGGCTGAAATATCGCGCTGCTTGGCGCTCGGCTTCCCACCGCGCTTACCAGCATAGAATTTCTCAGTACCGGGCGATGCCAGCGCCAGAATCTCGTCGCTGACCAGCGCGTCATGCACGATCACGTCTGCCTGTTGCAGAGCGTTGACCGTGTGAAGCGTCAGCAGTCCAGGGTCACCTGGACCGGCACCTGCGAGCCAGACCCAGCCTGCTTCGAAAGTTGGCAAATCAAGACCGGCGACCTTTTGCGAGGTCGCTTTTTCTCGGGTCCCCTTGAGGGGCACTATTTTGTCTGATCCTGCCATTTAACCAATTTTCTTCGTAGAAAACTTGAAAGTCCATTTGCGGCTTGTAGATAAGCGAAATGCCCCTCTTTTTCAAGATGTAGAGGCAGTTCGTCGTTTATGGACCGCTTCAAGGGCAAGAAACAGCAGAAACCCGGCAGGGCCGAACAGAAAGGTCACGGCAAGACACGGGACCATAAGCAAATGGTTGATCTCTGACGCCTGCGCCCTCCCGACCATCCAAGAGCCGATCAGCAAGTCAAACGCCAGGAAATGTGTCCAGCCTGTCATCATATGGCTTGGAGCGGCCATGCCCTTCATGACACCAGCAAGGGAGCCATAACCGACCTCGGGCTCAACACCCCAGCCTGCTCCCAAAAGGAGCACATAGGCAATGGCCAGCAAGATGCCCACAGCCTGTGCGACACGTATCATGATCCGCGGCTTAAGCGGAGACGCTATGAGCGCACCCCAACCAACAAATGAGAGGATGCCGACAGAAGAGAAGATGGTTTCATAATCCATGGCAGAACGAGCCTTCGCGAATAAAGCAGCTTTCTAACGCCGCTTGGGTGATGATGGGTCTTTGAGTTCAGATCAACGAGCCTGGAAGGCTCACCGTTAGCCGGCCCAATAGCTCTGAGAGACTGGCAATCTCATCTTCTGTCCAGCGGTCGCGGAAAAAGGCATTGGACGAGCGTTCGAATGTTGCGCGGGCATCCTCGACAAGTTGCTGTCCCGTTGGCGTCAAGACCACATAAGAGAGACGTGCGTCGCGCGCATCTACATCGCGCCCAACCAGGCCTCGTTTCTCCAAAGGTGCAGCCTGTCGCGTGATGGTTGATGCACTTGTGTGCATGCAGCGGGCGAGTTCCACACGGCTCAGCCGCCCAGCTGTCGCCCCATCCAGAAACATGAGCAATAGCAGTTCATTGAGCGATAGGCCGTGAACAGCAGACAGCTCGCCGGACAGGCGCTCTTCAACGATTGTATGCGCCCTTAACAGATGGGCGATAGCTGGGAAGGATTGATCTGTCATGTTTCCTACATATTGCAATATACTTTCACTTGCAAGCTTTTTAAAACTAATTTCAGATACCTGCCTCAAAACTGATGAAAAATGTTCACTCTCCAGCAAAGACCGGAGCCCATAATTCCTTCATGAGAAAGAATACTTGGACATGGGTTGGGTTGGCTGGGCTTGCGATGACCGCTGCCCTCTTTGCTTTGATGCAAGCGCAGCCTCAGCTCTTTGCGCCGCTGGTCGGCCCATCAGGTCTCTTTGCTGCAGCTGGTCTGTTTGGCTGTGTCGCGCTCAGTGTCCTTTTAGGCTGGCGGGCGAATGCGGGACTCGCGCTTCGGCAGGCAATGAGCTGGGTCGCCATCGCGCTTACCCTCGTCATTGGTTATGCCTACCGCGAGGACCTGACCGGTGCCCTCCCGCTTCCGGACATGCAGCAGTTGGCATCACCAGCGGTTCAGGCCCAGCATGGGGTTGTGAGCCTTGGGGGATCTGGCAACGGGCATTTTTATGCTGATGCCAAAGTTGACGGCACCCATGTCCGCTTCCTGGTTGATACGGGTGCCAGCCATGTTGCGCTCACCCCGTTTGATGCCCAGCGTCTCGGCTTTGATTTGGATGAGCTCGACTACCGCCTTCAATACCAAACAGCGAACGGTGTGGCCTATGCTGCCCCGATCACTATCGACGAAATCTCCGTCGGCTCAATTACGGTTCGCCGTGTTCGGGCCTCTGTTTCTCAATCCGGGCTTTCCCAATCCCTCCTGGGGATGAGCTTTCTCGGCAAGCTGAATGCTGTCGAGCTGTCGGGTGACAGGCTGATCCTGCGAGAATAGGTATGGGCTCAGGCGGCGAGCACCCTACTGTCCTGCTGGCACCAATTTCGCAGACCCTTTACTTAAATACTTGTATAAGACCAGCGCCGCTCACGTTTTGAGCGGGAATTGCAGACTGCAAAGGACAAGTTCGCATGTTGCCTAAGCCCAGCCCTTCTATCGCGCCAAATTCAGAAGAGTTTGAAACTGCTCCGCTCGTCGCCCCACAGGGGTTTCGCGAATATGATGCCCGCTGGCTCTTTCCCGATGAGATCAATCTGCGCGGAATTCAGGCACTGGGCATGGGCCTTGGGACTTTGCTGCACGACCTGAAAGTCGATCCCCGAATCTCTGTTGGGCATGATTACCGTTCCTATTCCGGCTCAATCCAGCAGGCGCTGATGAATGGATTGATGGCCGCTGGTGCGGAAGTGTTCGATATCGGTCTGGCCCTCTCCCCCACTGCCTATTTCTCGCAGTTCGCGTTGGACGTGCCCGCTGTTGCCATGGTGACAGCAAGCCACAACGAAAACGGCTGGACAGGCGTTAAAATGGGGGCTGCGCGTCCTCTCACGTTCGGACCCGACGAAATGAGTGCGCTGCGCGAAATCGTTCTGAACGGCACCTATCAGGCGCGCTCTGGCGGCAGCTACACCTATGTGACCGATATGCGGGAGCGCTATATCGCCGATCTCACTGACCGTCCTAAGATCAAACGCAAACTGAAGGTGGTTGCTGCTTGTGGCAATGGAACCGCGGGCATCTTCGCCCCAGCGGTTCTTGAAGGCATCGGCGTTGAGGTGATACCGCTTGATTGTGAACTGGACCATACTTTCCCCCGCTACAATCCAAACCCGGAAGACATGGAAATGCTCCATGCCATGAGAGACAAGGTTCTCGAAACCGGTGCAGATGTGGGCCTTGCTTTTGACGGTGATGGCGACCGCTGCGGCGTTGTCGATAATGAGGGCGAAGAAATCTTCGCGGACAAGGTTGGCGTGATGCTCGCCCGCGATCTGTCGGCCACGCAGCCAGATGCACAATTTGTGGTCGATGTGAAATCAACCGGCCTTTTCCTCACCGACCCGGTCCTGATCGAAAACGGCGCAAAGACCGACTACTGGAAAACGGGTCATTCCTACATTAAACGCCGTGCACATGAACTCGACGCTCTGGTCGGCTTTGAAAAGAGTGGCCACTATTTCTTCAATCCACCAATTGGCCGCGGCTATGATGATGGTCTCGTTTCCGCCATTGCGATTTGCGATATGCTGGATCGGGCACCGGACCAAAGCATGGCCGACCTTAAACGTGCGCTCCCAAAGACCTGGGGGTCGCCCACCATGTCGCCCCACTGTCCGGACGACAAAAAATACGGTGTTGTGGATCGGATCATCGCGCGCATTCAAGCCATGGCGGACAATGGCGATCAATTGATTGGTCAGTCCATTCGGAGTGTTGTGACCGTCAACGGTGTTCGCGTGACGGTGGAAGACGGCACCTGGGGCCTTATCCGCGCTTCGTCAAACAAGCCTGGCCTTGTTGTGGTGGTTGAAAGCCCAGCGTCAGAGGCGAACAAGAAAGCCATGTTTGACGCACTGGACACGATGTTGGCCGACGAGCCCGACGTTGGAGAGTATGATCAGAAAATCTGATCAGCCCCCATTCAAAAGGCCATAGAACATACGAAGAGATGTCAGCAGCAGGAAGAACGCAAAGGCACGCGCAAGTGCCTTGCGGCTGATGGCATGCGCGAGCCTTGCACCCCATGGAGCTGCGAGCACCGTTGCCGGCACGATCAGGGCCAGACCGATCAGGTTCACATAACCCACACTGAAAGGCGGGCGTGCCTCAATACCAATGCCGGATATCATGAAGCCAATCGCACCCGGTACAGAGATCAGCAGGCCGAGGCCAGCAGAGGTCGCCACAGCCTGATGAATGGGTTTGCCAAAGAGCGTCATAATGGTGACGCCAAAGGTTCCCCCGCCAATGCCCATCATGGCTGATACGCCGCCGATGGAACTGGCAATCGCCCCCTGCCCGGCAGATCCTGGCAGCTCGTCGCCCAAACGCCATTCTTCTTTGCCAAAGGCCATATTGAAGGCGACCAGGAGTGCGACGGTGGCAAAGATGGCGGTCAGCGCTGCACCGTTCACATAAGCAGCAACGACGGTACCAATTGCGACACCAATCAGCATGGGCAATGCCCAGCGCTTCAACAGGTCGACATCAACCGCGCCCTTTTTATGGTGGGCACGCACCGACCGGATGGATGTCGGAATAATCGTGCCAAGGGAGGTGCCTACAGCCAGATGCATGCGCACGCTTTCGTCGATGCCAATCAGGGTAAACATATGAAAGAGCACAGGCACAATCACGATGCCGCCGCCGACGCCAAGCAGCCCGGCCAAGATTCCTGCGACGACACCGGTGACCAACAAGGCGCCCGCAAACAAGAGCAGTTCGCCGAGCTCCAACCCCATAAATTCCATTATGCCATCTCCAACGTAACCAGGGCGTGAGCCTCGTGCGGCGCATTTAGTCCTCAGGTAGCCGATATTGGCCCAAAACACCAGTATTGCCAGGAACCGTTTGCCCGAACACCGCACTAACTATTGTCTCTGCGGGTCTTATAAAATGCCGGACGAGCAAAACCGCATGGACTCGTCTCGCCGCCATATCTCCGCTAGATTTGTTCATAGAAGGAGACCCGCGATGCCAACATTAAATCTCGCTCCAGCCTCGACTGAAGATTACCGATTGTTGGCGGAAAAACGCCTTCCCCGTTTCATATTCGATTATCTGGATGGTGGGGCTTATCAGGAGCGCACGCTGGTTTCCAATGTCACCGATTTTGAAGGGTTGCGGCTCAAGCAGCAGGTCATGCGGGATGTCTCGCAGCTAACGACAACGACGAGCCTATTTGATCAGGAATGGTCGATGCCGGTTGCTCTGGCACCCGTCGGCCTTGCCGGCATGATGGCGCGGCGCGGCGAAACACAAGCCAAAAAAGCGGCCGACCAATTCGGCATTCCTTACTGTCTGTCGACCGTTGGTATCTGTTCACTTGAAGAAGTGGCGGCAGTGTCCGGCATCTCCTTCTGGTTTCAGCTCTATATGTTGAAAGATCGCGGCGCCGTTGAAGAACTTTTGCAGCGCGCCAAGTCTGTCGGCGTGAAGACATTGGTGTTCACTGTCGACCTTGCCGTCGTCGGAGCGCGCTACCGTGATGTGCGCAACGGCATGAGTGGCCAGCTCGACACTTACGGAAAACTAAGGGCCGCGATCGACACCTATCTCGCTCATCCCAGGTGGGTCATGGATGTTGGGCTGCAGGGGCGTCCCCATACCTTGGGGAACCTGACCGAATATGTGCCTAAAGCCACAACGCCCGCAGATTTCGCCGCCTGGATTGGTGCCCAGCTCGACGCATCTGTCACCTGGAAGGACATTGAATGGCTGCGCTCCATCTGGGATGGCAACCTCATCATCAAGGGTGTGCTGAGTCCGGAAGACGCCATCGCCGCCGCAGATGCGGGGGCAGATGCGGTGATCGTGTCGAACCATGGCGGACGGCAGTTGGATGGTGTGTCATCCTCTATTGCCATGCTGCCAAGGGTTGTAGAAGCGCTAGGTGATCGTGCCGAGATCCTCGTCGATGGTGGTGTGCGCAGCGGACAAGATGTCATCAAAGCCCTCGCCCTTGGGGCCAAAGGGACGCTTATCGGCAGGCCCTGGGTCTATGCGGTTGCCGCGCAAGGACAAGCAGGGCTCGAGAAATTTCTTGGCACAATGGCGGGGGAAATGCGTGTCTCCATGGCATTGACCGGCGTTACGCAAGTAGGCGAAATTTCAAGCTCTCTGCTTGACCGCTAAGACGAAACGTCCGGCCCATCTTATTCAGCCGGTTGAGTTTCTAAATCGGGTTCGCGAACCTTCTTGACCGCTTCAATCACAACGTCGAGGCCGGCCCCTTTTTTGTAAGCATTCTCGCTGATGTGCCGGCGCCAGGCGCGCGCGCCCGGCAGTCCTTGAAAGAGCCCCAGAATATGCCGCGTCATCGCATGAAGCGTGACACCCTCCTCCAGACGCCGCGCCATGTAAGGCATGAAAGCCTCGATCACCTCGTGGCGCGTTCGCGCTGGGGCCGTGCTGCCATAAAATCGCCGATCAACATCAGCCAACACATATGGTCGTTCGTAAGCCATTCGCCCCATCATCACACCGTCAACGTGCTTTAAATGCGCGTCGGTTTCGTCGAGCGTTGCGATCCCACCATTGATGCAGATTTCCAGATCCGGATAGGTCCGTTTCATCTCATAGACAAGATCATAGTCGAGCGGCGGAACCGTCCGGTTTTGCTTGGGCGAGAGACCTTCCAGCCAGGCCTTGCGCGCATGCACGATGATGGTACGACATCCGGCATCGCGTACTTTTTCGATGAGTGTCGGCAATGCTTCTCGCGGGTCTTGGTCGTCGACGCCGATACGGCACTTCACCGTTACCGGCACGTTGACCACGTTGGCCATTGCCGCAATGCACTCAGCCACAAGGTCGGGCTCTTTCATGAGACAGGCGCCGAAGCGGCCCGACTGCACGCGGTCCGACGGGCAGCCGACATTCAGATTGATTTCGTCATAGCCGTAGCCTTCCGCTATGCGCGCGGCTTCGGTCAGTTCTTTTGGATCGCTGCCACCGAGCTGTATTGCAACAGGGTGCTCTGCCTCGTCAAAGCCTAGCAGATAGTCGCGCTTCCCATGAATGATGGCCGGCGCTGTCACCATTTCGGTGTAAAGAAGAGCGTGAGTCGAGATGAGCCGCAGGAAGAACCGATCGTGGCGATCGGTCCACTCCATCATCGGCGCCACAGAAAAGCGACGGCTGGGCTCTGGCTGCGTGCTCATAGGGTCTTCTATCCCGAGGCACCCCCAGGCAGCAAGCCCAGCTCCGAATGATAGGGATTACCTGACTTTAGGGCGACGTTCTCAGACTACCTTTTTGACTTCCGACAGGAAGCCCTCGATCTGGCTTTGCAGAACATGGGCTTGTGCGCCCAATTCACGAGCTGCGCCAAACACTTCATTTGCAGCGACGACAGACTGTTCGGCCCCCTCGTCCACCTGCTTGATATTCAGACTAACTTCGGCTGTTTGCGTCGCCGCCTGCTCCGCGCTTCGACCGATTTCAGCAGTTGCTGTTTCCTGCTCCTTGACGGCTGAGGATATCGACTCTGAGGCTTCCGTCACCGCGTCCATTGTCGTGCCGACACCTTGGACAGCGGTGACGACCAGCTGCGTCACATCCTGGAGGCCAGCGACCTGCTCACGAATTTCTTCCGTCGCCTGCGCGGTTTGGTTCGCAAGGTTTTTTACTTCCGAAGCGACAACAGAAAAACCTTTACCCGCTTCGCCTGCCCGTGCCGCTTCGATGGTTGCATTAAGGGCGAGCAGGTTCGTTTGAGCGGTAACGTCGGAAATCAATTGCACGACCTCACCAATCTTTTGGGAGGTGCCGGAGAGCCGTTTAGCTTCCGCACTGGTTTTTTCCACCTGGCTTGCCGCGCTTGTGACCACATGCTGCGACTGCTCAACCTGCCGCTCGATTTCCTCAACAGAGACCGCAAGGTGTGTCGCTGCAGATGCCATTGTCTGAACATTCTCAGATGTGCTCTCAACAGCACTCGTGACATTTACCGCCTTATGATTTGTAGATCTGGCTGTCTGTTGCATTGAATGTGCCGACCTTTCAAGCTCAGCGGCAGCTGAGGTAACGGTTTTCACAATACTGTCCATCGACGTCCTGAACTCCCCAACAGTCTCAGAGAATCCCACGACCTGGTCCTGCATTATCTCCAGGGCGTTATTGAATGACTTGGTCGCCGTGGCATAACCACCCACCATGCCTCTTTCTGCAATGCGTCTGAAATATTTTCGCTCACTTACATAGTCCAGGCAGGCAGTCGACTCTCGAACGTAGGCATCGGCACGGTCAATCATGCGATTGATTGCGTTGTACAGATCTGCATTTCGATCGCGGGGATCTATCCCAATAATTCTCTGTTCAAAGTCCCCATTGGCGACAGATTCGCAGACTGCCAGTGCTTTGGCGCTCGGGTTTGAATTCCGTCTCATCTCACTCACCTTACGATTGAATTACGAGTTAGGCGGCACAGAGCGTGGCAATGAACTCGTCATATTCCATGCCAGCATCTTTGAGCACTTCAACCAAAGACTGATAAGCAGCCTGCATTCCAGCTTTGCGGTTGGCGTGACTCTCCTCTTCCGCCAAAAGGTCTGCATAGAGCGGCGCAATTGTCTGTTCCACGAGAGCACGGTCAGGCACGCGGCGATTGGAGTGGTATCCAATAATACTTCCGCGCGCGTCCCGACTAGGCGTCACATGGGCAAGCACCCAGTAATTGTCGCCCTTCTTGGTCCGGTTATTGACATAGGCAAAGATCTCAGACCCAGCCTGAAGCGTGTCCCACAAAAGCTTGAAGACAGAGCGGGGCATGTCTGGATGACGAATGATGCTATGCGGCCGACCCAACAGCTCTTTCTCGGTGTAGCCGCTCACCCTTAGAAAGACATCATTACAATAGGTAATATGTCCCTTCAGATTGGTCTTGCTTACGATGATCTCATCTGTGCCAAAAGAAACTTCGTTTCCTGATAGAAAATGTTCCGCCATTTTGTGCATTGCCCGTCCGTATTACAGATACCACGCCAACGTTTTCGGACCGACCGACATTTCAAACTGCCTATAGAACAATCAAAATATCACCTGAAACTTGACGGCCGAAACTAGGTCTCGCGAGGTTAAGGAAGGGTGAACTGCGCACTACTGCCATGGCGGTGTCAGGAGACAAGGACTACGCAGACAAACCCATCGGATATTACCGTTTAAAGGAGCGAATGTTGACCGAGATAATCACCGTGCTCGCTACAAGCACGCTCGCACCAGGCGTGAGTGAGGAAGAATTTGTCGAAGCTTCAGACCAGTTTCAGAGCGACTTTGTTTCAAAACAGCCAGGCGTTTTGCGACGCGAGCTGCTTCGCAAGGAATCAGGGGGCTATCTTGAAATTATCCAGTTCAGAAGCGCTGAAGACCTTGCAGATGTTCTGGAAAAGGAAAAGACATCCGAAGCGTGCCATGCCTATCTCAAAAAGATTTTGATGGATGATACAAATGACAGCGGTCTGCAGACTTGCGCGTCCCTCGCCACCTATCCCTGACACAAAGGCCACTCACAAGCATGGAACCGTTTAAGAACAGAATCTCAGCTGACCTGGTCGGCCATATCAGTGCTCAACTAAAGGCTCATGTGAAGGGGTTTGAGCCCAAAGGTTTTGAGAAATCAATTCTGTCAGAGTTGGACGGCCTGGAACTGAAAGAACGGGCGCAATTGATCGCCGACCACCTGCATGAAGCACTGCCCACTGCGACAAAAAAACGCGCCAAGATCATTCGTGCCATGCTCCACCCCCGCGGAACGGAAAAGGGCCAGCAGAGTGACGTGGACGGGATTACCGGTTGGGGCATGTTTCCGCTTGGCATGGTGGTTGGCCAGCATGGACTAAATGACTTTGAAGGTTCGCTTGAACTGCTCAAAGATATGACCGGACACTTCTCGTCAGAATTTGATGTGCGCTATTTCCTCATTGAAGATCAGGAGCGTGCCCTAAACCTCATGAGTGGCTGGGTCGAGCATCCTGATTTTCATGTGCGACGTCTTCTATCGGAGGGCACGCGGCCTCGCCTCCCCTGGGGCATGCAGCTTCCGCAGCTAATTGAAGACCCATCTCCGATGCTGCCGCTGCTCGAGGCATTGCGCGACGACGAAGAAGAATATGTGCGGCGCTCGGTCGCCAACCATCTCAACGACATTGCTAAAGACCATCCGGACCTTGTCGCGAAGCTTGCGAAAAAGTGGCTGAAGGGTGCCAGCCCGGCACGTGAAAAACTGGTCCGTCACGCCTGCCGCTCCCTCATTAAGCAAGGGCACAAGGCAACACTTGATGCATTTGGATTGGGCGCGCCTGAGATCGAGGAACCGACCATCACGATCGGCACAAAGACCGTTCAATATGGCGACTCCCTTCTGTTTTCAGCTGCTTTGCGATCTACGTCCAAGAAGCCGCAATCCCTCGTGATCGACTATCTCGTCCATTTCAAAAAGGCAAATGGTGAGCGCGTTGGTAAAGTTTTCAAATGGAAGAAGGTCACGCTTGCGCCAGGTGAGCGCGTCGTGATTGAGAAGACACACCCGATCAAACCCATCACGACGCGGCGCTACTATGGTGGGAAGCAAGGTCTCTCGCTCCGCATCAATGGCGCGGATTTTGGTTTCGAGGAATTCACCTTGAAAATGCCGAAGTAAAAACCGACACGCCCCGCGCGCAAACTAGGGTCTATTCCAGCGTGACCAACCAGGTCAGGCCATCGTTGGAATGCGTAACCTCGACGTTCATGAATTTCCGGTGAGAAGCAATGGCGCCCTTCCATATTTCGATCCAGCAGGAGAGAAGGTGGTCGCGCTCCACACCGTCTAAGCCTCGCGCGATGCGCAAGCCCGTCTGGTGCACAGCAAATCCAGTTTCATTCCGGAGGGCTTCAACCCTCGCCTCGTCGCCCATGCCTTGAAAGAGAGCACTCAGGAAATTGGCGGCGCTTTCTGGGCCACCCTCATCGATCTCTATAGCCGCAGCCATGGTCTTGTAGTGGTGGAGACCGGTCAGCCGGGCAGACAGGTGCCCCAGCTCCAATGCCCTGTCCGCGCCGAGGACCCCTACCAGCTCGCGCACACCGTTGCGAATATACTCGATTGCATAATTGCGGTTTGCTTTCGCGAGCCGCTCCTCAGACCATTCAGTGTCAGGCGGTGTTGGCTGCTCGGCAGCGTCATATGCAGGCGGGCGTTCGTCAGGCGCGAATGCAAGTCGTTCGTCTTCACTCAGATCGTGGTCATATTCTTTGAAATAGCCGCAAAAACCAAACTGCCCTGTCATGTCTTCGGACACACAGACAAACCCCAGACGCGGGTTTTCCAGCGAGACACCATTTTGCGCGTACCAGCCCTTCAGAAAGCCCCGGCTGGCTTCAACCGGAATACCACAGACAACAGCCCCATCATACATCCAGCGCGGATACCGGAAGCGGACCCAGGCCTTCTTGTCGGACTCGGGCATATATTCTACCGCCACGCCGCCCATGCTATTTGAGAGAACATGATACTTGGCACAGGCGACCGCATCAGGCAGACCGTCCAGCCCCAGCTTTTTGAAGCTTGAAAGAAACTTTTCCTCGTGTTGGCGACGGAACAGCCTAAACATCCATTCGCCCACCGCCTCTGGTCCCTCCCGAGTCGAGACCATCAGCTCAAGGCCCAGCAAGTATTGATGGTGCAGATCAGCCTGTGCGTTGATGGCCTTCAGATCTGGAATCATATGCTTTCTCTCTTCGTCCTAAGCGTTTCATGGGCTTCCAATGTCTCCCGCAACCAAAGCTCAATATCGGACAGGCGCGTCCTTCTTCCATCTAGCAAGCGCTGCATCAGTGCACCGAGCATAAATGTCAGAACCTTTGCCGCGTCCGCTTTGCCGACGATCGCCGCGATCATTTCCAGATATCTTTTGTTCGCGAGCTTCATGTTTTTGTCGCGGGCGACTTCGCGATGTGATTTGCCGCGCATATAGTCCAGAAGCAGAAAGGCCTCCCCCTGGAAGCCTTTCTCAATCTCCCCGAACACTTCCATCAGCACTGCGGTCTTTTCGCGTGTCGTTGCAGCGGTCATGTCCGCCTCAACCAGAGCCCCGTCCCTCTCGACGACAAATTCGGTACAGGCAGCGAACAGCTCGTCCTTTGAAGGGAAATAGTGGTAGAGCGCACTTTTGGACATGCCGAGCTCCTGCGCGATCTGGCGCATGCCCAGCCCGTTAAATCCATGCGCAGAGAAAACAGGCGTCGCCTTCTCCACAATGGTGCGCCGGTATTCTTCGTGGTCCACAATTTTCGGCATTGATCTCCGGCCTCATGGAATCGCGTCATTGACTCTTCCTGTACCATATCCTATTTTCGTCCACTTGGACTATTTAAATAGATGTGCGACAATGACCAACGCCCCCATCGATTGGAACTATCCCCCACCAAGAAGCGGATTCCTCGGAACTGTCGACAAAGGCATTGGGCCTGGTGCGACACGGGCTGAGTATGTTTTGCAGTTTGCGCTGCCCGGGGCTGCAACACTTCTCGCCTATTTCTATGCAGATGCAGCATTCCCTGCCTGGCCCTGGTGGAAGGTCCTGCTCTTTTGCGTTCTGGCGTTTGACATGGTCGGAGGCGTGGTCACCAATTCCACGTCGTCAGCCAAACGCTGGTTCCACCGGGCCACACAGACTTGGCGTAACCATCTTGGATTTGTTGCGCTGCATGTCGCACATATCGGACTTGTTGCCATCCTCTTTCGCGACATTGACCTGGTCTATTTGGTTGCGATGCCTAGCTACCTCATCAGCGCTGCGGTCCTGATCCTACTCTTCCCGCTTTACCTGCAGCGCTCTATCGCGCTCTTCCTGGTCACTCTCGGCATGTTGCTGGAAATCTATGCCTGGGGAGCGCCACACGAGATTGCGTGGTTCACGCCCTTGCTGATGCTCAAGCTTCTGGTTGCCCATCTTCTGCGTGAAGAACCCTATCGCCCATAGACGAAAGGCTAATAGAATGTCCCTCTCCCTCCGACAAGGCCTAACCCCTGGTCTTCTAATTGTCTCCATCGCGTTGCTGAGCTCCCTTATCCCCGGCGGTCCGATCGAGAACAGAGAATTTGGACATTTGGGGGTTGCCGCTGTTCTTACCTTCAACATTTTCCTGGCCGCCCTGATCCTGACCTCCGTATTTGCTGTCGTCCTCACCTGGAAGCGGTCCCACTTCGGTGGCGGTCTGGCGTTCCTCTGTAGCATCGGGTTTGCCGGTGTCTATCTCCTCGATCTTTTAGAGATATTCCCAACCTCTCCGACAGCTATGTCAGCACCCCTCTATTACGTTGAATCTATCGGCCTGATTGTTGCCGGTCTCCTCATGGCGGCTTCCAAACCCCTCAAGCTCAGTAAACGGGATGCCAGGACCGCCCGTGCTCAACACAGACCATTCAGCCTATCGGTTCAGACGGTATTCGTCGTGTTGGCGGTCACCGTTGGCATTGTCGTCTTTGCTACAGTTTCGGCGCTCGGTGTGTAGCTCAGGTGATTTGACACTATAGATGTCAATACATACGCTGTTGCAAAAGCAATGGGAGACACAGATGAGCGATGTATTGGGTGAACCCGTCCAAGGAAAACGAGCCTGGACTCGCGCTGATTTGGACAAGGATGATGGCTGGAACCTGGTTCTTAGCGCAGCCGAAATCGGCGAACTCGAACAATCTGCCCGCACTTTGCCAGATGATCTCGCAGCTTGGGTCCGAATGAGCCGAGACGACGTCAAAGCGCCTCAGCTCGCAGCAACCTTGCAACGCGCTTCAGACGAAATCGAAAACGGCTTTGGTTTCGCAAAAATCTCCGGCCTCGACATTTCTCGCTACGACGCCGACATGTTGCATCGGACTTATTGGATCATCGCCGTTCTGCTCGGCAATGTAATCACACAGAACGCCAAGGGCGAACTGATAGGATATGTGACCGACAAGATTGCCGGTGCACCGCGCGGCGACAATGACCGTGGCTACACAAGCAGTGATGAACTGCGTTTCCATTGTGATGGGGGCGAGGTTTCCGCCCTCTTTTGTGTGCGGCAAGCGCCCACTGGCGGGGTCAACTCAATCGTTAGTTTGCTGAGTGTCTACAATGAAATTCTGGAAAAGCATCCTGAGCATCTGGAGACCCTCTATCGCGGCTTCCCTATCTACATGCGAAAAGAAGGCAATGATGCGCGGCTTGGGAAAGTGAACGAGCGGCGTATCCCATGTATCTCTGAAAAGGATGGACGCATCACCGCTTGGGTAAACCTCAAGCTCGCGGAACTCGCAAGCTCTCTGTCCGACAGTCCCTTTTCTGAAAGTGATATGAGCGCCCTCAAAATAATCGAAGAGGTTGCTGAGCAAGAAGCCCTCAAGTTTGATTTTCGTCTAGCACCGGGCGAACTCATCATCGTCAACAATCTGTCGCTGATGCATAAGCGCTCCGCTTTTCAGGACGATCCAGATCCCGACAAAAAACGCCTCTTGCTCCGCCTGTGGCTCAATCTCTACTCCCGCCCGGAAGTACACCCAAATGTCGCCGGTGTGATGAAGGGGTTTGGCGATACACCACCGATAATCACTGCGGCGTAGCGTTGTCGCGAGCGTCAGTCGGTCATGTCCTGATAGGGGTTTTCAGTTGGCAAGGAGATGTCATTGGCAAAGCCCTTGATCGATATGCGGGTCTCGCTGATGTCAATGTCAGCTTCTTCGATCATGTCCCCGCCAAACCGGTAGATGGGGGCATATTCACCCCGGTCGGCAGCGCTTAGATATTGCGCTGATGCCTCAAGGCTCCCTTCCCGCTTCTTGGTGTAGGCAGCCATCGCCTCATCCCCATGGCGCTTGCGGAGCATGGCTTCTGTGCGATCAGGTGACAGAACAACAGCAGACGCATTGTTGCCGCCGAAGCCTTTTGAATTGAGGATCGCAACGTCAAGGTTTTCAGGAGCGGTCTGCTGGTGTTCAGGGCCCAGCTTGAGGCGATCCTGATAAACATCATCGGCGACAGAATCGATTGTCGGGATCCCCGGCAGAATGCCATACTTGAATGAGCCCAGAGCGGCCACCAGCTGGTCGGCGCTGGCTGGCGCAATGGTGTGACCCAGATAAGCCTTGACCGCGACCACTGGCCAGTCGGTGATGTTGAAGGCCTCGGCGACCTGATCAAAAATCTGAGACTCAGAGACGCGGTTTTGCGGCGTACTGGACCCATGGGCGAGGACAAAGCTTTTTTCGCGGACGGCTTCCTTGCCAGCAACTGCGGATGCAGCAGCCACCGCCTTCGCCATGCTGATGTGGTTTCCCGGGCCAGGAGCACTGATAGATTTTTTCGTGCCGTCTGCATCGACAAACACATCAGTGACCGACCCTAGGCACGGCGCGCCCAGTTCGATTGCAAGTGCGTCATCCATAAGGATGAAATATTGGCTCGACTCGCCGATTGTAAATCCGCAATTCTCGCCAAACGGGCGGCTCGCACGGCGGTGATCGACCTCCTCGGTCCCGTAAAGTTTCATCATGTTCGCATCGGTTGCGAGCGCGCCCATTGTCCCAAACCCATCCATGAGCTCCGGACCGATGGGAGCTTCGCTATTTCCCACCATGGCGACCCTGATCTTACCGGACCTGATGTCAGACACCGCATGGCGTAAATTGGACAGGAAGGTTGCACAAGCAGCGACGGAACTGCTGGCAATGCCAACATTGGCCAACACATAGGCATTGATGAAGTCGGTTGGCATGGAGTTCACCCCCATTACCAGAGACTTGGTCGTGACACGCTCGCCCTTCATGCGGGCCTGGTGCATGCCCCCATAGCCTTCTTTGTCCATCTGACCAAAGCCACTGCTGGAATAGACTCCAACTTCATCGGGCTCGATATGTTGAAGAACGGTATCCCACTCAATGCCCATGGCGCGGAGAGCATCTGTTGCCCCGAACAGAGCCATTTGAAGACCGCGCGGCTGAAAGCGCGAATTGTAGAGATCAGCAATCTCAAAACCGGTCGGCAATTGCCCTGCTGCCTTGATTGGAAAATCCCGATAGTTTTCTAGTTTAACCTCAAGATCCCCGACGACAGTTACCTGGACACTGTCTTTATCACTCGCCTCAACGGTCCAGCCTTCTGGAATGCGTGTGGGAACCTGATCAGCGGCCAATGTGAAAACGAGAGGCTCACCTTGTTGCTCTGATGAAGACCGCAAGGACGCGGACGACTGCCAATGCAGGGCGTCGACATCAAAAACGGATTCCTCAACCCGTCGGACCAGAGTCCCGTTTAGCACCTGTTCGCGATAGCGTTCCGCCACTTCGGAGACCGTCAGCGGATCACGCGGTCCGTCTTCCCCAGTCGGCACAAAATGTGTTTCATCTTCTGCGGTGACGAGCCCCATCATCACAGCCAATGCAGCGAGTGTCTGCTGCTGTTCGGCTTCAGGCAAAAGATCGATTACCATCCGACGAAAGCTTTGATACCCCGATGTGCGGCCTGCGGCATTCACCCCGCCCATACTTACAATGACTGGTAACCGCATCGATTATTCTCCAATTGGATCTGTCGTTTCATACATGTCGAGTTTATCGCTGTTCTTTCAAGACGTGCCAATAGGTCCGGACCTGCTCTACATGGCGGCGGGCTTCATAGCCGCGCGCGTATCCATGGCGCAAGGTCGGATAGACCTTCTAAAGAACGAAATTACTCCATTTTCATAAAAAGGAGCATGCGTCACCTCAGGGTTAGGTCACCTGGAACCCTCTGTCTATTATAATCCTTCTATTTCATCCAATAGATCTTACGGTATGGATGCGTTGGCATACCCAACAAAGGAGACACAGCGATGAGCGATAAGATACGACGGCGATCCGTGCTCCAGGACCACAAACGAAAAGGTAAGGTATTGGTCCCGCCACTACTTGCGGCGATGGGAGACCCCCATTTCTATTCTTGGGCGAGAGAGTTGGTCCCAGAGTTTATCTGGATTTCTCTTATAATAGAGAAGCACGGACTACGACGTGGAGTGGAACTCGCAACCATGTTGACTAAAACCGCTGCGTCACAATGCGACTATGAGCCGACTCAACTGTTTGCACGCATCACATCATTCTCAACTCTGGACGAAAATAGAAAGCGACAGCTAGTCGAAAGCATTGCCAATGATGACTCGTTAGCAATCGCCAATGCATTGACGCCACTGAGTGCAATTTGTCCTGAGCACCCGTTGGTCTTCCTTTGTAGAGAGAAAAAAGTGTCGTTGTCTGACCAAATAATGTCAGAAACATCGGACTTGCTGTACCGACTATATGATAGGCATAGCCGAATATCGGCGCACACTATGGCAACGATGGAGTACATAACAATTTCCCAAGGCAAGCTGCATTTTCCTACTGAGCTTTGGGATAAGAAGATGTCCGATTTTGAAGCAATCGTGAATTATCCCGACACTGAAGAATCTGAGGGTGCGGCTTCAAGTTTTCGAGCGTCAGTCGGTGCGCTAAATATGGGACCATTTAGCGAACGCTCTGAAACAGAACTAATTTGGTTAGAGTATTTTTGGGAACAAGTTGCGGGGTTTGGGCCGTGCATCCAAAACACCACGATAGAAGGAGAAGGAGAAGGAGAAGGAGAAGGAGAAGGAGAAGGAGAAGGAGAAGGAGAAGGAGAAGGACCGGAACCAACTGATACACTTGAAAGGCTTGTATTCAGATATCGGAAGGCAGCGCAGCAGGAGCTCGAATCGCGGATAGACAAGTGGGGCTTCCGGCTCAACTCGATAGAACAATACGAAGTCATCGGCGCCTTGCTCGCCAGGCAAACCACAATTGCAACCGAGCTTGCAATCGCTCCAACGACGTGGACTTCCCACACAGCACCAACACTTTTGCGTGGTATGGCTGATGTCCACATTGCAATTGCATGGATCTTACAAGACGCAGAGGTAAGGGCCGGGAAATTCATAGAAGACGGTTTGGGTGCGATAAAACTACAAATCGCCCACCGAAAAAAGTCGGTTGCAGAGTCAGATGACAACGAAACAAATGAGCACAACAAAAACATCATCGAATATTGGGAAAGCTGGTTGAACTCTCAGAGATTGCCGGACTTGGTGGAAGTGAATCTTGGCAGCTGGTCGGGCCTAAACTCGAGAGCAATGGCGGAGGAAGCAGGCTGCTTAGATTACTACAATTTTGTTTTTGCTCCGTTTAGCGCAGCCGTGCATTCAAACTGGGCGCATGTAAGCACTCATAATACTGTATATTGCTCTAATCCCGCTCATAGATTTCACAGACTCCCTGGCATTGCGGATCATCCAATCGATCCCTACTGGCTCTATTTGGCCGGTAAATACCTCGAAAAAACCTTCCGAGAGTTTGATGAAGCAACCGGTGTAAAAGTTGATTGTTGCTGTGCATTTGATCAATTGTGTGATGATCTAGGAGATATCCAAGAAGTCACAGACGAGCAACCTAAGTGAATTTTCTCACCGGAAAATTATCGTTGTTCTTTTAACACGTGCCAGTAGGTCCGGACCTGCTCTACATGGCGGCGGGCTTCATAGCCGCGCGCGTATCCATGGCGCAAGGTCGGATAGACCTTCTCATCGGAGAGAAACCTGAGCATCTTCTTCACATCGACCCAGATGTTTTTGTTGAGCCCCCGTCGTTCGGCTAGAGCCCGCGCATCATACACATGACCGAGCCCCATATTGTACGCCGCGAGCGCAAACCAGTAGCGGTCATCCCCCTCTACATCTTCGGGGATACGTGTGAGCAATTCGGCGAAGTAGCGCGCGCCACCCCAAATGCTTTCTCGCGCATCAGTGCGGTCAGACACGCCTACGTGTTCGGCGGTTGAGCGTGTCAGCATCATGATGCCGCGCACGCCGGTGGGGCTCACGGCATCCGGGTCCCACTTGGACTCCTGGTAGGCTTTGGCGGCCAACAGCATCCAAGGAAGTTCGTTGCGCCTCGCGCTCGTGCGAAAATCACGTTCGTATTCCGGCAAAACCTCTTTGATATCGCGGCGAAACCGAACCATGTCCAAATAGTCAAACTTCGGGAAAAAACCAAAATGCGACGCGGTCAGACGGTCGATTTCTTTCGCCGTGCTCTCTCGGGCAAACCAGGCAGCCACCGCATCCGCCAATTCATCGGCGCCGGGTGCGACAACCCAGGCAAGCGGCTCCTCGTCCGTCAGAGAAAAGGCTTTGATCAGTTCGGGATAGTGGCGCCGCGTTACATTGAAAACCGGATCGTCAGCGACAGTGCAGTCATATTCCCGCTCCCACACCTGAAGCATCAATGTCTCGGGGCCACTATCGAGCTCTGTCCATTCAAGTCCCTCTACATCAGACGCCAGGCCCTCCAGTGCTGCTACATGCGAACTACCTGCAGTGACTGCAATTGATCGGCCGACCAGGTCGGTAGCACTTTTGGGAGAACTCCCATCTTTCCGGCAGACGACAATCTGGCGGACGCGGTCATAGGACGGTGCGAAGCGGTAAGCGTCATTGCGCTCTGGCGTCACGGTGAGCCCCGCAGCAGCGATATGTGCACTGCCATCTGTGATCGCATCAAAAATCTCGGGCACTGTATCAACCACTAGAAAATCAACGCCCACACCCTGCCCCAGAGTTGCCGCGAAGGAGTGCACAAGATCAACTTCAAAACCTTCTTCTGTGCCATCACGTCCAAGATAATAGGTGGTTGGTGAGTTCCGCGTGACGACGACGAGACGCCCCTCTTCTTCAATCGCCGCGAGGGAAGTGTCTAACCCCCAATCGCTCAGCGAGAGATAGAGGCCGGCAAACACCAATAGACCGATGATGAGATAGGGGAGATGCGGCTTGTCGAACAATCTGGCGTTCGGACGTTGCCTCTTTTCACTGTCACTCAGCGCACTTCTCCTGCTTCCGGGATGCAAGTCGAGCTTAGCAAATCCCCCACAAAAAAGCCCGCGAGGAATTCCCTGCGGGCTTTCATTGTGTCCTAAGAACAGCTTCCTATTTTGGAAGCTCGTTGTAAGGTTTGGCCTTATCAACCCGGATATCCTGCGGCAGGCCGAGAACCCGTTCCGCAACAATGTTACGGAGGATTTCATCCGTACCACCGGCAATACGATAGCCTGCGCCGCCCATCCATTGGTTCTGGAAGATGGCGCCTTGAGGCGAAACCTCCCGGTCTCGAATGATGCCTGCCTGTCCCTGCAAATCCATCGCGAACGAGCCAAGGTCCTGCATTTTCGCAGCCGAGACCACTTTGGAGATGCTGCTTTCTGGTCCTGGCGTCTGGCCTTTGGAAAGAGCCGTAAGTGTCCGGAAGCGGGTATATTTCAACCCTTGGGTCTGCACATACCAATCCGCGACACGCTCACGTACAGCGCCGTTCGACATGGCAGCCATCTGTTCCAGTTCGCTTTCACGGCCAAGAGACATGAGCTCTTCCCAGTCAGCGCCACCGCCGCCACCAACAGCGAGACGTTCGTTCATCAGCGTGGTAAGTGCCACTTTCCAGCCATCGCCCGGATTGCCAAGACGGTTGGAGTCCGGCACCCGTACGTTGGTGAAAAAGACTTCGTTGAATTCGCTCTCACCGGACATCTGCTTAATCGGACGAACATCAACACCTTCCGACTTCATGTCGATGATGAACATGGTGAGACCTTTGTGCTTTGGCACATTGGGATCAGTCCGCACCACGACAATGCCGTAGTCGCAATAATGCGCGCCCGACGTCCAGACTTTCTGGCCGTTGATCACCCACTCATCGCCATCCTTCTCCGCCTTCGTGCGAAGACCGGCAACATCCGAGCCACCAGCAGGCTCCGAGAAAAGCTGGCACCAGATTTCGTCGCCATGGATCGCGGGCGCGACATAGCGCTCTTTGTGTTCTTCGGTGCCCCATGCCAGCACCGTTGGCACACACATGCCCAGACCAATGGCGTAGAAACCGCCGGGGACGAGGTAGTTCGATTCTTCCTGGCTGTAGATCACATTGTGGATGGAAGACCCGCCCTGGCCGCCATACTCCTTTGGCCAGGTAATGCAGGCGAAGCCACCTTCTGCTTTTGTTGCCTGCCACTTGCGGGCACGCTCCAATGCTTCTTCCAGTCCGAGATTGGGCAGTGCATCTTTGCTACTCTTTTTACGCTCAGCGTTTTGGTCGAGCCACGCGCGAACTTTGGCGCGGTATTCGGCTTCTTCTTTTGTGTCGTTAAAATCCATGGATCATCTCCATCAAAGGGAATTCGAAAAATCGGAAAAAGCTCAGGCGGCGTTGCGGGTTTCGAGACGTGCGACCAGCTTGTCTTTCCACTCAAGGGCACTGCCCAGCGCCAAAGCCAAGAGCTTTGAGCGACGGAAATAGAACTGGGTGTCTGCTTCCCATGTGTAGCCAATACCACCATGCACCTGGATGTTTTCCTGTGCGGCATAGCGATAGGCTTCGGTCGCAGAAATGCGCGCTGCGGCAGCTGCCTCTGGCAATTCTGCTCCGCGGTCATTCAGCATCATGGCGCCGAAATAGCAGTTGGAGCGTGCCAGCTCGAGCTTCACATACATGTCGGCAATCTTGTGCTTGATGGCCTGGTAAGACCCGATCAGACGACCGAAGGCATAGCGCTCCAGTGCATAGTCGCGGGCCATCCACATGGCTGCTTCTGCGCCGCCAATCTGCTCAAACGCCATCAACACGGCTGCACTGTCAAAGACGGTACCTGTGCTTGCCCAGCCTTCGCCCTCAGTACCCATCAGTTCTGCAGGCGTGTCCTTGAAGGTGATGTTGGCATGAGAGCGGGTTGGGTCGATGGTCTTTACGGCCTCAATGGTGACACCGCTTGCTTTCAGGTCGACAACGACGAGTGATAGCGCTTTGTCACCGGACCCACCCGTGTTTGCCAGCACCACCGCAACATCAGCAATGTCGCCATCTGGTACTGCAACCTTGGTCCCGTTCAGCTTGCCGCCATTGAAGGCGACTTCCACCGTGCGCGGGCTTGCGGCTGTGAAGCCTTCAGCCATCGCGAAAGTGCCAATGACTTCGCCCGATGCGAGCTTAGGCAACCAGGCCTGCTTCTGCTCTTCGGTCCCAGCAACGAGCAGCGCTTCGGTCGCAAGATAAACAGAGCTTGAGAAGGGAACGGGTGCTGCCGAGCGACCAAGCTCTTCTGCCACGACACAGAGTTCCAAAGCACCGAGGCCGAGCCCGCCATATTCTTCGGGAATGGCTGTACCGGTGACACCCATTTCAACGAGGGCATCCCACACGTCTCTCGCGAAGGGTTCGTCGCCATCCAGGACTTTGCGCACACGGCCCAAGTCACATTTATCGCTGAGCATTTTCTTGACCGACTCTTTCAAGAGTTTTTGGTCGTCAGAAAAATCGAAATTCATATCGTCTCCCAAGTGTCCCGATCAGGTTCTTTGCCCAACCGTTATATGAGCGGCCAAGACCTCTCGTTTCTGAAGGAGAAACTAGGGCCGGCCCCGCGATTAGCAATAGTAAAGTCGGCGCGTATTCTTGCTCCAAACACCCAGAAATCAAAGGTTTTTTGGGCCTGGCCAATTCGCGTAGGGGAACCGGTAAGCACGGATCAGCTTTGACGCAGGGTCAGCCAAGAGCCCCTATTCGGCCGCTTTGGATCCTTGCTGCCGATCAGCAACCGCCTCATCCAAATCGAGAGAACTCAGATTCGATTTTATCGTCGCCAGAACGTCCAACATGGTGTCTATTTTTGCGTCCGGCACGTTTTTCAGGGCGACAGCAAACACAGCCCTTGCGGCCTCACGCATATCTGGCAAGGCTGCCATGCCCTGGTCATTGATGAAAACCCGGCGTGCGCGGCGATCTTCCGGATCCTGCTCCCGGGTGACGTATCCACTCTCCTCCATCCGGTCGAGCAGTCGTCCGAGCGGCGCCTTTTCCATCTCCAGCTCGTTGGCCAGTTGAGTCTGGGTGAGCCCCCCGTCCTGGCGCTCCAGATTGGCCAAAATGCGCGCTTGCGGCTCGGAAAGGTCCGACCCAGAAGCCTTGAAGGTTCGCGCCCAGTTTCGCCGGATCAGGCGCTGCACATCGTGCATCGACCAAGCAAATGTGCGCTCAAATTCAAAATCGTCGCCGTTTTCTGCCTTTGGCATTGCGAACTTATCCTCGCCTCGTCTGGCTAGCCTACCCTTGCAGTTCGCTCCCCAGACCAGGAAAAAGGAACGCTGGATATAATATCCATAGTTACTATAATCAGAGCAACAAAAATTCAACAGCCGGTTTCGCAAGACCGGCATCAAAGGTGCCGCAATGTCGTCCATCCCCCAAAAGCGTTCGTTTTCCTTTCGTGTACGGATGAAACCAGGTCTGCGGGCAGTGCTTGTCGCAGGTGTTGCCCTTTCGCTTGTGGCTTGTGGCGAAGAGGAGGCGGCCCAGACCGAGGGGCAGGCAGCACCAGTCGCAGCAGTAAGTGTTTTTTCGACCCATGTGCTGAGTGAAGAATTGACAAAGCCCATTACCGGCACAGGCACAATGACGGCTCATAAGGGTACCGATGTTGGACCGCTCATCGATGGTATTATCGAAGAAGTGTTTGTGCGGGTGGGTGACCGGGTGGCTGAAGGCGACCCTCTTTTCAAAACCCGCGACGTTGAATTTCGTCTTCGTGTCCAAGAATTGGAAGCCCAAACCCGCCTTGCCGAAGCAGAGTCTCGTAACTCTCGGCGTGAGCTGGACCGGATCAAAGAATTGCATGGCAAGGGCGTGGCCTCTGTCGGCCAGCTCGACAATGTGCAGACAAAAGCAGATATCGCTACTGCCCGACTCAACGTTGCCCGTGCACGTCTTGATGCAGCCAAGCAGAACCTGACTGATGCGACGGTTTATTCCCCTTTTGATGGCGTCATCACAAGTCAGCAAATCTACGAAGGAAAATTTATGTCGACCCGCGGTGGTGGCGGCGGGATGGGTGGTCCCTCTGGCGTTCTGCGCGTTCTGAAAATCGACATCGTGGCCGCAATCATCAATGTGCCTGAAGTTCACGTCGGCCAACTGAGTGTCGGAATGAAAGCGCGCATCTATGTTGATGGCCTTGACGGCGTCTATGATAGCGAGATTCACGTGTTCAATGATCAGGTTGACCAGACAACCCGGTCCGCTGAGGTCCGGATTGGATTGCGGAACCCAGAATATATGATCAAACCGGGTATGTTCGCCCGAGCTGAATTCTTCCCACCGCCGCGCGAAGCTCTAACACTGGATCGCAAAGCGGTACTCGGCATTGAGGGCAATCACTATGTCTTCATTGAAGATGCAGCCGGACGCGCCAAACAAATGCCAGTGCGCGTCACCCAGATTGACGCAGAACGCGTGGAGCTTCTCGAAGGCCTCGCGGAAGGCGCTGAGGTTCTGATGGGTCCCACCGTCAGCTCGCTGGTTGAAGGCATGCCAGTCCGGGTTGAAGCTGCCTATGATGATGGGCAGCCATCGGCGGCGCTCACGCCTGCCTCGACTTCAGAGGTTCAATAGACCCATGTGGATTTCTGACATCTCCATCAAACGCCCTGTCTTTGCCGTCATGCTCATTGGCGCACTGGTTGCGCTTGGGTGGCTTTCTCTTGGTCGGCTGGGTGTCGATCTTTTCCCCAAGGTGGAATTTCCTGTTGTCTCCGTTGAGACCCGCCTTGAAGGCGCATCGCCTCAGACAGTGGAGAGCGAGCTTAGCGACGCCATTGAAGAACAGGTCAATACGATCTCGGGCATTGAGACCCTTTCATCCACCAGCTCGGAAGGCCGCAGCTCTGTCGTGATCCAGTTTGAGCTGGATGAAGACGCAGACGCGAAAGCGCAAGATGCGCGGGACAAGGTAGCCCTTGCCCAGGGCGAAATGCCGCGCGATGCGGAGCAATCCATCGTCCAAAAAATTGACCCGGATTCTCAGCCCATCATGTCGATCATGATTGCCGGTGACATGCCGATCCGCGATCTGACCCGTTTTGCGGACAAGACCGTCAAAGAACACTTGCAGCGCATCTCCGGCGTGGGGTCCATCCGTGTTGTGGGTGGCCGCGACCGAGAAGTGCGGATCTGGTTGGATGCGGTAAAACTGCGTTCCTATGCCGTCACTGCCGATGATGTCATCAGCGCATTGCGGCGTGAACATGCTGAAATTCCAGGCGGGCGATTGGACACAGCCGGCCTGCAGTCTGAGTTCTCTGTGAAGACCATGGGCGAAGTGACGTCTGTTGCTGAATTCGGTGACATAGTCATCAACTTCAGAGCTGACGGGCTGCCCACGCGTATTCGTGATGTGGCCCGTGTGGAAGATGGGATGGAAGATCGACGCTCCTATGCGGAGCTCGACGGCAAACCTGGCATCTCACTGGAAGTCCGTCGTCAATCAGGGCGAAACACCGTCGAAGTCGCGCAAGCAATCCGGACCGAGCTTGATGGCATTCGCGCGCTCGCCCCTCCAGGGGTCAGGATCGTATCCGCCCGTGACACATCCAAGTTTATTGAAGCTGCCGCCAATGATGTTTTCGATGACATCATTCTGGGGGTCATTCTGGTCATCATTGTAACGCTGGCCTTCCTGCTCAGCTTCCGGGCGACGCTTATTGTGGCCATGGCGATGCCCACGGCGCTCATCTCCAGCTTCTTCGCGTTTTACGTGATGGACTTCACCATCAACATGATGACTTTGATGGCGCTTTCCATTTCGGTGGGGCTTCTGGTTGATGATGCCATCGTGGTGCTGGAAAGCATTTATCGCAAACTCGACGAGGGCCACCCGCCCATGGAAGCGGCATCGCTCGGCGTGAAACAGGTGGGCCTCGCGGTGTTCGCAGGTACAGCGTCTGTGTGCGCCGTCTTCGTACCGATCGCCTTCATGGAAGGCATGGTGGGACGCTTTTTCTTCCAGTACGGCATGGCGATTACCTTCTCCGTATTGGTCTCGCTTCTCACTTCCATCACGCTTACGCCCATGCTCTGCTCGCGCCTTTTGAGTGAAGCTGCTGATAAGCGGGAAAATATGGGCCGCGTTGCCCGCTTCTTTGACGATGGGTATGTGATGCTCGAACAGGCCTACAAAAGCCTGCTGGGCCTCGCACTGTCTTATCGCTGGGTCGTGATGCTGGGCGCGGTCGGCACCGTTGTGCTCGGTGTCATGGTCGCACGCACACTCCCCATCGCCTTTGACAGCAGTTCTGATCGATCTGAATTTTTGGCGAATGTCGACCTGCCCTTTGGCACCGGCGTTGACCAAATGCGTACGATTGCGAGCCGTGTGGCACAACGCCTCAGCGCCCTCGATCACGTCAACACGGTCTTCTACACAATCGGCGCCGATGCGCAGGAGCGTGTCAACGAAGCAGAGTTTTACATCGGCGTCACACCCAAGGCGGACCGTGATGTGGGCATTGTGGCCCTAATGGATGCCGTACGCGCAGAGATGAAAGCCTCAGCACCCGAAGCCCAGAAGGTCTCGGTGACGGAAGTCCCCTGGATTTCCGGCGGCGGGAGCTCGAACTTTGGCATCAATTATGCCGTCAGTGGCGCCGATCTAGGTGTGTTGCAACAACGTACGGACGCGATCCTTGCGCGCATGCGGGCGAGCGGCATGTTCGCCGACGTTCAATCGAGCTTTGAAGCGGGCAAACCTGAAGTCCAGGTCGCCATTGACCGCCGCCGTGCAGCAGACCTTGGTGTCAGCATGCGTACTCTTGCGGAGTCCGTTCGGGCACTCGTTGGCGGCACCGACGTTACTACCTATGAAGAGTTTGGCTCTCGCTACGATGTGCGTGTACGGCTCGAAGAGGATCAACGCAATGACGTCACCAAGCTGGAGATGATTCAGATCCGCGCTGCAGACGGGCGCTTGATTGATATTGCCAACCTCGCGCAGTTCGACATTGACTCCGGCCCTGCCCAAATCACCCGACAGAACCGTTCCCGCAGCATCATGATCATGGCAAACACCCCGGAGGGAGTGTCTCTCGGCCCCGCTACAGACAAGCTTGAGGAGATTATCGCGGAAGTCGGGCTTCCTGCCGGTTATATCTGGAGTGCCGAAGGTGAAGCCAAACGCATGAAGGAAAACCAGCAAGCCATCGGCTTTGCCTTCATGGTGGCGCTGGCCGCGCTCTATATGATCCTGGCGAGCCAGTTCAACAGCTTCGTTCAGCCGGTCATCATCATGCTCACCGCCCCCCTTTCCTTTGTAGGGGCTTTCATCGCGCTCAAACTGTCAGGTCTTGAGCTCACCATGTTTGCCCAGATCGGTTTGCTCGCGCTCATGGGGCTTGTGATGAAAAACGGCATTCTGCTCGTGGATTATGCCAACCATTTGAAAGCAGAAACCGGTTCGTCCCATGAAGCCATGCTGAGTGCCGGTCCTGTGCGGCTGCGGCCGGTCCTTATGACCGCCTTTTCCACCATTTGCGGCATGATCCCTGTTGCTTTCTCTGATAGCCAGGGCGCTGAGTTCCGCAATGCCATGGGTTTTCTAGTGATCGGGGGCCTCGCCTCTTCGACTTTCCTCACCCTTCTGGTCGTGCCTGCCGCCTATACGTTGATGGACGATGCCGGGGTGCTCATACGGCAAGGCATAGACCGCGTGAAAGGCCTCAGTGGCGAGGGTAACGCACGTGGGCTCTCACGGTTTAGAAGAAAACTCTAAAATTCGGCTCACACGGTTGGCTGCAGCAGTTTAAAGGCATACATTCGGCGCAGTTGCAAATCGCTTCGCTCGCATCCCCCGCTTGCCAAAAAGAATGTCGTGCCCATGAAAACGGAAGAACCGCGTCCCGTTCTCCTTAAAGAATACCGTCCGCCAGCCTTCCTGGTGGACACTGTTTCCCTAGACGTTTCCCTTGATCCAGAGAAGACCGAGGTGCGCTCTGTCCTTCAGATGCGGCGGAATCCGGATGCCGAGAACACCGGTCCTCTGGTGCTCGACGGTGAACATCTGACACTCAAGGAAGTACGGGTGAATGATGAGCGACTGGGTGAAAACCAATATCAGGTCGACGACACGTCTTTGACCATCGCCGATCTGCCCGACACGTTCACCCTTTCAACACTTACCACCTGTTCGCCCGCGTCCAACACCGAGCTTACGGGTCTTTATCAGTCGAACGGCATTTTCTGTACACAGTGTGAGGCAGAAGGCTTCCGGCGGATCACCTACTATCTCGACCGTCCTGATGTGATGGCTGAGTTTCGCACGCGCATTGTCTCCTCCAAAGCGCTCGCACCTGTTTTGCTCTCCAACGGCAATTGCGTCGATGAAGGAGAAACAGAAGACGGGCGGCACTATGCGGAATGGCATGACCCGTTCAAAAAGCCAGCCTATCTTTTTGCGCTTGTGGCGGGCGATCTCGCCATGGTGGAAGACATTTTCCGCACCCAGTCTGGCCGCGATGTGACCCTTCGGATCTTTGTCGAGCCTGGAAATGAAGACCGGTGCGACTACGCAATGGATGCGCTCAAGCGGTCCATGAAGTGGGACGAAGAGGTTTTTGGCCGTGAATATGACCTCGACATCTTCATGATTGTCGCGGTGAGCGCGTTCAATATGGGGGCCATGGAGAACAAGGGCCTCAATGTCTTCAATGATAAATATGTGCTGGCACGGCCAGACACGGCGACAGATGCAGACTATGCGGCGATTGAATCCATCATCGCGCATGAATATTTCCACAATTGGACCGGCAACCGCATTACCTGCCGCGATTGGTTCCAGCTTTGCCTCAAAGAGGGGCTCACCGTTTTTCGGGATCAGGAATTTACCGGTGACCAGCGCTCCCGTCCTGTTAAGCGGATCGCGGATGTGCGCCTGCTCCGGACGCATCAGTTCCCGGAAGATGGCGGCCCCTTGGCGCACCCTGTGCGTCCCGACAGCTATATTGAGATCAATAATTTCTATACGGCGACCGTCTACGAAAAAGGCGCAGAGCTTGTTCGCATGATCCACACACTTTTGGGGGCCGAACGGTTCCGCAAGGGGATGGATCTCTATTTTGAACGTCATGATGGAGAAGCTGCGACGGTTGAAGACTTCCTTTCTTCACTTGCCGATGGCGGTGAAGAGGACCTTACGGCGTTCAAGCGCTGGTATGCTCAGGCCGGTACGCCGGAAGTACTGATTGCGGGCAACTGGGACGCTGGCACCAAGACCTATACGCTCAATATGAGCCAGGTTACGGCACCGACCCCGGGCCAGCCGACGAAAGAAGCACTGCCCATTCCCATTGCGCTTGGCCTGTTGGATGGACAAGGCCGCGAGATTGAGCTTCACCTCGAAGGAGAAGACGCGCCCTGTGGCACTTCACGGGTCATAACGCTCACCAAACGGGACCAGATTTTCCGCTTCCAGAATGTGCCCGAGCAGCCGGTCCCGTCTTTGCTGCGTGGCTTTACCGCGCCGGTCAAACTCAATGCCAATCAAAGTGAGCGCGACTGGACGTTCCTGATGGCGCACGACACTGATCCCTTTAACAGATGGGAAGCTGGTCAGAAATATGCCTCAGCTATTCTCGTTGGTAATGTTGATGCCATTCAAAACGGCCAAAAAGAACGCCAAGGCAATGCCTTCGCAGACATTATCAAAAACCTGCTTGCGGACCCTAAGCTAGAGCCTGAGTTTGTGGCTCAGATTATTACGCTCCCTGCAGAACAGACGCTTGCGCAGACAATCGCCACCAATGTTGATGTGGACGCAATCCATGAAGCGCGCGATAACCTTAAGGCCTCCCTTGCAGATACGCTGTGGGATGAATTCAGGTCAGCCTATGACCGGTTCGAGGTGAGTGGGTCCTATTCGCCTGACGCAGAAAGTGCAGGACGTCGCACATTGCGCAATGTCTGCCTCTCCTATCTCGTCGCCGCTGCAGCGCCCGAAGGACGGGCTCTTGCTGTGCAGCAGTTCAAAGCAGCCAACAATATGACAGACCAGATCGCCGCCCTTGGCCTTTTGGTGGATCATGATGGACCGGAACGCGACGAAGCCCTCAAAGCCTTTCATGATCGCTGGGCCGACGATCACATCGTCATCGACAAATGGTTTGCACTGCAGGCGACCTCGACCCGTCCAGAAGCGCTGAATGACATTAAGCGGCTAACCGGACACGCCACCTTCTCAATGTCGAACCCAAATAAGGTGCGCGCTTTGATCGGCAGCTTTGCCTCAGCCAACCAGGTCCGTTTTCATGCGGGAGATGGCGCGGGCTACGCCTATATAAGCGACAAGGTTCTGGAACTCGACAAGATCAACCCCCAGGTTGCGGCCCGGATGCTGGGTGCCTTCCGATCCTGGCGTCAGTTCGATGCGGGCCGACAGTCACTTATCCGCGATGCCTTGCAGAAGGTGGTTAACACGCCGGGTATTTCGCAGGATGTGTATGAAATTGCGAGCAAATCGCTCGGCTAAAAAGTGAGTCATAAATGCACCGGTCCCGCCGGTTTTTGGGTCCCTGACAAGGCTGAACTGGACAAGCACGCGCCGCGCTTGAATCATCAAAAAGGCGAATCACATAAGCAGAAGCGCACTTTTTCTGCGGGATTGGCGGGCGCGTTTTGGAGGTCTAGGATGGACCTTGCCGAGAGGGGGCAGAAGAGCATGAACCTTGTGGCCACAGTAAGAGAAAAGATGCCTGGTGCCATGTCGCGTGAAACAGACGGCGCAGACCTACCCGCAAAGACCACCGAACCCACGACGTGGGCGCAGAAGCTAACACTTGGTGTATCGGCTGTCGCACTTACAGCGGTGAACGGTGCGCTTTGGTGGCAGGAAGGCCTTTCCCGACCTTTGATGCTATCTGCCATCGCGAGTGCGGCCTGCCTTGGTCTTGGATATGCACTTATCCGCTCCAATGAACGCAAATCAGAGGCCCAAGCCCGCGCATCCGACAATCAGCAGCGCTTTGACATGGCCTTTGCTGGTGCCCGTTGTGGTATCTGGGACTGGGACATTACGGAAAACCGCGTCTACTGGTCCAAAGCCATGTTCGACATGTTGGGGCGCAGACAGCCCGCGACGCGTATGACGCCAACAGAGATCAAGGCGCTCGCCCACCCAGACGATGTCAGCGCTATTGATGAAATCATCGCGGCGCCAGAGAAAGCGTCCCGCTCCTATGACACGAGCTTTCGCCTGCTGCACGAAGATGGCAGCTGGATCTGGGTTCACGCCAAAGGTCAGGTCTGGAGCGGCCCGCGCAATACAGGCGACCGTGTCATTGGCCTCACGATTGATATATCCGAGCAACGCAATGCGGAGGCCTCTGCACAACTCGCAACAGACCGCCTGAGCGACGCCATTGACAGCATCGGCGAAGCGTTCGTTCTGTTCGATCAGAATGACACGCTTCTGGCCTGCAATGACAAGTTCCAAGAATTCCTCGAGATCGATGCAGAACGCGCCACTGCAGGCACAACGCGCGCCGCCCTCTTTGAAGATACGGGCGTTGCGGACGCCTGGCCGTCAGACCCGGAAGCTTCGGCAACGGAGATCAGATTGCCGAGCGGCCGCTGGCTGCAGATCAGCACGCGGTCAACAGCCGATGGTGGTCATGTGAGCGTCGGCACCGACATTTCGGCGATCAAAGCGCAAGAAGAAGCGCTCACCACCCATCAGGACCAGTTGCAGTCCACCGTCACAGATCTGGAGATGTCGAAATCCAAGTTGCAGGACCAGGCTGGCCAGCTCGTTGAGCTTGCAGAGAAATATGCCGCCGAAAAATCACGCGCGGAAGCAGCGAACAGATCCAAATCAGAATTCCTGGCCAATATGAGCCATGAGCTGCGGACACCGCTCAACGCCATTATCGGCTTCTCGCAGATGATGGAAACGCAGCTCTTCGGTCCGCTTGGCGCGCCGAAATATGATGAATATGCGACTGATATCAAGGCAAGTGGCGAACATTTGCTCGATGTGATCAATGACATTCTCGACATGTCCAAGATCGAGGCCGGGCGCCTCACCCTTGAGCTTGAACATCTTGATGTCGCAGATGCCGTGCGTGATGCGTTACGCCTCGTCGCTGGACGGGCAGACATCGCTCAGGTGCGTCTCAACAATGAGATTGGGGTTCAGCCGCCTGTGCTTGCTGACAAGCGGGCAGTGAAACAGGTGCTGCTCAACCTGCTGTCAAATGCGGTGAAGTTCACAGAAACCGGCGGTGAGGTAAACATCACCGCTGAAGCGTCAGGTGGATGGCTCAACATCGCTGTCGCTGATACGGGCATCGGTATCCCAGCGGCGCATCTCTCCAAACTAGGCAAACCCTTTGAACAGGTAGAGTCTCAGCACAGTAAGAAACACAAAGGCACAGGGCTTGGCCTCGCCTTATCGCGCTCGCTGGTTGAAATGCATGAAGGCGCGCTCACCATTGAGAGTGACGAAGGTGTCGGCACGACGGTTTCGTTCACACTTCCCCTCGCCGCAACGCACTAAGCGTCTCAAATTGCTGCGTTTTCAGACAGAAAACCAGCCAAGTCTGATTTGGCGCTTTTCTTGAAACGCTCAGATCAGAGATACCATTCCAGTTCGCGGGTCGAGATGATCTTGTTGAATTTCTCAAATTCAAGCCGCTTTGTCTCTGCATAGATGTCGACAAAGAGATCCCCGAAATAATCACGCAAGACCGGAGACCCTACAAAGGTGTCGAGGGCACGCGGCAGCGTGAGCGGCAGGTCCGGATCGACACGGTCACAGGCATTTACCTGGGTCGGCTCACCAGGATCAATTTTGTTCTCAAGCCCATAATCAATGCCCGCCAGAATAGCCGCCAAAACGAGATAGGGATTGGCATCCGCGCCAGCGACGCGGTGCTCAATGCGTCGTGCTTTTGGTGACCCTGTGGGTACGCGGAACGCTACCGATCGGTTGTTATATCCCCAGGCGCCGTTCACCGGCACAAAGCGATTGGGCGCAAACCGCCGATAGGCGTTGAGATTGGGCGCCATGAGGGCCATCGCTGCCGGGAGCGTGCGTTGCAGGCCGCCAATGGCGTGACGGATCAGTTCGGTGCCCCTGTCTCCACCATCATCGAAGACGTTGTTTCCGTCCCCGTCCAACAGGCTTGTGTGGATGTGGCATCCATTGCCCACCTGATCGACATAAGGCTTCGCCATGAAGCTTGCCCGAAACCCATGGGCGCGCGCCGCTGCGCCAATCAGATAACGCAGTAGGATTCCATGATCGGCGGACCGCAAGGGATCGGGTCCATGCTTCAGATTGATCTCATATTGCCCGGGTGCAAATTCTGCGACCGCAGCAGAGGCCGGAACGGACAGATCCGCGGCAAAGACACTGATGTCTCTCAAGAGATCGCTGAACCCATCCAGCTTTGACAGGCCATATACCTGATTGCTTCGTTCGCGATCGCCGGTGCTGGGGTTAATGGGTGCGAGCGGACGCCCATCAGGATCCGGTTTTTGATCGAGAAGATAGAATTCAAACTCCACAGCCGAGACCGGGGTCAGGCCCCGAGCACCAAGGCGCTCAGCCACTCGTGCCAGCACATTGCGCGGTTCAAATTCGCAAGCGCCCCCTTCGGGCACATCCATAGTCATCATCACCTGAGCCTGGTCTCGCGCCCAGGGTACCACTGCTACGGTGCCTGCAATGGGATGCGCCGTGCCATCGGGATCGCCATCAGAAAAACCGCGTCCGTGAATGTCTTCATTCTCGCCGGTCACATCCAGAAAATAGACCGACATAGGCAATTCAAGACCATCGGTGAAGACTTTGCCCGCTTCCGCCAACGGCATGCGTTTGCCGCGCACTGTGCCGCATTGATCGGTAAAGACCGCATTCAAATAGGCGACCTCAGGATGGGCAGCACAAAAGGCTTTCCAATCCGCCAGAGTCGCTCTTCCTGCTGAGGCAGGTTTTTCTCGATTGCTCATAGCCGTCTCTTCTTCGCTTCGATCCTTGCCAATCATAGGCGACGAAGCTTAACAGGTACCAGTCATGAGCTCACCAGCTGTTCTATATCTTCATCACTCGGGATTTGAGGGCTCAGTGTTCCGGTCCAGGCCACGACCACCCGGGCGGCCACGACGAAGGGCCTCAGCAATTTTTTCGCGAGATTCCGGCGTTAAATCCGCGAATGCTTGCACCAGAATATCCTGAGACTGGGTCGCCACAGCGTGCATACCGGCGCGGAGATCCGCAAATGCCGCTCTGGCAGCTTCCGGATCATAGGGGTCAGCGGCAATCGCTACACTGAGTGCCTGGCGCGTCTGACGCATTTCTCTGAAGAGAGGGCGAAGCTCAGCCCGGTTCTCCCTCATGGTCGCTTTGAGCTTATCGCGTTCCTCACCCGATAGTTCGCGCGCCACAATATGATGTGGCAGTCCGAGTGGCGACGCGTGACCGCGACCGCCCCGGTCCATATTGCGGACGAGACCAGCCGTGATGGCAGCGACCAGAAACAAGTTGATCACCAAGGAGCCCAGCAATGCAGGACCCAACCATTTGCGGACGGGCCTTGTGGTGTTTGGCGTTTGCTCGCTCATTGCCATTCCTCCGTCAATGTCGTGTCACCGAGCGCAAGGGCAAGCACATCATAGGATTGTTCATCGCTCCAGCTGTCCGTCGCGATCGTCGTGACAGCACCAGACGTCACGCCCAAGACAATAGAGGCCGCGAGAGCGCCAGCCGGAATCGCAGATGATCCATAGGGCCAAAGCAGATCGAGTATCTGTTTCACAATCCCGACACCGCCGATCCCTTCTTCCTTTTGGGTAGAGAGAATGCGGTTCTGCAAGACATAGCTCGGTGCTTCAACAGGCGCCAATGCCAGCAAGCTGTCCAGCTCTGCTTCTTCAGCCTGATGCTTTGCAAGCACCGGGTCCATTGCAATGGTCTTTCGGACCGCCGCGCGATCTGCCTCGGGCCAGCGGGCTTCGTCTGCCCCATAAGCATCGAGCACTTCTTGTGCGCGGGCTTTTGCTTTTTCAAAATCTGATGCGTCTGTCATGGTTTCACGCTCATGGTTGGGTCGGGAGATGCAGTATCCCCCTCTCCTTTTAGTTCAGACCATTCCGGTCTCAATGATTGTTTCAATGCCCGTCGCCCACGCGACAGGAGAGATTCCAACGCTTCAACGCTGACACCCATCACTTCAGACGCCTCTTGATTTGAGAGGTGCTGATAGTGAGACAGTACGATCGCCGCGCGCTGTCTCTCCGGCAAAGCCTGTATCGCACCATCAATACGTCTGCCCATCTGCTGTTGATACAGCTCAGCCTCAGGATCCGGGCGGTCACTTGGCGCATCGAAATCGGGGGCGAGAGGTTCCGGCTTCTTCTTTCGGAGCCGATCCAGGCACTGGTTCATTGCGATACGGTGCAGCCAGGTCGATAGCTTTGCCCGTCCAGGCTCCCATCGGGCGGCCGCCTTCCAGGCACGCATAAATGTGTCCTGTGCGACATCTTCCGCCTCTGCCTGGTCACCCAGCATCCGCCGGGCAACGGCGAGCACGTGAGTCAGGTGGTCGTCCACCAGAGCGCGGCCCGCTTTCGGGTCGCCACCAGCAAGTGCTGCCATCAATGCATCGTCCTGCGATGCGCCTTCAGGCTTGTGGGTTTCCGTCGTCAGAGGAATGACGCCCTGCCCTTTCCTCGATCGTCTTTGGACACTGTTACTTCTATACCGGGGCGCCGCGGCGAAGTCACCTGGTCTGGAAACAGATGATCTCGGCGCGACGCTCACGGGTTTAACGCTGGCCGCGACGCTCTTGCATTTTCTGGTGCATTGCTTCGGCTTCTTCGCGGGTAATTTTTCCATCACCGTTCTCATCCACGCGATCAAACATGCCTTGGCGCCTCTCACCATGTGGACCGGCGGCTATCTCCTCAGGGCTCAAGAGTCCGTCCTCATTTGTGTCGAGTTTCGCGAACCGTCTTTCCTGTCGCTCCGCAGACCTGGCCTCTCTTGCCGCCGTCATTTCTTCGCGGGAAAGCAATCCATCGCCATTCGTATCAGCGGCCTGAAAGCGCGCCTCACGAGCAGACTCTGCTTCTTCACGTGTGATTTCGCCGTCTTTGTTCAGATCAAGCATTTCGAACATCCGGTCAGGGTTTGGCGGTCCGCCGCCTGGGCCTTTTGCTGCAACAGCAACGCCTGCCGAGGTCAGTAGAAGACCCGCGAGGGCCGATGACAGGATCAGTTTGTTTTTACGCATTGCTCATCTCCAATGTAGGTCCACGACATTCGTCCAGACCGCAAGAATTAGGAGCGGCAGACACGCTAGGGGTGGGGGAACGTGCCTGCCGCATGAACACATTGAGCGGAAATTCATGGTCCGAATATCCCAAACCGGAAAAGTGTCGCTGCCTGCATTCACTCAATAGAACGCATGGGAAGCTCAGTTCCGTCGGACGATCTCAACTTTTTTCAGGAGAAGCGCAAAAAGGGCCGTTTTGTGAGCTTTGCTGGGATGTTTTCCCCGACCTGGGTCTTAATGCTAAAGCCATCGGACGCGCCAAGTGCAGATGCTTCAACCAGCCCGAGTGCGATGGTGCACTGGAGCGTCGGCGACCAGGCATGAGACGTCATCCGCCCGACCTGCTTATCGCCGATGCAAATTGGCCCCGCGACAGCTGTGTCAGCCAGATCAAGTTCAAAGCCGACCAACGCGTTTCGGCTTCCGCTTTCGGCAGTTTTTCTCAGTGCCGACTGGCCGTTAAAAACAGAGCGGTCCAGGTCAACAACTCCGCCCAGGCAGAGATCATAGGGGGAGAGTGCGTCTGACGGATCAATAGCGGTGAATGCGGATTGATAATCCACACCTTCCAGTGCCACTCCGTTCTCTAGACGGGCAATGTCCCGTACCACAGATCCGACAGGTCGAAGACCGACTTCTTGTCCGACTCCGAGCAGGCGACGCCAGACAACAGATGCGTCTGCCGGGTCGCACCAAAGCTCAAATTCAAGCCCACCCATCATGCCGGTACGGCTTAGATAGACAGGCATGCCACCGAGTTCTACCCAGGCAGCTTGGTGCTTGGCCAGCGTTGCAGATTTCTCCATACCAGCCAGTGTAAGGACACTGTCTGCCATGGGTCCTGCAAGCGAGAGACCTGCAATCGTCCCTGAAACGTCTTCCAACTGAACATCAAAGCCAAGTGCTGACTGCAGGAGCCAATCCATGTGGGATGAGCGCAGAACAAGGCGAAATTCTTCCTCACCCAGGCGAAACAACACACCTTCGGCAATGACGCAGCCCTTGCCGTCGCACAAGACCGCCCGTGTGGAATGGTTCGGTTCCAGCTCTTCCACAGGTCGTGTGAGCAATCGATCCAAATATGGGATGATGTCTTCCCCTGACAGGCGGATTTTAGTGAGCGGCGAAATATCAGACAGTCCTGCGCGCGTCCGTAGTGCATCATATTCCTGCTCTACGCTCGTATAAACGTCCGCCACTGTGTAGCCAGCCCACGCAGTCCAGCTGTTGGTCCGGCTTTCGTCTGCTACTTCCAGATGGAGCGGCGTGGTGAGCACATGACGGGCATAAGGTGCCTCATCTGCCGCCTGCTCGAACCATGCAGGATCTGGCGCGACACCAGGCCCATTGAGCGGGCTATCGCGAGACACATCTATGACCTCTTCAGGTACGCTATGCTCTGTCACATCTTCCGTCATGACACTTTCTCCGCAGCTAACGCTGCTTCTGCAGATAATTTCCCGGGCAGACCAGTTAAGCCCCCGCCAGGATGTGTCCCAACTCCGCAGAGGTAAAGACCACGGACACCGGCCTCATAATTAGCCATGCCGGGTGCCGGACGGAAGGCGAGTAGCTGGTCAAAACTCATGTTTCCCTGGTGCCAGCCACGATTGCCCCAGCCAAATCGCTCTTCAAGTTCTGGCGGTGTCAGCACCTCTCCAGCAATAATCTTGTCGCTCAGGTCCGGTGCATAGTCAGAGATGGTATCGATCACCCGCTTCACGAAGGGTTCTTTCTGCACATCCCAGCCGCCTTCAACGTCAAAAGGAACGTTGGGCACGATGATCGACATGACGTGATGTCCCATCGGGGCCAGCCGTGGATCATGATAGGAAGGGATCACCAGCTCCATCACCGGTTCCAGCGTGAGTTCACCCCGCTTCGCGGCGGTAAAAGAGCGTTCCACTGTTCCCATATCCGGCGCGATCAAAAGCCGTCCGCCATACTCCCGATCCGAGAAGTTTTCGAAAGTGGGCAACCCTTCCAAAGCCAGATTGATCTTGGCGGTCGCCCCCTTCATCTTGATCCTGCTCACATGGGCCACCGCTGGTGTCTCGAAGTGCCGCGCACCGACAAGATCCATGCATGTCGTTTTTGGGTCAACGCTGCTCAGAACAATGGGAGCTTCGAAGATCGTGCCATCTGCCAGGCGCACACCTTTTGTGCGTCCCTCTTCAATGATGATCTCCATCACCGCGCTCTCGAGGCGAATACGCGCGCCCAACCCTTCCGCAGCGCTTGCCAATGCTTCAGTCAGCGCGCCCGTGCCGCCGACCGGATAACCCATACCCTGCCCGATCGCCTCTTGTGTCTTCTTGTAAACATAAGAAAAGGCAGTACCAGGTGTGTGTGGACCGGTATGCGCACCGAGCGTTGCTTCAAGTGAAAGCGCGCCTTTGATCAGGTCCCCTTCAAAACTCCGGTCCAACAAAGCAGCAACACTGGATGGAACCAGCTGCAAAAACGCCCGCAAGTCCGCGGGTCCCATTTTCTCCAGACGCAATGCCAGCATGGCTGCTGCCTTTGTTGCGGCATCCGCTGAGAAATCTGGTAAGCGCTTGTCCAGAAGTGGTTTCAGCAGCTTCACATATTTTCCGATGCGACCCCCAAATGCCTTCCAGGCATCGCTATCTTGGGGGGCGTGTGCTGTGAGCGTCGCAATGTCGGATTTCCGATCTGATGACAGCAGGATGTGCTTGCCATCACGATCCAGTGCGACTGTCGCCATATCATTTGTAGCCCAGGCAAGACCATGCTTGGAGAGTTTCAGGTCTTTTTCGATCTGTCGCGGAAAGCCCGAAACCAAATGCGCCGCAGTCGACACCTGATAATCCGGCGATATTTCAGCTGTCTGTGCGCAGCCGCCGACAGCCTCTGCGCTGTCCAGCACCACAACATTCTTCCCAGCCTTCGCGAGATATCCAGCCGCCACGAGGCCATTGTGCCCAGCGCCAACAACGATGGCGTCGTATTGAAGGGCGTCGTCACTCATGAGCGCCTCCCCTTCAATGAGCCCAAAATGCTTTGAGCGGCATTTGCACCGGCGGCACCAAGGGCCAGACCTGCTGGATGGCCACTCGCAGAACAGACATAGAAGTTTTTGACAGGGCTTTCGTAGCCGCTAAAGCCCGGCACGGGGCGGTTGAAAAACATTTGGTCCAGCGACATCTGCCCGAGGAATGGATCACCTCTTGTGTATCCTGCCTGATCTTCGATATCTGAAGGCAAGCGCAACTCTTCGGCGACTATATGGTTTTCAAACCCTGGGGCATGGTGGGAGATCATGTCTCTCACTGTCCGCATAAGGGCCTCGCGCCGTGCATCTGACCACACCCCATCATGTAGTTCGGTGGGTATGTACTGTGCGGATACTGCGAAAATGTGCCCACCCTCTGGTGCCAGACTAGGATCTTCCAGTGTCGGAATAGCAATCTCCAGAAGAGGCGCTGAAGGTGGCCGCTCGTCCAGCCAATCCTCATAGGCACGCTCCATAGAGTCCAATCCGCCACCAATCATCAATCCACCGCTCAGTGCGGGATTGTCCGAAGCAACGCCCTTTATCTCCGGCAGGCCTTTCAGCGCAAAGTTGATCCGCGCAACGATGCCGTCCATCCGCACATTTGCGACGTCCCGGGCAAACCCGTCAGGCAATCCGGACCATTGGAAGAGGCTGAGGAAACTGCGTTTGATGTCGAGGTCAGACAGAACAATACCTGCATCAATCTCTTCCCCATCGGCGAGAACAACACCAGCAGCTTTCTTATCCACCATCTTGATGTCGGTTACTTCTGCGTTAAAGCGGATGTCACCGCCCCGAGCCCGCACCACACCGGCAAGGCAATCCGCCAACGCTTGTGTTCCCCCTTTGGGGCTCATGCGCCAAGGTGCACCGCCTGTGCTTCCTGTCATCCATTGCGCAGGCAAGAAGGCTGCGCCTGTTGGGTCTGCGGGTCCAAGAGCTCGACCAATCAAGGCCGGTGCTGCCAAGTGCGCTCGCACTTCTGGGCTTTCAAAATAGCCTTCCAGAAAATCGTCGAGTGAGAGTGACCAGAACCGGGTGAGGTCGTAGAGCGCATCCGGTTCCATCTGTAGGACAGACTTCGTGCGCGACATCATCTGCTTGAGGGCGCTGAGTGACCATTCGCCCGGGTCTTCTTGCGCCTTCAGTAATGACTGACGAATGAGTTCGGCCTGGCGCTTCATATCCCGAACAAATCGGGGCCAGGCGTCGGCATCCCGCCGCGAATGACGCGCCAGCTCCCGGCGCATGACATTTTCGTTTGCATAATTGGCGACATGCGAGCCGTCGTCGAAGAGAGAGGTCCCTCCCTCGCGACGGATGAGCTGAAGGCCTTCCCGCGCCAAATCAAATTCGCGGATCAGCTCAGGAGGCACATAGCCATGGGAAAAGCCTATGGGTGGTGCTGAATAGCCGGGCGCCAGTTCCCCATGGGCCGCGCCGCCACCAACCTGAGCCGAGCGTTCGACGATCATGACTGAAAGGCCTGCTCCGCCCAGACGCGCGGCCGCAGTGAGGCCGTTCAGCCCCGCTCCGATTATCACTGCGTCTACGCGATCCATTGACCGATTCATTCCCATCTCGTTCGTGTCTCAGATAGAGACAAAAATCCTGCTTCGTCTAGCTTTCACCACTCAGCCTGCCCCTTTCCGGGACGCGCCGCGTCGATCCAGCATCCCCGTTAACCTTGTTTTTCGCTGAGTTCCGGCAATCAGAGGACATGCTGAGAACCCGATGCCAAACAAGGCGGACTGGGGCTTCCACTGAACTGCAAATGTTTAGCCAAACTATGACATCGGGCTTTTCAGGAGATGGGATTCCCAATTATCTCAGCATAAGCGTCCATGACGTCTGCCTGCGCTTCTCTGAGCGACGCCTCCAGGACAGAAAAGTCCGGCGCATTGCCAGCCTGAGCCAAACGCAGTTTCAGACTTTCTGTCGCTGAGTCTGGCGCGAGATTCCCTGTCACACATATCCGGAGAACATGGGTGAGGTCGTGTTGCAGGTCGAAGGCTGCCTGCAACCGGTCTGACAGGCTTTGCGTGAGCAGGCCAAGACGCGCAGCGTTGGCGTATACCGCACGTGTGTCACGGGACAGAATGTCTGGACAAGCCTGTGCATGGACCAGCTGCAAATATTGCGCAATGAATTCGAGATCAATGAGACCGCCGCGAACCTGTTTGAAGGACCAGGGATCTTTCGTCCCAAACTCTTTTTCTATGCGTATTCTCATCTCGTGCACATCGATCGCGGTCTTAGTAGCATCACGCTCCAGGGTGAGCGTCTCTCTGATGATCGTCTCTACCTTGGCAACGATGGCCGGTGGACCACTCACAACCCGAGCGCGGGTCAATGCCATATGCTCCCAGGTCCAGGCATTCTCTGCTTGATAGGCTTTAAAGGATGCGAACTGCGATGCCACCGGCCCTGCATTGCCCGACGGTCGAAGTCTGAGGTCCACCTCATAGAGCTTGCCCTCAGCGGTTGGCGCCGTTAGCGCACTCACCAGCTGCTGGGTCAGCCTTGCGTAATATTGGGAAGCCACCAGAGGCTTCTTGCCATCAGATGCGTCGATACCTTCATCTAGATCGTAGATCGTGATGATGTCGAGGTCGGAGGCCGCACTCATTTCCTGGCTGCCCAGCTTGCCCATGGCAACCACCGCCATCTCGCCGCTTGGCATTGCGCCATGCTTATTTTCGATCTGTCTTGCAACGTGGGTTTGCATCTGGCGGATCAACGCCGTCGCGACGGCGCTATAGGCAGGGCCTGCTTCTCTGGCGTTCGCGCTGGCGGACAGGACCCTTACGCCCAATCGGAACCGCTGTTCGCGCGCCCAGATGCGGGCGAAATCCAGAACATCTTCAAAATATTCAGCGGAGCTCAGCGCTTCTGCGAGCTCCCCCTCCAGCGCAGCTTCATCTGGAAGTGCGGAGAAAAAATTCGGTGAGAGGACCGCGTCCAACACTCCTGCGTTTTGACTGAGATAGTTCGACAGGCGAGGCGCCGTGCCACAGATCTCTGCGATCAGGCTGAGGAGACTGGGATTTGCATAGAGCAGAGAGAAAAGTTGCACACCCGCGGGCAATCCACTCAAGAACTGATCAAAGCGGAGGAAGGCAATATCCGGCTCGCCCGTTCGGGACAGAGCACGCAACAGCTCCGGCATAAGAGCCGTCAGACGCTCTCTCGAGCGTGGGCTTCTGGTCGCGGAAAATCGGCCCGTGTGCCAGCCGCGAATGGTGGCCGACATGTCGGTTGCATTTTCAAAGCCAAGTTCGCTGAGCGTGGTCAGCGTTTCAGGATCATCGTCGGTTCCGGTGAACACGAGGCTCCCGCCCTCTTCACCTAGCGGAGGCGCCGTCTCGAAGAGGGCCATATAGTGCGTCTGGACCCGCGAGAGATGGTGGAGCAGATCATGCTCAAAAGCGTCTCGGTCGCTATAGCCCATGAAACAGGCAACATGCTCGATACCTTCAGCGGTCGACGGCAAAGAATGCGTCTGCTCATCATCGATCATCTGGAGGCGGTGCTCTAGCGTACGCAGAAACCGGTAGGCCGCCTTCATTTCGTCAGCGACCAGCGGTTCGATCCATTCCTTTTCAACAAGCTTGTCCAGCATCGGAACGGTCTGCATACCGCGCAGCTCCTCATCCCGTCCTCCAGCGATCAATTGCTGGGTCTGAACGAAAAATTCAATCTCCCGAATGCCACCGCGACCAAGTTTTATGTTGTGACCCTCAACAGCAATGGTGCTGTGCCCCCCAACCGCATGGATCTGGCGTTTCATCGAATGAACATCTTCAATCGCTGCATAGTCGAGATATTTGCGCCAAATAAACGGGGACAACATGGAGAGGAAACGCTCGCCCGCCTCAAGGTCACACGCAGCCGGGCGCGCCTTTATATAGGCAGCGCGTTCCCAGTTCTGACCGCGGCTTTCGTAATATTGTTCTGCAGCTGGAAGCGACACGGCAACGCGGGTGCCCCCAGGGTCAGGACGCAGTCTCAGGTCGGTGCGGAAAACATAGCCGTCCGCTGTACGCTCCTGCATCAGTTTCACGATGTCCTTGGTGAGGCGCACGAAGAATGTGCTCTCATCGAGCCCCTCCTTCAGCGACAGAGTGTCCGGCTCATAAAAGACGACAATGTCTATGTCACTGGAATAGTTGAGTTCACCCGACCCGTATTTCCCCATCGCCAAAACCACGAGCCCGCTCGTCGCCGGAGAGACGCTGTCACCGACAATGTCGCCCTTCTCCCGAGCCCTTTGAAGCAGCCAGGCAAACCCCGCCTCCAAGATCGTGTCCGCGAACCTGGTAAGATTGCCGGTTACCTCCTCCAGGGACCAGAGACCAGAGACATCTGCCGCGGTGGCTCGAACTGCCATCTCCGACTTCGCTCGCCGGACAATGGTCATCAGGTCGTCAAAGGTTGCTGCGCCCGCTGTCGCAACCGCTATTTCGCTTAGTGATGCCTCAAAGGCTTCACTCGGCGCCGTCTTGGCAATGGATGGCAACAGCTCAGGATAGCGAAGGCAGGTGCGGGCAATGAAGGGGGAGTTTCCAGCCAGGGAGGTCGTAAGAGCGGCGAAGCTTTCCGTCTCAGCCACGTCCTGCCAGTCACTTCCCGCCAGAGCCGCTCGCAGGTCGATAAGTGTCTCCTGCCCACGGGCTTCATCAGCGCCGCTTGGCAGCCCATGTGTGACCTCAAGCAAGGAACTATCAGGCTTTGCTGCCATCGTGCGTCTCACTCCCCTTTAGCCAAAGAAAAAGGCCCGTCGGAAACCGACAGGCCTATTCCTACAGCATTGCTGAAATAAGATCAGCAGCCAGCTGACTCTTTCAGCTGTGAAGACGGGCGGAAACGCAATGTCTTCGATGCTTTGATCTTGATCGCTTCGCCTGTGCGTGGGTTGCGACCCATGCGGGCTTTACGCTTAGACACAGAAAATGTTCCAAACGTACCGATCGTGTATTTGCCTTCTTTCTTAGATGCTTTGAGACCGGCTTCGATTTGACCGAATACCAGTTCCACAGCGCGCTTTGCTTCTGCTTTGCTCAGATCGCCAGCGTCTGCAACGCGTTCAATAAAGTCTGCTTTGCTCATAAGTCCACTCTCCTAAATTGGCCTCCGGGTGCCCCCGTCGTAACGAGCAGTAACAAATGACAAAAATTGCCGCTACGAAAATTCGCGCTGTTTTCGCTTAAGAAAGCATTTTTCCGGGGATAAACGGCAAACAGAGGCGGAAATGATGCAAATTGGTGTCGCTGCAGCACTTCAAACTGTAAGAATCCGGCTTGGGAATGCGGGTCAGAGCGCATTTTCCGAATCAGTTTTGACAGACCAAGGGTCCGAATCGCAGGACTGGAGATGACATGAGTACGATTGGAATTATCGGAATGGGTGGTATGGGCCATCGCGTCGCCGCGGAACTCAACGAGGGTGGGCATCGCGTTTTAACTTGTCTTGGCGGTCGAAGCGATCTGTCGAGAACTCGCGCAGCCCAAGCTGGTGCGCAGGACGTCGACTCTTTGGAGGCATTGCTTGAGGAGGCCCAAATCATTCTCTCAATCATGCCACCGGAGGATGCGGCCTCCTCCGCAGCAAGGATCAGCTCGGCTTTCAAGACGGCAGGGTCAAATGCGTACTATGTCGACTGCAATGCAATCGCTCCACAGACCAGTCAGGACATTGGGGCGGGAATTGTCGCGAACGGAGGCCGCTATATTGATGCGGGCATCATCGGCATGCCGCCGCAGAACGGGCAACGCATCAGACTGTTTATCAGTGGTCCTGATCTGGATGCGCTCTCCCCCCTTGATGGCCATGGCCTTGACCTCAAGCCGGTTGGTCCGACCATCGGCCAAGCGTCAGGTATCAAGATGTGTTACGCGGCTCTCACTAAGGGACAAATGACGCTTCACGCGGCGATTCTGATGCTTGCCCACTCTCTGGATCTGTTGGGGCCCCTCTCCGCCGAGCTGGAGCTCAGCCAGAATGATGCCTGGCAGCGGATGCAGTTTACGACGCCTTTCATTGCACCGGATTCGGGCCGGTGGGTCGGTGAGATGAATGAAATCGCTGCCACATTTCGAGCCGCGCACTTGCCGGCGGGCTTTCACGACGCTGCCGCTCAGGTTTTTGAAGCGGCCGCCGCTACGCCCCTCGCCGCCGCTACGCGGGAGACAGCGGATTTCAGCACGCCTCTCAGCGAGGTTGTTGCGCTCTATACCGATGCTTGTCAGACGGCGCTCCGGCGAAGCCGTTAGGCAGCCCTCACCGACAATCGCAAAACAGCTTTCAATCCCGGCTCAGCATCATCGAGCTTGAGTTTGCCGCCATGCAGTTGTGCGGCGGCTGACACGAGTGATAACCCAAGGCCACTGCCAGGTGTATTGCGGCTTTCTTCCAGGCGAACAAACCGTCCTAGAACGCGTTCTCGATCTTCACTGGCAATTCCTGGTCCATTGTCGGAGACACTGACTGTCACGGCCCCTGGCTCCCGTCGTGCAATGACTCTAATCTGGGGCGCCCCACACGTCGCTTTGTTGCCATGCTTGATCGCATTGTCGAGCAAATTTGCAATCGCCTGCGCCAACAATTCCCGATTGCCGAATATCTCCAGCTCCTCATCGGTTTCTACGGTGCAGGTGATTCCCGCATCTTCGGCGACGGGTTCGTAGAGCTCAACCGCATCATGCACGAGCTCTCCTAAATCAAAGCGGGTCATGGTATCGCGCATAGACCCCGTCTCCGCACGTGCAATGGCGAGCAATGAATTGAATGTCGAGAGAAGATGGTCTGCATCGGCGATAGAGCGTTCAAGCTCCGTGCGAACTTCTTCGGTCGACCCCTCCCGCATCATCGCCATTTCAAGACGCGTCCTCAGGCGGTTCAATGGGCTTCTAAGGTCATGGGCCACATTGTCGGTCACCTCGCGCATGCCGGTCATCAGACTCTCGATCTGTTCCAACATCTCATTCAGGTTCTCAGCCAGTTGGTCGAATTCATCCCCAGACCCCGCGACCGAGACACGCTGGGAGAGATCACCGCGAATGATGTTGCGGCTGGTCTGATTGATCTCATCGACGCGGGCCAACATATTCCGGCTGATGATGACACCACCAACAAGCCCCAGCGCCACCGTGAGGGCAATTGCCCAGGCAAGGGACGACGTGATGAGATTTTCAATGCTGCGCAATTCCTGCACGTCGCGCCCTACCAGAAGGAATGACCCATCCGGCAATGGAAAAGCCCGTGCGCGCGCAGAATGAATTTCGGAGCCTTCCATGGTGAGCCGGTTGAACTGAAAATCCATCCATCCATCAGGGCCCGGCTCCACACCCGGCCGACGGCCCAGATTGCCCGCGAGCACGCTGCCCCTCGGATCGACGAGCAGATAGAGGCTCTGACGCGGATCGCGGCTGCGTTGAATGACAATATGCACGAGCTGGGCAAGGCCACCTTGGGCATATTGTTCAGCCAGACCTGTGATTTCCACCTGAACCGCTTCGTCCGACTGGCGGGCCAGAAATCCGGCAGTGTTCCAGTACACATACCCCAGAAGCGCGATCGCAGAAGTGGCGAAAAGCGCGAGGTAAATCAGCGCCAGTCTGAAAGTGGTTGTATTTAGTAGATTACCCTGCTGCACGTAGCGAGTATCCGGCACCTCGGATCGTATGCAAGAGGGGAACGTCGAAATTTTTGTCAATTTTCGACCTGAGCCGGGAAATATGCACGTCGATCACATTGGTTTGGGGATCAAAATGATATTCCCAGACATTCTCCAGCAGCATTGTCCGGGTCACGACCCTGTCTGCGTTTTTCATGAGGTATTCAAGCAGGCGGAATTCCCGGGGCTGGAGGTCGATTTCAGTATCTGCCCGGGTCACCTTGCGGGCGAGCAGATCAATTTCCAAATCGCCCACCTGGAGTTTGGTCTTTACCTGATCCGGATTTGACCGCCGCACCAGCACCTCAATGCGGGCCAACAATTCGGCAAAAGCATAAGGCTTAGTGAGATAGTCATCCCCACCGGCCTTCAGGCCTTTGATCCTATCGTCCACTTCCCCCAGGGCACTTAAGAAAAGGACGGGCGTTTCATTGCCTTGTTCGCGGATTGTGGACACAACGGTCAGGCCATCGCGTTTGGGCAACATGCGGTCAACCACCAGCACGTCATAGGGGGCGGACATGGCAAGCGTCAGGCCATCGTCTCCATCAGCGGCATGGTCCACCGTATGACCACTCTCCTTCAAACCTTTGACAAGGTAGGCCGCTGCCTCGACATCGTCCTCAATCACCAATACCCGCATGCGCTCGCTCCCTTCCGCCTCTGTCTCCGTATTGTCTACGTTTTTGGGCGGCTGGCCCAAGTCTAACGCGGAAGTGGGTTGGCTGGCGAGTGTAGGGGGCGAATGGGTCATGTTTTGATCTCCAAATTTGTGGTCACGACGGCGTTTCGCGGGGGGACAAAGAACACCGCCGTGACCAATCAGGTTCCCTCACCTGATCAATGCTCGGCCTGCCGGTGCGGACCGAAACCGGGAAAGGCTCAGGTCTCCTGCAGGCGCAGCGCGACAAAGCGCTGTCCCTCATCTGACCGAACCAAGAGAAGGACAGATTTGCGATCCTGCTCTTTTGCATCTGCAATGTCGTTTTTGACATCTGAGAGGTGCTCTACAGGCTCTCCTGCCACTTCAACGATGATATCGCCTGGCCGCAATCCTTTCTCAGCAGCTTGACTTGCGGGCTTTACAGCACGGATGACAACACCTTCAGGACTTTCGGCTAGCGCCAAACCCAATCCTTCAAAGACACCATCATCTGTTGGCCCGCTCAGCGCCGCAGACTGACGTTCTTCCGGAAAGGCTCCGATTTCCACATCAATCGCCTGGCGATCACCATCGCGCCACAAGTTGAACTGCGCTGTATGGCCTGCTTTAAGTGCAGCAACCGCTTTGCTGACATCCTTGGGCGTTTCCATGATGGTGCCGTCGATGGAATAGATGACATCACCGGGCTCAAGGCCACCTGTTTCAGCGGGACTTCCCGGAACCACTTGGGCAATCAGCGCGCCTTCGTCTGCGGAGAGACCCAGCGTCTCAGCGATTTCCGGACCGACCGGTTGGATCGCAACGCCCAGCCAGCCCCGTTCAACGCGCCCGTTTTCGCGGAGGTCTGCAATCACATCAGAGGCGACATTTGCCGGGATGGCAAACCCGATGCCGACATTGCCGCCTGTTGGGGAAAAGATCGCCGTGTTCACACCGACGACATTGCCACTCAAATCAAAGGTTGGGCCGCCTGAGTTTCCTTGATTGATGGAGGCGTCAATCTGAATGAAATCATCATAGGGTCCAGCGCCAATGTCGCGACCGCGAGCGGACACAATGCCGGATGTGACCGTGCCACCAAGACCAAACGGATTGCCTACAGCGACAACCCAGTCGCCGACGCGAAGGTCATCGGTCTCCTTGAACGAAACGAACGGGAGATCCGTATCTGTCTCTATCTTGAGGAGAGCGAGATCTGTCTTCTCGTCAGTTCCAACAATCTCCGCCTTGGCTTCGGTCCCATCTTTAAACACGACAGAAACTTCAACGCCCTTGTCGACCACATGATGATTGGTAACGATGTAGCCATCTTCAGAAATCACAAAGCCGGATCCTTGCGCCTGCGGACGCGGACCGCGACGGGGGGCGGCCTCATTGCCGCCCTGCCCGCCAGGGCCTTCGCGGAAGAAGCGTTCAAATGGATGTCCCGGGGGAAAGCCTGACCGTGGGCCAGATGCAGCAGCAGGAATCTGCTGGACAACCTGGATGCTCACAACAGCTGGGCTAACCTGTTCCACCATGTCTGCGAAGCCGGCCATTGGCAGACCTGGGGCAGACCCGGTCTGAAGCGCCCTGACGCTCGTTTCTGCGGAGACGGGGTGATTGAGCGACGCGGCCCCAAACCCAATGATGGCAGCGGCGCCGACAGCGGCAATGAACGTGCCTTTGTTGCAGAAGAAGCTCTTATTGTTGGTGTCGTCGGATCGAGGCATGTTGAGGGAACTCCGTAAAATTGGTTCCTCACAAACATGGGGATGCTCGCCTTACCGTCACCTGAACGGCCCATTACTTTTCGTTTAGCGCAGCGCCGCCTTCTCGCCACAATTGAAACGCGACCGGCGGTTTCACTAGGCTTTCAGGCTTGTGACGACCTCGATGTCGGATTCAAGCGTTCGGTGGACTGGACACTTATTCGCGATCTCGATGAGTTTCGCACGCTCTTCCTCACTCATATCGCCTTCAATCGAGAGCTCGCGACGCATCACATCTATCTTCTGATTCCCTTCTGCCGCGCATTCCTCACAATCATCGGCATGGATCTTGTCGTGTGAGAGGGTCACACCGAGCTTGGTCGCATTTATGCCCTTCCGCGCCGCATACATGCGCATGGTCATAGACGTACAAGCGCCAAGACCTGCCAGCAGCAGATCATAGGGCGCAAGGCCCGTGTCGTCTCCGCCTACCTTCTTTGGCTCATCAGCAAAAATCTCGTGATTGCCGATGCGCACAAGGTGTTGGAACTTACCCGCGCCCGTTTCTTCAACGGTCACTTTGCCTTTCTCAAGCGGAAGCAGGTCTGAAGCTTCAGCTTCTGGAAGGTAGCGCGAAGCCCAAGCAGAGAGAACGTCTGCAACATAGATCGCATCTTCTTTACGTGTGAGCAGATGATCAGCATCGTCGAGCGACACAAAGCTCTTCGGGTGTTTGGCTGCCGTGAAGATGTCAGCTGCATTGTCGACGCTCACCTGCGCATCAAGAGGCGCATGAAAAACAATCAGCGCCTTCTTCAGGGCTGCGATCTTGTCTTTGAGGGTGGTTTCCGCGATGTCCTCAAGAAACTGCTTTTTGATCTTGAAAGGCCGTCCTGCAAGCGTCACCTCGGCTTCGCCATCACGCTCAATCGTCTCAATGTCGTTGGCAAAGGAGTCTGCCACATGGTGCGCGGTCGAAGGGGCTCCAATGGTTGCGACAGCAACCGCCTCTGGAACATCACCTGCAGCTGCCAGGACCGCCGCCCCACCCAAAGAATGACCAACCAGAATGCGTGGGGCTTCATGCTCGGCGCGCAGATAGTCTGCGGCGGCAACAAGGTCTGCGACGTTCGATGAGAAGTTCGTATTGGCGAAATCCCCTTCACTCATACCAAGGCCCGTGAAATCAAATCGCAGGACCGCGATGCCCCGCTCTGCCAACGCTCCGGCTATCCGCGACGCGGCAAAAATGTCTTTGGAACAGGTGAAACAGTGGGCAAAGAGCGCATAGGCGCGGATCGGACCGACAGGACGGTCAAGGCGGGCTGCAAGCGTGTCGCCCAGACTGCCAGTAAACGTGATTTTTTCAGAGCGTACGGAACCGGTCGCCATGGAACCCTCCCAGGGTGCTGTCCAACAAGATCTACGGCGCTGCTTTGAAGCGCCATCTCAGCCTAAGCTAACATCCATATGGCGAATTGGGCAGAAAGCCTCAATCGCCCCGCTGGTCACGGGCGATCACAATTTCCTCAAGTCGGGCTTTTTCCACCTCTGACAGTGGTTCGGGCGCCTCTGCCACCTCCGGACGGCGGCTGCGGACATAAACGAGGACAGAGGCAATGCCGGCAAGTAGGACGATGAAGGGCGCAAGCCACAAAAGGACTGTTCCTGCGCGGAGCGGCGGCCGCAGCAGCACAAATTCACCGTAGCGGTCGACAATGTAGGACAGGACTTCTGCGTCCGTGTCGCCTTCATTCAGCCGATCTCGCACAAGGACCCTCAAGTCTTTGGCAAGTGGCGCGTCACTGTCATCGATGGACTGATTCTGGCAGACCAAACACCGCAGTTCCTGCGACAGGCCTCTGGCGCGTTCTTCCAACACAGGATCATCCAAGCGTTCACCCGGGTCTACAGCGGCGGCGGGACTCGCAAACGCGAGCACAACCAACAGCACCGCCAGGCGCATCATGCGGGCACACCAGGTTTGGCATTGCGGGCACGTACCGGCGCGCCCACACGGTAGCGGCGATCACTCAGAGAAATCATGCCGCCCAGAACCATGATCACGGACCCGATCCAGACCCAGGGAACCAGCGGGTTCACATAGGCGCGCACAGTCCACGCACCTGTGCCGGTTGGATCTCCCAGCACCACATAAAGGTCTGCCACCCAGATTGTATATATGGCGGCTTCAGTCGTCGGCATTTCAGAGACAGGATAGACGCGCTTCTCCGGTGTGAGGGTCGCAATCTCTTTGCCATTGCGCTCAACCAGGAAAGAGCCTCTGTCGGCGCGGAAGTTCGGGCCCTGATAGGATTCCACATTCTGGAACGTGATAGAGTAGCTTCCCACATCAAATGTCGCGCCCGGCGCAAGTGCTTCGATGACCTCTACGCGCCAGGATGTGATGCCAACAATACCAATCACCATGACGCCAACACCGGCATGGGCCATCGCTGTACCCCAGGCGGAACGTGGCAAACGTCGAGCCTTGCTGAAGGCCTCCGCTACAGTCGCCCCACGGAACAGTCGCACACGATAGCCGATTTCAGAGAAGGCCCCGGCGATCAACCAGACACCGAGCGCAATGCCAAAGGGCGCGCCCCAGGGACCGTCATTCTGCCACATCCATGCAGCGGCAAGGCCGATGGTGCTGACTGCCGCGGCAACGCCTAGACGTTGGGTCGCCCCCAACACATCTGCCCTCTTCCAGCCCAGCATGGGCCCAAAGGGGACCAGCAGGAGCAGCGGGATGACGATGGGCACAAAAGTGAGATTATAGAATGGCGCACCAACGGAGATTTTGCTTCCGTCAAATGCATCAAGTGCCAGCGGGTAGAGCGTGCCGACAAACACTGCAACGGTCGCGGCAGTGAGCAGCAGATTGTTCACGATGAGGGCTGCTTCACGACTTAACGGCGCGAACAGGCCTTCGACTTTGAGCGCGGGTGCGCGGATCGCATAGAGCGTCAATGCCCCACCGACAAAGAAAACCAGTATGCCGAGGATCACAACACCCCGTGCTGGATCCACGGCAAAGGCGTGCACGGATGTTAGGACGCCGGATCGCACCAGAAATGTGCCAATGAGGCTCAGCGCAAAGGTGAAGATCGCCAACAGCAAGGTCCAGCGTTTCAAGGCACCGCGTTTCTCCACGACAATTGCCGAATGAAGAAGGGCAGTCCCCAACAGCCAGGGCATGAGCGAAGCGTTTTCAACCGGGTCCCAGAACCACCAGCCGCCCCAGCCGAGCTCGTAATAGGCCCACCAGGAGCCCATGGCGATGCCCAGCGTCAGGCAACACCAAGCTGCCAGCGTCCAGGGCCGCACCCAGCGGGCCCAGGCCGGATCAACCTTGCCTTCCAAGAGAGCTGCAACTGCGAAGGAGAAGGCGATCGAGAAACCGACATAGCCCGCATAGAGGAAGGGCGGATGAAAGGCGAGCGCCGGGTCCTGCAGGATCGGGTTGAGGCCGTTGCCATCAAAGGGTGCCGGATCAAGGCGCAGGAACGGGTTCGAGGTAAAGAGAAGGAACATGAGGAAGGCAGCGCCGATCAATCCCTGGACACCAAGCACGCGCGCCCGCAGGCCATCAGGCAAATTGCCACCGAAGAAAGCCACCGCTGCGCCGAACGTTGCAAGGATCAGGGTCCAAAGCAACATGGAGCCTTCATGGTTTCCCCAGGCGCCTGTGAGCTTATAGATGAGCGGTTTGGCACTGTGAGAGTTCGCTGTCACGAGGGACAGGGAGAAGTCTGACACTGCAAACGCATAGACAAGAGCGACAAAGGAGACCGACAGCAAAACGAACTGGACCCGTGCCGCGGGCACCGCGAGCCGTCCGAAGGCCGCGTTAAACGGCATGCCGAGCAGCGGACCGAGGGCCTGCACCAGGGCGACGCCCAATGCCAGGACCAACACAAAGTGGCCGAACTCGGCAATCATGGGTAAGCCCCCTGCCCGTAGGTTTCGCTATGGGGTGCTTCTGCCCCTTCGCCCTGCCAATTGCCATTCCGTTTCAGCGCATCGGCGACTTCCGGTGGCATATAGTTTTCATCATGCTTGGCGAGGACCGTGTCGGCACTGAATTTCAGGTCCGCCTGCAAGACACCTTCGGCGACCACGCCCTGGCCCTCACGAAAGAGGTCCGGCAGGATGCCGTCATACGTCACAAAAAGGGTTTCTGAGAAGTCCGTAACAGCAAAACGGACATGGGTCCCTTCGCCGCGCACGATACTGTCTTCCACGACCAGACCACCGATGCGCATGCGCGTTCCCTCTTCCACATTCTGCTCCACGATATCCGCAGGGCTGTAGAAGAAGACAATATTGTCGCTCAGGGCATAGAGCACGAGGCCGACGGCCAGGCCCAAAATACCTAGGCTGGTACCAATCATGGTGGCGCGGCGCTGCTTACGCGTCATGGATCCTCACAGGCTCAGGGGTCCTCACACATTTCAGGCCAGCGACAAGACGCCCACCCTTCTTGGTTTCAGGTATACCTTCGCTCACCCAAGTCGCAAAACGGCAAATCGCCGCGCATGAGCAGCTCTTTATTCTACCGCATTTCCGCGATTGATAACCGAAGCGCCTCAGCCGCTGTAATGGCTCTAAAGCCCCAGGGCTGAGCGGGTTATTGGGCCGACCATGCCGTCAACGCCGAGACCCAGCTCCTTTTGACGCTCCCGGACGATCCGCTCCAGGCTCGCATCGAAGATCCCGTCCACATTGATGGCATATCCTGCCTCGATCAGGGCTTCTTCAAGCGCTCGGACATCTGCTCCACTCATGGGTGGATCGGTGAGTTTTAGCGTCCTGAGACCGGCATCCTCTGCCGTCACCCGCACAGGGACGGCAACCTCCAAAGCATCGCGGTCAATCCGCACCCCTCTGGCGGTAAAGGGCAGATCAAGGGCCCAATTGTCTGCATCCATCAGCGCCAGGAACGTATCCATGCGATAGACGGTCTTCTGAAGAAGGCGATTACGATGGGATGCCAACCAGTCGCGGCGTTCTGAAACATAGTGCTTGATCCATGAGCGTGTGCTCGTTTCGCTGGGGTGCCCATGTCTCTCCAATGTGCGGTTTTTTATGAACCGCCAGGACCCGTGGATATGGCTGTCATAGACCACTGCAATGGCGAGCGGGTCGGTGAGACCCAGGGCCTCTGCCGCACGCGCGGCCGGCGCCCAATAGGCGTCATCAAAAAACCGGTCTTGCTCTTCTTGCATGACCGGGTCGTTTCCGGCGGCTTCCAGCAAAGCTTTCAGCGTGGCATCAAAATCTAGGCTGACGTCCATGTCGCTTAGGCGTTGAAGATAGGGTTCGAGATGACGTCCAAAGGCCGCCCCCGCTGCATTCACATAGCGCCTGATCAGCAGAAACAGATTGCCCGATGCCAGCGTGGTCTGCGCGCGGCCATAGGTCAGGTGTCCCGTGTCGCCCGGTAAGAGAGTAACTTTGCCATAGTCTCCCAGGACAGCTCCGGTTTCGAAAATATTCACAACCGCCTGCGCGGCCTTTTTCTCTATGTCGTTCATTGGTCTGTCCGTTCCTCAATCCTCATCTGGTTGACCAGAACCTGCAAATTGTGACTTCATATCGCAGAATAAGAGGCGATGTGAGGATAGGGGATAGAATGAATTTGTCACCATTACTGTTGGGATGGCGCGCCACAGCGAAGGTCGCCCTCACCGGACTGTTTGCGGTTTCGCTAGGGGCCTGTTTTCCTACATCCGAGCATCCCATCGCGCTCAACGGTGAAGCCCAAGTCCCCGCTATCTTCTCAGGCATTTGGGAGGGCGGCCTTGGTGACGGTAAGGCAACTCTCATTTTCATGGAGGGTGCTGAAGACGCCGCCCCCTCCCCGCGGTTCACGGGACTCATCATTCGCCACAGAGAAGGAAAACCTTCGATCAATGAGGGATGGATTGAATTTGAGGCAGAGGCCGCCGAAATTCGGGGAGAGATTTTTCTTTCCGCTCTTCTAAAGCGCCTTGATGGCAAGGCAGCTGAGGCGGACGAAGAAGGATATTACCTGTTTCGCGTGCAGACGACCGGTGACGACATGTCGGTCACGACACTTGATGACCGGGTTATGGTCGAGCTTCTCAACCGAGGAGCACTCGACGGCACTGTGTCCAACACCGTCGGACTTCCGATAATTCGGATAACGTCAGATAGTATTGGCCTGCGCGCATTCCTGGTCAACGCAGATCTAGATGAGGTTTTTTCCGAACCGTTTGCGCGCTTTACTCGTCAGCAGTAGGGCCGTTTTGGATCGCCAGAATGTTTTCTGCGGCGCGAACCTGAGCCTCCACGGCGGCAACCCAAGGGGCTCCCTCTGGAGCTTCTGCTAGCAAGACCTTCCAATCCGCCAGTGCATCTGCAATATCGCCGCGCTGCGCTTTAGCGAGCGCCAAATAGAAACGTGCTCTTGGATGTGCCGGGTCTTCCCCTAACGCCGCCTCAAAGGCCTGGCGCGCAGGTGGCGGCACCATGCCATCTCCGGATAAAGTCAGCGCTTCGCCAAGCCCTGCAAGTGCGTCAGCGTCCCTGCCTTCAAGTTGCATGACTGTCCCAAAAGCATTGATCGCATCGCTGTACCGACCAAGCTGCATGTAGATCGGCGCAATCAGCCGCCAGCCTGTTGCATCGTCGGGCTCCTGCTTGAGTTGTTCTTCCAGGCGGGCAACCAGACCCTCAACAGGCAGCTGATCAAGAGGTTTCTCCAATCTTTCAGCGTAGGGCTGTCCAGGAAGTCCCGGCGATCCCATTGCGAGGTAGGTCGCCAGCACGCACAGGGGCAGTACGCCAGCAATTGCTGTCAAAAGTATTTTGCCGCGTCCCGCGCGTATGATTCCTGGCTCATCTGCCTCATTTTCGGCAGCGGCGAGCAAACGCCGCGAAATTTCGATCCGCGCGGATGCGGCTTCTGTTGCGGGCAAAATCCCTTTCTCAACATCCCTGTCGAGCTCTTCCAACTGGTCCTGATAAACGGCGATACCTGCTTCGCGAGATCCATGAGCCTTGCCCTCGCCAAGTACCGTCCTCAGAATGTATGCAATTGTTGCAGCGGTAACCGCGGCGAACAGAAGCCAAAGCAGCATCTCTTGGGAGCTTAGGGGCACCGGCAATCTCCAGCACAGGGTGGGGTTTAGGTCTGTGGTGTCGACTGTATAAAGGGTCCACCCGCTCGCGTCACCCTATGGCCGTGCTCAGAAAGCCCCGCCGGCTGTCCCGATTTTACACCGCGCGCTCAGGCACTCACTGTTTCAGGCTCATTTTGATCGACCGGTGCGTCAATTCGCTCCAGGGGAAGATCGATCAGGACGCTGGTGCCTTCGCCCCTTGCACTTTCGATCGTCAGCTGTCCGCCATGGAGTTCCGTCAGGCGCCTTGCCAATGGGAGTCCCAGACCGGTGCCTTCATATGTGCGGGTCAGCGTGCCATCGATCTGACGGAACGGCTCCAACGCTTCTGGAATATCTTCCGGCGCCATACCGATGCCCTGGTCGATCACGGCAATCCGCAACGCGGTTTCCGTCTCCGTCACGTCAACGCGGACTGTGGTTTTCTCACGTGAGAACTTAACCGCATTGGATAAAAGGTTGATCAGGATCTGTTTCAGCGCGCGTTCGTCACAATTCACGCCAAGGCCGCTCTTGACCGACCTTTCAAGCTTCACGCCGGCCTGATCTGCGCGCGTAGCAACAATCCGCATCACCGTGTCAATCGTGTCTTCTATGCTCACGATTTCTTCTGTCAGCTCGAACTTGTCGGCCTCGATCTTAGACAGGTCCAAAATGTCATTGATGATATTCAGAAGATGGATGCCAGAGCTATGAATGTCTTGCGCATATTCCTTGTATCGATCATTCCCAAGTGCGCCATAAATCTCACGATCCAGCGCCTCGGAAAATCCGATGATTGCATTCAACGGTGTCCGCAGCTCATGGCTCATGTTGGCGAGAAATTCTGTTTTTGAGCGGTTCGCGGAGTCTGCCACATCACGGGCATCACGGAGGCGTTCCTCTTCTTCACGCCGATGGGTGATGTCATGCAGCGCAATCAGGATCGTCGGCGCTCCGCGATAGCGCATCGCTGAACTGGTAACGTTCACCCAAAGGTGTCGACCATCGGCTGACTCAATAGCAATTTCAGCTGGTTCGCGGGCGCTCAAAAATGTCTTCACATCCTCAAAACGATTTTCCACCATGCGCGCTTCAATGACTTTTTGAAGGTCCAGTGTCTTCATCTCTTCCGGGCGAACGCCCAGCAGGTCACATGCGGCCCTGTTTCCCAGTTGGATTTTCGTTTCACCGGGATGGACGAGAACCAAGGGTAAGGGTGCAGCACGAAAAACGCCTTCAAAGCTGCGTTCGTTGGCGCGCGCTTCTGTCTCAGCAACCTGCCGCTCGGCGATTTCCTCGGCCAAACGCCCGGCCATGGTTTTGTGGTGTTCCATCGACAGATATTCGGTCCGACGCAGCCTGCCCCATAACCTCCCTAACTGGATGCCAACGAAGTTCACTGTCACGCACATAACGGACAATACGAGCAATCCATAGAGCGAGATGTCCGGCGTAAAGCCGATGGTGACAACAAGAGCAGCGCTACAGACGACACCCACTAATGCGTTCAAATGCAACCGGTTAGGAACCGCAATATAGTAGGTAAAAAGGATGATTATGGTTGCCACCGCCATATCTCGGACAGGCGATGTGCCGACAATCGACGACATGAGGAACACGGTGAACAGGTAGACTTGTGTAAAGACAACGCTTGCATAAAAGGCTTTGGGGTCTCTTCCATCTGAGAACAGGACCACCGGCACAAATGCGACGATAAGGGTCAGCAAACGCAGAGCAACAAGCTGCAAAAATGCTTGAGAATATCCGAGCGTTATATAGTCAACGCCAGCTGCAACCATGAACACGAGGCCGGCCAACATCACAGCACGGCTCCTGGCGACAACCTCGCCCCAGGTGTCTTTCACAAAGCGCGCTTCCAGCGTCCGGTCGGCAAATTCCCCATCCCAGCGGTAAACAGGCTGGTCCGAATTTGTGTCGACCGGTTGTGTAGATATTGTTGTCGACATGATGCTCACTCAACTCAATGCAGGCTCAAGACCTTCACTAAACCCCCGCTATCCCAGCGTTTGCCGAGAGTACCCGCAGGACCGAAAAGATTTGGTTATGGCGAAAGAACAATTTTCATTAAAAAACGGTGGATCTGCGCGGGAGCGATCGAGGGCGCTATAGTGAGCTTCTGTTAACTATACGGGCCGCGATTCCCCGCGGTTTCCAAAGGGAGTGATGACGTGTCAGGGGTTTTAGACGGCATAAAAGTATTGGATTTCGGGCGCTATATCGCTGGCCCCTATTGCGCGACCTTGCTCGCAGACATGGGCGCAGACGTGATCCGCATCGAAAAACGCGAAGGCAGCGAGGACCGGTTCGTTCAGCCAGTCGTGCCCGATGCCGCGCCAGGTGAAGGCGGTGAAGGAACCATGTTCCTTCAACTCAACCGCAATAAGCGGGGCATGACGCTCGATCCCATGTGCGATAAAGGACGGGAGATTGTCGCCCAGCTTGTCGCCGAGGCTGATGTGGTGGTGGCAAATCTTCCCCCGCAAACGCTGACCGCCATGGGCCTTGATTATGAAACGCTGTCAGCCACAAATCGCAAAGTCATTCTGACAACGGTGTCGGCCTTTGGGCATGGCGGACCATATTCGAACCGAGTGGGTTTTGATGGGGTTGCTCAGGCGATGAGCGGTGCGGCCTATCTCACCGGGCGGGCCGATGAACCTACCAAGAGCTACGCCCCCTGGGTTGATTTCGGCACCGCCGTTCTCTCAGCCTACGGAACAATGGCTGCCCTGATGGCGCGACAACAGACGGGTAAAGGCCAGATGGTCGAAGGGGCCCTGCTCGCCACAGCGCTCAATTTCTTCAACTTTCACCTCATCGAACAGGACCTTAGGGGCACCGACCGAACGGCTATCGGCAACCGCAGTCCTTATGCGGGCCCGGCAGATTGTGTGCAGACAAAAGACGGATGGATATTCGTTCAGGTGATCGGTGACCCCCTTTTCAAACGGTGGGCGAAACTGATGGGGGAAGACACCTGGTTGTCAGACCCTCGGTTTTCCGATGATTTGAAGCGAGGCGAACATGGCGAGATCCTGAGCCAACGCACGGCGGATTGGGCCGCCCAATATACGATGGAGGAAGCCCTGAACATTCTGGGAGATGCCCGCATCCCTGCCGGGCCTGTCTATTCTCCGGCGCAAGCGCTTGCAGACCCTCATATTCAGGCGATGAAATATATGACGCCGCTTGATTTCCCGGGCCTTCCCCATCCTGCCCCTGTGATGGAAACGCCGATCAAACTCTCAGATACGCCTGGCGGCATCAGACACAGAGCTCCCCTGCTCGGCGAACATACGGACGCCATCCTTTCTGACCTTGGATATAGCAAGACCGCGATTGATGAATTGCGCGCCCAAGGTGTGATCTGACCGGCTTTGTTCTAAAGGAGTCCTCAATGCAGCTGCCTAACGATCTGCCACATGTCTCTTTGATGGATGGTCCAACACCGTTGCAGGAAATGCCCCGTCTGCGGGAAGCCCTGATGGCTGACGGGCGACCCTGTCCTCACCTCTACATCAAACGAGATGACCTGACGGGCCTGGCCGGTGGTGGGAACAAGACACGGAAACTCGAATACCTTATCGGCGATGCACTTGAAAAAGGCGCAGATACGGTCATCACCGCCGGCGCTCTGCAGTCCAATCATGCGCGGCAAACTGCTGCGGCGGCAGCCAAAACTGGCATGGCTGCTCACCTCATTCTGTTTGAAACCGTTAGCTATGATGACCCTGCCTACGACACGTCTGGCAATCTTCTTCTGGACCACATCCTGGGCGCTCATATCCACCGGCACCCAAAAGATGCTGACGCCCGAGCGATTTTTGAAGAGGTCACGACAAGCATTCGCAGCTCTGGTGGCACGCCCTACCTCATTCCTGTTGGAGGTTCGAACGCGATCGGGTCCGCCGCCTATGCGCAGGTTTTTCTGGAGATCCAAGAGCAAGCTGACACCTTGGGACTAACGATAGATCGCATTTTCCACGCGAACGGAAGCCTGGGGACCCAGGCGGGTCTTCTTGCGGGGCGTGCTCTGGCGAAGGGCGGTCCAAAAGTCGAAGGGATAAGTGTTTCCAAGCCGACCCGGGAAGCTCTGCTTGAGGAACTTCTGGGCATTGCCAATCAGACGTCCGAGCGCATCGGTGGCGGTCCCATCATCGCTGACGACGTGCATGTGGACTTTCGCCACCTTGGCGAAGGATACGGACTTCCTACCGACGGCATGGTCTCAGCTGTAGAGCTTGTTGCGCGTACAGAAGGAATTTTGCTCGACCCGGTCTATACGGGCAAAGCAATGGCGGGGATGATTGCCGCAATTCTGAATGGGGAAATTGCAGCGACGGAGACACTCGTCTTTCTGCATACCGGCGGCATGCCAGGCCTCTTCGCTTACCCGGCTGAATTCAAGCGGAAGTAGCAAAGCAACGCGACGGGCGTCGGTTCAGGCTGATGCCTGGAGTGCAACGCGTCCGCGCTTGAGCAAGGTCGCCGCACCGGCCCGGCCCGTCAGTTGCTCGGAGACCTCTGCTGCAAATTCCAGGAAGGCTTCGGCATGATCTGCAACATCCGCCTCACAATGGCGCATCTCTTCAAGGATGGCATCTTCGTAGGTGACCATATAGGCCTCGAACTCGGGGAGCAGTTTATCAAAGGCTGCCTGCGCACCAATTGATTGCGCCAGATCTTTGGTCTTTAGCACGAATTTGAGTTCGCGCCGAATACGCGAGAGCTTCTCTTCGTCTGGCATATGGGAGATGTCGACGCGTCTGGGTCCGGAACGACCGAACCCCCCAATGCGCTGCAACGGAAGCGCCGCGCCCAGGTCCTTCGGGTAGTGCGCAAATTCATCACTGATCGCCGTGGAAATCACGTTCCGTGCCTTCAACAAACGCTGCCCCCAATTCCCGATCCTGAGCAGCTCGATTTCCCGCGTAATCCCTTTTGAAAGTTCGGAGAACTCAATTATCTGCAAATGCAGTTCTTCAAGGTCAGACAGGCCAGGACGAAGATTTTCGAAATAGGAGGCAATCATCTCCAAGCGACGAATAAGACGCTCTCCAAGGATCGAAAAGTCAGTCCTTGAGATCATCGTGTCGTCGTTCTTCTGCGCCACTTTGCGTGCAAGACGCAGGATCTGCCATGGGCAATCCAGGCGCCCCATAACAGCAAGCGCTAAGTAAATTGCCCGGTCGGCATCGCGTTCGTACAGGTCATCATAAAGGTCGCGCACACCAGAGACCATTCGGTCATCAAATGCCCTGATGTGGCGCGGCACGCTTTCCTGCATCTCCTGCATCTCATCAAGGATGACAAAGACGTCAGCTACCTCGCGGGCATCTGCAACGACGTCATAGCCGCCCAACCGGGTGGCCGTCGTGTTTGCATATTTTGTATCGGTATCGCAGCGTTCAATTGCGGCTGTCATGGCAGAACCTGCGGCCTGCAACAGTACGGTAACGGCGGCACGCAGCGCTTCCTTGTCACCGCTTGCGATGTGTTTTTCTATTCGCACCGCCATCGCGGGGAACGTGTCTGGAATAAGCTCTTTTGTGATCCAGTTCCAGATCGGTTCAACAGAGCTGCGCGGAATGAGCCCTGCTTCTTTTTCTTTACGCTCACCGTCAAACAAAAAGTCTTCAAAGGGAGCCGTGAAGAGACGCAGGTCCGTTAGCGTGCCATCGCGCTTACCCTTCATCTTCGCAAGCGCGGAGCCAAGAGCTGCACGGATTTCTTCAATCGGCAGACCGAGATGCGTCGCCGGAAGCGTTCCACTTTCGACAGCATCCATCAGCTTCACCGCTGCCTGCGGAGGCAGGTCGGAAAGAAACTGTCTTAATGCATCGGTCTTGGTCACAACCAACCTTCCAAATTGCTCCTTCGCAGGCGGCTGCATCGTGCAGCCGCGCGGGCACCCGGACCGGGAGCATCCCATCCTTAGTATTATGTTCTCATGTTTAACAATCTGTTCACAAAGAGAGAACTCAGGCACGAAAAAGGCCGCAGAAACAGCGTTCTGCGGCCTTAATTCAGCAAAATGCGCGTTGGGTTAGTTCATGCGTTCAATGATGACCGCTGGTGCCATACCGCCAGCAGCGCACATGGTCACGAGGCCGAACTGTTTGTCCTGGCGCTCCAGTTCATCAAGCATCGTGCCGACGAGGATGGAACCTGTCGCACCAATTGGATGGCCAAGAGCCATTGCGCCGCCGTTTACGTTCACTTTTTCGCGGTCAAGATCCAGATCGCGGATGAACTTTTCGGTCACAACCGAGAAGGCTTCATTGATTTCGAAGAGGTCAATGTCTTCGATTTTCATGTTGGCCTTCGCGAGTACTTTCTTCGCCGCCGGAACAGGTGCGTTTAGCATCAGCGTTGGGCTGTCACCCATGTTGCACATGGCGACAATCCGAGCGCGCGGCTTCATACCGTTGGCTTTTGCATATTCTGGCGAAGCCAGAAGCAAAGCTGCTGCGCCGTCGACCACACCAGAGGAGTTGCCGGCATGGTGGACATGGTTGATTTTCAGGTCAGGATATTTCGCGAGAACGAGCTTGCGGAAGGTTGTACCTTCTTCGTCCAACTCAAAGTCAGCAATGGCTTCGAATGACGGTGCAAGGCTCGAAAGACCTTCCATCGTTGTCTGCGGACGCGGGAACTCTTCCTTGTCGAGCGCAAGTGTTCCATCTTCGTGATAGACCGGCACCAGACCTTTGTCGAAGTGACCGCCTTTGATCGCTGCATCCGCACGCTGCTGGCTTACCAGTGCGAGTTCATCGAGTGCTTCACGAGGAATATTTTCCAGTGTAGCAATCGCATCAGCGCAGACACCCTGGTGGGGCTGCGGGTGCTCATGACGCAGGCGCTTATTGCCATTGTCCATGAAAGGCGAACCGCCTTTGTTCATGCTGCCAAAGAGCGACATCATTTCCGTGCCGCCAGCAATGGTCATGTCTTCCATGCCGGACATGATGTTTGCTGCAGCGATATTCACTGATGTGATACCGGAGCCGCAGAAACGGTCGAGGGTCATGGCACTTGAGCGCACGTCATAGCCAGCATCCAATGCCGCCATGCGGCCCAGGTCACCAGACTGCGGACCCTTCTGAGAGCTTGTGCCCCAGATGATGTCGTCGACTTCTTCTGTCTTGATGTCGTTGCGCTCTTTCAGCGCTTTCAGGACAGTGGCGCCAAGCTGCTGCGGGTGGATTTCCGCCAGCGCGCCCTTGCCTACTTTGCCAATGCCGCGCGGTGTGCGGCAGGCGTCGATAATCCATGCGTCAGACATGTTTCTTACCCTTTTTGTTTAGAACAGATTGGCCCGGTCTTGTTACGGACAGTCTGGCTTATTTCGAACAGTTTGGATAATGGGTTCCGGCCTCCCTCGCAACAGGTCTCCGACCGGCTTTTTGATTGACGCAGGGGCGACGTACGGCCGATCTGGAAAAAACTTCAGCGGCTGGCGAGAGAATGCGCTGTTTTTGGCCAAAATCTGTCAAAACAGGTACATTGATGGCAATAAGGAACCCCCTTTTCGGGCGTGGAGGCACATGTGTTCGGTAGCTTAGTTTCAGACCTGCAAGCGCGGCTCACACGAGAAATCTGGGCCAAACCGAAAGAGGATGACCCGTTTTTTCGACGTCCGCTCGTCGTGGCCGCCCAGATCTTCTGGGTGGTCGTTCGCGACCTCCTCACAGGCCAAGCGAACCTTCGCGCCATGAGCCTTGTCTACACCACGCTCCTAGCGATCGTGCCGGTTCTGGCGCTGATGTTTGCGATCCTGAAGGCGTTCGGGATCGACGATCAGATCGAGACCTTGATGCTGGAGTTTCTCGCGCCCATGGGTGCACAGGGTGTCGAGATCACGGAGAAGACCATCGCCTTCGTACAGCAAGTCAATATCTCGGTGCTCGGATCGGTCGGGCTTGTGTTCCTCATCTACACACTCATCTCTCTTATTCAGAAGATCCAGGCTGCATTCAATTCGGTCTGGCAGGTCACCGCCGATGGTTCGCTGGCGAAACAAATGGCGGCCTATGTGAGCGTGGGATTGCTTGGTCCTCTGGTCCTGTTCCTGGCCATTGGCGTGATCGCCACCACAGCCAGTTCGTTCCTCATGGATACCGTTGGTGCTTTCGGCCCCATCCGAGTGGCAATCGAGGAGGCGAGCAAGCTTGTTCCCTTCATCATGACCATGAGTGCCTTTGCCTTCCTCTATCTCGTTGTCCCCAACACGCGGGTAAAACTGTCAGCCGCACTTGTCGGCGGCGCAATTACCGGCCTCATGTGGGTCGCAACCGGTTGGGCCTTTGCGACCTTTGTTGTGACATCTGCGCGTTACGCGGCGATATATTCCGCGTTCGCAAGTGTCGTTCTGTTCATGATCTGGCTCTACGCGGCCTGGCTCATCGTGCTGGTCGGGTGCTCGGTCACTTATTATTTCCAGAACCGCGCCCATCTATCTCCCGAGTCTGGGCTTATGCGCCTGACACTCGATCAGGTGAAGCGGATCTGCCTTGTTCTCCTCACGGTGATCCATCGCTCTTTCCATACAGGCGACACATCCTGGACAAGTGCGCGATTATCGCGGCGTCTCGGCATTCCGCCGCAAACTGTCGAGCTGATCGCGGACCCCCTGCGCCGTGCCGGACTTGTCGCCTGGGCGGGTGCTGATAAGCGTCTGGTTCCAACCAAGCCCGCTGACATGACGCAGGTGAAAGAGGTTCTCGACATCATCGCCATAGACGACCATCGCGGCGCAGCAGATGACACAACGCTTGGTTCCGACGTGTCTGTCGATACTCTCCTGCAGTCCCTTACCGACGCGGAGAGGTCTGTTCTAAAAGAAGCAACGATTGCTGACCTGATCTCGAAAGATACGGCTGCCAGCTAAGCCTTGCGACTGGCCACCATTGTAGCGACCAGTGCCAATACTGCCGGAAGCGCCTGCACGATCAGAATGGTGCCGCTCGCTGTGGCTGCGCCATAGATTCCGGCGACAATGACGCAGAGCAGGAAGAAGATGATCACGTCTGTCTTGCCTGCCAACACGCCCCAGAAGAGACCTGCCGCCAGAAAACCATTGTACAGCCCCTGGTTGGCAGCCAAAACTGCCATGATCGCCGACTCTTCCGGCGTCGTTCCAAAAACATCTCTGCCGACCGGATGATCGAAATAGAACATTTCCAAGACAAGAAACGCCACATGGATGACGGCGACAAGCAGGGTGAGAAGGCGTGCTGTGATTTTCATGAACTCACCGTGCCATTGCAACCTGCTGTCTGTCTACATTTTCCATATCTGGCGTTAAGCAAAAAAAACGCCGCCCTGACAGCTAAGTCAGAACGGCGCTCGGTTGGCAGAAATGTTTTGCGAGGAGGAGACTACATAACCTGCCATTGACCATCAGGTTGGCGACAGGCAGTGCCATAGGCCTGCTGAGGTTCGCCACCAATGTAAACGGTCTGCTGATATTCGCGGCAATAACCCTGCGCGGATTTGTATGATCGACCGGGAGACACAGTTCCGTAGTTCCCGCTTTGATCGTTGTACCAGTCCTGTTCGTATCCGGTTTCCATGGCGCGGGTTGACGCGTATGACATTTGCTGACGGTCGCGGCCATCAAGGCTACGGCCAACGCCTTGTCCAAGTGCTGCACCTGCAAGCGCACCTACACCTGTAGCAATAAGGCGGCCGCTCCCTGACCCAAACTGAGAACCTGCAAGGCCACCTGCGATGGCACCGATTATCGTGCCGGCTCCTTCGCGCGGTCCTGCACCGTGAGCGTAACAGCCCGTAAGAGAGACGGCGATGAGGCCCACCGTGGCCAGCTTGGCGATTTTCATAACGAACCCCGTTTGTTCGGTTGATCTAACGTGAGATCAATATTACGCGGGTTGGTTTGATTGGCCCGTGAACACTCCGTTCATCTGGCGTTCATGTAAGAATGGCTGATTTCTGGGAAAAATCAGACGCGGGGCAGCGCAATCTCAGCACGCAGGCCGTTTTGTTCACTTTCAGACAGGCGGAGCTCGCCGCCATAGAGTTCAGCGGTTTCGCCGACAATATTGAGTCCCAGGCCCGAACCCGGCACCGCTTCGTCCAACCGCTCGCCGCGTTTCAACACCTGGTCGCGCTTTTCCGGCGGCAACCCCGGACCATCATCATCAACGGTAATTGTCAGCATCGGGATGGTTCCTGACGTGGCGACAGCCGTAACGGAGACATTTTCCTCCGCCCACTTGCAGGCATTGTCGAGCAAATTGCCGACCATTTCCTCCAGGTCCTGTGCTTCGCCCTTAAAGCTCAGCCCCTCCTCCACCGACATGCTTACGGACACCGCACGGTCCTGATAGATACGTTCAAGTGTGCGGGTAAGGCCTGCCAATAATGGTTCAACCGGTGCAGATGCGCCAAGCACACGGGCATTGGCGGCGGTTCGGGCGCGGGAGAGATGATGTTCAATCTGCTGGCGCATGAGGCCAGTCTGATGGGACACAACTGGCGCCAAGGGCCCGTCATCATCGCGGGCTTCATTGGCGAGCACACTTAACGGTGTTTTGAGCGCATGGGCGAGATTACCCACATGTGTTCGGGCCCGCTCCAACACATCATTGGCATATTCCAGAAGGGAGTTTAGCTCATTGGCCAGCGGTTCGATCTCTGATGGGAAGTCACCCTTGAGCCGGGTTTCATCCCCGGTGCGGATGTCATGGAGACCCTGGCGCACGCGGTCCAGCGGGCGCAGGCCATAGCGAACCTGAATCAGAAGCGCGATTAGGATGCCTGCTCCAATGACTCCAAGGGCAGCGGCCAAAAGCCCCCCAAACTCATCGATCTGTTCATCCAGCTTGGAGATGTTGCCCGCCACCGCAAAAGAGACTTGCGCATCCAGACCCGGCAATCGCACAACCCGTTCCACCACGCGCAAGGGTTGGTTTTCAGGCCCAGAACTGCGACCGGTCAGCAACTTATCTTGAGGAGCATCACTATCGACCAGATCCCGACTGGGCGTGCGCAGCGCCTGATCAAACAGAGACCGTGAACGCAACGGTGTTTGTTTGCCATCCACCGCTTCCGACTTGCCATCGCCGATGGCGCGCACCTGCCAATACCAACCGGAATAGACCCGCTGGAAACGCGGATCACTCAGCTGTCTGGTGAGAGCGAGTTCGCCGTCTGCACTCACCTCAATGGCAGCAATCAGACTGTCGAGAATAGCATCGAGATTTGCGTCGAACGTGTCTTCAACCGACTGGCGGAAGACAGATGCAAGCGCGAGCCCTCCCGCGATCAAAACAATGGCAAGCCAGATCGCAGCCGCGGCGGTGAGCCGGAATGCAAGACTATCGAGCCGCATCTTCCGCAGTTGCAAGTCGGTACCCCAATCCCCGAACCGTTTCGATGACGTCCTTGCCGAGTTTGCGACGCAGACGCCCTACAAAGACTTCGATTGTGTTTGAATCACGATCAAAGTCCTGATCGTAGAGATGCTCGACCAGTTCGGTCCGGGACACAACCTTATCCTGGTGGTGCATCAGGTAGGCGAGCAAACGATATTCCAGCGACGTGAGTTTGATGGGCTCGCCGTTCAGCGTTACGCGCGCGCTGCGCGTATCAATCCGCAAGCCACCGAGCTCCAACTCACTGGTCGCATGGCCGGCTGAGCGTCGAAGCAGCGCGCGAACCCGTGCCAATACTTCTTCTGTGTAGAAAGGCTTGGTGACATAGTCGTCTGCACCAGCATCAAAGCCTGCGACCTTGTCGGACCAGCGATCTCGTGCCGTGAGAATGAGGACCGGCATATCCTTGCCCGCGCGGCGCCATTTTTCCAACACCGTCACGCCGTCCATTTCCGGCAGACCGAGATCCAGGATGACAGCATCATAGGGTTCAGTATCACCCAAGAAGTGACCTTCTTCGCCATCGGCGGCCGTATCAACCACATAGCCCGCGTCTGACAGCGCTTCACGCATCTGGCGGCTCAAATCCGGATCATCTTCAACAACAAGCAACCGCATGGGAATCTCCTTCGTGCGTCCCGCAGGCGTTACCGCCCACCCCTGCGCACATTCATGATGCTGCCAGAGCGGGCATCGACTGCGACCAGCAGAACTTCCCCTTCCGACAGCATTTTGATGTTGTAGACACCAGACCGGCGATTGAACGCAGCATCCAGGAGGCGTCCTGGATACCGGGACCGCACCGTGGACAAGGCCTGCTCCATGGAGATGTATTGACCGGAGCGCACGGCGTCGCGGGCATCATCCTGATCGGACCTTGCATAGGTGCTGCCAAAGGGGCCCCATGGATCATCATTTGCAGAGGCAATGCCGCCGCTTGTGATGAGACATGTCAGGGCCAACAAAGTGGCAAATATGGTGGACTGGCGTTTCATGACCCTCGTTGTACGCGAGATCGCCTGAACCCGCCATGAACGTAGACGTTCAGGTTCGTTAAGGAACCCGGCGCACGTTTTGGAGGATCAGAACCCTTCTATGTGAGCATATTCGTTAAAGTCGGCGCGGTCAGTTCTCAATGTGTTGATCGGCGCATTTTCGTCCATATAGCCGATCCCCATGCCACAGAAAAACATCAGATTGTCGGGGATGGCCAAAAATTCACCAATGGTTTTGTACCAGAGAGCCCATGCTTCCTGTGGGGCTGTATGCAGCCCCTCTTCACGCGCCATCAGCATGATGCTTTGAATATACATGCCGAGATCTGACCACTGGCCGAGCCCCATCTGGCGGTCAATGGCAAAGAACATGGCCGCCGGGGCTCCAAAGAGGTCAAAATTGCGGTTGAAGTGCTTCTGGCGCTCGGCTTTGTCCTCACGCGCAACATTAATACTCGCATACATGTCTTCGCCGCATTTCGCGCGCCGAGCCTTATAGGGCTCGCTCAGCTCTTTTGGATAAATGTCGTATTCGGTCGCGCCATCGCCAAACGGATTGTCGACAATTTTCGACTGAACAATGGAGCGAAACTCAGCGAGTTTCTCCCCGCCAATGGCCCACACATGCCAGGGCTGCAGGTTTCCACCCGAAGGAGACCGGGCAGCACTCTGCAAGATGCGATTGATCTTCTCCGCTTCCACTGGCTGATCGGTATAGGCGCGGCAAGTGATGCGGGTGTCGAGTGCTTCGGAGACTTTCATGACGCTGTCTTTCTTCGAACGGGTTGTGGAAATTGAGAGAAATGAGTTTAGCGCGCGGTGACGTCTGCCCAAAGGGCATCTGCGCCGCGTTCAATTGCCTGACGCCCGAGACGTGCCGCCCAGGACCGTCCACTGCCATACTCGGCCCGCCAGCTCCAGAGGCGACGGGTGACGAGATGAAGGCCGTGCTCATAGGTAAAGCCAATGGCGCCGTGGACCTGATGGGAAATCGACGTAGAAAGATTGACCGCCTCATCAATCCGGGTTTTGGCGACAGCAACCTCAAAGCCTGGATCATCCGTCTCCCCAGCGCGTTCGCAGGCATGAGACGCAATGGCGCCTGCGGCAGCGGCCTGGGTTGCCAGGACGGCCAGTTGCTGCTGCACTGCCTGGAACTTGCCGATGGGTTTTCCAAACTGTTTGCGGTCATTGGCATATTCAACGGATTCGGTGAGCAGATAGTCGAGCCCGCCAGCCATAAGGCCTGACCGCATGAGAGCTCCCCAGGTTTCAAGACCTTCTGTCAGGTTGCAAGGGGCGGACGTCACGGTGTGGCCGTCAAAGGTGATGGAGTCGCGCGGCTCCCGGGCGATGTTCTCTTCTTCCACGATCTTCACACCGGCAAGCGGGGTGGACACGACATGGAATTTTCCATCTGCTCCTTCCACCATGGCCACGCCGAGGACTGCCTTGCGGCCCCAGGGAACATGAGGAGCGGTGCCGCTGAGCGTGCCGTCGCTGCTGAGCGCCACGCCTGTCAACAGAGTCAGGGGGCCGTCGGGAACATCCAATCCCGCTTCGGACAGGAGCCAAGCCGCGACCATGGTTTCCGCCAACGGCACCGGCGCTGCGTAGCGACCTTGGGCCCGCAGCAAGACCAAAGCGTCGCCCCAGGTGCCACCTGCCCCGCCCTGGGCTTCGCTCGCCATCAGACGTGTCAGGCCATTTTCTTCGAGAGCTGACCAAAGCCCTTCCGGCCAGGTGCCTTCTTCCGCGCCCTGCACGGTCTCTTTGGTTGCATGATCAGCGAGCAGACGCTCAATGGTTTCGCCGAGGAGATTTCTGAATTCGCTCATGATGCTCTCCTCACCGCAATCCAAGGCCGCGGGCAATAATGCCGCGCAGTATTTCGCGGGTACCACCGCGCAACGAAAAAGACACGCTTGCCTGGGTCAAGAAGCCCAGTACCTGCGCATAGTCCGACCCCGTGCCAAGCATGGGTTCTACGCCTGCAAGCTCATGGGCCTTTACGGGAAGTTCCTGCTCGTAAAGAGCACCGAGGTCTTTGACGACAGAGGCTTCCTGAATTGGATTTTCCCCTGCCTCCAAGAGCCCCGCGATGGAGACCGACATTTGGCGGAGCGTCACGAGATGGGCAACAAGGCGCCCAATCTCTGCGTCCGCACTCGTGTCCCCTGTTCGTCCAAGCTCGCGGATCAATTCAGTTAGAAGAAGGAAACTGGAGAGGTAGCGTTCAGGGCCGCTGCGCTCGAACGCCAATTCGGCTGTGACCTGCATCCAGCCATTGCCCTCACTACCCACCATCATATTGTCGGGCACAAAGACATCTTCAAAGACGACTTCGTTGAAGTGAGCATTGCCAGTGAGATCTTTGATCGGGCGGATGGTGATGCCCGGTATAGTGAGATCCACCAGAAACTGGGTGAGCCCCGCATGTTTATTGTCGGGATCAAAATTCGTGCGGAAGAGCGCAATCATGTAATGCGCGTTGTGCGCGTTCGACGTCCAGAGTTTGGTGCCGTTGACGATCCAGCCGCCGTCGGTCTTTTCGGCTTTGGTGCGTGTCGCGGCGAGGTCAGACCCGCTATCGGGCTCGCTCATGCCGATGCAAAAAAGCAGTTCGCCTTTAGCCGCCTTGGGCAGAATCATCTGGCGCTGCTCTTCGGTCCCGAACTTCAGCAGCAATTGACCGCTCTGCCTGTCGCCTATCCAGTGCGCGCCAACAGGGGCACCAGCGGCCAGCATCTCTTCCAGCATCACATATCGTTCCAAGGCGCTGCGTTCATGCCCGCCATATTTTTTTGGCCAGGTCATGCCGATCCAGCCTTTGGCACCCAGCTTTTTGGAGAATTCCGGGTCGTAGCCACTCCAGGTTTGCGCGCGGATCACTGGGGGAATGTCTGTCAGCGCATCGCTCAGAAAGGCGCGGACCTCGCCCCGAAGCGCTTCGGCTTCTGGCGGCAACCGGCAGGGGTCAAATCGGAACGTCTGCATGAGGTTTGGCGTCTCCCACCTGAGTTTCAGTTTGTCGAGGCGGCACCTTGGGGCATCAAACAGGAGGGGGCAAGAAAGAGATTCTTGGTTCTCTAAACCCGTGCTCGACGTTGCGTGAGGTTATCTCCTCCGCCACTCAGAGGTCATGACACAATCGCTGTCGAGCCGCCATCAATGCGGAAATTGGTGCTGGTGATCGAGTCGGCGAGCGGGCTGGCGACAAAGGCCACAAGGGCGGCCACTTCCTCAGTCCTCGCGATGCGGCCGGTGAGACCGCCTGTCACTTCTTCCATGGCCTTGGCTTCAATTTCGTCCCAATCATCGCCCCAGCCGTTTTTCTTGGCAAGTGTCATGAACCAGGTTTCTACCTCTTTTGTCTTGATGAGACCGGGCGAGACAATGTTTGAGGTGACCCCTGTTCCGGCGAGTTCTTTCGCAAGACTCACCGTCAATGTGTGGAGCGCGCCTTTGGACGCGTAATAATGGGGCATGCGGGCAGCCGGCGTTGTGGACCCGATGGTGCCGAGCTGAATGATGCGGCCCCAACCCGCCTTTTTCATGGGGTCCATAAAATGGCGAACCATCCGCACAGCAGAGAGCACGTTCACGTCATAGGCTTCATGCCAGGCATCACTGTCAGCGCTCGACCAGCTTGCCCGATCAGCGGTGCCATAATTGTTGATGAGGATGTCGAGGGGACCCAGTGCATCGACTTGCGACGCTAACTGTGCCGCACCTTCATCGGTGCGGATGTCACCAGTCACAGGTGCTGCCATACCACCTGCTGCGTTGATCTCCTCAGCGATTGGATCGGCAGTGCCCGCTTCAAGGCCATGCACAAGAACTGTTGCCCCCTCCTCTGCAAACAGCTTAGCGATCGCCTGTCCTGTGCCCCGATAGGAGCCTGTGACAAGTACGCGTTTGTCGGTGAGATGAAGATCCATGACGTTTCCCCGGTTTTTGTTTTAGGGCAGTCATAGCAGGAAAGTTCAGAGGGGGGAATCTGGGGGTGTGAGCTAATGCTCGAGCGATGCGAAGACCGGTGTCCGCTCATTGATCTGCGAGGCGTATTGCACGCCGACGCGAACGCCCGCCAGAAAGATCATCATGGTCACCGCCATCAGCAGGACGACAAAAGACATGCGGCGCATCGAAGCCCGTCGTCTCTCTCTCAAAAATATCATCCGCTGTGCCATTGCACCGATCCTCAGTCGCACAAATAGTGCTGAACCGTCAGAATACGGATGAAAGCCTAATCAAATGCAAAAACCAGCCGTTCTATTTGCAAACAAATTGCTGCGATTTGTCCTGACCTTATGATCTAGATGCGTAGAAGAGGTAGGGACCAATCACCGCCCGAATATCCATATTCTCGGCCCATGAGGGTGTTTCGTCGTGGCAATGAAAGCGTATAGCACCCTCTGTCGGATCGGCCACACCACCTGCGACGACCCGAGCAAACACTGCGAGCGCCCGGGCGGCCTCCTGTTCCAATGGATCTCCCATCAATGCGGCGGCCCATTCCGATGATCTGGCCGGCGAACCGGCGGCTTCGGGCGCAATCTCGCTCCCGTCTCCGTTGGCGCGGCGATTGAGGAAGGCCCAACTCAGCGCAGCCAACACATCCTCATCCAGCCCTCGCCCATAGTGCGCAACAGCAGCACCGAGAACCATCAAATCCATTCCACAGATCACCGGCTGGTTTGATCGCACAGCATGGTTTTCCTTTGGAATCATAGAGTTAGACATTTCCGACGTTGACGGGGATGGGTGGAGAGCTTGGGTCATGAGCTGAGTATAGGTGATATAGGTTTTTATTCCTACATCTGTTTTTGCTCATTTGCTTCCATTAAGCAGTCGGGATTTCCAGCGCCAGATAGTGGAGCGCCAGGCGGAGCGAACCGCCGGTGAAATCGCCGCCGGTCCCGGCGACGCGTACGGGTGTCGCACCGTAATAGGCGGTTGGAGCGCCACTCACGCCATTCACGGTACTGCCTGCAGAGGTGCCAATAGCGTTGCCATATCGGCCTGGGTCAGCGCTCACCCCAAGGGTCCAGGATGCAGGACCTGTAATGTCTGTCAGCACCCTCCCCGTCACCCCAAAGACGATGGCGCGATCAGGGATGGTGAGCGCCGTGTCGTTGAAGGCACCAGCCAAAATGCTGTGATCGGTCTCTATCGTCTCGATACGGGTGGCCGCCATGTTGGGTGTGAGAGCTGCGACTGTGCCTGCAGGTCCCGCGAACCAGGTCGTCCCGTCATGGAGCAACCAGGTTCGGGTCGCCGCGTCCCATGCCTGCCAGCCCGCATTGGGGGTCAGAAACACCCACGCCCCATCGATATAAGCGGCAACCTTCCCGTCTTCACCTGCCCACGCACCTGAGGCGCCGGCGCCGACAATCCACCGCGCACCCTCTGTAGGAGAATCCGGCGGCACGGCCACAGTCGCACTTTCCACCGCCAGATGCACAAGTGCGTCCAATCGGCTCAGCGCCTCATTCACGGTCACATGCTTTTGTGCCTGGGCAGCCTCCACGAAGGGAAGGACAAGATGAGTGCTGTCAGACATGAAGCGTAACCTCTCTGCTGGTGCCACGACCAAAGGCCTGGCTCAATTGACTGATGCGAAGATCGAGTGTTGAAAATTCGGCGCTGCCGAAATCGGCGATCTGATCGGTGCTGGTGTAAACGGTCGACATGGTTGAAGCAGCAAGTGTGCGTGTCACACTCCCTCCCTCTAGAACATCGACCTCATAGGCTTGGATTTCTTCACCCAGTGGCACGTCAAGCCCAACCCAGCTATCGCCATCTATACGGGTCCGCCGTATCCAGGAAAGGTTGATGTCGCCCGCTTCGTTGCGCCGCCCTATCACATGAACAGGCGAGAGTGGACGCAGGCCAACTCCATCAAAGGCCCGTAGCTCGGTCGCATTGGTCTCATGATCAATGCCATAACGGCCCGGGCCATAGCGCCAATGAATGTCGAGACCGCGCTCTCCTGATGACAGGCCGATCTGCTGTACCGCATCGTTTAAGAGCACGAAGCGCGCGCCAGTGCCAAGCGTTCCTAGCATTGCCTGTTCAGTGCCGCCCTGCCCGCGCAGCAGGCCGCTCAGAACATAAGTGTTCACGTCAACAAGGTCGGCTTCTGCAAACTGGATCACCTCCCAGGATCCCGGTGTGGATTCCAGGGCCGCAAAGTTCGCCCCATTGAGTACGGCCTGGTCCGAAACACTCTGCAATTCGCCACTTGTCAGGCGCACCTGTAGTGAGTTTGCCCTATCCCATCGGCTCACGGGACCGGCTGCAAGGTCCGTCAGCGTTCGGCCCATGGTGGCGGGCACCTCCACCACACGGTCGAGGGCAAAACCGGAGCCTGTTGCGCTTCGATAGAGTGCGATACTGCCCGGCCAGGGTACTGCTGTCGCAGCAATGAAAGGCGCATGAGGTGTTTGTTCTCCGTTCAGCAAAGGCAAGTCGAGGAATGCCACATCCGGCGGACCAAAACTCGGCAATGGGTCTGCAGGCCGTGTGTGCTCGGGCGCGGCAAGAAGGCCAAACACCTGCGCATCGGTCTTCACAGCTTCCACCTCAATTGTTCCCTCGTCAGAGAGGGTAGTGAGATGATAGTCCACCTCACGGTCCTCAAGTTCGAGGGTCACCACGTCACCTGGGTCAGCCGCCAGCCGACTTGGTGGCAATGCCAGCGACGCGCGCTCCCGTTTCACCCAAGTGTTCTGCAGCCAAATCTCGGCAATGCGCTGAGCATCCGCTTGAGCCAAAACCATGGGCAAGGCTGCAGTCGACACGCGTTGAGACGAAACTGTTGCACGACGGGCTTCCACCGCAGCCTGCCGATAGTCCGACTGCGCATCCAGGTAGGTGAGTTTCGCGGCGAAGGGCAATTCAGTTTCCTGACCGCGGGTGAGCGTGAAGCTGGCTCGCGCGGATCTTTCCTCCACCGCGAGGTCCTGCGGCGTCACCGTAAGAGAAGGTGTCTTCCCCATATGCTGGAAGCGAATGACACCTTCGCTTTCCACTGCGTCAAAGAAGTGGGCGAGCATAAGAGGCTCAATCGCCTGACGCGGCGACAAGATGCGATCAAGCACGAAGCCTTCGACGGTACCGGTCAGACCTCCAGCGGCAATTGGTATATCGCCGCCCGCTTTAGCGAGTTCAGGAACAAGCAATGCCAGGGGCACAGCGCCTAAGCGCCCGGTGATCCAATGTCCGAGCTTCCAATTGTCCCCATCCGACCAGACAGAGGTGAGCGACGGAAATGAAGGATAAGGTCGTGCGTCCCAGGTCCAGATATAGAGATGATCTGCATCGACCATGGGTCCGCCATAGAGAGGCGATAGGGGGTTGGCCGTGGCATCCTGCCAATAGCTCAGATGTGCTTCCAGAAAACGGCGTTGCCCATAATCGTCGCGAATGCCGTTTGAAAAATGAGGCAGATTGCTTTCAGAGGATTTGGGGTCTAGGAAAACATTGGGCTGGTTCGCACCCTTGTCAACGGCAGGGCATCCGAGTTCGGTAAATCGTATGGGCTTTCCCATAGGCGCCCAATTGGTGGCACCGCCACTCTCCACGCCACCCGGCCGATTGACGTGGGTGTTGCTCCACCAATTTTTCAGGTCCTTGTAGCGAAAAACCCAGGGCTTCCCATGCGCACCGTCGGTGATGGGCGTGCGGATCTGGTTGTCGCGATCAGCGGCGCTGGCATAGTACCAATCATAACCCTCGCCACCAGCTACATTACTCTTCAAATAGTTGAGGTCATAGATGCTTGACGCCCCTGCGTCGGCATCCAGATGCGACGTACCGTCCCGCCAATCGGCAAGCGGCATGTAATTGTCGATGCCGACAAAGTCGATATTCGCATCAGACCAAAGTGGATCGAGATGGAAGAAGACATCTCCACTGCCATCGGCTGGTTGATGGCCGAAATACTCAGACCAATCGGCGGCGTAGGAAATTTTCGTTGACGGACCGAGCAATGCGCGCACTTCAGCGGCGAGTGCAATCAGCTCCGTGACCGCGGGATATGTTGTGGCGCTATCACGAAGTTGCGTGAGACCACGCATTTCTGAACCGATAAGAAAAGACTCAACACCTCCCGCCCAGGCACACAAAGCCGCATTGTGGAGGATCATGCGCCGGTAGGACCATTCTTCGGGACCCGAATAGGTGACGCCCAGAGCGGAGACAGAAAAGTCACTTGCCGATGCTGTCCCGAAAAAGGCGGCGACATCGCCCCCCACCGCTAGCGTCTTGTCCGTTGAACCCACAAATCCCGGCGCTGGGTCAATCGACATGCGCCCCCGCCACGGATACGCCGCCTGCTCACTCCCGCCATAAGGATCGGGCAATCCATTGCCCGACGGCACATCCATCAGAATGAAAGGATAAAAGCAGACAGAGAGGCCCCGACTTTTGAGGTCTTCAATTGCGCGCTTCGCAGATGCATCAGAGGGTGTGCCGCCAAAGGCTGGTCGTCCATCGACCCGGCTCACCTCTTGCGCCATTCCGCGGCCCAACCCCGCGACCTGCCAGTTTTCAGGGATGGTTACTTTGTCCTGTCGGTCGACCTTTGGACGCAAGGAACAAGATCCACAACGAAGGTCATTGCCATACCAACTCACCACCAAGGCGGCAGCGTTCAGATTGGGACACGTCGCCTGCAGGTCATCTAAGGATACCTGCCAATCAGTTCCGCCGAGGCGGTTGTTCATGTTTTCTGAGTCGCTCACACCATTGGCAAAAATCCGTCGGAAGGATCTCGTGTCATAACCAAACTCAGTCGCACCTGGAATGATGGTGACGGCTTTAATGTCTTGTTCAATATCGCTGAGCGCACGAAACACTTCGATAGAGAGCTGCGGTAGGCGGTTGCCAAAGTCGGCGAGCTGTAAATCTTCAACGACGATGTAAGCGAGCCCCTTATAGGCCGGCACATTGCCCGCCCCCTCAACCGCTTCCATCGTGCTGTCGGGCACCTGCGTTTCAGAACCCAGATAGGCTCGGTAGGAAATGCCAGACAGGTCGAGCAGATTGCCGTCTGCCCAAACGCTGCCAATACGGGTGATGGTCCCTTCGCACAGGGCAATCGCGCAAGAGACAGAGTAGGCGTAGCTTGTCGTTTCCGCAGAACTGCCGCCGCCACTCCCCTTACCACCACCACTGGAGCTTGTTGTGGCCGTCTCCTTGAATTTTGTTGACCAAATGACCTGTCCAGCCAAACGAACACGGCCATAGATCCGAGGGATCGCCGCACCTTCGGTAGACGCCTGTACATCAAGGTCAGACAGTCTTGGACCGTCTCGGGTGACAGATGTGCCAAACAGTTGATCATCAATGAGGGAACCCGCAATTGATCCAACCGCATTGCCAATGGCGGCGCCGGAAATATTGGCGCCAAGGAAATTCACCCCGGCGGGCAGAGCAGCGGAGCCGACAGCAGACCCTGCCGCGCTTAAAAGAACGGAAGCCACTAGGTCAATTCTCCCGGAAATCGAAAGGCAAAAGCAAGGTGGCGTGGCCACCAGGCGCCCATATGAACTTCCGCCACAGCGCGACCGGAGCAGGCATGGATCATCCGACCCTCAAAGCTTTCAATCGCGGCGTGCTTCGCAACCGCGCCCCGTGTCATGCGGAACAGAAGAACATCGCCCGGCCTTGTGTCCGCCACATCTAGCTCAATGAGGTGACGGCGGGCAGCTTCGGCCATGGTCTCAACTCGAGCGTCGTTCAGATCAGGCACCTCCGCCCAATCGGCACTGTATGGGGGTGGTGTTTCCGGTTCCAGCGCATAAAGTTCCCGGTAGACACCTCTGATGAGCCCCAGACAGTCGGTCCCCACGCCGCATTTGCTGGCTTGATGGCGATAGGGCGTGCCTATCCAGCGTCGGGCGCTGTCGACAATCTGGTTCGGGCTTGTCTCATGCGTCATACCTGACTGCTCCCATCATTGTTGCTGCCACGTAGCGGATAAGAAAGGGCGAAATCATTTCCAGGGATGTGTGGGAAGCCGCGAAAGCTTGCAGCGTTGGCAAATTTCGCACGACAGGTTTCGAATTGCTTGTCGCAGCCCGCAGCCACGCTCAAGGTCACGCCTTCTTCAATCGCCTGTGCAGGCGCATGCCAGACCTCCAGGACGACGGCGCCGGCGCGTTTTGAATGGCGTTTGACTTCCAATACTTCATCCTGATTGACGCCGGAGGTGAAGGTCAGCAATCCGCGCGCAAACCAGGCGTCCGCGTAGGCATCGAGGCCTGTGACAATCATCTCTCGATTATCTGTGACACCAATAACCGAGCCGGTGCCTGTGAAAGCGCTGCCCGTCAGAGACACGCCGCAGCGGGCATCGCCCAGATCCGCATCGCAGGCATATTGAAAGAGGCGGCCTGTCGGCTGGTTTAACCGGTGTGAAAGACCACGAACCTCAGCCGTAAACCCTGTGGGTCCCCGGCTGATTTCGCCAAGATTACCCTTGCGCATCAAAACCCGCTGATCGGTCGCCTGCCAATTCACCCGCCAGATTTCGATCTCTGCGTCGTCATAGAGACCGGCGGCAAGATCCCCGTCTTCCAGATGATCCGAGGAGAGCGCTCCCAAAACATCCAGATTGTCCACGGCCAGTCCACTGGTTGAGGAGACAGCACTTGCTGTAAACCCCGCCGCAGCTTCAAACAGCGTGCCGTTGAAGCTTAGCGCCCGGTCATGGTCCGTGAAGCCCATTGTGGCGCCGTCGCGTCGTATCAGTTTCCAACATTGGCACAGAGTTGTTGTCCCGCTGTCCAGGTGTGCCTGCAAATCGGGCGAAAGTGATTTCATCTGTTCAGGTCCTGCAGGCGCTAGATGCGGATTTCAACCAGAGGAATGGATGGGATGTCGCCCGCATCAAAGCCAGTGAGCGAAATGTCGAGAAAATCTGTGTCGAAACGCACAGGCACATCGAATTCAAACCCCGCCGTCACGCTGAGACCGGGCGCTGGTTCGTGCCCGGCCAAGAAGGTGACAAGGCCCTTGGTCAGGTCGACGACAAAATCCGATGCGATTACCTGTTCCACACCATTGACCGCAACCCGTACGGTGCTTTCCACAGGCTTTGTAATGGGTCGCGAATAGGTCGCGCCACCGGAGCTGTAGTGTTTGATCAAATTGAAGGTCGCCGTGCCGCCGTCACCGGTTCCAAGGAGCTCATCGGTGGATGTCACCGGAACACCATAATCTCCGGACGCATGATCCGCGCGGTCCTTCCAGCGAAACCCATGCAATCGTCCGTGGCGGGCTTCAAAAAAGCCGATCACTGTGTGCAGGTCCTTCATGGACCGAATGCCATAACCTGCGTCATAGCGTCTGCGGCTGTCGGCCCAGGGCGAGTTGCGCTCCTCGTGACCGGAACCCAGCGTCACGATTTCAGTGCGCCGCTCCGGTCCGCCAGAAGAGCCAAAACCAACCTCCAGCGGAAATCGAACTTCATGGAACGCCATTAGAGCCCTCCCAATTTAAAGATTGCGATTGCCGCGACTGACCGTGCGCTGAAGCATGGCAGCGATCTGGCTTTCGCTGCGCTTGAAGCTCGCCGCATCAGTGGCCGTGACATTGAATGTGATGTTGAGGGCTTGTCCGCCGCCCTGCGTCGCCACGCCGAGTTTTCCATCTGCCCCCCGGGCAAGTGGCAGGATTGCTTCGGCTCCAGCTTCACCTGCGAGCCCCACTCCTCCCTGCATAGGGAAAAGGGCTGGGTTCGACAGGACCCCGCCCTTGGCAAAGGCGTGGATGCGGCCTTGATCAAACACGTTTCCTTTGGCATTGGGCGTCAGGATTGATCCAAACAGGTCCCCCAATAGCGCGCCGGCGCCTCCGCTCTGCCCCCCACCAACACCGGTTCCAAAAATGTCTTGTGCGGCCAGTTTCGCGAGGTCGACCGCGAGGGATTTCAGCACGTCCTGGAAAGAACGCCCCCCGACAACCAGATCGTCGAAGGCAGAACCGAGGGCGCGGTGCAAATCCTGTCCCATTTTTGAAGCGCGGTGCCCTTCTCGTGCGATGCCAGCAAAAGCGTTCTTGGCTTCTTTGCCGAGCCGCCCGCTGGCGCTGGTCGCGGCGTCAAACTCCGCGCGAAGCCCGCGCAACTCAGATGACAGTCCACCCACATCGAAACTCTCAAACTCCATCGGTTTTTGTTCCTGTCTGTTCGTCGGGAAAGCGGGTCATCAGCCAGTTAAGGCCACCCATTGGCATTGCGGCGCTGTCATTGGCGACAAATGCCAGAGCGGCGCCCTCTATTTCGCGCACGCTTGCCGACCAGAAGTCTTTCGGTGTCCAGTGCAGCACACCGCAGGCAAAGCTCAAGAGGGGTTTCCAGGGAAAGGGGGCAAATGCTCATCGCCCTCCTCTGCTTGGTTGAGTTCCGCCTCTGTGCTTTCGATGCTCTCAGCGCTGGCCCCTCCAAAGGTTACCCGCAGCAGAACGGCCAATGTTCGGATGAGCCCTGCCACGCCGCCTTCGAAGCTCAGGTTCTCGAGATCGAGCGCTGCGCTCTCGTGCCCGCCGCCTTTCAATCCCGCCTCCAACAGGTTCACGGCGTCTCTGCTCGTCAGCTGGCCCTGGGAGAAGCGGTCGGCAAGTGTCAGAATGTCCTCGCCGCCATAGGCTGCTTCCAGGTGGGCGAGCGCGCCAAGTGTGAGGCAGAGCGTATAGCTCTGACCATCTGCTTTGAGCTCCACTTCGCCGCGATGTCGGTTCACCATGTCAGGCACTCGTGAAAAGAAGTTGCCCTGCAGACTCAAGGGCGAGATCAAAGCGGAGCTCATCTTCGTGAGTGCCTGCATATTCGAGCGAGGTGATTTGAAAGGCCCCCTCGACTGCCCCGAAATTTGGAATGATGACCTGCCAGTCACGAATGGTACCGTCGAAAAAATAGCCTCTGACGAGGGCGTCGGAGGCTTCGTCCTTGAAGATACCGCTGCCACTAAGACTCGCTGTCTTCACGCCAGCGCCTGCGAGCAATTCCCGCCAGGCCCCTGCCGACTCCGCATGGGTTATATCTACCGTGCGCGCGTTGAATGAAAGTGCGCGGGCACGAAGCCCCGCCATGGTCGTGAAGGTCCCCAGACCGTCGCTGTCGATTTTGAGCAGCAGGTCTTTGCCACGTTGAGCGGTCATGCTCACGTCTCCTTTGTTGGTCTATCTGAAAAATTCAGCTTGTGGGTTCTGTATAGGCGCGAAAGACAAGGCGCCCGCGCAGGGCCTCTGCGTCGCTGGCATAAGAGACACTCGCGCGCTCCAATTGCAGGTTAACAAGCACATGGCCGGTCAGCGCCAAGCTCACATCCTGCAGTGCCTCATCGATGGCGCTCATGATTTCTTTGACTTCCCGCCTTCCGCGTGCCCGCGACCAGACAGAAAGGGCAAGGCGGTGAATGGCAGCGCCATCGCTTCCTGCGCCGTCAGGCTCCACCTCTGTGTCGCCGAGCGTCACGAAGGGAAAGGCCGCATCCTGGGGTGGCCGGTCGAACACGCGACCGCTTACCAGGGAAGAGAGGGACGCGTTACCGACAAGGCTTGCATGAATGGCTTTTTGCAGTTCCCAGCTGGCCGCCAAGGTCATGACGCCCCTCCTTCCGCGCATGTGCACCTGAGCCAGCGGCGGCGACCGTCGACATCCAGAACCGAGCGGATATTGAAATGTCGTGCTCCCAGCCGAAACCGCATGTCGGTCGTGACGCCACTAAGGTAACGAATGGTGATGTCTGTGGTGCCCTGTGCCCCCAAACGATCAGCTGCTTCGCGTTCCCGCCCGCTCTTCTGATGCATGGCAGCCCATAGGGTTGCCACTTCGGTCCAGCTTTCACTGGCGCCGCCGCCTCCGTCGGCGAGAGGTACGCGCTCTTCCAGAACAAGGCGATGTCGAAGATCCGCAATCACAGGCGGAGCTTTCTGTAAGGCGCGAGCAACCTGCGGACCGGCGGGGTCAGCTGATCGCTTGTGTCTGGTGCTAGCTCGCGGTTTTCATACCAGTGGGCCACGATCATGAGGAGCGCATGGCGGAGGTCCCGCGGCACATCACTTCCGTTCGCGCCAAAGCCACTCGCAAAGCGCACCGCAATGCCCGCCGCAAGGGATTTGGGCCGGGGCCAGGTGGCGCCGTCTGTGCGGACCAACCGAGCGTTGAGGCCCGGCGCCAGATTGTAGGTGTCGGGGCTCAGCGCCTTTCCATCGACAGACACGCTGAGAATGGAGGTGATCGGCCCCATATTGAAATCGACGACGGGCCCAGGCCAACTGTCGAGCACCAGATCCCAGCTTTGGTCCAGGAGCGCCAGACCCGCATAGGCCTCAATGCTCAATCTTGCTGCTGAAATGTAGCCTTCGATCAGAACATCTTCGTCGATTCCATCGACGCGCAGGTGCAGTTTTGCATCGGCCAGATCAACGGGCTCGCTGACCGGACCGGTCACCAATGTGTGGGGCATGGGTTTCCCGTTCGTGGAGAAAGAATGAAAGAGCGTCACCCTCAGGTCATGCCCGAGGGTGACATACCGCTTAGACAGGCTTCACATTGCCATGGCCCAACAAGGCCAGAGCGGCAAGCGGTGTGCCATTGGTATGGGACCCGGTGAGCACCACCTGCACCCTGCAATAGCGGGCATCGCCCACATAGCCAATGGCAAACACTTGCCCGTCTTCGGACGGATCATCGATCAGGGCAAAGGTGCCGCTGCCATCAACGGCCACTCCCAGGACGTCGCTGTCATTGACAACAGACGACCAATTGGTGCCGTCTTCACTTTCTTCCAGCTTGAGAGCAAGAGAAACCGAAGGCGATAGGGTGTCGCCGCTCATACCCAGCGACACGATATGCTCCACGCTCTCATAGCCCTGTCGATCAACCGGGGCGCCAACACGCGTCGAGGTGGTCACAGCCGGGTCCAGGCTTTGAACAATTCCGAGATTTGAATGTAGATCACGCATGGTGAGACCTCCTTACGCTGTGCCGAATTTCAGAAGCTTGATCGCTTCGAAATTCTGAATGCCGCCGCCCACACGTTTGGTTGTGTAGAAGAGGACATAGGGTTTTGCTGTATAGGGATCGCGCAGGACACGAATGCCGAGCCGGTCCACAATGAGATAGCCACGGCGGAAGTCGCCATAGGCAAGCGCGAAACTGTCAGTATCCACGTCCGGCATGTCTTCAGCCTCGGCGATCGGCACATTCATCAGCCGCGGTGCTTGACCTGCCGTCAGACTTGGCTGCCAGAGGTAGTTGCCGTCGGCATCTTTGAATTTGCGGATCTGGGCCTGGGTCTGCCGGTTCATGACAAAGTGCGCATTGGCGCGATAGCCGGACTTCACCGAATAGACCAGATCGAGCAAAACATCGGACGGGCTCGTCGACGGGAAGCCCCCGGAAGCGCCGGTCGCGACATAGCCCACCTTGCCCCAGGCCCAGCTCTCATTATCGACGGTGTCGTAGGAGAGGAAGCCACGAGGTTTTCTCACACCATCGCCCGATACAAAGGCCGCACCTTCCTGTTCCGCGAAAGCGGTTTGCACTTCTTCGGCAATCCACTGGTCGATATTGACCGCGCTGTCATCTAGAAGGGTCGATGTGGCTGCCGGCATGGCATAGAGCTCCATCACCGGAAATTCGAGCTCGGAGATTTTCGGTGTGCCGGTCTCCGCCCGTGGCTCTGTCTCACCGACCCAGCCCGTCGCTGCCCCGCTTGTGGCAAAGGGCTTCTTGTAGGATGCCGCACCGATCTGGCGCACACCTGCGATTGCGCGAATGGGAGAAGCTTCGGAGACGACCCGGTCAATCATCTGTTCCGTTTCGCTTGGCACCAGATAGCCGCCGTCGGGGTCTGACTGTACAGACAGGGCCTTTTCTTCCAGGCCGCGCAGCGGGCCAGTACCGCCCTGACGCACATAGGTTTCAAACGCGGCTTTGTGTTCCCGCGCAACGGGCGAGAGCGAGGCACCTGAGCCAATTTCAGGTCGGGTGAGGGACAGGGCCAGACCATCAACCGTCTTTTGCTGAAGATCCAGGGCGGCGTTCAGACGATCCACCTTTTCTGTGGTCACCACATCCGCTGAAAGCTTTCGCTCCACCTGGGACAGGCGGTCATCATTGGCTTGCTTGAATGCATCAAAGCGGGTCATGAATTCATCCATGGCGTCGCGCACTTCATGCATGGCTGGTGTGCCCAGGTCCGCACTTTTCTTTTCCGGCGCGGCGGTTGGCGCAGGACTACCCAGCGTGTGGCCAATACGGCCCACACGGGTCTCTCTGGTGAGAGGCATATCTTTCTCCTTAGATGGATTTAGTGAATGAAATGAGCGCCAGCTGCGCGGATCGTCCGCGCCAAGACTCCCAAGTCTGTTGAAGTGAAGCCAGCATCCCGCCGCGCCCTCACCGCTTTGTAGCCACCCGCGATCAAGGCACGGGCGTCTGATCTGCTGAGTCCCGCATCCCGCGAGAGCCAGCGTTCAAGTTCTCGTTCTGTTGGCAGCCATGCAGATTTCACTGTGCTCACACGTGCGCCCGGCTGCATGGGAAAGGTCACAACTGAAATTTCCCAGAGGTCCAGCTCCATCAAGTGGCGCAGACCGGTCTCCGCATCGCGCACCGCCTTCACTGTGTGGAAGCCGATAGAGAGGCCGTCCAACGCACCTGCTTTCATGAGCGCGTGGACGTCTCTTGCCCGCGCCACTTCCAGGGTGAGGCGGCCACGGACATAGAGACCTCTCGTGTCTTCGCGAATCTCGTCCCAGGAGCCGATTGGGTCTGCCGGGTCATGCTGAAAGAGCATCCTGACCTGGTCAGCACCGCGCTTGGCAAGGCTTGCGCGAAACGCGCCGCGCTGGACCAGGTCGTGACCCAGATCTTCCGCTCCGAAGAGGCTCGCATAGCCTTCAAACGCTCCGGCGGCATCCACTTCTGCCACCTGAAAGGCCGCTCGTTTGGTTTCACAAGTGGCGCTTGCTGGTTTTCCCTGTCGCGTTGGTTTGTTCATGTTTCTCCCGGCACAAAAAAAGCGCTCCGCCCATTCTCAGGGGAGACGCTGGATGAAAATCATGGGTGATGAAGTTCGTCACTCTTTGGCAATCACTCGGTCGAGCTTGTCTTCAATACGTGTGAGCGCTGCCCGCATATAGGCAGCCTGCACTTCCAGGCGCGCGGTGCGCTCACCCATATCGTCATCGCTGATCACCTGACGTTCTAAATGATTGATGCGTTCTGAGGCCGCCCCGGCCCAGGTCAGCGCGCCGGCAGTTTGAATGAGGATTGCTACGATGAGCGCAATGGGCACGCGTTTATCGAGGTGCCAGCGCCCAGGCTCCTTCTCTTCCCCCATCAATCCGCCTCCCTTGCGCTCAACCCAACAGCCCGGCGTTTTTCTTCATCACTGAGGAAGTCAGCGTCTTTCACTCGCGCCCACACGCTTTCGCGCTCTGCCGCAAGAGCCGGGACCGCCTCAAGGTCGATATCAAGATGCAGAGACGGTCCAAAACGCGGCCCCAGCCAGTGGGTAAGTGCCGTCGCTGACTTGCGCACCAGAGGAACGATGGTCTGGCGCCAGAAAACCAGATTGGCTTCCTTGTAATTCGAAAACGTGTTGTCGCCGGGAATGCCCAGCAACATGGGCGGCACGCCAAACGCCAGGGCGATTTCGCGCGCAGCGGCATTCTTTGCCTCGTTGAAATCAAGATCGCGGGGGCCCAGGCCCATTTGTTGCCAGTCGAGTCCGCCTTCCAACAAGAGTGGACGACCGGCATTGGCCGAACCCGCATAATTATCTTCCAGTTCCCGCTTCAGCCGGTCGAACTGATCATCGGTGAGGGTGCTGTCACCGCTTGCGCCCTTGTACACAAGCGCGCCGGAGGGACGCGCTGCATTATCAAGCAGAGATTTGTTCCAGGCGCCTGCGGCATTGTGAATGTCGACGGCCTTTGCCGCTGCTTCCAACGGTGAGAGGCCATAATGATCATCGGTCGGGTGGAAGGCCTTCATATGCAGGATGGGCTTGGTGGGTTCGTCTCGAAACAGAACCGTTCGCCCGTTCACCTCATACTCATAGCCTTCCGGCCAGCCCCGCGTGCCGGGCACCACTTTCATGCGGTCCGGACGGAGTGCGTAGAGTTCGCGCACGTCCTCACCAACACTCACCGCTTCGAGATAGGCATTGCCTGCCACCTGCAGATGGCCATACCAGGCTTCCAAAAGCTCGGTGCCGCTTTCAGCTGGATTGGGTCGCACGAGCAGTGTGAGGAGCGGATGCTCGCTTAGGGTCTGATCGCCTTCGTGAAGCATCCAAGGGACGCTTGCGGCGGCCTCCGCAATCATGCGCACACATCTGAAGGCCACCGCATTCTGTTCATAGCCCTCGCGCGCCAGGCGATCATAGTCGCGGGGTGTCCAGACCGGGCGCCCCAGCGAGCTCAGCGCAACAAGCGCTCCGGTCGCACTTGCCTTGGTGGCCAATGGAGGCGCGAAGAATGGCCGTGCGAAGAGCCTGGACCAAAGTCCCGCCGGCTTTTGCTGCGTCACTGCGTTCATCATTGTTTCCTTACAAGCGTCGGATCGCGGGGTCGCCCGCGGTTCGCATGAGATCGGTTATGGCCCAGACAAGTGCGTCTAATCGGTCGGGACTTTTGCCGCGACCTGAGAAGTTGCACATTTGGTCTTCAAGCTCCGGCAAGGGCGCGAGATGCGATACCCTGCCCTGTTCATAAAGTGCGGCAACCGGTTCAGCGCGGACCTTCTTGCCCCGGGTTGCGCGGACCTGGCGCACCGGCAATGTTGGTGCCACGTGGTGAAGCACGCTTTCGACCATCTCGCCGCCCTGATTTACTTCAGCGATCACGCGGTCTGCATCGAAATTTTTATAGGCTTCAGCGACGGCCTTTGCCCAGGCGGCCGGTTTGGCGCGCGCGCGTGAGCGATCCGCCAATACATAAAACCGATCATCGCTGCCGATCCCCGCCACAACGATCCCGCATTCATCCGCGCCAGCGCCTGAACTTGCCGGTGGGTCGACACCGATCACCACCCGATTAAAATCGGGCGTAGACGTTCTACGACAGCGCTCAATAAGTGTGCGCGTCCACAAGGCATCTGGATCATCTTCGAGAAGCTCACCGTTTAATTCCTGGCGACCAAGCCGGGTCCCCTCATAGGTTTTGATCACCGTCGAGAAAAACGCATCGGCCAGGTTCGCGCGATTGTCGTAGGTGGTCGCCCGTGTCACAGCGACCCTGTCATCGGTCAACAGATTTCTGATCAAAGGCACGGCACGGGGCGTTGATGTCACCACCTGGCGGGGGTGGTCACCCAAACGCAAACCAAATTGAAGCATGGACCAGGCCGCTTCCGCATCCGGCCATTTTGCAGCCTCATCGCTCCAGGCGGCGTCAAATTGTGGACCCCGCAACCCTTCGGGATCACTCGCTGAATGCAAGCTTGCCACTGCGCCATTCGGCCACAGCAAACGGCGGCGCGTTGCTTCATAGCGTGGCTTTGCATGATCTGGCCCCAGCGCGCGCAAGCCTGATGTGCCTTCCACCATGACTTCGCGCGCGTCTGCATAACTCTCACCCACAAGGGCAATACGACCAGCACGTGCTGCTCTCACCTCCTCTGCAATCCACTCAGCGCCCGCCCGGGTCTTGCCCGCGCCACGCCCGCCCAGGATCAACCAGGTTGTCCAATTACCCGCGGGAGGCCATTGACTGTCCCGCGCCCAGAAGCGCCAATCATGCGTCAGAAAGCTGAGCTCCGGGTGGCTCAATTCAGCCAGGAAGGCCTCAACCCGTGCCTGCGGCTGCGATGCGAGCCAGGCGGCGCGCCAGGTCTTGTCTGAGCACGTCGTCGGTCTGGGCACCGTCATTGCCGCTTACTTCTTCTCTCAGTCGTTTGGCTTCCGCCTGCTCAACAGCAGCGGCTCTTTTCAACTCGATCAGCTTGTCTAATGTTCGGGTCAGGTTCGACAGTGTTCTCGCGTCTCTTTCATGGTCCCTACTTTCCGCCGGTTCGGCGAGGCGCTGTTCGATCTCAGCTATCTGTCTTTCAACGAGTGCCGTCAGACGTTTGCGCAAGGTCGCCGGATCAGTGCTCCCTGGCGACCGGTTCTGTTTGCCCGCTCGTTGCTTGTCATATCGCAGCCGCCAGCCCTCGCGCTGCGCATGCGCCACAATCTTCTGAACTGTGAGGCCATATTCTTTTGCGATATTCGCAAGTTTCTCTTCCGTCTGATAGACCTGTTCTATGCGCGCCCAGTCAACGGGTTTGGGTTCTTCCGTCGCGGGCTGCGGACAATCAGTCATGGAGCAGATTTCTGGAGATGAGTTGAGAGATAGGAACGACCGCCATGATTTCAATCTGATGCTCGCAGATTTTCTTGATCACCATCCTGCCGGAGGATACTTACCGTTCTGATGCATTTCTGGAGATGAACTTTAGATGGGACCCGAGCGTTTCATGTTCAAGTCATAATTTGCAATTTCTGCAAATTATTTTCCTTGTTCAGGCCAGGTCACAATGCGGCCTTCCAGGTCTGTCGGGTCGACATCATCTTCGCTGACAGTTCGCCCGCGAACTGACATGCCTGCCAGATGCACAGATTCCTGCTCCCCGCTCACCAAAGGATGCCACCAGGGCAGATCTTCACCGTTTGCAAGCAGGCGGTAGGCACAGGTGGAGGGCATCCAGTTCAATTGTTGGACGTTTTCCGGCGTCAGCGTGACACAGTCGGGCACTTTGACCGACCGATTGGGGTAATCACCGCATTGGCAGGTTTCGCAATCCAGGAGGCTGCAGGAGATATCGGTGTATTCGAGCTCGCCCGTGTCTTCGTCTTCCAATTTGATGAGGCAGCACTTCGCGCATCCGTCGCAGAGGGATTCCCATTCCTCCCGGCTCATCTCGGTCATTTTTTTGGTTTGCCAGAAGGGTTGTTCGGTCAATTTTTCATCCATTAGGGGCCTAGAATCGTCAGCACTGTGAGTCTGTGGCGTGAGTCTGGGCCTAAGTTTACGCTGATTTGGGGGACCTGTGCACAGGCAAGACCCCCGCTGTCCCGCGGCACAGGGCTTGCGATGTCTCCTCTCAGACAAATTTGCGGGGCCCCCGCTGTGCCATTCCGGCACAGGTGCGTCCTATTGAAAGACCAAACCCGTGCGAGACGACGAAGAAAATCAAGAGCTGCCCCAAAAAGGCACCCGATCGCGTTCCTTCCTTTGGCGCGCCTTTGGCGCGCTGGTCTTTGCTGGCAGTGTTGTGTTCGGCACCCTGATCCTGGACACGCTGCCCAAAATGCAACGGCAACTCCTTGGGCCCCTGGGACCGGACGCGCTCGCGCTCACCGTCCTTGACCGGGATGGCGATGAGATCGCCAATCGCGGCGGGCGTTATGCCCCTATCGTGCCGCTCAACGAAATGCCGGACAATCTGGTGCTTGCAGTCTTGAGTACGGAAGACCGTCGTTTCTATGAGCATTTCGGATTTGATGTGTTTGGCATTGGCCGGGCCATTGTCGCCAACCTCAGTGCCGGCGGTGTTGTTCAAGGCGGCTCAACCATCACCCAGCAGCTTGCCAAGAACCTTTACCTGGGGTCTGAACGCACATTCTGGCGCAAGGCCCAGGAAGCGGTTATCACAGTCTGGCTTGAATATACCTACACCAAAGAGGACATCCTCACCCTTTATCTCAACCGGATTTATATGGGTGCTGGTGCCTATGGCTTTGAAGCCGCGTCACAGCACTATTTCGACAAGTCCGTTCGCGAGGTAAATCTCGCGGAAGCCGCCTTGCTTGCCGGACTCATCAAGGCACCGTCACGGTTTGCGCCCACCAACGATCTTTCCCGTGCCCAACGGCGCGCAGAGATTGTCCTCAGCACCCTGGTCGAGAACGGCGTGCTGACAGAAGGCGAGACCTTTGCTGCCCGCGTGACTCCTGCGACCATTATTAAGCGGGCGCCGCGTCAGGGATCGCAATATTTTGTGGATTGGATTGCCTCGGAAGTTGCTGAAATCCTGCCCGGTATGACGGGGCAACTCATCATCGAAACCACGCTTGATCCCGTGCAACAGGCTGCGGGCGAACTATCTATTGCAGATGCGATCGCCGAGCGTGCTGCGAACCTGCCTGAAGATGTGGATGAACCGCCAACCCAGGGCGCACTTGTTTCTATGGATCCGGACGGGGCGCTCCGCGCCATGGTGGGTGGTCGCGACTATCTTGAGAGCCAGTTCAACCGCACCTTCCAGGCAGAACGGCAGCCGGGCTCCGCCTTTAAGCCGTTTGTCTATCTCGCTGCTTTGGAAAACGGACTCACACCTGAATCTCGTGTGAGTGACCGCCCGATTAGTGTCAATGGCTGGTCACCTCAGAATAATGGGCGCTTTCGCGGGAATGTGAGCCTGCTCACGTCGATGAAATATTCGATCAATACAGTCGCGGTGCGCCTGTCAGAACAGGTCGGACGCCTTGAAGTTATTGATGCCGCTGAACGGTTGGGCATAACGTCACCGCTTGCCTCGCACCCTTCCATCGCGCTCGGAACCGAAGAAGTGACCCTGCTCGATCTCACCTCTTCCTACGCCGTGTTTGCAAATGGGGGCTTTAGAGCCAAGCCTTATGGCATCAGACGCATTCTTAATCCTGATGGCGACATTCTGTTTGAACAGCAATCTCTTGCCACGCGCGTGGTGGCGCCGGGTGCCGCCCGCTCGATGAACTATCTGCTCTATCAGGTGATCCTCGGCGGGACAGGCTCCAACGCAGATATTGGCGGGCGCCCGGCTGCAGGGAAAACAGGCACAAGCCAGGAGGCGCGCGACATCTGGTTTGTAGGTTACACAGCTGACCAGGTGGCTGGTGTCTGGTTTGGTCATGATAATGCCTCGCCCATGGTCAATGCGGAAGGCGGGGGGTTGAGCGCCACGACCTGGGCGTCTTTCATGAAATCCGTGCATGAGGGCACGCCGATTGCCGATCTGGCAGGTGGCAAGCCCGCCCCTGTTCGACGTGCCCAACCACGTGCAACCGGTGAGGAGTCGTCCGTTGCGACAGGCCCACAACCGGAGATTCATCGGTTTTACGTCTCCCTGTCGAACCTCTTCCGGGAGGCACACCGCAAGCAGTTGAACCCGGGACCCGGGTTCCGGCGTGGTGGCGAGACAATATCTCGTTAACTGGATCGCGTTAACTGGGAAGAAGGCTCCGTCTGGTGCTTTTTGACCTCTGTGCTACAACCTCGTTTCGGGGACAATGATTGGGGAAGCTGGGAAGCCATGGTTTCAGGACTTCTAAAAGCTCTGGGCGTTTTAGTGGGCGCTCTCATTATCGGGTTGGGGACGACCTGGTTTTCGATCAATACGGGTCTTGGGAGCGCGCTACAAAATGGCGCGTGGACAACTGACCCGGCGATAGGAAGCCCAACCGCAAGCCCCTATGCCCGCGCTGCAGTTGCGCGTGCTGGCCTGTTGGCGCTCAACAAAAGTGAGACGGTCTATTTCACAGCGGTGCGCGATGATGCGGATGATGCGCTGTCAACTAAATGCAGCTACCGCCTTGAAGGCAAACCGCTCGCCACGCGGTGGTGGAGCATCACAGCCTATGGGGCAGACCACTATCTGATTCCCAATCCTGCCAACAGATACAGCCAGGCCATGAACACGGTCACACGCGATACAGAAAACGGTTTCACAATTTCTGTGAACCCTGATGGCAGCGGCGCAAACGGTATTCCCACCGGTTTTGATGGCACGGGTGAAGGAACGCCGTTTAGCCTGACTCTCAGACTCTACAATCCAGATGAAGAAACCTATTCCAATCTTGAGACCCTGAGCCTTCCGACCATCGTGAAGGAGACCTGCTCATGAAGTCCTGGCCGTATCTTCTCGCCGCCACGCTGATCCTCGGTGGTATCATCCACATTGTCACAGTGCTGGCCTTCCCGAGTTTTGTCATGGACCGGTTGGTCTCTGGCGTTGAGGCACAGGTTGGCTTGGGTGTTGTCGCCCATGCGCCGCGTGCAACGTCTGAAAGTCGCACAGTGGTCAGGCCAAGCCCTGACCTGATCTACACGATCTGCGCTTTTGATGTGTCGGAGAAAGCTTTACGCATTTCTGCGCCCGTGCCCAAGGACACCTATTTCTCGCTCTCCATGTTTGGCGACAACACCGACAATTTCTTTGTGGTGAACGACAAACAATTGCCGAAAGAGACGGTTGAAGTCATCCTGGTGAAAAACGAGGATCAGGTTGAGGGGCTTGGCGGCGCACCCATCGTCGTTGCACCCTCGACGCGGGGGGTGATCCTCTTCCGCACGCTCATTCAATCTGAAGACCGGTTTGAAGAGCTGAACGCAACCCGCCTCGAGGCCACCTGCCAGGTGATGTAGGGGGTGTGAAAGCACTCCACGCCTGCTAAACTCCGCCTGTCTTTTTGGTCGGGGGTTCCATGGATCGTAATGTTCTGGTCGGCGCAGGTGCCGTCATTGTCGTTTTAGCGCTGCTGGTCTTTTCGCTTTATGTGCCCGGCAGTGGACAATCAGATGATGCCTCGACGGCGGCCGAGCTGCGCCCCATCAGCTTTGTGACCGACTGGAAAGCACAAGCGGAACATGGCGGCTTTTATCAAGCACTTGCCAATGGCTATTACGCGGATGCGGGCCTTGACGTCACCATTCGTCCCGGCGGCCCTGGCATTAATGTGCCGCAGCTTCTCGCGTCGGGCAGCGTGGATTTCGGCATGGGATCGAACAGTTTCATTCCGCTGAACATTGTCGCGGCTGACGCTGGTGCCAAAGCGGTGATGGCATCCTTCCAGAAAGACCCGCAAGTTCTCATCACCCACCCGCGCGATGATGTAAAAACGCTGGAAGACATGCGCGGCATGCCCATCATGGTGTCAGATGCCACGATCAGCGCCTTTTGGGTGTGGTTGCGGTCGCGCTTTGGCTTTACTGATGATCAGATCCGCAAATACACGTTCAATCTCGCACCCTTCCTGGTTGATGAACGAGCGATCCAGCAGGGTTATCTTTCATCTGAACCCTATTCGATTGAAAAGGAAGCGGGCTTCACGCCGCAGGTTTTCCTGCTGTCTGATCATGGATATCCCGGCTATGCGACATTCATTCTCGCCAACACCAGCATGATCGATCAGGAGCCGGAACTGGTTCAGGCCTTTGTGGATGCCACCATCAAGGGATGGGTTTCCTTTCTCTATGGAGATGCGGCGCCTGCAACCGCGCTCATCCTCGCTGACAATCCGGACATGAGTGAAGACGTGGTGGCGCAAGCCATCGACAAGCTCAAAGAATATGGTATTGCGGATTCAGGAGATGCGCTGACCCTCGGCATTGGTGCCATGAGCGAGGAGCGCTGGCTCACCTTCTTCACTGTCATGTCAGAGAACGGTGTCTATGACCCGGCGCTCGACTGGCGCCAAGCTTACACACTTCAGTTCGTGAATAAGGGTGTGGGCCTTGATCTTAAAGAGCAGCTGACAGCTGAATGAGCATATCGCCTCCTGCCCCTTACGGACCTCTTCTGACGCTTTCGGGTGTCAGCAAATCCTACAATGGGGCTGCGCCTGCCGTCGCAGACGTCAGTATCACCATTGAACGTGGGTCGTTTGTGTCCCTTGTAGGACCGTCGGGATGTGGCAAGAGTACTCTTCTACGCCTTGTCGCCGGTCTGCTTGAGCCTACCCAAGGCACATTGAGTTGGGCGGACGGCGCGCGTCCGCATGATCTGGGATTTGTGTTTCAGGATGCAACGCTGCTTCCTTGGGCGAGCGCGTTTGACAATGTCTATCTGCCCCTGAAGCTTAAAGGCGTGCCCCGGGACGAGGCGTCTGGCAAAGTCCGAGAGGCCCTCTCCCGTGTTGGCCTCAGTGATGCGACGGACCGGTTGCCGCGCGAACTCTCCGGCGGCATGCGGATGCGGGTCTCCATCGCCCGCGCGCTCGTCACCGAACCGCCGGTCCTCCTCATGGATGAACCTTTTGCCGCGTTGGATGAGTTCACACGGGAGAAGCTCGACGATGACTTGCTCACCCTTTGGCGCGATCTTGGCTGGACGGTGATCTTTGTCACCCACTCTGTCTACGAAAGCGTCTACCTCTCGGAGCGTATTCTGGTGATGAGTAATGAAACAGGAACCGGCCAGATCGCAGATGACATTCGTATTGATGCGCCCTACCCGCGCGGTCTCGCATTCCGGCAATCCTCAGCCTATTTCAATCATTGCAAGGTGGTGTCAGCAGCACTGCGGGATGGGGACATATGAGCACGCCCTTCTTTCGCCTTCTCATACCCATTCTGGTGGGTATTGGCGCTCTTCTCTTTTGGGAGGCCGCGGTCACGCTTGGTGACGTTCCTAAGTTTGTCTTGCCCGCCCCCAGCGTCATCGGCGCTGCCCTGCTGGAGAATTTCGGGAGCCTTATGTCGGCTCTCTGGGTAACTCTGCGCATTACATTGCTCGCGTTTGCGCTGGCTGTTGTGGGTGGTGTGGCACTTGCCATTCTCTTTTCCCAAAGCAGGCTCGTGGAAATGGCGCTCTTCCCTTATGCCATCATCCTGCAAGTAACGCCTGTTGTGGCTATTGCGCCCCTCGTTCTCATCTGGGTCGGCTTTGACAATGTTAATCTCGCCCTTCTCATCCTTGCCTGGATTGTGGCCTTCTTCCCGATCCTGTCGAACACCACGCTGGGCCTGCGCTCTGTCGATCATAATCTGATGGACCTCTTTACGCTTTATGGAGCAACACGCTGGCAGCGGCTCTGGTCGCTGCAACTCCCGGCCGCGCTCCCTTACATTCTGGGGGGTATGAAGATCTCCGGCGGCTTGGCGCTCATCGGCGCGGTGGTCGCTGAGTTCGTCGCTGGGTCCGGCTCAGGCACCGGCCTTGCCTGGCGAATTATTGAGGCTGGCAACCGCCTTCAGGTGCCTACCATGTTCGCGGCCCTGCTCCTGCTCTCCCTTCTGGGAATTGCGATCTTCTTTGCGCTCACTCTGCTGGAGCACCTGGCGCTGCGCCGCTGGCACGAAAGTGCGGTAAACCGCAGTTCTTAAGCGCAAATACCCTATTCCAAAGCAATTTTTTACATCACGAATATGTAATTCATTCTATTTCACACCCCACTTGACCCTGAATGCAAAAACAACCATGTTTGCGGCCAATAAATGACCATTACCAATGGCTGCGACCATTGGGGGTTAAATCACACCTGCGACCCCAGGAGACTGGGTAGAGAGACTTGGTAAGGAGACTAGGCTTTGGCCCAGCACACCAATAAACGCGCGACCACCCAGGCTGTCACCGCCAATCGCCTGCTCGACGGCGAAGTGGTCTACTTCACCGCTGACGGAACCTGGTCCGACTGGTTGAAAGATGCCGATGTCGCCGACGGCAAAGAAGCCTGTGCGGCCCTGCTCGCAAAAGCAGAACCATCCGTGGCCGCTCAACAGGTTGTTGAACCCTACCTCTTTGAAGTGGCTGTGGAAGACAGTGCGATTGTGCCGGCGAGTGTGCGTGAGAAAATCCGCATGGCCGGTCCAACAATCCGCCTTGATCTCGGCAAGCAAGCAGCTTCCGCCTGACCCTTTTTTGAAAGCACCTTAGATGTATCGCTACGATGAATTCGACCACACGCTTGTCAAGGAACGGGTAACCCAGTTCCGCGGACAGGTTGCGCGCCGCTTGGCTGGCGAGATTACCGAAGATCAGTTCAAGCCGCTCCGCTTGATGAATGGTGTCTACCTGCAGCTCCACGCCTATATGCTGCGTGTTGCGGTGCCTTACGGCACGCTGTCGGGCAAGCAGATGCATATGCTCGCGGACATCGCGACGAAGTATGACAAGGGATATGGCCACTTCACCACGCGCCAGAACATTCAGTATAACTGGCCGGCCCTCTCTGATATTCCAGCGATCCTGGATGATCTCGCCTCTGTTGAAATGCACGCGATCCAAACGTCAGGCAATTGCATTCGCAACGTGACGTCCGACCAGTATGCAGGAGCCGCAGCAGGTGAAGTAGACGATCCACGCATCTGGAGTGAGATCATTCGCCAATGGTCCACCTTCCATCCGGAATTCACTTTCCTGCCGCGCAAATTCAAATTTGCCGTGTGCGGCATGAATGAAGACCGGGCGGCGATCCGCTTCCATGACATTGGCATTGAAGTGGTGAAGGGCAAAGACGGCGCACCAGCCTTCGACATTTATGTTGGCGGCGGTCAAGGGCGCACGCCGATGATTGGTCACCTGATCGGCAAAGCTGTTCCCGCCGTGGACCTTATCGCGTATCTTGAGTCCATCATGCGCGTCTATAATATGAATGGACGCCGGGACAATCTCTACAAAGCGCGCATCAAAATTCTCGTTCATGCGCTGGGTGCTGAAGAGATGAAGCGTCAGGTGGAAGAAGAGTTCGTCCACGTTAAAGAAAAAGGCGTGGTCAATCTTCCAGAAGAAGAAATCGCGCGCATTCGTGCCTATTTCGCCCCGCCCGCTTACGAAACGCTGCCGGACGAGTCTTCTGCACTCAATGAAGCGATGGCGGACAATAAGAAGTTCGCTGACTGGGTTAAGACCAATGTCGCTGAACACAAAGAAGACGGTTACGCGATTGCCAACATCTCTCTGAAACCCGTTGGCGGTGTAGCCGGTGATGCGAGCGACGATCAGATGCATGTGATGGCGGATCTTGCCGCTCAATACAGCTTTGATGAGCTGCGGGTCACCCATGAGCAGAACATTGTTCTCGCCCATGTGAAGAAGGATGATCTGTTCGCGCTCTGGCAGGGTCTGGAGAAGGCCGCCCTTGGCACACCGAACCTCGCGCTCATCACCGATCACATTGTTTGCCCGGGCCTTGATTATTGTGCGCTGGCCAATGCGCGTTCCATCCCAATCAGCCAAGAGATTGCAGAACGCTTCAATGATCTTGATCGCCAGCACAATATTGGCGAACTGAAGGTGAAAATTTCGGGCTGTATCAATGCCTGTGGTCACCACCATGTGGGTCACATCGGCATTCTGGGCGTGGATAAAAAGGGCACGGAGTTCTACCAGATTTCTCTCGGCGGCTCAGCGGATGAGAATGCGTCCGTCGGCGACATTCTTGGACCTGCTTTCACCGAAGATGAAATCGCCGACGCGATTGAGACCATCGTGGAGACCTATATCAACATCCGGCACGAAGGTGAGCGTTTCATCGAAACCTATCGCCGTGTCGGCAAAGAGCCGTTCAAGGAGACTCTCTATGCCACTCATTAAGAACGGCGAATTTGCGGACGATAATTGGGTGCTGGTCGGTGATGAAGACGAGCTGCCAGCCGATACCCCCGTCATCGTGTCGGCCGCCCGCTGGCAGGCGGAGCGCGACGCGCTCATCGGGCGTAACGCGCCTCTCGGTGTGAAGCTCGAAGCGAGCGAAGCGCCGGAACTGATCGCGGACGATCTCGACCGGTTCCAGCTGGTGGCGGTCAATTTCCCCGCTTTCAAAGACGGGCGAGGCTTTTCCTATGCAAGCCTTCTGCGGGATCGCTATGGGTTTGACGGCGAAGTACGCGCAGTGGGCGAAGTGCTTCGCGACCAATGGTCTCTCATGGTACGCTGTGGTTTTGACGCGTTCGACGTTGCGGACGGTACCAAGATCAATGCCTTTAAAGAGGCTCTGGGAGAGTTCAGCCATGTCTATCAGGCGACGGGTGATGGCAAGAAAACTGTCTGGCAATTGCGCCACGGCGGCTAGAACCTCCCTGCTCCGGGCACTTCATGCAGCAGCTCTTCTCATCGCGAGTGGTCTTATGACACTTCCGGCGCGGGCGGAACTGATTGTGCTCGCTGCCCCGATCACGGGTGACTCCTATTACGGGGAAGTGGCCGGTGAGATTTTCGATTTCCATGTGGCTTATGCCAAGGCTGTGCGCGCGCCCGATCAAGTCCTCATCCTGACAGATGAAGACGCTTATGAGCGCTATGCTGCGGTGCTTGGATCAGAAAAGGTTCTGGTCGCCCCCATGGCGGACATCTGGGCGCGGGACTTCGCCCCGTCAAACGCGGAAGACCCTGTCTATTTCCGTTACACTGCCGCAGGCCAAGGTGGCGGGTACACCGGCCAGGATGATGCCGACGCGGTTCAGATCGCGCTTGCAGAACTCACCGATGCGGCCGACATGACAATCCGGGCGACGCACCTTCTGAATGATGGTGGGAACTTCGTAGACGACTATGCAGGCAATGCAGTCGTCAGCACCAAGTTCCTGACCGACAATAATCTCACCGAAGATGAAGCCCGCGCTGCCTTGCAGCGCGTCACCGGGATCAAACATGTGGCGTTCATCGAGGCGGATGAACAAGGTGGCCTGGAACATGCCGATGGTGTTGTGAGTTTTGTCGACACCAATACGCTCATGATCAATTCCTACCCGGAAGACCCTGCCTATGCGCGTCAGCTCCGCGCCGATCTAGAGCGCGGCCTGCCGGGCGTAACGATCCACGAGATCGTCACCCCCTATGACGGGTCGCAGATTTACGACGAACGGTTCGGGTCGGCCTGTGGGCTCTACACCAACGCACTCGTCACACCGGAACGTATCTATCTTCCGCAGTTCGGCATTCCAGAGGATGCAACTGCTCTTGCGCAAGTGCGCGCTGCAACGACCCGCGAGGTGGTTCCTGTTTCGTCCTCCCAGGTCTGCAAAATGGGTGGAGGGGTTCGGTGCATGTCCTGGCAGTTACGCGGGGCAGCGGCTGATGGGCTGCTCGCCTATGCTGCGTCCGAGCAAGCTCGACGTTAAGCCTTCATAAACCCTAAAAGCGAATTGTTTAAAATCCTGGCAAACACCTTCAGCGTTTCTCCATTCGCTGCGGGGTAAAACTCTCTCATGTTCCGAGGAGTTTTCTGATGAGCCATTCTCTGTCGCCCAATCGCTGGCATTATGCCGTTGCCGCCGCCGCTTACTTTTTTGTAGCGGTCATCGCCGCGCCTGTCTTTGCTGCTAGCCCATCTGTGTTTATGGAACAGAGCACAAACCGCCCGGGCGCAGATTACAAGGTGCTCTCGGCCGGCAGAGAAGGTCCGCAATATTGTGCGTCTGCCTGCTTTGCTGACACGCAGTGTCGGGCATGGACCTATGTTCGTGCCGGCAATGAAGGCCCAGAGGCACAATGCCATCTGAAACTCGACGTGCCCCACGCACAGGCCACGCCTTGCTGCATCAGCGGTGTGGCAGTCGGTTCAAGCACGCCCGGCCGCACACGCGGATACTAAATCCGTTTTCATCAGCTGAGTTATGACCTGAAGGATGCTGTTAGACCGGCAGATCCGCTGCGGAGCGACGCCCGAAAAGCTCGCCGCGCACAGCACGATGGCGCGCTGCGTCGCCTTTAATGCCTTCAATGCTCTTTTCGAGCAGGCCAAGGGCTTCATCAATCGTCGCGATGAGATCCCGCTCCGGGATATCAAAGGCGGATTGCTCCAGCGCCACACGATATTCCACATAGCGCCTGGACATGCGATCGGCCATATCGTCGATCACCTTGCCATTCTCTTCAACACGCAACACCACGTCCACTGCATCAGAGAAGGCGGCACCGTTCGCCTCCATGGCTTCACGCACAAGCGCTAAGCGCAGAGCATCTGCGGCTGTAACTGCAATGCTGAGATTTGCAAACTGGTCAATCATCGTCACATCGCGCAGCACATCATTGCCGAAGGCATGGAGCAGCGATGTTCCGCTTGCTGCGTGAACGCGCCTCAGCGTGTGATAGTAGACTTTCTCGTCTTCGGCCTTCGCAGCACCGTGGAGAATGCGGTCAACCAAGTCTGGCTCACGGTCGGCTGCCTGATCATTGATGGTATCAGCGATGGTGCGAAGCTGCGCTTCTTCCGCCGTCAGCGGCAGATCAGCAGCTGCGTTTGTTGGCTCCGACAAGCGGGCCACCCTGTCGCCAAGACTGCTCAAAAAGGAAAACTCGTTCGGCTTTGTACGACCGAGATCAGCCTGCCCCGCGCAGGCCACAAGGCTGAGCGTCAACAATCCGGTTCCCAAAATCTGTGTGTGGCGAGAGGCCATGTCAGATCCACTTTCTGATGCCTGTGCGGGCATTCCCATCGGCGGCATAGTTTCGCCACAAGCCTAGGGCGTAATCGTTAGATGGCTGTTAATGGCAGCAGCATCCTTTGATCGATCGGGAGATAGGGTGGCAAAACTCCCGGGAATGAGGGCTTTTTGGACAGATGAACGACATGTTGTTTAAGTCGAGGCCGACATTTGGACCTGCGCCCATCAAGGGGCGTCGGTGGCTCATGATCGTGCTCCTGACCTCCCTGGCGATGGTTGTTGTTGGACTTCAGGTACCCGCGGTCACTGTGAGCTCCTTCTGGTTTTATGAGAATGACCTCTCGATCCTGGATGGCATCCAGTCTTTCTTTGACGAGGGGCAAACGGCGCTCGGCCTGCTGGTGTTAGGCGTGTCGGTTGTCTTTCCTGTCGGCAAAATCCTGTTAGGTCTGTTGCTCCTCGCACGGGGTCGCAAACGATCAAATGGAACCGGCGTCCTTCTCGGTCTGCTTGTCTGGCTGTCCCGTTGGTCGATGACCGACGTGTTTGTCTTCGCGCTCATTGTGCTGGTGTTGAACGGGCAGCTGCTCACCACTGCCGATGTACACGGAGGCGTTGCGCTCTTTGCGGGAGGTGTGTTGCTCTCAGCCTTCGCCGTTTCACAAGTCCGACGACGTCTGACAGCGGAGTGAGCTTAGAAACGGTTCGCTGAAAAATTCGCCGGATCGACGGAAGGGTCGCGTCCGCCGATCAGCTCTGCGATGAGGGCGGCTGATCCCATGGCGAGGGTCCAGCCCAAGGTCCCATGGCCGGTATTGAGATAGAGGTTATCCCGCCCTGGCGCCTTCCCCAGCACCGGCACGCCATCAGGCGTCATAGGCCGCAAGCCACACCAGAACTCAGGTTCGAGATCCTCGCCCAAGGCTGGAAACAAAGCACGGACTGCGTCGAGCACCGACTGTGCCCGATCTGGTTCAACCGTGCGATCGTACCCTGCCACTTCTGCCTGGCCCGCTGCGCGCAACCGGTTGCCCAAGCGGCTCACCACGATGCGGCGCACTTCGTCGGTGACACTGACCTCTGGCGCAGAGCCGTCGTTGGGCACATCAAGGGTCACCGAATATCCTTTGACCGGGTAAACCGGGAGCGTCACCCCATCAAGCAGATGAGGGCTCATGACGCCTGCAGCCAACACGACTGCATCCACTTCAAGACGCCGCAGGTTCGTGCGCACATGCGTTATCCGCTCGCCCTGCCGCTCCAGCTTGGCAACGGTCTCCCCATAGAGACAGGTGACCCCCATCTCTTCAACCGCACGTGCTAGAGCGTCAGTAAACTTGTAGGCGTCCCCGCTTTGATCACTTCTGGAATAAACGCCACCTGCAAGCTCGCCACGCTGATGGGCCGACGCCAAGGCGGGCTCAAGTGCCACACATTCCTGAGCGCTTAGTTGTTCCTGGTGGAGCCCGAAAGGTTCAAGACGCTCTGCTTCCCCGGCGGCGTGGTCAACTTCCGCCTCCGTCGCGAAGACACGCAGAATGCCTTTTTCTTTGCGATCAAAGTCAGGCGCCATGCCTTTGGCCGCAAGATCGTCCAACGTCTCCTGCAGAACGGTTCGGCTCAACAGTGCAAGTCCCACATTGCGCTCCGCACCGTCTCGCTGGGCTTTCAGCGAGCACCGCCGCCAGAAGCGCCAGAGCCATTTCCATTGCGCCGGATCGGCCTTCAGCCGGAGACGGAGTGGCGCATCCGCGCGCCCCAGCCATTTAAGAGCCTGCGTCGGCACGCCAGGCCCGGCCCAGGGTGCAACCTCACCGGCACTTACCTGTCCGCCATTGGCAAAACTGGTTTCAAGAGCAGGCCCCTGCTCTTTCTCGATGAGGGTTACGTCATGCCCATCGCGCCGCAGCCGATAGGCGGTTGCCACACCGATCACCCCTGCGCCGACCACCACAATTTTTTGCGGAGCATTGTTTTTCTGCGGTACGGGGGAAGACATGGAGGCCGGAACTCATTGCCAGAGGAATGTCTGGTCTTCCTAGCAAACTGCCCCTGCGCAATCAAAGTAAATAGGGGCAAACCATACAAGCCCGAAGGAAATGGGCTGGCGCATGATTTGAGGCTATGTTGATTTTTTGCATGGACCGCCAAGGACACCGCCCATGACAGAATGGCAGGGTGCTTTCCATTTCGGTGACTATTGGGCCGCTTATCGTGGACCAGCGGGAGACAATGAGCTGCATTCACACGCAACTCTTCAAGTCACCTTTGCGTTGGTGGGCGACCTGAGGCTAACGGCCAGGGACGGTGCGACTCGATCCGGCCGGTCTCTCATGGTCCGCCCCAGCGCTCCCCATCGGTTGGAAAAACATGAACAGGTTCTGCTCCTGTTGATAGAGCCACAAACACCACTCTGTCGGGCGCTGCTGGATATGATGGGCAGCGCCGACATCGCAGAGCTTCCCAAGAGCGTCGCGGCCGAAATTGACCTCAGCGCCCCGCTTCATGCCTGCCTTGATCATGTGTCGGCAGCGACCCCACCCGCATCCCACGCCCTTGACCCCCGACTTCAACAGGCGATTGATCATCTACAGTCAGCGCCTGAAGACCTGCCCCTTGCGGCCGTGGCTGAGCATTGCGGACTTTCAGAATCGCGTCTGCGAGCGCTCGCAACCGAAGAGCTGCGGGTACCGCTTTCCAAATGGGTCCTCTGGCGAAAACTGCGCCGGTCTGTCGAAGACCTGGCGGCAGGGTCGGACCTGGCCTCCGCAGCACTCGCAGGCGGCTTTGCAGATCAGGCGCATTTCACGCGGACCATGAAGAAGCTCATTGGTCTGACACCTGGTATGGCCGCTGGGCCTTTTCGGTAGGGTAACCCGCTGGCGAAATGTTCAAGACCCTGAACTTGCTGTGTGGTTCTCTCCCCTCCTAAATCTGATCCCTCAGGAGGCTCCCATGCACCACTCCCTCAAACAGGCATTTACGCAGGAGATGGCCAAGGCCCGCGACGCCTATCGCCGTGGTGACCTTGATCTATCCTTTCAGCATCTTGAGCGGGCTCATATTCTGGGTCAGCGGTTCTTCTGGCGGCATGTGGTGAGCCATTGGTGGATGCTGAAAGTGGGTATGCAGCAAGGTCGGACTGACGAGATCAGAGGACAGCTATTGCGCCTGATCGCTACCATCCCCGGCTACCTCTTTGGCTGGGTTCCCAAAGGCAATACCGGCGGGGCGAATGTTTCGCCTGTGAAGCCGATGCCCCTGCCCGCGGACCTCGCCCCACTTCTGGAAGATTACAAAGTCGGGAGAGACGTTGCGCGTCGGATGGCTTACTGGGCCCTTTTCCTCACGGCAACGGCAATTTGGGTTCGTGGCGGACTCTAGCTCAGCGCCGACCCAAAAAGCGTGCCCCAGAATTTTGACGGCTTGCCGGTTTCCATCTCGATACGGTCGGCCTTGTCACCAAAATACTGAATGGCTTTGACGCCAAGCCAGCGCAAGGGTTCAGGTTCCCATTTCGCAGGTATGTCGTTCACCCAGGCCAAGTCTGTCAGGTCGCTTTCACGTTCGAGCACAAGGTCGGAGAGAATGCGGCCCGCAAGATTTGAGGCCGCGACCCCTTCGCCTGTGTAGCCGCCTGCGTGTCCTAGTCCTGTTTGAGGGTCAAAGGCCACCGACGGTCGCCAGTGGCGAGGCACCCCCATGAGGCCGCCCCAGCCGTGGGTGACTTTATAGTCTTGCAGCACCGGGAAGATGCTCCGCAATGTGCGTTCCACATTCTGCACCATAGGGTCGTCCGGCGGGATGATGCCGCGTCGCCTGGATCCGAAGTAATATCCGGCCCGACCGCCAAAGGCGAGACGCCCATCGTCTGTCTTCTGGCCGTAAATGGTCACACGACGGCTGTCGCCGAAGGTCTCGCGGTTCGCCAGACCAATCTCGTCCCATACATGGTCCGGCAAGGGTTCCGTCGCCACCATCATGGAATAGAGCGGCAGCATTTGACGTTCCTGACCCTTGATGGATTCTGTGTAGCCTTCGGTTGCCCGAATGATCTTGCCCGCACTTACGCGGCCTTTATCCGTGTCCACATAACCAGGTGCCATTTCTGTGACGGGCGTGCCTTCATAGATTTTCACGCCCTTTGTGCGCACTACCCGACCGAGGCCCTTTACCAGTCTGGCTGGATGAATGACGGCGCAGTGGGGCGTATAGGTCGCGCCAAAATTCGGCGTCATGCCGACCCGTTCTTGCGCTTCGTCTGCAGGTAGCCAGCGGTAGTCATCTTCGCTAAAGCCCAGTTCATGATGAAGGGCCATATGTTCCTGCATGCCCTTCACGTGGAACGGCGCGATGGCCACTTCCAGCGTTCCCCCTTTAGCGAAATGACACTCAATGCCTTCACGCTGAGAGATGCGCCCAACTTCATCTACCGTGTCATGCATGGCGCGAAGGAGACGCACGCCTGCGTCCCGTCGTTTCTCCTCTGCGAGCATGCCGTCAATGCCCCAGGCAAGCCCCATGCACCAGCCACCATTTCGACCGCTCGCGCCAAAGCCGATTGTGTTTGCTTCAAAGACCGCGATGTCGAGAGATGGGTCTTTTTCTTTCAGGTAATAAGCCGTCCAAAGGCCGGTATAGCCCGCACCAATGATGGCAACATCCACCTTCGCTGGAAGTGGGGGCGTTTCAGAAACCGTCGAGGGTGTGTCCAACGTGTCAAACCAGAAGCTGCCATTGTCAGCTCTTGGGTCGCTTAGGGGGTTTTCATTCGCTGACATGAATTCTTTTCCGCTGGCTTGGTTTGTGGCGTGTGCATCGGTTTCTCCGCCTGCATCGCAAGCCTAGACGCTCCATCGCGGCCCAACGACAAAAATTGCGTCACAGTTCCTTGACTCCCAGACCCAAGGCCTCTAAATACACTCATTAGTTAATTAACTGATTGGTGTATTATGAAACCTGACTCGCTCAGCGCCACGTTTTCCGCCCTCGCCGATCCGACGCGGCGGGCCATTCTCGCCCGGCTCATGCTCGGCGAAACATCGGTCAAGGAATTGTCGGAACCGTTCGACATTTCTCCGCCTGCCATCACCAAGCACCTCAAGGTTTTGGAAAGCGCAGGCCTCATATCCCGCGGGCGCAAAGCCCAATGGCGCCCTTGCGCTCTGGAGGCTGGTCCCCTTCGCGAAATTTCTGATTGGGTTGAGCAATACCGCCTCCATTGGGAGGGCAGCCTCGATCGCCTCGACACTTACCTGCAAGACATTCAAAAAGGAAAAGACACATGACTGTTGAGACCAAGACTGTTGCTGAAACATTCGACCTCACGCTCACTCGCGTGTTTAACGCCCCGCGCGCGCTTGTCTTTCAGATGTGGGCAGATGCTGAGCATAAGAGCCAGTGGTGGCGGCCAAAGGTGTTCACGCTGGTGGACAGTGCAGAGAACTTCCGGCCCGGCGGCGACTGGATGTCGATCATGGAAGCCCCCAGTGGCAATCGCTACCGGATGGAGGGGACCTACAAAGAGATTGTCGAAAATGAGCTGATTGTCTTCACTCATCATTGGGTCGAAGACGGTCAACGCGGGCCAGCGACACTCATCACGGTCACGTTCGAGGATGATACAGAAGGCACCCGCCTTACCTTCACCCAGGCGTTGATTGAGAATGAAGCGGATCGCAACGATCAGCAGAATGGCTGGAACGAATTCCTGGATATGCTCAATGCTTCCCTCCCGGAGGAAAGCTGATCACCCGACGGCAGGAGCTGAGGGCTCACCCCCCTTAGCTTCGCCTGCCGCATGGCGGACCATCACCACCCACGTTGATCCATGACGCTGATGGCTAATCCGCCGCCCAGATCAATCAGTCGCTCTTGTTAGTCAGTAGCTCTTGTTAGTCAGTAGCTCTGGGCCAGGTCAGATCCATCAGATCTGTCAAAGTGGGTACCTGTGTGGGCGACTTCTTACTGGTACTCGTTTTACCTTCTCGGACCGGCATCGGGATGACATCAGCCGCTTTTTCATACGTGCGGCGTTTCCCGGTGGACTCCCTCGGCCTGAACTCGATGACATTCTGCATCGTCGTCTCCGTGGGTTGGTGCTCCCGACTTAATCCGACATGGTTGCGGGAACCTTCCCCCAAAGTCTCTGCCCATTATCGTGAATAAAGTGTTAACGCTCCTGCGCGTGACGGTAGAGAAACCACCGTTTCGACGTCAGTCAAACGCGGTAAACCTTCAGTTTTTCACAAATTTGACCCTACCTGCCCCCATTGGTTGTTAAGAATTTTGGCTCAAATTGAGGGGGAGAACGATGTTGAGTTGGGGCAGGCTTTTTTTCCATGACCGATTTGAGGCATTTGCGAGATCTAATCGACCTGGCAAAAGAACCGTCGAGCGAACGGCGGCGCGAGCTGCTACGCAATGTCACCGATCTCTTTCTTGAGGACCCGGAGTTTTACACGGGCCCAGAAACAGAGCACTTCTCACACATTATGGGAACGGTTGCGCGCACGTTGGAAGCGAATGTCCGTGCAGATCTCTCCCGGCGTCTTGCGACGGTGGCTGAAGCGCCACGCGATCTGGTCGCACAACTCGCCAATGATGAAATCAGCGTCGCCACGCCGATCCTTGAAAACAGTCTCGCCCTCTCGGAAGATGATCTGCTTGAGATCATCAAAGAATGCAGCAACGCCCATCGATCAGTGGTTGCCGGGCGCCCAGATGTGAATGAGACCATTTCAGAAGCACTTGTGGATCACGGCGATGATGAGGTCGTGAATGTCCTGATCAACAATAATGATGCCAAGATTGGACAAACAACCATTCAGAAGGTCGTGGATCGCGCAGCCTCGAATGAGACCCTTCAGGGTTCTCTGGTCGACCGACAGGATTTGCCGCCTGACGTGTTACACGACATGTTCTGGGTCGTTTCGACCAAGCTCCGCAGTCGCATTCTGGAACGCTCGGCCGAGCTCGATCCGGAAATTGTCGACAGGGTGCTCGCGCAGACAGAACGTAAACTCATGAAGGATGCCAATCGTCGCACGGACGAAAGATCTCGGGCGCAACAATTTATCGACCGCAAAGTTGAACTGCGTGAGCTTTCAGAAACATTGCTGGTCAATCTGGTTCGAGCGAACCGGTTGGAGGAATTGATCTGCGGATTCGCTCGACTTGCAAAAATTGACGAAGACACTGCCGAGCGGATTCTCAAAGATCCATCCGGTGAAGGCCTTGCCATTGCGTGTAAGGCAACACGGCTTGACCGCCAGACATTCTCAACGCTTGCGGTGATCGGTGTTCAGTCAAAACGCCGTTCTGTCAGTGAGACCCGCGATCTGTTCGACATTTATGATCAGATCCCGCAGGACATGGCACAACGGGCCATGCGGTTTTGGCGCGTGCGCCGGGAAACAGAGAGCGCTGCGGCTTAAGTCTTTTCAAACACCATCATCGACCAGGTTACTCCTGGCCGTCCGACCCGGTCGGGCTTTTCTTCATGGCGAACGAGAACAAGCCCCGCTGCGGCGGCGCGCTTTGCCGCGTCATCGGGCGACAGGTCATACATGCTGCGACCTTCAGGGACCGGCCCATGGCGCAAACTCATCGCAGCGTGGGCTTCCGGCTTCAGCAATGAGGCAATGGTCATGAAACCATCGGCCTGACTGTCCTCAGGCAGGTGCATGAAAGATGCGCTGGCGAGGACAAAGTCGAAGCGCAGGCCCATCGCCTTCACCTTGTCGAGGCGCGGCAGACAGTCGTCCACCCAGGTGATGTTTGGGTGGTCGCGGTCCTCAAGCGCAAAGGAGCGCATCTTCTCTGCTGGTTCCACCGCAACCACCTTGTGGCCCAGCTCCGCAAAGCCCTGCGCATCAACGCCGACACCAGCGCCAATGTCGAGCACGTTGGCCGGGGCTTCAGGGAAGAAGAACCGGAAGGACTTGTGCCTTTCAGCGAAAGGGGGCTCTACATAGCGGGTGCGCAGTGTTTCAGCCTCATCATTGTAAGGCAGGAATCCTCGCGCGATCAGGTCGTCGGAAGAAGCCATGACTACCCTCCTTGCGGCCCCTCAGTCGGATTGCTGTCGGGCAGCATTTCCACATAGACAGACTGACTTGGGAAGGCAAAACCCGTGCCGGCGCCTTCGACGACCTCTTTGATCTCGTAAGCAAAGCGCTCTTTGATCTCGAGCCATTCTCCCCAGTTCGTTGTTTTGGTGAAGCAATAGATCATGATGTCGATAGAACTATCATTGAAGGCATCCACGCGAACAAAGAGGGCCGTTTCGGGCGGCTGCGCAAATTCTTCCGACGCACGAATATAGGCCTCAATGCCGTCGCGCACCTGCTTGAGCTGCTCCAGCGTCGAACGATATTCCAGGCCGATCTTCCAGTAGATACGGCGGTGGGTCATTTTCGTGAAATTGGTGACCGCGGCATCTGAGAGCTTCTGGTTCGGCACATAGACAGGCGCCTTGTCGAACCGGCGCACAGTGGTGGAGCGGAAGCCAATATTTTCCACGGTGCCTTCAACGACACCATCTGCAAGAATCCAGTCGCCACGGCGATAGCGCTTTTCAATCAGTATGGAGAGGCCGCCGATCAGGTTCTTGAAAAGGTCCTGCGCGCCAAGCGCCACTGCCACACCAAACAGGCCGAGCCCTGCGATGATGGGGGCAACCTGGATGCCCCAGATCTGCAGGATGGTGGCCGCGCCGATGATGATCACACCCCAGCGCACACCGGTTACCAGCCAATCGACCATCTCGCTGGTGAGGACCCGTTCAAGTTCGCGCAGCAAAAGGCTCAGTGGTGTGACGGCATTATGCAATGCCCAGAAAATCGTAAAGGCAATGAGGGATGAAACAGCATTGCGTGCCAGATCTGCCGCGGTGCCTTCCAGGTTGAGGTAATCAAGAGCAAAGAAGACACCGACAATGATGAAGGTGGCTTTGATCGGATCGGCCAGCGCATCGTGCAGATAGTCATCAACCTTGGTCTCAGTGTCGGCTACCCATCGGTCCACAAAAGAAAAGACAAAACGAGTGAAGAGACCGCGCAACAGATAGAAAACCAAGAAGATGCCAACAGCGGTCAGAAAGTGCCCGACGTCATAGCCCAGGATGCCGCTCTGCCAGACTTCTGTGACCAGCCCCCACAGCTCGCCCAACTGCCCGTTTACTTCTTCCATTATTCGTCATCCTGTTCTCGAATCTTACGGTGCCAGTTTGTCGACACGGTGGGCATGAGACAAGCCTCAGGCCGCAGCAGGTGCCCGCTCCCGGATGGCGGAGAAGCGGATCTTTGGCCACTTCTCTTCGGTGTAGCCCACTTCCCAGGCGCTTTTGGCCATGAAGACAGGCGCTCCGTCGCGGTCTTCGGCCATGCTGGCGACATTGCCGTCCAGAAAGCGCTTCAGTTCTGCTGCATCGTCACTGTCCACCCAGCGCGCGGTTTCATAGGGTGCCTGCTCGAACGCGACCTTGATGTCGTATTCCGCCTCTATCCGTTGTGCGAGAACTTCGAGCTGCAGACGCCCCACGACACCGACCACCCAATTGGCACCGAGCTGTGGTTTGAAGACCTGCGTCACACCTTCTTCGGCGAGGCTTTCCAATGCGCGGCGCAAATGTTTTGCCTTCATAGGATCATCCAGCCGCACCCGCTGCAAAATCTCCGGAGCGAAATTCGGTATGCCGGTGAAAATCAGATCTTCATTTTCGGTAAGCGTATCGCCCACCCGGATCGTGCCGTGATTGGGGATGCCGATAATGTCGCCTGGCCAGGCTTCGTCGACTAGCTCTCTGTCCTGGGCAAAGAAAAGGATCGGGTTGTGCACACCGATCGCCTTGCCGGAGCTGGAGAGCTTCAGTTTCATGCCGCGTTTGAACTTGCCGGAACAGAGCCGCATGAAGGCAATGCGGTCCCGGTGGTTCTGATCCATATTGGCCTGCACCTTGAACACAAAGCCGGAGACTTTCTTTTCATCCGGACTGATGTCCCGTGCCGATGATGGTTGTGGCCGGGGCGGCGGTGCGAAGGATGCCACCGCATCCAGCAATTCATCGACGCCGAGTTCCCGAAGCGCTGTGCCAAAGAAGACAGGTGTCAGCGCGCCTGCGCGATAAAGCTCCAGATCGAAGGGAGAGCAGGCCCCTTGGGCCAGTTCTGCCTCTTCTTTCAGTGTGCTCAGCTCATCTTCGCTTAGGTGGCGGGTGATCTCATTGCTGTCGACAGAGAGGCCTGTGTTTACGGGTGTCTCGCCCTGCTTGTAGGAGATGAACTCGTTTTGAGTGAGATCGTAGATTCCCTTTAGACGGTTCCCCTGCCCCACGGGCCAGGTCATCGGTGCCGTATCCAACGCCAGTTTGTCCGAAACTTCCTGCATCAGGTCGAACGGGTCCTGACCTTCCCGGTCAATCTTATTGATGAAGGTGATGATCGGCACATCACGGAGACGGCAGACTTCGAAGAGCTTCAGCGTCTGGGCTTCGATGCCCTTTGCGGCATCAATGACCATGATGGCGCTGTCTGCTGCGGTGAGTGTGCGATAGGTGTCTTCAGAGAAGTCTTCATGGCCTGGTGTATCGAGCAAATTGCAGATGACACCTTTATATTCAAACGTCATGACGGCAGACGTCACCGAGATGCCTCGCTCCTGCTCGATCTTCATCCAGTCAGAGCGCGCGCGCCTGCGGTCGCCACGGGCTTTCACCTGTCCGGCGAGGTGGATGGCGCCACCGCGCAGAAGCAGATTTTCCGTCAGGGTCGTCTTACCGGCATCCGGGTGCGAGATAATCGCGAAGGTCCGACGGCGGCGCACCTCCTCCGTTTTTGGTTCGGTCGTCGGCTCAAAAGTACTTGTCATGTCAGCAGAACTGCTCACGGCTCAAATTTCCGGAATTCGGGGTTAAATTTGGCCGGACCCTATATCAGGTGAGCCGGATTTGCCAATCAGGCGAGCGGGTTCCAGACAGCTTCATCGATGGATTGCTGGGTCAGCTTTCCGCGCATGCGAAGTTCGTCGAGAATAGTGAGTGACTGATGGGGGATGCGGGCGCAGGAGAGAATGGGGCCAGCGCCATCATCCACCACCCGAACGGCATTGACCTGCGCCTTGTCATTCAACATGTGACATATGGCGAGCACGAATTTGGGCTCTTTTTCCGCCAATGCCGGATTGTCGGACAGGCCCTCGGTGAGCAATTGCATGAGGTCATCTGTGGTGAGGCGCTCATATTGCTCGGCACTTAGTGGAAACCCGTCTTGTTCAGTGGGTCCCGGAAGCGCATCCAGATTGACCAATCTGTCGCGATACAGAAAAAGTGTCATTGGCCGCTCATCCCCTCCTAGAAGACCGCTCCACCCGCCGATCTTCTTTCAGTCACCTGCACTGTCGCATATTCGATGGCCGGGCGCGAGACCAGGCTGATACGGGTCTCCGCGTCCCAAATACGCAAGGTCACCATGTTGATTTGCATCATTGCATGGCCTGTCATTTTCGGCGATTTTCGCCCTATCAACATTAAACTATGCCGGGCGTCGATCCTCAAAATCGGGACCCAAAAGGAGATCAACATGACAACAGCAAGAGACATCGCAACAAAACATATGGACGCAGCGCTGGCTGAGGCGAAAGCAGCCAATGTGCCTGCGGAATCAGTTGCGCGGGTGATGCTTGAAAAAGTGGTGCACGTTTACAAAGAAACGCGGTCTGAAGAGGACATTGCCGCGGAGCTTGTTTCCACGTCGGAGAATCTCGCCCAAGACGAGGACTATATGTTCATGCGGCCCTGAGGATACTGTCCGTTCTCCGCGGAAGGGGCGGGTGCATTAGTGAGCCGAAAGCTAACAAATAGGCCACCTAAGGTTTTGAGAAAAAGACTTTACGGTCGCTTTCTTTGTGCAAGTCAAAGACGGCAGTGTGATAGAATTTCGGCTCAATTTTTTCGGAGCACAATCTGAAAGGTAGCTCATCGATACAAATCTCAGCGATGACAGAGGCAAAGTCTTTCTCGTAGCAATCCTGCAATATCTTGAGTCTGGTTGAAGGAAAACTGTTCTTAAACTCGAGATTAAACTTTGGCTCGAAGTAGCGAATAAGGCTCGCTTCATAGATCGAAATTCTTTCCTGCTCACTCGTTCCAAAAAGTTTGTCTAGACCGCTGTCTATTCTTGCCTCGTCTTCTGCCGACTCTGTTGCCATTCCATTCAGCAGCGTAATGACCGTTGTATTCGGCTCAACTTCAAGCAACAAAAGCGCTAAATAGTGGTCATCTGGTACTCCTTGCAGCGAAATTTTTTGAAGTTTTTCATGACTCAGCAAGCGGTCAATGGCATTTCGAGAGCCATCGGCGCCATATGCCTGTCCAATGTATTGGACATCGAAATGCAACTCTCTCACCCTACCGTGGAAGATAGTTGAGATTTCAGCTCCGGAAGGCCAAACCTTTTCACCAGACTGCAGTTGGACAAACCAAACTTCATTCTCAAAAACTAGTTTTGAGCCCTCTGGCATCGGTAGCTCCACCGTGTGACTTTCACCGAAAACTTCAAGAGTCAGCTCGAGCGCATCGTCAATTTCTCGCGCATTAATAAGAGTTACCCGCGGGACGAAACCAATAAGATAAATGTGACAGTTGTCTGTGACTGGTTTTATTGTGTTGATTGCTGCAGAGTCATAGATGCTTTCGGCAGGCAACAACGCGAAACTATAGGCATACATGTTTAGCGCATGTTCAACGCCATACCGTTTGTCCTCAAGCATCTGCCATTTCCCTATCTTAATTCCCGCCGCTGATTACATCAGCGATGACACTACGCGTGGAGCGGAATCCTATATGAAATTTGTTTTTTATCTAGGGTGTCGACGTAACTCTATTGCGGGTCGCCCTTCACTGGTTCGGTGAGGAAATGGCGGCCCTGCCGATCTTCAATTTCAACGATCCAAAAGTCAGGGTCGAACTTCTCCTGACGGGCAAGGTAGGCGTCCGCATCTGCCTCAGGTACTGCCCCCTCACCGACGGAGTGCATCCAGATACGGCTGCCATCCTCCCCCCATGTTGGCCCGTAAACATCCGCCGTCCCATCCAGACGCGCGACTTTCACATAGATCGTCCCGGCTTCACTATTCCCCCGCCGTACGACCATTGCGGGGACATTTGCCACGCCCGCGCGGCGGATCAGCGCCTTTACCCAGATGTCCGCTTTTAGGTTCATTCGTCCCTCTTCATCGCCTGCCGGTTAAGCCTAAATTCAAAGAGGCCGGCTCGGGCCAAAAACACGCTGCATTGCTTAACCTGACGCGGGCCAATCGCAAAATGGCGGGAAGCTGCCGATCCTTGTCGGTGACCTGACCATCGGGTTCGATTTTAAGCAAAGGAATTAATCAAGTCGCTCAAAACTCACGGGTTTTTGGGCCCCGAAGCGATTGCGCAGACGCGCGCAGACTCCTACACTCCCCTTCTTCAACAAGATGTTCGAGACAGTGTTGGGCGGGTGGTCATCCAACCTGTTAACGAAAGCGCCTGATTAACAAGACCCAAGGACGCCAGTGCGTCACAGGGCGAGGAGCGGTTGCGGTATGAGTAGAATGGGTTTGGGCTTTTCAAAACGGATGAGCGTTCTCGCAGGCGGCATTGCCCTTGTGATGGCTGGCATGACTGCTGGACAGGCTGAAGAGACAGCGGTCGCGGCACTTACAGAAGCGCAAGCGTCTCCTGCTTTTTATCTTCCCCAAATACGGCCCATTCAACCAGGTGAAGTTCCGCTCACCGGTGTCCATGCCGTTGCACAGCCTTATGTTGCTTTTAACACTGCAGTAGACGAAGCCTTCAAAAGCCAGCTTGCTACGCCGCGTGAAGTGCGTCGCCTGCTGGATGGCCTGCGCTTTAGCGAGCCGCAAATGGTTGCTCAATCCTGGCTCGCCCATCGCGGCCTGATTGCAGCAGAAAATCCGGAGTTCCGGGAAGGCGTGCGTCTGGCGCTCGCTCGAGATGGCGCGATTTCGGTGATGCAGCAGCTGTCAGGCCGAGGCAGTTATGCCCGCAATATTCACGGCGCTGATGCCGCCGTCGCCGCTGTCCTGGAGCGTGTCGCCAATGACAATTACCGAATGACGGTCTTGAAAGGTCGTTTCCTGTCGACTGCCCAGGAGTTTCAGACCAAACGCTGGGGCATGATTGATCGCCCGGAAACTACGGCTCCAGTTGACTTCGCAGATGCAGGAGCTGGCGACAGCCTGGCGACGCAAATCACCGAGACATTGCAGAACTTCTCACCGATCAGCCCTGCCCACGCCTATGCCTCGCCGTTAATGGAGCGGGTGCTTGCTTATGGGGCGTTGCATGTCATCGCAACGTCGCTCGAAACAGATGTGTCTACGGCGGAAATGGCGCCAGCGGACCGCCGGACCACGAGCTGCCTGAACTGGGCAAAGCTCAACCTCAATCAATGTGTTGCAGCGGCCCACTTCCCCTCCGAGGAAGCCTGGTGCACAGCGACCCATGCGATCGAAGATGTTCGCGCCTGCTGGGAGAAAGTCCTGCCAGCCGCAGACCGATAATCTCTAACGAACCCTACAAAAAACCGGCAGAAACCTGCCGGTTTTTTTGTGTCCATCTTTCGGCCATAGCGGACGGCGACAATTTGAGGTAAATTTTCGACCAGTTCGAATAAATATAGAATACAGTATTTATAAATTTTCCCCAATTTTATAAATCACTGATAAGTTATATACTTCAACGAAGCGGTATTTCAGCGATATATATTCAATTTTACTTATGTATTTAAATTCTATTCAGTGTTTGGGGGGCTATGGTTCGTGCAAGTTAAGGCCGGACATACAGGTTCTCTCGCGTTTAGAGGTTCCCTGCCCGGCCAAGTAAAGGGCCGATACAATGTTTCTGGTAAGAATTGCCTTCTGGGTCACCGTGGTGGCTCTGTTGCTGCCAAGTCCGGACTCCGTACCCTCTGATAGTGGGATCACAGGAGCGCCGATGGCCGCCTCTTTCAGCGATGAGAGAGTCGAGGAGCAGCTCAATCTCACTGATGTTGCTGGCGCTGCCATGGCATCTGCTGATGATGTCCTCAGCTTTTGCGACCGAAATCCCCAAACTTGCGAGACCGGATGGACAATCGCTGTCCATGTCCAGGCCCAAGTCAAACATTACGGCGCACTTGCGCTAGATTGGGTCGCAACCCAGCAAAATTCGAATACCCCGGCTCACCAGCCACGCGCACGACCATCTGAGACGCCTTCACCCAGCGTTGAGGTCGTGCGCGGAGCTTGAGCCTCGAGCGCTGAGGTTTCACCCGCCTCAGCACTCTCCCCTCGGACGGTAGCCCCCGTCCTTCGGGCGCACAGAATTCCGGTTTCCCGTGCCCTTTAACCGGTTTTCTGTGCGCCCCTTTTTTTGCCTTCAGTTTGCCATTTCACGCCTTGCAGGCGGCTGTTCCTAGGGCTATCTCATGAGTTCGCCTCAACGCGGAGCGCTTAGAAGGACCGGCATGGCCATTCAGGATCTGATCGACGATTTCAGCTATCTCGATGACTGGGAAGATCGATACAAATATGTGATCGAGCTCGGGAAAGGGCTCGCCCCTTTGTCCGATGCTGAGCATAGCGCCGAGACAAAGGTCCAGGGATGTGTGAGCCAGGTCTGGCTCGTTTGTGAAAGCGATGATGAAGGTGCCCACCTGTCGTTCCGGGGTGATAGCGATGCGCTCATCGTCAAAGGTCTGATCGCCATCCTGCTGGCCATGTATGCCGACCAAACACCTGCTGACATTCTGGCGGTTGATGCAAAATCCATCTTTGAACAATTGGGCCTAGATGAGCATTTGAGCCCGCAGCGCTCAAATGGTCTTCATGCCATGGTGTCTCGTGTTCGAGAGGATGCAGCTCGGCAGCTTGCAGGCGCTCACACGGACTGATCCGCACTGGGCGGCGCCTCTTTGCTGGCTTGCCAAACGTAGGACCCATGACGGGCGTCCGGCCCGCCCACTAACTTGTAGTGATACGCCAGTCTTGTCAGGGCAATCTTGAGGACGAGTTTCGCAGAGCGTTGCGGCCATCCAAGAGTCCGTTCTGATTGTTCCAAGCCGTGCAGATGGCAGCAGGTTTCCACCACAATATCGGCAAGCCCCGGCCCGACCTCCGCCAGAGCGCGCTCTACTCTATTGCGCGCGTCTAACGCATGAGCCGTCAGGTCTCCCGGACCCGCCGCGCCCGTCGATGAGCGATCGACATGCGCCAACATGCCCTCCCAATTCAGGGTCGTCCGGGCATCAAGTTGGGCAAACGTATAATCACGGCGAAGCTGTTCGCCTGCCGCCACCTCCGCCTCTGTAAGGTAGGCGCTTCCGTTTCTTCCCTGCCGCCGGCGCAACCATCCCAACGGTGATTCTCCCTGGTTTACGTCCCGGCGCACCAACCCGCGGTCCGGCTCGTCGATCATTGCCTCTCCCATCAGCTGGTGTTGTGCCTGAAACGGTTCAGCGCCCGCCATCTGCCGACGCCACCAGGCATGCCCTGCCTCCGACAGCCTATAGACAGGTCCGTCCCCACCCGGCGCGCAATGGGGCTCTACCTCCGGGTTCGCGGTGAGCAGATCTGCATGATGTAACGCCAGCACCACTTCAGTTTTGAGCTTCATTACCGGCTTTTTCCATTGATTCCGGGGACCAAACAGACCTGCTGTTTCCGGGTCCGCCGCCGTTTTCTGGAGGAAATGCTCCCGTTCTCGGAGACGTCGAAACACCCGTAATCCCTCACGACGCAACACACCTGCTGCAATTGTCATGTTCAGGCCTCCTACTGGATTTTCGATGCGAGCCCTGAGCGGGCGGCGGACAGGATGGAAAGCGCTCTTTCCAGCCGGTCCAGCATCAAATCAAGGCGAAGATCATCCCTCCGGTCCTCAACCCGCTCACAGGCGTATGCCGCCGTTGTTCTGTCGCGTCCGAAATGTCGGCCCACAGCCCCCAACGAGAGACCAAAGGTGATGTGAGCGAGATACATGGCAATCTGCCGGGCTTGTGCGACATGGGCTTCCCCACGAGTGCTTGCGCAGAGCGCTTCGGGCAAAATGTTGTAAACTCTCGCAACCACTTCACAGGTCAGTCGGACGTCGGCTGCCTGGTGCGCCCATATGGCCGCCCGTTTGGCGGCAGCCTTCGTGGTCAAAATGCCGTAGCGTGATAGTTCTTCCGTGTGATTCAGTGAAACATTTGAGGACATTTCTTGCATCTCATTGCGCCTCCCACCTGGTTATCAGACGATTGTGTTTCGATCTCGTTGACCGTGCCCTTACATATAAGGCCGTCTGTAAACCCCGGGGGTAAATTTTGCGTTTTACGCAAATATTTTTGGAGGGCAGGCGTAAGCTATCTGCGCGAAATGCAAATGAGAGAAAGCCTGTGAAAAATCGAATTCGATATTACCGTCGTCAAATGGGCCTGACACAGACCGATCTGGCAAAGCGCCTGGGGACAACGGCTGCCACTGTTTCCAGACTGGAAACTGACGGGATCAAAATCTCTGTCGACTGGTTGGCACCGCTTGCGAAAATCTTTCAGGTCCAGCTGACGGATCTGCTAGATGCGCCCTCGCCAGAGCGCATTGAGATGCTCGGAGAACTAAGCTCAAGCGGCGCCGTTACCGCTCCCAAAAGAGCCATAGAAGCGGGCTTTCTGCTTCATGTTCCTGCGACCTTTCCCGTAGCGGTTCAAATCAAGCAAGACATTGGACGCTACAATGAAGGGGCCCTTCTCATCGCTGATCGGTTGTCAGGTGATGACTTCAAACAGGCGTTTGATCAGGATTGTCTTGTAGGATTGCGTGGCGGCAAAATTTTTCTGCGGCGCCTCATTCAAAGCCCCAAAAATGGGGCACGCTTCGGCCTGGTGCCTCTTGAGCCTGGCATTGAAACCAAATATGTCAGCCAGCTCACCTGGTGCGCACCTATTGTCATGTCGGTTATGTATTTTTGAGGAGTAAGTTTACGTAATCCGTAAGTTATCCTCGTCCGGATTCCAAGCTGTCATGCTGACAGGATGGATCAGACAGACGCCATTCTGGATGAACTTACGCGCGATGGGCGCAGAGCCTATCGGCGGCTGGTGCGAGCCGGCGCGCCGAGATCTGCCCAATGTTTTGACACCAGTGGGGACCTGGCAGGCCGTATTGCACGCACGAAAAGACAGCTTAGGGTTGACCTCAAGTTGCAGCGAACAGCTCCATGGGCATCCCGTCCTCTTCGAACCGCTGCGCTGGAGTCTCGCCTTGCCGTTCTCCTGAGGATGCAATCATTGCGCGCCCAGCAAACAACGCCCCGTCCAACGCCCACCGCCTGAATTCCGGTCTACCTTCACACCCCAGGTCCCCTTGAAGCTCTGTTCGTCATCGGCCAATCGCAGACGCGCACCGCCGCGGCCAAGCTCCGACAGCCATATGCCGTTCAACACATTTCTTTCGCGCGACGCGATTAGAAGTCCTGGGCGGGGCGCAAACTCGCTGCGCCGATAGCTGCCCGTTACGCGTCCCTCGCGGTCAACAAGATGCAGACGTCCAAACTCCGTGTCCCAAAGACCAGTGAAGCCCTGGCAGCTCGCGCCCAAGGGTTCCACGCTGAGCGGGTGTTCGCTCAGAATGTGTCCACCACGTTCCGGCGAGGCGAAAACCCGCACGACGTAACGACCAGCTTCGCCCGGCGCCGCAAGCAGGATTTCCGATGCTGCATTTCCTGCAAGGGCATAGCGCTCCTCTCGTCCTGGCTCACTCCCTGCCTGCGCGAGGCCGATGGCACCCGCCGACATAAGACAGGCTGACGGCGCCGTGTTGGCGGAGACGGTCATTGCCTCACCTGTGCGATAGGTCGCCTGATCCAGGCTGAGCTCGACTGGCTGAGAGGCCCGGACAGCCGCATCTGCTGCGCGCTCAAGGGTGAGCGGCAGCGCGCCTGTGACCGCAGCCAATGCGCCAATCGATCGGTCGCTGGCTGAGCGGATGGGACGCCCACTCATTGACCGCGCTGACTGCGGACAGGCTGATTTGGCGCGGCAGAACCCGAGGGCAGCAATAGCCTGACGCACTTTGAGGTAGGCAGTCGCCAATTCGTTCGCGCCACAGACAGGGCCGCTGGTGCTGCGCGGCACTGCGGGCGCCTCCGCAATCGCGAGGGCAGCATCGAGACGCGCCGCACTCAGCATGGCTCGCGATAACGCCTCAAAGTAGGCCTGGGTGTATTCTTGGTTGTTATCCTGCCGGGCCCATTCTGCGGCCACATCGATTTCCGCCACCAGCGCGCCAACACGCCAGGCATGTTGCTGGACGCCTCTTCGCAGCTCCGTTTCTTCAATCCACCCTTTAAGGCCGCTGCGCATATCTGCCGCCCGTGCCGACAAAGCTTCCGCCTCAAGTGATGTTTCAGCGGAGTCAATCGCCAGACGCACCAAAGCACGCTCAACCCCTCCCAAAACAACCGCCAGGCCCGTGGGCGCTGCTTCCTCCACAATGCCCGGGAGCGCCGTGCGCCCACCCGCCAGCTCGGCAAGGGACATTTCGGCAATCTCCAGATCTGCGGCAAACGCCGCAGACCGTTCGCAATTCATGATAGGGCAAACAGTGGCTTGACACTGGCGTGCTGCGGCAACGACCCGCTCAGACAATTGTTCTATTCGTGCAGCGGCAGCCCGCACAGGCCTTGCGTCTCGATCACAATCCAGCGGCTGGATTTCTCCAGCCCGGATACTGTCATGGCGTTGGCAAAGACGCTCTTTCTCACAATCACCCATCGCATTTGTGTAGCTTCTGAGACCAGCAATGGCTCTGGCGGCCGCTTTCTGCTGCGCGGTCAATGCTCTTTCCAGTGTAGCTCTGGTTCCCGGCGGGGCACGGTCATTGATCTGACCGAGGGCTGCTTCACTCTGGCGTATCCCGGCAAGGGTTGCCTCAGCGCGCTCACGGTAAGCTGACACAGTCTGTGCCAAGTAAGCGCAGCGCTCGCAGGACTTTCCATCAATGACAACGCCGTGCTCAACATCTGCCAGCAGGTCAAGCACCCGTGCCATGTCTCTATCGAGACGGATGGTTGCCGGAGAGGCGATTTGTTGGATGACACGCGCTGAATTTGGTGATCCGTTTGAGTCGTCCCAGATCCACCAGCCGATAACAACACTTGCGACAACAACAAGAGCAGCCAGTGCCACCGACATAAGACGCATATGGTCGTTGAACATATTCATATTCTGATTTGGGCGGTGTTTCGCATCAACTCCGCCAGAATGGGCTGCTTAGTACTGACCACAACTGGCCGTGACAGAAGCGCTTCCTTCCTCAACGGTGGAACAAGCACCACTGCCGAAGCAAAAAGCGGCCGGAACGCCTGAGAAGTAGAAGCCGATATAGGAGTTTCCTGCGCTTTTCTGAAACGTGCCTGTCATTTCAAACCGCCGGGTCCCACGGCGTGGGAAGTTGATCACGTCCCCAACTGCGGGTTCGGACAAGGGAATATAGTCTCGGGCGTCAAATACGACACTTGCTGCACCTGTTGCTTTTACTTCGCACCAGCCGGAGAATTCGGTGGAGCCAGCGCCGCTGGCCTCCACTGGAAAGCTTGCCCGCTCTCCCAGAGCAATGGCCTGCGTGCCACCTTCAATGGTCGCTTGCTCACTTGCCAGAGCTGGCGATGCTAATAACAACAATGAAAAACTCGCCGCTGCCATTCTTGCAGTGATGGGTTGTGTGATCATCTTTTATAGGCCTCTCAAAGAACTGCGAACTGACGGTGCACCCTCTGCGTTCTGCATAGAGTGACCCGCACATCTGCCATGGGCAAGCCCGAACAGTGTCGTTGAAAAAAGAATTGAAGCCTGGCGAGCGCTATTTACTGCCGCGGGTTCCGCCGCTTTTCTGACCAAGACCCATCTTCTTGGCGAGTTTGGAGCGTGCCGCAGCATAGTTCGGCGCCACCATTGGATAATCTGGCGGCAGACCCCATTTGCGGCGATACTCTTCTGGCGAGAGGTTATAGTGGGTGCGTAGATGACGCTTCAGCGATTTGAAGCGCTTTCCGTCTTCCAAACAAATCAGATAATCAGGGGTGATAGATTGGCGCACGGGAACAGCCGGTTCCACCACCAGCTCTTCTTTGTTCGCGCCCGCCTGATCGACGCTGCTCAGCGCCCCAAACACCGTTTCAATGAGCGCAGGCACATCGGAGACGCTTACGGCATTGTTTCCAACATATGCCGACACAATCTCGGCGGTCATCTCTACCAGATCCGCCTTATCTTGCATGGAACCACTCCACTCAACTGTTCCTCATGGAATATTTAGCTAAAGCGCTTTCTTGATTGTCGTCAGCAGCTAAAAATAATGCCGGTGACTTATAGCAATCGAAAGAAACACAAGCAACGCAGCATGAGAATTTAACGCACATTTGGCGTTCATTTGCGGTTAATTGCTTCTGCACTTGCAGACAGAAATTTTTATTACAGGCACATAGCAGATCAAAGGTTTTGCCCTGCTATTGGTCCGACCCCTTCAAAATGCCCAGATCGTCCAGATATCGGTCGAGCGCCACCGTCACGATGTCTTGGTGAGTCCGGCCAAGTAAAACGCCGGCACCTTTCAGCCGCTGGTGACGATGTTGTTCCAATCGAACCGACACTTTTACCCGAGGCGGCACGGATCGGCGCCTTTCGACAAGCGGGCTAATGTCACGTTTTCTGCGCTCTGGGCCAGCATAGACCTTTTGGTCAGATTGATCCGTGGTCTGACAGGGATGTGCGCCAGGCGGTGCTTGGGGCTCCAAAACGGACTGCGCAGCGGGGCCGGTACGCTTTACTCTCCTTGGCACCTGCGTGGGTTTCAATCGCTTGCCAAACTGTGGGTTCGTATCTGCTGCTGTATTGTGCGCGGATGCATGCACCGTCTCTGGTGATTGTTCCGCATCCGGACTGGTCCTCACCAAAGGAGGGAGCGTTGCCCCGCCGCGTTCCATCATATCGGCGGTCAATGTGGCAAATCCATCTGATGCGCGAGACGGGGGTGTGGACCGTTTAGAGGCACTCATTGTTGGGTCTCCTGACTGCGAGGCAGGTAGGTCTGCGCAGTGTATTCATGGGGGATGGGTGTTTGGTATTGGATCAGTGTCCGGCTCTGCGGCCAAACGCGGGTGCCTGCCGGCCCAACGCGTTTACGTTGCTCGGAACATGGCTGCCAAACGCGTCGGTTGGAGCCTGGCTTTGAGCGGGACGGAGTCGATTAACACGGTCGGCCAAATAGGCCCACAAGGCTTCGACTTCCGCGGCACTCTTTCCATTGGGCTTGGTTTCCATCACTGTGCGTCCATCAATCATGCTTGCGGCAAAATCGACCCGGTGATGGAGCGTCACTGGCGCCACCGTACCGTGCTGGGACAACGCGACAGCGGCATCGGCGGTTATTCTGGTCCGCGCAGTTGCTGCGTTCACAACAAATACCAGGGGCTTGTCGTGCCATTGGGCAATATCCACGGTTGGTCCGACGGCACGCAAATCATGGGGGCTCGGACGCGTCGGCACGACAACCATATCGGCGTAGGAAACAACGTCAGAGATCGCGCGGGTCACCGCCGGCGGCGTATCGACAATCGCGAGCTTCATGCCCGCCTGGGCCGCCTCGCGCAGGGCGGGGCCGACACCACCATATTCAGATTGAAACAGGGTGGGGCCCTCCAGAGAGCGGACTTCCATCCATTTCTGCAAACTGCCTTGGGGGTCGGTATCAATGAGCCCCACCGGCCCTGCCCCCGCTAAATGAGCGGCGATTGCCACATGACCTGCGAGGGTCGTCTTCCCGACACCTCCCTTTTGGGCCGCAAAGACCAGAACAAACATTTCCGTCGACATTACACCACTCCTTCGAGCGAAACCTGCCAGTGACCAGTGACCGGCGAAGCTCACCCTAAGGAGCCACGAGTTAACAGAAAATCAAACGGACAATTCGTCTCAAACCCAGCTAAAACATTGACAAAACTGTATTTTTTCGCATTTTGAAGGGCAGGTGGCGGCGCGTTGATTGGGGCCCAAAGAAACATGTTTTTACGCGATATCTGGTATTTTGCAGTTCCGGGCGAAAGCCTGGCGCCCGGCGCGATGGTGCATAAAGTTCTCCTAGGCGACCCGATTGTTATCGGCCGGGAAGCTGACGGCACGCCGTTTGCGCTGCGCGATATCTGTCCACACCGTGGCGTACCGCTTTCATCGGGCGCCCTCTTCTCTCCTGAGACGAGCGGTTGTGGCACCAGCGCCATTGAGTGCCCGTATCATGGATGGAAGTTCCGGCCTGACGGGCATTGTGCGGAAATTCCCTCACTCGTGCCCGACCAGGATATGGATATTGAGCGCATAAAGGTGCGTGCTTATCCGGTGCGCGAGGTCCAGGGTAACATCTGGGTCTACATTGCCGACGATGCTCATCCAGATGCCGCCCCAACGATTGACCCGCCGCAGGTGCCAGACTTTGACGACAAAGTGCCCAATATTCGCGAGTCCATGATTTTCGACTGCCATATCGATCATGCAGTGATTGGACTAATGGACCCGGCACACGGACCGTTTGTGCACCAGGCTTGGTGGTGGCGGTCGTCAAAGTCGATCCATGAGAAAGCGAAAGACTTTGCGCCCAACCCACGTGGGTTCACCATGGTCGCGCATACGCCCTCGTCAAATTCTGCCGGCTACAAAGTGCTGGGCGGTACTCCCGTGACAGAAATTTCGTTTCAGCTGCCGGGTATCCGTATTGAGCACATCAAGATCGGCAAGAATACGGTGTGCGGCCTGACAACGGTCACGCCGCTGGATGAAAACCGTACGGAGATCACGCAGACATTCTATTGGACGATGCCGTTTCTCTCATTTGCAAAACCCATTGCGCGGCAATTCATGCGCGCCTTCCTCGGCCAGGACCGGGACATGGTCAACCTGCAACAGCAGGGTCTCAAATTCGAGCCGCGCCTCATGCTGATCAATGATTCAGATGTCCAGGCAAAGTGGTACCACCGCCTTAAAACCGAATGGGCAAAGTCAGTTGAAGACGGCAGCGAGTTTGTAAACCCGATCGAACCCATCACACTGCGCTGGCGTAGCTAGCAATTATTGCCAAAACCGGGTAGAGCCAGGAATTGGAGCTGGGCATGAGAGATCTGATACTAGAGAACCTCAAAACCCGTTTCGCAGCATATGATGACTTAGCGCTCGAGCTCGACGATACAGCGTTGGACGCACGTATCGATGTCCCCAAACATAAATCCCTGAAAGAGCATTTGTGGTGTGTGGTTGGCGCTCGTGAAAGCTACGCCAAGGCCCTTAAGGCCGGAGCCTGGCAGGGTTTTGCCTGTTCAATGACGGCCCTTTCCACCGATGATTTCAAGACTGCTCTTAAGTCATCCGCCGTTGGCGTGGTGAACACAGCAAATGCCGTCCAGGATTGGACTGAGGAGCACGACCGTCTTCTCGCAACACTCTCCGAGCACGAGGTCATGCATGAGGGACAGATCATCCGGCACGTGTATGCGGTAAATGGAGGACTCCCTCCCTCCTGGAAATGGGCGTAACAAGCCGCCACCCATTTCCACGGTTCGCAAAAAACCCCGCCGGTTTCCCGGCGGGGCTTCTTTTTGTCGAGAGTGACCGCTTTAGAAACGGTAACCGAAGCCTGCCCCGAAGATCCAAGGATCAAGATCCACATCGGCAGTGATCGCACCACCATTGATGCTGACGTCTGTGTTCAGCCAAAGTTTCTTCACATCAATATTGAAGACCCACTGATCGCCGAGGTCATAGTCCATGCCAGCCTGCAGCGCATATCCAAAGCCATCTTCATAGTCGATAGAGGCCACTGCACCACTGTCTTCACCGTAGAAGATCGTGTAGTTGATCCCTGCACCAACATAGGGGCGGAACTGATCTTTTGGGGTGAAGTGGTATTGCAGCAGGAGTGTCGGCGGCAGGATCCAAACATCGCCCAGATCAACACCTGCCGTAGCAGACATATCATGGTTTGATGTCGCCAAGATGAGCTCAGCCGCAATATTGTCTGTGAAGAAATAGGTGATATCGAGTTCCGGTGTCAGGGCGCCGTCGGCCTCTACAGACCCCGCCAGGCCGGTAACCGATGCACTCTCATCCGGCGACACGTAAATGCCACGCACACGGATCAACCAAGGGCTGTCACCGCCCTCTGCCCGCGCTTCAACGGCACTTCCAAAAAACCCTATAGCGCCCGTTGTGAGTCCCAATGCAAGGGCTAGTGCACTTGTAACCACCCCTAACTTTTTCATCGTCTTCTCCTCGTAATGCACACGCTTGCGGTGCGGTCAGTGAGGAGGGGCACGTCCCATGGGCCCCTTCTCTTCGATCTGACAATCTGTCGGATTGAGAGACGGGGCCTTGATCCGGATCAATTTTCTGTGTTGTGCGACAAAATGCGCAGGGTTTTTCGCATCCAGTTTGCAGCTTGCGAGGTATCAGTTCGTCAAATTGCCTGAGCAGTTGCTTCCTGGCGCCATCGGACTTTGAGAAAAGCCGCCAGGCCATCAATTGCCTGTTCGCCTTCCGGCAACATAGGGAAGAAGGCATGCCAGACATGGATCATGCGATCCCAGACTTCCAGCTTACAATCCACGCCTGCAGCCCTCGCCTTCTTCTCAAACTCCCGACTGTCGTCCAGCAACACTTCTGCATCACCCACCTGCAAAAAGAGTGGCGGGAGGCCTTTGAGGTCAGCCAGCAACGGAGAAGCAAGCGGGTCCTCGGCCGATGCACCGCCGAGATATTCCTGTCCTGTCTGGACGATGCCGGCAGGCTCGATCATTGGATCGGCGTCCGCACGGGTCTTGTAGGTTTCCGAGCGTCCAGTGAGGTCCGTCCATGGGCTGAGGCCAATTGCAGCGGCGGGCATCGGCAGGCCCATGTCCCGTGCTTTGAGCAAGGTGGCAAAGGTCAGCCCACCACCCGCAGAATCTCCTCCGACGGCAAGCTTGGCTGGAGAAACACCTTCGTCCAGCAATGCCTTGTAGGCGGCAACACCATCATCAATGGCTGCGGGAAATGGATTTTCGGGTGCCAGGCGATAGTCAAAGCTGATCACACGGGCGTCGGCGGCAGTCGCAAACCGTGCGGTGAGATTTGCATGGGAGTTTGGAGAACCCATGACATATCCGCCACCATGGAAATAAAGCAATGTGTGCTAAGGCTCTTTGCCGTCTGGCTTAAAGACCTGTGCGGGACGACCGGCGAGTTCTGTATGTTCCCGACTCACGCCTTGCGGCTCGCCAAAGGCGGCCGACATTGCATCCATGGACGCCCGACGATCGTCCAAAGATAGGCCTTCACGGCCCATATCAGCCTGTTTCAATAGCTCTATGACCTGATCGATTGGCTCTGCAGACATGGTTTTCCTCCCCATTTGCCTTGGTCCGCCTGGGCGGGACGCCGGTGTCTCCTGTTTTGGTTGAGGTCATGATGACCGAAAGAGAGCTCAGCGAAAAGAACATCCGGTAAGAATTCGCCGTGCGCGAGCGAATCGGCGTATTTTGTCTGACAGGTGGCGAGGATTGCCAAGCGCATGCACGCAGGGCGAACTCAGGGATATTGACGATGGAAAATGTGGCCTATTTTGGCGGCGCGGCGAATGCCCATGGCATTGCCTATAGCCGCAGTGCCTTCCATCAAATGTCACGCCTTACGAAACACCACCGGTCACAGCTGAAGGACGCTCTCATGTCCATGCGCAGCGACGACAGCAATGACGAAGTACTTACCGGATCGCGGCGTACCCGGCGCCTTGATGACGGTTTGCGGTTCGTTTTTGAACGCAATGGAAGCGCACTGACTGTGTTGGCCATCACAGATGCCGGCTTTCCGCCCCAAGCAAAGGACACTCCCCCATGAGTTCTTCATTAAAGCAGGACAGCCGGTCTTCTGAGCCGCAGCTGGTTTATGGGCCAAGCGGAGAAGCACTCTATGCTCTCGTCCCGGTTACTGAATATGAACGACTCAAACGCGCAGCTGAAGATATTGTCGATATCAAAGCGGCCAATGAAGCCCTTCTGGGTGACCGAGCGGACCTTATTCCGGCAGAGGTGGTCCACCGGATCGCCGACGGAGAGAATCCAGTTCGGGTGTGGCGCGAACATCGCGGTCTCAAAGGCGTCGAGCTTGCAAGAGCAGCCGGGATCAGTCCGGCCTATCTCTCAGAAATCGAGACCGGCAAGAAAGATGGCACGTTCCGAACCATGACGGCGATTGGTCACTGTCTCGGGCTGCCGCTTGATGACCTTGCTCCCATCGCCGATGACGACGAACGGGTCAGCCGCGAACAGGCAGCGCGTATAAACGATATCCGCGCACAGATCCGGTTTATTGAAGGTCTGATTGTGGGCCCTGGCGATTTCAGCACTGGCGCGGTGCGACAGGCGGCTGCCACACTCGCAATAGATGCGGAACAGATGCTCACTGAGAACGGGGAGCAGTCTGACTGGCTCCCTCAGGTGCTGGAAGGGGTGGAAGAGATTCTCGACCTCATCGACCGCGCTGAAGGCGACATTATCGAGACCGCCCGTTCGACCCGTGCTGATCTGGAGAAAGTTGTCACCCTGAGTGCCTTTCGGGCCCCGATAAACCAGTCTGGTGGCACCACTTAGAGAACGAGCCTCTTAGAGAGAGCCTCTTAAGCGAACGTCTCAGAAGCAACAATGCGGTCCCAGAAGTGCAGAATAGAATCGGCCCGGTCCATGGTCACGCTATCAAAGAGCGCAATCGTCCGTTCCATCTCATTTTCGCTGAGGGCGCCGCCTGGACGCGCGGCGCTCAACGCTAGCGCAACCTGCTGAAATCCATCACGGGATAGACCCATTGCTTTTCCCGCGACGGCCAGTGGTTCTCCGCCAGGGTCTCCGAGGATCCAAGCCGCAGTAGTCGATGAAATCCCTGCTGAGGTCGCCAGCGCCCCTTGCGCGGACTCTTCTGCAACCCCAGACATGAGGCGAAGCTGCGCGCCTTCCGATATGCGTTCTGCTCGGCGCAGCAACCGATAGGTCTCGTGCAATGCCGGATCGCTTGATTGCAAAAGGTCGGCAATATCAACTGCGTCTGCGAAGGCCTCAGAAACACCCCGCCTGTCAACCGGGAAGCGCTTTAGGATCAGGGCGCGCTCCTCGCCGTCGGCCCAGAAGAACATGAGATGGGCAAGCCAAGGCGTCAGTTCATGGCGCTGCAGGAGAGGCCGGATAAATTCTGGCTTTGCGGAAGAACGCCGCACCATTGCTTCGAGCGCACGCGTTGACAGCATTGCCCCTTTGTTTGCGATAAGGCGGGATAGAACCTCAGGTTCGCCACGAGTCACAAGTGCATCACAAACAACACGGGATAGCTCAAGCCGGCCAGCAATACAGAGTCTATGACCTTCTTCGGTCTCTTCTGCCACACGGACAAGGTCGCAGTTGGTCAGACAAAGCCCTTCCGCCAAAATCGGTTCACAGACCTCAAATGGCTCAGCAAGCAATGCTGAAAGAAGAGCGCTCGGCGCCGTTTCAAGAGGGGAGACCCGCTCGGCTAGGCGCCGTTTAAACTCAGCACCAGTGAATGGCAGCAAATCAACCAGCGCCGTTTCCGCCAAAGCCAATTCATTTGGCGCCAACTGGCTGCCACCAGCGAGCAGGAAGTCGGCGAGGCGGCGGATCAACTGGTCGTGGCCCTGAGGTTCTGCCCCCATCAGGGAGGCAGCAGCAGCCCCAATGACATCACTTGTTTCCGGTGTCGCAGACACGATGCAAATCCCCAAATTGGCAGCTTAATTCAGCCCTCATGCAACCATTTGAGGCTTAAAATGGTGTGAATATGACCCTTCGCATTCGGTCCCATCTGCAGATTGGCGTCGATCCCCAAAGTCCGATAACCTCTCGCTTTCGCGGAGGAACCGCGGGCCGGTTGGCATTTCGGCGCCGACCATAGTGAAAGAGACTTGTTATGATCGTGCGTCGCGTAAAACCGCTATCTCTAATTGTTTTGTTGGGAGCTGCCTTGGGGTTGGCCGCTTGTGCTTTCGAGCGGGACCCGCAACTACTGCAGAATCCCCTCTATAAGGCCGGACATTCAGATGGCTGTCAGTCGTCTCACACTCAAGTGTCTGGCTTTGACGAAACGATCCACCGCAACAAAGCCCTTTATGAGAGTGAAGCTGCTTACCGTACCGGTTGGGGAGACGGGTACGGATCATGCGGTGGCAGTCGCTCGCGATTTGATGATCGGTCGATCCTTAATGAGGGCAATGAAACGACCGGTATCGACTACTAAGGCTTGAGACCAGAGTGATAGAAAATGCCCGTGCCAAAAGGCCGAGCTTTCACAATGCGGGTCTCTTTTTGGGGGGAATAAAATGCGAACTATAATCAGCGGCCTGGCTCTGCTGGCGATCGCCATAGGGGGCGTGTTCTACGGAACCTATAGCACCCTTGATCCGTGTCGCGCGCTCGCTCAAGAGATGGCTGAAGACACCTTGGGGAGCATTGCTGAAAGACCGATGCGATTGGTCACGAGCCAAATGACATCTCGCGAATGCGCTGAAGGCCTGTGGGAGCGATGGACAGATTTCGACGAGTAAGCCCAGGTCATCCCGGCCGGTTCGTTCGATTGTGGCTGGTCGCCGCAATAGCCATTGCTGTCACAGCTCCCTTTGATCTTGCCGATGCACGAACACGGGTTGAAACAGGGCGCGACCTACAAAACTTCTGCCAGCAGGCCATTGATCAGGAACTCGAACGCCCGGGCGAAGGCATCACCGGGAAAGCACGCTATTGTCGTCAATATGTCAGCGGGTTCTTCGCCAGTCTGCATGCGATGCAGGTGAATGAGGGAACACGGAAAGTGCACCCAAACGATGAGGCCGACCGCTTTCAATGTGCGCTCGTGCCGCGCGCTGCAACCTATGAACAGCTGGAGCGGCAGATTGTCCGCTTTGGTGAGTGGCACCCGGAATTGTTGGATGAGCCCGCGATCCGGCTCATCCAGAGAGCGTTTGATTCAATCGACCCGTGCTAGCGGGACCGGTATCGTTCGTCTCCTGCTACGCGACTTCCAGATCATCCGGCAGTTTGCCCACATAGCGCGCTGATGGCCGGATCAGGCGGCCTATCGCCTCCTGCTCCATAATATGCGCCGTCCAGCCTGCTACTCGCCCAACCGCAAAGGTTGGTGTGAAGGCATCGCGTGGGATGGCCAACGCTTCAAGCAACAGCGCTGTATAAAACTCAACATTCGTGTCGAGGGGCCGGTGGGGTTTCAGTTCTTTGAGGACTGCCTTCGCCGTTGCCTCAACCTGCCTTGCAAAGGCTGTGCGCTCTTCGACACCTTTGAGGCTTTTAATCGCAACACCAAGCACATCTGCACGCGGATCGCGCACCCGGTAGACCCGATGGCCAAACCCCATCAGCCGGTCCCCCGCCATCACCGCTTCCCGCAGCCAGGGCTCAATGTTCTGGGTGTCGCCGATATCATCCAGCATGTCCAAAACGGGACCGGGGGCGCCACCGTGGAGCGGACCTTTCAGAGCACAGAGAGCTGCCAGGACCGACGACACCTGTTCAGCGGCTGTTGAGGCGACAACACGGGCGGTGAAGGTGGAGGCGTTCATGCCATGATCGCTCACCGTCACAAGATATTTGTCCATCGCATCAACGGCATCCGCGGCTGGTTCCTCGCCATGCAACATGTGCAGGTAATCTTCGGCGTGGGGGCGCGCGGCGTCCGGCTTAACCGGTGCCTTGCCATCCGCTGCCCGTGCTAGCGCTGCCACAAAGACCGGCATTGAGGCCACCAACCGCACATGGGCCTCGGTTGCATGGACATCCGGCAACAGGCTCAACCCGATCCGCAGCGCTTCGGTAATTGTGAGGCCTTTGCCTGCTTCGAGAAGTGCCGGCACAAGATCGAACGCCTCAAAACGGGCCTGCCCCAAGGCCTTACGAGCTTCTTCCGCGCTGCAGGGTCTGCCTGCCGTTGACCAGAGTGCGGCTGTGACGCCCTCGAAACTCAATGTCTCGGCAAGATCCGGCAGATCGCGCCCGGCAATGATCAAGCGACCTGCTGCTCCGTCCACCCGGCTCAAGGCAGTCTCTGCCGCCACGATGCCTTCGAGGCCACCAGCTGAGCCATTTGACGCTTTGGTCTCTTCGTTCTTGCTCATGTGCTTCTCCTTCTTTCAGCTTGAGGGGGTTTTCAGCTCGAGAGCACGTCTTGCTCAGGGGCCTGCCGCCTCTTCTTTCTGCAGTGCAACATGAATAGACTTGCAGACATGGTCAATCTTGATTAAGCTAATCAACATATGAATAACTTGGTAAATGCACCATCCGAGGAAGAGGCTCTTTATCTAAACGCCAAGGAAGCTGCGGCTGAATTGGGGGTGAGCCTGCCGACCCTCTATGCCTATGTGAGCCGGGATCTTATTCGCTCAGAACCCGTGCCAAACTCTCGCGCCCGCCGCTACAGGGCTGAAGATGTGCGGGGTCTCAAAGACCGGCGCACTTCCAAGCTGGATGAAGCGCGGGTGCCACCAGGAGATGCGGGCTACACGCTCAATTCAGGACAACCGCTCCTTGATTCCGCGATCACCCTTATTGCGGACGGACGGCTCTATTATCGCGGATCAGATGTTACAGAGCTTGCAGCGCACAGTTCCCTGGAGAGCATCGCCACTCTGCTCTGGGATTGCGCAGGTGATCCCTTTCAGGACGATGTCCTACCGCCCGAGCTCCCGGACATTCCAGGCAACCTGCCTCCGGTTGACCGGGCCCTCACGGCGCTTCCCATCGCAGGGACGCTCGACACAACTCTTTTCAATACAACGCCAGAAGGGCTGGCTGCGACCGGCGTCAAAATCATCCGCCTTGTTGCAGCAACCATCGCTGACCAGGCGCCCTCTGCTGACCCTGTTCACCTGCAGCTGCAACGGGCGTGGGGCACTGACGCGACAACGGCGGACGCTATTCGCGCCGCGCTTGTCCTTTGTGCGGATCATGAACTGAATGCGTCGGCCTTTACCGCGCGCACGACAGCAGCCGCAGGCACCACACTCTATGGAGCCGTGATGGCAGGTATGGCCGCCCTTCAAGGCTCCAAACATGGTGGCATTTCGAGGCGCACTGAAAACCTGTTGCATGACTTGGCTGAAAGCGACAACCCGGCCGAAAGTGTTCGCCAACGTTTACGAGATCAAGAACCTATGCCGGGCTTTTCCCACTGGCTCTATCCAAATGGGGACCCGCGGGCAAAAGTTCTGATGCGCCTCATGGCGGAGCACCGTGGGGACACTAAGACGTTTGCGCAAATGAGCCAGGTCATTGAAACCATGAAGAGTTCTGCTGGCATCAAACCCAATATTGATCTGGCCCTGGCGGCACTTTGCGTGACCTACGACCTTCCCCGGGGCTCGGCGCTTTCTCTCTTTGCGCTTGGTCGCACTGCTGGCCTAATCGCCCACGCTATTGAACAACAAATGCGCCCGGGTCTTATTCGCCCCCGCGCCCGCTATACGGGACCGACACCCCGGTGACACACTATTCCTATTTCCGGTAGGCTTTTCCTATGACCAAACCAACCGCCCTTATTGCAGGTGCCACCGGCCTTATCGGTAGCCATCTGCTTGACCTGCTCCTCTCTTCTCCTTCTCATGAAAAGGTAATTGCACTTACGCGGCGCCCGCTTGATCGCACACACGACAAGCTGAGCAATCTTGTGGCTGATTTTGATCAGTTGGAAATCGCCGTCAGTCAGTCGGGTATTCGTGCTGACGAAGCCTATTGTGCGTTGGGCACCACCATTAAGAAGGCGGGCAGCAAAGAAGCATTCCGCAAAGTGGATTATGACTATGAAACGGCGTTTGCCCGCGCAGCGCTTGCGGCAGGCGCAACAAAGTTCGCACTCGTATCAGCCGTTGGCGCAGACCCTAAGTCGCCCATCTTTTATTCCAGAGTAAAAGGCGAAACCGAGACGGCGATACGTGACCTTGGTTTCGCCTCAACCCACATCTTCCAGCCGGGCGTTTTGCTGGGCGAGCGCACCGAATCTCGTCCTGCTGAGCAGTTGGCGGCCGCCCTCACCCCCATGCTCAATCTCGGATTACAGGGTCCTTTTAGGAAATACCGGGGCATAGACGCAAAGACCGTCGCTGAGGCAATGATGACTGCGCTCCACTCAGACCGACCCAGCGCCGTTCACCGCTATGATGCGATGGTCAAAGCCACCCGTTAAACGATTGCTTTTGGTGTTCTCATCGGGCGGCACGCTGCGGTCCTCATTCAGATGACTTACCTCTTTGGTGAGGGTTTCAGCGAATCGGTTGCAATTCAAAAGTTTCACATCCCTGTCACATGGTTTATTGAGGAATGACCTGGTCGCGCCAAGATCAGCGACGAGGGGGACCAAATGGCAGCAAACGACGAGCAAACCAGTTCCAGCGGGTTACTCAGGTGGTACATGGTGGGACAAGCCACCTGGTTTTCCAGCATCGGCTTGCAATTTGTCTTGTTTCCCATCCTGGTCACCAACGTTCTAAACGAAACAGGCACCCGGCTCGGCATTGCTCAAGTGGCTCTTTCCATGCCTGCCCTGCTGTTCATGCTCCTTGGAGGCGCGACAGCTGACCGGGGAGACCCAAGAACGATATTGTTTCGCATCCACCTTTTTGCCGCGCTCCCGCCGCTTGCCCTGGCGTCGGCTCTCAACCTTGATTTTTTGAGTTTTGAGCTTTTGGTTGCGTATGGATTGTGCATGGGCACAGCGACTGCATTTGCGATGCCGGCACGCGATGCAACACTCACGCGTGTTGCCGGATCAAACGTGCAGAAAGCAGTGACGCTCGCGCTCGCCGTTCAACAAACGACACAACTTGCTGGCATGAGCCTTGCGATATTCGCCAGCAAAGTCGGCTTCGCCCTTCTCTTCACCATCCAATCACTTGTCATTCTTGGCGGGGGTCTCGCCGCGCGTCAGCTGCCGAAGAAAGCAGGCGATGACGTCGTCCACCCTTCCCGTCTGCAAGCGATGAAAGATGGCCTCACTTATGTGATGAAATCAGATGTACTGGCACCCGTGATCGCGGCCATGTTTGCCGTCGGCGTTTTTTACGTGGGGGCGATCCTGGTTCTTTTCCCCCTGATTGTTCGGGACTTCTACCCAGGGGATGACGCCCTCGAACTTGGTGTTGCGAACATATTCTTTTGGGGCGCGACAATCATCTCGACGCTTTTTCTTCTCCGCTTCGGACACGTCGCGCGCCGCGGACGAGGTGTCATGATTGCCCTCTTCCTGGGCGTCCTCGTTGTCTTTGGATATACATTCGAGCCCCCCTATTGGGCCTTCTGCCTTCTGGCCTTTGCGTGGGGCCTCGGCGCTGGCTGCGTCATGGTGTTGGGTCGAACAATCGTTCAGGCGGAAGCAGAAGAGGCGTTCCGCGGACGAGCATTATCAATCTTCCAGCTAGGGTTCGCAGGAGGGGCCCCCTTGGGCTCACTCATAATGGGTGTGCTTGCTGATCTTATTGGCCCCCACCAAACAATGTGGTTTTCCGTCATCGGGATGACACTGGTTTTGGCATGCCTTATGCTAAAATCTCGGCTGTGGACAGTCCATACCCACGACGCCACCTGAATAAGATCCGGAAAGGACAGGATGCAATGCGCCCGATGAACCTCTATTTCGGCGGCCTTGTCACCTGGTTTGGCGCCATTGGCATTCAAACGGTGCTGTTTCCGTTCCTGGTCACTGGTCAGTTGGCTTTGGGGCCAGCTGAACTCGGCTTTGCCATGATGGCGCTCTTTCTTCCGACCATGTTGTTGATCATGGTTGGTGGCGCGACGGCGGATCATGTGGATGGGCGCCGGATATTGATCCTGGTGCATTTCCTCTCAGGTCTTCCAGCACTTGGTATTTTGATAGCGCATCTCATGGGTGCGCTCACCTATGAAGTCCTGATCATCTATGCGCTCGCCATGGGCGTCGCAGGTGCCTTTATCATTCCAGCGCGTGACTCTCTGCTCACCCATATCGCTGACGGGAAAATCCAAAAAGCCGTGATGATCGCAACCATCTGTCAGTTTGGCGCACAGATGCTTGGCTTCGGGCTTGCTGCCCTTGAGCCTTTTATTGGTATTGCGGTTATTTTCCTGTCTCAAATCGCTCTCTTGTGGACCGGGGCTTTGCTCGCCCTTCGCCTGCCGACCCATGAACCTGAAGGTGCCACGGCGCCGTCTCTTGCTGCGATCATTGACGGGTTTCGAGAAGTTGCCCGTGACCCACGCCTTCTAACCCCGACAGCGATGGTGTTTGGTATTGGGGTTTTGTTTTTTGGAACAGCCCAGGTCGTCCTGCCATTCATTGTACGGGATATTTTCGAGGCTGGTGAAAACCTTGCGCGTGATATCGCAATCGTGAACATCTTCATGATGTGCGGCATTGTTTTCACGGCGATGCTCATTGGCCGCATTGGCGGGATTGAACGGCAGGGACGCGCTCTTGTTCTGGCTTTGGGTTTCGGTGCTTTTGTGATGGCGTCATTTGGTTTCGTTCCCACTTTCTGGGCCCTGTCGCTCGCAACCTTTGCGTGGGGTTGCGGGGGTGGTGTCGCCATGACCATGAACCGCACCATCATTCAAGAATCAGCGCCTGCCAGTCATCGCGGCCGCATTCTTGCTGTCTTCCAGATGGGTGTGCTTGGTGGCGGGCCCATCGGCGCTCTCATTTCGGGGTTCCTGATCGAATTGTGGGGGCCGCAAAATGCTGTGCTGCTGCCGGCGGCGGGTATGATTGTCATGCTGTTGCTGGCATGCCTGTTCAGCCCCATCTGGAGCTTGCGCTCGCCCGTCGTTTCCGCAGCGGCAGAGTGACTGTTCATCCGTAAGATGTCGCTGAGCCTTGCGCTGAACGTCCATTCAGCATAGGCCTTGAAGAGTGTTCGTGCCTAAGGAATCCCCTGTGTCGACAGAAACTAGCAATCAATCTGAGCCGCATGGGCGATCCGACCTGCATTGGTATATGGGCGGCGTCTCCGCCTATTTCTTTTCCGGTGGCGTGCAGACGGTTCTCTTTCCCTGGCTGCTTGTCTTTGTCCTGAACGAAAGCGCAGCACTCACCGGCGTGGCACAAATGTTCGCCATGCTGCCCATGCTCATACTGGGTCTGTTTGGCGGTGCGACCGCAGACAGAAAAGAACTTCGTCGGTACTTGATGCGACTACAGCTGGCAGCCGGCCTCGCACCCATCGCCCTGGCTGTCCTCTATTTTGGCGGCTACTTAAGCTACGAAGTCCTGATCGGCTACGCGATTGTTCTCGCAGCGCTTGGCGCCTTCACTATGCCGGCCCGCGATTCCCTGCTGAACAGAGTTGCCAATTCAAGTCTTGGGGGAAACATTCAGCAGGCCGTCTCCATGGCGACGGGTGCTCAGTTCATGTCACAGGTCCTAGGATTACTCGTCGGCGGGCTTGCAACGGTTGTGGGCGCTGTTCCTTTGATGGCGGCGCAATCGGCTTCGCTTATCGTCGCAGCGGTAACAACCATGCGCCTGCCCAAAGCCCCGCCAACCGTCACCCATGCCCCTCACGAGGACAGGCCGTCACAGCTCAGTCAGATCCGTGAAGGTATTGATATTGTCTGGCAGAACGAAGGCCTGCGATCCGTCATCCTGATGATGTTTTTCGCCGGTATTCTCTATATCGGCGTCTTTATGGTGCTCTTCCCGATCCTCATCCGCGACATTTATGGTGGCGATTCTTTCGAGATCGCCTTCATCAATATCTGCTTCTTCGGCGGGATCGGTGTGTCATCGATGGTGCAGACGCGGTTGCGGCCTATCAAACGACAAGGCCGCGCTATCATGCTTGCCATGTGTTCCGGCTCGATCATGATGGTGTTTGTGCATTTTCATCCGCCGCTTTGGGCCGTGTTTACCCTGGCGCTTTGCTGGGGCCTGTCATCGGGCGTGTCCATGAGCCAATCCCGGGCGATTGTGCAAATTGCCGCCGTGGACAGTCATCGGGCGCGTGTTCTGTCGGTGTTTCAGCTGGGCATGATGGGGGGCGGGCCGATTGGCGCCTTTGGGGCAGGTTTCGTCATTGAGGCCCTGGGGCCACTCAATGCGGTTCTCGTTCCGTCAACCTGCATGGTTGTGCTTTGGCTTCTGATCTTCTTTTTCACCAACATGTGGAAGATCGAAGCAGGAACGGGCCAGGTCTCTGAGAAGACCTGACCCGCTGTGCTCTTTTTCTAACGCGTATTTTCATCCGAAAACGCCAAATCAGAATTGGGCAACTTTTCGGGAATAGGCTCTATTCGTATTCGCGTTCGTCCCACCAAGGGAAGAAGACGGGCATGTCTTCTGACACTTTGCAGGGATATGTCGCCGGACGTTTTTCCAGGAAGGACATAACACCCTCCTTCGCGTCTGCTGATGCACCGCGCGAGAAGATAGAGCGGCTGTCCATCTTATGGGCTTCCATTGGATGGTCTGCACCGGCCATGCGCCATATCAGCTGACGCGACAACGCAATCGACACTGGCGCTGTGTTGTCGGCAATCTCGCGAGCGATTTCACGTGCCTTTGGCAGGAGCTCATCTTCCGGGAGAACCTCGCGCACGAGGCCGCCGCGAAGTGCTTCCTGTGCATCGAAGACCTTACCTGAATAGATCCACTCCAGCGCCTGGCTCACGCCGACAACGCGGGGCAGGAACCAGCTGGAACAGGCTTCTGGAACAATCCCGCGACGGGCAAAGACGAAACCAAAGCGCGCTTTTTCAGATGCCAGGCGAATGTCCATGGGCAGCTGCATGGTGACACCGATGCCGACAGCCGCGCCATTGATGGCCCCAATCACAGGCTTCAGGCTTTCATAAATGCGCAGCGTCAAACGCCCACCGCCGTCACGCACAGATGGGTGACTCCAATCAATCTCGCCATCCGCGGTTGCGGCAGAGCCGCCTTTGTCGGGCCGGTCGTCGCGTTTTTCATAATCGAACGTTTTGGCACCGGCAGAAAGGTCAGCGCCTGCGCAGAAGGCTTTGCCTTCGCCGGTAATAATGATTGCGCGGACATCATCATCCGCATCTGCGCGGTCAAAGGCGTCAATCATGTCGAGCATCATCTGCCCGGTGAACGCGTTCATCTTCTCCGGACGGTGCAGTGTGATGGTCAGGATATTGTCCTCAACCTCATATTTGATTGTTTCGTAGCTCATGTTTTTCTCCCTGTTCAAACGCATAAGTGTCGAGGGATATGTTTCCCCTGCGTCACCCTTGGAGACAGGTAAATCGCAGATCCCCCGCGAATTCAGCGGTGCATAAATGTCTGCACCTGATATAACAGCCTTCGTGAAAAGGCTGCAGTAGAAAAGCCTGTGCAAGGGTCTCGCAAGATCAAACAGACCGACCACCAAAGACACGCCGGGAGACGTACCTGATGTTTCATCCATGCCACCACGCCGCCAAAAACCCCGATAAGCCTGCCTATATTATGTCGGCGACCGGGGAAGTTGTGACCTATGGCGAACTGGAAGACCGCACCAACCAAGCCGCTCAACTGTTCCGCGCTGAAGGCCTGAAACCTGGCGATGCGATCGCCATTTTCATGGAGAACAATGCGCGTTTTCTAGAACTCTGCTGGGCAGCGCAGCGGGCCGGTCTTTACTTCACAGCCATCTCCTCGCGCCTGACCGCACCGGAGGTCGACTACATTGTCGGCGATTGTGGTGCGAAGCTCTTTTTCACTTCAAGTGCAATCGGCGCTGTCGCCAACGAGCTTGTCGGCCAAGGTCTCATGAAAGGCGTGCAAAAGCGCTTCATGATCAATGGCAAAGATGACGGCTATGACAGCTATGAAGAAGCCCGTAACCGGATGCCTACAGACCGCATTGCGGACGAAACAGCCGGCACGGACATGCTCTACTCCTCTGGCACAACAGGACGGCCAAAGGGTATTCGCAGGAAGCTCTCAGGGGGACCGATTGATGAGGGCGAAGGCCTGCTCAATCTGGTGACTTTGCTCTATGGCATGACCGAAGAGACGATGTATCTCTCGCCTGCACCGCTCTATCACGCCGCACCGCTCCGCTACAACATGTCGGTGCAGCGCATTGGCGGTACCTGCATCGTGATGGATCATTTTGATCCAGAAGAGTCCCTTAAGCTCATTGAAAAGCACAAGATCACCCACTCTCAATGGGTACCCACCATGTTTGTGCGCATGCTGAAAATGCCGCAGGAAGAGCTTCGGCAATATGATATTTCAACACACAAGGTTGCCATTCACGCTGCGGCTCCCTGCCCGGTCCCAGTGAAACAACAGATGATCGAATGGTGGGGCCCTGTCATCTATGAATATTATGCAGGCTCTGAGGGCAACGGGTTCTGCCAGCTCAATTCGGACGAGTGGATGGCGCATAAAGGTTCCGTCGGCAAACCGCTGCTTGGGTCTGTTCACATTTGCGACGAAGATGGCAACGAACTGCCTGTTGGTGAAGCAGGCACAATTTATTTCGCACCAGCAGAGGATGCCGACCCGGACGACATGTTCGAGTACCACAACGATCCGGACAAAACGAAGGACTCCCGCCACCCGTCCAAACGCGGCTGGTCCACATTGGGGGATGTGGGCCGCGTCGATGAAGACGGCTATCTCTATCTCACGGACCGCAAAGCCTTCATGATCATTTCCGGCGGGGTGAATATCTATCCGCAGGAAGCAGAGAACATTCTCATCACCCATCCGAAAGTGGCAGACGTTGCTGTCATCGGCGTGCCGAATGAAGACTTTGGTGAAGAAGTAAAAGCCGTCGTGCAGCCGGTGGACTGGAACGAAGCGGGACCGGACCTCGAAGCAGAACTGATGGATTTCTGCAAAGAGCAGTTGGCACAGATTAAGTGCCCGCGCTCCGTCGACTTTGACGAAGAACTTCCCCGGCATCCGACCGGAAAGCTCTATAAGCGTCTCGTGCGGGATCGCTATTGGGGCAATCATGACTCGAAAATCGTCTGATCAACAGACACGCAAACCATCCGGTCGCCCGGGTTCTCTTCCGGGCGACGGGACCATTCGCCGTGAAGATATTACACCGGCCTTTATCGATCGGTTAGAGCGCCAGGTCGCAAGTCTGCCGAACTATTCGCTCATCTCCCACGAAGAACGTGAAGCCTCCCGACAGGCATTTCTGTCCGGCCGTCGCAAGAATCAGAGCCTCTGGGTGTTTGGCTATGGCTCGCTTATGTGGAACCCGGCCATTCATGTCGCGCAAACCGCGCGGTCCACGCTTTTTGGATATCACCGCGCCTTCTGCCTGCATCTGGTCATTGGCCGCGGCAGCCCCAAAAAGCCTGGCCTTATGTTGGGGCTTGATACGGGCGGTTCTTGTGTCGGCCTTGCTCATCGCATCGCGCCGGAACATGTGGAAAGCGAAACAGAGATCCTCTGGCTGCGCGAGATGGTGGGCACAGGATACGTCCCCAAGACGGTTCAGTTGCAGATGGGAGCGAAACGGGTTCAGGGGCTTACTTTCGTCGCCAACCGAGAAAGCAAGCGATATGCCGGGCGCATTCCGTTCAAAAAGGCGGTGCGTCGCATGGCAAGCGCAGAGGGCGATATTGGAACGAACAGAGACTATCTCTACCGTACAATCGCCCATCTCAATGAATTTGGGCTAGCAGAAGGCCCCCTCCACGAGCTCGAACGCGCCGTGAGAGAACGGGCCGGAGACCTTTAAATTAGCCAAAAATCAGGCTAGAATTGGCCGCGAACGGGGTACGTTCGAAACCAAAGGTCAACCCATGTCTTTTCTTCGTCCAGCTCTTCTTAGCACCACCGTAATCCTAGTCGCTGCCTTCGCGATGCCTTCTCAAGCCGTTGAAACCCATTCGTCTGGCAAGACGTGCAGCAGCAATCAGGGTGTGGGTGGCAAATTCGACCGAGAGTTTTTCGTCTACTTCGATACCGGCTCCACGGCGCTGGACAATGAAGACAAAGCGATCATCCGCGAAGTCTATGAGCGTGCAGAAGGACAGCATGCTGCGCAAATTTGTCTTTTCGGTAAAGCCAGCAAGACAGGCAATCCAGCCTCGAACGCTGCCTTGGCCAGAGGACGTTCAGAAGCTGTTGCCACTGAGCTCAGGCGTCTGGGCTGGGAACGTGGGCGCATAGCGATTGAGCCAGAGGGTGAGACCTGGGGCTGGCTTGAAGACCTTACCTGGGAGGCGGGTGAAGACCGACGCGTCCGCATTCGCCTTTCCCTCTAAAACAGGAACGCCATTAGATGCTCGCTGCCCGCCCTGTCAGAAAACGCCGCGCAAAGCCGGGAGAACGGCTTGCCAAAATGCGGTCGCAACAGACAGAACGGCTAGAGTTTTTGGGCTATGTGATCCCATTTCACCCAATGATTGGACATAATCTAGGGCCAGGGCTTTTCGATTGGGACCGATTGGAGCGCCGCCAGATGAAAGAAGCTCATTCGGCGGCCTGGGCAGGTCCCAGCCAGGAAACCGCGCTGCGGCGGTTCAAAAAAGCACAGGAGCTTGGCGTTTCCTATCGCGATTATGTCTTGGAGATTCTCGAACGAGGCCGTTACCTTTAGCCCAACTTTCTCAGGGATTACTCCCCAATATCAAAAACACAACTGGAGGCATTTTTATGCGCATTTTTGACACCGTTGCTGACTACGCGGCGGAAAAAGGAAAAGAAATCGGCGTCAGCGACTGGGTCGAAATTGATCAGGAGCGGATCAATATGTTTGCCGAGGCGACTGGTGACCATCAGTGGATCCATATCGATCCAGAGCGGACCCAAAAAGAGTTGGGCATGCCCACAATCGCTCACGGTTATCTGACCCTTTCCTTGCTGCCAAAGCTCATGGGGGAAATCAGCGGCGTTAAAAGCGTGACCCGTGGCATCAATTACGGCTCCAACAGCGTCCGCTTTACGAACATGGTGCCTGTTGGCTCTCGCGTTCGAGGACGCCTGACGCTCAAAGACACCTCGCCAAAAAGCGGCGGCACGCAGATCATCAATGAAGTGTCGATTGAGATTGAAGGCCAGGAACGTCCAGCACTGATCGCTGAAACGATCACGCTTCTTTTCGAATAGGCCTTTCGCCCCTATCTTATCAAGCCTCCGGCGGGGTCCCCCGCCGGAGGCTTTTTCTTATTTGAAAGTCTGCTATGCCCCTCACGCTTCCGCCTACCGCTCCCATTGCTGATGAGCGCTCTATTACAGACACACGCCACGGCATCACCCGCTCTGACCGTTATGACTGGCTCAGAGACCCGGACTGGCAGACGCTGATGAAGGACCCAAGTGTCCTGCAGCCAGATATTCGGGCCTATCTGGAAGCGGAAAACACCTATGCGGATGCCGCCTTCGAGCCGCTTGAGGACCTTCGTACGACCCTCTTTGAGGAAATCAAAGGGCGGATAAAAGAAGATGATAGCTCTGTGCCCGCTCCCCATGGGGACTGGCTCTATTATTCTAAATATGAGACCGGGTCGCAGCATCCGCTCTTTTGTCGGAAGCCCCGCACGGGCAATGAAACTGAGACCATCATTCTCGATGGGAACAAGGAAGCCGAAGCCCAAGCCTATTTCAAGATAGGTGGCGCGGCGCGCAGTCCCGATGATGCTCTGTTCGCCTGGAGCAGCGACGTTAAAGGCTCGGAATATTTCACCCTTAAGATCCGGGACATAAAGACGGGAGCTGACCTTGCAGACACGGTCTCTGACACAAGTGGCGGTGCAGCCTGGGCGCTCGACAATGCCACTTTCTTCTATGTGAGGGTTGATGAGAACCATCGGCCCAGCAAAGTGTTCCGCCACCGGTTGGGCGAAGACCCGGCAAAGGACGTTTGTGTCTATGAAGAAACGGACCCAGGATTTTTTGTAGGCGTGGGGACTGTGCAAAGCGGGCGCTATATCGTGATCAGCGCGCACGATCACCAGACCAGTGAAAGCCATCTGATCGATGCCGCTACGCCAGATGCTCAGCCCGTGCTGGTGGCCGCGCGCGAACCTGGAGTTGAATATGATCTGGAGCATGACGCGCCGCGGGACAGGTTTCTCATCATCACTAATGCGGACGATGCCGAAGACTTCAAACTGGTTGAAACACCAACGGGTTCGCAAGATCGCAGCAACTGGCGTGACGTCGTCCCACACCGTCCGGGCACGTTATTGCTCGATCATTGCGCGTACAAAGACTTTCATGTGCGTCTAGAGCGCCAGGACGGGTTGAACAAGATCATTGTGCGCGCACTTGGCGATGAAAGCGAACATGCAATCTCTTTTAAGGAAGAGGCTTTTGATCTGGGCTTTATGTCAGGGCTTGAGTATGACACGTCTCAAGTGCGCTTCGCCTATTCTTCCATGACCACACCGGAACAGATTTTCGACTACGATATGAATACGCGGGAACGAACGCTCCTGAAAGAACAGGAAGTGCCCAGCGGTCATAATTCATCTGACTATGTAACGGAGCGCATTTTCGCAACGGCCAAGGACGGCACGAAGGTTCCCATCTCCCTTGTCTATCGGGTGGGCACCAAGCTCGACGGAACAGCGCCCTGCCTTCTCTATGGCTATGGGGCCTACGGCATCTCCATGCCCGCGTCTTTCTCTGTGAGCCGATTGAGTCTCGTCGACCGGGGCTTCATCTATGCCATTGCCCATATCCGCGGCGGCAAAGAACGCGGCTATGGCTGGTACAAGGACGGCAAGCTCGACAAGAAACAAAATACATTCACCGACTTTATTGCCGCAGGTGAGCACCTTGCCGCGCAAGGCTACACGTCCAGAGGTAACATTACCGTCCATGGCGGAAGTGCGGGCGGCATGCTGATGGGGGCGGTCGCAAATCTCGCGCCGGATCTTTTCAAAGGCATTGTTGCGGAAGTCGCGTTTGTTGATGTGCTCAACACAATGCTGGATGACACATTGCCGCTCACCCCACCGGAATGGCTGGAATGGGGCAACCCCATTGAAGACAAATCCGCCTATGAGGTGATTGCGGACTACTCGCCCTATGACAATGTCACGACCCAAGCCTACCCAAACATTCTGGCACTTGCAGGCCTCACAGACCCACGTGTGACTTATTGGGAACCGGCCAAATGGGTTGCGAAACTGCGCGCACATTCAACCAGCGGCCATGCGATTCTTTTCAAAACCAATATGGATGCAGGTCATGGGGGTGCGGCTGGACGCTTCGAGCGGCTCAAAGAAACCGCTCTTGTCTATGCATTCGCGTTGGCCATTCACGACCTCGCCTAGTGCCCCAAAGAAAAGTCCTCCCCTGCTGAGCAAGAGAGAACCTGATTTCTGCTGAGCGTTTGTTAGACGGTCAGACAGGCTTGTCGCCAATCACCGTCACCCGTTCCATGCGGCGCTCAGCCGGCCAATAGTCGGACACGGCATAGTGCTGCGCAGACCGATTATCCCAAAAGGCAATGGAATTGTTTTCCCATTTGAAGCGGCATTGATATTCCGGGATGGCAGCACGGGAATAGAGGAATTGCAGCATCGCGTCCGACTCAGCGCGGTCCCACCCTTCAATATATTGAGTGAAGGCGATGTTCACATAGATGGACTTGCGGCCACTTTCCGGGTGCGTGCGGATCACCGGGTGATGAGGGTTTGGATATTTCTTGTTGTAGACCTCGATCTCTTCGTCAGAGAGCCCCTTCTTTCGAAGCCCTGCTCGGAAATTCGCAAAATCATGCACGGCAATGGCACCATCGAGTTTTTCTTTCAGCTCATCGGACAGATCGTCATAGGCCATTTCCATATTTGCAAAGAGTGTGTCTCCGCCTTTCTCGGGAACTTCGCGGGCACGCAGAATGGACCCAAGTGACGGCTCCAGACGCCAGGTCACATCTGAGTGCCACGTGTTTTCGCGGCCCTTATTGTCTTTGTTGTGGAAGATCTTCAGAACTTCCGGGTTCTCCGCGTTCTGTGGTCCGAAAGGGTGCACTTCCAGATCGCCGAACTTCCGGGCGAAATCCAGATGCTGGTCGGTCGTAATCTCCTGATCGCGGAAAAAGAGCACCTTGTAGTCGACAAGTGCCGCACGGAGCGCTGCTGCCACTTCGGCGCTGACAGGCTTCTTCAGATCGATGCCATAAACGGTGGCGCCGATGTTTGGGCTCAACGCGTCAAATGTCAGCCCTAAGGCGTCTGCGTCTTTAATCGCTGCTGGTGCATTCATTGCCGGTGTCCTCCCCAGGATCTAGCGAATTGGCACTTTCCAATTTCTAATCTCAGTCTGCCGTGCGTTGACGAGGGCCGCTCCAAAATGATTTACTAATTCCACATAGTGGAATTCAGAAGCTGAGCACACATGGCAGAAAGAAATATTGAATCACTGACGCGCGGCCTCGCTGTTGTTGAGGCGCTCAACCGGCGCGCCTACACGACCCTTGCTGATCTTTATGAGGATACCGGTCTGCCAAAATCCACCCTCGTTCGCCTGCTCGATACGCTCATCTCAGCGGGTTATGCCCGCCGGATATCCAGAAGTGCAGGCTATTGCCTGACGGACCGGGTTACGCTGCTCGCCGGAGGGTTTCAAAGCTCCGATCAGCTCGTGGAGGCGTCGCGCGCTCATCTCAGAGCTGTGACACGGGACCACAAATGGCCGCTTGCCATTGCCACTCTCGACGGGGATGCCATGCAGGCGCGCTACAGCACGCTTTCCCACTCTCCCTTCGCGCTTGATCGTATCTATATTGGGCGGCGCATTCCGCTCCTCATCTCCGCCATGGGTCGGGCCTACTTCGCCTTCTCATCCGACGAAACACGGGCGCTGTTGCTTGCGACATTACAGGGGACAGGTCGTGAAACAGATCGCGCGGCACTGGACGAAAAATACATCGAACGATTAATCGACACCGTTCGCAGCGACGGTTACGCAGTATCTGGTCCGGTTCAAGACGACAGAGCCTTCGGTCTCGCGGTACCGGTGTTAAAAGACGGGGAAGCACAAGCCGCCATCACGATGCGATTTATCCGCTCCGCGATCAGTCCAGCAGATGCCGCACAACAGTTCATCCCCATATTGCAGGACACTGCCAGGGACATCGCTGCAGAGATTTGACGCCGACTAGTCTTCTTCAACCGGTGTGATAGTGATGACCACTTCACCTGTTCCTTCAGGTGTCACAGTGACTTTCTGAGCGATGGCGTCATAGTCGGCTGTGCCACCGTCAATCGACAGGCTGTAGCCGCCAGGATATTGCAGCACTGGCACAAACAAGGTCGCCTCACCGCTTCCCTCGGGCTGATAGCGTGATACGAACTCTCCCGTCTCCAACGTGAATTTTGTTTCGAGCGGCGTGCCCTTGCATGCCTGAAGGTAGGGTCGCACGAAGCCTTTCAGCGCGCGCCCACCAGAATTGATGTCGGACGGATCATCCTGCTGGTCGCGACTGAAGATCGACAGGTCTTCCTGGTTCCATCCATCGCCTACCGCAAGATCGTTTGAATTTGATGCCGTGTAGTTCCACTGGGTTGAGCTCAGATGCATCGCATCTAGCGCATTGTAAAGAAACTCCAGCGCCATCGTGTGAGGCTTCCACGGCTCGTCTGAGCGATCCCCGTCTGCCCAGGCTTTGTAAGCTGCTGCACCTGCCAGGTCGTAGGGAGTGCCACATTCGCCGATAAGCGTTGGCGCGCCTGTGCCACCATTCAATGTGCGGCCAGCATTGTGGATGTTGGAGAGCTGGCGGCGGTAATGCGCTTCGATCTCTTCGCGTCCATTCAGGGTCTTGCCGGAGAATGGGTTGACGGCGGTCGGAAACATAAACTCTTTGGTTGAAAGCAGTGCGATGTCATACCAGTGCGAGGCATTCACCGTGCGATCAGGCGTCTCTTCAGGAAAAGCGCCCCCCAGCAGACCCGTGAATGGATCGAGCTCGGCAAAGATCAGCCAGTCATCACGAACCGCCCGGACCTTCTTCGCAACCTTGTCAAAGAATGGCGCCATGTAGTCATCTTCGAGGTCAACCTTGCGCCCCTCGACCGACTGGAAGAAATCTTCTCGGAGAGGCTCAACACCTTCGTTCGTCCTGCGATAGGCCCCTGCTTTTTCAAACGGGTCTTGTGCCCCTGGAAGCCAGCAATCCACATTATTGGGATTGACCTGCCTGTCCTCTGTCACGACAGAGGCCATATGTTCCAGCGAGAATTCGAGCTGTGGGACTGACCGGGTGACGCCGCGGGCGACAGCCAGACCATCTAGTGCTGACCAGGCGGGTCCAGGTGTTGCGATGCGGGGATTTTCTTCTGACTTTCCAACATGTTGATAGGACAGACGCTGACCAACAAAGCCGGTCCCCGGTTCATTCAATGTATCAAAGCCGATCACGTTGGGCAGGTCATTTACCCGTTTCGCGATCTCTACCAGACAGCCCGCATAATGGTCTTGGAGATAGTCCTGCACATTCTGACCGTCAATGATCATATCGGGCGCGAAGTCGCGGCCTGCAAAGAACAGCGTCCACATGATGCCATTGGCAGGCAGACGATAGTTCTGTGCCCAGGTCATGGTGGGGTAATTGTCTTCCTGACGGCCACCGCGCGCATAGTCATATTTGTATTGCATGACATGGGCGGCACCTGACTCGTGGAACTTTGTGAAATCAAGGCCGACCTTCTCGAAGATCCAGGCTGGCGCACCGTCGCCGCCTGTCATCCGACTCCAAACATCCTGATGAAAATCCACAAAGACATAGAGACCGTATTCCCCTGCCCGGCGGCAGAGCTCTGCATAATAGTCAAGATAATCCGTGTCATAGTCGCGCGGACCAGCATGCTCGACAGCTTCCCAGGTGGTCAGCAACCGCAGGCAGTTAAACCCCCACGCTGCTAGCCGCGAGAAATGTTCGTCGGCTTCTTCCAAGGGGAACGGCCGACCGATAAAGGACACGGTGCGGTGATCGGAAAAATCTGTTGGGTGGTTGGTGCCGCCATCGGGGTAAGGCATTTTGCAATCGCCGCCGAGATTGACCCCGCGCAAAATGGTTTTGCGACCTTCCGCGTCAACGAACCATGACCCGTCAATGCCGATTCTTGGTAATGCCACCCTGTCTCTCCCCGGTTCATGTGTTTGTTTTGTTGGGGTGCATCAAACAGGAAAGAAGCTCGCGCTGCAATCGTAACCGTGACTTGTCATTCGCGCGCCAGTCACCCATTCTGCGGCTCTTACTATTTCAGCAGGTGGTTTTCCATGAGCAACGCATCCCTTCTTCCCTTGCCCACACACCCTGACGGTGTTGCCTGGCCCACCGATGGTTGGGAGACAGCGGAACCAAAGGCGGGAGTGGATCGGGAAAGGCTTGATGCGCTCGTTGATGATGGTTTCGGTGCCCAAAACGGGCCTGACATGGGCGAGACTCATGCGCTGTTCGTCGTCCAACATGGAAAGATTGTCGCCGAACATTACCGGGACGACTTCACTGCCGCCTCGACCTTCCCCTCCTGGTCTAAAGCTAAAAGTATTACGCAGGCGCTGATCGGCATTCTTGTACGTGAGGGCAAGATCGACATTCATGCGCGCGCGGATGTGCCGGAGTGGGAAGACCCGGCGGATCCCCGTCACGCGATCACATTGGATCAGTTGCTGCGCATGTCGAGCGGTTTGGCATTTCGAGAAGAATATACGGACCAAGCGCCATCCGATGTGATCGAGATGCTTTGGGGTGCTGGTAAAGAAGATACGGGCGCGTTCGCCGCTTCATTCGACCTCGAACATCCCGTTGATTCCTACTGGTCTTACTCAAGTGGTACGACCAATATTGTTGCGCGCTGTGCCGCACGAGCGCTTGGCGCAACTGGGCCGGAGTTCGAGAAATTCATGCGCGAAGAATTGTTGGACCCTATTGGGATGAAGAGCGCTGACCCGAAATTTGATGACGCGGGCACATTTATCGGTTCGTCATTTTGTTTTGCTACCGCCCGCGATTTTGCAAAGTTCGGCACGCTTTATCTGCGAGATGGCCTCTGGGAGGGAAAACGCATTCTGCCAGAAGGCTGGGTCGATTATGCGCGCGCACCCACCGCCCAAACGCCGCAAATGCTGATAGATGACGGCCCCTATGGCGCTCACTGGTGGCTTGAACGGGGCGGACCTGGGAGCTTTTCCGCCAATGGTTTTGAGGGCCAATTCACTATTGTGGTCCCTGATTGCGATCTGGTGATGATACGGCACGGCAAAACAGATGCGAGCCTTGGCCCCAACATGAAAGCCTGGATGGCAAACGTGGTCGATTGTTTTCGGGTGTGAGCCGTCGGGCTTCCCCTGGCGCTGCAAACGTTTAAGATCACCCCAACAGAAATTCATTTGCGGGGGATCTCCATGAACGCGGAAACACCATTTACGACGCCTGAAGATGTCGGACTCGACAGCTCCAAGCTCTCGAATATTTCTGGCTATTTTGGTTCCTATGTCGACAGGGGCAAGCTGGCAGGTGTCTCCACGCTGGTCGCACGTGGCGGCAAGATCGCCCACTTCGAAACAGTGGGCGAGCGCGACAGGGAGAATTCCCTTCCGCTGGAAAAAGACACGATCTTCCGCATCTACTCCATGTCGAAGCCCATCACTTCTGTCGCTCTGATGATGCTCCATGAGCGCGGCCTCTTTCAGCTCTCACATGAAGTGCATCGCTACATTCCCTCCTTCAAGAAACTGCAGGTCTGGGATGGCGGCACGTTTGACGATTATCGCACTAAGCCCTGCGAGCGGGCGATGACAATCCGGGACCTGCTCACGCACACGTCTGGCCTCACTTATGGCTTTATGCATGTGCATCCTGTCGACAAGATTTATCGCAAGAGCGGCATTGAAGGCGCCGCCACTGCGAACGGCATGAACCTGGAAGAATTCTGCGACGCGCTCGCGGACATTCCCCTGCTCTTCTCACCAGGCACGCAGTGGAGTTATTCCGTTGCAACCGACGTCTGCGGTCGATTAGTCGAGGTCCTATCTGGCCAGCCCCTCGACAAGTTCCTGCAGGAAAACATTTTTGATCCGCTTGGCATGGTGGACACGGGCTTCATGGTGCCCGCTGACAAGCTCTCCCGCTTCGCAGCGAACTATGAGAAGGATCCAAAGACCAAAGAAGTTCGGCTCTTTGATCCGGGCAGCGAAAAAAGCACCTATGCGACTCCAAAGCCCTTCTTCTCCGGCGGTGGTGGGCTTACGTCGACGATGACGGATTATTGGCGCTTCTGTCAGATGTTCCTGAACGGGGGCGAACTGGACGGTGTGCGTGTTCTCTCGCCCAAAACGGTCGATTACATGACCCTCAACCATCTGCCTGGCGGCAAGACCATGCCGGAGATGGACCAGTCCGCTTTCTCAGAGACGGGTTCAGAAGGTACAGGCTTTGGCCTTGGTTTCTCAGTCATCATCGATGCCGCCGAAGCGCAAGCTGTGACCTCAGAGGGCAATCACTCCTGGGGCGGGGCGGCATCCACCTATTTCTGGATTGACCCCCAAGAGGATCTGATTGGTATCCTGATGACCCAACTCATGCCGTCACGGGCCTACCCGCTGCGGCCGCAGATGCAACAGCTGGTCTATGGCGCGCTGGTCGACTAGTTCCATGCCAAGCGAGGTATGATGACAGACGAGCCTTTAAGCGATGCCGCGCAGGCATCGCTCAAAAAACATGCGGCCGACCCTGTGGTTCTTGCGCCGCATAACAGCGCATGGGGAGAGCAGTTCAAGGAACTGGCGGAAAAAATGAAGGCCGTCTGTGGCGACAGGCTTGTCACCATCCATCATATTGGCAGCACGAGCGTGCCGGGGCTCGCCGCCAAGCCGCTGATCGATATGATGCCGGAGCTTCGTCACCATGATGACGGGCCTGGCCTCGCACCGCTCCTGGAACCGCTTGGCTTTGTCTATTTCGGTGCATATGGCATCGATGGACGGCACTTTTTTCGCCGCAAAGGCGGGGTGGACGTGAATGTGCATATGTTCGAGACGGGTCACATTGAGATCGAACGCCATGTGGTCTTTCGTGATGCGCTGAGATCAAACGCAAAACTGCTGGCGGCCTACCAATCCTTGAAAGAAGATCTGGCCTCCCGCTTTCCCAATGATGTGGACAGCTATGCCCGCTCAAAAAGTGACTTCATTGAAGGTGTGCTGCGAGATCTGGGTGCGCCGGAACGTCCCCGTTCGCTAGAAGGTATGGGCGGCCCCGACAACTAATGCCTTTGTGGATCCCCATCACCATTGCCGCAGCCTTTCTGCAGAATCTGCGGTCGGCTCTACAGCGACAGCTGGCACAGAACCTCACGGCCACCAGCGCCACCTATGTCCGTTTCCTATTCGGACTGCCGGTCGCAATCATCTACCTTTGGATATTGCTCGTAACATTTGATGTTGAGATCAACGCACCACCCTCGGAATTCTACGTTTATTCCTTCGTTGGCGGTATTGCGCAAATCATCGGCACGGTGTTGCTCGTGGCGCTTTTCGCACATCGCAATTTTGTGGTTGGGACGACCTATTCAAAAACAGAAACTGTGCAGACTGCCCTCTTCGGGATTTTTGTGTTTGGGGAGGTGATCACCGTTGGCGCAGGTATCGGGATCGCTGTGAGCCTGGTCGGTGTGATCGCGATATCGATGGCGCGCACAGAGGCAACTCCGGCGGCGCTGATCACCTCGCTCACCGAACGCGCTGCGCTGATGGGGATCGGGTCAGGCGCCGCCTATGGTATTGCTGCAGTCTGCTATCGCGCGGGTTCGCTGTCTCTTGGCATGGATGGGTTTCTGGTTCCTGCCGCAATCACCCTTGCGGTGGTTCTCACAATTCAAACACTGCTCATGACTGGCTGGCTTTTGTGGAAAGACAGGAAGTCCCTCGTTGCAACGCTTCAAAACTGGCCTGCCTCGCTCGCCATTGGGGTTGCAGGCGCGCTCGGCTCCATTGGCTGGTTCACCGCGATGACACTTCAGAACGCCGCCTATGTGCGGGCACTCGGACAGATTGAGTTGGTCTTCACCTTTGCCGTGTCCTGGTTCTGGTTTCGGGAGCAGGCGAACGCCAAGGAAGTCGCAGGTGTCCTGCTCATTATTGGCGGACTAGTCGTCCTTGTACTTGGAACGTAGAGAGAGCATGCCAATGGACATACGCCCTGAAAGCGCCTGTGACGAAGATGCCATCTATCAGCTGACGCGCATTGCCTTTGAGCCTATGTTTTTCAGCGACGGTTCTGAAGCTCCCCTTGTCGGCCGGTTACGCAACGACGAAGATCTCACAATCTCCCTAGTTGCGGAGAAAGGTGGCGAAATTGTCGGGCATATCGCGTTCTCTCCCGCAACCATCAACGGGCGTCACGATGGCTGGTTTGGCCTCGGTCCCGTCTCCGTTCACCCAGATGTTCAAAAACAAGGGATTGCACGTGCCCTGGTAGAAACAGGCCTGAAAATGCTGGAAGACCGTGGGGCAACCGGCTGCGTTCTCACCGGCAACCCCGAGATTTACAGTCGACTGGGATTCCAGAGCGATGGCAATGTCAGCTACGGAACTTTAAACAGGCAATTCATTCAGTGGCTTGTCTTTTCCGGCCCTACGCCACACGGCGAGCTTAAGTTCGCACCTGCATTTGGTGACGAATACCCCGCTGAATAGCCCACCCAAGCATTCGCCGACTTCGAACTGTGTTCGACCCTATGCGGGCACGTCACCTGCAATGGTCGTGCGATGCATGACCCGCAAATGGCCGTCATATCCACCGTCAGCCAGGTGCAGACAACACCGGTTATCCCAAAGCGTGAGCATGTTTTGTTGCCACTTGTGACGGTAGACATATTTGTCTTGAACCATATGGACAAAAAGCTCGCCCAGCAGTTTCTGTGCCTCAGCCTCGTCCATTCCGTCAATACCGATTGTATAGGTGGGGCTGACAAAGAGTGCCTTCCGGCCTGTCACAGGGTGTGTACGCACCAGGGGATGAAGCTGCTTCGTTTCCGCCTTGGTCGATGAAATGATTTTCATCGTGCGCTTTTCGGTCTCCTGGGCGAAGAGCCCCTTCGAACCGTACGGGAGGATCGCACTATGGATGGCCATCAGACCCTCAAGCCGCGCTTTCATCTCGTCGGACAAATCGTCATAGGCGCGCCTGCCATCTGCATAGAGCGTGTCGCCGCCAACAGGTGGTGTTACTTCAGAATGGAGGATCGTGCCTGCGGGTGGTGTTTCCTGGAAGCTCCAATCCGAATGCCAACCGGCGCCAAAATTTGTCGCCTTTTCATCTGGCTCGCGGCGCAACTCCAACACGTGGGGACGGCCTTCCATGGACTTGATGAACGGGTCTTCACCGAACTCGCCTAACTGCAGCGTAAAGGCTTCCAGCTCATCCAAGGTGAGGGGCTGATCAGGAAAATAGATCACCCCGTGGGCTGCCCAGGCATCTTTCACCTCCTGCAGCGTCTCCGGCGGCAGGGGCTTTGAGATATCAAGGTCTGTGATACCAGCGCCAAACCCATCTGGCTTTGCTTCTACCCGGATCGATTGAAAATCTGAAACCTGTGTTTGCGCCATAAGACCCTCCCTCTTGATCCCGCCAGTGTGCACGTTCAGACGATATGGTCAGTGACAAAGCGCGCCAAGATTGTGACATGAAACGTCATTTATCTTGACGTATTTTGTTCCTGCCTGTTCAGTAGGTCCATGGTGAACCCTCAAACAATCTCTGTCGGGTGGATGAGTGCGGCGATTGATCAACTGGTCGCCCACGGTCTCGACCGAAATGCCCTTGTTGCAGAATTAGGCGACCTTCCCACAGCAACCGGCCTGCCGAACCGGCAATTGCAGCTGATCCTTGCGCGCCGTCTTTGGCACCTTGTGGCAGATCTCAACGATGATCCGTTGCTCGGCCTGAAAGTGGGCGCTGCACTTCCGCTGCAAGCAACCAACATCGTCTCCCTGGTGATGCTGCACAGCCCAACAGTGACGGACATGATCCGCAACGCGCGCACCTATCAGGGATTGGTGAGCAATAACGGATTCTATTCGGCCCGCACAGTCAAAGTCGGACTTGATACGGTTTACCGAGCAGAACCTGCAGCGATCCTCTCACACCCTCTTCAAATAGACTCAATTCTGTCCGTCACCCTGTCTCTTATGCATCACGCTGGCCTTCCCGACATTCGTCCAGAATTTGTTCGCGTCACGGCGCCCGATCCCTCGCTTCAATCTGCCTATGAGACCTTCTTCCGCTGTCCGGTTGAAATGGGCAGTGACGAGCCTGGCTATGTCTTGTCCAACACAAACCTCAAACGCGAGGTCCCCCACGCGGACGCCGCTTTACTGGCAGCGCTGCAAGCGCATGGGGACACGCTTCTCAAAGCACAACAGAGGCTCGATCAGCTGGGATTCACCGTCCGCACCGCGATCACCGCGCGGGGTTCCCATCGCGTGACCTGCGCTGAGGTGGCAGATGACCTGGGCCTTGGCGTGCGTACCTTGCAACGCCGCCTCGCGGAGGCAGGCACCACGTTTCGACGCCTTTGTGAGGAAGCATCCATGGAAGAAGCGGAGCGTCTTCTTCAACAGACAGACATGGCCGTCACTGAAATTGCCCACCGACTTGGATATTCAGAACCCAGCTCCTTTTCGCGTGCCATCTTCAATTGGTACGGCATGCGCCCGTCAGCCCTGCGCCAAAAAACAATGGCTCTCGTCAGCGCATCATAAAGGGCCCGGCATTTCTGCCGAGCCCGTCAACAATCATTTCGCCTAAATCACTCAGCAGCCTGAGCGCTGGCGTTCCCGGCCATACCGCCGAGGCGGCTTGCAATGATAGCCTCAGCTTCTGTCACGATGCGGGAGATGAGTTCGCCGCATGTTGGTACGTCATGGATCAAGCCTTGAACCATTCCTGCAGACCAGATGCCGTGGTTCGGATCGCCTTCTTCGTAGACGACCTTACCGCGGGCGCCTGCGACGAGATGGGCAATGTCTTCGATCTTGGCATTGCCTTTTCGTTCTATCGCTACCACTTCCTGGCTCACATCATTGCGCGCCACGCGTGCTGTGTTGCGCAAAGTGCGGAAGATGAGATCGGTTGCCCGTTCATCATTCTCAACAATCTGTTCTTTTACTTTCTGATGGATCGGTGACTCAGCGGTTGCCATGAAGCGCGTGCCCATATTGATGCCCTCGGCACCGAGCGCGAGCGCCGCAACAAGGCCTCGTGCGTCGCCGAAACCGCCAGACGCAATCATCGGGATTTTCACTTTATCTGCGGCGGCCGGAATCAGGATCAGGCCTGGAATATCGTCTTCGCCTGGATGGCCTGCACATTCGAAGCCATCAATGGAGATGGCGTCAGCGCCCATCTTTTCGGCTTTGAGAGCGTGGCGAACAGCTGTGCATTTGTGAATGACTTTCACGCCGGCTTTTTTTAATTCCACAATGTGATCTGCCGGGTTGTTGCCGGCGGTCTCTACAATCTTCACGCCGCTATCGATGATGGCCTGGCGATATTCTTCATAGGGAGGTGGCTTTAGTGCGGGCAGGATCGTGAGGTTCACGCCAAAGGGCTTGTCCGTCAGGCCCTGACACTTCTTGATTTCCTTCGCGAGGTCTTCAGGCGTCGGTTGTGTGAGCGCTGTGATAAAGCCGAGGCCGCCGCCATTGGCGACACCCGCAACGAGTTCTGCGCGACCAACCCACTGCATGCCGCCCTGGGCGATTGGGTGTTCGACACCGAACAATTCCGTAAATCTAGTCTTGAGCACGATTGTCTCCCCTGTTCGTCGGCTTCCCAGTCGGTTCTATGTCCGTTTCGGGTCGCCCCATAAAAATCGATGCCTCAGATTTAGCAAATCGAGGCCGCTCATGCATCCCTCCTCATTTTCCTTCCCATTCCTGGGTCTTCTAGACGGCTGCACCTTGAATTTTCCGCCGGGGCGTTCCACATTACCGTTCATAATTGCACAAGAAGAGATCGCATATGAACACGGGCGCCGATTGGAACCTCTTTCGCACCTTCCTTGCTGTCGCCGACGCGGGATCGCACTCGGCTGCCGGTCGGCGGCTGAAGCTCAGCCATGCCACGGTGGGACGACATATTGCTGAGCTGGAACGGCATCTCGGCCAGAAACTCTTCGTTCGTGACACAGACGGCTATGCCCTTACACCCGCCGGTGAGCATTTGAAGCATGAAGCAGATCTCATGGCCTCTGCAGCGCTGCGCGCTGAACGCATCGCAGCAGCAGAGGGGGAAAGCCCCAAGGGGGTCGTGCGGGTTTCCACCGCTGCAACCCTGGCTGGATATTGGCTGATGCCGCACATGAAGGACTTCCATGCAACATTCCCGGACATCGAAATTGAATATATGACCGACGCCTGGCCTGCCAGCGTCCGGCGCCGTGAGGCAGATATCGTCATTCGGCTTTATGGTCCGGGGCAGGAAAACCTTGTGGGAAAGAAGATCGCCCGCGTCGGTGTCGCTTTCTACGCCTCCAAGGACTATGTGGAGGCGCATGGGGTGCCCTCTTCCAGGGAAGAATGGGCATCACATACTGTCATCGGGTTTGCGGGTGCAGCTGCGGAAACCGAGCTTCACAAATGGTCGAACCATGTAACCCGCGACGCGCCTACGTGGCTGCGCTGCTCGTCGATCGCCGATCAGCTTCGCGCTGTGCGGAATGGTGTCGGTATTACGGTCCTCACCTGCCTTATTGGCGACCAACATCCCGACCTTGTGCGCATTGCGCCTGACAAGCTGTTCAGCTCGACAGATGTCTGGCTGCTTGCCCATCCAGATCTTCGCCAGACGGAACCTGTCTCAACGGTTTTCGACTTTATCGCTCAGCGGGGCAAACAGGACCGGGATCACCTGCTTGGTCGGGTCTCCTAAGAAGAGCGTCAGACAGGGCCTGTTCAAAAAAGAACGCCTTCTTGATCATAAACGAACCTGTCACTGCCCTGGAACCGCTCTATATTCCCGCTCAACAAAGTTGAACCAGATCGCTCGGAGACTGATCCATGTCGCTACCTCCCGTCCTACAGAATTCACTGGAAATCCCAGTGGTGGGCTCCCCACTCTTCATCGTGTCGGGGCCAGAACTTGTTATCGCTCAATGTAAGGCGGGGATTGTCGGGTCCTTCCCAGCGTTGAACGCGCGTCCGGAACCAGTTCTGGAAGAGTGGATCATTCGCATCAAAACTGAGCTTGCGGAATACCAGGCCGCGAACCCGGACAAGAAGGTCGCGCCGTTTGCGGTCAACCAAATCTGTCATTCCTCCAACAACCGTCTGATGCACGACATGGAGGTCTGCACAAAGCACGAAGTGCCGATCATCATTACGTCACTTCGTCCCCCTGCGGAGATTGTTGAAGCTGCGCACTCTTATGGCGGCAAAGTGTTCCACGACGTCATCAATGTGAAGCACGCCAAGAAGGCAGCTGAACAAGGCGTCGATGGGTTGATCCTGGTTTGCGCTGGCGCGGGCGGTCACGCAGGCACGCTTTCCCCCTTCGCGCTCGTTCGTGAAGTGAAGGAATGGTTCGACGGCACAATCCTCTTGTCCGGCGCAATCTCTGATGGTTTTTCAGTCGCCTCAGCTTTGGCGCTCGGTGCAGACCTCGCCTATATCGGATCACGCTTCATCTCGACGGAAGAAGCAAATGCAGATCAGGCTTACAAAGATGCCCTGCAGAAATATGCTGCTGATGACATCATCTATTCCAACCTCTTCACCGGCGTGCACGGGAACTACCTCGCACCGTCGATCGCAGATTCAGGTCTCGACCCGAACAATCTGCCCACGGCGGACAAATCCAAAATGAATTTTGGTTCCGGCGGCAATATGAAGCAGAAAGCCTGGAAAGACATTTGGGGCTGCGGCCAGGGCATCGGCCTTATTGACGATGCACCACCAGTGGCTGACCTTGTTGCGCGCATGAAAGCGGAATTTGATGAAGCTCGTGAGCAGTTCAACGCCAAGGCAAGCTAACCGCTTTCACATGTCGTGAATATCAGGGCCTCGCGGAGTGAATTCGCGGGGCCTTTTTTGTGAATGAAAGGATTCCGCAACCAAAAATTAACCATGATCGCACCCGCCCGCCATACTCGGCGTACCACCGCAGCCTGAACCCACTTTGTGAAACAGAGCTTTTATTTCTCTTAAGACTATCGGACTAGGCTTTTCCTTCAGACCAGAGGGACCATGAACTTGGGGACTAGTGGCATGAGGATTGTGGAGCAAACGCTCGCTGAGCAGATGAAGTTCTCCGACCGTGAGATCGAAAAGCGCAAACAGCTGTTCGACCTCCGGGGTGAGGATATTGCAACCTTACTTTCCTGCAAATCTGCGGTTGTTGAACGTTTGGATTGGGCAATCGACGAATTCTACGCCCGGCAAATTGATGATCCGGAAATTGCCCTGATTATTGGCGATTCTGAAACACTCTCGCGTCTCAAGGGCGCCATGCGGAATTACATCGTCGAACTGTTTGGTGGTGTTTATGACAATGACTATGTGAACTCCCGTCTGCGAGTCGGCAAGGTCCATTGGCGCATCGGTGTAACGCCAAAGTTCTTCCTGTCTGCTCTTCGACGCCTGAATGTAGTTCTGTGCGCCATCATGGACGAAATCTCTGATACGCCAATCGAACTTCACGCCCGCAAAGAGGCTATCCAAAAAATCCTCTTCTTCGACTCCCAGCTTGTATTTGACACCTACATCAATGCGCTCAGCACCGAAGTCACCGCGGCGAAAGACGAAACAGCCGCCTATGCGCGGGGCCTGGAAGAACAAGTCGCTCTCCGCACCCAACAGATGAAAGAGCTAACCCTCACGGATGATCTCACCGGGGTCAGCAATAAGCGCGCGTTTGGTGAACATGCCAAGCGTGAGATGGCTGGCGCGCAACGCGCCAACCGCGAGCTCTCCCTTCTCTATATTGATATCAACGATTTCAAATTGCTCAACGACACACTTGGACACCAGGTCGGTGACGATCTGCTGGTCAAGGTCGCCCGCCACCTTAAAGGCGCCTCGCGCGAGAGCGATATTGTCTGCCGTCTAGGTGGCGATGAGTTCTGCGTTCTCATGCCAGACGCACCGGCCTCTGCCGCCCTCAATATCGCAGAGCGATTTGCAGAACTGATGTACGAAGAAGCCAGTTCGCCGTGTGGTGCCAGCGTTGGCGTTGCGACGACTGGCCCAACGCAATTTTGCACAGTCGAAGATCTTGTCAGCCAGGCAGATCAGAGTATGTACAAGGCCAAACAGCGTAACAAAGGCGGCAAGCCCGGCCTCGTGTGCATCGATAATCCCCTGCTCTCTTCCGACGATGGAGACAGCGAGGCGCAGGAAGACCAAGCTCTGCACAGCGAAGCGGGCTGAGTTTCGATCTAGACAGGAACTTCCTGTGCGGTGACTTGAGACACCGTGCTTTTGATAGAGCCCATTCCTTCAAGCGATTGCGCGAGCGCCGCTTCTAGGTGCGTATGAGGCTCTTCGCCCAAGAATGTGATGAGTTTCTCGTTGTCGAGCTCGACCGTTTCCTGCCACAGGTAACGCATCTCCAGCAGTTCGCGCAGCATGCGAACAAATGGCGATGCCATTCGGATGACACCCCAGGGCATTTTCTTCACATTCATGGTCTCATCTCCAGCGACACGGGCGATCGCTTTTGCCATATCCACGCCTCTCTCCAAGAAATGCCCGCGGAAATGGAACGTGTCATTCTCTGCCAAGCGGTCTTCCTGCTCAACCAACTGACGAAACGTTTCGGCAAGGTCTGGCAGATAGGCCCAGGCATGGCCTTTGTCGTGTACGCCAGGGTATGTCACCGACTTAATCTCCTTACCGGGTTTTACCAACGCATTCTGCAGCCAAGAGCCCGGCGCGTGCGCGCCAAAAAAGTCACCTGCCCGGACGGTTAGCGATTTGATCCCGGCATCGACCATCATCTGTTCCATCTCAACACGGATGGCGCCTTTTTTGGTTCGAGGGTTTTGTGGCGACGCCTCGGACAGCACAGGCCAGGCATCAGGACCAAAATTGTAGACATTGCCAGGAAAGAGTAGCCGCACATTTTCTGCTTTAGCTGCAGCAATCGCGTTGGCAAGCATCGGCACCGCTCGCTCGCGCCACTTCTGATAGCCGGGTGGATTGGCGCCATGGAAGATCGCGTCCACGCCTCTGGCAGCCTTCAGCACATCTTTCGATTTCAAAGCATCACCCTTCCGCCATTCGGCAACACCCAGGTGACTGAACCGTTTTGTGGCTTCCTTAGGTGTCCGGGCCAGGGCGCGGACGGTCCAGCCGCCGCGGGCAAAGCTTCTTGCGACTTCACCACCAATGCCGCCAGTGGCACCAATGATGAGAAGGGTCTTTGAGGGGGAAGAGTTCATTTGGGTCATCAGACAGGCTCCGTTTCAAGTGCCCTCCTGATATGCATCAAACGTTCATGAATATAAATTGCCTATTTATGTGTCTTATCTATACTTTTTTGTATGAATGAAGTTGAACCGGACTGGGCCCTTTATCGCTCCTTTCTCGCCGTTATGCGCGAGGGCAGTCTTTCTGCGGCCGCGGCCTCGCTGAAGCTCACCCAGCCGACCCTCGGACGCCATATTGACGGGCTCGAGGCAGCGCTTGGAACCCCGCTCTTCACCCGCTCGCGGATGGGGCTGGCGCCAACAGACGCGGCTCTCGAGCTTTTGCCCCACGTGCAAGTGATGGAGGCCGCCGCCGCTGCCCTTCTACGCACCTCCAGCGGCGAGGCGGCGGAGGAACGCGGCACCGTCCGGCTGACGTCCAGCGAGATCATGGGCGCAGAAGTGCTGCCTCCCATGCTCGCCCGCTTCCATGCGCAATACCCCCATATTGATATTGAGCTCAACCTGGATGATCGCCAGCAAGACCTGCTTCGGCGTGACGCTGATGTGGCGCTTCGAATGGCACGGCCCACCCAGACCGCATTGGTGGCGAAACATGTCGGGAACGCGCGGGTCAATCTCTACGCCCACAGGTCCTATCTTGCCAAACACCCCCTGCCCGGCTCTTTGTCAGACATTCCTGGCATGTCCGTCATCGGATATGACGACAATTCGAGGATTCTGGATCTCATCCGGATCGGGCAGCTCTCTATACCGCCAAACACATTTACGCTCCGCAGTGATTCTGAACTGGCGCAGCTGGCCCTTTTGAGAGCGGGTGCGGGCATTGGAGGGTGCCAGGCCGGGATAGCGCGTCGGGACGCTGATCTGTTGCCTGTTTTTCACGGCCAGTTTGAGTTCACCATGGAAATGTGGCTCGCCTACCACGAAGATCTGAGGGCTAGCCGCCGAGTGCGGCTTCTGGTCGACTTCCTGGCGGCTGAACTTCAAGGCTACGCAGCGGAAAACGCCCTTTAGCCGAACGCGCATCCGGACGGAAAACCGCCAAGTCTGATTTGGCACTTTTCCTGGCCGCACTTTGGTCCTGAGCGCTCAAAGTGCTATATCACCCTCAATATTCTTTATTGATTGGAGCCTCCCCATGTCTCAGGCCGCCGCCTCCGGTGACACCCAGCCCGTTGCTAACCCAAAGCTTCCCCCTTTTAACTGGGAGGACGCCCTGGGCTTTGATGACCAGCTGAGTGAAGAAGAACGCCTGGTGCGCGATAGCGCTGCCGCTTTTGCCCAAGACAAGCTGATGCCCGGCATTATTGAGGCCAACCGGCACGAAAAATTTGACCGCTCGATCATGAACCAGATGGGCGAGCAGGGTCTGCTCGGGTCAACCATTCCAGAGAAATATGGCTGCGCGGGCCTGAACTATGTCTGCTACGGCCTCGTTGCCCGCGAAGTTGAGCGGGTCGACAGCGGCTATCGCTCCGCCATGAGTGTGCAGTCGAGCCTCGTTATGCATCCGATCTATGCTTACGGATCAGAAGAACAGCGGATGAAATATCTCCCTAAGCTCGCGACCGGTGAATGGGTTGGTTGCTTTGGTCTCACCGAGCCAGACCATGGGTCGGACCCAGGCTCGATGAAGACCCGCGCCAAAAAAGTCGATGGTGGATATTCCCTCTCGGGCTCCAAGCTCTGGATAACGAACTCCCCTATCGCGGACCTCGCCGTTGTCTGGGCAAAGACAGAAGATGATGTCATTCGCGGCTTCATTGTGGAGCGCGACTTTAAGGGCTTCGAAACACCGAAGATCGAAGGCAAAATGTCTCTCCGGGCCTCTATCACTGGCGGCATCATGCTTGATGAATGTTTTGTGCCGGAAGAGAACCTGCTCCCGAACGTTCGCGGTCTTGCCGGCCCGTTTGGCTGTCTCAATCGGGCGCGCTACGGGATCGCCTGGGGCGTCCTTGGTGCCGCCGAATTCTGCTGGCATGCGGCCCGGACCTATACATTAGAGCGCAATCAGTTTGGAAGACCCCTCGCCGCCAATCAGCTTATTCAGAAGAAGCTTGCGGACATGCAGACGGAGATCACGTTGGGGCTGCATTCCTGCCTGCAACTCGGCCGGAACTTTGACGCGAATACGGCTGCACCAGAGTCTATTTCCCTGATGAAGCGGAACAATTGTGGCAAAGCGCTCGACATTGCCCGCGTTGCCCGCGACATGCATGGAGGGAACGGCATTTCAGACGAGTATCACGTGATCCGCCATGTGATGAACCTGGAAACGGTGAACACCTATGAAGGCACGCACGATATTCATGCACTGATCCTGGGCCGTGCACAGACCGGCATTCAGGCATTCTTCTAAGCCCCGATGGTCGCGCCTAATCTCACCGTCTCCCGCCACAAAGGCCATGGTGCGATTGATGGCACCCACGACATAGCCGTCGTGATCGACGTCATTCGCGCTTTTACGTTTGCAAAGACCGCATTCGACAATGGGGCTGAGCGTCTTTTGCTTGCAAAGGAAGTTGATACCGCCCGCGCCCTTGCAGCAGCCAATCCAAATAGCCTGCTTGCGGGTGAAGTGGATACGCTGCCGATTGACGGATTTGATTTCGGCAACTCGCCTGCACAGATCGCAGGACTAGACCTGATGGACTGTACGATCGTGCACCGCACCTCCAACGGTACGCAGATGGCCATCAAAGCGTTGGAATGTGCGTCTCATGTCCTCGTGACTGGCCTCAGCAACGCCCAAGCTACAGCCAAGGAAGTGGCGAACCTTGCAGAGAATGGTGCAAAGAAACTGCTTCTGGTCGCAACCCACCCAACTGGTGATGAGGATGTCGCCTGTGGTGATCTGCTGCTGTCGCTGCTTGGCCAGGAAGGTGGCATCACTCCTGATCAGGCTTTTGATCGGACCCAGGCATCAGAGGCTGCGGAAAAATTTCTCGATCCCGCACAGCCTGATTATGCTGCAACCGATCTGGTTCATGTTCTTGCCATGGACCCTCCAGCCTATGCGATGCGGGTGGCGCTTGAGGCAGACGTCCCGACTGTCAGAAAAACCACCCTGAAAAACGTCTGACCCCTTCCGCCGCTCGTGGGACAGGTTTAGACTTTTCAAACGACTCAGGCGCGGCCCGGAAAAACTCCGGGTCGCGCCGTTTGCGCCTCTGGTCCCAGGTGTCGTTTGGGGAGGAGAGCTCGAGGCCGCTGACCCAAAGGTTTAAACGTATGTCGACCGGAGCCTCTAGCCCCGGAGTCCGACGCCAAGGTCCTCTTTGGCGGTTAGTGCCCCTGATCCACGCGCACGCCCGGAAGTTCTGGGGTGGGATGATACTGATCATCAATGGCCGGTTCCTCGAAGCGGGCATGCCTTTACTGCTCGCGATTGCGGTTGATTCACTCAATACCGACGCGCCCAACCTCGTTTGGCCTGCCCTTGGCATCCTCGGGCTCATGTGCGCGCGGTATGTTTCTTTCTCCTTTGGGCGCCGTTTTGTTCGGCAGGTGGGCGTGGAAGTGGCCTTTGACCTACGCCAAAAACTCTATTGGCATCTTCAACTGCAGGGGCCACGCTTCTTTGCCCAATATTCCACCGGCGACCTGATGGCACGGGCCATCAACGACCTGCAGCTCATCCGAATGATGATTGGGCTGGGATCGCGCCTGCTGTTGGTGTTGGGTGCGTCTGGGATCATCGCCTTTGGTGTGATGCTAACACTTTCGTCCAAACTTGCATTGATGCTTCTGCCTCTTTTGCCTTTCATTGCGTTTTTTGGCTGGTTGATCGCTCGAAAGATATTCATCCAGTCGACCGCCGTTCAGGAAGGCTTTTCAGATCTCTCAGCGCAAGTTCAAGAAAACCTGAATGGGATCCGGACCATCCAGACCCATGCGCAAGAAGCGCGCGAGATTGATCGGCTTGAGAAGAAAAGCAGCGACTATGCCGGTGAGTTCCAGCGCCTCATGTTTTTCAACTCAGCGCTCACCTCCACCATGTTTGTGATGACCGGCGCTGCGACAATCATCATTGTCGGGTTCGGCGGATCCCTCGTCATGGCTGGCGAGATCAGCATTGGTACTTTTACAGCATTCATCTTTTACCTGGCCATGATGCTGTCGCCGGTCAAAGAAGCGGGCGTCATGGTCACTCTTTTCCAAAGGGCGGCTTCTGCTTCTGCCCGCATCCACGCGATCCTGGACCATGAGCCGGAGATCCGCGATGCAGACGACGCTGCACCTTTGGCCGGAGTTGGCGGGGCGCTGACCATCAAACATCTTTCCTATCTGCATCCTGAACAAGAGGATGCTGAAGATGCCTGGCCCGCTCTTGATGACGTGACCTTTAATGTCGAGAAAGGACAGACCGTCGCCATACTAGGGCGTGTGGGTTCCGGGAAATCCACTCTGCTTCGATTGCTGGTTCGACTGCTCGACCCGCCGCCAGGCACGGTCTATCTCGACGGCCAAGACGTGCGGATGTTGCCACTTGCGCAGGTGCGGCAAGAAATCTCTTTTGTGCCGCAAGACCCGTTCCTGTTCGCGGACCGCCTGGGGCAGAACATCACTTACGATAATCCGGACCGCACCGTCGAAGAAGTCTGGGACGCTGCAGAAGCAGCTGATCTTGGCGAAACCATTGGAACGTTCCCTGCTCAACTCGATACAGCTGTTGGTGAACGCGGTGTCACTCTGTCGGGCGGCCAAAAACAGCGCACGAGCCTTGCGCGCGGCCTCATCCGCGGCGCGCCTGTCCTGTTGCTGGACGATTGCTTTTCGGCTGTGGATACAGAAACAGAAGACAAGATTCTCAAGCAACTCAGGATGCTTCGCGCTGGACGCACCACCTTGCTCGTCTCGCACCGAGTTTCGACAGCGCAGCATGCAGACAGGATTTTCATGCTGGACCAGGGGCGGATTGTCGAAGCGGGCACTCACGCTGAGTTGATGGCAGCGGGTGGCTCGTATGCAGAACTCGCCCACCTGCAGAGCCGTCGGGATGCCCTTAAGTCAGACCTCGACGCACAGAACGTATCGGGAGGTGCAGCATGAGCGACCGCCTGGCAGAAGAACGGGACTATACAGTCTTCGACAATGACATTGAGGGGAAGCGCTTTGACTTTCAGCTTTTGCGCCGCCTCTTCAGCTGGCTGAAGCCTTACCGAGCGCGGGCGTTGCTTGCCGTTGCCTGCGTCCTGCTCGCAGCGACGGCGACTGTGCTCGCACCCGTCATTGTCACTCGGGTGGTCATTGACGGGATGCTACTGCCGGGCGAAGGCATGGAAGCCCCTGACATGGGGCAAACCGCACTGGTCACCTGGTTTGCAGATGCTGCTTCGCTTGACGCGCTTATTGCTGCCTGTGTGATTTATGGTGTCTGGGTGTTGATGGCCGGCATGTTCGCGCACCTGTTTCGCATCCTCCTGGCGGGATCGGTTCTCTCCGGTCTCAAGGATCTGAGACGTGATGTGTTCGCGCATCTGGAAAGGCTACCTGCGACATTCTACGACCGTGTGGCAGTGGGTCGGGTCATGACCCGCGTCACCAATGATATCGAGACACTATTCGAACTTCTGTCTGGCTTTGGTGTTCTGATGGGAGAGTTTGTTCCCTTCTTTGTTGCCATCACCATCATGGTCTCCATCAACCCGGAATTGACGGGCATGCTGTTATTGCTCATGCCTATCGCGGCGGTGGCCACCTACATCTTCCGCATGGCGAGCCGCAAGATTTATCGCGATATCCGTTCCAGCCTGTCGCGGCTCAATGAAAACCTGCAAGAAAACCTGTCTGGCATGGAAGTCGTCCAGCTCTATCAACGCGAAGAGATCAACTTCAAGCGCTATTCAGACGTCAACTCGGAGAACCGTCATCAGGAGAACAGGGCCATTGTCATAGAAAGCCTGTATGGCCCAGCAATGGACAGCCTGATCTTCCTCGCCATGGCAACCATCATCTGGTTTGGTGGCGCACAGGTAGTGGGCGCGGACGTGACGCTCGGCAGCATCATCCTGTTTGCGAGCTTCACGGAGATGCTCTTCCGTCCGATTGTAGCTATGGGTGAACAGTGGAATGTCCTCTTTCGCGCTATGGCAAGCTGTGAACGGATCTTCCAGGCGCTTGATTGGAAAGAGGCGCTGACCGAACCCACGGCCCCGAAACCGTTGCCTGCACAGCTCAGTGGTGCGGTCGCTTTCAACAAGCTCAACTTTGAGTACAGATCGGGAAATCCGATTCTTAAAGATGTCAGCTTCGACATCGCCCCCGGTGAGAAGATCGCGATTGTGGGCCCAACGGGGTCTGGCAAAACGACCCTTATCCGTCTCCTCTGTCGCTTCTATGACGTGACACCGGGTGACATTACCATTGATGGTGTCGACATCATGGATGTGGCGCCGTCTGAGGTTCGCCGGAAAGTCGGCGTCGTGTTGCAAGACTTTCATATTTTCTCGGGCAGCATCTATGACAATATTGCCTTGGGCGACCCGACCATCTCACGAGAGGCGGCCATTGAGGCGGCGAAGACGGTGAATGCAGACTCGTTCATTCGCCAATTGCCATTGGGGTATGACACACCACTTGTTGAGCGTGGACGGAACCTGAGCCACGGCCAAAGACAGCTGCTGGCCTTCGCACGGGTACTCGCTGTGGACCCGGACATCCTCATTCTGGATGAAGCAACGGCCAGTGTGGACACAGAAACCGAACTCGTTATTCAGGATGCGCTGCGGAAACTCACAGAGGGCCGTACCTCAATCATCATTGCCCATCGATTGCAGACCATTCGAGAAGCGGATCGAATTGTCGTTCTGGTTCAAGGTGAAGTTCGGGAAATAGGCCCCCATGACGCGCTGATGGCTCAAGGAGGGCTCTATGCAACACTCTATGAGCTGCAGGTTCAGGAAACGGATTGAGCGATGAAGTCAGTGTAGTCCCATCGCACTCTTTATCACCGAGATAGCACGCTCAAGATCTACGTCGGACATTGCCGACCCGGAAGGAAGGCATAGTCCTGTCTTGAACAACCTTTCACCTACGCCGGTTAAAACAGACCGCGCGTTTCCGAAAACTGGCTGGTGGCTCATGGGTTTCCAGACGGGGCGACACTCGACGCCTTGACGCGCTGCAACTTCACACACGTCGGCTGGAGAAATGGAAATATCAGACGGCGACATAGTCAAAACCGATAACCATCGATTTGCACACCCATATGAGGCCTCTGGCATCATTTCGATACCCTCATATCTGCCGAGGGTATCCGTATACACCTCAAATATTTCCCGGCGTCGAGCTACTCGATCGGTCAACACTTCCAATTGCCCTACACCCACAGCGGCGCAGAGACTCGGCATGCGGTAATTGTAGCCTGTCTCGGTATGTTCGTAGTGAATTACAGGCTGACGTGCTTGTTGGGCTAGGTAGCGCGCACGGCTCAACATTTCTTCGTCTGCACCGGCCAGCATACCACCGCCAGCAGTCGTCATTATCTTGTTGCCGTTGAATGAATACACAGCCAGAGCCGCACCAACGCCGGCATGGCGCCCCTCGTACGTGGCGCCCATGGACTCAGCAGAATCGACAACCACGGGAACGCCATATTGGGCACAAATACTTACGATAGGATCGAGATCGCAAGACTGGCCGTATAAATCGACTGGTATAACCGCCTTAGGTAAGCGTCCAGATTGATTTGCTCTTTCCAGCTCAGCCGTCAAAAGCGCTACATCAAGAGTCCACGTATCCTTCGAGACATCCAGAAATACCGGCTTCGCCCCTCGGTAAAGTATTGGAGAAACGCCGCCAATAAAGGTCAGATCAGAGACCCAAACTTCATCATTTTCTCCGACATCTAACAATCGAAGAGCAATATCCATCGCTGCAGTACCGCTTGATAGAGCCACAGCAGCTTTATGACCGGTAAACGCGCAGAACTCCTCCTCAAACCTGTCAATCATCGGGCCCGCAGGCGCCACGAAGTTGCTGTCAAACACCTCCATGACAAGCTCTCGCTCGCGCCCCGACATATGCGGTGGCGACAAGAAGATTTTTGAATGTTCAGTCACTCTTCAACTCCCTTGCCGGCACACCCGCAACCTTCTGTCCCGCAGCAACATCTCTTGTCACCACAGCACCAGCGCCAATGACAGCTCCTGAACCGATGCTCAATCCCGGCATGATCGTTGCGCCAGCGCCAACGAATGCAGCCGCCCCCACCTGCACGCCACCTGCAAGCACAGCACCGGGCCCAACATGTGCGAAGTCTCCCACCGTGCAATCGTGATCGATGCTGCAGGATGTATTGGCGATGACATGACAACCAAGTCCTGTATCAGGCTGGATCACCACACCCGCACAGATCAGTGTCCCTTCACCGATCTCAACACTCTGATGCACGACGCTCTTGGTGTGCTTTGCAACTATCCATTCAGCGTCTAAGGAGCTTAACTGCGACCGGATCGCGTTGTCGCCAATTGCAATGAAAGCATGACGATTTTCTTCCCGCCACCAGTTTGGCGACGGTGTGATGCTCCCTATTTCAACACCGAGTACTTGCTGGCCGATTTTGGCGGGCGTGTCATCAAAAATGGTACCAATTGTCTTTCCCATTGACTGCAGCGTCGCAACAACAACCTTTGCATGCCCACCTCCTCCTAAGATCCAGACCTCTTCGTTCACTGCTCTTGATCTCCCAACAACTTGCCCTTCGCTTTCCCGGCGCGAACCTGGTCATCGAAGCGCGGCATCGTTTCGTGCCCGGCCGCACTGATGCCAGATCGAGAGAACACCCTCAAAACTGTGAGCGCCAAAATTCGCATGTCTCCCAAGAAACTCATCGTACTGACGTACTCGACATCGAACGCAAGGCGGTCGTCCCAACTTTGCGCATTGCGCCCATTTACTTGCGCCCAACCGGTCAGGCCTGGGCGCACATTGTGCCTCTGCGCCTGAACATCCGTATAATAGGGAAGATACTCCGGAAGCAACGGCCGCGGACCCACGAAGCTCATGTCACCGCGAATGATGTTCCAGAGTTCAGGAAGCTCGTCTAAACTAGTTGACCGGAGGAAACGCCCCAAACGGGTTGAGCGTTGCTCGTCTGGCAACGGAGACCCCTTCTCATCAACTGCGTCCCTCATCGTCCGGAACTTTATGATCTCAAACAAATTTCCGTTCAACCCCGTCCGCTTTTGCAAAAAAAGCACTGGTCGTCCCATACCCAAGTAAATCGATGCAGCCAATGTGATGAGCAGTGGCGATACAACAACAAACGCCAGAATCGCGACTGCAACGTCGAGAGCTCGTTTCCAATCGAAAATCGCACACCTCCACCAGTGAGCTAACCGTCACGCATGTAGCGAACATACCCTCGTGGTTTGCTATCACTTAGTATCTGTTATCTCAGGCTTCGCTATCCAGGACGTTATCCCGATCACACCAAAAACAACACTAATCCACCAGCTTTGCCACACCCCATGCGATATCGACAAAATGCACAAAAATGCCACTAGGCCTGCGATAAGAGCGGGCTGTTGGTCCAGACTATAAGATCGGATTTTCCGAGACAAATAGACCCATATAGCTGCCGCAACGACCGCCCCTATCGCGCCAAGATCCAACCAGATCTGCAGTGGTCCGTTATGTGGATGGGGAATGTTGGGGCCGACGAAATAGACGAAGTCTATTTGCCAGTCCTTGATCGAACGCGACGCCTCTAATCCATGTCCCCAAATTGGGGAATGGAGCACTTCCAAGCTCGTCGCGTACCAGATATCTAGCCTGGCACCAACCGATGCTGCCGGAATTTCAATTGCCCGCTCTGTGTCAATCTTAAGCAAGACAAGAAACACGAACGGCATAGATAGGATGAGTCCCGCGCCGCCCCAGGTCGCCAATTGGATGGCGAGATTTGGCGCTATGGCTGCAACACCATACACAACCATCCAAACCACCATACCCGCGCCAGCTGATTGACTTTCAGACATCGCCACCAGCATGATTAACACACCGCCCAGTACCCAACCGGCCGCAGGACTCCAGGTCTTTCGCACAGCCAGGAAGGCTGCGGAGAAACACAATACCATCACCACGCTTGGACGATTTGCGGCATGCAGGATGTCTAGTGGATCATTGTTTGGATTGAGCAAGCCGTACAGACCGTGCTGGGTGGCTAGTTGAAAGGCTAGCAAAACAAGGCCGGCCGAATAGCCAACTAGTAGCGCAGCGTCGACCGACCCGCCATTCTGTGACATGCGGTTTTTTATAAGCAGGAGAAGAAGTACACCAATCAGCAAAAACAATGAGAGTTTTGAGAAGCGATCGATGCCGTGGGAGCTAGTACCATCGACCAGCCCGGCGAATAAAAGCAACGCTAAGGACACTGCGAAAGGGATCCAGATTGGGGATCGAAGTGCTCTGAAACTCCTCTCATTCCACAAGAACAAACCTAATGTAACGATTGTGGCGACGGCAACTAGAGCCGCCGCACTGCGTGGCGCGACAAATCCGACAACTGGGAAGAACGCTACAAACCCAATCCAAATATATTGCTCTAAGTTATTTCGGCTCACCATTGTCTAACCCACGAATTATCGGAGCAACTTCGTTGCGGCGCCTGCACTGCTCAATCACTGCCCGCACGCCTCTAGGAAGCACGTCTATCCCAAACGTTATAGAGACACTCTACCCTCAGCGTTCACATTCAATGAACGAACCTTACCGACAGAGCTTTTCTCGCTAAATCTAGGAATAACTGGGTCACCAACCATAGCCGCAATTTCGGGGAAACTACTTGCCATAGCTAGTGCAGCCGCCGGGATTGCCCGCCGGGCTTCAATGTGGGGATACCCCCATTCCTCGATGACTTCGACGTTTTCAAGCGAATGCACATCGCATAGATAGTCGGCGAAGTATGAATAGCGGGCCCAATAGGCAGCCGCAAGTCCAGGAACATTTTGTGGTGGAATTTCTAGTGCAGGAATCGTTTCATAGGGGAGCCCGAGTTCCATCCTTGATGCTTGCAGCCCGTGCCATGTGTTGTAGCCAGATAGGCTAAATCCACCGAGAAAGGAATGCCAAGCGGCATCAATCGCCGCAATAGCGTTTGCCTGAGGCATGTCTGATGGAAAGAATTCCAGAACTTTTCCCCGGAGTTTCTCATATTTTTTTACAAAACTCTGGTTGGAGAAAATTTCGACCCCTGGCATCGAAACGAACTTAGCGATTGACTGACCTAACTCCTTTCCGAAATAAGGCAGACTGCAATGCCTCATTTTCCCTTGAGCAAGTAAAAGACAAACGAGCAAAGGGTCACCAAAGCTAAAATCAAACAGCTCGTCTTCATAGTGCTCGATCACATCCACAACGCCTCTCAGAGCCGCCTGCAACGCGTCCCCTCTCATCACACCGTAGAAACTTGTGATGGGCCCCTCGTTCATGGTCCAGAAGAGACGATCAATAGGGCTATCTTGAACGTAATCTCGAGCACTCAGATCCGGAAAGGACAAGATCATCAGCTCTGACTCGTCTTCTTTGACGACGAAATTTACATAGTCGCCGTATGCCGACACAAGACTGGGATCCGCGGAAACGATTTCCGCTAGCTCATATACACCCTGAACATTTACGAAATCGTCGTCGGGCAACAGTTGCACCAATGGATAAGCCCGCCGATCCAGGGCTTCTATCATACGATGGTAACCGGTATATTCCTTAGACGGATAAAACCGATAATCAAACCCAGCCACACGAGACAAGTCTTCATTCTTTTTCCGGTGCTCCTCGTCGGTCGAACCATCTAGGATCAAAACCTCACATTCTTGGTTGTCCAGCAGAGGTTTAAGATGCCGAAAATTTCTCTCAAGATAGTGAGACCGATTGAACGTAGGAACAAGAAATGAGACGCCGGTCGAGGGCATTGCTACTTCCTTCTTTTATAAAATACGGCGACCTCAAGTGATCGGCCCCACTCAATCCAACGGAGTTACACCTAAATCACTTCTATCAATCTGCTCCAGCCACTGCCGAATAATCTCAGGCGCAACTGTCGGATTTAGACCTGCGTAAACCATCTCCACATCTTCAGGGAGACCCTCCGGTTCGAACACTGGCAGACCAAAAAATTTCTGGGATTGAGCATGTGGATTACGATCGACAAAACCCACCAGGTTGATTTTGTTGATCAGTTGGGACGCGACGAAGGCTCCATAGAAACCTGCACCATAAATAACAGAAGGTTTTTCTGGGTTTGCGTCTGCCGCAGCAACCAACTTGCGTCTGGCCTGTTCCCAAAACTCCGCGAGCTCAATGACAGGGGCGCTGGATTCCACGCTCTCGGGCGAGACTTCATCAGACATTGCGTTGCTGCCAACTACAACAAACGCTCCCCGGAAAAGATTGGTGTGTATCTCATCAATCTGCATTCCAGCACGGCGAAAAACTTCTCTAAGAGACTGTGGCGTAAAACGGTTCACATGGTCGACAACAAGGAAGTCGCCGGGGTTCCCAAGAACATTGGGCACTGACAGGAATACTTTCCCTGTTGGCTTCAACAGCCGCGCAACATCCTGCAGCATCGATAACGGTTCACCGACATGCTCCAAAACGAAGTGCGCTGTCACCAAGTCAAAAGTTCCGTCCCATTCATCCGGCAGAGCATAGCACGCCTGGCGACCTTTCGGCAGCCACTCAGCCCAATGGGACTTGTAATCCTCGCTTACATCAAAGACATGAGGATCAATTCTCGGATGTTTGTTTGTGAGCTTCTTCAACGTTTCGGCTTTTGCTGCGCCGTAGTCCAGCACGCGAGCGCCCTCGGACAACCCGATAGTAGAGTCCACAAGCCCAGCCTGATGATCCGTTCGATAGACTGGTTCACCGTCTTTGAAATCATAGAGCTGGTCGTGATCGCTAACATCTAGCGAAATTCGGTATCCACTATCGTAGTAAGTTTTAAGATCGAATAGATCTGGACTTTGCAGGTGACCACAAGAGGAACAGAAATAGCATTCTGTATCTACGTCAATCGGCGTAGCCATAGACGTAATCGATGGAGACTGTGAGCGATAAATTGGCTCTCCGCAGACACTTTGACAGATACGGCACTCCATCACTTTTTCTCCGCGAGCAATTCAGGAAGGACGGTCTCGAAGCTAGTTCCAGATGCGAAAGATCCAGCCCACGCGATTTTTTGTCCGGTTGGATCAGCGAAATTGAAGTACCGAAACTGCATGCTCCAACGCGCACGGTCTGAACAATTTTCGCCGGAGCGGTGAAGTGTCAGAAAATCGATCAATATCAGATCCCCCGGTTTGCTAAGCGGTGAAACCTTTGAATAGGACGCGAGCCGTTCCTGCTCACGGTCCAACCGCAAACTGTATGCTCCACTTTGTCCCGTTGATGTGTCGCGCAACACCGGAATGATCCCCTCTGCGTGAGACCCTACTGCCAACTCTACTGGCCCCAACTGATGCTCCATCTCGACCAAAGGTGACCAAAATACTATTCCATCAACGCTCCTCAGCTGCGCAGGAAACTCTTGATGCCAAGGTGCACGAAACTTTTCTTCATTCGGGTGGTCAATACGAATACCCGCACCTCCACTCGCGATCCCAACCGTAGAGTTCTGCCTCAACGCCTGGTACGCTTGCTCATTCTTCTTGCTCGCGAGCAGCCTCATGAACGCCGGAAGCTGTTTGACTGCGTCATACACTTCCCCTGCACTCGCTCGGTTTTTGGCGACCAAACGCCGCATCCCCTCTGACATTGCCTCAGCGGGATCTCTGAACATTGCGGGGAGTCCATATTTTGCAGAGACAATTTCCACAATCTCCTGAATTTTCTCTTGGATTGGTCGAATTTCCGCCTCAACATCATAGAAGTCGGAAATTATCAGATAGCCGTTCTCTTTGAAGAACTCAGTTGAGCTAGACGCCCCAAGCGTATTGTCTTCGGACTTCACGGTCATTCATCCGCCTCGCTACGCTGAGCCAAGAACTCCCGCCAGCCGACCGATTTGGGATACAGGAACTCCGATGCACGAGTTCCTTCAGCTGCAATGAGGTCAAGACTGCTTACGAAGGGCGTAGGTTCAGCACGCCCCTGATCCCATGTGTTCAGGGAGTAAGACATGTATTCCACGGAAACTCCCTCAACGTTGAATGCGTCGTGATCCAAGTATGACGCCCCCCCTGCGCCGCTGACATATGTATCCCCGCCCACTGCTTTTACGAGATCCAGCACCCGCCGCCAAGACGCCCCCTCGACAGCTAGTTCACTGGACCGGACTGTGTGTTTGGGTGCCACACCAATGTACTTCGCCAGCTCCTCACTTGAGGCAATCAGTAGGTGGCAGAGACTTTCATTGGTATTGCATGTTTTGTCGAAAATATCGAGGGCTGCAGAGCTGTGTTTGTAGCCGCGCAGGCTGTTTGCCAACAAAGATCGGTGCGATGCTGCCCAATCGGCGCCGCTTGCCTTCAGATCTCGAATCGGCGTGAACCTCCCCTTGTTTTCCAAAGGGATGGTCATCCAATTCGTCCCAACGTCGGAACATACTTGAATCCGGTTGGTAAACGACCCTTTTGAGAACTGAGCATCATCCAGCCAGATAAATGTGTCTGCGAGTGCCATCATTTCCATGAATCCGGGCCAGGGAAAGTACATCGGCTGAGAAATCGCCACGATACGCTTAGTCATAATTCCGGTCCGCGAGTCTAGGGAAGGCTCGTCCTTGTACAACGCTGATAAAGCCTGTTATAGGCGTAACAACTCGACGCCAATACTGCAATCTGTTAGCTTTACGATGTTTGGAATTCACCGAAATAGCTACCCGTTCAACAATTTGTGGCGGAGTAAACTGACATAATCAAGGAGTAGATCTTGAAAGCTGTCATCCTCGCCGGGGGCCGCGGAACGCGGCTGAGCGAAGAAACAATTTCTCGTCCAAAACCCATGGTCGAGATCGGGGGGCGCCCAATACTCTGGCATATAATGAAGATCTACTCAGACCATGGGGTCAACGACTTCATTATCTGCTGCGGGTACATGGGAAATCTCATTAAAGAATATTTCCAGAGCTATGCCAGCGTAATGTCAGATGTCACGGTAGATCTCCGGAACAATACAACCACTATCCACAAAAAACACGCCGAACCGTGGAACGTCACCTTGGTGGATACTGGCGATGATTCAATGACGGGCGGTCGCTTGAAACGAGTTTCTGAATTCTTGAAGGATGAAGAATTATTCTGTTTTACATACGGTGACGGCGTGGGTGATGTCGACATCTCTAAACAAATATCAGAGCATCGCGACGCTGGTAAGATGGCGACGATTACCGCAGTTCAACCTCCAGGACGCTACGGCGCTCTGGAGCTTGATGGAAACAATGTCAAAGGCTTCATTGAGAAGCCAAAAGGCGACGCTGGATGGATCAACGGTGGGTTTTTTGTACTTTCGCCTGCTGTGTTGAACCTGATTTCTGATGATACAACCACCTGGGAAGCGGAACCACTAAGTAGATTGGCCGAAGAGAACCAACTCAACGCCTATTTCCATGAAGGTTTCTGGCAACCGATGGACACCCTTCGCGACAAGAACCATCTAGAAAGCCTTTGGAATACCGGGAGCGCTCCGTGGAAAACATGGACGTAAACCCCTCCCACTTCTGGCCCAGTGCTTTTTGGCATCAACGAAACGTCTTCGTTACTGGCCACACAGGCTTCAAAGGTGGCTGGCTCACTCATTGGCTGCACGCTTTGCAGGCCAAGGTCCACGGGTTTGCGCTGGCTCCTACAGGTGATGTCAATCTCTTCGATGTCTCCGATGTATCTTCATCCCTGACCTCGCACAAAATTGGAGATATTCGCCAACTGGACGCATTGCGCACTCGGATGATGGAAGTTGAGCCTGAGATAGTCTTTCATCTTGCAGCACAATCGCTGGTTCGTGAATCTTACCAAAACCCTGTTGACACCTATGCAACCAACGTCATGGGCACAGTTAATCTTTTGGAAGCCGTCCGCCACGTCCCTTCTGTCAAGGCGGTTGTGATTGTTACCAGTGACAAATGCTATGAAAATCGCGAAACCGAGTGGAGTTATAGTGAAGATGAACCTATGGGAGGGCATGACCCATATTCAAACTCTAAAGGTTGCGCTGAGTTAGTGGTCTCTGCTTACCGCCGATCTTTTTTTTCAGAAGGAAAAACCTCGATCGCCTCTGCGAGAGCCGGAAACGTAATAGGTGGTGGCGATTGGGCGGCGGACCGACTGCTTCCTGACATCCTCAATGCACGCGACAATGGTTCACACTTGGAAATTCGGTCACCCGCGGCTGTGCGGCCCTGGCAACATGTTATGGAACCGTTGGCTGGATACCTCACCCTGGCTGAACGTTTGTTCTCAGATGGCAGCGGTTTTTCTGGGGGCTGGAACTTTGGCCCAAACAAGGAAGATGCCACTTCTGTGGAGTGGATAACAAACTGGATTGCACAACATTATGGCCCCCTGGCCTGGTCCATTGGGAAAACGCCGCAGCCCCATGAAGCAATCTATCTCGACCTGTCTAGTACGAAATCGAACCAACGCTTAAGTTGGCATTCCAGATGGTCGTTATCAGATGCCTTAACGGCAACCATCCAATGGCGGGATGCATTTAATAAGGGTGCGCCCATGGGGGCCTATACCTTAGATCAAATCAGACGATATTGCGGCCTGCCGGCAGAGGGCGACTAGGTCTATGGCACGCTTTTGTACAACGGACACCGGGTTCGACCGCTTAATCCAAGTCAGTCACCCTGCCTTATCAGACCGCCGCGGTTCTCTCACGCGCCTCTTTTGTAAAGAGGAGCTTCGCGAGTTGGGATTTGATAGTGACATTGCGCAAATAAACCTGACGCACACCGCGAAGGCCGGTACTTTTCGTGGTTTCCACTATCAGGTTCCACCACATTCGGAAATCAAGATGATCACCTGTATCCGCGGCGAGGTGCAGGACATCGTTATTGATTTACGTGCTGGATCCGCGACTTACCTGAAACACTTTTCAACCGTCCTCTCAGCTGAGAATGAACGAAGCCTCATTGTTCCGAAAGGTTTCGCTCATGGTTTCCAGAGCCTCTGCGACGATTGTGAAATGCTCTACTTTCATTCAGCGATGCATGAGCCTTCTTCTGAAGCTGGCGTTAACTACAAAGACCCTCGCCTCTCCATCCAGCTCCCGTTGGAGATTTCCTGTGTTTCCGAACGCGATCTGTCTTTCGCCTTGATTGACAGTAACTTTAGAGGCATTTCCCTATGAAGTGTCGACATTGCGACAACAGCCTGTCCAATCTGTTTTTGGATTTAGGCTCTTCACCACATTCGAATGCGTACCTGAGCGCTGACGCATTGTCTGCGCCTGAACTCTGGTTTCCCCTTCGGGTACTGCAGTGTGATTCCTGCTGGCTGGTACAAACGGAAGACTTTTCAGCACCAGATCAGCTCTTCAGTGAAGATTATGCCTATTTCAGTAGTACATCGAAAAGCTGGCTTCGGCATGCTGAACAATACACCCTTGATATGATTCAGAGATTTCAAATCTCGTCATCATCAATGGTATCTGAAGTGGCAGCGAATGATGGATACCTGCTCCAGTTTTTCAAGCATCGCGGAGTGCCTAGTTACGGAATCGAACCAACAGCTAGCACAGCAAAAGCTGCTCGCGATGTCCACGGTCTCGAAATCGTCGAGGACTTTTTTGGAACACGTTTGGCGAAAGTGCTGGCAGCAGAAGGGAGAACCGTCGACCTAGTCGCGGCAAACAACGTCTTAGCGCATGTTCCAGATATCAACGACTTTGTTAAAGGCTTTTCCATTCTACTAAAACCTAGTGGCGTAGCTACCTTTGAGTTTCCCTCGCTAAAAACCCTGGTGGATAAGGTTCAATTTGATACCGTTTACCACGAACATTTTTCGTACCTGTCACTCACCAGCGTAAGCAGTATTTTCGCTGCAAACGGGTTGCAGATATTCGATGTCTCCACACTACCAACTCATGGTGGAAGTCTTCGTGTGTTTGCCCAACGGGCGGATACCCCCCACCGAAGCATCAACTCTTCGGTACAAAATATGCTTGCCGAAGAACACAGACTGGGAATGAATACCAACGCTTTCTACCAGGGTTTCCAATCACGCGTCGGGCGCCTAAAAAATGATCTGGTCTCATTTCTGATTGAAGCACAAAAAGAGGGTAAAACTGTTGTTGGTTATGGCGCGGCAGCCAAAGGCAACACAATCCTCAACTATGCTGGCGTCCGAAACGATCTCATCTCCTACATCGTTGACAATGCTGAGGCGAAACAAGGAAAGTTTATGCCCGGCAGCCGGATTCCTATCCTATCTCCAAAGGAAATCGAGCGGACTCAGCCCGACTACATACTCATCCTACCTTGGAATTTGAGAGAAGAGATATCATCGCAGATGGAATCTGCTCGACTTTGGGGCGCTCGTTTTGTCGTGGCAAGCCCATCTCTGGAAGTTTTCTGATGTCTGAAAAACCCAAACCGCGCATCCCTTACACCAAGCCGTCAATCACCAAGCATGAACTGGCGTATGTCGCCGACGCGGCAGCCAACGGCTGGGGTGAGGCTTGTTACGATTACATACACAGGTTTGAAGGGGCTTTTCGCGAACATCTCGGCACCGAATTTTCGATCGCGACCTCAAGCTGTACTGGTAGTCTGCATATGGGGATGGCGGCCCTTGGGATTGGTCCTGGGGACGAGGTCATTCTGGCCGATACAAATTGGATCGCCTCTGTTGCACCAATTGTTCATCTGTCAGCAACGCCAGTCTTTGTGGATATTCTCCCTGATACCTGGTGTATCGACCCGGCACTTGTCGAAGCAGCAATCACACCAAAGACGAAAGCAATTCTGGCTGTTCATCTGTACGGAAACTTATGCGAGATGGACGCGCTCAGAGCGATTGCAAAGAGTCACGACGTCCACCTGATAGAAGATGCCGCTGAAGCCATTGGGTCTGAATATAAGGGCGAACCGGCAGGCAGCATGGGCGTATTTGGTGCCTTCTCCTTTCATGGAACAAAAACTATGACCACTGGCGAGGGTGGTATGTTTGTTACCAATGACGGAGACTTGTATGAAAAGGTCCTAACCCTTTCAAACCACGGACGCTCACGGTCGCAGGTGAAGCAGTTCTGGCCCGAAGCCATAGGATTCAAATACAAGATATCAAATGTACAAGCAGCAATAGGCCTTGCACAGACCGAACGAATTGAAGAGCTAATTCAAAGAAAAAGACAAATACTGGATCTGTATCAGGAACGTTTCGCACATCTGGAGGGGGTGACACTCAATGCCGCACCCCCGTCATGTAAATTGGGAGCATGGATGCCGACAATCGTCTTTGATGAACAGCTGGGAATTAGAAAAGAAGCACTTTTGACCGCTTTTGCCAATGCCAACATTGACGCTCGCGTGTTCTTTCCCCCCTTGAGCAGCCTTCCCCCACTGATCAGAGAGGGAGAAAATGTAGGACGTCCCATCGCGTGGTCCATACCGGAGCGAGCTGTTAATCTACCAAGTTTCCACGATATGGATGACCATGACATCGACCGTGTCGAACAAGTAATTATGAAAGTCTACGGAGAGAGATGATGGCCAATGATGACCGTAAAGAGTTCGCAGAAACAACGACCGCTCAGGCGATCGCATTAGGCGGCGACCGCTCCGTCTTCGACCAGTCAACTGACTTGATCACACAACTTGATCGCTACGACTACTCCTACCTGTGGACGTGGATGGGTGTTCCTATCATCCAGATGCCGGCGGATATCATGGCCACGCAAGAAGTAATTTGGAAAACACAGCCTGACATCATTATTGAAGTCGGAGTTGCGCGGGGTGGTTCTGTTCTCATGATGGCATCGATGCTGAAATTGATTGGCAAAGGACGCGTCATTGGAGTTGATATTGACATCAGACCACACAATCGCGACAGCATTGAAAGCAATCCGGTTTCAGATCGGATTACACTTATTGAAGGTGGATCTGTTGATCCGGAGATCCTCGACCGTGTAAAAGCGGAGATACCAGATGGTGCGAGTGTAATGGTCGTCTTGGACAGTGACCATTCATATGATCACGTTCTTAAAGAATGCAGAGCCTATGGTCCGCTAGTCACCATGGGGCAATATCTGATTGTCGCAGACACTCTGCTAGGTTTCCTTTCAGAAGATCAAACACCGAAGAAGAGATCACACACCTGGCTTAAGGGGAATGAGCCTTTGGCGGCAGCGCAGCAATATCTCTCGGAGAGCGAACGTTTTGAGGTTGACGAAGCCCTGAATGGCAAGCTGGTTCTATCATCGTCTCCTCAAGGCTACTGTAAGTGTGTGAAACCGTGACACTCCCAGAATATGGTGTTGAGCTTCGCGGGCGACGTCTTGAGGACTTTTCCATGCTGGCCAAGTTGCGGCGCGATACAGAAGTCCAACACTCTCTGATGGGGTACCCCTCCGAGCATGTAAGCGACACCGATGTTCAGCATTGGCTGGACCGACGATCGTCAGACCCCTCGGGTCGATTTCTGATTATCGCAGATCAGAAAGACGATTGTGTTGGGTTTGTTCAGCTTGTGGGCATCCACCAGAAGGGCCGCTTTGCATGGCTAGGTATCGCTATAGATCCTGCACACCAAGGAAGCGGCTTTGGCAAGGGAGCCCTAAATACTCTCTTCCAATTTTCTTCAACCGAACTCGGCTTGAAAAAACTACTCTTGGAAGTACTTGAAAAGAACCAACGGGCGATCACTCTCTATCGCAGCCTTGGCTTTCGCCAAGTCGGTATCTTGTCTGACCACTACCGTGGACGCGAGCATCCACAGAGCGTTGCCATCATGGAAAGAGAGCTCATGCACCCAAACATCGATAGTGATAACATCTAGCCAAAAAGTTTCATCAATCAGTCGCACTCAGGGAACAGCAGACCACTGGGATATAGAAAGAACAACAGGCTAGCTTTCAGCGAGGACTCTTTGCCTCTGAAACAGGATCAGAGGCGTGGCAATTCATCGATTGGGAGTCTCTTAATGTGCCGCCGAAGCTCTGGATATGGGCACAAGATTTCCATTTTTTACGCCATCAAAAACTTCGGTAGAGAAGACCTGACGATCGTTGATAAAAGTCTAACTGCCCTGTCTCCCAATATGGTTCTCATATTGTGGCACAATCGTCGTGTGGAGTTGCTTCATGCCCCCCAGGGGATTCCAAGACTAACAATTTTATCGAACGGATAAACGATCGTATCAGAGACGTATGTCTGAATGAGCGCTTCTTCGGATCCCTTGCATCAGGCTCGTCATCCGATCGCAGTATTGAGGAGACACGAGCCTGTTTGGCTCCTGCATCACGTCACCACCAGGACTTCTCGCTTTTTTCAATCCATTCCTTATGTGGTAGCCAATGGCCTTCACTGCGGGTAATCGCAGCACTTCCTTCCGAATTGGACAGACCTTCGAAATCAACCAATACCGCCTCTAAAAGGTCCTTTACTTCTAATGCTGCCTTTTTCTCTCCTGCTGCGTAGAGAGCTGCAGCATATTTTGAGGCCCAAAAGATACCTTCCGGAGTCGCCAAAACACTTGCCTCAAGTAGATTTCTCCAATCCGTCTCAATCAAAAATGAAGTTTGTAGCTCGCTGAATGAAATGCGCGCAAACTCAGCGAGAAGAGGTACCTGTTGGCAAATTGGCAGCTCTAAATCAGGAACTATCTCTGCAAAAAGGTCGCCAACTTCACCGACCTGATCAGTTACTGCAGCGACGGTCGAAAACACCACTAGCAACACTGCATTAAGCGATGCATCTTCCTCTTCATCATTCAGACCCTGCATCAACACCGCGGCAAGATCCTGACTCTGACCAGACCCGTGGTGCAGAAACAGTCGGCAAACTTCGTCTAGTTTGTCACCTTGGTTGACCTTGTCATTGTGAGGCCGAACCAAATCTATGATGTTAGCTCTGGGATTATCCATCACCCTGATTTGCTCAATGCATGCGTCAGCATTATCTCGCAGCAACGCCATGTTCGCGACAAAGACACATGCGCTAATGCTTGGCAATGTGTAGTGATTTTTGTCGAACAACAAGTCGATGGTTTGGTAGGTCACAAGTCGTTGGTTTTTCGATACATAGTTAAACAAATCTAGAATCACATCCGAAAAACCATCAAAGCAAAGCCAACTGATCAGTTCCTTCTGATCATCTGAAAGACTGGTAATCATCCTCTCTTGCAATGCCGCGCCAGTAACTTCTTGCGCAATGCCATCGGGACATTTTGTCATGAGATGAACCGCCTCCAAAAGGATCGGCAAATCGTTCTCTGCCGCCAAGCGACGTACATCTTCGGGCGTTAATATCTGCGCCGCTTCTTTACTCATGTCATCATCAAGCATGAGCTTGACCTGCAGGTCTGCAGCGGCATTTCCATTGTCTACCGCGACCTTTGAAGATAGGAATTCGTACTCTGGCAGCATTGATTTGAGAAATCGGTCAAATGCAAGGTCGCAAGCACCCGGAACACGCTCATCACTTGGAAACTTTTCCTGAATCTTTTTGCGAAAGTACTCAACTTGCTGTTGGAACTCAGTACTTTCGACAATCTCGCTCCAACTACTAAAAGCAGTGGATTGGTTGTGATACACCTGCCGTATAATGTAGGGTGCGTCGATGCAATGGTAACCGCCGTTCAGAACAGTAACAGCGCCCTGCATCAGTTCTGAGGCGAGATTTTCAGTATTCATCTCATATGCTGTACGGAACGCCTCTATCACACTTGCCCTACGGTGAATTCCATAAAAGGTCGGCCAATATGATTGAAAATACTCGACCAAACGATTCATCGGATCTACTGAAACTGCTGAATTCTGCTGATGTCCAATTACCGAGAAACCCCAGTAAGTTAAAAGCAGCGGACTTGACAACGCGACCCTAAATTCGCGCCCATCAACTACTGAAACAGATGGGTTAGCGTCAAGGAAGTCGATGCCTTCAGCGACGCCCGCATTAAGCAAAATATCATCATCGCCGGACAAGCCGATATAATCCGTATCTTGTTCTTCCATCACTTCAATGATTTTGAGCCAGGAGTTGAATTCCGCTGGGAACCGTTTGATTTCCAGCGACAACTCAGGAAACTCACGCGCAAGACCGTCCATTTCATCATGGAAAGCACTGTCACTACTATCTGCTACGGCGATTTTGTAGGAAAACCCATGGCGCGCGTAGAAATCCAATGATCGGCGGAGCAAGCCCGGTCGATTTCGAGTGGGCAACACTATCGTCAAATTCTCACCCATTACCCACCTCTTACAAGTTCGCGGTACGATACCGCCGGTCCAGTTAGTACAGAAACAATCGAAATCAACTTCTTCCAACTTAAATGAACAATGAAAACTCAAACATAAACTGTAGGGAGAAGAATATTTCTTTTCGTGAAGTTGCAGTTAATCCAAGTGCATGTTTTCACTCTTAACCTATTTGTAATCTCCACGGCGGTACCGCGAGTGCTCTCATAGGAGTTTGGGGACCCGTAGCAAGAATGAGCATTGAAATAGCTCAGTGGGATTCTAACAATTGTTTATCGGGTGCCTTGCTTGAATTCGCGAGCCACGGTCTCATTTGCCCAATTCATCAACGCCCGATAATTTTGAATGCGGGACGCACGACTTTCTGAACACCTTCTGGCAGAGAAAACCAGACCCTGAGCAGCTTTTTGCGAAGTTGCTGAGACAGCAGAATTTTCTGCAGGCCATAGGCAATATAATTTCTGACGATGTAAGACGGCGAGCGGTGTGCATCTATCCAAAATGACATCGCCGTGTAGGTGCCAACGCGGGCGACTCGGTCCGGTAGCTTGCCCGCGCAGAAAGCCGCGAACTGATCATAGCAATAGTCGCCCGATGCAACCAAATCATCATAAGCGCGCTGAATGATTGGGGTTGCGAGTTCACTGTCTTTCACATAGGAAATTACTTCACTCAGATTGCTAAAGTCTTTCTCCAAGGGGACGTAGTGGACCCATGGCGTAAGGACTTTTGAGTATTCACCTGGGTAGGCAACAATAAGCGTTCCGCACGCCGCCGCCTCAAATATTTTCGGGGACAGACAATTGGCGACGAACTTTCGGTCTGCTTCACCTACAATATGATCTACATCCTCAAAGGACGCATCAGGATTTCTTCTTACAAACCGGTCGACCTGTTGTTCGATCGACCCATCAAAATCGAAAATACTCGCGCCACTTTCTACGCACAGCATCGCTTTGGAGTTGCGCAGAAACTTGATCCACCTTCTCCCGTAAAGCCTATCTTCTTCGTCGGTGGAAATGTCCAGCGCTAAGCCACTCCCTTGCGACTCCTTGGCGAAGCGTTTTCCAATGGTCGTTTTTTCCTGTGCTAGAGAGCCAAGCCAAAATGGCGTTGGCCGCGCTCTGTACCCAACGTCGATCTTCCTCTCTGAGTATGGTGGCCAACTTTGATCCTTCAGACCATTGTCGACATACCCAGTCAGCACAGTCTCAACAGAAGTGGCCGGGAGCTTCTCTTCTGCGTAGATATCCTTGACGATGCTGTCTGGAACGACACTAAAAACTGTGTCCACCTTCAATCGGCGTAGTCTCTCCAGGGTGGCATCTACATTGCGATACTCGTCGTGCATCCAAGTGCATTTGGCACCCTGAAACTTCGAAACTCTGTCTATCGAGTCTTCACTAAAAAAGTGATTTCTTTCATCACTCAGATGGAGCGTGTAATGAATGCCAATTGCGTCAAACTTATTTAAGTCTATCGTGGAGGGAAAATCTCCAACCATGGAGACTTCCCAAACACGAAACCCTGGCATTCTGTGAATTGCATTCAGATGGTCAAGAATCGTCGTCGCGTTCGACCCCACCGCTGGCCTGTTGCTCAACAAAAGCATGTGTTTCATCGCGCACACAACCCCTCGTCACAGCGCTGCTGAAAACAGTGAGCCACCGATGTTTGCTCCTAACAATACCCTACAGGCGACCTGCGTGACGTAATCGCGTTTTAACGCGCTCACAAACCCGCTTAACACCTTCTTCCAGGTCCACTTTGGGTGTCACGCCCAAGATATTTTCCTGTCGATCAAGAGTTGGACGTTTTGCAAGCGTCATACGATTTGGCAGATCCACAATGTTCACGAGGTTTTTGTCTGCGCCATACTCGTCGCAGATCATCATCGCAAGTTCTTCGATGGGGCGGATGTCGGGACTGCCAATATTGATAACCGAATAGTCGTCCACTCTCGCAGCAGCCTCAACAGATCGCACTGCGTCTGTAACGTGGAACCACCCGCGCGCTGATCCTTTGTGTACTTCGATCGGTTCACCTAACGCCAAATTGGTGGCAAAACGGATCATCGCAGAGCGATGGTCTCCCAGATCTTCATCCTCGTCATACATCATAAACGGTCTAAGTGTTACGGCCTTCAAGCCATACTGCTCGACTTCGTACTCCACTAAAGACTCGCTCAGGAGTTTAGAAAGGCCATACCGATTGTTTGGTTTTGGCGTTACCTCCTCAGACATAATGTCGATGCTCGGACCATAAACCTCCGACGTAGAGAAATAGACCAGCCGAGCCCCACACCTTTTCGTCATGTCCAAAACATTCTGAACACCGCCCATATTGGTATCAATGGCCAGTGAGGACGCTTGTTCGCAGGTTACACGACTAACCATAGCGCCGAGGTGGAATACAACATCGGGGCCCCAATCAAATGCTGGGACCAGATCTCCGATGTTGCGGATATCCGCCATGATATAGTTTTCACGCCAAGCTGGGCGGATATCAGTTGCAAGAACTTCATATCCGTTCTGCAGCAAATACTGGATGAGCGGTTTGCCGATGTTGCCTTCCGAGCCTGTAACCAATGCTTTTGTTTTTTTCATTTCTTCTTTCTCACCCATTCCCTCGAACAAGGTTTTTCAATTTAATATTCAGCCCCTGCGGCAACACACTGCGGGCGCGCGCAACCATACCTGCAGCTCGACTTGGTGCATACGAGTAAGGGAACTGCATCATTGGTGGATTGCTCTTCTCCAGCTCAGCGATTACCCGGCCCCCAAGACCCTTTCTTTTGGCGTCCCCAGCCAAGGTCTTTTTTGCTTGCGCAGCTGATAGCTCTGCGTCGAAAAGTTTGACAAATGACTGATAAGAATACGTTTCTGAATGCACCAGTTCAACGTAGGCGTTTTTTACTATTTCCGCTACGTAGTAGTCATCTTTCAACTTTTTGCAGACTTCATCAATATTACTGAAGTCTTTTTTCAATGGTAGGTAGTGTTCATTTGCCTTTACTACACCAGAATAGTCGCCTTCATACAAAATACAAAGTGTCCTCAATGATATAGCCTCGAAGACACGGGGAGAAATCTGTTCGAGGCCTATTTTGTCCTCGAGATCGGCAAAATAGTCTTCTCGGACCCGATCATAGTCGAACCTCTTTTCCCCCAGGAGATAACTGATGGTTTCTACACTCGTCGATATCTCGCCGGTGAAATCAAAGACACTCGCTCCACTTTCAACACCCAATACAGAGCGAGAATTCCGAATAAGTTCTACCCAGTTTGCTCCATGGACGCGATCTTTTTCGCGGTAACTAATGTTGGTCTTAAGCCCCTTCCAACGAGTTTTTTTCTTGAACTGTTTCGCTATTTCCCATTTTTCGCGCCCCAACCGCCCATGCCATGCCGGGTACTTTCTTCCCCGGTACGAAACGTCGTATTTTCTCTCACCCAACTCTTTGGGCGGAACGTTTTTCAACGCATCAGAAACATAACCCGTCAGGACGTTGACCGCTTTCGCACCGCCGACTTGTTCGGGCGGATACACCTGCGGAATTCCCTTTTCGGGCACACAGGTGAAGATGATATCTGCCCCAACTGTGTTTATTCCCTCAATACTCTTGTTGACGAACCGATATTCGTCCTGAAGAAACACAGCTTTGACACCCTGATACTGTGCAAGCCGCGCCTTGGACTTGTCCGACAGGTAATGCTCTACGGCGACAAAGATTGAATAGTGAACGATGACCGCATCAAATACATCAAGGTTCAGCCAGTCAGGCAGATCACCATTGTTTTCCACAAGACCGCTGTAACGATAAACACTGTTTTCAGAATACCGCAGCAACGAATTGATATGATCGGTAATCGTTGGAGCATGGGACCATCTGTAGTCACATAGCAAGAGCACTTTCATCAGCCTTCACTCCCAGCGTACATTCCATTGTAATGCGATATAGCGTCTTCAATCGGCCCATGGAAAACGATCTTCCCAGCTTCCATGACCAGTCCAGTCGTACAAAAATCCCGAAGCATAGCGTCCGAATGTGATGCAAGGACAAATACGCTAGAACTCTGGATCTGCCTCTGAATCCGTCGACGGGCCTTGTCGAGAAACGCGGCATCGCCTACGCCGATAATCTCATCGATCAGCAAATTGTCTGCTTCAATGGAGGTAACAAGCGCAAACGCCAAACGGACCCTCATCCCCGAAGAATATGTTTTCAGAGGCCGGTTAAGCGCGTCACCAAGTTCGGAAAACTCGACAATGTCTGCGCGCAGTTTTTCAATTTGATCACCACTTATCCCCAGTAATGCCCCAGCAATCTGAAGATTTGCATGCCCACTGGCTTCTTCGTCCATTCCAAAGTGAAGGTCAAATAGGGAAACTGCGCGTCCGGAGCACACAACACTTCCAGAGGTCGGCTCGAAGACGCGGGCCATTACGCGCAGAAGCGTAGACTTCCCGGCACCATTGCGCCCCAATAGCCCAAGGCGCGTACCATCTGGCAGGTCTAGATTCACAGCGTCAAGTATGCAAACGGTGTCATCTCCGCCTGCAGGTTTTAACGCACTTGCGAGCGCCTGCCTCAAAGATTTAACACGTGTCTGCGGAATGCGGAGGCTTACCTCGTCGAGCTTCATCATCAGTCAAATCCAGAACAAATATCGATATCGACTTATTCTCAACGAAAGAACAAAAACCGCTGCTGCAAGAACGGAGAGCCCCAGGCTAACCGCGTAGTTCAATTCAGAGGGGCCGGCGCCCAGGAAAGGCTGGCGCAGAATCTCCACAATGTGGGTCAGAGGATTGAAGGTGGCGATATAGGCACGCTCTACCAGAATGTCGGGTGACCAGATAATCGGTGTCACAAGAAAAAGCACCCCTACGACCGCTGTCGTTAGAAGCTGGAAATCATGGAAACGAGCACTGATAAACGCAATTGAGCCCGACCCAAAAAATATGAAGATGCTCGCGACAAAAAGCCCAGGTATCAGCCAAATGATTTCCCAGCCCGGAAACACACCAAAGTAGAGCAACACAATGAGTATGATCGGGACATTGTGCATGAGGACAATCGTGTTTCTCACAAATACCCGCACCAAAACAGAGACAGGGTGTACGGGAATATTATGGACAATAAAGCGATAGCTAACCAGCGCGCTAGACATCTCTAACACCGTAGAACTGATCCAGAGCCAGAAGATATATCCGGTTACGATAAAGGGGAAATACTCTGCCAATGGAAGTCGGAAAAGACTGCCATAAACCACCCCAATAGCGAATATTGTGAACCCATTGACCATGCTAATCCACAATGGGCCCAAGACGGTCCGCCGATATCGGCTCACAATGTCAAGGTAGCCCAACTTTGACCAATACCCGAACTGGGCCAAATCGCTTTTGGCGATGATCGCCATCTGATTAGCACTCCTCAGAAATGAGATCTTTAATGATCAACTCAGCAGTGTTGCCTGCGCCAAACACCTCAGACTGAGGGCTTTGTGGCACTGTCGACTGTTCGATCGCAGTTCCGATTTTCTCAGCCGATGCATCGACAAGCTGATTCCAGCCTGCTTGCAGCGTTTCAGACCATTCAGTTTCATCCCTAACAGTTATGCAGGGTGTGCGGCAAAAGAATGCCTCCTTCTGCACTCCTCCTGAGTCTGTCAGAACAAGCCGCGCCTGCCTTTGAAGAGCCTGCAGGTCTAGATAGGGCAGCGGCTCCAAAATCTGAACGCCCTCCAAGCTGCCCCAAAGAGATTGTTGCTCAATACACTTCCTTGTTCGTGGATGTAGAGGAAAAACAACTGTCATTTTCTTAGCAGCAGCGCCGAGGGATTCACAAATTGCTGCGAGGCGCTGAGGCGAATCCGTATTCTCTGCCCTGTGGATCGTCACCAGTGCAAACTGTTTTGGTTCCAGTTGGAGCTTCTGTAGAATCTCGGAGTTTGCCAAAGCGGCATCAGAGTACATCTGAGTAACTTCAAGCATGATGTCACCGACGTTCATCACACCATCAGTGATCCCCTCATTCTTAAGGTTTCTGACTGCTGTGTCCGTCGGACAATAGAGACGCGACGAAACATGGTCAGACATCACCCGATTCACTTCTTCGGGCATCCGCTTATTAAATGATCTCAAACCAGCTTCTACATGTGCCACTGGTATATGAAGCTTAGCAGCAGCAAGCGCGCCTGCTAAAGTGGAATTGGTGTCTCCATAGATCAGCACCCAATCGGGTCTCTCAGAGAGCATAATTTCCTCGACACCCTCTAACATCTGTCCCGTGCTGGCGCCATGCAGTGACGATCTGGCGCTCAACTGGAAGTCCGGGCGCGGAATATCCAACTCATCAAAGAATACATCAGACATGTTCGAGTCATAGTGCTGGCCGGTGTGAATAATTTTTTCTTCGACGTCGGCACTTGCATGATTTCGAATGTAGCGCGACAGACCAGCTGCCTTGATGAACTGAGGACGCGCACCGACGACAGTGAGTATTTTAAGCGACATAGTTCCCCTCAGCTTTGGCCGTGGCCATCTTGGGTTGCAAAAGTTGAATAAAAGAGCAGAGCGATCCGTCGGCGGAAGAATGATCGCGTGAACCCATCATCGCAGCTCAGAACGCAGGGCTTCGATAATGACGTCTTGCTCCTCCTTTTCGAGGTAGGGGTGCATGGGGAGACTAAACACCGATTGAGACAACGCCTCAGACACTGGAAGCCCTTTTGACGGTACAATGCCTGATTGAAACGCCGTTTGTTGGTGCAATGGCATTGGATAATAGACGACGCTCGGCACACCCTTATTTTTCAATCCATCCATGATTTTCGCACGGTCCATTCCTTCAGGTGTCTTCAGCGTATACTGAGCCCAAACCGAGACCTTGTCGTTCGATACATACGGGGTCTCGATCAGATCACTCAGACCCTCATTATATCTCAGCGCAACAGCTTGACGCGCATCGATTTCGGCGTCGTAAACAGCCAGTTTCTCTAGTAGAATGGCCGCCTGTAGCGTATCGAGCCTTGAGTTCACGCCGATCCGCTCATTGTCGTACTTATGAGTACCTTTCCCATGTACTCGAAACGACTTGATAAGAGCAGCCAATTCGTCACTAGACGTAAAGACCGCACCGCCATCCCCATAACAACCGAGAGGCTTTGCAGGAAAAAAGGAAGTTGTTGCTACATCACCCAAACTTCCAGCCCGCTGTCCGTTGTAGGTAGACCCAAAACCCTGCGCGCTATCTGACAACACCCACAGATTGTGTTCGTCGGCGATCTTCTGAATTTCATTGTACGATGCTGGTAGACCAAAAAGATCCACGGGGATCACGCCAGCCGGACGCAACCCTAGCGCCTTCGCCTCGGCAATAGCGTTGATGAGACTCTCTGTATCAATGTTAAAGTCAGACGCATTAACATCTACAAATACTGGCGTGGCGCCCAGCAGCGGCACAATCTCAGCGGTAGCTGCAAACGTAAAACTTGGGCAAAAGACTGCGTCTCCAGCCTTCACCCCAATCGCCATCAGCGCGATCTGCAACGCATCGGTTCCGTTGGCACACGTGATGGCATGTTTCGCGCCGCTGAATGCGGACAGCTGTTGTTCAAGCTCAGCGACTTCAGGACCCATGATGTACTTTCCATGGTCCAAAACATCTGCGATTCTTTTGTCTAGTTTTTCTCTAATTCGAGACTGTTGTGCCGCTAGATCAATGAACTGGATCGACATTTTATTTGCTCTCCACAATAGACAATTTGCCGTCTGTCTCGATGTATTCTTCGCCGGTTCTGGGACAGACCAAAGAGGCATCTAGTCGCTCTCCAGATCGAGAGACCCATCCGATTTGCCTTGCCGGAACGCCAGCAACCAGGGCATGAGGTAGCACATCTCGCGTAACGACTGCGCCCGCAGCAACCATGCAATACTCACCCAAAGAGTTTCCGCATACGATGGTTGCGTTCGCCCCAATCGTCGCTGCCTCGCCGACCTTGGTTTCAGCGAACTCATCTTTGCGTTCAACGTGGCCGCGAGGGGTCAAGACATTTGTAAAAACACATGACGGCCCACAAAAGACGTTGTCCGCGAGGGTAACACCCGCATACAGCGCTACGTTATTCTGAATTTTACATCCATCGCCTACTGAGACATCAGGACCGACCATCACATTTTGACCAAGCGAGCAGTTCCGTCCGATTGAGGTGCCCGAGAGCAAGTGCACAAAATGCCACACCTTGGTTCCCTGTCCAATGGTCACACCATCGTCAACATAAGAGCTTTCATGAACGAAATAGTCCTGTTCTGTAGCCATGGCACTCATCCCTCCAAGCTCTCAGCCAAAGATTTTTCCATCGAGCTCAACACGCGAAGAACCGCCAATCCCTCGGCGCCATTCGTGCGTGGATCCGTACCATTGTCGATGCAATCAATAAAATGCTGGCACTCTGCTTTCAGCGGCTCACCATGGTCTACGTCTATCAACTCGACATCCCCTTTGGTCGGAAGGGGCGCAGGGGTGGTGACATCAACCGTATGCGGATAAAACGCTAACTTTTCCGACCATTCAGCTTTGCTGTCTTCGAAAACCAGGGCGCCTTTCTTGCCGCAAACTACGAACCGCTGCTCCTTAAACGGGTGCATCCAAGACACGTTTAGATGCCCACGAACACCCGATGGAAAAGTCAAACTCGCTGTACACCAATCGGCAATGCCGGACGTAAAGTAGGATGCTCCCTGTGCATTCACATGTGATGGCTCTTCGCCAGCCACACTCAACAGCATTGAGAGATCGTGCGGTGCAAATGACCACAGAACGTTTTCTTCCGTTCGGAATTTGCCCAGGCTCAAGCGATTAGAGTACACATAAAGCACCTCACCAACCTTGCCCTGAGCAACTAAACTCCGGAGCTTCATAAATATGGGATGGTATTGAAGTAGGTGCCCAACCATTAGGCGGCGATCGCGTTGCTCCGCTAGTTTCACTAACGCCACGGCGTCCTCTACCGAGAGAGCTATGGGCTTTTCCACATATGCATGCTTTCCCGCCTCCAGAGCCTTGGTCGCCAGCGCGGCATGTGTTTCCGCAGGTGTTGCCAGTGCTACCGCATCGATGCTCGGATCCGCCAACACATCTTCGAAGGACTTAGCGGGCACGTCATACTCAGCACTCATCGCTTGGGCGGTTTCTGCGTTGCCCTCCACGACACACGCCAATGCTCCGAGCTGAGCAAAATTCCGGGTCAAATTCTTTCCCCAGTGCCCACATCCGATTTGAGCTATCTTAGCCATTCACTTAACTCACTTTACGCTGGCGTTATGTTCGGAGTTCGCACTCTGTATTTCCCGCGGGTATCGATCAGAATATCTGCGTTGCTTGCAATCATTTCATAGTCAAAATCAGTATGATCGGTGAGCAACACTACGGCGTCGTAAGAACTGACCGTTTCGGGTGTCAAAGTGACCGAAGACAAATCAAAACTGTGTTCTCGCATTTCGGGAAATACAGGGACATTGGGGTCCGAGTAAGATACATCCGCACCCAGATCTCGCATCATCTCCATCACAAACACTGATGGACTTTCTCTCATGTCATCGACATCGCGCTTATATGCAATGCCTAGAGCCAAGATCTTTGATTTAGATATGGCCTTCCCTTTTTCGTTCAGGGCGAGAAGCAGCTTGTCAACCACATACCTTGGCATGCGCGCATTGATCTCTCCAGCCAACTCGATAAACCGGGTGTGAAGTCCGTACTCCCGCGCTTTCCAGGTCAAATAGAATGGGTCAATTGGAATACAGTGTCCCCCGATGCCAGGCCCCGGATAATATTTGGTGAACCCAAAAGGTTTCGTTCCTGCTGCATCAATCACTTCGAAGATGTCCAAACCCATCTTGTCAGCAACTTCTTTAATCTCATTCACAAGACCGATGTTTACTGCACGATGGATGTTCTCGATTAACTTCACCATTTCCGCAGCTCTTGGCGAGCTGACTGGAACAACGCGGTCGATAAACGTTTCGTAGAGAGCTACGCCGGCATCACGACAATTATCCGTCATTCCACCTAGAACTTTTGGAATTGTTTGAGTCGTGAATGAAGGATTGCCTGGGTCTTCCCTTTCTGGTGAATACACCAAGAACACGTCTTCTCCGATCTTCAACCCCGCATCTACCACGTAGGGCTGCAGGATTTCTTCCGTGGTACCAGGCCAAGTTGTGCTTTCCAATGAGATGAGCTGGCCTGAGCGGAGGTGAGGCTTGATCCACTCCATCGTATTTACGACATAACTGAGATCAGGTTCCCGCACCGCATTGAGAGGAGTAGGCACGCAAATGATAAGTGCGTCGCATTCTGAAGCTCGAGAAAAGTCGCTTGTCGCAACAAAGCCTCGGTCAACCATCGACTGAATCTCAGCGGCATCAAAGTGCTTGATTGGACTTTGACCGCTGTTCAGCATATCGACCCGTTCGGCGGAAACGTCAAAACCAACAACCCTGAAACCAACCTCGCTGATTCTGAGCGCCAAAGGTATTCCGACATAGCCAACCCCGATAATTCCGACCTTGGCGGACCGTTCGGCTATTATTTCGTTGAAGTTTTTCATAGCCCCTCGTTTGTAAAGCCAACATCTCGCCGCCCTTGCCCGTAAAAACAGGTTTGCATCGGTTGGAGAGTAGTTTTTGCCTCAAATCCCGGCGCTGTTTATAGAAGATGTCAAAACTTCAGCAAGGGAAAAAGCAAGTTACGCCTAATGGCGTCAAACAATCGCATGCTTTCCTTCCAAGACGAAATTCGCCGAAAAGGCAACAGACTCCAAAAAACCTAAGCATTGCCAAGATAAAGCTTTGCCTATCCAGTATTTTCTTAAGTATATCCTAAGCTTTTTTTTGGAAAAATTTTTAGTTCACTCAAGTTCAGCAACGAATTGAGTGCGTTGATCGTTCTCTAAAAAGGACGTCTGGATGAGGAGCTGGCGAACCTGAGAGGTGACTTGGAACACTGCCACCTCACGATTCTTGAATGTGGCTGGGGCGGCAGGATTCGAACCTGCGCATGCCGATACCAAAAACCGGTGCCTTACCACTTGGCCACGCCCCAACAGACAGCGTTTACTGTCAGGACATGCACATAGCTCGAAGCGGCTCAGCGTGCAATATATATTGAGCTTATTCGCCTATTTCTGCCGGTTTTAAAGTATTTTTTGATCCAGATCGCAGGTCACGCCCATGTCGTCCCAATCCAACACTCCAGCCCGCCCCTTTTCCCTCATGGGACTAGATCATATCGTTCTGAGAACCCCTGACCCCGCCACACTGATTGGCTTCTATGTGGAGGTGTTGGGCGCAATCGTTGAACGGGAAATTCCCAAGTTTCAACTGACACAACTGCGCGCTGGGCGTTCGCTGATCGACGTCATTGGCGTCGATGCTCCCCTAGCAGCGGAGAATGAACGAAATGTCGACCATTTCTGCCTGCGAATTGACCCTTGGGACGAGGCAGCGATTGCTACCTATCTGCGGCCATACGGCCTTCTGGTCGAGGAAAGCGGCATCCGATATGGCGCAGAGGGCAACGGCCCTTCGATCTACATCAAAGACCCTGAAGGCAATGTTGTTGAGTTAAAAGGGCCGCCAACGGACTAAGCGCCGAGGTCTCACGGCGCTGGAAGGCGGCCAACTGCCGCCTCAGTGAGACTGCCCAGATAGAGCTGCCCTGAGCGCTCATTGACGCTGGTGATTGTTCCAAAGTGTCCGTTGGGATCCTGTAAGTTTCCGATCACTTCCCCAGTCTCATTGACGGCGATAACCCAGCCGAACGGCTGAATCAGTGCGCCCCGCATCGCTTCTGGAAGACGCATGACGACCTTTCGCCAGAACGGTGTGGGCATGAGACCGTCCAGATCAGCAGAACGCGGTGCCACCAGGGCGATCCAAAACGTGCCGTCAGGCGCTCTGGACAGATTGTCTGGATGCGCAGGCAGGTTTTCAATGAATGTGTCTGCCTGCCCCGCTTTGGAGCCAGTCAGCCAGAGGCGCGTCACACGATAGCGGAATGTCTCGTTGACCAAAACGAAGCTCTCGTCAGCAGCCAAGGCAACACCATTGGCAAACCCCAACTCGTCTAGCTCAACTTTGGTGACACCTGTGGAGGGATCATAGGTCAGCAAGCGGCCCGTCTTTCTGCTTTCCACTGCATCTAGCAAATTGTCATGAAGGTCAAAGCGGATAGAAGCATCCGAGAACCAGATTGTCCCGTCGCTGGCAATGTCTAGATCATCGACGAAGATCATTTTTTTACCGTCAACACTATCGGTTAATAGGCTGAGCTCGCCCTCTGGTGATAGAGACAGCAGTCCTTTTACGGCATCGGCGATGATTAAATTGCCTGAGGCGTCGAACTGCATTCCGAGCGGCCGGCCGTCTGTGTTTGCAATTTCTGTAGCTTCCGCTTCTGCCCCTTCGATCGGATTGATTCGAACGATGCGGCCATCGGCGTAACCGGTATAAAGCCAGCCTGCAGGCCCAATCACCGTATCCTCTGGACCAATCCCCTTCCCTTCAGCGATGCGAACTAAAGACGTGAGTGCATCATTGGCGGCAAAGGGACCTGTTTTCCCTACATCCTCAGGAGGCGTCCAGGCGATCGGGTCAATCTGCACCGGCCAAAATGATAGGTAGGCCGCCAAAATGCCCAGTAGAACAGCCAAAAAACCAAAGAATTTTGCCATCCTTTATCCCCCCGTTAAGACCCTTACCTCATCTTGTAGACCTTAAGTCTGAGCGTCAAATACTTGGCGCATCGGGCGTGGGGAACGTATAGCGCAGTATTTGAGGACCTTATGGCAGCGTTTTTGCTGATTCACGGTGCGTGGCATGACGAACGGTGTTGGGAATTACTTGTTCCCGAGCTCGCCGCTCGGGGCCACGCCGTGCACACGCTCACGCTCCCTGGCCATTGGAACAGGGCTCTTCCCAGCTACCAGATTTCTCTTCGACGGTATGGAAACGCCATCTGCGCCGCTGCTCAGCAAATTGGCGAACCAGTTACCCTGGTTGGGCATTCAATGGGTGGCATGGCAATCTCTCGTGCCGCGGAGATGCAACCAAAGCTGTTTGATCAGCTCGTCTATTTGACGGCCTATCTTCCTCGGTTGAACAAGTGGACGCGGATGCGTTCATTGGCTCTCAGCGACGAAAAAACACAGCTCTGGCCTGCCGTCCAAACAGACTGGCTGAGATTTCGAGCACATATCAGGACAGAGCGTGCCAGCGAAGTTTTCTATCACGACTGCCCAAAGGATATCGCAGATCAAGCGGTCGAACGACTCTGCAGCCAATCAGGCCTGCCGATTTTGGAATTTGCGCGGATCACCAGTGATGGCGCCGCCAGTCGACCGATGACCTATATTGAATGCCTTCAAGACCGAGTTATCTCGCCAGAACTGCAAAAACAAATGCAAGCTCATGCTCCTTTCAAAGAGGTCTTAACGCTCGACAGTTCCCATTCGCCCTTCCTCTCACAGCCAACTGCCCTCGCAGAAATGCTGCACGGTATTGTGGGTGGGCGGGTCTCAAAACAGAGAACTGCCAGCTTGCGACATGCGAAACTGGCGGAACGCAAAGGCGTTACTCTGCCACCTCTTGCTGAGGCAAAAGTCGGATAATACAATTCGTTTTGGATTGTCATTCATATAGCAACGTATGGCGCAGCCTGGTAGCGCACCTCGTTCGGAACGAGGGGGTCGGTGGTTCGAGTCCACTCACTCCGACCACACTGGTTAGGTTTGGCACTGGCCTAAATCAACGCACCACAAAGGTGTTCCTTCACACATGGTTTGCGTACTACCTCCCCGAAAAGTTTGGTGCGCGTTTTTCAACGAAATGAGCAACGCCTTCCTTAAAGTCTTCACTGGCGAAGCTGGATTGCATTTCTGTGTCCGCCATTGATGTCGATGTGTTGAAGTCCTGGAACAGTGATTTGTAGACCTGACGCTTCATCACGGTCATGGACCGCGGCGATGCTGTTTCCGCAAGGCCTTTTGCATAGTCAGCCACCTCACCCATCAGAGCGTTTCCAGGCACAGAGCGGTTCACCAGCCCCAAACGCGCCGCCTCCTCACCGGTAAACTTTCGCGCTGACATTAAAATATCGAGCGCGTTTGCGGACCCAATCAGACGTGGCAGCAGCCAGGCAATGCCATGCTCCGCCACCAGGCCACGTTGAGCAAAGGCGGTTGTGAATTTCGCCACATCACTGGCAATCCGCATATCGCAAAAGAGCGTCATGACGAGCCCAATGCCCGCGCAAGGACCATTGATCGCTGCAATGATCGGCTTGGGACATTCGAACATGTAGCCAAATCGCCCTTCGAAGTGCTCGAGTACAGAGGGCCCAAGATCATCATCGAACGAGACCGCCGCTTCCTCGCCCTGCTCAACAATGCGCTTTCTTCCATCGCCATTGGCGTCGATTTTCTGCAAACCGCCCATGTCCGCACCTGCGCAGAAACCGCGCCCCGCGCCGGCAATGATAATCACCCGAACACCGTCGTCTGCTGCTGCTTCATTAATGGCACTGCGTACACTGTTCTCCATCGCGGCTGTCCAGGCATTCAACTTGTCTGGACGATTGAGCGTGATGGTCGCTACGCGATCAGCGACTTCATAGAGAATTTCGTCAAAGGTGCTCATGGTTCCCCCCGTTGGGCATTCTTCAATATTTAAGTTAGCCTATCATTCCACGGGCCCAGAAGAAGGCACAAGGGGGAGAGACAAATGACTGATTTCAGCCAAATCCTGGTAGATCACCCGGCGAGCAAAGTGATGAGGATCACGCTGAACCGGCCGCACGCAATGAACGCCTACACAACCCACCTTTGCGAAGAAGTCACAGAGGCCGTAGAGGCCTACCTGCGAGATGACAATCAACGCGCTTTAATCATCACGGGTGCAGGTCGTGGTTTCTGTTCTGGCGGTGATGTAAGCGGAAATGGGGATGAGGAACACAAGGCGCTTATGGCAAGCCAGCTCTCTCACGGACGGGAAATGCGCGATGGCATGCACCGTGTAATCCTCGCGCTGCAGCGATGCGACAAACCGGTGATTGCGATGATCAACGGCGCCGCTGTCGCGGGCGGTCTCACGCTGGCCCTGGCCTGTGACATCCGGATCGCGTCTGACCAGGCAAAGCTTGGCGACACGAGCGGACGGTTTGGACTGCTGCCTGATGAAGGGGGCGCCTGGTTCTTCCCGCGGGCCATGGGCATGGATCGCGCGCTTAAAATGAGCATGCTTGCCGAGACCTATGATGCTCGCACAGCGATGGAGCTCGGGCTGGTCACTGAGGTTGTGTCTGACAATGCGCTTGAAGATGAGACCCTGAAGCTGGCCACCGCACTTGCCGAACGTGCACCGCTTGCCGTGCGCCTTGCAAAGCAAATGATGCTGCGCTCGCACGATGTCTCGCTTGAGCGTTCTCTTGGCGATGCCGCGCTGTCGGTGATGGTCGCCAACCCCTCGCAGGATGTAAAAGAAGGCGTGAAAGCATTTTTCGAGAAACGCGCACCAAATTTCACTGGGAAATAGCAACCTCTGTGCCGCAGAGTTGCCCTGCCCCCTCCAAATTGCCGCATACCAAGCTAGGTCTCAACGGTCCGGGTGAACGCTGCGACAGCTTGGGTGCGCGAGTGCACCTCAAGGCGTCGGAAGATATTCTTGAAGTGAAAGCTCACGGTATTTGCAGAAATCCCTAGGATCAGACCAATTTCAAGGTTGGTTTTTCCTTGAGCGGCCCAGTTCAGACATTCTCGCTCTCGCTCGCTTAGTGTTGAGAGCGGATCAACATAGATATCTCCTCCGTCGGGCAGAGTGGGTCCGGCTTTTTCCAGTGCCTGGAAGAAATAAACTGACTTAAGGTGCACTTCATCACGGGTTGCCTGAGCAATGACTTCAACCCGCTCTGCGTCACCTTTCAGGTATACCGTCACCCCTTTGCTGGCACCAATTGCATTGATGGGTATCCACCACGCGCCTGTAATTCTCTCTGCCTCGAGGAGCTCCAACTGCCAAGCAGCTGCCGGGTTGCCCACGTGCTCCCTCAATAAGTCCAAATAGTTGAACGGTGTCGCCCGGGTTCCAGCTTGGGCAAAGACGGGGCACAGAGGGATCAGTCCCTGCACAATGTATCCCATCACATTGTCCACGCCGTAGCTCGCCACCACCCAATTGCCTGCCTGTCGGGGCTTGTGCAACGTCGTCGCATTGACGGAATAGGCGTCATACCCCTCATAGCCTAACGATTGTATCTCAGCCAGAAACAACGCGGCGATAGCATCGACGCTGCCCGCCTGATCCAAAGCCTCCGAGAAGGTGTGATTCAACATGAGATCATTTTAACTCAGCCTGACAACTACACAAACAGGTAGGTGATTTAGTCCAAACCTCATGTGACCTTCCGTTGTGGAAACACTATCGGGGGTTGTGGTTTTGTTGGTCTTGCTTCGCGGTTCAATTGATATGAGTCAGAGCTTTCAATCTGGTTTCTCGAGTGTGAGATCTGCGCTTTTCGCCCTTCTCTTGCTACTGGTGACAGCGTCAATACCAGCTGTAGCCGCGCCCGGAGACCCAAGTGCTGCCGTTTTGGTAGCTGGCGCATTGCCGGGCGAAACCACTCAGCAGGTATGCCTTCAAAACGGATTTATCCAAGTAACCTTCTTCAACGCTGGAGGTGCTGCCATCAGTAATATTGAAAGCAGCACGCCCTGCACGCCAGGAGGAAGTGGAGGCGGCGGCAACAGTGGAAACGGTGGGAACAATGCCGCAGCCCCTCTCGATTCCCAACAAGCAACCGGGCAGGTAGATAGTGTGGTTCAAACATCCGTACCGGGGGGCGTGTCGGGTGACCTTTTCAAAACGCTTTTTTATCCGGGTTTCAGGGAAGTGCGCAAAACTACCCATGTCCAGCTTCAGGATGCCCTATACGAAAACCGAGCACGCCGTGTTGCTGCCACGCGTGAGCGACGGGCGCAGGTAGTAATCCTGCTTGAGTCTGCCAAAAACACGATCGGGGACCTGTCAGGAGAAAGCAGAAAGACATTTCTGGAAGAAGCCTACAGGCTAATGGAGGAACTTGATGCGATTAATGAGTTTGTTTACGGCGATATAGACGAAGATGACCTTCGAGAAACACAGGATGCACTGGCCGAGCAACGCCGTGACGTACTGACATTCTCGCTCGATGAACAGAGTGATGCATCGGATGAAAACACCGGCACGCCCGCTGACACTCTCTCGCGCGCGGAACTATTGCCTTCTATGCAGACACGGCGTACCGAGCTTACCGACTTGCTAGAATCGACAGCAACAGAACTCATGCAAGCGCGCGGAGATAGCCGAAAAACCACGCTGGATGAAGCCTTGCGGCTGCATGATGAGATCGAAGCTATTGATAGCTTTGAGAGAGGAGAAATCAGCGAGACGGAGCTTCAGGCAATCCAAGAAAAAATCGACACGCAGCGGCGCAATGCGGTTCTAAAGCTGCAGAAAGAAGTGGAAGAGCTGCTCGAACAACAGGAAAGAAATCAGAGTTTTCAGTCCCCTTCTCCGGCGACAAACCAAAACGACATACCCTCTTACTTTGTCGCAGCTGCACCTCTCTTTAACGAGCTCCACGCCCGGTTCGATTTGGCAGCTGAGCGGCGGGCCGTTGTTGCTGAAAATGGTCTTGCTGCACGCCCAGATGGCATCTTGGGCGACGAGCGGTTCAATTTCTGGCTGGGCGGTGATCTCACGCTGCACCGGGATCGACGTTCAACCATCGGCCAGGAGGGTGAAAGCCTCTCAGTAGACGGGGGTGCCAGCTATCTCATCAGTGATGACCTTAATCTCGGCGCGGCGCTTCGTTATGCACATACAGACACGGAGGGCCAGAGCGGGGAAACCATCGCGGACACCTACACCGTCTCCGCCTTTGCCCAGCAGCAGATCTTTGACAAGGCTGTTCTTGAGGCCGTGATTGCCTATAGCCTGGTTGATCTTGATCTAACGTTCAAGAATACCGGCGCAATCATCAGTTCCGGCACTGCGGATGCAACCTCTCTTGCTGGCCAGGTACGCGTCTCACAACACTTTGAACTCGAGCGAGGCTGGTGGCTCGCTCCCAATCTTGGTGCGAGCATTGTCACAACAGATAGAGACAGCTTCACAACCACGGATGGTACCGTGGTGGGTGCCACGCGCTCCACGCAGGTTGCACTTGTTGGGGGCCCCACTGTTGGCACATCCTGGGTCGTGAAAGGGGCTGGCTTCAATTATACGGACGTGTCAGTTGCGCCGAGCTTCGGCTTGAGCGGCAACTATAATCTCGGGCGTTTTGACCGAGTGATTGATGCCAACAATAATGTGTTTGAGAGCGACCGATTTGGTCTTGCAGCCTCCGCGGGGCTGGGTGTTGGTTTTGCCGGTGGCACCACATTGTCCTTCAATACCAATTATGCCGGGATCGGCGCTGACCAGCGCAACATCACATTTGGCCTGCGGATCAACATGCCGCTTAACTAAGGCCTGCTGAAACATCGAGGGGTCGAACCGCCTCACGGCAATTCGACCCCTGCTCTTGGACGCTCCCTGACATTTGCTTTTTCGCGTTTGCGGACGGAAAACCGGCCAAGTATGGCCCGGCACTTTTCCTGCAAACGCTAATGTCGAGCGTATTCGAAGGTCTTACGCCTTCTTTTGATTATGTTCGCTGACGATCTGTAGGGATTGTCGCTCGGCAAATCCGTAAATGCCTTTAGACATGAGTGAAGCTTCTGCCTTGCGCCTGGCGGCATAGACTTCAGCACGCAATCCATGCACTTCAATATCGTCTGGTGCGGCGAGCCCTGCCATCTCTGCTAAATGGCACGCCAATCTGAGGTCCCCTTCACCAGCCAATGTGGATGCGCGGGCAGCCAGAGCTTTTGCCCCACCAGCCAGAGCAGCCATTTCCTCCGCCAACGCCGTTTCCGACGCGGGCTTTAGGTTGGCGGGATTGCCATCATACCAACCGCCATACAAACGCCAGATATTGTGAATGACAAATTCAGGCTCATCGTACACAGGCTGCAGGTAAGGCTTGCCCATCAACTCGGCTGGGAGCTTGATGGAATGAATGATCTCATCAAGTCGGGCGCCTGAGTTCATCATGTCGACCGTCTGACTGACCAATGTTTCCAGCGCTGTTGCAATATGGTCCAGCACCGTCGCAATGCGCGCTTTGCCACCGATCGGCAGGCCGTGGGCTGGTAGCAGAAGCTCCGGTTCTTTGGCAATCATCTCGCGAAGTGCTTTCGCCCATTCCAGGGGATAGCGCTGCACTTTCTGTGGGTTGCCAGCATTCGGGAATACCCAGGTTACGAAATCGCCTGAGCAGATCGCTTTGTGCTCGGGCACCCAGGCCCAAAGGTGATCGTCTGTCTCCCCGATCGCATGATGCAGTTCAAACTGGGTGTCACCAACCTTGGTGTTGAGGTTTTCACGGAATGTGGTGTCCGGGTCGATCCAAGGGTCGGGCCCGAACCGGCGTGCGCTCGCTTCTCCGCCTGAGCCGCCTTGTCCCATCCGCAGCTCCGTTGCTGGTGCAAACTGGCGCGCATTGATCGTGAAATTATATCCGTTGGTCGCCTCATAGCGACGGAAGCGGGGCGCGACATTTTCATGTGCGATGATACGTGGGCGGCGATGCCCCTTTTCGCAAGCTTCGCAGACGAAGTGATTGGTGCCGCCAACATGGTCTGCATGGCCGTGCGTATAACAAATGTTCGAGACGGGTTCGTCTGTCCACTTGCGCAAGGAGTTTAGAACCCCGCCACCAAAGGCTTCTAAGCTTGTATCGAATAGGACAAGGCCGTCGCCGGTCTTGAAGGTCACCACGTGGGAGAAAGCTTCGATCAGGGCAATCCCATTGCCGAGTTCTGACAATTCCATTGTCGGACGGTTCACAAGACCAGCGCCTTCGTAAATGTCATTGTCGATAAACCGCTCAGACAGAGCCAGCAAATCAGCCATGGTATCTCCTCAAATATCTTCGATGGTCGATTGACAGTGACCATACCCGGCCTTCCTCGTCGAGAGTGACAGAAGCTAATTCCACTCTGCGGGATTGGATGCAACAACGTTGATCATCCGCCAGCCCCGTTCAGTTAAGCATTCCCTTGGCGAATGCGTTCGAGCAGGTATGATCGTTTCAAGATCCACCGGAATCGGCGGACAATTAGAACAAGTTGAGCGCCAACACCCTCATTGAACAGATGACAACAGAGGGAAAAGCTGGCGCCACAGGGAGAATTCGATGAGCTTCAAGATGCCCGAGCAAGGCCGCGACTGGGAAAGCCTGCGCAATGAGATGCAGACGCGGGGCGGCAATGATGTGAAATGGCGTGACGGCAAGACTGCTGTCTATGTCTTCAACGCCGGGCCTGACGTCGCACGCGTGCAAAAAGAAGCCTACACGATGTATATGTCGGAGAACGGCCTTGGACCCATGGCGTTTCCAAGCCTGAAGCAGATGGAGGACGAAGTTGTCTCCATGGGCCTTAGCCTTCTTCATGCTCCGGAAGGCGCTGCGGGCAATATTACGTCAGGCGGCACAGACTCCATCACCATGGCGGTTAAGACCGCACGGGATTATGCGCGTGCTGAAGGCACCTTGAAGGGCCGTCCCAATATTGTGGCTCCCTGGTCAGCCCACCCTGCATTCGACAAAGCTGCCAAGATGATGGATATGGAGATCCGACGGGTTCCCTGTGGACCTGATTTCCTTGCAGATGCCGCCGCGATGGGCGCGGTCATTGACGATGATACGATCATGCTTGTCGGGTCAGCACCCTGTTTTCCCTATGGGCTCGTTGACCCGATTGAACGTCTGGGCGCTGTCGCCGAAGCGCATGGCACCTGGCTCCATGTTGATGCCTGCGTCGGCGGCTATTTTGCCCCCTTTGCCAAGATGAATGGGGTGCCACTGCATGCGTTCGACTTTGAGGTCCCTGCGGTGAAGTCTATTTCCGCCGATCTCCACAAATATGGCTATGCGGCCAAGGGCGCCTCAACTGTCCTCTTCCGATCCGAGGAACTGCAATCTCATATGATCTTCGATTGTGCTGATTGGCCAGGTGGGCGGATGATTACGCCCACTCTTGCAGGTACACGGCCTGGCGGGGCCATTGCTGCCGCCTGGGCGGTCATGAATTATCTGGGTGTAGAGGGCTACAAAGAAAAACAGGGCATTGTGTGCGGTGTCCGCGAACATATTGAGACCGGTGTGAAACGGATGGGTTTCAAGATCGTCGGGAAACCGGTATTGGGCCTCGTTGCCTTCTATCACCCGGACTATGACGCCTTTGCCCTTTGGGGAAAAATGGCCGAGCGCGGTTGGATGACGTCAGTTACGACAGAGCCTAAATCGCTCCACCTTATGCTTTCGCCCTTCCATGCCGCCGTTCAGGATCAATATCTCGCCGATCTCCAGGCCAGCATGGCTGAGATAGATGGTGGGAATGCGGGCGAGGTGAAAGAAGTCCGCTACAGCTAGCCTGCGTCCATATACTTTTGGACTAAAGGTCGGCCATAAAGGCTGCAATCATGCCCTCACGGTCTTCCGCCAGTGTTTTGCGGAACGTCTTTGGCGTGTTTGTCAGCTTATCGTGCTTCGCGCTCCAAGCTGTGATCTCCAGCATAATCGGCATCAGGTCTATACCCTTGGCTGTCAGCCGATAGTTGAGCTTTGACCTATTCGTTTCGTCTTCGGATTTTTCGACAATCCCATGTTCTTCCAACCGTTTGAGACGGTCGGACAATATATTGGTTGCGATTTTTTCATCCGACTTGAGAAATTCACGAAAGTTGGATTTCCCCTTGAACATCAGGTCACGGACGATCAGTAGCGTCCATTTGTCACCAAAGGTCTCCAAAACGAAATTGATCGGGCAATTCGAACGGTAATTTTCAGATGTCTGCTTCATAACGAGAAAATATCCTAAGCGGTTGCATTTTGCAATTACCTGGATCATAGTGCTTGCATTTTGCAATCACTTAGGTCCGCCAGGTAGGCGCATGCACGAGGCTCCAATGAAACGAAACGACAAACCGCTCTCCATCGGCCTTAGTGCAGGAGTCCTGATCTTTTTTTCTATGATGTATTGGTACTCTTGGAGCGCCTCACCGCTAACCCAAGACGAAATCGACGCCTATCTGGACACCATCGCCGCCCAGGAGCAAGTCGCTGGGCGGGAACATGATCTCGGGTCTCTGAGGCGATTTCTGGAAGAGGATGACGGCCAACCGTTTTACACCGTGAATCTCTACAAGTTTTTTGAGCAAGCAGACTATGCCAGTGATGTTCCTGTTGGGGGTACGGGTCGCGAAGCATTCGACAGGTTCAGCGGTGTGATGATCCGCCTCCTAGCAGCGCGTGCATCGCACCCCATCTTTGGGAGCGATTGGGTCGTTAGTGATGGAACGCGCTGGGACCGCATCGTCATTGTTCGCTATCGGAGCCGCCGCGACATTGTCGACATTTTTGCCAGCGAGGACTTTGAAGCGGCATCCATCCACAAATGGGCCGGATTACGCGAGAATGGGCGGATGCTGGTCCAGGGGCTGCATATTCCAGCGGCCTTTTTGCCGATCGGCTTCCTTGCTCTTTTCACCGCCTTTTCGGTGACACTCATCTTCAGGAGCCTTACACGCCGCCGCTGACCTGTCTTGACGGCACTGAGGGTGCGATTGATAGCGTTCCACCAACCGCCCCTCGTTAGCTGCAGCGTCACCGCGGTCGAAGCTTCCCCGTAAGAGGTCCTACATACCTGCGGTGAGCGTGTAGAGGAGCATGCCTGCCGCGCCGACACCTGCACCTATTGTTCCCAAAGCACCAATGGGCCTGAAGGGCATGCCCGATCCGGACGTGCTCAGCGCAATTGCATGGGATATGCGGGCTACCAAAAACACACCACCAATCCAAGTGACAGCAGTGGCGCTACTGCCGGTCATTTCCAGGAGACCCAAGAGGATGAGGAAAATTGGGGCATTTTCGGCCAGATTTCCGTGGCGACGCATCTTGCGCAATAACTCCGCATTGCCGCCATCGCCCAGACTCACACCCGCAGGGCCGCGGGCCACGCCTACGGTCAACATCAATGCATATTGCATTAGACCCAAAATGACCGCGACAAAGGCCGTTGTGATCGGAAATTCCATGCTTTCTCTCCCTAAATGAGCTGATTCCCCGCAAAGATGGGACCAACTTGCCTAAGTATCCATAGTAGGCCGGCACCTGAATCTGAACCAGGCTGGTGCTTTTTTGGGGCTTGTCATGATTTATTGAGATATTTGCCTTGAAACTTTTGTGCAGTGCACATATCTAGAGTTCAAGAACAAGAACTGACAAACAGTCATTCCCCCAACAGGAACGCTCTCGGCGGGTAAGAAGTACCGCTAACCCTTTGATCTTGGAGAAAGATCATGATTACAGCTAACCTGAAGCAGATGAAAACAGACACACACCAGCCTTTCGGACAACCCTTCGCATACGCGAAAGAAATGGTTACCGAGCGACTGAAGACCCTTGGCATTGAAGACGCGACAGACCTTGCTACCAGCATTGGCTATCTCGTCGTTGGCGCCTATGGGATCACCATGGTCCTTAACCTGACCATCAACTACTAAGACCGTCCTCCCTGAGTCCGGGCCAAAACCCGGAAGTCCGTGTGGATTGGATATGCTCATAGCCCCCACTTGAGCACGGCACCGGCGATCCCCCCGTCGCCGGTGCCCATATTCGCTTGAAGACATTCAGCCGACCGGTCATTCTGCGCCCAAATTTGTTGCAGACAATCTTGGGAGCCAAACCAGATGGCCGTTGCGATCCCCTTCGTGCGTGAAATTGACATTGATTATGGGCGCGTGGACCAGGTGAGCCCGCTTGTCCGGCGGGTGACGGCCAACAATCCAGGCGGCTTCACCTTTATGGGCACCGGCACCTACATCATTGGCAAGGGTACGGTCGCCGTGATTGATCCAGGTCCGAATGATCAGGCGCACATCGACGCCCTCCTGAAAGCTGTCGAGGGTGAGACGGTCAGCCACATCCTGATCACCCATTGTCATATGGATCATTCACCGGCCGCCGCCGCTTTCAAAACGGCAACAGGCGCACAGACATATGCCTATGGTCCGCACGGGTCTGGCCAACCAAAAGACTCCGTCCAGATCGAAGAAGGCGCAGACCGCGACTTCATGCCTGACGTGGAGGTGCGTCACGGCGACGTTCTGGAAGGCCCAGGGTGGAGCGTGGAGTGCGTCTTTACGCCGGGCCATACGTCCAACCATATGAGCTTTGCCTTGCGGGAAGAAAAAGCGCTCTTCACCGGCGACCATGTCATGGGCTGGTCCACCAGTATCGTCAGCCCTCCCGATGGTGACATGGCAACCTATATTGCCTCCCTGGAACTGCTACTTGATCGTGACGATGAGCTCTACTGGCCGACCCATGGTCCAGCGATCACTGATCCCAAGCCCTTCGTTCGTTCTTTCATTGCCCATCGCGAAGACCGTGAACGCCAGATTGTCGAACAGATCAATGCCGGGCGAACCACAATCGCCGACATGGTGCCTGTGATGTACGAAGCGACAGACAAGCGGCTGCATCCAGCGGCGGCCCGGTCCGTGCTGTCCCACGTGATTAAAATGGTCGGTGACGGGAAGCTTGCCTGCGACGGCGATCCCTCGCTTAGCTCGGCGTATCGGCTGTCCTGATCTCGCGCGGTTTTCCGTCGAGGAAATCCTGAAGATTGTCGAAGGTTCCTGTCCATCCACCCTGGTGACCGTCCCGGTCTGCTTTGCTGGTAAGCATAGCCTGGTGCAGGTGGACCTTTGTGCCAGCTTCTACATCTTCAAAAGTGACCGTCACGGTGGACTCGTGTGACCGGGTGCCGTCAATGGTCCAGCCCCAGGTGAAAACCATCCTGTCCGTCGGCGAGATTTCCTGAAAGACACCACTCACAATATGCTGCGATCCGGATGGCGCTCCCATCACGACCCGCCATTCGCCGCCCTCCACCACGTCAAAATCATGTTCGGGGAGTGAGAAACCTTTCGGTCCCCACCAGGCACTCAAATGCTGTGGCGTACTCCAGGCTTTAAAGACGCGGTCTCTGGGCGCTTTAAAGATGCGGGTGATCTCAAGCGTGAGGTCATCTTCATTCTCGGATGCCAATGCCATTTCAGGCCTCCCCGTCTTTTTCATCGAGCTCTTCGCTTTTGGCCAGGAACTCATCGAGACGCTCAAAGCCGTCCTCCCAGAAGACAGCAATCTGGGCCATGAAAGCTTTTGCTTCTTTCAATCCGCCAGGCGTTAAGCGGCAGCGCCGACGCTGGGCATCAACCTCGCGCACTATAAGGCCCGCATTCTCCAGGACCTTCAGATGGTTGGAAATGGCTGGCATGCTGATGGCGAAGGGCTCTGCCAACTCCCCAACGGTCGCTTCACTTCTCGACAGCCGCGCCAATATTGCGCGACGGGTTGGGTCAGCCAGTGCACCGAATGCCTGGCTCAACTGATCACGTGCCATCGTCATATCCAAGGTTAGAGGCCGTGCTGTCGCCAGCCTTTAATTAAACAATTACTTATTTAACAAGACAGGCGATGCATTGCAACCCCGGAGACTGGGGCCCAAGAAGGGAGGCTAACCCTTAAGCTCATCCCGAAAGGCCCGTATCCGCGCAGCATTTGCGCCAAGGTCGCTTTCGCCAACTCTTGAGACCGACCGGACGTCGATGAGTGCTGCGCCGTTTTCGTCACGCACGCGAATGACGATGTCATCTTTAAAGCCCATCAACGCCGTGGTATCGGTCGCCTCGATCCGCCCTTCTTCGACAGCGACAGAGACAATTTCCCAGCCCAGCGCCTGACCGGCGGTCACGGCGTCCTCAAAGGCGGCACCTGGATGACGGTCCAACAAGATGGGTTGAATGTCCGGGTAGGCATCCTGCTGAAGCTCGGCCAAGTTGTCAGGGCTTGAGCGATCCAACGGATTGTGCGCCGGTGTGCGATGAGCCCGTACAGCCACAAATACCGGCGGATCGGTCAAGTCGGTTGTGATGTCGTGGATCGGAGGAACAGCGGATCCGTTCATGATCGCTGCACCGACCGGCGCCACAATCGCAAGACTGAGGAAGATGGCTGCGACCGCAATCCCTCTACCGCTTCTGTCCGATGTCAGCGTGATTACCAGCCCCACAATGGACAAGAGGATCGCGATGACACCAATGATGAAGCCGCCACCGAGGCCAGCGAAGAGAGCAATGGGGAGAGGCATGATCCCGAGGCGAAGGCCCAGAACTGCTATTACAGCGATAACTACTGAAAAGAGCGCCAGCCGGAACCCCCAGCTTACTAGTGCCGACCGATCGCCCATATTCGTATCCCCTTTGCCTCAGTGTTGGTGCCAACCCGCAGTGGATTACTCCGCTGCGGTTGCCGTTGGCAGTGTGTAGTCTTTGAACTGCTCGCGCAGCGTCAGTTTCTGGATTTTGCCTGTCGCTGTATGCGGAATTTCCTCCACGAACACAACATCATCAGGCATCCACCATTTGGCGATCTTGCCGTCCATGTACTCAAGAACGCTCTCTTTTGTAAGACCGCTGCCCTCTTTCGGGATAACAATCAAAAGAGGACGTTCATCCCATTTCGGATGGAGGATGCCGATAACAGCGGCCTCGACCACATCTGGATGTCCCACGGCTGTGTTCTCAAGCTCGATAGATGAGATCCACTCACCACCGGACTTGATCACGTCTTTTGCCCGGTCTGTGATCTGCATGAAACCAAGCGGATCCAGCGTGGCAACGTCGCCGGTATCAAACCAGCCGTCTTCATCCAGGATGTTTCCGCCCTCGCCTTTCAGATAGCCCCCGGCGACGGCTGGGCCGCGCACCATCAGGTGACCGAAGGCGACGCCGTCGCTTGGCAGATCATTGCCATCATCGTCGGTGATCTTCATTTCCACCGTGTAGATCGCGCGACCCTGCTTCACTTTGATGTCGAGCTGTTCTTCAAACGGCAAGGTCTCCATGCCGGCTTTGAAGGACCCAAGGGTACCCATGGGACTCATTTCAGTCATGCCCCAGGCATGCATCACAGTGACATCATAGTCGCGTTCAAATGTTTCGATCATGGAGCGCGGCGCGGCAGACCCGCCGATAATCACCTTGGTCAGATCAGGAAGCTTCACTTTGTTTGCTTCCAGGTGGCCCAGCAACATCAGCCAGACGGTTGGAACCGCCGCTGTCACGGTGACACGCTCGGTGCTCAGAAGTTCATAGATGCTTTCGCCATCCATGTTTGCGCCCGGCATGACGATCTTGGCGCCACTCGCAGGCGCTGAGAAAGCAATCGCCCAGGCATTGGCATGGAACATTGGCACAACCGGAAGAACCGTGTCGACAGAGCGCATGCCCATTGCGTCAGCGCCATTTGCCGCCAAGGCATGAAGAACATTTGAGCGGTGGGAATAAAGAACACCCTTGGGGTTGCCGGTTGTGCCACTGGTGTAGCAGAGGCCGCAGGCATCGTTTTCATCTACGTCCGCCCACTCAAAATTGCCATCTTCTGCTTCGACGATTTCCTCGTAGCAATAGACGTTTTTGAGCTTCGTCTCAGGCATGTTTGCCTTATCGGTCAGGATGATGAAACCCTTCACGTTTGGCAGCGTGTCCGCGACCGCTTCAATCACCGGCACAAAGGTCGTGTCAAAGAAGATGAACTGATCTTCGGCATGATTGATGATGTAAGTGAGCTGCTCAGCAAACAAACGCGGATTAAGCGTGTGGCAGACAGCCCCCATACCCATAATGCCGTACCAGGCTTCCATGTGGCGATGAGTGTTCCAAGCCATCGTGGCAATCACGTCGCCCTGCTTCATGCCCAGTTTCTGGAGAGCCTGAGCACATTTCCGAGCCCGCAAATGGATATCTGAGTAGGTGCACCGGTGGATCGGCCCCTCGACGGTCCGGGTAACGATTTCACGCTCTGCGTGAAACCGGTTTGCGTGATCAATAATGCTCATCACCGTGAGCGGCCAGTCTTGCATCAGGCCTTTCATGGCTCTCTCTCCCTTAAAATTGTCGGCTTTTTGCCGTTTGGGGGGAGTTTAGAGACTTCCGCGGTTCCAAACAACGGATATGCGCCAACTGGCAGGCGCTAGACCATGCCAGCGTTACAAACAACCTCGCTCATGTCTGACGGCCTCACCTTTTGAAATTCCACCTTCTTCATTGAATGTCGCAAACACGTACAAAACCATGTTGCACGGGATGGCGTCGGCCTCCCTTCTATAGACACGCCGTCCACTGTCGATCTCAATCTGATAGGGCTGCCAAACCTGATCTCGTCTGCGGCGTTCAAAACCAGCATTCAAGAGACCTTTTTCCACTTCGGACATAGGCATCCCCGGAGAAAACAACTCGGGAACAAGTGATATTCTCTTGCCGAACCCAATGCCCTGCGTTGCGAGGTGAACATGGCGATTAATCGGGTTCAACATGAGGTCGAAGCGCAAAAATGCCTGGGAAATATACAGTCCGCCTGTAACCAAAAGGAGCAAGAGAATAATACCGATAGTTTTCAACTTTTTCATAAAGACAACTTTCTAAACCTCAACACGTCACAGACTTTCCAGTAAATCTGTCAATCATTCATCAATGCAGCGGTGCCAGATGACCCGCAGAAGCAAGATAGCAATTGCGCTTGCAGATGGCTTCAGGACAGCTAGTCTCTTGCCCAACAAAAACACAAAAACCGGAGGCTCAGATGACCGATTGGCATCACCAGCCAGCATCAAGACTGCTCGCTGCTATGGATCAAGGGGACGTGAGCTCAGTAGAGCTCACAGAGCATTTTCAAAGTCGCTTTGAGACCCAAAATGCCAAGGTTAATGCCGTTGTGGCCACCAATTTCGATGGCGCTACCGACAGGGCAAAACTGGCCGACGCTGCCCGCGCCAAGGGTGAAAACTGGGGACCGCTGCACGGGCTTCCCATGACCATTAAGGACGCCCTGGAAGTTGCTGGAATGCCGGCTGTTGGCGGCGCGCCGATGTGGAAGGACCACCGCCCCGCCCAGAATGCAGATGCCGTCCAGCGCATTCTCGATGCGGGCGCCGTGATTTTCGGCAAAACGAATGTGCCTTTTATGTCCGGCGATCTGCAGACCTATAACGACGTCTACGGCACAACGAATAACCCATGGGACGTAACCTGTGGGCCGGGTGGGTCCTCAGGTGGTGCGGCGGCAGCGCTTGCGGCAGGCCTCACCCCATTGGAGCTTGGCAGCGATATTGGTGGTTCGATCCGCACGCCAGCCCATCTTTGTGGCGTTTATGGGCACAAACCAACCTACGGTATTGTCTCCAAGCGCGGCCATCTGCCGGGACCGCCAGGCACACTTTCCGAAAGTGACCTATCGGTCGTTGGACCGCTGGGACTGTCGGCAGCCGACCTTGGTCTGCTGCTAGATGTGGTCGCAGCACCCAATTCAGCTTCTTCTGTTGGCTGGAACCTGTCGCTGCCGCAGGCCCGCGCAACAATGCCAAAAGACTTGCGGGTCGCTGTCTGGCTTGATGACCCTTATTGCGAGATAGATGCGCAATCGATCAACCTCATGACGAACGCAGCGAACGCTTTGAAAGATGCAGGCGCAGAGGTTGATTTCGCAGCGCGACCCGATTTCACACTGGCAGAGATTACCGAGATTTATCTCGTTCTGCTCCATTCCGTCACGACGCTCGGAATGCCTGAAAAGCTGAAGGAAAAATGGCGATCGCAGATCGCACAAGCGGCTCCATCAGATAAATCTCACGAGATGTTACAAGCTCGCGGCGGCGTCATCTCGCATGCAGAATGGCTTGGCTGGAATGAGATGCGTGCGCATGTGAATGCGAAGTGGGCTGCATTCTTCCGAAACTATGATGTTGTGCTGTGCCCCACCCTTGCTCGTCCCGCATTCCCCCACGACCAGACTCGGAGTTGGTCAAAGCGCAAACTCGTCGTGAACGGGAAAGACCGCCACTATATGGACGTGCTTATTTGGGCCGGACCCGCCGTCCTATCCTATCTGCCCGCTTCAGTCGCCCCAGTAGGGCTGACCAATGAAGGTTTACCGGTTGGCGTTCAGATCATCGGTCCCTATTTAGAGGACAAGACGCCCATTGCAGTAGCAGGCATGATTGAAGAGCTGGTTGGCGGCTTTCGGGCGCCCCCTGATTTCTCATAAGCCTCACTTCTGCTACACCACCGATACGATTTTTAACCGACAGGACCCCTACTTCATGTCCACGCTCAGCAATGCCGCTATTCGCGATATCGAAACCGTCATCCACCCTTACACAAACCTGGATGCTTTCCGGAAAACAGGTCCCCTTATCCTGGACAGAGGAGAAGGCATTCGTGTCTGGGACACGGATGGGAATGAGTATATTGAGGGCATGGCGGGCCTGTGGTGCACCGCACTTGGCTATTCTGAGCAGGAACTGATCGACGCCGCCACAGAGCAAATGGGCCAGCTCCCATTCACACATGTGTTTAGTGGCAAGACCCACGAGAAAGCGGCGGAACTCGCCGAGCGGCTGAAGGCCATCGCGCCGCATGACGCATCAAAGGTGTTGTTCTGCGGATCCGGGTCGGAAGCCAATGATCAACAGATCAAGCTCGTCTGGTATTACAACAATGCGCGCGGCAAGCCGAACAAGAAGAAGATCATCTCTCGTACCAGAGGCTATCATGGCGTCACGGTAGCATCGGCAAGCCTCACGGGCCTGCCTGCCAATCATGCAGATTTTGACCTGCCTCTCGACGGTATCTTGCACACCGACTGCCCGCACTATTACCGCTATGCGGAACCCGGTGAAACTGAAGATGAATTCACCACACGCCTCGCCAATAATCTGGATGAGATGATCCAGCGCGAGGGACCGGATACGATCGCGGCCTTTATCGCTGAGCCCATTATGGGTGCCGGCGGTGTTGTTATCCCGCCAGAGGACTATTTCGCGAAAATTCATGCCGTGCTCGACAAGTACGATATCTACGTCATCGCTGACGAAGTGATCTGCGGGTTCGGACGCACAGGAAACATGTTTGGCTCTGAAACCTATGGGTTCAAACCTGACTCCGTCTCCGTCGCCAAAGCCCTTACCTCAGGCTATGTCCCTATGGGCGCTGTTACTGTTGGCGAGGACATGTATGAAGCCATGTTGGAGCAGAGCAAAAAGCTGGGCATATTTGGCCATGGCTTTACCTATACAGGACACCCGCTTGCAGCAGCGGTTGGCTGCAAGGCACTGGAAATCTACGAAAAGCGGAACATTGTCGGTCACGTGCGCACTGTTGGTCCGACGTTTGAAAAACGCATGGCCGCCCTTGAAAACCACCCGCTCGTTGGCAATTCCCGTGCAAAGGGCCTGATCGGTGCCGTTGAGCTCGTCGCCGACAAAGAAACCAAACGCGCCTTTGAGGCCTCCCAGGGTGTCGGTGCCGCAGCGCAGAATAATGCACAAAGGCATGGGCTGATCGTGCGCGCTATGGGCGGCGACATTGTTGCGTTCTGTCCACCGCTTATCATTGATGAAGCCCAAATCAATGAGATGTTCGACAAGTTCGAAAAAGGGTTGGATGACACGGAAGCCTGGATCAGCAAAGAAGGCCTGCGCTAGGCCCATGACTTTGTATCGGTATCACCTAGAGTTTGACGGCAAAGTCAGCCCTCAGGATGACATGGGCGAGCAGATGGGCATTGAAGCTGAGGCCAAAGTTGGCCCTGGCTTCGACGCCGCCATTGGTGCAGAGGGCACGACAGCCAAGTTCGCATGCCTTGTGATGAACGATATGGATGGATCCTTCACCCTACAGGGTGAAGTGACCCTGGCAGGTGGCACCCTGGCCGTCTCGACCTATCGTCCGTCTTCCCTGGAAGAAAGCCCTGACACGACAATCCAGCACGGCACCGCTGAGTGCCGAATTGACAGTGGTACCGGGTCTTTTTCCGGCGCGAGCGGCATAGTCACGTTTAACTTCACTGTTGACGAAGACGCGCGCTTTACAGATTTGCAAACGGGACTCATCTTTATTGGGTAATTTGGTTTACTCGGTAATCTTGATACTGAATGCCCCATCCAACACCGATGGACTTGACGTTCAATAGCTGGGCACTTCTAATCATCCTATCCGAACTAAGTGAATGGTAGCGTATCGACCGCTGGGGCTTTATCTGCCCTGCGAGTCCATATTCGACCCTGCAACTTACCGGTGCTTGGCGTGTTTGGTGTCCACCCGCGACTTGCCCGCTAATTGACGCCATCTGGATGATGCAGATGAACCCGCTTGTTAATGCAGCACTTTCACGTTCGCGCACAACGCTGTCGATCCTCTTCGTGGCGCTGATAGCGGGCCTGTCAGCTTATCTCTCTATTCCAAAAGATGGCGACCCGGATGTGCAGATCCCGTTTGTTATGGTTACGGTTGTCCATGTCGGTGCGTCCCCTGAGGATGCCGAACGATTGCTCGGTCGTCCGCTTGAACGCGAACTGATAGGCCTTGAGGGACTTGTCGACGTTCAGACTTTTGCGATTGAAAGCACTGTAGCCATGGTGCTTGAATTCGCGCCGTCGATCGATATTGACGACGCCATGGTCGACGTTCGCGAGAAGGTCGACATCGCTCAGGCTGAGTTTCCAGATGACACCGAAGAACCGCGGATCACGCAGTTCAATACCGCCACAGACAATATCCTTCGCCTCGCGATTTCCGGGACGGCGCCTGAACGCACCCTCATAAGACTTGGCCGCGAGCTCAAGACAGAGATTGAATCCATCTCAGCGGTGCTTGATGCCAGCATGTATGGTCAGCGCTGGGAGCAGCTGGAAATTTCCATCGATCAATCCAAGCTTGAAGCCTACCAGATTGGCGTCGGCACTCTTATTCAAACAATCACGATGAATAACAGGCTGATCGCCGCCGGAGATGTGCGAAGCGCTGAAGGACGCTTCGCCATCAAAGTGCCGGGGCTCATCGAAACAGGCGCCGACCTCGGCGCCATTACCATTATGACCCACGAGGAAGGGGTCATTACCCTCTCAGACATTTCTGACATTCGCCGAAGTTTCGCCGACCGCTCCGGCTACGCCACCTATAACGGGCGCCCCACAATCGGCATGGCCGTTTCGAAACGGATCGGAGAAAACATCCTGGAGACCTCCCAGGCGGTTCGCGAGACCATTGACCGAGTGACCGCAGATTGGCCGTCAAATGTCAGCGTTGATATCAGCTATGATGAGAGCGAGCGCGTTGGGAACATTCTGACCGACCTGCAAGCCAATGTGGTCAACGCGATCCTGCTTGTTATGGTGCTCGTCGTTCTTGCACTCGGCTGGAAGTCTTCACTGCTTGTCGGTGTCGCGATCCCCACGTCCTTTCTGCTTGCCTTTCTCGCGATGACCGTACTCGGCATGACCGCAAACATGATGGTGATGTTTGGACTTATCGTTGCCGTCGGCATGCTGGTGGATGGTGCCATCGTTGTCGTTGAATATGCAGATCGCAAAATCGCCCAGGGGTTTGATCGGCGAACAGCCTATGGCGCTGCCGCTACCCGCATGTTCTGGCCAATCATCTCATCGACCCTCACCACCCTCGCCGCCTTTCTGCCCCTGCTGCTCTGGCCTGGCATTACCGGCGACTATATGCGGTTTCTGCCCATCACGCTGATCCTCACACTTTCCGGTTCTTTGCTGGTTGCGGTGTTCTTTCTGCCCGCCCTCGCTGCTCAGCTCGGATGGGGCAAAGAGGGGAGCGACGACATTGCCCATGCTCTTGATCCGATTGCAGATGCAGAGGCTGATAAGGCCGATGAAACCCAGCCTATGGCTGCCGCCTATACCCGCTTGCTCACCTGGGCGGTTGAACGGCCGGTTAGGATTGTCGCCGGCGCCTTTGGATTGCTGGTCGCGGTTTTCATGCTCTATGGCCAAATGAACTACGGCGTGATCCTCATATCAAGCGAGGAACCACCAGGAGCGCAAATCATCGTGACCGCCCGCGGCAACCTCTCGGCAGATTCATCGCGGGCACTGGTTGCGGATATAGAGACTGCGATCCTTGCCATAGAGGGTGTGCGCAATCTCTATTCCTATGCTGGGCCTTCAACGGATAGAAACCCGTTCGACAATCTGCCCCGCGACACGATCGGCGAGATGTATATGAATGTGGCCGATTGGCGCGGACGTCGGCCTGTCGCTGATATATTTGCAGATATTCGGGCGGCCGCAGAGGCGTTCCCAGGCATTCATGTTGAAATCAATCCCTTCGTGCAGTCCTTCGACCGCGACAAGGATGTGGTCGTCGAACTTCTGACCGCTGACCGGACGCTGCTCCCCGTCGCCGCGACGACCATACGAGAATATATGGAGACGGAGATGGAGGGCCTTGTCGACATTGACGATACAGGCTCGCTGCCTGGGATTGAATGGATGCTCGACGTGGATCGCGCCCAGGCTCAGAAATTTGGCGCGAATGTTCTTACCGTAGGAGGCGCCGTTCAGTTGGTCACGAATGGTCTCAAGGTCGGTGAGTACCGTCCCGATGACACCGACTATGAACTGGACATTCGTGTCCGCCTCGGAGAAGCGCAGCGTGGGGTGTCTCAGTTGGATACCCTAAGGGTTATGACACCGAGCGGCCTCATCCCGATCAGCAATTTCGTCACCCGCGTCGCCCAGCAGCGGGTCAACACACTCGAACGCCGCAATGGGCTCTGGATCATAAAAGTTCGCGCAAATACTGAGCACGATGTGCTCCCCAACACAAAAGTTGGCGAGCTAAGGGAATGGCTGGGTGACAGCAGTCGCCTGCCTCCCGGCGTGACCTACCAGTTCGGCGGAGATGACAGACTGCAGTCAGAATCGGAAGGGTTTCTCAATCTGGCCTTCACAGCGGCGCTCGGCCTCATGGCGATCATATTGCTCACCCAGTTCAACAGCTTCTATCAGTCAGCGCTTATTCTGTCGGCAGTGATCATGTCCACGGCAGGCGTGTTGATCGGCATGATGGTGACGCAACAGCCCTTCTCCGTCATTCTGACCGGAACAGGCATCATCGCGCTCGCAGGGATCGTGGTGAACAACAACATTGTTCTCATCGACACCTATCAACGTCTCATCAAAGCCGGAAGTGATGTGGAGAGTGCGATCATCAAAGCGGGTGCCCAGCGACTGCGGCCTATTCTACTCACCACCATCACAACGATGGTGGGCCTTATGCCGATGGTCCTGCAGGTGAGCGTCAACCCGTTTGCAGAAGACTGGTTCGCTTATGGGTCGCCAACCAGCTACACGTGGAAGCCCATGTCTAATGCCATCGTCTTCGGCCTCGGGTTTTCTACCCTGCTGACGTTGATCGTGACACCTGCAGCCCTTGCCTTGCCTCTGCGTTTAAAACGCATCAATTTGCTGCTGCCTTCACGGGCGAGACTGCGTTTGTCGGGATTTTCCGCAATCCGCGCGCGGCTCTGGCATCGATCGCCTTCCTGATAACTCATTCACATTCTTTGTTGGCCGGGGCTTAACAGAGGCCGCCGCCAAGGAAATGTCAGGGAGGGGACATCTTCCCAATCACAGGTAGGTTTTCACCTCATTGGGACACATATTGAAACATATATTGTACTATGGTCTTCCGATCGCATAAGATCGATTTCACCTGTCTGGGTCGGGACAGTCGCAGATGCGAACGCGCTTAAAAACACCCGAAGCACAAGGAGTATGTGGAAATGCTTATTCGCTCACTGACAGTTTTTGCTGCACTGTTGCTATCAACGGTCGCTGGGAATGCAGGCCTCCCAGTTGACGTTACTGTCGCTCAAAATGGATGTGCTGGGGCTGTCGCAAATGATGGCGCTGACGATTACGCGGCTATTCAGTGCCACATCAACTACATGAACACGAACTTTGGCGGTGGAGTCCTCGTGTTCCCATCCGGCGCTTATGAAACGTCGCAGACCCTGGTTGTTCCGGGTGCTGAAATGCTCACTGGTATGGGAGCTGCTGTAACATCGATCAGCAGCCTTGGCGGTGCTGATGTTAAGGTTCTGCGCTTCGATGGCCCGTCAAACAGTTTTGGAGGAATGGACAGCATCAGAATCGTTTGCTCTCAGTCAACAGTGGCTAAACAACCGTGTGTCCATGTGAGCCACAATGTTCCGGTCACCTTTCGCGATTGCCATATTTGGGGCGGCCAACATGGTTTGCAGCAAGACGGTGTTGATGGGATGATTATCAACTGCATCATTGCAGCAGCGGCACTAGATGGGGCGAACCTGTTTTCTCGCGGGGCGAACTGGTATGTGCGAACCAAATTCAACCCCTATGCAGGTCAGACAGTGCGATACGCTTATGCGCAAAATGATTGGGCGCAAACGCCTAACAACGGTTTGCAGGAAAACCACTTCGTCCAATGTGATTTCTCCGGGACGTTCACGCACGACGCCGTTGCGATTTATGACAACAATACCAATCGAGCCATTACAACTTTTGAGGGTAGTGTTTTCTCTGCGCCGGTCACAATTACCGCAGCGCGAGCAACCTTGTTCAATGGCGTAGAATTTGGCAGCACGACCCTTAAGAGTGATGCACCGATATCACTGGTGGGCAATTATGCGGTCAATGCCCCCATCGCGGTTACCGGCACCGGCACGCGTGAATGTGCTGGCAACCTCTATATCACGTGTTGACGGGCGCCCTGAGATACAGGGAGAGATACCGTCTGCCCATAAGCGTTTGCAATTCCAGCTTGGACCGCAAACGATTAAATCTGTTGTGAGAAATGGTACAGCTGGGAGGAATTGAACCACCGACCTCTTGATCCACAATCAAGCGCTCTAACCGACTGAGCTACAGCTGCACATCCATCGTGCGGGGCTAAGCCCCAAGCACTCCGAGAGCCGGAACTTAATTCCCTTGCGCTCGCCTTGCAAGGGCTCCGGGCGCCTTATTTTCCGCCTATTTTTGTGCAGTTTTCGGCGCTTCTGGGCATCTTACTCGCCGCCGCTCGGCATCATGGAGGCGACAAAGTCGGGCCATACCGCCCCTGCAAAGACCAGCAGCACGGCAATCGGACAGACCACACGGACAGCAAAGAGCCATGCCCGGAACCAAAGGGCATTCGAATCCTTCACGTTGAGGGCATCCATCACCGTCTCGCGGCTCAAAATCCACCCGGCAAACACCGCCATCATGATACCCACCCCAGGCTGGACCCAGCTGGTGACGATGAAGTCAAAGACATCAAAGACGGTCTGATTGACCAGAACGCCCAGCGGTGCCAGCGGGTAGAAATCCGACCAATCACTAAAGGAGAGTACGCTTGCAATGCCGAGCGTCCAGGCAGCACCGCCAACCAGGATCGCAGTCGCTTTTCTGGACCAGGTGAGTGCCTCTTCCATATAGGCGACGGCCGGCTCCAGAAGCGAGATCGCCGAGGTAACGGCTGCTACCGACAGCAACACGAAAAACGCAGTACCCAACAATAGCCCAGCGTCCATCTGGCCAAAGGCAATCGGGACCGTCACGAAAATCAGGCCGGGCCCAGCGGAAGGTTCCAGCGCGAAGGAGAAGACCAGCGGGAAAATGGCGAGCCCTGCCAGGATCGCAACACCTGTATCAGCGATCACGATGATGATTGCTGAATTCTGGATAGAGATGTCTTCATCCAGATAAGCGCCATAGGTCATCATGGCGCCAAGGGCGACAGAGACAGAGAAAAAACCCTGTCCAATCGCCATCAAGAATGTGTTGGAGGTCACTTTTGAGAAGTCGAAGGTGAAAAGGAAGTCCACCGCGCGGTCAAAGCCAGGCGTTGAGGCGGCATAAAAAACCATCCCGACCAGCAAAACGAAGAGCAGCGGCATGAGGAAGACGACTGCGCGCTCAATCCCTTTGTGCAGGCCCCAGATGACGATGCCAATATTGATGCCCATAAAAAGGGTGTGCCAGCCGATGAGCGCAATCGGGTCGCCGATGAAGGCGCCAAAAATGTCGCCTGAACTTTCACCATTGAGATTGCCAAAGGTCCCAGACGCCGCGAGGGTCACATATTTCAGGGCCCAGCCGCCAATGACGCTGTAATAGGACAGGACAACAAAAGCACCGAGTGTGCCGCCCCAGGCCATCAACACCCAGAAGACGGACTTCTTGTGTTTGCGGGTGATCTGCATCAGAGAGCCAATGGGGCTCTGACCGCCCATGCGGCCAAGCATCACTTCTGCGATTACGATCGGCAGGGCAATACAGGTCGTGGTGATCAGGTAGATGAGAATAAACGCGCCGCCACCATTCTCTCCGGTGACAAAAGGGAAACGCCAGATATTGCCGAGCCCGACGGCAGATCCAATTGCTGCCATCAAAAATGCAAATCGCGACGACCAATGCTCGCGCGCTACGCTAACCGCCATGTCTTCCCCTCTTTGGCCTTCGTGCTCTTCGCTGCGGCCCCCGCCGCCAGCTCAGCCTCTATTGGGTGCTACCCTAACCCGGTTTATCGCCCCTGTCAGGCGGCGCAATGATCGCATATAGTCCGGGCCGCAGGAGGAAGGCCATGAGTGAAACACCCATCACGACACGTATGATTGAGGCGAACGGCCTTACTTTTGAGACAGATATTTGCGGTTCGGGAGACAAATTCGCGCTTCTCCTCCATGGATTTCCAGAGAGCAAGCATTCCTGGCGATTCCAGATGCCGCTTTTGGCCGAACTTGGCTATACGGTCTGGGCGCCCAATCTGCGCGGCTATGGTCAGAGTTCACGGCCACCCAAGGTGGCCGATTACAACATCACCCATCTGATTGCAGACGTTGCGGGTTTAATCGATGCGGCACGTGCCCAGGGAATTACCGGACCGATAACACTCATGACCCACGACTGGGGTGGCGCCATCGGCTGGAGTTTTGTGCTGACCGAGGCCCGTCCGCTGGAGCGGTTCGTGGTGATGAACCTACCCCACCCAACACAGTTCATGAAAAACGTCTCCGGCTGGGCGCAGTTGAAGAAGTCCTGGTACATCTTCTTTTTTCAGATCCCCTGGCTGCCGGAGAAACTCATGACCCTCCGCGGGGCGCAAGCCATTGGAGATGCCTTTTCGAATATGGCCATCGACCAGACGAATTTTGGCCCTGAGGTTCTTGAGCATTACAAACAGAACGCCCTCATTCCGGGCGCGATGAAGGCCATGATCAATTACTACCGGGCATCGTTTCGCAGCAATCCGTTAAAAGACGTCTGGGAAAACCCTCCTAACGTCAAAACACCCACCTTGATGGTCTGGGGCGAGGAAGATGCGGCATTGGGAAAAGAACTGACTTATGGCACGGAAGATCTGGTGGAGGATTTCACCCTCAGATATCTCCCCAATGTGTCACACTGGGTCCAACAGGAGGCACCCCAAACGGTGAATGCTATGCTGGAAGCATGGTTAACCGACAGGCCGGTGCCAGAAGCATCAGAGGTAAGCAGAACATGAGCGGGTCGGGTATTAATAAAGAAACAGACGAGAGCGGCGAAATTCAGATCGGGCCGACCTCTGAGGGCATGGTTCGCCTGTTCTTTAGAACTTCCCAGTTTGAGCTGCCGATGGACTTCATGCCAGACGAGGCCGAAGAGATTGCTGCTGAAATCGTCGAGGCAGCAAATATTGCACGGCAATCTGCGCCCAAGAAAAAGAAGAAAAAATAGGGACGCTTTTGGTCTGATTGGCCGGAATTCCCTTAACCGCCTGCGCTGGACCTCATCCCAGTTTAAACGCTAGGCTAGGGTTGCAAAGAGTGTCGGATCGCGGCGGTCCGGCTCTTGAGACAATTGACCCTGCCATCGGGTATGGCAGGTATGGCGGCATTACGTGATGCTCGCCGACCCGGGAGAAATGTGTGAGCGCCGCGTCCAGTTTGAGTATTGAAGATCTTGTGGGTTCTCCCGATCCCGCCTGGCTTTGGGACGTCGCACGCCGCCGCATCGCATGGGGCAATCCGGCTGCCGTCGCCTTCTGGGGCGAAGACAGCCTGCTGGATCTGATTGAGCTGGACTTCGATCCGGACGATCCAGCCACTTTGAAGCTCGACAGGCTGGCCACTGGCTTTGATGAGGGCGCGCCCCTTACAGCCAAGCTCGAATTGCACCTTGCCACCGAAAACCGATGGACTGTTTGCACCTGTTACCCCTCCGCTCTGGATGATGGTCGGCCGGGACTTCTCCTTATTGTCCGGTCGGATACGTCTGAACAGCTCGCCGGGTTTTCTCGCTTTGGTGAAATGGTTCAGGAAGCGCCGCTGCCCATGGTTCTCTTCGGTACGGATGGGTTGCTCCTGCATCAAAACATTGAAGCCGAGCGTATTTTCGGGACCCGGCTGCGACAAGGAGGCCTTGCGGCATTGCTTCCCTCCGACGACGATGCTTTGCCGCTCATTGCGCGCGCTGTGCGCAATGGGACCGTTAGCAAGTCTCTGCACCTAAAGACCCGTCACGGAGACCGACCCCACCGCATCACTCTGCGGCGGGTGCACGACCCAGATACAGACAGCCAAGCGCTCCTTGGTCTCTTTAGGGATATTGGCGACCGGCGCGTATTGGAGAAGGCAGCAGACGCCGATCGGACGAAGATGCAGGCCATGCTCGACCTTGTTAGCGATTTCCAATGGCGGCTTGATAAAGACCTGACCTTCACGCGCATGAGCCCCGGCGTGCATGCCGCCACTGGCATGCGGGCCGACGCTCTTATCGGCAAAAAATGGTCTGATGTGGTGCAGAGCTTCGGTCTTGGACCGAGCGCTGATTTAACAGTAGCCCTGTCCTCAAACGCTCCCTGGCGGGATGAAGACCTCCTGTGGCCCAGCGCTGATGGAGATGTGATCCACCTGTTGCTCAGCGCCCTTCCCTTGCACGACAGCCACGGAAGTTTCGCTGGATGGAATGGTGTCGCGCGGGTCGTCACGTCCGCTGACCATGTTGATACGCATTCTGCAGAGATGGTTGCGCCGATGGCTCAAACGTCCGATCCAGATACGCTGCTCAGCTCAGTCACCGACGGCGTTCTGATGCTAGATGATGCCGGTCAGGTCATTCGCGCTAACGCGGAAGCAGAACAGATCCTTGGCACCCCACAAGGCGACCTTCTGGAACTCGCCTTTCGTACGCCGGATCAGCCTCGGGTGCGCGACTATATCGCAAGCCTTAAAGAAACGGGCTTCGCAACAGCCTATGATAACGGCTTAGAGGTCATCACACGCGGCGAGCCTGGTCGGTGTTTGCTGTTGGTTATCCAGCCCCTTGGCAGCGATTATGCTGGCGCTGCATTTACAGCCGCCCTCAGAGACATTACGCCCGCCAAACAGGTGGAGGCAGAGCTGCGTGATGCGCTCTCAAAGGCGACATCGGCCAACACACAGAAGTCTGATTTCCTTGCCTCAGTTGCCCACGAGCTGCGTACGCCACTCAATGCGATCATCGGTTTTTCCGAAATTATGCGCGATGAACATTACGGGTCTTTAGGGCATGAGAAATATCTCACCTATGCGGGTGATATTCACGACAGTGGCGAGCTGCTGCTCAGTCTCATCAACGATCTGCTGGATCTCTCCAAAGTCGAAGCAGGAAAATTTGAGCCAGAGTTTGAACAGGTAGACATTGCGAGCATTGTGGATCAGTGCGTCAATATGGTGAAGCCGAGCGCTGCGGATGAGCGCATTTCCATTCGCGCGCAGATTGATGAGCATCTGCCGGGCCTCGTCGCTGATAAGCGCAGCCTGACCCAAATTCTGCTCAACCTCTTGTCCAACGCGGTCAAGTTCACGCGCCCCGGAGGCCAAGTGGGTGTGGTGTCGTCCCTGTCGAAGGATGGCGACCTTGTTATCACGGTCCAGGATACCGGCATTGGCATGTCGGACGAAGACCTGTCGCGCGCCTTTGCCCCCTTCGGCCAGGCCCGCAGCGCTGTCATTCACGGCAAAAAAGGGACGGGACTCGGGCTTCCGCTCGCCAAAGCGCTGACGGAAGCTAACAGAGGTGCGCTGTCCATCGTTTCCTCGCCGGGTGATGGGACGATCGTTGAGCTCACCTTTCCTTCAACACAAGTGTTGCAGGATTAGGTCTGCAGGTCGTCCAAATCTCTGTACAGCTCGAGAGCTTCAGGGTTTGCCAGCGCCTCGCGGTTCTTCACCTCACGGCCTTCGATGATGTCGCGGACCGCCAACTCTGTGATCTTGCCCGACTTGGTCCGAGGGATGTCGGCGACCGCGATGACTTTTGCAGGAACATGACGAGGGCTCGCGCCTTTGCGAATATTCGACCGGACGGTTGCGATCAAATCCTCTGTCAGCGCTGAACCATCAGCGAGGACGACAAACAGAACAACACGCACATCATCCTGCCAGTTCTGGCCAACCGCGATCGCCTCGCGAATTTCTGACAGTGTCTCAACCACGGCGTAGATTTCAGCGGTCCCGATCCGCACCCCGCCGGGATTGAGTGTCGCGTCAGATCGACCATGGATAATAATCCCGCCATGTTGCGTCACTTCTGCAAAGTCGCCGTGATGCCAAACGCCGGGAAAACGTTCGAAATAGGCGGCGGCATATTTGGCGCCTTCCGGATCGTTCCAGAATCCAATGGGCATGCTGGGAAAAGGTTTCGTGCAGACCAGTTCACCCTTGCCGCTCGTCAGCGGCTCACCGCCTTCGTCCCAAATCTCCACGGCCATGCCCAGGCCCTTGGACTGAATTTCTCCTTTCCAGACTGGCAGGACCGGATTACCCAAAACAAAACAGGAAACAATGTCTGTGCCGCCAGAGATGGAAGAGAGCTGTACATCCTTTTTGATTGACCGATAAACGTAGTCGAACCCTTCCTCCACCAAAGGGGACCCCGTCGAGAGGATCAGGCGCAAGTCGCTCAGATTGTGGGTCTCCACAGGGCTCAGGTTCTCTTTGTTAAGCGCATCAATGAATTTGGCCGAGGTGCCAAAGACATTGACGCCCACCTCGTCGGCATAGTCGAACAGCACATTTCCGTCAGGATAAAAGGGTGATCCGTCATAGAGAGCGAGGGTTGCCCCGACACCTAGCCCCGCAACGAGCCAGTTCCACATCATCCAGCCGCAGGTGGTGAAGTAGAAAAGCGTGTCACCCTCTTTCAGATCGCAATGGAGTACATGCTCCTTCAGCTGCTGAAGAAGCGTGCCGCCGGCGGAATGCACGATACATTTCGGCGCACCGGTCGTGCCGCTGGAAAACATGATGTAGAGGGGATGACTGAACGGTAGCTGCTCAAACACAATATCGCCCGGCTCAAACGGCGCGCATGCGGTCTCCCATAGAACGGTTTTTTCGACACCGGTTACAGCAGCACCGACGAATGGCACAATCACGACATGCTCGAGCGTGGGCAGGTGTTCCGTGATTTTACGCAGATTGTCTTCGAGCGACAGGGTTTTGCCGTTGTAGCGATAGCCATCACACGCAATCAGCACTTTGGGCTCAATCTGTCCGAACCTGTCCAAGACACCCTTCGCACCAAAGTCGGGAGAACAGGAAGACCAAACCGCGCCGATGCTTGCGGTGGCGAGCATCGCAACAATCGTCTCAGGCATGTTTGGCATGTAGCCTGCCACCCGGTCACCGGGCTCTACGCCCCAGGTCCGCAGGGCCTGCGCAAACTGCGACACAGAGGCTTTAAGCTCAGACCAGCTCACGGTGCGTTTGTGGGCCCCCTCATTGTTGAAATGAAGTGCCGGTGAGGCATCGCCTTTTCGCAGCAGGTTTTCTGCAAAATTTAGTCGCGCGTCCGGGAAGAATTCAGCTCCTGGCATCGCCTCTGAGCCCAGTACGCGCGCGCCTTTTTCAGAAGAAACCACCCCGCAGAACTCCCAGACAGCATCCCAAAAAGCCGCTGTCTCCGTTACGGACCAGGCGTGGAGCGCCTGATAGTCCGGCAGACTTCGACCGAGGCGCTGTTCGGCTTCGAGACGAAATCGGTTCATCGCTGTCGCCGCGACACGGTCCGGGCTCGGTGACCATAGCGCGCCGGAAATTTTGGGGGATGCGTTTTGCTGACTGTTCATACTCAGCTTTTAAGCCGCACCCCCCAATCCTTCAAGTCCCGGAGGCAGGGTCTTACGATCCATCCTCCTCCAGCGCAGGACTTAGATCCTCTGACGACTGAACTGCATGGAAACGGGCAAGATAGCCGCCTTCCCGATTGGCCAGCTCGTCATAGGCACCATCTTCAACGATCTTTCCATCCTCAAAGACAAGAACCCGGTCGACCTGCCGGACCGTCGACAGACGGTGCGCGATGATGATGGTCGTCCGACCGCTCATCAGGTCTTCCATGGCTTCCTGTACAGCGGCTTCGGTCACAACATCCAGACTGGACGTTGCTTCGTCGAGCACGAGGATCGGTGCATCGGCCAAGAATGCCCGGGCAATGGCCACCCGCTGACGCTCGCCACCGGAGAGCTTCACGCCGCGCTCGCCCACCATCGTGCCAAGGCCATCCGGCAGCGCCCCGATGAATTCATCGGCACGTGCCAGACGCGCCGCCTTCATCACATCAGCCTCTGTCGCATCAGGGTTTGCATAAGAAATGTTTTCCCCGAGGCTCCGGTGGAACAGAAGCGGCTCCTGAGGCACTACCGACACCGCCCGGCGCAAACTAACAGGATCAACCGTCGCAATGTCCTGCCCGTCAATCAGCACCTTGCCAGTGTCCAGATCATAAAGACGCTGTAGCAGCTTCACGAAGGTGCTCTTGCCGGACCCTGATTTGCCAACGAGAGCGATCTTCTCGCCTGCTTTGATTTCCAAAGACAGGTTGGAGTAGACCGCCTGATCCTTGCGCGGATAGAAGAAGCCGACCTGGTCAAAGTCGATCGCCCCTGCAGTCAGATCAAGCGCAGGCGCGCCCCTCTTGACGGCCGGTTCCATGGGGAGTTCGTGGAAAGCCACCAGATCTTCAATCTCGGACACACCCTGTTGCAGGTTCTGCAGATGGTATCCCATATCCCGCAGGTAGGCATTGATCATAAGGTAAGACATCAGCCCAAAAACAATATCACCCGTACTTGCGCGCCCTGCGGCCCACTCAGCCACTATCAGGCCGACAATCCCGGCCACAAGGACAACAGAGGCAACATTTTGAACGATGAGGAGGTTCTCCATCATCGCCCAAGCATTCACCGCCTTGCCCCGCCAAAGATCGACAAGAGACACGAGCCGTGCATCCTCGCGTTCCTCTGTGCCAAAGCTCTTAACGACAGAGTTGCAGGTGATGGCATCGGCCACCTGGGCCCCTACTTCACTATCTGCGTCCATATGCGCGCGATGACGGTCCGGCAAATGTCGAACAGCAAGCCAGGCTGTCACAGCGACGTATAAAACACTGGTGACCCCCGCCATCAGCCCCACCATCGGCCATCGCCAGCCAAGGATCACCAAGATACCGACAAGCATGAGGGCAGCTGGAAGCAACGCAGCATAGGCTGTGTCTGCAATGGTGTCGTAGGCCCACATGCCACGGGTCAGCTTCCGGACGGTTGCGCCAGCGTGCGAGCTTTCATGCCAATTGGCCGGGTAGCGCTGTACACGAGCAAACCCTTCCGTGATGATGTCGCGCATCACTCGGGCGGCAAAATGCATCCAGAGACGAAACTTCAGGCGCTGCGCTGTGAAAAACACCACGCTCTGGCCAACAAACAACACCGCAGCCCATATCGCCGTATCAACCTGATCGGGCGTTGGTGGTACGTCTGCAGTTGAGATCGCATCGACCAAATAACCCGAGACAACCGGGAACAAGATGTCGATGGCAACATTGACCACCAGCCCCACCATAAGCAGGAAAAACCAGAGGCCCTGGCGACGCCAGTAGAACCAGATAAACGAAGCTACCTGACGAGCTGAGACAGGACGTTTCATAGTATTTTCGTTTCCCAGACGGAAAACGCTCCTAACCAAAAGAGCCATGACCGATCACAAAGATCGCATTAGTCAGGCTCAAATATTTCTATTGAGAAGTGCCCTTACGGGCAGTTGCGCAGACGGGACGCCGCTCCAGCCAACGGCTTGGAGTGATCGTTTGCCCTCTTGTCGGCAAGCTTTGGGCATATCCTTCGAAATATGTGAAGGAGGTCCCCGCGGCTCAGAACTAAATCAGAGGCCGACGTAGAGGTGGTTCGGAATTTTCACTACCGGTTCCATGCTGGAGCCTTTTCTGTATCCGATGCTACATCCCTCAATTGAGGTCTGCTGCTGCGCTGGGCTGAAATGTGCCCGTCGATCAGGTCAAGATACGCTCTTTACAGCCGAAACCAAGAGCACCGCGCTTCACAAATTTGATTTTGACATCAATGTGACCGAAAAGCCGCATCCCTTGATCAGGTGCAGGTGTATCGAGATCATTTTTCCGCCACACTTAATCTTCAGACTGCGCATCTTACAGCCAAGACATTGAGGGGCTTCATGTCACGCTTTCTATCTTTTCTCGTCGTTCTTGTTTTGCTCATCGTCGGCGTTCTGTTCGCCGCACCTTCCTTTATTCCGGTGGAGAGCTACAAACCGCAAATCGCTGCTCTCGTGAAGGAACAAACAGGGCGAGATCTCACGATTGATGGCGACATCAGCCTCTCGTTTTTGCCCCGCCTAGCGGTAAGCGTGAACGATGTCACATTCCAGAATGCGTCTTGGGCCTCATCGCCCCATATGGCGAAGATGGAACAGCTGGAAATCGTCCTGAAAATCTTTCCGCTGATCCGGGGCGAAGTCGCGCTGGATCGCTTCATTATGCGCCGTCCAGAGATTGACCTCGCTGTGAACAGGCAAGGTGTGGGCAATTGGGTGTTCGACGTGCCGGCACAGAGCGCACCTGCCCCAACCGCAGAGCCATCACCTGCAGGTGACGAAGGCGGGTTTACGCCCCAAGTCACGGACATTCAACTTGGAGAAATCTCTCTGATTGATGGCTCAGTCAAATACTCAAACCTTGCAACCAGCGAGACCTACGAAGCCAGTGACATCAATCTTGATGTATCGCTACCGAGCCTTGATGCCCCGCTCGGCCTCGACGGATCGGTCGTTTGGAATGGCGACACTGTTGACCTAAGCCTGGATGTGGCTGAACCGCGCGCTTTCTCCGTTGGCGACGCCTCAGATCTCAGCCTCAAAATCACTGCTCCGAAAGTGACCGCAAGCTTCGATGGCAATGGCAAGATAAGCCCGGTGCTCACAATCAATGGGCCGACATCTCTTAGCATTCCATCGGTTCGCGATCTCGCCGCCTGGGCCGGCCAGCCAATGGCGCCAGGAGACGGGTTTGGCGCGCTTGAATTGAAGGGCACTGTTGCTGTCGTTGGCGACAAATATTCCTTCACCGGCGCAACGCTCGCGTTTGACGGCATGAATGGCACAGGCGACCTGGCAGTTGATGCTGGCAGAACGCGACCGAAGCTCACCGGCGCTCTGGCGCTTGATCGGCTCGATGCCAATGTTTATCTGGCGGGAGGGAGCGAAAGCAGCCCTTCTGATGGTCAAGCTGCACCCACCGGTGGAGGCGGCAGCGGCGGAAGCGCGGCGGCTTCTGGATGGAGCGATGCCCCGATCGATCTGTCGGGCCTGAAAGCGATTGATGCAGACCTTGACCTTAGCGTTGGCGAAATCCTGTTCCAGGATCTCACCATTGGGAAAAGCGCCCTGGATGTGCTGATGGCCGGCGGCAAACTGACCGCAAAACTTACAGAACTCGCTCTTTACGAAGGTGCAGGTGTTGGTCAGCTGGTCCTTGATGGATCTGGCACCACGCCATCGGTAGGTGCCAACTTCAACTTGAATGGTCTATCTGCCTATCCCTTCCTTAAGGACGCTGCTGGCTTTGAGCGCCTGGAAGGACTGGGGTCATTCAATGTGAATGTTACGACGCGCGGGAAAAGCCAAAAGGCCATGATGAGTGCCCTGAACGGTTCAGGTGCCGTGACGTTCGCGGACGGCGCCATTCGAGGGATCAACATCGCTCAGCTCTCACGCAATGTTTTCGCGGCGGCCACCAGCGGATGGGAATCTGGCGGGGCGCAGAGCACTGACTTTTCTGAGCTTGGCGGGACCTTCACCATCACCAATGGCGTTCTGACAAACAATGACCTCAAGATGTTGAGCCCGCTCGTCCGCGTCACCGGCAAAGGGACGGTGAGTATGCCTCCGCAAACTCTCAACTACCGTGTTGAGCCAAAACTTGCCGCGACCCTTGAAGGACAAGGTGGCACCGGTGATGTGAAGGGTATTGAGGTGCCGATCGTTATCTCTGGCCCGTGGAGCAATCCGAGCTTCACGCCGGACCTTGCTGCAATCATCAGCAATCCAGACGGCATCAAAGATGTGATTGACAGCGTCAAGGAAGACGGCGGCAAAGGATTGCTGCAGGGCATTCTGGGCGGCGGATCTGGATCTTCCGACAGCGCAGCTGGCGAAACCACCGAGGAAGAAAAACCACGGGTAGAAGATGCCATTCGCGGCCTATTCAATCGCTAAACAAGTCTGGCGCTGAAACATGTCTGGAAGGACGTTCAGCGTCCTTCCAGCACCGCGTCAAACCTTCTTAAAAGCTGACAGGTCTGCCCACTCTTTCACACCACCCACATTGTACTGGCGGCGCTGAAGTCTTGGGTATGTGCACACATCTATGGGGGATCTTGTTCCGCCCATGAGGTAAACGAGGTCGTCCTCTCCATCATTGCGCATCACGTGGGCAGGCCCGCCTTTGGGAAAGAGCAGGACGTCGCCGGGTCCGACATCAAACACCTCTTCCCCCAGTTCAGATTTCCCCTGCCCTGAGATGATGTAGACGAACTCTTCGTCCTGATCGTGATAGTGAAATTCGGTTGTCTCGCGCCCTGGCTCAATCCTGACAACATGCAGCCCCATGTTGGTCAATCCGGCCAGATCACCCAGGGTTCGGGTTAACCGGACTGCGTTCTCGTTGTACTGGTGGACATGGCGTCGCTCTTCCATGTCCTTGATCCTTGATGCCGAAAAAAAACAGCTATCTTTCGGGTTTTCTGCCACTGCTCAAACTCCCTTGGAGAGGTCACACTTCGTCTAGATGGTACCTTGTCGCTTGGATCGCTAGACTGTGCATGCTCGAATCACTCATAGGTACATCCTTGCTGTACAACGCACTCGCCGCCCTTGTGAAATTCGCAATTGCTTCTGTAGCGATTGGGGCGGCCCTGTCTGCGCTCGATATCCAGGCAGCCGACCTTTTGACTGATATGGGCCTGACACCTGAGAAAATGCGAATTGTCCTATCGGGCGCCGTTGATTGGGCGCTGCCGCATTTTATGCTCGGTGCCATGGTGATCGTGCCGATCTGGCTTGTGCTGTTTCTCCTGAAACCGCCGGGCATCAACAAATAGCGTGCCGGGCAAGCGCTACTACTTGCACCCCACTCGCCAAGCTCTAAATTAGAAGCTCAAGGAACCGGACCGGTGGTCGGCCGGTCCATTTGACACCCCTGCACCCCTGTCATCTGCGGGAACAAACTGCAGGCGTGCCTTTTCTGGGAGGTTCATCCATGAAGAAACTCGTTTTGACCGCCGCGATGCTGGCCATGAGCACCAGCTTTGCGATGGCAGATATCGGCGCCGGCCTGGTCGGCAACACAGTAACGCTTACAGGACCTGATGGGACAGTGACGAAAGTCCACTACCCTGATGCTTCAAACATTGTGCTCAAACTCCCAGACGGCGCTGAAGTGCCGGGCACCTGGCGCGTTGACGGCAACTCAATCTGCACAACAGCAGGTGATCAGCCAGAAAACTGCACGCCACCTATTGACGACGCTCCTGCTGTCGGAAGCTCCGGCTCGATTGACGGTGACGCTGGGTCTGTGGCCTGGGCCGTGACCGCAGGCAAAGACTTCTAAGTCCTTAGATCAGGATTTGTTCAAAACGGCCCCTATCATTTGATATGGGGCCGTTTTTTGTTGTATTTGCGCAAAACTGTTTTCCTGCGCAAACGGATTGCTTGCAGTAGACTTGGCGCCATATCGATTCTCCAGAGCCGGTCGATTTTGACCTGATCAAGACCCGGCTGCTGATATTTGTTTTGTCGCGTTTTCACCCGTGCCCATTGGCGGAAAACCGTTTCCATGGTTCGGGAAAACGCTCAATTGAGGGGCCTTACGATGTCGAGACTGGCAGGCAAAAACGCAATCATCACAGGTGCTGGAAGTGGTATTGGCCGCGCAAGTGCGCTGATCTTCGCACGCGAAGGCGCCAACATTGTCGCTGTCGATCGGGTCGAAGGCGCCGTCGACGAAACAGCTGAAATGGTTCGAGCCAAAGGTGGCACGATCAAAACAGTCGCCGCGGATGTGGGCGACGAGAATGCGGTCAAAGGCTTTGTCGATTTTTGTGTGTCGGAGTATGGCAGCCTTGATGCCATCTACGCCAATGCGGGCGTGAGCGGTGGGCTCGTCCCCATTCAGGATCAAACACCTGCCATGTGGGAGGAGATCCTCCGGGTCAATCTGATCGGTCCCTTTCTTGCGATCAAACACGCATCAGCGCATATGGTGAAACAAGGCAAGGGCTCGATCGTTTGCACCGCATCGGTAGCGGGCCTGAGAGCCAATGCAGGCAACACGCCTTACTCGGCTTCAAAAGCCGGCGTGATCAGCCTCGTGCAAACAGCTGCCAATCAGTTTTACGGAACAGGAGTACGCGTCAACGCGATCTGTCCCGGGCTCATTGAAACCGGCATGACGGCACCGCTCTTCGAAGGTGCTCGGGCGCGGGGTAGCGAGGGGAAGATCGGGCAACTCAACCCTACAGCGCGGTATGGACACCCGGAAGAGATCGCCAACATGGCCCTTTTCCTGGCCAGCGACGAAGCGTCTTACGTGAACGGGCAGGCAATCCCTGTTTGCGGCGGCCTCTCCAGCACGCATCCGTTTGCCCCGAGCCGGCGCGGCGCTTAACTTACACCCATGAGCCGACTGCCATCTGCCGACATTACATGGCGCGTTGATGGCAGTCCCCAATCAACGCGCTTTGACGACATCTACTTCTCCAGCGAAGATGGTCTGGCGGAGACGGCTCACGTGTTTCTGCAGGGCAATGATCTGCCGAACGCATGGGCTGACAAAACACATTTTACAATTGGCGAATTGGGTTTCGGGACAGGACTCAATTTTCTGGCGACCTGGGCGCTCTGGCGCGAGACCCGGTGGCCAGATCAGCATCTCCACTTCATCTCCGTTGAAGGCTTTCCGCTAAGTTCAGAAGAGCTGTCGCAGGCGCTTGAGAAATGGCCGTCGCTTGCCCTTCTGGCGAAGGAGCTTATAGCGCACTATCCCGCACCACATAGCGGCACTCACCTTCTTCACTTGCCAGATAATATCTCTCTGACGCTTTGTGAAGACGAGGTAGTCCATGCCCTAAGCCAGCTAGATGCCCAGGTCGACGCCTGGTTTTTCGACGGGTTTTCTCCCGCCAGCAATCCTGACATGTGGTCGGAAAGTGTCTTTTCTGAAGTTGCGCGCCTGTCGCGCGCTGGCACGACTTTCGCGACGTTCACAGCAGCAGGTGCGGTACGGCGCGGACTTGCGGCACAAGGTTTTGATGTTCAGAAAGTCAAGGGCTATGGGCGCAAGCGCGACATGCTTGTCGGATGCATGGAGCAAGCGCCAACACACAGTGCCGCCAAACCGTGGTACAGCATCCCGCCCACATCAAACCCAAAGTCGGCGCTTGTTGTGGGTGCCGGGATCGCAGGCACCGCGACTGCCTATGCGCTGAAACGCAGAGGCCTCTCTGTTCAACTTGTGGATGGCGCAGGCCTTGGTGCAGGCGCATCAGGAAATCCAGCAGCGCTTTTTATGCCGCGCTTTTCAGTCAATCCAACGCCTGAAGATGATTTCCATATTGCGGCCTATCTCTATGCAGAGCGTGAAATGCGACACCTGCAACGAGATGCAGCTGCCCCGTTCTTTGACCCCAGGGGGGTTCTACAGTTCGCGCGCACAGATACCGAAGCCTCCCGCTTTGAGAAGATCGCCGCGCGGGCTCCGCTGCCAGAAGGTCACCTGGAGCTCATCGCGGCGAACGACTTGAGCGACATTGCCGGATTTGAAACCGGGTTCCCGGCTTTTCTGTTTCCCCGCGCAGGGGTTGTCCACCCATGGGGCCTTCTCACGCACCTGACCCAAGAGATCGAGGCTGAGCGCCTCTCTACTGCCTCGCTCACAAACAAAGACGGGGGCTGGCACATAAATGCTTCTGACGGGAAGAGCGCAGACATTCTCGTGTTGGCCAATGGATCCGGCCTGTCCTCATTTCCCGAGACAGACTGGCTGCCGCTGGAGCCCGTGCTTGGACAGATCACGAACCTGCCAGTAGGCACGTTGCCTCGGCAGGCCCATGCAATTGTTGCTGGGCCCTACCTCATCTCTCATGGAGACGGCTCCGCCCTGACCGGTGCAACTTATGAACTTGGCCGTGACGCACAGAGCGCGCTGGAGCCAACCGTGATTGGCCATCAGCACAATCTCCAGGATCTCGCGGAGATGTTTCCTGCTTTTGGACCGACGCTCGCGGGCCTCAACCCAGAAGAATTGTCGGGCCGCGTGTCGTTCAGAGCCCAGGTGCCGGATCGCGTACCGTTCGCGGGGCCCGCGCCAATCAGAGACGACTATCTCACTGCCTATGTTCGGCTGCGCCACGGCGATCGATTTGCTGCCTATCCACCCGCGCCGGTTCATCCCGGGCTCTTTCTTCTGGGCGGGCTTGGGGCTCGCGGCTTCACCACCGGTCTGTTGCTGGGCGAGTTGCTCGCAGCCCAAATCACCGGCACTCCCCTGCCGCTCCCCCGTGACCTTGCGGAAGCCGTCCACCCGGCCCGATTTATCGTGCGGGCTTTGAAGAAGGGAATCACGATTTAGGTCTCATCGATTTGACTCGACTTATTGGTATGCAGAAACAATCATAAACTTCTTCTCTTACCATGCGGGGGTTAGCGACTGTGCCGTTTTCATACCGAAAAAGCATCAAAGCCGGACCATTCCGTTTTAACCTCTCCAAATCTGGAATTGGCGCATCCGTTGGTCTGGCCGGACTTCGGTTTGGTAGTGGTCCAAAAGGAAGCTACATCAGTGCGAACGGCGCACGCTTTCAATACAAACAGCTCAAGACACCTGAGGCACAACCGCCCAGACCGTCAAGAGATGAAGAACTTCCATACAAAACCTCGCAACCGACTGCATCTACACATGGTCAAATGGAAGAAATCGAAAGCGGAAGTGTCCTGAACATGGAAGACTCAGCCGCGCCCGACCTTCTGCAAAGCATCAACTCGGCCTACACGCAGCCTTTCATTTGGCCCGCCGTGGCAGCCGCGTCCGTATTTATCTTGATGATGTCTTACGTATTTGCGGTTGAAGCCTCGATAGCTTGGTTTATCGGCTTCGTGGGAATGGTTGTCACTCTAGCTACATTTTTCTGGGACGAGCACCGACGCATTATTGTGCTGTTTTATGACCTAGACGCACCGATGCTAGAAAAGTTCGAAAGACTTGTACAATCGTTTGACGATCTAAACGCTTCGTCTCACAAGTGGCACATTGCTGCCAAAGGTGATGTGTACGATAGCAAGTATCATGCAGGCGCCAGCAGCTTGGTAGACAGAAAAAGCATTGCTCTTTCGACAACTCCACCGACCAGTGTCAAAACAAACATTTCTATACCTACGATCCCGGTGGGACGCCAATTTTTGTGCTTTTTTTCCAGACAGGCTGTTTGTCTTCGACCGCGCCAATGTTGGCGCCATTCCTTACAGAGACCTTAGGATAGATGTTGAAGGTGTGACCTTTGCGGAGGAAGAATCCGTCCCACAAGATGCTGAAAAAGTTGGCACGACTTGGCGTTACGTCAACAAAAATGGGGGCCCTGACAAACGCTTCAAAGACAATTTCGAAATACCAATTATGGCCTATGAGGCAATCCAATTTGGAAGCGCAACCGGATTGAATGAGCGCATTCAAGTGTCGCTTGTGGGGCCCGGCACCGAATTCTTGAACAAGGTGCGAACGATGGGAAGCGCAGAAATGTAAACTAGAGTTAGGGAGTAACAAAAAAATACGACCTGAACGCTTTTCTTTGGCGCGCAAGCGCCTATCCTCTGCTCATCGACATTCAAAACTTCAAAAAGGGTGCGCCCCATGGATCTCAGCTTCAGCGCCGCAGATGAAAAATTCCGACTGGAAGTCAGGGAATTTTTTGCCAGCGAATATCCGGCAGACATTCTCAGCAAAGTACAAAACGGACAGCAGCTCAATAAAGCTGACTATCAACGCTCCGAGGCCGCACTCAATGATAAGGGCTGGGTCGCCGTCAACTGGCCACAAGAATATGGCGGCACCGGATGGACGGCGACGCAGAAGTTCATTTTTGATGATGAGCTCGAAAGAGCAGGTGCCCCCAACGTTGTCCCTATGGGTCTGCTTTATGTTGCGCCAGTCATCTATACGTTTGGGTCCGAAGAACAGAAGAAACGATGGCTGCCTGACATTCTTGCCAGCCGGACGTTCTGGGGCCAAGGCTATTCGGAACCTGAATCCGGGTCTGACCTTGCCTCTCTTCAATGCAAGGCAGAGCGCGATGGAGATGACTACATCGTCAACGGCACTAAGATCTGGACCAGCCAAGGTCACTATGCGGACTGGTTCTTCTGTCTTGTGCGCACTGACAATAGCGGCAAGAAGCAGGAAGGCATTTCCTTCCTGTGTATGGACGCAAATACGCCAGGCATAACGGTCTATCCGATCATCACCATTGATGGCAGCCATTACCTCAATCGCATCGAGTTCGACAATGTGCGGGTGCCTGCTGAAAATCTGATTGGTGAAGAAGGCATGGGCTGGACCTATTCCAAATATCTTCTGTCCAACGAACGCACGTCCTACGCCCACATTGCGGGCAAGCGGGCTGACATTGCACGGCTCAAAGAAATCGCGGGGACCATCCAATCCGGCAATCGTTCTTTGATGGATGATCCGGCATTTGCCACGAAACTCGCATCCGTTGAGATTGATCTGACGGCATTGGAGTTCACAGCACTCCGCGCACTCTCCTCCGTTGCCGCTGGAGATGCCCCCGGTGAAGAAAGCTCAGCACTCAAGATCCTTGCAACCGAAAACGCTCAGGCCATTACGGAGCTGTTCCTGGAAGCAAGCGGCGCCAACGCGGTTCCGTTTTTTCCCGATAGAAACGACGCGGACTGGAACGATGGCAGCGGCATTCCGGCCTTTGCGGCGCCGTCGACCGCCTCCTATTTCTTCAATCGGGCGCAAACCATTTATGGCGGCGCCACAGAAGTGCAGAAAAATATCATTTCAAAACAAGTACTTGGCCTGAGTTAGCACTATCTCCAACAAATCTCCTTGAATTAGTTTAACGATAAACTATATTGGTTTAACGTTGAACTAATTGAGGATATGCGCCATGGCCAGCCGCCGCCGTTTTTTGAAGATCATGGGATCAACCGCCATCATCGCCGCTGCGGGTGCTGGTGGGTTTGCTGTCACACGAACACCGACAGACGCCATTGCGCCCTGGAAGCGCGCCGGCGGGCCTGAATATGCTGAGCCGCGTATGCGGGCGCTCTCCTATGCTGTGCTCGCACCCAATCCGCACAACCGGCAGCCCTGGCAGGTGGACCTGTCTGAGCGAGACGTCGCCACGCTCTATTGCGACCTTGATCGCCTGCTGCCGGAAACAGATCCATTTGAGCGACAGATTGTCATCGGCCTTGGATGCTTCCTTGAGCTTGCCCGCATGGCCGCAGCTGAAGATGGCCGGGCGCTCATGGTTGAACCCTTCCCTGACGGCGCCCCGGATCAAAATCTCGACACACGCCCTATCGCACGTATGCGGTTTGGCGCGCCGGGGTCTGCAACCCCAGATCCGCTCTTCGCACAGGTCTTGGTAAGACGGTCGCTCAAAGAACCCTATGACACCAGCAAGCCTGTTGCCGAAAGCAGCCTGTCGGCCATTGCCGCCGTCGTGCCGGAGGGCGTCACAGTTGACTTTACAGCCGACCCGACACGGCGTGAAGAATTACGCGAGCTCAGCTGGGCCGCGCACAAGCTCGAAGTCACAACGCATCGCACTAATATGGAAAGCGTCGACCTGATGCGGATCGGCAAGGCAGAGATCAACGCAAACCCGGATGGCATTGATATTGGTGGCTCGGCATTTCTTGACGCTGCCGCGCTGGCCGGGATTATCTCACGCAAAGAACTGGCTGATCCCACGTCAGAAGGATTTAAAATCGGGCTCGACATGTATCAGGAGATGATGTTCACCGCGATGGCACATCTCTGGTTAACGACAGACGGCAATTCCCGGATCGATCAGCTGAATGCTGGTGCAGCCTGGATCAGGACGAACATGAAAGCGACTGAGCTCAGCATCGGTATTCATCCGCTTTCCCAATCGCTTCAGGAATATGTTGAGATGGAACCGCTGTACGAAGAGGTTCACACAAAACTGGCAGCACCCGGACACAGGATACAAATGCTCGGGCGTTTGGGGTACGGTCCAACCATCGCTGGCGGACCCCGCTGGCCTATTGAGACAAGGGTTTTGTAAGCGTGACAGACAATGCCGAGAGTGAGAGCCGAGATGAGAACGGCTCTGCTCTCTACGCCTTCTTCAACGAGATCGGCATCATCAACCAGCTCTTCTCGACAGCATTTCGACGCGCTCTGCCGGATGGCATGACCAGCGCGCAATTCACCGTGCTCAACCATTTCGCCAGATTGGGCGGGGAGCGTACGCCTGCACAGCTCGCCGCATCGTTTCAGGTGACCAAAGGGGCCATCACAAACACGCTGCAAAAACTGGAGGAGAAAGGATATGTGGCGATTGCCACAGACCCTAAGGACCGGCGCAGCAAGATCGTGACGGTGACCGACAAAGGTCTCGCAAAACGGGAAGAAACACTGGCCGCGACTACCCCGGCGCTTGCACAGGTTGTGGAGGAGCTGGATGTGTCGGAAATCAAAGCCGCCCTACCCTTTTTGCAGCGGGTCCGTGTCCACCTGGACAAGGCTCGAGACGAGATCGACTTCGCTGACCTCTAACATCACCCTTGCTGCTCTCTGACATGCGATTGTCACAATTTTTGACGAATCACTTCTCAATCATCAGAATCAGAACACTTGAGAGAACACATTCGCATTCCTTCAGAGGAGAGGCCTATGCGTGACATGTTGTTTGCAGTCTCGACCACAGCCGCGTTTTGGCTGATCGTCGCCATAACCGTTTATCTGACTATGGTTGTTTAGGGCACCACTCATCGCAGGTGATTAGATGTGCTGGCCACCATTGATGTGGATCTCCGCACTATTCACATAAGATGATTGGTCGGTGTGGAAGAAGCAGATCGTGCGCACGACCTACTTAAACAGGTGATACATCTGGTCAACAGATTCCGGTCCATAGCCAACAGACCCGACAGGTACGGCACCTGATATTGCGTCGATAACGCGACCTGTCCACACCGGACCAAATCCACCGCAAAGCTCAATCAGTTGGATGCCCTCTGCGACCATCTCCACCGCGACGGCCACGCCTTCTGAAGCCTCTGACACACCCACTGCAATCATTTCGAACCTATCGGACTTCATCGATATTCTGTTGATGTCCCGATTGAGATTGCTCCCCGTTACGATAAATCCAAATTTCGACAGGCCCATATTGTTCCCCTTCGCGTTGGTGCTACTCGGAAGAAGGGAAGCCACCATGAGCGTTTTCAGCAGTGTTCGACGATCCATGTGTGTCCCTCCATTGCGAAACACCTACCAAGCGTTTATAGATCTGTCTAATCTGATGTTTATCTATGTTGAGATGTTTTTTGTCTTATGTTTAGTCTGCGACAACTGCGCTATTTCGTATCCGTTGCCGAACATGAACATGTGGGGCAAGCGGCAACACAGCTGAACATCAGCCAATCACCCCTAAGCCGCCAGATGATTGAGCTTGAGGCCAGGCTTGGTGTGAGCCTGTTCCACCGCTCAAAGAAGAGGTTGAAGCTCTCTGTCGCAGGTCGAGAGTTCCTTGCTGAAGCCAAATTATTGCTAGCGAATGCTGATCGGCTAGAGCGACGGGTAAGTGCCATTGCGGAAGGGCGGTCCGGGTCACTGATAATTGGATATGTCGATGGTGCAATTCACGCACAGCTGATTTCCTCTGCACTCCGGTCGCACGACCAACGTATTCGTTCAATCAATCTCAAACTTCTTCCGATGCGCTCGCAACAGCAGTTTGAGAAGTTGGCGGCAGGTGAAATCGACATCGCGCTAACATATGCTGCCCCTTTCAAAAGCGAAGAAATTGTCAGCACAAAGATTCATTCTGAAGCGTTTGTCCTCGCTGGACCAGCAGGGTCCGGTCTGGGCAACAAGATTCAAGCCCGCCAGCTAAATGGGAAGAAATTTGTATGTCTCCCAGAGAAAGATTTTCCCGATGCACGGATAGCCTTTTTACAAGCCTGCCGTCAGGCGGGGTTCGAACCTGACATCAGCCTGGAAGCGACAAGCCCATTGGCCGCGCTTGATTTGGTTAGTGCGGGACTTGGCTTTGCAGTCGTACAAGAAAGTTTGACGAGATTATCCATAAAGGACGTGAGGTTCCATTCGCTGCCGACCAGCTTTCCGCAGAATGTCGAAATCCATCTGTCGCATCGGCCCGCCCCTGCTTCACACGAACAAGTTTTTTTGAATGCAATCCGTGACGAACAGCTCGTTTGACCATCGCTTTGTAGAGTGGTGGTGCCGCCTAGACGTGCTGGCCGCCATTGATGTGGATCTCGGCACCATTCACATAAGATGATTGGTCGGTGCAGAGGAAGTAGATGGTACGTGCTACTTCTTCAGGCGTGCCTAACCGCTGCATCGGAATTTCAGCTACGATCTTGTCAGTCCCGGGTGACAGAATTGCGGTGTCGATTTCTCCAGGCGCAATTGCGTTCACGCGAATACCTCTGCGGCCAAAGTCCGACGCCATTTCTCGGGTGAGGCCCGCGAGCGCAGACTTCGATGTTCCATATGCCGACCCGGCAAATGGATGAACGCGGGTTCCGGCAATTGACGTCACATTCACAACCGAGCCTTTAGCAGAGGCAAGCTCCTCCACCAGTCCGCGCGCCAGGCTCACCGGCGCAAAAAAATTCACTTCAAACACCCGGCGCCAGGCTTCCATATCGGTCTCGAAGACACCCAAGCGGCTGCCATCCTCCCCTTTGGGGGAAATTGCCGCATTGTTGACCAGCGCATTCAGATGACTGCCCTGGTCCCGCAAACGGAGCCGCATTTCAGCGACAGCATCTGCAACATTTTCTGGATCCGCCAGATCGACCTGAATGTGATCTTCAGGCCCCGCTTCCCAGGGGCAGTCCTCTGGAAAAGGATGCCTGGAACAGGTGATCACCCGCCATCCAGCGCTTGAAAAACGCTTCACGGTCGCATGCCCAATTCCGCGGCTTGCCCCTGTGAGAATGAGGGTCTTTTTGTGGTTTGATGGATCGCTCATGCAGGCAATCTAGTGGAACGCCGCAGTCATGACCAGCGAGAGCTTGGTCACATAGTCTTTATTACTAAGATGTTGGGGGCGTTAGGTTTAACACGGCGCGGACACTGGAAAGGACCGTCTCAGGCTCTTCCGCCGTCTCAACCACGGCCCAGTTGAGATCCCCCACGTGGTAAGAAAGCTGCTGCCTGACGATGCCGGCGTCGGCGTCAGATGCGTCCAGCCCTGCCTCAGATCTCTGCTCAACGCGTGATTCTAACAATTTTGCTGGCGCAGTGAGCCAAATGCCTTCAAACGAAATTGACCGGCTTGTTGCCACCTGCTCAATCAGGGTCCGTTCTATCGGTTTGGCAAAAACGGCATCACAGATCACCGTTTGACCGGCATCCAAAGCAATACCCGCAAGGCGCGCCATCTCAGCATAAACCTTATCGCTGGCCTCCTGTGTGTAGACATCAGATGACAAACGATCCGCATCGGCCACACCAGCCAGTCTTTTGCGAATAACGTCTGTCCTCAAGTGAACAGCGCCGACCAGTCCGTACAACTCAGGCGCCAACAGTTTGGCAATTGTGGTCTTGCCTGTTCCTGACAAGCCGCCGATCGCATAGAGCCTTGCCTCTCTTGCCCGCAACAAATTCTCTGCAAACTCGGCATAAGCCAGCGCAAGACCGTCAAGCGTTGAAGCATTGCCGTTTTCGGCTTCGGACATCCTTGCGCTGACATGGGACCGAACACTTGCTCGAATGCTCATAAAAAACGGAAGCGCCCGCAAACCAATCAAAGTTTCTGAAAGATCGTCGGGTGCTTGTGCTTGCAGGTAGGCGTTGAGTGTCGCATTGGCGTGGACAGCGAGACGCCGGTCCGACACTGCTCTGAAGGCTAGATCCATCAGAAGAAAGGCGAGATCATAGAGCGTATCAATGCGCGCAAACTGATCGTTAAATTCGATGCAATCAAACGGCACGGGCTCCCCATTGAGGCACACAACATTGTTTAGATGAAGATCACCATGGCAGTGGCGCACCCAGCCCGCCGTGCGACGTTCTTCGATAAGCTCTGACAAAGCCTCAAGTGTTTCGGCGTAGAGATGACCCAATCTGTCGATAAGCTTCTGTGGATATACCTTCCCGATAAAAGGGTCGAAGTTCTTGCGATTGCTCTCAAGAATTTCCGCGAAACGCGCCTGACCGCCTGCCGCCTCGCTCACCACAGCATGTTTATGAAACTGTTCCAGTTGCCGAGCCAGCTTTTCGACCATCGTGACTGTCAACTCGCCGCGACCTGCCATTTGCGATAGAAGGTCGGATTGATCGAAGCGAGCCATCTTCACAACCCAATCAACAATGGTGCCGCCAGCACTCTCGCCCAGCACCAGCCCGTCATCCGTTTCCGATACAGGAACTATGTCGAGATAGAGCTGCGGTGCTGTGCGCCGATTGAGCTTCAGTTCTTGTATGCAGGCATTGTGACGCGCATCAAGCGTTGTGAAGTCGAGGTAGACCAGATCAACACGCTTCTTCAGTTTGTATGCATTCGGCCCTGCTAAGAAGATAACAGAAATATGGGTCTCAATGCGTTCAACAAGTGTGTTCGCAGAAAGTCCATAAGCTGCGGGTGTCGCCAAAAAGCTCTCGACAGCGGCTGCGTCGATACGAGCCATTAGGTCCGCTCGAAATCCGTTATGGTCTCAAGGCCTGCAGGGTCCTGATGCGACAGAACCTCGCTGCCAGGGAAGGCATTACGCACCGCTTCTTCGACACGATCTGCAACCTCATGCGCGTTGGTCAAGCTCATGTTGCCATCAAGCTCCAGGTGAAACTGGATAAAGAGCTTGTTCCCCGCCATCCGCGTGCGCAGATCATGCATGTTCTGCACATCTGCATCCTTTAGTACGACGGCCCTGATTTTATCGCGTTCTTCCTCCGGCAATTCCTGATCCATTAGCTGCTGCACAGACTGATCGGCAATCTGCCAGGCGCTATATGCAATAAAGCAGGCAATCATGATGCCGAACAGTGGGTCCGCCCAAATGAGCCCCGGAAAGGCAGACAGAGCCAAGGCGGCGATCACCGCAAGGTTCATCAACAGATCGCCCTTGTAGTGGATCGAATCGGCAGCGATGGCCAGAGAATTGGTCGCTCGGACAACTTTTGTCTGGTAGGCAACGAGCACCAATGTCAGTGCGATCGCAATCACGGTCACGGCGATCCCGATCCCAGAGCTGGACACGGGTTCCGGCTCAATCAACCGCGATCCCGCCTCCCACAGAATGTAGATCGCCGATAAAATAATGATCGTCGCCTGACCTAACCCTGCCATTGCTTCAGCTTTGCCATGACCAAAGCGATGATCATGATCTGCCGGTGTGAGTGCGGCACGCACCGCAAATAGATTGAGGACTGATGCCGCCATGTCGAGCATCGAGTCGAACAAGGTCGCCAGCATCGCCACAGACCCTGTGACGACGAATGCAGCTGCCTTCATCGCAATCAATGAGAGTGCAACACAAACCGCCGCATAGGTGGCGCGGCGCATCAGCCTGTCGTTCGCGGCATTGCTCATTGTTTGATCATTGGTCATCGGATCACGGGAAAAGTTTTGATGTTTGCCAAGGCACATCCACCGACTCGCGCCGGAAGACCAAACGGTCATGCAGGCGGAAAGGCCTGTCCTGCCAAAATTCAATCTGGCCTGGCGCCAGACGAAAGCCCGACCAGTGTGGTGGACGATCTACTTTCTTGATGGCGTATTTGGCGCCATATCGCGCAACTTCTTTTTCCAGCTCAAATCGCCCCTCCATCGAACGGGATTGTCTCGACGCCCAAGCGCCGATCTGGCTGTCTTTGGCGCGGCTGGCAAAATAGGCATCTGCTTCCGTATCGCTCACAGGCGAGATGGCCCCACGCACCCGGATTTGGCGGCGGAGTGATTTCCAGTGGAAGCACAGCGCAGCTTGCGGGTTCTCGGCCAGTTCCGTGCCCTTGGCGCTTTCCAGATTGGTGTAGAACACAAACCCTTCAGGGCTCGCATCTTTCAGGAGAACCATCCTTACATCTGGCAGGCCCGATGCGTCTGCCGTTGCCAGCGCCACGGCGTTGGCGTCGTTTGGCTCAGATTTCTCCGCTTTCGCCATCCACTCTTCAAATAGGAGAAACGGGTCGGTGCCTGTGATGCTTTCTACGTCTGTGTCCGCCATTGCGGTCCTCATCCCTTGCTGTCGCTCCAACGAGTGCCTTGGGCCTTATTTTGGCCCCGCGGGTCCTCTTATATAGTCGACACTATATATATCCGTCATTGGGACCTGTCCCAGATTCGATACCACGTAAAGCGATAGCAGAACGCAGATGACTTTCACTCGCACATGCCAATTTGCGCTCACAGCCCTCGCCCTTCTGGGCCCTATTGCCAATGATGGGCTTGCGGCCGAAATCAACCAAGCGGCCACTCCTCCTTCTCTGGAAGATTTGGCCGGGAACCAATTGGAGTTTGATAAGGGTGTCGCGGCTTACGATGCGGGTGAATACTCAACCGCCTATTCGATATGGCTCCCGCTTGCCAAAGCCGGGGACATCGCTGCCCAGCGCAATGTGGCGCACATGCTGCGTCGTGGCGAGGGGGTGCCCCAGGACAGCGAGCGCGCTTTGTGGTTTTACGAGCGTGCCGCCAGTGTGGGGCTTGCGAGTGCTGCCCTTAATGCCGGCATGATGCGTATTGAGCCGGGTGCCCCATATCACGATCTTGAGAAAGGCGCGGAGTGGCTCAATCTAGCAGCCGCTGGCGGCAGCCCTGACGCCATGTGGGAGCTGGGATTGCTCATCGAAAACAGCGCCAAGAGCACGTCTTCAGACATTCGTGCTGCACAGGCGCTCATTCAGCGCGCTGCCGAGCTTGGTCATGAAAAAGCCAGGCTTCGCATCGGTGAGAGAACGGAAGCGCCGCTGTCCCCTCAAACTCCCCTTTCGCAAAGCAATGTTCTGGCTCTGTCTACCGCACTCGTATCCCCTGAGCAGGGCGCGCAATTCATGCGAGGTGTCTACATGTTCGATGCAGGCGACTTCGTTGCCGCCGCTGAACAATGGCGACCGCTCGCCGAACAAGGCGTCGTCGAGGCGCAATATCGTTTGGGACGGCTTTATCGTTTTGGCCTGGGCGTTGGGCCCGATGTGACCCTGGCTCAAAAATGGTTATCTGCTGCGGCAGCACAAGGGCACGAAAAAGCGGCTAAAACACTAGAAATTCTCCCTGCCCCTTAACGATTTGGTATTTGTGCCGGGTTAGGTTTGATCATGCTTTTTTAACCATGATCGCAGAGTTTCTGAGCCAACACGACCTTCTCAGCGAACCCTGACTTCTCGGCGAACCCTTTCTGGCGGACCTCTATGCGCAATCCCTATCATGTGCTTGGTATTTCACCACAGGCCGGTCCTGATGAAATCAAATCCGCCTATCGGCGGCTGGCGAAGACCTATCATCCAGATTCTGGTTCAAGTGACCCTAAGCAAAAAGAGCGCTTTCACGAGGTCACCGCTGCGTATGACCTTCTGAGCCGAAAAGCTAAGGCATCTGCGAGAAACAGCCCGACGAGGCGACGCCATGCTGCTCGAGCTGCAGCGGACGCCCCGAATACAAAAACGGCTCAATCCTCTCATCAAACACGTCCAAAAACTGCGTCACAACCAAAGCCGTCGAAAAAGGCTGAGGCCCACCCCGAGAACCCGGCAGCAGAGGACGCGACCTCACCAAAAACAGAGAAATTCCCGCCTTTCGCTGATATTCTCACCAATCTGAAGAGTGCTGGTCGCCGCGCCTTTCGAACGTCAGGTGCTGATCACAGCTATGACCTGAGCATTCCTTTTCTGGATGCCGTTGAAGGCACCAAACGCCGCCTCACTCTGGACAATGGGAAGTCGCTGGATGTCCATATTCCAGCTGGCGTTGAAGATGGTCAGCAGATCCGGCTCCGGGGACAGGGTGACCCAAGTCTAACCGGACGGGATGCAGGAGATGCTCTTGTCACCATATCTATCGCCCCCCACCCTATCTTTCGTCGAGAAGGGGCTGATGTGCATATCGACGTGCCTGTAAGCCTTCCTGAGGCTGTGCTTGGCGCAAAAATCACGGTTCCGACCGTTGAAGGTGATGTGTCTGTGAGCATCCCTGAGGGCTCTAACAGTGGCAGCGTTCTTCGTCTGAAGGGCAAGGGCTTGGCCCACCCGCCAGGCAAGCGGAAATTCGGTAAGGGGGATCAATTTGTGCATCTGACCCTTGTTCTCCCGCCCAAACACGACCCAGCCTTGAAAGACTTTGCAGCGACTTGGGCACCGGGCCTCCAACACGCCCCTCGCAAGACCTGACCCATTTTGGATCACACCTCTGTAATGGTCTGTAATACAAGCGGTTTTTCAGTCCTTTTCGCTAGACCCCTAAGTCCATTTGTGTAGGATGCCGCGCTAATGGGGGCAGGAAATTCAACAAGATAGGGGGTCCCGTGACAGCATCTGGGACAGCATCCGGCGGCCTGATGAGCGGAAAAAAAGGGCTCATCATGGGAGTGGCAAACAACCGGTCGATTGCCTGGGGCATCGCGAAGGTTTGCGCTGACCATGGCGCCGACGTGGCTTTTACCTACCAAGGGGAAGCCCTGGCCAAGCGCGTGAAGCCGCTGGCTGAATCTGTTGGCTCAGATCTCGTTCTTCCTTGCGACGTGACAGATGACGCCTCAATGGACGCTGTTTTCAAAACGCTTGAGGAGAAGTGGGGCAAGCTCGACTTTCTCGTGCATGCCATTGCCTATGCCGATAAGAGCTCGCTTGATGGTCGTTATCTCGACACCACAGCTGACCAGTTTGCGCAGGCCATGAACATTTCCTGCCATTCGCTTGCTGCTGTTGCCAAACGTGCTGAGCCCCTGATGGCAGATGGGGGGTCTATTGCAACTCTCACCTATTATGGCGCTGAGAAAGTTATTCCCCACTACAACGTCATGGGGGTCGCGAAAGCCGCCCTTGAGGCAAGTGTGCGTTATCTGGCCGTTGATCTGGGCCGGAACAATATACGCATCAATGCCATCTCTGCCGGCCCCATCAAGACGCTCGCTGCGGCAGGCATTGGCGATTTCCGTTACATCCTGAAGTGGAATGAGCTGAATGCTCCGATGAAGCGGACAGTAACCATTGATGAAGTGGGAAAAACAGGTCTTTACCTGCTTTCTGACCTTGCATCGGGCGTTACAGGCGAAGTTCACCATGTGGATGCGGGCTATCATGTGGTCGGCATGAAGGCTGAAGATGCACCGGACATGAGTATTGTCTGATTTCGGCGTCGCGTTTCCGTTTTCCACGATTATCAGCTAGAACCTCCTCAATCGGTTTAATGGGGCAGGACACATGTCACACAATACGTTTGGCCATTTATTTCGCGTGACCACTTGGGGCGAATCCCACGGGCCAGCGCTAGGTTGTGTGATTGACGGCATGCCTTCACTTGTGCCGATCACGGCAGACGAAATTCAAACCTTCCTTGATAAGCGTCGGCCAGGTCAGTCGCGTTTCACCACCCAGCGCAAAGAACCCGACCAGGTAAAGATTCTCTCCGGTACGTTCCAGGACGAAAGCGGGCAGGAAGTCACGACAGGTACGCCGATTTCGCTGATGATCGAGAATGTCGATCAACGGTCGAAAGACTATGGCGATATCAAAGACACGTTCCGCCCTGGTCACGCCGACTTCACCTATGAAGCCAAATATGGCATTCGCGATTATCGTGGCGGCGGTCGCCAATCTGCGCGCGAAACAGCGGCGCGTGTCGCGGCAGGTGCTCTTGCACGCAAGGTCATGCCCGGGGTTGAAGTGCGCGGTGCCCTTGTTCAGATCGGGCCGCACAAAATCGACCGTACACGGTGGGATTGGAATGAAATTGACCAGAACCCGTTCTGGTGCCCCGACCCTATCGCGGCGAAGGAATGGGAGACCTACCTTGATGGGGTCCGCAAAGCCGGTTCGAGCTGCGGCGCGGTGATCGAGCTCGTTGCGAGTGGTATGCCCGCAGGCCTTGGCGCCCCCATCTATGGCAAGCTTGATGCGGATCTCGCTGGAGCGCTCATGAGCATCAATGCCGTCAAAGGTGTTGAAATCGGCGATGGGTTCGCAGCGGCAGCTCTCACCGGCGAAGAAAATGCCGATGAAATGGGCATTGATGGCAATAAAGTAAGCTTCGATGCCAATCATGCAGGCGGAATTCTTGGTGGAATATCCAGCGGACAGGACGTCGTCGCCCGTTTTGCAGTGAAACCTACCTCGTCTATCCTCACGCCCCGCAAGTCTATTACCCGGTCTGGCGAAGAAACAGAGGTCATGACCAAGGGTCGGCACGATCCTTGCGTTGGTATTCGTGCGGTACCCGTTGGCGAGGCCATGATGGCCTGTGTTCTAGCCGACCATTTCCTCAGGCACCGTGGACAGAACGGCCAAGAAGAGAGCTAACGTCATGACCGCACCAGCGCCCGTCTCCCCCCAGCCCTTGATGGCACGTTTCGATCAACGCAGCGGAGAGATGATGGTCTATGGCGGTGGCTTCTTTGGCTGCTTCGTGCTGAGCGTTGCGCTTGCCCGCGGTGACATCGCCCTCCTGATTGTCAGTTTCGCGCTCTTCGCCGTCGCCTACCACTTCTGGCCTTTTGTGCGGAGAAACACACCGGCAGTCGTCGCGAGTTCTGCGGGGCTCATGATAACAGGGCTCGGCACAGTCGGCTGGGATGCCATCGTCAACGCCACCACAGTGGATAAGGCGGTAAGGACCATCCGCAACACGGAACTGCACCTGACGCTCAGCAAGTCTCTCGACAAGGCACTGGTTGAGGAAGATATGGGCGGGCTTCAACGGCGGTTGATGGTGCAGATCTGGCGGTACAATAAAGACACGCTGGTGATCCGGCTGGAGCCGCTGGATGTTGCCCCGGAGCCGATCCTGGAAGCCGTTCAGGCCTTCCTCAATCAAAGACCGGTCTAGTCTGCTTTATGGCCGCGTTTTCGCCCAGTTTTCTTGGCGGATAACCGTGAACACGTTCGGTCCTACCTTGAACCAATGGCGGTTTCGACCTCACCCTGAAAACGCTTAGTTCTTCTCAAACACCGCCATCTTTGTCAGATAGCCGGTCTGTTGTCGGACCGGGTTGAGCCCGGCGCGCTCAAACAGGGCCTCGAAATCCTCTTCCAAGTAGGTTGAGAAATAAGGCTCATGAAATGCCACCGGAAAAAACTCAAGCAGGCTGTTGAAGGATGGATGATCATCGGTCTGCAAAGCGTCCACCAGAATGAACATCCCGCCAGGCTTCAGGACACGGGCGATTTCGTCGGCCACTTGTCGCCGCACTTTAGGTGGCAATTCATGGAACAGGTAGGTTGCGGTGACAATGTCCTGAGAGGCTTTTTCCAACGGCATACGCTCAGCCGGTGCGTTGACAAAACGCGCCCGCCCCCACTTAGACAAAGCGCGCTTGGTTTTTGCGAGATAGTCTGGTGACAGATCAAGGGCTGTCACGCCCGCACGCGGCCAATTGCGCTTAACTTCCCGCATGAAACGTCCGGTGCCGCAGGCAATGTCCAGCAGACTCACGTCGCGCTGATCCCTGTCGTTCATATATTCAGAGATCGGGACCAGCGCCTGCCGCCGCATGGCGTCTGCGGTACCCGCAAAGAGCGTTTCTACCTGAGTGTCATAAAGGTTGGCAGAATCTTCTGAGAGCCAGCCATCTGTCTGGAAGTGAAAATTCTGAAGGTAATAGCGGGGAAAGTGTTTGGCTTTCGCGCCGGTGTTTACTTCCGAGTGCCGACCGTCCATCCGACGCTCGTCCACTTTCTTTGCGTCCAATAAAAAACGGATCGCTTTGTCGACCGGTTTCCGTGGATCAGCCCCTAGTTCCGGCGCCTTGTAGATGCCTTCGTCAATGTTTTGAAAGTCACGCTCGAACAATTCGCGGATCGATTGCAGAATTTCCGGCAATTTTGGGATTGGCGCTGTTGGTTTGAAGGGCACTTCGCCTGGTCTGGTAACCGGACCACGGAGGCGATTGACCGCTGCATAGTGCCCGGCATACCAAGCCACTCGGGCGCCCTGTTCCGCCGCATATCGCAATCTCGCTATAGGACGTGCGAAGGGCCGCAGCATGCACCTCACTCCCTCTTAAAAATTCCTACCAGCTCAATATGGGGTGACCAGAGGAATTGGTCCAGAGGGGTGACAGATTCCAGCCGATATCCGCCATCAATCAATGTTCGTGCATCCCTGGCGAAGGTCGCTGGATTGCAGGAAACCGACGCGATCACGGGGATCGACGATGTCGCCAATGCCTCGCACTGAGTTGCTGCGCCCGCACGTGGCGGGTCAATCACAGCAGCATCGTAGCTGTTCAGTTCATCATGTCGGAGGGGTCTGCGTGCCAAATCCCGGCGCTCAACCGCCAAAGGCTTCAACCCCACGCGGGGTCCCTGACGGCGAACGGCGAGTTCCAAGGCCGCGCATTGTGCTTTCGCTCCCTCAACGGCATGAACCTTATGGGTGGCTGCCAGCGCCAGCGAAAAAGTCCCGCAGCCGGCAAACAGATCGACAATGGTTCCGCTCCCCTTCAGGGCCTTAATAACGAGGGAGACCATGGTTTCCTCGCCTGATTTTGTTGCCTGCAAAAAAGCACCCGGTGGTAGGGCCACCTCAATGCCCGCAAGGTCCAGCACTGGTGGCCTGCGTTCTGCGAGGATATCTCCATCCCAGGTTAGACGCGCAATATCCGCTTTCGCCGCGCCGTCAGCGAGCGTCTGGCGCAAGGCCAAATCTGGATCTGCTTTCCCGCCGGTGACCGACACATCAAGACCCGATGCGGTCGCCGTAACGCTCACGCTCGCTTTACCTTTGCGGGTCAATCCAGGGCCCACCAGTTCCCGCAAGGCTGGAATGGCCTCTTCGATCTCCGGCACCAGGATTGGGCAAGACGCGACATCAACAATCGTGTGGGTGGCGCGCTCAAAAAAACCAAAGCGGACCGTCTTGCGGGTTCGCATCGCCGCAAAAGTGGCTCTGCGACGGGTGCCCGGGGCGCAAGGAATGATCTCAGCGACCGGTGTATCAATGCCCTTGCTCTCGAGGGCACGCACGAGCTGATCGCGCTTCCAGGCAAGATAGCTTGGCTCACTTTGGTGCTGAAGCGCGCAGCCGCCGCAGGTTCCAAAATGAGGACAGTGTGGATCGGTGCGGTCCTGCGACGGTGCGAGCACCTCCAACAATGAGCCGCGGTCATCGACAATGTCTGCCCGCACTGTTTCACCAGGTAGTGTACGTGGGATGTAGATGGGTCCCCCATCCGTGCGGACCACACCATCCCCCTGGGCACCGACATGATCGATTGTCAGGCTAGCTTCGCTCATGACTTCTCCGCATAAATCAAAAATTCTTTGTTGCCGTCACTGCCTTCAATAGGACTGTCTATCAGACCTTTGACCACCCAGCCCATCTCATTTTGAAGCCAGTCTTCTATGCGCTTGCAGACCTGCGCCTGGAGCCCGCTATCTTTCACGATACCGCCCTTCCCAACCTTGCCGGGTCCAACCTCAAACTGGGGCTTTATCAAAGCAATGAGCTCAGCACCCGCATGGGCAAAGCTCAGCGGGACGGGCAATGCTTTTTCCAATCCGATGAAGCTCACATCGCTGACAATGAGATCAATCGGATCTGGGATGAGATCTGCGGTCAGCTCCTTGGCATTGGTCTTCTCCAAGGAGATCACACGGACATCCTCAGCAACTTCTGGTGCTAGCTGACCATGCCCCACATCAACCGCATAGACTTTTGCCGCCCCATTTGCGAGCAGGACTTGTGTAAACCCGCCGGTTGATGCGCCGACATCAAGCGCGACCAATCCTTCAGGGTTTACCGGAAAGACATCAAGGGCGCCCACTAGCTTCTGGGCGGCACGTGACACCCATTGCTGGTCCAATCCCTCAACGCTGAGTGATGCGCCCTCGGCGACCGATTGAGATGCTTTCGACGCTGGCGTTCCATCAATCCGCACGTGCCCTGCCTTGATAGCTGCCTGAGCTCGGGCACGGGTTGGCAGGATGCCGCGCTCAACCAGTGCGCGGTCCAGCCGCACGGTCATGGACTCAGGACTTTCCTGGAAGCGCGTTTGCGCGTTCTGCAGCCAATGAGATCAGCGCCTTTTCATGACCGAGGGCGGTCAGGGCCGTCCCAGCAATGCTCGGCGCTGTCAGACCAGCTGCAACGTACATCGCGTCGGGCTTGTCGTGGTCCTGGAAGGTGTCAGGCAGGGTCAGCGTGCGCACTTTTAGGCCACGGTCCATCAGACCGTTATTGCTCAGGAACTCAAGGACGTGGGCTCCAAATCCCCCTACAGACCCTTCTTCCACGGTGACCAGCACTTCATGTTCACGGGCCACGCGGGCAAGCAGGTCTTCATCAAGGGGTTTGGCAAATCGCGCATCAACGACTGTGGTTGAAATGCCCTGCGCGGCCAACTCATCAGCGGCCTTCATCGTCTCTTGAAGACGACAGCCAAGCGAGACGAGTGCCACTGTAGTGCCTTCGCGCATGATACGGCCTTTGCCGATTTCCAGCGGCGTGCCGATTTCGGGAAGCTCAATGCCAATGCCCTCGCCGCGGGGATAGCGGAACGCGCTCGGGCGGTCATCAATCTCAACAGAGGTTGCCACCATATGCATGAGTTCGGCTTCGTCCGCCGCCGCCATCACTACGAATTCTGGCAGGCAGGTGAGATAAGTAATGTCGAAGGAACCCGCATGGGTCGGGCCGTCAGCACCGACAAGGCCAGCGCGGTCGATCGCGAACCGGACAGGGAGCTTCTGGATCGCCACGTCATGCACGACCTGATCATAGGCGCGCTGCAGGAAGGTTGAGTAGATGGCTGCGTAGGGCTTCAAGCCCTCTGTTGCCATGCCAGCAGCAAAGGTCACCGCATGCTGCTCAGCAATCCCAACATCGAAGGTTCGGTCCGGGAAGGTTTTCGCAAATTGGCCAAGCCCGGTGCCGTCTGGCATTGCAGCCGTGACAGCGACAATCTTGTCATCTTTCTCAGCGTGCGCCATCAGAGATTTCGCAAAGACGCTCGTGTAGCTCGGCGCATTTGCGGGCGGTTTCGACTGAGTACCCGTGATCACATCGAACTTGCTGACACCGTGATATTTGTCGGCAGATTCTTCGGCAGGCGCATAGCCCTTGCCCTTCTGGGTCACCACATGAATGAGGATCGGTCCTTCATCGGCATCGCGCACATTTCGCAACACCGGCAGGAGGTGATCCAGATTGTGGCCGTCAATCGGCCCGACATAGTAGAAACCCAGTTCCTCGAAGAGCGTTCCGCCGGTTGCCATGCCACGCGCATATTCTTCTGCGCGGCGCGCTTTTTCCTCAAGTGATTTGGGAAACATCTCCGCGATGTGTTTCGCGAAATGCCGGAAGCCACGATAGGTGCCTCCAGAAATCAGGCGTGCCAGATAGGCACTCATCGCGCCGACAGGCGGTGCGATGGACATGTCGTTATCGTTCAGGATGACAATCAGGCGGCTGTCCATGGAGCCTGCGTTGTTCATGGCCTCATAAGCCATGCCTGCGCTCATGGCACCGTCGCCGATCACTGCGATGACGTTGTTCTTCTTGTCCTGCAGATCGCGACCAACCGCCATGCCAAGGCCAGCGGAAATCGACGTTGATGAGTGTGCCGTCCCGAACGGGTCATAGTCGCTCTCTGCCCGTTTGGTGAAGCCGGACAGACCACCCCCCTGGCGAAGAGTGCGGATACGGTCCCGGCGTCCTGTCAGTATCTTATGCGGATAGGCCTGGTGGCCCACGTCCCAGATGATGCGATCATCCGGTGTGTTGAAGACATAGTGCAACGCGACTGTGAGTTCGACCACACCAAGGCCAGCGCCTAAGTGACCGCCGGTGATGGACACCGCTTCAATCAATTCCTGACGCAGCTCATCTGTGATCTGGGGGAGGTCGTCGTCATCATGCGCGCGCAGGTCGGCCGGGATTTTGATCCGGTCCAGCAACGGCGTCTTACTCGTGGTGGTCACTCTGGTTCTTCTCTGACTCTGGCTTGTCGACTTTTAACCTGGGGCGATACTCGACCCGGATCATCCGGTTCGCGATTGCAGTGCCTCATCTTCTCTTCAGCGTACGGCGAATTGAGGGCCGAGGTAAGGCCGCATTGCGCCGCACCTGCTTACGCGCTGCGGTTTATAACGAAGCTTGTTGCGCTGCGCAAAGAATCTGCTTTTTCATCAAACAAATCAAGGTGTTGAATGGCCTGATCTGCAAGCATTCCAGCCTGTTCACGCGCCCTTTCAGGGCCCAGAATTGTGGCAAAAGTGGCCTTGCCCTTGGCGCGGTCTTTCCCGGCCGTCTTGCCAAGGGTCGCACTGTCGCCTTCCTCATCCAGCAAATCGTCAATTATCTGGTAGGCAAGGCCCAAATCATGGGCATAGGCATGCAGGGCATGGTGCGCATCTTTAGACGCTTTGCCCAAAATAGCGCCAGATTCGCAGGCAAATGCGATCAGGGCGCCAGTTTTGAGCTGCTGCAGCCGCGTGAGAGCCCCGATGTCCAAAATCGTGCCTTCACTCGCCATGTCGATCATCTGGCCACCCACCATGCCGTGGGTTCCAACAGCCTTTGCCAATCCCAGAACCAGATCGCAGCGCACGCGGTAATCGTCATGGGTGTCTGCGTCACCCAAAATCTCAAACGCGAAGGTCAGGAGCGCGTCGCCTGCCAAAACCGCCGTCGCCTCGTCGAAGGCTTTGTGGGTCGATGGCCGGCCCCGCCTCAGATCATCATCGTCCATGCAGGGAAGGTCATCATGAACGAGGGAATAGGTGTGAACGCATTCGATCGCTGCGGCGGTCCGAAGCGCTCTGTCTTCGCTCACTGTGAAAAGCTTGGCCGCTTCACATGCCAGGTAAGGGCGAAAGCGTTTGCCGCCGCCAAGTGTCGCGTAGCGCATAGCCTCTGCGACGCGGCCCTCGGGGCCCTCAGGCATGGGGAGCAGACGGTCCAGGAGCAGCTCAACATCAGCTGCTGTGTCTTCCATTGCTTGGGTGAGGCTCGGATCGGCCATGGGTCACTCGATGTTTGCAGGCTCAGCGCCCACATCACCATTTGCTGACAGGGTAATCTTTTCCACTTTGGCCTGAGCAGACTGTAGACGGGCTTCGCAATGCGCCTTCAACAGGTTTCCGCGCTCATAAAGCTCAATGGATTTTTCCAATTCAGCTTCACCAGACTCCAGTTGGCGAACAATTTCTTCCAACTCGGCCAGAGCCGCCTCGAAACTCATTTTCGCGATATCGGCTGGTGCCGTTGATTTACTGGCCGCCATGGCGTCCTCCGATTGGTCTTCCGGTCTTCGAGCCTACACGTCTGTGCCCATTAGGGTGGCCACATGAGCGCTAGCGCTTCGAGCAAGTGCGCCTAAGTCATAACCTCCCTCAAGGGTCGAAACAATGCGACCTTCACACGCATTTTGGGCCACGCCCATCAACTCCTTGGTTACCCAGACATAATCTGGCTCAGTAAGTTTAAGACCGGCCAAAGGGTCCTCTGCATGGCCGTCAAATCCCGCCGAAATAAACAGAATTTCCGGGCTAAAAGCCCGCAAAGCCGGGAGAATCACTTTCTCATAGGCGGTTCTGAATTCCCGGCCGTCCGCGCCCTGTCTCAAGGGCACATTGACAATATTGCCGACACCGGTTTCGCTGGCGTCACCGGTGCCAGGATAGAGTGGTGATTGGTGGGTGGAGGCGTAGAACAGGTTTTCATCTGCCTCAAACATGGCCTGAGTGCCATTGCCATGATGGACATCGAAATCGATGACGGCTGCTTTTTGCAGACCGTATTTTTCCCGCGCATAGAGAGCGCCGACGGCCACATTGTTGAAGAGACAGAAGCCCATCGGCGTTTGCGGCTCTGCATGGTGACCGGGTGGGCGAGCAGCACAAAACGCATTCTGCGCCTGGCCGGATACAACCGCGTCTACTGCCCTGCAGACAGCACCGGCAGCTCTCAGCGCTGCTTCCCCGGAGCCTGGCGACATGACGGTATCTGCATCGATGTGCGCAATGCCCTTTGTCGGCATGCTCGCCAACAGATCTTCGACATGAGCGCGGGGATGCACGCGCGCTATGTCTTCAACTGTTGCTCTTGGTGCCTCTTCCCGCTGGAGCGCATCAAACCCGGGATCGCTCAGTGCGTCCAACACGGCGCGCAGCCGGGCCGGGCTTTCGGGATGTCCCACAGATGTCTGATGATCCAGGCACGCGTCATGGCTGAGCAGAAGTGTCGTCATGCCATAAGTGTCGCGTGACTTGAGGGTCGGTTCAAGCGCCGCTTCGGACGTACCAGTCCACACCCTTGTCATCGCGGCTCACGGTTGCGTCTCCGCGCGCCACAAGACATGACAGGTGTGCCAGGCTTTCGCCTGTCGCCATAAAAAACACGTCGGGCCCAATCTTCCGCTTAAAGAGAGCGGGAAACACATCAATGGCGCGCTTTGGTTCCGCGAGCATCTCCAGAAGTTTCGCAAGCCCGTCTTCGTGGCCATCCACCAGCGCGTCGAGGCGCTTATGGAGCCCATAAAAGGGTTCATTGTGGGCGGGCAGCACGAAGGCATCTTCAGGCAGGGCCGCCTTCAGCTTCTTGCAGCTGTCGATCCATTCCTGCAGTGGATCTGCGTGGGCCTCTGTTGGGTGCAAGCTCACATTGGAAGAAATGCGCGGCAGCACCTGATCGCCTGAGATCAGAACGTTCAGCTCCTCGCAGAAGAGACAAACATGTTCGGGGGCGTGGCCAGAGCCCACAATCACGCGCCACTCACGACCGCCGATTGTAAGCTTGTCGCCCTCCTTCAGGCGTTTGAAAACGTCTGGCATGCGCGATACCCGCTCCCCAAATCCGCCGAAGCGCTTGGCATAGCCTTCTACGCCTTTTTGAGAGAAGCCAGCGGCACGGTAAAAGTCCAATGCGTCTTGAGGCGCTTCTTTGCCGGTATCAGCCACCAGCGTCCGACACATGAGGTAGTCGGTACGTGACATTTCGAGGGTGACGTCGAACTTGCGCGTGATCCAGCCAGCAAGACCCACATGATCAGGATGCAGGTGTGTGACGATCACCCTTTTCACCGGTTTGCCACCGAGCTTCTGTGTGAAGATTTCGCGCCAGGATGCCTTGGTCGCATCGTCATTGACGCCTGTGTCGACGACAACCCAGCCGTCTTTGTCATCAATAAGCCAGAGGTTGATGTGATCAAGCGCAAAGGGGAGCGTCATCCGCACCCAGTAGATGCCAGGTGCAACTTCGCGAATTTCCCCTGCTTCGGGAATTCCCTCGATCGGGTAGCTGAGACCCTTCTCATCAACATCGGCTAAAGACACATCACTCATAGGAATTTGTTCCCAAAATTACTGTTGGGCGGAGTGTGCCGAGTGTCAGAGCAGAGGTCAAACGGTGGAACGCCGGTTCAAGCGCCCAATTGTTGCTCATCCAGCGTGAAAAGCGAGGCCGCCCCTGCCGTCGCCGGAGTCACAAGTCCTGCGCATGTGGGCAGGGTATTTTCTGCAAAGAAGCGAGCGGTCGCCTTTTTTGCCGCGAGATACGAATCGTCAGGGCTCTCGACAGCGGCGAGCGCCGCCTTAGCGAGATAGTGCCCGCCGGCAACATTGCCGAAAAGCCTGGCGTAAGGTGTGGCACCAGCCAGGCAGTCCTGCACGTTGCTTTTGCCGGTCTCCAGCATCCACTCCGTTGCTTCTTCCAATGCATCCAACGCATCTGCCAGAGCATGTCCTGCAATGTTCAAATCAGCATCATTGTGAGCGGCAGCGCTTTCTGCAGTTTCCCGGATTTCTCCAAGATAGGCTTTGACGACTTCTCCATCGCCAAGCGGCAGCTTGCGGGAGACAAGATCAATGGCCTGAATGCCGTTTGTACCTTCATAGATCGGCGCGATGCGCGCATCACGATAGTGTTGAGCGGCACCGGTCTCTTCGACAAAGCCCATGCCGCCATGGATCTGCAGACCGATGGAGGCAACTTCGACACCTATGTCCGTGCTCCACGCTTTGGCGATGGGTGTCAGCAGATCTGCACGGGCTTGCCCTGCTGCTTTCGCCGCATCGTCTGTGCCGGCATGGGCGGTGTCGATTGCAACCGCGTTGGCATAACAAATGGCGCGTGATGCTTCTGTGAGCGATTTCATGGTCATCAAATTACGGCGGACATCAGGATGGCCGATAATGGCGCCCATCTCACCTGCTGGAATTTCCATGCCATCAGGTCGGCCCTGTTTACGGTCCAATGCGTAAGCCAGCGCCTGCTGATAAGCGCGCTCCGCAACCGCCACGCCCTGAATGCCAACGAACAACCGGGCGTTGTTCATCATGGTGAACATGCAGGCGAGGCCCTTGTTTTCCTGACCAACCAGATAACCGACAGCACCGCCCTCTTCGCCAAACGACATGACGCAGGTGGGGCTTCCATGAATGCCGAGCTTTTCTTCCAGCCCAATGCATTTGGCATCGTTGCGCGCGCCTAGCGATCCATCCTCATTGACGAGAACCTTTGGAACCAAGAAAAGCGAAATACCACGGGTGCCTGCTGGCGCATCGGGCAAGCGGGCCAGAACCAGGTGAATGATATTGTCAGTAAAGTCGTGATCACCGTAGGTGATAAAAATCTTGGTGCCAGTGACCAAATAGGTTCCGTCGCCTTGCGGTTCTGCCTTTGCTTTCAGTGCATTCAGATCCGACCCTGCCTGAGGCTCTGTCAGGTTCATCGTGCCTGTCCATTCACCAGAAACCAATTTCGGCAGGTAGGTTGCCTTCTGCTCATCCGTGCCGTGAGCCGTCAGCGCTTCAACAATGCCTTGTGACAAAAGCGGACAGAGTCCAAAACCCATGCTGCCCGCATTCCACATTTCCTGAAGGGCGGCTGCGAGCACAACCGGAAGGCCCTGACCGCCAAACTCCGGACTTCCCAAAATGGACCCCCATCCCCCCTCTACCCACTGCTTGTAGGCATCGGCGTAGCCTGGCGAGGTCACAACGCCGTTGTCGGTCAGCACTGGATGTGTCTGGTCACCGGCAGTGTTGATGGGGGCAATCACATCACTCGCAAGCTTGGAAGCTTCCTCAAGCACCGCATCAATCAGATCATCACTCAGGTCGGGAAAGGCCCCTGACGCCTGCAACTTGTCCAGCCCTGCGAGGGATTTAAGGGTAAATGCCATGTCCTGGACGGGGGGGCGATAGATCATCTGTCTCTCCGGTAGCTAGCTCGGGTGGCGTCTCAAGGGAATTGCCACCTTTTACTGTATTCTCTTGTGAAGGCGAACCGCCTGAACCAGAAAATGGTGTAAAAGACGATGCCGTCCAGCCTCAAAACCGATTACTGACAATTTCCTCAATTAATCATGCCCCAAAACAGCTCAAATGACCGCCGAACTGCTCTCATAACAGGCGCATCCGCCGGGATTGGCCGTGACCTCGCCCTTGTGTTTGCAGAGAACGGATTTGATCTTGTGCTCATCGCCCGTCGGGATGAGCGGCTTCAGGCGCTTGCCCAGGAAGTGAGAGGTAAGTTCAACACGTCTTCTCATATCATTGCGATGGATCTGACTGATCCCGGTGCAGGGAAGAAGATTGAGAACCGTCTCGCCGCCGCCGGCATTAGCATTGACGCGCTCGTCAACAATGCGGGCTACACCGTGACCGGAATGTACAAAGACAGTCAGTGGCAAGACCAGGCGGACCTTATTCAGGTTATGGTGACGTCTGTCGCTGAATTCTGCCACCGCTTCGCGCCCGGCATGGCCGAGCGCGGCTATGGCCGGATCATCAATGTGTCGTCCCTTGCGGGTCACCTGCCAGGAGCTGCTGGGGGTACGCTTTACGCTGCTTCAAAAAGCTTTCTGATCAAAATGTCGGAGAGCCTTTCGCTTGAATATCTAAATGACAATGTGTACGTGACCGCGCTTTGCCCTGGCTTCACCTATTCTGAATTCCATGATGTGGCCGGCAACCGAAGCGAAGTCTCCAAGATGCCCAATGTCCTCTGGATGGAATCTATGACTGTCGCGCGGCAAGCCTATGATGCTGTCATGGCGGGCAAGCCTGTTTACATCAACGGACGTATGAACCGGTTTGTAGCATTGCTCGCGCGGTTGCTCCCGCAAGTCCCTGTGCGCAAACTGATGGCGCGCAATCAACGGAACGCAGGTCCTCGTGCCAACTGAGTTATTGACCCCTGAAGCCGAAAATCTCAACCGCGCAGCGAGTGCTTTACGCGCTGGCACGCTTGTCGCGTTTCCGACAGAAACTGTTTATGGGCTGGGTGCCGACGCGACCAATGATCAGGCGGTGGCAGCGATCTTTGCGACGAAAAAACGCCCGACTTTCAACCCGCTGATTGTCCATGTGAAAGATCTCGCAGAAGCAGAGACCTATGCGGAGATTGATGATGTGGGATACTTACTCGCGACGCATTTTTGGCCGGGCGGGCTAACCCTCGTCGTGCCGCGCTCCGCAGACTGTCCTTTATCTCTCCTGGTTAGTGCCGGGCTCGATACCGTGGCACTCCGGGTGCCGGCACATGATGTTGCGCAACGATTGCTGGAGGCCGTCGCGCGACCGCTTGCAGCCCCTTCCGCCAACCCATCAGGACGCTTGAGCCCGACTGAAGCGCTCCATGTGATAGAGGGACTGGGAAGAGAAGAGGCTCTGTCCTTTGTTGTTGATGGGGGCCCGTGCAGCCTGGGGCTTGAGTCGACAGTGGTCGGTCTCCCGAAAGATGGTCCGCCAACGCTGCTTCGGCCTGGTGCCATTCCACGTGCCGAGATTGAAGCGGTTCTGGGCAAGCCCTTGGCAGATCCAGACGCGCCGGGCGGCGAAGAAGGACGCTCATCTCCCGGCATGCTCGCGAGCCACTATGCGCCCAACGCGTCGCTTCGTCTTAACGCAACAGAATGCGGTGAGGATGAAGTGCTCCTCGGCTTTGGGGACGTGGATTGCGCACTCAACCTCAGCCCCGCTGGCGACGTAAGCGAGGCCGCTGCCAAGCTCTTCTCCATGCTGCGGAAGCTCGACGCAGAAGCAGGCGGTAAAAGTCTCGCTGTCAGCCCTATCCCTATGGACGGGCTTGGTGAAGCGATCAATGACCGGCTGGCAAGAGCGGCGGCACCTCGGGATTAAGCAGCCGGATCTTGCCCAATCAACAAGGTCGGGATGCCGTGGGTCTCCGGCTTCACCGTTGCCACAAGCGTTCCCTTCTTCCGGCCAGTTCGCACTTCTGAAACAGCCACCCCTGTTTTGGTGAGGCGCTCCTGCATGAGGGCCAAGTCCGGTGCGCGATAGGCAATGCCCCAAAGACTGTCTTTCTCCGGCACTTCATCCTTTGCGGTCGGGGTCACAACTTCAAGCGTGACATTGCCCACACGGAAGAAGAGTTGCCGCACGCCCCATTTTTCAATCGTATGGTCGAGCGCAAGACGCAAACCCAATTGCCCCTCAAAGAAGGCGATGAGCTCATCGGGCCTCGGCGTGTTGACCACCACATGGTCCACTGCATCCACTGCGGCGCGTCCGTTTACACCCTCAGCAGTTGGGGACAAGGGGATCGCAAGCCGGTCTGCCTGCTCAATAACAAACACGAAGAGGCCGCCGGTCTCCTCTGGCGCCAGCATGACATTCCGCCAGGAGCGTTCATTCCCTTCCGCGTCTTTTGCGCCGCCTGGAATGGGATCTGTTGGATTGAGGCCCGCTGCTTTCAGGTGACGGACACAGGTGTCTGCATTCACGGTGCCAAAGACGAGCCCCATCAGCCCCTCGCCCTCATCGTCCAGTTTTGTGCGGATCATGTCTGCGAATTGGCCCTCGCCGGTCGCGGCCACAAACTCCAGATAGGTGTTTCTGAGACGATAGATGAGATTTGAAGAGCCAAGTCCCGGATGCTCTCCCTCCCAGGACGGTTCGCGCCCCAGAATACGTGTATAGGTGGATTTGGCGGTGCCAAGGTCCCGCACGGCGATGCTAATGTGGTCAATCGTGTCAATCATGGGTGAGAGCCTACTTGGCCGCCCCCTCCCGGCCAAGCTTGTATTTCCGCCACAAAGCTTGCACGTCTGCTAAAGTGAGAGCGCCCAGAGGAGTATCCAAACCACATGTCCGTTGCCGAGACCCAAAGCCCCCAACTAGATCTGGACGATTTGCCAGAGCTTATTGAACGCTTCCATGTTCCTGGAGCCGCCATCGCAGTCTGGCATGATGGAGCGCTTTCTGAAGCAGCAGCCGGGCTGGTCAATCTCAATACAGGCGTTGAGGCCACGACAGATACGCTCTTCCAGATCGGGTCCATCACCAAGCTCTACACCACGGTGCTGGTGCTGCAATTGGTGGAAGAGGGCTTGCTCAGTCTTGATGAGCCGATCCGCAAATGGCTGCCGGATTTCAAAGTAGCGGATGCTGAGGCAACAGCGAAAGTTACCCTTCGTCATCTCCTCACCCATACCAGCGGGATTGATGGTGATTATTTTGTCGATGCCGGACGCGGCGAAGACAGGATCGAGAAATTTGTCTCCTTGTTAGGAGAGGTGCCAAACCTTTCACCGCTAGGGCACATGTTTGCTTATTGCAATGTTGGCTTTGTCATTGCGGGCCGGGTGATCGAAAAAGTCACTGGCCTTACCTGGGACAAGGCGATGCGGACCCGCATTGTGAAAAACATCGGCACCCCCGCCTTTTCGACACTGCCCGAGCAAGCCATGCGGCACCGAACGGCAATTGGTCATCTGGGAACGCCTGGCAAAGGCCTGATGGTTTCACCCATCGCTTATCTTGCTCAATCAAATGCGCCTGCTGGTTCAACGCCAATGGCACCTGCAAGAGACATCGTGACCTTTGGGCGGACATTGTTGGCCGCAGGTACAGCGCCGAACGGCCATCAACTGATTTCAGAGGAGAGCACCGCTCTCGTCACACGCCCCCACTGCGCCTGCCCGGCCGGCGGCTCGCTTGACGGGATGGGTCTTGGCGCCTTTCTCTGGCAGTGGGGAACTGATGGGTATGATGTGTTTGGCCATGACGGCTCGACCATCGGTCAGGCAGCCTTCCTGCGCATTCACCCCAAGAGCGGCACTGTTGTCGTTCTCCTTACCAATGGGGGTGATGGCAAAGGGTTGGCGCAGACACTTCTCACGCGAATATTCACGGCTACCGCGGGTGTTGCCCCCCCGGCAAAACCCATACCCGTAGACACGGGCGATCAGCTTGGCCCCTATCTCGGCACATATGCCAAGACCAGCGAGACGGCTCGTGTAACGCTGAAAGAGGGCACTCTCTATGTGGCGATCCAACCGAGCGCCAATTACGGGGTCATTGGTGGCGGCGCAGACATTGAGCTCCAATCTGTTGGCGCAGGGCGCTTTGTGGGCACCAACCCAGGCATGTCGCAGTCGGTCAATTTCAACTTCCTGGAGCCGGATGCCAAGGGTCGGCCGCACTACCTCTATTCAGGCGCTCGCGCTTTCACGCGGGTGGGCGACTGATATGAGTACAGAGTTTCTTGCACAGGTCCGCGCGATTGTTGGCGCCAACGCTGTGACTACAGATGCAGACGACATGGCGCCTTACCTTGAAGAGCGCCGAGGCCTTTATTTTGGCAAGGCAGCCGCCATGGTGCGGCCAGGTTCTACGGAGGAAGTCGCCGCTGTCATGAAGCTAGCTCATGAGACGGACACCATTGTAGTACCGCAGGGCGGCAATACAGGCCTTGTGGGCGGGCAAACGCCTGATCAGAGCGGCAAGGCCGTTATCCTCAACCTGAGCCGCATCAATAGTGTGCGATCCCTCGACGTAGAGAACAATACGCTGAGCGTTGATGCCGGCGTGACACTTGCGGCAGCGCAGGAAGCGGCAGCGTCAGCCTCTCGTCTTTTTCCTCTTAGCCTTGCGTCCGAGGGTACCTGCCAGATCGGCGGGAACCTCGCCACCAATGCAGGCGGGACAGCGGTGCTTCACTATGGCAATGCGCGCGACCTGGTTTTGGGTCTGGAAATCGTGCTGGCAGATGGGCGTATCTGGGATGGCATGCGCGGTTTGCGCAAAGACAATACGGGCTACGACCTCAAACAGATTTTCTTAGGCTCAGAGGGCACGCTCGGCATTATTACCGGCGCTGTGTTGAAGCTTTTTCCTGCGCCAAAGTCGCACGCAACAGCAATCGCTGCAGTCCCTACGCCAGCGGCGGCTGTTTCGCTTCTCCGGCATGTCGAAGCTGAGAGCGGCGGCGCCATCACCAGTTTCGAACTCATGCCGCGCATCGGCATTGAGATGGTCTGCACCCACGTGCCGGGTGCCCGAGACCCCCTCAGCGCTCCCTCGCCCTGGTATGTGCTTGTGGAACTCTCATCCGGCAGCAATGGCGATGAGCTCAATGCGTTGCTCGAAACCTCTCTCGCCGGCGCGATTGAACGGGCATTGGTCTCAGATGCGGTTGTTGCTCAATCAGACACTCAAAGGGCGGAGTTCTGGCAGGTTCGCGAAGCCATGTCAGATGCTCAGCGCCATGAAGGCGGCAGCATCAAGCATGATGTGTCTGTGCCGATTTCAAACATCACCCGCTTCCTGGAACGCGCAATAGAAGCTGTTCAATCCGAACTGCCGAACATTCGGCCAGTCCCCTTCGGCCATCTGGGCGACGGCAATATTCACTTCAATCTGAGTCAACCCAAAGCCATGGAGACAGAAGCTTTCCTGGCTCAATGGACCCATTTCAACCGGATCGTTCACGGGATCGCGCTTGACCTTGATGGGTCGATCAGCGCTGAGCACGGCATTGGTCAGCTCAAGCGGGATGAGATGGCGGCGCTCAAATCAGATGTTGAATTGGATCTCATGCGCACGCTCAAGCGCACGCTTGATCCAAAAGGCATTCTCAATCCAGGAAAAGTCGTGAGCGTCTAACGCGCTCACGCTTTGGCGGCGTCCGCTTCCTTCAAAAGCAAGGAACTATCGGCAGATGGCGCACCATCTGCACCGCCGGAGAGAAAATCGCCAATCGGCAGGTTTTGCGCAGGCACGATCAGAATCTTATCAACCCGCGGCCCATCCATATCAGCCACTTCAAAACGGTAGCCATTCCAGGCGAAATAATCACCCTCTGTCGGCAAGCGCTCAAACCAATGCAGCATAACGCCAGCAAGTGTGTTCACATCACCGGTATTGTCGCCGGGCAGGCTTGTGAGCATCAGGAGACGCTTCACTTCGTCAACGGACACAACCCCATCCACAAGATAGGAGCCGTCTTCCCGCTGTACGATGGCAGTATTGTTGTCAGAGGCATTGGCAGATGTATCGCCCACCATGGCAAAGAAAATTTCGGCCATCGTCAATGTGCCGACAATGTCCCCATATTCATCGACAATGAAGCACATGAATTTGTTCTCAGCCTGAAGCAGGCTGAGTGCTTTCAAAACGGTCGAGGTACGCGGCACGTAGAGAGGCGGCGTCATGCGCGCAAACAGGGCCTCGTTGGTCGCCTTTTCAATGTTCGAGAACAGATCCTCCATACGCACCATGCCGACAGTTGGTCCGTCGGCGCCTTTACGTACCGGGTAGCGCTGGTTTTCGTTCGCGCGAATGAGCGCCATGTTTTCTGCAAAACTTGCGTCCGTATCAAGCCAGACCAATTGGGTGCGAGGGCGCATTACCTCACCAACTCGGGTATCACCCAGCCCGAGCACGCGATTCACAATGTCGCGCTCCACGCTCTCAACAGCGCCGGTGGCAACGCCCTCTTCCACCAGATGCTTGATTTCTTCTTCCGTCACCTCAACCACGTCCTGACCCGTTGCGCCATAAGCTTTCAGAACAGATTCGGTTGAGTAAGACAGCAGCGTCACAGCGGGCGAAAGCGCGCGGGTCACCGCCACCATCGGGCGGGCGATTTTGATCGCAATCCGCTCCGGGTTGGACAGGGCAACACGCTTTGGCACAAGCTCGCCAATGATCAGCGAGAAATAAGTGATGATGATGACAACGAGGGCGAACGCGATGGGCTCGCCATATTCGGCCAGCAGTTCCCACTCACCAATAACTTCGCCCAAGGGGGCAGCCAACGTGGCGCCACCAAAAGCACCCGCAAAAACGCCAACCAGCGTGATGCCGATCTGCACAGCAGAAAGGAATCGGCTTGGGTCCTGATTCAGCGAGATCGCGAGTTCAATACCGCCGGTACTGCTTTTCCCGGCCTCTTGCTGCCTTGTCAAAAGGCCAAGCAGGCGCTGCCGCCTGGATGACACAATTGCCATCTCAGACAGGGAGAAAAAGCCATTCAAAAGGATGAGAACGGCGAGAATAACAATGTCGGCTGCCATGACGTCTCCAGAGTCGGATACATAGTATACAGCACTTGGTTTTCAAGCGGAATCGCTGGGACGGAGATTTCTTCCCCAGCGCCAATTAGACCTGTTCCACCCCGAATAGCCATATTTTCTAAGCGGCTTTGCATGCTCAGAGGAGACTGAGTTGATCATCCTCAGGCGGGGCCTGTTTTGAGCTGTCTGGTATTGCCTGATCCGCATCGGGATCAACGATTTGTGTCAGTCCCGCATCATCATGAGAAATCTTGTTCACCCGTGGGCTCACAGGAACTGCCTCCATCACATCGTCAGGCGCAGCCCTTAGAAGCTCCGCGGCCTCCTTTGCGGACGTCCCCTTATTGTCCAACCAAGCATCCCAGTCTTTAGGGTCCAATATGACCGGCATGCGATGATGGACAGGCGACAGGCGGTCATTTGCCGCCGTCGTGACCACCGCACAGGTTTCCAGCTCTGACCCGTCGGCGCTCATCCAATCGTCCCATATGCCTGCCATCGCGAAAGGCGCGCCATCGCTACGCTGAATAAGGTGGGGCTGCTTTGGACGCCCCTCGCGCGCCTGCCATTCATAAAACCCGTCTGTGGGAATGAGACACCGCCGGTGCCGGAAGCCGCCTCGGAACGAAGGTTTCTCGTCAATTGTTTCCGCCCGGGCATTTATCAGAACGGACTTTGGCATCTCCTTCATCCAGGAAGGCACCAACCCCCACCTCACCAGCTGGAAATGTCGCTTGCCTGCGACCAGCCGAACGATAGGCACGGGTTGTGTCGGTGCGATATTGTACCGCGGCGGAAAGTTCGGATGCTCTTCGAAGTCGAAGAAGGCCCGCAGCTCTTCCGGTGACCGTTCGATTTTGTACCGCCCGCACATCAGATTACTATTTCTTTTCTACAGCTTCAGCAGGGTTTCCTGCGTCGGCCCAGGCGGTGAAACCACCCCGCATATGCGCAACGTTTTTAAGCCCAACGTCATGGGCAGCTTTGCCTGCAAGAGCCGACCGCCAGCCTTTGTTGCAGTAGAAGATAAAACGCTGGCCTTCTGCTTTAAAAATGTCTTTGAAATAGGGGCTTGTTTCGTCCACCCAGAATTCGGTCATGCCACGTGGCATGTGATAAGCGCCTGGAATGCGCCCTTCACGCCAGATTTCACGGATGTCCCGGACATCAATCACAGTGACATGCGGGTCCTCATACAAGGCTTTGACGTCGTCCACGCTCAAACAGTCAATTTGGGTTTCCGCCGCAGCGACGAGCTCCAGTATGGTGGGCATGAGCAAGATCCTCTTCAACCAGGCAATTGTTCGTGGCGCATTGTATCACGTGTCGAGCAACCACCGCGAGATTGATGCTGCTGGCACCGGCTATCTTGATGAGATAGGGTGCGCCGTTTTCCATGACCATGCTGGAACCCATGAGCAGTCCCACCTTGATTGAACTTAGCGACGTTTCGGTCCGCCTTGGCGGCCGGGAAGTCCTTACGCATGTGGACCTTCAAGTAAACCGGGGCGAAATTCTCACCCTTATTGGGCCGAATGGGGCGGGAAAGACCACTCTTGCCCGCACCCTTCTTGGGATTTTGAAACCCTCGTCAGGCAGGGTCAGCGCCGATGAAGGCGCACGGATTGGGTATGTCCCTCAGCGCATGCAGATTGAGGCAGCCCTTCCGCTCACCGTGCGCCGTCTCCTGTCCCTCACCCGCTCTTATGATGATGACGAGATGAGCCAGAGCTTAAGGGAAGTTGGCGCTGAACACCTGCTCGACCGTCAAGCTGCTGAGCTTTCTGGTGGTGAGTATCAACGTGTTCTACTTGCCCGCGCCCTTCTAGGGTCACCAGATCTCCTGATCCTGGATGAGCCCACCAGCGGAATTGATTTTGCTGGCCAGAGCGCGCTCTACGACCTGCTCGCCACGATCAGGCAGGAAAGAGGGTGCGCAATCCTGCTCATCTCTCATGATCTGCATGTGGTGATGGCAGCTTCTGACCGCGTTATTTGCGTGAATGGCCATGTCTGCTGCGAAGGCGCGCCAGAAGCGGTGACGAGCGATCCTGCCTATGTCGCCCTGTTTGGCCCGGGCCATGCGGAGTCACTAGCTGTATTCAAACACCATCACGACCATGTCCATGATGTTTCCGGTCATGTGCATGGGGAGGGGGAGCCCCATGTTTGAAGAATTTTTTCTGCGTGCTCTCTTGGGTGGCATCGGCGTGGCGCTGATTGCTGGTCCGCTGGGGTGCTTTGTCGTCTGGAGACGCATGGCCTATTTCGGCGACGCCCTTGCGCATTCGGCGCTGCTTGGCGTCGCGTTGGGGTTCCTGCTTTCCATCGAGCCAGCACTCGGCGTGCTGGTCGCTGGGGCAGTACTTGCGGTCGCCTTTACCTTTCTTCAGAAACAGCAACGCTTTGCAGCAGATACAGTCCTCGGACTGCTGGCCCACTCTGCGCTCGCGCTCGGCCTGGTCGCGCTCGGCTTTTTGGACCACTTACGCATTGACCTTATGGGCTATCTCTTTGGAGATGTTCTGGCGCTTTCCTGGAACGATGTCGTCTTAATCTACCTCGGTGCAGGTGTGGTCCTTGCCGGACTGCTCGCCATCTGGCGAAAGCTTCTGGCGGTAACTGTGGAACCAGAGCTTGCCCAAGCCGACGGCATTCATCCACTTACCATTCGACTCCTCTTCAGTCTCTTGCTTGCGGTCGTCGTTGCCCTTGCGATGCAGGTCGTCGGAGTCCTGCTCATCACCGCGCTGTTGATCATCCCGGCGGCAGCGGCGCGGCGTTTCTCCTCGACACCGGAACAGATGGCGGTCCTGGCCGCCCTTGCTGGCGTATGCTCGGTTGCACTTGGGCTCGGGGGGTCGTTCTCCTTTGATACGGCTTCGGGTCCGTCAATCGTTGTCGCAGCGCTCTTGCTCTTTCTTGGTGCCAATGGCCTGGCCGCACTTCTCCAGAGAGCCAGAAGCTAAGAAAAATCGCCCACAACGCTGGTTTTTGGCGGTATTTGGCAGTTTTTTGCCATTTTCAAGACAACCAAATATCAAGATCTCATCCCTATTTTAGGTCTCTGGGGTTGGCGGTTTTCGGCTGCATTGCTGCAGGTCGGAGATATGCAGAGGCAAGATGGCGACGGACGTAGAAACATTCCGGGATGATATGGAGCGTCCAGCGGGTGGCATTGGCTTTCCGCGCACGCTGCGTCTTCTCGTCCAGGGCAAAAATATCAATGAAGATACGCTGCTGGCCACTGACTATCTCAACCATTTCAACGAGATCGTCATGCTGCTGGAACTCGTTGCCGACATGCCCGATTGCCTTGAAGACGCGCTTGAATGGAAGCCAAAGAGCTATGAGGACCATTTCGAGGATTCCAGCTTTCAGAACAAGGCGCTCGCCATATTCGCTTATGAAAATGCCCCGCGGCGCTACCGGGAGCCTTTCGATCAGTTGGTTCAGCAAATGGATGCCACGGTCATTGCCGCATTGAAGGGCCTGAGTGCGTCCTCGGAACTGGGTGACGCAGAAAAAATGCATCTGCTTGTCTCACGGGTGACGACAAAGCTTCAACGCTTTGTCGATGTCGCAAGCGCCGTGATCCACGGACGTGTCGAGACCTCCGGCCAGGATGAAATCGATACGCTGCTCTCAGAAATCGATGATGAAGAAGCAATGCCAGAAACCGCCTCGCCCGAAACCGAAGCTCCTGCGCCGCTCAGTGCGCAGGATGACGCTGCGTCTCAAGCCGAAATTGATGCGCTTTTTGACTAGCCATAGGCCGCTGCATTCAACATCCAAAGGACACTCGTTCTGGCGCGCGTCGGTGCTATAGTCTCCCCAACAAATATCACTAAGAAGAGAGACTCTGGGGAGACGATCATGACTTACAAACCTTTTGACCTGACGGGCAAAGTTGCCCTCGTGACAGGCGGCAATGGCGGCATTGGCCTTGGCATGGCGGAAGCCATGGCGGCAAGCGGCGCGGACGTGGCTATCTGGGGCACGAATGAAGAGAAGAACGCCAAGGCAGCTGAAGCACTCAAAGCGCACGGAACAAAAGTCGCCGTGCGCCGCGTCGATGTTTCCAACGAGCAGGAAGTGATTGACGGCGTCGAGGCGACTGTCGCAGAGCTCGGCCGCATCGACACCGTTGTCGCCAATGCTGGGATTGGCTTCGGATCACCTTCTTTCGTCGACATGACGACTGAAGTTTATAGGAAGGTCCTTGCGGTCAATTTGGATGGTGTGTTTTGGACCTTGCGTGAATCTGCACGGCACATGGTCGAGCGGTCCAAAGACGGCGACAAGGGCGGGTCCCTTGTGGGCATTGCAAGCCTTGCAGCGATTGAAGGGGCGGCCCGTAACCAGGCCTATGCCGCAACGAAGGGCGGTGTCATTTCCATGATCAAAGCCTGTGCATCGGAATATGGCCGCTACAACATTCGAGCGAATGCCATCCTCCCGGGCTGGATTGCCACAGACATGACGTCTCAGGCTCAGGCCGCCCCCGCGTTCGCTGAAAAAGTGATCCCGCGCGTGCCGATCCGCCGCTGGGGTGAGCCGGAAGATTTTGGCGGAATGGCTGTCTATCTTGCGAGCGACGCCTCAACTTACACAACAGGCACGACCATGATCATTGATGGTGGGTACTCGATGTTCTGACCTCACTCCGTCAGGACAGACGACCGTCGATTTGAATAAGGCCTGGGCGGAAACGTGCGGGCCTTATTCATGCCCGGGTTCCGGCGCGTTTCCTGCAGTTCCTCGTCCATGATGTTGGATTATGTGCGAAATCGACAGCAACGCCTGGTTGACCTGTCCCAGATTGGGACAAAACAGCTGATGCGTCCTGCTATGGGGCTGGCCGCCCTTTTGATGGTGTCTCTTGCTTTTGCGGGAAGCGCCAACGGGGAGACCCGAAGCGGCGCCAGCGAAGGAGAAATGGTCCGCCTGGCTGAGATCCTGGGCGCCGTGCATCATCTCCGTGAGGTGTGCAATGCCAATGAAGGGCAGCTCTGGCGCTCCAAAATGCAGGACCTGTTGCGCCATGAGAAGCCCTCAACCGACATGAAAGAATTGATGGTGGCCCGCTTCAACCGGGCCTATCACCAGCACCGGCTCGCCTATCCAAGGTGCACGGGACAGGCACGAACAGACGCCGCCCGCTTCCTCGATGAAGGCTCTGGCCTCGCACAACGGTTGGCTGCCAGAACCCGCGGCTGACCGCCATCTGCCTAAGAATTTCTCGGATTTTTCAGTCTGACATTAACCTTTGGCCCAACTTGTAGCGGGACAAAGCGGCGATATGTGTTAAAAGGAACCCACGCTCTGTTCCAATTCGGGACAGCGCACAACATGTTCCTAAAAGGCGGCACTAAAAGCTGCCTGTTTCAAGAAAGGCCGCCGCCTGATATGGCCGACTCTCGCGACACTGCTGCCGACGATCTCCTTCACGAAGATGAAGAATTCGAGTTCCCCCTTCCAGATGACGACGAGCAGCGCCGTATTGCTCTTCAGATATTTCTGGACGCCTGGGACGATGCGCTCGCCGAAGGCGTAAACCCGGATGTTCTCGCCAGCACCGCCATCTTCGCAGCGTTCAGCGACATGGTAGAAACTTATGGCGAAGAAGCGGTGAGCGAAATGGCTGAGGGCATGAAGGCTCGTGTCCAGCAGGGTGAGTTCACGCTCAACCAGACCCGCCACTAAGGCTACCGACCCAACAAAAACGGCGCTTCGCTGATCCGCGGAGCGCCGTTTTGTGTGTCTAAGATCTGCTTTGGTTAGATCACCGCTTCGATGAGATGCGGGCCCTTTTCTCTCATACAAGCCGCAAATTGTTCCGCAAATTCTTCAGCGGTTTCCGCCCGCATGGAGTTAACCCCCATGCCCTGGCCCAGCTGCACCCAATCCAACTCAGGATTGTGAAGGTCGAGCATTGAGAGAGCCTTGGGCCCTGGGTTCTCGGCACCCACACGCATCAGCTCTACATTGAGGATCGCATAGGACCGGTTCGCGAAAATCACCGTTGTGACGTCCAACTTTTCGCGTGCCTGGGTCCAGAGGGACTGAAGCGTGTACATGGCGCCGCCATCCCCGTGCAGACACACAACCTTGCGGTCCGGGCAGGCAACGGCCGCGCCGGTTGCAACCGGCAGGCCTTGCCCAATTGCCCCACCTGTAAGTGAGAGATGATCATGGGGTGCTGCGGTCGCTGTGTAGATCGCTGGCCCGATGCCGCTTGTCGCTGCTTCATCAGAAACAATGGCGCCTTCCGGCAGGTAGTGCGCGACCACCTGTCCAGCGGTGAAGCTGTCGAGCTTCCCGGTCGGCAGGTCTGGCAGTTCAAGCTTGGCGACATTGATCGGTTCGGCTGGTGCACCAAGGGCTTCCGCCAACGCTTCCAAGGCCCCCGTCCCGTCTTCATGAGGATGGGCCAGTATATTGATCTCACAGCCTTCCGGCGTCATCCAGCTGGCTTTGCCGGGATAAGCGAAGAAGGAGACAGGCGGCTTGGCTCCCACAAGGACGAGCTGCTCGGTTCCAGCCAGATCTTCTTCAATCTGTTCGGAGAAGTAAGGCAGACGGTCCACCATGACCCGCCCTGCGCCGCGTTGTATGCGTGCGGTAAAGGTATCGCACATGATCCGCGCACCGGTTTTGGCAGCAATCCGCCCAGCGGCCAGAAGACCGCCTTCTTTAAGGGCAGCCCCCCGGATCAGGATCGCGGTCTTCTTCCCGTTTTTCAGCAGTGCGGCAATGCGATCAACTGCGGCGCCTTCAACAGCGGCGGGCCCTACAATGTCGAGCGCCGGTGAAGGTCCTTCCGCCTCAAGCCAGGCGGTATCTGCCGGCAGAACCAAGGTGGCAATCTGGCCGGGCGCAGACATGGCGGCCTGCACTGCCCGCGCACCATCTGCTGCAGCTGTCTTAGGCGACGGCGAAGAGTGATACCAACCTGACACGGGAGAGGCGAACCCCTTCAGGTCAGAGGCGAGTGGTGCGTCATACTGGGCGTGATAGGTGGCGTGGTCGCCTACAATATTGACCAGAGGCGTGTCCGCTCGGCGGGCATTGTGAAGGTTCGCCAGGCCGTTTGCGAGGCCAGGCCCCAGATGGAGCAATGTTGCCGCTGGCTTTTCCGCCATCCGGCCATATCCGTCAGCCGCCCCTGTTACAACGCCTTCAAAGAGCGCCAAAATTGCCCGCATGCCCTCAACTTTGTCGAGTGCTGCCACAAAGTGCATTTCCGATGTGCCTGGATTTGTGAAGCAGACGTCGACGCCACTATCAACAAGCGTACGAACAAGGCTTTCCGCACCATTCATGGATTTTCTCCCTGAGAGTTTTCGCGCCGGTAGATCACATCACGCGTCCGGCCATTTTTATCAATGATACACAGATCACGCCTACTCGCGCTAGAGAGACAGCCAAAGTCTCAGCAGATGCCGTCGCTCGGCAGGATCCTCATGGTCTTCATAGTCTGTACGAGCGTGAAGGTTTGTATGGTTTGACAAGAGTTGAATGTCGCCGGGCTGCAAATCCATATCCAGGTAGAGGCCAGGTTCTGCCGCGATCTGCTCATAAGTGTCGAGCAGTGCCTGCTCGTCTTCTGTAAATGGCAGTACTTCCGGGTGACGCACAGCAGAACGAAAATAATCCGAATGATAGAATGTTCTCAACTTGCCACCGGCATGGCAGCAGGGTGTGATGGGAATGCTGCCCGGTGCATCTCCCTTGGTCTCACCCCGCGAATCCAGTTGGAACGGCTCAAACAAGCGGGCCACCAGGGACGGCCGTCGTTTCACCAGTTCATTGAAGACCGTGACGGAACTGACAATCCGACTCTGACCACCGGACTTCGCTTTCTTAAGACAAAGAAGGCCCACTACATCAGCGGCATCACAATGGTAATCGATGTTCGCTGATGTCTGATAGAGCCGAACCATGGGATCAGTCTTTGAGGCATTTGTGTCTGTCACATGCCCCAGGAGATCGCCCTGCGGATTTTGTCCGCCGGGTCGTCCAAGATGCAGGCCAAGACACCAGAAGAAAAGCTCAGCATCATCCCGTGACCAAAGCTCAACCGGCACGCCGCGCACGACCTGAAATCCCACCCCCTCGCCGACAGCGTCCCGCCACTCGCGAATACGTGGTGCCAGCGAGGGCAGAGGAAAGTCGTTCGCTAGAAGGTCCCGGTGCGCTTTGCCACTCGCCCTGGCGACCGCTATCGCGGCCTCAATCTCAGCAATTTCGCCCTGGCTCAGGACGTAAGCCATCTCTTCTAAAGGAGGTAGATCACGACCGATCCAGGCTGCGGGGCTGGCGATCTCAGACGTGGTGATGGCTTCGTGGGGGCGATCAAAATAATGAAGTGCCTGTTCTCCAAAGGAGCGAAAGCCCTGTTGCATGTCTGACATTCTGTCCTCCCTGCACCAAATGTGCGCACCTTAATCGTCGGCAATCATTTAGATCACGATAGTAGAAGGCGCCCAAGAATACCCGTCCCAAACAACACGATGATCACTGCCGAGATTTTATTCAGAAGAGCCAGTCCCGTGTCGGTCATGCGGTCGCGAAACAGAGAGACAAAGCCGGTGATTGCCGCCCACCACAAAACTGACCCCCCAATCACAGAAGCAACGAGAATGCTTGCGCGCATATAGTCTTCCGTACCGATGGTGAAGTCAGCCACACCGCCAAATATCGCAATAAAGCCCAACATGGTCGCCGGATTGGTGATGGTGAGAAAAAACGTCACGGAAATCACGGGTAGTAGATCACCAAGACTCCCGTCCGGTAACTTGTCGTCCAGGTGCGGGTGGTCAAACCAGGTGCGAACGCCAAGTCCCAGCAGAAAGACCCCACCCACCAGCTGCAACCAGCCGGAATAGGCCGCCACGAAGCTGATCACCGCCGTCACGCCAAATGCAGCGACGATCGCAAACACGCCGTCGCCCACTGCCGCGCCCGCGCCAGACGCAAACCCGTTCAGCATGCCGTATTTCAATGTCCGGCGTATGCAGATCAGATTGACCGGGCCGATGGGCGCTGCCACGGCAACACCGATCAAAAGCCCGCTCAATATGAGGACCAAAATATCCATGAGGCCTTACGCCAGTCCGTAGTGCTTAGAGCACAACCACATCATTGCCGGGTGTTTCCACATAGAGTTTTTTCACCAGATCATCTCGGCGCGCCAAGGCGGTTGATTGGTTGATGTAACCCTTGTCGGTGAGTTCACCCTTGTCGACGCTCGGTGATTCCACCATCAGAAGCGCCCGTTTGATGCGCGTGCTGGAGCCCGGATTTTCCTGGTTATGCGCGCGCAATCCCTCCGCCAAGGTTTCCAGAACCTTTGGATGCCGGACCAATTCTTCGACAGGCAAATCTCCCTCGCCTGCGCAGGCCTGACATGCAGCCAGATTGGGGAAGCCCAAGATGCCGATATAGGCTTTGTCCAGGCCGGCAACCAGTGCGTCGTGCAAAATGCCGTTTGAACTGCCGACGGCTTGCACCCGCAAACGCCCTGCGCTCACCCATGTGCCTGTAGACAGCTTAAAGTCCTCGACCACACGGCCGTCAAATACCAGACCTTCTGCAGGGTTTTCCGGATCAACAAATTTTGCCGCATCGCCAAGCTTATAGAAGCCTTCTTCGTCGTAAGCGTCTGCTGTCTTTTCTGGATTTTTGTAGTAACCCGTGGTGATGCAGTCGCCCTTCACACGCACTTCGCTCTTGGAGCCAGTGGGCACCAGCTTGATTTCGATGCCTGGGAGCGGCAGACCCAGAAGTCCCATCCGCTCTGTCGCCCAGTGAACATTCATGATGGTCGGGGCGGTCTCTGTCGCGCCATAGCCCGACGACAAGATCATGCGTTCGCCAATGGTGCGGATGGAGACTTTCTGAAGACGGTCATAGAGGTCCTGCGCCAGCGCTGCGCCGCCATAGGACAGAAACTTCACCCGTGAGAAGAAGTTTTTCGCAAGCGCATCATCTTCCTCAAGTGCTGAAATCAAAAGCCCATAGGCCGCCGGAACGTTGGAATAGGTTGTTGGCGCAATTTCGCGAAGGTTCTGAAGCGTTTCTTCAAAGCCACCTGGCACGGGGCGACCGCCATCGATATAAAGCGTACCACCTGACGTCAGCAGATTGTTCAGAACCGCATTCCCACCAAAGCAATGATTCCAGGGTAACCAGTTGAGCAACACTGGAGGCTCTTCATCTTCGTCCTTGATGATGAGATTTTCGCCCATCACGGAGTTCATACACATCATGCGATGGGTGGTGATGACCGCCTTAGGCATGCCGGTGGAACCCGACGTGAAGAGATATTTCGACACCATATCCCAGTGGAGCCCGGCATAGCTTTCTTCGACGGCCGCTGTTGGCTCTGTCGCGACCAACTCTGCATAGGTGATGTCACACGGACCTTCACAGGCCACGACAGGAATGCCAGTGAGATCAAGGGCGGCAAGCGCACCTTCAAATGGCCTTGAATCCTGCACAAAGATCATCTTCGGCTGAATGAGGTCGACCACATATTTCAGCTTCTCGTGATCAGAACTCATGAGCGAGTAGGACGGCGACACAGGCACTGCGGGAGCGCCTGCCAATATCGCACCATAGGTCATGAGCGCATGCTCAATGGAATTGCCAGAGAGGATCATGAGTGGCGCATCTTGGGAGAGCCCTTGCGCCAGCATGCCCGCCGCCAACGCATTCACACGGTCATTGGCCTGGGCATAGGTGACCGTTTCCCAATCACCAAATTGTTGTCCCTTACTCGGCGCAAGGCGTTTGCCGAGCCACACATGGTTGGGGCGTTCAACCGCCCATTTGCGTAAAGGCTCAATCAGATTGGAGGCAGGATCGCCCACAGGATGGGGATTGCGCAATACGATGCTGCCATCCGGGCGCTCGTCAATTTCGACGCGACGCTCGGCATAGTTCACGTGCCGATATGGGGGCAGAGTCTCAGCTGGCATATCCATTAGGCTTCCTCCTCAAAGCAATTTGAATGCAGTTTGGCTTAGGCGTTGACGTCAACGACGACGCGTCCGCGCACCTGGCCTGCGAGGATTTTCGGCGCGATCTCCGTCACGCCGCTCAAGCCCACGGTCTCGGTCATGGCATCAAGCTTCGCCATATCGAGATCGGTTGCGAGGCGGTTCCATGCATCCTGCCGCTTTTCGATGGGAGCCATAACTGAGTCGATCCCGATCAGTTGCACACCACGCAGAATGAAGGGCATGACGGATGATGGCAGATCCGGCCCTTGTGCCAGTCCACATGCCGTCACCGCACCACCATATTTTGTCTGCGCAATCACATTTGCCAGTGTCTTGCTGCCGACAGCATCAACCGCGCCCGCCCAGCGTTCTTTGCCCAGAGGGCGGCCTTCGCCTGAGAGTTCGTCCCGGTCGATGATTTCTGCAGCGCCTAAGCCTTTGAGGTAGTCAGCTTCAGACGCGCGGCCCGTTGAGGCGATGACGCGGTAGCCAAGCTTTGCAAGAAGCGCAATGGCCACTGAGCCCACGCCACCAGCAGCGCCGGTCACAACGATATCGCCTGCGTCAGGCGTGATGCCCTGACGTTCCAAACCACGTACACAGAGCATGGAGGTGTAGCCTGCTGTACCAATGGCCATGGCGCGTTCGGGCGAAATGCCATCAGGCAGTGCGACCAGCCAGTCGCCCTTCACACGGGCACGCTGGGAATAGCCACCAAAATGCGTTTCACCCACGCCCCAACCGTTGAGGATAACCTTGTCGCCCTCTTTCCAGCTGCCATGCTCTGACTTTGTGACGGTGCCGACAAAATCGATCCCTGGAATGATTGGCCAAGTGCGCACCACGGGTGCCGCGCCTGTGAGGGCAAGTCCATCTTTGTAATTGATCGTTGAGTGGGTGACCTCGACCGTCACATCACCGTCCATCAGATCATTTTCGGTCAACTCAACGAGGTTGGCCTCTTGTCCGTCGTCGGTTTTGGAGAGCTGAAGGGCGCGAAAGGTGTCACTCATGAGAATTCCCTATGTCATGTGGTGCGCGGCTTTTTGACTCAATGAGCCGCCGCGCTGCCATTTGTTGATTTTGTTGGGCACAACCCACCTGAAAACAGCCGTCTGGTCAAGCAATCCTCCTCAAAGGAGCTCGAAAACCAAGAAATGTGGGCTAAACTCCTCCCATGCGCCTCGCTTTCACCCATATCGCCCTCCATGTGGCCGATCTCGACCGGTCTATCCAGTTTTATGAGGATTATTGCGGCCTTGAGACGGTGCATCTGCGCGATGAACCACAAGGCGCCAATGTGGCCTGGCTTGCCGAACCCGGCAAAGGGGACCAGTTCGTGGTGGTTCTTATCGACAAAGGTGCACCTCAGCCGCAGCCAGACGGGGATTTTAGCCATCTGGGTTTTGCCTTGGAGAGCAAACAGGCTGTTGATGATGTGGCCGCGCGCGGTGGAGACCTGCTTGCCTGGCCGCCCCGCCAGGCCCCCTATCCGGTTGGCTATTATTGTGCGCTCAAAGACCCGGACGGGCGCTTTGTCGAATTTTCCTACGGCCAGCCGCTAGGTCCTGGCGCGGAGCTCGCAGAATCGACGGGCGATTAGCCGCGCGGCAGGACTTCTGTGAAGGTCACCGGCTCACCGCCAGCTTTCCCGAGAATTTCATCGTCCCACATCACCCGACGCCCGCGGATCACTGTACCTATGGGCCAACCGGTCATCGTGCGGCCGCTGAATGCACTCCATTTGGACACAGACGCGATCCAGTCATCTTCAATGGTGCGGCTCTTTTTCATGTCGACAATGGTGAGGTCTGCGTCATAGCCAACAGCGATACGGCCTTTACGGGCCGTTCCGAACACACGGTTTGGACCGTGTGATGTCAGGTCCACAAAACGCTCAAGGCTGAGCTTGCCTTCGTTCACATAGTTCAACATGACGGGCACGAAGGTCTGCACGCCGGGCATGCCGGACGGCGCCTTTGGATAAGCTTGCGCCTTCTCTTCTAGCGTATGAGGGGAATGGTCTGTTGCGACGATGTCCACGATGCCTGCTGCAATGCCTGCCCACAGGCCCGCACGATGCTCGGCTGTGCGGATCGGTGGGTTCATGAGCGCACGTGTTCCGATTTCCTGGTAGCAATCAGGTGCCGCGAAGGTCAGATGCTGAGGTGTTACCTCAACCGTGGCGATATCCTTGTTTGCCGCAAGGATTGGCATTTCGTCTGCTGTCGTGATGTGGAGTACATGGATACGGGCCCCCTCTTCGCGCGCGAGGCGGAGTAACCGTTCGGTACATTGAACTGCTGTTTGAACATCGCGCCAGACCGGATGTGTTTCAGGCTTGTCCAATTCTGCCAGTTCACGGCGTTCCCGCAGGCGGTACTCATCTTCTGAATGGACCGCACAGCGACGGTTGATGGCGCGAAGTACAGCGCGCACATGATCATCGTCGGGGACAAGCAAGTTGCCCGTTGATGACCCCATGAAAATTTTGACACCGCAGCAACCAGGCTCGCGCTCAAGGTCCGCAAGGATATCCGCATTCTCGGTGGTCGCCCCGGCATAGAAGGCGTAGTCGCACTGCATCCGGTGATGGGCGCGCTTTACTTTGTCTGCCAGCGCATCAGAATTCGTGGTCGGTGGCTTGGTGTTGGGCATTTCGAAAACCGCTGTCACACCGCCCAAGACGGCTGCATTGCCACCAGCTTCCAGATCTTCCTTGTGTTCATTGCCAGGCTCACGCATGTGGACCTGGGTATCGATGACGCCCGGCAGTACATGAAGGCCTGTCACATCAATGCGTTCACCTGCATCTGCTTTTGACAGGTCACCAATAGCAGCGATGCGCCCGTCCCGAATGCCAACATCGGTTATTCCCGTCCCGTCCTGATTGACGACAGTCCCGCCGGAATAGATGACGTCGAAGGTCTTGGGAATGATGTCGGACACAGAGGTCTCCTTGCCTGAATGTCGGGCCTAATGGCCCTGTCTGTTGGTGGCCTTGTCGAAAAGGTCACTTGCCGCCCTAACCACTTGATCGACACTCAGGTCGGTCATGGCACTGTCAGGGCTATCAAAATCATATGTCGGATCTGACGTGATCTCATCACAGGTTCGCCCTCCCCGTATAGAGGCGCAATTGTCGCCCCATGGCGCATAGAGATCATCCCGTGTGGGCCCAAAAAGGCCGAGTGTGGGGATACCAGCCGCCGCCGCCAAATGCATGAGGCCTGAATCATTGCCGACGAACAGGGCTGCCCGCTCAAATTGCGCATAGGTATCAATGAGATCGGCACCTATCTGGTCGATCAGTCGGTCTTGAGGCACACAATCATAGAGTGCTTTGACCTGGGCCTGCTCACCAGGACCACCGGTCAGGAGAAGGTGTCCACCCTCCAACCGGCCTCCAGGACCGGTGATTGCCTGCACAAGCTCTGCAAAACGCTCCTGCGGCCACATTTTCTTTGGCCAGTTGGCAGTTGGCCCTATTGCGAGAATGGGAACTCCCTCCGGCAGCAGGGCCTTCGCCCGCGCCCGCGTGATCTCACTTGGCCATAACCTCGGCGATGGGGGCGGATTGAGCCCTAGCACCCCGCCAATATGCTCAACACGAGGCTTTACATGGTCCGGCTTCAATACAAATCGTTTCCCCGCGCGAAGAACATATGCAGTTGCCGACCCGCGAATATCAACAACCACATCCCACCGGGTTCCAAACGTTGCGCGCAGCAAACGCCACCAATGAAGAGAGTATTTCTCCTTACGCATCACATGGACTTTTGATACGCCGGGCGCACCAGCAAACAAAGGCGCGGCAACGGGACCACAGGCCACCATGATGTCCGGTTCATCAAGGGTCTCCATCAAATGCCCCAGCACACCGGTGGACATGATCGCGTCCCCGATCCGATTTGAGGTGATGAAGAGAAGACGCATGAGATGGTTATCCTTTGAGGTCTGCGATCCTTAGGGCTTGCTCCCGGTTATAGGTGGGCCAACCCGCCCTGCCAAGGCATGTTGCGTCCCAGCTTCCGCTTGCGGGGGAGCAATGGGCGACTTACATCTAAGGCTCCCCATTTCGATGGAAAAACACAAGGTGGTCCTTTGACTAGAATATGCCTCTTGCCCGACCGGGTGGTTTGTAAGATTGGCGGCGGAGACGCCCATGACTTCCTGCAGAATCTGCTGACCAATAATCTTGATCAGGTTTCTTCAACTCAGGCCATCTATACGCTTTTGCAGACGCCACAAGGGAAGTACCTGTTCGACTTTTTTGTGATCGAACAGGACGGACATTACCTAGTCGACTGCGACCGAGACGCCGCGCCAGAGCTATTGAAACGGCTGATGTTTTACAAGCTGCGCGCAGATGTGACACTCGCAAGCATGGGCGAAGACTGGATCGTGGGAGCCGTTTGGGACACTGAAACGTCTGGCGAGACTGGCCTGGGGGATGAGTTTCACGGCGGGCTGCTGTTTAATGACCCTCGGCTTAACGCTCTAGGGCAACGCTTCATAGTGCCCGCCGCCGCAGCTGACGCAGCTTTGGCCGCTGGCAAGATCAGCTCCCCCGATGAATATGATGCCCATCGCATCGCGCTGGCTGTACCCGGTGCCCAAGACCTGATCGCTGACAAAACCTTTCCCATGGAAGCCAATCTTGATTTGCTGGGCGCGATTGATTTCCAGAAAGGCTGTTTCGTCGGACAAGAAGTGACGTCGCGCACCTATCGCAAGGGTCAGGTTCGAAAACGCATTGTGACGGTGCGCGCAAACACGGACCTGCCTGCGCCTCGCACGGCAGTGATGGCGGGCGAGCGCCAGGCGGGTGAACTGCTTTCCTCAGCCGGTGCCCAAGGGCTTGCGCTGCTGCGCCTTGATCGTCTGGGAGATCCGCTGACCGCTGATGAAATTTCCGTCGAGCCTTCCCTTCCCGGCTGGTTGTCTGATACGGCGATGGGAAGCATGAAAGAATGAGCAAGACGCGCTGTACATGGCCTGCGGCTGATGATCCGGTTTATGTCGCCTATCATGATGACGAATGGGGCGTGCCTGAATGGGATGATCGTGCTCTCTTTGAAAAGCTTCAGCTTGATGGATTTCAAGCCGGGCTCTCATGGATCACGATCCTGAAAAAGCGTGATAATTTCCGGAAAGCCTTTGATGGCTTCGTGCCTGAGAAGATCGCGCGCTATACCCCGAAGAAAGTTGACCGGTTGCTGCAGGATGCAGGCATTATCCGCCACCGCGGGAAAATTGAAGCGACCATCGGCAACGCCAAGGCGTACCTCACGATCATGGAAAAAGAGGGAAGCTTTGCCGACTTCCTTTGGGACTTCGTCGACGGCACGCCCGTTCAGAACAGCTTCAAAACCATGAAATCAGTCCCTGCCGAGACTGCGATGAGTGCCAAGCTCTCAAAAGAACTGAAAGCCCGCGGCTTTAAATTTTGTGGGCCGACCATCGTATATGCGTTCGCACAAGCTGTCGGCATGGTGAATGATCACACGACTGATTGCTTCCGCCACAAGGAATGCGCAGCGCTGGCAAAAAGGTAGTTTCCGTTACCAGTTTTCGCCGAAGGGCCGGATGACAACGTCGGATGACCAGGCCGAGCGCGGCTGGTGCGCGATCCGGTAACATTCATCGGCGATATCAGTCGGCTTACAGAAAAACTCGTCGGGCTGATCCGGCAACATTTCCCGCATTCTGGGAACATCAATCACTGCATCGATGGCGACATAGGCAGCATGCACGCCTTGTGGTCCGGCATGACGTGCAATGCTCTCCAGCAGTATTCGCTGGGCCGCTTTTGTTGGTGCGAAGGCCGCGAAGTTCGCCTTGCCCCGATAGGCCGATGTGTTTCCCGTCCCTAAAATGACGCCATGACCATTTTCAATCATCGCTGGTACGGTCAATTGGGCTAGGTGGAGCAATGCCATCGTGTTGATTTTGAAGTTGAGCTCCAGGGTTTTAGGGGCGACGTCGAGGAAACTCCCGAACGCCCCTCCAACCGCATTGTGGATGACGATTTCTGGTGCCCCCAGATCCGACTGTATCTTGCCCACACAGTCTTTCAGCGCGCGCTCATCAGACACATCGCAGGGAAACGGGTGTGTATTGGCCACATTAGTTGCGAGGTCATTGAGGCGCTCTTCATTGCGCGCAATCATCGCAATTGTGTAACCCGCATCCGCAAAGCGCTTCACAAGAGCAGCACCGGTTCCAGGACCTACACCTGTAATCAGACAGATTTTCGTCGTCGCCATGCGCTTCATCCTCCGGTTTCGTTTCCGGCGATATGGGGTGGTTCGCGCCGATTACACTAAAAAAGTGGGACGCAAATCAGAGAGAGGATGCTCAGGGCGCCAACCAGGTGCCGGCCCATCCATCGGCCTCCCATGTAAACCGCGCACGTCGGTTGCCGTTTGGCGACAAAAATAACCAATCGACTTGTTCAAAAACCATCCGTATCGCCGCAAAATTTGACCGGCCTGTCTCAAGCCTTTTTTCCGAAGGGATCTTGCCTTCAACGTCAGCCGGGAGACCCGACGCCGGGCCGGGCAAAGGCGTCCCTGGCTCAAGCTCCGCGAGATAGGCCCGTCGGCTGGGAGGTGGTGCACCCGTCCAGGCTGCGGCGGCATATTCATCGTCCAGGTGCACCGTCGCTTGGCCACTGACCTGAATCTGAATTTCATGCCCCGGGTGGTAAAAAGCCAGCATGACGTTGGGGTTTCCACCAATTTCATCAACTTTAGCGGATCGCGCATCGGTGTGAAGCCGGATTGAGCGTTCCTCAAGATCCAGATCCCGCAGGATGATGATCCGCGCTTTTGGCTCCCCCCCAAGACCGATTGTTGTCAAAACCGGTTTCTTGAAAGGATGGGTTCGCTCAGAAACTGCGCTTAGCAGCATCTCCCTCCAGCTTGTCTGGACAGAGCCAAGATCTTCATAATGGGCAGGCATGTCTGTCTGTTCGGGCATTGACCGGTAACCACTTGCTGAAAACGCTTGGCAAAACCTATAGCCAGCCAGCTCGCGCTGCACTATTTTTGGGGCAACAAAGCAATTTATATATGCAGGTGGGTTTGAGACCAACGCCCTGGCGTTCTTGGCCTCAATCTCCGCAGCGAAACTCTTCGGGTGGGAAGCGTGGCAAAAGTCGTCATTAGTGGCACTGGGGTATTTACACCCCCTAACTCAATCAGCAACGAGGAACTCGTCGCGTCCTTCAATGCATATGTTGAGAAGTTCAACACCGAAAACAAGCAAGCAATTGAAAGCGGCGATGTCGAAGCCCTCAACCCCTCCAGCGCCGAGTTCATTTACAAAGCGTCCGGCATTGAGAACCGCTATGTGATGAACAAAGAAGGCATTCTGGATGTGGACACTATGTGCCCGCGCCTGCCGGAGCGCTCCAACAATGAGCCATCAATCCTGGCTGAGATGTCTGTCATTGCTGCCAAAGAAGCGATGGTGCGTGCTAATAAAAAGCCGGAGGACATCGACGCCGTTCTTGTGGCCTGTTCAAATCTGCAGCGCGCCTATCCTGCGATCTCCATTGAGGTGCAGAACCTCCTTGGCATCAATGGCTTTGGTTTTGACATGAACGTTGCCTGTTCCTCGGCCACATTCGGTTTGAAGACAGCACACGACATGGTCATCAGCGGCGGCGCCGACTGTGTCATGGTGGTTGATCCTGAAATCTGCACCGGCCACCTGAACTTCCGCGATCGTGACAGTCATTTCATCTTCGGCGATGTGTGCACAGCCATCATTGTTGAACGCGATGAAACATGCACAGCGGATGGCGCGTGGGAAGTACTGGGGACACGGTTGATGACCCAGTTTTCAAACAATATCCGAAATAATTTTGGGTTCCTCAATCGCACCGCGCCCGAGACCGCGCAGGACGCGGATAAGCTCTTCGTTCAAGAAGGCCGCAAAGTGTTCAAGGAAGTTGTACCGATGGTCTCAAAGCTCATTATTGAGCATGCGACCGATGAAGGCCTTGAGCCAACCGCGCTTAAACGGTTGTGGTTGCACCAGGCCAACAAGGGCATGAACGACTTTATTGGAAAGAAAGTACTCGGCCGCGAGCCAAGCGTCGAAGAGTCGCCGAACATTCTGAAAGATTATGCGAACACCAGCTCCGCTGGATCCATTGTCGCTTTCAATAAGTATAGCGACGACCTCAAAGAGGGCGATACCGGCGTCATCTGCAGCTTTGGTGCGGGGTATTCGGCTGGCAGCGTGATCGTGCGCAAACGCGCCTAGGGATCGCACCGCCAACCCGATCTCTCTGTGCGCTTACTTTTTTGAGCGCGCCCTCGGACGGAAAACCGCAAAACACTTTTCCTGAGTGCGCTTACTTTTTTGAGCGCGCCCTCGGACGGAAAACCGCAAAACACTTTTCCTGAGTGCGCTTACTTTTTCAAAAAGGGCTGCACTGCCACGATGTGAAAGGTGCGCATCTCTCCGTCATCTTCCAACACAGAGAGATATTCCCCGATTTTGATCAGGTGTTTATCAAGCTTAAAGAAGGGCTCATCGCCTTCTGGCGTATTTGGATCATAGTCAATTGTCCAGCCCCGACCGATATGTCGAAGGAGCCCTCGCTCATCCGGCTCACCATTGCTGAAGCGTCTGACAACACAATCTTGCTTGTGCGCCTTCCACGCGTCTGGATCAAGATGACCATCAGCGTCCAAGGGTGCCACAAAATCGTAGCCGTGCTTATCGCTGCCTACTGGAAACTCGTCGCTGCGGGCAGCATTCATATGAATACGGTACAGGGTCATACCTGCCCTCCTTCTTTCAAAACAAAAAACTCGAAGATCTAGTGCGCCATCAATACGGGCACACTGGTGTGAGCTCGTACATGTTGCGTGGCACCGCCAAAAAGAAACTCACGAAGACGGCTGTGACCATAACCGCCCATCACGAGCAGATCGGCACCCGCACTTGCGGCCTCTTCAAGAAGGATCTCGCCAACTGCGCGTCCGTCTGCTTTCACAAAACGGAAGTTTGCCGTTGCGCCGTGAAGGGCGAGATAGTTTTCCAAGACCGAATTTGGCACACCGTCATCATCGCCCTCATCAATGCAGAGAATGGTAACTTTGCTGGCTTTCTCGATAAACGGAACGGCTGCCGTTACTGCGGCAGAGGCCTGAAGACTGCCGTCCCAGCCAACCAGAATGTTATCACCGATTGAGGTTGCCGCTGACTTAGGCGCGATCAAAACCGGACGGTCCGCGCTCATCAGAGCACCTTCCAGGGCGTCCCCGCCTGCAATACCATCTTCGATTTCTGAGCCCGAAAACATGACAAGATCTGAAAGACGGCTTTCTTCTGCAACGACGAGGTCGCGCCGACCCGTCGCTTCTCCGAACCGTGCCGAGGGTAGAGTACCTGTGTCAGTCACAACCGGGAGACCTGCCGCGGAAGCCTCCGACTCCATGCTGCCTTTCGCTGCCGCGACTGCAGCGTCCGACCCTTCTTTGGCGGCCTGAAGCAGGTCTTCAATCACCTGTCCTGACACACCATCGCCCAAGTAGGGCAGAGCCTCGCTTGGATCAGGGCGTACAAACAGAACCTTGGCCTGCGCCCCGAATTTTTTCGCCACCAACAGGGCTGCGTTCAATACTGGTTTATCTGAATCGGTTCCATGAACAGGAACGAGCACTTTCCGAATAGGCATTGCCGACCTCCTTTATGCCATCTGATGAACACACATTAATACCAGATCCTCGAAGACCCTATGACCCAGATCAAACCGTCAAACTATTCGGTTTTCTGCAAGTCACGCTCCGATCCAAGAAGCAAAACAGGGCAGCCAACCGCCATCGAAAAGGCCGTAGCGTCCCCGTCTTTCTCAAAAAACTTTGAACGCGCATTCGCCACTACGAGGCTTGGACCCATTTGGCGCACTATTTCGGCAAGATCGGCCAAGTTGGTGTCTGCACCACGAACAGGGAGGCACGCCATGCCCGCGCGCGTCGCGAGCACTTCTGCGGCGTGGGCACAAAACTCCCCCTGGCTGGTCATATCATCCAGCACAACGAGGGGCGCATCGCCTGCGCCCATTCCCCGTCTGGCACTGGTGAGCAAGACGTCTGCGTGCACATCAGACGTTGCTGTGTGTAATGCGCGCCGAATGTCATTGAGAGAGGTCAGATGATTGCCAGTATTCATCACCAGCACATCTTCCTGGTTTGCGCTTTCAAGCATCGCAAAAAGGGGTCGGCCACGCTTCACGTCGAACGACCATTCAAGGCCTATCTCCGATGCGGCAGCTGCAAAGGCGGCTTTTGCCTGACCCGCCTGCGCATCCCATTCGCGCGCCAGGCGCTCTGTCTCCAATGGTTTTACAATGCCGCTGAACGAAACCTCTGAGGCGAAAGGCAGTTCGGCTAAATCCATCAGCGCCTGATTTTCCACAAAACACCCCACCAGCTTGGCGCCAATCGGGTCTCCCATACGTTTGGCAAAGGAGATGGCTTCGGCTTGCGGGACGCCTGAGTCGATTTCAATCAGGATCTTGTGGCCGTCAGCTTCGGTGTCTTTTTCGGGCTTTGTATTCATGATGCAGTCACCCCGCTATCGTCCTTTCCAAAAGCGACCTGTGCTTCAGCAAATTCCAGCAATCTCTGATCAACCCGCTCAAACAAACTGCCGGGTGGAAAATCATCATTCTCATCACGCTGCCCGGCATGAGCGCCGGTCATGATGGTCACAGCATCTTCAATTGTTTCAGCTGCAAAGACGGAGAACATGCCACGCTCCACAGCATCAACCACATCACGGCGCAACATGAGATGTTTCACATTGGCGGCAGGAATGATCACACCCTGATCCCCCGTCAGTCCTCGACGCATGCAAATGTCAAAAAAACCTTCGATCTTCTCATTCACACCGCCTATTGGTTGGATTTGCCCCAACTGATTGAGCGACCCGGTCACAGCGAGACCCTGATTAACCGGAACCTCCGCCAGCGAAGAAAGCAGCGCCACAAGCTCAGCGACCGATGCACTATCTCCGTCCACCCCGCCATAACTCTGCTCAAACACTAGCGTGGCGGTGAGCGACAGAGGAATGTTGATGGCGAAGTGTGCGCTCAGAAAGCCCGTCAGGATGAGCACGCCTTTAGAGTGAAGCGCGCCCCCCAGATCAACCTCCCGCTCAATGTCGACCACGTTGCCCTTCCCCATGCGGGCGCGTGCGGTGATGCGTGTCGGGCGGCCAAAGCTTGCCTGGCCCAGGCTTAATACCGACAGTCCATTGACCTGGCCGGCGACAAACCCTTCCGTGTCAATCATCACCACATCACGGGTTATCGCTTCGAGGCTGCGCTCCCGCAGCCGGTCTGCCCGATGGACCCGCTCATCTATCGCCTGCTGGACATGGAGAACGTCGATTGCGTCTGCCGCATCGTCCCGCGCATAAAGATCTGCTTCCTGCATCAGGTCGGTGATACTGCCCACTTCAAGTGAGAGTTTCTCCGCGTCTTCTGCAAAACGAGAGCTTTCTTCAATGACACGCCCCACTGCAGCGGCCGTCAGCGGCAACAGATCGTTTTCACGACAGAGCGTGGCAATCATCTCGGCATAAAGCAGATCTGTGTCCCCATCCCTGTCGATCTGGTCATCAAAATCAGCGGAGACTTTGAACAGATCGCGGAATTCTGGGTCGTTCTCCGCCAGCATGTAGTAGAGCAGCCGATCTCCGAACAGGATGACCTTTGTCTCTAGCGGTATCGGGTCCGGTTCCAGAGCCACAGTGCTCACGAGGCTCAAATAGTCTCCCGGTGCCTCCAGCACGATGCGCTGGGTTCTGAGCGCCCGTTTCAATCCGTCCCACGCCAACGGCTCTCGCAAAAGGCGTAGGGCATCGATAAGCAGGTACCCACCATTAGCGCGGTGGAGGGAGCCCGCCTTGATGAGACTGAAGTCTGTCACCAACGCGCCCATATTGGACATGTGCTCGACCCTGCCGATCAGGTTAGCAAATGCAGGATGCTCCTCTGTAATGATAGGTGCACCGCCACCTATGAAGCCCCCATTGCTGTTTCCCGCCGTGGGCTCTGGCGCGGCATCCGGCCCATTATTGACGATGACATTGACCGTGTAGCGCCGAAAAACATCCCCTCCTATGGGGCCCATGGGTGCTGCGAGTTGTTCGCGCTCCTCTGCGGTGAAGAGGCCGATATTTTCGACAAGGTCAGCTTCGAGTTCCCGAAGCCAGGCCGCGACCTTTTCATTGCCCTCAAACATGGAGGTCAGGTCGTGAATAGAGCGCCCCACCGCATTTGTCGCGACCTCTCGGTTCAACTCATGCACTTGAGCGCGGCGTTCTTTCTCCCAGCCGGGTACATGTTGGAAGATTGAGGCCAGCTCCTGCTCGAGCTCTCCTATTGTGTCCTTTATTTTCTCCCGCTCCTCCTCCGGCAATTCGTTGAAGGTCTCGGGCTTCATCACCTCTCCTTCGCGCTGAGGCGCAAAGGCAAAACCGGAAGGTGTTGATAGGAGGGTAACATTCTTGGCTTCAGCTTTGATGCGAAGAGCTTCAAACGCCTGACCTTGATGCTGGGTATAATTGGCATCAATGGCCGCAAGACGCTTTTTATATTCTTCGCTTTCAAGGATCGCCGGAATGGATCCCCGCAAGTCCTGGATCAGGTCTGCAACACCTGATCTCAACGCTTCCGCCCGACCAGCCGTTGTGCGAAGGGCTACAGGTTTGTTGGGGTCGGTAAAATTATTCACATAGACCCAATCGCCTGGCACGGGTCTTTTGCCCACGATGGATTGCAAGTGGCGGATCACGCCGTCCCGCATTCCGGCTCCGTGCGGCCCCAGCGCGAAAATATTGTAGCCGCTCTTGTCCATGCGGGTGCCAAAGCGGATCGCTTCCAAGGCACGGTCCTGGCCAACCAGCCCCATGGCATCGGACAATTCAGCTGTCGTCGAAAACTCAAACTGCGACACATCGCAGTCACGATAGAGAAGATCAGCACTCAAGGGTTCTAAGGGCACGGCTGCAGCTTTGTTTTTGTTATTCAGGACGTTCTATCGAGAGACTCTAGGCGCTCCTGGTGACAACAACAATGCTCAGGTGCATCGACAAAATAGGTCGGAAAGATTAGGGTCTGGCGCCCACAAACTCCTGGACGCCCCATGGCCCCGCCAAAGAAATCTTCCCACAAGCAAACAAAAACTCCCCGCGCCTGGCAACGCATGCTGAGCGGGCGGCGGCTTGATCTACTGGACCCCTCGCCTTTCGATGTTGAGATCGAAGATATTGCCCACGGCCTTGCCAGAGTGGCGCGCTGGAACGGTCAAACGATCGGCGATGAGCCCTTTTCTGTCGCTGAACATAGTGTCCTTGTGGAGGAGCTCTGCCATCGCCTGCGTCCTGGATGGCCCGCCAAATGGCGGCTAGCCGCTCTGCTTCATGACGCGCCGGAATATGTCATCGGTGACATGATCAGCCCGTTCAAGGCGGCGCTCGGCTATGACTATAAGAGCTTTGAGCACCGGCTGGAGAGCGCCATCCACCTGCGCTTTGGATTGCCGGCCGATTTGCCCAAGACGGTTGAATCTCTCATCAAACGCGCCGACCGGGTTTCTGCCTTTCTAGAGGCCACTCAGTTAGCCGGTTTCTCTGACGAAGAAGCAGCAGCCATCTTCGGACGACCTCGCGGCCTCGCGCCGATCAAGCTGAAGCCGCTAAATCCGACGGCGGCACAGGCTCTTTTTCTCAAGCGTTTCAAGTCTCTTTTGAAATCCACCGAACAGGACAGCGCATCGTCCAAACCCACTAGATGAGGAGCGGGCCCGCCCATAAGCTTTGGCGGAAAACCGTGAACACTTTTCCTGGTCCCGCTCTAGAATCAAGTAGACTGGCCGCATAACTCAACTCCCGGAGACATCTGACGATGGCGCCAGCGCCACCAAAAAACCCGTCCAATCCCGTTGTAATCGATCTCAACGCGGCGATCGTTCAGGTTGCTGACTCCCTCCCTCAGATTGTTGTGGTGCGCCCCCAGGAAAAGGGCGAAAAAAACGATCAGGATGTTTGGGACGCGCTGCCCTTTGGCCCATTTGATCCCTTCACGCATCGGACCATGGACATTGGACTGCGGGCCTGGGTGCAGGAACAGACGCAGATTGGCCTGGGCTATGTGGAGCAGCTCTACACGTTTGGAGACCGTGGCCGTCATGCACTCGAAGTGGAAGAAGGCACAGATCACATTGTATCTGTCGGCTACCTCGCCCTTACCCGCGGTGGCGAAGAACGCGAAGGTGTGAGCTGGCGCAGCTGGTACCAATATTTCCCGTGGGAAGACTGGCGCGACGGACGCCCAGCTATCCTGGACAAAATCATCCTGCCTCTTTTGCAGGATTGGGCGTCTGAAGCCCAAGGCTCTGAAAGCGATGAGCTGGCGCGCGGCAGGCGCCGGGACCGGGCACGGCTCACCTTCGGCCTTGACGGCGGCGCTTGTGATGAAAAAACTTGGGATGAAGAAAACGTGCTGGAACGCTACGAGCTTCTTTACGAAGCGGGACTGGTGCGCGAAGCCCTGCGAGACGGACGCCCCAATGCAGCAGGTCTAGAAGAAGCCAACACGCCACAACTCGGCGTCCCGATGCAGTTCGACCATCGACGGATCCTTGCGACGGCCATCAGCCGCCTGCGTGCAAAACTGAAATATCGTCCGGTGGTATTTGAGCTTATGCCTGACACATTCACGCTTTACGAATTGCAGCGCACAAGTGAGGCACTGCTGGGCCTTCATGTGCATAAGCAGAACTTCCGTCGGCTGGTGGAAAAAGCGGGACTTGTGGAACGCACCGGGCGCATGAGCACCCATACCGGAGGACGCCCTGCGGAGCTTTTCCGGTTCCGTCGTGAGGTCTTCAATGAACGCCCGGCACCTGGCCTTCGCCTCGCCCCTTCCCGGACGCGGGCAAATACGTAAGATGGCGTATCTTATTCTGGGGTGACGCCCACTCTCAGCTGAGTTGGAGCATGGCTCATGGAACTCTGGGTTCTTCTGCTAACAGTTGGCTTTGTCGCCGGGTATCTTATTTTGGCGGGACGCATCACCGCGCTCAAAAGAGAAATCGCGGTCCTCACGTCATCGCATCAGGTGCCGGAACGGCAGTCCGCTGATGTCGCCCCGGAAACACCGACTGTCGAGAGCGAGCCGCAAGAACCCACTCCCGAAACGAACGAAGGTGGATCTGTTGAGGATGTAGCGGCACCTACCGGCGCGCGATCCTGGGGCCAGCCGGGAGATGAAGAACCCGCTGACGCCGCACCACAGGACGCTATTGCTGCTCAGGTGGCGCATCAGGGGGCCTCTGTCTCGCTAGAACAGAAGATCGGCACAAGGTGGATTGTCTGGCTGGGCGGGCTGATGTTTGCGCTGGGCGGCATTTTCCTGGTGCGTTACGCAGTCAATGAAGGGTATTTCGGTCCCGGGGCGCGCATCTTTATGGCCTCTCTTCTCTCCATAGGCCTGTTGGTGCTGGGAGAAAAACTTCGCCGAGCGCCGTCATTGCAGGCCATCGCCAACCTTCCGGGCGTTGCCATTCCACCCATCATCACTTCCGTGGGAATCATCATCGCGTTTGCAACAGCCTATGCGTCCTATGCGCTCTACGACATGCTGGGGCCAGAAGCCGTCTTCATATTGCTCGCGATCATATCAGTGGGATCTGTGGTACTCGCCGCGGTCCATGGTCCCATTCTTGGTGGCCTTGGGCTGATCGGAAGCTACGCAACGCCAGCGCTTGTTTCCTCCGACGAACCGTCGGTCATCATCCTCTTCACTTACCTTACCTTCGTGACCCTCGCGGTTCTGGCACTCGTACGCCTGCGGGCCTGGTGGTATATTGGCCTCATGGCGGTCGCCGGGTCGGCGATCTGGTCACTCATCGCGATTTTCTTCGTCGGACATCCTGACAATCTGGTGATGCTCTCGCTCTACCTGCCTTTGATGACAGCAGCTTTCATGTTCACGCCGCTCACACCCGATATTGAGAATGCAGATGACCTGCAATGGCGACGCGTTCTAATCGGTACGGCAGTTGCGACGTTCGGGGTTTTGAGCCTTCTCTTTGTCCATAGTGAAGAGACCGCAACACTTGCCCTTCTCTCTCTCGCTGCTTATGGCGCCATCGGTGCCGTTGCAGCGTTCCGGGTTCACCTGCTTGATCGGGAGCTTCTGATTTCTGTTGGCCTTGTGGTCCTAACACTCCTGCTCTGGGTGCCTATCGGTGCCATTCCCTTTGAGCTGAGTGACGCTGCAAGCCGAGGAGCGCTCTCGCCTCCCGGCGTACCTTCGGAGCTTCAATTCTATACCTGGGTCCTGGCCCTCTTTGCTGTCGCTTACGCAGGCGGCGGCTATTGGGCGCTGTCCAAGGTCAGCAATAGGGGTCTCTGGGCGTCTGTGTCCGGGACGGTTCCCATTGTTCTTTTGGCTGTTGTCTATTGGCGGTCGACCGCAATGGAAACCAGCATGGCGTGGGGACTGGTTGCAGGGCTTGTTGCCGGCCTGCTTGCCTATACTGCCAGCACCTGCCGGGCGCACGAGCGAGGATCGGACGGCGCAGTCGGCGCCTATGCGACCGCCGCACTGGCTGCTCTCTCTTTGGGCCTTGCCATGGTGCTCCGCGATGCCTGGCTCACTGCCTCGCTTTCGCTCTTGCTTGTGGGCATTGCCTGGATCAACGCCTCACTGGCGCTGCCTCTTTTGCGTTGGGTGGCATTGCTGATTGCTGGAATCGTGACCCTTCGACTTACCTTCAATCCGGCTCTCATGTCCTACGACATCTCAACCACGCCGATCTTCAACTTCCTGATTTACGCTTATGCGCTGCCTGCCGCCGCCATGGCGGTGACGGCGACGTGGATGCGCCGACATAAAGATGATCTGGTGGTGCAATGTCTGGAAGCGGGTGCCGCGCTTCTCTTTACGCTTTTTGTTTCATTGGAAATCCATCACTGGATCAGCGGTGGTGACCTGTTCTCTGAGAAGTATGAATTTGGCGAACGTGCCATTCAGACACTGACCTGGCTCGCGCTCTCCTTCTTCTACTATCGTTTGGGTCAGCGGCATGGGCGCAGTGTTCTTACGTACGCCGGAGAGATATTGCGATGGTTGGGCCTTGCGCATCTTTTGCTTGCGCAACTCCTTTTCGGAAATCCGCTGTTCGTCCCAACCTTTGTTGGCGACCTGTTCTTCTTTAATCTGCTGACGCTTGCCTACCTCGCACCCGCTCTTTTCACCGGCCTCTACAGCATCACCGCCAAAGAGCGCGGTGATCGCCAAACAAGCTTGTGGTTCGGCGGCGCGACCCTCGGCCTGCTGTTGACCTTTGCGACGCTGCAGATCCGCCAGGTCTTTCAGGGCGGTATGCTACCCGGTGGGACCACGAGCGACATGGAGTGGTACGTCTATTCGATCGTCTGGCTCTTGATCGGACTTGGTGTCTTCGCACTCAGTTTCTATCGCGGCGGCAGGGACCTCCGGCTCGCGGGCATGGTGGTGATTACGCTGGCCACGACCAAAGGCTTCCTCTTCGACATGGCGGCCCTTACCGGTTTCCTTCGGGCGATTTCCTTTATCGGATTTGGTGGTGCCCTGATCGGCATCGGATTGCTCTATCAGCGGTTTGTTTTTCCGCCAAAAAGTTCATCTGCGCCTGAAGAAGCCCAGTAAACAGCCGTTTTCTATGAAATTTTGTGTCTCTGGTTTGCTTGACAGGCCTAATACTCAATTGTAGTATAAGTCATTGGCCGGTTCTGCCGGTGTCTTTTTAGCCCCTATTTATGCTCAAATTGAGTAATTGTAGTCGATCAAGGGAGGCGAGTATGACCGCCGATCTTCATGTCCAACAAGCTGCGCCCAAGAATGCAGCTGTGGTACCGCCTAAGTTTAAACCGCTTGAGATGCCGGAGCTGGAATATACGCCCGGACTCGCGAAAGAGATGGCGCCCATCTATGAGCGCGTCAAAAACGTTATCCCCTCTGTCGAGTGGCCTTTCTTTGCGCCTTATGTGAAGGCGATCAATGATCTGAAGAAAGAGCGCGACGCCGTTATCCTTGCGCATAATTACATGACACCGGAAATCTTCCACTGTGTGGGCGACATTGTCGGCGACAGCCTTCAGCTCGCTCGCGAAGCAGCAAAAGCGGATGCCGACGTCATCGTCCAGTGCGGCGTGCACTTCATGGCGGAGACGGCAAAACTGTTGAGCCCGGAGAAGACGGTTCTTATTCCCGATGAAAAAGCCGGTTGTTCGCTCGCGGAGTCCATCACCGGCGCTGATATTCGTCGTCTGCGGGAACAATATCCCGGCGTACCTGTTGTTACCTACGTCAACACATCAGCAGATGTGAAAGCAGAGACTGATATTTGCTGTACCTCGTCCAACGCGGTGCAAGTTGTAGAAAGTCTTGGCGTGCCGGAAGTGCTCTGCCTGCCAGACGAGTATCTCGCGCAGAACATCGCGCGCCAGACCAATGTGAAGATCATCACCTATGCAGGTCATTGCGAAGTGCATGAGCGCTTTACACCGGAAGAGCTTCGGGAATATCGCGAAGCCCATCCTGGCCTGTCGATAATCGCGCATCCTGAATGCCCGCCTGAAGTTGTCGACGAAGCCGACTTCTCGGGCTCAACATCAGGCATGATCAAGTGGGTGAAGGACAATCATCCCGACAAGGTCATGATGGTGACGGAATGCTCCATGAGCGACAATGTGGCGGCCGAAGTGCCAGGCACGGATTTCATTCGTCCCTGCAACCTGTGCCCGCACATGAAGCGGATCACTCTGCCAAAGATCCTCGAAAGCCTTCTCTATATGAAGGATGAAGTTGTCGTGGATCCTGCCATCGCACCGCGCGCACGCGCCGCAGTTGAACGCATGATCAACCTGCCGCTCTGATCTTTTTCACCGCGTTTTCGAACCATAAAAGTCTGCAACTTTTATTGAAAACGCTCCAGGCAATAACTCGGGAGCTGGGCACATGAGCACACATACGCTTACCGGCGGACATATTGTCAATGCGGGCGACGTGCTGATTGTTGGCGCAGGTCTTGCCGGCCTTTTCACTGCTTTGAAGCTGAGCCCACGCCCAGTGACAGTGCTCGCTGCAGCACCGATCGGTGACGGAGCATCATCTGCCTGGGCACAAGGCGGGATTGCTGCCGCTATCTCCGAAGGCGATACACCGGAAGAGCATGCAGCCGACACAATTGCGGCAGGCGCCGGAATTGTTGATCCGGAGATTGCGCAGCTCATCGCGTCGGAAGCGAGCGAGCGCATTCAGGACTTGCTCTCACTCGGCGTTCCGTTTGACCGTGACCTGGAAGGCAAGCTGACAGTTGGGCTGGAAGCCGCCCACAGCAGAAGCCGGATTGTGCATGTGCAGGGCGACCGGGCAGGACATGCGATCATGGAAGCGCTCATCGCAGCTGTCCGCAAGACGCCGTCCATTCGTATTCTTGAAGGCTTCTCGGCTTATGAGCTCGCCATGGAAGAGGGAAAGGTTGCCGGTGTCTTCGTGCAACCCACAGGCGACCTCGAACCTTCACCGCTTCTCCTCCGCGCGCGCTCTGTTGTTCTGGCGAGCGGTGGCGCAGGTGGTCTCTATAAAGTCACAACCAACCCGCTGAGCTCTCGCGGCGACGGCTTTGCGATGGCTGCCCGTGCTGGCGCCGTCATCGCCGACCCTGAATTTGTTCAGTTTCATCCGACCGCCATTGCCGGACCACAAGACCCTGCCCCTTTGGCAACAGAAGCCTTGCGGGGTGCAGGCGCGACTCTCATTGATGAAACAGGCACGCGCTTCATGAAGGCTATCCACCAAGACGCAGAACTTGGGCCACGTGACGTGGTGGCGCGGTCGATTGCGCGGGTCATTGCCGAAGGTGGCAAGGCCTTTCTTGATGCTCGCCAGGCGGTTGGAGCCAATTTCGAGAAAGCCTTCCCAACGGTCTTCCAGAACTGCCAGCGTATGGGAATTGATCCGGTGACAGAGCCGATCCCCGTTGCGCCTGCTATGCACTACCATATGGGCGGGATAGCCGTTGACAGGGATGGGCGCTCGTCGCTCCCTGGTCTTTGGGCCTGCGGCGAAGTGGCTTCAACTGGGGCCCATGGTGCCAATCGCCTTGCGAGCAATTCCCTATTGGAAGCCGTCGTTTTTGGCGCGCGCATCGCCGAGGATATACTTGCAAATGTCGAAACAGGGTCGCCGGCGACAGCGGTCATTCCCGCACTTCGTGTTCGCCGGTCTCACGCGGTCCCAATTGTGCAAGAGCTTAGGAACCTAATGACCCAACATGTTGGCGTTGTCCGAACCAACGAGGGTCTGACACAGGCGCTACAGCAGATTGTGCGCATTGAACGAGCCGCAGGGTCTTCCCCAGCGCTTGTGAATATGATGACAGCTGCAAAGCTGATTACAGCCGCGGCTCTTCAGCGGGAAGAAAGTCGTGGAGGCCATTTCCGGATTGACCATCCGCAAGCTGATGCGGCATGGGAACATCGTACCTTCATCACGCTGGATGAAGCTGATGCCCTCGCACGCGACGTTGTCGTCAAACCGAACTACCAACATAAACGAGGCCAAATTCAGTGAGCACCCTTTCTGACCTCACACCTCTGCCTTCTCTCATTGTCGAAACTGCTGTCAGAGCGGCGCTTGCCGAAGATTTAGGTGATGCCGGCGACATAACGAGCCAGTCGACAGTGCCTCAAGATACCCGGTCTCAAGTTGTGCTGCGCGCCCGCGAACATGGATGCATTGCCGGCCTTGATGCCGCTCGTGCTGCCTTCCGGGAAATGGACCCGGGCCTTAGAATTTCAGTACAAGCGCCAGACGGGTCCGTCGTTGCGCCGGGGGATGTGATTGCCGCCATTGAAGGCAATGCCCGCGCCATCGTTACTGGCGAGCGTGTCGCTCTTAATTTTCTGGGGCACCTATCAGGCATTGCGACAGCGACGCGAAAATTTGTCGATGCTGTTTCCGGCACGAACACGCGCATTTGCTGCACACGAAAAACCACTCCAGGTCTTCGGGCGTTCGAAAAATATGCGGTCCGCGCCGGCGGCGGCGTCAACCATCGCTTTGGGCTCTATGACGCTATCCTGATTAAGGACAATCACATCGCCATGGCAGGCGGCATCGCGGAAGCGATCAATGGCGCACGGGCAAAAGCCGGGCACATGGTGCGGATTGAGATTGAGGTCGATACGCTGGATCAGTTGAAAGAAGCACTCGACATTGGCGTTGAGGCTGTATTGCTCGACAATATGCCGCCTGCAGTCCTGAGCGAAGCCGTGGAAATCAACCAGGGCCGAGCAGCCCTGGAGGCGTCGGGCGGGATCACGCTCGACACGGCGGCCAGCGTTGCTGCCACCGGCGTTGATTATATTTCCGTTGGATGGATCACCCATTCCGCGCCCTGCCTCGATATCGGCCTCGACTATGAAGCCGAGGCCAACTGAGTTTTTACCGAGTCAGGGTGCAATCCGCGGCTCCGTTTTATTGCACGCGACGTCCAAAGGACACGGCATAGGCGGGTCGGCGTATTGCAAGAATTGGGTCGTCAGTTGGGTGTATCCCTTCTGACAGGTTGTTCGGATCAAAAACCTGGCCTGTACAATCATCTGATGCACCAGGCTCAATCGTCCGCGAGATATCAAGACGCCCCACCTCGATGAAGGTCTCACGAGGCGCTGACCAAACAGCCGTCGGGTCATTAATGTCATCCTCTTCTCCCGCAAGCTGAAGAGAAGCATTCCAAGATACGGGCCCATTTGCGAGGCGCGCGTGCAGCTCGTCCTCCAGAAAGCTATCCGGGAACTCCTTTTCCTGGTCTGGGGTGAGCCCTCTAAATCCTTCAACAGGTTCAAAGTGCCAACGTGCAGCCTGCATTGGCCCGTCTTCATTGCCAAAGAGAAATGCGTGTGTTGAAAAATAGGGTGTTGATGCATAGCTCGCCGGCGGCGGAGTTTGTGAGACATAATCCAGATGCGCCATGACGTTCGGGTTTGCTCTATTGAACGCCGCAATCTTTTCCGGGTCTTTGTTTCCTGTTTCAGGATCTGCTGTGCGAACTTTCAAGAACTCCACAAACTGTTGAGGCGTGGACGCAAAGAAGACCGGCGCAGAGATCATAACGAGGTCGAGAATGTCGGAGTCTTCAAACTCCATCCTCACCGCCAGCCCCCTGACTGACCGACCTTTGTCTGATGCTGCTGGATTGCCACCCCCGATTGAAAATCGGCCAACGACGGAAACCGGCCCTCTTTGCTGGATACCGTTGCGCAGATAGCTTGCCCCTACTTCAGAAAGCGCAAACTCTCCAGCAATGCAGAATCCCTTGGCATGAGAGCCTCGCTCTTTGGCATGGCGACCGAAAACACCGTTTAGCGCATTAACGGCGTCTTCCCCTGTGACTTCAGTTGGTGCGTCCACCGCAAGGGTTTGCGGCTCACTTGCGAGCGCCTTTGTGACCAGGGACCACCCACCAATGAGAATAGCGGCCATATAGGCAATACAGAGCCCCATAAACGAGGCTTTGGAAGTATAGGGAGCCCGATAGATATGGTTGGCTGACGCGTAATTGCTCAAAGCATGGTGCTGGAATGTAGGCATTATCAGTCTCCTTCGGATCGATGCCGCTTTTTAGCACATTAAGAATATTAATAACAATAAATATTGTTTATATTATTCTTATGATGAAATCCGTTCGTTTTTGGCTATATTTCGGGTGCCCCTACCAGACCGGTGCCATGAAAACGAAAAACACCATCCTTAGTCTTCTGCGGCGCCAGAACTTGACCGTGAACGAGCTCGCGGACAGGCTTGGTGTAACCCGGAATGCCATCATCATCCCGCTCAAGCAGTTGGAAGCAGACGGGCTTGTTGACGGGAAGTCGCGACGGGGCAGCGGTGCCGGCAAGCCACCGACGGAATTTGGCGCGGTTGCCGGAACTGAAGATAGCGATTCTGGCGCCTATAAGCCTTTTCTGCAGAAAGTGATCAACACCCTCCCGAGCTACCTGGAAAGACATGAGATCGAAAAGCTCATGGGCGAGATTGGCTCTTCCCTCGCTCAAGAGGTCAAGACTGATACGTCTGACAGTTTCGAGGCCCGTCTCGATGCGGCCTTGCAGTTTTTGGACGGTATCGGGGCAGGCACATCCAAAGAAGAAACCGAAACGCACATAACAATACGCAGCTATAGCTGTCCGCTCGGGCGCGCGGTACGAGAAGATCCCTGTGTTTGTTCTGCGATGGAACGCTTTTTCGCTGATGTCACAGGGGGAGACGTGCGGGAGGAATGCAAGCGGGACGGTCGCTTGCTCTGCCAATTCATCATTACGCCAAAGGACTAGGTCCACCCTTCGTGGCTGATCACTTAGTGAGTGAGGGCCACGCCCGCTGTCCCCATCTCGACTTTCTCCCCGAAAGCGCACTTCTTGCACCGCATTTCCTCACGGTGAACCGAATTCACTTCGCCTGGAAATGCTCTAAGATGACCCAACAAAAATTTAATCAGGGAGGCCCTCATGGCAAAGGCCGGAGACAGAAAGTCGATTTTCATTACAGGCGCTGCAAGCGGCATGGGATTGGAGACCGCCCGTCTCTTCTCGCAGGGCGGCTGGTTTGTTGGCGCCTATGACGTCAATAAAGACGGGCTCACCGCTCTGGAGAAAGAGCTTGGGTCCGAAAATTGTGTTGTCCGCTCGCTCGATGTCACCGACCGGGCAGATTACGAGACGGCACTGGCGGAATTCGCAGAAGCAACCGGCGGCAAACTTGACCTCCTCTTCAACAATGCGGGGATCGGCAAAGGCGGTTTCTTTGATGAGATGCCGTTTGAAGACGTCATGGCAGTGGTCAATGTCAATCTGGTCGGCGTGCTGAATGGCATTCATCTGGCGGTTGATCTGTTAAAGGCAACGCCCAACTCTCTCTGCTTCACAACGTCTTCGTCATCTGCGACTTACGGCATGCCGGGCATCGCCGTCTATTCAGCGACCAAACATGCAGTCAAAGGTCTGACAGAAGCTTTGTCAGTCGAACTCAGCCGCTTTGGCATTCGCGTTGCCGATACACTTCCCGGTCTGATCGACACGCCCTTGCTGCCTGATGAAGCAAGACAGAGCGCACCCGCTGAGGGCATGTTCCGTCTTGTTCCCGCAATGGATGTCGCGAAAGCTGTCTGGTCCTCCTACCATGATGATCCAAAACGACTGCACTGGTTTGTGCCGGAAGAGATAGGCGACCTGGACAAGGCGTCAGCTCTCGACCCAGAAGGAACACGAGACAGAATCGCATCGGGCGGGCCTATCGGCGCTGCGATCGAAGAAGCAAAGTCTGCAGCTGAATAGGAACGCAACATGAGCGAAACACGCAGCATTTTTATCACCGGCGCGGCAGCAGGTATCGGGCGCGCCACTGCCCGCCATTTTGCCCGGCGAGACTGGTTCGTTGGTCTCTTTGACATTGACGGCGCAGGCCTCGCTCAGCTGGCCGATGAGCTGCGTGTTGTGCACGGTGCTCCTATGGTCACAACGGGCGAGTTGGACGTAACTGACCCTGAGCAGTTCAACGATGCGGTACAGGCGTTTCTCGCGGTATCCGGGGGACGGTTGGATGTCTTGTTCAACAATGCTGGCATCCTGAAAATGGGAAACTTTGACCAGGTTGACCCGGCACTTCAGCGCAAAACGGTTGATGTGAATGTGAATGGTGTCATCAACGGTGTTGCTGCTGGCCTCGATGCGCTAAAGGCCACCGCTGCCAAGCACGGTGATGCGCGGATTATCAATACAGCATCTGCGTCGGCGGTCTACGGTATTCCGGAGCTGACTGTGTATTCAGCGTCAAAGCATGCGGTGAGGGCCATGACAGAAGGGTTTTCCATCGAGTTTGAACCCTATGGCATTCATGTGAGCGACGTTCTGCCTTCCTATGTCGATACAGGGATGGTGAAAAATCAGGAACATCAGACGGAAAACTTCAAGGCCACCGGGATCGCGCATACACCGGAAGACATTGCCAAGATCGTCTGGCGCGCGGCCCATGGTGAGGATATTCATTATTTTGGAAGTCCATCGCTCAGCCGCATGGATAAGCTCGCGCGCCTGTTCCCTGGTTATGTTCGGAAGAACATCAAGAAATCATCTGGGTTCGACTGAGATCCCAGCTAACACCTGGCAGTATCTGGAAATTGGTGATGACGGTCGAAGGCTGGTCCTCGGGGTGGTCGGCCGATGAGCACCTGCCTGATGCAATCTTCAAGCGCCTCCGCCGTCATCGTTACCGAGACTGAGGCAGAAGACCTATTCGATCATTGATCTGCGTCAAAAGACGGCAGAAACACTGGCCTTTTTAGAAAGACCGACGGCTCAGGACCTTGACCGCGTCCGAGCGTAGAAGATGTGGCGGCCAATTTTTGCAACTTTATACATGTGAGATGCCCAAACCGGCTCCACATAGTCTGCATGGTAATGCAGGACATTCTCAGCTACCTGGCGCTCACGGTCATCACGCATGGTGACCGTGCTGGCAACGCGTTGTGCCTTCAGCCACGGCTTCAGATCCCGTGGTCGATCTGATTCCCCGTCACATGTGAAAGAGAACTGACAACCTGTCTGCCGATAGGATCCCTGGAACACCACACCACAAATCGTGTTGGGGTAATCTTTTGACGCAACACGGTTCATGATGACGTCTGCAACAGCGACCTGACCACTATGGCTTTCACCACGGGCTTCAAAGTAGATGCCTACGGCAAGACACCGGCGTTCTTGTTCCAAACGACGGGCTCGGTCCCCGAGCGCTCTGACAGGTGTCGCAGCGACACCGGCGCGATGTTCGAGCTCCGCAAGCTCGGTCAATCGTGTTGGGCGATCAAGCAGGTGGGGGTCAGAGAAATTAGAGAGAACAAGACGATTTCCATCGCTCCCGGAAACCGGATCGACCGTTGCCGTCGAAAGGTTTGCCCAGAACACAGATCCCAGAACGACAGACACAGCCAGGCCCGCTGCAATATGTGCAGGTTCCCGGACGTAGTGTCCTATATCGAGCCATTGAGCGAGCTTGTTCATCGCTTTTGGTCCGTTCTTGTCCTGGTCAGGGCCCCATGCCCATACCTTTGCTGGTCTTCTTGTCTCAGATTGACCGTCCCTAGCTCTTTGGGTGCGGTCACCCTTTTACTCAGCAATGCCTGTGCCACTTAGTAGGCGAAGACATTGGAACTCCCGATTCACACTGACAAACCGTCAGTAAGGTTGGCGCGGGAGTATCATAAACTTTTGGGTCCGGCAATGACGCCACGGCCACACAGGCGAGATAAGCCTAAGCGCTTGTTTTTCAATAGGAATAGGGAATCACAGCCTTGGTAAACAGAAGCTTAACGAGCCATGTCATGGTTAACGGCGGCGGTCTTGTGAGAGGAAATATTTACCATAACAAGCCTGCGAAGTGACTGAATCCACTGGCTTTTTCAGATCATGTCTGGCTCAAATTCAGGGTGAAAAAAGGGCCGATCACACAAGCCATCACAGATATGTGCGACAGCTGGTCACCCCGTGTTTTTAGAAAGCGGTGCCTAATTCCACCGACTCAGCCAGATGTTACTTGGATGCCTTTTGGGCAACCTTCTGAGCCGCCTGGGCTGCTGCCAAACGGGCGATAGGCACCCTGTAGGGCGAGCAGGACACATAATGTAGCCCTGCCCCCTCGCAGAAATGCACGGATGCTGGGTCTCCCCCGTGCTCCCCGCAAATACCCAGTTTGATGTCCGGGCGCGTCGCCCTGCCGCGCTCAGCGGCAATCTGGACCAATTCCCCTACCCCTTCCTGGTCGAGCGAGACAAATGGGTCTGCCGGCACTATGCCCTTGCCCAGATAGTCTTTCAGGAAATTGGCCGAATCATCCCGACTGATGCCGTAGGTGGTCTGGGTGAGGTCGTTGGTGCCAAAAGAGAAGAATTCGGCAGCGTCAGCAATCTCGCCGGCACGGAGGGCGGCTCTCGGCAGCTCGATCATGGTGCCTATCTGATATTCGAGAGGCTTGTTCTTTTCTGCCGAAACGGAATCGCCCACGGCAATGAGGCGCTCTTTCAGATATTCAAGCTCCGCCTTGGTCGCGACCAGCGGCACCATGACTTCCGGAATGACAGCGGCGCCTGTTTCTTCCGCGGCGACGATCGCGGCTTCGAATATCGCGCGCGCCTGCATCTCATAGATCTCGGGATAGGTAATCCCTAAGCGACAGCCCCGGTGGCCGAGCATTGGATTGGCTTCTGTAAGCTCGACCAGGCGGCGACGCATTTTATCTGCTGAAAGACCGGCGGCCTCGGCGACCTCTGCAATCTCCTCATCACTATGAGGCAGGAATTCGTGCAGAGGTGGGTCGAGCAGCCGGATCGTGACCGGCAAGCCGCTCATGATCGTGAAAAGCTGACGGAAATCTTCGCGCTGCATGGGCAGGATTTTTTCGAGGGCTTTGCGTCGACCCGCCTGGTCATCGGCGATGATCATCTCGCGCATGGCGAGAATGCGATCGTCAGAGAAGAACATGTGTTCTGTGCGGCACAGACCGATCCCCTCAGCGCCAAATTCGCGGGCAACACGGGCATCATCCGGTGTTTCCGCATTGGCACGTACCGTCATACGCCTGCCTTCGTCGGCCCAGCCCATCAACGTGTTGAAATCTCCAGAAAGCTCCGGCTGCAACATGGGCATCGCGCCCTTCATGATCTGCCCTGTTGAACCATCAACGGTGATCACATCGCCTTTGGAGAATTTTTCGCCGAGGCTCGTCATGATCTCGGCTGCATAGTCAATTTTGACTGTACCCGCCCCTGACACACATGGCTTGCCCATGCCGCGTGCGACGACGGCTGCGTGGCTCGTCATACCGCCGCGTGTGGTCAGGATTGCCACTGCTGAGTGCATGCCGTGAATGTCTTCTGGACTTGTCTCAACACGTACAAGCACAACGTCGCGGCCTTGTGCCTTCAGCGCGCCCGCTTCTTCCGAAGAAAAAACGATCTCGCCTGACGCTGCGCCCGGTGATGCGGGCAGGCCGGTGGCCACCACGTCGCGTTCTGCATTTGGGTCAATCGTTGGATGGAGCAACTGGTCGAGCGAGGCGGGGTCGACCCGGGTCACGGCTTCTTGCTGGGTGATAAGACCTTCTGAGGCCATATCCACGGCGATCTTGATTGCTGCCTTGGCGGTACGCTTACCACTGCGGGTTTGCAGCATCCAAAGCTTGCCTTCCTGGACAGTGAATTCCAGGTCCTGCATATCGCGATAATGGCCTTCAAGGTTTTTGTAGACCTCAACCAGTTCGCCATAGACGCCGGGCATCACCTCTTCCATGGACGGCGCGGTCTCGCCGCTTTCTTCACGTGCGAGTTTTGTAAGGTGCTGCGGGGTACGAATGCCCGCCACCACATCTTCGCCCTGAGCGTTCACCAGAAACTCCCCATAGAAGGCTTTGTCGCCCGTCGACGGGTTCCGTGTGAAGGCAACACCTGTCGCCGACGTATCCCCCATATTGCCGAAGACCATGGCCTGAATGTTGACGGCGGTGCCCCATTCGTCAGGAATGTTGTGGAGACGGCGATAGGTGGCGGCACGGGCGTTCTGCCAGGAGCCAAAGACCGCGTCTATCGCACCCCAGAGCTGCTCGTTCACATCTTGTGGGAAGGGTTCGTCGAGCTCTTCTTCCACCAGCGCCTTGTAGCGACCAATCACATCTTTCCAGTCAGCGGCGTCCAGGTCTGTGTCGAGATAGTACTCATTCTCTTCCTTGTAGATGTCGAGGATTTCCTCGAAATTATGGTGCTCTACGCCCAACACCACATCGGAATACATCTGAATGAAGCGGCGATAGCTGTCGTAGGCAAAGCGCTCGTCATTCGCTTTGGCCGCAAGGCCCGCCACAGTCGCATCATTGAGACCGAGGTTCAGAACCGTGTCCATCATGCCGGGCATGGAGGCCCGTCCACCGGAGCGCACGGATACGAGCAGAGGATTTTCAGGCTTGCCGAAATCAGCGCCGACAACCTTTGAGACTTCTGCGAGCGCGGCTTCAACCTGGGCTTTCATGCCCTCAGGATAGGAACGATCGTTCTTATAGAAAGCTGTGCAGACTTCTGTGGTGATGGTGAAGCCCGGCGGAACCGGGAGCCCTAGGTTCGCCATTTCTGCGAGATTGGCGCCCTTGCCGCCCAAAAGTTCCCGCAAGCTCGCGTCGCCCTCGGCGCTGCCGCCGCCAAACCCATACACCCACTTCGTCGAACCGGTCATGCGCATCGCTTTCCGTTTGGCCTCACATTGAGGAGGCAGAAGAGATCAAGTCAAAGGATGCGCGAAAAAACTCGGCAGATCACCCTTCGATTTTGGAGAAATCGGCCACACCGTGAAGGGCGGTTCTGATTTCTGCGAGGAGCTTTAAGCGGTTTTCGCGGACCTTGTCATCCTCTGCGTTCACCGTGACCTTTTCGAAAAAGGCATCGACGGGACCGCGCAACTTTGCGAGTGCTGCCATGGCACCGGCGAAATCTTCTTGCGCCACGGATTTTGCCGCTGCGTCGCGGGCGACATCGATTTCAGCGCCAAGGGTCTTTTCCTCGTCCGATTCGAACAAAGAAGCGTCAGGCGCGCCGGAAAAGGTCGCTTTGTCCTTCTTCTCTTCGATGCGCAGGATGTTGGCCGCCCGCTTATAGCCAGCAGCCAGGTTCGCGCCATCGTCGGTCTTCAAGAAATCCGCCAGCGCCTCGACCCGGCGCACGATCAGCAATAGGTCGTCCTGGCCCGGGAGCGCAAAGACTGCATCCACCAGGTCATGTTTGACCCCCTTATCGCGGAGATAGACTTTCAACCGATCGCCGAAGAAGGAAAGAAGATCCGCATTCTGTTCTGCCGAATTTGGAAAAACAGAAAGGAGTGGCAGTCGCAGTTCTGCTTCCAACACCATGCGAATAATACCGAGCGCCGAGCGCCGGAGGGCAAACGGGTCTTTGGAGCCTGTTGGTTTTTCATCAATCGCCCAGAAGCCTACGAGCGTGTCGAGCTTGTCGGCGAGCGCGACAGCCTGTGCGACAGGTCCTTGCGGCACATCATCTGACGGGCCCTGCGGCTGATAGTGCTGGGCGATGGCGTCGGCGACTTGCGGCTCCAGACCATCTGCCAATGCATAATATTGACCCATGATGCCCTGGAGGTCCGGAAACTCATAGACCATGCCGGAGACGAGGTCTGCTTTGGAAAGACGCCCGGCGAGTTCAGCTTTCGCTTTGTCAGCGCCCGTCACATTTGCAAGCTCACCCGCCAGCTCCGCAATGCGCTCAGCCTTTTCAGCGACGGTTCCAAGTTTTGCGTGGAAGACCACCTGATCAAGCTTCTTCGCGAAATCTTCCAGCGTGTGTTTTTTGTCCTGATCCCAGAGGAAACGCGCGTCAGCAAAACGGGCACGCAACACGCGCTCATTCCCGTTAATGACGGCCGCACCGCCATCTGCGGGTTCAATGTTGGAAACCACTATGAAGCGTGGGGCAAAGTTCCCGGTCTTCGGGTCTTTTAGCGCGAGATATTTCTGGTTCGCCCGCATGGTGGAGGTGAGCACTTCCTGTGGGATTTCCATGAACTCATCATCAATGCAGCCCATGAGCGCTGTTGGCCATTCCACAAGGCCTGCCACTTCGTGGAGAAGGGCTTCGTCGTCGATCAGTTCCAGGTTCTGGGCATGTGCCAGGTTCTTCGCATCTTCGAGAATGTGGGCGGCACGGGCTTCCGGGTCGAGCATGACCTTTTGGCGTTCCAGCTTTTCCATATAGTCATCGAAGGTGCGGACCTTAATCGCTTCCGGTCCCATGAAACGATGGCCATAAGTCGTATCGCCTGACTTGATGCCATCGATCTCAAAGGGCACAACTTCGCCGTCCAGTGTACAGACGATAGAATGAAGCGGGCGCACCCAGCGCAGTGTGCCTGTGCCCCAACGCATGCTCTTCGGCCAGGGGAAATTCCGGATCACATCTGGCACGATCTCGGCAATCAGCTCGTCTGTGCCACGACCGGTCTTTTCCATAACGGCGACATAATACTCGCCCTTCTTGTCTTCCCGGGTTTCACACTGCTCCACCGTCAGGCCGGTCGACTTCAAGAAGCCTTCCATGGCTTTTTCAGGCGCGCCAACACGGGGACCTTTGCGTTCTTCTTTGCGGTCCTGCTGCCGGGCTGGCAGACCAGAGATTGCTAGCGTCAAACGGCGAGGCGTTGCAAAAGCTCGTGCGCCATCACCAAAGACTTCTTCTTTGGCCAGCGCATCGGTGATGAGTTTTTGCAGGTCTTCCGATGCCCGTTTTTGCATGCGGGCCGGGATTTCTTCAGAGAACAGTTCAAGCAGGAGGTCGGCCATGATTATGCCTCCCCTTCTGCAATGGCACCGGCTTGCGGTGTCTTCAAATAAGCTTCACAGCAGGCTTTGGCGAGCGTGCGCACGCGACCAATATAGGCCTGGCGTTCGGTCACCGAGATCACGCCCCGCGCGTCCAGAAGGTTAAACGCGTGGCTTGCCTTGATGCACTGGTCGTAGGCGGGCTGTGCCAGTGGCGGGTCATACTCAAGGAGAGCAGAGCATTCCTTCTCCGCATCTTCAAAATGCCGGAAGAGAACATCCGTGTTCGCCACATTGAAGTTATAGTGGGAGAACTGGACTTCGTTCTGATGGAAGACGTCGCCATAGGTAACCTTCTTGTCACCTTCCTGGCCGTTGAAGTTCAGCTCATAGCCATTGTCGACACCCTGCACATACATGGCGAGGCGCTCGAGCCCATAGGTGAGCTCTCCGGCGACAGGCGAACAGTCAAATCCGCCGACCTGCTGGAAATAGGTGAACTGGGAGACTTCCATGCCATCGCACCAGACCTCCCAACCAAGCCCCCAGGCGCCGAGCGTCGGGCTCTCCCAATCGTCTTCCACAAAACGGATGTCATGATTCTTTGGATCAATCCCGAGCGCATAAAGGCTTTCGAGATAAAGTTCCTGAATGTTCTCCGGGCTTGGCTTCAGCATGACCTGAAACTGATAATAGTGCTGAAAGCGGTTCGGATTGTCGCCATAGCGACCGTCTGTCGGACGCCGGGACGGCTGCACATAGGCTGCGTTCCAATGCTTTGGTCCAAGCGAGCGGAGCGTCGTGGCAGGATGAAAGGTGCCCGCGCCCATTTCCACATCATAGGGCTGCAGGATCACGCAACCGTAATCTGCCCAATAGTTCTGAAGGGTCAGAATGAGGGACTGGAAAGACGTGTTCCGGGTCTTGTCGGCGGAACCGGCTGGGCTGGACATGACTTAACTCTCAGAAAATGGCGGTGAAGTTGGGCTACTTCACCTGGGAATGCTTCATCTCTTGCAGTGCCGCATTTCCGAACCGCAAAAGTCTGCAACTTTTGCTGAAAATGCTCTAACCCCCAGAATCTAAAGGAAAACCCTGAAAGCGGGCGCAAGGTAACCGGGCTGGCCTCACCCGGTCAAGCTGAGGGCTTTCCAAAGCCAGCGATCACAATTTCGCCAACAGGCGGCTGTGTTAGGGGCCTTTTAAGAGCTGCACGGGGAAGCTCCCCCCATGAGCACAGAAACCACATATCCGACCAGCGGCACCCGCCGTCTAGACACTGCCGGGTTGCTAAATCAGGATGGCAATCTGATCCGGCATTTCGTCGCTTTTGCCCTTTTCGCCATATATGGCACTGCCGTCTGTCCCTATATCGACAAGCTCTCGATCCCTAATCTTCTGTGGCCAATTGGACTAACGCTGGCGACGCTGGTTGCTGTGCGGCCCGTCGTCATATCCAGCCTGCTGCCGGCCCTACCAGAAACGCAGCGCCAGTACGGGCACTTTATGATCGATTTCAGCCTCTATGTGGGCGCGAGTGCGATGATCGGGCTGCTGAACTATGGCGCTTATGGGTTTCCCTTTGAGAGCGCCTTGAAGGTGACCATTGGCTTCCTCACCTTCGGTTTCATCGTCGGCGCGGACCTTGCCCTCAACTATGAGCTGCGCGTGGCCCGCGAAATCCAGGCCCACGGCCGGTCTCTCACGCTCCCCAAAGACTATGTTCCCACTGCCGTCAAACTCAGCTTCTTCGTTATCGCCTGTCTCGTGATGCTCGGCGCTGTGATCTATCAGGTGGTGCAGAAAGACCTGTTCTGGCTGCTATACAGCAAGCCTGGATTTGCGGTTGCCAAGAGCGCCATTCTGACGGAGATCGCGTTTGTGGTGGGTGTCGGGATTTTGGGCACCACGAAAATTGTGACCGCCTATGCGCGCAACCTCTCTTTCTACCTCAATGCAGAAAATGAAGCGCTTCGTCAGGTGATGAACGGTAATCTGAAGACTTCCGTGCCTGTGGCCAGCAATGATGAATTTGGCCGCATGGCAGAGCTCACCAATCAGATGATTGAGGAGCTGTCCGTCAAATCCGATGAAGTGGTTCTCACGCAGGACGCCTCCATTCTTGGCATGGCGACGTTGGCGGAAGCGCGAGACAATGAGACCGGTGCGCACATTTTACGCACGCAGCGTTATGTCAAACTTCTCGCTCAACAGCTGCAATCACACCCGGCTCACTCAGCATATCTCACCGATGATGTTATCGACCTGCTCTACAAGTCAGCCCCTCTTCATGACATAGGCAAAGTCGGCATCCCTGACGCGATCTTGTTGAAGCCCGGTAAGCTCACCGATGATGAGTTTGTTATCATGAAGACCCACGCCACCATTGGGGCGGAGGCGCTGGCGACGGCACAGGAGCGATTGGGCAGCACGTCGTTCCTTCGGTTGGCGCAGGAGATTGCCGAGACCCATCATGAAAAATGGGACGGCAGCGGCTACCCCAATCAGTTGAGCGGGCGGCAGATACCCCTGTCAGGTCGCCTGATGGCTCTGGCAGATGTCTATGACGCGCTCATCTGCAAGCGGCACTATAAGCCTGCCTTCAGCCATGAAAAATCGCGGGGCATTATCCTGGAAGGACGTGGAACCCATTTCGATCCGGATGTGGTCGATGCGTTCCTGGCGCTCGAAGAGGGTTTCCAGCAAGTAGCTCGCGAATTTGCCGATCAGGAAGAGACAACCCATTAAGGGCTAGATCAGCGTCGTGCCACCATCCACGGTGATGATCTCGCCGGTAATGAAAGCCCCTGCACGGCTCGCAAGCAGCAACGCAATCCCCATAATGTCTTCATCGTGACCCCAGCGGTGAAGCGGGATGGCGCGCTTCTCAGCCTCAAACTGCTCTGTGTTGTTCTCAAAGACCTCGGTCATCTTTGAGTGAAAACGGCCAGGCGCGATTGCATTCACCCGCACTTTGTCGTCGGCGAGTGCAAAAGCCATGTTCCGTGTCAGCTGATGGACGGCCGCTTTGGACGTCGCATAGCTGAAAGTGTTTGAGCTATCGCCCTTAATACCGGCTATGGACCCGGTGTTAATGACCGACGCATCTCCTTTGGCAGACGCTGCAGCTTTCAGCTGCGGCAGGAGCTTCTGTGTCAGGAAAAAGGGGGTCTTGGTGTTGAGATCCAGCACCTTGTCCCAGCCATTCTCCGGAAACTGGTCCAGCGGTGCTTCCCAGGCAGTGCCTGCATTGTTGACCAGAACGTCCAATGCCTGTTCGCGTTCCGCGATCGCGTCGCCAAAACGTGCAATCTCTTCAGTCGCACTCAAGTTACAGGGGATGGCGATGCATTCGCCCTTTACACTCACGTTTGAGAGCTCCTCCGCAGCCTGTTCGCAGGCCTCAGCCTTGCGGGCAGTGATGTAGATCCGAGAGGCACCAGCTTGGAGAAAAGCTTCTGCCATCGCCCGTCCCAACCCGCGGGAGCCGCCGGTGACAACACACACTTTATCTTTCATCGAAAACAGATCGTCTAACATGCGGCTTCCTTACTTAAAATGTTGGGATCTCAGCCGCAGATGCAGCTTAGCGTGATTGGTCGGGTGCGAAGCTGCCGTCAGGCGTTCGCTCGAGCGTCCCGAGATTTCGAGGCTCTTGCGGCTGGGCTTGCTCTTCAATGCGCGCGCGCGCCTTTTCCCGGTATTTTTTCACCAGCTTCGAGACGCCATAGACGCCTGCCATAATGAGCCCTGTGAATAGAATGTCGTTCATATCGATCTCATCTGTCGGTCTCTGCTGCCCCCAGCTGACCGGGGAGCATTAAAGCCCGAAACGAGACCAAAGGGAACGGGCTTCCACCGCGCCGAGCAAATCCGTCGCGAAATTGCCCGCACTAGGAAGCTCACCAGCAATGCCCGGGCGGCGGCGCCACCAGGGACGTGGACCGCCCACGAGACGCAGACGAACCTTTTCACCATATTTTTCGCGGGTGACGGCCCGGAGGTCTCCAATACCATCCACAAGCCCATACTTGATGCCCTGGGTCGCGACCCAGAACTCACCTGAGAAGAGCAGCTTTTCATCACCCTCCAGCTTGTCGCCACGGGCCTTACGCACCAGGTCTTTGAAGCCCTTGTGGACTTCCTCCTGAAGTGCCTCAAGACGTTCGACCTCTTCCGGGTCTTCCGGTTTGAACGGATCCAGCATGGCTTTGCTTTCACCGGCTGTATGAACGCGGCGCTCAACGCCCAGCTTCTCGATCAGTTTGGAGAAACCGAAACCGGCACTCACCACACCGATGGAGCCCACCACAGAATGCTCGTCAGCAAAGATTTCATCTGCCGCGCAGGCAATCATGTAGCCGCCTGAGGCCGCCACATCTTCCACAAATGCCAGGACCGGCAGTTCATGCTCCTCGGAGAGCGCTTTGATGCGTTTGAAAATCAACGAAGATTGAACTGGCGACCCCCCAGGAGAATTAATGACCAGGGCAACGGCTTTGGCGTCTCGGGTTTTAAAGGCGGTTTCGAGATCGCCTGCCACACCCGACAGGTTAAGACCGTCGCGCAAAGGCCCCGACGAGGCGATCACGCCGGTGAGGCGGACCACGGGAACAACGGAGACATCAGGGTCGATCCGGTCGAGCAGACGTTCGCGGAGACCTTTATGGGGGATAGCGTTGATAAGTGTTTTTTTGACCATGTGCTTTACATAAGGTTTTTTCAGGTTTTCTCAAGTTCTGGCGTGCTCAAGCAGAACTGACGGACAAGGCCGCACCATTCCGCAGAATCGCCTCAGCTTCAGGGGTAAATCCTCCGTCCTCCCCATGTAGCAACAGGCCCTTGGCAAGCTTAAAAGGCGCCCGCGAGCCTTTGATCCCTTGAAGGAGGACGCGGCTGGCCTCTTTTCCAGCACCAGGCCATAGAGGAAAGGCAACCAGCCCGCCCAGCTTGCCTTCAACACCTTTGAGGAGGTCTGGCAGCGCATCTGCCCGATGGATGATGGTCACAGTGCCTTTGGGTTTTGCCATGGCACAGGTGACGCGTAGCCATTCCTCCAACGAAACATCCTCAAGCGCATGGGCCGTCGCTTTGCTTTCGTCGGGCGAGCCCCAAACTTTGTCAGCTTCATAGAAAGGCGGATTGGTCATCACATGGTCGAAGCTGCCATAGGCGACGTCTTTGTCTGCGAGGATGGCTGCTTTCTCTGAAATCGATCCCTCGATAATTCTTGCTCGAAGCACAAGATCGTTGCGTTTGATGTTCTCTAGCGCCGTCTCGACCAGGGCACTCTGTATTTCGAGGCCTGTCGCTTTCACGTCTAAACAGCGAGAGGCGACGCAGAGGGACGCAACACCAACGCCCGCTCCGAGATCGAGCACATTATCTCCTGGTACAGCGGGCACTGCGGCTGCAACCATCACCGCATCAATGCCCGCCCTGTAGCCTTTCTCTGACTGCAGCACCTGCAGTCTGCCCCCCAAAAAGCCGTCGTCTGTGACCTTCATTGAGCGCGCCCTCCCGTCGACACTGGTGCGAAGGCTCCGTCGCCCAAGAAGGTCTCGATCTGTTTCAGCACGCGCGCATCGCGCATGAGGAATGTGTGGTTGACCGGCAAAACGATGTGATCCGTCATGCCCTCAACCTTTGTGCTGTCCACAGTCACTTTGCCATCATTGGGACCGGACAGCAGAAGGGAGGATACGGGATCAATGGATTTCGTTCCGGCAATGACCCCAAGTGGAAAATCGACCGGGCCAAAACGTCTGTTCCTCGTCCTCAAATCTTGCCCCGCTGGCCCGTAGACCCTTTTGAACAAAAAATTGTTTCCCCAAAAGTCCGCGACTTCACTTCCCTGGTTGGGCGGCGCCAACATAACGACGCGCCCCAAATTCGATGGCCTAAAATCTTTGACGAGCTGGCGCACGATCAATCCGCCCATGGAATGGGTGACAAAATGGAGTTTTGCACAGGCGCTGACATTTTCAGCGTTGAGGCGCTCATTGATCAGCCCAGCCAAGCTCGCAATCGGCGCGGAACGAGAAGGATAGTCAATATTGCTGATCGCGTAGCCCTTCTCCGCAAGCCGAGCTGCAGGAACGGACATTGATCCGGCTGTCCGGCCAATTCCATGAAGTAAAACAACCACTTCCTCTGTAGCGCACGTCACAGCTTGTGCCTCACTCACCCAGCCGCACCAGGCTCTTCCCGGATTGCTTCATCGTTTTCCTTCAAAGCCATCTTTGCGATGACCTCCGCGCGTTCAAAGTCTTCGTCTATAACCATCAAGCGGCGGGGTAAAATACCAATCGATCCCTCCACGATGCTGGCGTTCATGTCCAGGATGAATGGCTCAATTCCCTCACCTTTGAGGCGTGCCTCCAGGAAGGATAAAAGAACTACATCATTTGTTCGTAGAAGCTCTTTCAATGTCTTGTTCCTCGGCCCTGCAATTATCACTCTTCGGGGAGCGGCGCTGGGACGCACTTGCCGCTCGGTCTCTGGGCTCCTATTGTGACACATGTATAGGCAATTGAGCTGTTTGACGGGGTCTTTTGAACCGTTTTCTCGGCCAAAATTGAGAACTGGGGATCCCGTTGGGTGTTGTCGTTCCGCTCGAAGGTGAGCGTAAAAACAGTGAAGAAGCGGTTCGGACGCTTCAGCGGCTTGTCGCTGAAGATATGGAGGCTGTAAACGAGCTTATTCGGGACCGAATGGGCTCCGATGTGGACATGATCCCCGAGCTTGCCAATCATCTGATCGAATCTGGCGGCAAACGCTTGCGCCCCATGCTCACGCTCACCTGCGCGCGCATGTGCGGCTATACAGGCAACGATCATGTACGCCTGGCGGCATCCGTTGAGTTCATGCATACCGCAACGCTGCTTCATGATGATGTTGTAGACGAGAGCGATATGCGCCGCGGGCAGACAACAGCCCGTCTCATCTGGGGCAATCAAGCGAGCGTTCTGGTGGGCGATTTCCTTCTTGGGCGCGCCTTTAAGTTGATGGTGGAAACCAAGTCTCTTCGCGCTCTGGAAATTTTGAGTGAGGCTGCCTCGGTGATCGCTGAGGGCGAGGTGATGCAATTGGCCACCGCGAAAGACACGAGCACAACAGAAGACGCCTACCTCAAAGTGATCAGCGCCAAAACGGCAGCGCTCTTTGCGGCAGCAACAGAAATCGGTGCAGTGGTCGCCAGCCAGAATGGTGAACAGGCTGCGGCACTGGAATCCTATGGCCGCAACCTGGGTATCGCATTCCAACTGGTTGACGATGCTCTCGACTACAACGGAAAAGCTTCGACGCTGGGCAAGAATGTCGGGGACGATTTCCGGGAAGGCAAGATTACCCTGCCTGTTGTTCTGGCATTTCGCCGAGGCGATGACGAGGAACGTGCCTTCTGGCGTCGAACGCTGCAGGATGGCGATCAACAGGAAGGTGATCTGGAACGGGCGTTCGAGATTATGAGCAACCACAAGGCGATTGAAGATACCGTTACACGCGCTCGCCACTATGGCGAAATGGCCCGTGATGCTCTTGGTATCTTTCCCTCTTCAGAACGCCGTGACGCGTTGAGCGGCCTTGTGGATTTCTGTATCAGTCGCGCCTATTGAGTTCCAAGAAACTTGGTGGCTGTCACCCACCAACTATTATGTTTCTTTTTGAGTGCGGCTGCAGCTTCAGAGGAATCGAATGGATTGTCATAGAGGGCAAAACAGGTGGCACCGCTGCCACTCATGCGCGCAAGACGACAGCCATCAGTTTCTTGAAGTTCGTTGATCACCGTTTTGATCACTGGCTCAATAGCCGTTGCAGGCGCTTCAAGGTCATTTCCGTTTTCTTCAAGCCAGATAACCAGACGATCAAGGGTCTCCACACCTTGCAACAGAGGCAGACGCTCTGGCCCTTCAACGGGGCCTGCCTGTAAACGTCGGAATACGTCTGCCGTTGACACCGACACACCCGGATTGGCGAGCACTGCATGAATTTCTGGAAAACGCCGAATGGTCCTGAGACTTTCGCCCACGCCGGTCATGAAGCTTGGGCGTTTTCTCATGCACACAGGTACATCTGCACCTAACTGTAACGCGATACCTTCGATCGAACCGGGAGGGTCGCCCCACAGCCGCATCATGGCCCGAAGCGCCGCAGCCGCATCTGCAGAACCACCTCCGATACCCGAAGCAATAGGCAGGTTCTTCTCCAACTCAAATCTCACTGTTGGATCGCGTCCGAGCGCCCCTGCAAACGCACGGGCTGCTTTTAGAATGAGATTGTTGTCCTCATTCGCCAATTGACTTGCGAATGGACCTGAAATTTCCAAACCAAGAGTATCTGCTTCTTTACAGATGACGCGGTCGGCCACGCTCGCAAACACTACCAGACTTTCTAGTTGATGGTAGCCGCTCTCCTCGCGTCCCCTGACTTCAAGGGAGAGGTTTATCTTCGCGTTGGCGACTTCAAGAATGCCAGCGGACATTAGGACCCTGCGTCAGCGCTCATTTCAACGTCTGCGTCCTCAAGCCCATTTTTGAGCTTCTCTTTTATCGCCGCTTCCTGCTCTTCATCCGGCTCAAGTTCCAACGCATGTTGCCATTGAAAACGCGCTTCAATTTTTCGACCGACCTGCCAGAACGCATCACCGAGATGATCATTTATTGTGACATCGTCCGGCTGCAATTGAACGGCGCGTTCAAGATGGATGACAGCATTTTCATAGTCACCAATGTTAAAATAGGCCCAGCCAAGACTATCAACGATGTAACCGTCATCGGGCCGCAGCTCAACTGCCCGGCGGATCATCGCCATGGCCTCTTCCAGATGTATTTTCTGCTCTATCCAGGAATAGCCGAGATAGTTCAGCACAAGCGGATGGTCACCAGAGAGTTCAAGCGCCAGCTTGAGATCTTTCTCAGCGCTCGGCCAGAGCTTCAACCGTTCGTAGCACATGCCGCGGGCGTAATAGACCGTCCAGAACCGTTCATTGGGCTCGCCAATGAGCTCAATTGCTTTTGAGTATTCACTTGCGGCCGCTGCATAATCTTTGCGGCCGCGCAGAATGTCGCCGAGCGCCGTCAGCGGCTCAACCGCATCGGGATACTGACGAATAAGCGTGCGGAGCCGTGCAATAGCCTCTTTCGACCTATCCAGACGGTCCATATCGACAGCTATCTGAATCTGAGCGTTTTGATAGAGTGGAGATGTGCGTGCGATTCCACCATAAGCGGCAATCGCGTCTTCCAGGCGGTCGCCGCGCTCATAGAGGTCTGCGAGCAGAGTGCGTGCGACATCAAAATCCGGTCGCAGGTAAAGCGATAGCTGCGTGTACAGAATTGAAATATCAATCCCGCTTTCCTGTGCCAGTGCGGACGCCAACCCGTAGAGAGCTTCTGCCAATCCCTCCGCTGGTGTTTTAACCAGAGGCGCTGGGGCCACACCTGACTCCAATCGTGCCAAGGCATTTGTGACAATCGGATGGTCTGGCGCCAAGCGGCCATAATTATTGAACACCTCGCGGGCAAGCTCGGTGTCATCTTGTCTTTCTAGAAACCGGCCATAAGCCTGGATGATCCGCAGACTTGCCCCACCGCTTGCCCCCTGCGCAGCAACGTAACCGGTTCGGGCCCGCGCCACATCGCCTAGGTAATCTGCAATTAGTGCACCATGTAAGATCCGAAAAAGGTCAAACGCTGGTCTATCTTGAAATGAGTCCAGCGCTGCATATGCCTGTTCCGCCTCTTGTTTGCCTGCCATCGCCCAGGCCTTGGCAAGTGTTCCGACAAGGGCTGTGAAGGGTCCAGGTGCCGCCGCATCTATTTCGCTAATGGCGCGGTCATAGTCAGTTGCTTTGAGGGCGGAAAGTGCGCGCACCAGACGTGCGGTCCGATTGTCAGAGTCACGCTCAATGATCTCTGATGATAGATTGAGGCCTTCTGAAACATTCCCTGCTGTCACCGACAAAAGAAAAGCGCGCTCAACGATCACCGGGTTGCCGGGATCCTCAGACAGTGCCTGAGCGTAGTATCGCGCTGCTGCATCCATATCGCGGACGGTGCCCGCGTGACGCGCTGCCAGATAATTTCCATATAAGGAATCCGGGTTTCTCTGGCTCAATCCGAAACCAGACCCCGCACAGGCGCCCAGCATTGCCGCTATCGCAACAATCCCCAGACCACGTGTCAGTAACCGCAATCCCACTTAAGGCCTCTACCCTTCACTGATCTCGCCGACTCAGAAAAATAGGGCCGACCGTTTAAGGGGTCGACCCTACCTCAATTTCTTTGCCTTTGCCTTCTAAAGACCGTTGATAAGGCGATAAATCGCCTCAAAATCGGCCGTCCCCGATCACATGTTCGGGTAATTGGGCCCGCCACCGCCTTCAGGCACGGTCCAGTTAATGTTCTGGGTCGGGTCCTTGATGTCACATGTTTTACAGTGCACGCAGTTTTGCGCATTGATGACAAAACGCGGATCAGATCCATCGTCTTCCCGCATGACTTCATAGACCCCAGCCGGGCAGTAGCGCTGAGCAGGCTCATCGAAGACCGGCAGATTGTGCGCAATCGGCACCGTGTCATCTGTCAGGCGAAGATGGACCGGCTGGTCTTCTTCGTGGTTTGTTGCCGACAGGAAGACCGACGAGAGACGGTCGAAGGAAATCTTCCCGTCCGGCTTCGGATAATCGATTGGTTTGTGTTTATCAGCTGGCTCGGTGGCCGCATGATCTGGCTTGCCATGCTTCAGCGTGAATGGCAGGCCAATGCCTAGCTGGTTCATCCACATGTCGATGCCACCAAGGCCGACACCGAAGATTGTGCCCAGCTTGGACCAGAGCGGCTTCACATTGCGAACCCGTTTCAGATCTTTCTCGACATGACTTCCGACATAGGCTTCGTCATACGCACTCAATACGTCTGACTGACGGCCATCTTTCACTGCTTCGAAGGCTGCATTCGCCGCCATCATGCCCGTTGCCATGGCGTTGTGGCTGCCTTTGATACGCGGCACATTTACAAAGCCTGCAGAGCAACCGATCAGGGCCCCACCAGGGAAGGTGAGTTTCGGAACGGACTGGAAGCCACCTTCCGTAATCGCGCGGGCGCCGTAGGAAATGCGCTTGCCGCCTTCAAATGTTTCACGAATAGACGGGTGGGTTTTGAACCGCTGAAACTCCTCAAAGGGTGACAAGTGCGGGTTCTTGTAATTCAGGTGGACCACAAAGCCGACAGACACAAGATTGTCGTCAAAGTGATAAAGGAACGACCCGCCGCCGGTGTTGGCTTTCAACGGCCAACCGAAGGAGTGCTGGATCAGACCCTTTTTGTGTTTCTTGGGGTCGACTTCCCACAGCTCTTTAATGCCGATGCCGAACTTCTGGGGCTCACGCCCTTCATCCAGATTGAATTTGCGGATCAGTTCCTTGGAAAGAGAGCCTCGGACACCTTCACCAAAGAGCGTGTATTTCCCGCGCAGTTCCATGCCGCGCATGTAGGTGTCTTTCTGGTCGCCCTCTTTGCCGACGCCCATGTCACCGGTAGCAACACCGCGCACAGAGCCGTCTTCATTGTAGAGAACTTCTGCGCCTGCAAAGCCTGGATAGATTTCCACACCCATCTCTTCAGCAATGCCCGCGAGCCAGCGGCACACATTGCCCAGGCTGCCAATATAGTTGCCATGATTGCTCATCAGCGGTGGCATGATGAAATTTGGAAGGCGGATGCCGCCTGAAGGCCCGAGGAAGAGGAAGTGATCCTTCTCAACTTCGGTTTTGAGAGGGGCGTCCCGGTCTTTCCAGTCAGGCAGAAGCTCATTCAGTGCAATCGGGTCAATGACAGCCCCTGAGAGAATATGCGCTCCGATTTCGGAGCCCTTTTCAATCACACAGACAGAGAGATCAAAATCCTCTTCCACAGCGAGTTGCCGAAGCCGGATAGCTGCAGAAAGACCTGCAGGACCGCCGCCAACAATGACGACGTCATATTCCATATATTCGCGCTCAGCCAGCGCTCCGGTATCTTCGCTCATGTCTCTCTCCTCATCCGACGCGGGATGGCCTTTAAGATCCGCGACAGACTATTTGGCCCTAGGTCTTCAGCTTCATCCTGAGACAACCTGATTGGGCACTGAAATTTGGCCCCTCTTATGGTGTTTTGACGATGAGAGGTCAACCGATGTGACGGGGTGCCCGTTGGGCACCAGCCGGACGACCTCCGGAATCGCGTGACGCGGGAGCGTAAGGGGGGCAAAATGCGACCACATCCTGAGTCTAGAGGGATCGGTGGGGCGTTCAATGCCTCAAAGGTCGCACCTGCCGCAGGGGAAGTGCCGATTTTGCGAAAAAACAGAGACAAAGCCTGCGATTGTGAACGCTCTTGAGGATATGACCGCTTTTGAAGCGGCCGCACTGCTCCGCTTCTATGTCGAAGCGGGCGTGAGCGACGGGCTCTCGGATGAGCCTGTTGACCGCTATGCGCTCAATGCTCGGGCAGCTCAGCCAGCAAATGATGCCCCTGCCTCAACAGGTCCAAGAACCCTGCCAGGCGAACGCCCGACTTTCTCCTCATCTTCCTCATCTGCGTCGCAAGCCACGTCGTCTCCTGCAGCGATTCCCCTCGACACCGTCGAACAAGCAGGCGAAGCCAAAGCAATTGCCGCGTCCTGTAGCTCGCTTGAGGAGCTCCGCGCTGCATTGGAAAAATTCGATGCCTGCCCGTTGAAGCATACGGCCAAGAACCTGGTCTTTGCTGATGGTAATCCCGAAGCAGACATTATGCTGGTGGGAGAAGCGCCTGGGCGGGATGAGGACATTCAAGGCCTGCCCTTTGTCGGGCGGTCTGGCCAATTACTGGACAGAATGCTTGCTGCCATCGGTCTTGATCGCGGACATGTCTACATCACCAATGTTCTACCCTGGCGACCACCTGGAAACCGCCAGCCCACACCGGTTGAACAGGCCATGTGTGCACCCTTTATTGAGAAACACATTGAGCTGGTGGCTCCAAAACATCTGATGCTGGTTGGGGGTGTCTCGGCCAAACAGATGCTCGGCACCACGTCGGGCATTATGAAATTGCGCGGCAAATGGGGCTCAGTCACGGCGGGGGATCTCACTATCCCAGCGCTGCCCATTTTCCACCCGGCCTACCTGCTGCGACAACCCGCCCAGAAGCGTTTGGCCTGGCGGGACCTTCTGGACTTTAAAACCAAGGTTGAGAGTGGGTAACCTCCATTAACCAGAGCGGAAATTAAGTTCCCTGAATCCAACGCCTGCAACTTGTTGGCAGGCATTAGCTGTGTAGAATATCCTCGTTGGTTGGGGGATGAGTGTGCGTAAACAGTTGAAATCTTTCAGGAATTTCTGCGTTGCCGGACTTTTGGCAGGCATGGCTTTTGGCTATGCGCCGGTCCATGCGGCTGATCTGGTCGATTATCAGACTGCCCCCAACACAATTTCCTATCTGAGCCAGGGCGACCGGGACCGCTATACGCGGATTTTCTCGGTCCAAACCCGGGGCGACTGGCGCGCGGCAGACCGGCTCATCGGTCAGCTTGAGAACGACGTTTTGATGGGCCATGTGCTTTTTCAGCGCTACATGCACCCCACCGCTTATCGCTCCCGCTATAACGAACTGCGCGATTGGCTCGCCAATTATGCAGACCACCCGGAAGCGGCGAAAATTCACAAGCTGGCGTTACGCCGGAAACCTTCAGGTGTCGCAGCCCCGCGCCGACCGCTGCCGCGCTCCTACCGTCAGGTTTCCCACCAGCAATACGCGGTTGCTGAGGGTCCGCGCCGGGATTTCTCGCGCAACTTCCGGAATGCGGCGCGCAAGGTGCGCTCGCTCTTGCGTCGCGAACGGCCGACCCAGGCGCTCAATCATATTTCGCAATCTTCTATTCGCCGAGGCTTGAAGGCGGTCGAGTTCGACACGCTGCTGTCGCGGATTGCTGTCTCCTATTACATTGAACATCGCGACGACCGGGCGCTTGAAGAGGCTGATCGTGCAGCGCGACGCAGCCGCGACGGCGTGCCACTCGCCGATTGGACCGCTGGACTTTCTGCCTGGCGGCTTGGCAAGTTTGCGCTTGCTGCAGAACATTTCGCCTATCTCGCCGCTGCACCCAATGCGAGCGACTGGACGCGGGCTGCCGGTGGCTTCTGGGCCGCACGTGCTTACATCGCTGATCGCAGGCCCGACCATGCGGCACCGATGCTGGAACTCGCTGCAGACACAGGCGCAACCTTCTACGGCATGCTCGCTGCTGAACAGTTGGGCCGGGACATAGACTTCCAATGGGTCCAGCCACCGCTCGATCAGGCGGGGCTCAGCCTGCTGCTTGCCAACGACACGGTGGCGCGCGCTGTAGCACTCACCGAAATCGGACGCCGCGATCTGGCGGAAGGCGAACTCACCCGTGGCCACGGACGCATTGATGCATCGCTTGATCATGCGCTGATTGCCCTTGCCGAACGCCTCGACCTGCCTGCAACACAGATGCAGGTCGCAAACGCGGCCTATGTGCCTTCCAGCTTCGGCCCGGAACGCTATGTAATGAATGCGGGGCTCTTCCCTGTGCCGGACTACACACCGCAAGACGGGTTCCGGGTTGACCGGGCATTGGTCTTTGCCTTCATGCGTCAGGAGAGCAAGTTCAAGCCTTTGGCCCGCTCTCGTGCAGGCGCGCGCGGCCTCATGCAGATCATGCCGGCAACTGCCAGCCATATCACCCGCGACCGGTCGCTCCGCCGCACCGGCGCGCAGGGCCGGGACCGTCTCTTTGATCCTGCCTTCAACATGAAGCTCGGCCAGCAATATATCGAAGAGCTGATGGGGAGCGGCGAACCCTATGGCAATCTCTATCAGCTGATGGTTGCCTATAATGGGGGCCCTGGAAATCTCAGCCGGTGGCTCCGCAATACGGACTATCGCAATGATCCGCTTCTCTTCATAGAGAGCATTCCCGCGCCTGAAACCCGTGGCTATATCGAACGGGTGCTTACCAATTTCTGGATCTATCGGGATCGGTTGGGTCAGGAAACACCATCCCTTGGTGTTGCAGCAGCGGGCGACTGGCCGGTCTATCAATCGCTGGAACGTGGCAACTCTCTGGCACAGCGACAATAATACACCGCTTTCCTTACTGGACATTCGCGCAACAATCCCCAAGTCTTCACACCAAATGTGTGCGGCGTTCTGCGTCCGATAATCATGCAAAAGAAGAACAGGAGCCCCCATGCCCGGCATTGATGAATCACGTGAGTTTGTTCCCGTCCGCATTGCGGTGATGACAGTCTCCGACACGCGTGGACTAGATGACGACACGTCCGGCGACACGCTGGTTGCTCGCGTGGAAGAAGCAGGCCACACACTCGCCGACCGGGTGATCGTGAAAGATGATGTGACAACCATCACCGGCAAGCTTGCGGAATGGATTGCCGACAAGGAAATTGATGTGGTGATCTCAACCGGTGGCACCGGGCTCACCGGCCGCGACGTGACACCTGAAGCGTTTCATTCAGTCTATGAAAAAGAGATTGAAGGCTTTGCTGCTCTCTTCCATCAGGTGAGTTTTCAAAAGATCGGCACGTCCACCATCCAGTCACGCGCGACCGCAGGTGTTGCAGGCGGTACCTATCTCTTTGCCCTGCCCGGCTCAACGGGTGCTGTGAAAGACGGCTGGGATGAGATCCTCAAGTTCCAATTGGACATCCGCTACCGGCCCTGCAATTTCGTGGAGATCATGCCACGCCTTGAAGAGCACAAGCGGAAGTAGTTGCTTCCTCCTCCCAAATGTCATGCTCGGGCTTGACCCGAGCATCCAGTGAGAGTGGACGGGCTACATGGACCCTCGGATCAAGTCCGAGAGTGACAGTCTTGGGATTATCAGGAAAGCCTTCATGCGCGAGAGATTGAGAAAAAAGATCATTGAGGTTTGCGACAAGAAGATCGCGGCCAAGGGCCCTGACGTTGGCCTTTCCTTCTATGCCTTCTTCGCCAATAAGAATGATGACCCTGAACTGCTGATGGAAGCGGCAACCTGGTGGATCGAAACACACCAGCTCGATCATTTCGAGAAGGCTGTGAAGATCAAGGCGATGGTTGAGGGATGTTAGTGAAAGAGCTGACAGACTACAAAAAACAGAACGCCGCATGTGATCGGTAGCTTATGTCTGTATTGCTCCAAGATGTTCCTACCTATGGGTGACAGCAAGCTTGATTTTCGATCACGAGTATCGCTTGTCTCAATATACTTCCAAAAGCCTTCTCGCGTGTTGTCACGTCGAAACACCACCAATGAATTGATGAAAACTGCGTAACTGAACACAACAAACATCAGTGCGAACCCAAAACATGTGGCGTCGTATTGCTGCTCCATACAATCAGTCCTGATTTCATCCACTAAAACTAATATGGGTATCGATCAGCTATGTTTCAAAACATAAAACACATACCCATAGTCAGATGCATGACGCTCATAGAGGCGGATTTCGGTTTCTTCTTCGTCGAGCATGGCCTGGACACCAGCATCACCCGCAAACGTTTCGCGGGCCGCAGCGATCTGCGGAATGAGGGGCTGATAATATTCCGTCCACCAATCTTCTTCTGGCAGTACCCGTGTCTCAAGAAGCTCAAACCCGGCACGTTGCGCCCGCTCGGCATTCTCCGCGCGCGTGCCCATGATCGGGTAAGCCTTCTCCCAAAAGAGCTTTGCTTCCGCACTGGGGGTTTCCGTCAGCCAGGTTGCTTCTGAGATAACAGCCAGGCTGCCGGGCTTGAGGTATTTGCCCCAAGCCTTCAATCCCTCTTCAAAGCCCAGTGTGTAGATGGCGCCTTCCGACCAAATGATGTCGAAAATTCCCTCGGGCAGGTCGAGCGCTGCAAAGTCAGAACAGACGGTGCGCAGCCGCTCGCCGGAAATGCCTGCCTCTTCCGCCTTGGCTTCCAGTTTCGCCAAAAAGGGCTTCATCATATCGACCGCTGTCGCGCGGCCCTTGGAACAGCGCAGCAGTTCCATCACATCATTGCCCTGACCGCAGCCCATGAAGAGCATTTCCGGTTCTTGCGGCAGACCCTCGAGGCTTTCGAACATGGCACGGGTCATCACATCACTGCCCGGTGCATTGCGGGTGAGCTTCAAGTGCATTTCCAGAAAGACACGAAACGGATCAGCGTCCATGGGATTGCTTCCAACGGTCATAATCTGTGCCGGTATCAATATCGGGCAGTGTATCAAGGAGTGCTACGCGAGCTCCTTTCAGGTTCGCGCGTGTATCAGCAAGGGCATGTTCCGTTGACCAGCGCACATTGGCAAAGATGGAGGGCACACGCGGGAAGCGCTTGAGGCCCACCAGCCAATAGCCGCCATCTTCTGCCGGTCCAAAGACGGCGTCATGATTTCCGAGCGCTTTGAAGGCCGACGCAATGCGGGTGTCGGTGACGTTTGGAATATCACAGCCAATGAGCACGACAGGGCCCGGCGGCATCATCTGCATCACCCGGTCCATCCGCGCGCCGAGATCGCCCGAACCTTGGGGCACACGGGGCATCTCGTCCGGCCAGAAGCCACTCTCTGGTGCCGCAACGTCCGGGGCTGCAGCGATGACAGTTGTCCAGCGCGGGTCGTCACCAACGTTTCTGAGCAGCCCGTTCGTGTTGGTTTTGTAAAAACGCAGTGCTTCCGTCGCGCCGATGTCTCTTGCAAGGCGTGTCTTCACATTCCCCATACGCGGAGCCTTGGACATGACCACAAGCCAGTTCGTGCGGGCTCGTTCCGGTGTCATCCGTAAAGCCGCGCCAGAATGCGTGGCGGCACACGCAGGAAGTAAAGCGACAGGAGCCCCAAGTTTGAGAGCGAGCGCTTCAAGTATCCATCACGGTGATAGCGCGCGGGGCTGGTCACCGCTTCGGAGCGCAGGAGAACCATGCGCCGCCAGCCGATCCGGCGTACGAGGCTCACATCTTCCATCAAAGGTGCGTCGGGATAACCGCCGAGTTTCTTGTAGAAATTCTTGTGAATGAGGAGACCCTGATCGCCATAGGGCAGACGGAAAAGTGCGCAGCGCAGGCCCACCACCCATTCGAGCCATCTTGCTGCCGGGCCAAAATCATCCAGGGCGAAGCGGAAGGCTGCAGCTACTTCCTTCCCGCGAAAGCGGCCCTGCTCTACCTGTTCCAGAAACTTCGCAACTTCATCTTCCCAACCTGGCGACAAGACCGTGTCTGCATGGAGGAAAAGCAACCAGTCGCCCTTGGCCTGTTTGGCGCCTGCCTGAAGCTGGGTGCCGCGGCCTTTTGGAGCTGTCACAAGCGTTGCGCCTGCTGCGTCACAGATCTCAACGGTCTGGTCCGTAGAACCGCCATCGACAATCACCACTTCGCGTACGAGTCCGCGCACCGTCGCCTGGATCAGTGCATTCAGACACTGCGGCAGGCCCTCTCCGGCATTCAGGGTGGGAATAACGACGCTCAACATGGGCGCAATCTATACATCTTCAAAAAAAATGGCGAGAACGCATAAATGTTCTTGTTTTGTTCTGAATAAATTCCTATCTTCAACTCATGGACATTCACTTCGAAAACGCGCGTCCCGGATCAACCGCTTCCCCCCGAGCGGTCTCCCGGCCATCCATCCCCAAGGCGGCGCCACATATCAGGACACCGGATGCCCCCTCGTCCCCCGTGTCTTCTGTGGTTCCCCCAACCGGCCGGCGTGGCCGGGGCGCGCGCTCCAATTCTTCCGGGCGGTTTGAGCCCCTCTCCTATGCCGCTTTCGATGATGGCTGGGAGACGATTGAAGAACAGTCAGCCCTTAAGACGGAGGTGACCGATGAAGCCCCTCGCAAGATCATCACGCGCAACCAATCTCCAGACATTCCTTTTGATCGCTCGATCAATCCTTATCGCGGCTGCGAGCATGGTTGTGTCTATTGTTTCGCGCGGCCGACACATGCCTATATGGGCCTCTCTCCCGGACTTGATTTTGAAAGCCGTCTGTTCGCGAAGCCGAATGCGGCAGCGCTTCTGGAACGGGAACTTTCCAAACCAAACTATGTTGTCCGCCCCATCGCCATCGGCACCAACACAGATCCCTATCAGCCCATAGAGCGGCGCTACCGGATTATGCGCCAGCTGCTGGAAGTGCTGGATCGCTACAATCATCCGGTGACCATTGTCACCAAGTCTGCGCTTATCACCCGCGACATCGACATTCTATCCTCCATGGCAAAGCGGAACCTGGTTCGGGTGGCCCTCTCCATCACGACGCTCGATAAGAAGCTCGCCCGGGCCATGGAACCCCGCGCCAGCGCTCCCACACGGCGCATGGCGGCATTGGAGCTTCTCTCTGGTGCAGGCATACCGACGGGCGTGATGATAGCGCCGGTTATTCCGGGCCTTAATGATCACGAGATTGAGCGCATTCTGCGCGGGGCCCACTATGCAGGTGTGGAACAGGCAGGCTTCATCCTGTTGCGCCTGCCCCATGAGATCAAAGACCTGTTCAAGGAATGGCTTGGCGATACGGCGCCCGATAAAGCCAAGAAGGTGATGAAGCTCATTCGCGATACGCGGGGCGGCAAAGAATATGATGCAGAATGGGGCAAGCGGATGCGGGGCGACGGGCCCTATGCCTGGACGATCAAACGGCGCTTTGATCTTACCGCAGAAAAGCTTGGCATTCGCACGAGCAAAAGCTCCCATACCCATGCACTGAATGGTGGGCTTGATTGCTCCTCGTTCCAGGTGCCGGAGAAAGTTGGCGATCAGCTCGCTCTTTTTTGAACTCTTTAAAAGCTAAACCCTGCTAGCTGCCATTTGTATCCGCTAATAAGCCGGTGCAAACTGGCGGCTATGAGTGAGAAGACTTCTCTTTTTGGTGGACCGGATTTCAGTCTGGAACGTGCTGCAGGCGCGCCAAAGCTTCGCATTGCCGGCGTCGATGAAGCGGGACGCGGGGCCTGGGCGGGACCTGTGGTTGCAGCTGCCGTTATTCTAGATCCTGCTCATATTCCAGACGGGCTTGATGACAGCAAAAAACTATCCGCCAAAAAACGCGACGCCCTCTATGACGTCATCATGGATGTGGCGGAAGTTGGTGTCGGCTATGGCAGTGTTGAACAGGTTGAAGTGCGCAATGTGCTGAACGCCACGATGGACGCCATGCGAGATGCTGTCGTAGGTCTTCCCACTCAACCCGAAATTGCGCTTGTTGACGGAAACAAAACCCCTCTCCTTCCCTGTAAAGCTGAAGCGGTGATTGGTGGCGATGGACGTTCAGTTTCCATTGCGGCCGCCTCCATCATTGCCAAAGTCACGCGGGATCGGTTGATGCAGGCGCTCGACAAAGAGTTTCCCGGCTATGGCTGGGACACCAATGTGGGCTATGGCACGGCTGTGCATAAGTCGGGCATTGAACGGTTGGGGGTTAACGAACACCACCGACGTTCCTACAAGCCCATACGCAACATGTTGAGCACTTGAGTCCAGGACAGACTCTATTTGGTGGGTTGCTCCCTTAAGCCTTTGATTCCTAAAATGATTCGCCGGGATTAACCGGGGGTTAACCATGGAGACTCATGATTCACCCAACACTTTCATGAACCGAATTAAAGCGTTCGCGTTTAAGTGGACTCATAAGAGGACGCTTTAATTCCATGTTTTTCCGCATTTCCGGACGGATAACCGGGTCCACTTATCCTGGAAATGCTTTATACGCGCGTCCGACCAACTGAGACGCGCGCACGGGGGCAGTAAAGCGTGGGGCGTAAAGGTCAAATGAGCCGGTTGCCGGCCAACGAAATCCTACAGGGCGATTGCATTGAGCTGATGAATGCGATGCCGGAAAAATCCGTCGATCTTATCTTCGCAGACCCGCCTTACAATCTTCAGCTGCAAGGTGATCTCACCCGGCCTGACCAAAGCAAGGTTGATGGCGTCACTGACAAGTGGGACCAGTTCGCGAGCTTTGAAACCTATGACCAGTTCACCCATGAGTGGATGACTGCCGCACGGCGCATCCTGAAAGATAGCGGTGCGATCTGGGTGATTGGCTCCTATCACAATATTTTCCGGGTTGGCGCGAAACTTCAGGATCTCGGCTTCTGGATCATGAATGATGTTGTCTGGCGCAAGACAAACCCGATGCCGAACTTTCGCGGTACGCGTTTTACGAACGCTCACGAAACCCTGATCTGGGCGTCAAAGTCTGAGAAATCCAAATACACGTTCAACTATGACGCCATGAAAGCGCTCAATGAAGATGTGCAGATGCGCTCTGACTGGGTGCTCCCGATATGCACGGGCGGCGAGCGCCTGAAAGGCGACGATGGAGCCAAAGCTCACCCGACACAAAAACCTGAATCGCTTTTGCACAGGGTGCTGCTCTCCACTACCAACCCTGGCGACATTGTGCTCGACCCGTTCTTCGGTACCGGCACAACTGGCGCCGTCGCCAAGAAGCTTGGGCGGAACTTTATCGGTCTGGAGCGCGAAACTTCTTACATTGACGCTGCCAAGAAGCGGTTGAAGTCTACCAAGTCCGGCACTGCGGAAGACATTGAAGTCACGCAATCCAAGAAGTCCGAGCCACGTGTCCCCTTCGGCACAATTGTCGAGCGTGGTCTCCTGTCACCGGGCACTGTTCTCTATGATCCAGCCAGCCGCCATGCAGCGCGGGTTCGTGCTGACGGAACACTCGCTTGTAAAGACGCTACCGGCTCGATCCACAAAATCGGCGCACATGTACAAGGCGCTGCCGCTTGCAATGGCTGGACGTTCTGGCACTACAAGAAACGCGGCAAGCTGCAGCCCATCGACCTTCTGCGCCAAAAGGTGCGCAAAGAGATTTACGCGAGCTAACTTCTTTCTGAATTGTGCACTACTGACGCCGGGTCGCCCCAGAACCGCTCATGATTTGAGCGGTTCTGTTTTTTGAGCCGCGTTTCCGGACGGTGAACCGTTTTACACTTCACCTGGAAACGCTCAACGCGGTCCGGCGTTTTCTTGTTCATCCGAGAGCGCCAGTGCCACGACCTTTTTCATCACCGTCGGCAGGGCGTGGTCGCCCAGGTTTTCCGGCAAGACCCATTCGCCGTCGGCATTTGCCTTTAGAGGCACAGACGCTTCGTACAAGTCGAGCTCCAGATGAAAGTGGGTGAAGGTGTGACGCACCTGCCCGACCCGCTTTTTCCATTTGGGTTTTGCCAGCGGTGCTTCCGAGACAAGCGTTTCCTCTTCTCGTGTCTCCTCCACCCACTGTGTTGACGGGACTTCCATCATGCCGCCGAGCAGGCCTTTGGGTGGACGCTTGCGAAGGAGAATTGCGCCATCTTTGCGCACCGTCCAAAAGGCTGCGCCCTTGCGGGTCGGCTTTTGCTTCTTAGGTGCCTTCACCGGAAGTGTTTCCGGGTCGCCCGCTTTCAATGCCTGACAGGATTTGTTCCAAGGGCATCTGTCGCAAGATGGCCGCCGAGGCGTGCAGATGGTGGCACCCAAGTCCATCATGGCTTGTGCGAAGTCGCCGGGACGTTTTTTTGGCGTCAGTGTCGCCGTCATTTCCTTGATGGTTTTTTTTGCGCCGGGCAAGGGTTCGCGAATGTCGAAGATGCGCGCGATCACCCTTTCCACATTGCCGTCGACCACGACAGCGGGACGATCAAAGGCAATGGAGGCGACGGCTGCCGCGGTGTAGGGGCCAATCCCCGGCAGTGCGGAGAGCGCCTCTTCTGTGTCTGGAAAGGTGCCGCCATGCTCATCGGCCACCTGTTTCGCGCAGGCATGCAGGTTGCGGGCGCGGCTGTAATATCCCAGCCCCGCCCAGGCATGCATGACTTCATCTATGTCGGCAGCGGCGAGGTCACCCACGCGAGGCCATTTGGCCAAGAACTTCTGGAAATAGGGTCCAACGGTCGCCACCGTCGTTTGCTGCAACATGATCTCCGACAACCAGACCGCATAAGGGTCTGCGGTTTCACCCGGCAGCGCGCGCCAGGGCAGGCGACGCGCGTGGGCGTCGTACCAGGTCAACAGATCTGACGCTTTGGGAGGTCTCACACTAATTCCTACCTGTTTGGTCGATCAGGACAGATCGCCCCATCGCACTCCCCTACAAAATGGGGCACACTCACCCCATGTCTACCTTCCGACCACCCCGTCGCGCCAGAGTGCCGTTGCCTGTCACCAAACAGATTGCAGCAACAGCCCGCAATGTGTTCAAGGCGCGCGGCTTTCAGCAGGATCATATTGTCCGCCATTGGCCGGAGATTGTGGGGGCGTCACTGTCCGGCCTTTCCATGCCGGAAAAGCTCGCATTCCCACGCACAAAATCGAATGAAAACCCCAGGCGGTCAGAAGGGGCCACCCTCACGGTGAGGGTCGACGGGCCTGGGGCCCTAGAATTTGCCCATCAGGAGCCGCAAATCCTTGAACGGATCAACTCCTATTATGGCTACCAGGCGGTGACGCGGATCAAGCTCATTCAGGCGCCGCTGCCGCTGCCGAAACCCATCAGAAAACGGCAGATTGCCACATTGTCGCCTAGCCAAGAGGCGACTCTGCAGTCCGAAACGGCACAAATCCAGTCGGACGCGCTCCGCGCCTCCCTGGAAGAGCTTGGACGTCGGGTGCTCGGCTCTCAGAAAAGACCCAACCGGCCCGGTACCAGACGGCGCTAAGTCCCGATTCTCTGCCGTTTGCAAGCGAAAGGATCGGTTGAGAGACCGGACAAGAAGCCTATAATCACGCAACATCTAGTAGGGATATTTAAAAGTGGAACAAAATAAGCGCAATTTGCTGATCGGGGGCGGTGCCCTGCTGGTCCTCATTCTGGCGGCCTTCGCCTTCATGAATTCCAACGGAAACGGGGCTGGGGCCGCGGCAACCGCTAATCCTGAGGTAACCGACGCACTGGCGGTCGCAGGGCCAATGGGCGATTACGCACTCGGCGCGGACGATGCGCCTGTCACAGTCTATGAATATGCTTCGCTCACCTGCAATCACTGTGCGGCGTTTCACCTGCAGAGCTTTCCAGAGATCAAGGAGAAATACATTGAAACCGGAAAAGTGCGCTGGGTGGTCAGGGCCTTCCCGTTTGATCCTGCCGCCACAGCCGCAGTGATGCTGGCCCGCTGCTCTGGCGAAGACCGTTACTACAAATTCCTCGATGTTCTGTTTGAGCAACAACCGCAATGGGCGTTCCAAGGAAATCCTGGGGAAAATCTTGAAGCCATCGCGAAGCAAGGTGGTTTTTCCGGCGAAGCCTACGAAGCTTGCATCCAGAATGAAGAAATTTTCGCACATGTAAGAGAGGTCCAGGCGCGGGGCCAGGAAGTTCACGGCGTGCGTTCGACACCTTCCTTCTTTGTAAACGGTCAAAAAGTTGAAGGCGCTTTGCCATTCTCCGAATTCGAAGAGGTTTTGCTTAAGTACCTACCCGAATCGTGATCCATTGCTTTGAGGTTCTGACGGACCCTATTTAGCCACAGGGGGCCCTTGCTTAGTCATTGCAAGGGAGGTTCGTCAGATCACAAAGGGGCTTAAACCACTAATATAACGGACACTGTCTTGAAGTTCTCTCGTCTGCGTCTTTCTGGATTCAAATCATTCGTCGATACAACAGACCTGTTGATCGAACCTGGCCTTACAGGCGTTGTCGGCCCAAATGGGTGCGGCAAGTCCAACCTGTTGGAAGCCATGCGCTGGGTTATGGGCGAGAACTCGTTCAAGAATATGCGCGGGTCCGGCATGGAAGACGTGATCTTCGCAGGGACAGCAGGACGCCCGGCACGGAACAATGCAGAAGTCGTTCTGACGATCGACAATGCAGATCGCAGCGCGCCTGCGGCCTATAATGAGTCAGATATACTGGAAGTGTCGCGGCGCATTGAGAAAGACGCAGGCTCACAATATCGCATCAATGGCAAAGACGTTCGCGCCCGCGACGTGCAACTTCTATTTGCTGATGCCTCCACCGGCTCCCACTCCCCGGCCCTGGTTCGCCAAGGACAAATTGGACAGCTGATTGCGTCCAAACCCGTGAACCGTCGCCGAATTCTGGAAGAAGCCGCTGGCATTACCGGCCTCCATACGCGTCGTCATGAGGCGGAGTTGCGTCTAAAAGCTGCAGAGACAAATCTCACCCGTCTTGATGATGTGGTGGTGCAGATTGAAACGCAGCTCGCCGGCCTTAAACGCCAGGCGCGGCAGGCAACGCGTTACCGCAACCTGTCCGGGCACATTCGCCGGGCAGAAGCCACTGTGCTTCACATGAAATGGGCGAACGCCACCGAAACACTTGGCGAAGAAGAAAAGCGACTCACAGAAACAGATGCGCGCGTTGCTGAGCTGACTCAGCTGGCGGCAGCGGCCTCCACGGCGCAAGCTCAGGCTTCAGAAAAACTTCCTGAGTTGCGTGACGCAGAAGCCCATGCAGCTGCTGGTCTTCATCGTTTGACTGTTGCACGGGAAAATCTCGACGCAGAAGAAGCCCGCGCCAAAGAACAGGCCGCACAGCTTGTTGCCCGTCTTGAACAGATCACGCAGGACATTGCACGCGAACGTGAGCTTATGAGCGACACCCGCGAGGCTCTTGAAAAACTTACCGCTGAAGAAGCTGAGCTCAAATCCCAAGATGCATCACAAGCTGACGCACATGAGGTGGCACGCACAAAAGTCACAGAGACAAGCGAAGCGCTGCAGACTCGGGAGAATGAGCTGGATACGCTTTCCCAGGAAGCTGCTGCCTTGGCAGCGGAACGTCAAAGCCTGGAGCGCTCCATTCAACAAGGCGAACAGCGCATTGAAAAGCTCGCGTCTCAGCTGAGCGACATTGCGACGGAGCGGGCAACACTCGCGGACGCGGAAGAAAAGAAAGCCGCGATTGCGCAGCAAGGGGCAGAGCTTGAAGAAGCCATGGCCCGCGCTGAAGAAGCCGAGAAGGTCGCCCTTGCCGCAGAAGAAGCCCTTCGTGCAGCACGTGCTGATGAAGCTGAAAAGCGCGAGCCATTGCAAGGCGCTGAACGGGAACTTGAAGGCCTGTCAGCGGAAGCAAAAACACTGGCAGACATGCTCGCCGTTGATGAAGGCGGTCTTTGGCCTCCGCTCATCGACGCGGTCACCGTTGAACCGGGCTATGAAAAGGCCCTTGGTGCTGCGTTAGGCGATGACCTTTCTGTTCCTACAGACAGCGCAGCGCCGATCCACTGGGATCTTGTGGAAGCACATGGTGATGCAGCGCTTCCAGAAGCTGCGCGTCCACTTTCATCTGTTGTCCGTGGACCGGCAGCATTTGCCAGACGCCTTGGACAAATTGGTCTCGTTTCTGCTGAACAAGGTAAGGCTTTGCAGGCCCAACTGAAGCCGGGTCAACGGCTTGTCTCTGTCGCAGGTGATCTGTGGCGCTGGGATGGGTATACCGCGGCGGCTGACGCCCCGACTTCTGCTGCGAAACGCCTTGAGCAACGCAACCGCCTCGCTGACCTTGAAGCGGAGATTGAAACTGCGCGCGCCACCATGCGGGATCTGCGTGACGCCTATGAAGCTGCGCGCGTTAAAGTGGAAGAAGCCGCCTCGCGCGAGCGGGAAAGCCGGCAGGCATTGCGGGAAGCACAATCCGCAGAAGCTAACCTTCGCAAGGCGCTCAGCGATGCGGAACGTCAGGCATCTGCGCAGCTGAACCGTTTGGCCGCTCTTACAGAAGCTGAAGAGCGTCTTACAGGTGATCTCACAGATGTAAAACGCACATTGGAAGAAAACCGCGCTTCTTTTGAAGCTTTGCGGCCGGGCGATGAGCTTCAGGCGCGGGTTAGTGCTGCACGTGAAGATGTTGGCAAACTTCGCCTTGCTCTGTCGGAAGCCCGCGCGGCTCTTGAAGGCCTTAACCGCGATGCGCAGGCGCGCCAGCGCCGCTTGCAAGCTATTGGTGAAGAGCGCTCCGCCTGGGAGCTACGCTCCACCAATGCAACACGCCAGATCGAGACGCTTGAAACCCGCAATACCGAAACAGCGGCTCAGCTGGAAGAACTGAAAAAAGTTCCAGCCCAGATCGAAGAGAAACGTGGTGCTCTTCTGACGCAAATTTCAGAGGCTGAAGCAACACGGACACAAGCTGCAGATGCACTCGCCGCTGCGGAGAACAATCTTGCCGAATGCGACAAGATTGCACGCGAGACCCAAACGGCCTTGTCTGGCGCTCGGGAAGATCGCGCTCGGATCGATGGCCTGGTTGACGGTGCTCGGGAACGCAAATCTGACGCAGAGGCCCGCATCCGGGAAGTCCTGGAATGCGAACCAGAAGACGCACTCGCACTCATTGAACTCAAAGAAGGCGATGAGCTGCCGGATCTCGAGCAGATTGAGACCAAGCTTGAAAAACTGAAGCGTGAGCGGGAAAATCTCGGCGGCGTAAACCTTCGCGCAGACGAAGAAGCCCAAGAGCTCAACGAACAGCTCGATACGATGATGCGCGAGCGCGAAGATCTGGAGGCGGCGATTGCGCGGCTTCGTCAGGGCATCTCCAGTCTGAACAAAGAAGGCCGCCAGCGGATGCTGGAAGCCTTTGATACGGTGAATGAGAACTTCACGCGGCTCTTTACCCACCTGTTTGGCGGCGGCACCGCGCATCTGAAGCTGACAGAATCAGATGATCCACTGGAAGCTGGCCTAGAAATCATGGCGCGACCTCCTGGCAAGCGCCTTCAGGTTATGTCGCTTCTCTCCGGTGGCGAGCAGGCTCTGACCGCAATGTCACTGATATTTGCGGTCTTCCTCACCAATCCATCACCGATCTGCGTCCTCGATGAGGTTGACGCCCCTCTGGATGATGCAAATGTCGAGCGTTTCTGCGATTTGATGGAAGAAATGGTCCGCACAACGGATACACGCTTCCTGATCATCACTCACCACGCCCTCTCCATGGCGCGGATGAGCCGCCTCTTTGGCGTGACCATGCAGGAACGGGGCGTTTCAACCCTCGTATCGGTTGATCTGGAAGCAGCTGAGCGTATTCGCGAAGCAGTTTAAGGCTCACTCAGGTCCATTCCAGCGGCCTAATTCGGTGCTTGGCTCCCTCCGTCGTTTCACAGGGAATCAGCCAGACCTGGAGGCCAATTGACGCACCTGCGAAAAGCTCTGATTTGGTGTTGTTTTTCAAGCACTTGGGGCCCTCTCAGACTTCCTTGACAGGGTTCTGGTGCCCAAGTAGGGTGCGCCCGGCTTGAGGCGAAATTCTGCAGTTTTGCAGGGGTTTCGTGAGGAACGCGGAGGTTCGGTCGGTACCATGAAGACCCCGACAGAACGTAACGGCGATACAGGCGACGCTGGTACGGACAATAAGTCTGATCTTGCGGCGCTCGACGCTAAAATCCGCGCCCACACGGAGGCCCATCGGCAGAAAAACCCCGAGCCGGCCGAGACTGGAAGACGAAGTACCGCCATCGGCATGGCATTTAGACTTTCGACCGAAATGGTCGCAGGCCTGGTTGCCGGGGGCGTTATCGGATGGATCTTTGATGATCTGTTGGGCACAAAGCCTTGGGGCTTGCTCACCTTCTTCTTTCTGGGAATGGCCGCAGGAATTTTAAATGTGTTTCGTACGGCCCAGAAACTGGCAGCCGATGCAGCGGAACAGGTGGGCAAGTCGGGCGATCAGTCCGGTGACAAGTAAGGGCAAATAGCGTGTCAGCAGCAGACCAAGAAAGCGGCGGCCTCGGCATTGATCCGATGCACCAGTTTGAAGTGACGCCGATTATTCCAATCCATTTCGGTGGCATTGACGCGTCTTTCACAAACGCTTCCATGTGGATGGTGTTTGCAGCCATCGGCATTATCAGCCTGACAGTGTTCGCGATGAGCGGACGTGCCATGGTCCCAGGTCGCTGGCAGTCAATTGCAGAGCTTTCCTACGAATTTGTTGCCAATATGGTGCGCGACAATGTGGGTAAAGCGGGTCAGAACTACTTCCCCTTCATTTTCACGCTTTTCATGTTTGTGCTCTTCTCAAACATGCTGGGCATGCTTCCCTACTCTTTCACGACCACCAGCCACATCATTGTGACGTTTGCGCTGGCGCTCTTCATCTTTATCGGTGTGACGCTTATCGGTGTTGTGAAACACGGTTTCCACTTCCTCTCACTCTTCGTGCCAAAAGGCCTGCCGGCTGTTCTGTTGCCGCTGATTGTTGTGATTGAAGTCATTTCCTATCTCTCCCGCCCGATCAGCCTTTCGGTTCGTCTTTTTGCCAACATGATGGCCGGACATACGATGCTGAAAGTGTTTGCGGGATTTGTGATCGGCTTTCTTGGCGCCGGGGGCCTTTTCACAGGTCTTGCGATTGCGCCGATCGCCTTCATGGTGGCCTTTACTGGCCTCGAAATTCTGGTGGCATTCCTGCAGGCTTATGTGTTTGCCATTCTTACCTGCATCTATCTCAACGACGCACTGCATCTTCACTAGGGCGCAGCGCGAACTCACTTTTTGAACGGGGCTTTCTGCCCCATAAGTTAACTGAAAGAGGGCCGGGACAATCCGGACCCGCATTACGGAGACACGGACATGGAACCTGAAGCAGCAAAGCTCATTGGCGCTGGTATCGCTTGTATCGCCCTTGCAGGCGCTGGTGTTGGCATCGGCCACATCTTTGGTAACTACCTGGCAGGCGCACTGCGGAACCCAGCTGCTGCACCAGCACAGTTCCCTAACCTGCTGCTGGGCTTCGCCCTTGCTGAAGCAACAGGCCTCTTCGGTCTTGTTGTTGCACTGATCCTGCTCTTCGTTCTTTAAGTAGACCTCGAAGACAGTCCTCTTTCGCATGTCACCGGTGGCTTGTCAGTCACCGGTGTACGCGAAACGCCTCAATGCCTTCCTTCCAGGATTGGTGATTGAGTCTCAGGAGACAGGCATATGCCTCAGTTAGATTTTGCCACCTTCGCGCCTCAGCTCATTTGGTTGACGCTCGTCTTTGGCGTTCTCTACCTCGTCATGGCGCGGGTCGCCCTGCCGCGGATTGCGACCGTTATTGAAGAACGCCGCGACCGTATTGCAGACGATCTAGACACGGCTGCTCAGCTCAAAAGCGACACGGATGACGCCATCGCGTCCTACGAAACCGCTCTGGCTGAAGCCCGCGCACACGCTCATTCGATTGCGCAGGAAACGCGGGATCGCCTGACAGCAGAAACAGACGCGCACCGGGCGGACCTGGAAGGTCAGCTTGCTGCACGTATCGCGGATGCTGAAAAACGGATTGATGCCACGAAGACCCAGGCGCTCACCAACGTTCGGGATGTGGCGGTTGATGTTGCCGACGCAATCACACAGCAATTGCTGGGCGATAGTGACCGGGCAGCTGCAGAACGCGCCGTTGACGGCGAACTCGCTTAAGGGGATCTAGACAGATGCTACAAGATGCAAATTTCTGGGTTCTGGTCAGCTTCAGTATCTTTGTTGGGCTGCTCTTCTATTTCGGCGTGCCCGGAATGGTGACAGCTGCGCTTGATAAGAGAGCAGACGACATCAAGAACGAACTTGATGAAGCCCGTAAGCTTCGCGAAGAAGCTCAACAGGTTCTTGCCAGCTATCAGCGCAAACAGCGCGACGCGGAAAAAGAAGCCGAAGCCATTGTCGAACAGGCACGGGCAGAAGCTGAGCGGCTCGCCATTGAGACCAAGGAAAACCTGGCTCAGCAGGTTGAGCGGCGGACGCAACTGGCTGAAGACAAAATCGGTCAGGCAGAAGCTCAAGCACTTCAGGAAGTTCGCTCTGTGGCCGCTGACATTGCTGTCTCTGCTGCTCGCAAGATCATTGAAGAGAAGCTCGACGGCGACCGCGCCGCCCAGCTGATTGATAAATCAATCGCTGAGGTCAAAGACAAGCTGCACTAGCTTTTCGTTACAAAATTCAGAAAACCCCGCGTGGCTCGAAGCTCCGCGGGGTTTTTTGTGTCTCCTAGGCCACCTCAATGGTGAGTTCCGGCCAGAACTGTTTCCAGCGGGCGCATTTTTCATCGTAGCGCTCTTTGACGAAATTCCCTGCCCTGTTGGGCCGGATGCACATCACTGCCATGTCTTCGAGACCTGGCACATAGAAGCGTCTCTCACCGCCCTGGAGCGGCTGAATGGCGACCATGTTGCCAATGGCGAGGAAACGGTCGATGCCCTCGCACGATGTCTTTAGAGGCGGATAGGAGATGTCGTGCTTCTCCTCATACCAAAGATGGACGCGGGCCTGGTTTCGAAACTCAATATCAACGCCCAGGTCCTCAAACAGCGCCTGCCCACGTTTGATCACAGCATCTTCGGCGTCCCAGGACGTGTCGGGGTCAAAATAGAAAATGTCATAGTCTTTGATCCCGTGGGTCAGTGAGCGGTCAGTGAGCACATTCCAGACGGTTTGAAAGAGACTGCCGGAAACAAGCCAGGCGTCGTTCAAGCCAAGCTCAGGAAGACGTTCAAGAATCACCTTGTTGCTCTCGTTGCGGCAGGCGATTTCCAATAACTCAGCTTCTGTCATGCGGGACCTCACGAAAAAGGCACCTCCCGGTGATGAGAGGTGCCTTATCGAATCTATCCGATTCGCAGGTGTCGTTTACAGCTGATCTGCAATCGCCCGGAAAAATTCAATCGTCTCCATCTCACGGTATGAGCTTTCGTCCAATGTCGATGCATAGTCGCTGTTTGCGGACAGTTTGACGATCACCAGGTTGCGGGTCGGGTTCACATAGATGAACTGGTTGTAGATGCCGATGGCGGAATACTCGCCTTCCGTACTCGCAGGTACCCACCATTGATAGCCGTAACCAACTGGGAATATGTCATCTGTTTTTGCCTCAGGCATTAGATGCGGTGCATCAGGCGTAACTGACGCACGTACCCACTCCTCGGGCACGATCTGTGTGCCATTCCAATTGCCCCCAAGACGATAGAGCTCACCCAGTTTTGCGTAATCCCGCGCAGTGGCGTTTAGTCCAGCGAATGCCATTTCCATTCCCGCACTATCGAGGAGCCAATAGGCGTCGGATTCCATGCCGAGCGGCTTCCAGAGCTTCTCCTCCATGTAATCCGCCATGGTCCGGCCCGTTGCGTTCACCAACAGCATACCCAGCACCTGCGTGTCGGTGGAATTGTAGTGATTGTGGGTTCCAGGCTCGTATTCGCGTTTCAATGTTGCCGCGAACTCGTTGAAAGACCCACCAAGCGCCATGATCCGACCAAAGCGATTAATGTCGGATTCAGGATCGTTATAGTCTTCACTCCATGCAGCTCCCGATGACATTTGTAAGACATCTTTGATGCGTACATTGTCATAGGCGGAACCGACCAGGGATGGCGCGTATTTGGTGATTGGCTCTTCTATACTTGTGATGTGGCCTTCTTCAACCGCAATTCCGACTGCAGCCGACACGAAGCTCTTGGCCACTGACATGGACATCCAATTGACGTCCCGTCCACCAGTGAGCATGTATCGCTCCGTGCGGACAACACCGTCTTTGATGACCAGAACAGCACTTGTGTCTGTTTCAGAGAGGAACGTTTCAGTGTCGACCGTAACACCCTTGTAGGTGAAGCTTGTTGGCAATGCCGCTTCTGCCCCTTCAGGGAAATCGAAAGGTGTCTCAGATGCCGTCATCGTATTGACGGGATAGAGTTCTGCCATCCGGTTGAAGTTTTCATATTGCTCAGCACCGTTAAACAGGCCCGCTGCAAATGAGGCTCTATCAATCTCACGCTTGAAATAGAGGCCAGCGCCAGCGGCGACGACGACTACAAGGGCCAGTCCGCCCAATAGGATCTTTTTCATGTCATTTCCTTTCTGAAATAGACGTTAGAATTTCGACGTGGCGGCAAGCTCGGAAACGAGAGCATCCGCTAAACGCCTGGAAGAAATTGAATTTGGTTTGGAGAGACCAACATCGATAAAACTAGCGTCGCCGTAAGCCAGAGAGAGCAAGGCATGCGCCACATCTTCGCGCTCTGCCATACCAGGACCAATCTCTTCGATGGTCATCTGCGCGACGAGGGCGTCTGTGATCCGTCCGTACATATCGGCCAGTCTGGACCTGATCGTCACGTCACGTTGTGCCAGGTACCAAAGCTCACCAACCACATTGTTTGATGTTTCATCGCCGAAGGTTCGCTCAAACACTGTATCGATGAGATCGTTGAGAGTATTGGCTCTGCCCGCCTGCTGTGCGTCCGCAAGGGTTGCCTCCCCCCGATCAATCATCCGCGCGATCAGCAGATCGACCATGGAATCCCGATTGCCAACAAAGTATCGAACAAGGCTTCTCGGCAGACCGGCTTCATCGGCCACCTTTTGCAGGGTGGTTTTCGCCAGACCGTGACGGATCACGCAGGCCTCAAAGGCCTTGAGGATCTGTTCCTTGCGTTCATCTTCAATCTTTGCGCGGGCCATGAGGCACCCCATTCTTGTCATCTTTGACAAGAATGGGGTCTGACATCAAACTTGTCAAGAGTGACAAGAATGAAACCTAAAAAAGGCCCAGAAACCCGGGCCTTTTTGTTTGTGTCTTATTCTGCGGCTTGAGCGGGAGCCGGCGGGGACCAGGTGAGCACCGGCTTGCGCGCTGCCTGTGTCTCGTCCAGCCGACGCATAGGTGCGAGGTAGGGCGCCCCGGAGAAACGCTCTACATCCCCCTCTTTTGCGCTTTTGGCGAGATCCGCCAGCGTGTCGATAAAGAGATCAAGGCTGTCTTTCGACTCGCTCTCCGTCGGCTCCACAAGCATGGCGCCATGAACCACCAGCGGGAAGTACATGGTCATGGGGTGATAGCCCTCGTCGATCATGGCTTTCGCAAAGTCGAGCGTCTCGACTCCGGTGTCTTTCAAGAAGGCATCATCGAAGAGAGCCTCGTGCATGCACGGACCTTCGAAGGGGGCCGACATTGTGTCTTTCAGAGATGCCAGCACATAGTTGGCAGACAGAACCGCATCTTCTGCAGCCTGTCGCAGACCGTCTGATCCGTGACTCAACATATAGGCCGCAGCGCGGACAAACATGCCCATCTGTCCGTGGAAGGCGGTCATGCGGCCAAAGCTGCTGCCACCGACTTCTTCTACCTGCTCGGGTACATCTGCAAATTTCAGACGGCCATTGCGCTCAATAATCCAAGGAAGCGGCGCGAATTTCGCCAGTGCTTCTGAAAGAACAACCGGACCTGCACCGGGGCCCCCGCCACCGTGAGGTGTTGAGAACGTCTTGTGCAGGTTGATGTGCATTGCATCCACGCCAAGGTCGCCCGGCCGTACACGTCCCACAATGGCGTTGAAATTCGCGCCATCGCAGTAAAAATACCCGCCAACATCATGAAGAGCATCTGCGATCTCTTTGATGTCTTTCTCAAAGAGGCCGCACGTGTTCGGGTTGGTGAGCATAATCGCGGCCACGTCAGGACCAAGCTTTGCCTTGAATGCCGCTACATCCACACGTCCATCTTCTGTCGCAGGGATGGAATCCACCGTGTAGCCTAGGAGCGCCGCTGTCGCGGGGTTTGTTCCGTGAGCGCTTTCGGGCACGAGAACGCGGGTCCGAGTGTCGCCTTCACCGCGGGCTTCCAGTGCTGCGTGAATGGCCATCATTCCGCAGAGCTCTCCATGGGCGCCTGCTTTAGGCGACATGGCAACGGCGGGCATGCCGGTGAGAACCTTCAGCCAATGGGCAACGAGCTCAATAAGCTCAAGCGCACCCTGTGCTGTTTTGGTTGGCTGCAGCGGGTGCACATCGGCAAAGCCCGGAAGCCGCGCGATTTTTTCGTTAAGCCGTGGATTGTGCTTCATGGTGCACGACCCCAAAGGGTAAAGACCCGCATCGATCGCGTAATTTTTCTGAGAGAGACGCACATAGTGGCGCATCACATCGGGTTCGGAGAGGCCGGGAAGCCCGACGCTACCTTTACGACGATTACCACCCAGGCGATCTTCAAACGCATCGGGTTCGTCCAGGTCCACGCCACAGGCACCGCTGTCACGTTCAAAGATCAGCAGCTCTTCCTGCGCCAATCCGCGATTGCCTGTGAATGTCTTGCGACCCGCATCTCCTAGCTCACCCACGCCTGTTGGACGGCCCTGCTTGTTCATGCCGCTCATGACAGCACCTCCTTTAACGCGCTCGCAAACGCAGCACGGTCTTCATCGGTGTTGATCTCAGTCGATGCAACGGCCACCAGATCATCCAGACTATCTTCGCCGGGCCAGAGCCTCGACACACGCACTCCAGCGAGCACGCCCTTGTCGGCCATCTCATCGATGAGATCGCGGGCATTCTTAGACGTCCGGATGGTGAATTCATTGAAGAAGGTCGGCGTTACAACGTCCACCCCTTCAATGGCGCTCAGCTGATCGGCGAGCTTCACAGCATTGGCATGGTTGATCCGTGCCAGACGGCCAAAGCCTTCTTCGCCCAAAAGCGAGAGGTGAATGGTGAAGGCCAGACAACACAGGCCGGAGTTTGTACATATATTGCTGGTCGCCTTTTCACGGCGAATGTGCTGCTCGCGGGTTGAGAGAGTGAGCACGAAACCGCGCTTCCCTTCCGCGTCAACCGTCTCGCCACAAAGGCGGCCGGGCATCTGCCGCACATATTTTTGCTTGGCCGCGAAGAGTCCCACATAGGGGCCGCCAAAGTTGAGTGCATTGCCGATTGACTGACCTTCGCCCACAACAATGTCCGCGCCCATCTCGCCTGGTGGCGTCACAAGCCCAAGAGAGACAACTTCGGTAAAGGCAACAATCAGCAGCGCTTTCTTCGCGTGCGCTGCATCAGCTATGGCGCGCAGATCACGAACATTGCCGAAGAAATCCGGGTTCTGCACAACCACACAAGACGTCTCATCATCGATGCGGGCAATGATGTCCTCTGTGCCATCAATGACAGGCGCACCGGGATCGATCTCATAGCCAGCGAAGTCTGACAGGTTCTCAACCACGGCACGATAATGCGGGTGAAGCGAACCAGATAAGACAGCCTTCTTCTTCCGGGTGATGCGATGTGCCATCAAGACAGCTTCACCGCATGCGGTTGAGCCGTCATACATGGAGGCATTCGCCACATCCATCCCCGTCAACATTGCAACCTGGGTCTGGAACTCAAAGAGATATTGCAGTGTCCCTTGAGAGATTTCTGGCTGATAAGGTGTGTAGGCGGTTAGAAATTCTGACCTCTGAATGAGATGATCAACTGTTGCGGGGACATGGTGCTTGTACGCGCCTCCACCGACAAAAAACGGAACTGAGCCGGCAGGCGTGTTTTTTGCTGCCATGGCACCCAAGATCCGCTCAACCTCCAACTCACCCTGGCGTGTCGGCAGATCAACGAGACCTTCCCGACGGGCCTCTTGCGGCACATCGACAAAAAGATCATCAATGGAACCCGCGCCGATGCGGGCAAGCATGGCCTGACGATCAGGCTCAGTCAGCGGCAGATAGCGCATAGGTTCAGTCCAATCCTGCAGTGAAGGTGTTGTAAGCCGCTTCGTCCATCAGCTCTTCCAGTTCGTTTGCGTCGCTCAGCTTCATCTTGACGAACCAGCCCGTGCCTTCAGCGTCTTCGTTCACCTGTGCAGGTGTTTCGTCGAGCACACTATTGATCTCCAAAACTTCACCAGAGATCGGCGCATAGACTTCACTTGCCGCTTTGACGGATTCAACAACGGCGGCTTCGTCTCCCTTGGCCAACTCTTTGCCAATATCAGGAAGCTCGACGAAAACAACATCCCCCAATTGCTCCTGAGCGTAATTGCTGATGCCGATGGTGGCGACATCTCCTTCAATGAGAACCCATTCATGGTCTTCGGTAAATTTGACAGTGCTCATAATTCTCAATCCCCGTTATCAATTCTCTTGTGCCGTGGGCACATTCTATTTGCGATATCTCTTTTCAATGAAAGGCATGGCTGCCACTTCTGCTGCCCGCGGTTTGCCACGCACCATCAGCGTGAGAGGCGTTCCTACTTTTGCAAATTCCTTGGTGACATATCCCATAGCGACAGGTGCACTGGCTGTGGGTCCGAAGCCGCCACTTGTTACGGCGCCGATCACATTTCCATCTGCATCATGAATTTCTGTGCCTTCCCGTGCCGGGCCTTTTCCTTCCGGACGGATGCCGACGCGTTTACGTGGCGCACCATCTGCAATCTGTCCCAGGATTTTTTCCGCGCCTGGAAAATTGGCTTCTTCCCGACGGCGTTTTCCGACTGACCATGTAAGCGCAGCCTCAATAGGCGTTGTGGTCTCGTCAATGTCGTGACCATAGAGACAAAGCCCTGCTTCAAGACGAAGTGAATCCCGCGCTCCAAGGCCAATCGGTTCGACATCATCATGACCGAGGAGCGTGCGAGCCATCTCGTCAGCTTTGCGCGCCGGGACGGATATCTCGCAGCCATCTTCGCCGGTATAGCCAGAGCGACTTACATGGCACGGAATGTCGTCAAAGAAGGTCGGCTTGCCCGTCATGAAGACGAGATCAGCTGCTTCCGGACACCAGTTAGCGAGAATGTCCACCGCTCCTGGACCCTGCAAAGCCAGGAGCGCCAGATCATCACGGACTTCCAGTGACACAATCTCCGGCAGATTGGCATTCATATAGTCATAGTCACCGTGCTTGCAGGCTGCATTCACAACGAGCAACAATTTCCCCTCGTCTTCAGCATCAGCCGGACGGGTCACCATCAGGTCGTCAATGATGCCACCTTCCGGGTTCAGCAGTTGGGTGTAGCGCATCGCACCACGCTCCAAACTTACGAGATCAGCCGCGACAAGCGTTTCAAGCGCCCGTGCAGTTGTTTCATGGTCTGGCCCGACGAGCACAGCCTGGCCCATATGGGACACATCAAACAGACCCGCTTTGTCGCGGGTGTGAAGGTGCTCCCCAAGCACGCCCAGCTTGTACTGAACAGGCATGTCATATCCGGCGAACGGCACCATCTTTGCGCCGAGTTCCACATGAAGGCCGTGCAACGGCGTCTTCAACAAGTCTTCTGTCGTTTGGGTCCCCATGGACACTTTCATTCAACACGATTCGTCAGCGGCCAGCCGGCGCAATGTGCACCGCTCGCGCCCCCTCTGTCGTGTGAACCTGAGAGATTTCACTGAGCCATATTGGATGGGCCAGCTTATCCCCTTGGGTGAGACCCGCATCGCTGCGTGCCTACTTTCCAGAGTGTCCTCGTCTCGCGGTCCGGCTGCCTGAGAGTTTCCGGGGCGGTTGCTCCTTCGGCGTCAGGACTACCAATTGGCATCCTGCACTCTCCCGCGAGGGTCGTTGGTGGTAGGGATAATAGGTGGGGTTGGTCGAGAGTCAATCGCCGCGCGTGCAAGAAAAAGGGCCGGATATCAGCCCAAATTCTCTTGAGATTCCAAAAGGATAGGAAAATGCAGTCTCAGCGATCCCGCTTATTGTAGGCGAGTTCCTCTGGCGTCAGCTGAAATCCGACAAGAATCTCATACGCCGACCCGTCGATCCGCGCGACATAGGGCACCTTGGTTTCTTCAATCGTGTGGATGAAGCTGGTGGAGCGCTGATTACCCTCAAAAGTCAAAGGCAGAAGAAACGTATCTTTTCGCAATACCCTGGAATTGATCTCGGTCAGAGCGATAAACATGGGGACCGTGACTTCACGACTTGTCGCCGCCGGACCGACTTCTGCTACGCCGCGAATGGCGAGATCCACATAGATGATGCCGTCGTCAATGTCATACTCGCACCGGCTAACAACGCGTTCCAACTCAGCTGTAAGAGCTATATCCGTAATATCGTTTCCTGCACCTGAAAAGGAGGTCAGGTTCTCTGTTCCCCCCAGAATGCCTACACCAGGGCACGGCAGCGCGCGCTGAAGGTTAATCTGGGCTTCTGACGTACAGGCAGACAACAGCCCAACCACGCCCATGCCCACAATCAATACTCTAAATGCTCGGAAAATCTCTTGTGTGGCCCGCATCATTGATTCAACTGCTCCTGGCATGGCAGAGGTCCTTGCTCAGGCCTCTGTCTTGACTTTACATGGCGCGCATCCTTTATTACCGGCTAACTGACCGACACGCGCCTGATCCCACAGAATCCCTTGAAATCAAAGGGTTGTGAGACTTTGGGCACTCTAGCGAACCGCCCGCGCGGCCACAAGCGCCGCCTCACAAGAAAGCAGATTGATCGACGTGAGCGCAGCTTCAGATACCCCCCTCAGACCGCTGACAGTGCTTGTCGCGGAGCCGCGTGGTTTCTGCGCTGGCGTTGACCGCGCGATCCAGATTGTGGAGCGGGCACTGGAGAAATATGGTGCGCCGGTCTATGTGCGCCATGAAATTGTTCATAATCGCTTTGTTGTTGAAAATCTCGAGGCGCAGGGGGCCATTTTCGTCGAAGAACTTGATGAAGTGCCTGACGACGCTCATGTGATCTTCTCAGCTCACGGTGTCCCTAAGTCGGTCCCTGCGAATGCGGAAACACGTGGTCTTTCTTATTTCGATGCCACCTGCCCTCTCGTGTCAAAGGTACACGTGGAAGCGGAGCGGCATTTTGAGGCGAATCGAGAGATCCTTCTTATCGGCCACGCGGGCCACCCCGAAGTCATCGGAACGATGGGTCAATTGCCGGACGGCGCCGTGACCTTGATTGAGACGGTTGCAGATGCTGAAGCACTTACCCCAACAGACGCTGACCGGTTGGCCTTTATAACACAGACAACGCTGTCGGTAGATGACACGGCAGCCATTGTCGCCGTGCTGACCCGTCGGTTCCCGTCTATCACCGGTCCACATAAAGAAGATATTTGCTACGCCACCACCAATCGACAGGCAGCGGTCAAGGCCATAGCGCCAGATAGCGACGCTGTCATCGTGATCGGCGCACCGAACTCCTCCAACTCCATGCGGCTGGTCGAAGTCGCAGAACGGGCGGGATGTGCCAGGTCTTTCCTTGTCCAACGCGCGGACGACATTGATTGGAAAGCGTTGGAGGGCGTCGAAAGTGTCGGCGTCACCGCTGGGGCCTCCGCCCCTGAAGTTTTGGTGGATGAGGTAATTGAGGCCTTCAAGTCCCGCTTTGCAGTGACGGTGAAGCCCGTCACCGTGAGCCGCGAGCGCGTTCAGTTTAAACTGCCCCGCGCTTTAAGTGAGCAGGCATAGACCATGGCTGTTTACACAGAAGTCGATGATCAAGCGCTGTCTGCGTTTCTCGAACTCTATGACATTGGTGGCTTGCTCTCCTTCAAAGGCATTGCGGAAGGCGTTGAGAACTCCAACTACCTGCTCCACACAGAAGCAGGCAGCTACATTCTGACGCTCTATGAGAAACGCACAAACGTCGAAGACCTGCCATTTTTTTTGGGGCTGATGAACCATCTTGCGGCACAGGATTTCCCCTGCCCGACACCGATCCTTCAAAAGTCTGGCGATATGCTCGGAACACTGGCTGGTCGTCCCGCCGCCATCGTTTCCTTTCTCGAAGGCATCTGGCCGCGCAAACCGCAACCCAAACATTGTGGGGAGCTGGGCGCTGGTCTTGCGCGCATGCACCTTGCCGGTAACAATTTTGAGCTGACGCGCACGAATGCCCTTTCGGTCTCAGGCTGGCGCCCGCTTTACGAAACCTGTGAGGGTCGCGCAGATGAGGCAATTCCCGGCCTCGCACAAGAAATAGAAAGCGAGCTCGACTTTTTTGATGCGAACTGGCCGGCAAACTTGCCGTCCGGCATTATCCACGCGGATCTCTTTCCCGATAATGTCTTTTTTCTGCAAAACAAACTGTCAGGCTTCATCGACTTCTATTTCGCGTGCAATGACGCTCTGGTCTATGACCTGGCGATTTGCCTGAATGCCTGGTGTTTTGAATATGACGGCGCCTTCAACATCTCCAAAGCGCGCGCAATGTTGCAATCCTACACGCGCATACGTCCGTTGAATGCTGATGAACTCGCTGCATTGCCTATTATGGCCCGAGGCAGCGCACTCCGGTTTTTGCTAACTCGGACTTATGACTGGATCAACACGCCAGAGGGTGCGCTGGTCCGACCCAAAAACCCAAAGGAATGTCTGACACAGATGCGTTTTCACCAGGACGTCACATCGCCTGCAGCTTACGGGCTAGATGTGTAATTCATGAGCACTTCAATAACTGTTGATATCTACACTGATGGTGCGTGCTCGGGAAATCCCGGACCAGGCGGCTGGGGTGCCCTGATGCTTTGCAATGGCGAAGAGAAGGAACTCTGCGGCGGCGAAGTCGAGACAACCAATAACCGCATGGAGATGCTGGCCGCTGTTCAGGCATTTCAAGCGCTCAAAAAGCCGACCAAGGTTCGCCTCCACACAGACTCAACCTATTTAAAAGACGGCATCACCAAGTGGATTAACAATTGGAAGCGGAACGGTTGGCGCACTGCGGCCAAGAAGCCTGTCAAAAACGCTGACCTTTGGCAGCTGCTTGAAGAGGTTATGAAACCCCATGATGTCGAATGGCATTGGGTGAAGGGCCATAGCGGGCACCCGGAAAATGAGCGTGCCGACGAGCTCGCCCGCCAAGGCATGGCTCCCTACAAGTCTTGAGCATGTGGCAAAAGAAAAGCCGCTCATTACAGCGGCTTTTCTATATTCGACGTGCCGTCAGGGTCTTAGACGAGGGTCAGCATATGATCCGCGCCGGAGACCTTTGCCTCACCTGGATTTTCTTCCTGGTTGAGAGACTTCAGGACACCATCCTCAATCAGCATTGAATACCGCAAACTGCGTGTTCCCATGCCAAAGCCTGATCCGTCAAAGCCAAGACCAACAGCTTCTGTGAAATCACCATTGCCGTCGCCCAGCATCAGCACCTTGTCATCAGCACCTTGGGTTTTTCCCCAAGCATCCATCACAAATGCATCGTTGACCGAGAGACAGGCAATGAGATCGACACCTTTGCTTCCAAGATCGCCAGCCTTCTGAACAAAGCCGGGGAGATGCTGATTTGAGCAGGTTGGAGTGAAGGCACCTGGAAGTGCGAAAAGCACAACCTTTTTGCCTGCAAAGAGCTCTGACGTTTTTACAGGCGTCGGGCCCTTATCCGTCATGTGCATCAGGGTTGCGTCAGGCAGCTTATCGCCAACTTTGATTGTCATAGTACCTCCAGCTGTCGGGTTTTTTTACGAGCGATTGCCGCCCTTGTTGAGCGCCATTAAAGCGCGGCGGCGCTGAAAGTGCCAGCGCCACCCACGTTCTATTCGATTAAAAATGTGCCCTCGACGCCCGGTCTACCATCTTCGTAAAGGAAGAGCAGATTGACCAGCTTGCCCCTAAGCTTTTCAGGGTCATTCGCCTCAAGCGACACCATCAAACTCTTTTCCTCGTAGGGGTGTGACGCACCGAGATACACACCTTTCAGCCCTGAGGCGACAATTGTGGATGGCATTGGGTCTGCATCCAACAGTGCTACTTCAAGCTCCGCCCGGTACCCTTTGACGTTCAGGAGACGCACTGCGCCGCGCAGGTTGGTATCGCTGGCCTGGACCGGTACTTGTTTGATGGCGATCTCAACCCCCTCGGCATGCGCAGTGGTTCCGGCTTCTCCTGCGGGGATGCTCAGGCTGCTTCTGATACTTGTGGGAATGCACACGTCTGAACACACACCAAAATCCAGTTTGAGCGACAGATCTACTGCCTGATCGGGATCTTGAGCGATTATGCGCAGCGGCCAACGTATGTCGCCCTTGTAGCCATAGAAGCGCTCACCGAGTTCATCAAAAGCTCTAGGCGTCGGCCACAACAGTTCGATCGACTGAACGTTCTTTGAGCCGGACCAATCGAAAATTGGTGCCAATCCGCTATCGCCTGGCACCCGCCAATAGGTTTTCCATCCAGGCTCGAGCGTCATATGGAGTGCTGCAGAGACGCGACCATCGCCGACCGCAGATTGCGCACTTTCAAGGCGCGTCGCGACGGACACTCCCGTGTTCCAATCGCCTGCAAGCTCGGGCAAAGGACCAGAAGGCTCGCGTTGGCCAAAAAGAAACACCACCGCCGCCAGCCCCAAAAAGGCCAGTACACCTGTCACAATCCAAAGGGATCGCTGCCGCACGCTTTCGCTCCTAGTTACCGTTTTCCGCCATCAATCATACTGATGAAGTCCAGATCAGATAGAGGCTTCTTCGCTCTCGTCCCAGACACTTTAGCGTGACCTCAGAGCGATCCGTCTATGCCCTGAGCACTTGAGGTAATGGCCCCTGAACAAGTAGCATAGAGGTATGACACCGGAAATCGACCCGCCAACGACACCTCCAAACGGATCTGACGCCGACCAGTACCTGGAGGGCAAAATGCTCATCGCTATGCCAACGATGGGTGACGACCGTTTTGCACGGACCTTGATCTATATGTGCGCCCATAGTGATGAGGGTGCCATGGGACTTGTCGTCAACAAGGTGGCCCCATCAATCGCGTTTCCAGAGTTGCTGGAGCAATTAGATATTCAGAACACGGGCAGCCTTGGTGAAGGGGCGAGCGTCCCTACTGTCCCTGTGCTTCAGGGCGGGCCTGTCGAAGCCGGACGGGGCTTCGTACTCCATAGCCACGATTATCATCAGGACAATGCCACGCTGCCAATCTCAGACCATATTTCCATGACAGCAACCGTGGATGTTTTAAAAGCAATCGCTCGTGGCGCTGGCCCAAGCAAGGCGATGCTGGCACTTGGGTATGCCGGCTGGGCGGCCGGTCAGTTGGAGCACGAAATCCAGGCCAATGGCTGGCTCCATTGCGACGCCGATGACGACCTTCTTTTTGGTGACGACCTTGATGCAAAATATGATCAGGCGCTCGCAAAACTTGGTGTCGATATTTCGTTCCTGTCAGGGGACGCCGGGCACGCCTGACAGTTTGCCGCTAAGTAACCTGCGCTAGTCCTGCCAATGATGGGCAATGAATTCCAGTGTGTCTTCCGCTGTCATAGGCTGGCCAAAGACATAGCCTTGACCATAGTCACAGCCCATCTTCTTCAGCTCTTCAACCTGTTCAGTTGTCTCTGCCCCCTCAGCAACAACCATCTTCCCTAGGTCCTGTGACATGGTGACGATTGAGCGCACGATCACAGGTGGCTCTTCCCCCTTGCCCATGTCGTCGACAAAGCTCTTGTCAATCTTGATTGTGTCGACTGGGAACTGGCGAAGATAGGACAGGCTGGAATGTCCCGTACCAAAATCATCGAGAGAAATACCTGCGCCCAAGTCACGAATACGCGCCAGGATGCGGGATGCCAGTTCGGGGTTCGCCATAATGAGAGACTCGGTTACCTCCAAACGGAGCGAGCCTTCCGCCACCTCAGTTTCTTTCAGTGCCCGTTCCACATCCTCGATCAAGTCATGCCGTAGAAGCTGCCGGCTGGACACATTGACGCTCGCAAAAAGCGGTTTGCGCAGAGGGAACAGGTTTTGCCAGACAGCGAGGTTTTCCGATGCGGTGGTCAGAGCATAGCGACCGAGCAAGACGATGAGCTCGGATTCTTCGGCCAAGGGAATAAATTCGTCTGGCGTCAGGAAGCCTTGCTCAGGATGTTCCCACCGAAGAAGGGCTTCAAAACCGGCAACACGCCCGTCTTTGAGTGACATAATCGGTTGGTAGAAGAGTTTTAGTTCATCACGCTCGATGGCCCGTCGAAGATCAGATTCAATCGGGAGCCGATTGTCTGCTTCTTGACGCATGGTGGGTTCAAAAATCTCAACCCGAGCCTTGCCGAGCCGCTTGGCCCGGTACATGGCAATTTCTGCTTCTTTCAAGAGATCGGTTGGCCGTTCGTGACTGTCTTCGCATATGGCCACGCCAATGCTGGCGGAGGGGAAAACCTCCTGGCCGTTAATATCAACAGGCTGCGAAAGGATGTCATTGATCGCCGCCGCCATTGCCTCCACGTCATCTGGTTCTGTCTTTTCCGTTAACAGAATTGAAAACTCATCACTCCCGAGACGCGCGACCGTTTCTACTCTTGGCACTACCTGTTCCAGGCGGCGGGCGATCGCTGTTAGCAGACCATCCCCTGCTGCATGGCCGAGACTGTCATTCACCGCTTTGAAGCGATCCATGTCGATCATCATCAAGGCTGCGCGCGGACGGCCCTGAGGTGCCGGACGCGCAATTGCCCGTCCCAGGCGGTCAAGCAACAATGGTCGGTTGGGCAAGCCGGTCAGGCTATCGTGAACGGTGTCATGGAGCAGACGCTCTTCTGAGCGTTTTCGGTCTGTAATGTCACGCACAACCCCCACACACCGCACGGCAAAACCTTCCGCACCAGCAAGACAGCTGGCGCGCAAATTAAACCAACGGTAGGTCGCGTCATTGTGCTGGAGGCGAAATTCCAATGCGAACGAAATTGTGCCACGGCCAATGTAGGCGTTGAGCGCTGTTCGGTACGTCTCGCGATCTTCCGGGTGCATGCGCTCGCGCCAGGAAACTTCCGGCCCACAAATGTCTCCAGCCGAGAGCCCAAGTGATGCCTCAAGCAATGGGGAGACATAGAGATGGTCTTGTAAGATGTCCCAGTCCCAGATGGCTTGATGAGCCCCTGCCAGGGCAAAGGCGTGTCGTTGTTCCCGTCGAAGTGCCTCCACATCCGTGCTCGCTGCCGCCATCTGCACCTGGCGCGTGACCACAGCAGCAATCATGACCAGAGCAGCCAGCAACAGAGTGGAAATCCAGATCGGTGCCGTCAACGCACCCGCACCGCTGCCTATGACTGTCATGAAACCAACGAACAGGGTCGCGCCAAGGAGTGCTGCTGCGCCAAGATGGCGAACCGCGAGACGACCGCCTTTTAGAGCGAGAGCGAGCGTGATCCCGATACCACCGAAGAACATGACTGTTGCGAGAATATTCAGCAGGAAACCCGCAAAGGAATGGCTGAAAACACCTAGAAAACCAGAGGCGATTGCCAAATAGGCAAGAATGACAGCGGCATCACCTGCCTGAGGCATCAAGCTTTCTGGTTCGATTGCGCGCCGCCAATAGTGCAGCCCGGCAGCAAATGTTGCGCCCAACAGGATCAGAGCCAGCGCTCCACTCCAATGAGCGCTGAGCCCAATATTCCCGGCCAATAGCCCCAAGTTTGACAGGACCATGCCAAAAGAAGCTACTGCAAAAATGAGCGCGCGCTTGGCCAGCTCCGTCCGTCCCAACATGAAAAGACCGGCCAGGTAAATGCAGAGGAGTGCTGCCGTCCCAACAAGAATGCCGGTGACAAGTGCGGAATTCTCGCTGTACCGCGCATGCGACTCCCGCTCCCACAGGATCACCCTGTGCAGCCCGCCAGACGGGAGACGAATAGCGAGTGTGACTTCCTGCTTAGGCGGCAAGGTAATGGAAAAAACATTCCGTCCGTCCGCTGCCATGCGCAGGGGTACCGGCGCGCCTGATGCGAGAATGCGATGCACCGGTTCGGATGCAGCTGTGGGCCAGAGATACCCGCGACCTTCTAGACCCGATGTAAGGGTCAAAATCCGAGGTAGCGGAATCTCTGCCTCATTTTGAAGAACGAGCACGGCCCAGACGGCTTCTGAATCCTCCGTGCCATCAAAGAGAACCATCTCTTGCGGCTCGCTGCCGTCGGTTTGATCAATTTCCAGGGCGAGCCGACCGGCCTTTTCCGGAAGGGTCAGAATGAGGTCCGTGACGTCCAGCCGTTCTGATGCCAAATCAACACGGCCAACTTCCAGCGCAGACGCGGAAGACAGCATGGCCAAACTCAGAAATATTGCTGCACACCCGGCTGCGACGCTTCTTGCCCAGTTAATCGTCATGGACGCGGGTCACCTGTCAGCAGACCAAAAACGACATGATCCCGCCATGCACTATTGATGCGAAGATATCCACGGGCGATCCCCTCTTGTGTAAACCCACATTTTTTCAAGACGGCTTGGGACCTTTCATTTTCCGGCAGACAAGCTGCTTGTATCCGATGCAACTGCAGCTCATCAAAGATGAAACAAGAAAGCGCGCGAACAGCTTCTGTTGTATAGCCGTTGCCGGCGTAAATCTCACCTGCCCAATATCCCAAAGTGCATGACTGCTGCACACCTCTATGAATGTTTGAGATCGTCATCCCACCAATCAATGCATCGTCGCCTTCTCGGAAAACGAAAAAGGGATAAGCAAGGTCTTCTCTGACGTCGCGCATGTAGCGCCGCAGGCGCCGCCGGAAAGCTGCCCTGGTCAGGTCATCCGGCGGCCAGGTTGGTTCCCATGGTGTGAGATAGGCGCGGCTTCGGGTCCGCAATTCCGCCCACTCGGCATAGTCGCCCATTGTCGGCCCCCGAAGATAGACTCCGGTGCCGATTACTAGCGGCGCCACCTCCGGGCGCGTTATGGATCGTAGAAACGCCATAGACCCCTGTTCGTCCCCTTCAGGGTCTTCCTCTCAGAGACCCCAAATCGCTCATGTGAATCTTGCCGCGATCCGGTCATAAGATTCAAGGCCGCTCAGGGGACCAACGGCCGCAATTGCCGGTTTAGAGCCAGTAATTCGCGCAGCAAAACGCCGCAGGGCGGCGGCATCGACGGCATCCACCCGCTCGGTGATCTCTTCAACACTCAATGGCCGCCCAAAAATCATCTGCTGGCGCGCCAACTGCTCCACTCTGGAAGCCGATGATTCGAGCCCCATAAGCATGCCCGCCTTTAATTGCGTCCTTGCCCGACCTGCTTCTTCCTCAGATGCGTCCAAAGCCAGACGGTTAAGCTCTGCCGCCACAACGGGCACAAGCTCAGCCACGTCTTCTTCAGCCGTTCCAGCATAAATGCCAAAAAGCCCCGTATCATCGAATGACCAGTTGAAGGAATAAACGGAATAGCAAAGGCCCCGCTTTTCCCGAACCTCCTGGAAGAGCCTGGACGACATACCGCCGCCTAGGATCGAGGAAAAAACCTGGGCGGTGTAATAGTCGGGGTCAGCATAGTCGACGCCTTCAAAGGCGAGTGTGAGGTGGACCTGCTCAAGATCTTTATCCTGTCTGCGCTCGCTCGCGGTAAACTCAGCTTTGCCCGCCTCATCAATCTCTGATGTTGGCAGCGCATTAAACAGGTCCTCGCCCATCGCCTTCAGCGAAGCATGCTCAACAGCGCCCGCGCCTGCCAGAACCAGCTGAGGACCTGAATATTTTGAAGCCATGTAGGACTTAAGCCGCGAGCCGTCAAAAGACTTTACAGATTCAGGAGTACCCAGGATTGATCGGCCGAGTGGTTGATCGGGAAAGGACGCTTCAAGCAAGAGGTCAAAAACCAGATCATCGGGCGTATCGGCTGCCTGCCCGATTTCTTGAACAATAACACCCTGCTCGCGCTCTACCTCTTCCGGCTCAAAAGTCGAGAACTGCAAAATGTCTGCAAGAATATCTGCACCTAAAGGCACATCGTCCTTCAAGAGCCGAACATAATAGGCCGTCGCCTCGTGGGTGGTATGGGCGTTGAGGTGTCCACCCACCGCTTCAATCTCTTCCACAACAGCGCGCGCAGACCTGCGCTCGGTGCCTTTGAACGCCATATGCTCCAACATGTGGGAAATGCCGTTATCTGCGAGGGCCTCATGTCGGGAGCCTGCATTGACCCAAACGCCGACGGAGGCGCTTTGAAGATGCGCCATCTCGTCGGTCACCACGGTCATGCCATTGGAAAGTTTCGAAACAGTGGCTGTCATGATCAGGCCGCCGCTACACGGCTACGGGCCCGAATGAAATCTTCAATCATTTTGAGATCGTTTGCACACTCGTCCAGACGTTCTTCTCTCTCAAAAAGATCTGCCATGCGCGACGGAAGGGCTGGCATGAGACCGCTGGCCGCTTCAACGGCTGCCGGGAACTTGGCCGGATGCGCCGTTGCCAGCGTCACCATCGGAATGGACATGTCGCCGCGATGCCGCTCTGCTACCGCGAGACCGACGGCGGTATGCGGATCGACTAGTTCACCTGTCGTTTCGTTTGCGCGGCGTATCATGGCGTTGGTTTCCGCCTCATCTGCCCGGTCTGCGGCAAAACAGGTCCGGGCTTTTGCCAAAGCACCCTCAGGGATGCCGAAACCACCGGATTGCTGCAACTGTTGCATCATGCGTTCAACACCCGGTCCGTCCCTGTCACACACGTCAAACAGCAGGCGTTCAAAGTTACTCGACACCTGGATGTCCATGCTGGGACTGATGGTTGGCGTTACCGTGCCGACATCGTAGCGGCCTGTATTGAGCGCACGGGCCAGAATATCATTCACATTGGTTGCAACAATGAGCTTGTTGATGGGCAGGCCCATTTCGCGCGCGACATAGCCAGCAAAAATGTCACCAAAATTCCCCGTAGGAACCGAATAGCTTACAGGCCGGGCCGGACCGCCCAGTGCCACGGCGGATGTGAAGTAGTAGACGATCTGGGCCATCACTCGGCCCCAATTGATCGAGTTCACACCTGCAAGGCCAACCTCGTCGCGGAATGCCATGTCATTGAACATGGCTTTCACGAGTGCCTGGCAATCGTCGAAACTTCCATCCACTGCGATGTTATGGACATTGTCATCCAATACCGTCGTCATCTGGCGCCGCTGAACTTCCGACACTCGGCCTTTGGGGTGCAAAATGAAAATGTCGATGGCATCCCGACCACGGAAGGCCTCTATGGCGGCCGACCCTGTATCACCAGAAGTCGCGCCCACAATTGTGAGACGACGCCCTTTGCCCTTTAGTGCATGATCAAAGAGCCTCGCCAATATCTGCATGGCGACATCTTTGAAAGCGAGCGTGGGCCCGTGGAACAGCTCCAGGAGCCAATCATTGTCGCCCATCTGCTTGAGCGGCGTGACCGCCCGGTGCCCGAAGGACGCATAGGCCTCCGTCAACATGGTCTTCAGCCCATCAGAGCTGATGGCGCTGTCCACGAAGGGCGTCATCACCGCATGGGCAACGTCGACATAAGACTTCCCGGCAAAGCCCGCTATCTCGTCCTGAGACAGGCGTGGCCAGGATGCAGGCACATAGAGGCCGCCGTCTCGGGCGAGTCCAGTCAGCAGTGCTTCTTCAAAATCAAGCTCGGGGGCCTGGCCCCTGGTGCTCACATATTTCACGCCTGTCTCCTGAAATTCGGCCACACACTATCTGTGGCGGGCCTGCGCCACAAGTCACTCAATTGGGCGCTCCACCCGTTGGCCAAACCGGCCTTGGGTCCGGTGAAAAACGAGGTAAATCACGAGCAAAACGACCGCTAGCCCATACCAAGTCAGGGCGTAGTCCAGGTGATTATTGACCAGGGTGACCTTTGCAGCTCCCGGTTTCGGCCAGACCTCCTCCGCCACATCGCCGGCTTTCTCCAGATAGATGGGGAGATAGTCTCCCCCGCCGGCGAGAGCGGCCATGGCCTCAATATCTCTTGTGAACCAGATATTAGCGGTAACGTCATTGGTTGCATCGAGAGAACCTGGTGTTTCTGGTCTGCGGGCAATGGCCTCAAACGTCTCTCTGCCGCCCAGCCTGTCAGCCATTGCATCTTTCAGCGGCGATGGGACAAATCCCCTGTTCACAATGACCCTGCGCCCATCCTCCAGCGCAAAAGGGCTAAAGATCAGGTAGCCAATCCCATAGGCCTCTGATGTGGCAAGCCAGTGGAACTCAGTGGCTTCATCAAACATGCCAGAAACACGATACCGGCGAAACTCATCCTCATTGCCCGGATTAACGTCTTCTATGGCGATTGCTGGCGCATCTAACCGTGCCTCCATCTGCTCAACCAACCCAAGCTTCCACTCCAGTCTCTGAAGCTGCCAAGTGCCAAGCCAGAGCAGAATGGGCAAGGAGGCAATCAAAAACAAAGTCGGCCAAAGGCTTGGTCGAAAATAAGGGTTGTTTACGAGGAGATGCATTTACCTAATCCTCCAGCCGGCCTTCATGGGCCTTGTGCCGAAAAACCTGGGCCACGAGCCAGGCCTTGAGTATAGGAAGCAAGACCAGCGGCAGCGCTACCGACATGGGTAGCCACAAGACGGCGTGGACCCAATAGTCCGGGCGGTAGGCCACTTCGACATAGAGCACCAGCCCAACAATTATGAAACCCGTGATCATGATGATGAAGACCGCTGGACCATCGCCGGAATCAAACTCAGAAAAGTCCAAGTCGCATCGATCACATCTGTCGGCAATCGTCAGAAAGCTCTGATAGAGCTTGCCCTCACCGCAACGCGGACAGCGGCGCTTGAGACCTAAGGTGATTGATGATTGCTGCTGAAAACTGCTGTCATCCATTCAGAGCATTCTTTCCGTATTGGCTAAGCCATAAATAGCTCTGCCAAAATTGAAGAGGGCGGCCAACCGCCCACGCGGTGCCGCCCCCCAATAGTTTTCTGTGTCTCTAATCAGTGTGCTGGACCAGCGCCCCAGACATAGATTGAGACAAACAGGAACAACCAGACCACGTCAACAAAGTGCCAGTACCAGGCAGCTGCTTCGAAGCCAAAGTGGTGCTTCTCAGTGAAGTGACCGCTATAGGCACGTCCAAGACACACAGCCAAGAAGATGGTTCCGATAATGACATGAAAGCCATGAAAACCAGTCGCCATGAAGAAGGTTGCGCCATAGATGCTGTTTGAGAACCCGAATGCCGCATGGGAATATTCGTAGGCTTGGAGAGCAGTAAAGATCATTCCCAGGATCACCGTGAGCCACAGGCCTTGCTTCAGACCTTTGCGGTCGCCGTGCTGCAGCGCGTGGTGCGCCCAGGTAGCCGTCGTACCCGATGTGAGCAGGATCACTGTGTTGATGAATGGCAGGTGCCACGGATCGAATGTTTCGATGCCGACTGGTGGCCAAACACCTCCTGTCGCTTCTGCGCGAGCGAACATGATGTCATTGCCTGGGAAAAGGCTGACGTCGAAATAGGCCCAGAACCAGGCAACGAAGAACATGACTTCGGACGCGATGAACATGATCATGCCGTAGCGCAGGTGCAGCTGAACAACTGGTGTGTGATCACCACCCTCTGCTTCAATGATGACGTCGCGCCACCAGCCAGCCATGGTGTAAGCGATGCCAACAAACCCAGCGATCATGACCCAAGGAGTCATTTCGCCGTGCATCCAGAAAATCGCGCCAACCGCCGTGATGAAAACTGCGATCGAACCGATGACCGGCCACGGGCTCGGATCTACCAAATGGTAGTCATGTTGTGGTGCGTGGGCGTCTGCCATGTCCCCTCATCCTCATTGTTTGAAAGACCAAAGTCTTTCGGTCAGTTAGTTCGCCGCGCTTGCGACGTCCCGTTTGGGATAAAATGTATAGGACAATGTGATTGTGGTCACATGATCCAGGTTTTTGTCGTCTTCAATTTCAGGATCAACAAAATAGGTTACCGGCATATCAACAGTTTCGCCGGGGCGCAGGACCTGCTCGGTAAAGCAAAAGCAGTCAATTTTGTTGAAATAGTAGCCCGCTGATTGTGGCGTCACATTATAGGTCGCCGTGCCAACCAGCGTTTCGTCAGTAAGATTGCGTGCCTGGTAGAAGGCGAGGCCAGACTCGCCAACCTTGATTTCCTGGCTCAGCTCAACAGGTTTGAATTCCCAGGCAAGACCACGATTGATGTTGCTGTCAAAGCGGATGGTCATGGTGCGATCGATCACAGAAACCGGCGCAAAATCTGCTGTGTTCGTTGTGCCGCCATATCCGGTAACCCGACAAAACAGATCGTAAAGTGGCACTGCTGCATAGGCCATGCCGACCATACCCACAACAAGCGCGGAGAGCAGGAGTGCTACTTTCCGGTGCTGACGCTGCTGCGCCTCGATTGTGTCTGCGGTCGCAAGGCTCATTCGATCACTTCCTCACATTGAACGGTCAAGGACGTTGGCGCCAAGCTTCACCAAGGTCACAGCAAAAACGAGCGCCATAAACCCCAACAAAGCCCAAGCCATTGCTTTGGCGCGCGCGCGGCGCTGCTTCAGCATGTCTTCCGACCAAACTGGTGTTTCAATCTCGTGGCGTGATTTTTCGTCCATATGAGCAAGAGCCATTGGTTAGATCACCGGCAGAAAGAGGCCTGGCACGCGTTCAACCAGGAACAGTGCGAAGATCAGGAAGAGATAAAAAATTGAGAATAGGAAGAGGCGTTTTGCGCGCGCGTCACTGTCCGGTTCGTCGCCGCGCTTGCCAGCCTGCCAAATCTGCCAGGCAAGAGCCAAGAATACCGCGCCGGCAGATGCGGTTACCGCGCCATAGATGGCGCCAGCAAAGCCAAGGGCTACCGGCAGCAGTGTCAGCGGCACCAAGAGGGCTGAATAGATGAGGATCTGCTTGCGTGTCTCATGCTTGCCCGCGACAACAGGCAGCATCGGAACACCAACGCTGGCGTAGTCACTCTTGCGATAAAGTGCCAGCGCCCAAAAGTGCGGCGGTGTCCACATAAAGATGATGAGAAAGAGGATGATCGATTCCAGTGATACAGAGCCTGTTACCGCCGCCCATCCGATCATGGGAGGGAATGCACCAGCTGCGCCACCAATCACGATGTTCTGAGGTGTCCGCCGTTTCAGCCACATTGTGTAGATGAAGAGATAGAACCCGATCGTGATCGCCAACAAGGCAGCGGCCACATAGTTCACAAAGAGGCCCATTGCGACGACAGAGACGACGGAGAGGGTCGCTCCAAAGCCGAGTGCTTCCCCGGCCGATACCCGTCCCTGAGGAATTGGGCGTTCTGCAGTGCGCATCATGCGGGCGTCAATGTCGGCGTCGTACCACATGTTCAGCGCCCCTGAGGCACCCGCCCCAACAGCAATGCAAAGCAAGGCTGCGAACGCGAGCACAGGGTGCAGCGTACCCGGAGCCACAGCAATGCCGACAAACCCAGTGAACACGACGAGTGACATCACCCGTGGCTTCAGAAGCGCAAAAAAGTCGCTGGCAGTACCAGCTTCCTGGCGACTAGCGCCTGCGGTTTTTGCTGTTTCTATGGATACGTCAGACATATGGACCGTTTATGCAAAATGGGGAGCTGGCACTTGGAGACCCAAGCGCCAGCCCATACAGAGTTTATTTTACCCGCGGCAGTTCGTTGAACTGGTGGAACGGCGGCGGAGATGGAAGTGTCCATTCCAGTGTCGTTGCACCTTCACCCCACGGATTGTCCGCTGCTTTCTCGCGTCGGCTGAAGGCAACTGCCAGGCCGAGCAGGAAGATCAGGACGGAGAACGCTGTGAGGTAGGAACCCCAGGATGAAACGGCATTCCAGCCTGCATAGGCATCAGGATAGTCCACATATCGGCGTGGCATGCCCTGACGTCCAAGGAAGTGCTGCGGGAAGAACACGAGGTTCACACCGATAAACATCAACCAGAAGTGCAGTTTGGCGAGGAATTCCGAATACATGTATCCGGAGATTTTAGGGAACCAATAATACCAGGCCCCAAAGATCGCGAACACGGCACCAAGCGACAAGACGTAGTGGAAGTGAGCCACAACGTAATAGGTGTCGTGGTAGGCGCGATCGACCCCCGCATTTGCGAGCACAACGCCGGTTACGCCGCCAACTGTGAAGAGGAAGATGAATCCGATTGCCCAAAGCATTGGCGCTTTAAACTCGATTGATCCACCCCACATGGTTGCAATCCACGAGAAGATTTTCACGCCTGTTGGAACCGCGATGACCATAGTCGCCGCGACAAAGTAGGCCTGCGTGTCCACATCGAGACCGACTGTGTACATGTGGTGTGCCCACACGACGAAGCCCACTGCGCCAATCGCGACCATGGCATAGGCCATGCCCAGATAGCCGAAGACCTGCTTCCGAGAGAAAGTCGAGATGATGTGACTGACGATGCCGAAACCGGGCAAGATCAGGATGTACACTTCAGGGTGACCGAAGAACCAGAACAGATGTTGGAAGAGGATTGGGTCCCCGCCTTCGGCAGGATTAAAGAACGCCGTTCCAAAGTTCCGGTCTGTCAGCAGCATGGTGATGCCACCAGCAAGAACAGGCAGAGACAGAAGCAGAAGGAACGCGGTTACCAGAACTGACCACACAAAAAGAGGCATCTTGTGCAATGTCATGCCAGGGGCGCGCATATTCAAAATGGTGGTGATGAAATTGATCGCCCCAAGAATGGACGACGCACCCGCGATATGAAGCGACAGGATTGCGAAATCCATCGCAGGTCCTGGCTGAGCCGTTGTCGAAAGAGGTGCGTAGATCGTCCAGCCGCCACCGACGCCGTTGGAACCGGGAGGCCCCTCAACAAACATCGACATCACAAGCAGAGCGAGTGATGCAGGCAAAAGCCAGAACGAGATGTTGTTCATCCGCGGGAACGCCATATCCGGCGCACCAATCTGGAGCGGAACGAACCAGTTGCCGTACCCCCCGATCATCGCAGGCATCACCATAAAGAAGATCATGATGAGGCCGTGAGCCGTGGTGAACACATTGTACATGTGCGGATCACCAAAGATCTGCATGCCCGGCTCATGGAGCTCAAGCCGCATCCCGATGGAGAGTGCCCCACCTAGAATCCCCGCCATAATCGCGAAGATGAGATACATCGTGCCGATATCTTTGTGGTTCGTCGAATAGACGTACCGCTTCCACCCGGTTGGATGATGATCGTGATCGGCGTGAGCGCCTGCTGCTTCACCGGCCATATCTCTTCCCCTTATCTCTAACGTCGTTTCTCAAAAATCAAATGCGGTTGCCATCGCGTTAGCGCTGAGCGTCCGCCACATCATAGGCAGACGGAGCCGCCGCATATTCTTCTTTGGCCCAGAGGATCCATTCATCGAATTCCTCCTGGGTCACAACTTTCACTGTGATCGGCATATATGCATGCCGGATACCGCACAGCTCTGAGCATTGACCATAATAAGTGCCAACTTCCGTAGCGCGGAACCATGTCTCATTCAAACGACCTGGAACTGCGTCCATCTTCACGCCGAATGACGGGATCGCCCAAGCGTGAATCACATCTTCCGAGGTGATCTGCAGACGCACGGTAGCGTTCACCGGCACGACAACTTCTGTGTCGGTTGCAAGCAGACGCGGTTGGCCTTCTGCCAATTCATCGTCTTCCAACATCAGCGCTTCAAAGAAGAGACCGTCATGGTCTGGATATTCGTAGCCCCAGTACCACTGGTAGCCAATGGCCTTAATGGTCAGGTCGGCTTCAGGCACTTCCATCTGCTTATAAAGAAGGCGGAAGGACGGCACAGCGACCACGATCAGGATCATGATTGGCACGACGGTCCACAATACTTCGATCAGTGTGTTGTGGGTTGTCTTTGACGGTTCTGGGTTCTTCTTCGCGTTAAAGCGCACCATGATGATGATGAGCAACGCCAGCACAAAGAGCGAGATCACTGTGATCAGGACCAGCAGGAAGTTATCGAACCAGACTAGGTCGTCCATTACTGGACTTCTAGAATCCTGGAATCCAAGGGCCCAATCGGTCGGCTGACCCGCCGCGGCAAATGCCATATCTGCCGATCCGGTTACTACCCCTGCAACCAGAGCCACGACTGTCGCCGCCAAAAGTGTCGTCACGCGCATTTCTGTGCCTCGCTCTTCACATCAAATTCTGATGGCGCCAGTTTTATGTGCTTTGTCACAACCGGCTGCCCCCTCCACAAATTGAACCCTGGAATTTAGTCCAGACGTCCACTTCGCGGTCAATCTCTCGCGTCAAAAACCACAATCAGCCGCAGGTCGCAAGCGGTCGAATGAGAAAAAAAGAGGAAATCCGCCCCTTAGCGGTTCCAGGCTGACGCCCCTACACCAAAGCTGGTCTTCCCCTTGCCTCATTCAACGGTCGCAGATCCGCTGGGCCGCATTTGGCTCCTGAGTCGCTTGTTAGTATAGACCGCCCTTGTAGCCATGTGACAGAGGGGGTGCCTCGCGCGACTTTTTGCCACGCTTTTGGCCCCATCAGGTCAATGCGCCAGGAGAAATCCTGTGAAACTGCGGATCAAAAGGTGCCGACATGCCCAAATCAGCCTAGAATGGCTGGAAATCAGGGAGGTCGGCGATGCGCGATGAAGCGCTAATCCATTTTCACTACGGGCGGCATATTTCGTCGGGCGTGCATCTGCACACCAATGGTGGCGCCGCGCCGGAGCTGATTAGCGAAGCCGCTCCTTATCTTGACCCCAAAGCGCCCGGACGTTGCGTCGTTGGCTTCTGCGCGGCTCACCCGTCAGCAGTTGATGACGTGACCAATGCCCCCCCAGCTGGCTGGGAAACCTGGACATTCCGCGAATGGGATGACTGGTTTGGCCGCATCAATGGCGTTTTTCTGGTGGATTTGGCTCAACTTCAGGTGACTCAATATCCCCTTTACAGCTGCAGCCCCCATATTGTGCGGTGTGACCTGTCCAATCTGCCGGGGCGACTTGTCCCTGTGGCGGACTGGCTGCCTGCCTAAAACACCTAGAATTTCACCTTTCCCTCCCACTGGAGACATTTACCGCCCATGAGTGCATCGTCAGACGATCTTTTCTTTGAACCTGCCGGCCTTGACCGTTCCCGTGTGGAGCGTCTTGTAGACGACACGCTGGCGGAAGCGGACGATGGGGAGCTCTATCTCGAATATCGGCTTTCGGAAGCCCTGGCATTTGACGATGGCCGCTTGAAGACAGCGACCTATGACACGAACCAGGGCTTTGGCCTGCGCTGCGTGGCGGACGAATCCACCGGCTACGCTCATTCGTCGGACATGTCAGAAGCCTCGCTGATGCGGGCATCAGATGCTGTGCAGGCGGTGAAGTCCGGACATTCGGGCACGCTGGCGGATGGCCCAGCGCGCACGAACACTCAGCTTTATGGCGATGAAAACCCGCTTGGCGACCAGACCTTCGAGCAAAAGGTGGAACTGCTGCAGGAAATTGATGCCTACGCACGGGCGAAAGACCCCCGCGTGCGTCAGGTGACGGCCTCGATGGCAGGCGAGTGGCAGGCTGTGGAGATCATCCGCGCCGGTGGTCAGGTCGTGCGGGACATTCGCCCTCTCGTGCGGGTCAACGTCTCCGTCGTCGTTGGCGAAGGCGACCGTCAGGAAAGCGGCTCCCATGGTGTCGGTGGTCGCGAAGGTTATAGCGCCTGGATCAGCCCGGATCAGTGGCAGGGTCAGGTGGACGAGGCGCTGCGACAGGCCCTCGTCAATCTCGACAGCGTTCCAGCCCCTGCAGGTGAAATGGAAGTGGTACTTGGCAATGGCTGGCCGGGCATCTTGCTTCATGAAGCCATCGGCCATGGGCTTGAAGGCGACTTCAATCGCAAGAAGACAAGTGCGTTTGCGGGCCTGCTCGGCGAGCGAGTCGCCTCTCCCGGTGTGACGGTTGTGGATGATGGCACGATTGCCAAACGCCGTGGCTCCCTCTCCGTCGATGATGAAGGCACACCGACGTCGAACACGGTGCTCATCGAAGACGGTATTCTCAAAGGCTATATGCAGGACCGCATGAATGCGCGGCTCATGGGCATGGACCCAACGGGTAATGGACGGCGTGAAAGCTTCGCGCATCAACCGATGCCTCGGATGACCAACACCTACATGCTGGATGGCGACAAGGACCCGGAAGAAATTCTGAAAAGCGTCAAAGACGGCCTTTATGCCGTGTCCTTCGGCGGCGGTCAGGTGGACATCACATCAGGCAAGTTCGTCTTCACGGTGACCGAAGCCTATATGATTGAGAACGGCAAAGTGGGCGCGCCGGTGAAAGGCGCTACACTCATTGGCAATGGGCCAGACGTGCTCACCAAAGTCTCCATGATCGGCAATGACATGAAGCTCGATCCGGGCATCGGGACATGCGGCAAAGCGGGCCAGGGCGTGCCTGTTGGCGTCGGCCAGCCGACGCTCAAACTCAGTGGGCTGACGGTTGGCGGGACGGCTGCTTAGAATGACCTCACGAGCCTATCCCCTGTCATTACGTCGGTAGATCCAGAATACGATGGGTAGGATGGCTCGGTAAATCACGCGGTACATCCAGCCCGGAAGATAGAGTCCGCGTTCTTCAAGCGCCACACGCGCGCGTGGATGAACCAGCGGGCCGCCGACGCCAGATCTTTCTGTCTTGCTGAAGGTGATTTTGACGAGATGCTTTGTGCTTTTGTAGCCGTAGTGTGCCGGTGCAATCAGTCGCAAAGGCGCACCGTGTGCCAGACTAAGCGGCTCCCCGTTTAGCTGATCTACCAACATCACTTCATCAGCCAGCGCATCAGTAAGTGTCATTGCGGAGCGATAGCCATCTGCGCCTTGGAACTGAACATGGGCGGCGCGCTCGTTTGGTTGCGCGCGGGGAACAATGACGGCCTCATAAAACGTCTTGAATGAAACCCCGTTCCAGAAAAGGCCCAGATGCGACCAGGTCGTGACGCAATGAAAATCAGATTGCTGCACCTCCCGCCCATTACAAAACACCTCGTGGACATCAAGCGATAGTGGAGTCCTCACGTCGCCATCAATTTCAAGCCTCGGATGGTCGACCAGTTTTGGCCACCGCTTAGCAAAGGCGAGGAGCCCGAACCGTGTGAACTTCTTGCGGATGTATTGCCCGCGCGGAAGGCGCGCCTTCTCCAACTTACCCATTCGCTCTTGCCTGACCAAATTTCAAAAGCGATGATCGGCATCTAGCGGTCGATGGATCAACCGGCAAGGACGCAAGCTGTGTTGCACATACATCAGGGCCGTATCAAAGCTTGCAGGAGTGTGGGACAACAGATGACACAGAAACTCATCACGACGGGCGGCGGTTTTCTGCTCGCGGTGCTTTGGTTTGATCTCATGTTCGATGTGCAGGTCTGGCCCCATTGGGGACAAGAGACACTGCCTGAGGAGGTGCTGGCCTCCATCGCAGGCTACTATCAACGCGTGACGAGCGATGCAGCGCCGATGAATCTGTTGGTTGGGACAGTGATGGTCATTGTTCTGCTCACAACTCTCCTGCGTGCACGCGACAAACGCGTCAACTTCTGGAACCGCGTCGGCACGATTGCGCTGGTTGGCCCGGCAATTGCCGCGGGCGTTGAAATCGCATTTCCCTTTGCTGTGCAACTTGGTGCCAGGACGGACGACCTTGTGACGCAGACTGAATTGGCCAACGCCATCTTCGTGACCCATGTCGCCTGTTTCGTCGCGATCACGCTGATGCTTGTTTTGCAGTACCTGCCGCACAATTCTCCGAATGAGTCTAGGTGACTACTTTCACAAACAGCCTGTCCAGCAACAACTCAATTGTTTTGCGAACCCGTGCACGGGCTTCACTGTTCTTTTTCGTAGCTTCGAGAGAGGCTGCTTCGTTCAGGCCTGCCAGCAACACCTGGGTTATAGCTGGAACAAGGGATTGATCGATGTCGCTGGTCACCGCAAGAGCCTTAACACCCTCTTCCAGCTGGCCTAAGAAATACTTCTGGTCGAGTTTTCTCCAACCTTCCCACCCGAGTGCAATGGGGGGATCAATATGAACAAGCCTGTGGGTCTTTGGATTGCGGGTCAATTCAAGCCACGCCACACACCCTGCCTTCATGCGTTTCAGCGGATCTCTTTCTTTCAACGCGGCCGCTAGGGTTTTGGATGAAAACTCCTCATAGGCATTTTCGACGACGGCCGCAAAAAGTGCCTCTTTGCTTTTGAAGTGGTGATAGAGAGATCCCCGACTTTGGCTGCTTGCGTCCAGGATTGCCTGAATTGACGTTGCCTCAAAGCCATCCTCCTCAAACAATCTCCGCGCAACTTTCACAATTGCATTCCGAGTCAGTTCACCCTGAACGAGGCGTCCATCGACCTCCCCCGCTGATCCCCCGTTTTTGTTTCTCACCCTACTCTTCGCCATCAAACGAATCCTCTCTACCGACACTGGTACTCGCAGCTTAAGGCGCGTCGACGTTTACCAGTTCAAAAAACAGGTGTTGCAAAATCTCGCTGGAAATTCCATATAGAATTGTATTAGACCGTTAGTCGGTTTATTTTATGGAGAGAGCGATGAACCCATCAACCTATGATCACCAACGGCAAACAATTGAGCTCCCAGAAGGGGAAATTTCCTATGTCAAAGTAGGTGTCGGTGCCCCCGTGCTTTTTGTTCACGGCCTGATGTTGAACAATGCGGTCTGGCGGCCACTGATCGGCTATATGCAAACGGAACGCACCTGCTATGCCCCTGATTTATTAGGCCATGGCCGCTCCCTCGTACCGAAAAATCAAAACCTGTCACTCGATGCACAGGCTCAGATGATCGAAAATTTTTGCCTGAAAATGGGCTTTGAGAGAGTAGACTTGGTGGCAAACGATTTTGGCGGTGCAGTCGCATCGGTGTTCGCTGCCAATAACCCAGACCTCATCCGAACAATCACCTTCACAAATTGCGACACCCACTACAATCTTGGACCGCCAGCTGACATACGTCAGGCAAAAAAAGTGGCGGAGGCGGGAAAACTCGGAAATGCCGTCGCAAATATGCTCGACAATGTCGACTACGCACGCGCTGGTTTTCCGGGACGCGGATTTGAGGACCCTGCCAATCTCACACAAGAGCTCGTGGAAGAGCTACTTGGTCCGGCGTTCTCAACGGAAGTCGGCCAAAACCAATTTGAACATTTTATTCTCGCTCTTGACGAAAAGGAACTTGCCGCGCACACGCCAAAACTTAGCAGTCTCAGCGCTCCCGCTTTGCTTGTCTGGGGAACAGAAGACAGTTATTTCGGTTTGCCATGGGCCTTCTGGCTTCGCGACACCCTCAAGGGTCAGGTATCTCTTGTGGAAATTGAAGGAGGTCGTCTCTTTGTTCAACTTGAGAGGACTGAAGAGGTTGCCACCGCCATACGAGTTTTCTGGAAAGAAAACTGCTCAGCGCATCAGCCGTAGTTCTTCCGGATCCATTTCATGGATTCACGTGCGAGTTTTTCCAGCACCTTCATGTCGATGTCTTCGAGCTTTTTGACATAGAGACAGGACTTGCCGGTTTTGTATTTCCCGAGCTTCCCCATCAGGTCCTCGTACGCACTGAAGCCCTGCATAATGTAGACGGTGAGTGCCTGTTTGCGAGGGCTCACACCGGTAACAAACCAGGTGCCGCTTCGCCCGGATTCATAGGTGTAATCGTAACTATCAAAGCCGATGATGCTGGTGCCCCACATTTTGGGTGGGTGGCCCGTCACCCGCTCCAACATTTCCATGACGGTGCGTGTATCGGCTTTGCGTTTTTCGTCTGTCACGGTCGCGAGGAATGCCTCGACGCTCGCCTCATTCTCTTTGGTTTTGAGTTCGGCCATCGGCTCACCCTTCCCTGAAGGGGCAAGTGAAAAGCAGATCGCCCCAGAGCGTATTGCGTTCAATCAGAGCCAAAAATCGCGCTGAGGTCACGCGTTTTTTGGCACTCACCCCAAATTGTAAAAACTCAACTCGTCTTAGATCAATCGGTCTTTGGATCGATGGTCTCCAGAAAGGCGTGGGCTTCCCTATCGCTTGCAAGAGTGATCTGGGTTGCATGGGCACCGATGGTTGCCATGGCCTCCCCCATCTTCTTTTTGGAACGGTTGGGGAAATCCCATATCCACTTATAGAAGTCGAGGCTAAAGCGTTCCGGACATCCCTCAGCAAGATCTGGCCGGACACGCCCATAGAATTTCGCACTCCTCCACATGGCACGCAAAAGGCACAGCCAGCGTGGTCGCTCCACCAGAATAATCGTGTCTGCCCGCGGCATCCGAAATGGAAAGGTTCCCGAATAGTTGCCGTCCATGACCCAGCTGCCTCGTGCTGCCAGCTGCTCGACAATCGATGGCCATTCATCGGCTGGTGTTTCCACCCAGCCGGGATGCCAGAATTCATTGTCGAGGTGAATAAGGGGAAGACTAGTTCTGTCGGCGATGGCTTTAGCAAGAGTGGACTTGCCAGCGCCGGAACAGCCAATCACCAAAACCCGTTTCATGACACCATCCCCGTTCCGCCCGCAAAAAGGACGCGGGTTTTAGGCCCAGCGGGTTAGTGGGTCAAGGCGTTAAAACGCATACTCGTCATAGATGGGATCGATCTTGCCACCCCAGCGGCCATTGAACGCATCGAGCTGTTCGTCGGCGCGGGTCTTTCCCTTGTCGAGGATCTCTTCCAACGTAGAGAGAAAGATGGTTTCGTCAGCGCCGACACCGTCTGTCTGGCCACGTGCTTTCAAGCCAGCGCGGCTCATATCAACCATTTCTCGGGCGATATCCATGACGTTAATGCCAGCGGCTTTTGTGGCGAGAGCTGTTTTCGGAACTTCCCAGCGCAGCTCTTCGCGGGTGTCTGGCGTCCACTTCTTCACCATATCCCACGCAGCATCCAGCACACCGCCATCGTAAAGGAGCCCGACCCAAATGGCGGGCAGCGCACAGATGGAATTCCAGGGGCCGCTATCAGCGCCGCGCATTTCCATGAATTTTTTGATGCGCACTTCCGGGAAGATGGTGGTGAGATGGTTTGACCAATCACCAATGGTTGGCATCTCACCCTCAAAGCCATCCAGCTTGCCTGCCATGAAATCGCGGAAGCTTTTGCCGGTCACGTCATGATAGGTGCCATCGCGATAGACGAAGTACATCGGCACATCGAGCGCATAATCCACATAGCGCTCGTAGGAAAAGCCATCTTCAAAAACGAAGGGCAGCATGCCCGTGCGCGCCTTGTCCGTGTCGGTCCAGATTTGTGAGCGGAACGACGTGAAGCCGTTGGGCTTGCCTTCGGTAAAAGGGGAGTTGGCAAAAAGGGCGGTCGCAATTGGCTGCAAGGCCAGCGCCACGCGGAACTTTTTCACCATGTCGCTTTCCGTTGACCAGTCCAGGTTCACCTGGACTGTGCAGGAGCGGTACATCATGTCGAGACCGTAGGAGCCGACCTTTTTCATGTATTCGGTCATGATGCCGTAGCGGCCCTTCGGCATGACCGGAATGTCTTCGCGGGACCAGTCCGGCGTGAAGCCTGTGCCTAAGAAACAGATATCGAGTTCGCCGCCGACTTCTTTCACCTGGGCCAGGTGATCGTGCACTTCTGAACAGGTCTGATGCAGCATTTCCAGCGGCGCGCCGGAGAGCTCAAACTGTCCACCGGGCTCAAGCGACACATTGGCCAGACTGTCAGGACAGGTGAGACCGATAATGTGGTCGCCTTCATGCACCGGCTGCCAGCCAAAGCGGGTCATGCCTTCCAGCATGGCGCGAATGCCCTTCTCTCCCTCATAGGGAATTGGGGTTCTGTCTTGTGTGCGGAAGGGGAACTTCTCGTGTTCGGTGCCAATGCGCCAGTCGGCCTTCGGCTTCTCGCCCGCCTCAATATAGGAGACCAGGTCGTCATAGCCTGAAATGGGATCGGCTCCCGCCACCAGAATGCTCATGCTCCCCCAGCCTTCCTGCCTTTTCAGGCCACTTCTCTTAGAGCCTTTCATGTTTTGATGGGATCAAAACCTGGCTCTAGATTCCTTGTTTTGTCGCATTTCCGGACGTTGAAGTACGTCAACTTCTACTGGAAATGCTCTAGCGCAGTTCTTGACGCCCGCGTCACTCTTTAGGTCAGTGCCATGTAAGGGACGACCCTAGCGCGCACAAGGTCTTTTCTAAAGCTTTGCCAATATCGTGAACGAAAATAGGCATTTAGTCGCGCCAATCTCCCAGAACCAGTTGTATCGCGGCCAGAGCGGCAACGGCCGCCGTATCAGCCCGCATGATGCGGGGGCCCAAGGAAATCGCGTGGGTGTCATCGCGGTTGAGCAATTGCTCCCGTTCTGCCGGGGAAAACCCACCTTCCGGCCCGATAAGGATCGCCAAGGGGCCCGCCGAGGCTCCCGCCCCCACAAGATTTTGCAATTGTTCGAGCGTGCTCGCTTTGGGAGCTGCTTCATCGCAGAAGATGATCCGGCGCCCGCCCATATCGGCGGACCAGTCGTTCAAGAGGGCTCCCAAGCTCTGTGGCTCTTCCACTTCAGGAACTGATAAGAGGCCACACTGCTCTGCAGCTTCAACTGCATTTGCGCGGAGCCGGTCCTGTTTGATCCTGGCCACATTGGTGCGTGCTGTGTTCACGGGCAGCAGGCGCCCTGCCCCCATTTCAACGGCCTTTTGGACCATGAAATCGAGGCGGGCCCTTTTGACCGGTGCAAACAGCAGCCAGATGTCGGGCAGGACATCCTGCTCTCTGGTCTTTTTTTCCAGGGCAATGAGGCAGGACCGCTTTTTGACTTCATCCAACCGACCGAGCCATTCGCCATCGCGGCCATTAAAGAGCCGAACATGGTCGCCGTCGCTCAAGCGCATAACATTTAGCAGATAGTGGATCTGATCGCGGTTTGGCACGACGCCCAGGCCCTCGCCCAGACCTGCCTCCACAAAGAGGCGCACTTTGCCCGTCCCACAATGGTCTGGGCCGGTGCCGCACTGATCTGGTGTTTCCTGAGGGTCGTGTTTGTTGTTCATCCCCCCCTTATAGAAGAAGTCAATTTGCAGGTGAAGCCTAGGGTTTTGAGGCAGACAGGCGAGAGAACCTCTTAAGAAATAACAAACATGTTTTGGCTATGCTTTCCTCATGATCGGTAGTGTCGGCGGCCCACAGACGTCATTCAATCCATACCTTCAAAGCGCGAGTTTGAATTCTTCTCGCGCTGGCGGTGTTTTTGCGCCGAGCGCTCCAGGAGTCGATTCAGCACAGCAGGCTCAGGAGAATGGTGCTGGCCGGGGGCTTCTCGACCAGACGGGCAATAGCCGCAAGGTGGAAGGCGGCTCGTCTGCTGCCAAATCCGGTTCTCAGGATGATCTAACCCCTGAGGAAGAAGCCGAAGTCGAACGGCTTAAGAAACGAGAAGAAGAGGTCAAAGCGCACGAGGCTGCCCATGCGGCAGCTGGCGGTGGGGTAACCGGCGGGATCAGCTATAGCTACACCACCGGGCCAGACGACAAGGAATATATCACCGACGGCGAGATCCAGATCGATACGTCCTCCGGGGGCAGTGATCCAGCTGCGGTCATTGCCAAAATGGAAGCGGTCATTCGCTCTGCCTATGCGCCTTCTGAACCGTCTTCCAAAGACCGGCAGGTGGCCGCGCAGGCGCAGCAGATCCTCGCCGCTGCTGAACTTCAAGCCAAAGAACAAAAGAGCGCTGAAGAAGAAGCAGACACAGGTGACGAAGGGATCAATCAGGAAGGCGCCCTCTCCTCTACCCTTTCACAAGCGATCAAAGCCTATGAAGCGCCCGCCACGGACCGACGGCAGGCTGACTTTTCTGTCTAACAACGAGATCAGAACCGCCCCTGCACCTTCCAAATGATGTTATGACACTCCTACGTATTGAGTTTTCGTAAGAGACCTTTTGGATGACAGACCCCCATCGACAACCAAATGACAGCCGCGTAGCAGACGCAACGTTTGACAATTGGGTGGATTTTTACGCGCCTGAAAAAACAAAGCCCTATCTGCGGTTGATGCGTGCCGACCGCCCTATCGGCACCTGGCTGCTGCTTTGGCCCTGTCTCTGGTCCATTGCGCTTGCTGCACCGCTTGGCGAAGGCTGGTCGGTTCTATCGCTTCTCTACTTGCCAGAACCCGGCACCATGCTGCTGTTTGCCCTTGGGGCATTTGTCATGCGCGGTGCCGGCTGTACCATCAATGACATTATTGACCATGAGTTTGACGCGAAGGTGGCGCGGACGCGATCACGCCCCATCCCATCTGGGGCTGTCAGTCTGTGGCAGGCGTGGATTTTCCTGATCGCGCTTTGTCTGGTTGGTCTCGCGATCCTTGTGCAGTTCAATCTCTTCACAATCCTGCTGGGTACCTCCTCGCTGTTGCTCGTGGGCCTCTACCCGTTTGCCAAGCGCTTTACCTATTGGCCGCAGGTGATGCTCGGGCTCACGTTCAATTGGGGTGCTCTTCTGGGATGGGCTGCAGTGGCCGGCAGCCTTAGTCTTCCACCTGTGCTGCTCTATATCGGGTGCATCTGCTGGACCGTGGGCTATGACACGATCTACGCCCATCAGGACAAAGAGGATGACGCGCTTCTCGGGCTCAAGTCGACTGCGCTTCGATTTGGAGACAATACGAAGACCTGGCTCTATGGGTTCTATGGAGCGGCCCTGCTCTTCTTTGGTCTTGCTGGAATGGCGGCGGCCATTGGATGGATTTTCTATCTGGGCCTTGTGATCGGCGGCTGGCATCTCATGCGCCAGGTCACACGGACCAAGATTGATGATGCGGCCAGGTGCCTCGCTGTTTTCAAATCCAATCGTGACTTTGGTGTGATCCTGTTCGCGTCAATCCTGGCTGGAACGCTAGGTTCGGGCCTGCACTAAAGCGGACCTAGTCTGCTTTCAGGCCAAAAACCATGCGCTCTGCTATCTGTTGAATATCGGCCGCCGTGTAGGCGCCGTCGTTCATCGCAAGCGCTAAAGAACTTTCAATTGTCAGGCCCATAACCATGCTGGCAAGCGCGTCTCGATTTGCCGTGATGATTTCGCCCTTTACTGTCAGGTGATCGATCAGGTCACCGATGAAACCCAGCGCATATTCTTCTTCGACCTTGCGCCATTGGGCCCAACCTAGTGCGCCAGGGCCTTCAATCAGAACAATCTGCTGATATTCCACATTCTGGCTGTATTCCAAGAACGAGGACAAGACCGCTGATACGCCTATCCAACCATCATCAATTTCCGTCGAAACTGTGCGCCCCAGCTTCTCAATCATCTCAGCCTGGAGTATCCGGAAGACGGCCAGAAAAATGTCTTCCTTGTTTTTGAAGTGGTGGTAAAGCGCGCCCCGCGTCACACCAGCGCTCTTTGCGATCTGCTGAAGGGATGAAGCCGCAAAGCCGGTCTTGGTGAAAATGCTGCGGGCGCTTTTCAGAATTTCCGTGCGTGTGCGCTCTGCATATTCATCGCGAATGGTCTTGGTCGTTTCATTCTGATTGGACTGGATCACTGGACACCTTCACATACATACTGAATGTCAAATACATCATGTATGTCACAATTGCTGGTTCGGAGAAACGTCAAAATGACCGTGTCGACTTTCATTCAATGCGCACAAGCCTTTGAAATCGCTTTCCTTTCTGACGACTTTTCCGTGTTGTCCCCCTTTTATTCGGATGATGCCGTCCATGAGCTCATCGATGGAGGCCCATTCGGTGCTCCGCTCAGAACAGGCGTTCAAGAGGTGCTTGATGGGCTGCAATTGTCCGTCAACACCGTCGACCGCCGCTTCGACATACGCATCCCTGAAATCATTGAGGGTCCTGAAGTGAGGGACGAAGGTATTTGGATGCGGTTCCGTCTCAGTTTTCGGCGCGCCGGGCTGCCCGATTTGAGTGTGGAAGGGGAACATCTCCAGGTCCTCGAAGACGGCAGGTTCGTGAAACTCGCAGAGCGTCTTGCACCTGGGCATGGCCAGCGCGCTGCCGACTATCTCGAAAAGTATGATGCGGCCCTCAAACCCTTCGCGAGCCCCTATGAATCGCCAGCCAACCCAGGCGACAAGCTTGCTCTTGACTGGGCTGTGCGCCGAAGTTTTGTGCGCGTCTATGGCGCAGCGAAAAGCCGTCAGGATATTGAGGCAGCGCTAATGGTCTGTAGTGAGAATTTTTCTTTGGAAGCAGTCTCTATTCCTGGGCGGTCGACCAATAAGCAAGAAAGCCGCGAGATGCTACAGGGCTTCTTTTCCGCATTTCCAGATTACAATGTCTCCCTTGACCATATCACAGCGGACGGCTCTGCTTGTTGGGGCGACGTCCACATGACACATGCGGGCGACTTTCTGGGGATCAAAGCCTCAGGCAACAAGATCCATCTGCCCTTCTATTCCACCTTTGAATTCGACGGCCCCTACATTTCTGGGGAGCGCTTCTTCCTGGATATTGGTCACCTGACCGTTCTGATGGACGACCACAATCAAGTAATGCTGGCTCTCGCAGCTGCCCATCACAAACGCATGTTGGCCGACACATGATTGGGACGCTCTACGGTGGACCGCTTACGCTGCCTACGTCAGTCGTTCGCGTCGTGCTTGCTGAGAAATCTCTCCCATTCAACTTCGTCGAGGTTCCTTGGTCACCTGTTGAGGGATATCGCCCGGTGCATCCCATGATTGCCAAGTACCATCCAGACCAGCGAAACCCTGTTTGGGTTGATGATGATGGCGCGTTCTACGATTCATTCCTCATCTGCACTTATCTGGAAGATCGATACGATCCGACCTCCAACGATAGGCAGCACGCTGCCCAGCGTGCAAAAAGCCGGTCATTGTTTTTCGACGCAAACCGGTACCTGTTTCCCTTAATCGAAAATCTCGTTCAGACCCGCGTCTATGGTTCCAGCTCATCTCCGGCAGATGCCCCCAGGGTAGAGCGTGGACTTGAGGTATTCGCACGCCGCACCAAACAGGCAAAGGCACTAGGACACTATCATCTGGATGCGCACCACCCGTCTCTTGGAGACCTGGCTGCAGCCACTTTGTTGAATGGCTACGCATTTCTGGCCGGTGGATTGCCAGTGGCCTGCAACGAATTAGTTCCCTTGTTAACGCGCATGCAACAGCGTCCATCTTTACAGTCGGTGTTCAATGAGATGCAGGTCCGTGTTTCGGAACTCATGCCGACATTCACCGGCTCCCACCCTTGAGGAAGATCTGTCATGCTCGACAATCCACTACTTCACCTGACCTTGTTTGCTGGATGGACCATCTTTTTGCTCATTCTGGTTGAGCTTGTCCGGGCCTGGCTGATGTCTGTACGTGGCTACGCCGTCACTGCTTTTCCCTCCGGAGAACGCCATGGACCGGAGGCCTATTGGCGGCTCTATCGGGCACAGGCAAACTGCCTTGAGTTTCTTCCCATGTATGGCGCCGTGATCGGCGTCCTGGCCGTCTCCGGTGCGCCGATCCCTCCACTTTTCACACTTGCAAGTCTCGTGATCGTGGTTGTCAGGCCTTTGCAATCCCTGGTCCACATTACATCGACCGGGGCGCTCGCCATCCGCATGCGTGCCAGCCTGTTTCTGCTGCAACTCAGTGCACTGGCGTTCATGTGCTGGTTGGCGGTGGATGCGCTTCTAAGTCTCCAGATCCAGGGTCCCTCTTAACCCTGAGCACAGATGTCGCAGGTGTTGGGCTTGAACAATATTGCACCGCACCATATATATCGCATAGCAACATAGCTGTGTTTCACGCCAATTCCGACGCGCAGGTGCAGCTAGATCATCAAGGAGTGAACCTATGTTCAAGCAATGGTTCCATGGTGCCGCAGTTGCAGCGAGCCTCTTTTCCGGCATGCCCTACTGGCGTGACGAAGGAGCCCGCTCTGCAAGACGCGCTTTAGCACAAAACAGGTAAGCTCATTTTCGGCACTATTCTGCCAAAAACCTAAAGATCGAACCCCAGTTCATTTCTATGGCCTGGGGTTTTGTTTGGCTCAAAACATGAACCTAAGTTCATTTTTTTAGGCTCGCCTGCTTGATTTCATAAAGTGAACCTGCTTTCATTCATGGAACGGTGCAACCGCCATTAACTGAATTGGATTTCATATCTATGGCCTATCGGCAAACAGAGAACGTGGCGCAGCGCCTCAAGGAAAACAGGCGCCGAATTCTGAAAGCCGCGCGCGAGCTTGTCGCAGAAGGCGGGTTCGCAAAAGCGCAGATCACGGCCGTTGCTAAACGGGCAGGTCTCGCGACGGGCACGCTTTATCGCTATTTCCCGTCTAAAGACGATCTCTGTCGTCAGGTGTTCCGGGAAGTCTCTTCGCGGGAAATGAATATCCTTGCGGGTATTGCCGCGGCAGACCATCCGGCCCTTGATCGCTTTGATCTGGTCCTGCGAACCTTTTCGGGACGTGCGCTCAAAAGCCGCCGTCTCGCCTACGCCCTGCTGGCAGAACCTGTTGATGTGGCCCTTGCCGAAGAACGCACACGGTTCCGCAAAACCCACGCGGCAATTTTTGCGCGCATTATTGATGATGCGATTGCTGAGGGAAGTGTGAGCCCGCGCGATAGCAAGCTTGTCGCCGCCTGCATTGCCGGGGCCATCCCGACAGCTCTGGTGGGCCCGCTTGCGCCAGAGACCGATGCACAGGGAAGCGATGATGTCCTCAACAGCATCGTTCAATTCTGTTTTGGCGCTCTGGGTGTGACCGCCCGACAGACGGCGACAAAAACAAAACTGGAGAGCCGGATATGAACAAGGTCAAAGCACAAGACATTCTTACCGACGACCAGATTGCGATTGTGCGCAAACGCTCTGATCTCCGCGCCATATGGATTGCTGCTCACGCCTGGGGAACCTGCTTCGCCGCGATGGCCCTGTTCGTCTATTTCCCCAATCCGCTCACCTTTATATTGGCGTTCGTGGTTATCGGCAGTCGGCAACTGGGCCTGGCCATTCTCATGCATGACGCTGCGCATGGCGTGTTGGCCAAGTCGCCAAAGCTCAACGAGTTCATCGGTCAGTGGCTCGGCGCCTATCCATTGATGGCGGAGACCTGGTCCTATCGGCGCTATCATCTGCAGCACCACAACAATACGCAGCAGGCGGAAGACCCGGATCTGATCCTTTCTGCTCCCTTCCCCATCACGAAGAAGAGTTTCCGGCGGAAAATGTGGCGGGATATTACCGGCCAGACGGGCTACCAGCAGCGCAAGGCTCAAATCTTGAGTGCATTTGGTCCAGCCGATATGCCGCTTGGTGCGCGCCTAAAACGCTATTGGTCAAAACTCGGCCGCGCGACCGTTACCCACCTCATTCTGTTTGCCGGGCTTGCTGCGACAGGCCATTGGTACCTCTATTTTGTTCTGTGGCTGCTCCCATTCCTGACCTGGCATCAAGTGATCACCCGCATTCGAAACATCGCAGAACATGCCATGGTACCAGACAGCGACGATGTCTTTCGCTCGTCCCGCACAACGGTGCTCAGCCTTTGGGAACGCGCTTTCTTTGGGCCCTATTGGGTCAACTACCATGTTGAACATCATCTCATGATGTGGATCCCCTGCTACAACCTTCCCAAAGCGCAGGAGTTCCTCAAAGAAAATGGGCATTGGCACAGGATGGAAACCAAGAACGGATACTGGGAAGTGATCAAAATGGCGACCTCCAAGCCTGATGATCAAGACAAGCCAGGCGAAGTCATTCACAACACGCGCCGCCGGGTTGCCGGGATCACGTCGGAAGGGTTTGAAGCTGCAAACTGACGACCTATCTGCTGCCAAGGAAAACCCATTCGCGTTCATCCGGGCTCGCACAGCACTGCACGAGCCTCCTCTCGTGCCGGAGCTGCGTTTGCATCTGGCAACCGAGGGCGATGCCCTCTGGCAGATGGGCGAGGAAGAGCTGACGGCTACAGGCCTGCCAGCCCCCTTCTGGGCCTTTGCCTGGGCAGGTGGTCAAGCACTCGCCCGCTATCTGCTCGACAATCCGGACATCATTGCCCAGCAGAGAGTGCTCGACTTTGGGTCCGGGTCGGGCCTTGTCGGCCTCGCCGCCCTGCGCGCTGGCGCCACGTCAGTGCTCGCAGCCGATATTGATGTCTTTGCCTGCGCCGCGGCAGAGCTCAATGCGCAGGCAAACAATGTTTTGCTCTCAACAACCGCGCAAGATCTCGTCGGTCAAGATGGTCCGTGGGATGTCATTCTTGTGGGCGACATGTGCTACGAACAACCGCTTGCCGGTGAGGTGGAAACATGGCTGCAGGAACAAGCGCGCAAGGGGATTGACGTGTTCATCGGAGATCCGGGCCGCACCTATCTTCCCAAGGATCGACTTCGGAAAGTCATTTCCTACGCGGTGAAAACATCGCGGGAGCTGGAAGATACAGACGTGCGGAACACATCTGTTTGGCAGTTTTCCTGAGGTTTTTGTTCATTTAACTCATTCCGCTTGCCATGGCGCTATTTAGTTCATATATGAACGATATGGCTCAACAACCCCGCATATTCCATCTCATGCAGCTTGCTCACAGAGCGCTTTTCCGGGCCGCCGATCAGCGTTTGCAAGCTTCGCTGGGCATCAGCGCCGTGCAACAGGGAGCGCTCTTCGTCATCGGAAAGCAGGAGCCCTGTAAACCGTCTGCTATCGCCAAAGCCTTGGACATGAACAAGTCTGCGGTGACAACACTTGTCACCCGACTTGAGACAGGCGGTTTCATTCGCCGTGTTGCCGACAAGCAAGATGGACGGGCACAACGCATCAGCCGGACCCCCAAGGGCACAGAGGCGATCCAGAAGTCCCTCCCGCTTACCAAGCAGGCCAATGCGGACCTTCTCAAGGGATTTGAGCCCCATGAAATTGAAACCATTGAGCGATTTCTCACCCAGGTCATTTCAACATCGGCCCGCGCTGCGTCTCTGACGAATGCCGGGCCGTCCCCAAAATAGTCAAAAGGATTTTCACCATGATTACGACATCTGACCATATTCAGGTCCAGAAGGAAGCTGGCGTTCTCACCCTCACCATGAACCGGCCGGAGAAGAAAAATGCGCTGACACAGGATATGTATGCAGCACTTGCAGACAATGTCGTCGCAGCCCAAACCGATCCCGAAATTCGTGTGGTCCTGATTACCGGTACGGGCGACTCTTTTACAGCCGGGAACGATCTAGGTGACTTTGCTGGTAGCGACGATGCACCCAAAGGCGAAAATGAATTGCCGCCGGTCGGACGCTATCTTCAAGCCATCCTCAATGCCGAAAAACCCATCGTCGCAGCGGTCAATGGTCTTGCTATCGGTGTTGGCGTTACGATGTTGCTGCATTGCGATCTGGTCTACGCATCTCCCAATGCAACCTTCCAGACACCCTTTGTCAATTTGGGATTGGTTCCTGAGGCCGGATCCAGCCTTCTCTTGCCCAACCTGATTGGCACGCAAAAGGCGAACGACATGTTTCTGCTTGGAACAAAGGTCAGTGCAGAAGATGCCGAAAAGATGGGTCTCGTCTGCTCTATCTTCGACGAAGACGCTCTTCTTGACGAAGCGTCGAACCGTGCGCGCGCCCTCGCTGCCAAAGCCCCCAATGCGGTGAAACTGACAAAACAGCTTGTGCGCCGTGACCATGCAAATGTTGCGCAGCAGATGGCAGACGAGAGTGTCCATTTTTCTGCGCAGCTCAAAACTGCAGAATTTGCAGAGGCCGCAAGTGCATTTGCAGAACGTAGAGCACCTGACTTTTCAAATATCTGAATTCAGTATGCCTGTGGCCGGGAGGCGGAGACCCGGTCACTCCATTGCCGCGGCCTGCCGGTAAAACCAAAGCTCATAGGACGACGTGTGGTCAGAGGACTTGCCCCACGGTGAGGCTGCGGCGCTTCTGTTTTAAGGGCTCCGATCTGCTCTGATGTTTCGCGCAGATCACCACTTCGATCCTGCACAAGCAAAGGCAGGTTCAAGACACTTGCCCAGGAGCGCCAGCGAGCGCCGGCATCCGCGCCGTCCAAGGAGGCGTGGACCGTCACCGTCTTTGTGGGGTCTGGATGGCATAGCTCGATCAAGATCACAGGCGCTTCGCGGTCCCGGTCTTTGTAGGCAATTGCCATCACCACCCCGGTGTAGTCCGTCACTGGTGCTTCCCATTCCCATACGCCAAGAGGCGGCGAGCTGTCCTGCACCACAATCCGGTCCCGGTAGATGGTCGCATAGCGGATGAAACCAACGGCGCGCCGCCAGACAGGCTGAAATGGGACTGTCAGGCTGGCGGGAAGGCGGTAGGGATCTGCATCAAACGCAGGTGATGTCCAGCGCCTGCGAAACCGGTCTGCATCTTCTTTGTCGGCGAAAAATCGCATCAAATGTCCCTGCCCTATTGGCCTGTCCTGCTGGTTGGGGACGCCCTGCCCCTTAAGCCCGAAGAATAGGGAGCGCATGCTTTCTATCTCTTTAACATCGACTTCAAACTTTTGTGGGAGGTCCATATGCCATGAAAACTAGGACCAGCTTCGTGCTAGGTTTTCCAGGATGTGTCGAATCAGCACCCAAATCCAACGATGCTGAGCCACGAAGGAACCGAGATATGATCGACAACCCGCTTCAAATGGTCGGGCTCTATATTGCGATCAACCTGCTTTTGAACCTGGTGTTGGCCTACCGGGTGTCTGCCACCCGCCTCAAGACAAATGTCATGACAGGGACAGGCGATCACGAGCCACTTTACAAGTCGACGCGGGCGCACATCGTCAACAGCGAATACACACCCATCGGCCTGATCGGTCTGATCGGGCTCTTCATACTATCTGCCTCTATTTGGATCATTCACGCTGCAGGCATCGCGCTGACCATGGGGCGTCTTTTGCATGCGATTGGCCTTTATATCTCCGCAGACAGTACACGGCCAAGACTTTGGGGGACCTTGCTCACCTGGCTGGGGCAGCTGATTACCGGCGTTGGGTGCCTCTATTTCTCACTCACCTACACAATCTGAGTGAATTTGCAGCCTCTCCCGCGGTTCGCTGAAAAGCGCAACCGTGGCGCTCTCCCAATGGTGCCAGCGCGACATTCGCGCATTTTCTGGTATAAGACCCTCAATACCGGGGCTCCCCTGCCCCGGACCTGTCACGGATGTTCTCTCATATGCAGCAAAGTCAAAACCGCACCGATCTCCTTCAAGATCTCATCACCCGCGCCAAAAAAGCAGGAGCAGATGCTGCAGACGCCTTGATGGTTGAAAGCACTATGTTTGGCGCGTCGTGGCGATTGGGAAGCCTCGAAGATATCGAGCGATCTGAGACCCAGGATCTGGGACTGCGGGTCATGGTTGGACAGCAACAGGCGGTTGTTTCTACAACCGATGTGGCGCCAAAAGCTTTTGACTCCCTTGTCGAACGTGTGATTGCCATGGCAAGGGTCGCACCAGAAGATCCCTATTGCGGTCTGGCAGATCCTGCGCTCCTTGCAGAAAAAATCGCAGATCTTGAACTTGATGATGGGAGCGACCCCAAAGCAGAGGAATTGGTTGCGCGTGCTCAAGCCGCGGAAGATGCGGCGCTTGCTGTCAAAGGTGTTACGAATTCCGGTGGTGCAGGATCAAGCTTTGGCCGCGCGGCTATAACACTTGCCACGAGCGACGGGTTTGCCGGCCACTATGGTGGCAGCACCCATTCTGTTTCGTGTTCCGTGCTTGCCGGCGAAGGGACAGAGATGGAGCGCGACTATGACTATTCCACCGCGCGCCATTTTTCAGACCTTGAGGACCCGACAAAAATCGGACGGGAAGCTGGCGAAAAAGCCGTCCGCCGACTAGGGGCCCGGAAGGTGGAAAGCTGTCAGGTTCCGATCATTTACGACCCGCGTGTTTCTGGTGGGCTTGTTGGCCATCTCGCAGGCGCGATCTCAGGGGCATCAGTTGCCAGGGGCACGAGCTTCTTGAAAGACAGTTTGGACACTCAGCTCTTCGCACAGGGCATCCGGATCACCGACGATCCCTTAAAAAAACGAGGACGCGGATCAAAGCCATTTGATGGCGAAGGCGTGCGGACAGAAGCGCTCACTCTAATCGACGATGGCCGTCTCACCACCTGGCTGCTCGATACGTCGACGGGAAAACAGTTGGGTTTGCCAAGCAATGGGCGTGCAGCACGCGGTACGGGCGGGTCTCCCTCACCTTCAACCACCAATCTGACGCTTGAAGCTGGGTCGCTATCACCTGAAGAATTGATGGCCGACATCACATCGGGCTTCTATGTAACGGAGATGATCGGCATGGGGGTCAATGGCGTCACGGGCGATTATTCACGCGGTGCTTCGGGTTTCTGGATCGAGAATGGTGAGCTGACGTTCCCAGTGAGCGAAATCACCATCGCGGGGAACCTCAAAGACATGTTTGCAAACCTTACGCCCGCGAGCGATCTGGAGTTCAAGGCAGCGACCAACGCGCCCACCGTGCGGATCGAAGGGATGACCCTTGCCGGAACTTGATCCATCGTCCCTTCTCAATCTCAAAGAAGACCACCAGCTGCTGTGCGACGCTGTGCGGGCAGCCGGAGCGCTGGCTCTTACCTACTATCAGCGCGACATTGAGCAATGGGACAAGGATGACGACACGCCGGTAAGTGAAGCCGATCACGCGGTCAACACATTGCTTCATGAGCGCTTACAGGGGCCTCGACCCGATTACGGCTGGCTGTCGGAAGAAACAGACGATGATCCAGTGCGGCTGGAGCGGGACTTTGTTTGGGTCGTCGATCCCATAGACGGCACCCGCGCCTTCCTCAAAGGGCGGCCGCATTTCACGATCTGCGTTGCCTTGGTCTTCCAGGGCAAACCTGTTTTGGCTGCGGTTTTCAATCCTGCCTCCGATGAGTTCTTCGAAGCTCAGCTGGGCAATGGCGCGCTCCTGAACGGCACCCCGATCTCGCCCAGCAAACGCCGGGATATTTCGGGCTGTCGCATGGCCGCCTTCGCGCCCATGTTCAAACATCCAGCCTGGCCAGAGCCATGGCCGGAAATGGATATTGTGAGCCGAAACTCAGTTGCCTACCGCTTGGTCTTGGTCGCCAACGGGTTTGTTGACGCTTGCATGGCCCTTAACCGAAAAAGTGATTGGGACCTAGCGGCAGCAGACCTCATTGTTCGTGAGGCTGGTGGCCGCATGACAACCCATGATGGCAGGCCCTTTGTTTACAATAAGAGCTTCACCAAACATCGCAGCCTCGTCGCGGCGGGGCCTGCGCTCTATGACGCCCTGTTTGAGCGTGTCGGTGGTTTGACGCTGCCTTAAGATCCCTGCGCTATCCTGTTGGCCAGCCAACAGATATCGAGGCATACTTCCTTGATTATTCAGCCTGTTTTCGGGAGAAACACTGATGTCAGACGAGCAACTTCTTCATCTCGTATTCGGGGGCGAACTTGAAGACCTTGACGGCATCCGCTTCAGCGACCTGGAGAAGCTAGACGTTGTCGGCATCTATCCCAGCTTTGCCGAAGCGGAGGCTGCCTGGCGACAAGCCGCACAGCGGACCGTTGACAGCGCTCAGATGCGGTATTTCATCGTTCACCTGCATCGTCTGATGGATCCTGACAATGACCATCCTCACGACGACTAAGGGTCGGTGAGAGACCCAAAAAGGCTTGCAAAACCGCTGGTTAGGAGTCGCCCTGCAAGGTGACGCGCCTCAATGCGCGTGATAGTATCCGGCAACTTCCAACGAACCTTCCTGGCCAACGAAAGCCCTGCAGTTGAGCGTACATACTGGCGATCCCACAATTCGAGAGGCAGCCGACGAGGCTCGGGAGGCCGCTGCGTCCCGTGGATCGTCGCGGCAGGAGCCGGCGCCATCTGAGATTGTTGCACCGCTGAAGACCATGGTCGCCGTCAGGCGGATTGCTTCGAGTTACCTCAAGCCTCATTCGGCACTCATTGCTATGGCTATCTTCGCCAATCTGATTATTGCTGCAACCACAAGTGTGCTGCCGTTTTTGATTGAGCAAACTGTCGAGTTGATCTTCGAACAGAAGCGCGAGGATGTATTGCTTATCCTCGCCCTTGGTGCGCTGGGGGCACAGAGTCTTCGAGCAGTTACTACCTATGTTTCAAATGTGATTATGAACTATGTCGGCCAGCGCATGGTCGTTGCAGTTCAAACGCACCTTTTTTCGAAACTCATGACCGCCGATCTTGGCTGGATCCAACAAACCCATTCAGGTCGATTTATCTCGACTTTTATGACGGACGTTATCCGGCTCCGGGATTCAACCGCGCAGTCAATCATCAATCTCAGTCGGCACCTGGCCGTGCTCGTATTCCTTATTGGCTATATGTATTACCTCGATTGGCTGATGGCGATCATCGCTACCGGGGTCATTCCAGTCGCCGCCATTTTCATGCGCCGACTTGGTCGGAAAACACGCAAGGCAACCAACAAGGGGTTGGAGGAAACCGGATCACTTTCCACCCTGATCCTGGAAGCCCTTGGGGGTATTCGGGTTGTCAAAGCCTATGGGCGAGAAGATGCAGAGATCAAACGGGCAACGGGTACTATTGCGCTTGTGCTTGAACACACAATGCGGTCGGTCAAAGCAAAGGCAGCCGCGGGACCCATCACCGAAGCATTGACCGGCATCGGGATTGCCGCAGTGATTGGGTATGCGGGCATGCAGGCCATTAGCGGCGCCATGACATCTGGCTCCTTCTTTGCGTTTATGGCGGCGGTGATGCTGGCCTACCAGCCGCTCAAAGCCGTCGCCAATCAGCAGACCGTGCTGCAGGAAGGTGTTGCCGCCGCTTCACGGCTATTCCCAGTCCTGGATGTAGAAGCAAAAATCGTCGATGGAACGGATAGCAAAGAGCTAAAAGTGAGCGACGGCGCCATAAGCCTTGATCGGGTGAGCTTCCATTATGATGACGGCACCAAGGCGCTGGACAATGTGACGATTGATGTCCCTGCGGGCCAGACAGTGGCTCTTGTGGGCCCGAGCGGTGCGGGCAAAAGCACCATCCTCAACCTGGTCCCCCGTTTCTATGATGTCAGCGACGGAACAGTATCTATTGACGGGCAGAACCTGAAATCTGTGACGCTGACGTCTTTGCGCAATGCCAGTGCTCTGGTTACTCAGGAACCTTTCCTGTTTGACGATACCATTCGAGCGAACATCGCCTATGGCAGTCCAGATGCATCCCTAGAAGAGATAGAAGCCGCAGCACGAAACGCCGCAGCCCACGATTTCATCTTGGAGCTCTCTCATGGCTATGACACCCATGTCGGCGAAGCTGGTCTCAAGCTTTCCGGCGGACAACGCCAGCGTATCGCCATCGCGCGCGCCATGCTCAAAAATGCGCCTATTCTGCTCTTGGACGAAGCCACGTCAGCGCTGGATACAGCATCGGAATTGCAGGTCCAAAAAGCGCTCCAGACTCTCATGCGGGGGCGCACAACGCTTGTCATTGCACACCGTCTTTCAACGATCATGCATGCAGACAATATTTACGTCATCGACCATGGGCGCGTCATCGAGCAGGGTCGCCATGCAGATCTCATCGCGCAAGGTGGTGTTTATGCGGAACTTTCCCGATCTCAGTTCGACCGGAACGATGATCCCACACCAGCTCTTGCTGGAGAATAGTGGATAGATATTTCGCCATGTCCTGGTTTAAATCGCTCACGAAAGACATCTTGAAAAGCGGCGCCATGCAAGGCGGTTTGGCATTGTCGATTGCCAGCTATGTTCGTCTGGTGCACCTCACCTGCCGTTTCAATCAAAGACGTGCGGACATTCCAGAGCGGTTTTGGGCTGAAGATGAAACCTTCATCTGCGCAACGTGGCACGGCCAGAACGTCATTCTTCCGATGTTTTGGCACAATTGGCGGACCCTCAAAATCCTCGTGTCGAAACACGGGGATGGCGAGATCATCGCAAGACTGATGCACAAGTTGGGACTTGGCACCATTCGCGGATCAGGGGCGCCAAAAGGAAAAGCTGCAAAGTCGAAAGAAAAAGGTGGTGCAGCGGCCCTGCGCGCAATGGTTCGTGCTCTGCAAAACGGTGCTTCTATCGGGCTGACAGCTGACATGCCTCCGGGGCCACGTCGCATTGCTGGTTTGGGCATTGTGACCATGGCCCGGCTCTCCGGCCGTCCTATTCTTCCTATTGTTGCCACCACACGAGCCAGACTGGTGCTTGGCAATACCTGGGATAAATTCACGATACCGCTGCCGTTTAACCGTGGCGCGGTTGTGTGGGGAGACCCGATATATGTGCCGCGTGACGCTGACGACGCCACAATCGAATCCTGTCGACAACAGGTGGAGGACGCTCTGAACCAATTGACCAGCGAAGCCGATGCGATGATGGGTCGGGGGCCTACGGTGTCTCCTGGCAAACAAGACGCACTCACCGACACACGAGAAGTGGGATAGCTCTTTGGTCTCCCCGGTTAAGATGACGCTGGGTTTGAGGACCTATCGCAGGCTTGCGGCCAGCGCAGGACCGCTTTTTCGGCTTATCCTCAAGCGACGCACTCTTCACGGCAAAGAAGATCCAGACAGGGTCGCTGAGAAGCAGGGTTTTGCTTCAGCAACACGGCCGGAGGGCCCCTTAGTTTGGCTGCATGGCGCAAGCGTTGGAGAATCTCTATCCATGCTTCCGCTCATCGAGACCCTTTCAGAGGCGCGTCCGGAGCTTCGTTTCTTAGTTACAACCGGCACTCTTACCTCAGCAGAACTAATGGATGAGCGTCTTCCCGCGTCTGCCTGCCACCAATTTGTCCCGCTGGATCACCCGAAATATTGGGATCGGTTTTTTGCCCATTGGCGGCCGGACCTCGCTGTTATTATTGAGTCTGAGCTTTGGCCGAACATGATCATGGGCTGCCGGACACGCGCCATCCCATTGGTTCTTGCCAATGCCCGCCTCTCGGAGAAGTCTGCCAAAGGCTGGGGCCGCGTCGGCCGCTCGATCGAACAACTGCTCAGCTCTTTTGATCTTGTGCTTGCGCAGGACGAACGGTCCGCCGCACGCCTTAGCGCCTTGGGCGCTGATCCGGTTGAGACCCCTGGTAATCTCAAGTCTGACGCGCAGCCGCTCCGCGCAGACAGCGCTGACCTTCAAGACCTCCGAATGCAGATCGGCGATCGACCGTGTTGGGTCGCAGCAAGCACACATGAGGGCGAGGAAACACTCGTCGGGCGCGTCCATCTAGAACTCCAGAAACAGTTTCCGGAGCTTCTAACCATTCTTGCGCCACGACACCCTGCCCGCGGGGCCGCTGTTGCGCGCGAGATGGTGGACATTGGTCTAAACGTCGCTCAGCGTTCGAAATCAGATGCGATTACACAAGATACCAATATTTACCTCGCGGATACACTGGGCGAGATGGGTCTGCTTTTTCAGCTTGTACCCATTGCCTTCATTGGTGGGTCGTTCGTCGATATTGGAGGACACAATCCTCTTGAGGCCGCTCGGCTTGATACTGCCATTCTATTTGGACCCCACATGTTCAATTTCGAGGAGGCGGCAATGCCGCTGCTTGATGCAGGAGCCGCAGTTCAAGCGGCGACGGAAGCTCAGTTAACCGAGCGGCTGACGTCCTGGCTGTCAGCACCGGCTGAGGCGAGCCTGGCGGCAACACGGGGTAGAGAAGTCGTCTCCAGGTCAGTACACGTCGCCGAACGGATAACGCGAAAGCTTCTCCCCTTCTTGCCCGAGGCCGCAAAACCCAAGGCAGGCCAATAATGCGTAGCCCCTCTTTCTGGTACCCATCTTCCAATCCAACATTGCGAGACCGGCTTTTGCGCCTCGCAATGACGCCCTTTGCCACCCTTTATGCTTTTGGCGCTGGTATGCGGCATCGGATGACTGTGCCTGAGCGCATAAGTGTCCCGGTTATCTGTATTGGGAACTTCACTGCAGGCGGCGCAGGCAAAACACCAACGGCGATCGCCATTGCCAAAAGACTCGAGACGATGGGCGAGACACCCCATTTTGTCAGTCGGGGATATGGTGGTCAGGAAGCTGGGCCGGTGTGTGTCGATGCCGAGCGACATAGCTCTACAGATGTGGGCGACGAGCCTCTGCTCTTGAGCACACACAGCCCAACATGGGTATCCCAGGACCGGGTCGCTGGCGCACTAGCGGCAGAAAGAGCTGGCGCGAGTGTCATCGTGCTGGACGACGGGTTTCAAAACCCTGCTCTCCACAAAGATCTTTCCCTTTTGGTTGTGGATACCGGTGCCGGGGTCGGCAATGGTTCCGTCATCCCCGCTGGACCTTTGCGAGAGCCTATTGAAACGGCTTTCAAGCGAACCCACGGTATAGTGGCGCTGGGAGCCGAAGCGCTGTCAGAAGATCTCGCACAGCGTGCGAAGCAGGCGGCCGTTCCCGTCTTTTGTGCCAACGTTCGGCCGAGCACCGATATTGCAGCGAACCTTGCCGGCATAAAGTTCATCGCATTTGCTGGTATTGGACGCCCGGAAAAATTCTTTTCGACACTCAGCGACCAGGGCGTCACCCTCTCCCAGACAAGGTCCTTTCCGGATCATCACGCCTTTTCAGACAAGGACGCACAGGATCTTTTGGATCTTGCAGATCGGCTGGGGGCCAGCCTTATCACCACAGAAAAGGACGCAGTGCGACTTCGCAATGCCAGTGGCGCGGCGGCACAAAAACTCAGCGAACAAACCGAGGTCTTGCCGGTTACAGCCGTTTTCGGCGATCTACCTGGTCTTGACGCGCTGCTAGCCCAGCACCTCACCGCCGCGCGGGCAAGTCACACCTACGCACCACCAGGAACACGAAGGGACTGACCCTCATGGGCTGACCTGCTATAAGCGTTCCCTCTCTTTCGATCTGGAACTGGTTTCTTGTCAAATAAAGCCATCAGATACCGCCTAGAAGCGGCCGCTGCCCTTATTCCAATCGGAGTTTTTAAACTCCTTGGGTTAGAACGCGCCTCTGCCTTTGGCGGCTGGCTGCTTAAAACCATCGGCCCGCGAGTGGGTGTCAGCCGACGCGCTCGGAACAATATCAAACGCGCGATGCCTGAGCTCACCCAAGCCGAGATTGAGACAATCATTCGCGACATGTGGGAGAACCTCGGACGAACGGTTGCGGAATATGCGCACCTGGACAGGTTCAACGAACCTGCTTACCGGGACCGCGTGTCACTGTCCGGCGCCGAATATGTTGAAGCCTTGAAAGACAAAGGCGGCATTCTGGTGTCAGGACATTTTGCCAATTGGGAGTTAATGCCACTCCACCTTCACTTGCTCGGCTATGAAGGCGGTGAGGTGTACAGACATGCCAACAATCCACTGATCGACAAATGGATTGTGCAGCTGCGCGCCCGCGCCATTCAGCCTGTGCAAATTCCAAAAGGCCCGAAAGGCGCACGTGACGTACTGCGTGTGATCCGGAAAAAGGGCTTCGTCTGCATGCTGGTTGACCAGAAGATGAATGACGGAATTGAAGCGACCCTTTTCGGCATGAAAGCCATGAGTCCCGCAACACCCGGCGGGCTGGCTGCGCGGTACGGCGTCGGTGTGATTCCAGCTAGTTTTCGGCGAACGAATGGCGTCCATTTTGAGCAGGTCTTGCATGAACCAATCTTCGCGGACCCGGATGCGGATCCTCTCGCGGAAACCGCCCGCATCACCCAGAGATTGAATGACTTTCTGGAAGCTGAGATCAGAGAAAATCCAGCGCAGTGGCTATGGCTACACAATCGTTGGCCGAAGGACGCCTGATTAGGGCGTTTCTGTTGGTCGTTCCAGGGGTTTGGGTGCCGGCATGTCGCCAACCAGCAACGCTGGATCAACATGCGCTGTGCGCCAATACATGCGCCAGTCTAGGTGGGGGCCTGTCACTCTGCCTGTCGCCCCAACAGCTCCAATGATCTCGCCCTGCTCTACTTGCTGGCCGATTTCCACATCCACACGGCTTAAATGCATCATGACGCCTATCATGCCATGGCCATGATCGAGGAAGATCGCGCCACCTTCAAAATAAAGGTCAGGGTGTGCCAGCCGAACGATGCCCGCGGCTGGTGCGGCAACCGGCGTCCCCGTGGAGGCGGCAACATCAACGCCGTAATGAGGCCGACGTGGCTGACCATTAAAAAAACGCTGCAGGCCGAACGTGCCTGTGATCACACCTTTGACCGGCCAGATAAAATCATCCGCAAACCAGTCTTGGGCGGTATCGACAGGCCGGGCCACCCGCTTCAAATTTCGATCCCGCGCGATCCGCTCCAACTGTTCAGCTGACGGACTGACATATTTCGAGGCCACACCCTCGATCCGTTGCACGTCATATTCGCGTGTTGCAACGTCAATGGACAGGCTCTCGCGCTCTGTATCTGGATATTCAAGATCAAGATGCACTGTTCCTTCATGATCACGGTCGAAGGCAAAGAGAAAATGCCCCCGCTCAGAAACCATAAGCGGTTCGCCATCCAGGATGACTTTTGTACCGGGCTCGGTGGTGCCAATAATGATCCCGCCCTGAATTGCTTCGCCAGTGAGGGTAACACGTTCTTCGGCCCAGGCAGCGTGTCCGACAAAAAGCGATGCAACAGCTAAAAGGAAAAGATTGCGCAGAACCTTCAGTTTCATTCCTGGCCTCTCAGCTCAAGTTCTCGCTTCAAAGCGGCGGCGGCATCCGCGTAGGCTTCCTGGCGATCCGCGTGCCAATAGCGCAAATCCTCGAGTGGTATGTTCGCACCTGTAACCGCACAGACAACAAATGTGCCTTTGCGAACCACATGGTACTCGCCATCTCCATAAACCAGCTCTGCTTTGCTTCCACCGAAGCCATTTTCATGTCGATTCATAAGCTCAACCTACCTGTGGCGCGCGGCGATGTCATTCCTGCAGTGCAAATATGGTTTCCTACGCGCCGAAGCAACACCCTCAGAAAAGCTGCCCTTGATCACCGCCGGGCGCTGATTTCTTTTTTGAAACGGGGCGTTTGGCCTTGGGGGCGGCCTTCTGCTCGACCGTGGATTCAGCGCCAGCCTTGTCCGTTCTTGGGCCAGTCGTCACCGCCAATTTATCATTGCCAGCGAATTCAAGTTCCAGCTCTGTCCCCTGCGCGATCCCAGCCGACCCGCGCACCGGCACACCGTTCGTGTCCCGGACCAACGCAAACCCGCGGCTGAGCACGCCCTGATAGCTCAATGTGTCGAGCAAACGCCCGGCCTGCCCCAGACGCTTTCCCAGGTCAGACAAATGTCTTTGTTCCGCCCGGGTGGCGCGGGCCGCAAGATCCTGGGTCCGATGCTGCCCATTTGTGAGTTTGGATGTCAGCACCTGTCCAGACAGGCGGCCTGCTATACGCTCAAGCTGACTGCGCTTGGCTGACGCTGCAGCTCCTAGGCCCAATCCCAAGCGCTGACTTGCATGGTCCAACCGTTGGCCCGGTAGCGCAAAGAGGTCGTCCGGTTTAGGCAGACCGCGACTAAGACCCTCCAGGCGCGCCCCCAGCTCCGTTACTTTTCGGGTTTCCCCGCGCACAAGACGGCGGGCATTATCCAAAACGCGGGCAACCAGGTCAGCCCGAACAGGCACCGCCATCTCTGCGGCGGCAGTCGGCGTCGGGGCTCGCTGATCGGACGCAAAGTCAATGAGGGTCGTGTCGGTTTCATGTCCAACCGCTGAAATCAGTGGAATTTCGCTCGCTGCGGCGGCCCGCACCACCATTTCCTCGTTGAACGACCAGAGATCCTCCAGCGAGCCGCCACCCCGCGCCACGATCAACAGATCCGGTCGCGGCACTGGCCCGCCCCGTTTGAGGTCATTGAACCCCTTGATGGCAGCCGTGACTTCTTCAGCTGACTGCTCGCCCTGGACGCGAACCGGCCAGACGAGAACATGGCGAGGAAATCTATCACGGAGACGATGCAGGATGTCCCGTATGACGGCGCCGGAAGGGCTTGTCACCACACCGATGGTCGCAGGCAGAAAAGGGAGAGGCCGCTTTTTGGCTGGATCGAACAGGCCCTCTGCCGTCAGCGCTTTTTTGCGCTGTTCCAACAGCGCCATAAGAGCGCCGACACCTGCCAACTCCATGCTTTCAATGACAATCTGGTAGCGTGACTGCCCTGGGAAGGTTGTGAGCTTGCCGGTGCAGACAACTTCAAGTCCCTGTTCCGGCTTCACCTTCAATCTTGAGGCAACCCCCTTCCAGATCACCCCATTCAAGACCGACTTGTCGTCTTTAAGATCGAGATAAAGGTGGCCCGAAGCCGGGCGGCTGACCCTCCCCAACTCGCCCTTCACCCTTACGTAACCATATGTGTCCTCTACCGTGCGCTTCAGCGCCATGGACAGCTCGCTTACGGAGAATTCGTAGGCATTTCCGGGGGTTGCATTGTCAGCCATTGGCGAGGCGTCTCTCACTTTAAGTCTTTGATTTTACTTCAAAATTTGTAGAACCCGAGAGGTCCCGCGGCGGTTTGCCGGAATCGCCCACCATGATACAAGATTGGCCGGGGATTGCTTAGGGAATGCCCAGGGAATAGTGAGGACCGACAAACGGTTCAACATTAGAATTCAAGGATCGAAGTCGAATGAACGTTCTGATTATAGGATCAGGCGGGCGCGAACATGCTCTTGCATGGGCGATTGCCTCAAGCCCCCTGCTGGGCGATCTCTATTGCGCCCCGGGGAATGCCGGGATCGCCGATGTGGCGACGTGCGTGGATATTGGCGTGAACGACTTCGATGGCATCGTCGCCTTTTGCCAGGACACCAGCATCGATTTTGTTGTCGTCGGTCCAGAAGACCCGCTGGTTGGCGGCATTGTTGATCGACTGGATGAGGCGGGAATCAAGAGCTTTGGTCCAAACGCGGCAGCAGCCCAGCTGGAAGGCTCCAAAGGCTTCACCAAAGACCTGTGCGCAGATTATGACATTCCGACTGCAGCCTATGGACGGTTTGCCGATGCCGCTGAGGCCAAAGCCTATCTGGACAAGCACGCTGCGCCCATCGTGATCAAGGCCGATGGTCTTGCCGCTGGTAAGGGCGTCATCATGGCAGAGACCGATGAGGAAGCACTTGCGGCGGTCGATGAAATTTTCGGCGGCAAATTCGGCGGCGCAGGCGCGGAACTCGTCATTGAAGAATGGCTTGAGGGAGAAGAGGCAAGCTTCTTTGCGCTTTGCGACGGAAAAACAGCCGTACCGCTGGTTGGTGCACAAGACCACAAACGCGTCGGCGACGGAGATGTTGGGCTGAACACAGGTGGTATGGGTGCTTATTCCCCAGCCCCTGTACTTTCCATGAGCATGCAATTTGCGCTGATGGATCGCATCGTCAACCCAACGCTTGCTGCAATGGCGGACAAGGGCATGCCCTTTAAAGGCGTTCTTTTCGTGGGCCTCATGATCACCAAAGACGGTCCCAAGCTCATTGAATTTAATGTGCGGTTCGGCGATCCGGAATGCCAGGTTTTGATGATGCGTCTCATGTCGGACATTCTTCCTGCGCTTGTCGCCTGCCATGATGGAACACTTGATCAGATTGACCTTGAATGGAATGACGAGGCCGCGCTCAGCGTCGTGATGGCGACGGAAGGCTATCCGGAGGCTTATGAAAAGGGTTCTGAAATCAAAAACCTGAAAGCTGCTTCCGCCGAAGACAGCATAGAAATCTTTCATGCAGGCACAAAACAAGACGGAACAAAGGTCACGGCCCATGGCGGTCGGGTGCTGGCTGTCACCGCGCTTGGAAAATCCGTCGCTGCAGCCCAGACACGCGCTTACAAGGCCGTGGACGCCGTCGACTGGCCAGAAGGCTTTTGCCGACGCGACATTGGCTACCGCGCGGTCGCTCGTGAAAAACAATCAGCATAATCATCCATAAGAAATGAGGGAGATGGGCCCATGAGTGAGCCTGTATCAAGTGGCAAGCAAGAGCAGTTTTCCGGCACTCAGGCGGTGATGGAACAGCATCGCTTTGATGAAAAGACGCTGGAAGACTATCTGGCTGCCAATGTTGAGGGATTTGAAGGACCGCTTGAAGTCCGAGAATTCAAGGGTGGGCAATCCAACCCTACCTATCAGCTTGTGACCCCAAACAAAAAATATGTTCTGCGGCGCAAGCCTCCTGGCAAGCTTCTCCCATCTGCACATGCGGTAGACCGCGAGTACAAAGTCATCACCGCCCTCGGCACGGTCGGCTACCCGGTCGCAAAAACCTACTGCCTCTGCATGGATGAAAGCATTATCGGCACCATCTTCTACGTGATGGATATGGTCGAGGGACGTATTCTCTGGGAGCCACTGCTGCCTGGTTATGAGCCAGCGCGTCGCAAGGCAATCTTTGAAGCCAAAAACAAGACATTGGCCCAGCTTCATATGGTGGATTATGAGGCGATCGGTCTTGGCGATTTCGGTAAACCAGGCAACTATTTTGCCCGCCAAATTTCCCGCTGGTCAAAGCAGTATGTGGCATCAGAATCCGAAAACATCAGCGAAATGGACAAGCTGATGGATTGGTTGCCCGGCAATATTCCTGAAGATGATGCGGTGAGCATTGTCCATGGGGACTACCGACTGGATAATATGGTGCTGCATCCAACTGAAGACCGTGTTCTCGCGGTCCTTGACTGGGAGCTCTCGACACTCGGACACCCGCTCGGCGATTTCACCTACCATATGATGCAATGGATCATGCCAAGCATGGGAGATACGCCGGGTACCCAGACCCTCGGCGACGCTGATCTACCGGCGCTCGGCATTCCGACCCTCGACGATTATGTGAAAATGTATTGTGATCAGACCGGTCGCAGCGGCATCGACAATCTCGACTATTATTTCGCGTACAATCTCTTCCGCCTTGGCGGTATCTTGCAGGGCATTGTTGGCCGGGTGCGAGACGGGACGGCTGCCAGCGAACATGCGGCTCAGGATGCCTCGCAGGTTCGCACGCTCGCAGAGCTTGGGTGGCAACATGCTCAGAAAGCCGGCGCCGTTTAGACAATTTTCTGCACTCCTAGAAAGCCGGGCCATCCATACGGATTGCCTGGCTTTTCTTTGACCCTTTGCATGCGCCTGGATCCCTTGCTATCCCTAACTCAAAGACATTTAGGAGAGAGACATGGCCGAGCCTGCCACCCAGAACGACGAGACAATTGATATTCGTGAAGCACACCGATTTGACGTCGGGCAGCTGGAGGATTTCTGCCGAGCAGAGGTTGAGGGCTTTTCGGGAAATTTGGACGTTCGCCAGTTTTCGGGGGGACAGTCCAATCCAACCTTCATGCTATCTGCTGGCGGCAAGCGCTATGTGATGCGCAAAAAGCCACCGGGGACGCTTCTTGCCAGTGCGCATCAGGTGGATCGGGAATACCGGGTTATGAAGGCTTTGGCTGACACCGATGTGCCTGTCCCGACCATGCGTGCGCTCTGTACGGACCCGGATGTTATCGGTACTGAATTTTACATCATGGACTTTCTGGACGGCCGTGTATTGCGTGATCCGCAATTGCCGGGTTTCAGCGCAGATGAGCGCCGCGCCATTTATGATCAGATGAATGATGTGCTCGCCCGACTGCACAAGGTCGACTACAAGACCATCGGCCTCGAAGATTACGGGCGCCCAGGAAATTATTACGAACGCCAGATCGGCCGTTGGATCAAACAGTACCGCGCAGCGGAGACCGAAACTGTTGAGCCTATGGAAGACCTTATTGCCTACTTGCCCGCGCACATCCCGGCAGACGATGCAACGAGCATCGCTCATGGCGACTATCGGCTTGAGAACACGATGTTCCATGCAACCGAGCCAAAGATGATCGCCGTTCTGGATTGGGAACTCTCAACGATTGGCCATCCGCTCGCCGACCTTGCCTATAATTGCATGCTTTATCATTTCAATAGCCCAAGCCAGGGGACCATTATGGACCTGGACTACGCGTCACTCGGCATTCCAAGCGAGGAAGCTTATGTGGATGCGTATTGCAAACGCACCGGGCGCGACGGTATTGAAGACTGGGATTTTTACCTTTCGTTTTCCATCTTCCGTCTCGCATCAATCACTCAGGGTGTCTACAAACGCGGACTCGATGGCAATGCTAGCTCAGAAAAGGCGACACAGTATGGCGATATGTGCCGTCGCCTCGCTGAAACGGCCTGGAAAGTCGCGCAAAGAAACCGTTAACCCTCGCCCTCCGCTTTAACGCTTCCTTTTCTTGCTCGCCCTATCGTCTGGGTAGAGAGAAATTCGGCGATTGCCGGATAGACCAGAGAAGGGGCATGTCCGGTGACGGACCAGAAGCAACCAGCGGAAAGTAGTGCAGATAACGCACGCCCTCACACGCGCGGCGCGAATTTCTTTGAGGCTTTGCTCGCGAACTCCGGTGATGTTCTGACCTTGCTCGACGACAAGGGCCACTACATCTATCACAGCCCCGCCATCAAGGAGATGATCGGCATCGAACCTGAAGAAGCGTTGGGCTTTTTCGCCGCTGATATTGTCCATAGCGAAGATCGCGAGCGGGTTGCGAACAGAATTCGATACTGCCTGGCGAACAAGGGTGTGCGCTTGAGTGAAAATTTTCGGCTACCGCACGCTGATGGGTCTTGGCGATGGGTAGAAGCAGATGTACGTAATCTGCTCGACGATCCTGCTATTCGAGGTGTTCTTGTGGTTAGTCGCGACGTGACCTCCCGCCGACGCATCGAAGATCATTTTTCAATTGCAGAACACACGGCGGGTTTTGGTACATACCGGTGGGACAAAGGCTGCGATGCACCCAATATCTCTCCTGCCCTTGCGCGCATGCTTGATCTACCAGATGAGGTTGACGAACTTCCCGACGCTACAATGTATGAACTTCTGCATCCAGACGATGTGGACCGGATCAGCAAAACATTCGCATCCCTCGAAGATGACCCAAAACCCTTCTCACTTGCTATGCGGTTGCGGCAACAAGACGGAAGCTATCGCCATTTTATCTCACACGGATTCCCCGAGCTCGACACCAATAATGAAATCACAAGTGTTGTCGGCATCATGGATGATGTCACAGAAAGCCTAAATACAGAGCTCTCTCTCAAGCGCACCGCAGAGGAATACAGGCTAATCGCGGATCACGCTTACGATATGTTTGCGCGCCACGCGCCGGATGGATGCGTGAATTTTATTTCGCCTGCTATCAAAAAGGTCCTGGGTTATACGCCGGAAGATGCCATCGGTCAGAAGATGATTGATTGGGCACATCGCGACGACAAAGCGATGGTTGAGCAGAAAATGGAAGAACTCAGGAACGGCGCAGAGAGCGTTCTCATGACCTTCCGTCTGTGGAATGCTGCAGGCAGATTCGTCTGGCTCGAAAGCACGGTCCATCGTATCAACGATGAACAGACTGGTGAAATGGTTGAGGCAATCGCCATCACTCGCGATGTCTCAGAACGCAAAGAATATGAACAGCGTTTGCTTGATGCCCGGGAGAAAGCGGAAACCGCGAACCGTACCAAGTCGACATTTCTTGCCAATATGAGTCACGAACTCCGCACCCCTCTTAATGCAGTGATCGGGTTTTCTGAAATCCTCAAGCGGAAAATGTACGGACCGTTGGGCGACGAAGTATATGACGAATACGCCAACCTTATTCATGAGTCTGGCACGCACCTTCTTGACCTCATCAACGACATTCTCGATATGTCGAAAGTTGAAGCTGGAAAGATGGAGGTCAAGCCGGAACCCATCGATATGGTTGAGACCATAGAAACCTGTATGCGTTTCGTGGAAGCCAAATCTGAAGCCAAGGCCCAGCGTATGCAACTGAACGTATTGGCCCCGCAAAGCAATAATTCTGCTTATGCCGACATACGAGCGACGAAACAGATCCTGATCAATCTCCTTTCCAACGCGGTCAAGTTTACCGGCGAAGGCGGGTTCATCAGGGTAGATGTTCAGACGCTTACCGACGGGTTGGAAGTGAGCGTTAGTGACAATGGCGTTGGCATTGACCCGGCTGATATTCCCCGTCTCTTGAGGCCATTTGAGCAGGTTGCTGACAAATCAAGCCAGGCCGAAGAAGGATCGGGCCTCGGCCTCGCACTCACCAAATCATTCGTAGAATTGCAGGGCGGAACTTTCCGTCTCGAAAGCGAGAAGGGCCAAGGTACCCGTGCGATCGTGATCCTTCCCAGCGCGCATCCTGAGACGCAAACGAGTTCTAAGAGCGCCTAACTCCGGGCAAAATCATTCCGTCATTGACTGGCGACCCAAAGCGATTCAAACAGCGTCTTTTGCACATTCGCGTAGCCAGCACTCTCGATAATCAGTCCGTAATTTTCGCGCTCAGATGAGATGATGGCAACCTGATCGTCATACACAAATGTTGTCATCAACAGTGGCGAAGCGGTTGGCGTAAACCGTACTTGCCTCAGTTCCTCTTCACTTGTGTTCCAGATCGTATCAACCTCTTCGCTGGCTGCCCGGATGACGCGAAGCGTTTTTTCGACCTCAACCCGCTTCGCAACAAACCGGGCAAGCTCTTCCCTTCCAGGAAACTGAAGCAGCTCCCTCATGGAAAGTATCCCGCACAAAGTGTCGGCCTGCGCCATGAGCACAGAGTTCAAAACAGTCCGAATGCCTTCTACGCCCTCATAGAGACGAAACCTCGGTCCGCTTTGTCCACCGGCATAAATCGAGCGCAATTCGGGCAACAGGTCCGACAAAGCAGAGCGCCTGTCATCCAAATTGCGCAACAAAACTTCTGGATCCTCAGCAACCACATTGGTGCGGCCACCTTTTTGAAGAAGGGTAATCACCCCTTCCTCAGACAGCTTTTCAACAAGCGAGTAGGCGGTGGTTCGGGTGATGCCGCAGTGCCGGGCAATTTCTTGAACGGTTGCCGGCCCGAGCTGAAGCGCTGCCAGGTAGAACCGCGCCCGCTTCCCCGTCATGCCAATGCGCGCCAGGCCGATTTCCATTTTGTCTGTTTTTTCCGACATTTTCTTCGTCAACGAAACTCATTGACTCCCATTCAAACAATTATCTATTTAGTACATAGCATTTGTTTTCCACAGCAAACACATATGTTGTCTATTTTTTTCGACAGACTGGATCATACCATGCAAGACATCCTCGTGACCTCTGGCCTGATACAGGTGACCTTCGGTGTTTTGCTCGGATGGGTCATGGTTGGACTTCAGACAGGTGCGGAGAAGGTGGGTCCGCTGGTCAACGCGCGGCGCGTGCTGCAATGTCATCTGGATAATATCTTTATGGGTATTTTGCAGATGGTGATCGCCACAGTTTTCCCGGCCCTGCCCATTCTGGCTGGGTGGCTGCTCTTAGCCGGTTCCTGGGCGAACCCTCAGCTCTTTATGTATCAGGCGACCGTAAAGGGGCCCGGTCAGGACCTACCCGGCATTCGGGCAATAGCCGCTGTGTCGTTCATCGGCATTACAATCGCCTATCTCTGGCTCACTGCGGCGTGGCTCAGTTCTTAAAACCAGCACATAGCCGACGATTGATGAAAGCTAGAAACTATTCCGCAGGCTGTTTTTGCGGTTCCGTTTTCGGTCCCATCATCTTGGCAAACGCATCTTCGAGTTCTTCAACAACGCGGCCAACAGCAGGATCTTCCAGGGTTTTCGTGAAGTAGTTGTGGATGATGGGCGTTTCGCACAAAACACATTCACGACCAAAGAGAGGCGTGATGTTGGACGCGAAAAACAACATGGGCACAAGCGTACAATCCGCCAAGCTCAATTTGTCGCCCACCGCATATTTGGATCCGTCAACATAGTGGGCCAACCAGGCCATGGCCTTATCCAACTCGCCAAACATGTATTGAACGAGCTTCGGGTCTCGGCCCTGCGGGTTTACCTGCCCAAAAAGTTTGCCCAGCGGCATCATGAGATAGAGATCCCCGACACGCGAAAGAAGCCGGACCTGGGCACGCTCGGCGGGGTCTTCTGGCAGAAGCGGAACATCTGTTTCCACCTCTTCAAGATATTCAGCGATCACCTGAGATTCAGGAAGAATGAGACCGTCAACATCCAGCACCGGCACCTTTTTTAGGGGTGTAAGACTGGCGAATTCCTCCGGACTGAGCGTCTCAAATGGGCTGACGGCTTCGAAATCGAGGCCTTTTGCGTACATTTGCATGCGACATCTGGCCGAATACGGCGACAGATTCGCGTTGTAGAGTTTATATGCCATTTCTTCCTCCCATCCCCGTTTGCCAATATGGGGGGTGCCAATGAAAAAGGCGGCCGTACCCCCATGTGGAGCCGACCGCCCGATTCTTCAAGGCCTTAAAGACATTTGTGACCTATTGACCGTCACTGGCCGATTACTCAGCCGCTGCCTTTAACTGCTCTTTGTGCTTGCGAAATTCCAATTTCGCGATGGTGCGCGCATGTACTTCATCGGGACCATCTGCCAGGCGCAGTGTCCGCATGCCGGAGTACATTTTGGCGAGACCGAAGTCAGATGTCACACCACCACCACCATGTGCCTGAATGGCATCATCGATGATCTGCAGGGCAATATTCGGTGCATGCACTTTGATCATGGCGATTTCAGCACGAGCTACCTTGTTGCCGACTGTGTCCATCATGTACGCCGCTTTCAGCGTTAGCAGACGGGCACATTCAATGTCGATCCGTGCACGTGCAATCCGCTCTTCCCATACAGAATGTTCTGCAACGGTTTTGCCGAAGGCGGTCCGGGACAGCAGGCGCTGGCACATTTTTTCAAGCGCGCGTTCTGCAACACCAATGGTGCGCATGCAGTGGTGAATACGGCCAGGGCCAAGCCGGCCTTGTGAAATCTCAAATCCACGACCTTCGCCCAGTACAATGTTCTCAGCTGGGACACGGACATCTTTGAGGATCACTTCAGCATGACCATGAGGTGCATCGTCATAACCGAAAACTGGCAGCATACGGACCACTTCAACGCCAGGCGCATCCATTGGAACGATGATCTGAGACTGCTGACGGTACAAGTCCGCTTCAGGATCAGTTTTACCCATCACAATCGCAACAACGCAGCGCGGATCTCCAACGCCCGACGACCACCATTTGCGGCCATTGATGACGTAATGATCGCCATCGCGTTCAATCCGTGTTTCGATGTTTGTGGCATCTGACGACGCAACAAGCGGTTCAGTCATCAAGAAGGCGGACCGGATTTCGCCATTGAGCAGCGGCTGAAGATATTTCTCCTTCAAACCTTCGCTCGCATAGCGCTCAAATACTTCCATGTTGCCCGTGTCAGGTGCGGAGCAGTTGAACACTTCAGACGCCCAGCCAACGCGGCCCATGATTTCACAGAGAGGCGCGTATTCGAGGTTGGTCAGACCACCACCGAGCTCTGATTCCGGCAGGAACAGGTTCCAGAGGCCAGCTTCCTTAGCCTTTGGCTTCAGGTCTTCCAGAATCTGCGGCACCTGCCACGGATTGCCTGCCGCGCGGAAAGCGTCCATTTGGTCGTTATATGTTTTCTCATTTGGATGAATGTGAGCATCCATGAACGCCTCAAGGCGATCAATCAGCTCGCGGGTCTTGTCTGAATAGGCAAAATCCATCGGACTTCCTTTCATGTTCTTATGATGTTCTATGGGAAGCCATTGGCTGGCCCCCCGGTTCCAATACCAATGAGGGCATATTAGCTCTTTGCCCTCCCGGAAGCACGCAAAAGAGTCCTTTGGGCAGGTCTCAGGAGGTGAGCCATTTAGTCGCTCTCTAGCGGCGGCGGGCTGCGAAAAACTGCTTAAGCATCTGACTGGCCGGCCCTTCGGACAATCCGCCATAGACATCTGGTGCATGGTGGCAGGTGGGCTGGCCAAAATAACGGGGGCCATTGTCCACTGCGCCGCCCTTTGGGTCCTCAGCACCGTAGTAGAGGCGTCTGAGGCGCGCAAAGGAGATCGCACCTGCGCACATGGCGCAGGGTTCCAGAGTGACATAGAGATCGCAATCGATCAGCCTTTCGCTCCCCAGGCGTTCTGCCGCCGCGCGAATGGCCAGAACCTCGGCATGGGCGGTTGGGTCCTTGAGTTCCACTATCCGGTTGCCGGCTTTGGCCAAAAGCTCCCCATCCGCGCTGAGGATTACCGCTCCCACTGGCACTTCGCCCCGGCCGGCCGCGGCTTCTGCCTCCGCAAGAGCGATGGCCATGGGAGTGTCTGTTGTCTCGTCAGTGCTCATGGCCGGACCCTGCCGCGTCCCCTTACCAGCCGTCAAGCTTTCCTGGTTGGCGCCTGAGTGCTATGCACCCCCTTATGACGGACAACAAAGACCCATCAGCTGAGGCCCCCGAAGCAGCAAAAACGCCGCAAGGCGAGCGGATCGCTAAAGTGCTCGCGCGCGCCGGCGTCTGCTCGAGGCGGGATGCCGAGCGGATGATTGAAGCCGGGCGCATTTCTGTGAACGGTGTGGTGCTGACGAGCCCTGCCCTCAATGTCACCTCAACAGACAAGATCATTGTGGATGGCAAGCCTTTGCCCTCCAGAGAACCGACCCGGCTCTGGCGCTACCACAAACCGCGGGGCAAAGTCACAACCGCCCGCGACCCGGAGGGCCGCCCCACGGTGTTTGACGCGCTGCCGGCGGACCTTCCCCGGGTCATCAGCATTGGTCGCCTTGATGTGAATACGGAGGGGCTGCTGCTCCTAACGAATGACGGGGAGCTCGCCCGCAAGCTTGAGCTTCCTTCTACGGGATGGGCGCGGCGCTATCGGGTGCGTGCCTATGGACGGACGGATCAGGCCAAGCTTGATGCGCTCCAAAAAGGGATCGAAGTCGACGGCATTCGCTATGGGCCCATCCAGGCACGACTTGAGCGCGACCAAGGGACCAATGTCTGGATCAACATGACCCTTCGGGAAGGTAAAAATCGAGAAATCAAGCGGGTGCTTGAGAAGCTCGGACTTGATGTGAACCGCCTTATCCGAACTTCCTATGGTCCCTTCCAACTGGGTGATCTGGCAGAAGGCGTCGTGCAAGAAGTACCTGAGCGCGTTTTGATGGATCAGCTAGGGGAAACAGACCGTCAAAAAAATGCTGATCAGACAGGTCGCGCGAAGAAAAAGTCGACTGACAAGAATACATCTGGCGCGCGGGGTACACGAAGTGGTGGTAAAAAATCGTTCGGCAAGAAACCGACAGGCAAAAAGCCTGATGGTGAGGGACCAGCAGGCAAAGGCCCTTCAAAAAAGACAAGCATGACCAAGAAGACGGGCTCAAGGCCTGGGCCAAAAACAGGGCGGAAAACAGGGCCCAAAGCAGGAACAGGAAAAAATGCGGATCGTCGGCGGTGAGTTAAGAGGCCGGAAGCTCCAGAACCCGACCGATGACCGGGTTCGCCCGACGAGCGACCGAATACGCGAAGCCCTTTTCAACGTGCTGGCGCACGGGAGTTTTGGTGACTTGTCGCTCCAGGACGCCCGGGTGCTTGATCTCTTTGCGGGAACCGGCGCGCTCGGTCTTGAGGCTGTCTCTAGAGGCGCGTCGTTTGCGCTCTTTGTGGACGATCACACAGCCTCTCGCGGTCTTATCCGCACGAACGCAGAAGAGCTTGGCGTCACCGGGCGCATCAAACTCTATAAGCGCGATGCAACAAAGCTTGGGCCGCGACCAGCAAGTGCGGGGCCTGCCTTTAACCTCATTTTTGCAGATCCGCCCTATGGCAAAGGCCTGGGCGAAAAAGCGCTCACCGCAGCCCTTGAAGGCGATTGGATTGCGCCGGATGCCTTGATCGTCCTGGAAGAAGATCGCGATCAGACCATTTCGCCACCGCCGGGCTTTGAGGAAGTGGACCGACGCACCTATGCGACGACTCAGATCCTTTTGATGCAGTTGGCGTCTTAATCCATCGTCCTTCACCGTACGTATACACTCTGAGCAGCCAGCGAGGGGTTTCCATGGGCAAGACCACTGAACCAGTCCGAATGTATTTCGCGTTCCGCAGTCCCTATTCCTGGATGGCAACGGAGCTGATCGCGCAGGACGGAATCGCGATAGATCCGGTCGCCTTCATAAAGCCCCCGGCTGGCACGCCGCCGCCCAATCCCATTACCAGCCCGGCCAAAGGCACCTATGTCGCACGGGATGTGGTGCGCCTCGCCAAACGCCTGGGATTTGAGTTTGCTCTGCCAAACCCGTTCGACATTGATTTCTCTCGTCCCAACAATGTCTTTCAGCTCGCGAAAGAAGAAGACAGGGCCCTTGCCTTCATGCTGGCGGCTTATCGCGCCCGCTTTGTTGGGGGGCGGAACATTTCCGAGGACGATGTCCTCTGTGACATTGCTGTGGAGGCTGGGCTTGATCCAGATGCCACGCTCGTTGCCGCTGACAGCGTCGATCTTCGCGCGCGCTCCCTCTTGGACCTCGAAAAAACGCTGGAGATTGACCAGCCCTTCGGTGTTCCCTTCTTTGTCTATCAGGGAGAACCCTTCTGGGGTCAGGACCGGATTGATCTTTTGATTGAAGCGGTACGAAGCGCCGAGATTTAGCGCCGTCCGAAAAGCCTTTCAATATCAGCGAGTTTGAGCTCCACATAAGTGGGCCGCCCATGGTTGCACTGACCCGAATGGGGGGTGGCTTCCATCTCGCGCAGGAGGGCGTTCATTTCCTCTGCCGTCAGACGACGTCCCGCCCTGACAGATCCATGACAGGCAATGGTGCTGCAAACATCTTCCAGCCTTTCCTTGAGAGATAAGGCCTCATCAAGTTCTGTCAGATCGTCCGCCAAGTCTCGCACCAGCCCTGTTACGTTGAGCTTGCCAAGAAGTGCCGGTGTTTCCCGCACAACGACCGCGCCTTCACCAAATTTCTCAAGCACAAATCCAAGTTCTGCGAGATCCTCCGCGCGGCGCGCCAAGCGGTCGGCGGCATCGCCTTCCAATTCGACCACTTCGGGGATCAAAAGCATTTGCCGGGTGAGCCCATTGGCAGCAATGGCCTCTTTCATCCGCTCATAGACCAGACGCTCATGAGCCGCGTGTTGATCGACGATGACAATGCCATCTGCGGTTTGGGCTACGACATAGGTCTCATGCAGCTGGCCACGGGCGACACCAAGGGGCCGTGCTTCCAGCTCCTGTGATTGAGCGCTTTCCGGTTCAACGCGTGCACTGGTGCCAAAGCCACTGCCCCAATCTGCCTGAGGTGCCTGCTGATGGGGCATCTGCGCCGCCGCATGGGCCTGCAGTGCAGAGGATGGTGGCGCCCAGCTGCGGCCGCTATCCTGCCAGCCTGCGCCTGAGGGAGACCCGGGAGCCCCACCCTGCGCGCTGCCTGGAAACTCCGATTGAATAGCTCCTAGGGCGGTTTCGGCAACTGTGGTGGATGCCCTGTGGCCCGCCTCCGCAAGTGCCTGACGCAGAGCGCCGACAATCAGCCCGCGGACAAGCCCCGCGTCGCGGAAGCGCACTTCCGTTTTTGCCGGATGCACATTGACGTCCACGAGGGCTGGATCAATCTCCAGAAAGAGCGCCACAACGGGATGCCGGTTGCGCGCCAGGAAATCCATATAAGCCCCGCGCACCGCTCCGGTCAGCAGCTTGTCCCGCACAGGGCGGCCATTCACAAAGAGATACTGATATTGCGCGGTGCCGCGATTGAACGTTGGCAGGCCTGCATAGCCGGTAAGCCTTACCCCTTCGCGCTCTGCGTCCACCCTCAGTGCGTTCGCGGCAAAGTCGTTGCCCATAATGCCGGACAGTCGTGAGAGGCGTGCTTCAAAGAGGTCGCCCTGCGCAGGTGGCAAGCGCAGCAGGTTGCGGTCGCCACTTGTAAGGGAAAAGCCGATGGTCTCATGGGCCATGGCCAAGCGTTTCACGACATCCGACACTGCCTGTGTCTCGGCCCCTTCGGATTTCAGGAATTTCAACCGGGCAGGCGTTGCAAAGAATAAATCGCGCACCTCAATGCGCGTGCCTTCCGGGCCAGCAGCTGGCTCAATGGCGCCAAGCTTGCCACCTTCGACGGCCAGTTTTGAGGCAGTGTCGGCGGTCTCATCGCGTGTGGTGATGCTGAGCCGGGCGACAGCACCAATCGATGGCAGGGCCTCACCGCGAAAGCCCAGCGTGTCGATGTCATGCAGGTCTTCGCGACCGGTCTCATCCTGCTTCAGCTTTGAGGTTGCATGGCGCTCAATAGCGGTGAGCAGGTCATCGGGTGACATGCCGCAGCCATCATCGGACACCCGAATGAGATCGCGGCCGCCACTTACAACAACAATGTCGATTTGGCTGGAGCCTGCATCGATGGCGTTTTCGACAAGCTCTTTAACCGCGCTCGCTGGCCGCTCAACCACTTCACCTGCTGCGATGCGGTTGATGGTCCCTTCGCTAAGACGTCTGACCTTGTTCATGTTGCCGATTTTCCACTGTCCGCCAGATAGGCGCGCGCCAGAATTTTTCCTTCTTCAACGGCGGGCTGATCAAATGGGTCTACTCCCAGCATATCCGCCACAAGGATTGTTTCGAGCATGAAGTGCATGAGGAGGGCACCCATGCCTTCTTCATTGAGCGTCGCCACACTCAGGTGCCGGACCGGACGACCATTTTTTGCCAGCGTCGCAAGCGTTGCGCGTTGTTCCGCGTCCAGCAGGTCACCCATGGTGGTTCCTGCATAGGCACTTAATGGGCCCGCAGCGAAATCAGAGACGGGCACCGGCCCTTCGCCCTTAACATCGCGCGTAATGATGGTGTGGAGCTTGTCGTTCGGGCCTGCGAGGTAGAGCTGAAGCTGGCTGTGCTGATCGACCGGACCTACCCCTGCGAGCGGCGTCAGGCCTTTGCCATCTTTGCCGAGGCTTTCCCCCCAAAGCTGCCGGAACCAGAGCCCAAAGCGCTGCAACCGATCGTCATAGGAAGTGAGCGCGCTCAGGCTCACTCCCCGCTCCTCCAGCAATCCCACGGTCGTCGCGGCACAGAGCACCACTGGTGACTTGTCATCCGTCAGAGTGGCTTCCAGGGTGCTGGCAGCGCCTTGCCTCAGTTTTTCACCATCAACCCCTAAAAGCTCTGCCGGCAAAAGTCCCGTATTGCTCAGGACCGAAAAACGCCCGCCTATGTCGGCGTGATCAAGGGTCGGCAAGCCATGATTGTCAGCAACCTGGCGAAGTGGATTGCGGTCACCGGGGCTCGTAAGCACAAAAAAATGGTGCCGCAGATGTTCGCCACAGCCTGCTTTTTCAACCGCGGTCATTGCCGCCAGCATCTGAGTCAGAGGCTCCGCTGTACCGCCCGATTTTGAGACGATCAAAAACCTGGTCGTTCGCAGATCGCATGAGGCGAGCAAGCGCTCAAAGGTAAGCGGATCAAGGTTCTCCGGCAGATGAATTGTTGGGCGATCATCAGGGGACCGGTATCCCGGCAAGCCCCACCCGATCAGCTGGGCCAAGGCCTGCGCGCCCAGGCTGGAGCCGCCAATTCCAAGGATCACCAGATCGGTCGTGTCTTTCGTGAGAGCTGCCGCGAAGACTTTCACGTCTGCGAGGTCATCGCGCTTTGAGGGAAGCTGTGTGAGCATCAGCTCACCTGCAGCGTGCCTCTGTTTCAGGCGCTCTGCTGCACCCTCTGCCCGCTTGAGAGCTGCATCAAAAGCCGGCCCCGTGAGACCACCGGGCCCGATCTCTGTTTCCAGAGCCTGGCTGATATCACATGCGTAATTGGGCTTTGTCATGAGAATCGCAGTTGCGCCGATTTGAAGAAGCCTGAGCGTAGAGCCTTTTGGGTTTTGATTGAATCAAAACCCGGCTCCAGTTGCCTTCTTTTGCCGCGTTTCCGGACGGATAAGCTTCTCTTATCCTGGAAACACTCCGCCAAATCACCTTGCGCAAACCAGAAAAGCTCGCCGTCAGTTGGCTTCTAAGCCTTCTGGCTGACCCACAACCGTCACGATCAGGTTTTCAGGTCCTAATAAGCGTTCCGCAACCCGTTTGATGTCGTCTTGCGTCACTGCCTCAATTAGGCCGTTACGCCGGTTAATGTAGTCAATACCCAGATCTGCCTCTTGAATGGCTATCAGTTGCCCAGCGATTTTGTCGTTGGTGTCAAACCGCAGAGGGTAAGAGCCCGTCAAATAGGTCTTGGCGTCCGTCAGCTCTTTCTCCGTGACCCCTTCAGCCGCCAGTCTCGCAATCTCAGCTCGGATAACATCAAGAGATTCAGATACGCGTTCATTCTCAGTGGCCACCTGCCCAATGAAGAGCGCTGCGTGGCGGAGTGGATAGAGATAGGTTGCAACGGAATAGGCAAGCCCGCGCTTCTCGCGCACTTCGGTCATGAGACGGGAAGAAAAGCCGCCACCGCCAAGAATGTAATTCATGACATAGGCGGGAATGAAATCATCATCTTCTCGGGCGATACCCGCGTGACCAAACAGGACCACACTTTGCGGCATGTTCCGCTCAATGATCTGCAATTGAGCCTCTGGGTTCACTTCTGCCAGAGCCACTTCCTCAAAAAGTGTGGCATCGGACAGACCGCCAAACACATCGTCCAGCAGCTCTTTAAGGGCTTCGGGGTCAATGTCGCCGACGACGGCAATATTGATATTGTCTTTTGCAAAAAGACGCTCCCGATGGGCGATGAGATCATCGCGGCCAAGAGTGGTAATGCTGTCCAGTGTGCCTTTGGATGGGCGCGTATAAGGATGGTCAGCAAGCGCTGTGCTGTACCAGGCATCAGCAGCAATTTTGTCCGGGCTTTCGGCATCTCTTAGGATTGCCACCTTCAACTGACCACGGATCTGCTCGATCGGACTCTGATCAAATCGTGGCTCCGTCAATGCGAGCCTTAGAAGCTCGACAGCTTCTTCCCGGTTTTCTGTCAGGGTTTTGAACGATAGAGACAGCCTGTCTCTGCTTGCCCGAAACGATAGATTGGCGGCCAGGCGCTCCAGCTCACCCTGAAAGGCCTGGCTCTCAAGGTCGCCTGCCCCTTCATTCATGAGCCCCGCCATCATGTAGGTGAGGCCTGCTTTGTCTTCCGGGTCCTGAAGCGTGCCATTTTCCCATGCGGCTTCAATCACGACAAAGGGGAGCGAATGTTCTTCAACAAGCCAGGCCGTAATTCCACCTGGACTGGTGACTTCCTGTATTTCCGTCGCAGCCAAGGCGGCAGGTGTTGCAATCAGAGTGAGGGCAGCAATGGCAACGCTGCCTACAATTGCCAGCGTTTTGGTGATCTGCACGAACATTAGATATCTCCCGCTGGCTTCAATATCCCGGTCACTGAGCGGGAGAGATCAAGGTACTTTTTGGCGGCTGCCATGACATCATCAGGTGTGACTTTGCGCAGATTGTCCGGCCAGTCGAGCACGTCCTGAACGGTGCCACCGGTCGTCAACGCAACGCCATAAATCCGCGCCATGTCCTGCTGATCATCACGCGCGTAAATCGCTTCTGCCAGAAGCAGATTGACGGTGCGGTCCACGTCTTCCTGGCTCACACCTTCTTCTAAAAAGGCAGCAATTTCTGCATCGAGCGCCGCTTCGACATCAGCGATCGTGTGTCCAGGCGCAGGGATGGCATAGATGCCCAGGGTTGCATCGTCGAGCGCTGTTCCGGAGTACCAGCTCCCCGCATTGGCAGCGACGCGGCTGCCGACAACAAGGTTGCGGTACAAACGGCTCGTGGCACTGCCGCCCAGCAATGTTGCAAGGACGTCCATTGCTTCACTGTCTAAGCCTGGTGCATTGCGATAGCTCGGCACACGGTATTGGCGCTGCACAGTTGCCTGGCGCACCCTCTGGTCTGCATGTTCGACCCGCAAAGGCCCGTCCGGGCCCACCGACGTCTCACGCACCCTGGGTGGGGTATCTGCGCGGCGTTCTATAGACCCGTAATATTTTTCTGCGAGCGGCCTCAGCTCAGCGGCTGTGATATCCCCTGCGACAATAAGGATGGCATTGTTGGGCGTGTAAAACCTGTCGTAGAAGGCGATGGCATTTTCAGTCGAGAGCGCCTCAATTTCGCGTTCCCAGCCAATGACTGGCGTGCCATAGGGATGCACTGGAAACAAAGCCTGGTTGATCTTTTCAGACAGAAGTGAGCGGGGATTGTTGTCCACCCGCATGCTGCGTTCTTCCAGAACCACGTCGCGTTCTGGCATCACTTCCGCATCCGTCAAAACGAGATTTGACATACGGTCGGCTTCCATCTGCATGACAAGCGGGAGACGGTCAATGGCCACACGCTGGAAATAGGCGGTGAAGTCTGATGACGTAAAGGCGTTGTCCTGCCCCCCATTGCGCGCGACGATTTTGGAAAGTTCTCCTGGCGGGATTGTATCGGTGCCTTTGAACATCAAATGCTCAAGGAAATGCGCCACACCAGACATGCCCTCAGGCTCATCGGCTGCGCCAACCCGGTACCAGACCATGTGGGTCACCACCGGTGCCCGGCGGTCAGGGATCACCACAACCTGCATCCCATTTGAGAGGTCGAAGGTTTCAGGTGCGCCCGGCTCATCTCCATGAATGATCGGCTCGGAGCTCAGCGCCGTTGTCTCATCTTCAGAGCAAGCGCCCAAAACAAGAGTGGCGGACAAAAGCGCGCCTACAGCAAGCTTGGATAAGAAAAATGACCGGTTGAGCAAACTCTGAAACCTCCGCGTGACCAGACCTTATCGTACCAGACCCACCTGCACTAAACTGGCGCACAGTCTGGTGGCGTCACTCAACAGGTCTTTTGTGCCCAAATTGGGGCCAAGGCCCGAGAGTCAGGGAATTAGTGCGCTCACGCAAGGAAAGATCGCGCGACAGGGTGTTGCCCCGCGCGATTGTGATCGTCTGAGAGGCAGCCGAATTCGGCTGCCGTTTCAGCCTATCAGTCGAAGAAATAGTCCAGAAGACCGCCGCCCTCTGTGTCATCAAACTCCGGCGTTTCACCGTCTGTCACTGGACGTCCGAGTGCTTCATTTTCCCGGAGACGCTGAGCCTCACCACTCGCGTTGACGACGCGGTTTGGTTCAGATGGTTTCTGCCAGAACAACACTTCATCCATGAACCGCTCGTCCTTCTGCTTGAGCGCGCGGGTCTCATCGTCAATCAGAGCACGAACTGCCGGGTCGGCATTCAAGGCACCCGCGTTTGTGAGAAGCGCTAGTTCACCAGCAGACGGCCCCGCTGCCGTTTGGCCGAAGCTTTCAGTGCCGAGCAATGCTGCCTGGGCAATCGTGCCTGGGGCTGTTTCCAGCGGACTTGGCGCGCCCGGCCGTGGCGGCCGAAGTGAGTAATCAGGTGGAATCACCAAAGGCGCCTTTGTGACAATAGCAAACTCATCCGGCGCTTCTTTGCCGTAGCCCAGCGACTCAGAAAGGGAGCTGCCACACGCAGAGAGCGCAGCTGCTGAAAGTCCTAGGAGGACAATACGGGTAAGTGTGCGGGGTGTGGAACCTGTCCTGATACGCATAGTCATATTTGCCTTCGGCACCTTGTTGAATCTGCTTGCTCAGCTGTCAGTCTATTTCTTCCCAGATTGACCAGCTTCAGCCTCTTCTGCAACAGGGAAGAATGAATCATAAATCATCAAGATCACACCAAACGCAATCCAAATGTCTGCGATATTGAAGATATACCAATAATAACCATAGGCGTGGAGACTAAAAAAGTCAGCAACCGCCCCAAAAACGATCCTGTCATAAATATTGCCAATTGCACCGCCAATGATCAGACCAATCGACAGCGCCATAAGTCGGTGGTTAATGCGGGCCAACCAGAGCGTCAGCGCCGCGGTCACGACAATCGCAAAACTTGCCAGCAGCGTTACGCCGACCGCCGTATCGGCCTGAAACAGGCCGTAGGAAATGCCCCGGTTCCACGCCATGACCAAGTCAAAAAACGGCAGAACCGTTACGATTCCCCGATCCGCAATGCCATATACATCGATCAACCACCATTTAGACAGGCGATCGACCAGAAATGCCGTAAGCGCAATTGAAAGACCAAAAGCCGTTAGAGGGCCTTTCAACGGCATATCGGAAAGCCAGCTCATGAGCCTCTCCCTCATGACGCGCTGTCAAACTCAGCGACGGCTGCAGCGTCGCGCGGGGTGAGATCCGGGTAACCTTCGACGGAACCAACCTCAGGCAAAATCTTCCAGGACCGGGCACATTTGTTCCCGATGGCCAAGCTGGGCACAACCGCCACGCCCGCCACATCTTCCAGCGTGAAGGCCTCAGCGGGTGCTGCATCTGTGCTCAGGGTCGCCTGAGACGTGATTGCGATCTCTGCCAGATCGATGCCAGTCATCGCTTCCACATAACTCTCATCAGACACATAGACGGTGGGTGCTGCTTCAAGGCTTGAGCCGATTCGCTTTTCGCGCCGCTCAATCTCAAGCGCACCAGTTACAACGCGGCGCAGATCTCTGACCTTTGACCATTTCGTTGCCAAAACATCATCCTGCCAATCAGCCGGAACATCCGGGAACGTCCGCAAATGCACCGACCCTTCCTCTGAGGGGAAACGCGAGAGCCATACTTCTTCAGTTGTGAAGGTCATGATCGGCGCCAACCATGCTGTGAGACACATGAAGATCTCATCCATCACTGTCTGACAGGCCTGCCGAACCGGGCTCGACTGCGGATCGCAATAAAGCGTGTCTTTGCGGATATCGAAGTAAAGCGCCGACAGTTCCACGGTCATGAAGTTCGACAGGGTGTGGAACACTTTTTTGAAGTCATAGTCCAGGTAAGCCTGACGCACGAGCGCATCAAGCTCGCTGAGCTTATGGAGCATGTAGCGTTCGAGCTCTGGCATATCTGCCGGTGCCACACGATTCTCCGCCTCATACCCGTCGAGATTTCCAAGCAGGAAGCGGAAGGTATTGCGGAGCTTGCGATAGGCATCCGTGTTCGACTTGATGACCTCCGGCCCAATCCGCATGTCTTCGGTGAAGTCGGCACTCCCGACCCATAGACGGATGATCTCAGCGCCACTCTGGTCTGCGATCTTGTCAGGGGAGACAGCGTTCTTGCCACTCTTGGCCATTTTCACACCCTTCTCGTCCAGCAAGAAGCCGTGGGTCACAACCTGTTTGTAGGGCGCTCGCCCACGGGTGCCACAGCTCTCCAACAAAGAAGACTGGAACCAGCCGCGATGCTGGTCCGAGCCTTCCAGATAGAGGTCAGCTGGAGAATGATGGTCCTCCCTGGCTTCCAGAACAAAAGCGTGGGTGCAGCCAGAGTCAAACCAGACATCGAGAATGTCGTCGACCTTCTCATAATCGTCTGCCGCATAGTCGTTGCCGAGATAGGTCTGCGGGTCATCTTCAAACCAGGCGTCTGCGCCCCGCTCGGCCACAGCATCGACAATGCGTTTGTTCACGGCTTCATCGCGCAGGATCTCACCGGTCTCTTTATGCATGAATACAGTGAGCGGAACTCCCCAGGCACGCTGGCGGGACAAGACCCAGTCGGGACGTCCTTCAACCATTGAGCGGATCCGGTTGCGACCGGTTTCCGGCACAAATCGTGTTTTGTCGATTTCAGCGAGCGCTGTTTTCCGCAGATCGTTTGTTTCCATCGACACGAACCATTGCGGCGTGTTGCGGAAAATGAGTGGTGCTTTAGAGCGCCAGGAATGCGGGTACGAATGTTCCAGCTTGCCGCGGGTCAGTAATTTTCCAGCGTCTTTCAACGCTTCGATGACCGCATTGTTGGCATCACCATCTTTACCATTTGGCTTCAGGACACGCTTGCCAGCAAAGAGCGGCACGTCGTCATAGTAAATACCGGCTTCATCGACGGTGAAGGGCACTTCCACGCCGTGTTTCATGCCGAGCAGATAGTCATCCTGACCATGGCCCGGCGCGATGTGGACAAAGCCCGTGCCGGTCTCGTCGGTGACGAAATCGCCTGGATAAAGATTGACGTCAAAATCATAGCCCTGACCGCGGAACGGATGCGCGCACACTGTCCCAGCAAGGTCTGGCGCATCACCAAGCCGTGTCCAGCTCACAATGCGCGCATCTTCGCGCACCTGCTCTGCCAAACCATCGGCCAGCACCAGGGTCTCACCAACCTCTGCCCAGCTTTCTTCCTGCGTCTCGTCGATTTTGTAGAGGCCATAGGCGATTTTGTCTGAAAAGCCAATCGCCCGGTTGCCCGGGATCGTCCAGGGAGTGGTTGTCCAGATCACGACGGTTGCGCCGTCGATTTCTGGCGCACCGCTTACAACAGGAAAGCGCACCCAGATGGTCGGCGACACATGGTCGTGATACTCGACCTCGGCTTCTGCCAAAGCCGTCTTTTCAACGACCGACCACATGACAGGTTTTGACCCGCGATAGAGCCCGCCATTCATGATGAACTTTTGGAACTCTGCGACAGTGGCTGCTTCCGCGTCATAGGACATGGTGAGGTAGGGATTATCCCACTCAGCCTGAATGCCGAGACGTTTGAGGCCTTCGCGCTGAACGTCAATCCATTCGGTGGCAAATTCCCGACACTCCTTACGAAACTCCAGAACCGGGACGGTGTCTTTGTCCACGCCTTTTGAGCGGTATTTTTCTTCGATTTTCCATTCGATGGGCAAACCATGACAGTCCCAGCCGGGCACGAAGAGCGCGTCTTTGCCCATCATCTGCTGAGAGCGCACCACAATATCTTTGAGGATATGATTCAGCGCATGGCCCATATGGATCGCCCCATTGGCGTATGGCGGTCCATTATGGAAGACGAATTTCTCGCGGCCTGCGCTCTCTTTACGCAGACGGTCATAGAGGTCGAGCTTTGCCCAACGCTCCAGCATTTCGGGTTCGCGCTTAGGCAGTCCGGCCTTCATTGGGAAGTCGGTTTTCGGAAGCCGTAGTGTGTCTCGATAGTCGCGGGTATCAGTTGTTTGGTCAGCAGACATAGGCGGATAGCTCTCGCTCAAGAATTTAGGTCAAAGATGGCGGTTGAAGACCCGGTCCTGTGCATGCATCCTCGTTTGGACGTCAGCGACAGGCCGGGACGATAATTCGCGTCCCGGAGCTTTCAATGGGGGCATAATCCCCGTCTATCCACTCGATCATCATGATGCCGTCTTGTACCAGCGGTGGCGAACCCCGTCCAGCAGATCACTCCATTGAGCAGATCACCAGGGCTCGTCGACCTTTTTGAGGCGCTCTCGGGCTTGATCGCTGTCCAGCGCGATCTGGGCCTTCAGGCTGTCCAATCCATCAAATTTGCGCTCAGGACGTAAATATTCAACGAACGACACCGCCGCATGGGCCCCATAGAGATCCCCCTCAAAGTCGAACAGATGGGCTTCCAGGAGCACGTCTGACTTATTGAAAGTCGGTCTGCGACCAATATTGGCGACACCCTTGTACGAACCTTTGTGGGGACCATCTTCGATCTCTATCAAAACTGAATACACGCCAAGGGCGGGTTCAACGTGCTCTTCCAATGGCAGATTGATGGTTGGGAAGCCAATTGTCCGGCCTCGTTGGTCACCGGTCACAATGTGCGTCTCCACGGTCCACCAATGCCCAAGGAGGCGCGCAGCACCGAGAGGGTCGCCGGCTGCCAGACATTCACGAATACGGGTAGACGAGTAGGTCTCGCCGCCATTGGTGACCTCATCAACGATGGTCACGCCAAATCCAAGTTCGCCGCCCATTTTCTGCAGAAGAGCGCCATCGCCAGCGCGGCCCTTGCCGAAGCGAAAATCATACCCAACCACAATGTGCGAGGCGCCGAGACCCTCCACCAGGATGTCTCGGACGAAACTCTCAGCCGTGCGCTCTGCCATTGCCGCGTCAAAAGGCAAGGCAGCCAGGACATCAACGCCCAGCCCTTCCAGTAAGCGCGTTTTCGCACGGAAGGGGGTCAGGCGGAAGAAAGGCTTGTCCGGGAAAAAATACTGCTGTGGGTGAGGCTCAAAAATCAGGACTCCGCTCGGGACAGACTTCTCTGAAGCGGCTGCAAAGGCGCTCCCGATGACCTGCTGATGGCCCAAATGCACACCATCGAAATTGCCGAGCGCAAACGCACCGCCACGTTCAGCGGTTGCCATATCTACTGTATGACGGATGATATGCATCCCCGGACACTCTCTTTCATTCACGCAAAAGCAAGCGTGCGCAGTCTTTTTGCCTCAGTGGTGATAACCATCCAGGGGCGAACGTCAAGTGTCGGCCCCGTTTGGTGAAACCTCGAACGCGGCAGTAACCCTTCGCTAACCCAGTCATTTAACCAAAAATTTAAAGCCACTGCCGTAGGTTGTGGCAGGGGCCAAGAGCGAGCTTAGCGCGAAAAGCTGGGTTCGCTTTGGTGTAAGGCACACGATTCGGGGCGCTAAAAAGAGCGCCCTTCACATGGAGAATAACCATGGCAGTAGATCTCTCAATGCCCGTTCTGGTGGTCGACGACTACAAGACAATGATCCGCATTATCCGCAACCTGCTGAAGCAGCTTGGCTTCACCAATGTTGACGATGCTGCAGACGGCACCGAAGCACTGGCAAAGATGCGCGGCAAGCGCTATGGGCTGGTCATCTCCGACTGGAACATGGAACCCATGACCGGGTATGAGCTTCTCAAAGAAGTTCGGAGCGATGAAGGGCTGAAACCAACACCGTTCATCATGATCACAGCTGAGTCGAAGACGGAAAACGTTATCGCAGCGAAGAAGGCTGGTGTGAACAATTACATCGTGAAGCCCTTCAACGCGGCAACGCTCAAAACGAAGATCACCGCAGTTATCGGCGACTTCTAATCCTTCTTAAAACGACAGCGGTTTTACGCCATGAGTGCGCCTGAAAAGTCAGTTGATTCACGTCTCGACGAAGTTGCCGGTCATATCCGTGACATGAAAACGGATAGCCTTACGCTTCCTGATATCCTGAACCTCGCCGAGATTATGGTCGGATCCATGCAGGGCTTCTTTGGCCATGTGGACACCGCCATCTACAAAGAGTTGACGGAGATATCTGATTTCATCGACACGACAAGAACGGAAATCGGCCGCCTGCAGCCAGGCAATCTGAAAGATAAGCACATTCCTGAAGCAGGGCTTGAGCTGGAAGCCATCGTTCAGTCGACGGAAACGGCGACCAATACGATCATGGAACAAGCAGAACTGATTATGTCTGCCGACCCTGATGACATGCCTGCCTATCATGACACTGTTCAGGGCGCCGTCATGGAGATCTTTGAGGCCTGCTCCTTTCAAGACATTACTGGTCAACGGATCAGCAAGGTCGTCAGCACGCTTGTTCACATTGAAACCAAGATCAGCACACTTGCTGAGGCCCTCGGCTCTGCGCTGAGTGAAGCGATTGAAGACGAAGAAGAAACTGCCGAAGAAAAACGAAACCGCGAGCTTATCCTGAATGGCCCTGCCCTTGAGGGCCAGGGTATCGATCAATCAGATGTCGATGACATATTGAGCGATGGTGCCAGCCAGGATGATATCGACGCGCTCTTCGACTAAATCAGACCGCACCCTCTTTCAATAGAGCAAGTCCCTACCAAATCAGACGGGCCATCGCACCGATGGCGCGGCCGTTGGTCTCAGCCAGCACTTCAGTCACCAACTCAGACTGTGGGTTGTCTACAGTGGGCCCACAGCGCTCATAGGCAATGCCACCGGTGACAAAGAGCGCGTCAATGCCTTGATCATTTGCGCCCTTAATGTCTGTCAGCAGACCATCACCGACTGCCAAAATTTGGTGATCAGCCAAATCATCCAAACGTGCGCGCGCGAGGTCATAGATAGGCGCGTGGGGTTTGCCGAAATAGTGGGACCTGCCGCCAATTTCTTTATAGGCGCCTGCAATCGCCCCACCGCAATAAACACGCTTTTCACCACGGTCGACCACGATGTCCGGGTTGGCACATACAAGGTCCAGATCGCGTTCTTTGAGACGCGCGAGCGTTTCCTCATAATCGTCTGCCGTCTCGACTTCGTCGTCAAACAAGCCGGTACAGAGAACAAAATCAGCAGTGTCTTCGTCTGTTTGGTTTAGCGGCAATCCTTCAAATGTCGGACGATCGCGCTCAGGACCCAAGTGCCAAAAAGATGTACCGAACTGACCGGAAGCAATGCTCTCCCGTGTCGCATCTCCGGAGGTCAGAACATCGTCATAGGCATCACGAGGAACACCTAAACCTTCGAGATGCCCAGGAATGCCGATGCCTGGCCGGGGAGCGTTCGACAGAAGCAGCACCCGGCCGCCGCTCGCGCGGTACCGCGTTAGCGCGTCGACGATCCCGTCATATGCCGCAACACCATTATGGAGCACGCCCCAGATATCACAGAGGAGCGCCTTATATTGATGGGCGATAGGTTCAAAATGGGTGTGGATCGGCACCAAGCCAGATGTATCGGTCATGGCCCCAAGTAGGACGTTCAGAGCCGGATCGTCAAGCCCTGGGCCCGCACGCTCTGCCGGTCAGGCAACGTCCGCCAGGACTTCATCGCGGACGGGGCGCGGCGAGCCAAAGAGGTAGCCCTGTCCATAGTCGACATTGAAGTCTAGAACATCAACCACGGAGCGTTCTTTCTCGATCATGTCGACGATGAGGTTCATGCCGTAGCGGGCCATCAGTTCTTTGATGTCCTCAGGCCGGATATCCGTCCGGCCATCATCTGCCTGGCCTACCAGCACGTGGGCTGCGATCTTTACGTAGCGTACGTTCAGGTTGTGGAGGCGGCGATAGTCGAGATTAATGTCGGTCACCTGGTCCATGGAGAAGCGGAAGCCAAGCTTCGCGAGCGCATCGAGGCTCGCAATTTCGATTGGGCCACAGGCATCAATTGTTGCCTGAGAGAATTCAAAAACAAGCTGATCTGCGAGCATTGTATTGTGCTGCATGTATTCAACAAATTGCGGGAAAAAGTCGCTGTCGAGCAACGAGTTTGCAGAAATATTGCAAAACACACCTGTGTCTGAGTCCCGTTCGTTCAGTTTCCGCACAACCTGCACACAGCGAAACAGCAGCAGATTATCAATGGTTGGCATCATGCCCGCAGGTTCGGCCACCCGCATGTAGTCGCCTGGCATAATAATTTCGCCCGAGCCACCGCGAAGTCTCGTCAGCGCTTCATAGTATTTCACCTTGCGCTGAGGCAGCGTCACAATCGGCTGCAGGTAGAGATCTACGCGATTTTCTTCCAATGCATGGCGGATCACATCCAAAAGATCAGCGTCATTCATTTCCCCGACCGGCACCGCGGGTGCAGCAACGCCCGGCAGGGGCACAACGCGGTTGCTCTGTTGTGTGGCGGCAATCTGTTTTGCCGGTTGGCGCTCTTCGGCGAGACGTTTCACAAAAGTCTCGATCACGCGCATCTCTGCGACAATCTCTTCATTGCGGGTTTTGGTTTCTGTTTCCAGCCGCTCGGTCAGCACTTCAATATCAGCCTCTGCGCGTTCAAGGTCACGGTTGAGGCCAGCTGCAAAGGAATTAATGTCCGCAATGTTTTTGACGAACAGTTTGCGTTCGCTTGCACGCGCCAAGGTTGCATGGGTCTGCGCAACAAGAAGGAAGATCACCCCGCCCACAAGCCAGGCTTCCATGTCTTTCAATTCCCCGAAAACAATCAAGCCAAAGGACAGGGTCGCTGCCAAAATGGCCGATGTCATCACGAGCATGATCTTGTTCAAGCGCGACATGGCACTCTTCCTCATCTGTCTCCAGGCTCGCCTCGATAAGGCTTGAGCCGCCTATTTCCCAGTTTGAGACAGTGGCAGTGAGTCTTTGAGAAAGTGTTAACCATGCGCCTGCTGCTCCGCCTAAGATGTCCAAAACCTATGGAAAACTCCCAAGGAGGCATGCCATGAGCGCGCATCAGTTTGCTTTTCAGCACATATCAGGGGGCGAACTTGCCCTTTCCGACTTTTCAGGTGGCGCTGTGTTGATCGTCAACACCGCCAGCCAGTGCGGATTCACGCCGCAATACCGCGATTTGCAGGGGCTTTGGGAACGCTATGGCGACAAAGGCCTCACCGTCATCGGTGTCCCGTCGAATGATTTTGGCGCACAGGAACCAGGCACCGAAGCGGAAATCGTGAGCTTTTGTGAGGTGAACTATTCGGTCAGTTTTCCGATGGTTTCAAAGCAGGTTGTTCTCGGCGCAGAGGCACACCCGTTTTACAAATGGGTTGTGGCGGAAGCTGGCGAAGGGGCGGCACCGAAGTGGAATTTCCACAAATACCTTATCGGGCCGAGCGGTAACCTTGCCGGCGCCTTCCCCAGCAAGGTTGGGCCGCTCGATGCAGCGCTTCTTGCTGAAATCGATAAGGTACTCGCGTGAGTTACAAACCAACTGCCTGCGAAATGGCGCGGTATAATAAGTGGCAGAACGAAAATTTGCTGCAGGTATGCGACGCGCTTTCGCCGGAGGTCCTGGAAGAGGATCGGGGTATTTTCTTTCGCTCAATCCTGGCGACGTTTGATCACATTCTGAATGTGGATCAGGTGCTGTTGCAGATGACGAAGTCTGGTGAAATACCTCCATTCGATCCAAACAAGCGCACAAACGCCACCTATGAGGCTTTCAAAACGGCTCGAGTAGAGCTGGATGACGAGATCACCCGCGTTTGTGAGGGAGCCGGACCAACATGGTTCGAAGATGACCTGCCACGCGAGAGTGCCGAGTTGGGTCGGACCCGCCATTTTCCCCGCTGGTTCTATATTGCCCAGATGTTCAACCATCAGACGCACCATCGAAGTCAGATCACGTCAGAACTTCACCGGATGGGTGTGGATTACGGCAATACCGACATGCCGTTCAATCCACTGACCCCCTACTGACGGATAACGAACTTACGACCATAAAAAAGGGGTGCCCTGAGAAACCAGGACACCCCTTCTCTAATCTGTCTGATCGGTTTACGCCGTCAGAGGCGCGATCCGGATTTCCACCCGACGGTTCTGCGCCTTGCCTGCTGCTGTCGCATTAGACGCAATTGGCTGACTTTCGCCGAGGCCGCGAATGAAGAAACGGTCTCCCAAAACACCGCGAGACTGCAGATAGGCTGCAACGGACTGTGCGCGTCGCTCGGAAAGAGACTGGTTGAACTGAGCCGAACCATCTGAATCTGTATGGCCATATACATCGACGAGCGACTTGTCATATTCGTCGAGCACGATGCCCACGGAGTTCAACACTTCGTAAAAGTTGGCGTTGATGTCGGCGGAGCCAGACGCAAACGTAATGTTCCCCGGCATATTTAGAATGATGTCATTGCCAACACGCGTCACTGAGACGCCCGTGTTTTGCAGACGCTGTCTTAGTTTTGCTTCCTGCTGATCCATGTAGTAGCCGATGCCACCACCTGCAAGTGCGCCAACACCAGCGCCAATCAGCGCCCGTTTCCGCCAGTCGCCGCCACCAATGAGCGCGCCGGCTACACCACCTGCGAGCGCACCAAGCCCAGCGCCAATGGTCGTATTGTTGACACCCTGTTCACCCGTGTACGGGTCTGCTGAGGTACACGCTGAGAGCGCAAAAGCGCCAGCGACAAATAAGGTTGCGATACGTTTCATAGAATAACTCCTGACTGTCCCATTTCCGAGATGAGTGCTGCTTCTTAGGGAAAGCCGCCCCTTTATCGGTTTCAGATCGTTTGCGTACCCCACGCATGGACCAAATCACTGGTCCGATTTGGGCACTCTAACACGAAGTTCCAGCGCTTGTGTCTGGCAGATCTTCTCAAACGATGTAAAAATGTCATCACAAAAATTCGACAAACCGGCGCAAATCGCTGGAACCTGACAGGAAGGATCGCTTTTTCATGGAACTTTTTGACCTTAGTGGCAAAACCGCCATCATTACCGGCTCGACACGCGGCATTGGCGAGGCCATTGCTCATCGCATGGCGGAGCATGGCGCGAATGTCGTCATTTCCAGCCGAAAAGCGGACGCCTGCGAAAAAGTGACGGCAGAAATCAACGCCAAATACCCTGAGAAAGCCATGGCAGTGCCATGCAACATTTCTTCAAAAGAAGATCTGCAGCGGCTGGTCGACACCACCAATGACAAGTGGGGCAAAGTTGACTCGCTTGTCTGCAATGCTGCGGTCAATCCTTTCTATGGGTCTGCGGCTGATATTCCTGACGACGCCTTCGACAAAATCATGAGCTCCAACGTGAAGAGCAATCACTGGCTCTGCAATATGGTGCTGCCACAGATGATTGAGCGTAAAGAGGGCAACATCACCATCGTCTCCTCCATCGGGGGACTGAAGGGCTCGCCTGTTCTTGGTGCCTATTGCATTTCAAAAGCGGCTGACTTCCAGCTTGCGCGGAACCTCGCCGTAGAGTTTGGCCAACACAACATCCGTGTGAATGCCATTGCACCTGGACTCATCAAGACAGATTTTGCCAAAGCGCTTTGGGACAATCCTGAGACACTTGAACGTTCCACGTCCAACGCACCGCTACGCCGCATCGGCCTGCCCGATGAGATTGCAGGCGCTGCTGTGTTCCTGTCTTCAAAGGCAGGCGCCTTCATGACCGGTCAGGGTCTGGTTATCGATGGCGGCGTGACCATTAGCTAAGGCAGCCGCAGACCATGTCGGTACAAATCAGAGAGCTTCTGCCGGAGGATAAGCCCCAGTGGCTTCCCCTCTGGCAGGGTTATCTGACCTTCTACGAAACCGACCTTGCCCCCGAAATCACCGAAGACACCTGGGCCCGGCTCATGCTTGCCAGTGGCAATATTTTTGGCCTCGGTGCTGTCAATACTGCCGGTGAGCTGATCGGCTTCACCCACTACCTTCTTCATGGCGGCACCTGGGGACCGGGCCCTATCTGCTACCTGGAGGATCTCTTTGTTTCAGACGCCGCCCGCGGCGCCGGCGCTGGCCGTGCTTTGATTGAGGCACTTGCAGACAAAGGACGTGCCGCCGGCTGGCAAAACATCTATTGGCAGACTGCAACGAACAATAAGACCGCGCAGCACCTATATGACAAGCTGGCGACACGCACAGACTGGGTGCGGTATGAGATGGAGCTCTGAGCTACTTTTGATCGGCGGAGCTATTTGAACTGGTCAACCAAACAGTGAGCTTGCGACCCAGTGGTACAATCATGAGCGCCGCCGGGTAGGCCACCGCGGTAGAGACTGCCCAGCTCTTCATCCACGCTGACAAAAAATCCTGGGCCATGCCCACATTGAGCAAAAGCATTGCCGCCGACATGAGCAGGCTCATCCCGGCAGCAATAAACAACACCGACACGAGTTCCGCGCTTTTTGCACTTAGCGCCATGGTGTTATTCGCCCAATTCCGCATAGATTTCGCCAAGGACGGGAAGAATCTTAGGACCCGCGCCCTTTGACCAATCAAACACCAACTCCGACATGATCTGGATCGTGCTGGTAACACCAATGCCCGCTTGTTGCATTCGACTAAGTGCAATTTCATCACCTAGTTTGGTTCCAGATCCGGATGCATCAGCCACGGCTTGCACCTCATAACCTTCATCCTGAGCATTCAGGGCCGGATAAATTAGGCACACCTCTGTCAGTAACCCGGCCATGATGAGCTTGTTGCGCCCAGTGGCTTTCACGGCAGCTGTAAAATTGGGATCGTCAAACGCATCAACAATACCACCCCGCTTCACGCGGTTTTGGTGCGCCTCGGGAAGGAGCGCCTTCAGTTCTGGCAACAGCAGCCCTTGAGTTTGATCCTCCTGGCTGCTGGTCAGCAAGACTGGCATACCCAGTTCTTTGGCTGTCTTCGCAAGTGCCAGCGTGTTGCGGATGACATCACTCTTAGGTGCAGAATGCATCCACTCAATGGTTCCGACCTGATGGTCGATCAGCAGCATTGCCGCGTTGTCAGCATTGAAACGCTCATACGCCATGGTTCTTCTCCTCAGCTAGATTGATTGGTATGCACGACGATGAGTTGCGTGGGCTCAAGCGCGTCAAACTCAAGCTCCTCTCCTCTTATGAGGTCACCATCGCCAACTGAATGGTCGTTCAGACGACCAGATCCACGCGTCACATAGGCAAGGAATGGACCATCGATTTTTACGTTGTTGCCCTCTGTCAAAAGACCAACATCGATAAGCGTATGGCTATCAAGGGTCTCGTCCTGATCGGTCGTGCCGCCATACACACGGGTCATCTCGCCTTTCACTGGGCTGTACAATTTGTAGCTAGCCGGTTCGCCCGTTCGCTCCGGAAGCACCCACAGCTGGATCATTCGATTTTCCGTATCGTCAGGATTGATTTCGTTGTGAGAGAAACCTTCACCGCCCGCGCGTTGGGCCTGGACATTGTGACTGTCCATCTGCTGACCGTGCTCTAGGGACCCCTCATGAGCGATCCGGCCTTTGACCATCACTGAGATGACGTCGATTTCTTTGTGGCCATGAAGGTGTGTTTCGCCTTTTGGCAAAAATTTGGCATCAGCCAAATAGACAAAATTTCCGATACCGTCCCAGGTACCTGGTTCTGCCCGTCCGGCATAGACGCGCCGGTCCATCACGAGCCGGGTTTCACGCAGGCCCGCGAACCCGCCACGCTTCAGATCATCTCTTCGCAGGATTTCCACAATTCACCTCCGACCAGGGCTTGTCTCAAGTTCGGAGGCTACGCTAGATTGTTCCGATATCACGATAAATACTCCAAATCAGAACAAACTGTTTCATATGAGCGACAATCTAAGCAGAGACCTGAACGAACTCGCAGTTTTCGCCCATGTTGTTGAGCACGGCGGATTCTCAGCGGCCGCAGAAGCAACTCATCTGCCAAAATCAAACATCAGCCGTCGGATTGCCAATCTCGAAAAGCGGTTGGGTGTGCGTCTGTTGGAGCGAACCACTCGAAAGGTTCATGTCACCGAGATCGGGCAAATCTATTATCAGCATTGCCGCCGCATGCTTGATGAAGCCAATCACGCGGATCTCTGCGTGGAGCACGCCATTGAAACTCCTCGCGGTACACTGCGGGTCAGCGCCTCGGTCACGACCGGTCAACAGTTGCTTGCGCCAATTGCCAATGAGTTCATCGCGAAGTATCCGGAAGTGCAACTGGAGCTGGTTTTGGCAAACCGTCAGGTTGATGTCATTGAAGAGGGCTTCGATTTGGTCGTTCGAATAGGAACCCTGCAGGATTCAAGTCTGGTGACGCGCAGTCTGGGCAGATGCGGGCTGTTTCTCTACGCCAGTCCAGAATATCTCGACGCGCAGGGCGTACCGCAGGAACCAGAAGACCTCAAAAATCATGATCTCCTGGCAATGGATGACGGACACACCAAAAATCAATGGACGCTTTCAAGTGGTGATACCACCAAGCAGGTCTCCTTAAAGACGCGTGTGTCTGTCAATGACTTCAGCACGCTGAGGAGCTTGGCGGCCCAAGGAGCCGGTATTACCGTCCTTCCGGGTTATATGCATGTCGATGATTACAAGAAGCGACTGGTCCGCGTTTTGGGCGACTGGTCAGTACCCTCAGTTGAGTTTCACGCAATGTTCCCCAGTCATCGTGGAGCAACACCGAAAGTCCGGGCGTTTCTCGACTTCCTTGTTGTCAGGCTTGCCCATCGTTTCGACGATCCACTTGATAGACCATAACCAAGGAACCTGCCCCTTGGCGGTGTGAGTTTGCGTATCCATATTGTGGCAGACTGCAGCGAGCAATAAGACCGCGCAGCACCTATATGACAAGCTGGCGACACGCACAGACTGGGTGCGATATGAGATGGAGCTCTAACCTCGAAGAAAGTTGCGGGGTCGGGCGCATGGGGAGGAAAAGCAGATGAAATCAGTTGTGGTCACAGGTGTTTCCACCGGCATTGGCTGGGGTATCACGAAAATTCTCACCAAAAATGGCGTTCATGTTTTTGGCAGCGTCCGCAAGGCCGAGGATGGAGAGCGCCTTAAATCGGAATTTGGTGACCTGTTCACGCCGCTCCTCTTTGACGTCACAGATGAAGCCGCGGTGGCGCAAGGCGCACGAACGGTCCGTGACGCGTTGAATGGCGCGACCCTTTTTGGGCTGGTCAACAATGCAGGCATCGCGGCACCTGGACCTGTTCTCAACCAGCCGATTGATGAATTTCGAAATCAGCTCGAAGTGAACATTACCGGCCAGGTAATTGTGACACAGGCTTTTGCGCCTCTGCTTGGTATCGACAAAGACCTTACAGGTAAGCCTGGACGCATTGTGATGATCAGTTCTGTTGCCGGGAAAAACGGGGCGCCTTTCCTCGGCGCCTATGCTGCATCCAAACATGGCCTGGAGGGTGTCAGCGAAAGTCTCCGTCGCGAGCTCATGCTCTTTGGCATTGATGTAGTGATCGTGGGCCCCGGCGCTGTTGCCACAAAGATCTGGGACAAGGCGGAAGACGTCGATGTCACGCAATATCAGAACAGTCCCTTCGCGCCAGCCCTCGATCGGATCAAGGAATACATGATCGCAAACGGCAAAAAGGGCTTCCCGCCTGAGAAGCTTGGTCGCGCGGTTTGGAAAGCGCTGACAACAGCAAACCCGAGAACACGCTATGCGGTTGTGCCGGGGCGCTTGATGAATTGGACGCTTCCGGGCCTGCTTCCCAAACGCACTGTCGACGGCATGATGGCCGGACGGTTGGGTCTTAAAAAGGAAGACTGAGATCACACCCAGCGGAACGCTGCCGGTTTTGCTTCCCGCAAAAGAAAGCCCCCGGCGAGGGGAGCGCCAGGGGCTGGGTGGGATCAGGCCTGCAGCGGGAGGGGGGGTGCTGCTTTGTTGGCCGATCGCCGTCTCATGCAAAAGAGATAAGATGGGTAGACTGATTTACAAGAGTGTTTTGCCTCAATCCGCACCGAAATATTGCATTGCGACAAAATGACACCAAACTTCCCCTTCAGGCCTTAGGAACACGCATCCAACACGCGCCTGAACTTCTCAAACATTTCCATAATGTGGTCTTCCGTTGCCATAAGCGGCGGTGAGAAGGCAATGGTGTCAGCTGTCACACGGATCATCATGCCTTCGTCATGAAAGGCCCGGCACATGGCATCGTAACCACGTTTTCCAGGCAGGCCTTCAATGGACGCCAAATCAAATGCGGCGACTAGACCGATGGTTCTGATGTCGAGCATCAATGGATGGTCCTTGAGTGCATGGGCCGCGTCGGCCATCACAGTTTCGTTCGCAGCGGCCTGCTCAAACAGACCTTCGTCCCTGTACAGATCCAACGTCGCCAGCGCTGCCGCCATAGCCAGGGGATGGCCGGAATAGGTGTAGCCGTGGAAGAGATCGATGGCGTGATCGGGTCCGCCTTCGCCCTGGAAACTGTCATAGATCTCTTTCGACACCAGCACACCGCCCATGGGCACTGTGCCGCCTGTGACCCCTTTGGCAAAGGTCATGAGGTCCGGCGTTACACCGAAGCGTTCCGCCGCTGTGGCAGCGCCCAAGCGACCGAAAGCTGTAATCACCTCATCAAAGATCAGGACAATCCCGTGGCGGGTACAAATCTCCCGCAAACGTTTGAGGTATCCTTTCGGGGGCGGCAGCACACCGGTGGATCCAGCCATAGGCTCAACGATCACTGCCGCGACAGTTGAGGCATCATGGAGCTCGACAATCTTCTCAAGCTCGTCGGCCAGATGGGCACCCCATTCCGGTTCGCCTTTGCTGAAAGCCTGTCGCTCCCGATTGTAGGTATGGGGAAGATGATCCACACCCGGCAGTAGGGAGCCGTAGAATTTTCGGTTTGGCGAAATCCCGCCAACGGAAATACCCCCAAAGCCTGTGCCGTGATAGCCGCGCGCACGACCGATGAAACGGGTTCGCGATGCCTCACCGTTTAGGCGGTGGTAGGCGAGCGCCATTTTGAGCGCAGAGTCCGCTGCTTCCGATCCCGAGTTGCAGAAGAACGCATAGTCGAGTCCGTCCGGCGCCATTGCCGTCAATCGGCTGGCCACCTCAAATGTTTTGGGGTGTGAGAATTGAAAGGTCGGAGCAAAATCCAACTCAGCCGCCTGCGCCTGAATCGCTTCAACAATCGGCTCTCGACAATGGCCCGCATTGGAGCACCAGAGCCCGGCGGTCCCGTCCAGTACAGCTGTACCGTCGGGTTTGAAATAGTGCATGTCCTTTGCGCGCGAAACGATGCGCGGATCCCGCTTAAAATGCCGATTGGGTGTAAAGGGAAGCCAGAAGGCTTCCAGGTCATTTGGAGCCCCGTCCGCCGACTGATTTTCTGTGGTTCCGGCCTCAGCCATCGTGTGTCCCTCGCCTCAACAGGTGTTTTCCCTCGCTGCAACGACCCAATTGAACGCCCTCACCCGCGCCCACGCAACCAAGAGAGCGCGTGACAAATGCCGCTCGTTTAGTAAATTAAACGAATGACCAAGGATTTTCGCATCGCCCACGGGCAGGCCCAGGCTGAAACCAAGACAGAATCGCCGGATATTGGACGGCGGCTTCGCGATCTCCGCAAGATGTATGGGTTTTCTCAGCGGGAATTGGCCAAGCGCGCTGGTGTCACCAATGGCACCATTTCGCTCATTGAGCAGGAGCGGATCAGCCCCTCCATCGGCTCCATGAAAAAGGTGCTGGATGGGTTTCCCATCAGCATGACTGATTTTCTGACGCTGGACATGCAGCCCAATCGGCAGATTTTCTATGGCGAAAAGGATCAGAAGGAAATCGCAGGCGGCGACCCGATCTCCTTCAAGCTTCTGGGCAAGGACACCCGCAATCGCGCCATCCAGATGATGCACGAGAAATATCAGCCAGGCGCCGACACGGGCGAAGAAATGCTCGCGCATTCCGGCGAAGAATGCGGCATCGTGATCTCCGGTGAAATTGTCCTGACGGTCGGTGGCGAAACCCGACTTCTACAACCGGGCGAAGCTTATTATTTTGACAGCCGCCTGCCCCATCGTTTCCGTAATCTGGGCAAGGAAGAGTGCGTCATCGTTTCTTCCTGCACCCCCCCTTCTTTTTGAGAACACCTTATGCCATCAGCAATTGATCAGTTGAGCGCATTGCTCAGCGGCCCTGACATTATCTTGGCACCTGGCGCCTATGACGCGCTTTCGGCGAAGCTGGCCGCGCAGGCCGGCGCCAAGGCTGTCTATATGACCGGCTTTGGTGTCGCGGGTTCCACATTAGGCGTTCCAGATATCGGTCTCATGAGTGCCACGGAGATGGCGGATCGCGCGCGCGCACTGGCAGGGGCGGCAACTCCTGTCCCTGTTTTTGCTGATGGCGACAATGGTCATGGGGGTCCGCTCAACGCAGCACGCCTCACCCGCCTCTATGAGCAGGCCGGTGTCGCCTGCATTCAACTGGAAGATCAGGTCTTTCCCAAACGCTGCGGGCATATGGAGAACAAAGAGATCGTGCCCACGAACGATGCCGCCGCAAAAATTCGTGCAGCGGTGGAGGCGCGAGACAATCCGGACTTCAAAGTGATGGCGCGGACAGACGCACGAGCGACGGATGGATTTGATGAAGCTCTCAGACGAGGAGAAGCCTTTCTCAATGCAGGGGCGGACATTCTCTTCATCGAAGCACCCTGTTCCATAGAGGAGTTGGAAACAGTCGCAGCGACGTTTAGCGGAACGCCGCTTGTTGCGAACATGGTGGAAGATGGAAAGACACCTTATCTCGATGGCCCAACGCTCCAAGAGCTTGGCTATAAGATTGCGATCTTCCCGGTGTCAGCGCTTCTTTCCGTGACGGAGCGGTTGCAGACGCTTTATGCGGATATGCTGGCCGCCAACAAGCTGCCCATCGACACACCTCGCGTGACGTTCCAGAAATACAACGACGTGATTGGCCTGGGCGACATGCTGGCAGAGGCCGCCACATTTGAAGGTGATAGTGAGTAATGCCCAGTTGGAAGAATATTCTTGATCGCATTCTGGATCAGGACATGGAAAAAGCTCCACCTCATGTGCATGCATTGAAGCTTTATGACGGCAAGCTCACGGAAATTGGGGAGGGGCGGATTACCTATGAGTGGCCGGTGAACCCGGAATTCATGAACCCGCAGGCGGTGTTTGGTGGCTATCTCGCGACCCTTGCAGACCAGACATGTTCTTTCGCCTTGATGACGCTCCTAGAGGATGATCAGAACTTCACAACCGTTGACCTGAACCTTCACTATTTCCGACCCGTCACCGGCGGCACGCTTACCTGCGTCGGCGAAGTGGTGAATGTCTCCAAAACGCAGGCCTATGTGGAAGCGACCTTCACCAATGATGATGGCAAAATCGCGCTTAAAGCGCGCGCGGTGGAACGTTTGCTGAAGGCCTGAGCTTCAATACATAAACATCGGCTTGCCGAGGATCTGATCCACGCGGGGACGATAGGTTTCCGTGTCGTAGAAGGCGTCAATGTCGACGCGCTTCTCCCCCTGAATACAGGTATCGCCGGGAACCGTCGTATATTTCCCGTCCTGCAGAGCCATCATCAGCCCATGCTGTCCTTCGGCCAACAGTTGCACAGCCATGGTGCCATAGGAGCGAGAGACCATCTGATCCAGCGCATCCGGTGCACCTGCGCGCATGATGTATCCCAAATTCTGCGAGATGATGTTGATGCCGGTGATGCGTTTGATCTCATCTCCCAGCATTTGTCCAATGCCGCCGAGCTTGCGGTGTCCGTAGGCATCCGCCTCTCCCCGCTCAATGATTTCGCCACCCTCCATCTGCGCACCTTCAGACACACAGACCATGGAGTAGTTGGATGGGTTTGCAGCCCGGTCTGCCGCAAGCATTTCGGCGACGCGGTTTACATCAAACGGGACCTCGGCAATCAACACGCGATCAGCGTCAGCCAACGCACCCGACATGAGGGCGGTTTCGCCGGAATTGCGACCGAAGAGTTCAACAACAGCAATGCGTTCGTGAGAGCCCGTCGACGTGCGAAGCCCTGTAATACTGTCAATTGAGCGGGTGACTGCGGTGGAAAAACCAATGCAATAATCCGTCCCGAAAACATCATTGTCCATGGTCTTGGGGATCGACATGGTTTTCATGCCTTCCTGATAGAGCCGCGCGCCGTAGGAGAGCGTGTCATCACCGCCGATGGGAATGAGCGCATCAATGCCGACGCTTTCCATCACGCGCAGGACATGGGCCGTGCAATCGTATGTGCCATCCTCGTTCAGGGTCGCGTCTTTGACGAAAGAGGGGATGTCCTCCTTTTTGACCTTGCTCGGTTTGGTTCGGGAGGTATGGAGCACAGTACCGCCTGTCCGGTCGATCTTGCGAACGCGAGACCGGTCCAATGGCATGAGCAAATGATCTGAGCCTGCCTTGTCATCCGGGTTGTAGTTCAGAGGCCCCGCCCAACCGCGACGAAAGCCGACCATTTCCCAGCCGAGTGTCTCAGCGGCCCTCGTTGCCGCCTTGATGCACGGGTTCAGTCCAGGAACATCCCCGCCACCTGTCAGAATTCCGATGCGCATATGCCCTCTCCCTTTTTTCGACCGTCCTAGAGAGATTAGGCCTCAGGTTCGCCCGCAAATCAAACCACAAACACTCAAAGACCGTGCGTCAGGAGGGCCTTTTCGAAGGTTTCCATTCCTGTCCAGATATGCGCCTGCCAGCCCCGCTCACGCGCTGCCAGAACATTGCGCTCCTGATCATCGAAAAAGAGAAGATGGAGCCCGTCAAAACCGGTGCGGTTTTCAACAGCAGCAAAAAATTCATCGTCAGGTTTTGCATGCCCAATGTCGGCGGAATAGTGGATCGCATCAAAGTGATGCTCGAGCTCCATCTCGCGCCATAGGTAGTCAGCTCGGCGATGCTCCTGGTTGGTCGCAAGGTTGAGCCCTAGATTGCACCGAGATCTCAACGTTTCCAGCTCTGCAAGGAGAGTGTGTTCCAACTTTGAATCCTGACGGAACCAATAGTCCAGCATGTCCTCGACACTCAAATGAGATGCAAGGTCGGCCAGCGTCTTTGCCAGGGGCTCTTCAATGCCTTGCCTGCCGCAAACAATCTCCGCCCATTGCTCTGTGAAAAAGGCACGCTGAAACAGTTCCGGATCGAGGCCAATGTCTTTGTCCATGTCGGCATGCCACCACCCGCCCTTGTCTTTGTGGCCCGTGACAAGCACGCCATCAACGTCAAAAACGAGAGCTCGAATATCTGTCATGCAGAACGCCCGCGGGCCTCGATGGGCCAGATGGCTATGAGCTTATCGCCCTCAACAACATGATAGGCGTCATAGAGATTGACGGTGGGATCACAGTGCGGGGTGACCGCAGTGAGCGTTGTGCCGAGTGCCAGCTTCTCATTAGCGCTGGAGAGCATGATGCCGCCCTGCTCATCGCCAAAGAAAAAATACTTCGCATCCTCAGGCGCACCGTCACTCAGCACTGGGAGCTCCGCATCGGTTGAGAAGCTTTTGAAGCCTGCATCGGTCGTCGCAAGCTTAGGTGTGTTGTTGGAGACGACACTCATCTGCACATGAAGCGATGTTTGAAAGGCATCGCCAAGTGAACGCCCATCCGGGCCATCCACATCATTGTACTGCTTGTCCATGAAGACATAGGAACCGCCCTGAAGTTCCGTCAACACATTCGCTTCAACATCAATGTCGAACGTTCCCGTTCCCCCGCCTGAAAGGATTGCGCAGGTGATGCCGTCTTTGTCCAATCGATCCCGCATGTCGGCCAGCATGTTCATCACGGCGAGAGACTTTTCACGGCGGGCGGCGAAGTCTTCAATATGCATGAGGTGACCGGCATAGGCTTGGAGACCTTTAAAATGGAGATGGGGGCTTTCTTCCATCTGTCGGGCGAGCGCATGAGCGTCGTCTCCCGGCGCAATGCCCGTTCGGTGAAGGCCGACGTCCAGATCCATCAAGACCTGTAGGGGTTTGCCTGAAGCTTCCGCGGCAGTCGCGAGCGCCGTTGCATTTTCCGGGTTGTCGACAGCAACCATGAGGTCGTCGAGCTTCCCATTCAGCGCCATCAGTCGCTCAATTGCGAAGGGTAGGACAACTGGCGAGGTCAGGAGAATGCCGTCAATGCCCGCAGCGCCCAGCGCTTCCGCCTCCCCCAGCTTGGCGCAGCAGACGCCCAATGCCCCGGCCGCAATCTGACGGCGGGCAATTTCGGCAGATTTGTGGGTCTTGGCGTGTGGACGCAAGTTCAACCCATGTTTTGCACAATGAGCCGCCATCGCAGTGACGTTGGCTTCGAAGGCGGGAAGGTCAATTACCAGAGCCGGAGTCGCCATGCGGGTTCTGCTGTCAGGAACCCCGACCAAAGGTGTATTAATAAAATCAGACAAACCTATCCCCTCCCCTGTTGAGCCGTGCGATCCTATCCGCTTTCAAGATAGCAGCAAGACCAACGCTCGGGATTTCAATGCTATTTGACGGAGGAAAGAATGCGGGTGACGATTACATGGGTTGCAGGACTACTTCTCGGCGTCGTAGCAACACTTCCAGCGAATGCTGAGTTTCGGGCCGGGTTTGGATCTCGTGTGATCACGCCGCAAGGTTTTGAGAGCTGGACGGACGTAGATGGGGATGCGCAATACAATCCCGATATCGACACTTACGATGACGCAAATGGAAACGGCGTCTTCGATGCCGCCTGGATGGCAGGTTTCCAAAACGGGCGCGCAGCCGCAGATGTCCACGATGACCTGATGGCCGTTGCGGCCGTCTTTGATGATGGCGAGATCCGCATCGGCATTGTCACCGCTGATGTGGTGGGCTTGATGGCCAATTTTGTTGCGTCCGTCCGTACAGCGGTCCCGCCTGAACTTGAGCTTGACTATGTGCTGGTGCACGCGACCCACAATCATGAAGGGCCTGACACACAAGGCCTCTGGGGTGCAGCTGATTTTGAGAGCGGTGTGAGTGAAGCCTATATGGCACGGCTCAAGGCAGAGATGGTCGGCGCTTTGGAAGATTCTGTCGCAGCCCTCGAACCCGCGCGTCTCAGCATGGCAACGGTTGAAGGATATGACGCGGCGCTCGGTACTATGGACACGCGCAAACCTCTGATCCTTGATCCTGGCATTCGCGTTCTCATGCTCAAGCACCCAAATCGCGACGAGGGGGATGACAGCGTCATTGGTACGCTGGTCAATTACGGCATGCATGTAGAACTTGCCTGGGACAAGAACCTCTCCTTCACCGCGGACCTTGCAGGCTATCTCCGACGCGGCGTTTCGACCGGCCTCGACTATGACGGTGAGATTGTGCGACCGGGCATTGGCGGTACAACCATGTGGCTCACTGGAAATGTGGGCGGTCTCATGACTGTGCTTCCCGGCGAAGCGGTGGTAGATCCGTGGACCCAGGAGGAAATCACCGCGTCAGGCCATGGCAAAGCGCGCGCCTTTGGCTATGGCGTGGCGAGTGCCGTACTCGACACCGTTCTGAAGCCGGATGGATTCTATGAAGACCCTGCCCCCACATTGCAGGCGACACCCCACAGCTTCGAGGTCCCAACTGCCAACTACCCGCTGGCGGTTGCCTCTGTGATTGGATTGCTTGATAGGGATTTCGACTTGGGACTTTTCCCACCGCAGCTGACAACGCAATCGGAAGTCGCGCTCCTCAAAGTCGGAGAGGCGCGGATCGCAACAATCCCGGGGGAGCTCTATCCTGAGATTGCGGTTGGTGGGATCGAAAACCCGCCAGGAGCTGACTATGAGATGGCTCCGCTCGAGGTGCCGCCCTTCCGACCCGCCATGCAGGGCCGTGTGAACCTGATGGTCAATCTGGCGAACGATGCCATTGGCTACATCATCCCGAAAAGTGAATGGGATAATGAGGCGCCCTGGATATACGGTTATGAGGAAGAGACCTATGGAGAGATCGTCTCCGTAGGACCTGATGGCGCGCCCGCCGTCCACGGCGCGCTTCTGCCCCTTTTGCAGGCGGACGGCCCCACCCCCTGAGATGACGGCCCCATGAAAAGCTGAATCATTTCCGCTGCTTAGCCCTTGCGAGCCTTGACAGGAAAGCCCGGACTCCCTATTTCTGCTTCGCTTCGTTGGCACTCACCAAGCTTGAGTGCTAACAGAACCAGAAATCTGAGAGAATTCCTGCACTTTTGCAGGCTTCAAGGGAGATATCTCATGAAATTCCGTCCTCTCCATGACCGGGTGCTGGTGCGCCGGGTCGAAGAAGACACGAAAACCGCCGGTGGCATCATTATTCCTGACTCAGCTCAGGAAAAGCCATCTGAAGGTGAAATCGTTGCTGCTGGCTCAGGCACCAAGTCTGAAGACGGCAAAGTGACCCCATTGGACGTGAAAGCGGGCGACCGCGTTCTGTTCGGCAAATGGTCCGGCACTGAAGTTAAGGTCGACGGCGAAGAGCTCTTGATCATGAAAGAGTCCGACATTCTCGGCATCATCGAAGGCGGCAAGAAGAAGAAATAATCACCCGCGCGGGTTTCGCCCAGCGCGGCTTTTTATTGCCTCAACTTCCCCAATGATTGCCGTAACAGAAGGAATAACCAGCTATGGCTAAACAAGTAGTATTCGGCCGTGACGCCCGTGAGGAGATGCTGAAAGGCGTCAACGTTCTCGCGAATGCGGTCAAAGTGACGCTCGGCCCTAAGGGTCGTAACGTCGTTATCGACAAGTCTTTCGGCGCACCGCGCATCACGAAAGACGGTGTAACGGTCGCCAAAGAAATCGAACTGGAAGAAAAGTTCGAAAACATGGGCGCCCAGATGATCCGCGAAGTCGCTTCCAAGACGAACGACATTGCTGGTGACGGCACAACAACAGCGACCGTTCTCGCACAGTCCATCGTTCAGGAAGGCATCAAAGCTGTTGCTGCCGGCATGAACCCTATGGACCTGAAGCGCGGCATCGACCTTGCTGTTGACGCAGCCCTGGCTGACCTCACAAAGCGCTCCAAGAAAGTTAAGTCGAACGAAGAAATTGCCCAGGTCGGCAAGATCTCCGCTAACGGCGAAACTGAAATTGGCGACATGATTGCTGAAGCCATGTCGAAAGTCGGCAATGAAGGCGTGATCACGGTTGAAGAAGCCAAGTCACTGGAAAGCGAACTCGACGTCGTTGAAGGCATGCAGTTCGACCGTGGCTACCTGTCACCTTACTTCATCACCAACCCAGACAAGATGACGGTTGAGCAGGAAAGCCCGCTTATCCTTCTGCACGAAAGCAAGCTGACCAGCCTGCAAGCCATGCTCCCAATCCTGGAAGCTGTTGTGCAGTCATCACGTCCCCTGCTTATCATTGCAGAAGACATTGAAGGCGAAGCGCTTGCGACCCTCGTGGTCAACAAGCTGCGCGGTGGCCTGAAAATCGCTGCCGTGAAAGCACCTGGCTTCGGTGATCGCCGCAAAGCGATGCTCGAAGACATCGCGATCCTGACAGGCGGCACCGTGATCTCTGAAGATCTCGGCATCAAGCTCGAAAATGTCACACTCGACATGCTCGGAACTGCCAAATCAGTTGGCATCTCCAAAGACGACACAACAATCGTCGATGGCGCTGGCAAGAAGAAAGACATTGAAGGTCGCGTTGCTCAGATCCGCGCGCAGATCGAAGAAACATCTTCTGATTATGACCGTGAGAAGCTGCAGGAACGTCTGGCGAAACTCGCTGGTGGTGTTGCAGTTCTCAAAGTTGGCGGCGCAACCGAAGTTGAAGTGAAAGAACGCAAAGACCGCGTTGATGACGCTCTCAACGCAACACGCGCTGCTGTTGAAGAAGGCATCGTCCCTGGTGGCGGGTCCGCACTTCTGCGCGCAACAAAAGCTGTTGCAGCTGTTGAAAGCGACAATGCTGATATTCTGGCTGGTGTGAAGATCGTGCTGAAGGCTCTTGAAGCGCCTATCCGCCAGATCTCTGAAAATGCCGGTGTTGAAGGCTCCATCGTTGTGGCAACTGTTCTTGGCAAAGCTGGCTCATTCGGCTTCGATGCTCAGAACGAAACCTATGTCGACCTTGTTGCCGAAGGCATCATTGACCCGACTAAGGTTGTGCGCACCGCACTGACCGATGCGTCCTCTGTTGCTGGTCTTCTGATCACAACCGAAGCGATGATCGCTGATAAGCCATCTGAAGGCGGTGCACCTGCAATGCCTGATATGGGCGGCATGGGCGGCATGGGTGGCATGGGCGGCATGATGTAATCATGGCTGTCTGGGCACACCCGCCCGACTGAATAATGACAACTCAGGTCAACTGAGGCGTCAAACGGAACCCGGTCCTTGCGTATCTAGGACCGGGTTTTTTTATTGCCTGACCCTTGCAACACAGATTGTGTCTTCCTATTTTCATATCGAACGATATGATATGGAGACTAGCATGGGCCGGAAGCAGGAATTTGACCCCGTTGATGCCACGTCCAGGGCTATGCATCTCTTTTGGGCGAAGGGCTATTACGACACATCGATCCGCGACCTCGTCGCTGCAACCGGCGTCAACTATTACGGGCTCTACAATGTGTTCGACGATAAGCGCGGGCTCTTTCTTGCGGCCCTTGATCGATATCGGAGCACTGTCACCACCCAGATTCTGAGCGAACTCGACAATGCGCCCTCCCCCCTTATCGGTGTTCACAACGCGTTTGATCGCGCCTATGACCTGGTAAAGCCTCAAAACGGTCATGCCGGGTGCTTCATGTGCAACACGGCCATTGAGCTCGCGCCCCACGACACGGAGGCCGCCCAAAAAGTGCAGGCGCATCTGAAACAGCTGCGGCTCGGTTTTCAGGCCGCGCTGGAAAATGCACAGGAGGCGGGTGAACTCTCTCGCGACGCCGACGCGAAAAGCCTTGGTGAATATCTTGCCACCACAGCCTATTCCCTTGGCATGCTCGTGCGCGCGGGCATGTCGGCGCCTTATGTCAAACGCCATGCTCAAAACGCGCTTTCTATTCTGACCTAAAAAATTTTCCCCCATTTCATATCATTTGATATGAAAATAACCCAAGGAGCGACTTTCATGTCCCACCTCGAACAAACCAAAGACTTCAAAGGCGTCGCCGACGTCTTTATGCGCGACCCGGCGCTTTATGGCTCCCTGCTGCATTTCATCGAAGCGGTGATGACACGTGCATCCGCCCTCACCGTGGCAGAGCGGGAGATCATTGCCTCTTATGTATCCCATCTTAACGGGTGCGATTTTTGCGTGGGCGTGCACCACGCGACATTGAAGTCCCTAAAAGCGGATGACGATGTCCTCGCCCAGCTGACAACCGGGCCACACTCTTCCGCGATTGACGATCGTCTCCGGGCTGTTCTCACCTTTGCTGAGAAATTGACGCGAGACCCGCACGGTATCGGGCCAGACGAGATCGACACCCTGCGCGACGCCGGGTGGGACGACCAGGCTATTGAGGATGCGATCAATGTGATCTCCCTCTTTGCTTATGTGAACCGGCTTGTGGACGCAACAGGCGTCAAAGGCTCCACGGACTATTTCGCCTATGTGGGCGAGATGCTCGCGACAGAGGGCTATGCGCCGCTCATCAAAATGGCCGCCCGCAAGGCTGGCTAACCCCAAACACACAAGGAGACGTCTGATGACAGATACTCTTGGCTGGGCTGAGCCCGGCGTCCGCTTTGAAGATGGCAGCAATCTTGACGATTGGAAAAAGATCGAAGAAAGCGGCGTCTGGCACTGGCAGTACGACACACATGAGCTCACGTTCGATATTTACGAACATGATGGCCAGTATTGGAAACTCTATCGCCTGCGCTTTGTCGCGCCCGATACAGCCGCCTACAGCCACCATTATGGCGGACAGGCCTGTCGGATGGCGGAAGTCCGGTACAAACGCACCGCCCGCTCTCCCCATTCTTCGAAGCTGATGCAGAAGGGCGAGCTTGAATGGGTCCGCACTTATGAGGTGGATCTAGGGCTGCACGATGTGGTGCTGGCGGGCGAGGAAAATCCAAAATACGGCGCGCCCTATGGCCGCGCGCCGTCAGCCGCGTGACGGGAGTGCTGAACATGACCCGTCAAATCTGTTTGATTGTGGGCGTTGGCGATGCAACCGGTACATCTCTTGTGCGTCGGTTCGTTGACGGCGGCTATGAGGTTGCGATGATCGCCCGCAATGCGGAACGTCTTGCGGCGCTAGAAAAGGAGATCCCCCACACTCACGCCTATGTTTGCGATGTGAGCGACCTAAAGCGCTTTGAGAGCGTTCTGGAGAGGATTACCCAGGAATTGGGTCCTCCACATATTGTTGTCCACAACGCGGTCTCTCATACGTTCGATACCTTTCTGGATGCCGACCCTGAAGGCTTTGAACGCAACTTCCGCGTCAATGCAACATCTCTGCTCACGCTCGCGCGGCATGTTACGCCAGCAATGATTGATGCTGGAGCAGGCACGATCGTTGTGACGGGCAACACCGCGTCTCATCGCGGTGTTCCAAAATATGCGCTCTTTGCCCCCACAAAAGCCGCTCAACGTGTCCTCGCAGAAGCCATGGCGCGGGACCTCGGCCCCAAAGGCATTCACGTGGCGTACGTCACCGTCGATGCCGCCATCGACGTGACCTGGTTCGACGCAGATGCCGAGGAAGCCACTTGGCTCATGCCACCGGACGACTGGCCTCATGAACGAGAAGCCTTTTTTGCCCACCCCAAGGCCATCGCGGAAGAAGTCTTCCATGTCGCGCACCAGGACCGCTCAACTTGGAGCTTTGATCTGGTGATCCGTCCCTTTGCGGAGAACTGGTAGCGACACCCACGCACCGAGGAGAAATTCCATGCCCCTATCGCTCACACCATTCCTATTAATGGTCCAGCTCGGCTTTGTGTTCTTTCTGTCGAGGCGTTGCGCCCTGCAAAGCCATCGTGTTGACCTCCACCGCGCCGTCACACTCTTCCTATTTTGGATTGCCGCCTATGGTGTTCTGACAAGCGTACTTGGCGCGAGGGGACTCTTTATAAGCGACGCGCTGATGCCATATCTGCCCGGACTTTGGCTGCAGGTGATCACGGTTTCAATCTGTGTGCTCCCGATCCTCTTGTTTTCGGAGCTCCGCAGAGGACTCGCCAGGATCGTGGAGGGCACGCCCCTTCACTGGTTGGCCTATTTCCATGCGCTGAGGATTTCTGCTCTGGGAACGGCCTATAAAACGTCCATCGGCGAGTTTCCCCTCTATTTCGAGCTGTTGGTCGGCATCCCCGATCTATTGTTTGGTCTGTCCGCCCTATGGATGGGTTCCCGGCTTCAGCGGAGACAGATGTCGCGACGCGGTTTCCTGCGCTGGAACCTTATTGGCGCTCTGGTGATTGTGCCTGCCGCCCCCATCCTGCTGCAGCTGGGCTTACCCGGACCGCTCTATGTCTTCACTGACGCGCCGGATGCACGCGCTGTGTTCACCTACCCCATGTCAATTGCGCCCATGCTTGTGGTGCCCTTGTTTGTCCTGATCAATCTTGGTGTTGCGGCTCAGTTGTGGGTGATGGACCGCCGCAACGGCTAGAGGAAAAGTCTCCTGCCACTTAGTGTCAGGAGACCGTGTCTCGCCCTCTCCCGGTTCTGAGCCCCTCTCCCTATATGTGAGCCACATCAAGGGAGGTGCACATGATCAAGGGAAGCTGTCTCTGCGGGGCCGTGACGCTGGAAATTTCGGGGAGCCCAAATTCGCTCAGCTATTGCCACTGCTCACGCTGCCGCAAGGCGGCGGGTGTCTTCTCCGCTGTGCTGATTGGCCCCGTTGCGGATCTCAAAATCACCAGCGGTGAGTGCCACATCACGCGGCTTGAGCCGGAAGCGCCAAACGTTCACAGGCGCGCATTTTGTGAGCATTGCGGCTCATCCCTGGGTGACCTTGCAACAGATAGTGGGATCTATGTGGTGGCGGCATCCATTCTCGATGATGATCCGGGCATAAAGCCCATGGGGCATATCCACACGGCGTCGAAACCAGATTGGTATGAGATTACCGATAGCTTGCAACAGTTTGACGGCGACTATGTGCCGCCGGATTGATCTTCGCCCCACACCGCACCCAGCGCATCAAGAAATGCAGTGACCGTGGGCTCAGTGCCTGCATCCATAAGCGTTACCGCACTCATAGAGAAATCCATGTCGGCGGGGTATGGCGCTGAGCCAAGCGTACCTGCCTCCACAATTTCCTTTACCGCCGACGTAGGTGCTGCGGTCAGCATGTCTGACTTCTGAACCATGTCGAAGCAAGCGGTCTGATTGAGCAGGCGGTACCGCGGGAAGCCACCCTCCTGCAGAGCGTGACGAATTTCCGGTTCGAGATTGCCTTCAAAAGCCGGATCGAAGCCCGCAATCGTCCAGTCATAGTCGAGCATGGCACCCAAGCTCCGATCGGTCTTGAGCACCGGGTGACCGGGCCGAAAGACAACCGTGTAGGGCTCGCGCACCAATTCCCGAACCCGTAGAGAGTTCGCGTAAGGCAAACCCGATACGGTGTTGTTGTGATAGAGCAGTAGATGCACCCGGCGCTGAACCAGTTCCTCAATCGCGATGGTTGGTGGCATGGTTTCCACCGTGATCTTGGTCTTGGGGTGCGTTTCCCGAAACTTCAGAATGCCCGGATGTATGAAGCTCTCCAGGATCGCGGGCCCGGAAATCACCTTTAGTTCCCGCTCCCCCTGCTGGGTTTCCCGTTTCACATTGTCAGCAAAGGCGAGCAGATCCACCGCCATGGGGAAAAGACGCCGCCCTGCTTCTGTCGGCGCGACCAGCCGCGTTGTGCGGTTAAAGAGCCGGACCTGCCAGGTTTCTTCCAGAGTTTTGATGCTTTTGGTGATGGCCGAGTGGGTCAAGCCCAACGCTTCAGCCGCTTTGGAGAAGCTGCCAAGGCGAAAAACCGTCTCGAAATGCTTGATAAGTCTAAGGTCTACCATCTTGTTCCTGATGGTTGCAAATATTGCAGTATTACTCAATTAATTTCTTTAATGAGGCTCGGTAGGGTTTCCTCGTCGGCCAGATAGAGCCACCAAATCTCGGGGGAACAGACCCATGACACTTGAACAGTTGATTGCCACGAATTTCACCGTCGTCACGCTTGCGTTCTATTTCAGTTTCATCCTCATCGAAGCTTTCTCAATCCGCTTCCTGAAAGCGCGCGGTGAGCTGAATGCGAAAGACAATCTCACCTGCATCTTCATGGGGCTGATGAGTTCGGTTGCAAATGGTGCGGCGGCCTTCATCTCTGTTGGCGCCATGTATTGGGCCATGCAGTACCAGATCATCTCCTTGCCGATCACGATCACAACAGTGGTCATCTGCTTCATCGCCAATGATCTGCGTTTCTATGTGCACCATCGGCTTGCCCACCGGGTGCGCTGGCCCTGGGCGATGCATGTGGTTCACCATTCCAGCCAGCACTACAATTATTCCGTGGCGCTGCGCCAGGCCTGGACAAAGCATTTCTCCGGCATGCTGCTGCTCTATGTGCCGCTCGTCATCATCGGTTTCAATCCAGCGGTGATCCTGTTCGTTGCGCTGGTGAATTCAAGCTACCAGTTCCTGCTGCATACAGAGACAATCGGGAAACTACCGCGCTGGTTTGAATTCATTTTCAACACGCCGTCCCATCACCGGGTCCATCACGCCAACAATCCGCAATATCTGGATGCGAATTATGGCGGCACGCTGATCATCTGGGACCGCCTGTTCGGCACCTTCGCCGAAGAAGATCTGGAAGATCGCCCGGTCTATGGCCTTGTGAAAAACCTGGATACGTTTAATCCGATCAAGATCGCCTTCCACGAATATTGGGGCATCGTGCAGGACCAACTGCAAAAGGGCCTGACACTCAAAGACCGCGCGCTCTACCTGTTAGCCCCTCCCGGCTGGAGCCATGACGGATCGCGGCTGACCTCTGAGGACATTAAGCGAGAATATTATGCCTCTCGCAGTGAGACCTCCTCCCCATCTCTCGCACCAGCAGGAGATTGATCATGCCCGGTCCGCACTACGCTCTCTCTGAAGCAGTGCTTGTCGCAGCTGCCCTTTGGGCAGCCGTCCGGCTCGCCCGCGGCGGGTACATACTTGCTGCCCCTGGTATTTTCCTCTTTGGGCTTGCCGCCGCAGTGGGTGTCTGGCGCTTTGGAAGCAGCGCATTTGATGCGGGCGCCATTGATGCATGGGCATCCCTCCATCGCACCTTGTCGCTTACCGGCGGTGCGACGGGGCTCACATTGATTGTTGCTGAATTAATCAGAGTGCGCTTCGCTCCATTCCAATCTTCTACGGCAATGGTTGTTCTAGTTGGGATAGCTCTTCTGATCGGAGTGGTCGTCTATAGCGATACGGGCACAGCAATCCCACTCCTCTTCGTGCCAGCAATGCTTGTTGGGGGCGTTGTTCTGGCCTATCTCGCGCCGGCCCCGACACAGGCCAATCAGATCGTTGCTGCGGGTTTGTTTGCCATCTTCCTCTTCAATATTCTGGTTGTTCGCCAATCACCTGTGCTTGGACAGGCGGTGAGTTGGCACCTCTATCATGTACTGATCGCAGTTTGGGTGGTTGGTGTCGCGTGGGTTTTCCTACGCGGTGCAGACGCCAGAATGCAGGTATAGCCCGCCCCTCGCCGTTTGTCGGATTGAACCAACAATCTGTCGCATTCCGCTCTGGCCGCTTCCAACACCACCCCCCAAGTTTCCTCTCAGTCTCAAACCAGGAGGATACATGACCTTGATCACCCGACTTCCGTCGGCACCCGACAGCACGATCGCGCAGGCCGCAACTTCGTTTCTGACGGAGGTTTCTGCGCCGGTGATGGTGCACCATTGCCATAGAAGTTTTCTGTTTGCCGAGCTCTTGGGCGAGAAGACTGGGCGGCGTGCCGACAAAGAAGCGCTTTACATCGGCGCCCTGTTCCATGACCTGGGCCTTGACCATGCAACAGAAGGCGAGGAGCCGTTCGAAGTTCGCGGAGGCAATGCGGCAGAAACGTTCCTGCTCGCTCGCGGCGCTGACAGCCGTCTCGCTTCCTCTGTGAATACAGCCATCTCGCTACACACAGACCTGGCTTCCGCAGATCATGACCTACCGGAGGTAGCCCTGCTGCACATGGGCGCCATGGTAGATGTTGTCGGTATGCGGATTGACGAAATTCCCACAAAAACGCTAGAGAGAATTCTGGAAGAACATCCAAGGAGCGGGTGCAAATCGCACCTCAAGAACCTTCTAAACGCAGAAGCGCTGCGCCACCCGACATCCAATATCGCAACAGCCCTGCGTGACCTCGACCTGGATTCCTTGATCGATCAGGCACCTTTCGACAGTTAGGCGGATCATCAACCCACAAAAAAGGGGCCGCACACTGTGCGTCCCCTCCCAAACTGCCTGCGAGGGCTGCGATCAAACGATGATCAGAAGCCGTAGCGAATACCCGTGACGATCGAATGGTTCTCAACGTCCCCATTGGCATCATACGCCGTGAAGCGATATCCGAGATCCAGCGCCCAATTGTCGTCCAAATGATAGCTCAGACCGGCAAGACCGCGATATGCGAACTCAGTGCCGCTGCCAGAAGCGGCGAGACCACCGACAGTGACTGTCTGGTCACCATCTACGATACCCAGACCAACGCCGAGGTAAGGACGCAGCGTGCCACCAGGAACAAAATCTATGTAGCCATTGACCATGTAGAAGGTCTGCTCCAACGATCCGCCAACATTTCCAGTCACACCGCCAGCAGTCACAGAGTCATTGTCATTTTCCGCATATCCGATTTCTGCCTCAATGCGGAATTTGCCATAAGAGGTGATGTCACCGGTGTCATAGCCAATTGCACCTTGAACCAGGTAACCATCGTCAATCTGAAACGAACCGCCGGTCACATCCACATCGTCGACGATATTGTACCCAATGCCGCCACTGACGTACCAGCCACCTTTCGCTTTACCTTCTTCTGCCATTGCTGCTCCGGTTAGAGCTGCCAGCGATAGAGCTGTCGATGCCGCAAGAGTTACAAATTTCTTCATGGTAAGTTCCCCCCAAAACCAATGAAAACGTAGATGATCTTCCTGAAGACGAAACGATCAATTCATATTGTACTATTCGTAAAGCGGTTTTCTCTTGTGTGCCAGATGGCTTTTGTTCCGTCTCGCGTGTCTGCTGTCCGGTGTGACGGAAAAACTACAATTTCACAGCATTATGGTTACCCGCGTGGTCCACGAAATAGTTGCGGCTACCCGTATGACGTGGTTTTCTCCCAGTGACCCGACTGGTCCATATATTCCGCGTGACTGGCGAAAGTCCTCTTCCTTTGTATGGAGATGGATGTGGGAAACCACTCTGATTGAAGAGTGAACAACCACAAGGGAGCGCGGAAGCCGATTTCAAAGCCGTTCGCCTGGGCAGCCTTTTAAAGAAGAGCTGGCCGGGCGTTTGACATTTTGGCTTTGAAACGGAGAAACAGAATGAATCTCAATCGGCTTCGCGATGACCTCGCACACAAAGACCCGGACCTATTTTCGGCACTGACCTCAGAAGAAGATCGGCAGCGCAAAGGGCTCGAACTCATCCCGTCGGAAAACTATTGCTTTCCAGAGGTTCTGCCGCTGCTCGGCAGTGCTTTCACCAACAAGTATTCTGAAGGCTATCCCGGTCGCCGTTACTATGGCGGACAGCCCAATACGGACACCATCGAAACCCTCGCACGGGAGCGCGCGTGCAGCCTTTTCAGGGCAGAACATGCCAATGTGCAGCCGCTGTCTGGATCGCCTATGAACCAGGCGGTCTATCTGGGGCTTCTGGAGCCAGGCGACACCATTCTGGCCATGGACTTAAGCCATGGGGGCCACCTCACGCATGGGGCACCGGTAAGCCATATGGGGCGTCTCTTTAATTTCGTGCGCTACAAGACTGTCGGTGACAAAGGCGATCTTGACTATGACTCGCTGGAAGAAACCGCGCTTAAGGAAAAACCAAAGCTCATCGTCTGCGGACACTCTTCCTATCCGCGGGAGGTGAACTATGCCCGGTTTCAGGTAATTGCTGACAAAGTCGGCGCTCTCACCATGGCCGACGTCTCCCACGTCGGCGGTCTCATAGCAGGAGACGCGTTGCAGAATCCGCTCGACCATGGGTTCGATGTCATGACTACGACCACACATAAGTCGCTCAGGGGGCCGCGCGGTGGGCTCATTCTCTCGAAAGCGAAACATGCAAAAGCGATTGATGCGTCGGTCTTTCCGGGCCTGCAGGGCGGGCCGCATATGAATCAGGTCGCGGCCACCGCCCTCACGCTAAAACTTGCGGCAGCGCCGGACTTCAGAACCTATGCGCGGGCGGTGCTCGCCAACGCGCAGGCGCTGGCTCAATCGCTTCGGGACCATCAGGTGCGACTTGTGACCGGAGGCACGGAGAACCACCTGCTTGTCATCGACACGGTCGAAAGCTTCGGAATTGACGGGCGACAAGCTCAAGAGGTCCTTGACCGGATTGAGCTCACCACAAACAAGCAAGTGATCCCAGACGACCCAAACCCGCCCATGCGACCATCGGGTTTGCGATTGGGAACGCCGGCTCCTACCGCACGCGGTATGGGCGAAGCCGATATGGCAATTGTCGGGCGGTTGATCGCGTCAGCACTTAGGTCAGCTGAGAACGACGAACACCTGGCGGAGCTTGCGGATGAAGTCAGTGCGCTTACTGCCCGCTTTCCGGTGCCAGGCCTCTAACCCTCGGTCGTCACCGCAATGAGTTCGCGCCGGATCATGTCTTTATAGACTGCCATGATCCGGTCGCCCTCTTTTCGGTCGACAGAAATCGCCAGCCGCACAGCCATGCCTGTCAGTTGCATCACTAAAAAGCAGGCCGTCTCAAGGCGCTTCCAGTCTCGTCGTGGCGTAAATTTCTTGAGCGTCTCATAAACAATCATGCCATTCGCCCGGCTGTCGTCGATGTCGAGCGCATTCAACGTCTTGTCTGCCTGAATGCCAAACCAGATGTCGCGTGCAACGGGCTCTGCAAGAAAGAGCTGGTAATAGGCCATCAGTGTCGATGTCAGCGCTTCCTCCCCTTCTTCCAGTGACGTCACTTCGCCCATTGCGAGGGCAAGGCCGTCATTCACCAGCTCCATGATCCGCTCTGCAAGAGTGACGATGATCGAAGATTTATCAGGGAAGTATTGATAGACCGAGCCAATCGGCACGCCCGCCCGCGATGCGACATCGCTCATCTTCAGGTGTTCGCTGCCGCTTTCTTCAATGAGGCTGCGGGCGGCATCCAGGATCCGTTCAAACCGTTCTTTCGCACGTGCCTGCGTCGGTATTTTTCGCACAGTGGTTCTTTTGGAAGATACGGAGACAGCCGGCATTCGGGAACTTCATCTTTATCGGGAATATTTTTGCTTGATTCTCATAATATGAGGGTTTATCACTTTTTACAAATATGAGGAACCCTCACAATTGGAGCTCGCCATGACAGCCTCTTCCATTCCTAACCGCGCATGTATTGTGGGCGCTGGCCCAGGCGGGCTTGCGCTCGCGCGGACGTTCAAACTGCTCGGCATTGAGTTTGATATTTTTGAGCGGCATTCCGATGTGGGTGGCATTTGGGATGCGGAAAACCCGGGCTCGCCCATGTATGCCTCAGCGCATTTCATTTCGTCGAAGACACAGTCACATTACACGGACTTCCCCATGCCGGAGGATTATCCGGACTATCCGTCCAACAGGCAGATCCACTCCTATATGCAGGCGTTCGCGCGTGACTATGGGCTTTATGACGACATCACTTTCAACACTGAGGTGACAGACACGAAGTCTGAGAAAAACGGTTGGCAGGTAACGCTCTCCAATGGAGAGACACGCCCCTATCGCTGGCTCATTTGCGTCAATGGCACGAACTGGCATCCAACCCTGCCCGACTGGGCCGATGGTCCTTTTGGCGGTGAAGTCCGCCACGCCAATGGCTTCCACCATATGGATGAGTTTCGAGGGAAGCGGGTTCTGATCGTTGGGGCAGGCAATTCAGGGTGTGACATTGCGTGTGATGCGGCTGCCGCCGCAGATGATGCCTTCATTAGCCTGCGGCGCGGCTATCACTTCATTCCGAAACATCTGATGGGGAAGCCTGCCGATGTTTTCGCCCATGAAGGGCCGCATCTACCAATGTGGCTGACACAGAAAGTGTTTGGGCTGCTCTTGCGCTTCATCAACGGGGATCTGACGCGCCTTGGGTTGCCCGCGCCGGATCACAAGATTTTCGAAAGCCATCCAATCCTCAATACTCAGCTGCTTCACTATCTTGGCCATGGCGACATCAAAGCGAAAGGAGATGTCGAACGTCTCGACGGCAAGCATGTTGTCTTCAAGGATGGTAGCCGCGAAGAAATTGATCTGGTGCTCTGTGCCACAGGGTATGAGTGGAAAATCCCCTATGTTGACCCGGCAGAGTTCACCTGGAAGGCGGGCCGCCCCGATCTCTACATGAATCTGTTTGTGAAGGGCCATGCCAACCTGTTCTCACTGGGCTTTATGGAAACCAATGGCGGCGCTTACAAACTGTTCGACAATATGGCGGATCTGATCGCCCGCGCGATCTTGGCGGAGCGGGATCAACCAAAGCAGGCTAAGCGTTTCCACAAACGACTCGCCTCTCACCAGCCAGACCTTTCAGGCGGCGTCAATTATGTCGGATCCGACCGGCACGCGACTTATGTCAATGTGGACGCCTACAAGAAAGCGATGGCTGATCTGCGCAAACATATGGGATGGCCCGATGTTCCCGACGGGCATTACGAAGCTGTTCGCGCGACGGCGAAAGCGGAGGCTGCATGAGCAGGACGGTCATGATCACCGGTGCGGCGGGAGGTCTCGGCGGCGCTCTTGCGGAAGAGTTTCGGGCTCAAGGCGATCATCTAGTGCTGACTGACCGAAGTTCGGAGCTGTCAGCGTTTCACGCCAGTTCCACGGAAGAGTTGATCAGTGCTGATCTGTGCGATAGCGATGATTTGCAGCGCCTGTGTGCACGGCTGGAGAGCGGTGAGCCCGCCATCGATCTCCTAATCAACAATGCCGGCATCGGCGTCCCCGGGTCCGTATCGACACTTGATGATGCCCTCCTCACCAAGCATATTGACATTAACCTCACGGCACCAATGCGCCTGTGTCAGGCGGCGGCGCGGGGCATGTTGAGCAGAGGCAAAGGTCAGATTTTCAACATTGTTTCTTTGGCTGGTCTCTTCCCCTTAAAAGACAGTGCGGCCTACACCGCGTCGAAATTTGGTCTTCGCGGCTTCACTGCCGCCCTTGCACTTGAGCTCACCCCTCACGGCATCAATGTTGGAGGTCTCTACCCCAGTGCAATAGACACGCCGATGCTGCGTGAGGAAATGTCTCACCCGGATGGATCACCGCTCAACTTTGCAGGCAATGCTGACCCGCTCTCAGCTGAGGAAACAGCAAAGCGGGTCATGGACGCCCTCGCCTCAGGTGACCTTGAAACCTGGCTGCCAAAAGGCGAAGGACGCATGGCGAGCCTCATTATGGCTTTTCCGAAGAGCCTTCAGCGGGTGTTTCGGTATATGGAGACGCAAGGCAATAAGAAAAAGCAGGCCTTTCTGGCCAGTCTTCAGTCCTGATACTACCGAGGCCGCGTTCTAGCGGCCCAGGCGTTTCAGCAGCTGGTCGTGCAGCACATTCTCCGCCGCGAAGAGATAGTCCGCCTTGCTGGCTGACACGGTTTCCGCCCCTGCCTGACGCAGGTGATCAGCAACCGCCTGAACCTGCGCTGTCGGACAGATCACCCGCACTTCCCCTCCGCCGGCAAACGCGCTGATCACGTCCGCAGCGCACTGATAATGACGGTCCAGATCTTCCGCCATCGTTGCTGGATCAAATGGTCCACGTGCAGCAACAAGCATGTGGTTCTCCGCGCGATCTCTTGCATCCAAGCGGTCGAGGATTACCCGCGCTGCTGCGAGTGACACATCGCCCCAATCGGCATTCAGGGATGCCACGAGGTTGGCTTCACTGCGAAGCATAACCCCGTCGTCGAGGATCTTCAGATTATTCGCAACCAGGGTCGCCCCTGTCGATGTGATATCAACAATGGCTTCTGCGGAACCAGCCGCTGGCGCGCCTTCCGTTGCGCCCAGGCTCTCCACAATGCGGTAATCATTGATCCCATGGTCTGCAAAGAACATGCGTGTGAGATTGAAATATTTCGTTGCCACCCGCAGGCGCTTGCCGCGCTTTGCGTGAAACGCCAATGCTACATCGTCCAGGTCAGACATCTTGTCGACATCAATCCAGCTCTGCGGAACCGCGACCACCACGTCAGCGTGACCGAACCCAAGTTTGAGCAGCAGCTCAACGCTCTGGTCAGGGGCGGCAAGCTTTTCCCGGATCAGGTCTTCACCGGTAATCCCGAAATGGATGGTGCCCTGCTCCAGGTTTCCAGCAATTTCAGATGCCGACAGGAAGGCAATCTCGACGCCGGAGACGCCTTTTAGCGTGCCGGTATAGCCGCGCCCGCCATGTTTGGAGACTTTGAGTCCTGCTCGCTTGAAAAACTCAGAGGCATTCTCCTGAAGACGACCCTTGGAGGGGAGACCCAAAATGAGTTTGTCGGTGCTCATTCTACTTCTCCCTTATTGGTCGCCTGAAAGAGCCTTTCCAACGCGATGGCACATCCGACGGCCTGAACAGGTTGCGGCGCACCGAGGCTCTGCAAGAGGCTATCATACCGACCACCGCCCATAATCACCGCGTCATTGCCAAGTTCGGGCACACGTAGTTCGAAAACGTGGCCCGTATAATATTCCAGCTTCCGACCAAACCCTGTGGAGAAGGTCGCACGTCCAAGATCGACCCCCGCATCCGAGATTGCTGTCAGACGAACCGCCAGTTTCTCAAGCGCAGCGTCGGCAAGAATGCCGTTCTTTTTGAGAAGGTTTCCGACCTGATCAACCGCGTCGGACGCCGGAACAGAGATCTTCATATAAGCGGCAATGATCCCTGCAGCTTCCTTTGGCATCTGTTCTGTCGTCGCCTCACCTGCCTTCTCAAGCAAACGACTGGCAATCTCGTCTACACCACGCCCGCCTACGGGGGCGATGCCGCCGAGCTTTAAGACGTCTGTTAGAAGCGTCGTGGCCTGTTTTTCATCAAGGCCGACCAGAACAGACAATAGACCATGCTGGTCTTCACCATTTGCCTGTCCCTCGCCGTTTGAGAGATCCCTCAACAGATTTGCAAAAAAGTCCGGTCGCCAGAACTGACGTCGCAAGCGTCCTTTCCAGCCGTTGGGAATGTTGATCGCATCAATCAGCGCATCAAAGAGAGAGAGATCCCCCAGCGCCAACTGAAAGTCTGTTAGACCTGCGGCTTCGACCGCGGCAACGCCCAGGCGGGTAATTTCGGCATCGGCCGCCGCCTCATCAACGGTCCCCAAAATTTCAAGGCCACACTGATTGTATTCGCTCAGCTTTTCAGAGCCCGCAGGCTGGTAGCGGTAAACGGGCCCGCTGGCACATAGACGTCGAGGGGTTGCGCCTTCCGGATCATTTTCAAGGTATAAACGGCAGACGGGAATGGTGAGTTCTGGTCGGAGACAAAGCTCCTGGCCGCCCGCATCTGTAAACAGGTAGGTGCGCCGTCTGATGTCTTCGCCCGACCGGTCCAGAAAAATATCGGCGGGCTGGAGAACAGGTGCGGTTACAGGTTCAAATGAGGCTGCTTCGAAGGATGCCCGAACGGCCGCTGCCTGTTGCTCGCGTGCCTTGAGCTCGTCCCCACTGCTGGAAATGCTTGTCATGGTTTCATCCCGCACCGTTCCCTGGAACCTTCTTTAGCGCGTTCCCGGACGGTGAAGTCACAACACTTCACCTGGTAACGCTCTGGGAACATGATCACGGGCTCCTGTCTAACATGGAAATGCAAAGAATTCTGAAAGAGTGTCGCCTGTCAGGCCCACATGACCGCCAGCGGGTGCCAGCGTGTCAGTGAGCCTTGCTATGTCGGCCGAGAATTTCCTGCACATGATCAACGAGTACGGTCCGCGGCACAGAAACCTGTGCATGGGCGCTTTCCCGCCATTCCGCATTGTCTGTGATTTCTTCTGACTTTTCCGCGCCGAGGATCAGGTCTTTCAGCGTGACTTCACCTTTTTGGCGCTCATCCTCACCTTCAATGACGACAATGGGTGCACCACGACGGTCGGCATATTTCACCTGAGCGCGCATGCCTGACCCGCCGAGATAAAGCTCGGCGCGAATGCCTGCAGAGCGAAGCTCACTCACCATCTTCTGATAGCCAGGCATGGCTTCCTTATCCATCACGAGAACGATGACGGGGGCTGCAACTGTGTTTTCTTCAATCTTGTCCAGAGCTTCAAGTGCTGCAAACAGACGGCTGACACCAATTGAAAACCCGGTCGCTGGCACTTTCACGCCTTTGAAGCGCTCCACGAGATCATCATAGCGCCCACCGCCGCCAACCGATCCGAAGCGACGCTGCTGGCCCTCTTCGTCCGTTGCTTCAAAGGTGAGTTCCGCTTCGTAGACAGGCCCTGTGTAGTAGCCAAGGCCGCGGACGACTGCTGGATCAAACGCAATGCGGTCTTCTTCATAGCCAACGGCGGTAAGCAGCGCATCGATTTCACGGAGCTCCGCGACCCCTTCGCGGCCAATGTCGCTCTCGCCAACAAGACCTTCCATTGCGCTGCATACAGCAGCGCGCGTGCCACCGCCCGATTCTGTGAAGGCGATGATGCGCTCAATCTGGTCGTCGGAGAGTCCAGCGCCTTCGGTGAAGTCGCCAGACTCATCTTTGCGTCCTGGGCCGAGAAGAAGACGCACGCCGTCACTTCCCAACCGGTCGAGCTTATCGATGGCGCGCATAACGGTGAGGTGTTGTTTTTCGAACTCTGGGCCTTCGCCAACGATGCCGCAGGTCTCGAAGACACCGTCAAGCACTTTGCGGTTGTTGACGCGCATGACATAGGAACTGCGCGGGATGCCCAGAGCCTCCAGGCAGTCGGCGGCCATCATGCACATTTCAGCGTCCGCCGCGGGGCCGGGAGCGCCCACCGTATCTGCATCAAACTGCGTAAACTGACGGAAACGACCTGGTCCTGGCTTTTCATTTCGCCAGACGGGACCCGTCTGGTAGCGCCGGAATGGTTTTGGCAAACCGTCGTAATTCTCAGCCACAAAACGGGCGAGCGGCGCGGTCAGGTCGTAGCGGAGCGACAACCATTGATCGTCGTCATCCTGAAAGGAGAACACACCTTCATTTGGGCGGTCTTCATCTGGCAGAAACTTCCCAAGCGCATCGGCATATTCGAAGGCCGATGTCTCCAGAGGCTCGAAGCCATAAAGCTCGTAAACCTCCCGGATACGCGCAAGCATGGCACCTTCCGCGCGGACCGTTGCCGCGGGAATATCCCTCAACCCCTTTGGCACGCGTGCCTTGGGGCGAAATGTCTTTTTCTTTTTCGCCATTTTTCGCTGCTTTGGGTCTTGCCGCTCTTGCCCGGACTTTTGCTACTCTTGAGCCGCGCAGTGGTAACGCAAGCCCGCAGCCGCCGCAAGCCTCCCTCGCGAGGCAAACCTTTGCAGTCTCAGACTCTTTTGGATTTTCGTTGCGAGTCCTTGTTGAAATGTTCCACTTATGTTCCAATGCCCCAAAACAGGGAGAAAAATGTCCATGGAACAACGCTACAGCATCATCACTTTTGGAACGTCCGATATGGCACGGACCCGGTCCTTCTATGAAGACCTGTTGGGCTGGCAGCCATTCATGACAGAAGGCATGACTGCCTATGACGCTGGCGGGTTTGTTTTCGGGCTGTTTGGGCATGAAGAGCTCGCGAAAGATGCTGACCTCGATACAACTGTCCCGGCAGCGGGCTATCAGGGCTTCGCGGTTGCCTATAATGCGCGGAGCGAAGCTGAAGTGGATGAGCTCCTGGCCCTGATTGGCGACAAGGGCGCACCTTATGGGGCTAAAGTCCTGAAACCCGCGCATAAAGCCTTCTGGGGCGGGTATTCGGGCTATTTCGCTGATCCAGATGGGCATGCCTGGGAAGTCGCCTTCAATCCCTATTGGAAATTCGAGGATGATGGGCGCCTCATTCTGCCAAAGCCCGCAAAAACCTAGGCAGCGATCTTTAGCGCTTACCAAGAAGTTAACTGTTAAGGGATTGGCAAGGATAGCGTCTGCCTTCGGGCAGGCGTTGTAAAGTCATGAAAACAAAAGAAAAACTACGCCTCAGCGGTCCGTATTTGACTTGTGCTTATTCGCCGAAAAGCACCTAAATAGCGCTTTTCTTTACGCTCTGTTTACCAAGCAGGCCTCATGGTTAGCGAAAGCTTAATGATGAGACCATCGAATGATTCGATCCGCCCCCACCCCTTCAGCCGTAGGGTCGTCTGCTCAGCAGGCGGTAACCGCCAGTCTTCAGCCTGCTCCTGCGCGCCTTTCGCTTGCGCTGGTGAGCGATGCTGCTCTGCCCGGCTCAATTTTTGACGGTCTAGACGCCGATATCTCCCCAGTCGCTCGATCACGCGGTATCGCCCCCCTGCTTGCGCCAGGGCTCGACGCCATTTTGTACGATATGGGGATTGGGTCGGACCGCGATTTCGACGCCTTAGCGCGGGTTGTGAGTCTTGGCCCAGACGTGCCTGTGATCGCGCTGTTTGAAACCCACGTCTTTAACCACGCGACAGCCGCACGAGCCATCAAACAGGGTGCGGACGATGCCTGTATCTTTGATGCCTTTCATGCGGAAGATTTGCTGACGCCGACAGCCATTGCGATCGCCCGATTTACTCGGCTTAAAGCGCTATCTCCTTTGCCTGCACCAGAAGCAGTGGCAGAGGAGACATCTGACGAGCCGGTGCCCGTGACTGTGGTGCAAGAAGCCGCGGACGCCATGGTCATTCTCGATAATGACGGCAAAGTTGCCTTCGCCAACTCAGCTGCGGCTGATCTTTTGGGTCGTCCACTGGAATCTCTGGCCGGCGAGCGACTGGACATGCCGACGACGCCTGGAGAACGTGATATCCGGATCAAGCACCCAAATGGCGAAGAACGTACGGCTGACCTCCGGATTGTTGAAACCGAATGGGGTGGACAGCCTGCGCGGGTAGCAGCGTTTACAGACACCACTGTGCGCAAGCACCTGGAACGAACGATCCGCGATGCGGAGAAGCAAGGTCTCACTTCAGAGCGGCGTACAAACAGCTTTTTCTCCAACGTCAATCACGACCTGCGCACACCGCTCACGCACATTATTGGCTTCTCCGAGATCATGAAGGATGCCCAGTTTGGGCCGCTCGCAGAGCGGTACCGGGACTATGCCCAGGACATACACCAATCCGGCACAATGCTGCTGGACATGATTGAGGATCTTCTCAGCGTTGCTGAGTCAGAGCCTGATGACACGTCCCTAGCAAACGACATCTGCAACCTTGACGCGCTCCTTGAGACTGTTGTGACTGCGCAGAGCCGACGGGCGGCCGAGGCAGGCGTGACGCTATCGTTGCAATCATGCGCTGATGTGCCCGGATTTCGTGGGGATGCCAAGAAGCTGCGCCAGGGTATCTTCCGCCTCATCACAGAGCTGCTGCACACAACTGGAACCGGTTCACGCATCGAATTGGGTGTGAGTGAGATCAATCAGTCCCTGACCATTCAAGCCGCTATTAACAGTCCAACCGGTGCTGAAATGGCCCTTCCCTATGACGACATCACCCAAGATGCCTGCGCCTTGGTTGAAGACCCATTTGTCAGTGCTGAGGGGCGCAGCCGACCGCGGGACATGGGACTCGCCCTGTCGCTCACACGCAAAGTTGCAGAGCTACACGGCGGCACACTCTCAATCGAGAGATCCTCAAAAGGTCATGCTGTCGTTGAAATGATTTTGCCAGCTGCAAGGCTTGTGCGCTGACGCGGATCAGCTACTGCGTCTCGCGTTCCTTCGCGACCAAAAGTAGCGCTGAGATTACACACTTTTGTTGCTTTTATGAACCGCATTAGCGCGAAGCGCTTTAGTCGAACAACGCGTCAATATCCGCCTGGCTTGCCCGGTCATCTGCTTCTGGCATTGAAGGTCCACTGGCCAAGGCCCGCCCTTCTGGAACGTCAGCACCAGCGGCTCCATCGTCAGCCGCTTCAACACCGTCAAAACCAGATTCGCCCCAGATGACCTGCATGCTTTCAATACGCTCTTCAATATAGCGAAGAGCGTTCACGACCTTGGTAATCCGTTGGCCGGTAATGTCTTGAAAGTTACAGGCTTCAAAGATCGCGACGACCTGCTCCTGGATTTCAAGTGCCTGGCTTGCCTCGACACCCGTCAACGTTGTGCCAAGGGCAGAAGCATTGCTATCGATCAATTCCACCGCACCCAGAATACCCTCTGTCGCTGCTTCGGTGCCGGCAACAACCTCATCAAGCTCATCAGTCACTGACCTGATGCGTTCAGACGATGCACCATCATAGCGCAGCGCAACAATCTCGCTCTTTGTTCGTTGAATGGCAGCCTGCATGAGATCCAGCTCAGACTTGAGCTTGGCGGCCTCTTTGATCTCTTCTTTGTATTTATCAAGCAGCGCATCAGGCGCTGCGTCTGGAAGCGCCAGATCGGCGACTGCGCTGGTGTCTACGGAATGACCAAGCTTACCAATGGCATCCATAATCTCTTGATGACGCTCTGAGGCAACACTATCTGGCACATGCATTTCTGTCGCGAGTGCAACAGGCTCGCCAGATTCAACGCGATCGCGCGTATGAATGTTCACGGTTTCAATTCTAAATCTTCTTCTTGGGTTGCCCATAAACACTCTCGCCCTGCGATCACCATCGTTCCATCAGTTGGTGAGGAACTCACATCGCGACGTTACGGGCAATTCGCTAACAAGCGGTTTAGTCCCATCGGTTTGGAGAGCGTTTACACTCCGTTCACCATGTTCTCATGCAGGCATCCATAAAAGTGAATGGCACTTTCCAGGCGGCTGGCTAGAGTGTGCAGCATGTTTGAGAAGCTAAAAGCCATTTCACACACCATTTCCCCTGCCTATTTTGGCGTCAGCATGGGCCTTGGCGGTTTAGCAAGTGCCTGGATGCTGGCAGCTTCGCTTTATCCAGATGCTGCTATCGTCGCCCACGCTCTATTCATGCTAACGGCTATTGTTGGTTCAATCGTCACTTTGGCCTATGCAGCCAAAGCGACGTTTCATTTCCAACTCGCCGTCGAGGATTTCTGCGACACCAATATCGCCAATTTTTTCCCCGGGTTCACCATCTCTCTGTTGCTTCTGGCTTCCTGGCTTGACCAGCAGAGTTTTGGCGTCAGCACACCATTGTGGAGTTTTGCAGCGATACTGCATATCGGGCTGGCCATCTCTGTTTTGCGGATCTGGATTGTCCACAATGTTGAAATCACCATAGCCAACCCATCGATGTTTGTTCCGATCGCTGGACTGTTTGTGGTGCCTGCGACCCTACCCGATGATGGCTCCCTGACGATCGCCCTCTTCTGCTTTGCTGTGGCGCTTCTGTTTTGGCTCGCACTTCTTCCGGTCGTCCTGAACCGCATTCTTTTTCATGGGCAGTTGCCACAACAGTTCTTGCCGACCCTCTTTGTGTTGATTGCCCCGCCGGCATTGGCGGCCTCGTCGACGGCGGTGCTATCTGGTGCTTTTACCCCTCTCTCAGAAGGACTCTTCTTTGCCGGGCTGTTTATTGCCCTGCTTCTCGCCACAATGGCGCGACGGTTCTTTGCCCTATCCTTCCAGATGTCCTGGTGGGCTTTCACTTTCCCCTCTGCAGCTCTCGCAGGGGCTGCCCTCAAACGATATGCCATGGCACCCGAGCCTGACATTGGGGCCGGCCTCCTCGCCGTGAGTCTCCTTCTAATCGCAACGCTTATCATCAGCTTTGTAAGCTGGTGCACTCTGCGCGCGCTATTCTCAGGCGCGTCCAAAACGGACTGAGATCTGCCGCCTGCCTAACGCGCAAGTTCAAAGCGAATGGGGATGGTGATGTCCAACGATGCGCGACGCAGATCTTGTGGCAGGGATGGTAAAGGTTCCGCCCGCTGCAGCATGTTCTCGACCTCACGGTCCAGCACCTCATAGCCACTGGATTTGACCACTGCGTAGCGCAGCACATTTCCCGCTGCGTTTACCGTGAATGACAATGTCGCAACGCCCTCAAGGTTTCGGCGTCGCGCGGCTCTGGGATAGCGTTTGTGTCGCGCAAGCCAGCTTGCCAGCGTTGCCAGGTAATCCGCTTCCATATTTGCGTTCGAGATTCCGACTGACGCATTTGCCTGCCCGGTTTGGTCTGTGGTCGAGACGGACGTGGTTGGTGACGGCGTTGACGCTGCTTGTTCAGCAGAAATGCTTTGCTCATCTCTCCGCGGCGTTGGATCAGGCAAAGGGGCGATGGGCTCAACCACTGGCTCTCGCGGTGGTGTCGGCACCACGGGTTCTCGGACAGGCTCAACCTCAGGCTCAGGCAGAACAGGTTCATCCTCGTCATGTGGTACGGTCTCTGAACGGTCATCACTTGGAACATTGCTTGGAGCCAGTGCCAGGCGCATCGAGCTCGCACCCGGCTCCTTGAACACGATCGTGGGTGTCCACCACCAGATGAGCCCAGCAGCTGCATGAAGCAGCAGTGCTACAGACAAAACAATCGCCCATTCTTTGGAAGACCCAGACATTACGCTTTAGTCCGCTCCATCTGAGGGCGCGCCGAAAGCAGATACGCCGCGCACATGTTCTTCGACATGCAGCTTGCGTTTAAGAGGCGGAAAGGCTCGTTGAGAGCAGTCCAGCCGCTCACAGAGGCGGCAATTGACCCCAATGGGCGTCGCGGCTTCTTCATTGTCCAGATCATGCCCTAGTGAATAGGCGAAATCACGCGCATGTGAAATATCGCACCCAAGGCCCACCACATATTGGTCTCCCGGCACGCCAATGCCAGATCCGGCACGGCTTACAGTTCTGGCGATGGAGAAATAGCGGGTGCCATCGTCCATGGCGACGACCTGCGTATAGACTTGCCCTGGCACGCGAAACGCATCGTGCACATTCCAGCGCGGACAGGTTCCGCCGAAGCGCGCAAAGTGAAACCCTGCTGCCGAAAAGCGTTTTGAGACATTGCCTGCATTGTCGACACGGATGAGGAAGAAGGGAATCCCTCTCGCGCCAGCTCGCTGCAACGTCGTCAGCCGATGGCACACCTGCTCGAAGCTTGTGCCAAAGCGTCTCCCCAGCAATCGAATGTCATATTTGGTTTCCTGCGCTGTACGAAAAAACGCGTCATAGGGCATGAGCAGAGCCGCTGCGAAATAGTTGGCAAGGGCGATGCGCAGCAGCCGTCGCGCCTCATCATCACTCAACCCTGATTGTTCAACCAACTGCTCCAGGGTTTTGGCCTGTTCAAGAAAGCCAACCTGGTAGGCAAGCTGAAAGGACCGGCCGGGCTGATCGAGCAATTCAGACAGGAACATGGTCTGGCGGTGTCGGTCGTAGCGACGGAGTTCACCCGACATGAAATCAGACGGAACGACGCGTGTGCTCACACCATGGGTATCGCGTAAATAATCGCGCAGTGCGACATAAGGCTCATCCGCCGACAATTTCGCGTTTGCGTAAAGGTCTTCGGCTGCCTCATCAAGCTCTGGAAAATGATTGGTGTGGGCATTGATGAAATCGCGGACCTCTTCAATGGGCTGGCCCGTCCCTTGAGAGGTGGTGTCGTCATCCCGATCTGCCAGACGCTCTGCCAGCATTGAACTCGCCTCGACGGCCTCCTGATAGGAGCGATACAGGGTCGCAACCGCATCAGCGATCGCCGGCGTCGCGTCAGCCACCTCTTTCAGGTCCTGGTCGGAAAGGCCGGTGTCCCGCATGAGCGGGTCGGAGAACACCTCTTTCAGCGCTGAGAGGGCCCTCGCCTCCTCATCTCCCCCCAGCGAGCGCAGATCTACATCGAAGACATCTGCCATCCGGAGCAGAATCTGGGCAGAAACCGGCCTTTGATTGCGCTCAATCAGGTTCAGATAGCTGGCGGAGATGGAAAGTTCCTCTGCCATGCGGGCCTGGGTCAGGCCTTTATCCCTTCGGAGGCGCCGCACGCGGGGGCCTGCAAAGACCTTCTTGTCCTGCTTCTCATACGCCATTTTTCGCGCTTTCCCGTTGCCAATCTTTACAAGATTTACATTTACTACAGAATCTCACAGGAATCGTGTAAAGATTTTTACTTTAATATTTTCAATGACTTATGAATCGTTGGACATTCTATTGTGCGAGTTGTATGACCCCGCTCAAAGCACCCTGACGCTACGATCAGGGGCCACCCAGTGACAGCGGAGGTTTGAGACCATGAGCCAGGCTCAGGTGAAGTCCAGCGTTGAGGGCGTCGAGATTGTCGGCGCGATGAAGCCAGGATACGAACGCGTTCTGACCGACGAGGCTTTGGCCTTTGTCGCAGATCTGGAACGGAATTTTGGCGGCCGTCGTCGTGAGCTTCTGGAAGCCCGTGCCGAACGCCAAAAGCGGTTCGACGCCGGTGAACTGCCCGACTTCCTGCCTGAAACTCAATCAGTGCGGGATGGCGACTGGAAAATCTCTCCCATTCCAAAAGATCTGCTGGATCGCCGGATCGAAATCACCGGTCCTGTCGACAACCGGAAGATGGTTATTAATGCGCTGAATTCCGGCGCCAACTCCTACATGACCGATTTTGAAGATGCCGCGTCACCGACCTGGGACAATATGATCGGCGGTCAGCTCAACCTTATGGATCTGTGGGCGGGCACCATCGGCTTCACCGACGAGACCAATGGCAAGACATATGACGCCCTGCCAAATGGTGAGCGGGCAACTCTTATCGTCCGTCCTCGCGGTTGGCATCTGGAAGAAGCGCATCTGAAAATTGATGGCCAGAACATGTCAGGCGGCATGTTCGACTTTGGCATGTATCTCTTTCATAGCCATGCAAACCTCAAAGCCAATGGCACGGGTCCTTACTTCTACCTTCCGAAGATGGAAAGCCATCTGGAAGCGCGCTTGTGGAATGATGTCTTCACACATGCCGAAAAGGCGCTTGGCCTTCCTGTTGGGACCGCGCGCTGCACGATCCTGATCGAAACGCTGCCTGCAGCGTTTGAGATGGACGAAATTCTCTACGAAATGCGCGACCATATTGTCGGACTGAACTGTGGTCGTTGGGACTACATTTTCAGCTACATCAAGCGCCTTGGAAAAAATGCGAACTACATTCTGCCAGACCGGGCGCAGGTTGGCATGGGCGACGCATTCCTGTCCGCATACTCCCTGTTGCTCATCAAGACCTGCCACAAGCGCGGCGCATTCGCGATGGGCGGCATGGCAGCGCAGATCCCTGTGAAGGGCGACGATGCAGCCAATGAAGCAGCCTTTGCAAAAATCCGCGCAGACAAAGAGCGTGAAGCAAATAATGGTCATGACGGCACATGGATTGCCCACCCGGGCATGGTCGATGTGGTGAGTGAAATCTTCGGCAAACTGCCTGAGACCAACCAGCTCGCCCGCCAGCGCCAGGATGTGAACATCGCTCAGAAGCAGATGATCGAGCCCCATAAAGGCGAGCGTACTGAAGAAGGCCTGCGCGATTGCTGCCGTGTAGGTGTTCAGTACATTGAAGCCTGGCTTGGTGGCCGGGGCGCCGTGCCGCTTTACAATCTCATGGAAGATGCCGCGACAGCTGAAATCAGCCGCACGCAGATCTGGCAGTGGCTCTATCACGAAGTTGATCTTGCTGACGGGCAGAAGGTTACGAAAGAACTCTTCGAAACGCTTCTCGACGATGAAATGAAGAAACTTGAAGAAACGCTCGGCGAAGAGCGTTGGACATCCGGCCATTTTGACGAGGCGATCTCTATGTTCGCCGAAATGGCAACATCCCGGGATTGCGAGGAATTTCTCACCCTTCCGGCCTATGAACTTCTCGTCAAAAGCGGGAATTAATCGCACTACCACTCAACCGATAGCTCGACTGAGTGTCACCTCTAACTAAAGGACAATGCTATGAGCAAAACGTTCTACGATATTATCCCTAGCGCCCCAGCTGGTCGCTTCGACGACGTCGAGCGCAACTACACAGTTGAAGAAGTTGAAAAGCTTCGCGGTTCTTTCCCAATCGAGCACACGCTCGCAACACGCGGCGCCAACAAGCTGTGGGAAGGTCTTCACACCGAAGACTACATCCACTCACTTGGCGCTCTTTCCGGCAACCAGGCCATGCAGATGGTTCGCGCTGGTCTGAAAGCAATCTACCTGTCGGGTTGGCAGGTTGCTGCAGATGCCAACACAGCTTCTGCTATGTACCCTGACCAGAGCCTCTACCCTGCGAACGCTGGCCCTGAGCTTGCCAAACGCATCAACAAGACGCTTCAGCGTGCCGACCAGATCGAGCATTCTGAAGGTGGCGCAACACGCGATTGGTTCGTTCCTATCGTTGCTGATGCGGAAGCTGGTTTCGGCGGACCTCTGAACTGCTTCGAAATCATGAAAGCTTACATCGAAGCTGGCGCTGCTGGCGTCCACTACGAAGACCAGCTTGCTTCTGAGAAGAAGTGCGGTCACTTGGGCGGTAAAGTTCTTATCCCAACAAAAGCGCACGAGCGTAACCTGAACGCTGCGCGTCTTGCCGCAGACGTTATGGGCACACCAACGCTCATCATGGCTCGGACAGATGCTGAATCTGCGAAGCTCATCACGTCTGACGTTGACGAGCGGGATCACGAGTTCATCGACTTCGATGCTGGCCGGACACCTGAAGGCTTCTATCGTCTGAAAGACGGCACAGGCGTTGATCACTGTATCGCTCGTGGCAAGCAGTTCGCTAAATATGCTGACCTCTTGTGGTGGGAAACTTCTGTACCGAACCTCGACGACGCGAAGCGTTTCGCTGAAGAAGTTCGCAAAGACCATCCTAACCAGATGCTTGCTTACAACTGCTCGCCTTCCTTCAACTGGGAAGCCAACCTGGACAAGGACACAATTGCCAAGTTCCAGCGTGAAATCGCAGCAATGGGCTACAAGTACCAGTTCGTTACGCTTGCTGGCTTCCACCAGCTCAACTACGGCATGTTCCAGCTCGCATCGGGCTACCGTGATCGTGGCATGGCTGCTTACTCCGAACTGCAGCAAGCTGAATTTGCTGCTGAAGGCGACGGCTACACAGCTACACGTCACCAGCGTGAAGTTGGCACAGGCTATTTCGACATGGTCTCTGTTGCTGCTGCTGGCGGCGAAAGCTCAACGACGGCTCTGGGTGAGTCAACTGAGAGCGCGCAGTTCAAGACAGACGCTGCTGAATAATCTTAAAGCTCATAGCTTTACGAGAACCCCGGCGGGCAACTGCCGGGGTTTTTCTTTGCCGGATTTCGCCACAATACCTCCACCTTAAAGCAGCAATTTCAGTTAACACTCTGCAGAGCGTGTCCAATTGGAGACACGTTCCTTTCAACGGAGGCCTAACCCATGATTGCTTTTTGTGCACACCCCACTGGAAATATTACCCTTCCAACTGCTGCAAACTACAATCACGTCATCCTGCCTGATGTAGCGCCAGGCGGCTCAGATCCACACAACGGTTATAACTTAGGAAGTCGATACGACTCCTCAACTGGCACATGGACTCCGGTCCAAGGCGAAGAACCTGATGCTCTCGTGTCTTTTGCGGGACAGGTGTGGATACCAAATGCTGGGCCATTGGGCTCCGGACAGAATTTCGTGGCTCGTATCGTTAAAAATGGATACCCAGGAGGCACAACTGTTGGTGCTGCGATTGCCTCCAAAGGACCTTTTGCCAATGATTGGGTAATCACACTTTCGATGCAGGACCTAGCTGTAGCTGGCGATGAATATGGCCTCTACGTGTTTACACAGATCGCACCTGCAATCATAGACGGTCATCCTCTGCACACTTTCTGGAATGGAAAAGTCGGTTGATGCTGGCCCCATAAAGGGAAAACACAAACGATAGAATTTGACACCCGGCGGGCAACTGCCGGGGTTTTTCTTTGCGTGATTGCCTGCTGCTCAAGCGCTGATGGTTGCACATTTGCGATTCATCCATTTAGCTGTGGGGATGAATTCAGGCATTTAGCAGGGAAGTCGCTGTGGGAGAGACATCGTCACGCAAACCCGCCATTGATATTACAAGCCGCGTCGGGCGCCCCGTGCACGAACTTTGGCCGATCATGACGTCTGCTGCCGGAGTAAATGCCGAACTGAATCCACTCATCACAATGACTTTTCCGCAGGCTGGATTTGATTTTTCCTCGGCTCCGCTCAACCGGCCGCTTTTCACCTCATGTATCCTGTTGTTCAGGTTTCTGCCGTTCGACCGGCACACCTTCGTGCTCCATGACGTCGGGCCATCGCATTTTGTCGAAACATCTCACACGCTGCTTCAAAAGCTGTGGCGACACGAGCGGTATTTGACGGAACAAGGTAACGGCGCAGAGGTACGTGACGTGGTGACGGTTATTCCGCGCCTGAGATTTCTGTCGCCGCTGACCAACTGCGTCGTGGCGGCCATTTTTCGGCATAGGCACAGGCGGCTCGCGCGGCTATATCCGCCTAACTAGGCCCCTCGCTGCCGTACCCTGATGGTCCTCGCTAGAGGTTTCAGATTTCGTTTGGCCAGACGCCTAATCACCCGATAGGCTTTCCTCAAAACAAACTACAAATGGGGAGAAGATCATGTCGGACGCAGCTACGCTGGATATCAAAGGAGACGTGGCACCAGGATTTGAGGCGGTGCGGGATGCCTTCGCCAACAACTTTGCGACTGCAGGTGAAGTGGGGGCGTCGTTTGCCATCTGGAAGGACGGGAAATATCTGGTCGATATCTGGGGCGGCCATGCAGACGCTGCGAAGACAAAAGACTGGCAGCGCGACACGCTTCCTAATGTCTGGTCGACCACAAAGGCTGTCGGAGCGCTTTGCCTCGCCCTCCTCGTGGAACGCAGTCAGTTGTCTTACGATGACAAGATCTCCAAATACTGGCCAGAATTCGGGGCCCACGGCAAAGACCAGCTAACGGTCGGTCAGGTGCTGTCTCACCAGTCTGGTGTCTCCACAGTCCGTGAACCACTGACGACAGAAGATCTTTATGATCACGACGCTATGGCTGCCCGCATGGCCGCGGCTGAACCGCTTTGGGAGCCCGGCACACGCTCCGGCTACCACGCCCTCACATTCGCCTTCCCAACCGGCGAGTTGGTGAAACGCATCACGGGCAAAACCATTGGGCAATTCTTCCGCGAAGAAGTGGCTGGTCCCTGGGACGTGGACTTTCATATCGGCCTACCGGAAAGCGAAGAGCCGCGCATCGCTGAAATGATTGATGCAAAGAACGCGCAGTCGCTTGATGAAGCTGGCCTCAATGATGTGCAGAAACTCACCTTTGCAAACCCCGCGCCGTCAGCGCTTGCGCCAAACACACGCGCCTGGCGCGCGGCAGAGCTTTCTTCCGCTGGGGGCCGCGGGTCGGCAAGCGCTCTAGCAAAACTCTATGGCGCGGTTGCAACCGACGGCACGCTTAACGGCAAACAGCTCATCAGCCCAGAAACGCGTGAGAAACTGTCAGCCGAACAGATCTTCAACGAGGACCTGGTGCTCGGCCTGCCAGGCAGCTGGGGTGCCGGGGTGCTGCGCAATGTTGGTGGACTTCTCTATGGCCCCAATGAAGCCACCATCGGACATTCTGGCTGGGGCGGATCTTTCGTGATGGGTGATCCCACTGCAGGCGTCGGCATTGCTTATGTGATGAACCAGATGGGACCAGATCTTGCCGGTGACCCACGCGCCATGGGACTTCTCGCAGCTGCCTATGAGGGACTTAGTGCCTAAAAGACTGGGCGCTCAGCTGAGTCCCATCACTTTGGCATAGCGTTCGGCAATCGGCGCGTAGTCGGTCGGCTGCCCGTCATACAACAGAGCGTCTTTGGGTGGGGTGAACCACTCAAGGGCGCTGGACTGCCAGGTGTGCGCTGCAGGTGTTGCCCATTTGGAGTCATCCAGCGTTCCGCCGCGCAGCGAATAGATGCCTTGTGATGGTTCGCTTCCGTGGCGGATTCTGACACCGCACGATGCACAGTACTCACCATAGCGATGAGCGCCACTCTCCACCGTCCAATCTATCCTGCTCAACTCGCCTTGTTCGATGTGCATCGTGTCCTGCAGGATAACGCAAGATGTCGCGAAGGCGCTGGCTGAGATGCGCTGACACTCGGTACAGTGACACGCATAGGCCATGATCGGCGGCGCGTTGAGCACATATCTTACGGCACCGCATTGGCACCCACCGGTCAGTTTAACCTCAGACATGTTCGCCCCTCAGATTTGGTACATGGTTGTTGTCTGATATGTTGTCGCCCAACCGCAGTCTTTCAAGCGCCAATAGCTGCCCCACCAACCGGTCCAATTGGGGCCCCACACACAAAATCTCATTCAGACGTTTCTTACGATGCGTTTGGCTGCGTTCTAAGGAATAGGGCTGCCAAGACACTGGCGATTGAGAGCACCACAGCAAACGTAAATGGGTAGAAGAGATTGAGGGAGAACAGGTAGGTCCCGAGAAGAGGCCCGACTATGTATCCAGCCCCCATGCCTGCCGCCACGACACCGGCCACTGCGCCTTGATGATCTGCCCCCACCCGCAGCGATGCGCCTGCCAGCAAACCGGGATTTATCAACCCACCACCAATGCCAATGACGGCATAGGCTGCATAGGTAAATGCAAGCGATGGCGCCCAGAGAACCAATGCCAGCCCGGCAGCCGTGCCGGCAAAGCCCATAATCAACATGGACTTTGGAGAAACTTTCAACACCTGGATCAGTCCAGCCTGCACCGCCATCATAGCCAGAGACATGCAGCCAACAGAGATTCCGACATTTCTCGCGGTCGCCTCAGGGCTGAGATCAAATCGATCCATGAAATAGAAAGCACTTGTCTGCTGAATGATGGCGACAGTTGTGAAGGCGATGAGCGCCAGAAGAAAGAACGACCGGATGCGTGGATCAAGCATGGGCATCTGACCGGCATTTTCTGTTCTTGCTCGCTGGGGTTCAGGCACTTTTACTGCGATGACAATTCCCAGGATCCCTGCAACAACGGCGGAAGCGTAAAGCGGAAATAAAAGTCCGAACGAGGAGAGAAGCCCCGCCAGGACAGGCCCCACAATTGCCCCCAACCCAAAAGCAGCGCCAACCATGGCAACACCTGCAGCTCGTTTTGAACTCTCTGTGATATCAGCCATGAAAGCAGTGGCACCGGGATGCACACCGCCAGAGCCAATCGTGAGGCTCATGCGAATGCCGATGAGCAGCATCAGACTCATCGGCGCGAGCAGCACACCCGTCATGCCCAGATGCATGACATAGGCAAATGCAACCGTCGCAACGGCATAAGCAATAAGACCAACATAGATTACGGCCACGCGGCCAATGCGGTCGCTCACTCGCCCCCATATCGGCACAGCGATTGTGTAGGTGACTGCGGCGAGTGAAACGATGAGCCCGAGGTCGGTTTCCGCCAGACCCATCAGCCGCGTTGCAGGACCAGCAATCGCAAAGATCATGGTTTGACCCATGGAAAATGCCATGAGCCCCGTCATGATGAGCGCTGTGTCGATCTTCCGACTTTCGGCAGCTTGGGGTTCAGACAAAGTCTGTTCTGTCATGGCGGATGAATCCATTTTTGCGATTAATTTTCATTATCATCTTTGACAGATTTACGCAAACTGGATCAACGCGCAGATGAGCGCCGTTCATCCAGTTCGGCGCGGATGGTCGCATGGGTCTCATCATCCAGCTGGTAGAACCAGATGGCGAAGATGCCGATGGCCATAGCAATCACAGGGCCAAGCGCCACCATAAAGAGAATACCATTCAGCGCTTCGGGCGTTTGGGCCTGGTTCGCCACATAACCAGTCATGCTGAGAATGAGCCCCGCCATGGCCCCACCAATCGCCATGGCGAGTTTTTGAAAAAAGCTTGCAGCGGCATAAATCGCGCCATCAGCCCGCACACCCTGTTTCCATTCCGCATACTCAATTGTATCGGGCAGCATGGACCACCCCATCACTGTGGGCGCTGCAAAGAAAAAGCCGCCGAGGATAGAAATTGCGAAAATGGCTGGGATCGCATCATAAGGCGTTATGTAAAGGGCCAAACCCGACAGGATCCCCATGACTGAACCCCAGAAATAGGTTCCTTTCTTCCCGATACGCTTCGCTATCCACGGTGTCACAATCACGCCGAGAAGATGGGCTGCAGCCAGCGACGGCATGTAGAACGCGATGAGATCTTCCCGCCCGAGATTGTAGACAAAATAGTAGATAATCGCAGACGAGCGGATGGTGAAAGCCATCATACCCATCCAAAACGCAATGATAATCAACCAGAGCGGCAGATTGCCGGAGAGAGCGCCAATACTTTCGGCGATGGTCGGCGGCTTCGCCAAATTGGAGACTTCGGTTTCTGTCGTTGTCGCAAAGGTAATGGCCAGTAACAGAATGGCGGCAATACCATAGATGCCGATGGTCATTTGATACCCGATGACGCCGCCGCCAAAAGCCTCAACCAATGGCCATGTTGCAGCAGACACGATCAGACCTCCGACCATTGCAAATGCCATGCGGTACGCTGAGAGAATTGTCCGTTCCTGCCCGTCATCGGTGATCACGGCGGTTAAGCCCGAATAGGGAATGCTCACGACCGTGTAGGCAATGCCAAACAGTATGTAGGTCACATATGCGTAGACGATCTTCCCGCTGTCACCTAGATCAGGCGCTGAGAAGGTGGCAACCGCAATAAGAGCCAGCGGCGGACCTCCAATCAACAGGTACGGTCTAAACTTTCCCCATCTGGTCCGCGTCCGGTCCGCGATCATGCCCATCATTGGGTCAGTAATGGCGTCCACCACCCTCGCGACAAGAAATATCGATGCTGCCGCCGCCGGCGAGATACCAAACACGTCGGTGTAAAAGAAGAGCAAGAAAATCAATGCCGACTGGAAGAAGAGATTGACCGCAAGATCCCCGACGCCGTAACCGACATAGGCCCCCACGCCAAGCTTCTTTGTTCCGCTCGTCGCCAATGTTGCGTCTGTCATTTTCCCCCCAAGGATATTGCGTGTTGTTTCTCAACAGCCGACCAGGTCGTGATTGCCCGTAAGGTACCGCATTACATCAAAGGATGTAGCTATTTCGATGCTTGCTCTTGGCGCTCATCCACCCTCGCGCTATAGGAATGTGAAACACGTTACGGAGGCTTCCATGTCTACATCTTTGGCGACGACCGACCTGAGCGATGCGCACGCGGACAGTATTGCCCACGTCGATCCGATCTTCTTCGATTATGGAGGGCAACTGACCTTTCATGGGCCCATCACCACGCTCAAAGTTTTTGAAGACAATGCGCTTGTCCGCTCAGCCGTCGAAGGCCCGGGCGACGGGCGCGTGCTTGTGGTCGACGGTGGTGGTTCTTTGCGCTGTGCGCTGTTTGGCGGCAATCTCGCGCAGCTTGCGGCATCAAACGGCTGGGCCGGCGTCCTGGTCTTTGGCTGTGTCCGTGACAGAGATGAGCTTGCAGCCGAGAAGGTTGGCATCAAGGCCATTGGTCACCATCCCCGCAGAAGCATCAAAAAGGGTCTCGGTGATATCGATCTGCCCGTTACCTTTGGTGGCGTCACCTTCGCCCCCGGCGCTTGGCTCTATGCTGATCGGGACGGCGTGATTGTCTCGCAGACCGCGCTCACTTAGCTCACGGATAGCCCCCCCATTTTTCTGCATTTTCTTCTTGCGATTCATTATTACTTTCATTATTAAGATGGAACAACATGATCTCAAGGAGCCATACAGATGAAAGTGCTGGAGTTCTCTCCCCGACCGGACGGCGGGCAACACACGCCAGCGCGGTACCAGCCAGGCACCGACCTTTCGACACTGAGCTTTGCGGAGCAATTTGTGGTTTGGGCGACGCGAGCGTCTCGCAAGGGGTCAGAGGGCGGATGCGGCCGGATCAGGCTTGAAGCTGCATTTGCGGCGATTGATGCACCAGAAGCGTTGCCATGCTTTCTCGATTTTCTAACAGACCTTGAAGCGCAATTCGGGCGACCGCTTGGGTCCCCATGTTTCAAATGGCGGTCTTTGCAGGCCGACGAAGCCCGTGTTCTCACCCTGGTCGATCAGTTTCAATCCTCGGTTATGGGAGAAGGAGCAGTACCCGCAAACCTTTCAGATGCCGCGCTCCGGTCGGGACAACATCTGGCCCTGGCTCTTAGTTCGGCCGGTGTCCAATTACAGCCGGTATTCAGTGTTCACCAACATAACTGGACGAATGGCATGCCGCTTCTTCACTAGAGCCGTCTCGGTTTTGAGTGTCTCAAAACCGGGCTCTAGTCACCTTGTTTTGTCGCGTTTTCGGACGGATAACCGGATCCACGTTCGTCCTAACCTCAGACCGGTGGCGGCGTTGTCCTCACCCTGAAAACGCTTAGACCAATTGCGGGGAGGTGGTCCCCCGCACGGCTCCTGTGCGTTCGCAGGCCTACAGGAGCCATCAAGCGCGTGCCCTGGCTCGACCCTCCTCCTCGAGTCAATGGCACGCGCTTTTAGTTTCTAAATCGCATTGGCTTTTGCAATCGCGCCCAACCATTGAGCACTCGGCTTCACGGTCCGTGTCTGGGTGATGCGGTCAACAGCGATCAGACCGAAGGTTGGCTTATAGCCCAACATCCATTCGAAATTATCGAGCATGGACCAGTAGCAATAGCCTTGGACATCGATGCCGTCGGCGAGGCAGTTCTGGACACCTCGGAGCGCAGTCTCCACATAGGCGCGACGCCTGCTGTCATCTTCAGTCCCAATGCCGCTCTCAGTCACGATGATTGGCAGACCGGTATAGTTGGCCGTGTAGCGAATGGTTGCTTCGAGCGCTTCTGGATAAAACTCATACCCCATCTGTGTGGTCTCGACTTCGTCGGGCACCTTGAGCTTCCCGTCCGGCCCATAGATGGATCGGGAGTAAGTCTGAACGCCGACAAAATCATCGCCCTTGGTGATGTCGAGAAACGCATCAATGCAGCGAGCGCGGGCCGCATCCCGCAATGCTTCACCGCCCTCAATCGCCTGTTCGTCCTGAATGGCAAGGGTAACGCCCACTGGGGTTTCCGGCGCTCTCGCACGAATTGCGTCAACCGCGAGACGGTGCCCCTTTTTCATGCCTTCTGCAGCACCTGCAATATCGCCAATGAAGAACGAAGAGAAAGCATCTGACCCGCAGCGCTTCTGCGCTGCTTCAAGAAACGGCGCGAGACGTGATTGATCACCCAGCATTCCGTCATGAAAGAAGCGCATGGGAATGTTGATTTCATTGATGGTGCAGACCTGCCCCCAATTGTCCCCCAACACATCCGCCATGATGCCCGCATAGTTTGCGAAATGGGCCGGCCCGTCTTCTGAGGCAAAACCACCTTCGCGCGCAAACCATAGAGGCGATGTGAAGTGGTGAAGCGTCACAATGGGCGTAAGCCCTTGCTCTCTCACAAACGCGGTCATGCGCCGATAATGCTCAAGAGCCGCGTTCGAAATCTCGCCCTTTTCAGGTTCCACCCGCGCCCACTCAACAGAAAAACGATAAGCGTTGAAACCAAGCTCTTTTAGAAGTCGCACATCCTGCTCGTAGAGATGGAATTGATCACAGGCATCTCCCGACGGCTCTTTGAACATTGTCGGCTCGGTGTGCTCCATCAACCAGAAGTCGTTGGAGGTGTTGTTTCCTTCAACCTGATGTGCCGCGGTCGCGGTGCCCCAGATAAAGCCTTCTGGAAACTTGGTCATCTGCCCCTCCCCGGGTCTACGACGTCAGCCGAAGTTCTTATTGTCTGCGCATGCGCCCATGCGGCTTGTGATCTCGAAAAACTCAGTCACTGTTTCTTCAATAATCTGTTTCACCGACTTGACTTCATCGATGAGCCCAACGGACTGACCCGCCAAGCCTACGCTTGCTTCCATGTCACCCCCGAAATAGAGATCGAGAATGTTCGCAAACGTATCTGCGGGCATCAGACCGTCTTCATGAATTTTCGCGGTGCGTTCTGTCTTCAACGCACGGATGCAGGGCGAGGCTTTTTTGTTCAGAACCCAGGTCCCGGCTTCGTTCGCTTCAATGATCGCATTTTTGTAGTTTGCATGAACCGGACTTTCAGCAGCGCTCACAAAGCGAGTCCCCATCTGCACACCCTCTGCGCCAAGAGCGAAGGCCGCCACCATGCCCTTGCCGTCTGTGATACCGCCAGCTGCGATCAATGGAATATCGACCTTCGCGCGGATGGCCTGCAGCAGAACCAGCGTGGACACTTCCTCCGGATTTTTGAAACCGCCGCCTTCGGCACCCTCAACAACCAGACCGTCAACGCCTGCTTCCGCGCACTTGACCGCCGCTTCGACCGTGGGTACTGCGTGGTACACCGTGATGCCTGCTTCTTTGAGCGGACCAATAAATTTCTTTGGGCTGCCTGCAGACGTAGTGACGAGTTTCACACCGCTCTCACAAACAAAGTCGAGGATCGCCTTCTCCCGCAGAAACATGATCGGCAGGTTCACACCAAAGGGTTTGTCAGTGATTTCCTGCATTTTGCGGATTTCCGCCTGACAGGCCTCAGTCTCCCCAGAAGAGGTTTCGATGATGCCCATGCCACCGGCTTCGCATACGGCTGATGCCAGTTGTGAGCGCGCAATCCAGCCCATAGGGGCCTGCACGATAGGGTATTTCGAGCCTAGATGTTCGCAAACGCGGTTCATAATTGTCTCTCCGTCAACGCTTTTGAATTTCGATGGCGGGAGTAAAGCGTGAAGGCCACGCGACAGCAAGGGATATTGCACTACTCGTGCCAAAAGAAAGGGCGCTCCCTCCAGGAGCGCCCTAACTGTTCGGCAACTGTTCAAGCGATATCAGGAAAAGTGCTTGTAGGCCTGTTTTACGGCTTTGGAGAGATCGCGATAGGCCGCTTCTATCCCCTTACGCACATCGTCATAGGCAAGCTCACTTTTCGTCGCGAGCGTGCCAACCTGTTTCTCCAGGCGGGCGCGTTCAGCATGCAACTGCTTGACCGTCTTGTCATACCGGGTCTGCGCGTCCTTCAGAACCTTCTTTCCTTCGCGTTCAACCCGATCAATTTCTTTGGAAATCACCTTTATTTGCTGATCGAGCTTCGTCTGATGTGTGGCTCGTTTGTTAGATGTCGCGGATTTGGCTGCAGGCCTTTTCTTGCTCGGTGCCTTTTTTGCTACCTTTCTTTTGGTGGCTGGGCGTTTAGCGGCCTTCTTCTTTGCCGTTTTTCGCTTGGGGGTTGCGGTTGCCATCGTCTGCCTCCTCAGGCTTATCTCATAGTCCTAAAAAGAGAGCGTCTATTGGCCACCCTCCAAAACCGGTCATCGTACTTTTTCAAGTGTCGGTCACTTTTCAGTTCTGCGAATTGACACATGTCAGTCTTCGGGAAAGACTTGCGCATGATGTTCAGCACGCCACCTATCAGTTTATCCGCCACCTATGCGCTGTTCGTGGCATTTGCATCCACACTAACCCTTATTGCTCCTGCAAGTGCAGCGGATCCGCTCTTGGAAGAAAAAGTGGACTGCACAGATTGCCTCCAGTTTGAGAGGATTGAGCCCGCGATCTTCACGATGGGGTCAGATGTTCAGGGCGACCAGATGGGTCCAGATGAACTCCCCGCCGTTGAAATCACAATAGCCGAACCCTTCATGATGGCTGTGACACAGGTGACCCGCGCTCAGTTCGCTCAATTTGCCGAAGCAACCGGTCACCGGACGCGGCTTGGATGCTGGACCTATACACAATATGGCTGGGCACAAGACGAGGCGGCGGACTGGCGCGCTCCAGGCTTCGAACAAACGGAGTCTGATCCTGTGGTTTGCGTATCGCGTGAGGATGCGCTCGCCTATATTGCCTGGGCGTCTGATCGTGATGGCAACTCATATCGACTTCCGAGCGAAGCAGAGTGGCATCTTGCGAGCGCGGCAAACCTGTCCGAGCCCTTTTGGGGCACGCGATATGACGTCTGCAATTTTGGCAATGTTCCCGACCTCACCTCAAAGAACAAGACCGCCAAGGCCGGGGAACCCTGCGATGACGGCGCGCTCTATACGGCACCGGTCGCCAGCTACCAACCGAACCCCAATGGGCTCTACGACATGATCGGCAATGCATGGGAATGGACAGCAGATTGCTGGACGGGCAGCTATGAGGATCTACCAGCCGACGGCTCGCCTCTCTCAGACGCGGCGTGTCAGGAATTCGCTTTAAGGGGACACTCCTGGACCGATGCGCCGGGGCCTGTCCGGCCTCAGACCCGCTACTCCCTTTCGCCCGTTGCGCGGCAATCCATGGTCAGCTTTCGACTTGCGATGGATGTGCCTGAGGCTGACTAAGCCTATTCAGCAGCGAGTTTTGAGGGCGGCTCCTGCGCACCCCGAACAAGCTTTCCGGGCAGAGCGCCCGTCGCCTTCCCCTCACGGCGGATCACCTCACCACTGACGATCGTTGCAACATAGCCATCGGCATGCTGCATAAGGCGGCGGGTGTTTGCGGGCAAATCAAAAATCATGTGCGGCGGATGAAGTCTGAGCTTTTCAAAGTCGATGACGTTGAGGTCTGCTTTATATCCAGGCGCGATCAGGCCACGGTCCATCAGACCCATAGATATTGCGGTGTCTCGGGTCTGTCTTTTAACAAGCCAGGCAAGGTCAAACCGACCGCCGCGCGTTCGATCCCGGGCCCAATGGGTCAGCATGTAGGTTGGAAAGCTGCCATCGCAGATGGCCCCGACATGAGCACCGCCATCAGAGAGGCCGGGAATTGTGTAGTCGCTTTCAAGCATCTCTTTGGTCGCATCGAGCGAGAATTCCGCATAGTTCAGGAACGGGAAATAGAGGAATTCGCGCCCCTCGTTCTGAAGCAGAATCTCGTAGGCTAGCTCATCTGGCTGTTTGCCCTCTCGCGCCGCCACAGCTGCAACGCTCGTTGAAGGTTCCGGCTCATAGTTTGGTGGATCGCCCAACTGAAACATCTTGTCGTAGGAGCTGGCAATATGGTTTGCGAACACATTGCCCTTCTGTGGTTTCTCTGAGAGAAGCCTGTCCCGGAAGCCAGGCTCGCGCATCTTCGCCACCCGTTCTGCGAGCGGGAGCTCGGCAATCCCCCGATAAGACGGGTAAGTGATAAATGGATGCACCGATCCCTGCAGGCCCAGCAACAGGCCAACCGGACGGTTGGCGACCTGACCGCGCATCTCCAACCCCGCACGGTTGGCTTCCTCCAGCTTTGCCAGAAGCTCTTTGTAGCGTCCCGGCATGACGTCTGCCTGCGCCAAAGAGAGGCTCAAAGGCCGGCGTGAAAGACGGGCCATTTCCGTCAGCGTTTCAAACTCAACCTGAAGGTCCGCAAAGTCGCTCACCAGCTGCAAAACACCTGCGCCGGATTTTCCCATTTCCTCGGCAATGCCCAGCAATTCTTCGCGAGCGGCATCATAGGTAGGGACAGCGGCTCCTTCCGCAGTTTTGTGCAGTATCGTTCGCGATGTCGTAAAGCCAAGCGCACCCGCTTCTACAGCCTCTCTGTTGAGGCGTGCCATCTCCGCGATATCTTCAACCGTCGCTTTCTCAAGCGCCGCACCTCGTTCGCCCATGACATACACACGCAGTGCGCCGTGAGGAACCTGCGCGGCCACATCAATGTCATGCGCTCGTTCCTCGATGGCATCGAGATATTCCGGGAAACTTTCCCAGTTCCAGCTGAGACCCTCATGAAGGGCAGCCCCTGGAATGTCCTCCACGCCTTCCATCAGACTAATCAGTGTCTTGTGGTCCTGCTTGCGGACGGGGGCAAAGCCAACACCGCAATTTCCCATTACAACAGTGGTTGCCCCATGCAAGGAGGACGGCGTCACGAAGCTGTCCCAGGTCACCTGACCATCATAATGGGTGTGAACGTCGACCCAACCCGGCGTCACCAGCATGTCCGATGCATCAATCTCTTCGGTTGCAGATCCTTCAACATGACCCACTGCCGCTACGCACCCCGACTTGATAGCGACATCTGCACGGTAGCCTTCGGCGCCCGTACCATCGAGCACCGTACCGCTCCGAATTATCAGATCAAAATCACTCATTCTTTCCTCCGGTCGCGGCGGCAGGCACCTACCAGGCTGCCCGCCTTTTAACTTGTTTCGCCAGCGCGGGTTAGAGACTCAGCTTCTGCTTGCAGGCGTGCTGTTCGTCGTTCGATCAGGCCACGCAATCGCGCCTGACGCTCGGCGGTGAGTGGATAGTTCCAGGTCAGCCAGAGTGCTGCAATGAAGAAGACCGCTGGCATGATGGCATAATTGATCGCCAGCCAGTTCAGCTCAGTTGCCCCATTGACGCCTGCATCGCCTGATGGATTGAAGCCAAAAAACGCGACGACGTTCAATGAGATCCCGGTTCCGAAGGCCGTTGCCAGCTTTGCGGTCATGCCGGAAATCGCAAAGAAGGTGCCTGCCCGCTCACCCTTGGATCTGGCTGTATCCACATCAACAACATCTGCGAGCATTGAAAGCGGCAGGAATTGCAGGCCACCGAAGCAAAAGCCTTTGGCGATGAAGAGCAAGGTGAACGGAGTCACATCGCCTGGTCCGAGAAAGTACGTCGCGATGGAGATCGCCGCGACGGTCGCCATACATACAGCAAAGGCTTTGTGTTTTCCCATCTTGCGTCCAAGCCACAGCCAGAACGGAATGGCGGCGAGCCCCGCACCAAAGTAGATGAAGTAAAGTGAGCCGATGCTGTTGATGCCGATCACATCGCGCATAAAGAAAAGAGACAATGCATTTCGGAAAGCCTCCCCGCCGGTGACAATCAGCACAATAGCAAGCACGCGCACCATGGGACCATTGCGAAGGACAAGTCTCAGACCGTCCAAAAGAGGTACATCTTTTCGAACCTCTGATTTGGGTTCAGCCACACGCCAAACAACCAGCAACACCAGTGACGGCATCAGGATCACAATGGCCCAGGCCATGGCTTCAAGTACGAGCCCAGGATCACGCCCTGCGCCCTCTCCATTCACCAGTTCTACGCCGAATGGGATCGCCGCAGCGAAAGCAAGGCCCACCAGGATGAAAATCTCTCGCACCGCTGTGATACGGCTGCGCTCATTATAGTCCGGTGACAGCTCTGCCCCCCAAGCGTAATAGGGGATGTAGACCATGGTCGCGCCCAGAAACATGATGCTGATCCACAAAACCAGATGCATCGGGCCAACCGAAGAGAACCCCAACTGGTTTGGCAGGAAGAGCATGATCACGCCCAAGGCGAGGATGGGCAGACCTGCAACCATGAAAGGTTTGCGTCGCCCCATTGGCAGTTTTGACCTGTCTGACAGAAATCCAATGACCGGGTCTGTCACTACATCCGTGAGGCGTGCCAGCATGATCATCGTGCCAACCACGGCCAGCGACACGCCTAGTTCACCGGCATAAAATGCCGGCAGCCAGATGGCAATCGGGTAGCCAAACATGGCCGTGGGCAGGCCCACTGATCCATGCAGGATGGTGGCGCTTCGACTGACGCCAGAAGATGTTTTGCTCACAAAGGTGTCCTAGGTGTTAGTTGGATGCTGAAAGGTCACAATCTAAGAATTTCGATTCAATGATGGCGCCAACGATCAGACGATCTTTGAAGATCGCTCCGGTGCTGGCAGCCGACAGGTCTTCGCCCAGACCCAGGAAGATCGTTTCAACATTCCCGCTTTCCGGGTCAACCTTCACGATGTGTGATGGCGCGTTCTGCGTTGGGTCACCAAAATGGGCAAGCAGCTCAAGCGCTTTGGGATGCAGCGCGACCAGCAACTGGCCGTCCGGCAGAAGCTCAATATTGTCGGGCAAGCCCGGCAGCTCAATTGTCTTGCGATATGTCAGATCACCGGAAGATAGATCACGGTCATAGACGTGAACGGCGCCTCCGCGGGCAGCACTCAAATAAAGTGTTTCGCCATCAGCGCTCACGTTGATCCCGTTTGCGCCTTTGACGCTGGGTGCAACGGTTCTGAAGTCGGTGCCGTCATAAAGAACGGCGTCGGTCATGGGGAGCCCCAAAAAGTCTTCAAAAGGTCGCATGAAATCATCGGCGAGAAAGCGATGATCGTTGGAGAAATAGAAGGCCTCGGGCGACACGGCCACAAGATCATTGGGCGTGCGCAAAAGCTCTCCGGTCACGGTGGTGACTTTCTGGAGGCTGCCCTCACCCACGTCGAAAATGTCGACTGCTTGTTCGTTATTGCCGTGGTTGATCACGAAGAGACGTCGTGAACCGTCTTCCCCGATATAGAGGGAAATGCCATGGGGTTGAAAACCAGCATCTGCGTCGGGTGTTGCATTGACCGGCACAGCTTCCGGGTCGTTCAGGTCATAGGTCCAGATGGCGCCAGGCTTTGGGCTCCCGCCAATCGCACTCACCCGGTCATAGCCGGAGAGATAGACGATGCCTGTCTCGGGATCGATGGTGTGATCTTCCGGGCCGACAACACCCGGTACGATTGTGCATTGCCCTGCCATTTGGGGTTCGAGGGCGCGGAACATGCCTGCCGTTGAAGCGAACTCATATCCGCGCCAAAGAACAACCGCTAATACCAATCCAAGAATGATCAAAAATGTGCGCATATGTCCCCACCCCAAGCGTTTGCTTTTAGGTAGGATGCTGCCGTGATGAGCGCCAAATGTCTAGGAAATGCGGATTACCCTTCGCTCGGTGGTGATATTCGCAGCCCTGCAACGAACAACCCGACCATTGACCGCGCTGCCGCGCTTGCATTTGCTTCCGACGCCTCGCGCGCCAACAGACCTTCGAAAAAATGTTCCAACAGGTCGATGGTGCTTTCCGGGGTCATGCCCAACACGGAAAGGGCAAGGTCCCCCGATGTTTCGCCTTCGCGGATGATCTGTTCCATTGCCATACGGGCTTGAACGCCAGAGTCTCGGCTATCGCCTCCCTCCCGTTTTTTGCGTTCTTCCAATAGTTCCCTGCCATAGGGCGACACAAAGAGAAGCGCATAGTCTCGACCGGCGCGCGCTTCAAAGACGGCCAATAGGCGGTCTTCGACAGAACCGGGCTTGTCCATCGCCCGATCGATGGCGAGCGAAATGTCTTTGTGAATACGGTCAGTGACCGCCGTAAACACGGCGTCCTTGTTCTTGAAATAGTGATAGATGGCGGGGCGCGAGAGCCCCACTTCCTCGGCGATATCGCCAAAAGACGTGCGCCTGTACCCCTGCCGCGCAAAGAGCGCAAACGCCTTGTCCAAGATCGCTGAGCGCTGTTGAGCGCCTAAATGATTGGGTTTTGGGGCGGATGACGTGGGCATATGGATCTCCGATCAGATCTCGCGTTTGACAGATTTACCCGATTGTGTCAAATATCCCGGAATTGACGTTTTCAACGATTTTTGTCGAATTCATAACCATGAGAGAATCCCCATGTCCTCCTCAAAAGAATCTCTTCTTGCAAACCTCACGTCCTTCTATGGAACCGACCGCAACATGCCCACTGCTGACCAGTGGGCCCATCTGTTCGATCTGCCTGCCGACGCACCCATCGCCGCTGTGAATTATGTGAAACTCCGCGCCCAGGCACAGTACGCGCCGAGTGAAAAGGAGCCTGAAGCAACCGGATTGGAAGCAATGATGCGGTACAGTTCGGTCAGCACGCCCCGGGCTGCTGCTGTTGGCGGTGCGTTCCTTCTCACCGGTTTCCACCAGGGCGCCGTCATTGGGCCGGCGACGGACTGGGACCTCATCATCATTGGGCATTTCCCAACACCAGCTGACTACCTGTCCCTCTTTGTCGATCCGGACTATCAGGCCGCGTTCCATCATCGTCGCGCCGCCGTCGAGACCTGGCACGCAGTTCTTTCAACGGGCAACGCTGCGTAAAGAACCCGTCGCTCGCCAGCGCCTGAATGGTTGGGTAGAATGGACCCAACCATTCAAGGCATATAGGAGACTGTGCTCATGGACCTCTCACTCAACGCTGAAGATGACGCATTTCGTGCGGAGGTACGCAGCTTCCTGGAAGACACCCTGCCGCAGGACGTGAAAGAAGCGCCCTCTGTCGGCGTTGCGATTGAGAAACCGCTTCTGAAAAAATGGCACAAGATTCTCGCAGACAAAGGCTGGGCGGCCCCTCATTGGCCGGTCGAGCATGGCGGTACCGGATGGACCATCACGCAGAAGCATATCTGGGATGAAGAGGTGAGCCGCGCCGGCGCGCCGCGTCTGATGGCGTTTGGCCTCTCCATGGTGGGGCCTGTCATCTATGCATTCGGCAATGAAGAACAGAAAGCGCAGCACCTGCCCGGCATCCTGAATGGGGATGTCTGGTGGTGTCAGGGCTATTCAGAACCAGGGTCCGGCTCTGACCTTTCCTCGCTCAAAACGAAGGCCGTGCGCGACGGTGATGACTACATCATCAATGGTCAGAAGATCTGGACATCTTATGCTCACGAAGCTGACTGGATTTTCTGTCTCGTCCGCACAGACGATAGCGGCAAGCAGCAGGAAGGCATCAGCTTTGTTCTCATCGACATGAAGACACCAGGTGTCGAAGTAAAACCCATCGTCTCCATTGATGGCCTCCATCATCTGAATGAAGTGTTCTTCACTGACGTGCGCGTTCCAGTAGCAAACCGCATCGGGGAGGAAGGTAAAGGCTGGACTTATGCTAAGTTCCTGCTCGTGAATGAGCGCACAGGCATTGCCGGTGTTGCCCAATCCAAAATGGCGGTCGACCGCTTGAAAACGATCGCCAATACAGAAACGGGCGGCAATGGTGACACGCTCTGGGACCAGGATGGGTTCCGCCGCAAACTGTCAGAGATAGAAGTGAAGCTTCAGAGCCTTGAATATACGGATCTGCGCATTCTGGCAGACGTGGCTGCAGGCAAAGACGCAGGGCCTGAAAGCTCGATCCTGAAGATCATCGGCTCGGAAGTGCAACAGGAACTCGCGAGCCTTACCGTCGAGGCGTTGCAGCATTATGCACTGCCCTCCCATGTGGACGACCTGGAAGGCCGAAGCAATCAGAAGCCGGTCGGGCCTGATTACTCGCTTCTGCCTGTCGTCAATATGGCGTTTGGGCGTGCCTCTTCCATCTATGGCGGCTCCAACGAAATCCAGCGCAACGTGATTGCGAAAGCGGTGCTGGGGTTTTAACACCCCAGCGACAGCTCACTCGCCCATGCCCTGATCGGGGCGGCGGTCCTTCATCATCCTCTCGACAATGGGGCCGAGCTTGGCCGGATCGAAGCGCGCGTCCTGTTCCACCACGGGGCCACGGTGCCAGCCTTCATAGACACAGAGCCTGCCGCGCATGCTCTCAAAGACCTGTCCGGTCACATCTTTCGATTCTGAACTGCCGAGCCAGACACAAATAGGTGCGATATTGCCCGGATCGCGCGGGCTCCAGGTTCCTTCCGGTACTTCTTCCGGAGGTGGCCCCAAATCTTCCGTCATGCGTGTCAGTGCGCCGGGCGAAATGGCGTTCACAGTGATGCCGTAGCGCATGAGTTCCTTGGCAGAAATTACGGTCATGGACGCAATGCCCGATTTGGCGGCGCCATAATTTGACTGTCCCTGGTTGCCGAACAGGCCAGAAACGCTGGTTGTGTTTATGATGCGGGCGTCATTTGCCTCACCGGCTTTTGACCGGTCCCGCCAATAGGCAGAAGCGTGGCGCATAGGGCAGAAGGTCCCGCGCAGATGCACGCGGATCACCGCATCCCATTCGTCAATCGACATGTTGACCAGCATCCGGTCACGCAAGATGCCCGCATTGTTGACGACAACATCCAGGCCACCGAACGTGTCGATCGCTTGGCTGATCATGGCGCCAGACTGATCCCAGTCGGCGACATCAGCCCCATTGGCAATCGCTTCGCCGCCCATGGCGCGAATTTCTTCCGCAACTTCTTCGGCCGCACCAACATCTTTGCCGCCGCCGGCACGGTCGCCGCCAAGGTCATTGACCATGACTTTGGCACCCTGACGGGCAAACTCCAGACAATATTCCCGTCCAATGCCACGGGCCCCACCCGTGACAATGACACTGCGTCCTTCACAAATACCCATGACATCCTCCCATGACTGTCAGATCAGTTCGGTTTTCCTCAGATTGACTTGCCGTGGCCTTCCCAATAAGGCTCGCGTACCTGGCGACGCACGATCTTTCCTGTCGGCAAGCGGGGCAGATCATCCGCGAAGTCGATGGAACGCGGGCGCTTGTAGCCAGGCAGGTGCTCTGCGGCAAAGGCGAGCAGGTCGTCCTTGGTCGCCTGGGACGCTTCAACGCCTTCTTCCAGCTGGACGACGGATTTCACTTCTTCACCCCATTCCTCATTTGGAACACCAATGGTCGCCACATCCGCAACGGCCGGGTGACGGAGAAGCTCCTGATCCACTTCTGCGGGATAAATATTGACCCCACCGGAGATGATCACTTCTGCTGAGCGGCCTGTGAGAAAGAGGTACCCGTCTTCATCGACATAGCCCATGTCGCCCATGGTGTAGTAATTTCCACGATAGGCCCCATCGGTTTTTTCAGGTGCTTTGAAATATTCAAACCGCCCGGTCTCAGGTGCTTTGAAATAGATGGTGCCGATCTCCCCGGCAGGTATTTCAACGCCTGCATCGTCCTGCACTTCGACCGTCACACCCTCCAGCGCACGGCCGACAGTCCCGCGCTTCGTGAGCCATTCTTCCGACTCCACAAAAATGCCGCCACCCTCAGTTGCCGCGTAATATTCATAGACGACATTGCCGAGCCATTTGATCGTGTCTTCCTTCACGTGAACAGGACAGGGCGCTGCGCCGTGCAGAACCCAGCGCAGGCTGGAGACGTCATATTGGTTTCGCGCGTCGTCAGGCAATGAGAGAATTCGATGCAGCATGGTCGGCACAACATGGGTGTGGGTGACCTTGTGCTTGGCAACAAGCTTCAAAGTTTCTTCCGCATCCCACTTGTCCATCAGCACAACACCCACGCCGGACATAAGTGGGAAGTTCAGGTTCAGGGCAAGAGGGGCCGCGTGATAGAGAGGACCGGTCGACAGCGCCACGTCTTTCGTTGGATCAAAGGCGGCGGTCTCCCGAAGTTTGACGAGAAGAGGCGACACTGGCGGCGCGGCTTTCCGATAAACACCCTTGGGATGCCCTGTCGTGCCAGATGTGTAGAGCATCTGAGTGCCGGCCGTCGGGTCCTCAATATTGTGGGCAGGCTCTGCATCCAGCGCGTCATCGTAAGAGGTGAAACCGTTGATCTCTCCCGCTACGGCGAGCTTCTGAATGAGATGCGGTGTCATGGTGGACGCTTCCGCTGCTTTTTCAGCGAACCGCGCATCAGCTATGAAGGATTTCGCCTCGCAGTTTTCAACGATGTAGCCGATCTCTTCGGCAGTGAGGTGCCAGTTGATCGGGGTGAGACGCATGCCGCATCGGGAGACAGCGATACAAGCCTCAACGAACTCTGGGCGGTTAGCACAGAGAAGAGCGACGGCGTCTCCCTCCTTCAATCCCGCACTGCGCAATGCCCTCACAAGCTGGTTGGACCGTTCATTGAGCTCAGCATAGGTCCGATCGCCAAGGGGGGAGAGAATGGCTGGACGATCCGGCGCCGCTTCTGCGTAGAGGGCGATCACCATTCCGCAGGTCGCGGCCTCCTCCGGCGTCATTGAAAGCTTTGCGGCAGATGCTGTCATTCGATCCTCCCCGATCCCTTGACGTTCATGTCGAATATTTTTAGTTGCTGGGGATATTGGAAGGTCTAGTCTGGCCGCCGTCAAGCTCAAGCCCCCGGAGTATCCATGTCAGCGTCCCAAACCAGCCGCCTAACGGCCCTGATCGCCTTTGGCTCAATAGTGTTTCTTGCAGGAGCCCATGCCGCCGAGCAGGACAAGTCGGAAACGTCAAGACAATGGGCATTTGGCACTGTTCAGGTCGAAAACGACCTATTTGCTAACGCTGCCAATACAGACCGGCACTATACAAACGGTCTGCAGGCATCGGTGCTGTCCCACCCACTGAACCTGACCGGCTGGCAAAAAGAGGTTGCGACAGCCCGCGTCCCGTTCGGCCTTGATGATGCACGTCCGGCATCCCACCGGGTGGGATTGGCGCTCGGCCATTCGATTTTCACCCCGGACGACACGGACGTATCCGGCCTTCTTGCGTCTGACCGTCCCTATGCGGCGTGGCTGCATCTCACCTTCACATTGCAGACTCTCTGGGCGACAGAGGGGCACGGCACATTTCAAGACCAATGGAAGTTTGATGTTGGGGTGGTAGGCCCCGCGGCTGGGGGCGAATTTGTCCAAAACAATTGGCATCAATTGATCGGTGCTGATGAGGCCGCCGGGTGGGACAATCAACTTCGGAACGAACTTGGGCTCAATGTAACCTTTGAACGGGCATGGAATAGTCCGGACCTCTCCCCCTCGCAACTTGGTGGGTTAGAGATTGACGGCATTCCCTATGTCGTTGCTGCTCTTGGCAATGTTCAAACCTATGCTGGCGGCGGCGGCATCATTCGCATCGGACCAGACCTGCCGGACGATTTTGGACCAGCACGCATCTATCCAGGCGTGGGTGGGTCTGAACAGTTCACCCCGTCGGACGGCAGCATTGACTGGTATCTCTTTGCAGGGGCAGAAGGCCGTGTCGTTGGACGCGACATGTTTCTGGACGGAAATCTTTTTCGCGACAGTCACAGCGTGGATAAAAAATACTTTGTCAGCGACCTTCGGCTTGGGGCGGTGGCAATCTGGGGGCGCACCCGCGTGAGCTTCACCCATGTTTACAGAACACGCGAATATTCTCAGCAACCTAAGCCTGATCAGTTTGGGTCTATGACTCTGGGCTTCGCTTTTTGATTGCAATCGCTCTGCACGGTACACTCCGGTTTAACAAAGAAAAAAACGGGGATAGTCACAAATGACTGCATTGCCAATCGGCCAAGCCATCGCCTTCTGGGTTGAAAAAGACGCGCACGCACCTGCCATCACCCATGAAGGGCGCACGGTCACCCGGACTGAATTTGACGCGCGCACCAACAAGCTGGCGCGCGCTTATGAAGCGCTGGGCGTTGTCGAAGGCGATTTGGTGACCATTGGACTGCCCAACGGAATTGAGTTCTATGAGGCCGCCTTTGCGGTTTGGAAGCTAGGAGCGACACCCCAGCCTGTCTCAGCGAAACTTCCTCATGTGGAACGACAGGCCATTATCGAAGTGGCAAATGCCAAGCTGGTGATCGGTGCAAAGCCCGGTGCGCATGGCGACGTCACCTGTCTAGCAGCAGGTTTCGAACCCGACAGCTCTCTCTCAGATGCGCCGCTTCCGACAAAAATCTCAAAGCACTGGAAAGCGCCCACCTCCGGTGGCAGCACAGGGCGGCCCAAAATCATTGTGGCTGCGGAACCCGGTGTGTTTGATCCAGAAGAGGCTCCGCTCGGCATGGATGTGGACAAAGCGCAGCTGGTGCCGGGGCCGCTCTATCACAATGCGCCCTTCAGCTTTTCCTGCCGGGCGCTCATCTGCGGCAATCACATCATCATCATGACGCGGTTTGATGCGGAGGAGACTTTGCGCCTTCTGGAAGAACATCGTGTCGATTGGGTGATGATGGTGCCGACCATGATGCAGCGTATCTGGCGTCTGCCCGAAGACATCCGCACCAGGTACGACCTTTCAGCATTGCGCATGGTGCTTCACCTGGCAGCCCCCTGCCCTGCCTGGCTCAAAGAAGAATGGATCAATTGGCTGGGCGGTGAGCGAATTCACGAACTCTATGCCGGAACGGAAGCACAGAGCGTCACCTGGATCACCGGTACTGAATGGATGGAGCATAAAGGGTCTGTCGGGCGTCCCATGGCCGGAGGCCAAATGAAAATTCTGGATGAAAACCGCAATGAACTGCCTCCGGGTGAGGTGGGCGAGGTCTTCATGCGTCCCGACAAGGGACAGGGAACCACGTACCACTATCTAGGTGCCGAACCCAAAGCCATTGATGGCGGATGGGAAAGCCTTGGCGACATGGGGTCCATGGATGAGGATGGCTTCCTCTATCTTGCTGACAGGCAAACCGACATGATCTTGTCAGGCGGGGCCAATATCTATCCGGCAGAGACGGAAGCTGCGATTGACGCCTTCCCCGGTGTACGGTCCAGTGCTGTCATCGGCTTGCCCGATGACGATATGGGGAACCTTGTTCACGGGATCATTGATGCACCGGATGGGGTTGATGTTGATGCTCTAACTGCCCATCTCGCAGAAACGTTGTCGCGCTACAAGATCCCACGAACATTTGAATTTGTTGATGCACCTGTGCGGGATGATGCTGGTAAGGTTCGGCGCTCTCAACTCCGCGCCGAGCGCATCGCTGCAACAGAGTAACAGGCACACTAGGACGGCTTCATGACTTCGTTGATTTCGCCAGACAATATCTACGCCCTGCTGACCGTCTTCTTAGGGCTTGCTGCCTTCGGCTTCTGGTCGGAGCGAACAAAGATCGGCCAGACACTCTCAGGCGTCATCCTGGTCATCCTGGCGGGTCTCATGCTGGCAAACTTCAGGGTCATCCCCTTTTCCGCTCCCTTCTATGACCTGGTCTGGGGCTATGCCGTGTCGCTGGCAATCCCGCTTCTTCTCTTTCGAGCGGACTTCAAGAAAATCCTGCCCGCTACGGGCCCTATGCTCATCAGCTTCGTTATTGCGGCGATTGGCACCGTGCTCGGCGTTTTTATTGGCGCGTCGCTCATCGATATGGGCCCTAACAGCGCGGATATCGCAGGAACCGTTGGCGCCAGCTGGATAGGGGGCTCGATGAATTTCGCAGCAACCTCACAAGCTTTGGGCATGAGCGATGGCAGCCTGCTCAGTGCCATGGCCGCTGCCGACAGTGTGGGCGGCACACTCTTTCTGATGGTGTTGGTCTTGCTCCCGGCATCGCTCGCAATCCGTCGTTTTTTTCCATCCAAAATCATGGAAGAGACGGCAAATGTTGAAGGTGGCGCCGTGGACCATGGATCCAAAGACCTCAACATGGTGCATATCGCCCTCTTTCTATCCAGTGCCGCGCTCTGCTGTTTCCTGGGATATGGCACAGCAGCGCTCATTGGCAGCTGGGGTACGGATCAAGGCATTGGCTGGCTTGCGAACTTCAGCCGCTATGGCGTCTTGTTTGTCACCATCTATGCACTTCTCGTCGCGAACCTGTTTTCCTCAAAGATCGAACCCATGAGTGGTGATTTTCCGCTTGGCATGTTGTTCATGTATGTCTTTTTCGGGGTGATGGGCGCAGGCGCTGACGTGATGGCCATGATTGATCGTGCGCTCCCCATCTTTGGCTTTGTCGGGATTATGGCGAGTGTTCATCTGCTGGTGGTTCTGGCTGCCACAAAGCTCTTTAAGATTGATCTGGCGGAAGCGTTGATTGCCTCCAACGCTGTCGCGCTCGGGCCTGCTCCGGCAGCGGCCCAGGCCGCAGCACAGGGCTGGAAGCCGCTGGTCACCCCAGGTGTCATGCTGGGAGTTCTTGGTTATGCCATTGCTAATTTCATCGGCGTTGCAATGGCCGGCTGGCTGTCCTAGCTCAGTTTTTCGATAGCAACTTCCGCGCCTGCCAAGTCCAGCGAACCCAAAACCAATTCGCCCGACACACAATCGGCGATAGACACGGTTTGCGGATTGTAGTTCACGTAAAAGCGGTATTTGCCCCTCGTGCGTGTTCGCACACCAAAGGGAAGATCGAGGGTCGAGAGTCCCGCAGCAGCGGCACGCGCATCAAGAAAATCTCTCAGCAAGGCCTCATCGGGCCAACCGGCGACATAGTAAGCGTTTTTCTTTCGCGTGATCGCAGGATGCCCGTCGGTGGTATGAGCCACGGTCTCCGCGTCGCCTTCTACATATTCGCGCCAACGATCAAATGTGTAGCTCTTGGCTCTGTAATCAACCTCAACAGCTGCAAACTCCCGGAAGCTCTCCGCGCGGGTTACTTTGATTCCCAAAAGATCGCTTAATGGTCCTGGCGCCAGATTAGCTGGGATCTCATGCGAAACCGTGCGACTGCCGGAACGTGGCAGAACAATCAGGTCGCCTCTAAAACTGGTGAGTCGCGCCGTCATCTCGTCGCTCACGTGGATCTGGCTGGGAAGCACCACCAGCTTGTACCCATCGAGGGGTGCATCAGGCGAAACAAAATCGACGTTCAACCCCTTCTCACGCAACGCACGGTAGATCGCCAGCGTTTGAACGATATAGCTGAAATTTTGTCCCTGCGGTTGGTTCAGCAACGCCCAGTGGCTGTCATAGGAATAGACGATCGCCACATCCGCTAGGGAGGCTGGCTCGATGTCTCCGAGCCTCGTCAGCTCAGATCCCAATTGGGTGACTTCGTGGAGCGCACGGTCGGGCACCCCATCTGGGCGGTTGAGCCCGGCATGGAACTGTTCCTGTGCAAAGGGCGCCTGGCGCCAGCGAAAATAGGACACAAGCTCCGCGCCATGGGCAAAGGCCTCCCAGCCCCAGAGCCGTTGCATGCCCGGCAGCGGGTCCGGGTTGTAGGGCGCCCAGTTCACCGGTCCCGGCTGTTGCTCCATGATCCAGAAACGCCCGCGGCCACAGGCGCGGTAGAGATCATGATGATAGGCCTGAATGTCGGGATCACCGGTTCGGACAAAATGCTGTTTGTTCTCGCGGACGAAAGGCATCACGTCGAGCGAGCCGATCGGATAGCTGTCCCAGCTCGCCACATCCAGATCTTCGCTAACCGAGAAATGGTCATATTCGGTCACAAAGGTCATGAAATTGTGGACTAAATCACGGCCTGGTGAGAGCTCGCGGAGAATATCTGTCTGAACCTTGTTAAAGGCTTTCACCTCGTCTGAGGCGAAACGCCGATAATCCCACCGGTGGGCCGGGTTGGTTTCCGTGACCGCCTGGTTGGGCAGTTCGATCTCATCAAAACTGAGATATTCCATGCTCCAGAAGACATTGCCCCAAGCTTCATTCAGGGCGCCAATGGTTTCGTAGCGTGCTTCAAGCCAGGTTTGAAAGTTGGCTTTCGCCGCCGGTGTGTAGGAATGGGTTGTGTTGTGGCAGCCATATTCATTGTCGGTCTGCCAGGCGACAACGGCTGGGTGATCACCAAACCGCTCCGCCATAGCGCGGGTGATCCTGGCGCATTCCCGGCGATAGCCTATGTGAGAAAAACAATAGTGGCGCCGGGATCCAAACCCGCGGGTGCGACCCTCGCGACTGATCGGCAGCATGTCTGGCATTTTGTCAACCAGCCACTTAGGTGGCGTTGCCGTCGGCGTTCCCAGAATGAGCTTTAACCCGGCATCACCTAACGTATCGATCGCTCGTGCCAGCCAATCAAAATCATACGTTCCCGGCTCCGGTTCAAAGCGAGACCAGGCAAATTCCCCAACGCGCACATGGGTAATACCGGCCTTCACCATATCGGCCGCATCCTGCTTCCACATGACCTCAGGCCAATGCTCAGGATAATAACAAACACCCAGTTCTGGTTGCCGCGCCATGCCCCTCGCCTCCCCATGTATTTTTTTGAGCTGGCAGCTTTTACCAAATTGACCCGCGCTGCAAGTTGCCCGAAGCTCAGCCCCGTTCTATTCGGAGTTCAAAATGACCAAAGTTTGTCTGATCGGGGCTGGCAGCACCGTCTTCATGAAAAACATTGTTGGCGACGTTCTGCTGAACGACATGTTCGCGGACTGCACGATCGCACTTCACGATATTGATCCTGAGCGGCTGGCAACCTCCAACATGGTTGCGCAGAAGATTGCATCGTCCCTCAATGTCAGTCCCACCATCCTTGCCACGGAAGACCGGATTGAGGCACTGCGAGATGCGGAATTCGTGATCCTGATGATCCAGGTGGGCGGCTTTGAGCCTTGCACTGTCACTGATTTCGAAATCCCGAAAAAATATGGCCTGCGCCAAACTATTGCCGACACTTTAGGTGTGGGCGGCATCATGCGCGGCCTGCGGACTGTGCCGGTGCTGCTTGATATCGCCGAGGACATGCGTCAGCACTGCCCGAACGCTCTCATGCTGCAATATGTGAACCCGATGGCGATAAACTGTTGGGCACTCGCACAGCTTGCGCCGGATATTCGCCAGGTTGGTCTTTGTCATTCCGTACAGGGCACAGCGTTTGAGCTTGCGCAGGACCTTGGCGAAGACTTTAAGTCGATCCAGTATCAATGCGCCGGTATCAACCACATGTCTTTCTATCTCTCGTTTGAGAAACGTCATGAAGACGGAAGAATTGAGAACCTCTATCCACGGCTAAAAGACCTTGCTGCAACCGGAGGTGAACCGGCCGCCAACAAGGTGCGTTATGAGATGCTGAAACGCACCGGTTATTTTGTCACGGAGTCCAGCGAGCACTTCGCGGAATATGTGCCTTGGTTTATCAAGCGCGACCGACCCGATTTGATCGATGAGTTCAACGTGCCGTTGGATGAGTATATTCGCCGATGTGAAGAACAAATCGCGGGGTGGCGGGCACAGGAGAAAGAGCTCGCTGATGCCAACAAGCTCACCATCAGCTATTCCGGTGAATATGCAGCGCGGATTATGCGGGCCGTCAAAACAGGACGACCGACCGTGATCAATGGCAATGTGCCCAATCATGGTTTGATTGATAACTTGCCTGAAGGAGCTTCTGTTGAAGTGCCGTGCCTTATTGATCATCGCGGAGTCATGCCGACACGGGTGGGCGCACTCCCGCCTCATCTTGCGGCCATGATGCAGACCAACGTGAATGTGCAGTCTTTAGCTGTTGAAGCATTGGCGACCGGAAAGCGGGAACATGTGTATCACGCGGCTATGATGGACCCCCATACGGCGGCGGAACTATCGCTGGATCAGATTTGGGCGCTCACCGATGACCTGATTGAAGCCCATGGCGAGTGGCTGCCCGCGTTCCATTGAAGATGATTTAGAGCTCAACCGCCCAAGCGGCAGGGCACTCGTTTGAAACGGCGTGCCACCACGTCTCACGATCATTTTCTGCGACCAGAGCAACGATACATCCACCAAACCCGGCACCCGTCAATCGTGCGCCAAGAGCGCCTGCGTCCCGTGCTGCTCCGACCAGTCGATCAAGACTTCCTGTGGACACTTCAAAATCGGCGCGTAGCGACTCATGGCTTTCATTCATGAGTTCTCCCAGCAGTTTCATATCTCCGGAGCGCAGCGCCTCTGTCGCCCTCAGTGTTCGCGCCTGCTCAGACAGAACATGGCGCACCCGACGCGCCACAAGCGGGTCGCTCAGTTTCTCGGCGACATCGACTGATTGTAACTTCAGCGGTTGCGGTCTTAGCTCCTCTGCGGCCGCATCCAGTGCGGCACGGCGTTCGTTGTAGGCGCCGTCGGTAAGCTGCCTCGCCTCACCGCAATGAATGACCACAATCGACCAACCTGTGGGTAGCGCGACCTGATCCCATTCCAGCGTTTCACAATTGAGCGCCAGCGCATGCCCCTGGTCGCCTACGGACACGGCCATTTGGTCCATGATCCCGCATTTGACACCGCAGAACTCATTTTCAGACTTTTGCGCCAGGAGTGCGATGTCAGTGTCTGAGCGACCCTGGCCGGTAAGCGCGAACAGCGCCTTCAATGTCGCTACTTCAAGCGCCGCTGACGAAGAGACACCCGCGCCCGCGGGCAAGTCCGACTCGATCATCAGGTTCATGGACGGAATGGTTGCGCCCGCCTTTTCTGCGATCACAAGGGGACCTGCCACATAGTCTGCCCAGTGGTCTTTTTTTCCCTCATGCAGATTGATTTCAATCTTGGTTTCTTCGGCGGTGCTGAAAGCATGAATGCCCGACACTGCCGGACCCGCGGTGACCGTTATGCCTTTGGTGAGCGGCATAGGCAGCACGTTCCCGCCAATGAGGTCCGTATACTCACCGATAAGATTGACCCGGCCAGGCGCAAAGCAGGTAACGGCTGCTTCCTGGCCGAATACATCTTCGTGACTCGTCATGCCTCTATTTCCACATTGCGCAGTGCGTCTGCTGCAGCCGCGGGAGGCACATCCACCAGAAAGACCCCACTCACCTGTTCCACGCTTGCGAGAAATTTCAGCTTGTCTTCTGCCCGACGGATCGGCCAGATCTGCAAGGTAAAGTGGTAACTGTCTTCATACCCGACAGGCGCGACTTGCGCAGAAAGGACATAAGGCATTGGCTTTCCAAAGAGACCATCCAAGCGCAGGAGTGCCTGCTTCAGCTGATAGGCCATATCTCTGCGTTCATCAGTGCTCAAATCCCATGGGCCTGGCGTACGGCGATGCGGCGCCACCCAACATTCATAGGGGTATCGAGCAATATCGGGCACAAAGGTCATTGCATGGTCGGATTTGTCCAGGATCAGCCGAGACGGGGTTCGCTCCAAAATGTCTTTGACGATCGGCGCTGCTTTCTGTGCTTCTGCACTTTTCATCAGGAGATCAGGCACAAAGCCAAAGCCATAAATCTGGCCATGAGGATGATGAAGCGTGACACCAATCTCTTCGCCGCGACTTTCGTAGGGCAAGACGCACGCCAGCCCATGATCGTCCATCATCTGTCTGGCCTGGCGCGCCCAAAGCTCAAACAGAAGCTCAATACGCTCGACAGATTGCCCACCAAGCGACCCGCCATGATCGGCAGAAAAAACAACGACCTCACAGCGCCCCACCGCTGGCTCGTCACCGCCTACAAGCTCGGCATCACCTGCATCGAGACGAAAGGCAGGAAAACGGTTTTCAAATACCGCCATCTCAAAATCGTCAGCCGGTATTTCAGTGAGACCATCGCTTTTTGCCGGACAGAGAGGACATGAGGCAGCGTCGGGGAAAAAAGTTCGCCCCTGCCTCGATCCTGCATAGCTCACCCATTCATGGCGCAATGGATGCCAACGCTTGTAAGGAAGAGCCGATGCCTCGAGCGGTGGAAGGTCAGCGACGACCGGTCGCTCATGTTCCTTCCATCCATAAAAGGTCAGGCCCCGCCCGTCTGATTTCTGTACCGTGCGCGTGTAGAGCTTTCGCGTCATGCACCGCCACCGTCAACATTGAGTTTCTGCCCGTTGCAGTAAGGGTTAGCATTGCTGACAAAGAAAAGCACAGCGGCGGCGACGTCCTCAGGCACTGAGACGCGCCCGAAGGGCGACGTGGCATCCAGATCGTGAATGTCGGCGCCGGAGCGGGCTTTCACCAGGCGCGTTCCCATCTCGGTCACCGTCAGGCTCGGCGAGACAATATTGGTGCGGATGCCGTTCTTCCGCTCTTCCTTGGCGAGTGTCAGGGCCAATGCCTCCATCGCCGCTTTTCCCATATTATACGGTGCCCCATTGGGACCATTGGACAGGGTGGCAACGCTTGAAATCATGACAATGTCCCCTCGCTCTTCTTCCCGCATGGCCGGAAGGACTAGTTGAGACAGTCGATGTGGCGCCAAAGCGTGCACGCGCACAACACGCTCTAGTTCAGCCGGATCGGTGTCTGCCACCGTCTGACCGCGGCTGGCGATGCCTGCATTGTTGATGAGAATGCCGATTGACCCAAAGTCCTTCAGGACTGACGCAACAAGTGCAGCCGCCTGATCGCCATCATCGACTGAAGCTGGATAGACCTCAGCCCGGCGACCAAGCTTTCTTACCTCAGCTGCAACTTCCTCGGCGGCTTTGTCGTCTCGTCGAAAATTGATGGCGATATCAGCGCCTGCCTTTGCCAACGCCAGCGAGATGGCGCGACCAATACCCCGTGATCCGCCGGTGACAAGAGCCACTCTTCCGTTCAACGACATTTCCATTCACTCTCTCCCCACGCTCATTGATGACGACTATGTGCCGGTCTGGTCTAACTGCTCAAGCTTTTTGCCAATCGCTGCAATGATACCTGCATGGCCTTGGTTTCTGATGATGCCAAGAAACTCGGCTCTGCGTCTTGCCACTTCGCTCACTTTTGCATCCGCAACAATATCCACGATCGCCCAACCACGATCGATCTGCGACAACCGATAGTCCACCCGAATGCTTTCGCCATTCTGCGTAGAAAGTGTTTGCACGATTTTCGTGCCTCGGGGGCCATCGATTGTTGCCTGTATTTCTGTGGGTGCATCCGTTTCGAGTTCCAGACGGCTGGCGATGGTTGCTGCCAGAAACTCCGTCATAATGCTGGCGAAATTCTCTCTTTCGTCTTCGGACCATCCTCGCCAGACAACACGTCCTACTATTGCGGCCGACATGGCCCGCATGTCGAATGCATCGCCTATGACAGGAACGAGATGGGAAAGTTGTGTGCGATAGAGCTGATCCGATTCAAAGACCCGAGCTTTTTCAACTTTTTCGATGAACTGAAGAATCACCACCTCTGGTGCAATCTCCGCCCGCTCAAGAAAGGTCGGCGTGTCCTCTGCGAATAAGGGTGCGAACGCACCTGCAATGCCCAGAAACAGGGCCCCCACGGCAATGACTCTCACAACGCCTCCCACAGCAAACTGTTGCGGACGGGAACAGATTTGGTCCCGCCAATTAGTTGAGCCATTATACAGGTCAGGGGAGGTCCCCGTCCCGGCTCTTTACACGCGGCGACCAACCGCTCACACGGTCAAGGTTTTACGTTGAGTATTGCTCAGGTTCTTCGAGGCTTATTGACTGATATCGCGGTCTTTTCAGCCAGACGCGGGTGGTTAACCCTTTGCTGCGCATTGGTATTTGCAGTTGCAAGCTTGGTCTTCGTTGCAACAAGCCTTCAATTCAATTCGGACAAAGAAAGCCTCGTCGCGGAAACAGCGCCCTTCAAACAACGCAACGCAGCTTTTGATCAGGCCTTTCCTCAATTCCTCAACTCTTTGATCATCGTGATCGACGCGCCAACCAGCGCGCAAGCACAGGATCTGGCGGAGCTGATCAGCCTGAAGCTCGAAGCAGCACCAGACAAATATCGAAACATTTATTTCGCAGAAGGTGATCCCTTTTTTCGACAAAATGGTTTTCTGTACCTCAGCCCAGAGGAACTCGAAGCGCGCGTTGATTTGCTCGCAAATGCTGAGCCCGCCTTGGCAGCCATTGCCGCAAACCCGACGCTAAAAGGGGTTTTTGACCTTCTTGGACTGGGAATAGATGCCCGCGAAACAGGCGAAACACTACCTCCCAGTTTCGAGCGACTGACATCTGATCTGGCCACACTCGCCCTCTCATTAACTACGGGACATCCGAGTGACCATTTCGGTGGATTTCTGGAAGCAGGTGAGGAGCCCCAACGCCGGGTTATCACGGTTCAACCCACACTGGACTACAGCTCACAGAGTGCGGAGCGAGCAGCGGTGCAAGATCTGCGGCGCCTTCTTGCAGACCCAGTGTTTCAAAAGGTAGGTGTTCGCGTTCGCCTGACCGGGAGGGTGGCTCTGGCAGATGATGAAATCTGGGCCATCCAGGACAGTGTCTTTCTTGCGGGGATTCTCTCAACATTGGTTGCAGGCGCCCTCCTGGGCTTTGCCCTTAGATCGTGGCGGTTGATCGGGGCAATACTGGGGACGCTCTTTATCGGCCTCATCTGGACAATGGGGTATGCGACCCTCTCTGTCGGCAGCCTCAATATGATTTCCGCGGCTGTTGTTGTCTTGTTCATCGGGCTGGGCATCGACCACAGCATTCATGTGTCGTTGCGCTACCGCGAAGCGCGCCAGACCGGCGACGACCACCTGGATGCGGTTCGCGCAGCTGCCCATGAAATGGGAGGAGCGGTGGCTCTGTGCGCCACGACGTCTGCCATCGCCTTCGCAGCGTTCATACCGACGGAGTATCGCGGCCTTGCCGAACTTGGGATGATCGCGGCAGGATCTCTCTTCCTCGCTTTTGTCGCAAGCTTTACTGTCCTTCCGGCTTTGTTGACCCTATTTGGCGAAGACCCGGCGCAAGATCATGTGCCTCGCTTTATAGGCGATGCGACCTCCAACTGGCTCACTGGGCACTCTATGTTCCTCAGCGTAGGTGTTGCCTTGGCGGCGCTAATTGCGCTTGCCATCTCAGGACAGCCCCAGTTTGACTTCAGCACGCTTGCCATCCGAGACGCTGGATCAGAGTCAGTGACAACATTGTTGGAACTGCAATCCGATGGTGTGGTGACTGATTATGCGGCGGATGTGCTCGTCAACACTATTGAAGAAGCAACCACTCTCGCGTCCCGCCTCTCAAGACTGCCAGAAGTTGGTGAGGTTATTAGCCCCACTACCTATGTACCTTCAGAGCAGGGTCTCAAGCTCGACATCCTGTCCGACGCTGAGGGCTTTCTTTGGCCAGCGCTGACAGCAATCCCGGGAGCCCCGTTGACCAATGACGAGCGGGTGCACGCAGTGTCGCAATTCGCCAAAACCGTTTCTGAGATGACAGGGGACGACATAATCGCTCAAAACTTTCGGCGTCTCAGCGCTCACTTGGTTGCACTTGTGGAAGAGGATCCGTCCGGCCAGCTGCTTCTGGAGTTCGAAGCCCGGGTTTCAACGCCGCTTCTGCGGGACGTTGACCGGCTGCGCGATGCGCTCAGCGCCGAGGAAGTCCTTTTCGAAGACCTACCGTGGGCGCTTCGCTCGCGGGTCATTGGAACGGACGGTGAAGTTCGCGTTACCGCAATGTCCGCCGCCCCCTTGCTCACCTCAACCGACCTCGAAGCTTTTGTGACAGCTGTCAGATCTGTTGCACCGGAAGCAACAGGCCGGGCTCTAACCGAAGCAGATGTTGGAGGCTTGGTTGTTCAGTCTTTTTACCTTGCAGGCATGCTCGCTTTCGTCGCCATAGCGATTTTGCTTCTCATCGTCCTTCGTTCCGCCGTCGACGCTTTACTGGTGTTGGCGCCACTTGCCCTGGCCACCTGCTTTACGATCGCCAGCGCGAACCTTCTCGGGGTTTCGTTCAACTTTGCCAACATCATTGTGCTACCGCTCATTTTTGGGCTGGGCATCGATAGTGGCATTCATTTCGTCTTGCGCCGACGACATGAGACGAATGTCGGCATAGTTATGCAATCAAGTACGCCGCAGGCAATTGTGCTCTCGGCGCTGAGTACCATCGGCGCTTTCTCCGCGCTGTCTCTCTCCCGCCACTGGGGGCTCGCGAGCATGGGGCTGCTCCTCACCATCGCAATCGTCTGGGTGATTTTTTGTACCGTCATCGTCCTGCCCGCCCTTATCGATTGGCGTGACAGACACTTCGGCACCGCCAAAGCGTGAGACGTCCATGACCGCCATTGACCGTATCTCAATCAGCCACCATCGGTTGCCACTTGCGCCGCCGTTCTGCGCGGCGTGGGACGGGCAGGCACGGCACTATTTTGATGCAACCATCGTTCGTGTTTTCGATACAGACGGTCGGGTGGGCATTGGATCAGGAGACTTGATGCTTGGGTTTGAGGGCCATGAGACTCTGTTCGTAGGTGGCGATCCACTTGACCTAGACCGCCATAACAAAGTCCTCACCAACATAGACTTTCACTATGGTCGGTGTTGGCCGCTCGATATTGCGCTCTGGGACCTCGCAGGACAGATCAACCAAGAACCCGTCTGGCGCATGTTGGGAGGTACAAATCCCGAAGTTCCAGTCTACGCCTCTTCTGGAGCTCTGCACGGCTCTGAGGAACTGGCAGATGTCGCCGAGCGCTTCCTCGCACTCGGTTTCCCGGCGATGAAAATTCGTTTTCGCGCCCGTGAAAGTGGTGGGTGGCGCGAAGACGTAAAGGGCCTTGAGGCTGTTCGCGCACGTGTTGGCGAGAAACTGACACTTATGGTCGACTGTAATCAGGGCTGGCAGATGCCCTGGGATACTGAGCCGCCCTGGTCGTTTGATGAAGCGCTTCCCGTCGCCCGCGAGCTTGAACGCTTAGGTGTTTTCTGGATGGAGGAACCACTTGATCGCGCTGACCTCGACGGACATAGGCGTTTGAGGGACGCGACCTCTGTGAAGATAGCGGGAGGAGAGATGACACGGGAATTGTCGAGTCTTCAGACAATGGTCGACGGCGGCGCCTTTGACATTGTGCAACCGGATGCCGCGCTTGTGGGCGGCATTACAGGCCTTGCAAAGTTCGGGCAGCGGCTGCGAGAAACCAGCACAGTCTTTACGCCGCACACCTGGACGAACGGCCTCGGCATGCTGGCGAATTTTCATCTTATGGCTGGACTTGGTGGCGCCCCCTTTGTTGAGTTTCCCTATGATCCACCGTCGTGGGGGCTGGATCGGCGGGACTACATGCTAAGCCATCCGATCACGCAGAAAGATGGCATTGTCACCCTGACTGAAAAGGCCGGCCTGGGCATCTCGCTCGATGAAGAACAGCTCGCGGCGACGCGGCTCGATTGAGCCTAGGTCCAAAGGCGCGTGACCGGCTTTCCGCTGCCCACAAATGTCTCAGGTCCGCCCATAGGTGTTGGCTTCTTTGCCAAAACGTCCACACCGGGTCCAATCAAGGCCCGTATCTGTTGCTGGTCGTCTGGACCTAGTGCCAGAAAGTGCCGACTGAGTTCGCTCAAGCAATAAACGCGATAGGGCGCTGTCGGAACAGTCCATTCGACACCCTGCGCTTCATGGCGAACATTTTTGTTACCACGATCCGCCGCATCTGCATTGGCCTGCAGATAAGTGAGGTAGTCGTTGCCGAACATCTCAAAGAAGAAACCGAGATCATCCGGCACCTCTGTGATCTCCGGTACATTCTCCAGATCGTCGGGCCGAAGGGCCCAAAGCCGCGTGACCCAGGCGCACACATGAGGCGCTTCTTCGCGCATGATCGCACCAGGCGTGGGATCAGAAAAGAAGTGCCGAAAGAAGGGTCCAAACATGCCGAAGTCGGCCTCACAGGGACGCTCACCCATAAGAAACGGCCGCTTTGCGAGGATTTCGTTCAAAACCGCAAGAGTCTCGTGATAGTGGGCCTCAATGGCTGGCGCTGTTTCTGGCGTTACGGCATCTTCTGCCATATACACCTTCCGCTGTCGCCGAAGGACAAACTGGCGTCGCAAGAAGAACGGGAGTCGTATGTCCCGCAATATTGTACGCGCGGCCTGCGAACTCATGAGATCGGCATCTTCGTCAAACGCCCAGCGATAATAGAGAGCTGGTCGCCAATACCATTCATCAAACAGGTCTTCCAGCATCAGGCTCGCAAATTTGGCGACCGGCGTTTGAGGCGACAGGTTTGGTCCATCGCCGTCAGCTTCGAATTTCGCAATTATCGCAGTGGTGTCAGTCAGCCAACCACCATCAGGTGTTTCCACCTGAGGCATCTGTGCAATGCCTGTCGCCTTCGCGCATCTGGCCATGTCGGCTCTATCCATCTCCACAAAATCATGGGGGATACCCTTCACCCGGAAGTACGCCTCCAACTTTCCGGTGAACAAGGAGAGTTTCAGACCGTGCACCACATGCTTCTTGGCGCTATCAGGCATTCCGCAATTTCCTCCATGTGAATCGCCCTGCGATGCCAAGCCCGCCAAGCAGAACCATGCCGGCAATTAATACGACCCACCAGTTTCGCTTGAGTATGCGAGGAAGAATATTGGAAGTAATCTGAGCCACCTGATTAAAGTCATCCCCTAAGGCTACAACACCAAACTCCTCCACATAGTCTTGATAGTGAACCAACATGGCTTGCATCCGCTCAGGCTCGGCTGCCGACAGATCGTTGGTTTCTCCAGGGTCTATGTCGAGATTGTAAAGGCGCCAAATGCCATCTCCGTAAGGCAGTGAATTCCGTGTGATTTTATACCCTTCGAGAAACAAGGCGGAGTTCCCTGATACTTCAAGAGCAATGGGGGTCGTGGCGGCATGCGTTTCCTCGGCAACTCCGTCGAGCACAGGCCGCAGGCTGCGTCCATTGATGGGCACCGGGTCATTTTCTGAGGTTTCGATACCTGCATAGTCTAAAATCGTGGGAGTTAGATCTGTCACCATCGCTATGCTCTTAACGGGTGCCTGAGCCTCGAGACCAGCGCCTGAGATGATGAGAGGCACACGAATGCCACCTTCTGCAGCATAGAATTTGAAGAGGTTGCTCGGAGCGGCTGCCGCATTGGCCCATTCAGGCCCGATTGCCACCATGCTGCCCTTCTCACCCAGGGTCTCTACATTGGTGTTGTAGCCGTTGAACGCCATCCACAAGTTCATCACTGCCACTGTCGACATAGAGCTTGGTGCCGGGCCATTGTCGGCGGTCACAATGAAAAGTGTGTTCGCTAGTTCGCCGGACGCCTCCAGGTGGCGCATCAAGCGGCCAATATGAAAGTCCATGGCTTCCAGCATTCCGGCATTGACCGCCATGCTTTTGGAGAAAAAATGTTTGTCTTCCGCGCTCAAGGCATCCCAGTCTTGTAGCCCTTCAGGCATAGGAGCCAGCGGCGCATCCTGCGGTATCAACCCCATCTCCTGCGCACGCTGCCAACGCGCGGTACGCAATGCATGCCACCCTTCATCATAAACGCCAGTATAGTTTTCAATGAACTCGCGGGGAGCCTGAACAGGAATGTGGATCGCCTGAAAGCCGATATAGGCGAAAAAAGGTTCGTCGCTTCCCGCATCTTCGCCGATGTAATCGATCATCTTGTCGATCAAAAATTTTGACGAATAGAAGTCATCCGGCAGATCGGCGGCCACGCCATCCTCAAACCAGGGGGCCGTGGCATAGTATGGCATGTAAGGCTTTTGTTCCCAGTTGTCGGCCCCGGAAGCGTCTAGCGCAAACGATCTATCAAATCCATGATGATTTGGTAGGTCGCCTTCATCGCTTCCCAGATGCCATTTGCCGGTCATATAGGTGCGATAGCCTGACGCTTTCAATCGATCCGCCACCGTCTGGACGCCGGGTTCAAGGCTCATGGAATAACCGGGTTTAGATCGGTCTTCCGAGCGAACAATTTCAGGGATGGTGGCAATGCCCGTTCGGTGATTGTCGACACCGGTGAGCAACATGGCTCTTGATGGCGCGCAAGAAGGCGAGGTCCGATAACCTGTAAACATCGCTCCGGCTGCAGCAAGCCGGTCGATGTTAGGCATGTTCGCTTCGCCACCGAAGGCTGAAAAATCCATCAGACCCGCATCGTCGACGAGCAGAACCACGACGTTGGGTCGTGTTTCTGCAGATGCCCCTGTCGCAGAGACGCCCAGCATGGCTCCTATCGCAAGCAAAGTGCATGGCATCGCACGAAGAACCCCTTGAAACATGATGCATCCCCTTTTTGCCAGCGCACTCATTGTCAATTTGCACACCTTACGGAATTGACACTATCAATGCCAATAAAATTGTCCGTCGTTATTATGCTACCACTGTAGTCCCGATAGGCTGCTGAGAGACTGCAATGCCTCAGTTTGTACTCATCCATAGCCCGCTTGTTGGGCCATCGTCCCTCGTTCCCACCGCTGACGCCTTGAGCGCCTTGGGATTTGTAACCTATGTCCCAACGCCCAATGCACCGGCAAGTCATACAAGATGGTGCGAATGGCCGCTTCGACTGCTTGACACTCTGCCCGAACTGGAAGATCCGATCCTGGTTGGTCACAGTGCCGGCGGTTTATTGGCAGCGTTTCTCGCAGGCACCCTTAACGCGAAAAGCTTTATCTGCCTCGATGCAATGATGCCCCCAGAACGCGGCGTGACACCTCCTGTTGAACCAGCCTTTCTCAAATTCGTTCGATCTCTGCCAATCACAGATGGGTTGCTGCCGATCTGGACAGACTGGTGGGAAGGAGACCTTCTCGCGGAGGCGCCCATATCGCCTGGTCTCAAAACAACCTTCCTGGCTGAGCTCCCTCGCCTGCCTCTTGCTTGGTTTGATGATTCCTTCGAGATGCCAGATTGGTCATGTGCCAAGCGGGGCTTCATCCAAACCTCGCCAGTCTTTCATGACGAAGCCAGGCGCGCAGAAGAACTGGGTTGGCCCGTGATCCGTCTAACGGGAACTCACCTTCACCCTGCCCTGGCGCCAAAGGAAACAGCCGCAGCCTTAGTGGATGCCTCTCGCCGTTTTTCAATGATTTAGGCTGTTTTCCAAGAAATTTTGGTCTTTGGCCTCAAAATGTCATACTCCGCCCCGTTCAAGAGTAGGGGTAATCGTGGCGCGACCAAAAGACGAAGAAAAACGGCAAGCCATTCGCGACGCGGTCATCGCTGTTGTTATCGAAGGAGGGCTGGCCAACGTGTCGGTCTCAAAGATCGCAAAGCGGGCTGGTGTGTCTGCGGGCACGATTTATCTCTATTTTGCCAACAAAGAAGAACTGATCCAGCAGACCTATCTGGACATCAAAACCGATTGGTTTGAGACCATGTTTGCTGCCGCTGATAGCGGCGACGACTCCGCGGCCAAAATTCGCAATATGTGGTTTGCGCTTTTTGACTTTGTTGTTGATCGACCAAACGACTTTCTTTTTTCCGAAACGGTTGGGGCTGCCCACCTGATTGATGCATCGAACGAAGCGAGCATTGCAAAGAAGATCAAGAAGATTGAAAGCGTCATGACCAAGGCAATAAAGGACGGCACGCTCGCAAAAGCACCAACTGCTTCCATTCAGGCTGTTCTCATGGCGCCAGCTGTGCAACTGGCAAAATCTGCCGCACGCGACAAAAAGAACGTTAAACCAGCGCTTCTTCGCGACACGTTTGACATTGTGTGGAAGGGGCTCGCCGCTTCTTGAAACAACCTGGGAGATCGGAATGAGACAGAAAATTGGTCGAGCAATTGTTATCCTAGCGCTGGCTCTGCTGTTTTTTGCGTACAGCAATTTCCTGCCGACCTCGCTCTCAAACGATCTCATCGCTGACTATGTAAAAAACCACTTTATCCGGGAAGTGATCTTTGGTGTCGTTCTGGCCGCATTGGCGATCCGGCTCAGTTTGCGTGTGCAGACAAGACGGGAGTGGCTCGTCCTCGGCGCGCTTGGGTCCATTGTTGTCCTGCCCTTTTGGATCGCCTCTCTCCTCGGATGGTCTACCGGCGGTTTAGCGGAGATATGGGGTGGGGCTATTGATGAGAATGGCGCCTACTACCTTCATGGTCCGCAGGTTGTCGGCTTCTACCTCGGCTGGATCCTGATGTATCCTGGCTCGCCGCAAACGACGGACGCTTAAGCGCCCGTTGCACCGAATATCGCTTTGCCCGCAGACTCCCCCAATACAGAAGGAAGACACCAAAATGCGCATCACAGGATTCAACCATATTGGCCTAAATGCCGCCGGGAAACATGATGAGATCAGAGAGTTTTACACTTCGTTTCTCGGACTTGGCGATATTGAACGTGAAGGTGCTGCGACATTGGTGAATGGCTTTTGGTTCGGGCAAGACCGCCCGATTGTACATGTTGTGACGGACCCCGCTGAAGGCGGGCTGGAAATGCCAAACAACACGCACTTGTCTCTTTTTGTTGAGGACATTGATGCCGCCGTCGCTGAGGTCAAAGAAATGACAGATGACCACCTTCATTTTGGCGAGGGACCCAATCAGATTATCTGGTTCAAAGATCCCGCTGGCAATACGCTCGAGCTGCAGCAGGATCCAGCAGCAAGCTCTTGAACCGTCTGTTGTCAGGCACCCCGTATTCAGGTCACCGGTTCAACTTGATCCTGCAGGGAGACTTCACCCGGCAAAATGATGTCGGCGGTGATGCCCCCGTGTCCACGCACCGCTGCGTAGCCTCCTGGCCCCAGGTTTTCTTCCATGCGAGAACAGGGCGCGCAGATGCCCGTGCCTCTAAGAACAGCCCCACCGATACGAAAAGTTCGATTTCGCAGTCCCAGTAGATTAATTCCGCTCACCACAAAGTTTCGACGAAGCTCTTCGGGGGTAACGTCTTCTTTGTTGGCCAGTGATGCGATTACCGGAAAATGTTCCCATTGAATGATACTCACAGCCCGCTTGCCTGCCTTCACCCGATGATCCCCCTCAATGCCGGTTTCATTGATAAGGACGGATGAAAGTGGAAGAAGAGGCGCGCGCCGTTCCGGACGCACGCCAATCCACATGACAGTTCCTGGTTGGGCATATCCGTTAACAAGCTCGCGTAGCGCCAAAACTTCTTCTCCAGTTCGTTTTAAGCGCCCCTCAAGCCGCGCCTGCGAGAGGGTTTGCACGCAGATCCGATAAGAGTTGGGTTCCCAGCCTAGGACTCACCTTTGTCCAAGGCTTCCTGATATTGCTCAATGGTGATCAGTCCGCCTGCGCCCTCTGCCCCACCAACGTCTTTTCCGGGTAGTGCGTCTTGCAGTAGGTCAATTCTCTTCCAGGATGGGAATGGTTGAGCGCCATCTTCATCGGGCACGTATTTAGAGGTTTCAAGACGTTTATGTTTGTGGATATAGCGGGCACAGTTGATGAAAGCTGATGTCACCTCCACTTCAACCACCATGTTTGAACCAGGAAAGCGCTTCATCAGATCCGGGTCTTTACTGACCGACGCTGTCCCCTGGACGCGGACCCGGTGCGGCGTTTCCATATCAATGAACAGCATGCCGATCTTGCCCGCCTCGGCAACGTTCCCCATGGAATAGAACATCCCGTTGCCATCAAAGCTTGGGAACGCAAGTTTCTTGGGACTCAACACCTGCACGAGACCGACTGGCCCGCCTTTGTAGGAAACAGTCGGCTCCCCATCTGCATTAACACTTGAGAGAAAGAAATAGTCGCGACTTGCGATGAAGTCGCTGTGATCTTCCTGCAATTCGTCAAAGACAATGGTTGCCGCCATCGCTTCAGCGAGGTTCGTGCTATCCTGCTCCGCCTGGAGCTTTCTCTGAGCATCGGAATAGAATTCTTTTGGGTCCGCCATTCTGGCCTCCACTTTTTTTGTTATTTCCTCAGCTGGTCGCTTTCAAACGCCCAACGGCTTCTGTCGCCCGAGCGAGAGACCGCAGCACACGGTCATCCAGAAGGTCCAGATTAATCCCCTCTGTTGATTTCTGACCGGCCCGGTACCGCGCCACCACACCTTGCACGATGCACGCCGTCTTCCAGTGATTAAACGCGATGTAATAGTCGAGGAGTGAGAGATCACGTCCTGATTTTTCAGCATAACGCGCCGCAAGCTCAGTGCGTGTCGGAAACCCTGGTAGCGCCGAGACGGCTTCTGGCGGCGGTGGTTCAAGGTCTGACGGGTCGGTGAACTGATTGAGCGTGTAGGCAAAATCAGCAATGGGATCGCCAAGCGTACAAATCTCCCAGTCAATCACCGCGGCCACAGTGTGATCTGCCCCGAACAAGACGTTGTGCATGCCATAGTCACCATGAACGACACGAGGTGCGCCCTGGTCTGGAATGTTCGCTGTCAGAAATGCTTCGAGGTCGTGAGCGCGCTGGTCTTCCAGTTTTGAGTCGGCGGCTGACGCGGTCCACGACCGGTACCAGGCCTTCAATTGGCGCGCGACGTAGCCATCATGCTTGCCGAGACCACCCAAGCCAATTTCTTCAGGATCGAGGGAATGAAGCGCCACCTGCACATCAATCAATGATTGCGCAGCTTTGGTTCTCGATGCTTCCGGCAAATGCTCTTCCGCGTGAGGGGCGGCATGAAGCGAATGCCCATCCACCCAGGACATAAGATAGAAGAGCGCGCCGGTTACGCTTTTGTCTTCGCAGAACCCAAGCGGTGAGGCAACAGGCACTGGAGTGGGATCAAGGGCGGAGATCACTGACCATTCCCGACCCATATCATGGGCCTTTGGGAGCAGTTCCCCTTCCGGTGGTCGGCGAATAACGGCTTCGTGGCCATTAACATCTTTCAGCCGGTAGGTCAGGTTCGAGTGCCCGCCTTGCAGTTGAACCCACTCAAAAGGTGGGGTGAGTCCGGAAACATTCTCCCGGACCCAGTCTTCTACCAAATCGACCTTGTAGCCAGGCAGATCCCGGCTCTTTTCTTGTGCGCTCATCTCTCATCTTACCCTTACAGAAGGTCGCCACCGGCGGCGGACGCGGTGGTTCCAAATTGCTCGTAGGCCCGAATGACATTCTTGCCCACGCGCCATTTATGCACCTCATCAGGCCCATCTACCAGACGCTGGCTGCGGATGGCTGTGTACCAGGCAGCAAGTGGCGTGTCGTGGCTGTAGCCCAGGGCGCCGTGAAGCTGGAGCGCTGTGTCCACTACCTTGTGCACCATATGGGCGAGGAAGACCTTGGCAATGGAATTTTCTTGCCTCAGATCCATGCCCTTTTCTGCCTTGTAAGCAATGTGGAGCAGCATGAGGCGCGCCATGTAAAGCTCACTTGCGCATTCTGCGAGCATCCATTGTACACCCTGACGGTCCGCGAGGCGCGAGCCAAACGTGTCCCTGCTCGTTACGTGTTTGGCAGCGAGGTCGAGCGCACGTTGGGCGCGCGCGACATTATGCATGCCGTGGCGTAGGCGGCCATAAGCCAGCCTGTGTTGCCCCATTTCAAAACCACCCCCAAGGCCGCCCAGGACATTTTCCTTTGGAACGACCAGATCCTTGATTTCAATCTCGGAGTGTGTGGCACCGACTTTTTCCATGAGTGGTGACTCGCCATGCATGGTCGGAATGTTGCGGATGATATTGTAACCAGGGTTTGGCAGTTCCACGATGAAGGTGGTGAACTGGCGGTGCCGCGGGGCTTCCGGGTTGGTCTTCGCCATCACGACAGCGATGTCTGCAACATCAGCCGAAGAACTGAACCACTTCTCGCCGTTCAGAACGAAATTGTCACCATCGGCGACCGCGCTTGTCTGCATGCCGGTGGCATCAGCGCCTGCAGCTTTTTCGGTCATGGAGTAACAGATACGCTTCTCGCCATTCAGGAGCGGCTTCAGAAATTTCTCCTTCTGATGGTCCGTCCCGTGGGTCAGAAGAGTGAGCATAGTCGCATCATCTGGCCCCTGCGTGTTCATGGAGAGCGCGCCCAGAATGCTCTCACCCAGCTCCATCTGTACAAGGGCATTCGCGAGCGGCTTCAACCCCATGCCGCCATGTTCTTCCGGAATGAACGGACACCAGAGACCTTCTTCTCGCGCTTTCACGCGCAGGGCTGCCAGCTTTTCATCGAAGGTCTCTGCTGTGAGCCCCTCTTCTGCCGGAATACAATGGTCGCGAACAAACTTGCGCACCGTCTCGCGAATAATCTTCGCATCTTCGGGAATTTCAAAATCAATCATAGCGTCCTCCACCGTTTTCATTTTCTTTTGAATTTCGATAAAGGCATGTTGGCACATTTCGGGGCGGAGCACAGCGGCTGCTTTCCGCGCCTTTATGACCCTGCGGCAAAAGATGAATTGGCCGGCAGTCGACCAAGGCTGGCGCCGGAACAGCGGTTCCTAAGCTGCTAGCGCAGTGGAGCCCGCTCGCGCTGCCTGGTCTGCCAATCTTCTGAGAACCAAACGGGCGCATCACTCGGCGGCAAGCTTTTCTTTTCAAGGATCATGTCAGCGGCCTTCTCGGCAACCATGATGGTTGGGGCATTGATGTTCCCGTTAGGGAGGGTCGGAAAAACGGAGGCGTCCACCACACGCAAACCATCAATCCCAAACACGCGACACTCGGTATCCACGACAGCGCTTTGATCCTCCGGTTGTCCCATTTTCGCTGTCCCACACGGGTGGTAGGCACTCTCGAGATTGGTACGCACCCACGTGTCGATCTCATCGTCAGATGAGACGTCGAGCCCTGGCTGGATTTCTGCACCGCGGTAGATGTCCATTGCAGGTTGATCGATGATTTCACGCGTCAACCTGATACAGCGGCGCCAGGTTGCAACATCCGCCTCGTGCTGCAGATAGTTGAATAGCAGCTTCGGCGCAGCCTCTGGATCAGACGATGAAATGGCAACGCGCCCCCGGCTCTTCGGCTTGTTCGGCCCGACATGGACTTGGAACCCATGCCCATCAACTGACGACGTGCCGTCATAACGCATTGCGGCTGGCAAGAAGTGGTATTGGATATCAGGCGACTTCAGTCCGGCTTCAGAACGGATGAACGCACAGGATTCAAAATGGTTGGTCGCACCCAGACCGTTTTTAAAGAAGAACCAGCGCGCGCCAATCAGAAATTTTGAAAAGAGATTGAGCTTACTGTTCAAGCTCACAGGCAATTTGCAATGAAATTGGAAGTAAACCTCTGTGTGGTCTTGAAGGTTCTGCCCAACGCCCGACAGTGCGTGAACAGGTGTCACACCCGCCTTTTTCAGTACATCAGCGGGTCCGATGCCTGAGCGTTGCAATATCGTTGGCGAAGCAAATGACCCCGCTGAGAGGATCACTTCCTTGCCGGCGCGCAAGGTAAGATCTCTGCCGTTGCGCCGTGCTGCCACACCTACAGCGCGCTTGCCCTCAAAGAGAACATTACCAACAAGTGCATTCGACATGACGGTGAGATTTGGACGTTTCATCACTGGCCGGAGATAGGCTCTCGACGTCGACTCCCGCACACCACCGCGCACTGTCATGTGCATGGGGCCGAAGCCTTCCTGACGCAAGCCATTATAGTCGTCGGTGCGGGGGTAGCCCGCCTCCACGCCTGCATCGATAAAGGCCTGGTAAAGTGGGTTCCCCGCCATATTATTGCCGCCGGTTACCCCAAGCGGGCCTTCGCCACCGCGATAGACATCTTCACCACCCTGCCAGCTCTCGGCGCGCTTGAAATAAGGAAGACAGTCGGCATATCGCCACCCTGGAGCGCCCTGTTCTTCCCACTCGTCGAAATCACATGCATGGCCGCGGACGTAGACCATGCCATTGATAGTCGAGGTGCCACCAAGACCTTTGCCACGGGGGCTCGTGATCTTCCTGTTGTTGACTGCTGGTTCGGGCTCGGAATCGTATCCCCAGTTGTAGGTTTTTGACGCCATGGGGTAGGACAATGCGGTTGGCATTTGCACAAGAATGTTCTTATCGCTGCCACCAGCCTCCAGAAGAAGGACACTGTGTTTACCGCACGCCGTCAATCGATTGGCAAGCACACAGCCTGCGGAGCCAGCGCCAACGATGATGTAGTCAAATGTCTTATCTGCCACGCGGGCATCCTTTTCTGCGAAACCCGCGCGCAAGATCACCCGCTTCGATAGCTTAGACCCTTATCTCTACACTATTGTGAGAAAAGAGTACCGCACCCGCGTGATATTCCTTCGACTTCCTTAGTAACTTTGATATTAAAAGCCACTACTTCAATATCCAAAGTCACTTAATAAGAACAAGAAAGTACCCGACCGAATGGATGAGCGTACCCGACACTTGCTGACCTCTGCGCCAGCTCCCCTTCTCGTCAGGATGGCAACGCCCAACTCGCTGGCTTTTGTGATCCAATCAAGTGTCAGTCTGATCGAGGTCTGGTTTATTGGACAATTGGGAACAAGTGCGCTGGCAAGCATTGCTCTGGCTTTTCCCCTGCTTATGCTCATGCAGGCCATGTCCGGTGGGGCGCTTGGCGGAGCGGTTGCATCATCTATTGCCCGCGCTTTGGGCGCAGGGGATCGCGACCGGGCCCACAAACTGATCTGGCATGCACTTGCCATCGCGGCGATGGGCAGTGCTCTTTTTCTTCTGGTGTATTTGTTGTTTGGCCGCACGCTGCTCGCGTTTCTTGGGGGCACCGGTGAGATATTGGATCAGGCGGCATCCTATTGTCTGGTCCTGTTTGTAGGTGGCCTGTTTGTCTGGATGATCGGTGTGGTCGGCGCGGTCTTTCGTGGCATGGGAGATATGAAGCTCCCCGCTTTATTGATGGTCATCAGCGCTTTCATCCAGGTACCGCTCTCGGGCGTGTTGGTGCTTGGCCTGTTCGGCGCGCCGCAGTTGGGCATTGTGGGGGCCGCGATCTCTACGGTTGCAACCGGATTTCTGGTCAGCGCGGTCATGCTTTTTGTGCTGAGCCGCCCGAGCCACGTCATCAAGTTGGATCGCCAATTCATTGCCTTTTCCAAACCGCTCTTTCAAGACATCTTTAAAGTGGCGCTGCCTGCCTCCCTGTCACCGCTTCTGACAATCTTTGGCATTCTGTTTCTAACCGCCATGGTCGCGACCTATGGCGAAGCGGCGCTCGCCGGTTATGGCATCGGTTCCCGAATTGAATTTCTGCTCATTCCGCTGGTGTTTGGCATTGGTGCCGCCATGACGTCGCTGGTAGGCCTGAGCATTGGCGCGGGGAATGTCGAGCGGGCCGAACATATTGGCTGGACCGGCGGCCTTTTCGCCGCTGGCCTTGCGGGTATTGTCGGGTTGCTGCTGGCGCTCTTCCCGGAAGTCTGGATATCTGCTTTTACCAGTGACCCGGAGACGTTTGAGGCCTCCCGTATTTACATCCTATTTGTGGGCCCTTTCTTTGCTTTTCAGGGCCTGGGACTGTCACTCTATTTTGCAAGCCAGGGGGCTGGCGCCATGCGGTGGCCGATCGCCGCGACTATCGTGCGTTTCATATTTGCCGTCGGGGGCGGCTGGGTGCTCGCCTTCTCTTTCGATTTGGGGCTTGAGGGTATTTTCATTGGCGCTGCCGCCGCCATGTTCATCTATGGCGTAATGATCGCCGCGTCCTTGAAGCTTGGCGCCTGGCGCAATCTGGAGAGAGGTTAGACATGCATCCATCCCACCGTTCTCCCTGTCCCATAGCGCGGACACTTGACCTTGTCGGCGACAAGTGGACGCTGCTCATATTGCGGGACGCGCTTGTGTTTAAGGCCAAATCCTTCGCTGAGTTTGAACAAAGCCCAGAGAATATTCCGACGAGCCTGTTGGCCGATCGTTTGAAGCGCCTGGTGGAGACGGGGTTCCTCAGAAAAGTTCCCTATCAGGAGAAGCCGGTTCGTCACCATTATGTAGCGACAGAAAAGGCAAAGGCGGTTCTGCCTGTCATTCGCGCGATGAAGAAGTTCGGAGAGACACAGCTGAACGCATAGAGACCAGCGAAGCGCGGCGCGCGCTGGCTGTTTTTAATCTTCTGACGTCCAAGCCGCTGCCCCATTTGGAGCGAAATTGTCGATTGACCGGTACGCTACAATCTAATCGGAGGTAACGCGCCTATAGATGACGGTCAACTTGCACGCGCATAGGCGACAGGATGGGTTGGGAGATTGAGGATTTTTGCGGCCTGTTCTGGGGTCGCGACTGGACGATTATAGCGTTGGGCTATAGCGACAACTTCCTCGACGAGTTCAACATTGGTCGGGCGACGGTCCCCGACATAGGGCTCCAGACCAACCTGCACATGCCCACCGCGTTTGATAGCTTCTTCTGCAAGACCGCAGCCCACGCAATCATCTCCGAAACTGGAAACAAGCCACGGCATTGTGCAACCGCCCAACATGCCCAGGTAAGCTTCAAGACTGGCCGCTGAGGGCGGCAGCCCGAAGGACAGGTCCATGGCACCGAAGTAGAATTTCAGCATGCCTCCCTGAGGCATTTTTCCAGCCCGGTCATAGGCCAGGATGAATTTCAAGAATCCGGGTTCAAAAATGGAGATGCTAAGACCGATCTTAAGGCGACGGCACGTTTCCACATAGTAGTGCGAATCATGCATGTCGTTGCGATAGAGGTAGGTGCTCGGGGCAAAAAGGCCATCCTCCCCCATCACTGACGCGTTAAACGTCCCGGGGTCGCATAGGCCCTGCGCCAGCAACCCTTCTTTTGCCATCTGCTCTACATGGGCGTATCTGGTCTCGACGGAGACGCCCTCCTGCCCCACCGGCATTGTGGGGGTAAGGATCGCATCACCGCGTATCTTCAAGAGTTCGCGCCAAGGTCTGGCGTATTGCTCCGCGTCCAGAATACCAGTGCCGCCTATGATCGGCTCCTGGGTGTGATTGTGGATCAATGCAGCGCCTGCCTCCATGCAGGCCACAGCATCGCGCACGATTTCGTCATCGCTGTAGGGGACGGACGGGTTCTTCTTCTTGCTCGTCGAACCATTTAGAGAGGCTTCAATGATCAGCGGCAAACCCGCCACAGATGTTTCAGTCATTTTTTTCCTGCCTGCCATCGCATGAGGCCGGTCCAGCCGGTTCTATAGCCATGAGTGTCCCCGAGATTTGCAACAGACACTGTCTAGCACAATCGGGCTATGAGCCGCACTCCTGTGATGACATCTGAGGTAAGGAGGTCACTTCGCACGATGGTGTTTGAAGTAGATTGGCAGCCAATCTGATCCGACTTCCTTCGTCTCTGGACCCCGCTTTGTCGGGTTCTTAGCGCGCGACGACTCGAGGAACTTCTCAAACGGCGATTTTAACTGCCAGTGGCGAGATAGCACACCGTCTTCCACGAGTTTTGCAGGCTCGGCGGCCGTGATATTCTGCATGGCCGGTGGGCAGAATATCTCGCCTGCCAGGATATCTACGGCCCCGTCGCCCAGAAGGTCCCTGCATTTGTTGCGCTCTTCTTCAGTCAAAACCTGATACCGCTCCTGCAGCTGCGCCAGACAATAGACCCGGTAAGGTGCCGTCACGACATCCCATTCCAGACCATTGAGTGTGTACAGGGTCCGCGGCGCATCAGCCTTGTACGCCTCTCGGTTCGCCACCAGGTACGGTAGATATTCTGATGCAAACTTCTGCATCAGAGGTTTGAGATCGTCTGGCACTGAGGTGATCTCACCGGCGGTCTTGAGTTCGTCCGGCCGTGTTGACCACAGCCGTGCCACCCAGCGAAACACATGGGGCGCGCGTACTTGCATGATCTCCTGCGAGGTCGGGTCATTTGCAAAGTGAGGAAATGTCGGGCCATGCAATCCGAAATCTGCTTCACAGGGTCGCTCCCCGAACAGGAAGGGGCGCTTCTCGAAGATCGGCTGCAGCATGTCCATCAGATCAATGTAAAGCTCCTCGATCTGCCGTGAATGGGCGGCACTTGTGATGCCGTTTTCCTTCAGATGCACACCTTCTGACGCAACGTAATGATGCGGCGAAGGATAAATCGGGGAAACTTGAAGCCGTTGGCAGCGATCGTATAGGTGAATTCCTCGCTTCGCCTGTTCATATCCATGGGGAATGCCCAGCGATAATAGAGGGCCGGCGCCCACAGCCACTCGTCGAAGCAGTCCTCCAGAAAGTAGCTGCAAAACGCTGCGAGCGGATCCTTGGGACGCAGCGGCGTCTCAGACAGTTCTGATTCAAACTGCTGAATGATAGGTGTGGTGTCGCTGATCCATGTTCCATCAGGACACTGCACCAGCGGGATCTGCATGACACCCACATTGCGGGAATGCTGTGCGAAGCCCGGGCTGTCCAGTTCCACGAATTTGTAGGGAATGCCCTTCACGCGGAAATAGGTCTCGAGCTTCTTAGTAAAGTAGGAACAGAACATTCCGTAGATGATGTACTCGCCCTCTTGCATCAACAAATTGGACATATCGACTCCTGTTCTCAAAATTGCCACTGGCTATTGTGCCCATGGCTACAGGGCGCTGACCGAGGATGAGGCTCACCGTAGATGCGTCCCCGGCGCAGGAAACACCGGATGGCCGACCTGTGACCGGCCAACCGGGTCGCCCACTTCCTAAAAGAGCGAGTAGTGCTGACCACCGTCAATGACGATGTTCTGGCCCACAATGAAGCGGGAGAGCGGGCTGCACAGGAGCGCGGCCATAGGCGCCATGTCAGCGGCCTCCGCGATGAACCCGGCTGGGATCTTATTGTTCTCAAAGAAGTGTGCACGAACAATATCCGGATCAGGCTCAAGACCAAACGCATCAGCATAATCATTGAGAATTTCCGACGCGCCTTCGGTCTGGAACATGCCCGGTAAGATGTTGTTGATCACCACGCCATGCTGTGCGATCTCGCGGGAGACGCTTGCCGTGTAATTGATCAATGCAGAGCGGGCGGGACCGGACATGAGGCGCCACAACATGGGATTCTTGGCAGAGAAAGTCGCGATGTTGACGATGCGCCCCCAACCTTTGTCTTTCATCACCGGGATATAGTTCTGCATGATTTCAATGGGGCCGATGAGAGCGGTCTCGATTGAGTCTCGCCAGTGCTCCGGCTTGAGCTTGAGGAAATCACCATTTGGCGCTGGCGGCTTGATGGTGATGGCCAGAATGTCCGGGTCCGGGCAGGCCGCGAAGAGCGCCTGACGGCCTTCTTCTTTCGACGAGTCAGCAACCACTGGCGTAACGCTGGTACCATATTTTTCGGAGATTTCCTTTGCTGCAGCAACCAGCCGTTCTTCGCGGCGCGCTGTGATGACCAGATCGACACCAGCCTCCGCGAGCCGCTCTGCTGTTGCCCGCCCCATGCCAGCGCTACCGCCAGCCATGATTGCCTTCTTACCTCGAATTTCCAGGTCCATATCCTGATCCTCTTCGTTGATCCATCTGTTTAGGTTTTTTTTGATCTACTTGTTACGCGCCGGTACGCCCTTCTGCTCAAGTCGCCAGCGCAAGGTGTCCACCCGGTCCTGGCCGAAAAACGGCTCGCCCTCGAACACCATGGTCGGCACACCCCAATGTCCTGCGGCTTCCAGCTGCGCATGGTGATCTTCGACCTGCGCTCTTACATCCTCTTCCTGGATAGCGGCTTCTATGTCGGACAGGTCAAGACCAACCTGAGCGGCTGCCTGTGCAAGGTGATCACCCTCGTGCCAGTCACGGGTTCCGCCCCAGATCAAGGCCGCTGCCGCAGAGGCAAAATCAATGCCCTTGCCCCGTCGCTCCGCCTCCACGCCGAGGCCGGTAAGACGCCAGATGAGAGGCTGGTCTTCGGGCACCTCGAAGGTCTCCCTGTCCTGAACAACCGGGTCCGGCTTCGGCCAGACCATTGGCAGACCCAGAAGCTCCGCACGACGCAGCGAGTCCATGACGATGTAGCGCGGGCGCTTTTTGTCGCTCGCATCAAAAACCGACGCCTTGTCACGGACGGCGATTGGCAGTACCGGCCTGAGCGAAACGGTCACATCAAAGTCCGCGCGCAGACGCAGGAGGTCCGGGGTGATCAGATAGGAATAGGGGCTTCTAAACGACCAGAAGACATCAATGTTCGCTGGCATATTTGCGTTCCTTCCGTTGGTGTTGGCTTTACCCTAGGTATGGCGGCCTTGTTCTTCGGCCAACATCTTGCTGGCCACGCGCTCGGCAACCATGACGCAGCCCAGATAGGTATTGCCCGTCGGGATGGTGGGCATCACGGAAGCATCCGCCACGCGCAGGCCTTGAATTCCATGGACGCGGCAATCCGCATCAAGCACCGGACCCATCGGACAGGTGCTGGTCATGTGGTAGTAGCTCAGGGTGAGACGCTCCAGAGCCTCGCTGACGGCATCAGGTGCTGTGAGGTCATGGGCCTCGACGGGATGGCAGCCCAGTTCCTGCGCATAGCTTGATCTCTCCCAGGCGGCAATCCGGTCAAACCCATGACGAAGACGCTCATGCGCGTCATCAGGGAGCGGTGGTGCCGTGATGATCGGATCTGCGCGCGCCGTGTCTCCCAGTCGCACGCTTCCGCGTCCGCTGGAGCGCATGAGGAAGACCGCCATCATGAAGTCTGTTGCATCGTCAGTTGGCGCAGGCGCAACGGGGAATGCGTGATAATCCACATCCGTTCCGTTCGAGGCCCCGACGAGGACCACCTGTGCCGGCCCGCCGACACCGCCGCGGGGACCGTCATGGCGATAGGGAATGCCGGGCCCCAAGTGATCACTCATTGTTGCCCCGACTGGGAGATCTGCATGAACCGCAATACCGTGTTCGGAGAGGTGATCGGCGGGGCCAATACCCGAACGCAGCAACAGTACAGGCGATGAGATGGCGCCTGCCGCCAGAATGACCTCATCTGCCTCAACCTGCTCGCCTGACGTCAGAGTGACGCCAGAAGCGCGTCCGTTGGTCACCGCGATGGTTGCGACTTCGGCGCCTGTGCGGATCGTGAGATTTTCGCGGGCGCGCACCTGGGGCGTGAGATACGCACGACTTGTGGTAAGGCGCTTGCCTTCATCGTCGACCGTGACCGGGAACACACCAATTCCGGGAAGCTGGGAGGGATCATTCACGTCGTCGACCGCCGCCTCCCCCTTGTCGATCAAGGCGTCGTAATAGGTGCGCTGCGCATGGCTGAATTCATCGCGGTGCCAGCGGCGGACGGACAGAGGTCCCGCGTCGCCATGGAGCGGTGACGCGCCAAAGTCCATGTCCCGTTCTGCGGCAATGAATGTATCGGCCACATCCTTCCAGCCCCAGCCTTCAAGGCCCGCAGCTGCCCATCCATCATAGTCTGCGGGCAGGCCTCGCAATGTGGCCAGACCATTGACGGCCGACGTGCCGCCAATGAGGCGTCCTTGCAGCATGGGGATCACGCCGGACTCAGTCGCCATGACGTTGACCGCAATCGGAGTCGCGCCTGACCATGCATCCGCGGCGCGCGCTGGTTCAAGAACGTCCGCGCCGTACGTGTCATCATCGGGCCCAACCTCGAGAAGGTTCACGGAAATATCTGATGCTTCGCTCAACCGCGCCGCCAGTACAGACCCTGCGGTGCCGCCACCGACTATGACGATATGCCTGGTTTTGTTCCCCATCTGATATCTCCGCCTTATTGCTGACCATCTGAAGCATAATTAGGTACCATAACCTATATTTAGGTTGTATAACCTATTTTGTCAACACACCCTCGCTCGACATCAGGGAATCGCTGCTAAATGAAATCGCGCTCAACCACCGCGGACCGGATTCTTGAAGCCGCCCGCAGGATCTTCAACGAAAAGGGCTATGCCTCAACAAGCTTGACGGAGATCGCGCTGGCTGTGGGTATTTCCCAGGGGAACCTCACCTATCACTTCCCCACCAAGAATGATCTGGCGACAAGACTGCAGGAGCAAGCCCGGCTGCGGACAAAAACCCGCCGGGCCAATCTCACATCAGGCACCATTCAGGACGATTATGTGGAGCATCTGCTGTTCGGGATGGAGATTACCTGGGACAATCGGTTCCTGCTCCGAGACCGCGTGCTCTTTGCGGACCTCTCAACCGCCTCCCAACCCAATGCTGAAGAGGTTGCGGACTATCAGGAACTGGAAAGCCTGCTCAAGCGGATCAAGAAAGAAGGCTTGTTTCGACGTGACCTGGCGCTTGATCTGCATGTGCTGACCCGATCGCTCTGGATCGTTAGCCGCTATTGGATGGACTATCTGCGCGATTCTGAAGGTCTGGAGCAGATCACCTGGTCGGATCAGGAGCGCGGAATTCAACATCATTACGCTGTTCTGTTGCCCTGCCTCATTGCCTCCGCCAAACGTGACTTCGAGACTGCATTGACCGAACGCCGGGCCACCATTCACGGGTGATCAAGCGGCCAAGACCGCGAAGCAATCGCTCGACGACACGAAACCGGGCACCAGACAAGTGCTGCGCCAAGTCACACTTTTTCTGTTTCTTTCGGCGCAGAGACTTTGCGGGGCTTTTGTTCGATTTTTGGTTTGGGCAGAAGGCGGAAGCGGGACTGGCACCAGGCGAAATCGACGCCGACATCCAAAAGCGCATCGGAACGTCCGCAGGGGCACATAAACTCAAGGACGTCATAGACCCGGTAGGTTTCCCCGGCAACAAGCGGCACCGGCTGTCCCGTCATATGGTTCGGGGCCGCGTTTACGCACAAAACAAGATCGCCTGGACCGACTGCATAGCTCATGATTTCCAACCTTTAGCACATATGCCACATTCAGCCTACTTACTCGATGTGTACTGTTGCTCAGGTCTCACACACACATCCACAACAATTGGACGCTTCTCGTCTGAAGCCATAGATCAAATTTTTGGGAACATCATCCGAGGGCGGATTCGAACCACCGACGCGGCGGTTTTCGGTCGCATGCTCTAACAACTGCGCTACCCGCGCAAAAACACATACATGTTTTGATGTTCTGGGAGGCGGTCTACAGCGCCAAAAATAGCAAATTGCGCTGGTTTCCCGCTGGCGAAAAAGCTATCTGGTAGAAATTGCCGGCAGAAAAGCACGGCCCGTCATTCACAGGACCAACAATGTTCAAAAAGATCTCAATCGCATTTGCAGCGGTTCTTGGCCTCATGGTTGCCTGGATTCTATCCGTTGTCGTTCCCGTATCAGGCAAATTCCAAGCCCTGGACCCCAAGCTTGTCGAGCGTTGCATGAAGGTGCCTGTTCACGCAGGTACAGAAGATGTTGTTATTGATCGGGCGACGGGTGTTGCATTTGTCTCAGCGACGGATCGCAGGCGCACGGTTCGAGATAACGCAAATGATGGAATTTATGCTTTCGCCCTCTCTGATCCATCTGCGGTGATCCGGGTGTCTCCAAACAACATGCCTGATTTTCATCCACACGGTATCAGCCTATGGCAAGACGCCGGTGAGACTCGATTGTTCGCCATCAGCCATACGGCAGCTGGGGCTCACTCCGTTGAGATATTCAGTGTTGGTGTGGCAGGTGCGCTGGAGCATTTGGAGAGCATATCGTTTGACGCAATGTACCTGCCCAATGATGTCGTGGCGGTCGGCCCGCGGTCTTTCTACGCCTCCAACAGCCGTGGTTATAAGAGCGGGGTTTTATCGGTTCTAGAACAGTTCTTCGCTTTGCCGTGGGCTTCCGCGGTCTATTTTGATGGTCGCGAGGGACGGCTGATTAAGGACCGTCTCGTCTACGCCAATGGAATCAATCTTTCTCCAGACGGGGGCATTCTCTACATTGCTGAAGTTCTTAAGCGCCGCATCAGCGCCTTTGACAGAAACGCTGAGACAGGCGCGCTAACAGGGCGTTCCACGATTGATCTCAATACCGCACCTGACAATTTTGATGTCGATGAGAATGGCAACCTTTGGATTGCCGGACATACTCGGATATTTGACTATGCCGCGCATACACGGGACGCAAATGTCGATGCGCCCTCCCACATCGTGAAGGTCGACCCCAAGACCCTGGAAAGGTCGGACGTATTTGTCTCTACAGCAGGAGAGATCAACGCTGCGAGCATCGGCGCTATGCATAACAACACGCTGATTGTCGGGGCGGTGTTAGATGGTCACGTTATGGTTTGCCCCCTGCCTGAGTAAATCAGAAAGCTTGGCATTCACATTCGCAACAGATGCTGTTTTGAGAGAAAAGTGGTGCCCGGGGGCGAGCTCCAACGGTTTTTATTTGTCAGTGACTTACGCGCCGGTGGGACACTTTTATTTTCTAGTGTTTACTTATGTTTATGACGAAAGTGTCCCACTTTTTTTGCACCCCCTAGCGCCCCTTTATTCCGTCTACTGATTTATTTGAAATCAATCACTTTGATGATGGTTGAGTGGGCACAGTCGCCTCCAAAGGGCGCACAATTTTCTGGCCGCTGCAGAAGAGTAGTCGAAAAAAAATTTGGCCGTCGGAAAAAGGTGACAAAGGTCACAAAGGTGACCACGTTGTTTTTAAAGGGAAATTTCGAATGTCAAAAGGTCACCAAAAGGTGACCGGTTACCTTTTGGAAGGGTCACCAGCTCAAAAAAATTAGTAAGTTATTTCAATAGGTTAGAAACGGTTACCTTTTGGGTTACCTTTGGTGACCTTTTAGGGGTCACCACGAACCTCAACAATATCAATAAGTTAGGTGCCATTTTTGGCCTAGTGACCCGGGTTACCCTTTTCCGGAGGAGGTGGGGTACTTTTTGTCCCAGCGACTTGCTTGAGGGTGAACGGGCTGCCTCTCGGTGCATCAAATCCACACCCAATTTTGCGGAGTTATAACCGACAAGCAACCGATCCCATTCCCTTTGGCGTGCAGGTGTTTATCGCCACTGCAGTTGAAGAAAAAACGATCCACAAAGCGCGCAGGCGAGGCGGGGAGTTGAGAGCGCCGCACGGGGAGAGATGAAAGACTGGCAATAACAAACATTCGATCCAAGTCCACCATGGCAACGATCCGCCATGATGCTCAGCGATAGTTGCAAACGCCACTAATGCTAGTGGTCTGGCTCCAACATTTCGAACCCCCACCCGAGCATTGGTCGGGTGACCGCAACACCGACGAAACTGCAGTTTGTTGCATCAGCGAAAACACTCACTTCAAAAAGTGTCTCATGAACTTAGAACGGAATATCGTCTTCCAAGTCCACACCATCGCCCTTAGGTTCTGTGTAAACGTCATCAGGCTTTCTCAAAAGGTGCGATGATGATGTATCGCTTACAACCACCAACGAAACCGGAACCGACTCAATCGGTGCTCTGACGCGGCGAGACATCATGCCCTCATGCATGTCATAGGATGGAATTTGCCGCCCTGCTTGGTACGTTCCCAGATAGACGTTGATACCCATTTCTAGAAGTGACGGAAGAAGCGTGTTTACGTCTGCCTGCTTTTGTAAAACCTCCGCTTGCGCAGGTTCGTACCGTTCATGTGGGTTTTCCCATGGATTGGGATTGAACGGTTCCAACATCCCAGCAAGTTTCGCCAATGGTTCGATGTTGTCTTGAGTTGGCTCTACATCGAATGAAATTTCCGCGTCGTGGCTTGAGCGCAACGCGTCGATGACACGCCGCCCAGAATTGACAGGAACCAAAACGACTTCGTCCCACTCTTTTTTGTCAACGTCGAAGAGATCAGGCTGACGCCCGCGCAAAGAAGCAGCGGAAACTCCGACTGCCTCAGCGATAAAGGCAGCTGTTTCCAGTCCGACTGAATCGCCCTTTTCGGCTCGCTGGATCGTGCGCTTATTGACGTTAGCCAATATCGCCAGTTTCTCTTGGGACATTCCCTTTGCAGCGCGAAGATTGCGCAGTTTTTCACCATCAAGTGCCATGCTTGGCCTCCTTTTATTTGATGGCTTATTCATCGCATCCCCCGAGAATTGCGCCGACGGCAGGTTAGCTGCACCACAAAGACATTATAGCGACAGTATGGCGACAAATGACGACACTTTAACGTCACTTGCGCGACAACCTTGATACCATGCGCCTGGCGAGGCGTGGAGTCGAGACCGCACTATGGGGTGAGACGAAAGACTCGCCACGCTCATCCAAATAGGTTTATGTTCCTATTTTGAGATAACGCAGTGTGGCGGTTGTGAGAGAGCTGGTCATGGACCCTTGGACGCTGGGCGGCGTGGAGGACATGATCCGCGATGATCTCGCGTTCGGTCTCTTCGCGACGTGCAACAACCCCAAATGCGACAAATGCGATGTACCGGTTCGCCTAGACCTATATGACCTCGTAAAGCGCTTTGGTCGCGGTCATCCGAAACGTGAGATCAGAGTTACATGCATTTTGTGCAAGTACGCAGGTCGCGATCGGACGCAAACCACCATCTCTGTGGGTATGAGGGATCAGCAGGGACGGTGGCTGAAGGCCCTCTCCTATTGCCGAGAGCCCCACCGGACCCACTGGTTCCGGCCATACCTATAGACATCACAAGAGGGATCCTCACATGCTGGGCTGCCGTTTTGAAGCGGTGGCATTAAGGCACAGCGGCTTGGTCACAGTTCGGAAGTGTCACGCTCTCAAGCAAAATCTGCTTCGCAGAACCATTGCGAGGCAGCCAAGGCAGAATACAGCGTCCGCTTCCAACCATTTATCGGTAAGTTCGGCTCATTCGCGATCACTAAAAGGTGCTCGCGGAGTTGCTCTGCGCTAAATTTTCTTAGTGTGGACTTGCGCTGAGATATCAACGGAGTGAGTTCCGTCCATACGCGAGAGCGGTACCGTTTCGCAAGATTGCAAGCGTTGAAGTGTGCTACGACACGTTGTCGGTCCTTTTCGAGCCAACCAGCTGGTGGCCTCGCCTCAAAATCAACGACCAAAGGCTCTTCATGACGAATGGATGCAGATGTCCATTTCTCAAGAAAAAAATGGTCTTCGTCCAAGTACGGATGCAGTGGCTGGGAGTTCTCATCCGTCGGGAAACTACTTCCCATCCCTCTGTTGCATACTTGGCATGCGGGAACCAAATTTAGTGGCAGAACGGCGTAAGTTGGGAAATATGCCTTAGGCAAAAAGTGATCTGCAGTGGCTAGTTCACCTTCTTCTCCCATTTCCCCCGATCCTCCACAATATGGGCACTCTTCACGGGCGGACAATTTGATCTGATCGTAGATGTTCCTTGGTTGCCCCTTAGATTTCACAACGCCATCATCGTATAGGCTAACCAATTCCCCTTTTGAGAGGGTGCCCAAAATGATCACCTCCGAGTGCCCGCGAACAGCCCTAGGGAGATAGCACCAAGTTTTGGTCTGAGAGCTTTCATCAAACCTTCTGTACGCTTCGACGACAGCCGGTCGATTGTCCAAAAACTTCGTTTGAAGTACCCCATCCGTCAATCCTGCCACGCTTTCATCGTACAGATCTATTGACGCATAAGGCGGCGCGTCTAACCTCTTCATTCTTCCTTAGGCTTCTCATCACGATTGATAATCATCGCTTTGAGAATTCCCCGAGCCTCATTACCTAGACTTCCGCCCAACTTCTCCATAATTCCATCGTACGTCCCTCCTTGCCCGACCAACTCGGACAGTACTGTGTGGAACCCTGATCGAGAGACCTCAAGACGGAAGACATCTCGGGTCAGGACGCCTACATTTTCTCCGAATGTCTCAGTGTCAGGGCGCTTTTTCTCTGATGCGAGCTTGCTGCGAAAAACCTTCCATACACAGGACCCAGGGATTTCCTGCAGAACGACCGGTGAATGCGTCGCGATTATAGCGACGGCATTTCGCGTACGCAGGAGTTGGCTCAGGCTTCGCATCAAGGCAGAAAGCAAAGGCGGATGAAGATGACTTTCCGGCTCGTCAAATAATACCAATGTCTTCTCTTCAACCTTCGCTACCAAGAGAGTCATTGTCAGGATCACGACAGCGTGCCCTGAACTCATCTTACCAATCAAAAAGAGCGCACGTTCCTTCAACTCCTCGCCGCGCAAATCCGCCAATGACAAAAGCTTCATGTCGGCAAAATTCTCGTCACTTTGAAGAGTCTCGATCGCTTGGACCCACCGATTTCGCCTACGACCATCTTCCAAGCAGAAGGCTAAACCGTCGACAAACTCTTTAAACATCTGGTCTTTTGATTTTATGAGCGCGCCACCAGCATCGGCATATTCAGTCAAGCCGATGTATGTGTACAGCGTCTCATCACCTTCGCCGGGAAGGTCAAAGGGATCGAAGGCGCTGAAAGCAACCGACACCAAACTGTTGAAGTATCTGTTGTTTTTTACAGCCCCTCCAATGGTGTCTGTATAAAAGTATGCTTCCGTCTCCACGTGATCGGCAACCGCTTTGACCATTGAGTTCAAAAGCGTTGTTTTGCCAACTCCATTTCTACCAATCAAAGCGTGCATGTTCGTACTAGGTGTCGAGCTTGCCCTAACTTCAAACGGAAGATCGAAACCGGCAAATTTTTCGGAAGGTGGCAGACAAAACCCAAACTCAAAGTCAGTTAGGAGAACGTCGCCTTTAAGCACGCTGGCGAATTGATCTCGAATTTGGCTTATCGAGATCGAGCGGAGATGAGAGACTTCAAAGACCCTTTCACTCTTTATCGCTTCGAGAAGGTCATCATCCCAAACGACATCACGCATGCACGTCAGGAATTCGCGTTGCCATTCTTCACTGAATTCGGCGAATAAAGCTTTGTAATATTCGACACTCATTCCGAGAGAGAAATAGCCTTCTCCCAATCTATCGAAAGTATCGCCAAGCGTTGCGTAGGTTGAAATCTCTTTAGTTTGACCGACGAATCCTATTCTTACGGGCGACAAGCTGTGGCCTGTACCGTATTCATCGAATGCATGAACGGCAAAGCTCGTGACAAATGAGTAGTCATTCCAGTTATCAATAGTGAGATAGACCTCGTTACAGCCGGACGACGGCGGCGGCTGGCTCTTCAATGGTAATATATGAAACTTCATTTGCGAGCTCTCTGTGCATTGTTTGTCGTCACGGCACACCTCCACCGACTAGCTCAGGTTGAGCACTTCGAAAGTTCTTTACCACTATTTCGAACGAAGAAGGAATCCATTGGGAGTGGGCCTGAGTTTGTGCTTTCCCAAAAACCTCGCGGGCAACGGCCGAACAGGCCAATGAAGGGTGTTCCCTTGATCTGCTGCCGGACGGCGCACCTCCGATTGATCCTCCGCCTATGTTGCCGTTTTGTGCAAGATGAGTGAAGTGGTTCACCCCTTCAAACAACAAATCCCTCCTCAACCGACTAGCCTACTTCTTTGCGTTCTCTCATGTTGATACAGCCTTAAAGGAATACTTTCCTTTTATGGTAAAACTTTTGACTCGCCATTCAGCTTGTTGCGCCTCATACTTCTTGGAAACAATCTGTTTTATGGGGAGAACGGATCAATGCATGCTTTGCTCTCGGGAAGTTGTCTTTCACGGCCAATTCTAGTGGGAGCAGCGATGATCGCACTCACGGGCTGCTTTGCTGGTGGAAAGCAACCCGTCTTAAATCCGAATCTCGATCAACGTGCAACAAATCAACCTACAGAAGCGGCCAACCAAGAGTACCCCACTCGGCCACCTGCTGAGAGCATAGCTGGTGATGGAAAAACAAGAGTAGAGAAGACATTCTACGCAAGACTAGGCACGAGCGCCCCCGGGGCTAGGATGAATGGCGAGTGTGTCGATACAAGTTTTTTGTCCCTCGCAAGGCAATTCTTCAAAGAGGACAGAGTATCTGTATTGCTCGATGCGGAGGTCACATTTCCTGGTCGCAACATTGCATTTTCGGGTGACGGCGGACAAAAGCCAGAAGTGTTGCCTTTGGCATATACGACTGCTTCCGAAGTCGATAACGAAGGGTGTACCGAAGCTGTACTCAACAACTACGCATCAAGCTACTATCCAATGAACGATATGGGTGATGTTTTTACAGTGAAAGTTCAAACGAAAACTGATCGGAACCCGAACATCACCGCGGCGAAGACTATTGTTTCGGCCATAGCTGCACTTAGTGGTGCAGCGGGCATCAGTGAACTCGCCTTTGCCACTACACCTGCAGCAAGACGCGCACGTGACACAATCGATGGCCACCTGACGAACGAACTGCGGAACAAAAGTGCATTTTCGAGAACAATAACCTTGTCTCCGTTCGAGCGAGATGTGCCGGGAGAACTTAGCTATCTAAACAGCACTACGGAAACCGAGACCATACGCTCTGCTGGTGTCGAGACCACTTCCACCGGGTACAATTTTTTGGAAGAACATCGGCAAATCACCCTCTTCCTCGAATACCGAGACTCACTTTTCCACAGCAATGGAAAAGAATACCCCAGCATAAATATGATTAACAACACGGCTTTTGGGCGAGGTGCAGAGAGGAGAACATTGAACTCAATCCTCCTGAATGCAACGGAACCTCCGGACTCTGGTAAAGTTGCCCCAAGTGTCTTTCACACATACTGCAATACACTCCGAGACGCACTGCATCCAATAATGACCCCCCGCGACTCAGCTGTTGCACGTCTTGCGTTCTTAGAGCAAAGGTTCGGCTATCGCCAAAGACCAGACCTCCAATCCGAGCACTGTTTCGATACGGACGAGACAAAGACGCTCAACGGTCTACCAGGAAAACGATTTAGTTTGCCGAGTCTGGCTCGCGACATAGCATTGAGGGAGCAGAAGACCTTGAATGACCGATATAATGCGGTCGCAAGGTTAATCACCCTCCAGCGAGAGTCAGGATACAGAAAATACATTGACGTCCCATCGTTCGTCCTGCGTATCAACGATAGTGAATTGCGGGCCGAACTAAACATTGAAAAACGAGACACCACTGGGGACGCAGCAATCCAAGCAATTCATACCTACCTGAGCAATCCCCATTGCCCACGGATAATTGACAGTGGAAGCAACAGTAGTTTGGATGAAGCGCTCATGGGTGCGATTATTAGCGTAGAAGGGCCTACCCCCACGTCATCCGTGAAATTAGGCATGATTATGTATTTCGATTCAGATGCAAACGGGGTTGAGAAAATGGCGCAATTGGACATTCTTGATGTTGCAAAGGTTGAGGGCATCCTAGACAGGAAACAAAGCTGGCCTGGAGTGTGTACACCGGGAACCGAGGAAGGGTTCGCATTGTCGGCACCCTTGCCGCTGGAAACTGCATCAATCCCGTGAGAGATTATCGCCGTCAGACCCTCGACTCAACCGGCACGACAGCTGGATCTTTCACACCAACCTCATAAGGCTCGAAGGCGACAACTTCCTCCCCCACCCAGTCATTCACTTCGCGGAAACGTTGTTGCAGCGGCGTTAGTTCGTTGATCACGAAGACCTTGCTTGCCGCTTCAATCGAACCGAAGCCGCCTGTGTTGCTCGGCACGATGCCCATCAAAGGGGGCGGCACGCGGTGCGCGGCCAGTACATCGTCGCGCGTCACGTTCTTGATGTTGAAAAACTCATCCTTGGCGGTGACTTCAGAAATGGGGATAAGCTGCACGCCATCTTTCTGACCGCCTGGCGCGTTTAAAAACAGGTTCTTGAAGTTGCCAATGCCTTTCGACTTCTTCAATTGCTCGCGGATCGTGTCCACGTCCTTCTGCTCCAGGTTCGCGTCATTCAGATAGAGGATGAAGCCCGCATGGCTTCCATTCTCATAGTATTTCCTGCGAAAGAGGGTGGCACTTTCGTTGAGCCAGGCTGAATTGAGCGCCGCCAGATATTGAGGCATGCCGTAAATCTCTTGCGCCGGGTCCGGCTCCAGTAGATGAAACACCGACCCGGCCTTAAACTGGTGCGTGTCCGCCCAGGACTTCACCCAAAGAAAATTACTCGGGTCTTTCATGCGCCGTGTTTGCAAGGCAGGCGTGGGGCGCAGCTTCGCAGATCCACCCAAGCGGTTTGCCACATTCTCCAAATAGGCATTTCCAAGAATGAGATAGTCGAGCACCCAGCGGCTAAAGTCCTGCCGCGACAAAAGTCGGTGCGGCTTGAAGGTCGAGGTAAGGATCGCCTGTTTCAGGTGAATGGCCGAGGCATGATGCGCGTTCGCGCGAAAACTCTTTATCAACCCCATTTGAGAAATCGGTGGCTCAAAATAAAGCCCGTTATCCATGAGCTGGAGATAGTCCATCACCTCACGGCCCTCGAGCATGGGCACCGGATCCCCAAAGGTGAAGACCTCCGCTGTCACCTTTGACGCACTCTTGCCTGCATCGCTCATTAGAAAATCTCCACTGTTGATTTTTTGGGCCTGCCCGCACTGTCCAAAGACACGATGTCGCCTTGCGCGAGCGCGTGCATCACGGCCCAGGCCTGGTCTGCATGGCCGGTTGTTTCGGTTCTGCTTGCTTGATAGCTGATCTGTTTTCCACTGGCCGTGACGGATCGGTGAATGGTCATGAAGGCGTTCGCCATATCCGTCCACCCGGCATCAAATTCAAAGCGCCCGTTTTCAATCACCTGCTTGGCTTTCGCCACCAGCCGGTTTTTCACCTCAACGGAATAGGTAATCTTGAGCGCGCGCGGGTAGAAGCCTTTCACCAGCTCATAGAGCCCTACGCCCATGCCGCTCGCATCAATGCCAATGTGGGTGACGTTGTAGCGCTCGGTGAGCTTTTTGATTTCTTTCGCCTGGTGCTCAAAGTTCATATTGTTAAAGCGCAGCTTCTCAAGCGCTCGGAACTTGCCGCCATCCAGGCCTGGTGGCGCAATCACCACACAGCTTGCATCGTCCCGCGTGCGGCTTGGGTCATAGCCAATCCACACCTCTTTATTGCCGAAGGGGCGCTTGCGCACAGGGCGGAAATCATCCCAGGCGTACCAGGCATCCACCATGCAATTTTGCAGGGTCGCGAGTTTGAAGACCGAATGCGCATCATCAATGAAGACGCACATGAAGAGATTGGCAAAATCGTCCGGCGCATATTCCAACTTCAGCGCATCAATGTCGAACAGGTCACAGCCCGCCACTTCCGCATCTTCAATGGTGAGCATTTGCCGCCATTGCCCATCGGCGCACAGCATGCCGTGCTTCAGGGCATCATGGCTAATGTCAATCTCAACCTTGTCTTCGTCAGCCCGGCCCTTGTTGAAGTCCCGACCTGACCAAAAGCCATAGGCCTCATGGCCCAGTGTCGACGGTGTAGAGATATAGGTCTTGCGCCACTTCTTGTGGGCGGCCATGCCGCTGGCGACTTTGTTCAAGTCCTTGTAGCGCGGGATCCAGAAATACTCATCCACATAGAGATGGCCGTGATAGCTCTGCGCCGTGCGGCTATTGGTGGAAAGAAAATAGAGCGTTGCGCCATTTTCCAGAACCAGCGGATTGCCCTTCAGCTCTTTGCCGGTCACGTCGCGCACAAACTCGATAATGTAGGAGCGGAACACCTCTGCCTGATTGCGGGAGGCTGAAAGGAAAATCTGATTGTCGCCCGTCTCCAGGGCATCCATGAAGGCTTCGCGAGCGAAGTACCAGGTCGCCCCCACCTGGCGGGATTTTAGAATGTCGCGTATCCGCTGATCGCGGTGCGCATTCCACAACTTCTGATAGTTGAAGAGGGCCTTCTCCCACTCAGCCACCAGTGCCGCTTCTTCTTCGTCCGTGAGCGCGTTCTTGTGCTTCCTGCCCTTCCGTTTCTTGTTGCGGTTTTTCACCTTGGGATTGAGGTCCGCCTCATTCCCGCCGTTCTGGAATTTCTCCACACGGGCCATGCGCTCAAGCTGTTTGCCAAGCGCCTCAATCTCCTTGTAGTCACCGGGTGTTTTCTCTTCCTTGTCCACAAGCAGGCACAGGCGGCGGTCTAGGGTGGAGCCGACCCGTTCATGCACCGGGGCTTCGCGCCAGCCGTCCCGGCGCTTCCAGCTATCAATGGTTGAATAGCTTTTGCCAAGCTGCTTGGAAATCTCAGCAACCGTATAGCCCTGCCAGAAAAGCTGGGCGGCACGCTTGCGCAACAGCGCTCCGTTCGTGTTGTCAGCAGCAGGTTTGGTCTCGTTATCAGGCGTGTCCATGAGCCAGACACTAGCGGCGGCTTACTCATTTCTTCTGGCCCGTCTGGTTGTTAGCCCCGCTAACAACCCGGCAGTGCTTGCGGGGAAAACCCCAATTGCTCGACCTTCGGAAAAAGCCCCAGCGCATAAACTTGCCCGCTTCACACAAAGGTCGTCCCGATGAAAAAGCTGATTTCAAACTTTGTCCGCATCGCCACAGAAGGCTTGACCATCGATGGCCGCACCATCACGGCGGACCAGCTCAGCCAAATGGCCGCGAGCTACGATCCAGAGAAATATGGCGCGCGCATTTGGCTCGAACATTTCCGCAGCCTCTTTGCCGACGGGGCCTTTCCGGCTCTTGGTGATGTGGTGGACCTCAAAACGGAAAAGGACAGCGACGGAAAGCTCGCCCTCTATGGTCGCCTTCAGCCCAATGACAAGCTGATGGAGATGAACAAGCAGGGCCAGAAGGTTTACACCTCCATTGAAATGGATGGCGATTTCGCAGGCTCCGGTCAGGCCTACCTTGTGGGCCTCGCTGTTACAGACAGTCCCGCATCCCTTGGCACCGAACGCCTTCAATTTGCGCAAGACGGTATCAACCGTTTTGCCGATGGGGACAAGAAACCGAAAACCCAAATCTGGCCAGCGGTGGATGCAGGCATACTCGAATTCTCTGAAGAAGGTGACGGGGACAAGCCCGACCAAGCGCCGGGCCTCTTCTCAAAAGTGACCGACATCCTGAACGGTACGTCGAAGCGCAATGATCAGCGTTTTGCCGACATGGAGATCAGCATTGTGGAGCTCGCCAAGGGAGTTGACGGCCTCAACCAGAAATTGGCGGACCTCACCACTTCGGGAAATGACACCCCGGCACCGGATGCTGGCCTCGCAAAGCAGGTCGAAACCATGTCCGCCCAGCTTTCCACACTCACGGAGAAAATCACCGGCGAGCCAGACCCAGCGACACCTGCCCGGCCAGAATCCCAGGGCTTCACTGGAACAAAAGAATTGGCTGACTGCTAATCCCGACCAACTGACAAGCCACGCGCCCCTCGCCCACTACTTCGAAAGAAAACATCATGCTCAATTCAACCCGAGAACACTTCAACGCTTATCTTTCTCGCCAGGCGAAGCTCAACGGCATTGCCTCCGCCAGAGACCAGTTCTCCGTCGAACCAACAATCAGTCAAAAGCTTGAAGACCGCATTCGGGAATCGTCCGGCTTCCTGCAGCAGATCAACATTGTTGAAGTACCCGAGATGAAGGGACAGAAACTTGGCCTTGATGTGAGTTCGCCCATTGCGTCCAGAACCGACACCAATGTTGATGAGCGCACACCGACGGATCCAACAGACCTCGGTCCTCAGGATTATGAGTGCTCAGAGACAGACTTTGATACCTTCGTCACCTATCAAAAGCTCGACATGTGGGCAAAGTTTCCGGACTTCCAGACACGACTTCGCAACGCGGTGACGAAACAGCAGGCCCGCGACCGCATCATGATCGGCTGGAACGGCACCAGCATTGCTGCCACCTCAGATCTTGTCGCCAATCCAAAGCTGCAAGATGTGAATATTGGCTGGCTTCAGGAACTGCGCACCCATGCGCCCGAACGTGTGTTGGATGCGCCAAAGGTCGGCGATCAGGCAGGCAATGACTATAAGAACATTGATGCGGCCGTCATGGATGCCACCAACAATCTCATTGCTGACTGGTTTGCCGATGACACAGACCTTGTGGCAATTGTCGGCCGCAATCTGGTGAGCGACAAATATGTGGCGCTTGCCAATGATCATAACGCGCCAACAGAAAAGGTGGCGCTTGATAGCATCATTACCAATAAGCAGATCGGTGGCAAAAAGGCCATCATGGTGCCCTTCTTCCCCGCCAATGCGGCCCTGATTACCAAGCTTTCCAATCTCTCTATCTACCACCAGGCAGGCACGCGCCGCCGCCACATCAAGGAAGAGCCGGAGAAGCGCCGCGTCGTCGACTATCAGTCCGTCCGCGAGGATTACGTGGTGGAGGACTTCTCCGCCGCGTGCCTCATCGAAAACATCTCCGTGCCAGACGGCGCGGATGGCTGGACATAACGCGCGCCTGCCTTCGTTTGTCACCCCCGTTGACGCTGGACCAGAGAGAAAATCATGAGCCTTGCCCGCACCCACTACCAAAAGACCCTCGCCGCGAAAGCCGCCAAACAGGCAGCCGAAAGCGATGAGCTAACTATGGAAAACCTCAATGCCTATGAGCAGCATTTGGGACAATTGCAAACCCACATGGCGCAGCTCAAAAATACCCAGAGCCAGGCTAGAAAGATCGAGATGAAACAAGGCTTCATCTCTGACTATGACGCTTACGTGGATGGCATTCTGGCAGAAGCACCGGGCCTGCAGGATGAAGTCATGGTCACGCAGATGATCTGGCGGCTCGATGCCGGTCAGTTTGACCGCGCATATGAGATTGCTGGCTACGCCCTTGAACATGGGCTTGTGATGCCCGAACGCTTCAACCGTACCCTGCCAACCTATCTCGCAGAAGAATTTGCCGAAGCGGCCATTCAGGCAGACGGCAAGGACGACAGGCAGGTCCCGCCGGTCAAGCTGTTGGTGACACTTCTTGAAGACCTGAAAGAGGCAGACATGCCAGATCAGGTGCGGGCAAAACTGCACAAAGCCATTGCTTTTGGTCTGGAAGAGGAGAACGAGCCCCAGGCCCTCCTCACGGCCCTTGAACATTATGACCGAACCATCGAGCTCAACCCCACCAAAAACGGTGTCAAGAAACGCCGCGAGCAATTGGTGAAGCGGTTGGAAAAGGAAACCTCTAACACCTAACCCCCTCTCTGGCCCAGCGCCAGGAAGGCCAGTCTGGAGGGTCTTCCTCCTCCCGAAGTGTCGCCCGAAAGACTGGCCTTACCCCTCACCCCAGCGATGGAGCCGTCTGAGTGTCCGCAAGTGTTTTCATTCCAAATGACCGGCCAGAGGAACCAGACCCGGAGATAGGCAATCTCGCCTTCTTCCCGGACATCTCTCTCGCCGCGTTTCGTGAACGCATGAAAGTTCTCTCTGATCTGCCAGAAGGTCGGGTTGTCTGGCAGCTAAAGCGCGCGGTGATGGCCACCAATCGGGAGCTGCATGACTGGCGGCTGGCACAAGAAGCCGAAGGCTTTTTGACCCTCACCGATATTCCTCAGGAGGAATATGGGGACGAAGGTAAGCTCACCCTTCTCTATGAAGCCGCCGTCTATCACAGGGCCAAAGGCCTGCTCACAGAAGCCGGCCGCGACATAGACCTCACCAGTGAGGGAGCCGACGCCACGGACTTTGCCGATGAAGCCATCGAAGACCATTTTCGCCATGTGCGCGAAGCCCTGGCTGAAATCATCGGTCGCTCTTCTGTCACTGCGGAGCTGTTTTGATGAGTGTGGCACGTGCGCCCTTCCCCGAAAATGGCATCACCCATGCGCTGCAAGGGGACACGGTGGATCTTATCTGCGCGCGGTTCTATGGCCGCACCGACGGCGTGACAGAGGCGGTGCTTGATATGAATAGAGGGCTGGCGAGCTTAGGTGCGGTCCTACCCCACGGAACGCCGGTCACCCTGCCGTCACCACGGGAACTCGCTCCCTCGAAACCCAAAACCATCAACCTGTGGGACTAGCCTATGGACCGTCTTGTTTCATCCGCGAGTTATGCCGCCAGCGGTAGTGTCGGTGTTTGGGGGCTTCTCACCTTCAACCAGTGGCTTGCACTTGGCGGGTTCGCCCTCGCTGCTGCAACGTTCCTCACCAATCTCATTTTCAGATACCTGCACTATCGGCTTGAGCAAAGGAAAGCCGCTCTCCTGGAGGAAAAAGCATGAATTGGAAATCAATCGTCTCGACAGTTGCTCCCGGTTTGGCAACGGCGCTCGGAGGGCCAATGGCGGGTATTGCGGTGCGCGGGATCGCTTCCGCGTTGTTGGGTGACGAAGCGGCGAGCGAAGCGGATGTTGAACAAGCCGTGCTGGCGGCAAACCCAGCCGAACTGATGAAGCTCAAGCAGGCAGAACTCGACTTTCAAAAAGAAATGCGAGAGCTGGAAATTGATCTTGAGCGTCTGCATGCGGATGACAGAAACAGCGCCCGCGAACGCCAGGCCAAAACCAGCGACAGCATGCCCGGCATCATTGCCGCCGCCGCACTCATTGGGTTCTTTGGCATCCTGCTCGCAATGGTCTTTGTCGAGCTCCCACCATCCTCCGAGGCACCCCTTAATGTCATGCTCGGATCCCTCGGGTCACTGGTCGTGGCAATCGGCAATTTCTACTTCGGGTCAAGTGCAGGTTCTTCAGCGAAGAACGACCTCATTGAACGCTTAATGTCCCGCCCATGAAAAAACTCGCTGCCTTGAGAGAGCATTTGCTGACAAGTGTCTTGGATCTTGACGCCGAGAAGATGCACACCTTTGCGGAGGCCGGGCACGTCACCTCCCATGAGGGTGAGACAGAGGCCTTTCGGCTCACCTATGAAGCCAATGTGATCCTGTCAGGCTATTCCGGCGATCCAATCGCCCTCTACCTTCTTTTTGTGGAATGGTTGAAGACCCACAACCCGATGGGCGCCGCGGATGCATTGCGCTTTGATGTGGACATCCTGTCAGAAGAAACTGTTGATCTGGGCTTTCAGGTGGAGCTGGCTGAAGACTGGCTGGTGGACGTGCGGGAAGACGGAAAACACCTGACCCTCGCCCCCGAACCAAATCATGATGCAGACAGTCTCACCGGCTTTACCGATATAGACATCGGCTGACCCATGGAAGATGCGCTCAAAGATCTGGAACGCTTGGAGACATGGGCGGAGGCCCTACTTGCAAGCCTCAGTCCCCGCGAACGCCAGAAGCTATTGCGGCGCATGGGGGTTCGTCTCCGGCGGTCAAATTCCAAACGCATCACACGCCAGACGGATGCAAATGGCCGCCGCTGGAAACCTCGAAAGAAGCAGGAAGGCAAAGTCGCGCGCAAACGCAAAATGCTTCTGGGCTTTCGCAAGGCCCGCCACATGAAAGTGAAAGCGACCTCGGAGAGCGTGTCGGTGGGCTATAGCGGCAATGCAGGCCGCATCGGCCGCATTCATCACTATGGCCTTCGCGACCGCCTGTCCGCACCAAAGGGTGGGAAGGGCCCCCAGAAGGGATCATTGGTGAAGTTCGCCGAACGAAAGCTTCTGGGTCTTTCAGGCCAAGACCAGAAGGAGCTGGGCCAGATGATCCTCCACCATATTGACAAAGAAGGGCTTGCCTCATGAATGCCATCGACTTTCGCCCGTCCCGACACTTCACATTGGCCGAGGCCATGCGCAGCCAGGAAGCCGTGCGCCACGGCATTGACAACCTTCCCCCACGAAACACTTTTCCAGTCCTCGCCGCCTTTGCTGAAAACATCCTCGAACCTGTCCGCGACCATTTTGGTATTCCCTATTCCCCGCAAAGTTGGTTTCGCTGCGAAACTCTGGAACGCCGCTTGTGCTGGACCTCTTTCATCAATTGGTGCAAGCGCCGGAAGCGCGAACCGGATGAGGAAAGCTGGGCCATCTATTTTGATCGCAAGCAACACCCGAAGGGCTGCGCAGGTGACCTGGAGCTGCCCGGCATTTCAAATTATGAGCTCGCGAAGTGGATGCGCGACAATCTGGAGTTTGATCAACTCATTCTGGAATTTCATGTCTGGGGGAAACCAACCTCCGGCTGGGTGCATGCGTCTTATGTTGAGGGCGAAAACCGGGGCGAAGTCCTGACCATTGGCCGGGGCCGTGCGCTCGAAGGTCTGCCCGACTACGATTAGAAACGCGCAAAGAAAACTCAAAGCGTTCCCAAGAAAAGTGTTCAGCGGTTTTCTGTCCGGGAACGCGCAAAAAATATGCCTGGTTGTTAGCGAAGCTAACAACCCAAGGGCGCGTGACAGAAGAGTGCGCCCCCCGCACCTTGTGTCTCATGTCAGAACACGCATTCCAATTGTCAGACCTTTTCCGCCGACAGGAAAATCTCATTCGTCGCGGCACCGTTGCCGAACTTGATCTCGGCGCGGCGCGTCTGCGCGTGAAGATCGGAGACACTGAGACTGACTGGGTGCCCTGGATGACCCTTCGCGCCGGAACCGACCGAAGCTGGGCTCCTCCCAGCGTCGGCGAGCAGGTTCTTCTCCTCTCAGAGTCCGGCGACTATCGCAACGGCATTGCGCTCTTTGGCCTCTACCAAACAGCCCATCCCGCGCCAGACAGTGACCGCGACGTCACATGCCACCATTGGGAAGACGGCGCGATAGCCTCCTATGACAAGGGAGCCCATGCCCTTGAAATCGACCTGCCAGAGAGCGGCGAATTCATTTTCAAAGTCGGTCGTACCACCCTCTCGCTTCGTGATGCGGAAGTCACCCTGACAAGTCCGAAATTCCGTGGGGTCCGCTCATGAGTAAGGGTATCGTTGTGAAAGCACTGGACAGCGCCGGTGGCGTGCAACTGGCGGGCGGCCAAAATTTCTTTCAAGTGGACGGCCAAGACGTGGTGCTGCTTGGTGACCCGGTCCAGGGCCATGGGCTACAACCCCACGCATCGCCCGTCATGGCAGAAGCCTCAAGCTGGATGAACCTCGACGGTGTGCCTGTCTGCCAGGAAGGGCACAAAGCAACCTGCGGCCATGCCTCAACCGGGCGCTCCTGGTTCACTCTACCGGATGACGAGACATGAAGGGCATGAACGCACATAACGGCGCGTCGCTCGACGGGATTGATCATCTTCGCCAATCCATCTCGGACATTCTGACCACGCCGCTTGGAAGCCGGGTTATGCGCCGGGATTATGGCTCCCTAGCCTTTCAATTGATTGACCAGGCGGCGAATGCGAGCGGACACATGCTCCTGAAGGCTGTCTGTGCGCACGCCCTTGCAAAATGGGAGCCGCGTGTGCGCCTCATCCGTGTTGCGCTTTCTGACATGAGCAAAGACGGGCGGGTGACGATCGATCTCGATCTTGAATATTCCGAAACCGGCGACACCATCTCACTTGTGGGGCTCGCTGTTTCATGAGCCGGTTTGACGACATTGATCTGAGCAAGCTTGGGAAACCGAACGTCATTGTACCGCTCGACTTTGAAACAGCGTTGACCGAACTCAAGGCCGACTATGCCGGGCGCTATCCCGACTTCTCAGCAGATCTTGAAAGCGAACCGCTGGTGAAGCTCATGGAGACCGCCGCTTATCGCGAAGTCACCCTGCGTGGCCAAATCAATGATGATGCCCGTGCGGTAATGCTCGCCTTCGCGGAAGACACAGACCTTGATCATATTGGTGCGCGCTTTGCGGTCGCCCGAAAGCTGATTGATCCAGGTGATGCAAATGCGATCCCACCCATTCCGCCAACTCCTGAAAAGGACGAGGCCTTCCGACGACGCATTCAGCTAGCCCCGGAAGCCCTCTCCGTCGCGGGCCCCAGAGGCGGCTACATCTTCAACGCCCTGACAGCGGGTGAACAACCGGCGAGATCCGAAATCACAAGCCCGGAACCCGGCATCGTGCTTATCCGTTACGAGTTCACGGACAATCTGGCTGCGCTCGCCAAAGATAGTGACGCCTATATGAGCAATCCGGGCGAGGTCACAATTGTGATTATGGGCTGGGGCGGCACCGGAGTTCCGTCACAAGAAACCCTAGATGCCATCACGGCTCACTTGAACGATGAACATGTGCGCCCCCTTGGTGACACGGTGATCGTGCGCCCGGTTGAAGTGGTTGAATACGCTATTAACGCCACGCTTGAGACGCTGGACGGCCCCGCGGGACCCATCATCAAGGCAAGCGCTGAAGCAGCGCTCGCCGCCTATGTAGAAACCCGACACCGCATCGGCCTGCGGGTGACAGAAAGCGGACTCCATGAAGCCCTTACCGTCCCTGGTGTTGAAAAGGTCGTACTAAATGGGTTTGCCGACATAGCGCCCGAACGGCACGAGACCGCACATTGCACAGGCTTCACGGTCGATGTGGAGGCGGTAAATGTCTGACCTTCTTCCTCCTAACGCATCCCTCCTTGAACGCCGTGTTGATGAAACGCTGGGAAAACGTTTCAGCATGGTACCGGGCATGGGCGAGACCGGCATTCGCGTTGTTTGGAACCCGGACCAAGTACCCATGCACATGCTGCCCTTCCTGGCACACGCCTTCTCAGTCGATCTCTGGGACGATGATTGGTCGGAAGAGGCAAAGCGCAATGTGACAGAAAAGAGCCTGGCCGTTCATCGGCGCAAAGGCACGCAAGGCGCCATCAAAGACGCACTGCGCGCAGCAGGATATGGGGAAGTCGACATCATTGACGGTCTGGACGCCCGCACGCGCGACGGAGCCAAGCGTCGCAATGGCCGCTATTTCTATAGCACTTACGCAAACTGGGCGCGCTATCGCGTGATCATTCACCGCCCTGTTGCCATTCGCCAAGCAGCACAGGTCCGTCGCATCATCGAACGTTGTGCCCGTGAAGCCTGCGAACTCTACGCCGTCCACTATGACGAAGCGCTCCATCTCCATAACGCCGCCATTCTTCGCGATGGCACATACTCACGGGGGGTCATAGATGGCCAACTTGCCTGAACAATCAATTTGGGAGCCTGGTGTTTATCAGTTTGAAAAGACAGACGCTGTGGAAGGCGGGCCGGATGGCGTCGACAATAAGCCACTGAAACACCTCACCAACCGCACACTCTATCTGAAGGATGAAGTAGAGAAGCGCGCGCCGCTGATTGACGCGGCACTGACCGGCATCCCAACGGCACCAACAGCAGCACCCGGTACAAGCACAACTCAGATTGCAACGACAGCGTTCATCGCCACAGCCCTTGCAGCCTTGGTGGACAGCTCCCCTGCAACTCTAGACACATTGAACGAACTGGCTGCCGCGTTAGGGGATGATGCAAACTTTGCCGCAACGATGGCCGCCGCGCTCGCGAGCAAGGCAGACATTCTCGACGGCATACCCATTGGCACACCGTCATATTGCATGACGGCAACGCCGCCTACGGCGCACCTCAAGCGAAATGGTGCATTGGTTTCACGGGTGACTTTCGCGGACCTCTGGGCTTTCGCCAGTGGAAACGGACTTGTCGTTTCAGAAGCGGCCTGGGCTGGCGGCATGCAGGGCCATTTCGGCGAAGGAGATGGCGCAACAAGTTTCAGATTACCCGAAGGGCGCTCCTTCGTCATTCGCGGATGGGATGACGGCTACGGTCACGACACGGGTCGGGCTCTGGGCAGCTTCCAGCTTGATGCATTGCAAGGCCATCACCACGAAATTTCCTACCCTTATACAGGCACCAGCGGGGGCCCACTAACGGTCGGCTTGGGCACCTTCCCTAGCTCAAATATATTTCAGAACACTGCAACATCGCTCCTGTCCGATGGCTCAAACGGCGCACCACGCCTAGCGCATGAAACTCGCATGGTGAACATCGCCTACACACCCATCATCAAATATCGGGGCAATCCATGAACGCGCTTCCAAAAACCTATCACTATCATCCAACAACGGGGGAATATCAGGGGCAGGATGTTGCAGACCCAAACCCAGAGGTTGAAGGGGATTGTCTCGTTCCTGCCTTTGCGACTCTGACAGAGCCTCCAGAGGCTGACGAACATGAATGTCCTGTGTATTCAGAAGGCGCTTGGTCCATCGTTCCAGATTGGCGCGGCCACACGTACTGGCATGCCGACCGAACGAAACACACGATCACCGAGCTGGGTATTGAGCCGCCAGCGGGTGCACTCGAAGAGATGCCGCCAGTGCCGCTCAATGACATGAAGAGTGATGCATGTGCCCGCATTGACAGCGAGGCTGAAGCGACAAGGCTGCTCTTCCTGACACCGGGTGCCGGTCAAGCCATGACCTATCAGGCAAAAGATGCTGAAGCGCACGCGCTTGCGCAAGATGCCAATCCAGACCCCGCTAACTATCCCATGCTTGCCGCCATGATTGGCCTTGACGGCGACACGCTGGAAGAGGTCGGCGAGACAATACGGACACGCGCGGCTGAGTGGGCCCTGATCGGCGCGGAGATTGAACGCACCCGCCAGAGCGCAAAGCAGGCGGTCAACGCAACCACCACCCATGAAGAGATTGAAGCCATTCTGGACGGGCTCACCTGGCCCACACCTTCCGACGGTTAACCCAGTCCGTCGTAACAAAGCTATCAGCCCCACGGCTTAAAGGAGAGACCCATGCCAGCAGATTATCATCACGGTGTTCGTGTCATTGAACTGGACGGCGGCACACGCCCCATCCGCACCATCAATACAGGCATTATCGGCCTTGTCTGCACCGGGCCTGCGGCTGATGCCAATTTCTACCCGATCAACCAGCCTGTGTTGGTGACGGACATTTACACCGCGCTTGCCAAAGCTGGTGAAACAGGCACCCTCCCCTTCGCGCTTGATGCCATTCGAGACCAGACAAATCCGGCCATGGTGATTGTCCGCGTGGAAGAGGGCGCTGACGAAGCCGAAACCACCGCCAATATTGTTGGCACGGTAGAGGCAGACGGTACACGAACCGGTGTGAAGGCACTGACCATGGCAAAGGCAAAGGTGGGGGCACAGCCACGCATCCTTGCGGTGCCAGGGCTCGATACACTGCCCGTTGCCACAGAACTTGTCTCCATTGCGCAAGAGCTGCGTGCCTTCGCCTATGTGTCTGCTTATGGCGCCACAAACAAGGAAGAAGCGAAAGCCTATCGCGACAATTTTGGACAGCGGGAGATCATGGTCATCTGGCCTGACTTCCAGAAGTTCAACACAGTTACCCAGGTGACAGATACGGCCTTTGCGACAGCCCGCGCCGTGGGCCTGCGCGCCAAGATCGATGAACAGATTGGCTGGCACAAGACGCTTTCCAATGTGAACGTCAATGGCGTCACTGGCATTTCTCATGACGTGTTTTGGGATCTGCAAAACCCTGCAACAGATGCGGGCTATCTGAATGAGAATGACGTAACCACGCTCATTCGTGAAGATGGTTTCCGTTTCTGGGGATCACGCACCTGTGCGGGGCCCTCAAGCCTCTACCCGTTTGAAAACTACACCCGCACGGCGCAAGTGCTCGCCGACACCATGGCAGAAGCCCATATGTGGGTTGTCGATGGCGTCATGTCGCCAGCCAATGTGAAAGACGTGATTGAGGGGGTGAATGCGAAACTGCGCACGCTCACCACACAAGGGTATCTGCTGGGCGGTGAATGCTGGTTCGATCCTGAGTTGAACGTGCCAACGGAACTCAAAGCCGGGAAGCTCTATATCGATTACGACTACACGCCGGTGCCGCCCATTGAGAATCTGCAATTCCAGCAGCGCATCACGGATCGCTATCTGCTCGATTTTGCGGCGCTTGTCGCTGCGGCTTGAGCCGCCGTCCACAACCTCCACTTACCCGGATTTATTTAGGAGAAAGTCATGAGTGCAGAAGGCCTTAAACGCTTCGATATGTTTATAGAAGGTGGATCATTTCTCTCTGTCATCGATGAAGTGACTCTTCCAAAACTCTCGCATGTCTTTGCCGACTACCGAGCAGGAGGCATGCCCGGCCCCGCCAAAATGGAGCTGGGATGGGAGGAGATGATGCTGGGCATCAAATTCTTGAGCTATCCCACACACATCATGAACCAACTTGCCAAGGTTGGCGTGGATGGAACCGGCCTGCGTTTTGTTGGCGCATACGGCTCGACCCGCCCGGGCGTCGGGCCCGTGGGGCTTGAAATTGTCGCGCGTGGCCAGCCCGGTTCTCTTGACTTCGGAACCGCGAAACTGGGGGAGCTGACAGAGTTTGAAACAGAATGGCCTCTTACCTACTTCAAGCTATCGCGGAACAACGAACCGGTCATTGAACTCGATTTCATCAACGGCATTGAAAAGATCGGTTCGACAGACCTTGCCGCCGACATTCGCCAAATCCTCGGACTGACTTAGACCACACACCCGTTGGTGGCGACTATCGCCACTGACACCCCACCTCAAACATTGACGCTGAACCCACACCACAACAGACCGGAGAGACCCCATGCCAGAAAAAGCCCAAGTGCCAACCAAGGCGAAGAAAACATCAACCACCGTACCCCTGACAGAGCCATTCGACCTGAGCGGCAATGGTGAGAACAAAATCGACAAGTTGACGATCCGCCGTCCAACACCCGGTGATCTTCGCGGACTGTCCATCGGCAATCTTCTCCAGGCGGACGCCGACACCTATTACGAATATCTGCCGCGCGTCCTCACACCCGCGCTGACATCTGAGCAGGTTGTGGCACATGTGGACATTGCTGACCTCATGTCTTTGATCAAAGCCACAAATGAGATGATTGAGGGAAAGTAATTCCCGCCGACATTGCGCAGGCCTGGGGGTTTATCAACCTCGTGTTCGGTGGGGGATGGCCGCCAAGCCTGCTGAGTGACATGTCGCTAGATGAGTTTCTGGACTGGCTAAAGATCGCCCATGAGCGCAATGACGACGTAAAGCGCGCCAACAAGCAGCGATGAAAGTGTGCTGAGATGAAAGATCTGAAATTCAAGATCACAGCTGAAGGGTTTGACAAGGCCTCCAAGCCCTTCAAGAACATCATCAAGACATCCGGCACGATGCAAAAGACCCTTGGCAAGACAGCCAAGGAACTTAAGTCGCTGAATGACACTCAGAAGCGCATGACAGGCTTTGCGAGCCTCAAGCGTCAATCACAAGCCACCAGCCTTGAACTCGCGAAAGCCCAGAAAGAAGCCCAGAGGCTCACCCGCGCCTATAAAACCACAGCGAACCGAACCAACAAAATGGCACGCGCTGCGCAGACAGCAGCAAAGCGTGTCAAAGAGCTAAAACTCAAGCAGACAGCTCACCGTACAGAATTGCAAGCCAGCCGCTCGGCTTTGACCCGTGCAGGCATCAACGTCAAAAAGCTGGGTCAGGAACAGGTCCGTACTGCCCAGAAAATCGCCTCGACGAATAGACGTCTGGACCAACAACAACGCGCTCTTCGGCGGGCCACTGAAAACCAAAACAAACTGCGCAGAGCAAGCGAGCGCTACCGCAAGACCTTACAGACCCAATCAGGGGCGGCCTTTGTGGGAGCGGCGGGCATGGCCTCCGGTGGCATGGCCCTGCGCGGATTGGCCAGCACTGTGACACCAGGTATTAGTTTTGATGAACAGATGAGCGCTGTTGGGGCGATTTCCCGCGTGGATAAAAGCTCCAAGGCGTTTGCGGACCTGCGCGCGCAGGCCCTGGAGCTTGGATCCACAACTCAATTCTCGGCAAGTGAAGCAGCGGCGGGCATGGAGTTTCTGGCCATGGCGGGCTTTGACGCCACTGAGGTCATCGCCTCTATGCCAGGTGTGCTTGATCTTGCAAAGGCAGGGCGTACAGACCTAGCCGAAACGGCGAACATAGCCTCTAACATTCTCTCCACATTTGATCTGGACGCCTCCCGCATGGGGGAAGTGGGCGACGCGCTCACCGCCACCTTCACCCGCTCCAATGTGGACTTGGGCCAACTGGGCGAGACCATGAAATATGTAGGGCCCGTGGCAAACGAGCTGGGCGCCTCCTTCCAGGAAGCATCTGCCATGGCGGGCCTCCTGGGCAATTCCGGCATTCAGGCAAGTGATGCAGGCACGGCGCTTCGCTCCATCTATTCCCGCTTTGCTGCTGGCCCTGCCGCGGCGGCAAAGGCCTTCGACAAGTTGGGCATCAAGACAGATGATGCGGCCGGCAACATGAGAGCGATACCGGACCTTTTGGCGGAAGTTGCGCTTAAAACAGAAAATCTGGGGTCGTCTGAGCGCCTTGGTTTCTTCAATGACATTGCGGGCTTGCGCGCAGGCGGCGCGCTCGCAAAACTCGTCGGCAATAGTGGTGCTGGTGCCGTCATGCAGTTCATTGAGGTGTTGAACAATGCCCATGGGGAAGCTGCCCGCGTGGCGCGCGAGATGGCGGACAATACGGCGGGCGACCTGAAGGGACTTGCCAGTGCCTGGGAGGGCTTGAACATTGCCCTGTCTGATACCCAGACCGGCGGCTTGCGCAGCATTGTTCAGGGCATTACCAGCGTCACAAGAGGCATCACAACCTGGGTGCGGGAGAACCCACGCCTGGCGGGCACGCTCTTCACCATTGTGGGCGCAGTAGCGGCCCTCTGGACCGTCGTGGGAGGATTGGCTCTTGCCGTTGCGGGCATTGTCGGGCCTTTTGCCATAGCCAAATTTGCCCTCACAACCGTGGGACTGAAAGCTGCCTTGCTCGGCCCCCTCCTCATGAAAGTCGCAAGCGCCGTCTTGTTTCTAGGGAATACGCTCCTATTCACACCCATTGGATGGTTCATCGGGGGCATCGCCCTCATAGCCGGAGCGGCCTATCTCATCTATAGAAACTGGGAGCCAATCAGCGAATTCTTCAGCGCCAAATGGGCGGAGGTAAAAGCCACCTTCGCCGGGGGCATTGGCTCAATTACAGCCGCCATCATCAATTGGTCGCCCATGGGGCTTTTCTATCGGAGTTTTGCGACCGTGCTGAACTGGTTCGGCGCGGAGCTGCCGGAGACCTTTACAGGCTTTGGCGCCGCCCTTGTGGACGGACTGATAGACGGCATTGTGGGCGCGTGGAGCGACCTTACCGAGACAATCAGCAACATTGGTGACCTGATCACCGGCACCTTCAGCTCGGTTATGGGCATTCGCTCTCCAAGCCGGGTGTTCGCCCGCCTGGGCGGTTTCGTCTCTGAAGGCCTGGCAGATGGGATCACCGGAAGCGGACAGAAGGCCGTCAATGCGGTTTCCAGGCTCGGAGGTTCTCTGCCGCGCACGCTGGCAACAGGAGCCGTGGCCGCAACAGTGGCAGCGGTTCCAGCTTACGCGGGGGCCGCACCGCAAAACAGCGTGAGCCAGAGCAACGTGGAAATCCATATTCATGCCGCACCGGGCATGGATGCGCACGAGATCGCTCGCCAGGTGCGCGCAGAGCTCGACGCCCGCGACCGGGAACGTGAAGCCCGCAATCGCTCCTCCCTCTTTGATCAGAGGTAAGCCAAAATGATGATGAGCCTCGGTGTTTTTATCTTTTCCGTGCCCACAGCCGCCTATCAGGAATTGCAGCGATCGAGCAGTGCCGAATTTGGAAAGAACAATCGTGTGGGGCTGCGCGCGTCCTCGCAATTCTTAGGGCCGGGCGCTGACACGATCACTCTAACGGGCACGCTACACCCAGGCTTTACCGGCGGTGCAGACAATCTCGATCTCCTGCGCGCCATGATGAATGGCGGCAAGGCCTATGCCCTTATGGATGGTCAAGGGGCCATGATGGGCTACTGGACCATTCGGTCCTTAAGCGAGACCCGGAAGATTTTCCTGAAAGACGGCGTGGCCCGCCAGATTGACTTCAATATGAGGCTGCATCATGAGCCAGACGACATTGTGGATTTGGCTGACCTCACAAGCGCAGACCTGCAGGCAACGGGCTTTGCATGACACCTGATTATGACATTTCGGTCGCCGGGCGTTCTATCACGCCTACGATCTCTGGTCGGCTCATCGACTTGACGCTCTCTGACAAAAGAGGCTTTGAAGCAGATGAGCTGTCCCTCACGCTCGACGATGCAGACGGACGTTTGGACATCCCACGCCGTGGGGCTGAAGTGCAGGTCTCTCTCGGTTTCAAGGAGACCGGGCTCGTGGACAAGGGCACCTATATTGTTGATGAAGCGAGCCATTCTGGCCCGCCGGACAGGCTGACACTCAGGGCACGCTCTGCCGATTACCATAAGTCTCTCAACGAGCAGAAACGCCGGTCCTTCAGGGACATGCCTCTCGGCGACATTCTAAAAACCATTGCAGGCGATCATGGGCTTGAGGCGGCAATTGAAGAAAGCCTTGCCTGGACAAACCCCGGTCATATTGACCAGACAGATGAAAGCGACGGGCACCTGCTCACGCGGCTCGGCCGCCTGCATGATGCCATTGCGACGGTGAAAGCAGGACGGGTTCTGTTTATGCCAATGGGGCGCGGCACCACGGCAGGCGGCACCTCCCTGCCCGGCATTACGATCAACAGGCAGGATGGGGACAGTCACAGCTTTCAGAACCTTGAAGGCAGTTCCGACTATTCAGGCGTGAAAGCCAATTGGTACGACGTGGCGGGCGCTGTGACGCGGGCCGTCCTGGCGGAGAGTGAGAGCGATGCCAGGAAACTCAAAACCCTCCTGGAGACATTCGCATCAGAGGCAGAAGCGAAAGCCGCCGCAAAGGCAGAGTGGAACCGCATTGAGCGCGGGCGTTACACCATGTCCCTCACCCTCGCCATTGGCAGGCCGGACCTGTTGCCGGAAACACCTGTGACTCTTGTGGGGTGGAAAGCAGAAATCACAGGTCACAGGTGGATCTGTGGTCCGGTGGAGCACACGCTCAATGACAGCGGATTGGTGACGAAAGCGGAGCTGAACTCAAATGAGTAAACTGTCCCCACTCTCCATTTCCCCAACAAACTCAAGAATTTCGGAAGTCAGTAAGCCTCAATTTGGTAAAATAGGCATTGCATGGAAATATCACACAAGTACCATTGTTGTAACAAGGGGAGGCAACATGGCCGAGCACTATTTTCATCTTCTCAAGGCAGGCATGGGGCGCAGACCAGCAGTCGATGTAACTGTAACACTCCAAGATTTTGTCGCCACCTGTAAGCACTACCACGAGAAGAAGGAGACAGTCGCATTCATCGCCGGTGCCAGTGTCAAAACCGGCAATCCAGATGATCAGTCAAATGCTATTTACATTGCTGACTTAGATGACAATGACAAATACTTTTCTGTCCTGCTCATCAGAGGCAATCCCGACAAAGCGCTACCTGGCTTTGTGAACCCGACGACGCAAGAAATTTCCGTTATAGAGACGACAGAAGAAGGCTTCGTTCCGGGCACATCCTGCCACATCGTTATTTCGAAGCAGGAAATTGCAGGCACTGACGCTGGTCGGTACCCTATGGCAATGGAACAAACGCCTGGTATTAGTCGAATTTTGGCAAGGGACTACTTCGCCAAACTTCTTGTGAGATACGCTGAGGACCACCCGGATAAATACACCGCCAAGAAAAAAGTACGCTCAAAAAGAGAGAAGCCCGAGGAAATCCTTTATCTACCGACTGTTCGCTTCCATCCGCAACAAAATGCCAAACTTGAGGATGACCTAAAGGAAGGAAAAATCGGTGGCTTTAAGCTCAAACGAGGGACTAAGGACTTCGATGGAGAAGCTGATGAACCAAAGATCAACAAGCTAGACGTTCAACTTCATGCTCGCATTGTTCCCACAAAGGAATATTCAAAGGTCAAGTCTCTGATCGGCCACGTTCGAGAGGCGCTAGGTGAGGTGAATTTTGAAGACTACCAATTGGAACTTGTAGATGATGACGGCGATCCAATCCAAAACCCCCGAGCGGCAAAGCTGAAAGATCTGGACACTACCGATATGCGTTACTGCAAAAAGGTTCTCGCCAAAGGCGTAACTGACAAAATTCCAGAAATCATCGGAAAGCTGCACCCACAACTTCATGCGGCAGCGATAAAGGCTATTTCAAATAAGTCAAACTGGAGCTAGCAATGTTTTGGTGGCTGAAGGAGATATTTTCATCTACGCGCTTTCTTTCCATTCAAGGTGACAATGGCTTTTGGAAATCCAAGCGCATGTATGAGGTCGTACTCCCGACAGGTTTTACGGCAATCATGCTCTTTTTGTACTGCCAGTTTCCGGATGCCTTCATTGCTGATTTCATCACGTCTATCACGAAGAATGTCTTCCAGTTCATGGTCTTTGTTGTTCCATTTCACCTAGCCGCACTAGGTGCCTTTGCAACCTTCGAGCGACAGCTCCTTGACGAAGAGCTAAAGGGGACGCGGGCTGAAATTTGGAAATGGAGCAATACAGATCATGAATATTTCCTAGAACAACTCACACTACGGCAATATATCAGCTTGCTCTTCGGATACCTTTGCACACTTGGTATAGTCTTCATCATTGTCTACATTTTGCTAACTGTGCTGGATTTCCAATATCTTTCTGGTGTTTATTTTCCGCTGGTACGCGACATATCTATTGGCGTTGTTTTGTTTTTCATCGCACACTATGCGCTCCTGAGCATCTATGGGATCACGTTTCTTTTCGACAAACTCAATGGCCTAAGCCGGAAACCATAGGATGGCCAGTTAGCTATCTGAATCTTTTTGGCTGCCGCTGCTGTTCCATAGACTTTTCACTTGCTTGCCTAGAGCTCCACCTCCAACTGCCGCTGTTGATAACCCTAGCGCAACCAACGCGGGTACGCCGGTGGCAGCCGTCAATGCCGCCGTTGCTCCCCCTATGATTGCGAGTTGTGCGGCGCCTACTACTGCGGTGCTGGCCGATGGAACCACTTCATCTAGTAGTTTCTGGTTGTTCTTTTCCCACCACGTTGCCAATTTTGTCCGGATAGAAAGAGCTTCAGTGGCTGCATGTCGCGCTCGCTCGTCTGTTGGTTCCATCTCAAATGCGCGCATTGAGTTGAGGAGGGAAACGAAACCGTCAAACGTCCTGTTCAGAAACTCCAGCTGCTCTTCCCAGAGATCATCTGCATTGTTAGGTTTTCTGCTTTTGAACCATGAGACCTGTTCTTCAAACAATTGAACAAACGAAGCCAATTGCTGGTTAGAAAGGTTCGGATCTTTGGAGATATGCTTCTGAATGCCGAGAATTGCGGTTTCTTGATCAACCGCATCACCTTTTGCGTCCGTAGAGAGCGCCTCAACAGACGACCTCCGCCCTGTCCCCGCAATAGTGTCATCGTGTATGCGCCGAATTTTATCGCCCCTAACCTCCCATCCCGCTGGAAGCTCGATCTTTGTTCCAAAGTCAATGGATGCGAGATTTAGGTCAGCACCAAATAAATCGGCTGCGGTAAGGTCGGCCCCATGCAACAGCGCTTTCGTCAGATTGGCGTCTTTAAAATTTGCGCCCCGAAGTACCGCCGAATGAAATGTGGCCCCGACACAATCGCTGCATTCCATGTTTGCATTTATAAGCTTTGCTTCGGTTAGATCGGCCTCAAACAAACTGCTGGAGTGAAGGTTTGCGGCTTCGAAGTTCGCTTTCCAACAGTTTGCCTGCTTCAGCTCTGCATAATTCAACTTCACTCCACTGAGGTTTGCCGACTTCAATGTTGCTCTCGTTAAGTTGCTCTCTGAAAGGTCGGAATTCCGTAGGTCGGCCGATCTAAAATCAGTGCCAACCAGAATTGCCCCGTACAAATCACATCTCACCAACTTGGCTCGCTTCAGATCCTTGAAGGACAAATCAGATCTTTGCCCTTCCCCTTTTAGAATATTCTGAATTAACTTTCGGTCTGGCATGTCAAAAAACACCCAAGCAAGCTGACCATTCGCCGGGGATAACAGCGCTGATCGTGCTCAATTGTGGCTGGGTGACGATACTCCACCTACCGAGGTTTGCCGGAGAACACGACGACGCCGAGGATGGACGCGTTGCCATTGATGCGGATGACGCGGTCGGGCCAGTCTGGGTTGAGGGCTTCAAGGAACTTCTCGTCCCCCTCAACGACAAGCTTCTTGAAGGTTGCTTCCTTGCCCGTGTCGAGCATGACAACAACATGGGAGCCGTTTTCCGATGCCCCTTCCGGGTCGATGAAGATCCAGTCGCCGTCGTGATATTCTGGTTCCATGGACGCCCCGCGAACGCGCAGGACAAAGGTCTTCTCACTGTGGGGCACTGGACACAAAACCCATTCATCACTCTGGTGTGCTTCAAAGGCACTTTCGACACTGGTCCACTCCCCCGCTTGAACCCAACTCAACAGCGGCACACGCCCCGGGCGCCGCACATCCACCGGCTCGGTGTTTTCATCCTCCGCGCCTGCTTCTTTCATAAAGTGAGCAGTTTCGTTCAATTGGTCAACTGATCGCGGCCCCTTTTTCATGGGCCCCTCGCCAGTCGCCAGCCACACGACCTCAACGCCAAGTGCTTTGGAAAGCGCCACCAGGTTGTCCGGCTTTGCACCTTTCGATTGTCCTGACTCCAATTGGCTGATCGCCGATGCGGTGATGTTGCCAGTACGCCTGGAAAGTGCGGCGACGGAAAGACCTGCTTCCTCGCGCGCGATCTTTATGCGTTCACCGAAAAGCCCCGTCGCGCCGATGTACCAATCGATGCCTACAGCTTCCGCCAACTGTCGGATGCTGGAAAACGGACTATCGCGCCCATCGAGGAAGCCCCGCACCCTTCCCAGCGGTACGCCCGTCCGCTCGGAAAATGGCCGAAGACCCTCTTTTTCAATCTGTTCCCGCACCGCAACGCGCAGAATCTCCAGGTCAGGCTGTGTCATGTCTGACACGAAAAGCTATTTGTCACTTGCAAGCAAGTGTTAGTCGTGACACATATTGTGCTATGATTAACACGGCCGAACATATCCCCCAATTATGTGAGCGCCTCGCAAAGGCGACGAACCGCGCGCCCAGCACGATTTCTAGGCTGGCGAGTGGTAGCGGCGCGACGGTGGATCGCATTCGCCAGGGCAAGCCCATCACGATCCAGCGGGCAGAACGCATGCTCCAATATCTGTCAGATCACTGGCCGGAAGGGACGACCTGGCCAAAAAAGATCGCGCGCCCGAAACCTTCAAAGAAGGGCAGACGGTCATGAGCGGAGTGATGCGACGCATTCCCTGCCCGCACTGCAAGCGGCCGACCCATGTGCGCAAGACCAGCCAGATTACGGCGACCTGCCGCGAGGTCACCTGCCACTGCACCAACGAAAAATGCGGCTGCGTGTTTGTGGCCGAAATCACGCCGGTGCGGATTTTAAGCCCGTCGGCCATTCCCGACCCCGGCATTTTCATCCCTCTCTCCCGCCACGTGGATGTGGACCGGGTGACAGACGATCTCTTCAAAGACGTGAAGCGGGTCTAGCAAAGGAGAAGTTCCATGAAGGCGAACATGACAACGAGCTCAACACCAGGTGTGCAGGCACAAGAACAGATTGCCGAAACTGCCGAGACCCACATTGCGCGCCTGAACGGGCTGGGTGTGGAAGACCGCGACGAGATGTTGAAGGCGACCGTGCGCTATCTCACAGATCAGTGCGGCTGCACCCGCCGTGCCGCGAAGCTCCATGCGGCGAAAGCAATTGGGGAGCACGCCGCGCGCAGCACCCCTGCCCGCGTCGACGTGGATAAGACAACGTCCACCTGCGTCTTCATCAACTGCAATGGCGAGCTGCGCGCACTCACCATCCCCGACCTTGTTCACGCGCTCGAGCATTCGTCCCAGGCGCATTAACCGGCGGTTTAATCACCATGACCGATGTAGTCCAAAGCCTGCTTAGCCCATTCTGCAGGCGTCTCGCCCCACGTCGCTTCCAGATCAGGCACCTTGCTAATCAGAGTAGTTTTGAGCTCAGGTTCCTCAGCGATTTCAGCTGTGGAATTGCACCTGAATTTCTCCCAGCACACCCAAATTCGAGCCGAGTATATGTCCAGGTCCCCACCGTCTTTCTGGAGGAAACCAACTTTATCTTCCGAACCGGCTTGATCGAGAAGCGTCAGCAAATACCGCCTGTTGCAACGATACTGGGTATAGAAGTCAAAGATGGCCTGAGCTATAGCTGGATCCAAATCGCCAATTTCTGCGATCAGTGCCGAAAAGGCGGGGGTGTCTTCAAGCAACTTAGCTCGCAACCGCTTCAACTCTTCGACCGCCATTGTACCAACAGGCCTCCCAATAAACACATTGAGCGAGCAACCAACTTCATCCAGCTGTTGACAAAGGCGCTTCATCTCCATGCTCACTGCAACCTGAACTGCATTGCCCCTCCTCACCTCCGCATCGCGCGCAACACGTGCGGTATTCTTCCATTCGCGCTCCTGCGTACGCCTTGCCGCTCGCACGCCCCAGAATGCACCGACGGTCGCACCGATAGTCCCTATGGCCACCAAAATGTTGATGAAGTCGCTTCGTTCCCATCCATCCGTCGTGGCGAATATGCCCCACACAGCAATGATGCCGATAACCACAGCACCCCCAATCGCGACACCGAAATGGAGATCGTTCGAACTCTTCATGACGCTGTGCATTCAATCATCTTCGCGTTCCTTCCTATCTCGAAAATCTACGACGAGGTTGTAACCGCTGCCTGTTTCGCTTTTTACCGCCGTTGCTGCCAACGGAGGCTCGTTAAATTCGAGTCCAGTTGGCAATGCATCTTCGTGCTCGACGGTACAGGCCCGGAAACTGTCTGGAGTGTATTCAGCAGTGTGGACGGCATCCTTCTGAAATTCATATCTTTGCAGATCTTCGTCATCGTCTGCATACGCGAAATCTGTTCCGCTGAGATCGCAGCGAGTGAAAATATGTTGGGTGTTCGTGGGCCACAAAAGCACGTTGAACAACGTTCCCGACATGCGGCATCCCATAAAAGAGTGATCTCCCACAACACTACGCAAAAAGCCAGACTCGACATATTGGGCGCTTCGGAATGCGCCACGCCTAAGATCGCAATCGCGAAACTCCACCTCTTGAAATTCCAGATCCTCGCCGAACCAGCCTTTGAATGTGCATCCTTCAAAATCAAAGTCGTTAAAGACACACCCGGAGACACTGTCCCCGCGTACATGCCTATCAACCAGGGTCATCCCATGAAGATAGGTGTTCCTCAAATCAATGGGAGCTTCATCACCGAGGCTCAACTCAAAGGTTTCACCCAAATCAAATATATAAGTTACGATCTCGCGCACAACGTCATGCACCGGACCACTGTGCTCGCGCGATATGGTTTCCTTGTTTGCAATTTCACGAACCGCCACGCACATCAAGTGGATCGCGGGCGTGAGGTATTCGTCCGGATCAGCGGTAGCAATGCCCATCATACGGATTGCACCATAGTGCTTGAATTGAAGTTCTTCGGAATTGAGAAGATCCACCGCGCGCTCAAACCGCTCAGCAATATTTTGCTTTTCCGTCCGGGAGGAGTCTTGGAGGGCGACTTCTGTTTGCTGGTCCATCAGGACAATACGGCGCCAGGCGAGCCAAAGGCCGAGGAAGCCACCGACGATCAGTGCGAAGTTGCGGATGACTTCCATCCGGTTGAAGCCTTCGCCGCCCCAATATTTGAAGCCCAACATCTCATACTCACCAACCGTCTGGTAAAAAGGGATCGCGATGACAATCGCCGCCGCCGCCAGCGGCCACGCGGCGAGGTTCGCCGCTCTCTTTTCAACATCAGCAATAGCAAACATGCTTCCTGGACTCCCTTAATGCAGCTCCTCGCCTTGCGCGTCATCAATTTTGAACTCCATAACTTCGATCATTTTGCCTCCAGCATGGAATGTTACTTTTGCACCAACCAGGAAAACTGGTGGGTCACAGTCCTCCAGCCCAACAAACGCGCTTTCTGGCGATGCACCCAGAAATGGGACACCAATGAAACTTTCTACGGAGAGGACCGTCTCTCTAGAATCCTGCATACCCTCCCCAACACTCGTTTCCATCGTTACGGAATGAGCAAATTCAGTTTTGTGGACCCTTGCTTTGTCCATTTCAAGGTAGCTGCAGTCACATCCAAGGAAGCGCGTGAAAGCAAGATCCGAGCGCTGAAGCGACGCCCAACTCAAAGAACTTCTCTGAAAAACGGCAGAAATCAAGTTGCAGTCTTCCAGGCCTGCATCATCGAAATCACAATCGAGGAAAAAGGCCCCCGAAAAATCCATATTCTCAAAGGCATACTTGGAGAATTTCCCTCCGTATATTTGCACTCCCCGAAGATCAAGCAACTCTTTTTGAGTTCGAATTGCATATATCCTTCGAATCTCACTCTCCTTCCAGAGATCTATAACGGTATCAATAGCAATCGCTATATCCGGTCTGTCATAGCTTGCTTTAGGTCGAGCTGGATCTTCCAGATTATCTGGATTTCGGAGAAAACCTGTCAGAACCTCAAGTATCAGAACTCCGTATTCAGATGGCTCGGAATGCGCCAGCTCTTTCAGCGTCACGATCCCCGCATGCCTAGCGGTAAAGTGAGCATCAGTGAGGAGCTCCGCTCCCTTTCTGAATCTATCGACATTAAGGCTCATATCCGAAAGAAGCGCTTGCCTACTGGCCGCACGCGTTCGCAGAACAAGCAAAAGAAAACCGAACGGCGCAAGAACAAGGAGCATAAAGTCCCTGGCTCGTTCAACCGAAGCTTTGGTCCAGTTCCACGGCTCGGGGACGACCGCCCAAGTAACGCCCGAAATCGATGCACGCACGTGCTCCTTCGCTTCGACGAAGCTGTCGCTAGCCACCTGCCAGAGGTGCCACACTACAAATGCAGCACCCACGGAGAGCACACATACAACAACAACGCGCGCAGCAAGAGAGATCCGCTTCAACAATACAATTGTGGCGTCACCCGAGGGATAGTCCGAAGGCTGTTGGAAGACTTCCTCAGAGTGCGTTCTTTGCGAACGTTCATTTCGCCTGGCTGTACGCTGGATGCTTGCGCGCGCTATTTTTCGGTACTTACGCTCCCTCCTGGTAAAGAAACTCAATACCTTCAAAAAATTCTTCCACATGCGCCCCCCTATTGCGCCCCAACAATGGCAAATCGGTGCTTTTATCTCAAGGTGGCGGCATGAGGGCGTTGACGTTTTGGGCAAATCAGCGCAACGTGTGTGCGCACGTCGAAAAAGGGCGTGCCGGGATTGGAACCCTGTACATCCGTAGGCGCTCGAACCGCGCCACACCTGTCTTCAGGTCTGCGCGGTTTTCTTTTTATGGTCGGGCGTTCGGGAGAGCCTTCGGGCTCGCCGTTCCTACGGACGGTAGTTCCAATCCTGTTCGTCCGGCCACCAGATTTTGGAACATCAGTGGCCGGGTTCATTTGAACCGTAGGAGGCCACCCGTGCCAAACCAGACTCAAGCTCTGCCCGAAACCCTATTTGGGGAATTGGAAGAGAGACTTCCGACCCTCGATCTCACTACGCTGGCACTTTACTACTGCGACCTTGGGCACATTCATGCGCTCGTGGACGCCGTGAACTATCGCTATGCAAAAGAGTGGGAAGAGGATGGGCTCGAGCCCCTGCTCGAAGCCCTCGCCGACATTCGTCATTTGATCCTGTTGCAGATCCTAGCCCACACCCCGCAGGACGAAGCGGAAGGAATGCTCCGCTCACAATCAATCGCCGACTGGACCTTTCAGCAGCGCGGCCTCGCGGAGGTCCGGGCATGAAGAAACTCAAAACACTAGATGCCAGCGTCAATCGATTTCCACTCAAACAAGTCTGCAAGAGATTCTTCAACACCAGTCAATTCAAGCGTAAGATCATATTGCTCAAAAAGACTTGGCATAAGCAGGTAGAGGTGGCCGTCCTGCAAAAACTGCTTTGCAGCTTCTACAACACTCGCCTGCTCTATTTGGACATTTTCTCTCTCTTCTATACACGAAGCAGTAGCTTCCAGAAGTGCAATAGACCATTTCACTTTAACCTCAAGCTCGGCGCAGTTGTTGAGGGTCCGCTGCGCAAATGCCGACACAGCATGAAAAGCTTCTTCAGTCTTGTTGAAAGTGTCAGCTTGATCATTGAAGCGTTCAAAAGCTCTGTGCATGTATGCCCGCAATGCATGCGGCAAAAACCCGACATTTATGGGCTTGATGTGTCCTATGTCGTTATGTGTTTCCAAATGTCTTTTGAACGCCTCTCTTCGAGCGTTGGTTGCGAACAGATCAATCATCGCCTCAGAGACATCCGCACCGTACTTTTCTTTCGCTTCCATTCTTCCTACAGAGCGCAACCCGTCATCCGATTGAACCTTCTTCACTATTCGGAATACAAAAACTGCCGTCCACACAAAATCATTCGTGATACTTGTGATTTCACTGGCCGTGGTTCGAAGATAAGCAGCGTGCTCCAAAGCGGCACGACGATCTTCCAAAGACCGCAGCTCACTCGTTTGTTTTCTGATTTCGTCGGACTGCGCTTTGGTCGCTGCGACAGTCTCCACTGTCTGTTGGCGCACAGCGGCAATGTTTCTTTCGGTTTGGTGTCTCATAGCAAGGATGGTTCCAACAGCAGCGACTGCTGCCAGCGAACCGCCTATTACCGATCCCCAATCACTAGCGAACCTGCTCCACCCTTCAGGCGGACCGAGGCCAGTTGCGACGTACCAGACGGTCAAGCTGACCAACCAAAGCGCAAAAAGGCCTGCGAGAATCAAAAATTCATTTCGTCTGTCCATAGTGAAACTGTGACTCGACTCGGCGCCTTGTCGCAAGGGGTGGCGGCATGATGGACGATATTCTGAGAGGAGAAGTCACGCCCCGCCTAACATCTGACTATGGATTTAAGATGCGCGCTGACTGGCTGCAGGAAGGGAAGTGCCCGGCGTGTGCCAAGAAAGAACTCTTCACAAGTGCCAACAGTCCCTGGGTGCTGCGCTGCGGGCGGCAGAACAAATGCGGGGCTGAGTTCAACATTCGCGATCTCTATCCCGATCTCTTCCAGGACTTTAACAAGCGCTACAAGCCGAGCCCCAAAGAGCCTAATGCCACAGCTGATGCTTATATGAAGCTCATGCGAGGTCTCGACCCAAAACGCATGGGCGGCTTCTACCGGCAGGAAAAGTTCTGGCACCCTAATGCTGTGGGGAACAAGGGCAGCGCCACCGTGCGCTTTGACATTGATCGCGCGAACGACGTTTACATGGAGCGGCTGATTGAGCCCGTCACCATTCGTGCCTCAGACGGCACACTCACCACCCGCAAGGCGCATTTCAATGGCTCCTATCGCGGGCTCTGGTGGCAACCGCCCGGCATGACAATTGAAGAGGGCGATGAAGTGTGGCTGGTGGAAGGCTGTATTGATGCCATATCGCTCACCCTCAACGGACAGAAAGCTGTTGCGACACTTACCTGCACCAACTATCCCGCGCGCAAACTTTGCGAGCATGCCCACAAGAACATCAAATGGGTGTGGGCGCTCGACAATGACAAAGCGGGACGGCGCTATAATGTGAAGCATGCGCTCACGATGCGGGACGCGGGGGTGCCACAAGTCTTCTCAGCGCTTATTCCGCAAAAGGGTCGCACCAAGACGGACTTTAATGATGCGCACAAGGCAGGGCGTCTTAGCCACAAGCACCTTACCGACTATCGGTATCACGGCAGCCTCTTGCTTGCGGAAACCGCGCTCGACAAGGCGCTCATCATTTGGCAAGCCAAAAACATCAACGCTTTTGATTTTGAGTTCGATAATCGGCTCTTCTGGTTTGAGCTTGATATGGAGAAATATGCCAAGGCGCTGGAAACGCTGAAAGACACGGATGACGGTGAGCAGCACAGCAAGGATGAAATGCGCGCCAAGGCGGCGGAGAATGCCAACACGCTGCAGGAGATTGCCAATTGCAATCCGAAGTTTCTCTATTTTCAGGCAAACGCCCTGACGGATGAGAGCTGGTATTATGCCTCGATCCATTTTCCCCACGGGGCGCGGCCTGTAAAAAACACGTTTACCGGCGGGCAGCTTTCCGCACCGACTGAGTTTAAAAAACGGATGCTCTCTATCGCGGCGGGCTCCATCTTCACCGGGTCCAAAACCCATCTTGACCGGTTTTTGAAGCGGCAGCTCTATGCCATCAAAACCGTGGAGACGGTGGATTTCATCGGCTACTCAAAAGAGCATGGCGCCTATGTGTTCAACGATGTGGCGGTCTCTGCCGGGCAGACGGTGGCGCTCAATGATGAAGACTATTTTGAGGTGGGGAAGCTGTCGCTCAAAAGCCTCAACCAGTCTGTGCATCTGAATATTGGGGAGGCAGGCGACTATTCCGACGAGTGGGTGCAGCTTGTGTGGGAGTGCTTTGGCGCGAAGGGCATGATTGCCGTTGCCTTCTGGTTTGGCTCTCTCTTTGCCGAGCAAATTCGCGCCAACCACAAGAGCTATCCATTTCTGGAAGTGGTGGGGGAGCCTGGTGCGGGGAAATCCACCCTTATTGAGTTTCTGTGGAAACTTGTGGGCCGCCAGGACTATGAAGGGTTTGATCCGTCGAAATCCACCATGGCGGCGCGCTCTCGCAACTTTGCCCAGGTGAGCAACCTGCCCGTGGTGCTGATTGAAGCCGACCGGGACGAAGACACAGCCAAGGCCCGCAAGTTTGACTGGGACGAGCTGAAGACCGCTTACAATGGCCGGGCAAGCCGGGCGCGCGGCGTGAAGACCAGCGGCAACGAAACCTATGAGCCGCCCTTTCGCGGATCCATCGTCATTTCGCAAAATGCAGACGTGAATGCGAGCGACGCTATTTTGCAGCGCATTGTGCATCTGGGTTTTGATCGCACTCAGCACACACCTGCCACCAAGGTGGCGGCGGAGAAGCTGGAGAGTATGCCGCTGTCCCATGTGAGTCATTTTCTGGAGCTTGCCTGCAAGCAGGAGGCTCAGGTGATGGAGACCGTGAAGGTGCAGACGCCACTCCACGAAAAACGCCTGATAGGCCTGGACGGGCTTAAGTCAGTTCGTATTGCCAAAAACCATGCGCAGATATTGGCTCTGGTGGATGCGCTCGGCGAGCTTGTGTCGCTGTCTGACATGCAGATGGAAGAGATCCACCAGACTGTCTGTGACATTGCGCTGGAGCGGCAGGCGGCGATTACGGCCGACCACCCGATCGTTCGGGAGTTCTGGGAGACGTTTGATTATCTCAATGCTGGCAGCGGAGACACGCAGATCCTCAATCACAGCAAGAACAACCAAGAGATAGCGGTGAACCTCAACCACTTCATCAAGGTGGCGTCCCATCAGAAACAGCAGATCCCCATTGTGCAGGACTTAAAGCGGCATCTGAAAACCTCGAAGAGCCGGAAGTTCAAAGACATTAAAACCGTGAAGACGGCGATACAGGATCAGTTCGGCTTTCAGGAAGGGCGCACGGTGAAGTGCTGGGTGTTTGAGAACGCGCCATGAGGAAAGAGCGCGCCCATATATTGCCCGCCAACCTGCCGCCACGTGGGTTGCGCCGGGAGCAGGCGGCGGCCTGGCTGAGCGTCAGCCCGGCCCTGTTCGACCGGATGGTGAGTGACGGCCGCATGCCCCGCGCGCGGCGAATTGACGGCCGTGTGGTGTGGGATTTGCGGGAGCTGGAAGCCAAATTTGACCAGCTCCCCCATGACGGAGAAGATGACCCCAATCCCTGGGACAAACAGCCGTGATGGTCTATGCCGAAAATTCGCGTAAAGCACGTTGTGGAAGATATGGATCGGCACGGCAATGTGCGGATCTATCTGCGGCGAAAAGGCCATGCGAAGGTTCGGCTGGTGGGGCCTTTGGGCTCGCCTGCATTCTGGACGAGCTATCACGCGGCCCTTGCTGAGAAGAAGCCACGCGCGCGGCCGAGTGTCCGCGCTGCGGCGGGCGACAAGGAAGGTTCCTTCCGCTGGCTTTGCGAGCAATATTTCGTCTCCGCACCCTTCAAGCGGTTGAGCCCGCGCACGCAATATGTGCGCCGGGGGCTTCTCGACAGGATCTGCGAAGAGAACGGGACGGCGCCCTTCGCCCTGCTGGAGGCACGGCATGTGCGCGCCATGCGAGACAAGCGGGCGGACAAGCCGGAAGCAGCCAATGGCATCATCAAATCCCTGCGGCAGCTTTTCGCCTTCGCTGTTGAGTATGAATTAGCGGACAGGAACCCGGCGCGGGATGTGCCTTATATGCGATCAAGCTCCCAGGGCTTTCATTCCTGGTCGCTGGAGGAGGTTGCCCGGTTTGAAGCCTGCCACCCTATCGGCACCAAGGCGCGGCTGGCCCTCGCCCTGCTTCTCTATACCGGGCAGCGCCGCTCCGACATTGTTCGAATGGGGAAGCAACATCTGCGCGACGGCTGGCTGCACTTCACCCAACACAAGAACAGAGATCGCAAGCCGGTGACGCTTTCGATCCCCGTGATTGAGGAGCTGCAAAAGATCATTGATGCGAGTGAGACCGGCGACCTCACCTTCCTGGTTTCAGAGTTCGGCCGGCCGTTTAGCGACGGCGGTTTTGGCAACCGTTTCCGCAAGTGGTGCGACGAAGCAGGGCTCAAGAACTGCTCGGCTCATGGCCTGCGGAAGACCGCCTCGGCGAAGCTCGCGGAGATGGGCTGCACCGAGCACGAGATCATGGCCATCACGGGCCACCAGACCTCAAAAGAGGTGATCCGCTACACCAAGGCCGCCAGGCAGCGCACGATGGCAAAAAGCGCAATGGATAAATTCTCCAAAGGCTAAAACGGGAACAAAAGTGTCCCACTTTTGACCTGATGCGAAAAGTGGGACACTTTTTGCGTCGTAAGTCATTGATTTTATTGAATAAAAAATTTCAGTGGTGCCCGGGGGCGGATTCGAACCACCGACACTGCGATTTTCAGTCGCATGCTCTACCAACTGAGCTACCCGGGCCTTCTTTATTGGCCAAGTCCTGAAACCCAAAAACCGGTTCCCACTTTTTGGGGGACATGGCTAGAGCCCGGACAGACATTGACCGCAGAAGTCCGCGGTTTATAGGCGAAGTGCCCCGCCCTGTCCAGCGCTATGAGCCCTCTTATTCAGCGCTTTCGTGCGGAATTTCGCCTGCCCTTAGTCTTCTGACCATTCTTCGGGCTCTTCGGCTGCGGGAATCGCGTAGGACCCGTTCAGCCAGCGATTGAGATCCACATCTGCGCAATGTTTGGAGCAGAAGGGGTGGAACTCCCGCGTCGCCTTCTTCTTGCAAATGGGACAGGGCCGGGCTCCGCGAAAAGGCGTCACAGTCTCGCTAGCCTCCCCCTGCTTATGTTCGCTTTTATCCAGGGCGTCTTTAGAAGCCGGCGCCATTACCGGGCAGGCCCCACATCGATCTGTTCCCGGTCAAAGCCCGGCATGGGCTCGAGATAGACCGTGCCCGCGACACGGGTCTCAAGCTCGCGAACGAGACGGCTATGACTTCCCTCCAGCCAGGAGATGACACCCGGCGCTGCGCGAGCGGAAATTTCGGCACCCGGATAGCGGGCCGCCACCCGGTCAATGGCGCGCAAAAGTTCGTTGGCCACCGTCGCGCGAGTTTTCACCCGTGCACGCCCATCGCCATAGATCGGCTCGGTCAGCAATTTCTCCAGCGGTTCGCGGACGCGCTTCCGCGTCATTTCCACCAGGCCAAATTCCGACATGGTGGAGACTTGCGTCGGCACACGGTCTTTCTCAAAACCCTTGTTCAGCGTATCGAGCACTTTCTCAATGTTCGATGGGTCGTTCATGTGAATGAAATCGATCACAATGAGCCCGCCGGTGCCGCGTAGGCGCACCTGATCGACAATGGCTTCTGCCGCTTCGATATTGGTGCGCACGCTGGTTTCTTCCAAACCTGTCGAGGCGGTGTAGCGACCAGAGTTCACATCAATGGCGGTGAGGGCTTCAGTTGTCTCAATGGTGATCCAGCCGCCGGACGGCAATTCAAAACGCGGGTCAAGCGCCTGCTCAATCACACCGTCAATGTCATGCTCGTCAAAGACAGAGCCCGGACCGTTTACAAGGCTCACCCGCTCTGCCATATGCGGCATGGCGCGGTTGCAATAGCGCACGGCCTCCTGATAGGCCTTGGCATCATCGAGCTCTACGCGGGCCGTATCCATGCTGACAAAGTCGCGCATGGTTTTGGCGACAGGGTCAAGATCATGGAAGAGCACGTCAGGCGGGCTTGCATTTTTCTCCGCCGCGCGGACCTCTGCCCAATCGGCAGCGAGACGGCGCGCATCTTCTTCGAGGGCTGCTTCCTCCATGCCGATGGCCGCTGTGCGAACAATGAAGCCTGCGGGCTCGCCGGTCACGCCCAGCGCGTTCAGCTTTTCAGCGATGCGCGAGACGACAATGGAGAGGCGTTCGCGCTCTGCTTCATCCTCGATCCGCCGGGACATGACCACGCCGGATTGGTTTGGCACCATCACGAGCAGGCGCCCCGGCAGAGTGACGTTGGCGGAGAGCCGCACGCCTTTTTCCCCGATCGGGTCTTTCGTCGCCTGCACCAGGATGCTCTGGCCTTCGGTCACACAAGATGAGATGGGCGGCAGCGTGCCTTCATCCAAGCCGGTCAGCTCACAGAGGCATTTGGCCTCCCGCGCGCCCAGAAAGCCTGCGCGTTGTAGGCCCACATCCACAAAGGCTGCCTGCATGCCCGGCAGCACACGCTGTACACGGCCATAAAAAATATTGCCCAAGAGAGAATGTCCGGCGCGTCCGGTTTTCTCTTTCAGGTCGTCTTCGCTTGTGCGTTCGAGCACGAACTCAACAGGCTTGCCCTCTTCCAGGACAGCAACCCGGATTTCGCCCAGCCCTACATTGATCAAGACTTCTTCGGTCATCGACTCCGACCTGCCCCCTGGCATGATGGCCTTCTGCCGCAAAGCGGCGTGGCCGTGGTGTTCCCCCGAACCCCGCAATCCTAACTCAAGATTCTGGCGCTTGGTAGAGCGGGAACCCGCTTCCTTTAAGGAGGTTAACCGTCTCGTGAAGCGGCAGGCCTACAACATTAGAATAGGATCCATTCAGACCCCTGATAAACGCTGCGGCATACCCCTGAATAGCATAGCCGCCTGCCTTGCCCTGCCATTCGCCGGACGCAAGGTAAGCGTCCAATGCCGCGTCACTCAGCCGCGCAACCTGGACGCGGGTCATGACCGACTTGGTGATCTGCGTATCGCCTTTGACAAGCGAAATGCCCGTATAAACTCTGTGGGCACGGCCAGAGAGCAGATTAAGACAGGTGCGCGCTGCTTCTCGCGTCTCGGCCTTGGGTAAAATTCTGCGTCCACAGGCAACGACAGTGTCTGCAGCGAGAACAAATGCGTCCTCATGACTTGCAGCGACCGCCAGCGCTTTTTCTCCCGCCAGTCGCTCCGCATAAACGCGCGGCAACTCCGTCGCTCCGGGTGTTTCATCCAGATCGGCAGGTGCCACCACATCCGGCACAATCCCCACCTGCTGCAGCAGGTCAAGACGGCGCGGGCTCGCGCTCGCCAGCACCAAGGCCGGGCGATCTGGAGATGTGTCTGAATTTGTCATGAGCGGCGCTCTGCCCACCCACTACATTATTTGTAGCGGTAGGTGATGCGGCCTTTGGTGAGATCATAGGGGGTCATTTCGACAAGCACCTTGTCGCCCGCCAGCACACGGATACGGTTCTTCCGCATCTTGCCTGCTGTATGCGCAATGATCTCGTGATCGTTTTCGAGCTGCACCCGAAACGTCGCGTTGGGAAGCAGTTCTACTACTGTCCCTGGGAATTCGAGAAGTTCTTCCTTGGCCATAATCGCCCTTTGTTAATTTCGCCGGAGAATGCGCAAGAGCGCCCGGGAAATCAAGACCTGAGCGCTCATTGAGGCACAAATCGCTGCTTTTTTGCGGATTTTGGACTTCTCGCGGGGTTTCTCAGCTGGCTTCGGCGACGTCTGAGCCAAATCGGTCCTTTATGCGGTCGATCAGATCATCGCGAAGGCGTCGATAAGCATCGAGCCGTTGCGCCCGCGACCCTCCTTCCAGGGTCGGGTCCTCGACGGGCCAATATTCAACATCGACTGCTTCTCCCCGCACAACCTCTTCGGCTCTGTCGCGGGCTTCTGGTGTCAAGGCGATGATTAAATCGAAAGCGTGGTCCTGCAGTTCGTCGAGGGTTTTGGAATGATGTTCCTTACGCTCATAACCAACCTCACTCACCACTTCGAGAACGAAGGGGTCAAGGCCGGTGCATTGAACACCAGCACTGTCGACAAAAATCGTTGTGCCTAGCAGATGTTTCATCAGCGCTTCGGCCATGGGTGAGCGGACAGAGTTCAATGAACACGCAAAGAGTACCGCACCTGGGCGCGTCGGATGTCCGCCTCTTCCCACCGATCAGCCTTTGATGTGAAGAACGCAGATGAGCGTGAAGAGCCTGCGGGCCGTGTCGAAATCCACTTCGATCTTTCCGTCGAGCCGTGCCTTCAGGAGCTCGGAGCCTTCATTATGGAGCCCTCGGCGGCCCATATCGATCGCTTCGATCTGCGCAGGTGCCGCCGTCTTGATGGCGTCGTAATAGCTTTCGCAGATCAGGAAGTAGTCCTTCACGATCTTGCGGAAGGGTGCCAGCGACAGCATGACCTTGCCATGTTCCACATCTTCTTCAATGCGAACGTCGAAGACGAGACGGTTTTCCTGCACCGACAGATGAAGCCTATAGGGCCCACCATCGGAGCCATTCGGCCGAAATGAGTTTTCTTCCAACAGATCGTAGATCGCGACCTTGCGCTCATGCTCGATATCTGGAGACCGACGTACCACCGTCGTCTCATCGAGCGTAATGTCGATCAAACGGTAGGGATCGCCTCCGGCAGAGCCGGGCGTATCGTCCGAATGAGCCACCTGCGCCGCTCCTTGCCTGTCGGATCCATGTGCCATGGATATAGTCTAAGCTAAAACAGGGATCGGATGCGAGCCCTGCCTCGTCAAGGTTAAGATCATCGATTAAGGCGAATTGACACCGAGCGCCCATGGGCGTCAAGCCCTTCTGCGGTCGAGAGTTTTATCGCTGCGGGGCCAATTGCCGCCAGAGCATCTGGCGAACATTTCACGATGGATGTCCGTTTCACAAAATCATGCACGGAGAGCCCTGACGAGAATCGGGCCGAACGCGCGGTCGGCAGCACGTGGTTGGTGCCGGCCACATAGTCACCAATGGCTTCAGGCGTATAGCGGCCTAAGAACATGGCGCCTGCATTGCGGATTTTCTTTGCCAGCGGTTCTGGATCTGCGACTGCAATTTCCAGGTGCTCGGCTGCAATCCGGTCCACCAGCGGTACGGACGCGTCCAGACTTTCGGTCAGGATCACCGCCCCAAATTCTTCCCAGCTGGCGCGGGCCATCTCTCCCCGGTCGAGCATTCCAAGCTGTGCTTCCACCGCTTCAACGACCTGATCCGCGAAAGCCGCGTCATCGGTCACGAGAATGCTCTGAGCGACGGCATCATGCTCCGCCTGGCTCAAGAGGTCGGCAGCAATCCAATCCGGATCATTCTCGCCATCCGCCAGTACCAGAATTTCCGAAGGTCCGGCGATCATGTCGATACCAACGGTGCCAAAAACCTGACGCTTGGCAGCGGCGACATAGGCATTTCCGGGCCCCACAATCTTATCAACCGGCGCGATGGTCTCTGTTCCGTAGGCAAGCGCGGCAACCGCCTGCGCCCCACCAATGCGATAGACCTCTGAAACACCCGCAATCTTTGCTGCCGCCAGGACCAGCGGATTGATCGCCCCACCTGGCGTCGGCACCGTGATGACAATGCGCTCAACACCGGCAACCTTCGCCGGAATCGCGTTCATCAAGACAGAGCTTGGATAAGCAGCCGTGCCGCCGGGGACATAAAGTCCCACCGCACCCACGCTTGTCCATTTTTCGCCTAGTTCGACACCTGCTTCATCTGTGTAACGTCTGTCTTCGGGCAGCTGACCTTTATGAAATGCTTCGATCCGGGACGCCGCCAATCTCAGCGCGTCCACAGTCTCCGCATCACACTGCGCCAACGCAGCGTCGATTTCCGCTTGGGTGAAGCGCAATGTTTCTGCCGTCAGGTCCTGACGATCAAACTTCGACGTTAGATCAATGACCGCGGCATCGCCGCGCGCCTGCACATCCTTGATGATCGTGGCAACCGTCGTGTTGACGTCTTCCGACACTTCGCGCTTCGAGGTCAGAAAGACCTGGAAGGACGTTTCGAAATCGGCATCGCGTGTGTTCAACCGATAGGTCAT